>NZ_SHMH01000001.1 GCF_004283755.1 Pseudoxanthomonas winnipegensis
GCTCGATCACCTGCTTCACCGCTTCGGCCTGGAACTCATCCGTGTACTGCTTGCTGTTGCCCATAAACACCTCGGTCATTGCCATCAATTATGGCAACCGGATGTCTACGAAAGGCTGGCCGGTCCAAGGACATCACGTTCACCTGCCGCCAGCCGCCCAGCGGTGTGAAAGTCTGGTCTGCATCGTAGGACTCACGGGCGAGCACATAGCGTTCGACATTGGCGCGGTTGATCGCCTCGTTGGAGGTGATGGTCTTGTCCATCACATCCGGCACCAGGCGGCTGGCCTGCACATTGCCGGTGTAGGGATCGGCCATCACGATGAACGGCGTGCGCTCCTTCAGCGGCAGCAGCATGAAATAGCCGCCGGCCAGCACCAGCGACAGGACGATGGCACCCGTGGCGACCTGCCAGGCGCGCTTTTCGCTGCGCTTGGCCATGTCGGCGATGGTGAGCTCGTAGTTCACCGCCTTCTGGATGGCCGCCTTGACCTTGGGCGTTTCTTCTTTCTTTCGGGAAATCATGCAGGGACGCTGCGCCTGTCGGGGATAGAGGATGCCGGCGCCGAATGGGACACCGACGCTGGAAACGTCATGGCTTGGAAGGCGGCGCGGCCGCCGGTGCGGTCATCGCGGCGGGCGCGGCGGAAGCCGACGTCACCGTGATCCTGTTGCCCACGACCGACACCGCGATCCCGCGTGGACCGTATGCACTGGTCAGCTGCGCGGCCGCGTCGCGGATATCGGTGGTGTCGATCTGCGAGACCGGGCCATACAGGGTGAAATCCGAGCCGAAGCGATAGTCCAGCTGCATGCCGCTGTCCTTGGCCCAACGGGTGAGCATGGTCTTCAAGGTGCCGTCCATCGGCGAGGCCTGGAAGATGTAGGTGCTCGACAGCGGGATCTCGATCGGCGTCTCGGAGTAGTTGTTGATCGGACGCCACTTGCCACCGAAGTCGGGCGCCGGCGTTGTGCCGCATCCGACGAGCAGCGCGCTCGACACGACCAGCATCGAAGAAAGTTTGACGATGTTCCGCTGCAACACGGCAACTCCTGTAAAGGGCAATCCGGACGAGGCGCACAAGAAACGACGCGCCATCCGCACTCTGGAAATGACGATCGATCGTTTCTAGTATCTGAAGATGACAAGGCGACGCGCCTGATCGATACGATCAGCGAGACGCCATTGTTCGACTGGCCTGTCGATGCGACTGTGCGCACAACCTGCGCGATGCGCTCTTAGCGCCGAAGAATCTCCTGACATCCCTTGTCCGCCCCCTTGTTCGACAACCGCCGCAGCAAGCAACACCGCAGCCACCACCACCCGGAAGGACTCCGCTCCAGGTGCCCCGTGCAGTAAAGCTAACGTGCATCTGACGGGTGCGTCAAGGATTCAGCACAGCTTCATCTGTCCTTCACAAGCCATAACGGAACGCGATGCGCGCATCAAACTGTGATGCGCTCCACATCCACCTTGTCCATCACGCGCGCGGTGAAGTAGCGCTCCTTGTAGTACTTGATCTTCTCGCACTTGACCGGATGCGCGATGCCTTCGTACAGGAAGACCTCCTGATCGAATCCCATCGCCTTGAGTTCCTGCGGCAGCATCAGCGCGCGCCGCTCCTCCGAAATGCTGCGCGTCACTTCGCGCCCGCGGGTGATGTTGCGCCGCTTGAAGGTGGTGTAGCCCAGCATCTCCGAGTAATCGTTGGCGTCCTGCTGCTCGCGCGGCGCGTAGATGATCTGCAACGCATGGTTGGTGATGATGGTGCGCGAGACGTCCTTGCCATAGGTCGCATCCAGCTGCGCCATCGACTGGATGATCGGCAACAGGCGAATGTTGTAGCCGGCCATGTACGACACGGCCGAGGCGATGATGTCGACCTTGCCGATCGCCGTGAACTCGTCCATCAGCAGCAGGCACTGGTACTTGAGCTCGGGGTTGCTCTGCGGCAACTCGCGGGTGTTGAGATTGATGATCTGGCTGAAGAACAGATTCACGATCAGTCGACTTTCGGCCAGCTTGTTGGGCTGGATGCCGACGTAGATGCTCGTCTTCTTCTTGCGCAGGTCGGTGAGCAGGAAGTCGTCGCCGGACGTGGCCGCGTCCAGCACCGGATTGATCCAGGCATTCAACGGTTCCTTCAGCGTGCCCATGATCGAGGCGAAGGTCTCATCCGCCTGCGACAGCAGGTTGGAGAAAGCCGAGCGCGCGTTGTCGCTGAGGAACTTGCGCGAGGCCAGGCCGCGCAGATAGGCCTTCAGATCCGTGCCATCGCCCGAGGACAGGCGATAGATACGCCCCAGCGTCGGCGGGCCGGAAGAGAACGGGAAGCCCGTGGCGATTTCGTCGTCGTGATTCTCGAACAGGAACAGCGCGAAGGCCATGAAGGCGTTGCGGGCCTGGCTGACCCAGAACTTCTGCTCGTCCGCGCCATCGGGATACAGCATGGCCGCGATGCTCATCAGATCGGACACGCGGAAGGCCGGATCGCGCGAGACGTAGGTCAGCGGATTCCAGCGATGGGTGCGGCGGTCTTCGGCGAAGGGATTGAACAGATAGACCTCGTGTCCCTGCGATCTGCGCCAGCCGCTGGTCAGCTCGAAGTTCTCCTGCTTGATGTCCAGCACTACCACCGACTCGGCGTAATCGAGCAGGTTGGGAATCACGATGCCCACGCCCTTGCCCGAACGCGTGGGCGCGGCCAGGATCACGAACTGCTGCCCCGGCAGGCGCACCAGCTTGCCGCCGAACTTGCCGACGATGATGCCGGTGTTCGAAGGCTGCAGCATCTTGTGCTTGTTCAGGTCGCCGGCATTGGCGAAGCGCGCATCGCCATGCAGCGACTGCCGCTTTCCCTTGAACAGCAGCGCCAGGATCAGGACATAGACGATCAGCACCGCGCCGAAGCCGATCCAGCCGGCCGCCTTGATCTTGCCGGCGTAAGGCCGATAGCGCGCGTCACCGAGCGCCTGGATGTACTCGACATACGTGTTCCAGTGCAGCGGCGCATGCACCTTGAGCAGCGCCATCGTCACATAGCCGGACAGGTACAGCCCCGCCGCCGCGGCCAGCACCGTCAACACGACGGCCAACCCAAGTTTCCCCTTGCTCAAGCGCACTCCTCCTTGAAGCCGCGCCCGCGCGCGGCGCGAATCATCAACGGATCAACCGGGCCGTCTTGGGCCGCACCGACTTGCGCCGGCGCGGACGCGCATCGTCGGCGCGGATCGGCTGCTCGTCCTCGATAAGCTGTTCCATGTACAGGCGCGCCTGCTCCAGCGAGGTCTCCTCGCGCAGCTTGGCGCCCGAGTCGGTGACCACCGCGTAACCGATCACCTCGTCCGGCGCATAGGCCGGGTCCGCATCGCGCGTGAGGGCGACGACCTGATAGCCGTGCTTCTGCAGGAGGGTGTGGCGGTATTCCATCCCTGGCGCTCCTCGAAGGTCCGAGAGCGCGATCCTAAGCGATCCCGGCGTGACGAGGCCACCTTCGCCCCCCAGGGCCTTAGGTCGCGGCAGGCTGCGCCTCGCCCAGGCGGGCGCCCCAGGATCGGCACACCGTCATCTGGCAACCTGGCGCCAGACATGAAAAAACCGGGCGCTGCCCGGTCCGTTTCATCTTCACCAGCCTGCCCCTGGCAGGAGCTGGTGGGCGGTACAGGGTTCGAACCTGTGACCCCTACCATGTCAACGGAATCTCGGCCCTTTTCAAATCATCTACTTGGGCTGATATCCCTTGTTTTATCGGTTCATTGCATCCCGTTGCATCTGTCGATATTGTGCAGTTTGCACTTACAGATGCACTTACGGATACCGTGAAAGCCAAGTTGACCCCTCGCACCGTTGACGCGGCCAAGCCTGCAGCCAAGCCCTACGAGATCCACGACACGGATCTGCGCGGGCTGCTGCTGCGTGTGCAGCCGTCCGGCGTGAAGTCTTATATCGTGACGTGGGGGCGCGGGAAGCGCCGCACCCTTGGCCGGCATCCGGTGATGACCGTGACGGGCGCGCGCAATGCAGCGCTGGCCGCACTGTCGGAGTCGGCGCAGCACGGTGCACCGCTGGCAGTGGTGGAGGCATCTAAGCCCAAGCCGCTGACCCTGGGCGACTTCATCCGAGACCACTACGCGCCTTGGGCCAAGGCGAACCAGAAGGCTGGCCAGGCGACGGTGGACGCGATCGGCGCGGTGTTCGCAGACCTGCTCGACAGGGAGCTTACCAAGGTGTCCGCCTTCGATATCGAGCGGGTGAAGTCAGCAAGGCTGAAGGCAGGCATGAAGCCGGCCACAGTGAACCGCGACCTGTCCCGCATCCGTGGCGCCCTGTCTCGCGCCGTGGACTGGGGCATGGTGGCCGATCACCCCATGCGGACCGTCAAACAGGCCAAGGGCGCCGACGACAGCCGCGTGCGCTACCTGACGGCCGACGAGGAGAAGCGCCTCAGGAAAGCGCTGTCAGAGCGCGAGGGCGCGCGCAGGGCCAGCAGGGAGCGCCACAACGCGTGGCACGCTGCCCGCGGCACTGAAGGGCACAGGCAGTGGCCCCAGGACGGCTACACCGATCACCTGCTGCCGATGACGCTGTTGGCGCTCAACACCGGCATGAGGCGTGGGGAGCTCCTTGGCTTGGATTGGAAGAACGTCAACCTGCCGGCCAAGCTGGTGACAATCACCGCCGGCAACGCGAAGTCGCGCAAGGCGCGCCACCTGCCGTTGAACACCGAAGCACTGGATGTGCTCACGTGCTGGAAGCGCCAGGGCACCGGCACCGGCCTGGTATTCCCCTCGCCCAAGACCGGCGGCCGCATGGACAACATCAACAGCAGCTGGGAGGAACTGTGCGGATCGGCGGACCTGGCGGACTTCCGGTTCCACGACCTGCGCCACTCGTTCGCCTCTCGCTTGGTCATGGCCGGCGTGGACCTCAACACCGTGCGCGAACTGCTGGGGCACAGCGATATCAGGATGACATTGCGCTACGCCCACCTAGCGCCGGACAAGCTGGCTGAGGCGGTGGCGAAGCTCTAATCTCTACTGTCCAAGAGCTCGTAAATCTCAGTAGGGATGTGACCGCCCTTGGTTGCTGCAGCGAGCAAGACCGGAACGGTTTCGTTCAATCGCTTGAGGTCCTTTTCGAACAACTCTTTTATCTGCATAACCGAAGTAAGCAGATCCTGATCTGGAGCCGCATTGTCTGTCATAAACAGATACTTGAAAGGCGTTTCGTCGCCCTGCTTCACCTTTTCGATATCTGCCTCGTAGCGCGCGATCACTTTTTCTGTTTCGGCGCGCCGGTCGATTGCCTTTCTCAGCAGCTCAAATGCCGCAGCTTTGTCTGTGTGAAAAGAGCGCTCTAACCGGCGAACCACCTCGGCTGTGATCGATCGACCCGCTGCGGAAGCGGCTGAGTCAAGTCGGTCCTTGAGATCTGCAGGCAGGCGAAGCTTGAACTGGATTTCGGGTGTCGTCATGGCCGCGGATGATGGACCACAATGGTCCTTGACCGCAACGGACCATTGTGGTCCACTGAGTCTACCGGACCAATTTGGTCCATACAGAGGCTCAGCCGATGACCAACCCTAGCAACAAACTCGCCTACCCCATTGAGGAGGCGTTCGCCCTGATCGGCGTGTCCCGGACGCGCGGCTATCAGCTCATCAACTCAGGCTCACTGCGCACCTACAAGGCCGGCAAGCGCCGCCTGTGCAGCCATTCGGCGCTGGTTGACTGCCAGCGGGAGATGGAGAAGGCCTCAGCCCAGCGGACCGCAGCAGCCTGACCGGGAGGATTCGCCGTGTCAGACGCACCAAAGAAAAACGGCCCGCTCCAGGTACGAACTGGAACGAGCCGTCGAATCCATGACCTAACCCTTCGACAGGAAAGACCATGAACACCAATTTACACCATCCAGACCCCGAAGCAATCGGACAACACCCTGAGGACGTGTCAGAAAAGTCTGAGCGCCCTACCCGGCTCAGCCCACTGGCCTGCGATTGCTGTGGAAAGTCCGCCAGCTACCTCCAGCTTCGCAGGACCACTGTTGTCTTCCCCTTCGCAGAGCTGCCGTTCTGGCTGTGCTTCGAGTGCATGGCAGAGCACGAGGACGCTGACGATGCTGGGCTCGATCGCTATCAGTGGATCCTGTCCAGGGCGGGCAGATTTGGACCCGAGTGGCAAGACGCTGTTGCTGACCAGCTGATGGAGGCGCGGGCATGAACGAGTTACTGCGCGAAGAAATCGCCGACATCCTGCGCGAAGCGCCGTTCCCGGATGTCCTGGATCCGGGCATCGAGCAGTTGCTGGCAGAAGCGAAGGCCCTGCTGCAGGTCGTGCAGCCGCCCGGCTCCGAGGCCGACACCCTCGAAGCCCGCACCATCGGCGCGGTCCTCGACCGCGTGAACCGCGCGACGGAACTCCTTGCCAAGAGGAACGACAAGCAATGAACATCCAGACCCACGGGATGCTCGAAACGCATCCATCCGTGTTGTTCCCGCTGCCGGCAGGCGACTACGCCCACGTGCTGGTGCGCGATCACTGCAACGCCCCCGCCTATGTCCCCGGCGATGTGCTCTTGGTGAACCTGGCCATTCGCCGCTTTGTCGCGGATGGCCTCTATGTGGTCGAGCACGCCGGCCAACAGAAGATCCGTTACCTGCGCGATGACGGCAGCCTGCGCATGGTCTGCGGATCCCATCCGACCGTGGCAATCACAGTGACGGCTGACACCTGCCACGTGCTTGGCATGGTCGAGTCGGCGGCCAAGGTTCGGAGGGTCGGATGAGCGATCAACCAATGCGCCTGGTGCTGGGCGAACCGTCGTGGTCCCTGCACCGCGCCCTGCCCGACCTGGGCGAACGCACCGCGGCTCAGTTCCAAGAGCTGCATCGCGCGCCTACGGCAGAGCGAGCGGAACGCCTTGCCATCGAGCTGGATGGGTGTCGGCAGCACGTCCTGCGCTATCGCCAGCCTATGGCACGACCACTGCCGACATCATCGGCGAGTCGCTGATGGTCCAGGCGAACAACGGCTATAGCCCCAGCCTGGTGATCATGTCGCCCTTCGACTGGTTCAAGCTGCAGATCACGCGCAAGAACGCAACGGACGAGGAGTACGTGTTCGGCTCCCCGACCTCCCCGCTGCCGCCCTCGCTCTGGAACACGCGCGTTGTGACCCCGGCTGGCATGCCCGGCGGCACGGCCCTGACCATCGATACCAGCTTCGTCAACGTGCTGGAGCGCTGGTCGCTGGTGGTACAGATCAGCAACTCCCACGCGGACTTCTTCATCCGCAACCTGGTGGCCATCCTGGGAGAGGTGCGCGCCGGCCTTGAGGTTCTGGATACCGCGGCGGTGCAGAAGGTCACGCTGCCTACCACCTGATGAAGTGAGGCCCAGAAATGTCGCTTGGCAGCGTGACCATAGATCTGCTCCTCCGCACGGGCAGCTTCACTACCGACTCCAAGGTCGCCGAAAAGCGCCTGAAAGACATGGGCGATGCGGCTTACAAGGCCGGCGAGCAGATCGGAAAATCGATCCGCGGCGGCGCGCTGCTTGCGGCTACCGGCTTGGCAGCCGCCGGCACCGCCGCGATCGCTTGGACCGATCAGATCGTCCAGCTGAATGTAGAGATGGAGCGGCTGTCAAAGCTCTCCGGCACCAGCAGCGATACCTTCCAGCGCCTGGCGGCGGGCGCCAATGCGGTCGGCATCTCGAACGAGAAGCTGGCCGACATCCTGAAGGACGTGCAGGACAAGACGGGTGACTTCCTGCAAACCGGCGGCGGCGGCATGGCCGACTTCTTCAAGAACATCGCCCCCCAGGTGGGCCTGACTGCTGAGCAGTTCCGCAAGCTCTCCGGACCGGATGCCCTACAGGCCTACGTCAACGCCCTACAGAAGGCTGGTGTGTCGCAGAGCGAGATGACCTTCTACATGGAGGCCATCGCGTCGGATTCGTCGATGCTGGTGCCCCTGCTGCGGGACAACGGCCGGGGCTTCAGGGAGTGGGGCGACGAGGCTGCGCGCGCCGGCGCCATCATGGGCGGCGAGCTCTCCGAGAACACCAAGGCGATGCAGGAGACGACCGCTCGCCTCAAGCTGGCCTTTCAGGGGATGAAGGTCGAGGTAGCAAGCGCCCTCCTCCCCACGCTCAACGAGTTCGCCAACTCGATCTCCGGCGCGCAGATGGGCAAGGCGTTCGGCACCATGACCGGCTGGGTGGGCGGCGTGGTGACCAATCTGGCGAGCGGCACGGTCGCGTTGGTGAACTTCATCGATCAAGCCAACCAGCTGTATAAGCTGGCGAACGGCGGAAGCGTGGGGAACGCGGATTACGACGCATTGAACGCCCGCCTTGCCCAGATCAACACCGAGAAGCGCGACCTCAATAGCTGGAAGTCGAACCTGCTCGGTATTCCCCTGACCGATGGCCAGGAGAAGTTCAAGCTCGACCAGCTGAAGGCGCTCAACTCCGAAAGCGAGAAGATCATCCGTCAGATTGCCAGCCTCAACCGGAAGGCTATAGGCGACGCAATGACGATCATTGACCCCTCTGACGGCTACGAGGCCTGGAAGCTTGGCCAGGGGAACGGGAAGCCAACCGGCGGAACCAAGAAGACGGCCAAGGAAAAGGACACCACGGCACTGCGCGAGCAGATCCTGGCGATGACTGACCTGGACAAGGCCATGATGTCCGCCGACGCCTCCTCGCTGGACTGGTCCAACAGGCTGGAGGACCTTCAGGCCCAGCTGCAGGGCGGCCTAGCCCCGGCGATGCTGGAGTACAAGCGCAGCCTCGCAGAGCTGGATGCCGCCTACAAAACGGGCAAGGTCACCTCGCAGGACTACGCGACCTGGCAGCAAGCACTGAACGAGCAGCTGGAGGCAAACACATTCAAGCTGGCCGACACCACCCATGAGGCCACGCAGGCGATGACGGTCTTCGCCGACCAAGCGGCCCGGAACATGCAGGACGCGTTTGCCGACTTCCTGTTCGATCCGTTCCAGGATGGCGTGAAGGGGCTTGCAGAAAACTTTGCGAAGACGCTAAAGCGCATGGTCGCCGATGCAACTGCAGCCAACTTGCTGAAGGCGCTTTACGGCGGCGGCAGCCAGTACACGGGCACACTCTCAACTCTGTTCGGCAGCAGCTGGGGATTCGCTGAGGGTGGCCACGTCAGAGGCCCAGGCACCAGCACAAGCGATAGCATCCCCGCTTATCTCTCCAACGGCGAGTACGTGGTCAAGGCGGACGCTGTCAGCAAGTACGGCCGCGGGTTCTTCGATGCTATCAACGCGAGGCGCTATGCCAGCGGCGGCTATGTGGGCGGTCAGGGCGCCCCCGTCTCAGGTGGTGATCGAGGCGTAACGGTGCAGATCGAGAACCACGCCTCCCCCGTCTCAGCCCAGGCAACCACCAGCCAAGCGCCAGACGGGTCGATGCTCATCAAGCTGGTGCTCAACGCTGTCACAGACAGCGCCGTCAATGGATCGTTGGGAACAGCCCTGACGCGGACGTACGGGCTCAGGAAGTCGGTGTAACGAGCAGGCCGTCTCGTCTGGTGCGATGACAATCCGTAGGCTGGCGTCATGGCCTCCCACGACGAAAAAGATAGCACCCAGCCCCTCGGGCCTGATCCCTTCGGACACCTGACGTGCAGAGACACACGCACGCCGGAGGAGCGGAAGTCTGCTGAGTCGAAGGAGTGGGCCAGGCGAAAGGGCCGTGGCCGCAAGGACTGGTGGAAGAAGCACCTGCCAGATCCGCAGGACGGGCTTGGGTGAGGCGCCCAGCGGCACCGGCACGCTGTCGATGGACAGACCGCGCGCACTTACCCTGCACTTACGAAAAAGCCGACCATCTAGGCCGGCTTCCGTCTGATCCCACGAAACGACTATTTCTAAGCCATTTCAGTGGTGGGCGGTACAGGGTTCGAACCTGTGACCCCTACCATGTCAAGGTAGTGCTCTACCGCTGAGCTAACCGCCCGTTGCGACATCGTGTCGCCGCGCCCTCGGTGCGAGGGGCGCGCATCATAACATCACCTGCGTGCGGCGTGAACAGCCCTGCGCGGCTTTTCCTCCCGCCCCGCTCCCTGCCCGGCCAGCCGCCCGCCTCACACGGTCAGGCTGACGGACTTGAGCTTCTGGATCTCGTCGCGCAGGCGGGCGGCGTCCTCGAACTCCAGATCCCGCGCGTGCTGGTACATGCGTGTCTCCAGCGTCTTCAGGCGCGCCGCGATCTGCTGTGGGCTGAGCGCGCCGTAGTCCTCGGTCGGCTCGGCAACCTTGCGGCCCTTGCCACGCTTGGGTGCATCCTCGTTGGCCGCCTCGCGCGCGCCCTCCAGGATGTCCACGATCGGCCGCGCCACCGACTTGGGCACGATGCCATGCTCGGCGTTGTACTCCTCCTGCTTGGCGCGGCGGCGGTCGGTCTCGTCGATGGCGGCCTTCATCGAGGGCGTGATCCGGTCGGCGTATAGGATCGCCTTGCCGCGCAGGTTGCGCGCGGCGCGACCGATGGTCTGGATCAGCGAACCGGTGGAGCGCAGGAAGCCCTCCTTGTCCGCGTCCAGGATCGCCACCAGCGACACCTCGGGCATGTCCAGGCCCTCGCGCAGCAGGTTGATGCCGACCAGCACGTCGAACTTGCCCAGGCGCAGGTCGCGGATGATCTCGACCCGCTCGACCGTGTCCACGTCCGAGTGCAGGTAGCGCACCTTGATGCCGTGCTCGCCCAGGTACTCGGTCAGGTTCTCGGCCATGCGCTTGGTCAGCGTCGTCACCAGCACGCGGTCGCCCATCGCGATGCGATCGTTGATCTGAGAAAGCAGGTCGTCGACCTGCGTGCCGACTGGGCGGATCTCAACTTCCGGATCGGTCAAGCCCGTCGGGCGTACCACCAACTCGGTGATCTCGCCATCGGATTCGCGCAGCTCGTAAGGCCCGGGCGTTGCCGAGACATAGATGCTGCGCGGCGAACGCGCCTCCCACTCCTCGAAGCGCAGCGGGCGGTTGTCCAGCGCCGAGGGCAGCCGGAAGCCGAACTCCACCAATGTCTCCTTGCGCGAACGGTCGCCCTTGTACATCGCACCGATCTGCGGAATGGTCACGTGCGATTCGTCGATGACCACCAGCGCATCGGCCGGCAGGTAGTCGAACAAGGTCGGCGGCGGCTCGCCCGGCGCCTTGCCGGTGAGATGGCGCGAGTAGTTCTCGATGCCGCTGCAGAAGCCCACCTCGGCCATCATCTCCAGGTCGAACTGGGTGCGCTGCGCCAGGCGCTGCGCCTCGACCAGCTTGTTCTGCTGGTATAGCTGCTCCAGCCGCTCCTTCAGCTCGATCTTGATCGTGTCGACCGCGCTGAGCGTGCGCTCGCGCGTGGTGGCGTAGTGGGTCTTCGGGTAGACGGTGTAACGCAGCACCTTGCGGATGGTCTCGCCGGTGAGCGGGTCGAACAACGTCAGCCCCTCGATCTCGCCGTCGAAGAGCTCGATGCGCAGCGCCTCGACGTCGTTCTCCGCCGGATGCACGTCGATCACCTCGCCACGCACGCGGAAGGCGCCGCGCTGCAGCTCGTACTCGTTGCGCGTGTACTGCAGGTCGGTCAGGTGCCGGATCAGCTGGCGCTGGTCGATGTGCTCGCCGCGCGAGAGGATCAGGCGCAGCGACAGATAGTCCTCGGGTGCACCCAGGCCGTAGATCGCCGAGACCGTGGCCACCACCAGCGCATCGCGCCGCGACAGCAGCGTCTTGGTCGCGGCCAGGCGCATCTGCTCGATGTGCTCGTTGATCGAGCTGTCCTTCTCGATGAAGGTGTCCGAGGACGGCACATAGGCCTCGGGCTGGTAGTAGTCGTAGTAGCTGACGAAGTACTCCACCGCGTTGTGCGGGAAGAACGACTTGAACTCGCCGTACAGCTGAGCCGCCAGCGTCTTGTTCGGCGCCATCACCAGTGTGGGCTTCTGGATGCGCTCGATCACGTTGGCGATCGTGTAAGTCTTGCCCGAGCCGGTCACGCCCAGCAGCGTCTGCTTGGCCAGGCCCGCCTCGAAGTTCTCGGTCAGCCGGTCGATGGCCTGCGGCTGGTCGCCGGAAGGCGAATAAGGGGAAACGAGCTGGAAGCGGTCTTCGCTCATGGTCACGCCTTCGAAGTCGAAAAAAAGTATAGCGCCGGGGTTAGTGAGCTCCGGATGCAGACATTTCCTACCGATCGGTGCGCCCAGCGCCGATGTTGGCAGCCGGCCGCAGGAGCGAGGCTGACCCTCCCCTCCCAACTCGGACAAGGAATGCCCGATGAACATCCGCCCGTCCCGCAAGGACCGACGACATGCCCGTGGCCTCACCCTGGTCGAATCGCTCGTGGTCTTGGCCGTGGCCAGCATCGGCCTGGCCATCGGCGTGCCGTCCTACAACGCCTTGCTGCGTCACCAGCGCGAAGCGGCCACGACCAACCTGCTCAGCTCCTTCCTGGCGTCCGCACGCAGCACCGCGATCAGCTACCGCATCCCGACGGTGGTCTGCCCGTCGCTGGACAAGAAGGAATGTCGGGACGACAGCGACTGGACACAAGGCTGGATCATGTTTTTCGACGCCGACGGCAACCGTCGCCCGGACCTCAGCGAGGACCTGCTGCGCGTGGAATCGGCCCCGCGCGATCCTGACCTGCGGATCCTCTCCACCGGGGGCCGCCCCAAGGTCACCTTCCTGGCCAACGGCAGTGCCGCCGGCACCAACCTGACCATCCGGCTGTGCCGTGGCGACACGTCCCACGCGGCCGTGATCGTCAACCAGAGCGGCCGCACGCGGGTGGAACAGCCGCGGACGTCAAAGGGATGCGAAAGCTGAACAGGGCGCGCACCACCATGTCGCCTCCCCCGTCAAAGCGGCTCGTCAATGATCGTGGGCGGACTGACACGCGTGAGTCCGAGCCCCCGCCTCGGAGCGGTGGCTGCGCAGGTCGGCCCGGCGGACGGAAGCGCAAAAAAGCCACGGGCCTGCATCGCTGCAGGCCCGTGGCTTGAATCTTGGCGCCCGAAGTTGGACTCGAACCAACGACCCCCTGATTAACAGTCAAGTGCTCTAACCGGCTGAGCTATTCGGGCGGGGGCGCAAATTCTAGGGGAAGCTGCCGCAGTAACGCAAGCCTGCCGTTTTCATTGCCAGCACTGCGCGTAAGTTGCCGCACCTGACTCTGTCTTCACGTTGGCCTGATTGATGGTCAGCGTGCCGCAACGATCCTTGTTCTGGCCGCCTGTGGTGTTCGGCGCCGCAGTGATTGTAAACGTAGTAGCCGAGCCAACCGCCGTAGTCAAGGTGTAATAAGCCGTACCCGTACGCGGACTCTGAGTGAAGGGTGGCGTCATGCTCCCAGGTGAGAAGCCAGTGTAGGCGCCATGCACCGTCCGGTACCGTTCGGCAAGCTGCACCAGTTCGACAAGGTCTGCCTTGGCCTGAGCGCGGCGCGATTTCCGCACCTGCTCTTGGTAGCTCGGATAGGCGATCGCCGCAAGGATGGCAACGATCGCGACGACGATCATCAATTCGACCAAGGTGAATCCAGCGCAATCCCGTTTAATCATCGCAACTGCCTCCAGGACTGCCGCCCGCACGTGCGTTGTATTGAGAGTGACTGTGATGGATTTATGGGATCTTGAACCACTTCACTGCAGGCATTGGCAGGCGCAACAGGATTACAGGTACTGTCAGCCGGATCACAGTAAGCCGGAAGTCCCGGGGTAGGCTGTGTGATCCCGACGCCCTGACTGGGCGCCCCACTACCAGAAGAGACTCCACCTGTATTACCGTCGCCAACCGCAGTCGTGCTTGGCGGCACAACGATCTGCCCGAGGGATGCAGCTCCAGACAACGGATTGAGGCCATAGAGCCAATTGACGCCACCTGGCACGCAATCGGCTCCCACCCCCGGAATATAGGTAGGGAAATAGATCCTGCCGCTTTGGATCCTGGGATTACCGATCATGCGTTCCCCCCTCTTGATATAGTTCCCGCCATTGTCCTTAAGCGCAAGATCCATATACCACCCGCGCTGGTTTAGATAGTTGACACCATTTGTAGAAACTGATCTGGTAGGCGGCGTCGTAGCATCGTCTGACAGAATCGTCTGCTGAGCCAGGCTATTGCGGCCTGTTACTGTGGTGCCGTCAAGCTTATCCCAGATGCCGTAGACCGTCTGGAGGTCCTTGGTACTGCTATCGCCATTGGCGAAGTAACGCCCCGTTCCGAAGTACACCATGTAACCGCCGTTGGGACCTACCGACAGCTCAAGTCCACCCGTGATGGGCTGCCGATTGCCATCGGGATCCTTAGCAGTAAAAAGAGGCGTGGCTCCCACACTCCAAGAACCCTGGGTCGCGCCGCTAAGATCGAACTTCCATACGTTGCCCTGGAGATCACCGCCGTACGCCATGTCGACCAAGCCATCGCCATTGCTGTCGGCAACCACGATATTCCCCAAGCCGTTCATCGGACTCGCAACGTTACCGCTGAACTGTGCCAGCCAGTCGGTCAGCAGGTTTTTCCAGCCAGTTGGCTTGATCCGATTGAGCACTTCGCCTGTGGCCATGTCTACAACATAAAGCACCGGATCGCCATTGATGCTGTTGTATCCGTTGCCAAACAATGCGACCCACTGTTTATTCTGCAACGGCACTACGACAGGTTGGCCGAGCACGTTGCCGATGTCGCGGTCACCGCCGTCGGTACGATCGTTCACTTCCCATAACACATCGCTGGGGCCAAGTGGCGTAGGAGTTGCGGCGGTGAGTCGGGTCACATTGAGACCAAACGCGCCCTTTTGCCCTGCACCGATACCCGCCGCCAATACGGTCTGCCACGTGTTGCTGATGGGCATGTCCGCCAAGGTCAGCTTCCCATCCATGTAGTAGCGGTGCGTGTAATCGGGCCGTGCCAGATAGCCCAGACCTGTGGCACGATCGCGCTCAAGTAAGGCGTTCGGTATGTAAGCCGAAATTTCCGCGCCGTTGTCACCAAACGCGTGCAGCATCCCGTCGTTTGCGCCGACGAAAGTAATCTCTCTTCTGGACGATTTGCTATTGACGTAGGCGGTGTACGACGTCGCCAGCGTGCCGAGGCCGCTGGACGCAGACCACCCATAGTTGGCGAGTTTTGTCGCGATCACCGGATTGGAATTAATGACGTCGCCCATCACACTGCTGCGCGCGCGATATGGCGTTGAGTTCTTGATCCCACCTTGCAGGGTCCGATCGCCTCGGAGAAACGACACCAGCGAATCGGCAGACATGTTTGCGCCGAAGTCGTTATTGAAGTCGCTTTCATTGGGGTATCCCAGCCGGGCAAGCACCTGCGCCCGGCTGGAACCAAGGTTAGCCGCCGTGAAATCTCTGATCGTAGTGGCACGGACGGTTGCAGGTCCGACCGGCCCAGTCGATGTGAGGATCTTGCGAGCGGCCGCGCCAGCGGTCGTAGTCGGCAGCTGCGCCGCCGCACTCCAGAGCAGAGTACCTCGCAAACCATTCGACTCTATTCGGTAAGCCGCCACATCGCCCGTCCAGTCGGTGCCGTTGTTCGCACTACTGTAGCTTGGGAATACCGCAAACGACCCCGCCGTTACCTGCGCTCCTGCCACCGCGACTGAACCGCTGCTACCAGAGGAGCTCTCGATCTTGTCGAAGGCGTTGCCGAGCTGCTTACGCAGGTTAAGTGGATTGGTTACAAGGAAGTAATTATCTGGCACGCCGTCGCCGTTTGCGTCCCACTCCGAATTCTGAGGCACGCCATCGTTGTTGGAGTCATCGAAACCGCCGTACTTTGCGGCGTACCACAACGGATCCTGCAGACGGATCGCTGGCGAAGTCGTCGACGGCGTGAAGGTGCGGGTCGCACTCAAGCCAAGTCCATTGCTACAGGGGGCCGTATTGAGGGCACCAGAGGCCGCGCATCCGCCAGCATCGACACCGGTCGGCGTGTTGAGGGAGTACACCGAGTTCGCCACCGCACTATCGGCGTCACGGACCTCGAGATACACCCCATCCTTAGTTGTGCCGGATATCACGTAGCCAAGGTTCTGGTTAGCGCTGCCGGCCGCATACTCGGATGTAAGCGAGATGGTCACCGTTCCATTTGCATTTTCCGCAACTACATAGCGCACGATGGCGTCCATGTCGAAGTCGTTGCCCTGTTCAACGTCCTCGTAGCTAATACGGAAAGACGCGTAAGGACGGCCGCCGTTTGTATTCCTGTCCTCAACGCTGGTCATATTGACGAGCTGGTCGATATACAACGCCACGATAGTATTTGTTGGCTTGCGCTCGTTGCCGCCGAAGGTACCACTTACTGTCTTGCCAAACGGCAAGATGGTGATGTTACCGAACTGGAATTTTGGCAATGGCGAAGCTAGCGCGATCGAATAAGTGCTCAACTTCTGGGCGCCGGTCGCACCATTCAGATCATTAAGGTGAGCAAAGCGTGCCACACTGCCGGCGTAATAGGTTCCGTTCTTAGTCGGCTCTTCTGGCGACAAGCCGCGAATATTGCCGAAGCTCGATGCGGTCTTCGGTGTGGGCGCACCATCGGTCGTGCCATTGACGTCACCGATGAATACGCTTCGAGGACCACCGTACTCCTGACTCCAGATTCTGTCGCCTTCTACACTAGCCGAGAACTGAGCAACGCCGGAAGGCGTGGTTCCGGTGCTGGTCAGCGCTCCGGAAAAAGCACTGCCTGGCAAGTCACCGTCGTAGCTGGGATTGATATCGCTAATGATGGTCTGGAACGGCTTGGCGCAGAACGGGAAGCCATTCGCGCCGTACGGATCGCGCCAGGTCTCGGTAGACAATCCCATAGCCCTTTCTTCGGCGGCACCGTTTGTGCTCGTATTGGCCACAAAACGCGGTGTAGGCGCCCCTGCGCCAGCGAAGTAGCGCATCGACTCGTAGAGCATTTCGGCAATCGGATTACCCCACATCCGACAATTGCCGTTACTGATCGGATTCGGCGAACCGCCGCAATTGCCGTTCCCATTTCCCCAATTGAACGAGACGTCCGAATCCGTATTGTCGGTGACGCCGCTGCCATAGGCTCCGCCGATCATGCGCAACTTGCTGATCGTACGTGCAATGCCGTCGACATTGGTCAGGAACTGGCCTGTCTGCGAGTCTATTTCGCTGGAAAAACTGGTGACGTTGCGCCTTAGAACGCCGCCTTCAATATTATTGGGCTGCGAGCCGGTGATCAGACCGAAGTACATCCGATCACCTTCGCCATAGTCATGGAGGATGCCAGTGGGCTTGTAGCTGCCATTGGGGTACTGCTTGCAAGTGGTGTCGCGAAGCGCCTCGTTTGCGGGGCAGACCTGCACACGAACATGATAATCTTGGCGCGTTGCGGGGTTGCGTGACGGCGTCAGGTTGTAGGTGCTCAGGTTGATGCTGCCCGACCATCCAGGAGAGGTTCCGTCTGAAGGCGGCACGATTGTCCACTCGCTCCATGCCGTGCTGCTTGAGGTCCTAGAACGATAGCGCAAGATGTAGACCTCGCTTCCGGTCGCATCTTCCATTCTGAATTTGACACCGTAACTGGCCCCTCTTCTCAGTGACATAACGGAGGTGGCATATCGGCCCTGACACGCCGCATCCGTAGATCCACAGGCACCATGGCCACCGTACCACCCTGCCGAGCCTATCCTCGTATTACCATTGAAGATCTGGACGTCGACCGCGTCATCCCCGTCCACGGCGAACTGGTAATCTTCGGTGCCAGAGCCAGCAGAGGCCTGGAATGTTCCGGTCATGACCGCGAGAAAGTTGTCCTGCTGGGAGCTGTATAGATTGCAGTTGCTCGTGCAGTTGATAGTCGAGATGGAGCCATTCCCAAACTGATATGCCGCGTAGTTCGCTTCGAGCTGGTCGAAGCCGCTGGCATTAGCCGGATGGCCGGGGAAAGGATCGGCGGTGCCATTAGTGACGCAGTCCACGCGCTGATTGCTGGCGTTAAAGCACTTGTTGCCCGCCACTGGTGCCTCGATCGACAACCAGTTGAACACACGCGTCGGCGTATTCTGCAGCACACGCAGATAGGGGCCTACGTAATTGCTGTTCGCATAATCCTGCAGCGTGGTGATCGCGAACAGGTGATATCTGCCGCTGGAAGGAGCACGCAGCGGCGCGTATTTGGCGATATCGTAGCCATCGCGTGCCTGACTCTGATATTCCTTGCCCCAGCTATGTCCGTCCTGTGGAAAAAACGAACCCTCCAGCACGGTCTGGTTCGGGTCATCGACACGGCGATTGCCCCCATAAAGCACCTTGCGCAGCGCATCCAGCCGCGAGGTGGTCAGATAGTTGAGGAAATCACCGCTCCACGTGCTTCCATTGCAGGTCTTGTCGGCAGTCGCAGTTCTGGGAACAAACTTTGAGCCGTCCCAGTCGTAGCAAACGTATGAGTTGAAGTAGCCGTAGTAGTCGATCTTGTACTTGGATTCGCCTTCGTTAATTGTTCCGGCCTTAAGCACCCAACCGCGGTAACCGACATCGATGATGCCATCGCCATCCAGATCGGACGTGTCGTTGTAGGCCGAGAAGTAGATCTTGTGATCCTTGCCCATCACCAACATGTTCAGCGGGGGAATCGCGCTGCGAGTGAACAGCGGAGCTTGAGCGATCGACAAAAGCGAAGGCGCGAGCCAAGTAATGGCCGCTCGAGCCACCGCAGCGGCTACAAGCGCAAGGACAACCACGGAAAGAGCTCGCCGGATGTTCATAGTTTGTCGGCTCACGGCTTGATAAAGATGGTGTCGATGGCGGCAGCCGCAGTGGAATCGGCAGCGGATGCTTGGTCACGGCTGAAAGCCGTGGTGCGGTACATGTTGCACAACTCGCGATCCGCGCCGGCCTTCGCGCTGCATTGCGCCGTGCATATGCTGATGTTGGTAGTACGGATATCGCTACCGACAGTGCTGGCGATATTGTTGGCCCAAGCGGCCGGATCGAAGGCCGAGGCGCAGTTTTCGTAGTCGTAAGCGATGCCGCTGACGATCGCAGCCTCGCGGCCACTGATCTGAGCCTCAGCATTCTGAAAGGCCAGATTGGTGGCCATGAAGTTGCTGGTCATGCGCTCCTGCATCGTCGACACCTGCATACCAACGATCCCGAGAATGGCCAGCAGGATCAGCATGATCATCGCCACATAGAGCACCGCGCCTGACTGTCGACCAGGCGGGGAGGACGTTGCACGAGCAGGCGGACGCTTCATGATCTTCAATTCCCGAACAAGCGGTTGCGCAGCGCAATGCTTGTCTCGTACGTGTAGCGATAGTTCCCGTCAGTAGGGGCTGTGATACCGACATCGAGAACCCTCAGGCTGGGGTTCTGTTCCGCTGTGGCTCGATCACCAGTCCCGCGAATCAATAGCCCGAGTTGCACACTCCCCACGCGCCGCCAGCGTAAGGCGCTGGCCGCACCAGCGCTGCTATTCGGTAACGGATCGCCGATAGTCGCTGCAGTTGCGGTCTTGTTGATGAACCCGGTCGCCGTTGTTGCGGTGGCCGAAGCAGAGTCCTCCCCGTAGAGTAGTTGCATACTCTCCACGCCCTCAACCATTTCTTCGGAAATCTGCCCGGGCACTCCGCTTGCCGATTGCGTCCAGCGCACCCTGTAGAGCGCGGGCACCTGAGGATTGCTTGGATTGAGTGCCACGTAGTACGCCATGGTCTCCGCCCTGTACAACCATGTCTGATTCGGGGCGTAGGAATAGGTTTCCGCGACGTTGGCATTAGCGCTCGATACCGTGTAGCCAAGCGCACTCTTGTTTAAGCCGCTGATGGCCACGGACATACCGGTATTACTAACCGCCGACCCCTGGAAAACAGAGGTTGCGCCACAGTTGCCGATGGCATACAGACCGGTGTTGCCGGTGCCTGTAGCCACCTTGCTGCTCGTCGTGGCAGCTTCGGTCGGATATCCAATGGTCGATGCGCCAGTGGTTGAAACCACCATGGAACTGAGTGTCGCCTGTATCGGCGACATGTAACGCAGCACGATGATGTCGCTACCAGCGATGGGCTTGGGATCCAAATTAGTGATCAACTCCGCGGGCAGCGCGGGACTCCAATCCCCCGCACTCCCAACGGCGGGCGTTGTCGCGATCGTGCGCGTATCGCCAGGCGCCGTCCCGTTAGCTTCGTAACCTTGAATGGAAACGTCGAACCGCAAAGGGGTCGGCAACGACGACAGGTCGCCTGCCTCGCGCTGAGCCGCATTTGCGAACAGGAGCCGGATATTGCCGCCGGTGATCTTGCCGGTGGAATCCGTGGAGAGCAGGGACTGATCATTGACACAACCGGCGTGTCCCGCCATGCGTATATCGCGTTGGAGGAAGTCCATCGAGAAGCGCGCATTTTCCTGACTGCGGGCGATGCCCTGAGACAACTGATAAGCCGCGCGTGAGGCGCTGAAGATCTGGATGACACCTGCAATAAGGATCAGACCGATCGTCACCGCAATCATCAGTTCGATCAGGGACAAACCCCGCTGACCACTGCCACCTGGAGCATGGGTAGATTTCATATGCGGCTCGTAACCTGAAACGTCGTCTTCTGATTGTCTGGGTCAGCCTCCCAGAAGCTATCGCTCCAATCGATCGTGACTGTCACCGTCCCATTGGGCTGCAGCTCGACTTGGGCTGTGCCATCGGGAAATGCCCTTCGCAATTCGCATTTCCAGCGCGCGATGTTCTCTGCGGGCGTAGCCGAACCACCTATCCATGAGCAGGCATTGCCTGTCCCATCGACACCTGAAAAACTCGATGCCGTGACGCCGTTGTAATACGACGCCTGAGAGCGCTGGGTCCGCATCATGTCGATCAGCTGATAGGCCAGCATCGTGGCGACAGTCCGATCCTGGGCGCTCTTGGTGTAGCGAACATTCATCGTCTGCAACATGGCGAAGCCCAACAGGCCCACACCCAGCACCAACACGGCGATCATCACTTCGATCAGCGTGAAGCCCTGCTGCCCGGAGCGCGCCGCGCCGCAGGGCGAATGCCGCCTGCTCATGGACAAGCCCCTTTCTGCGTACGCACCTGGCCTGTGCCGGTCATCGTGATGGTGCTCCTCAACGTCTTCCCGCTCGGACAAGGATTAGAGGCGATCGTCATGTCTCCGGCGGCGGTGACGGGAACGCCGCGCGCGTCAAAGCGCAAGGGATTGATCCCGACTGTTACGGAGATCGCGGGGGACCCCGCGTAGTAATTGATCACCGTCTCACTGACGTCCAGCAAGCCGTTGCGATTGAGGTCGCCCCAGACAAGCCAGCCGGCGCCCCAATCGTTGCCACAGGCAGTCCCGTTTGCACTCGGGCAGACACCTGCAGCCAAAGTGTTCTTGATCGCTTCGCTGCGCGCCATCGCAATCGCCGCGGTGAACTGGCTAGTCGTCGTTGAAACTCGGCTGGAGCGGATGCTGTTCTGGAAGCTCGGAAACGCGATCGCCGCCAGGATCGCCATCACGGCGACCGTCACCATCAGCTCCAGCAGCGTGAAGCCCCTCGTTTGCGAGCGTCGGCCCATTCCCGGTCCCATCCCCTTTTCGGCAGATGAAGGTTACGGAAGCCGCCGCCGCCCGCCCAGCGTGGCACGATGGGCGGTCGGTTCAGGGAGACGAACGATGCGGATCGTGTCCTTGGGCGCGTTCGCGCACGGCCCAAGGTCGACAGGTGCGCAATCCTCAGGTCACGACCCGATAGCAGGGCTTGTAGTCGCCGGCGATCTTCATGCGGCGCTGGGCGACGAAGGCCTGCAGCAGGTCATCCAGCGCGGCCATGATCTGCGGGTCGCCGTGGATCTCGAAGGGCCCGAACTCCTCGATCCGCCGCATGCCGTCCTCCTTGACGTTGCCGGCGACGATGCCCGAGAAGGCGCGGCGCAGGTCGGCGGCGATGGCGTGCGGTGCGCGCCCATGGTGCAGGTCCAGCTGGGCCATGGCCTCATGGGTGGGCGCGAACGGCTGCTGGAAGGCCAGCGGGATATCGATCGACCAGTTGAAGTAATACGCATCGCGCGCCTCCTTGCGGTGCTCGCGCACCTTGGCGATGCCGGCCTTCATCGCCTGCGCCACGGCGACCGGGTCGCCGATGATGATCTGGTAGCGCGAAGCGGCGGCCTCGCCCAGCGTCAGCCGGATGAAGGTGTCGATCTGCTCGAAGTAAGGCGCGGCCACCACCGGACCGGTCAGCACCAGCGGGAACGGCAGGTGCGCATTCTCTTCGCGCAGCAGGATGCCCAGCAGATACAGGATCTCCTCGGCGGTGCCGACGCCGCCGGGGAAGACGATGATGCCGTGGCCGATGCGGACGAAGGCCTCGAGGCGCTTCTCGATGTCCGGCATGATCACCAGGTGGTTGACGATCGGGTTGGGCGACTCGGCGGCGATGATCCCCGGCTCGGTCACGCCGATGTAGCGCACCTGCTTCTGGCGCTGCTTGGCGTGGGCGATGGTGGCTCCCTTCATCGGGCCCTTCATCGCGCCAGGGCCGCAGCCGGTGCAGATGTCCATGCCGCGCAGGCCCAGCTCGTAGCCCACTTCCTTAGTGTAGAGGTATTCCTCGCGCGAGATCGAGTGGCCGCCCCAGCACACCACCAGGTTGGGCTCCTGCGGCTTGATGATGCGCGCGTTGCGCAGCTGGCCGAACACCGCATCGGTGATGCCGGCCGAGGTCTCCAGGGCGCTCGCGTATTCCTCGCCCAGTTCGATGGCCATGTAAGCCAGGTCGCGCACCACGGCGAACAGCAGCTCGGCCACGCCGCGGATGATCTCGCCATCGACGAAGGCCATCGCCGGCGCGTTGAGCAGCTCGATACGGACACCGCGGTCGCGCTGCAGCACCTGGATGTCGAAGTCGGGGTAGAGATCGCGCGCGGCGCGCGGGTCGTCGGAGGCGCTGCCGCTGGTCAGTACCGCCAGCGCGCAGCGGCGCAGCAGCTCGTGCATGCCGCCGGCCGAGGCGTCACGCAGGCGCGCCACTTCGGTGCGCGACAGGATATCCAGCCCGCCGCGCGGGTAGATGCGGGTGCTCACGACCGGCAGCGCCCGGGTTTCCACTTCACTCATTGCATGTTCCTGCTTGTTCGTCTGTCTTGTCCAGGGACTGTAGCGCAGCCGGCCGATGGCGCATATGTCATGGCCGCGCACAGGAAAACGGCCGGGTTGCCCCGGCCGCTTTCCGTTACGTATCGCTTCGAATTCGATGGATCAGAACTCGTAGCGCAGGCCCACCTGCAGCGACCACTGGGACACACCGACATTGAAGCCGTCGGCGTCGGAGTTGGCAACGGTCGGCGAGCTGGCACCGGTGAAGTTGTACACGTACTTACCGTCCCGACTGATACCCACCAGCGAGGCGACCGAGGCATCGGCGTAGAAGCCGTAATCGTAGATGTTGCCCCACTTCTTGTTCAGCAGATTGCCCACGTTCTGGATGTCCACCCAGACCTCGGCCTTGTTGCCCTTGAAGAAGCCCGGGATCTGCTGGCTCAGACGCAGATCAAAGGTATTGATGAAGCCGGTGCGGAACGCATTGGCCGGGGCGTAGCTGCCCTTGTATGCCGCCAGTTCCGGCTTCGTGGCGAGCCAGTCGTAGAACCGCTTCTCCATCGCCGAATCCACCGCAACCGTACCGTTGGCGTTGAACTTGCCGAAGTACACGTCACCGGTGCCCTTAGGCACGTAGAACAGGTCGTTATAGGTCCGGCTGTCGCCGTTGGCGTCACCGACGAAGACGTAGCTGTACGGACGTCCGCTGCGGCCTTCGTAGACCAGACCCACGCTGGTGTCGTAGTCACCGAAGAACTTGTGCTTCCAGTTCAGCGATCCGGAAATGCGATCCTTGATCTCGTAACGCGAGGTCTGCGAGATGTCCTCGCCGGAATTGAAGCTGTACTGGTAGGTGTAGCCGGAGCTGGCGGTCGAGCTGGTCAGCGGACCGACCTCGGTCGCATGGGTGTAGGTGTAGCCCAAGGTCCAGGACCAGTCGCTGCCCGGGCTCCACGGCTTGGTCAGCGAAGCGGTGAACTGCTGGCTCTTGCCCTTGCTGGTGTTGTCGATCAGGTACACATCGCCGAAGCGGGTGTCGCGGCCGTACTGGTTGTCGGACGTCGCATAGGCGGCGCCGCGCTTGGTCGGGTTCCAGTACAGCGAGCGGCCATCGGGGCCGGTGAAGCCCGGACCCAGGTTGAGGCGGCGGTAGTAGAGCGCATTCTTGACGTCGGTCATGATCAGCTCGGCCGACGCGACCACGCCGTACCACGGCAGCTCGTGGTCGAACGCCAGGTTGGCCTTCCAGATCGACGGCAGCTCGAAGTCCTTCTGCGTGAAGTTGACGCTCATCTGGCAGCCGGTCCGCGAGCTCGGATACGGATTACAGCTACCCGAGCCAGGCTGGTTGTTGCCATCGGGCGAGAAGCGCAGCGTCGGATCGTAGGCGGTCGCCTGCAGCTGAGCGTAGTTGTAGCCGTTGTTGGCGTAGCTGTTGCCGATCCACACCTGGGGCGCGTCGCCCTGGAACAGGCCCACGCCACCGCGCACCTGCATCGGGCGCTCGGAATTGAAGGTGTAGTTGAAACCGAAGCGCGGCTGCACCAGGAAGTCACCGCTGAACACCTGGCTGTTGTCATAGCCGAACACCTGATCGGCCAGCGCGTTGTAACGCGGCTCCGGGCTGACATCCGGCCGATCGCCGCGCACGCCCAGCGTCAGGGTCAGGTTGGGGCTGACGTACCAGGTGTCCTGGATGAACAGGCCCAGGTTGCTGTTCTTGTAGTCGGCGGCGAACGAGCCCGGCGAATACTCGGTGCGATGGTTGTAGGTGGCCCAGCGGCCGTTCTGGAAATTGGTCAGCGCATGGTTGCCGTTGGCATCCGCGGCGCCGGCCCAGAAGGTGTACACGCCCCAGGCCTGCGCGCTGTACAGGTTGTAGATGTCGTTGGTGGCGTAGTCCGCGCCGAACTTCAGGTCGTGGTCGCCCAGCGTCCAGGTGCCCGAGCCGGTGTAGTTCCAGGTCTTGGTGCGCAGGTAGTTGCCCTGCGAGTTGACCTCGGTGCCGAAATACAGCGAGTCGCCGCTGACCCGGGTGCCGTTGGTGGTGGAGGTGGCGTCGCCGAAGAAGATCTGGATGCTCGGCAGGTTGCTCGGCACCACGCGCTCGGCGGTGTAGTCGCGGTAGGAGGCCTTGAACTCGGTGGAGAAGTTGTCGCTCCAGTCGCTGAACAACTGGCCGGTGTAGCTCTCCACGGTCTTGTTGTGCTGGTACCAGTAGGTGCTCAGCGACACGCCGGTGCTGCTGATGCCGTTGATGCGCAGCTTGCTCTGGTCCAGCTTGCTGTAGCGGAAGCTGGCGCGATGCGCGTCGCTGATGTTCCAGTCCAGCTTCAGTGCGTACTCTTCCAGATCGGTGTTGCCGTTGCTGGCCAGCTGGCCCGCGTCGAACCCGTAGACGTTCTGCGCGATGCTCTGCGCCAGCGCCACGTCGGCGTTGGTGATGACGTGGCCGGCCTTGCCCAGCGCGCTGCCGGACAGGTCGCCGCCGGGCGCGTCCTGCTGGAACTTCTCGTAGTTGGCGAAGAAGAACAGCTTGTCCTTGACGATCGGGCCGCCGAAGGTCGCGCCGTAGGTCTTTTCCTTGGTGAAGCCGTTGAACTTGGTGCCGTCCGGGTTGTCGCCGAACCAGTCGCCATCGCGCATGTAGCCGTAGACCGAACCATGGAACTCGTTGGTACCGGACTTGGTCACCGCATTGACGGTCGCACCGGCGGCCGCGGCGATGCTGACGTCGTAGTTGGACAGGTTGACGTCGATGGCCTCGATGGCCTCCATCGACACCGGCTGGCGCCGGGTGGTCATGTTGTTGCCTTCCAGGCCGAAGGTGTCGCTGGCCGAGACGCCGTCGATGTTGATCGAGTTGTAGCGCGGATTC
Organism: Pseudoxanthomonas winnipegensis; assembly: GCF_004283755.1. GTDB lineage: Bacteria > Pseudomonadota > Gammaproteobacteria > Xanthomonadales > Xanthomonadaceae > Pseudoxanthomonas_A > Pseudoxanthomonas_A winnipegensis. The sequence continues at coordinate 25,965 of NZ_SHMH01000001.1, forward strand.
TGGCCGCCGGCCGAGATCGTGCCCGAGGCACGGTCGACGAAGGCCACGCGCGGATCCAGGCGCATGTAGTCCTGGATGTTGCCGTTGATCGAGGGCAGCGCCTGGATGGTCTGCTGGTTGACGCTGGTGCCCGAGCCCATCTTGGTGGCGCTGAACACGTCCGAGCCGCCGCTGTAGCCGATGGCCTGCACCGAACCCAGGTTGGTCACGTCGCCGGTCAGGGCCGCGTCGACGGTGTTGATCTTGTTGAGATCCAGGTAGACGCCGTCTTCGGTCTTGGTGCCTTCGCCGGGCTTGGTGATGGTGATGGTGTACGGGCCACCCACGCGCAGGCCGCGCGCGGTGTAGCGACCGGCGGCATCGGTGGTGGCGTGGCTGACCGTTCCGGATTCCACGTGGGTGATGGTCACCTCGGCGCCGGCGACCGGCGCACCGCCGGAACCGACGACCTGGCCGCCGACGCCGGCGGACGTGGTCTGCGCCATGGCCGGCGCAGCGGCCAGCGCGGCCAGGAGGCCAAGGGCAAGTTTGGAAGTCCGGATACGATGATGTGTCATTGCGCTGCCTCGAAGTTTTGTGGCGGTCAGAAGAAAAATCGTGCCGGCCGGCCATGCTGTGTGGCATGGCTCTCATGGACTTGCTTAGGATGTGGCCCCTGGAACACGCGGCAGGCACGGCAGCCGCGCGTTAACGACAGGTTAACACGGTAAAGGCGCGATGTGACCGGATCGTGACGACTTTTGCGCGCTGCGGCATTCGCGCGGAAGCGGGGGGAGAATCCATTTCCAATCAATGGCTTAAATGGTATTCATGCGGCTGCGCCTGCCGGTCGCCGTCACTTAAATGACATCTTTGGGCGAATAAACGCCTACGGCCCGGACTCGGGGCGGAGCATGAAATACGGACACGGGCTGGCGTCCAATCAGACGCCCCCTCAGGTCTCAACCGCCGCGAAGCGCACCCAGATACGTGCCGATCCCGTCGAGCAGCATCTGCACGGAAATGGCCACCAGCAGCATGCCCATCAGCCGCTCGATCGCGGTCAGCGCGCGCATGCCCAGCCACTTGTAGACCAGCGTGGCCGAGAACAGGATCACCGCCGTCGCCAGCCAGGCCAGCCCCAGGGCCAGGCTCCAACCGAGCAGACGCTCGGGCTCGTTGCTACCCATCAGCATCACCGCGGCCATGCCGGAGGGGCCAGCCACCAGCGGGATGGCCAGCGGCACGATGAAGGGCTCGCCGCCGGGGATCTCGCCCATCAGGCCTTCGGGCCGCGGGAAGATCATGCGGATGCCGATCAGGAACAGCACGATGCCGCCGGCGATCTGCACCGACTCCTGGCGCAGGTGCATCAGTTCCAGGAAGTACTTGCCGCCCCACAGGAACCCCATCAGCACGACCAGCGCGATCAGCAGCTCGCGGATCAGCACGATGCGCTGGCGCTGCGGCGGCAGCGGCCGCAGCACCGACAGGAACACCGGGATATTGCCCAGCGGGTCGAGGATCAGGAACAGCAGCAGCGCTGCGGACAGGATGGTCATGCCAGGGGATTCCAGACCAGGCCGCGCCGGTCGGCGCCGTCTGGAGAAAGCAGGGTCACGCAGTGTGCGGCGTAATGGTCGGCATCGGCCAGCGCCGGATCGGTGTCCTCGGCGTAGGCGCGGGCGCGCAGCATGGTGCGCATCGGCCCGGGCTGCAGCGCGCTGACCCGCACCGGGGTGCTGGCCAGCTCGGCGTGCAGCATCTGCACCAGCGCGGCCAGCCCGTGCTGGGCCACGCCGTAGCCGCCCCAGTAGGCGTGGCCGACGCGGCGCGGATTGTCCAGGGTGAACACCAGCGCGCTGTCCGCCGCACGACGCAGCAGCGGCAGGCAGGCCTGGCTCAGCCACCACGCCGCGGTGAGGTTGACATGGATGGCGCGCGCGAAGGCGGCCGGGTCGGTGTGCTCCAGCGGGGTCAGGCCGCGGAACTCGGCCGCGCAGTGCAGCACCCCGTCGAGGCGGCCGAGGTTGCCCTCGATGCGCTGGGCCAGTTCGGCGTAGTCGTCCGGTGCGGCGCCTTCCAGGTCCAGCGGATAGAGCAGCGGCTCGGGGCCCAGCTGGGCGCAGGCGTCATAGATGCGGGCGAGCTTGGCCGGCCGGCGGCCCAGGAGCACCAGGGTGGCACCGGCCTGCGCGCAGGCGCGGGCACTGGCCTCGCCCAGGCCGCCGTGCGCCCCGCTGATCAGCACCACACGCCCGGCCAGGGACTGCACGGGGCGCACGGGCAGCTGCAGCAGACTCACCGCGGCATGGCCTCGGCGACGATGCGTTCCAGTTCGCCGGACTCGTGCAGTTCCAGAGTGATGTCGCAGCCGCCGATCAGCTCGCCATGGATGAACAACTGCGGGAACGTCGGCCAGTTGGAAAAGCGCGGCAGGTTGGCCCGGATCTCGGGTTCTTCCAGCACGTTGATGGCGCGCAGGTCCACCGCGCCGGCCGATAGCAAAGCCTGGACCGCGCGGCTGGAGAAGCCGCACATCGGGTACTCCGGGGTGCCCTTCATGAAGAGCACCATGGGGTGGCGGTCCAGCTCCGCCTGGATACGTTCCAGCACCGGCATGTTGCGTTCTCCTGCGTTGCCGCACGCCCTTGACGGCATGCGCACCCTCGTCGAGTAAACTGCGCGGCGCTTTCCATCGCCGCTGGTCGGACGCAATTGTAAGCCCTGCGCCCCCGCCCCCGGCATCTGCCAGACACGCCAAGCCAAGAGGAACCGCCATGGCCATCGAGCTCCCCGCCCTGCCCTACGACCGCACCGCACTGGAACCGCACATCTCCGGCGAGACCATCGATTTCCACTACGGCAAGCATCACAAGGCCTATGTGGACAACCTCAACAAGCTGATCGAGGGCACCGAGTTCGCCGACCAGCCGCTGGAGAGCATCATCAAGAAGTCCCAGGGCGGCGTGTTCAACAACGCCGCGCAGGTGTGGAACCACACCTTCTACTGGAACTGCCTGTCGCCCAACGGCGGCGGCGCGCCGAGCGGCAAGCTGGCCGAGCTGATCAACGCGGCCTTCGGCGACTTCGAGAAGTTCAAGGAAGAGTTCACCAAGACCGCCATCGGCACCTTCGGCTCGGGCTGGGGCTGGCTGGTGCAGAAGAAGGACGGCAGCGTCGGCCTGGTGAGCACCTCCAACGCCGCCACGCCGCTGACCGGCGAGGACACCCCGCTGCTGACCATCGATGTGTGGGAGCACGCCTACTACATCGACTATCGCAATGCGCGTCCGAAGTACGTCGAGTCGTTCTGGTCGCTGGTCAACTGGGACTTCGTGGCCAAGAACCTGGCCTGATCCTTCGCTGGCTGTACGAAAAAGGCCGGGGATTCCCGGCCTTTTTCATGGGCGCGTCCAGCGGCAACCGGGACGCGGGAGGCGATCCGCTCAGCTGCGCGCCAAGCGCTCCAGCACCGGCTGCACCTGGGCCTGACGCGACAGCGCCTCACCCGCCCCGGCCAGGGCGACGGACAGGGCCTGTGCGGTATCGGCACGCAGCGTGGCGTGGCCGACCTTGCGGCCCTCGCGCGGCGACTTGCCGTAGTCGTGCCAGTGGCCTCCGGGCTGGTCGAGCACGCCGTTGGCGTCGGGCATCTGCCCCAGCCAGTTGAGCATGCAGGCGTGCCCGCGCATGACCGGTTCGCCCAGCGGCAGGCCCAGCACCGCGCGCAGGTGCGCCTCGAACTGCGAGACCTCCGCGCCTTCGATGGTCCAGTGCCCGGAGTTGTGCACGCGCGGGGCCATTTCGTTGGCCAGCAGCGTCTCGCCCTGGCAGAACAGCTCCAGCGCGAACACCCCGACGTAATCCAGGCGTTCGGCCACGCGCCGCGCATAGTCGACCGCCTGCGTCTGCAGGGCCTGGCTGGCCTGCGCCGGCGCCAGGCTGGCCGACAGCACGCCGCCGACATGCCAGTTCTGGGTCAGCGGGAAGGCCTTGAACGCACCATCGCGGCCGCGCACGGCTACCACCGACACCTCGCGGTCGAAGGCGACGAAGCCCTCCACGATCAGCCCGACGGTGCCGGCCTGCGCGCCCAGCGCGTCCCACGCGGCCTGCGCGTCGGCCGGCGACTTGATCCGGAACTGGCCCTTGCCGTCGTAGCCGAAGCGCCGCGTCTTGAGGATGCAGGGCGTGCCGATCCGTGCCAGCGCCGCCTCCAGCCCCTCGCGCGAGTCGACCGCCGCGAATGCCGGCACCGGAATGCCCAGCTCGCCGAACAGCGTCTTCTCCGACAGCCGGTCCTGCGCCACGCCCAGGGCCTGTGGATTGGGATACACCGGCACCCGCTCGGCCAGCCACTGCGCGCTGGCGGCCGGAACGTTCTCGAAATCGAAGGTCACCACATCGACCTTGGACGCGAACTGCGCCAATGCCGCCTCGTCGTCGAACGCGCCCACCTGCAGCGGCGCGCACTGGCCGGCGCAGGACTCGGCCGACGGGTCCAGGACAAGGAACTTCAGCCCGAGCGGCACGCCCGCCAGCGCGAGCATGCGGGCCAACTGCCCGCCCCCCAGGATCCCCACTGACGTCATGCGCGCCACCGCTGCGGAAGAATGCCCACCGTGCTCATCGCCGCGGATCGTCCTGATCCATGACGTCCTGGGTCTGCTTGGCCCGGAAGGCGTCCAGCGCCTGTGCCACCGCCGGCGCCTCCGGCGCCAGCATCGCCGCGGCGAACAGCGCCGCATTGGCCGCGCCGGCGTTGCCGATGGCGAAGGTCGCCACCGGGATGCCGGCCGGCATCTGCACGATGGACAGCAGCGAGTCCATCCCGTTCAGGGCCTTGGACTGCACCGGCACGCCCAGGACCGGCACGGCGGTCTTGGATGCCAGCATGCCCGGCAGGTGCGCCGCGCCGCCGGCGCCGGCGATGATCGCGCGCAGTCCGCGCGCGGCGGCCTGCTCGGCATAGGAGAACAGCACGTCGGGCGTGCGGTGGGCCGAGACGACCTTCACCTCGTAGGCCACGCCCAGCGCATCGAGCTTCTGCGCGGCGTGCTGCATGGTCTCCCAATCCGAACGCGAGCCCATCACGATGCCCACGCGCGGCGCTGCCAGATCGTCGGTCATTGGCCCTGCCCTGCGACAAAACGATATTCTAGCGATCTTGTTCGCCAACGGACCTTCCATGGACCGCAAACTGCTCGACCTGCTGTGCTGCCCCGTCTCGCGCCAACCGCTGGGCCCGCTCGAGGCCCGCGGCGTGGAGGCGCTGAACCGCGCCATCGCGGCCGGCGCGCTCAAGCGCGTGGACGGCAGCGCCCAGGCCGAACCGCTCAAGGAGGCCCTGGTCACCCGCGACCGCAAGACCGTCTACCGCGTCGAGGACGGCATCCCGGTCCTGCTGCCCGAGGAAGGCATCGCCACCGTCCAGATCGCCGACTTCCCGGCGTGAGCGCCGCCGCGCCGCTGCCGCCGCCCGAGGCGGTGGTCCTGGACGATGTGCGCCGCGCCCTGGCCGAGGACCTCGGCCCGGGCGATGTCACCGCCGCGCTGCTGCCGGACACCGACGATGTCGCCTATCTGCTGTGCAAGCAGGAAGCGGTGATCTGCGGGCGGCCGTGGTTCGACGCCTGCCATCGCCAGCTCGATCCGCAGGTCTCCATCGACTGGCGCGTGGCCGAGGGCCAGCGCATGGCCGCCGGCACCGTGCTGGCCACCCTGCGCGGGCGCGCACGCACGCTGGTCAGCGCCGAGCGCACCTCGCTCAACTTCCTGCAGACCCTGAGCGGCACGGCCACGGTCACCGCGGCCTTCGTCGAGGCCGTGCGCGGCACCGGCGCGCACATCCTGGACACGCGCAAGACCGTGCCGGGCCTGCGCCTGGCGCAGAAGTACGCAGTGCGCTGCGGCGGCGGCGACAACCACCGCATCGGCCTGTTCGACATGGTGATGCTCAAGGAGAACCACGTGCGCGCCGCCGGCGGCATCGCCGCGGCCATGCGCGCGGCCCGCGCCCTGTACCCGCAGCTGCCGCTGGTGGTCGAGGTCGAGTCGCTGGACGAGTTGCGCCAGGCGCTGGAGCAGCCCTGCACCCGGATCATGCTCGACGACTTCAGCCCCGAGCAGCGCCGCGAAGCCGTGCGCATCGCCGCCGGCCGCGTGCCGCTGGAGGTCTCCGGCATGGTCGACCTGGACACCGTGCGCGCCGTGGCGCAGGACGGCGTGGACTGCATCTCCATCGGCGCGCTGACCAAGCATGTGCACGCTGTGGACCTGTCGCTGAAGCTGGGCCCGCCGCCGCACAGCGCTTGATCGGCGTGGGGTTTCACGCGTCCTGGCCTGTGACTCTGCCAGCGTACGTAGTGAGAACTCACCTTCATCAAGGATCCGCAGACGATGCCGTTTCGCTGGACGCGCGTCCTGGCCCTGCTGCTGTTGGGCATCGGCACCCGGGCGCAGGCGATCGAGGTCTGCGACGCCCCGCCGCGCTTCGGCCTGAGCCAGGCCGCGATCGCCATCGTCCGTGCCGCCTGCGAGGAGCACCGGCAGTGGATGCGCCCCTTCATCGACCGTCAGGGCCGACTGGCCTCGTTGCGCGTCACCGAGGCCGAGAGCGGCAACCTGGCCGATCATGGCTTGGTGCCGTGGCAGCGCGTGGCCGGCTATTGGCGCGAGAGCGGCACCCTGTCGCAGGTCGCAGGCGAGCCCGGCGCGGCCAGCTGCTGGGCACCGCCGGGTAATCGCTTCACGGATAACGACTGCCGCGCTTTTCTGATCGATACGCCGTGGTCGGCGGCGTTCGTGTCCTGGGTCATGACGCGGGCCGGCGTCATGAACTTCACCCGATCGCCGCGCCACATCGACTACATCCGCGCGGCATTTCGCGACGGCGCCAGCGGTGGCCCTTATCGCTTCACTGATCCGACGACCGAGAAACCCGCGCCCGGCGATCTGTTGTGCTTCATCCGCAACCGACGGCAGGTGATGGGCTTCGCCGGCCTGAACGCCGCCCTGGCCTCCCGCGCCGGCGTGCCCAACCAATCCCATTGCGACATCGTGGTGGCGGCCAACGTCGGCGGCGACCGCACTCTGCACCTGATCGGCGGCAATGTGCTCAACGCGGTGACCATGCGCCAGCTGGACCTGGACCGCAGCGGCCGCGTGATCCTGCCGCTGCCGCGCGTGAGCGAGGACGGCGGCGATGCCACCGGCCCGGGCGCGGAGTGCACGCCCGCGCAACCCGACCAGTGCAACTTCAACCGTCAGGACTGGGCGGTGCTGCTGAAGCTGCAGGTGGCCGACCCGGCGCCCGCCGCGCCTGCTGCGCCGCCGCCCGTTGATCCGCAGCCCCTGCCGCAGGCCCCGCCTGCGCCGGAGGCGCCGGGCCAAGCCCCGGCCCCGAATGCGCCGCCGGCCGCACCGCCGGTCGAGGCCACGGCGCCCTTGAAAAGCGGCTCGTGATCCACGCCTGCCGCACGGGCCCGCGCACCGCTAAAGTCGCGCCATGACTCCGATCCTCATCCTGATCTTCGGCGCGGCCGTGTTCTTCTGGTGGAACGCCTCGCGCGCCGCGGCCGAACGCGCCACCCAGGTCGGCCGCAACGCCTGCGAGGCGGCCGGCGTGCTGTGGCTGGACCAGAGCGTGCAGGCCACCGGCGTGCGCCTGCGCCGCGGCGAGGACGGCAGGCTGGGGCTGGAGCGCAGCTTCCGCTTCGACTATTCCCACGACGGCGTCGAGCGCCATACCGGCAAGATGGTGCTGCATGGGCAGCGGCTGGTGTCCTTCGTCGGGCCTACGCGCCCGGACAACACCGCGCAGTTCCCCAGCCTGCACTGACGCCGGAACTTCATTCTGCCGGCGCTGCGCGTCTCAACCGCGGCGCGGTGGCTCGCCCTTGAGCACGCAGACCAGCACCAGCAGCGCCGTCGCCACGCCGATGACGATCAGGTGCGCCTGCGTGTGATGGCCACGGCGGAACAGCACGCTCGCGCCGACCACCACGCCCAGGTACAGGACCATCGTCAGCCAGCCCTGCCAGCGGCACGGCAGGCCCCAGCCGAAGCCGAAACGCTTGGCGGGGAACCAGTAGTCGGCGTGTGGATCGGGCATGGCGGCTTCCCGGCGGCAACGGTGCAGGCTTACGGCAAACCATAACTCCGTCATTCCCGCGAGAGCGGGAATCCAGCGCCTTTGGCCTTGCCGCGTGAAAGGCGCTGGGTTCCCGCTTTCGCGGGAACGACGGTAGAGATTTTCTCGGCGCCCCTTACTTCACCACGCGCAGATGCGGGCGCTTGGCCGGCGGCGGCGTCGGTTCGTCCGGGGCCGCGCCATCGGGCGAAGGCGGTTCGTCATCGTCGTGCGGACCCTGCCCGGCGGCGATGTCCTCGGGCAGCGCCATCCCCTGGCCGGTCTCGCGCGCATAGATCGCCAGCACCGCCGAGATCGGCACGTTGACCGGATAGCTCACCCCGCCGAAGCGTGCGCTGAAGCTGACCGTCAGGTTGTCGATGACCAGGTGCGCGACCGCACGCTGGGCGATGTTGAGCACCACCCGGCCTTCCTTGACCGCGCTGGAGGGCACCTGCACCCCGGGCTGGGTCGCATCGACCAGCAGGTGCGGGGTCATGTCGTTGTCGGCGATCCATTCGGCCAGCGCCCGCAGCAGATACGGGCGATGGCTGGTCATCGGGGGCACGTCTTCAGTCATGCCCGCAGTTTAGCCAAGAGCGAGGAACGAGGGGGAGAAGACGGCGGCGCAAGCGCCACCTGCTCATCCACGCCTCAGCGCTTCGGGCTCACTCCTGCCTTCAGGCCGGCAGATCGCGCAGCTTCTTTTCCTGCTCGGTCAGGCTGCGCACGAAGCCCGGATTGCGGAAGATGCGGTTGCCGTAATCCTCGATCGCCTTGCCGTCCTTGGGCAGGCCGACGTCCAGCGACTGCAGGCGCCAGATGATCGGGGCCATGGCGCAGTCGGCCAGGCTCATTTCCGGGTTGAGGAAGAACTTGCTGGCCTTGAACAGCGGCACCGAGGCGGTCAGCAGCTCCTTCAGGCGCTTGCGGCCGGCGTCGGCCTGGGCCTTGTTGCCCAGCTGGATGGCCTGCACCTGCGGCACCCAGTCCACCTCGATGCGCAGCATCGCCAGGCGCAGGCGCGCGCGGGAGAGCGGATCGACCGGCATCAGCGGCGGGTGCGGATAGCGCTCGTCCAGGTACTCGCTGACCACCGAGGCGGCGTACAGCGTCAGGTCGCGCTCGACCAGGGTCGGCACGGAGTGATAGGGGTTGAGGTCGATCAGGTCCTCGGGCGGATTCTGCGGATCGACCGGCACCAGGTCGTAGCTGACGCCTTTGGCGGCCAGCACCAGCCGCACGCGGTGGCACAGCACATCATCCACGGAGGAGAACAGCGTCAGGGTATTTCGCATGCGGGCACTCATCACCTTGTCGGGCTCATCCAGCGGCTGGCATCCACCAGCCACGCCTGTTTCTGCCAGGCTTCCTGCCTGGACACCGCGTCGCGGCATGCCGCGAGACGCGATGAACATGAACATAGCAGGCAGCCGCCGATTTGCGCACCCCTGCTGGAGGTCATGACCCCGCTTTAGTGGACGTCCTTCCAGAACTCCTTCTTCAGCAGGAAGGCCAGGAAGGTCAGCCCCGCCAGGAACAGGATCACCCACACGCCCATGCTCTGGCGCTTGAGCGCGGCCGGCTCGCCGGCGTACTCGAGGAAGTTGGTGATATCGCGCACGGTGCGGTCGAACTCGGCCGGACTCTCGGTCCCGGGCGAGGCCAGCACCAGCGCCTCGACCGGCTTTTCCTTGGTCTGCGGGTCTTCCGGGCCGAACTTGGCGTGCTGCAGGCCCTGCAGCTCCCACAACGGGTTGGGCATGGAGGCGTTGGGGAACAGCTTGTTGTTCCAGCCCAGCGGCCGGCTCTCGTCCAGGTAGAAGGACTTGAGGTAGGTGTAGACCCAGTCCGGGCCGCGCACCCGGGCGATCAGACTCAGGTCCGGCGGCATCTTGCCGAACCACTTGGTCGCCCCGTCGTGCGGCATGGCCACCTGCACCTGCTGCCCCACCGGCGCGCCGGTAAAGTTGAGGTTGGCCATCACCTGGTCCTCGGTCAGGCCCAGGTCCTGGGCCATGCGCGAATAGCGCAGGTACTTGAGCGAGTGGCAGCCCGAGCAGTAGCCCATGAACAGCTTGGCGCCGCGCTGCAGCGAGGCCTTGTCGCTCAGGTCGTTGCCGGCCTGCAGCGTCGCGCCGCCCTCGGCGGCCAGCAGGCCGGTGCTCAGCAGCAGGCCAGCGGCGAAGGCCGCCAGCCGCGGGAGAAGGCGCTTAGTCATGCGTGCTCACCCGGTCGGGCACCGGCTTGGTGCGTTCAAGGCCGAAGAACGTGTACACCCACAGGAAGATGAAGAAGCCGAAGTAGCAGCAGGTCAGTACCCGGCCGATGTAGGTTTCGGTGATGTCCGTGCCGGGGCCCGACCCGATCTTGCCCAGGTAGACGAAGCTGAAGGCGAAGATGCCCAGCGCGATCTTGTAGGCCAGGCCGCGGTAGCGGATCGAGCGCACCTTGCCGCGGTCCAGCCAGGGCACCGTGAACAGGATGGCGATGGCCGAGAACATCACCAGCACGCCGCCGAGCTTGTTGGGCACCACGCGCAACATCGCGTAGTAGGGCGTGTAGTACCAGACCGGCTTGATGTGCTCGGGCGTCACCAGGCGGTTGGCCTCGGTGAAGTTGTCGTGCTCCAGGAACAGGCCACCGAAGGCCGGCGCGAAGAAGATGATGAACGCACCGATCACCAGCAGGAAGCCCACGCCGACCAGGTCCTTGACCGTGTAGTACGGGTGGAACGGGATCGTGTCGATCGGCGCGGTCTTGCTCCAGCGGTTGCCCTTGGGCCCGTGCTTGGTGTCCACGCCCTGCGGGTTGTTGGAGCCGACCTCATGCAGCGCGCCCAGGTGCAGCACCACCAGCAGCAGCAGCACCAGCGGCAGCGCGATCACGTGCAGGGCGAAGAAGCGGTTGAGCGTGGCATCGCTGGGCAGGTAGTCGCCCATGATCCATTCGGTCAGGCCCTGCCCGATCACCGGGATGGCGCCGAACAGCGAGATGATCACCTTGGCGCCCCAGAACGACATCTGGCCCCAGGGCAGCACGTAGCCCATGAAGGCCTCGGCCATCAGCACCAGGTAGATCAGCATGCCTAAGATCCACACCAGCTCGCGCGGCTTCTGGTAGCTGCCGTACATCAGCCCGCGGAACATGTGCAGGTAGACCACAATGAAGAACAGCGAGGCGCCGGTGGAATGCATGTACCGGATCAGCCAGCCCCACTCGACGTCGCGCATGATGTACTCGACCGAGGCAAAGGCCTCGGCCGCGCTGGTCTTGTAGTTCATCGTCAGGAAGATGCCGGTGACGATCTGGTTGACCAGGATCAACAGGGCCAGCGAGCCCATGTAGTACCAGAAGTTGAAGTTCTTCGGCGCGTAGTACTCACTCATGTGCTTGCGGTACATGGGCATCAGCCCGGGCGCCCGCGCCGTGACCCAGTCGAAGACTCCGTTGGCCGCTCGCGTGATGACGTTGGACATCAGGCAGCTCCCTGCGGATCGACGCCGATGATGATGGTGTTGTCGTCCTGGTAGTGATGCGGCGGCACCAGCAGGTTGATCGGCGCCGGCACGCCCTGGAACACGCGCCCGGACATGTCGAAGCGCGACTTGTGGCAGGGGCAGAAGTAGCCGCCCTTCCACTGCGGATCGAACGGCTCGGGCCGGATCTCGGCGATGATCTCCGGCGAGCAGCCCAGGTGCGTGCACAGGCCGACCAGCACCGAGATCTCGGGCTTGATCGACCGGAACTCGGGATTGCCCTTGAGCACGTAGGCCGGCTGCTGGTCCTTGTTGGTGCTCTCCGGATCGCGCAGGCGATCGTCTAGGCTCGGCAGCGCGTCCAGGATCGCCTTGGAGCGCTTGACCACCCAGATCGGCTGGCCGCGCCATTCCAGCACCATGCGCTGGCCTTCCTGCAACCCGGTGATGTCGGCGGTCACCGGTGCGCCGGCGAGCTTGGCCCGGGCGCTTGGATTCCATGACTTGATGAACGGGACGGCCAGAAAGCCCGCACCCACGGCACCGACGACTGCGGTGGTGGCCGTCAGGAACCGGCGGCGCCCCGCATCCACGGGCATTGTGACCTCGTCGTTGGCCATCCCTTACTCCGCGAAAACATCTTGAGGTAGCTGTCTGGCTGCCAGTGATGGGGCCGATGGAACGGCCTCATCGCAAGAGCGCGTCGGAGTCTAACTGAATAAAAAATTTCGCCACAACAATCCCTTTCCGATCAATCAGTTGGAAAAGGAAAACCCGGCCATTCCGGTACTGCAGCGCAACATCCGTTCAGCGAAGACCGACCGTCCCCAGGTTGGCCCGGTAGCGCTCGGCCAGCACGCCCACGCGCTGCACGTAGCGCTGGGTCTCGGCATAGGGCGGCACGCCGCCGTTGCGGTCCACCGCGCCTTCGCCGGCGTTGTAGCCGGCCGCGGCCAGAGTCAGATTGCCCTGGTAGCGCTTGAGCAGCCAGGCCAGGTACTGCACGCCGCCGCGGATGTTCTGCGTGGCGTTGTAGGCATCGTCCACGCCGAAACGGCGCGCGGTGGCCGGCATCAGCTGCATCAGCCCCATCGCGCCGGCGCGCGAGAGCGCCAGCGGGTTGTAGGAGGATTCGGCATGGATGATGGCGCGCACGATCGCCTCTTCCACGCCGAATTCGCGCGCGGCCGAGGCGATCTCGCTCTCGTAGGCGACCGTGTTCAGTCGCACCGCGCCGAAGTTGAGGTTGGGATTGCCGCAGGCGTAGCAGGTCTCGATGAAGCTGTACTTGATCGTGCGGATGTCGGCGCTGGCCAGCCCGCGCGGACGGGCGCTGGTGTAGTTGCGCACCCCGTCCTTGATGAAGGAATACACCTGGCCGCTGACCACGCGGCGCGGCGGCACGGCGGCGGGCTTGGCCACGGCGGCAGTCGGCGGCGGCGGTGCGGCCGGGACGATGGCCGTCGAAGGCCGCGACTCGACGCTGGGCGGCACGATGGCGGCAGGCGCGGCAGGCGCAGGAGGTCTGTGCGCCGGCGCGCTGGTCTGGGCGCGGCGCGCCGGCTCGGCCCGGTATTGGCTCACCACCGTGCAGGTGGCGCCGGAGACGCGCTTGCTGACGTAGGCCGGGATCCCGTCGGCGCCGACGCACTTATACAACGTGCCGGCGCTGGCCGGCAGCGCGACCAGCGCGGCAGCGATCATCCCCAGTCGCAGCAGCCCCCTCATGGGCGCGAGTGTCCCAGCTTATCAATGACTTAACAAGCATTCAGCGCGCGGTCGGCAGGGCGACGCGCCGGTGGGACGCGGCACAGCGTTTGCACTCCTCGGCCCCCGCGCGCGACTGCCCGGTGCGCCTGCCGTCCGGCGCAAGCCGCCAAGCCGCTAAACTAACCGGCTTCCCCGCCCACCCGCCTGGATTAAGCGCCATGACCGGGACGCCAGACGTCACCCTGCCCACCTCGGGCGACACCTCGCTCATCCCGCTGCCCTTCGTCGCCACCCGGCCGGCGCAGGCGCGCGGCAAGCTGTACATCAAGACCCACGGTTGCCAGATGAACGAGTACGACTCGGCCAAGATGGCCGACGTGCTCGCCCAGGCCGAAGGGCTGGAGCTGACCGACCGGCCTGAGGAGGCCGACGTCATCCTGGTCAACACCTGCTCGATCCGCGAGAAGGCGCAGGAGAAGGTCTTCAGCCAGCTGGGCCGCTGGAAGGAATTCAAGACCGGCGGCCGCGAGGTCATCATCGGTGTCGGCGGCTGCGTGGCGTCCCAGGAAGGCGAGGCCATCGTCAAGCGCGCGCCCTACGTGGATCTGGTGTTCGGCCCGCAGACCCTGCACCGCCTGCCCGAGCTGATCCGCGCGCGGCGCGAACAGAACCGCCCGCAGGTGGACATCAGCTTCCCGGAGATCGAGAAGTTCGACGCCCTGCCCGAACCGCGGGCCGAGGGCCCGAGCGCCTTCGTGTCGATCATGGAGGGGTGCAGCAAGTACTGCAGCTTCTGCGTGGTGCCCTATACCCGCGGCACCGAGGTGAGCCGGCCGTTCGAGGACGTGCTGGTCGAGGTGGCGCAGTTGGCCGCCCAGGGCGTGCGCGAGATCAACCTGCTCGGCCAGAACGTCAACGCCTACCGCGGCCCGTACGGCGAAGGCGAGATCGCGGATCTGGGCATGCTGATCCGCACCATCGCCCAGATCGAGGGCGTGGGCCGCATCCGCTTCACCACCTCCCATCCGCTGGAGTTCTCCGACACACTCATCGATGCGTATCGCGACGTGCCGCAGCTGGCCAACTACCTGCACCTGCCGGTGCAGGCGGGCAGCGACCGCATCCTCAGCGCGATGAAGCGCGGCTACACCGCGCTGGAGTTCAAGTCCAAGATCCGCAAGCTGCGCGCGGTGCGGCCGGACATCTCGATCAGCTCGGACTTCATCGTCGGCTTCCCCGGCGAGACCGATGCGGACTTCGAGAAGACCATGAAGCTGATCGAGGACGTGGGCTTCGACCAGAGCTTCTCCTTCATCTACTCGCGCCGTCCAGGCACGCCGGCGGCCGACCTGGCCGACGACACGCCCAGCCAGATCAAGCACGCGCGCCTGGAGCGCCTGCAGGCGCGCATCAACGCCTTCGCCGCGGAGATCTCGCAGAAGATGGTCGGCAGCGTGCAGACCGTGCTGGTCGAGGGCCCGTCGAAGAAGAATCCCAACGAGCTCACCGGCAAGACCGAGAACATGCGCTCGGTGAACTTCCCCGCGCCGCAGCGCCTGATCGGCCAGTTCGTCGATGTGCTGATCACCGAGGCGCTGACCAACTCGCTGCGCGGCCGCGTGGTCACCGACACGGAGCGGGCCGCATGACCGCGCGCATCAGCCGCGACACCCAGCTGTGCATGTCGCTGTCCGGACGGCCGGGCAACTTCGGCACGCGCTTCCAGAACTACCTCTACGACGCGCTGGGGCTGGACTACCTGTACAAGGCGTTCACCACGACCGACCTGGAGGGCGCGATCGCCGGCATCCGCGCGCTGGGCATCCGCGGCTGCGCGGTGTCGATGCCCTTCAAGGAGGCGGTGATCCCGCTGCTGGATGGCCTGCAGCCGTCGGCCAAGGCGATCGATTCGGTCAACACCGTCCTCAACACCGAGGGCGTGCTGCGCGGCTACAACACCGACTACACCGCGGTGGCCACGCTGATCGCCGACAGTGGGCTGTCGCCGGACACACCGGTGGCGCTGCGCGGCAGCGGCGGCATGGCCAAGGCCACCGCCTGCGCGCTGCGCGACGGCGGATTCGCCCGGGGCTGGGTGGTGGCGCGCAACGCGGTGGCCGGCCAGCGCCTGGCGCGCACCGCCGGCTGGCAGTGGTCCGAGGACATGCGCGGCGTGACCGCCGGGCTGCTGGTCAACGTGACCCCGATCGGCATGGAAGGCAGTTCCGATGCGCAGTCGCTGGCCTTCACCGAAGCGGAAGTCGCCGCGGCGCAGCTGGTCTTCGACGTGGTCGCCATCCCGGTGGAAACCCCGATGATCCGGCTGGCGCGCGCCCTGGGCAAGCCGGTGATCACCGGCGGCGAGGTGATCGTGCTGCAGGCGGTGGAGCAGTTCGTCCTGTACACCGGCGTGCGGCCCGAGCCCGAGCTGGTCGCCCGCGCCGCCGCGCACGCGCTGGGCTGATCAGCGCCGCGCGCGCCTGCGCGGATCGCGGGCAGGCGGCGCGCTTTCCGCACGCAGGCTGTCGACCAGCGAAAACACCCACGGCCTCAGCGCGACCAGCATGCCGACGCTGCGCCGCCGCTCCGGCGGTAGGCTGATGTCGAGCTCGGCCGCCTCCTTGAAGTCGACCACCAGCTTGTCCAGCTTGCGCCGCAGCGTGGCGACCGACGCCTCGCCGAGTTCGCCGATTTCCAGGGCCAGGTGCGCCTCGGCCGCGGCGAAGTCGTCCTTGAGGAATTCATGGCTGGCCATCTGCAGGTAGCGGGCGCGCACCGGCCCGTCGTCGCGCCATGAGAAATCGCGCGGCACGCGCAGGCGCACGTGGTTACCCGGCAGCATGTCGAGCAGGCGCAGACGATCGAGCTGGGCCAGCAGCCGCACCAGCTCGGGCGGCCTGAGTCCGAAGCCTTCGCCGATCGCCGCGGTACGCCAGCCTTGGCATAGCAGGTGGAAGACGGTCATCAGCCGCGGCTCGGCCGCCAACGACCGCTCCTGGTGCAGGGTGAGATGGCGGCGCGATTCGCGTGCGCCGCGGGCCGTGCGCGCCAGCTCGAAGAAGTCGATGTCCAGCACTTCGCAGATCTGCTCCAGGCGCGCCAGGTCCATGCGCCCGCTGGACAGCACGCGCTTGATCGTCGGCTCGGACACCCCCAGCGCCGCGGCCAGGTCGGCATAGCGCCAGCCGCGTTCCTTGAGTAGGCGCTTGAGCGCGGTGAGCAGGCGTTCGCGGTCGGCCATGGCGATGGAAGCGCGTCACAGGAGGATGGAAGGGATCATATTCCGATACTTGTCCTAACTTGATTGCGGATCTTGATCCGCAGCGCGCAGGGTGCGCTCACCTCTCCAGCCAAGCATGCGCATGCCCGCCCTGCCCGCTCCAGCCTGTCGGCCCGCCGAACTGCTCAACGATGTCCATGCCCGCCTCAATCCCACGCGGGCGCACGTGCTGCGGCCCGGCTCGGTGGCCGAGGCCTGCGCCGCGATCCGCGCCAGCGCGCGGGCCGGATCGCCGCTGATCGCCGCCGGCGCGCGGCATGCGATGGGCGGCCAGCAGTTTCTCGCCGATGGCCAGGTGCTGGACACCGCCGCGCTGGACCGCGTCGTGGACTTCGACCCGGCGCGCGGCCTGATCACGGTCGAAGCCGGCATCCGCTGGCCTGCGCTGCTGGCCTGGCTGGCAGCGTGCCCGGACAACACGGCGGGCTGGACGATCCGCCAGAAGCAGACCGGCGCCGACGACTTCAGCCTGGGCGGCGCACTGGCCGCCAACATTCATGGGCGCGGGCTGTGCCTGGCCCCGTTCGTGGAGGACGTGGAGGCGCTGGTGCTGATCGATGCGCAGGGCCAGCGGTTACAGGCCAGCCGCGGCGAGGGGGCCGAGTTGTTCGCCCTGGTGGCCGGCGGCTACGGGCTCTTCGGCCTGGTGGTGGAGATGACGTTGCGGCTAATGCCCCGGCGGACGCTGCGCCGCCAGGTGTCGCTGGCCCGCATCGGCGGCGTGCAGCGCGCATTCGAGGACGCGATCGCCCAAGGCTGCACGTATGGCGATTTCCAGTTCGCGATCGATCCGCGTAGCGAGGACTTCCTCGATCTGGGCGTGCTGTCCTGCTATCGCCCGGTCGATGGCGTCGAACCCGACGCGCCGCGCCATCTGCAGGCCGAGGACTTCGGCCGGCTGCTGTGGCTGGCCCACCAAGCGCCCTCGCGCGCCTTTCAGGAATACGCCGATTTCTATCTGTCTACCGACGGCCAGCACTACGCCAGCGATGCGCAGCAGACCGGCGTGTATCTGGAGGACTATCACGCGGCGGTCGATCGCAGCCTGGGCCACTGTGGCTCGGAGATGATCACCGAGTTGTACGTGCCGCGCGGCGCGCTGGCGGGCTTCATGGGCCGCGCCGCCGACAGCCTGCGTCGCGATCACGCCCAGCCGGTCTACGGCACGGTGCGCCTGATCGAACGCGAAACGACCAGCGTGCTGGCGTGGGCACGGCAGGACTGGGCCTGCGTGGTGTTCAACCTGCACGTGCAGCACGGCCCGGCCGGCGTGCAGGCCGCGGCCGTGGCCTTCCGCGCGCTGATCGACGATGCGCTGTGGTTCGGCGGCAGCTACTACCTGACCTATCACCGCTGGGCCACGCGCGAGCAGGTGCAGGCGGCGCATCCGCGCTTCGCCGAATTCCTCCGCGCCAAGCGCGCGCTCGATCCGCAGGGCCGCTGGCAGAGCGACTGGTATCGCCACCACGCCGCGCTGGTGACGCGCTGACATGGCCGGCATCAGCACCTCGATGCTGCTCGCCGCCGCCGCGGTACGCGAGGCGCGGACGGATCGCACGCCGCCCGCGCAGCGCAACGCCGCCATCGCCCGTGCCTGCCTGCAGCGCGCCGGGAGCGGCGGCGATCGCCTGCTGCGCGCAGTCGATACGCGGCCTGGACGCGGCCTGCTGCGGCTGCTCGAGGCCGCCTGCCTGCCTGGCATCGGCGCGCACTACACCTGGCGCAAGCGTCGGATCCGGCGATGGGCGCAACAGGCCTGCGCCGAGGGCGTACAGCAGGTGCTGATCCTGGGCGCCGGCTTCGACGGGCTGGCGCAGGCGTTGCTGGACCAGGCGCCGGCGCTGCGCGTGTTCGAGGTCGATCGCGAGGCCACGCTGGCGATCAAACAGGCCGCGCTGCGCGCGCTGTGCCTCGACGATCCGCGCCTGCGGCTATGTCCTGGCGAACTCGGGACGGTGCCGCTGGTGCGCTGGCTGCGCGGATTGCCCGGCTTCGCGCCGGAACTGCCCACGCTGATTGTCGCCGAGGGCCTGCTGATGTACCTGCCACTGGACACGGCGCAGGCGCTGCTGCGGCAGCTGGCCCGCGCCCTGCCCGATGCACGCCTGATCGCCACCGCGATGGCGCTGTGCCACGACGGCGCGCCCGGCTTCGTCCGGCAGCGCCCCTGGGTGCGGCGCTGGCTGGGGCGGCGCGGCGAACCGTTCCGCTGGGGCGCGACGCGCCAGGCCCTGCCGACGCTGCTCGGCCAAGGCGGCGTACGGATGGACGGAATCGCCGACGCCGACGATGCGGATGATCCCGACCCTGCGCCTGGGGAATGGCTGTTCCACGGCCGCCTGCTGCATCCGGACCACAGCGTTGCGGCCGCCTCTCCACACAGCCGACTCAGGGCCGCCGCGCTACCCTAGGCGGCCTATGACGACCCACCATCACGATTTCACCCTCGACCCCTACGACGCCGAGCAGCTGGCCAACCTGGCCGGGCCGTTCGATGCGCATCTGCGCCAGATCGAACTGAAGCTGGGCGTGGAGATCTCCAACCGCGGCAACGTGTTCCGCGTGCAGGGCCCTGACCGGGCCGTGGCGGCGACCGAGCAGCTGTTGCATACGCTGTACGCGGAAGCCGCGACGGAGACCTTCGACGCCGATGCGATCCACCTGCGCCTCAACGAGGCCAATTTGGAGCATGTCGCCGCAGGTGGCTACGCGCCGCAGGACGTGGCGATCAAGGTCAAGCGCGGCACGGTGCGCGGCCGCGGCCCCAACCAGGCCGCCTATCTGCACGCCATCGCCACCCATGACATCAACTTCGGCATCGGTCCGGCCGGCACCGGCAAGACCTTCCTGGCCGTGGCCATGGCGGTGGAGGCGCTGAACGAGGCGCGCGTGCAACGCCTAGTGCTGGTGCGCCCGGCGGTGGAGGCCGGCGAGAAGCTCGGCTTCCTGCCCGGCGACCTGAGCCAGAAGGTGGACCCCTACCTGCGCCCGCTCTACGACGCCCTGTACGAGATGCTGGGCGTGGAGAAGGTGGCCAAGCTGCTCGAGAAGAACGTCATCGAGATCGCACCGCTGGCCTACATGCGCGGACGCACGCTCAACGATGCCTTCGTGATCCTGGACGAGGCGCAGAACACCACCGTCGAGCAGATGAAGATGTTCCTGACCCGCATCGGCTTCGGCAGCACCGCGGTGGTGACCGGCGACATGAGCCAGACCGACCTGCCCAAGCACATCCGCTCCGGGCTCAAGGACGCGCTGGAGGTGCTGCGCGGCGTGGACGGGATCTCCTTCAGCTTCTTCGGCGCGCGCGATGTGGTGCGCCATCCGCTGGTGGCGCGCATCGTGCGGGCTTACGATGCGCGCGACGACAAGGCCGCCGATCCGGCGTGAGTTGAAACCGACATGACCCAGGGTCCGATCCATCTGCAGGTCGCGGTTAGCTATGCGCTGCCGCGCGCCGGCCTTCCGTCCGCGGTGAGCTTCCGCAAGTGGGTCGCCGCGGCGCTGAAGGGCCGCATCCGCGAGGCCGACCTGGCCATCCGCCTGGTCGATGCCAAGGAAGGCCGCGCGCTCAACCGGCATTACCGTGGCAAGGACTACGCGACCAACGTGCTGTCCTTCCCGGGCGAGCTGGACGAGACGATCAAGCTGCCCAAGGGCGTGACCATGCCGCTGCTGGGCGACCTGGTGATCTGCGCGCCGGTCGTGGCGCGCGAGGCGCGCGAGCAGGACAAGGCGCTGCTGGCGCACTACGCGCACCTGACCGTGCACGGCACCCTGCACCTGCTGGGCTGGGATCACGAGGACGACACGGAGGCCGAGGCGATGGAGCAGCTGGAACGCGAGATCCTGGCCGAGCTGGGCATCGACGATCCCTACGCGGCGGACGGCGCCGCATGAGCCGGCGCGCGCTCGCCACCGCGCTGCTGCTGTGCGCGCCGTTCGCCCTGCCGCGCGCGCATGCGGCCGAGGCCACGCCGATCGCCAAGCCAGATCTGGCCGCGCTGATCGAATGCCGCAAGGAGGTGCCGGACTTCCTCGCGCTGGCCCCGGCCGTGAGCGACCCGCTCAAGGCCGTGGCGCTGGGCTGGAAGCCGCTGCCGCAGGTCAACCCGTTCATGACCGAATTCCAGCTGGCCGCGCCGATCACCGTCTTCGGCCATGCCACCGACCGGATCGCCTTCGCCGGCGACAGCATCATGGCGATCCTGGACCTGCCCGATCCACGCCCGCTGGCGCACCAGCTAGAGCTGGAGACCGGCATCGACACGCCGGAGAAGGCCATTTTCGGCAAGCAGCTGCGCGCGACGACACGGACCGATCCGGCCAGCGGCCAGACCCTGATCCAGGCCATCATCCTCAATGTCTCCAACGTCGCCTCGCACCCGGGCAAGACGCTGGCCGGCTGCAGCTACAACCTGGACACCGAAGGCCCCGATCCGGCCCCGGCGGCGCCCGCCGCCCAGGCCCAGGCCCACTGAACGCGGCGTCAGCCGGCGCCCGAAACCGTTCTGCTAGACTGCCGGCCACGCCCGCGA
Source organism: Pseudoxanthomonas winnipegensis (assembly GCF_004283755.1). Taxonomy (GTDB): domain Bacteria; phylum Pseudomonadota; class Gammaproteobacteria; order Xanthomonadales; family Xanthomonadaceae; genus Pseudoxanthomonas_A; species Pseudoxanthomonas_A winnipegensis. Next base: position 47,088 of record NZ_SHMH01000001.1, read on the forward strand.
TTGCCGGGTGCCGTCCACCCCCCAATGTCTGAAGACGACAGTACAACCGCGTCGGAAATCCCTGAAAAACGACGCAGCTGGCTCGAACGCCTGAGCCAGGCGTTCTCCGGCGAACCGGAATCCCGCGAAGACCTGCTCGCGCTGCTGCGCGACGCCCAGCACAACGGCCTGCTCGAGGCCGACACCGTGACGATGATGGAAGGCGCCATGTCGGTGGCCGAACTCACCGTGGGCGATGTGATGGTCTCGCGCTCGCAGATGGTCTCCCTGGCCGTGGACACGCCCTTCCTGCAGCTGATGCAGCAGGTGGTCGAATCGGGCCACTCGCGCTTCCCGGTGCACGGCGAGAACAAGGACGAGATCCTGGGCATCCTGCTGGCCAAGGACCTGCTGCGCGGCGTGGTCGCCGACAACGGCCCGGGCACGGTGCGCGAGCTGCTGCGCCCGGCGGTGCTGATCCCCGAATCGAAGAAGCTCAACCTGTTGCTCAAGGAGTTCCGCCTCTCGCGCAACCACATGGCGCTGGTGGTGGACGAATACGGCGGCGTGGCGGGCCTGGTCACCATCGAGGACGTGCTGGAGCAGATCGTCGGCGAGATCGACGACGAGCACGACGAGGCCGAGGACGAGGCCTCGCGCATCGCCGCGCAGGCCGATGGCCAGTACGTGGTCGACGCGCTGACGCCGATCGAGGACTTCAACGAGCGCTTCGGCGCGGACTTCCCCGACGACGAGTACGACACCGTCGGCGGCCTGGTCACCGACGCCATCGGCCACCTGCCCGAGACCGGCGAGGAGCTGACGCTGGGGCGCTTCGCCTTCCGCGTGGCCAAGGCCGATGCGCGCCGCGTACACGCCTTCCACGTCGGCGTATTGCCCGAGGATTGAGCTTGAAGACCACCGGCCTGCTGGCGCGCCTGCTGTGCGCGCTCGTGTTCGCGCTGCTGGCCTGTGCCGCGCCGGCCGCGCCGCGCATCGGGGTGATGACCATGCAGCCGGGCGAGGTGTTCTTCGAGCGCTTCGGCCATGACGCGCTGGTGGTGGCCGACCCGCAGACCGGCCAGGCCACCTCTTACAACTTCGGCTTCTTCGATCCGGACGAGCCGGGCTTCGTGCGCCGCTTCATCGACGGCAAGATGCTGTACTACCTGGTCGCGCTGCCGCTGCAGGAGGACCTGCAGAGTTACCAGGCCGAGGGCCGCGGCGTGTCGATCCAGTGGCTGGACCTGACCCCGCAGCAGGCGCAGGCGCTGGCCGATTCGCTGGCTTGGCGCGCGCGTCCGGAAAATGCGCGCTATCCCTACGACTACTTCACCAGCAACTGCGCCACGCAGGTGCGCGATGCGCTCGATGCGGCCATGGGCGGGGCGCTGAAGAAGCAGCTGGCCGGCCGTTCGCGCGGCAACACCTACCGCAGCGAGTCGGTACGCCTGGCCTCGCCCGCCTGGTGGATGTGGATCGGCTTCGACCTGGGCTTCGGCCCCTACGCCGACCGGCAGCTCTCGCGCTGGGACGAGGCCTTCGTGCCGATGCGCCTGGCCGATGCGCTGACCCAGGTGAAGAACACCCAGGGCCGCCCGCTGGTGCAGTCGACCCAGCAGCTGCTGCCGCACCGCATCGCGCCCGAGCCGCCGGAGAGCGCGCGCAGCTGGTGGCCGTGGCTGCTGGCCGGCGCGCTGGTGGCGTTCGCGCTGGTGTGGCTGGGCACGCGCGCGCGGCGCGTGGTCGGCGGCGTGGCGCTGGTGTTCTGGCTGGTGTGCACGCTGGCCGGCGCGCTGATGCTGTTCATCTGGTTCGGCAGCGGCCACGTCGCCGGCTGGGCCAACCGCAACCTGCTGCTGCTCGATCCGCTGTGCGTGCTATTGCTGCCCGCGGCGGTGCAGGTGCTGCGCGGCCGCGCGCTGGCGGCGTGGTCGCGCTGGCTGCTGCGTCTGGTGGCGGCGCTGTCGGTGCTGGCGTGGATGCTGCACTGGTTCCCGTTCAACGTGCAGGCCAACATCGCCTGGGTCGCGCTGCTGGTGCCGGTGCATCTGACGCTGGCGTATGTGCTGACCGCTCAGCGCGCGACGCGCTGATTCCACGCGCTTGCAGGCCCGCGCGGGCCTGCGCCAGCGTCGGGTTCCGCTTCCCGCCTGTCTTGCCGGAGCGCGCAGGCGCGCGCCTCGCTGGCGTGGCGCGGGGCGCCCGGTCAGAATCGGCCCATCCTTTCCATGCCACGAGTCGCCACATGCCCGCTCCCGCCCGCCTCACCGCCGCGCTGCTGCTCGCGCTGTTGCCCGCCATGGCCGCGGGCGCGGCCGCGCAGGCCAAGAAGCCGTACCGCAGCGGGCAGCAGATCCTCGACGCTTCGCCGGCCAGCGACTGGCGTACGCTCGACCCGGCGCGCACGCTCTACCTGGAGCTGGCCAGCGGCCGGGTGGTGATCGAACTGGCGCCGGCGTTCGCGCCCGAGCATGTGGCCAACATCACGACCCTGGCCCACGAGCACTTCTGGGACGGCACCAGCATCTACCGCTCGCAGGACAACTTCGTGGTGCAGTTCGGCGACGTGGATGGCGAGGACCCGGCCAAGGCCAAGTCGCTGGGCAGCGCGAAGACGCATCTGCCGGCCGAGTTCCACCGCAGCGCCAAGGGCCTGGACTTCCAGCCGCTGCCTGACCGCGATGGCTGGGCCAGGCAGGTGGGCTTCGTCGACGGCTTCCCGGCCGCGCGCGACGGCGCCGACGGCAAGGCCTGGCTGGCGCACTGCTACGGCACGCTGGGCGCGGGCCGCAACAACGCCGACGACAGCAGCATCGGCGCCGAGCTGTACGTGGTCATCGGCCAGTCGCCGCGCCAGCTGGACGACAACATCACCGTGGTCGGCCGCGTGGTGAAGGGCATGGAGCTGCTGAGCACGATCCAGCGCGGCCCGGAGCCGATGGGCTTCTACACCGACCCGGCGCAACGCACACCGATCAAGTCGATCCGCCTGGCCAGCGAGGTGCCCGCCGCCGAGCGCACGCCGCTGGAGCTGCTGCGCACCGACAGCCAGACCTTCCGCGACGTGGTCGAAGCCAAGCGCAACCGCGTGGACGACTTCTACAAGCGTCCGGCCGGCCACATCGACCTGTGCAACGTGCCGCTGCCGGTGCGGACGCCGGGCGGCAAGAAGTAAGCCAGGCGCGGAGAGCCCCCGCGTCAGCGCCGCGGGACGTGCCGACGCGATCCGCGCGTCCTAGACAATCCCTTGGCGCCGCCCCGGTTCGCTGGCATGCAGATAGCGGGTGAAGGTGTCGCTGGGGCGATCGCAGCCGCACTCGGCCAGCACCATTCCCACGTTGCCGCGATGGTAGGCGCCGTGCGCCAGCACGTGGAACAGGATCTCCGCGCGGGTCATGGTGCCCGCTTTGCCATCGGTGAAGGAGAAGGAGACCGGCGCGTGCAGCGCGCCGGCTTCCAGCGTCGCCACGTACTGCCGGTACCAGGCGTCGGATACGGCGACGTCTTCGCGCAAGGCTTCGAGGGTCGGCGTGTCCGGCGTGTTGGTCGCCTGGTAGTCGTGAGCCGTCCCCTGCAGATGGGCGGCGAAGATCCGGTCCACCACGTAGGCGTGATTCATCAGCCGCACCGCACGCTTCCATTGCGCCGGATGCTGCTGCGGATCGATCGCGGCAAGCGCCTCGAACATCTCCGCGTTGGCCCATGCCTTGTAGCCGAACTGCTTATCCATCCGCTTGCTCCTGAAGGTCAGGTCCGAGTGGCTGTCAGCGCGGGCGCCTGGCCGCGGCGCGTTGGCTGACCGCGACGCTGCCCAGGATCAGCACCGCCGCCAGCAGCATCGTCCAGGTCAGCGGTTCGCCCAGGATGGCCCAGGCCAGCAGCGCGCCGAACACCGGAATCAGATAGGTCACCGTGGCCGCGCGGGCCGGCCCGATGCGCTGGATCAGGCGGTAGTACACGCGGTAGGCCAGGCCGGTGCACAGGATGCCCAGCGCGCCGGCGCAGGCCCAGGCCACGCCGGGCACCGGCGCGGCGGGCCAGTGGGTCACCGCCAGCGGCGAGAGCAGCAGGGCCGCGCAGCCCAGCGTCGCCGCCGCCGAGCTGGCCGGCGGCAGATCGGCCATGTGCCGCTTCACCAGGTTGTAGCCGATCCCGTACAGCAGCGACGCGGTCGCGCCGGCCAGCGCCGCCGGACCCACGCTCAGGCCGCCGGCCTTGCCGGTGGCCAGCACCAGCACGCCGACGAAGCCGACCAGCAGGGCGACGGCGCGGCGCGCGCCGATCTTCTCGCCGAAGAACAGGAAGGCGATCAGCGCGGTGAACAGCACCGTCATCGCATTGGTGATGGCGCCGATCGCCGCCGGCGCGTGCTGCGCGCCCCAGGCGAACAGCAGGAAGGGCAAGGCCGAGTTCAGCACGCCGATGCCGGCCAGCACCGGCCAGCGCCTGGCCGGAAACTGCGCCCGGTCGCGCCACAGGAAGGGCAGCAGCACCAGCGCGCCCAGGCACAGGCGCAGCTCGACCAGGGCATAGGCGCCGAAATGCGGCGCGGCCACGCGCATGAAGAGGAAGGAGCTGCCCCAGATCACGCCCAGCACGGCCAGCTCGATGGGCGTGCGCCAGTCGCGGGTGGTGTCGGTGGGCGGACAGGCGGCCGAAGGCGAGGCATGGGACATGGCGCGGTTCCACATGGAAATCGTGAGGGAAGGTGCGGACGGCAGCGCGCCGTCGGCAGGCGCCGCCAGCCTGCGCGATGCGGCGGCGGCGCGCTGGCCGGTTCCGGACATCGCAGCTTGATTGCATGGTCCAGCGCGCGGCCCGGCCCTACAAGCGCGTAGTATCGGCGCCTGCCACAAATCTGATTTGTGCCTCGCCATGCACTTGCGCCCGACCCTGTTGCCCTCCCTCGGCGTGTTCGCCGCGGCCGCCCGACACCAGAACCTGGCCCACGCCGCCGAGGAGCTGCACGTGACCGCCAGCGCGGTCAGCCATCATGTGCGCAAGCTCGAGGCGCTGCTGGGCGTGAGCCTGTTCCAGCGTCACGCGCGCGGGGTCAAGCTCACTCCGGAAGGCCGCCAGCTGGCCGATGCCGCCACCGCCGCGCTGGCCGACGTGGCCGCGGTCGCCGGCGCGCTGCATCCGCAGTCCGAGGTGGTGCCGCTGAAGGTGACCACGCTGCACTCGCTGGCCTACTGCTGGCTGCTGCCGCGCCTGCCGCGCTTCTGCGCCGCCTATCCGCGGGTGCGGGTGGAACTGGACTCCAGCCCGGCGATGGCGCGCTTCGACGACAACGGCCCGGAGGTCGGCATCCGCTACGGCAGCGGCGACTGGCCGGGCATCACCGCCCATCACCTGATGGACGACGAGCTGTTCCCGGTCGCCTCCCCTGCGCTGCACGGCATCGGCGAGGTGACCACGCCGGCCCAGATCGCCCGGCTGCCGCTACTGGCCGACCTGGGCCTGCAGGGCTGGCGGGAGTGGTTCCGCGAAGTCGGCGTGCACGGCGCGCAGCTGCCGATCGCGCATGTGTTCAGCGACAGCACCGACGTGATGCGCGCTGCGGTCTACGGCCTGGGCGCGGCGCTGGCGCGCAAGCACATCGCCCTGCCCTATCTGCAGCGCTATGAGCTGGTGCGTCTGCCCGGCCCGGCCATCCGCGCGCGCTTCGCCTATTACGCCGTGCACGCTACGCATCGCCCGCTGTCGCCGGCCGTGCGGCTGTTCATGGACTGGCTCAAGGAACAGGCCAAGGACACGCGCACGCCGATGCCGGCGGTGCCCGACGAACTGCTCGGCCGCGCACCGGCTTGAAAGCCGCGTCAGCGGCCGGCGCCGTCGTAAGGAAGGATAGTCAGCGAGGCCAGATCCAGCTGCGGCAGGCAGCGCACGTTGATCGCGACCATCGCCGCGCCGTCCGGCCCGGTGCCTTCGCTGTAGGGCGCGATCCCGCAGGTCGCGCAGAAGTGGTGGCGCAACGTGTGCGAGTGAAAGGTGTAGGTCTGGACCGCGCCTGGATCGCTGCGCAGCGAAAACGCCGCGCGCGGCGCGAACCAGAGCAGGCCGCCGCGGCGCCGGCACAGCGAGCAGTTGCAGTCGATCACCTCGCGTACCTCACCGGTCACGGTGAAGTCGATGGCGCCGCAGTGGCAACTTCCGGCATGGTGCATGGCGAGCGCTCCGCGCGTTGGAAGCGCCAGTCTAGGACATCGCCCGGCGCGTGCGGGCCGGTGGCGCCTTCAGTCGACGAACTGCGCCAGGGCCTCTTCCGCCGGCGCCGGGCGCCCCGGGTAGTAGCCCTGGCCCAGGTCGCAACCGATCTCGCGCAGGCGGCTCCAGACCGCCGAGCTCTCGATGCCTTCGGCCACCACCACCGCTTCCATGCTGTGGCCCATGTTGACGATCGATTCGACCAGGCGGCACATGCGCCGGCTGTCGATGACGTCGCGCACGAAGCTCATGTCGATCTTCAGCTCGTCCACATGGAAGTGGCGGAAGTAAGACAGCGAGGAGTAGCCCACGCCGAAATCGTCCACCGCGATGCGCAGGCCCATCTCGCGCAGACGCGTGAGCGCCTGGCCGATCTGCTGCGGGTTGTCGACGAAGGCGGTCTCGGTGACTTCCAGCATCACCTGGGCGGGGTTGACGTTCCAGATGCGCAGGGCCGAGGCCATCTGTTCGACGAAGCCACCGGCGGTCAGCGCGATCGGCGACACGTTCAAGCCGCACTGCAGGTCCGGATGCTCGGCGAACACCGGCGCGCAGTGGCGCAGCGTGGCGTTGATGCTCCAGCGGGTCAGGCCGTCGATCAGGCCGGTCTGCTCGGCGGCGACGACGAACAGGTCCGGCCGCACCGGACCCAGCACGGGGTCGTGCCAGCGCGCCAGCGATTCGAAGCCGCGCAGGGCACCGCTGTCCAGGGCGAAGATGGGCTGCAGGTGGACCTGCAGCGCATTGTGGTGGATCGCGCGGTGCAGGTCTTCGTAGCCCACGCTGGCCGGCATCTGCCCCGCATACAGCGCGTGGTGCTCAGGCCGCTGGGCGGCGCTCGCGCAGGCCACGTCGGCGTGCCGGCACAGCTGCTCGGCGTCGGCTGCATTGACGGCCATGGCCACGCCCACGGCCACGGTCACCCGGGAGGGACGGCCGCCGGCTTCCAGCGGATAGCGGAAGGCGCGCGCGATCTTGCCCGCGGCCAGCATGGCCAGGTTCTGGTCGCGCACGCCGGGCAGCAGCACGGCGAAATCGCACTCGCCGATGCGCACCAGCGCATCGACCTCGCGCAGGCAGTCGCCCAGGCGCGCGGTGAAGGCGGCGATGAGCGCATCGCTGGCACCGTAGCCGAACACCGCCTCGTACTCGCGCAGCCGCTGCATGCGCACCACCAGCAGCGCGCCGCCCGCGGCCGGCTCGGGGACGAGGCGCGCGATGGTGTCGAACAGGATTTCGCGGTTGAGCATCTGGCCGTCCTAGCGCCCTGCCTGGCGCAGCGTCATGCTGGCCCGCGCGCATCTCACAGATAGAGTTCCTTGGGATCGAGCCCGTAACTGCCGGGCTTGAGCCCCTTGCGGATGCTGATCTGGCGGTTGTCGTGCGCGCCCCAGGTGTCGCGCAGGTCCAGCGGCTCGAAGGCCTCGCGCCGCTGCTTGTCGGCATCGGTCAGCAGCATGACCTGCGGGAACAGCCGGCGCACCGGGTTCTGCTCGACCACGATGGCGACCTCGCCGGTGGACAGTTCCACCAGGCTGCCGGTCGGATACACGCCCAGGCACTGCACGAACTGCTCGACCAGGTCGGGCTGATAGGACGCGCCGCGCTGGCGGTAGAGCGCCTGCATGGCCTCGTAGCGCGACAGCGGCTCGCGGTAGGGCCGCGGGCTGGTCATGGCGTCGAACGAGTCGACGATCGCCGCGATCCGCCCGAACAGCGGGATCTGCGAGCCGGTCAGGCCGGCGGGATAGCCCGAGCCGTCCTCGCGCTCGTGGTGGGTCAGGATCATCTCGCGCACGACGCTGTTGGAGGCACCTGAGGCGTCGTACAGGCGCAGGCTGTGGCCGAGGTGGCTGCGCAGCAGCTCCAGCTCTTCGTCGGACAGGGCGCCATCGTGTTCCAGCAGCGACTCGGGCAAGGCGGTCTTGCCGATGTCCAGCAGCAGCCCGGCGGTGGCCAGGTCGTGCAGGGCCTCATCGGGGAATCCCAGATGCCGGCCGAAGGCGGCCATGAAGCCGCAGCAGTTCACCGCGTGGCTATAGGTGTAGCCGTCGTGCTGACGCAGCGCCTCCAGCCAGAAGAACGCATCGGGATTGCGCACGATGCTGTCCACCACCGGCGTCACCGCCTCCTCGACCGCCTCAACGTCCAGCCGGCCGCCGTTGCGCAGCTCGGCGATGATGCCGCCGGCGGCACGGTCCACCGATTCCAGCGCCTGGCTGGCACGCGGCACCTCGTCCTGGACGCGCGACAGGATCGGGCGCGGATTGGCGGTCAGCATGGCCAGTTCGGGGATCGCGTAGGGCTTGCGCCGTCTCGCCGGCGCCGGCTCCGGGTCGCCCACGACCATGGGCGCGGCGGCCGGCTTGCGCAGGGCGGCGCGCACGAAGCTCTCGCTCTTGATCACATCGACGGTGACCTTGGCGCAGTACTTGGCCAGCTCGGCGATATCGGCCGGGCTTTCGATCAGGAATCCTTCCAGCATGTACGGCGTGCCCAGCCAGTCCCGGTCGAGCCGGCTGACGTACATCCCCGGGCGCAGCTCGCCCACCTGCAGCTCGCGTTCCTCGATCCACATCCGTTGATGCCCGCCCCTCGCAGTACTTGCAGCCGTCGCAGCCATCGCAGTCCCTGCCGTTCTCGCAGTCGCATCAGCGAACATGCTCCCCATCCCTTGCACGCATCATCCCTAGACCCCAGCCGGCTTTCAAGGAAAGACGGACTGAGCAGCGTAACGGCAGGACGGCGGCTTTCTTTAGCGACTAGCGCGTGTCCCCGACGAGCGGGTCGGCGGCCACGAATCCCCCCGTCTGCCGCTGCCACAAACGCGCATAGAGCCCCCCCTCGGCCAGCAGCTCGGCGTGGGTCCCCGTCTCCACGATCCGTCCCGCATCCATCACCACCAGCCGGTCCATCCGGGCGATCGTAGACAGCCGATGCGCAATGGCGATGACGGTCTTGCCGCGCATCAGCACGTCCAGGCTGTCCTGGATGGCCGCCTCGACCTCCGAATCCAGCGCCGAGGTGGCCTCGTCCAGCAGCAGGATCGGCGCATCCTTCAGCAGCACCCGGGCGATGGCGATGCGCTGGCGCTGTCCGCCGGAAAGCTTGACCCCGCGTTCGCCCACGTGGGCATCGAGTCCAGTGCGCCCCTCACCATCCACCAGCGTATTGATGAAGCCATCGGCACGCGCTTGGGCGATGGCCGCCGCGACCTGCTCGGGCGTCGCCTCGGGCCGGCCGTAACGCAGGTTATCGAGGATCGAGCGATGCAACAGCGAGGTGTCCTGGGTGACCACGCCGATCTGCCCGCGCAGGCTGGCCTGGGTGACGCCGGCGATGTCCTGGCCATCGATCAGGATGCGCCCGGCCTCCAGGTCGTAGAGCCGCAGCAGCACGTTGACCAGGGTCGACTTGCCGGCGCCGGACGGACCGACCAGGCCGATCCGCTCGCCGGCGGCGACGGTCAGGTTCAACCCGGCGATCACCCCGCCGCGCTGGCCGTAGTGGAAGTGGATGTCCTCGAAGCGCACCTGCCCGGCCGTGACCCGCAGCGGCGGCGCGCCGGGACGATCGGTGACGGTATGCGGCCGGGCGATGGTCTCCATGCCGTCCTGGACCGTGCCGATGTCCTCGAACAGGCCGTTGACCACCCACATGATCCAGCCGGACATGTTCTCGATGCGGATCACCAGCCCCGTGGACAGGGCGATGGCGCCGACGGTGATCGCCCCGCGCTGCCACAGCCACAGGCCCAGGCCGGCGGTGCCCACGATCATCAGGCCGTTGAGCACGGCGATGACCACGTCCATCGCGGTGGTCATGCGGGTCATGCGCTGCACGCTGCCCAGGTTCTCGCGCACCGCCTCGGCGACATAGTCGTCCTCGCGCCGCGGATGCGGGAACAGCTTGAGCGTGGCGATGTTGGTGTAACCATCCACCACCCGCCCCATCAGCCTGGACTTGGATTCCGACGCGCGCCAGGAGCGCTCCTTCACCCGCGGCACGAAATACGCCAGCGCCGCCACGTAGGCCAGCAGCCAGGCGATCAGCGGCAGCATCAGCCGCCAGTCCGACTGGGCGAACAGCACCAGCGCGCTGCCGGTGTACACCGCCACGTACCACAGCGCATCGATCAGCTGGGTGGCCGACTCGCGCAGCGAGGCGCCGGTCTGCATGATCCGGTTGGCGATGCGTCCGGCGTAGTCGTTCTGGAAGAAGGCCAGGCTCTGCCGCACCACGTGCCGATGCTGCTGCCAGCGCGTGCGCGCGGTCAGCGCCGGGGTCACCGACTGGTGCATCAGCAGGTCGCCCAGGGCCATCAGCAGCGGCCGCAGCACCAGCGCCACGCCCGCCATGCCCAGCAGCTGCGGGCCGTGGCGGTCGAAGAAGCCGGCCGCCGTCTCGTCCTTGGCCAGGTCCACCAGCTTGCCGAGGAAGTCGAACAGCGCCACTTCCACCAGCGCCACCGCGAAACCGACCACGAACATCGCCGCCAGCACCCAGCCGCCCGGCCGCAGATAGTGCAGATAGAAGCGCACCAGCCCGCGCGGCGGCGTCGCCTCGTCGGGACGGCCGAACACGTCGATCAGCGATTCGAACCAGCGGAAGATCATGGGAGCAGGCGAAGTCTAGAGGAGTCCGGCGTGAGCAGCGGCGAAGACAAGGATGGCGCCGTCCCTGCCCGCTCCTCAACACGCTTCGCCTGGGCCTGGTCTCAGGTCAGTGCTTGCTCGGCCACGATCACCCCGTTGGCATCGGCATACAGCCAATGCCCGGGCACGAAGGACACCCCGGCGAAGCGCACCGGCACATCGACCTCGCCCAGGCCGCGCTTTTCGGTCTTCATCGGCACGGCGGCCAGCGCCTTGATGCCCAGCGGCAGGTTGGCCAGCACTTCCACATCGCGCACGCAGCCGTGCACCAGCACGCCGGACCAGCCGTTGGCCACGGCCTTCTCGGCCAGCATGTCGCCCAGCATCGCGTGGCGCAGCGAGCCGCCGGCCTCGATCACCAGCACCTTGCCGGTGCCGGCCTGTTCGACCTGCTCGCGCACGCGCGAGTTGTCCTCCGGGCAGCGCAGGGTGACGATGGTGCCGCTGAAGGCCTGCGCGCCGCCGAAGTCGCGGAACAGCGGCTCGGCCACCTGCACCTCGGGATGGGCATCGCACAGGTCGGGCGTACTCCACTGGGGCATTGGCGTTCTCCGCGTGGGACGGGACTACAGCGCCCGGCTGATGGTGAAGCTGCCGAACACCGGCGGCTCGCTCTGGCCGTCGAACTCGCGGCTGGAATGGTAGCGCGCCACGGCGAACTTCCAGCGCCCCTTCATGACCGCCACGCCGTAGCCGATGTAGCCCACCACATTGCGCTTGTCCACGCTGTGGCTGTCCTTCCAGGTGTTGCCGTCCAGGGTGATGTCGCGCAGCACCCAGCGCACGTCGGTGGTCAGGAAGGCATGGAAGCGCCATTCGCCGCCCGGACGGGTCTGGCTGGCCGGGGCGGTGTTCTCGCCGGCCGGGCGCAGCGGCGTGCTGCCGAAGTCGTCGGGCAGATGGCGGCCGAAGCGCAGCTCGGCGCCGCCGTTGGCGAAGGTCTGGTAGTTGCCCAGCGCCGCGCCGTAATGGGTGATCGCGTCCCAGGTCCACAGCCCCGAGCCCCACGCGAAGCGATGCATGCGCTCATGGCGCAGCAGGAACAGCGGCTCGTCGCGCAGCTGGTTGTCCCAGCCGCGGAACTTCTTGTCGCTGAGCACCCGGTGCACCGCCTCCTGGATCTGCTTGCCGCGCGCCGACGGCCCGACCCAGCCCAGGCCGATCTGCGTGGTCTGCAGCGCATCGCCCTTGCGCGCGTTGTAGCCGAAGGTGGCCATCAGCACGCCGGCATAGGGTCGATCGTCCGGGATCAGGTCGCTGCGGGTGTTGTCCTTGGGCGTGTACAGGGCCTGGCCGAGGTTGAAGACCATGTTCTGCTCATCGAAGCCCTCCGGCTTGATCGCATTGAGGTAGCGATTGACCAGACGCGCCATCGGCGACAGACACGGATCGTCCTGGTAGTCCTTCAGGTTGGCCGAGACCCAACCCAGCTCCACACCGCTGGTATAGCCCTGGTCCTGGTGATCGCCGCCGAACAGGTCGTTGTCGACGCGGAGGCTGACGGCCTTGGGGATGTCGGTGCGGGTGGGACATTGCTCCGACGTGACCGCCTGCGCGCTGCCGCTCGCCGTGGCTGCAACCAGCAGCCAGCCTGCCTTGGACATGGGATTCCCGCGTGAAAGTTGAGTGCAGGGAATCATGAACGGCTCAGTACTGAAATTGGTGTGAAGGCATGACACGCAGCGTCGCGATGGCCGGTCTTGCCAGCCTGCCCGGCTATGCTCACCGGCCCTCGTCCTTGCCGGAGCACCGCGATGGCCAAACGCAGCGCCGCACCGCCCGACGCCGATCTGTTCCAGACGCCCGCCGCCGCGGAAGGCATCCGCGTGGGCATCGGCGGCTGGGTGTATGCGCCCTGGCGCGACAACTTCTACCCGGCCGGACTGGTACAGCGGCTGGAGCTGGAATACGCCAGCGCCCGCCTCACCGCGATCGAGATCAACGGCACCTACTACGGCACCCAGCAGCCGGCCACCTACGCCAAGTGGCGCGATGCCACGCCGGAGGGCTTCATGTTCTCGGCCAAGGCGCCCAAGCGCATCACCCAGTCGCGCAAGCTGACCGGCACGCGTGCGCAGGTGGAGGATTTCATCGGCGGCATCGGCGAGCTGGGCGACAAGCTCGGGCCGCTGGTGTGGCAGTTCGAGGCCGGGCGCAGGATCGATGCCGAGCAGTTCGAAGGCTTCCTCGACCTGCTGCCGAAGAAGGCCGGCAAGCGCACGCTGCGGCACGTGCTGGACGTGCGCGATCCGGACTTCATCACGCCCGACTTCCTGGCCCTGGTCCGCGCGCACGGCATGGGCACCGTGTTCTCCGAATCCACCGAATACCCCTCCTTCGCCGATATCACCGGCGACTTCGTCTATGCGCGCCTGATGGCCAGCCGCAGCGACGAGGCCACCGGCTATCCGGCGGCCGAACTGGATGCCTGGGCGCGCCGCGCACGCGCTTGGCGCGCCGGCGAGGACCCCGAGGAGCTGCCGCACGTGGGCCCGACGCCGGCGCCCAAGCGGCCGCGCGAGGTCTTCGTGTTCTTCATTTCCGCGGCCAAGGAACGCAACCCCGCCGCGGCCATGGCCTTGCTGGAACGCTTGCGCAAGTAATCGTTTCGCCACGGCGAGGCGGCGCGGCGATAATTGCGGCCATGCCCATGTCCGTCCTCCGCAAGGCCCACCTGCAAGTGCACCTGTGCGTGCTGTTGTGGGGATTCACCGCCATCCTCGGCAAGCTCATCACCCTGCCCGCGCTGCCCCTGGTGTGGTGGCGCATGCTGCTGGTGGTGCTCGCCCTGGCCCTGTTGCCGACAGTCTGGCGCGGCCTGCGCGCGATGCCGGTGCGGCGGCGCTGGGCCTATGCCGGCATCGGCGCGCTGGTGGCACTGCACTGGCTGACCTTCTACGGCGCGATCAAGCTGGCCAATGCCTCGGTCGCGGCGACCTGCATCGCGCTGGCGCCGGCGTTCACCGCGATGATCGAGCCATGGGTGACGCGCCGGCCGTTCGATGCGCGCGAGCTGTTCTTCGGCATCGCCACCCTGCCCGGCGTGGCGATGGTGGTCGGCGGCGTGCCGCACGAGATGCGCGCCGGCATCGCGGTCGGTGCGCTGTCGGCGCTGCTGGTGGCGGTGTTCGGCTCGCTCAACAAGCGCATGGTGGAAGGCGGCGAACCGCTGACCGTCACCGCCCTGGAGCTGGGCGCCGGCACCGTGCTGCTGACCGCGCTGGCGCCGCTGATGGCGCTGGTGCCCGGCTTCGGCGGCGCGCTACTGGTCCTGCCCAGCCTGCACGATGCGGCGCTGCTGGTGGTGCTGTCGCTGGTCTGCACGCTGCTGCCCTTCGCCCTGGCGCTGGTGGCCCTGCGCCAGGTCAGCGCCTACGGCATGCAACTGGCGACCAACCTGGAGCCGGTCTACGCGATCCTCCTGGCCATCGTGCTGCTGGGCGAGCAGCGCGAACTCACGCCGATGTTCTACGGCGGCGTGGCGATCATCCTGGTCGCGGTCTTCGCCCACCCGGTGGTGGCCCGGCGCAGCCCAGGCGCGCATCCCGAGCTGCTGGTCACCGCCGAAGCCAAGAGCGTGGCCGACTGAGGGCGGCGCGTCGGAGAAGCGCGATGGAACCCATCGTTTTTCCGCGCAGGCCGCAGACCCGGCGGCAGGATGCCATGCGCGAAAGTCGCTGGGTTCACGCCTTCGCGGGAACGACGAGTTGAGCGCGGCCGACGGCGTTGAGGCAACAGCGTGACTTGGTTGCGGCTATCACGCGGTTGCAGCTGCGGCGTGCCAGCACCTGGCCTGCCTGCCAAGCGCTTCGTCGCGGCCCCCTCAAGGGCCGCGGGTCACCACTGCGTCAGATCGGGCAGCAGGCCGCGCAGCTCGGCGTCGGTGAGATTGCGCCAGCGGCCCGGCTTGAGCGGGCCCAGCTTGACGTTGTCGATCCGCACCCGGCGCAGCTGGGTGACGCGATAGCCGAAGGCGGCGGCCATCAGCCGGATCTGCCGGTTCAGCCCCTGGGTGAGCACGATGCGGAAGCCGAACTTGGCGATGCGCCCGGTGCGGCACGGCAGCGTCATCTGGTCGTGGATGCGCACGCCCTTGGCCATGGCGCGCAGGAACTCCTCGGTCACCGGCTTGTTGACCTCGACCAGGTACTCCTTCTCGTGGCGATTCTCGGCGCGCAGGATCTGGTTGACGATGTCGCCGTTGCTGGTCATCAGGATCAGCCCTTCGGAGTCCTTGTCCAGCCGCCCGATCGGGAAGATGCGCTGCTCGTGGCCGACGAAGTCGACGATGTTGCCCTTGACGCTGGCCTCGGTGGTGCAGGTGATGCCGACCGGCTTGTTCAGCGCGATATAGACGTGGCGCCGCCCGCTCGACTTGGACACCGTCCGCGCGCGCAGGGGCTGGCCATCGACCAGGACCACGTCCTCCGGCCCCACCACCGCGCCCGCACCGGCCGGATGCCCGTTGACCGTCACCCGCCGCTCCCCGATCAGCCGATCGGCCTCGCGCCGCGAGCAGAAGCCGGTCTCGGCGATGTGCTTGTTGAGGCGGGTGGGGGTGGGGGGGAAGGTGTCGGTCATGGAGGCGGTTGGGGATTCGGGATTCGGGATTCGGGATTCGGGATTGGCGTTGGCGTTGGCGTTGGCGTTGGCAGCGTCGCGTCAGACCGCGTGATCCGCCCCCTCCCTTGCGCGTAGCGCAGGGGAGGGTTGGGGAGGGGTCAGCTGTTGCGGTTGCTCTTGCTGTTGCTTGAGCCCAAACATCGCGCGAGGGGCAAAAGCATCCCTCCCCCTCAATCGCTAGCCGCGATTTCGATCTCCCCAGCGCTGCGCGCAAGGGCGGGGCGAAGCTCAGTCCTTCGGCGGGCCCTTGCGGTGCGGCTTGGCCGCCGGCTTGAAGCCGGGCTTGCCGCCCGGGCGTGGCTTGCCGGCGCCGGGGCGGGCCGAGGCCGGGCGGAAGCCGCGCGGGGCCTCGTCGCCGGCGTCCTCACCGACCTTGTGGATTTTCAGCTGCTGGCCCGACACCCAGACCTTCTTCAGGTGGGTCAGGGTCTCGCGCGGCATGCCCTCGGGCAGATCCAGGATCGAATACTCGTCCTGGATGTCGATGCGGCCGATGTAGCGGCTCTCCAGCCCGGCCTCGTTGGCGATGGCGCCGACGATGTTGGCCGGCTTGACGCCATGGGCGTGGCCGACCTGGATGCGGTAACGCTCCATGCCGACCTCGGCCTCGCCGGCCGGCGCGCGCCGCGGGCGTTCGGCCGATGCCTCGTCGAAGGATGCAGGCGCCGGGCGCTCCGGGCGCGCGCGTTCGCTCCGCTCGCCCGGCTCGAAACGCGGCGGACGCTCGCCGCGTTCAGCGCGCTCGGGGCGCGGCGCACGCTCGTAGCGCTCGCTGCGCTCCGGACGCGCGGCGCGCTCGGGTCGCTCGCCGCGCGGCGCGCGGTCGGCCGACAGCAGCAGCGGCGTGTCGCCCTGCAGCAGCCGCGCCAGCGCCGCGGCGATGTCCACCGCCGGCACGTTGTGCTCGCGCTCGTAGGTCTCGATCAGCGCGCGGTACTCGCCCGCCTCGCCGGTAGCCAGCGTATCGGTGATGCGCGCCAGGAACCGCGCCACGCGGCGGTCGTTGACCGCCTCGACCGTGGGCAGCTGCATCTCGGTGATCGGCTGGCGCGTGGCGCGCTCGATCGCGCGCAGCATCGACTTCTCGCGCGGGGTCACGAACAGGATCGCCTCGCCGCTGCGCCCGGCGCGGCCGGTGCGGCCGATGCGATGGACGTAGCTCTCGGTGTCGTAGGGGATGTCGTAGTTCAGCACGTGGCTGATGCGCTCCACGTCCAGCCCGCGCGCGGCCACGTCGGTGGCCACCAGGATGTCCAGCTTGCCGTCCTTGAGCTGGGCGATGGTCTTTTCGCGCTGCGCCTGCTGCATGTCGCCGTTGATCGCGGCGGCGGCCAGGCCGCGGGCCTGCAGCTTCTCGGCCAGTTCCTCGGTGCCGGCCTTGGTGCGGGCGAAGATGATCATCGCATCGAAGGTCTCGGCCTCCAGGATGCGGGTCAGCGCGTCGAGCTTGTGCAGGCCCGAGACGAACCAGTAACGCTGGCTGATGTTGGCCGACGTAGTGGTCTTGGACGCGATGGTGACTTCGGCCGGATCGTTGAGATAGGTCTGGGCGATGCGGCGGATCTGCGCCGGCATGGTCGCCGAGAACAGCGCCACCTGGCGGGTGGGCGGCGTCTTCTGCAGCACGGTCTCGACATCGTCGATGAAGCCCATGCGCAGCATCTCGTCGGCCTCGTCCAGCACCAGCGTGGTCAGGCCGGACAGGTCCAGCGAGCCGCGCTCCAGGTGATCGATCACCCGGCCCGGCGTGCCCACCACCACGTGCACGCCGCGCTTGAGCGCCTGCAGCTGCGGGTAGTAGCTCTGCCCGCCGTAGATGGGCAAGACGTGGAAGCCGGGGATCTTGGCCGCGTACTTCTGGAACGCCTCGGCCACCTGGATGGCCAGCTCGCGCGTGGGCGCCAGCACCAGCACCTGCGGCTTGCCGGCCGACAGGTCCAGGTTGGACAGCACCGGCAGGGCGAACGCCGCGGTCTTGCCGGTGCCGGTCTGCGCGGTGCCCAGCACATCGCGCCCGGCCAGCATCGCCGGAATGGTGGCGGCCTGGATGGGCGAAGGCGACTCGTAGCCGACGGCGACCAGGGCGGCCTGGACCGGCGCGGACAGGCCAAGGGCGGAGAACGGCACCGCGGGTGCGGCAGTTTCGGAAGACATGATGCAGCTCGCTTGAAGACGCGTAACGGCCGCCTATTGTGCGCCCTGGCGGCCCGACGCGCTTTGAATGGCGCTTTCCGCCGGATTCGGGCCCTGACCCACCCGGCAGGGTCCGCGGCGCCGGACCGGCGAATTAGTGCTGCAAATGGTGCTGCAAGGCATGCCGGAAGGGCGGCACCGCCGCGGCCAGGCGCAGCGCGCCGCCGCGCAGCAGGCGCGCGCCCGGGCGCTCGTCCGCGTACAGCCGCGCCACCAGCTGGGTGGCCGCGTACAGCGGCCAGGTCGCGCGCCGGTGGGCGCGGGCGTAGGCATGCAGCGGCGCCGGATCGCCCGCATCCGCGTGGCCGTCCAGCGCATCGGCCAGGCGCCCCACCCCGCCCAGGCCGAAGTTGAAGCCGTGCGCGGTCACCGGGTGCATGCCCACCGCCGCATCGCCGGCCAGGGCGAAGCGGGCCCCGGCCAGGCGCCGGGCGTAGCTGGACACGAGTGGATAGACATGGCGCGTGCTGGCCAGGCGCATCGCGCCCAGGCGGCCTTCGCACAGGCGCGAGACCTCGGCCGAGAAGGCGGTCTCGTCCAGCTGCAGCATCGCCGCGGCGCGCTGCGGGCTCAGGGTCAGCACCAGCGAGGACACCGCGCCGGTCAGCGGCAGCAGCGCCACCGTCGCCCCGTAGGCGAACCACTCCAGCGCCACGCCGTGGTGCGGCTGCGCGTGGGCGACGTGGCAGACCAGCATGCTGCGGCCCAGCTCGTGCAGCTCGGCGCCGACGCCCAGCTGCCGGCGCAGCGCGGACAGGCGCCCGTCCGCGGCCACCAGCAGGTCGGCCTGCAGGACCAGACCGTCGTCCAGCGTGGCCTCGACCCGGTCGGGGTGGCGGCGCAGGCTGGCCACGCCGGCGCCGTCGAGCAGGGTCACGCCCGGGTGCGTCAGCGCGGCCTCGAATGCCGCCTGCCGCAGGCGGTGGTTGGCCACCAGCCAGCCCAGCGGCGCGCCCTGGCCTTCCCCGCCGCCGATGTCCAGGGCGAACGGCGACACGCCGTCCTGCACCCGCGCCTGGCGCAGCGGCGAGATCTTCTGCGCGTCCAACCGCGGCCAGACCGACAGCGCCTCCAGCAGCTGCCGCGAGGCATGGGTCAGGGCGATCTCGCGGCCGTCGAAGGCGGGCGCTTCCAGCGCCGCGCGCGGCTGGCGATCGACCACCGCGACGCGGCGCCCCTGCGCGGCCAGCGCGCGCGCCAGGCACAGCCCGACCGGGCCCGCGCCACCAATGACCACGTCGAACCGCATGTGCGCACCTGCCAAGATGAGAATGGCTCGCATCCTAGCGGGATCGGTGCGCGCCGCATTGATCTGGCGCAAGGCCGGCTGTGACAAGCGGCGCGTCGGCGCGAATCACCCTGGCATCGACGCACACTGCCCCCTTATTCCATGGACGACCTCGCCATGCCCTCGGCCACCGCGCCTGACCCCGCTGCCCAGACGCGCTTCCAGTCCCTGCTGGAGGCCCATCGCGGCATCGTGCTCAAGGTCGCGGCCAGCTATGCCTTCCACCCCGAGGACCGCGCCGAGCTGGCGCAGGAGATCGCCGCGCAGCTGTGGCGCGCGTTTCCACGCTACGACGGCGACCGCCCGTTCTCGACCTGGATGTACCGCATCGCGCTGAACGTGGCGATCTCGCAAGTGCGCGGCCACGCGCTGCGCCAGCGCCACGCCTTGCCGATGGACGAGGACCTGCACGACCTGGCCGATCCCAACGCGGCCGATCCCGAACGCGACCAGCAGCTGCGTTTGCTGCGCGACTTCATGGCCCGCCAGCCGCCGCTGGAGCGCGCCCTGCTGGTGCTGTACCTGGAAGACCGCCCCACGCGCGAGATCGCCGAGATCCTGGGCCTGACCCAGACCAATGTCACCACCAAGATCGCGCGGCTCAAGCAGCGCATCCGCGCCGAACTCTGACCACTGCCGCCCTCCCTACCCTGGACTTCTCACATGGACCACATCATGGAACCCGACGAACTCAAGGCCGCCTGGCAAACCCTGGGCCGCCGCATCGAACAGTCCGACACGCTGGCCCGGCAGCTGCTGCGCGAACGCGGGCTGGACCGGGTGCGCGGCAACATGCGCTGGATGTATGCGGGCAAGATCGCGCAGATCCTGTTCGGCGATGCGCTGATCTACTTCGGCATCACCACCGGCCTCAAGCACCTGGCCACGCCGCACCTGCTGGCCTGCAGCGTGCTCATGCTGGCCTATGGCGTGCTGACCCTGGTGCTGGCCGGCCTGACGCTGAGCCGGATCTCGAAGATCGACTACGCCGCGCCGGTGCTGGACATCCAGCGACGCGCCCTGGGCCTGATGCGGCTGCAGAGCCTGTCCAACCGGTGGCTGGGACTGCCGTGGTGGTTCCTGTGGATCGCCATCTTCGTCCTGGAGGTGAAGGCCAATCTGGGCGCGGACCTGTTCGTCACCGCGCCGGCCTTCGTCTGGGTCAACGCCGCCGTCGGCGCGATCGGCCTGATCGCGACCCTGGCGTATCTGCGCCGCCGCGACGCCCGCCTGGGCGAGGGGAACGACGCGCCGCGCAGCCTGCGCGACGCCCGGCGCACCCTGGACGAGCTGCACGCCTTCGAACGCGAATGAGCGCCGCGGCCCGGGGCGGGGCCTGTCATCCGTCCCCGCTCGGGCCCTAGACTGCGCGCATGCAGATCCTCGAATTCGATCTCGACGACGAATACGTCGAACTCCACATCCTGCTCAAGCTGTGCGGCCTGGTCGACAGCGGCGGCATGGGCAAGCAGGTGGTCGCCAGCGGCGTGGTCAGCGTCGATGGCGCTCAGGAGCTGCGCAAGACCGCCAAGATCCGCGCCGGCCAGGTCGTGCGGGTGGAGGATCAGGTCGAGATCCGGGTGATGGATCCGGCCTGAGCCCGACGGCGCGGGCCATCAGGCCTGGCGTTCGCTTCCCGGCGCGTGGCGGGCAAGGATGACGCGGATGCGGCCCTGCGCGTGTTCCGCATCCTCAGGCGCCGCCTGGGACACGATGTCCGCGCACAGCGCATCGAACTGCTTGCGGAAGATGCGCGGCTCGCGCAGATGCGTGACCCACTCGGCCACGTCGCGTTCCAGCCGATCCAGTGCGGCGTCCAGCGCCTGGCGTGTCAGGGTCATGACGAACCTCCCGGCAGATTGATCTGCACCTGGTGGACCGCGCCGTCGTCGTGCAGCGCGAAACGGTTGCCCGGCTGGCGCACGCCGTCCACCGACAACGACGGTGCGGCCGCCTCCCCGTAACGCACCGTGATGGCGTAGGTGGCCTGGCCAGCGGCGTATTGCAGGCTGAAGGCCTCCCAGCCGGCCGGCACGCGCGGTTCCAGCGTCAGCATCTGACCCTCGCGGCGCAGGCCCAGCAGCGATTCGAGCAGCAGCCGGTACATCCAGCCGGCCGAGCCGGTGTACCAGGTCCAGCCGCCGCTGCCGGCGTGGTCGCCCACGGCGTAGACGTCGGCGGCCATCACATAGGGTTCGACCCGGTAGCGCGCCACGCCTTGCGCATCGCGCGCATGGTGGATGGGGTTGATCATCTCCAGCAGCTGCCAGGCGCGTTCGACCTGACCCAGCTCGGCGAAGGCCATCACCGTCCACACCGCGGCATGGGTGTACTGGCCGCCGTTCTCGCGCACGCCAGGCACGTAGCCGCGGATATAGCCCGGGTCCGGGCCGTGGCGGTCGAACGGCGGATCCAGCAGCTGGATGATGCCCGCCTCAGGCTTGACCAGATGCGTGTCCAGCGCGGCCATCGCCTGCTGCACGCGCTGGGCCTGGCCGGCACCGGACAGCACCGCCCAGCTCTGCGAGATCGAATCGATCCGGCATTCCTGCGCCTGCGCCGAGCCCAGCGGCGTGCCGTCGTCGAACCACGCGCGCCGGTACCAGCCGCCATCCCAGGCGTGCTCCTCGATGCGCGCGGCCAGCGTGTCGGCCTGCGCCTGGCACCAGTCCGCGAACGCGCTCTCCCCGCGCCGCCGCGCCACCGGGACGAAGGCCTTGAGCACGTGGATCAGGAAGAAGCCCAGCCACACGCTCTCGCCGCGACCGTGCTCGCCGACCTTGTTCATGCCGTCGTTCCAGTCGCCGGTGCCCATCAGCGGCAGGCCACGCTCGCCGAGCAGGCGACAGCCGCGGCGCAGCGCCAGCACGCAGTGCTCGTACAGGCTGGCATCGCCGGCCGAGACCACCGGCAGGTCGTAGTAGGACTCCTCGTCGTCGTTGACCAGGCGGCCCTCGACGAAGCGCGCGCGCGCCTCCAGCACGCCCCAGTCCTGGGTGACGTCCAGATAGCGACAGGTCGCCAGCGGCAGCCACAGGTAGTCGTCCGAGCAGCGCGTGCGCACGCCGCGTCCGGTCGGCGGATGCCACCAGTGCATGGCATCGCCCTGCGGGAACTGCTGGGCGGCCGCGCGCAGCAGGTGTTCGCGCGCGACCTGCGGCAGGGCATGGACCATGGCCATGCAGTCCTGCAGCTGGTCGCGGAAGCCCCAGGCGCCGCCGGACTGGTAGAAGCCGCTGCGGCCGAAGTAGCGGCTGGCGATCACCTG
Source organism: Pseudoxanthomonas winnipegensis (assembly GCF_004283755.1). GTDB lineage: Bacteria > Pseudomonadota > Gammaproteobacteria > Xanthomonadales > Xanthomonadaceae > Pseudoxanthomonas_A > Pseudoxanthomonas_A winnipegensis. The sequence goes on from NZ_SHMH01000001.1 coordinate 69,304, forward strand.
ATAGAGCAGCCAGCCGTTGACCAGCAGGTCGAAGGCCGGATCGGGCGTGTTGACCCGGATGCCACCCAGCACGCCGCGCCAGTGGATGCGCACGCGGTCCAGCGCATCGTGCGCCGCGCCGGCGCCGCGGGTGCGCCGGGCCAGTTCGAGCGTGGCGCCGACATCGGCCGCCATGCCCAGCCGGAAGGTGGTCTCGAAGCTGCCGCCGGCTTCCAACGCGATCGGCACCTGCAGCGCGGCGCAGGCGTCCAGCCCCGGGCCGAAACGGCCGGACAGCCCCTCGCGGCGCAGTCCGGCCGGCGCGGCCAGGCTGCCGTTGCGGCCCAGGAACTCGAGCCGGTCGGCGGTGAACTGGCGCAGCAGCGTGCCGTCTTCCGGATTGACCCCGGCATCGACATCGAAGAACGCGCAGCACCCCTCGAAATCGCCGTTGAACGGATTGCGCGCGGTGAGCACGCCGCTGGCGATGTCCACGTCGGTAATCAGATGCATCTGCGAGCGGCTGCGAAGGTCGGCCAGCACCCATTCGACATAGCCGGTGGCGCTGAGCCGGCGCGCGCGGCCGGACAGGTTGCGCAGCCTGAGCACGCTGTACTTCACCGCCAGCTCCGCATCCACGTACAGCCACAGCTCGCTGTGGATGCCGTCCTCGACGTGCTCGAACACGCTGTAGCCGAAGCCATGGCGCACCCGGTACGCGCCGCTGCCCGAGCACGGCAGCGGCGTGGGCGACCACAGCTGGCCGCTGTCCTCGTCGCGCAGGTAGAACGCCTCGCCGCTGCTGTCGCACACCGGGTCGTTGTCCCAGGGCGTGAGGCGGTATTCGTGGGCGTTCTCGCCCCAGCTATAGCCGGCGCCGGATTCGGTCACCACCGCGCCCAGCACCGGGTTGGCCAGCAGGTTGGACCACGGCGCCGGCGTCGGCCGGCCGGGCGCCACGGTGATCACGTACTCGCGGCCATCGGCGCTGAAGCCGCCGGTGCCGTTGTCGAACTGCAGCGGCCCGGCCTGCAGCGGCTCGAACGGCCAGGGATCCTCGTCGGCCGGATCGGTCTGCACCACAGGCGGCAGCCCGGCCACGGCGCCCTCGCCCGCCCGCCAGGCGGCCGGTCGCGGCGGCTGCGCCGGCAGCGGCGCGGGCGGCTCACGCTCCAGCACCGGCAGGCGATCGACCTGCTCGGCCAGGGTGCCGGCGCGGTCGGTCAGCACCACGCGTGCCACCGACAGCAGCAGCACGCGGTCTTCCTGGCCCAGCTGCTGCACGGCGCGCACGAAGATGCCGCCGCGCCGCTCCAGCACCTCGGCGCGCTGGTCGCGCGCCAGCAGCGCCAGGATCTGCTCCTGCAGCTGCTGGCGGTAGCCGGCCTGGCTCTCGTTCCAGATCACCAGGTCGGTCTCCAGGCCCTTCAGGCGCCAGTACTGGTGCGCCTGCACGACCTGTTCGACCAGCGGCAGGTGGTCCACGTCGGAGACCTGCAGCAGCACGATGGGCAGATCGCCGGAGATCGCCTGCGCCCACAGCGCCGGCTGGGCGCGGCGGTTCTGGCGCAGGGTGTCGGCGTCGGCGCGCAGCACCGGGTCGGGCTGCAGCACCAGCGCGGCCAGGCGCTCGTAGACCTGTACGTCGGCCTCGTGCGCGTTGATCTGGCGGTGCACGACCTGGCTGTGGGTCCAGGCCAGGTCGAACACGCGGTCGGCCAGGCGCCGGTCGCGGTACTTTTCGATCAGCGCATCGCAGGCGGCCTCGTCCTCGCCCACGCCGGTGACCAGGTCGAGCACGGCCTGCTGGCCGGGCTGCAGGGTGATGCGCACGCGGATGGCGACGATCGGGTCGAGCACCGAGCCTTCGCTGTTGTCCAGCGCCAGGCGCTCCATCGCCAGCGGCCGCGCCGCGCTGCGCCCGCGGCCGATGAAGCGGGCGCGGTCGGTCTCGTAGGAGATCTGTTCGATGTCGCAGTCGTGCGCGGCCACCAGATGCAGCAGCTGCGGCGGCCGCTCGCCGGCCTCGCGCGCGCGGCGCCGGCAGACGATGGCCTGCTTGGCGGCCAGGATGCGGGTCTGCACGAACAGATTGCCGAAGGCCGGGTGCGCCTCGTCGGCGCGCGGCGCCTGCAGCACGACCTCGGCATAGGTGGTGACCTCGACGGTGCGCGGATGGCGCGCGCGGTTCTTCAGCCGCAGGCGGCGCAGCTCGATGTCGTCCTCGGCCGACACGGCGATCTCCAGATGGCTGTCGATGCCGCGGTGGCGCACGCGGAACTCGGCCTTGGCCTGGGAGAAGATCGCCTCGAAGTGCTGGGTGCGCACGCAGGTGGGCTGATACGCGGCCGACCAGTACTCGCCCGATTCGGCATCGCGCAGATAGCAGAAGCTGCCGTAGGCATCGCGCGTGGGGTCCTCGCGCCAGCGCGTGAGCGCGGTGCCTTCCAGGCGCGTATAGCCGCCGCCGGCCACGGTGAGCATGGCGTGGTAGCGCCCGTTGGACAGCAGCTGCACCTCCGGGCGCGGGCCGTCGGGATCGCGCAGGATGCGCAGCTGCGGCCCGGCCGCGGCCGCTGCGCCGTCGGCGGGGCTGGGCGCCTCGGACTCGTGCGCCGGCACCACGCCGGCGGCGGGCATGCGCTCCTGCAGCAGCAGCAGGGCCGCGCGCAGTGCCGGGTCGGCGGCGAAGCGCTTCTGCATCGGCTGTTCGACCAGCAGGTGGTCCAGCGACAGCAGCGCCATGCCCTGGTGATGGGCCATGTAGGAGCGGATCACCACGTGGCGTTCGCCGCGCGGCAGGCGCTCGGCGGTGTAGTCCACCGCCTCGTACATGCCGAACGCGCCGGAGAAGCCCTGCGCGGCCATCGCCTGCAGGTTCTCCAGCGCCGCCGGCGGATGCACCATCAGCGCCATCACCGTGGCGTAGGGCGCGATCACCGCGTCCTGCGCCAGGCCGCGCTTGAGCCCCAGTCCCGGCACGCCGAAGGCGCGGTACTGGTAGTTCATGTTCACGTCCACGGCGTTGTAGCCGGACTCGGACACGCCCCAGGGGATCTGCCGCGCCTGGCCGTATTCGATCTGCGCCTGGACCACGCCGTGCGCGGTCTGGTCGAGCAGCGAGCCGGGGTAGCTGGGCATCACCAGCTGCGGCATCAGGTACTCGAACATCGAGCCGCTCCAGGACACCAGCACCGGCTCGCCGCCGCCCTCGGTCAGCAGCCGGCCCAGGGCGAACCAGCTCTCCTGCGGCAGCTGGCCCTGGGCGATGGCCACGAAGCAGCCCAGCCGCGCCTCGGAGGCCAGCAGGTCGTAGAAGCCCGCGTCCAGGCGGCTCTCATCGACGTTGTAGCCGATCGACAGCATCCGCTGCGCCGGGTCGTAGAGGAAGCGATAGTCCTGCTCGGCGTGCCGCGCGGCCAGTTCGGCCAGCGCTTCCAGCTCGTCCAGCTGGCGCGCCGCGAGGCCGCCGGGCTCGGCATCGGCCAGCGCGCGCAACGTGGCCGGCACGGCGTGCTCGCCGGCCGGCAGGGGGCCGGCCTGTTCCAGCATCGCCAGCGCGGACTGGCAGGCCTCCAGCAGACGCGCCGGCCAGTCGATGGGCGCACGCGGCAGGGCGGCCTGCGTGGCGGCGGCGTCCAGCGCCTGCGCGCGTTCGAGCAGCGTGCGGACCTGCGGCGCAGATGCGTGCTCATCGGTGCGCAGCGGCCGCAGCGTGTCGGCGAAGGCCTGCAGCGGGGCGGCCAGCGCCTCGCCCAGACCTGCGCGCTGGGCATCGTCTTCCAGCGCGCCCAGGGTGTCGGCCAGGCCGTCGAAGGTCTTGGGCGCCAGCAGCGGCGCATCGGCCAGCTGCAGCAAGCCCTGGCGCAGGGTCAGCAGATGGCCGGTGAGGTTGCCGCTGTCCACGGTGGACACGTAGCGCGGCGCCAGCGGACGCAGCGTGTCGGTGGTGTACCAGTTGTAGAGGTGGCCGCGATGGCGTTCCAGCCGGCCCAGCGTGTCCAGCGCGCCGCGCACGCGCGTCAGCACGCCGGGCAGCTGCAGATAGCCCATGTCCCAGGCCGAGAGGTTGGCCAGCAGCGACAGGCCGATGTTGGTGGGCGAGGTGCGCCGGGCCAGCACCTGCGCCGGATGTTCCTGCAGGTTGTCCGGCGGCAGCCAGTGCTCCTGTGGGCCGACCCAGGTCTCGAAGAACGCCCAGGTGCGCCGCGCCAGCTGGCCCAGGAAGCGGCGCTGCGCGCCGTCCAGATGGGTCGAGGCCGCCGGCGGGCGCCGGCCCAGCCAGCCCATCAGCCAGGGCGAGGCCGCCCACAGCGCCAGGCACGGCACGGCCGCCGGCAGCGCCCACGGCTGCAGCAGCGCCACGGCCGCCAGCACCACCACGGCGAACACCGTCACCGGCCACATCAGCGCCACTTCCGGCATCTGCCCGCGCACGCTGCGCTCGACATCGCGCGAGACGTTCCACTGCAGCAGGTGCCGGCGCGAAACCGCCAGGCGCCACAGCGTGCGCACGATCGCCAGCGCATTGCTGCCGGCCTGGTGCGGCAGGCAGGCGAAGGTCACTGCCGCCCGGCGCAGCTCGCGCAGGGTGCGCGTGCGCAGCAGCGACAGGTGCGCATCCAGCGGCAGCTCGCCCGGGCCGGCCAGCGCATCGCGCAGCGCCGCCAGCAGCGGCGGCAGCCACCACGGGCACAGCAGCCACAGCGTCCACACCAGCGGCGCGGGCACCGCGCACCAGCCGGCCACCAGCAGGGTCAGCGCGGCGATCGGCACCAGGCTGCGGCGCAGGTTGTCGGCCAGCTTGCCGCGCGAGAGCCAGGACAGCGGGCTGCGCTCCCAGCCGCGCGCGGTCGGCACGCGCGGCAGCAGCCACGGCAGCAGCTGCCAGTCGCCGCGCACCCAGCGCTGGCGGCGCTTGGCATCGGCGAAATAGCGCTCGGGATAGTCCTCGTACAGGCGCACCTGGCTGACCAGCCCGGCGCGCGCGTAGCAGCCTTCCAGCAGGTCGTGGCTGAGGATGGCGTTGTCGGGCATGCGCCCGGCCAGCACCTGTTCGAACGCCTCGACCTCGTAGATGCCCTTGCCGACGAACGAGCCCTCGGCGAACAGGTCCTGGTACACATCGGAAATGGTGCGCGTATACGGGTCGATGCCCGCCTCGCTGCCGAACATGCGCGCATAGCGCGAACGCAGCGCCATCGCGCTGCCCAGGCCCGGCTGCAGGATGCCGTAGCCGCGCACCACCGTGCGCGTGTCCGGATCGACCACCGGCCGGTTGAGCGGATGGGCCATGGTGCCCACCAGCGCGCGCGCCGATTCCAGCGGCAGCTGAGTGTCGGCATCCAGAGTGATGACATAGCGCACCCCGCGCAGCACCTCGGTGCGCCCGACGATGCAGCTGAACGGCGCGGCGTCGCCCTCGCACAGCAGCGCGTTGAGCGCGGCCAGCTTGCCGCGCTTGCGCTCCAGGCCCATCCAGCGGCCCTCGTGCGGATTCCACTGGCGCGGGCGGTGGAACAGGTAGAACAGCTCGCCTTCGGCCGCATCGCGGCCCTGTCCATGGCGGGCGTTGAGCGCGGCGATGCGCGCCTGGGCGTGGGCCAGCACGGCCGCATCCTGGGGCAGGTGTTCCTGCGCGGCATCGGCGAAGTCGGTCAGCAGGCCGAAGTGCAGATGCGGCCCGCGATTGGCCAGGAACCGCACCTCCAGCGCATCGACCAGTTCATCGACCGCCTCGGTGTCGGGGATCATCGAGGGCACGATCACCAGCGTGCGCGCCTGCGCCGGGATGCCGGCCTGGTAATCCAGGCTGGGCAGCGGATGCGGCGTCGCCAGGTTGCTCGCGGTCCAGTTGACCAGCGCCACGCCCAGCTCGCTGAAGGCCAGCAGCGCCAGCACCGCCGCGCCGGCCACCCAGCCCCAGGCCGGCACGGACGGGGCCAGGGTGCTGGCCAGCAGGCCGGCGGCGAACAGCGCGGCGAACACTGCGATCGGCCCGACATAGGCCAGCAGCGGCACCGGCCGCACATCGGGCAGCAGCCGGCGCCAGCCGCGGCCGGCCAGCGTGCGCGCGATCTCGCGCGCGCCGTCGCCCAGCAGCCACCAGCCGACGTGGCCGTGGCCCTCCGGCGCCGCGGCCGCGGCCGCGCGTGCGCGTTCCAGCACCATCGCCGCGATCTCGCCTTCCGGCCGCCCGGCGCGCCGGGCCACGGTCTCGACCACGCGCCGGTACTGGTCGCGGCTGGCGAAGTCCATGGCCGGATAGGTGCCGTCCGGGTCCTGGCGCAGCAGGTGTTCGATCACGCTGCAGCGCTCGACGAAGCCGCGCCAGTCCATGCTGGTGATGAAGCGCAGGCTGCCGATGCTGTTGCGGATCGAAGCCTGCGCCGCGGCCTGGCGAATGCTTTCGCGCTGGACCACGGCCTCCAGCGAGCGCCCGCTCTCGGCCACCCACTGCTCCACCCAGTCGATCGGCATGTGCGTGGCGAAGTTGCCGCCGCGCAGGTGGCGCAGCAGTTCGGACACGAAGGCCCCGCGCACCGGCGGCTGCGAGCGCAGCATGTCGGCCAGCACCAGCACCACGTCCTTGGGCGCGCGCTGGGCGGCTTCAGCCATGCGCTTGGCCCAGGCCTGGGCCAGGCGGTGATCGCCGACGTCGCGGGTGATGCGCGCGGCGATGCGGCGCAGGTTCTCGATCACCGCCAGGCGCAGCATGATCGGCACCGCCCACAGCTCGCCGATGCTCAGCGCCTGTTCCTGCTGGTAGCCCTTGACCAGGCGCTCCAGGGTCTCGGCATCGACCTGGCCATCGCCGTGGGACACCGCCTGCATGGCCAGGTCGTAGACCCGCGGCAGGCCGGCCGACGGCCCGCTGGCCAGCGCCGGCAGCGCCCGGCTGTAGCCGCTGGGCAGGTGGCGCCGCGCCAGCCGCACCTGCTCGTCGATCAGGTAGTAGTTGTCCAGCAGCCATTCGCCGGCCGGGACCATCGGCAGCTTGTCGCGGGCGAAGGCGTCCAGGGCCTGGACCGCGCCCTCGAGCACCGCGCCGTTCTCGGCCAGCCGCGCCAGCATCCGCTCCGGGCCCTGCCCGGCCTGCAGCGTGTGCTGCTGGGACAGGCGCCGGCCCAGCTGTTCCATCTGGGTGGCGTTGAACAGCTGGGCGCGCAGCGGCGGCTCGGGCGTGGCGGTGCGGACCGCGTCGCGGTGGCGCTGCCGCCAACGCGCCAGCAACCGCCTCAAGATCCTCCTGCCCCGCCGCCGCCACCCTGCACGCATCTGACATCCCGTTGATCAGTGGAAGGAAGGCGCGCACCTCTTGCCGGGCAACGATGCGCGACCGCTGCCTTGAAGAGACCAAGCACCTTCCGGAGATCCTTGATCCCCCGTCCACGCCCTGGGCAGGGAGCCAAAGACAAACAGGCCGAAGCGAATGCCTCGGCCTGTCAGCTGATACGCCAGCACGCGTGATCGCCCCGTGGCGGACGCGTCGGGCCTGCCCGCACTCAGTGCTTGGGGCGACGGGCCGCGTCTGCCGCCTTGCCCACGTCCTGCTGGACCTTGCCGGCGTTCTTCTCCAGCTTGCCGGCCGCTTCCTTGGTCTTGTTGCCGGTCAGCTTGCCGGCGGCTTCCTTCAGGCCGCCCTTGACCTGGTGCTTGGCACCTTCCACGCGATTCTTGTCCATCGTGCGTACTCGCTCGAGCTCACCACACATGTGGCGCAGACCGTGTAGACCCGCGCGCGCAATGCAGGAGTGAAAGAAGTGCACGGACGCCTTCACGCGCACCGATGGATCGGCGTGCGGCACCGGTCCGCCGTGCGCCGGTCATGGCTTTCTGCCAAGCTCGAAGGCCCTCATCGCCTGTGTCCCGCATGTTTTCGTCTGCTTTTCGGGCCGCGTGGCTGGCCGGCCTGTTGCTGCTGTCGGCCTGCGCCTCCGCGCCGACCCGGCCCGCGCCCCCCGACCCGGTCCTGCTGATCTCCATCGACGCCCTGCGCGCCAGTTACCTGGGCCGGGGCGACACGCCGCACCTGGACGCGCTGGCGCGCGACGGCGTGCGCGCGCAGTGGATGACACCCTCGTATCCGTCGCTGACCTTCCCCAACCACTACACCCTGGTCACCGGCCAGCGCCCGGACCACCACGGCGTGATCCACAACTCCATGCGCGAGGCAGGCCTGGGCGAATTCAAGGTCGCCGACACCCAGGCCACCGGGGATGCGCGCTGGTGGAGCGAGGCCACGCCGATCTGGGTCACCGCCGAACAGCACGGCCTGAAGACCGCGATCTGGGCCTGGCCCGGCAGCAGCGCGCCCATCGGCGGCGTGCGCCCCAACGAATACCGCCTGTTCGATACCGCCATCCCGGCCGCCACCCGCGCCGCCGATGTGGCCGGCTGGCTGACCGGACCGGTCCAGGCACGGCCGGCGCTGGCCGCGCTGTACATGGAGGACGTGGACGAGGAGGGCCACAACCACGGCCCCGATTCGCCGCAGGTGCGCGAGGCCCTGCGCCGTGTGGACGCCGCCGTGGGCGCGCTGCTGGACACGCTGAGGGCGCACGGCCAGCTGGAGCGCACCAACATCGTGATCGTCTCCGACCACGGCATGGCCACCGTCGCCCCCGAGCACGTGATCGCGGTGGAGGACATGGTCAGCAAGCAGGAGGCAGTGGTGGTGTCGGTCGGCCAGGTGGTCGGCGTGCAGCCCAACCCGGGCTTCGAGGCGGCGGTCGAAGCCCGCCTGCTCGGCCGCCACCCGCCGTACACCTGCTGGCGCAAGGGCGAACTGCCGGCGCGCTGGCACTACGGCAGCAACGCGCGCATCCCGCCGATCGTGTGCCAGATGGACGAGGGCTGGGACGCCCTGCCGGCCGAACAGGCCGCGCGCCGCCGCCTGCTCGGCCACGACCGCGGCTCGCATGGCTACGACCCGGCACTGGAATCGATGCGCGCCATCTTCATCGCCCACGGCCCGGCGTTCCGGCGCGGCGTGGTGCTTCCGGCGTTCGACAACGTCGATGTTTATCCGCTGCTGGCGCGCCTGCTGCAGGTGCCGCCCCAGCCCAACGACGGCACGCTGGCGCCGCTGCAGGCAGGACTGCAGCCGCCCGCGCATTGATGTCCGAAAACGGCCAGTAGGGCCGCATGGCCGGTGCTAGCCTGCCGGCCATGTCCTCGCCCCTGCCCGATGCCGCCCTGTGCGAACGCGCCCGCCTGAGCCGCGATGCGCGCTTCGACGGGCTGTTCTTCACCGCCGTGTCCAGCACCGGCATCTATTGCCGCCCGGTGTGCCCGGCGCCGGCGCCGCGGCGCGAGAACGTCAGCTACTTCCCCTCCGCCGCCGCGGCCGAGGCCGCCGGCTATCGCCCCTGCCTGCGCTGCCGCCCCGAGCTGTCGCCCGAGCACGGCGCCTGGCGCCGCGGCGACGACGCGGTGGCGCGCGCGCTCAAGCTGATCGACGCCGGCCTGCTGACCGATGCCCCACTGGCGGCGCTGGCGCAGCGCCTGGCCTTGAGCGAACGCCAGCTGCGGCGGCTGTTCGCCGATCGCCTGGGCACCTCGCCGCTGGGCGTGCACGCCACGCGCCGGCTGCTGTTCGCCAAGCAGCTGCTGACCGAGACCGCCCTGCCGATCACCGATGTTGCCATGGCCGCCGGCTTCGGCAGCCTGCGGCGCTTCAACACCGTGTTCAAGGAGGCCTATCGCATGGCCCCGCGCGAGCTGCGCAAGCGCGAGGTGCCGGCGGCGGCCAACGAGACCCTGGTGCTGCGCCTGGGCTATCGCCCGCCGTACGACTTCGGCGCGATGCTCGACTTCCTGCGCGGGCGCGCGCTGCCGGGCGTGGAGCATGTCGATGCGATCTCCTACGCGCGCGTGGTCGGCCCGATCGAATCCCCGGGCTGGCTGCGTATCAGCGCCTGGCCCCGCGGCGAACACGCACTGCGGCTGGAACTGCAGCGGATCGCGCCGGCGCGGATGCTGGGCGTGGTCGCGCGGCTGCGTCGCATGTTCGACCTGGACGCCGATCCGCAGGCGATCGCCGCGGCGCTGGGCCACGACCCGCGCCTGGCGCCGCTGCTCGAGCGAAGGCCCGGCCTGCGCATCCCCAGCGGCTGGGATGGCTTCGAGATCGCGGTGCGCGCGGTGATCGGCCAGCAGGTCAGCGTGGCCGCCGCGCGCACCTTCACCGCCCGGCTGGCGCAGGCCTTCGGCGCGCCGCTGCCCGAGCCGCTGCGCAGCGAGGCCCACACGCATCTGTTCCCCACCCCCGAGGCGCTGGCCGACGCCGATCTCACCGCGATCGGCCTGACCCAGGCGCGCGCGGCCACCGTGCGCACGGTGGCGCAGGCCGTGCTGGACGGGCGCGTGGACTTCCGCCCAGACGCGCCGCTGGACGACTTCGTCGCGCGCTGGGTCGCCCTGCCCGGCATCGGCCCGTGGACCGCGCACTACCTCGCGCTGCGCGGGCTCGGTCATCCCGACGCCTTCCCGGCCGAGGACCTGGTGCTGCAGCGGGCCCTGCCCAACGACGGCATGCGCCTGAGCGCGCGCGCACTGGCCGCGCATGCGCAGGCCTGGCGCCCCTGGCGCGGCTACGCCGTGCTGCACCTGTGGAAGGACGCCATGCCGGCCACGCCCCCCCGATCGCCCGAACGCCCTGCCAAGGACCTGCCATGACCATCTTCGAACGCCACTTCCCCAGCCCGGTCGGCCCGCTGCGCGTGGCCGCCAGCGATGCCGGCCTGCACGGCATCGAGTTCCCGGAGAACCGGCACCCGGTCAGGCGGCTGGAAGCCTGGGAACAGGGCGATCATCCGCTGCTGCGCGAGGCCCAGGCCCAGCTCGACGCCTATTTCGCCGGGCGCCTGCAGGCCTTCGACCTGCCGCTGGCGCCGCACGGCACCGCCTTCCAGCGCCAGGTCTGGCTGGCGCTGGCGCAGATCCCCTTCGGCGCCACCTGGAGCTACGCGCAGCTGGCCCAGCGCGTCGGTCGCCCCGGCGCCAGCCGCGCGGTCGGCGCGGCCAACGGCCGCAACCCGCTGCCGATCGTGCTGCCCTGCCATCGGGTGATCGGCGCCGACGGCGCGCTGACCGGCTTCGGCGGCGGCCTGCCGACCAAGCAGTTCCTGCTGCAGCTGGAGGGCGCGCTGCCGCCCGTGCCGCAGCGCGCCGGCCTGTTCAACTGACCAGGCGCGCCTGCCGGCGATGTCGCAGGCGGGCCATGGATCGCCACGCGCGGCGCGCTACCATGCGCCTGCCTGCGGACACCGCTCCGCTCCTGCGCGCACGCCAGCCCCCCGGGCACCGCCCCGCCCCTGGCCGCTGCGCGATCGAGCTGGAGTTCAATGCATGTCCCTGACCTCATCCCCGCACCCCTTCGCCTTCGGCCGGATCGCCCCGACGCTGCCGGTCGCCGACATCGCGCGGGCGCTGGCGTTCTACGTCGGCGTCCTGGGCTTCGCCAAGACCTTCGAGAACGGCAGCCCGGTGGGCTTCGTGATCCTCAAGAAGGACGCCGCGGAGCTGCATCTTTCGCTGGACCGGACGCACAAGCCGGACCGGCGCAATCTGGCGCATCTGCTGGTCGACGACGCGGCCGGGCTCTACGCGCATCTGCAGCAGGCCGACACGCGCATCATCAAGGCGCTGCGCGATGCGGACTATGGGCTGCGCGGCTTCGTCTTCGCCGACCCGGATGGCAACCGGATCGACGTCGGCCAGCGGCTTTAGCGGCTGAAGCAGGCAGGAAGGAAGCCGCTCTCGCGCATCAAGGGATCTTGGCGCGTGCGCGTGTTCTGACTTCGGAGGGGGCAGCGGTCCGGCGGGCAGTGGCCGCTTATCCCTCGATCAGGGCATCCTGCCCTGACTCGGGCGCTCGGCTCCTGCCTCGCTAGGCGCGGCCACTGCCCGGTAAAGCCTCATCGCCGCCTTAGCGGCTCCCACCTGTAGAGCGGAGCTTGCTCCGCTGCTCTTCGTTCGGTTCATGGGAAAAGCCCCAGCGGAGCAAGCTCCGCTCTACAACAAGGCGGCGGCTTGAACTGAGAGACAGTTGCTCCCACCGAAGCATGCGGCGCCGTCAGTCCTTTCCCATCCCGGTGTCGGTAGACCTAGCCGAGGAGGCACGCCCGACCGGATCGAGGCTGGCCGGCGAAGTCCGCTTCACCGACCTCGCACGCCAGCCGAAAACCCAAAAGAAAACGCGGCGCCCAAGGGGCGCCGCGCTTCTGTCTGCAGAGCGATGGAAGGCGGCGATCAGCCGGCCTTGGCCACCGTCTTCTTCGCCACGGCCTTCTTGGCCGGCGACTTGGCGACCGACTTGGCGGTCACCGGCGCGGCGACGGCGGCGCCGTGCTTGCGCGAATTGCCATAGCTGGCGTTGTAGCGCTTGCCCTTGGCGGTTTTGCGATCACCCTTGCCCATCTGCGTACTCCTCGTGTTGGTGGCCCGCCGGTTGCGGCGAGTGCGCGGCCGACGTGAAGGCCGGCGCGCAGGGCCGGAGAGGCTACCACAGCCCCGCGGGGCACCACAGACCGGCCAGGCCCTCAGTGCGCGCAGCGCGCGTCGTGGACGTGGCCGTGGTTCAGCCGCAGATTCACCAGATGCGCCACGCCCACCAGCGTGCCGCCGAAGGTCATGGCCACCGCATGCGGCACCAGACTGTGATGCAGCGGCGGGTACAGCACCGCGATCCACAGCACCCCCAGCCCGACCAGCAGCACGCCCAGCGCGCGCAGCACCCGATGCCGGCGATAGCCCGCGGCCAGACTGAACACCCCCAGCAACGAAGCGAACACCACGAAGATCCGCTCGAAGCCCTCGCCCAGCCAGGCCGACAGCCCCAGCGCCGGCAGCAGCGCGATCAACAGCGGCAATACCGCGCAGTGCACGGCGCAGACCAGGGAGCCGGTGGCGCCGATGCGGTCCAGCCAGGAACGGAAGGGAGAGCTCATGCGGGTGGAGTATGACTTTCGGGCCAGGCACCGAGTTGATGTCGATATATTATAACGTTAATGTTTCCTGATGACCTCCCTCCCCAGAAGTTGCCATTTATGACGCGATCTTCCTTCCGCAGCGCCGGTGTGTCCGCGCTGTCACGCGCCCCGCTCGCCGCCGCCCTCGGCCTGGCCCTGATCGGCTTCGGCGCCCATGCCCAGGAGGCGACCACCGCCCCGTCCAGCGACAGCCGCCACGGCCGCGCCGAGCATCTGCATGCCAAGGACCTGGACGCGATCAAGGTGACCGCCGACCCGTTCCGCAGCGCCGCCGACGACCTGAGCCAGCCGGTCAACGTGCTGGCCGGCGAGCGGCTCGACGAGGCGCGCGCCTCCAGCCTGGGCGAGACCCTGCAGGGCATCCCCGGCGTGCAGTCGTCCAACTTCGGCCCCGGCGTGGGCCGGCCGATCATGCGCGGCCTGGACGGCCCGCGCGTGGCGGTGATGTCCGACGGCATGATCACCCAGGACGTGTCCACCGTGAGCCAGGACCACTCCCCGGCGATCGAGCCCTTCCTGGCCGACCAGATCGAGGTGCTCAAGGGCCCGTCCACCCTGCTCTACGGCAACGGCGCCATCGGCGGCGCGGTGAACGTGGTCGACGGCCGCATCGCCGAGACGCCGGTGCAGGGCGTCACCGGCCGCGCCGAGACGCGCGTGGACTTCGGCGACAAGGACGGCCAGACCAGCATGGCGCGCATCGACGCCGGCAACGGCGGCCTGTCGATCCACGCCGACGGCGTCTACCGCAACGCCAAGGACTACGACACGCCCAAGGGGCCGCAGGCCAACACCTTCCAGGACACCAAGACCGGCTCGTTCGGCGCGTCGCTGTCGGGTGACTGGGGCTTCTTCGGCGCGTCGATCTCGCGCTTCAACGACAGCTACGGCAACCCCGGCGAACCGGGCGACCTGGCGCAGGGCGAGCGCGGCGTGCACCTGGAGCTGCACCAGGACCGTTTCGACGTGAAGGGCGGCCTCAACGATCCCTGGGGCGCCGGCAGCGGCCTGCGCTACAGCTTTTCGCACACCCGCTACGACCACACCGAGTTCGAGGGCGAGGAAGTCGGCACCAGCTTCTTCAAGCGCGCCAACGAGGGCCGCGTGGAAGCGACCTTCAGCGCCGACAGCGGCTGGCAGAGCGCGATCGGCCTGCAGGGCACCGACAGCACCTTCCGCGCCGTGGGCGAGGAATCCTTCGTGCCCAAGACCGACACCAAGTCGGTCGGCCTGTTCGCGGTGACCAAGAACACCTGGGGCCGCTTCTCCACCGAGCTGGGCGCGCGCATCGACCGGGTCAAGTACGAGACCGATACCGGCCTGTCGCCCGACTTCAAGCCGACCAGCTTCTCGGCCAGCTTCGGCTTCGGCCTGGCCGAAGGCTGGCGCCTGACCGCCAACCTGGACCACTCCGAGCGCGCGCCGGTGGAAGAGGAGCTGTTCGCCGACGGCCCGCACATCGCCACGCTGGCCTACGAGATCGGCGATGCGACCCTGGACAAGGAAAAGGCCAACCAGGCCGAGCTGGGCCTGCAGTACAGCAACGACTGGATGGATGCCAAGGTCTCGGCCTACTACAACCGCTACAACAACTTCATCTACGTGGCCGACACCGGCGGCCAGTGGTACCACGAGGAGGACGACGACTACCTGCCGATCCGCCAGTGGACCCAGGCCGATGCGACCTTCCACGGCTTCGAGGGCGAGGCCGACTTCCACCTGGCCAAGTCCGACACCGCCGGCGACTGGGATCTGCACGTCTTCGGCGACACCGTGCGCGCCCGTCTGAACGACGGGGGCAACGTGCCGCGCATCCCGCCGGGCCGTTTCGGTGCGCAGCTGCGCTGGCAGGCCACCAACTGGCGCGCCTCGCTGGGTGCCACGCGCTACATGAAGCAGGACAAGCTGGGCGCCAACGAGACGCAGACCGCCGGCTACACCATGGTCGATGCCCACCTGGCCTACCACATCGATACCGGCTCGACCGCGTGGGAAGTGTTCCTGGACGGCAACAACCTGCTCGACCAAGACGCGCGCGTGCACACCTCCTTCCTCAAGGACGATGTGATGCTGCCCGGGCGCAACGGCACCTTCGGCGTGCGCGTGTTCTTCTGATCCAAGACAGAGCGCGTCCCCTCCCACCGGAGGGGCGCGCGCTACAAGCGCACCCCGTGCGTGGCGCATCTGCTCTCTCCCCGCGCTGCCGCACGGGATTGCGGGCCGGAAGACGTTCCCCTGTCTTCCGGCCCGTTTTTTCTTGCGCGCATCACAAGCGGGACTGAGGTCGCTTGGGTAAAGGCCTGATCCGCCAGCGGCGCTGGCGCGACGTCGCCAGGCCCGCATGCGTATGGAATCCGGCGTTGCGGAAAGTCGGATTCCAGAATACGTGCATATGCATGCATCATGCGGACCGACACCCGCCGGAGCCCCGCCATGCCCCTGCCCCCGGACACCGCCTGCACCTGCTTCCGGCTGCGCCGCGCCGCGCGCCAGGCCTCGCAGCTCTATGACCGCGCCCTGGCGGCGATCGGCCTGAGCCTCAACGAATACTCCATCCTGCGCCGCGCGCAGAAGGGCACGCGCACGCTGGGCGAACTGGCCGAGGTCTGCGGCATGGACCGCAGCACGCTCACCCGCAACCTCAGGCCGCTGCTCGCCCGTGGCCTGCTGCGCGAGGCGCGCGGCGAAGACGCGCGCCAGCGCCTGATCCAGCTCACGCCCAAGGGCGAGCGCGCCATCGCCCAGGCGATCCCGCTGTGGCAGCAGGCCCAGGCGCAGATGACCGCGCTGTTCGGCGCCGGCCCGATGCGGCGCCTCAACGACGACCTGGATGCCCTGCATGCGGCGCTGCGTCCGCTGCGGGAGGCCGCATGAGCACGACCGCCCCGCGCACGCCGTGGCTGCTGCTGGCGGTGGCCTCGACGATGCTGCTGCTGACCATGGGCGTGCGCCAGACCACGGGCCTGTTCGTCAAACCCATCGCCGCCAGCACCGGGATCGGCATCGCCTCGATCAGCTTCGCGCTGGCCATCGGGCAGTTGGTGTGGGGCGCGGTGCAGCCGGTGTTCGGCGCGATCGCCGACCGCCACGGCCCGGCGCGCGTGCTGGTGTTCGGCGGCCTGCTGATGGCCGCCGGCTGCGCGCTGACCCCGTTCATGACCAGCCAGGCCGGCCTGATCCTCAGCCTGGGGCTGATGGCGGCGGCCGGCGCGGGGGCCGGCAGTTTCTCGATCCTGATCGGCGCCACCGCCCAGCACATCCCGGCGGCCCGGCGCTCCTTCGCCTCCGGCGTCATCAATGCCGGCGGCTCGCTGGGGCAGTTCCTCTTCGCACCGCTGGTGACGCTGGGCATCAGCGTGGCCAGCTGGTCGGCGGCCATGTTCGGCCTGGCCTTCGCCTCGCTGCTGACGCTGCCGCTGATCGCGCCGCTGCTGAAGCCACGCCGGGGCGACCCGGCCGCGGCGATCGCCCACGCCGCCGAGGCCGCCCACCTGACCCTGCGCGAACAGCTGCGCCTCGCCCTGCACGACCGCAGCTACTGGCTGCTGCATCTGGGCTTCTTCACCTGCGGCGTGCACATCGCCTTCCTGGTCACGCACCTACCGGGCGAAGTGGCGCTGTGCGGCCTCTCGCCCAGCGTTGCCGGCACCGCGATCGCCCTGATCGGCCTGTTCAACGTCGCCGGCAGCCTGACCGCCGGCGCGCTCGGCCAACGCATGCCGATGAAGTACGTGCTGGCCGCGATGTACGGCAGCCGCGCCCTGCTGATCGCGCTGTACCTGATCTCGCCGCCCACGCCGATGACCTTCTACCTCTTCGCCGCGGCGCTGGGCTTCACCTGGCTGGCGACCGTGCCGCCCACGGCCGGCATCATCGGCAAGCGCTTCGGACCGCGCTACCTGGGCACGCTGTTCGGCCTGACCCTGCTCTCGCACCAGATCGGCGGCTTCTTCGGCGCCTGGCTGGGCGGCGTGGCGCTGGAGCGCTCGGGGAGCTACACGTGGATGTGGTATGCGGACATGGCGCTGGCGCTCGTCGCGGCGGTGGCGAATCTGCCGATCCGGGAGCGGGCTTTGGAAGCACGACCAGCGCTGGCGTGAGGCTCAGACCACGCGCTTCTTGTTGTGAGTTCAAGCAAAAGCTTTCGTGCCGCTTCGCGGCCCGACCTACTTTCTTTGCTCGTGCAAAGAAAGGTAGGCAAAGAAACACGCCCCGAGGCGGCACGCCTGCGCTGCGCGCAGGTCCGCTGCGGGGCGAGGGATTTTCCAAGGGGACATCCTGTCCCCTCGGAAAACGCCGCACATCCCTGTGCGGCGCCCTGCGGGTCTTGTCCTCGCCCCTCCGCCGTGCCTCACGGGGGTCTGAAAGTCCAAAGCAGAAGCAACCGCAACAGCCGAAGCCGTAGTGCTTTGGTTTTTGCTTTGGTTCTTGCTTCTGCTGTTGCCTACCCCTCTCCCTTGAGGTCGGGCGGAGGACGACGGGTCAAACCCGAAGGGCGACGCGCAGGACGCGCGTCGTTTTTGGAAGGGACATGGATGTCCCTTCCAAAAATTCCCGGCGGCCGGAGCGGACCTTTCGCGCAGCGAAAAACCGACCGCCGGGGTGTGCTTGACCAGACATTCGTCTGTGGAAAAGCGCTTCTTTGGCCTACCTTTCTTTGCACAAGCAAAGAAAGGTAGGTCGGGCGGCGAAGCCGCACGAAAGCCCTTGCTCCAGAAGCTTAAGGCCGTTGCTTATAAAGAAAAGCCCGCGAACCGCGGCCCCCAGCACAAGTGAAGCGAACTACTGCGCCTCCGCGCACCGCGCACACAACCCATGCACTTCCAGCGTCTGCGCCTGCGGCTGAAATCCCAGCGCCTTGGCCCGTGCCTCCAGCTGATCCACCACCACCCGATCCTCCAGCTCCACCGCCGAATGGCAGCGGTCGCAGATCAGGAACGGCACCGAATGCGCGGCGCTGTTGGGGTGGTGGCAGGCGACGAAGGCGTTGACCGACTCGAGCTTGTGCACGAAGCCGTTGGCCATCAGGAAATCCAGCGCGCGGTACACCGTGGGCGGCGCGTCGGCGCCCACGCCCTTGGAAGCGCGCACCAGGTCGAGCAGCTCGTAGGCCTTGATCGGCTTGCCGGCCTCGGCGATCAGGCGCAGCACGCGCGCGCGGATCGGCGTCAGGCGCAGGCCGCGCTCGCCGCAGGCGTGCTCGACCGCATGCACGAAGCCTTCGGCGTTGTGCACATGATGATGGGGCGCGATGCAGGCGGGCTTGGCGGCGGCCATGGGGCTCGTTCCTTACGGGATCAGTCGGCTTGCGCGGTCTTGATAAGCGCCGCGTCGATGCGTTTCAAGGCCTGCTCGCGGCCGGCCAGGTACACGGTATGGGAAATGTCCGGGCTGACCTGGGTGCCGGTAATGGCCACGCGCAGCGGCTGGGCGACCTTGCCCATGCCCAGCTCCAGGGCGGCGGCGGCCTCGTGCAGCGCGGCCGAGACCGACTCGACCTGCCACTCGCGCAGCGCCACCAGCAGCTCACGCGCCTTGGCCAGCGGCGCGGCGGCGGCGGGCTTGAGGTGCTTGGCCACGGCGGCCTCATCGTACTCGGTCAGCGGCTGGTACCAGACCACGGCCTTCTCGGCCATTTCCTTCAGGGTCTGGACGCGCTCGCGCAGGGCGATCACCACGTCCACCGGCGCCGGGCCGGCGGCCAGGTCCACGCCCAGCTTCTCCAGCTGGTAGACCAGCTGCGGGGCGATGGTCTCCGGCGCGTCGGTCTTGAGGTAGTGCTGGTTGACCCAGCCCAGCTTGGCCATGTCCAGGCGCGCGGCCTTGGAGTTGACGTCCTTGACGTCGAACAGCTCGATCAACTCCTGGCGCGAGAACAGCTCCTGATCGCCGTGCGACCAGCCCAGTCGCGCCAGGTAGTTGATCAGCGCGTGCGGCAGGTAGCCGGCGTCCTTGTACTGCATCACGTCGGCCGCGCCGGTGCGCTTGGACAGCTTGGCGCCCTGCTCATCCAGGATCATCGGCATGTGCGCGAACTTCGGCACCGGCGCGCCCAGCGCCTGGTAGATGTTGATCTGGCGCGGGGTGTTGTTGATGTGGTCGTCGCCGCGGATGACCTCGGTGATGCCCATGTCCCAGTCGTCCACCACCACGGCGAAGTTGTAGGTCGGGTAGCCGTCCGGGCGGAAGATCACCATGTCGTCCAGCTCGGCATTGGCGATCTCGATGCGGCCCTTGATCAGGTCGTCGAACACCACGCTGCCATCGAGCGGGTTCTTGAAGCGGATCACGCGGTTGGGATCGTCGCGGTACGGCAGGTTCAGCTCGCGCGCGGCGCCGTTGTAGCGCGGCTTCTCCTGCCTGGCCATGGCGGCCTCGCGCATGGCGTCGAGCTCCTCGCGCGTCTCGTAGGCGTAGTAGGCCTTGCCCTGCGCCAGCAGCTGCTCGGCCACCTCCTGGTAGCGCGCGATGCGCTGGGTCTGGTAGACCGGGCCCTCGTCGTAGTCCAGGCCCAGCCAGTCCATCGCCTCCAGGATCGCGTCGATGGCCGCCTGCGTGCTGCGCTCGCGGTCGGTGTCTTCGATGCGCAGGACGAACTGCCCACCGCGGTGGCGCGCCTCCAGCCAGCAGTACAGCGCGGTGCGCGCGCCGCCGATGTGCAGGTAGCCGGTGGGACTGGGGGCGAAGCGGGTACGGCAGGTCATGAAGAGCCCAAGGGAACGTGCGAACGGGGAATGGCCGCCATTTTACCCGGCGCCACGCGGCCGGGCCGGTATCATGCGCCGATGACCACGCTGTTCATCTCCGACCTGCACCTGGACGCCAGCCGTCCGGCCATCACCGACCTGTTCCTGCGGTTCCTGCGCCAGGAGGCGCTGCAGGCCGAGGCGCTGTACATCCTGGGCGACCTGTTCGAGGCCTGGGTGGGCGACGACGACCCGTCCGAGCTGGCTACCCAGGTCGCCCAGGGGCTGCGCGCAGTCAGCGAGGCGGGCGTGGCAGTGTTCTTCATCCACGGCAACCGCGACTTCCTGCTCGGCCAGGACTACGCCGAACGCTGCGGCATGCGTCTGCTGCCCGACCCGGCCGTAGTCGAACTCTACGGCGAGCCGGTGATGCTGCTGCACGGCGATCTGCTGTGCACCTCGGACGTGGCCTACCAGCAGGTGCGCGCGCAGACCCGCAATCCGGCCTGGCAGGCGCATATGCTGGCCCAGCCGCTGGCCGCGCGCATCGCCTTCGCCGCGCAGGCCCGTGCGGCCAGCGCCGCGCATCAGGGCGGCATGAAGAACGACAGCGCCAAGTTCGAGACGCTGACCGACGTCACCCCGGCCGAGGTCGAGACCAGCTTCGTGCGCTACGGCCTGACGCGCATGATCCATGGCCACACCCATCGCCCGGCCGTGCACGAACTCACCGTCGACGGGAAGGCCTGCACGCGCATCGTGCTGGGCGACTGGTACGAGCAGGGCTCGGTGCTGCGGGTGACGCCGCAGGGCTATGACCTGCAGTCGCTGCCGGTGCAATAGCGGCGAAGCCTGGCGGGGAGCAACTGTCTCCACAACTCCCGCGGCCTGCCTGTAGAGCGGAGCTTGCTCCGCTGCTCTTCGTTCGGTTCGTGGGGGAGGCTCCAGCGGAGCGAGCTCCGCTGCTCTTCGTTCGGTTCGTGAGGAAAGCTCCAGCGGAGCAAGCTCCGCTCTACAGGTGGGGCCTCACTCCATCGCATTTTCCCAACGCGCTCGGGCTCAGGGCGCTTCCAGCGCCGCCAGCTCGTCCTCGTCGAAGCCGGCCTGCAGGCGGGCCTCCAGATTGAACGGGCCGCGCAGGTAGCCGCCGGCGTACTGGCGCAGCAGCTCGCGGAAGCGCGCGCGCGGCTCGACGCCCTCGCGGGCGCAGTACCAGCGGTACCAGCGCGAGCCGGCCGCCACGTGCGCCACTTCCTCGCGCAGGATCAGCTCCAGGATCGCGACGGTATCGGTGTCGCCCAGCGCGCGCAGCTTGCCGATCATGCCCGGGGTGACGTCCAGCCCACGCGCCTCCAGCACGCGCGGCACCAGGGCCATGCGCGCCAGGCCGTCGTGGGCGGTCTTCTCGCACATCTCCCACAGGCCGTGATGCGCATCGAAGTCGCCGTAGTCGTAGCCCAGCGCCTGCAGCCGCGTGCGCAGCAGCATGAAGTGGCGCGACTCGTCGTGCGCCACGCCCACCCAGTCGGCGTAGAACGCAGCCGGCAGGCCGCGGAAGCGGTAGACCGCGTCCCAGCCCAGGTCGATGGCATTGAGTTCGATATGGGCGATGGCATGGACGAAGGCCGCGCGCCCCTCCACGCTGCCCAGGCCGCGCTTGGGCACTTCGCGCGGATGCACCAGCCGCGGTCGCAGCGGGCGGCCGGGCATGCGGATCGGATCGGGCGGCGGCGCGTCCTCGGGCAGCGGCAGCTCGCCGCGCGCGAAGGCCGCCGCATAGCGCTGGGTCAGGGCGACCTTCTCGGCCGGATCGGCCGCGTCCAGGCACTGGCGCGCCGCGGCGAACAGCTCGCGCGCGGGGCTCGCGACCGCCGCGCTCATTCGAGCGCGTGGGAGAGATCGTCGACGGTCACGCCCGGCGGCAATGAGGCGACCTGCGCGTGCAGCTGTCCGGTCAGCGACAGGTAGGCCTTCAGGTCGGTCGGCTCCAGCGCCTCGCTGCTGCGCGCGCCGCCCAGCACCGGCGGCAGGCGGAAGGCCCAGACCTGGCCCGCGGCGAGCGCCTCGCCGGCGCGCAGCCGCGGCGCGACCAGGTCGAAGCGGAAGCAGTGCGCGACGAACTCGGCATCGCCCAGCCGCTGCAGGAACTCAGGCAGATCGTCGGCGACCTTCTCCAGCACGCCGTCGACGCAGTCCAGGAAATACACGGCCTGTTCCTGCCGTGCCTGCACGAAGGCATCGCCGGCCACGCTGAGCATCAGCGGCTGCATGCCGCCGCCGGTCAGCCAATCCCAGTCGGTCAGCAGCGTGGCGCGGTCGATGTCCTCGCCCAGCGCCACGCACAGGTCTTCCAGGGTGATCGCCATCGACGCGAGGCAGCCTCAGACTGCGCGGCGCTTGCGCTTGGCCTCGTCCGAGCGCAGCTGCTGGATGCGCTCGAAGTAGCCCGGCTCGATGCCGGTCACGTAGTCGCCGTCGAAGCACGAGGAATCGAAGCGCTTGAGCTGCGGATTGCCCTCGCGCACGGCCGTTTCCAGATCGTCCAGGTCCTGGTAGATCAGCCAGTCGCAGCCCAGGAATTCCTCGATCTCCTGCTCGGTGCGGCCGTGGGCGACCAGCTCCTCGGCGGCCGGCATGTCGATGCCGTAGATGTTGGGATGGCGCACCGGCGGCGCGGCGCTGGCCAGGTAGACCTTGCGCGCGCCGGCGTCGCGCGCCATCTGCACGATCTGGCGGCTGGTGGTGCCGCGCACGATCGAGTCGTCGACCAGCAGCACCACGCGGTTGCGGAACTCCAGATGGATCGGGTTGAGCTTGCGGCGCACGGACTTGTTGCGCTCGCCCTGCCCCGGCATGATGAAGGTGCGGCCGACGTAGCGGTTCTTGACGAAGCCCTCGCGGTATTTCACCCCCAGCACGTTGGAGATCTCCAGCGCCGCATCGCGTGAGGTGTCGGGGATCGGGATGATGGTGTCGATGTCGTGGTCGGGCCGCAGGCGCAGGATCTTCTCGCCCAGCTTCATGCCCATGCGCATGCGCGCCTTGTGCACCGAGACGTTGTCGATCATCGAATCGGGCCGGGCGAAGTACACGTACTCGAAGATGCACGGCGCGTGCTCGGTGCTGGTCGCGCAGATCTCGGAGAACAGCTCGCCGCGCGCGGTGACCACCAGCGCCTCGCCCGGGCGCACGTCGCGCACGCGCGCGAAGCCCAGGATGTCCAGCACCGCCGATTCGGAGGCCACGATGTATTCGTCGCCCTCCACGCTCTCGCGCTTGCCCAGCACCAGCGGGCGGATGCCGTGCGGGTCGCGGAAGGCCACCAGGCCCAGGCCCAGCACCACGCTGACCACCGCGTAGCCGCCGCGGCAGCGCCGGTGCACGCCGGCCACCGCGCGGATCGCCGCCTCGGGGGTGAGCATGCGCTGGGCGTCCAGCTCGTGGGCGAACACGTTCAGCAGCACCTCGCTGTCCGAGTCGGTGTTGATGTTGCGGCGATCGGCCTCGAACACCTGCTGGCGCAGCGCCTCGGTGTTGGTCAGGTTGCCGTTGTGCGCCAGGGCGATGCCGTAGGGCGAGTTGACGTAGAACGGCTGCGCCTCGTCCATGCCCTCCGAACCGGCGGTCGGATAGCGGCAGTGGGCGATGCCCACGCGGCCTTCCAGCACGGCCATGCGCTTTTCGTCGAACACGTCGCGTACCAGGCCGTTGGCCTTCTGCACGCGCAGGCGGGTGCCGTTGGCCGTGGCGATGCCGGCGGCATCCTGGCCGCGGTGCTGCAGCACTGTCAGGCCGTCATAGAGCTGGCCAGCGACGTTCTGGGTACCGACGATTCCGACGATGCCGCACATGGGTGTTCTCCGCTCGGGTTTACTGCGAGGTGACGTGACGAAACTAGCGCGACCGTTCCTGGCCCTTGGGCGTTGGCACGACCCGCGCCGGGTCGCCTTCGTTGGGATGCACCTGGGCCGGATCGCCCGGTGCGGGGTCTTCAAGGGGCTGGGGCCAGCGGCCGGCACTGCGTCCGCCGTCGCCCTTCAGAGCCTCGGACACCGTCTGCCCGAGTTGCGGCAGCTGCGCGGCCGCCTGCTGGAACTTGTCGTTGAGGGCGCCATTATCGCCTGACAAGGCCGGATTGTTGAGATCCAGGTTGCGTAACCGGTCCACGTTCATGTCCCGCAGATCGGGCATCGCCGGCATTTGCGGCACGGATAGTTCCGGCAGCTGGGCGCGCATCCAGGCCGCGCCGGGCGCGATCAGGGGCATCAGATGCGACTGGCGCCAGGCCGCCTCGTGCGGCAGCGGGGTGAAGGACAGCAGCAGCACCAGCACACAGGCGAAGAACCCGCCGCGCACCAGCCCCAGCCCGCCGCCGGCCAGGCGGTCCACGCCCGAGAGGCTGGTGTTGCGCACCGAGGCCTTGATCACCATGCCGATCAGCGCCACCACGATCATCACCCCGACGAAGGTCAGCGCGTAGCCGCCCAGGTAGTCGGTCATGCCCGGCGTCCCGCCGTCGGCGAACTGGCGCGCGGCGCGGTCGCCGAACAGGAAGGCCGCCAGGCCCGCCAGCACCCAGGACAGGGTGCCGACCACGATCCCGACGAAGCCGCGCAGCAGCCCCAGCAGGGTGGACACCACGATCACCGTGCCCAGGACCAGATCGATCACGGGCTACTCCCGGCGCCGTGAAGAGATGGACGGATTGGCGCGCTTCGAAGTCATCGGTCTTCCTCCCTGGACCAACCGGCGTCCTTCAAGGCCTCTAAGGGTGCGGGCGGACGATGCCGGTCAGGCCGTTGCGCGCGGCGACCTGCGCCTTGAGCTGGTCGGCCTCGGCGCGGGTGGACACCGGCCCGACCCGCACCCGGAACAGCCGGCCGCTGTCGGTGGACACCGGCTCGACGAAGGCGCTGAAGCCGTTGCCGCGCAGCTTGTCGCGCAGGCTGTTGGCATCGGCTTCCTTGCCGAACGCGCCGACCTGCACGGCGAAGCCCACGCCGGTGGCGGCCGGCTTGGGCACGGCGGCGACCGGGGGCTTGGATTCGACCGGCGCGGCCGGCTTGGCCGGCGTCGGCGCCGGCTTGGCGGCCGGTTCAGGCTTGGCCGCGGGCGCGGGCTTAGCCGCCGGCGGCGCCTCGGAGGCCAGCTGGGCCGCGTCGGGATTGGACGTGGCCGGCGTGGCCGCAGGCGGCGTGGAGGCCGCGGGCGCGGTGGCCGGCGCGTCGCCGCCAGCGTCCAGCGCGATCACCTCGGCCTTCACGTCGCTGCGCACCTTGACCGCGGCCAGGCGCGCGATCTCGGCCTGCGCGCGGTCGGCATACGGCCCCACGCGCACGCGCCAGGCCGGCTTGCCGCCGATGGTGGCCTCCTGGCGGAAGGCCTCGAGCCCGGACTGGCGCAGGCGGTCGATGACCACATCGGCATCGGCCTGGCTGGCGTAGGCGCCGAAGGTCACCGCGTAGTCGCCGCCGGCGGTGGCCAGTGGCAGGCCCTGGGCGTTGGTGGCCGGCTTGGGCGCGTCGGCGGGGGTCAGCGTCTCGGTGGCCGGCTTGGGCTGGGCAGGCATGCCGGTGGCGCCGTTGGCGCCGGGCTGGCCGGGGGTCACCAGCGGCAGGTCGCGGGTCTCGAACTGGCCCTCCGGCGCCTTGGGCACATCGGTGGAGACATCCGAGACGCCGCTGTCGCTGGCGGGGCCCTTGATCAGCATGGGCAGGAAGATGACGGCCAGGGCGACCAGGACGATGGCGCCGATGATGCGGTTTCTCAAAGCGGTATCCATCGTCTTGGGCGACGGCTTTGGTGATGAAGTGGCGAATTATAAGCGCGCGCGCCGCGGCGCTTTCCTCATGCGCCTGAATCCAGCACCGCCAGCGCCTCGGCCACGGTGTGGAAGGAGCCGAACACCAGCACGCGCTCGCCCGGCGCGGCGGCCTTGAGCGCGGCGTGCAGCGCCTCGGCGATGCCGGCAAAACGTTCACCCGCCGCGGCCGGCGTGCCGGCCAGGCGCGCGGCGAGCGCGTCGGCGTCCTGCCCGCGCGGCGCGCCGGGCTCCAGCCCGGCCAGGAACCAGCGCGCCACGCGCTCCGCCAGCGCGGTGGCCACGCCGGCGGCGTCCTTGTCCGACAGCGCGGCGTAGACCGCCAGCGTGCGCGCCGGGTGCCGGTCCAGGAACGCGGCCAGTTCGCGCGCGGCCTGGGGGTTGTGGCCCACGTCCAGGCGGATCTCGATGCCCGCGCGCTGCAGCCGCTGCAGGCGCCCGGGCACGCGCGCCTGGGCGATGCCGGCGGCGAAGGCGCTGGCCGGCAGCTCCTCGGGCAGCGCGCGCAGCGCGGCGATCGCGGTGGCGGCGTTGGCGCGCTGGGCCGGCGCGTCCAGCGGCAGCGCCGGCAGCAGCAGCTCGGTGCCGACCTCGCGCCAGCGCCACTGGCCATCCTCGGGCGCTTCATGGAAGAAGTCGTTGCCCAGCTGGATCACCGCCGCGCCGATGGCGTAGGCGTGGCCGAGCACGCTGGAGGGCGCGGTGACCTCGCCCAGCACCAGCGGCGTCCACGGCCGGGCGATGCCGGCCTTCTCCTTGCCGATGGCCTCGCGGTCGGCGCCAAGCCAGTCGGTGTGGTCGATGTCCACGGTGGTGATTACCGCCACGTCCGGGTCGATCACGTTGACCGCGTCCAGCCGGCCGCCCAGGCCGACTTCCAGCACGGCCAGGTCCAGCCCGGCGCGCTGGAACAGCCACAGCGCGGCCAGCGTGCCGTATTCGAAATAGGTCAGCGGCGTATGGCCGCGCGCGGCCTCGACCGCCTCGAACCCCTCCACCAGCGCCGCGTCGTCGGCCTCCACGCCGTCGATGCGCACCCGCTCGTTGTAGCGCCGCAGGTGCGGCGAGGTGTAGGCGCCGACCTTCCAGCCGCCGGCGCGGGCGATGGCCTCGAGGAAGGCCACGGTCGAGCCCTTGCCGTTGGTGCCGCCGACCGTGACGACCTGGCGCGCCGGCTTGCCCAGGCCCATCGCCTCGGCCACCGCGCGCACGCGCTCCAGGCCCAGTTCGATGGCGCTGGGATGCTGGGCCTGGATGTAGCTGAGCCAATCGGCCAGGGAGCGGGAGGTGGAGACGGACATCGGGCGGTAAGGAGCGTTGGGGGGCGCCATTGTGACCGCACCCCGCCCGCGCCGCGAAGCGCGCCGGCCACGTTCAGCTCATCCGCCCGATCGCCGGGTCGCTGCGGCTGGGGCGGCCGGTTTCCAGGTGCCCGGCCAGGCGGCGGCGGAAGGCGCCGCCCGGCTGGGTGAGCTCCAGGTCGTACCAGTGGTCGGCCTGGGCCACCTCGATGCGCACGGTCTGCCGCTCGCCCGGGCTCAAGCTGATCCTGCGCGGCGCCGGGTCGGCGTAGTCCAGCGCGCGCAGCTGCAGCGCGACCGCCGTGCGCGTGGGATTGGACAGCTGCAGCACCAGCGTCTCGCCGTCCTGGATGGCCTCGACCACCGGCGCGGCATGGCCCTCGCCGGCGAACTCGCGCAGGAAGCCGTTCGGCCCGTGCACCGCCAGCGCGTAGGCGCCGGCCGGCAGCGCATGCGGCGCGTCCTCCAGCGTGCGGCCCGGCAGCACCGTGTAATACCAGGGCCCGGCCGCGCCGCCGTCGGCGTAGACGTTGAACACCGCCGCCGCCGGCCCGTCGTTGACGAAGACCAGGCGCAGCCCGTCCTCGCCGTGGCGCGCATGCACCTGCAGCGCGTACGGCAGGGCGCGCGCCGGGCGCTGGCCGGGCTCCTGCTTTGGCTGCGCGCCCGGCACCGGCACCACCGGCGCGGGCTGGCGCGCGGCGGCCTGCATGCGCTGCAGATAGTCGGCGGTGGACGGCAGGGCCGAGAGCGCCGAGTCGTCGGGCGTGGCGAAGTCGAACACGCTGGTCAGATCGCCGGCTACCGCGCGCCGCCACGGGCTGATGTTCGGCTCGGCCACGCCGAAGCGCGCCTCCAGCAGCCGCAGCACCG
The DNA here is from genome assembly GCF_004283755.1 of Pseudoxanthomonas winnipegensis. Classification (GTDB taxonomy): domain Bacteria; phylum Pseudomonadota; class Gammaproteobacteria; order Xanthomonadales; family Xanthomonadaceae; genus Pseudoxanthomonas_A; species Pseudoxanthomonas_A winnipegensis. The sequence continues at coordinate 96,959 of NZ_SHMH01000001.1, forward strand.
AGGTGTGGTCGAACACCTGCGAATCGACCCAGCCCCCGCGCGTCCACGGCGAGACCACCGTCATCGGCACGCGCACGCCCAGGCCGACCGGCGTGCCCTTGTAGCTTTCGCCGCGCACCTCGACCTGGCTGGCGCCCATGCGCGCATCCAGCGCGGGCAGCGGCGCGGGCACATGGTCGAAGAAGCCGTCGTTCTCGTCGTAGTTGATGATCAGGCAGGTCCGCGCCCAGACCTCGGGCACGGCGGTGAGCGCATCGAGGATGCGCGAGGCCAGCGACTCGCCATGGGCCGGCGTGGCCTCGGGATGCTCGCTGTACGGATACGGCGCGACGATCCACGACACCTGCGGCAGCTTTCCGTCACGCACGTCGGCGGCGAAGGCATCGACCAGGTGCTGGGCGGTGCTGTGCTGCGCATTTTCGGCGTCGGAACCGGGCACGATCCCGCGCCCTCGCCGGTACAGCGGGTCGCGCACGTCCATGGCGCGGAAGCGCGCGAACGAGGACAGCGGGTTGTCGCCGTAGTTGTCGTACTCCTGGTAGACGCGCCAGTCGATGCCGGCCTCCTGCAGGCGTTCGGCATAGGTGGTCCAGCGCAGGCCGACAAAGTCGGCCCGGTCGCGCTTCATGTCCGCGGTCCAGTTGCCGTCGTCCACGTTGTCCACCGCCTGATCGCCGTCGTTGCCCACGCTCAGCCCGCTGCTGCCGGTGAACAGATACATGCGGTTGGGATTGGTCGGCCCGTGCAGCGAGCAGAAGTAGCCATCGCACACGGTGAAGGCATCGGCCAGCGCGTGATAGAACGGGATGTCCGCGCGCTGCAGATGCCCCATGCTCAGCGCGCCCTTGTACGGCACCCAGCAGTCGTACTGCTGCCAGCGCGCGGCGTCCTGGCCGCGCGCGCCTTTCCAGTTGTGGTCCAGGCTCTTCATCACCGCCGCGCTGGTGGCGCGCGTGTCCAGGTGGAAGGGCAGCACGGGCGCGCCGCCGTCCTGGCGCTGCTGCCACACCGGCGCGCCATCGCGCAGCCGCAGCGGGCGCGGGTCGTCGAAGCCGCGCACCCCGCGCAACGTGCCGAAGTAATGATCGAAGGCGCGGTTCTCCTGCATCAGGATCACCACATGCTCCATGTCCGCCAGCGTGCCGCTGCGCACCTGCGCCGGCAGCGCCAGCGCGCGGCCGATGGAGGCAGGCAGCAGGCCGGCGGCGGTCAGCGCCGAGAGGCGCTGCAGGAAATCGCGACGCGAAAGTTTGTGCATACCGACATCTCGGAAACGAAAGAAAGCCCGGCGCAGCGCCGGCCGCCCAGCGGTATACGCCAGATGTTTGTCAGGCGCACGACATCGGTTGCGTCATCGCCCCGTCATCGCAACTTCATGAATCGGTGACACCGTTCCGCCGCCTCCTCCCTCACGGCTTTCACCGATGTCACTTTCGATTCCCACGCCGCGCCGCAGCGCCCTGGCGCTCGCCCTGCTCTGTTCCATCTCCGGCCTGGCCCAGGCCGCCGACCCGCCGGCCGACGCGGCCGAGGCGGCACCGGCCGATGCCAAGCAGCTCGATGCGGTCTCGGTGGTCGCGCGCGGCGCGACCCGCCAGGTGCAGCGCGTCAACCAGCAGGACATCGAACGCCTGCCCGCCGGCAGCAGCGCACTGAAGGCGATCGACAAGCTGCCCGGCGTGCAGTTCCAGTCGGCCGACGCCACCGGCGCCTACGAATGGTCCACCGCGATCTACCTGCACGGCTTCGACCAGAGCCGACTGGGCTTCACCCTGGACGGCGTGCCGCTGGGCAACATGAGCTACGGCGTCACCAACGGCCTGTCCATCACCCGCGCCATCCTCTCCGAGAACATCGCCTCGGTGGAGCTGGCGCAGGGCGCCGGCGCGCTGGGCACGGCCTCCAACAGCAACCTGGGCGGCACGCTGCAGTTCTATTCGGCCGATCCGGAGACCGAGTTCGGCGGGCGCTTCTCGCAGACCGTCGGCGACCGCAACGCCAGCCGCACCTATGCGCGCCTGGACACCGGCGAGCACAACGGGCTGTCGGCCTACGTGGCCTATGCCGATTCGGACATGGACAAGTGGAAGGGCGACGGCAGCCAGCGCTACGAGCAGTTCAACGCCAAGGCGCTGTACGCCTGGGGCGAGGGCAACCGCGTGAGCCTGTTCGTGGACAAGTCGCGGCGCAAGGAACAGGACTACATGGACCTGTCGCTGACCAGCCAGAAGGTGCTGGGCTGGGACTACGACTACCTGGTGCCGGACTGGGCCACCGCCGCGCAGATGGCGCGCGCCTACCAGCGCACCGGCACCTATGCCGGCGTGGCCAACGGCTATCCGGCCTCGCTGGCCGGCCTGCCGGCCGACTACGACTGGCTCGACGCCACCTACTACTGGGGCGCCGGCCTGCGCGACGACACCCTGGTCGCGCTGGCCGGCAGCTTCGTCTTCAGTCCCGCCGTCTCGCTGGACGTGACCGGCTACTACCACGGCGACCGTGGCGAGGGGCAATGGGTCACGCCCTACGTGCCGACCTCGGCCAGCGTGCCGCTGTCCATGCGCACCACCGACTACGGCCTGGACCGCTTCGGCGGCACCGCCGCGCTGAAGTTCAACATCGGCATCAACGAGATCGAGCTGGGCGGCTGGGCCGAGAACGCGCAGAACACCCAGGAGCGTAATTACTTCCAGCTGGGTGGGCCGTTCACCTCCATGTTCAACTTCTACGAGGCCGGCGACCCGTTCTACCGCCAGTTCCTGCAGAAGTACCAGATCCGCACGCGCATGGCCTATGCGCAGGACACGCTGCGCCTGCTCGACGACCGGCTGAGCCTCAACTTCGGCGCCAAGGCGGTGAGCACGCAGATCCAGGCGCGCTCGCTGGTGCCCAGCAGCAGCTATGCGCAGGGCACGATCAAGGCCGACGACCACTTCCTGCCGCAGGTCGGCGTCAGCTACAAGCTCGACGAGGCGCAGGACGTCTACGCCTCCTACAGCAAGAACATCGCCGCCTTCGGCTACAGCCCCTTCGCCACCAACCAGGCCACGTTCAACCAGCTCAAGAACACCCTGGACCCGGAGCAGTCGCAGACCGTGCAGGCCGGCTGGCGCACCCACGGCGAGCGCTACGAGGCCTCGGTCGGCGCGTACTACACGCGCTTCTCCAACCGCCTGCTGACCATCTCCCCGTGCAGCGCCATCCAGACCTGCTCGGCGATCCTGAGCAACGTCGGCGAGGTGGACAGCAGCGGCGCCGACCTGGCCCTGGTGTGGAAGCCGATCGACGGGCTGAGCTGGCTCAACACCCTGTCCTGGAACCGCTCCAAGTACCAGGACGACTACCTCAACAACGGCGTGGTGGCGACCAAGGGCAAGCAGGTCGTCGGCCTGCCGGAATGGATGTTCTCCTCCAGCCTGTCCTGGCGGCAGGACGGCTGGCACGCCTCGATCGACGGCAAGTACACCGACAAGCGCTACCTCACCTACCTCAACGACTCCAGCGTGCCCAGCTACTGGCTGTTCAACGCCGGCGGCGGCTACGACTTCGGCCGGGTCGGCGCGCTCTCCAGCCTGGACGTCTCGGTCAACGTGACCAACCTGGCCGACAAGCGCTACTTCGCCACCACTGGCACCAATGGCTACGTCGCCTCCGATCCGGACGGCTACAACCAGACCCTGATGGCCGGCGCCCCGCGCCAGGTGTTCTTCACGGTCGACGCGCGCTTCTGATCGCGCAAGCGGGGACAGCGGCCCGGCGTGGATGAAAGGTCCACGCCGGGCCGCGGCTTATAATTGGTCTCCTCTTTGTCTTCGGTTGCAACGCACCATGGCGGACACGATGAAAGCGCTGGTCAAGCGCGAGGCGGGCAAGGGCATCTGGATGGAACAGGTCGCCAAGCCCGTGCCCGGCCCCAACGAGGTGCTGGTCAAGCTGGAGAAGACCGCCATCTGCGGCACCGACCTGCACATCTACCTGTGGGACGAGTGGAGCCAGCGCACCATCAAGCCGGGCCTGACCATCGGCCATGAGTTCGTCGGCCGCATCGCGCAGCTGGGCTCGGCGGTGACCGGCTACCAGGTCGGCCAGCGCGTCTCGGCCGAGGGCCACATCGTCTGCGGGCATTGCCGCAACTGCCGCGGCGGACGTCCGCACCTGTGCCCCAACACGGTCGGCATCGGCGTCAACGTCAACGGCGCCTTCGCCGAGTACATGGTGATGCCGGCCTCCAACCTGTGGCCGATCCCCGACCAGATCCCCTCCGAGCTGGCGGCGTTCTTCGACCCCTACGGCAACGCGGCGCACTGCGCGCTGGAGTTCGGCGTGATCGGCGAGGACGTGCTGATCACCGGCGCCGGCCCGATCGGCATCATCGCCGCCGGCATCTGCAAGCACATCGGCGCGCGCAACGTGGTGGTCACCGACGTCAACGACTTCCGCCTGAAGCTGGCCGCCGACATGGGCGCCACGCGCGTGGTCAACGTCGCCAACACCTCGCTCAAGGACGTGATGGCCGACCTGCACATGGAAGGCTTCGACGTCGGCCTGGAGATGAGCGGCAACCCGCGCGCGTTTAACGACATGCTCGACTGCATGTACCACGGCGGCAAGATCGCCATGCTCGGCATCATGCCGCGCGGCGCCGGCGCGGACTGGGACAAGATCATCTTCAAGGGTCTGACCGTGCAGGGCATCTACGGCCGCAAGATGTACGAGACCTGGTACAAGATGACCCAGCTGGTGCTGAGCGGCTTCCCGCTGGGCAAGGTGCTGACTCATCAGCTGCCGATCGACGACTTCCAGAAGGGCTTCGACCTGATGGAGGAAGGCAAGGCCGGCAAGGTCGTGCTGAGCTGGAACTGAGGTCCGTCTCGGGTCATCACGCGAAAGGCGCCGCAAGGCGCCTTTTTCGTTTCATGTCCGTTCGGTGAGGACGCACAGAGTTGGCGATCCGCTGGCCAGACAGCAGCGCTCCCTCATCCGCACGCTGCCGGCGCACCGGCAAGCCAGGCTAGCGCTCGGCGAAGGCGCCCCAGCGCGCCGGGACCAGGCCGACGCGCTCGCCCACCTGCACGCTTTCGGTCGCGGCCGGCAGCTCCAGCTCGAGCGGCGTGCCATCGTCGAGACGCGCATGGATGCGCTGGCGCGGCCCGCTGCGCTGCACGCTTTCCACCTGCGCCTGCCAACCGCCCTGCCCCGGCGCGACCGGCTGCAGATCCTGGGGACGCACGAACAGCGCCACCGCACCGTCGGCCAGCGCATCGCCTTGTGGCGCAGCCAGCTCCAGACCGCCGACGCGCAGCACCTCGCCGGCCTTGTGGCCGGATAGGCGGTTGGCCTCGCCGACGAAGCCGTAGACGAAGGCCGACGCGGGCTGGTCGTAGACCTGCGCCGGCGTGCCGATTTGTTCGATGCGTCCCTTGTTGAGGATGGCCACGCGGTCGGCCAGCTCCAGCGCCTCTTCCTGGTCGTGGGTGACGAACACGGTGGTCACCCCGGTCGCCTCGTGCACCTGGCGCAGCCAGCGGCGCAGGTCGCGGCGCACCTTGGCATCGAGCGCGCCGAAGGGCTCGTCCAGCAGCAGCATCTTCGGCTCGATCGCAAGCGCACGCGCCAATGCCACGCGCTGGCGCTGACCGCCGGAGAGCTGGGTGGGATAGCGCGCGCCCAGGCCCTCGAGCTGCACCAGCGAGAGCAGCTCGCGCACGCGCTCGGCGATCCGGGCCTTCGGCCAGCGCGCGCGGCCACGGCGGACCTTGAGGCCGAAGGCGATGTTCTCCTCCACCCGCATGTGCTTGAACAGCGCGTAGTGCTGAAACACCACGCCCACCTGGCGCTGCTGCACCGGCAGCACCGAGGCATCCTGGCCGTCGAACAGCACGCGCCCCTCGTCGGCATGCTCCAGCCCGGCGATCACCCGCAGCAGCGTGGTCTTGCCTGACCCGGACGGGCCCAGCAGCGCCAGCAGCTCGCCCGGACGGATGTCCAGATCGATCGCGTCCAGCGCGGCGAAGGCGCCGAAGCGCTTGGAGAGGTGTTCGACCGTGATGCCCATGGGTTGTTGCGGACCTTGAATCAGTGTCGGTGTCTGGCCGCCAGCGCCTCGCCGTGGCGCCACTCCAGCCAGGACTTGAGCGCCAGGGTGACCAGCGCGCTCAGCGCCAGCAGGGAGGCGGCGGCGAAGGCCGCGCTGTAGGCGTACTCGTTGTAGAGGATTTCCACGTGCAGCGGCAAGGTGTTGGTGCGCCCGCGGATGTGCCCGGACACCACCGAGACCGCGCCGAACTCGCCCATCGACCTGGCCGCGCAAAGCAGCACGCCGTACAGCAGCGCCCAACGGATGTTGGGCAGCGTCACGCGCCAGAAGGTCTGCCAGCCGCTGGCCCCCAGGCTGAGCGCGGCCAGCTCCTCGTCGCTGCCCTGCTGCTCCATCAGCGGCATCAGCTCGCGGGCGATGAAGGGGAAGGTGACGAAGGTCGTGGCCAGCACGATGCCCGGCAGCGCGAACACGATCTTCGGCAGCTGGATCAGCGTGTCCCCCAACAGCGGCAGATGCACGCGCCAGCCCTCGTCGATCAGCGGCCAGGCCCAACCCTGGCGGCCGAAGATCAGCATGAAGACCAGGCCGGCCACCACCGGCGAGACGGCGAACGGCAGGTCGATCAGGCTGACCAGGATGCGCTTGCCGGGGAAGCGGTGCTTGCTCACCGCCCAGGCCGCGGCGATGCCGAAGATCAGGTTCAGCGGCACCACGATCGCGGTCACCACCAGGGTCAGCCTGATCGCCGCCAGCGCGTCGCGGTCGGTGATCGCCTTGAGGAAGGTCGGCAGGCCGCTGCGCAGCGCCTCGGTGAACACCAGCACCAGCGGCAACAGCAGGAAGGACAGCAGGAACAGCAGCGCCAGCCCCACCAGCGTCCATTTCATCCACGCAGGCTCGGTCGTCGGCGCGCGCAGCGCGCGCCGTGGCACGGGCACGGACACGGCGGCCATCAGGCGGGCACCTTCAGGCCGCGCCGCGCCAGCCGCGCCTGCAGCGTGTTGATCACCAGCAGCAGGACGAAGGACAGCAGCAGCATCGCCGCGGCGATCGCGGTAGCGCCGGCGTAATCGAACTCCTCCAGCTTGATGGTGATCAGCAGCGGCGCGATCTCGGACACGCCCGGCAGGTTGCCGGCGATGAAGATCACCGAGCCGTATTCGCCCACCCCGCGCGCGAATGCCAGCGCGAAGCCCGACAGCACCGCCGGCCACACCGTGGGCAGCACCACCTGGGCGACCGTGCGCAGGCGCCCGGCGCCGAGGCTGGCGGCGGCCTCCTCCAGTTCGGATTCCACCTCGGCCAGGACCGGCTCGACCACGCGCACCACGAACGGCAGGCCGATGAACACCAGCGCCACCGTGATGCCCAGCGGGGTGTAGGCGACCTTGAGTCCGCCGGCCTCCAGCCAGCGGCCGAGCCAGCCGGTCGGGCCATAGAGCTGGGTCAGCGCGATGCCGGCCACCGCCGTGGGCAGCGCGAACGGCAGATCCACCACCGCATCGAACAGACGCTTGCCCGGAAAGTCGTAGCGCACGAACACCCACGCCACCAGCGTGCCGGCCACCGCGTTGAATGCCGCCGCCGCCAGCGCGGTGGAAAAGCTCACCCGCAGCGCGGCCAGCACGCGCGGGTCGGTCCAGACCGCCCACAGTCCGTGCCAGCCCAGGCCGGCCGACTTGATGAACACCCCCGCCAGCGGCAGCAGCACGATCAGCCCGAGCCACAGCAAGGTGGTGCCCAGGCTGAGGCCGAAGCCGGGAATCACCCGCCTTCGGCGCGCGCGCCCTGCTGCAGGAATCGCAACGCTCAAGGCCGCTTCTTTCCCGCCAGCATCTTGTCGAACTCACCGCCGTCGGCGAAGTGCTTGGCCTGCGCCTTGGCCCAGCCACCGAACACCTGGTCCACCGTCACCAGCTGCACCTTGGGGAAGCGCGCGATGTCGGCCGCGTCGGCGAACTCGGGATGGCGCGGGCGGTAGAAGTTGTGCGCGATGATCTTCTGCGCTTGCGGCGTGTACAGGAACTCCAGGAAGCCCTGCGCCTCGGCGCGCGTGCCGTGCTTGTCCACGTTCTTGTCCACCAGCGCCACCGGCGGCTCGGCCAGGATCGACAGCTTGGGCACGACGATGTCGAACTTGTCCTTGCCCAGTTCTTCCTGCGACAGGAAGGCCTCGTTCTCCCAGGCCAGCAGCACATCGCCGATGCCGCGCTGGACGAAGGTGGTGGTCGCCCCGCGCGCGCCGGTGTCCAGCACCGGCACGTTGTTGTACAGCGCGGTCACCATGCGCCGGGTCTTGGCCTCGTCGCCCTTGAAGATGTGCAGGCCATAGGCCCAGGCGGCCAGATAGTTCCAGCGCGCGCCGCCGGAGGTCTTGGGATTGGGCGTGATCACCTGCACGCCAGGCTTGAGCAGGTCGGGCCAGTCCTTGATCTGCTTCGGATTGCCCTTGCGCACCAAGAAGACGATGGTCGAGGTGTAGGGCGCGCTGTTGTCCGGCAGGCGCTTCTGCCAGTCGGTCGGCAGCAGCTTGGCCTGGCTGGCGATCGAGTCGATGTCGTAGGCCAGCGCCAGGGTGACCACGTCGGCCTCCAGGCCATCGATCACCGCACGCGCCTGCTTGCCCGAGCCGCCGTGCGAGCTTTCAACGCTGACCGATTCGCCGTGCTTGGCCTTCCAGTCCTGGCTGAAGGCGTCGGACAGGGCGCGGTAGAGCTCGCGCGTGGGGTCGTAGGACACGTTGAGCAGCTGCTTCTGCTGGGCCATGGCCGCTGCGGCCACGGTCAGCAGGCACGAGGCCATGACCAGCGCGAACAGGCGAGTCAGGCGGCGGGTGCGGGCGAGGGTCATGGCGGATTTCCTTGCGTAATGGACAGCGAGCGGGGCTGCATTCAGGAATGCTTATGCTGCCCAGGCATGAATGTGCCACGAAATAATGAAAGCGCGCGTGCTTATCGCCAACGGGAATCAGGCTGAACCCGCGAACCGGCCTCTGCGGGGCGGCGCGTAAAATGCGCCCTTCCGTTCCCGTTCCCAGGCCCGCTGCGATGACCGATGCCCTCCCCGCCCTGACCCACCGCTACGCCGAGGAGCTGGACGGCATCCGCGAGGCCGGGCTGTTCAAGTCCGAGCGCATCATCACCGGCCCGCAGTCGGCGCAGATCACTCTGGCCGACGGGCGCCAGGTGCTGAACTTCTGCGCCAACAACTACCTGGGCCTGGCCGACCACCCGGACATCATCGCCGCGGCCAAGCAGGCGCTGGACACGCACGGCTTCGGCATGGCCTCGGTGCGCTTCATCTGCGGCACCCAGGATCTGCACAAGCAGCTCGAGCAGACCATCGCGCGCTTCTTCGGCAAGCAGGACACCATCCTGTACGCGGCCTGCTTCGACGCCAACGGCGGCCTGTTCGAACCGCTGCTGGGCGAGGACGACGCGATCATCTCCGACGCGCTCAATCACGCCTCGATCATCGACGGCGTGCGCCTGTGCAAGGCCAAGCGCTTCCGCTACGCCAACTGCGACATGGCCGACCTGGAGGCGCAGCTGCAGGCGGCCGACGCCGCCGGCTGCCGGACCAAGCTGATCACCACCGATGGCGTGTTCTCGATGGACGGCTTCATCGCCCCGCTCGACGAGATCACCGCCCTGGCCGCCAAGTACGGCGCGCTGGTCCATATCGACGAATGCCACGCCACCGGCTTCCTGGGCCAGACCGGGCGCGGCTCGGCCGAGGTCAAGGGCGTGCTGGACAGGATCGACATCATCACCGGCACGCTGGGTAAGGCGATGGGCGGCGCGCTGGGCGGCTTCACCACCGCCAGCGCCGAGGTGGTCGAACTGCTGCGCCAGCGCTCGCGTCCCTACCTGTTCTCCAATTCGCTGCCGCCGCACGTGGTGGCCGCCGGGATCAAGGCCTTCGACATGCTCGACGCCGCCGGCGACCTGCGCACGCAACTGCGCGACAACACCGCCTATTTCCGCGAGCGGATGACCGCCGCCGGCTTCGACCTCAAGCCCGGCGTGCACCCGATCAGCCCGGTGATGCTCTACGACGCGCCGCTGGCGCAGCGTTTCGCCGAGCGCCTGCTGGAAGAAGGCATCTACGCGATCGGCTTCTTCTTCCCGGTGGTGCCCAAGGGCCAGGCCCGCATCCGCACCCAGATCAGCGCGGCGCACACCCGCGCGCACCTGGACCAGGCCATCGACGCCTTCATCCGCATCGGCCACGAGCTGGGCGTGCTGAAGGGCTGATTCGTTTACCGCTGGCCGGGGCCAAACGGCCTTGGCCCGGGCCATTGGTTGAAGGTTCCATCGGCGCAGAGGTAAAGCGCCGGGCGCGGATGGCGGCCACAAGCGCCGCCCGCGCTGGAATCCATCTAAGCCCGGATCAGGTCAGGGCGCGACCTTCTTTCCGGGCGGGGCCACGTCGGAAGGCGGCGCCAGCGCGCTCACCTCCTGCGGCGTCAGTTCACGCCACGCGCCCTTGGCTAATGCGCCTAGCGGCAGCTCGCCAATCGCCACACGCACAAGGCGCAGCGTGGACAGGCCGAACGCCTCGAGCAGCCGCCGGATCTGGCGGTTGCGCCCCTCGTCCAGCGTGATCTCCAGCCAGGCATTGCGCCCGCCGCTGCGCAGCAGCTGCGCGCGGGCGGCACGCAGGTGTTCGCCCTCGACCGACGCGCCCTGCTCCAGCCGCGCCAGCAGCGCGGTATCTGGAATCGCATCGATCTGCACGTGATAGGTCTTGCTCGGCCCCGTCGACGGGTCGGTGATCGCCGCCGCCCACACAGGATCGTTGCTCAGCAGCAGCAGGCCTTCGCTGGCCTTGTCCAGCCGTCCCACCGGCGCCAGCCATGGCAGACCGGCGCCGTCCAGGCAGCGATAGACCGTGTCGCGCCCCTGTTCGTCGCGCGCCGTGGTGACCAGGCCGCGCGGCTTGTTGAGCATCAGATAGCGGCGTTCGGCGCTCGCTTCCGCGTCCGCCTGGCCATCGATCTCGATCCGCGAACGGCCGGCGACGGTGGGGAACTCCGGATCGCGCACCACGCGGCCGTCCACCCGCACCCGTCCCGCCGCGATCCAGCGCGTCGCCTCGGTGCGCGAGCACAGGCCCAGCTTGGACAGCGCGCGCGCCAACCCGTGCCGCGGCGCATCGTCGCGAACCGGCTTGTGCGTCGCCATCGGAATGCGCCCCTGTATGCCGTCGCCGCGTGGGCCGACGGCGCGGACTTACTGCTTGTCGGCGGCCGGCACTGCCGCGGCGGGCGCGGCGGCCGGGGTCGCGACCACTTCGCCCGGCGGTACGGCGACCGCAGCGGCCGGCTTGGCCTTGACCACGCGCACGCCGCGCGACTTCATCCAGGCATCGAACTCGTCGGCCGTCATGCGCTTGCCGTTCTGGTTCATGTCGAAGCGCCAGGGCGTGTTGTCGTACTGGGTCTTGGGCTGGTAGGCGGCCGGATCGTTGGCCTTCACCGCCGGCGTGGCCATGGCCAGCTCGCGGCAGCCGTCGACCTTCATCCGCAGCAGCACGCGATCGACCGACTGCGCATCGTTGTAGGACTGCGCCAGCACGCCGCTGGGCGCGCCCAGGCTGGTGGTGTTGGCGAACAGCTCCACGGCCACCGGCGAGAGCACGGTCGTGCGCTGCGGCAGCGGTTGCGGCACCACGCCGTTACAGTCCTGCGCCGCTTCGGCGTGTGCGAACGGAGCAACGGCGAGCAGGGAAACGACCGCAACGAGGGATGCGCGCATAGGGAGTTCGCAAGGAGAAAAAGAGGGTTGCGGGAGTTTAGGCAGGCGGCGCGCAGACAATCAACCGTTACACGATGTTTTCCATGCAAATCACTGAAAGAAAAGACTGAATACGGTGCACGGAGCTCCGCGCGCGACAGAGGATTCTTCGCCGAAGCTTAGAACCGCCAATCCGTCGGTGAAGCGCGTGCGGGCCAGTGAGCTCATCTCGTCCGGCAGCCCCGCCACGGCCAGGCGCGGCTCCACGGCTGGGCGACTCCTCCATGGCCAATGTCCGGCTGGGAAAGGCCTGATCGCGCCGCATGCTTCGGTAGGAGCAACTGTCTCCTCAAATCTCGCAGCAACCTGCCTGTAGAGCGGAGCTTGTGGCAATCCCCTCTTGGGGACTCCGCTGCGTTCCGTTCGGTTCGTGGGGAAGGCCCCAGCGGAGCAAGCTCCGCTCTACAAGTGGAGCCGCCATGGCGGCGATGAGGCTTTACCGGGAACCCCTCGTCGCCGCCATGGCGGCTCCCACCGAGATCGGGTCGAGGCCCGGACAACTGTGCGCAATCGGCCACCCTGTGCACTCAGGCCACACAGCCCGGACCGCGGCACTTACGAAGCTGCGACCTCGACCGCTGCGAAACCCCGACATCGAAAGCCGCACGCTCAATCGCGGCGAGGCCTCGATTTCGGCAGAAGCACAAAGAAAAAGCCCGGCGCAAGGCCGGGCTTTTCTTAATGCTGAAGGCGGCTGCGGTATCCCGCAGCCAACCCCTGAGCGGCCAGATTAGTTCTGGACGTTCAGCTCCGTACGACGGTTCTTCTCGCTCTTACAGGCCGGGAACGTGTTCGGGGTCTGCTCCAGCGGACGGCTCTCGCCGTAGCCGATCGGTCCAACCAGACGCGACGAGGACACACCATTGTTGGTGAGGAAGTCGTACACGGTCTTCGCACGACGCTCGGACAGCTTCTGGTTGTAGGTCTCGGTGCCGCACAGGTCGGTGTGACCGGCGACTTCGACGCGCAGGTCGGGGTAGCGCTTGAGGATCTCGACGGCCTCATTCAGGATCGCCACCGCGTCAGGACGCAGGGTCGCCTTGTTGAAGTCGAAGTTCACGCCCTTCAGGTCGATGGTGACCGGAGCCGGGCAGCCGTCCGGACCGATGGTCTGGCCAGCCTGCGAACCGGGGCACTTGTCGTCGCAGTTGTTGACGCCGTCACCGTCGTCATCCAGGTCGGCGCAGGTCTGAGCCGGCGGCGGCGGCGGCGGCGGGGCAACCGGAACGGCCTTGGTGCCCAGCGGGATCACGACGCCGACCGAAGCCAGCACGTCACCGAACCACGACTCGTCCGGAGCGCGGTGGCTCTGGTCGTTGAAGTCGCCACGGTAGGCCACTTCGGCGCGCACGGCGACGCGGCTGTCGAAGGTGGTCTGCAGACCGACGCCGACCTTGGCGGCGAAGTTGCCGTCCTTGTTCTTGGCCGGGGAATCCGGGTTCGGGAAGTTGTCGTACTCTTCCTCCGAGCGCTGGTAGCCCAGGCCCATCAGGACGTACGGGTTCCAGCCGCGGCCTTCCTGGATAAAGTGGCGACGCAGGTCGAACGAGATGCCGTACTGCGACCAGTTCAGGTTGTCTTCCGGATCCAGGCTCGGGTTCTGATAGTTCAGCTCACCGTCCAGCGACCAGTTCGGGCTGATGAACTTGCCCAGGCCCAGGGTGGCGAACGGAGCGTCGTCGGTCTTGCGGTCGTTGTCCTGCTTGTTCCAGCCGACCGAGCCGGTCAGATACCAGCGGTCATCAAACTCCTGAGCCGAAGCGGCCTGCGCCACGCTCAGTCCGGCCAGCATCGCGGCGCAGAGAAGTTTCTTGTTCATTTGCGACTCCTTGAGAGTTCAGGGTTTTGAAAACCGACTGCGTGGGCGTGGGGTCATCCCGAGCCTTACGGCATTCAGTCCAATGTTTGAACGGCGAGGGTGCCGTCAACACCGGCGCAGATTATGCAGGGGCTCGTGAAGATCGTGTTAACAGCAGCCTAACAAGTCGACTCGCGCCCCTGCCTGGCGCGGGCCACGTTATACGGGCGCCAAAGCGCACGTGGTGTGAAAACCGTGCGCCAATTGTGTGTCCGAATCGTTCATTGCCTTCGGTTCAGGTGAAGTCAGCGTTGCCTTTGCGTCAGCGCCTCTTGTCCGGCGCAGCGCCTTGCGGCAAGGTGCGCGCACTCTTCCATACGCAAGCGTATTGACATGCCCAGCCAGACGCCGAGCCAGGCCAACCTGAACGAAGCCGCCATCCCTTACCCGCATCTGCTGGCGCCGCTGGACCTGGGCTTCACGCGGCTGCGCAACCGGGTGCTGATGGGCTCGATGCACACCGGCCTGGAAGACCGCGCCGCCGACTTCCCCAAGCTGGCGGCCTACGTGGCCGAGCGCGCGCAGGGCGAAGTCGGGCTGATCGTGACCGGCGGCTTCGCGCCCAACCTGGTCGGCTGGCTCAAGCCGTTCGGCGGCAAGCTGTCCTGGCCGTGGGAGGCACGCCCGCATCGCCAGGTCACCCAGGCCGCGCATGCGCACGGGGCGAAGATCTGCCTGCAGCTGCTGCATGCCGGGCGCTATGCCTATCACCCGCTGTCGGTCGCGCCCTCGCGCCTCAAGGCGCCGATCAATCCCTTCACGCCCCGGGCGCTGAGCGCGCGCGGCGTCGAACGCCAGATCGATGCCTACGCCCATGCCGCGCGCCTGGCCCGTCAGGCCGGCTACGACGGCGTGGAAGTGATGGGATCGGAGGGTTATCTGATCAACCAGTTCACCGCCGCGCGCACCAATCAGCGCGACGACGCCTGGGGCGGCGATGCCGCGCGCCGGATGCGCTTCGCGGTGGAGATCGTGCGACGCGTGCGCGAGGCCTGCGGGCCGGACTTCATCATCATCTACCGCCTGTCGCTGGTGGACCTGGTCGAAGGCGGCAACGCCTGGCCGGACATCGTCGCGCAGGCCCGCACGGTGCAGGCCGCCGGCGCGACCCTGATCAACTCCGGCATCGGCTGGCACGAGGCGCGCGTGCCGACCATCGTCACCTCGGTGCCGCGCGCGGCCTTCGCCAATGTCACCGCCAAGCTCAGGGGCGAGGTGTCGGTGCCGGTGATCGCCACCAACCGCATCAACATGCCGCAGGTGGCCGAGGACCTCCTGGCGGCCGGCAAGGCCGACATGGTGTCGCTGGCGCGACCGCTGCTGGCCGATCCGCACTGGGTGCGCAAGGCGCGCACCGGCGATGCGGCGCGGATCAACACCTGCATCGCCTGCAACCAGGCCTGCCTGGACCACGTCTTCCAGAACAAGCGCGCCAGCTGCCTGGTCAACCCGCGCGCCTGCGCCGAGACCGAGCTGGTCTATCGCAGGACCGAGCGCCCGCGTCGCATCGCCGTGGTCGGCGCGGGTCCTGCCGGCCTGGCCTGCGCCACGGTCGCGGCCGAACGCGGACACCGGGTGAGCCTGTTCGAAGGCGGCAGCGAGATCGGCGGCCAGTTCAACTACGCCAAGCGCATCCCCGGCAAGGAGGAATTCCACGAGACGCTGCGCTACTTCCGCCAGCGCCTGGACGACACCGGCGTGGAGTTGCACCTGGACACGCTGGCCGATGTGGACACGCTCAAGGGCTTTGATGCGGTGGTGCTGGCCACGGGCATCACGCCGCGCACGGTGCAGATGCCAGGCGCGGATCATCCCAAGGTGATCAGCTATGTGGATGTGCTCTCCGGGCGCGTGCAGGTCGGCGCGCGTGCGGCGTTGATCGGCGCCGGCGGCATCGGCTTCGACGTGGCCGAGTATCTGGTCGAACACGGTGCGTCGCCGAGCACCGATCCCAAGCGCTGGATGGCGCAGTGGGGCGTGGACGCAAGCTTCGAAGCACCGGGCAGTCTGATCGCGCCGAAGCCCGAACCGCCGGCACGCGAGGTGTGGCTGCTGCAGCGCACGCCGGGTCGGCCCGGTGCGCGTTTGGGCAAGACGTCGGGCTGGGTGCATCGCGCCACGCTGAAGGCCAAGCAGGTGCGCATGCTCGGTGGCGTGGAGTATCTGGGTGTGGACGATGAAGGCCTGCATCTCCGCGTGGATGGATCCGAGCAGACGCTGCCGGTCGACCATGTGGTGATCTGCGCAGGCCAGGAACCGCGACGCGAGCTGTTCGATCTGCTGCAGGCGCAAGGCATCACGCCGCATCTGATCGGCGGTGCGGATGTGGCGGCCGAACTCGATGCCAAGCGTGCGATCGATCAGGCCAGTCGTCTCGCCGCAACGCTTTGAAAAACGCGCATCACGCGCGCTGCGAACGTGCTGCATCGCGGCATCAACATCGCACTGTCATGAGACGCTGACTGCCGTAGTCAGCGTCGTGATGCAAGCGTCGATATTCAGTTGACGTTTTGAATTCGGCCCGTACCTTGCGCCGACTTTCCGACCCGCCGCCCAGTTCAGGTGGGTCTTGCCTGGCCACCCTTTCATTCAAGGCCAGCATCCGGGTAGCCCGTGAGATGGCTGCCTCCCCATGACGCCCAACCGCTGTGCCGGCCGTCTTCCCCAGTTTCGTGGGACGACCCCTTCGCATGCGGCCAAACGGAGCAAGGAGTTCGATGAAACTGGCCTGGATCTTATGGCTGTCGTCACACGTGATGCCACAGCCGGCCGCCGATTCGCTATGTCTGTCCACCACCGTCTATCTCGAGGCGCGGGACCAGAGCATGCGTGGACAAGAAGCCGTTGCGGAAGTCGCGCTGCGACGCCGCGACAGCGGGCTGTGGGGCAACTCGCTGTGCGAGGTGGTCACCGCACGGCATCAATTCGCCCCTGGCATCGTGCCCAGCTCCACGCGTCTGCAGAACGGCGGCGCATGGGCGCGCTCTGTGTCGGTGGCGCTGGATTCGGAGCGCAACTGGGCGCTGCCGCGCGGCGCGCGGCGCGAGATCGTCCCGGGTGCCAGTCACTTCGCCGCGCACGAACTGGTCGCACCCAGCTGGGCCAACGCCTACACCGTGGCCACGATCGGCGATCACACCTTCTATCGCGTGCAGTCGCTCAAGCCACGCTCGTGAACACGCCGGCTTGCTGACGCAAGCGACTTCATCGCGACGCACAAAGAAGGAGGGCCGGCATTGCCGGCCCTCTTTCTTTTTTTCAGCGCCACATCGCGCGTCGCATCAGCTGCGCTTGTCGATCGGCACGAAGTCGAGATCTTCCGGACCGGTGTAGTTGGCGCTGGGACGGATGATCTTGCCGTCGATGCGCTGCTCGATCACATGCGCGCTCCAGCCCGCCGTGCGCGCGATGACGAACAGCGGCGTGAACATCGCCGTCGGCACGCCCATCATGTGATAGCTGACCGCACTGAACCAATCCAGGTTGGGGAACATCTTCTTGATGTCCCACATCACCGTCTCCAGGCGCTCGGCGATGTCATACATCTTGGTGCTGCCCTGCGCCTTGGACAGGTCGTGGGCGACCTGCTTGATCACCTTGTTGCGCGGATCGCTGACCGTGTACACCGGGTGGCCGAAGCCGATCACCACTTCCTTACGCTCAACACGCGCCTTGATGTCGGCCTCGGCCTCGTCGGGCGTGTCGTAGCGCTTCTGCACTTCGAAGGCCACTTCGTTGGCGCCGCCGTGCTTGGGCCCGCGCAGCGCGCCGATGCCGCCGCAGATGGCGCTGTACATGTCACTGCCGGTGCCGGCGATGACGCGACAGGTGAAAGTGGAGGCGTTGAATTCGTGCTCGGCGTAGAGCACCAGCGAGGTATGCATCGCCTCGACCCATTCCTTGCGCGGCTCCACACCGTGCAGCAGATGCAGGAAGTGGCCGCCGATCGAATCGTCGTCGGTCTCCACGTCGATGGCGCGGCCGTTGTGGCTCCAGTGATACCAGTACAGCAGCATCGAACCGAGGCAGGCCATCAGCTTGTCGGCGATGTCGCGGGCGCCGGGATGGTTGTGATCGTCCTTCTCGGGCAGCACGCAGCCCAGCGCCGACACGCCGCTGCGCATCACATCCATCGGGTGGGCCGAAGCGGGCAGCTCCTCGAGCACGGCCTTGACCGCGGCGGGCAGGCCGCGCAGCGACTTGAGCTTGGCCTTGTAGCCGCGCAGCTCGTCGCGCGTGGGCAGCTTGCCGTGTACCAGCAGGTAGGCGACTTCCTCGAACTCGCTCTTGGCCAAGTCCAGGATGTCGTAGCCGCGGTAGTGCAGATCGTTGCCGGTGCGGCCGACGGTGCACAGCGCGGTGTTGCCCGCCGGCGTGCCGGACAGCGCGACGGATTTCTTCGGCTTGAAGCCGGTGGCGGTGGGTTGCTCGGACACGGTGTTTCCTCCCGGGGTTTGCTTCGATGTGACGTGTTAAGGCGCAGCGGTCGGCGGCGCGTCGCGCTGGACCAGCAGCTGCTGCAGCATTTCGATCTGGCGGTTCTGCAGTTCGACCAGCGTGGCCCAGTCCTGCTCGCGCAGCTGGTTGAGCTTCTCGTGCACCTGCAGGATCTCCAGCTCGGACTTGACGTTGACCTGGTAGTCGTTCTCCGCGCGCAGGCGGTCGGCGGCGGCCTGGCGGTTCTGGCTCATCATGATGATCGGCGCCTGTATCGCGGCCAGGCAGGACAGACACAGATTGAGCAGGATGTAGGGATAGGGATCGAAGGCCTTGGCCAGCACGAAGCTGTTGATCGCCATCCATACCGCCAGGAACACGCCGAAGGCGATGATGAAGCTCCAGCTGCCACCGACCTCGGCGACCCGGTCGGCCACGCGCTCGCCCAGGCTGCGGTTCTGGCTGAACTCGCGCGCCACGTTGCGTGCGACCTGGCGCTTGGCGATGAAGCGCTCGACGATCGCGCGCTCCTCGCCCTGCAGCTTCTCCAGTTCGGTCTGCAGCAGGTGGCGCGCGGTCTCGCGCCGGTCGATGCGGGTACGGCGCTGGCGTTCTGCGGCGGGCGGACGCGAAAAGTTCATGGCATGCGCAAGATCAGGTCGAAGGGAGCCCGATCATGCCCGCTTGCCGGCGAACAGTGCGTCCAGCTTGTGCTCGAAGGCGTGGTAGCCGATGCGTTCGTACAGCTCCTCGCGGGTCTGCATGGTGTCCAGGACGGCCTGCTGCGTGCCGTCCTGGCGGATCGCCTGGTAGACGCGCTCGGCGGCCTTGTTGGCGGCACGGAAGGCCGACAGCGGGAACAGCTGGATCGCCACGCCCACGCTGGCCAGTTCGTCGCGGGTGAACAGCGGCGTGGCGCCGAACTCGGTGATGTTGGCCAGCACCGGCACCTTGACCGCCTCGACGAAGCGCCGATAGGTGTCCAGGTCGTAGGCGGCCTCGGCGAAGATGCCGTCGGCGCCGGCCTCCACGCAGGCGATGGCGCGGGCGATCGCCGCGTCCACGCCCTCGGCCTGGATCGCGTCGGTGCGGGCGATCAGGAAGAAGTCCGGATCGGTCTTGGCGTCGGCCGCGGCCTTGACCCGGTCCACCATCTCGCCCTGGCTGACGATCTCCTTGCCCGGGCGATGACCGCAGCGCTTGGCGCCGACCTGGTCCTCGATGTGGCAGGCGGCCGCGCCGGCCTTGATCAGCGACTTGATGCTGCGCTCGATGTTGAACGCGCTGGCGCCGAAGCCGGTGTCGATGTCCACCAGCAGCGGCAGCTCGCACACATCGGTGATGCGGCGGGTGTCGATGAGCACGTCTTCCAGCGTGTTGATGCCCAGGTCCGGCAGGCCCAGCGAGCCGGCCGCCACGCCGCCTCCGGACAGATAGAGCGCCTTGTAGCCGGCGCGCTTGGCCAGCAGGGCGTGGTTGGCGTTGATCGCGCCGATCACCTGCAGCGGCGACTCGGCGGCCAGGGCGGCGCGGAAGCGGGCGCCAGGGCTGGAAGTGGACATGGCGGAACTCCTGGATCGGGACGGGCGTGCGGCGCGGCAGTGGCGCACTCGCGGGGCGAGGCGCAATCTGGCACCCTGCGATGCATTGATCAATCTTGATCGCACAAATCAACCTGTCATGGACCACGACCTGATTCCGGCCGCCACGGCCTGCGAGCTACTCGGCATCACCAGCGCCACGCTCTACGCCTACGTCAGCCGCGGCCTGCTGGAATCGCGCCCCGGTCCTGACCATCGCAGCCGCATGTACCGGCGCCAGGACGTGGAGCGCCTGGCGCAGAACAAGCGCGCCGGCCGCGGCGCGGCGCGCGGCGCCGCGCAGAGCCTGGATCGCGGCCTGCCCGTCCTGGAGACCGGCATTTCATTGATCCAGGCCGATGGTCCCTATTACCGCGGCCGCTCGGCGGTGGCTGCGGTCCGCGAGGGCGCCACGCTGGAGCAGACCGCGCGGCTGCTGTGGGACAGCGCCGGTCACGATCCCTTCGCCGCCTCGCCAGCGGCCTGGCCGCCGACGGTGGTGCGACTGGCGCTGGACCAGGGCCTTCCGCCGCTGGAGCGCACCCTGGCCTGCATCCCGCTGCTGGCGCTGGAGGTGCGGCATTCGTTCAACCTGGCCCCGGCGGTGCGCTTCGACGTGGCCGCGCAGCTGGTGCGGCAGAACGCAGCGCTGCTGATCGGCCAGCAGCCCGCGTCCACTCCCGTGCATCTTCAACTGGCCCAGGCCTGGGTGCCGGGCGATGCGGACTTCGCCGCACTGGTGCGTGCCGCGCTGGTGCTGTGCGCGGACCACGAACTCAATGTCTCGGCCTTCGCCGCGCGCGTGGTGGCTTCCACCGGCGCGCACCTGCATGCCACGGTCTGCAGTGGACTGGCGGCGCTGTCCGGTCCTCGCCACGGCGGCGCCACCGCGCGCGCCTACGCGCTGCTGCAGGCCGGCGCCGACGAGGTGGCCGCCCGCTGGGCGCGCGGCGACGACCTGCCCGGCTTCGGCCATGCGATGTATCCGCATGGCGACCCGCGCGCGGCCGAACTGCTGTCGATGCTGCGCACCCACCGCGCCGACTGTCCGCGTCTGGCGCAGCTCGAAGCGCTGATCGCGCGCGCCGAGGAGGCCAGCGGCCTGCGCCCCAATATCGATCTGATGCTGGCGGCCCTGTGCTTTCTCTACGACCTGCCCGCCTCGCCCGCGCTGGTGGTCTTCGCCAGCGGCCGCCTCGCCGGCTGGCTGGCGCACGCGCTGGAACAGCAGACGCTGGGCAAGCTGATCCGTCCGCGGGCGCGGTACGTGGGCCTGCCGCCGGAGGAGCGAGCAGCGAGTGAGCAGCAGCGAGGAACGAAAGAGGAGTAGAAGCGGAAGCGTCGCTGCCGCTTTCCACGCATTCCTTTCTACTCAGCTCCCCGCGTCCGGTCCGCGCGACAGCGCGCGGCGCACTTCCTCCAGCGCGTTGGGATCGTCCAGCGTGGACAGGTCGCCCGGATCGGCGCCCTGGGCCAGGGCCTGGATCGAGCGCCGCAGCAGCTTGCCCGAGCGCGTCTTGGGCAGCGCGTTGACGATATAGACCCGCGCCGGCCGCGCCACCGCGCCCAGATCGGTCTCCACGATCCTGCGCATGCCGTCGGCCGCGCTGTTGCGTGCGGCCACCTCGTCGGTGGCCTGGCGCAGGGTGGCGAACACGATCGGCACCTGCCCCTTGACCTCGTCGGCCACGCCCACCACCGCTGCCTCGGCCACCGCACCGAAGCCGGACACCGACTCCTCGATCTCGCGCGTGCCCAGCCGGTGCCCGGCCACGTTGATCACATCGTCGGTGCGGCCGAGGATGAAGGTATAGCCGTCCTCGTCGCGGATCGCCCAGTCCAGCGAGCTGTACAGCAGCTCCTTGAAATGGCTGAAGTAGCTGTCGAGGAAGCGCTGGTCGTCGTTCCAGATCGTGCTCATGCAACCCGGCGGCAGCGGCGGCTGCATCACCAGCACGCCCTTCTGGTTGGGCGCGACTTCTTCGCCGGTGGCCTCGTCGATGACCTTCATCCGGTAGCCGAGATTCGGGAAGCCCGGCGAGCCGAAGCGCACCGGCTTCATGTCCACGCCCGGCAGCACGCACAGCGCCGGCCAACCGGTCTCGGTCTGCCAGTAGTTGTCGATCACCGGCTTGCGCAGCGCGTCGGTGATCCAGTGCGCGGTGGGCTCGTCCAGCGGTTCGCCGGCGAGGAACAGGTACTTCAGCTCGGACAAGTCGTGGCGCCGGATGAAGTCGACGTCGTGCTTCTTCAGCACGCGGATCGCGGTCGGCGAAGAGAACATCGTACGCACGCCGTACTGCTCGCACAGCGCCCACCAGATGCCCGGATCGGGATGGGTGGGCAGGCCTTCGTACAGCAGCGAGGTGCAGCCGCCGATCAGCGGCCCGTACACGTTGTACGAATGCCCCACCGCCCAGCCCACGTCCGAGGTGGAGAACATCACCTGCCCCGGCGCGCAGTCGAAGATGGTGCGCATCGACTGCGCCATCGCCACCGCGTAGCCGCCGACGTCGCGCTGCACGCCCTTGGGCTTGCCCGTGGTGCCGGACGTGTAGAGCAGATAGCTGGGCTCGTTGGATTCCAGCCATTCCACCGGCACCTGCATCTGCCCGACCTGCGCGCGCAGGGTGGCGTAGTCCTCGTCGCGCCCCGGCACCTTCGGCTCGGCCGGATCCAGATCGCGCGAGACGATCAGCACCTTGGACGGTGCGAATTTGGCCTCGGCGCAGGCCGCATCGATCATCGGCTTGTACGGAATCACCTTGCCGCCGCGGATGCCCGCGTCGGCGGCGATCAGCAGCTTGGGCTTGGCGTCGTCGATGCGCAGCGCCAGGTTGTGCGCGGCGAAGCCGCCGAACACCACCGAGTGGATCGCCCCGATGCGCGCGCAGGCCAGCATGGCGAACACCGCCTCGGCCATGTTGGGCATGTACACCACCACCCGATCGCCGCGGCCGACGCCCAGCTGCTTGAGCACGGCAGCGAAGGCGTTGACCTCCTCATGCAGCTGCCGATAGGTGATCTCGCGGGTGACGTTGGTCTCGGTGGACACGGCCACCAGCGCCAACTGGTCGGGTCGCGTCTCCAGGTGGCGGTCGACGGCGTTGTAGCAGAGGTTGGTCTGCCCGCCGACGAACCACCTGCGGAACGGCGGATTGGAATAATCCAGGATCTGCTGCGGCGGGACATGCCAGTGGATGGCCTTGGCTTCCTGCGCCCAGAACGCCTCCGGTTCCTCGACCGAACGGCGGTACACCTCTTCATACGATGACATCCAAGCCCCCTCCCGAGCGCCGATGCCAGCGAGCATAGAGGGCGCCCGCGCGCCAGACCGTTGGACCATGGTCGATGCTTGGACCATGGTCGAAGCCGCGCCGGCCCTGCCTCAGCCGTCGAGCTCCCTGGCCCGGTCGCGCAGCACGAACTTCTGCACCTTGCCGGTGGCCGTGCGCGGCAGTTCGCCGAAGACGAAGGCGCGCGGCACCTTGAACCCGGCCAGGTGCGAGCGGCAATGCAGCTGCAGGGTGGCCGCATCCAGCGGGTCGGCGCCCGACTTGAGCTCGACGAAGGCGCACGGGGTCTCGCCCCACTGCTGGTCCGGCCGCGCCACCACGGCCGCGGCCATCACCGACGGGTGCCGGCACAGTGCGTCCTCGACCTCGATGGAGGAGATGTTCTCGCCGCCGGAGATGATCACGTCCTTGGAGCGGTCGCGGATCTTGGCATAGCCATCGGGATACACCACGGCCAGGTCGCCGGTATGGAACCAGCCGCCTTCGAACGCCCGCGCCGTGGCGTCGGGATTCTTCAGATAGCCCTTCATGGTGAGGTTGCCGCGGTACATGATCTCGCCCACGGTCGTGCCGTCCCACGGCACCGGCTCCAGCGTGTCCGGGTCGAGCACCTGCATGTCCTCCTGCAGCAGGCAGGCCACGCCCTGGCGGCTGTTGCGCTCGGCGCGCTGCGCGATGTCCAACGCATCCCATTCCGGGCGCGGAATGCACAGCGAGGCCGGCCCGTAGACCTCGGTCAGGCCATAGACGTGGGTGATGTGGAAGCCCATGCGCTCCATGCCCTCGATCACCGCCGCAGGCGGCGCGGCACCGGCGATCTGCGCCCGCACGCCGCTGATGCCCTGCTTCCACGCCTCCGGCGCGGCCACCAGCGCGCTGTGGATGATCGGCGCGCCGCAGTAATGGGTGACGCCATGCTCGCGCATCAGCGCGAACACGCGCTGGGCATCGAACCGGCGCAGGCACACCTGCAGTCCGGCCACCGCCGCCATCGTCCACGGGAAGCACCAGCCGTTGCAGTGGAACATCGGCAGCGTCCACAGATAGACCGGATGCTGCGGCATGCCCCAGTCGATGATGTTGGCCACGGCATTCAAGTACGCGCCGCGGTGGTGGTAGACCACGCCCTTGGGATCGCCGGTGGTGCCGGAGGTGTAGTTGAGCGAGATCGCCTCCCACTCGTCCTGCGGCAGCTGCATCTCGAACCCGGCATCGCCTCCGGCGAGGAACGCCTCGTACTCGGTCTCGCCGAGGAAGGCGCCCTCGGTCACCTGCGCATCGTCCACATCGATCACCCGCGGCCGGTGCGTGCACAGTTCCAGCGCCTGGGCGATCACCGGCGCGAACTCGCGATCGGTGAACAGCACCTTGGCCTGCGCATGGTCGAACATGAAGGCCAGCGTCGCCGCGTCCAGGCGCGTATTGAGCGTATTGAGCACCGCACCGAGCATGGCCGGGCCGTAATGCAGCTCGAACATCGCAGGCGTGTTGGGCAGCATCGCCGCCACCGTATCGCCCTTGCCCACGCCCCAGCGCTGCAGCGCGCTGGCCAGGCGTCGGCAGCGCGCGTACTCATCGGCCCAGGTCAGTTGGCGTTCGCCATGGACCAGGGCCACGCGCTGCGGATGCACCAGCGCGGCCTTGCGCAGGAAGGTCAGCGGCGAGAGCGCGGTGAAGTTGGCCGGGTTGCGCTCCAGCCCGGCGGCATAGGCCTGCTGCGACATGACAAGTCCCTGATGGCGGAGGCGCCAGCGTAGCGACGCACCCCAGGCGGCGCGGCTCGACCTTCGTCGAAGCCGGCGCTCCACAGCGCCGATTCCCGCCACATCGATTCTGACAATAACGTCAGGATCCTTGCCACCCGCGTGATGCGGCGCACCTACCCACCCAGCAAGACCCCACTCGCGGCGATCGTCACCCGCTGTTAACGCTTACACATACTGCAGAACGTGTCCGACGCATGTCAGGCACCGCAATAGGGGATCACAGACCGTCATCCGTCCGCGCGGCCAGCAGGCCGCGCGTCGATCCCTGCATGGCCGTAGTCGTTGTCGCGCCCTCCCCTCCCCTCGCCTGGATAGAGCCCAACATGACCACCCGCCGTCTCCGCTCCCACCGCAGCCCGCGCCCGCTCCGCCGCGCCCCCCTGACCCGCCTGATCCTCCTGGCTCTGGCGATCGCCGCCACGGCGCCCGCCCAGGCGCAGGAAACCTCCGAATCCAACGCCGCCAAGACGCTGGACAACGTCATCGTGACCGGCACCCGCCGCGTGGGCATGTCGGTGGACGACAGCCCGGCCCCGGTCCAAGTCGTCACCGCCGAGGCGCTGGAGCAGTCCGGCGCCCCGGACCTGATGAATCAGCTGGCCTTCCAGGTCCCCAGCTTCAATGCCAGCCAGCAGGGCACCGACATGACCAGCGCCACGCTGGTGGCCAACATGCGCGCGCTCTCGCCCAACCACACGCTGATCCTGATCAACGGCAAGCGGCGGCACTTCACCTCCAACGTCGCGGTCACCGGCGGCTATGCGGGCGCGGCCTCGACCGACCTGAGCTTCATCCCGACCAGCGCGATCGCCAGCGCCGAGGTGCTCACCGACGGCGCCGCGGCGCTGTACGGCTCGGACGCCATCGCCGGCGTGATCAACCTGATCACCAGGAAGAACGCCAGCGGCGGCAGCGTCTCGGCCGGCACCTCCGGCTATGACGATGGCGGCGGCTTCACCACCAACTATCAGGGCGACTTCGGCATCGGCGACGACACCACCTACTTCAACCTGGCCCTGGAAAGCGAACGCCGCCAGACCATCAACCGGCCCGGCGCGCCCTACGGCGCGGCCGCCTGCGTGGCCGACCGCCTGGCCAATCCGACCCGCGGCTGCCCGGCCACCGGCACCGCGACCACGCCTAGCGGCTACCCCAGCTCGACCGGCAACGCGGCGCTGGGACGCGAGAACGAATACAACATGATCTACAACCCCTGGTTCCCCAATAACAGCCACCAGGGCGATTCGCCGGCGATCCAGCGCGATGTGGGCTTCCTGAGCGCCGGGATGTTCCTGGACGACAGCACCGAGCTCTACGGCACCGGCAGCTTCGGCAAGAAGAAGACCCAGAGCTGGCAGAGCTACCGCCGCCCCTCGCAGGACGGCGGCGTGGACCGCAATGGCGACGGCGACCGCACCGATCCCATCGGCGGCACCGGCCCGCGCAGCGGCAGGCCGCTGACCGAGGCGGACATCAACAAGTATCCCTACGGCTTCTCGCCCTCGATCGATACCGACGAGAAGGACTGGGAGGTGGGCGTGGGCATCACCGGCGAGCTGGCCGGCTGGCGCTACGACCTGTCCACCAACTACGGCAAGAACCAGATGGAAATCGACGTCACCAAGTCGATGAATTTCACCTTGTGGAACCGCACCGGCGCCTCGCCCGAGAGCTTCTACGTCGGCCGCTTCAGCGCGACGCAATGGGATACCGCGCTGGACCTGAGCCGCGACTTCGACTGGGGCCTGGCCGCGCCGACCACCATCGCGGCCGGCCTGGAGTATCGCGAGGACACCTACGGCATCGACCCGGGCGATGCGGCCTCGTACACCGGCGCGGGCTCGGCCTCCTTCCCCGGCTACAACCCGGCCGCGACCGGCAGCTGGGAGCGCAACAACAAGGCCGCCTTCGTCAACGTGATCCTCAACCCGACCGAGCACTGGATCGTCGACGCGGCCGCGCGCTACGAGCGCTACAGCGACTTCGGCAGCAAGGCGGTCGGCAAGCTGACCACACGCTACGACTTCAACGAGCGCTTCGCCGTGCGCGGCACCTACAGCACCGGCTTCCGCGCCCCGACCATGGGCGAGAGCTACTACACCGCCATCCAGGTCGGCCCGACCGCGGCCACCGCGACGCTGCAGGCGGCCAACGTCGGCAGCGGCCTGAAGCCGGAAACCAGCCGCAACTTCAGCGTGGGCCTGGTGTTCAAGCCGCTGGACAACCTGACCACCACCCTGGATGCCTACCAGATCCGCATCGACGACCGCATCCGCCTGGGCAGCACGCTGCTGTACTCGACCAGCCAGTCGGTGGACACCTTGTGCGGACGCACCGCCGGCTGCGTGCCCAACCCCAACCTGCCCGACCCGGCCGACACCAACCGCGACGGTCGCCCCGACGATGCCTACAACCAGACGCTCGGCGCCGCGCTGGTCGCGGGCGGCTTCATCTCCAACGGCAGCGATCCCACCGCGCCGGGCGGCAGCATGGACGCCACCGCGCGCGCCAACATCGGCCTGAACTTCTTCACCAACGCCATGGACACCAAGACGACCGGCGTGGACTGGGTGACGACCTACAGCATCGCCTTCGACTGGGCCGCGATCGACTGGACCCTGGCGGCCAACTACAACAAGACCGAAGTCACCCGCGTCGGCAACGCGCCCGCCGACCTCGGCGGACGCGCGCTGCTGACCGATGCCGACGTCGCCACCATCCAGTACAACAGCCCGAAGTACCGGGTCAACCTGGGTGCGAACATCCGCTTCGGCGAGCGCCTGGCCCTGAACATCCGCGAGAACGTCTACGGCCCGCAGTACACGCTGGGCACCACCAGCGCGTATGCCGCGTTCCCGCAGATCATGAACACGCTGGATCTGACCACCATCAACGGGGTGACCTACTACAAGGCCAAGATCGGCACGCTCTACACCACCAACATCGAACTGGCCTACACCCTCGATCAGCGCCTGCGTTTTAGCATCGGCGCCGACAACCTGTTCAACGCCTACCCGGACAAGACGCCCGCGGCGATCCGCCAGTACAACATCGAGCGTTATGCCACCACCGGCGCGCGCGACTACCTGCTCGGCAGTCCGCTGGGCTTCTTCGGCACGCGCTGGTTCGCCAAGGTGTCCTACACATGGTGAGCGACCGGGCCGGCGTCCGCGCATCGGCCACGGCGTCCCCGCCTTCGGGCGGGGGCGCCGGCGCGCAGACGCCTTCTTCCAGTTCCAGGTCCGCTCGCCATCGCATGCCTGGCGTGTTGGCCTTCCTGCTGCTCGCTTCGCCGGCCGTGGGCGCAAGCGGGCAGGCGGCGGACGCGGTGCCTTTCACCGCGCAGCAGAGCGCACAGGGCGCACGCGTCTACGCCCAGCACTGCGCCGCCTGCCATGGCCAGCAGCTGGAAGGCTTCTCCGGGCCGGTGCTGGCCGGCCCGGCGTTCTACGGCCGCGACATGGGCGTGCCGCTGCATGCGACCTTCCAGTACATGGCCCGGGAAATGCCGGTCGGCCGCCCCGGCTCGCTGCGTCGCGAGGACTACGCCGCGCTGATGGCCCTGATCCTGGAGAAGAACGGCTACCCCGCCGGTGACGTTGCGCTGGACTACGACACCGCCCTGCACGCCGACGCCCCGCTCTACTTCCATCGCCCCTGAGCGTGCATGCGGCGGGTGGGGGCCAGTCTCCAGCCGCGCCGCATGAATGCCCCATCCGAGGACTGCTTCGATGCAACGACGAGACTTCATGATT
Organism: Pseudoxanthomonas winnipegensis; assembly: GCF_004283755.1. Lineage (GTDB taxonomy): Bacteria > Pseudomonadota > Gammaproteobacteria > Xanthomonadales > Xanthomonadaceae > Pseudoxanthomonas_A > Pseudoxanthomonas_A winnipegensis. Next base: position 125,489 of record NZ_SHMH01000001.1, read on the forward strand.
GGCGCGGGGGCCGCGACGCTGGCCACGCTCGGCGCGGCCGCACCGCCGGCTACTGCGGGAACGGCGACCGCACAGGCCGCGCCGCCCGGAGGGGCCTTGGCCGACCCGCTCGGCGCGCGCACGCCGCCGCCGGCGTTCGTCCCCACCTCCGGCACCATCGCACCCGTGCGTGCGCGCACCGACCGCATCGCGCGCATCACCGTCTGCACGCGCCCGTTCCGGGCGCAAGGCCCGCGCATCGAGCGCGAGAAGATCGCCGGCAGGGAGGTCATCCACAACTACGGGCACGGCGGCAGCGGCTGGTCGCTGTCCTGGGGCTCGGGCCTGGCGGCCGCGGCCGAGGTGCGCAGCACCGGCGTGCGCCAGGCCGCCGTCGTGGGCTGCGGCGTGATCGGCCTGACCACCGCCGTCGTCCTGCAGCGCCAAGGCATCAAGACCCGCATCTACACCCGCGAACGCGCCCCGGACGTGCGCTCGTTCAACGCCACCGGCCTGTGGACGCCGGACTCGCGCGTGGGCACCGTGGAGCAGGCCGACGGCGCGTTGTGGGAGGAGTTGTGCCGCAACTCCTTCCGCATGTTCCAGGCGATCATGGGCCTGCCCGGCAACCCGGTCGAATGGATCGAGTCCTACGCGCTCTCGGACATCCCCTTCGACCAGGCGCGCAGCGAGCATCTGGCCCAGGCGGCCGGCAATGCGGTCCACTTCGCCAGCTTCGCCGACCGCGTGCGCGACCTGACACCGGCGTCGGAGGATGTCCCGGCGGGCAGCCATCCGTTCCCGGCGCGCTATGTGCGGCGCGCCTCGACGATGATGTTCAACATCCCGGCCTACATGAACTGGCTGGAGCACGAATTCCTGCTCAACGGCGGCGCCATCGATTTCATCGACCTGCGCACGCCGAAGGACTTCGGCCTGATCCGCGAGAAGACCATCGTCAATGCCACCGGCTACGGCGCGCGTGCACTGATGGGCGACGAGACGCTGGTCCCCGTGCGCGGCCAGATCGCGCATCTGGTGCCGCAGCCGGAGGTCGATTACGCGCTGCGCGTCGAAGGCGTAAGCATGGTCCCCCGCCGCGACGGCCTGCTGGTGCAGGCCATCGGCGATGAGATGGACGGCTACAACAACCCCTCGGTCGTGCCCAACCGCAAGGAGTCTGAGGCCGCCGTGCTCAAGCTGGCCGCGCTTTGCGAGCGCTTCACCCGGTAACGCGGCCGGCGACAGCGCTAGAACGCAGAAACGCCGGCCCTCAAGGCCGGCGTTTGTGTTCTACGTCCCGCAGCGCCGAGGCGCGCAGGAAGATTCGACGCATCAGATTAACCGCGTGGCGAGTCGTCCGCTGCGCGGCTCGACTCTGGCCTGGACGGCGTCCGGTCGGATCCTGGCGTCTCGCCGTCTATCTGCCCGGACCGATGTCCTCGACTTCGCCTGTCCTGACCCGCCCGCTCCAGTCCTGGAAATAGATGTCATAGCGGGCCTGCAGCCCGTTGAGGACACGCTGTTCGGACAAGAGCGAGCACGGATAGACGGACTCCGGGTTTCGCGGGTTGGCGAACCCCATGCTGTTGACGCCTCTGATGCACTTGCCCGAACCGTAGACCGGATTGCTGGCCAGCTCGCGCATCTTGCGACGGAACAGTTTGTCGGCGCGGACGGCGGCGACGTCATCGGCATACTTGGCGCGCATCTGCTTGTACAGCACATCCGCCCTAGCCTTCTGCGCCGGCGTCACCTTCTCCAGCGCGGAGTTGAACAGCCCCACGTTCTCCGGCTGCATGCGTTCGGTCGAGAGCCCCAGCCAGGCCAGACCCAGCGCGCGGTCCTGGGTCGCGCCCTCGCCATTGAAATAGGCCACGCCCAGCACCTTCTGCGCCGACTTGTCGCCCCACGCCGCCGCCTCGAGCATGCGCGACAGGGCTTGGGGCATGTCGCCCTTTCGCATCGCGGCCGCCCCCATGCAGAAGTTGTAATCGCCGGGAAGCAGTTGTTCCAGCAGTTGGCTGCAAGGCGAGACGTCGACCGCGGCCCCCCGGTGCGGACGCTCTTTCGCGGCGCCCGGCGGGGAATGAACGGTAATAAAGACCACGAACGATGCCAGTAGACCGCACCGCAGGATGTGGCCGAGGGAGTGCGCGATGCGTTCCATGCAACGTTCCTCGCTGAGGCTGTCGCCCTCGATACTACGCCTGCATCACGGCGAATGCGGATCGCATTGAATCGAAGTTATTGCACGGAGTTTCCGGCCGACGGAACGGCCGGCGGCGCCCGCAAAGCAAAACGCCGGACCTCACGGCCCGGCGTCTGCGTCGCAGCGACCTCCAGCGGAGGATCAACCCAGCAGGTGGGCCACGCCGCTGCGCTCTTCTTCCAGCTCGGCCAGGGTCTTGTCGATGTACTTCTGGCTGAAGTCGTCGATCGGCAGATCCTTGACCAGGGTGTACTCACCGTTCTGGGTGGTCACCGGGAAGCCGAAGATCACGCCCTCCGGGATGCCGTAGGAGCCGTCGGACGGCACGCCCATGGTCACCCACTTGCCGTTGCTGCCCAACGCCCAGTCGCGCACGTGATCGATGGCGGCGTTGGCGGCCGAGGCGGCCGAGGACGAACCGCGCGCCTCGATGATCGCCGCGCCGCGCTTGCCCACGGTCGGGATGAAGGTGTTGGCGTTCCATTCCTGGTCGTTGATCGCCTCGCCGATCGAGGCGCCGTCGGCGGTGGCGAAGCGGTAGTCCGGATACATGGTCGGGCTGTGGTTGCCCCACACCACCAGCTTCTCCATGCCGGCCACCGGCTTGCCGAGCTTGAGCGAGAGCTGGCTCAGGGCGCGGTTGTGGTCCAGACGCAGCATCGCGGTGAAGTTCTTCGCCGGCAGGTCCGGGGCGGACTTCATGGCGATGTAGGCGTTGGTGTTGGCCGGGTTGCCGACCACCAGCACCTTCACGTTGCGCGAGGCGACCTTGTTCAGCGCGGCGCCCTGGGCGGTGAAGATCTTGGCGTTCTCCAGCAGCAGGTCCTTGCGCTCCATGCCCGGGCCGCGCGGACGGGCGCCGACCAGCAGGGCGTAGTCGGCTTCCTTGAAGGCCACTTCCGGGTCATCGGTGCCGACCATGCCGGCCAGCAGCGGGAAGGCGCAGTCCTCCAGCTCCATCATCACGCCCTTCAGCGCGGCCTGGGCCTTCTCCATCGGCAGCTCGAGCAGCTGCAGGATGACCGGCTGGTCCTTGCCCAGCATCTCGCCGGAGGCGATGCGGAACAGCAGGGCGTAGCCGATCTGGCCGGCGGCACCGGTGACGGCGACTCGGACGGGTTGTTTCATGGTGTGGATTCCTCGTGCATCGGATGGCGGGTGCGATGCCCGCCTGATGGGATAGGCGCTAGGCGCGCCAGGCGGATGGAGGGGTCACGCAGGCCGACGTCACGATCTCGCAGGCATCCAGCGGATGGCAGCGCGAAATCGGCATGGACGGCGGCTCCTGGTGGCGCCGCCTCGATTGTGCGGCGCGGAATTTTAGCACGCGCGCCCGGCGCGGCCGCGTTCGACCAATGGTCTACTTGCGGACGCACCGGGGGCGGGGGCCGTGTTCAGGCAGCCAGGAGCTTGTTCCATTCGGCCACGCGGTCGGCCTTGGCGGCCAGGACGGCGTCGGCGTCGCCCTCGATCACCACCGAGTCGATGGTGTCGCCCTGCTTGACCGCATCGACGGCCTCCAGGCCCGAGACGACCTTGCCGAACACGGTGTGCTTGCCGTCCAGCCACGGGGTGGCCACGTGGGTGATGAAGAACTGGCTGCCGTTGGTGTTGGGGCCGGCGTTGGCCATGGACAGCACGCCGCGCTCGTGGCGCACGCCGTTGTTGGTCTCGTCCTCGAAACGGTAGCCCGGGCCGCCGCGGCCGGAGCCTTCCGGGCAGCCGCCCTGGATCATGAAGTCCGGGATGACGCGGTGGAAGTTCAGCCCGTCGTAGAAGCCGCGCTTGGCCAGGTTGACGAAATTGGCCACGGTCAGCGGCGCCTTGTCCGGGTACAGCTCGACCTGGATCGGGCCGCGGGAGGTGTTGAAGGTGGCGGTGAGGGACATCGTGGAACTCCTTTGGAGCAGGCAGCCCGGTCGTGGGCGGTAACCGGCTATAATACGCGCTTCCCTCCACACCTCTGCGCGCACCGCCGCGCCCGTGCCGCATGTCCATTGAAAACCTTCGCAACATCGCCATCGTCGCCCACGTTGACCATGGCAAGACCACCCTCGTCGACTGTCTGCTGAAGCAGTCCGGCACCTTCTCCGAGCGTGCCGTCATCGCCGAGCGCGTGATGGACAGCAACGACCAGGAAAAGGAACGCGGCATCACCATCCTGGCCAAGAACACGGCCATCAAGTGGAATGGCAACCGCATCAACATCGTCGACACCCCGGGCCACGCCGACTTCGGCGGCGAGGTCGAGCGCGTGCTGTCGATGGTGGACACCGTGCTGATCCTGGTCGACGCGATGGACGGCCCGATGCCGCAAACCCGTTTCGTGACCCAGAAGGCCTTCGCGATGGGCTTCAAGCCGATCGTGGTGGTCAACAAGATCGACCGTCCCGGCGCGCGTCCGGAATGGGTCGTGGAGCAGGTGTGGGACCTGTTCGACCGCCTGGGCGCCACGCCCGAGCAGATGGACTTCCCGATCGTCTACGCCTCGGCGCTGAACGGCTACGCCTCGCTGGACGAGAACGCCCGCGACGGCGACATGACCCCGCTGTACGAGGCGATCATGCAGCACGCGCCCAAGCCGGAGGTCGATCCGGAAGGCCCGTTCCAGATGCGCATCAGCCAGCTGGACTACAACAACTTCGTCGGCGTGATCGGCATCGGCCGCATCCAGCGCGGCACGCTGCGCAAGAACATGCCGGTGGCCGTGATCGACCGCGAAGGCAAGAAGCGTCAGGGCAAGGTGCTGCAGGTGCTGGGCTTCCTCGGCCTTGAGCGCATCGAGCAGGAGACCGCCGAGGCCGGCGACATCGTGGCCATCTCCGGCATCCAGGAGCTGACCATCTCCGACACCGTCACCGCCCTGGAGGCGCCCGAGGCGCTGCCGGCGCTGACCGTGGACGAGCCGACCATCTCGATGACCTTCCAGGTCAACAACTCGCCCTTCGCCGGCAACAAGGACCTGTCCGGCGGCAAGTTCCTGACCAGCCGCCAGCTCAAGGACCGCCTGGAGCGCGAGACCGTGCACAACGTGGCGCTGAAGGTCGAGCAGCTGGAGGACGCGGACAAGTTCCTGGTCTCCGGCCGCGGCGAGCTGCACCTGTCGGTGCTGATCGAGAACATGCGCCGCGAAGGCTACGAGCTGGCCGTCTCGCGCCCGGAGGTCATCATCAAGGAGATCGACGGCCAGCAGATGGAGCCGATCGAGCAGCTGGTGGTGGACGTGGAAGAGATCCACCAGGGCGGCGTGATGGAGAAGCTGGGCGTGCGCAAGGGCCAGCTGAAGAACATGGAGCCCGACGGCAAGGGCCGCGTGCGCCTGGACTATGAAATCCCGGCGCGCGGCCTGATCGGCTTCCAGAACGAGTTCAAGACCCTGACCCAGGGCTCGGGCCTGCTGTTCCACGTGTTCGACCACTACGGCCCGAAGGAACAGGGCGCCATCGCCAAGCGTCCCAACGGCGTGATGATCGCCAATGCGCCGGGCGCCACGCCGGCCTATTCGCTGGGCCCGCTGCAGGAGCGCGGCAAGCTGTTCGCCGCCGAGGGCGACAACGTCTACGAGGGCCAGCTGATCGGCATCCACTCCAAGGACAACGATCTGACGGTCAACGCGATCAAGACCAAGCCGCTGACCAACATGCGCGCCTCGGGCAAGGACGACGCCATCCAGCTGACCCCGGCGATCAAGTTCACCCTGGAGCAGGCCCTGGACTTCATCGACGACGACGAGCTGGTGGAGATCACCCCCAAGGAGATCCGCCTGCGCAAGAAGCACCTGACCGAAAGCGAGCGCAAGAAGGCCTCGCGCGCGGCGTAAGGCGGTCTGTGCAAGCTGGCGCGGGTGGCGGCCCACGGGTCGCCGCCCGCGCACCAACCGGCGTATCCTTCCGGCCCGATGCCTCATACCCAACGTCCCTACGATCCGGATCCGCACGCGCATCCGGGCCTGCATGCGCTGGCGTTGTTCGAACTGGCCAAGGGTCTGCTGGCCCTGATCGCCGCGGCCAGCCTGGAAGTCCTCGGGCCCGACCCGATCCGGCGCGCGGTGTACTGGCTGATCGAGCGCTTCCATCTGGACCCGGCGCACGGCGCCCTGCCCTCGCTGCTCAAGCAGATCGACCCCAAGGCGGTACACCTGGCCGTGGCCGTGGTGGCCATCTATGCGCTCTGGCGGCTGGTGGAATCCTGGGGCCTGTGGCGGGCCAAGGCCTGGGCCTCGTGGCTGGGCTGCGTGGGCACGGCGGTCTACCTGCCCTTCGACATGTACGCGCTGGTCCGGCACCCGGGCTGGCATACGGCCGTGGTGGTGCTGATCAACGTGATCGTGGTGGCCGTGCTGGCCCGCGACCTGATCCGCCGCCGGCGCCACTGAGCCGCTTGCGGCCCCCGCGCCGCTGCGTTTAGCCTGCGACGATCCGCATGAGGGGATCGAACCGATGCACGCCTTCAGGCTTGCACTGACGCTGTCGTGCCTGGCCGCGCTGGCCGGCTGCACCGCCCCGGCGTCCGCGCCGCCCAAGACCGCCGCGCCCGCCCAGTTCCGCTATGCCGAGCTGACCATCGCCCAGTTGCAGGAGCAGATGCAGCGCGGCGCGCTGGACAGCCGCACCCTGACCCGCGCCTACCTGGACCGCATCGCCCAGGTCGATCGCGCCGGGCCGCACCTCAATGCCGTGATCCAGCTCAATCCCGAGGCGATGACAGAGGCGGCGCTGCGCGACCGCGAGCGCGCCGGCGGCACCGTGCGCGGGCCGCTGCAGGGCATCCCGATCCTGCTCAAGGACAACATCGACGCCACGCCGATGGCCACCACCGCCGGCTCGCTGGCGCTGCGCGATTTCCATCCCAAGGCCGACGCCTTCCTGGTCAAGCGCCTGCGCGAGGCCGGCGCGGTGATCCTGGGCAAGACCAACCTCTCGGAGTGGGCCAACTTCCGCTCCAGCGACTCGATCTCCGGCTGGAGCGCGGTCGGCGGCCAGACCCATAACCCCTATGTGCTGGACCGCAACCCCTGCGGGTCCAGCGCCGGCAGCGGCGTGGCCGCCTCGGCCAATCTGGCCGCGGCCACGGTCGGCACCGAGACCGACGGCAGCATCATCTGCCCGGCGGCGGTCAACGGCGCGGTGGGGCTGAAGCCCACCGTCGGCCTGGTCAGCCGCGACGGCATCGTGCCGATCTCCTGGAGCCAGGACACCGCCGGGCCGATCACCCGCACTGTGGCCGATGCGGCCATCCTGCTGGCGGCGATGGCCGGTCGCGACAGCGCCGATGCCAGCACCGGATACGCCACACTCAATGCCCCGCTGGACTACGTCTCGCGCCTGCGCCCCGGCGCGCTCAAGGGCGCACGCATCGGCGTGGTCCGCAGCAGCTTCAAGTTCGGCCCCGACGTGGCCAAGGCGATGGAAGGCGCGGTCGCGACCCTGCGCGCGGCGGGCGCGACCGTGGTCGACGCCGAGATCCCCACCGCCGGCCAGTGGGACCAGGACGAACTGCTGGTGCTCAAGACCGAGTTCAAGAACGGGCTGGCGCGCTATCTCACCAGCAAGGGCGCGCCGGTGGACTCGCTGCAGCAGCTGATCGGCTTCAACCAGCAGCATGCGCGCGAGGAGCTGGCGCTGTTCGGGCAGGACCTGTTCGAAGAGTCCGCGGCGATGGGCGGCCTGAACGACCCGGCCTACATCCAGGCCCGTTCGCGCATCAAGCGGCTGGCCGGCCCGGAAGGCATCGATGCGGCGCTCAAGGCGCAGCACCTGGACGCCCTGGTCGCCGCGGCGACGGGCCCGGCCTGGCGCACCGACCCGGCGTTCAAGGATCCCTTCCCCGGCGCCGGCTACGGCGCGGCGGCGGTGGCCGGCTATCCCAGCCTGACCATCCCGATGGGCGACAGCCGCGGGCTGCCGCTGGGCCTGCTGTTCATGGGCACCGCCTGGAGCGAGGCAAAGCTGATCGGGCTGGGCTACGACTACGAGCAGCGCACCCAGGCGCGCGTCCCGCCCGCGTATCGCGCCACGCTGGAACCGCGCACGCCCTGAGTGTCGCGCGCCCGGCGGATCAGTGCGACGGCGGTGGCACCGGGCCAGGCGACTCTGGCGAAACCGGCGGCGGGCCGTCCTCGGCGCCGGGCGAGGAGGTCTGGCGCGCGCTGGGCAACACCTGCGGCGTGTCGGGCGGGGTCTGTTCGCGGGTGAGCATGTTGCGCTGACGCGGCAGCGCGTCGGGATACTCGCGCGCCAGGTAGTCCAGCACGCGCTCGCGCACCACGCAGCGCAGGTCGAAGGCATCGCCGGAACTGCGCGCGCTGACCAGCAGGCGCACCTGCATGGCGGTCTCGGAGGTCTCGGTGACCTGGGCGATGCAGACCCGGCCGTCCCAGCGCGGATCCTCGCGGCACACGCGTTCGGTCTCGGCGCGCACGGCGGCCATCGGGGTGCGGTAGTCCAGCCACAGGAATACCGTGCCGAGCATGTCGGCGCTGCGCCGCGTCCAGTTCTGGAACGGATTCTCGATGAACCAGGTCAGCGGCACCACCATGCGGCGCTGATCCCAGATGTGCACCACCACGAAGGAACTGGTGATCTCCTCGATGCGGCCCCATTCGCCCTCGACGATGACCACGTCGTCCAGGCGGATCGGCTGGGTCAGCGCGATCTGCAAGCCGGCGATCAGGTTGCCGAACACCGGCTTGGCCGCGATGCCCGCCACCAGCCCGAGGATGCCGGCCGAGGCCAGCAGCGTGCGACCGAGCTGACGCACCTCGTCGAACTGCAGCAGCACCACCGAGGCGCCGACCAGGATCACCGCGCCGGAGGCCACGCGCCCCAGCACGCGCGCCTGGGTATGGATGGTGCGCGCATGCAGGTTGTCGGCCACGTCGATGCGGTTGTCGCGCAGGATCGCCGCCACGATGCCGGCCACTACGCGCACCAGCAGCCAGGTCACGCAGGCGACGATGCCGATATGCAGCAGTTGCTTGACCAGCTGCAGCTGCGCGTCCTTGAGCGGTGTGGCCTCGAGCCCGGCGCGCAGAAAGATCAGCGGCAGCACAAAGGCCAGCGGCAGGCTGAGGATGCGGGTGATGCGTGCGCGCCGGAAATCCTTGCCGCGCGAGCGCCGCTCCAGCCAGGCGAACAATCCCCAGGCGAGCACGCCCAGCGCCAGGGAAATTCCCAGCGGGATCACGTAGTCGCGCGCGGTCGTCCAGTGCAGGTCAGCCATCCCCACCGGAGACTGCCAAAACGCGCGTCGAGGGCATGTGGGCGCGCGTCTCGAACGACTGGGCGCATCACGCCTTAGAAGGGCTTGTGGGAGCCGCCATGGCGGCGATGAGGCTTTCCCGGGAAGGCCTCATCGCTGCCACGGCGGCTCCCACCGAAGACCTCTAGCCCGCCGTCGCCTGCAGCTGCCGCTGCTTGCGCACGATCGACATGGCGATCTCCAGCGACTGCTCATAGTTCAGGCGCGGATCGACGGTCGAGCGGTAGGCGCGCTCCAGGTCCACATCGGTCAGCTCGCGCGCGCCGCCGGTGCATTCGGTGACGTCCTCGCCGGTCAGCTCCAGGTGCACGCCGCCCAGGCGCGTGCCGACCGCGGCATGGATGTCGAAGGCCTGCTCGACCTCGCCGCGCACGTTGTCGAAGCGGCGCGTCTTGAAGCCGTTGCTGGTCGACTCGGTATTGCCATGCATCGCATCGCACACCCACAGCACGCGCCGGCCGTCGCGCTTGACCGCCTCCAGCAGCGGTGGCAGCTTCTCGGCGATCTGCGCCGCGCCCATGCGATGGATGAAGGTCAGCCGGCCCGGCTCGTCGTCCGGATTGAGGATGTCCATCAGCGCCAGCAACTGATCGGGCTTCACCGACGGGCCGACCTTCACCGCGATCGGATTGTGCACGCCGCGCAGATATTCCACGTGCGCGCCATCGACCGCCGCGGTGCGCATGCCGATCCAGGGATAGTGCGTGGACAGGTTGAACCAGCCGTGCTGACGCGGGACCTCGCGGGTCAGCGCCTGCTCGTAGGGCAGCAGCAGCGCTTCGTGCGAGGTGTAGAAATCGATGCGGTTGAGGTTGTGCACCTCGGCGCCGGCCAGGGTTTCCATGAAGCGCACCGCGCCGCCGATGTCGGCCACCATCTGCTGGTATTCGTTGGCCAGCGGCGAGTAGCCGACCCAGCTGAGGTTCCAGTACTCGGGATGGTGCAGGTCGGCGAAGCCGCCGTCGATCAGCGCCCGCACGAAGTTCATCGTCATGGCCGAGCGCGAATGCGCGCGGATCATGCGCTGCGGATCGGGAATGCGCGCCTGCGCGGTGAACTCGGGCCCATTGACCAGGTCGCCGCGATAGCTCGGCAGGGTGATCTCGCCGCGGGTCTCCATGTCGGTCGAACGCGGCTTGGCGTACTGCCCGGCGAAGCGCCCGACGCGCACCACCGGCAGCTGCAACCCGTGCACCAGCACCAGGCTCATCTGCAGCAGCACCTTCAGCCGGTTGGAGATCAGCCCGGACTCGCAGTCGGAGAAGCTCTCGGCGCAGTCGCCGCCCTGCAGCACGAAGCGCTTGCCTTCCTGTGCCTCGGCCAGCTGCTTCTTCAGCGCGAAGATCTCCCATGAGGTCACCAGCGGCGGCAACCGGCCGAGCTCCTCGACCGCCCGGTCCAGCGCCTCGGCGTCGGGATAGGTCGGCAGCTGCATCGCCGGGCGCGCGCGCCAGCTGTCGGGGCGCCAGTCGCCGGAGGCGGCAGGAAAGGGAATGGCGGGGGCTGCGGCGGACATGCGGGGCTCCTGGAGAAGCCGCCATGATCGCAGAGCGCGGGGCCTCGCACGCACTTCCTGTCAATTCCGACAGTTTTCTGAGGTCTCTAAACCCCAGGAAACGTAAGACACGCGCCCATGACTTTCGGCCTAGGCATGACAGTCCTGACAGGAGGACCGTTACTTCATAACATTTTCCCAACGGCCCACGCCCCCTCCATGAAGACCCCGACCCTGCTCGCCTCCGCCATCGCCCTGGCCCTGGCGACCACACCCCTGCTTGCCCTGGCCGATGACGCCCCCACCGACGCCACCGTCGACCTGGACGTGGTCAAGGTCCACGCCAAGCTGGACGAGGCGCGCAATGCGCTCTCCCCGGACATCGGCAGCAGCCAGTTCACCATCACCGCGGCCGACATCGACCGGCTGCCGCTGGGCGCCTCCACGCCGATGAACCAGGTGCTGCTGCAGGCGCCGGGCGTCGTCCAGGACTCCTACGGCGGCGTCCACGTGCGCGGCGACCACGCCAATCTGCAGTACCGCATCAACGGCGTGATCCTGCCCGAGTCGATCTCCGGCTTCGGCCAGAGCCTGGACCCGCGCACCGTGTCCAGCATCCGGCTGCTCGACGGCGCGCTGCCGGCCCAGTTCGGCGACCGGACCGCCGCGGTGGTCGACATCACCACCAAGAGCGGCCAGGCGCTCGGCAACGGCGGCAGCGTCGGGGTGACCGCGGGCTCGTTCGGCACCTTCAATCCCTCGCTGGCCTGGTGGGGCAGCCAGGGCCGCTGGAGCTGGTTCGTGACCGGCGACTATGACCAGAACAAGATCGGCCTGGAGAACCCGACCAACAGCCGCACGCCCGATCACGACAAGACCCACCAGGGCAAGGCCTTCGCCGACCTGACCTATCTGGTCAACGAGGACACGCGCCTGAGCGTGATGGCCGGCTACGCCAACAACCGCTTCCAGGTGCCCAACAACCCGGGCCAGACCCCGGCCTTCGACGACCAGGGCCAGACCGACTTCGATTCCAGCGCGCTGGACGAACGCCAGCGCGAGAACACCCGCTTCGCCACCGTCGCCCTGCAGGGCCTGGTCGGCGACAGCGCCTATCAGGTCTCGCTGGGCCAGCGCTACAGCAGCGTGGCCTTCGATCCGGACGTCACCGGCGATCTGATCTTCGACGGCGTCGCCTCGCAGGTCGATCGCGGCAACCGCGCCAACGTGCTGCAGGCCGATATCTCCACCCCGCTGGGCGCCTCGCACACCTTGCGCTACGGCCTGTACGGCGACTTCGAACACGCCACCGCCAGCAACAACAGCTGGGTCTTCCCGGCCGACGCCGACGGCAACCAGACCAGCAACATCCCCGAGCTGATCGGCGACAGCAGCCGCTTCCACGCGAGCACCACCGCGCTCTACCTGCAGGACGAGTGGAAGCTCGGCGAGGACTGGACGGTGAACTACGGCCTGCGCGGCGATCGCTACAAGGCCTTCGGGCGGACCGAGAGCCAGCTCAGCCCGCGCGTAGGCGCGATCTGGCGCGCCACCGACAGCACCACCCTGCACGCCGGCTACGCGCGCTACTTCACCCCGCCAGCCAGCGAACTGATCTCCTCCGGGGACATCGCCCTGTTCGATGGCACCACCAACCAGCAGCTGGCCGCCGGCGCGCAGATCCCGCTCAGCGAGCGCAGCGACTACTACGACCTGGGCATCTCCCAGCAGGTCGGCGACCACCTGACCCTGGGCCTGGACGCCTACGACCGCCTGGCCGACCGCCTGCAGGACGAAGGCCAGTTCGGCGCCGCCTACATCTATTCGACCTTCAACTACCGCTACGGCCACGTCCATGGCCTGGAGTTCTCGGCCGACTACAGCAACGGCCCGGTGAGCGCCTACTTCAATGCGGCCTACAGCCGGGCGATGGGCAAGCAGGTCATGACCGGCGCCTACAACTTCGACCCCGATGCCCTGGCCTATGTGGCGGACAACTGGATCCACCTGGACCACGACCAGAAGCTCACCTCGTCGGGCGGCATCAACTACAGCTTCGCCGGCAACAACCGGGTGGGCGCCAACTATCTCTATGGCAGCGGCCTGCGTACCGATACCGCCACGGTGCCCAATGGCGCGGCGCTGCCGTCCTACTTCCAGCTCAACCTGAGCGCGGGGCACGACTTCGAGGCCGACACCTCGCATCCGCTGCATGTGCAGGTCGCCGCGGTCAACGCGCTGGATCGCAGCTACCAGCTGCGCGACGGCGGCGGCATCGGCGTGTTCGCGCCGCAGTGGGCGCCGCGTCGCGGCGTGTTCCTCAGCGTGCAGCAGGACTTCTGAGGCGACCTGCGCCGCGTCCAGGCTGCGGACCGGTCGACGCGCGCGACCGGTCCGGCGCCAGGTTCGCTCAGGACGGGCGCAGCTCGCGCAGCAGCGTGCGCTTGCGCCGGCGGAAGGCGGCGAGCAGCAGCCACAGCGTCAGCACCACGAACCACAGCAGGCTCCACTCGGGCATCGACAGGCCCAGCAGACGCCAGGTCACCTCGGCGCACTCGCCCGAGCCGGTCAGCACCTGGCGCAGCACATCGCCCAGCGGGAAGGCTTCCATCATGTAGGCCAGGTCGGGGCCGCAGGCCGGCACCTTGTCGGCCGGCAGATGCTGCAGCCACACGTGGCGCCCGGCGATGCCGATGCCGATCAGCGCCGGCACCAGCCCCAGCAGGCCGTAGACGATGCGCCCGCCACGACTGCGCGGCCCATGCAGGCCGCCGATCAGGAAAACCAGGCCCAGCAGCGCGAACGCGCCGCGCTGGAAGCTGCACAGCGGACACGGGATCTGGTGCTGGTAGTACTGGGTGTACAGCGCGGCGCCCAGCAATCCGACGCACACGAGGAAACCGGCCAGGAATTGCGCGCGGAAGGACCAACGGAAAGGATTCATGGGCAGCGGCAACGGGGAAGTCCCCGCATTATCGCCACCCCGCGCGCCCAGGGCCAAATCCGCCCCTCCACGCGACCTGCGCCCCAAACGCAAAACCCCGGCCAGGAGCCGGGGTCTGCAGGTGACGCGTGCGGGACTGGGTCGATTACTCGGCCGCTTCCGGACGATCGACCAGTTCCACGTAGGCCATCGGCGCGTTGTCGCCAGCGCGGAAGCCGCACTTGAGGATGCGCAGGTAGCCGCCCGGACGCGACTGGTAGCGCGGGCCCAGGGTGGTGAACAGGGTGCCGACCGCTTCCTTGTCGCGCAGACGCGCGAAGGCCAGACGGCGGTTGGCCACGCCATCGACCTTGGCCAGGGTGATCAGCGGCTCGGCGACGCGGCGCAGTTCCTTGGCCTTGGGCAGGGTGGTCTTGATCAGGCCGTGCTTGATCAGCGAGGCGGCCATGTTGGAGAACATCGCGGCGCGATGCGAGCTGGTGCGGCTGAACTTGCGGCCGGCTTTCTGGTGACGCATGAGGTAGATTCCTGATGAATGGTGCGGCTGTTGAGGTTCGCTGTCGCCTTCGTGGCGTTGTTGCCTGGACTGCGGTTGGTCCTGATCCGGTCATCCTGTCCGGACATCGCGCGGGCCTTTGCGGCCCGTCGTCGAGGTGTTGCGGGTGAAGCGGTATCGCTGGACTTAACTGTGGTGAAGCATCGAGCCGAGACGGATCGCCCGTCCCGGCCCGGCGCAGCGCGCCGGGCGTTCGCCCAAGCGCGCGGCAGTGCCGCGCAAGCGGCTTGGGCTTACCCCATCATCCCGTGCTGGGAAACACCGGCCGGCGGCCAGTTCTCCAGCTTCATGCCGAGCGACAGGCCGCGCTGGGCCAGGACTTCCTTGATCTCGGTCAGCGACTTCTTGCCGAGGTTCGGGGTCTTGAGCAGCTCGACTTCGGTCTTCTGGATCAGATCGCCGATGTAGTAGATGCTCTCGGCCTTGAGGCAGTTGGCCGAACGCACGGTCAGCTCCAGGTCGTCGATCGGGCGCAGCAGCACCGGATCCACGCCGCCGGTCTGCTGCTTCGGCGCGCCGCGGTCGCGGTGCGTGAAGTCGCCGAACACCGACAGCTGGTCGCTCAGGATGTCGGCGGCGGTGCGCACGGCTTCCTCGGCGTCGATCGTGCCGTTGGTCTCGATGTCCAGGACCAGCTTGTCCAGGTCGGTGCGCTGTTCGACGCGAGCGGACTCGACGGCGTAGGCGACGCGACGGACCGGCGAGAACGAGGCGTCCAGCACCAGGCGGCCGATGGCGCGGTTCTCTTCGTCCGGACGACGACGGGCGGCAGCCGGCTGATAGCCGAAGCCGCGCTCGATCTTCAGGCGCAGGTTGACCGCGATGTCCTTGGTCAGGTGCGCGATCACGTGGTCGGGATTAAGGATCTCGACGTTGTGGTCGGTCTTGATGTCGCCGGCGGTGACCACGCCCGGGCCCTGCTTGGTCAGGCTCAGGGTGGCGTTGTCGCCGGTGTGGATGCGGATGGCCACATCCTTGAGGTTCAGCAAGACTTCCAGCACGTCTTCCTGCAGACCCTCGATGGTGCTGTACTCGTGCAGCACGCCGTCGATCTCGACCTCGGTGATGGCGAAGCCGGGGATGGACGACAGCAGCACGCGGCGCAGCGCATTGCCCAGCGTATGGCCGTAGCCACGCTCCAGCGGTTCGATGACCACCTTGGCGCGGTTGTCGGTCAGGCGCTCGATCTGCGGGCCGCGGGGGCGCAGCACTTGCTGAGTGATACCCGTCATGTTGCTTTGTCTCCTGCAAACCCCCGCCAGGGCGGGGGTGCGTGTGTGATTACTTCGAGTACAGCTCGACGATCAGCGCTTCGTTGATGTCGGCGGGCAGGTCCGAACGGACCGGCACGGCCTTGAACACGCCGGCGAACTTCTTCGAATCCACCTCGACCCAGGACGGGCTCAGGTCCAGCTGCTCGGCCACGGTCAGGGATTCCTGCACGCGCAGCTGCTTCTGGGCTTTCTCCGACAGCTCGATCGCGTCGCCGGCCTTGACCTGGTAGGAAGGCAGGTTGACCGACTTGCCGTTGACCAGCACGCCGCGGTGCGAGACCAGCTGGCGGGCGGCCGGACGGGTGACCGCAAAACCCATGCGGTAGATCACGTTGTCCAGACGGGTTTCCAGCAGCTGCAGCAGGTTCTCGCCGGTGTTGCCCTTCTTGGTCGAGGCCTTCTTGTAGTAGTTGCGGAACTGGCGCTCCAGCAGACCGTAGATACGCTTGACCTTCTGCTTCTCGCGCAGCTGGGTGGCGTAATCGGACAGCTTGCCCTTGCGGGCGGTGGCACCGTGCTGGCCGGGCTTCTGCTCCAGCTTGCACTTGGAGTCCAGCGCGCGCGCCGGGCTCTTGAGGGACAGGTCTGCGCCTTCGCGACGAGCGAGTTTGCAGGTAGGACCGATATAACGAGCCATTTCTAATCGCTCCCTTTAGACGCGACGCTTCTTCGGCGGACGGCACCCGTTGTGCGGGATAGGCGTCACGTCGATGATGTTGGTGATCTTGTAGCCGACGTTGTTGAGCGAACGTACGGCCGACTCACGGCCCGGACCCGGACCCTTGATGCGGACTTCCAGCGACTTCAGGCCGTAGTCCAGCGCGGCACGGCCGGCCTTCTCGGCGGCGACCTGCGCGGCGAACGGGGTGGACTTGCGCGAACCGCGGAAGCCCGCACCGCCCGACGTGGCCCACGAGAGCGCATTGCCCTGGCGGTCGGTGATGGTGACGATGGTGTTGTTGAACGAAGCGTGGACGTGGGCGACGCCGTCGGTGACGACGCGCTTGATCTTCTTCTTCGGTGCCTTGGCGGCGGACGGCTTTGCCATGATGTTCGCCCCTTACTTCTTGATGGCTTTACGCGGACCCTTGCGGGTACGGGCGTTGGTACGGGTGCGCTGGCCACGCAGCGGCAGACCACGACGATGGCGCAGGCCGCGGTAGCAGCCCAGGTCCATCAGGCGCTTGATCGCCATGCCGACTTCGCGACGCAGGTCGCCCTCGACGATGTACTTGCCGACTTCGGCGCGCAGGCGCTCGACTTCCGGCTCGGACAGGTCGCGGATCTTGGTGGTCACCGTCACGCCTGCGGCTTCGCAGACCTTCTTGGACCGGGTACGGCCAATGCCGTAAATGCTCTGCAGCCCCACCCAGACGTGCTTCTGGGCAGGCAGGTTGACACCTGCAATACGCGCCATGACGCGATTCTCCAAACTGTTTGATGGCCGGCTGCACGCCCTCCGTGAACACGGATTGACGGCATATGGCGTAGGGAACTGGAAATTGTACCAAGGTCTCGGGTTGCTTGGAAGTCCATGGAACCTGGGGAGGTTCCACGGACCCGGCATGGGGAGTGTGCCCATGCTCCGGCGCCGGAAGCCGCTTACCGGACAGACCCGCAAGGGTCCACCGGTGCCCGCGCTACTCTGGCGCAGGGACGAGCCGCTTCACACTCGCGCGCGAGACCGCCGCACGAGCCGCCCATTTTGAAAGTCCGGCCGATGGCCAGGCTTGGTGGCGGATGGGACCGCCTTAAATCACGAACCGAAGAGGTCAGCCGCGCGACAGGCCGCGGTTGCCGCCCTTCAGGTTGGCCTTCTTCAACA
Organism: Pseudoxanthomonas winnipegensis; assembly: GCF_004283755.1. Taxonomy (GTDB): domain Bacteria; phylum Pseudomonadota; class Gammaproteobacteria; order Xanthomonadales; family Xanthomonadaceae; genus Pseudoxanthomonas_A; species Pseudoxanthomonas_A winnipegensis. Next base: position 143,034 of record NZ_SHMH01000001.1, read on the forward strand.
GGCTCTCGTACTGGTGGGACATCAGGTGCGCCTGGATCTGCGCGATGAAGTCCATCACCACCACCACCACGATCAGCAGCGAGGTGCCGCCGAAGTAGAACGAGGTACCCAGCTGGGTGCGCATCACTTCCGGCAGCAGGCACACCGCCACCAGATACAGCGAACCGGCGGCCGTCAGGCGGGTCAGCACGCCGTCGACGTAGTCGGCGGTGGCCTTGCCGGGACGGATGCCCGGGATCAGCGCGCCGGACTTCTTCAGATTCTCGGCGGTTTCCTGCGAGTTGAAGACCAGCGCGGTGTAGAAGAACGCGAAGCCGATGATCATCGCCGCGAACACGATCATGTGCAGCGGCTCGCCCGGCGACAGCGCCTGGGAGATGCGCTGCAGGGTCACCGCCATCGGCGACTGACCGGACCACATCGCCAGCGTGGCCGGGAAGGCCAGGATGGACGAGGCGAAGATCGGCGGGATCACGCCGGCCATGTTGAGCTTGAGCGGCAGGAACGAGGTCTGGTTCATGTACGCGTTGCGACCGCCCTGGCGGCGCGCGTAGTTGACCGTGATCCGGCGTTGCCCGCGCTCGACGAACACCACGAACCAGGTGAACGCGAACACCACCACCGCCACGATGATCAGCGCGATGGGGCTCATCGTGCCGTCGTTGACGGCGCCGAAGGTGTGGATCACCGCGGCCGGCAGGCCGGCGACGATGCCCGAGAAGATGATCAGCGACACACCGTTACCGATGCCGCGCTCGGTGACCTGCTCGCCGACCCACATCAGGAAGATGGTGCCCGCGGTGAGCGCCACGATCGCGGTGACCACGAAGCCCAGGCCCGGGGCATACACCACCGGCGCGCCGCCCGGCGCGGTCTGATGCTGCAGCGCCAGCGCGATGCTGCCGCCCTGCACCACCGCCAGCAGCACCGCGCCGATGCGCGAGTACTGGGTGATCTTGCGACGGCCGGACTCGCCTTCCTTCTGCAGCGCCTTGAGCGCCGGGAAGATGTGCGCACCCAGCTGGATGACGATGGACGCCGAGATGTACGGCATCACGTTCAGCGCGAAGATGCTGAAACGGTGCAGGGCGCCGCCCGAGAACATGTTGAACATGTCCACGATGCCGCCGCCCTGCGCCTGCATCAGCGCGAGCATCGCGTCCGGGTTGACGCCCGGAACCGGAACGAAGCAACCGATCCGGTAGACGACCAGGGCCCCCAGCACGAACAGCAGACGCTGCCGCAGCTCGGTGAATTTGCCCAGACCACCCGCGATGCCCTGCTGCGCCATGCCGTGCTTACTCCTGGATGCTGCCGCCGGCAGCTTCGATGGCGGCCTTCGCGCCCGCCGTGGCCTGCACGCCCTTGAGCGTGAACGCCTTGGTCAACTCGCCCTTCTTCACGATCTTGGCGCGCTTGGCGGTGCTGGGCACCAGCTTGGCAGCGCGCAGGGCCGCGAAGTCGATCTCGCCGGCTTCCAGACGATCCAGCTGATAGGACAGCACCTCGGCGGTGTCCTTCTTCAGCTTGGAGCGGAAGCCGACCTTCGGCAGACGCTTGATCAGCGGCATCTGGCCGCCTTCGAACTTCGCCTTGATCTTGCCCTTACCGGCGCGGGCGAACGAACCCTTGTGGCCGCGGCCGGCGGTCTTGCCCAGGCCCGAACCGATGCCGCGACCGACGCGCTTGCGCTCGGTGCGGGCGCCTTCTGCAGGCGACAGAGTGTTGAGACGCATGTTGATTACTCCTCGACGCGGACGAGGTAGTGAACCTTGGCGATCAGACCGCGTACCTGCGGGCTGTCTTTGAGTTCACGCACATCGTTGAGCTTGTTCAGGCCCAGCGCCTTCACCGACAGGCGGTGACGCGACTGGGAACCACGCAGGCCGCGCACCAGGCGCACCTTGACGGTCTTGTTGGACTCATTAGCCATGGGTGAGTTCCTCCACCGACTTGCCGCGCTTGGCCGCGATGCGGGCCGGCGACTGCATGTCTTCCAGGCCGCGCAGCGTGGCGCGCACCAGGTTGATCGGGTTACGCGAACCGACCGCCTTGGCCAGCACGTTCTTCACGCCCACCGCTTCCAGCACGGCGCGCATGGCGCCACCGGCGATGACACCGGTACCTTCCGAGGCCGGCTGCATGAACACGCGGGCCGCGCCGTGGCCGGCCTTGACCGGGTGCCACAGGGTGCCGTTGTTCAGATCGACGTTGAGCATGCCCTTGCGTGCGTACTCCATCGACTTCTGAATCGCCACCGGGACTTCGCGGGCCTTGCCGTAGCCGAAACCGATGCGACCGTTGCCGTCGCCCACCACCGTCAGCGCGGTGAAGGTGAACTGGCGACCACCCTTGACCGTCTTGCTGACGCGGTTGACCGCGATCAGCTTCTCGATCATGCCATCGTCGACTTTCTCTTCGCGGTTGCGATCGCGCCCGCGCGAGCGTTGTTCTTCTGCCATGTTGTTGATTCCTGTTGAGAGGGTCTGTACGGCTTGGCCGCTTATGGTTGTGGTCTACCGCGGTGGAGCGTGACGCGGCTGCAGAAGAGCCGCGGCGCCCGGCGCAATCCGCGCCGGCAGAGGTTGCGTGGGGATGGACCCCGCGCGGTTCAAGCTTAGAACTGCAGGCCGCCTTCGCGCGCGGCATCGGCCAGCGCCTTGACGCGGCCGTGGTAGCGGTAGCCCGAGCGGTCGAAAGCGACCTTCTCGACGCCAGCGGCCTTGGCGCGCTCGGCGATCAGCTTGCCGACCTTGGCGGCGGCGTCGCTGTTCTTGCCGTTCTTCAGGCCTTCCTTGACGTCGGCCTGCAGGGTGTTGGCCGAAGCCAGCACCTTGGAGCCGTCGGCAGTGAAGATCTGCGCGTACAGGTGCTGGCCGGTGCGCAGGACGCTCAGGCGCGGCACACCCAGGTTGCGGATGTGGGCGCGGGTCGACTTGGCGCGGCGCAGGCGGGCGGTGTTCTTGATGCTCATGTTCAGTGACCTCGTGGAAGCGGATCGGCGTTGAGCCAGTGGGGAAGCAGCGGCGGTGTGCGCTCGCCTCCCGACTGCCGTTAAGCCTTCTTGGCTTCCTTGCGGATGATGGTTTCGTCGGAGTACTTCACGCCCTTGCCCTTGTAGGGCTCCGGCGGACGGAATCCGCGGATCTTGGCGGCGACTTCACCGACGCGCTGCTTGTCGGCGCCCTGCACCAGGATCTCGGTCTGGGTCGGGGCGGCCAGCGTGATGCCTTCCGGGGCCTTGAACAGGATCGGGTGGGAGAAACCCAGCGACAGGTTCAGGTCCTTGCCGGACATCGCGGCGCGGTAACCCACGCCGACCAGCTCGAGCTTGCGCTCGAAGCCATCGGACACGCCCTTGACCATGTTGGCCAGGATCGCGCGGATGGTGCCGGTGATGGCGTCGTGGTCCAGCGAGGACGGCGACAGGCTCACGGTGCCGTTCTCGACGGCGATGTTCACGCCCTCGGGCTGGGCGATCGTCAGAGTGCCCTTGGGGCCCTTGACGGTCACGGTGCCGTTGGCGTTGTTCAGTTCGGTGCCCTTGGGCAGGGCAATCGGCTTCTTGGCGACGCGGGACATGTAAGAACTCCTTCCCTTAGGCCACGAAGCACAGGACTTCACCACCCACGCCGGCCGCACGGGCCTGCGCGTCGGTCATGATGCCCTTCGACGTGGAGATGATGGCAACGCCCAGGCCGTTGAGGACCTTGGGGAGTTCGTCCTTGCCGCGGTACTGGCGCAGACCCGAGCGCGACACACGCTTGAGCGTGTCGATGACCGGCTTGCCTTCGAAGTACTTCAGGACGACCTCGAGCTCGGCCTTGTTGTTCTCGGTCTTGGTGACGCGAGAATCGGCGATGTAGCCCTCGGACTTCAGGACGCCGGCGATGGCGACCTTGATGTTGGACGACGGCATCTTCACCGTCTGCTTGCCGACGGCGGCCGCATTCTTGATGCGGACCAGCATGTCGGCGATGGGATCAGTCATGCTCATGTGCGATTCCTATGAGTAGCACCGATATCCGCTTTCGCGAAAATCTCGTGTTGTGGGTGGCGCGGGCCTTGAGGCCTGCGCCCTTGCGCGGAAGATCTCTAGCACCAAAGCCTGGCGCCCATCGGGCCGCCAGGCTCTAGGTGGTGAAATTCCGGGGAGCGGATTCTACACCACTCCCTAGCTGTGTTACCAGCTGGCCTTGCGCAGGCCGGGTACGTCGCCACGCATGGTGGCTTCGCGCAGCTTGTTGCGGGCCAGGCCGAACTTGCTGTACACGGCGCGCGGACGGCCGGACAGCTCGCAACGGGTGCGGAAGCGGCTGGGCGAGGAGTCGCGCGGCAGCTTCTGCAGCTTGGTCGAGGCCTCGATCTTCTCGTCGTAGGACGCGTCCTGGCTGGAGATGATCTTCTTGAGTGCTTCGCGCTTGGCCGCGTACTTCTTGGCCAGCTTCGCCCGCTTCAGGTCGCGGTTGACCATGGAGGTCTTTGCCATGTCGTAGTCCTCGACTTAGTTGCGGAACGGGAACTTGAACGCTTCGAGCAGCGCCTTGGCTTCGGCGTCGGTCTTGGCGGTGGTGGTGATGGCGATATCCATGCCGCGGACCGCGTCGACCTGGTCGAAGTCGATTTCCGGGAAGATGATCTGTTCCTTCACGCCCATGTTGTAGTTGCCGCGGCCGTCGAACGACCGGCCGGACACGCCACGGAAGTCGCGCACGCGCGGCAGCGAGATGCTGATCAGGCGGTCCAGGAATTCGTACATGTGGGCGCGACGCAGGGTCACCTTGCAGCCGATCGGCCAGCCGTCACGGATCTTGAAGGACGCGACCGAGACGCGCGACTTCGTCGTGACCGGCTTCTGGCCGGAGATCTTGGCCAGGTCGGCGACGGCGTTCTCCAGGATCTTCTTGTTGGTCGCAGCCTCACCCACACCCATGTTGATGGTGATCTTGGTGAGCCTGGGGACCTCCATCGGGTTGGAGTAGCCGAACTTCTTGGTCAAGGCCGGGACGACCTCTTCCTTGTAGATTTTTTCGAGACGAGTGGTCATGACCTCATTCCTCAGGCGTCGAGCGCCTCACCGCTGGAGCGGAACACACGCAGTTTGCGTCCATCCTCCAGCACCTTGAAGCCAACGCGCTCGCCCTTGCCGGAAGCGGCATTGAACAAGGCGACGTTGGAGATATGGATCGAGGCTTCGCGCTCGACGACGCCGCCGGCGACACCCGCCTGCGGGTTCGGCTTGGTGTGGCGCTTGACGATGTTCACGTTGGACACGACCACACGGTCGCCATCCACGCGCAGCACATCGCCCTGCTTGCCCTTGTCCTTGCCGGTGATGACGACCACCTGGTCGCCCTTCTTGATACGGTTAGCCATTGTGATTTCCTCCGCTCACAGCACTTCGGGTGCGAGCGAGACGATCTTCATGAACTTCTCGGAGCGCAGTTCGCGGGTCACCGGTCCGAAGATACGGGTGCCGATCGGCTCCTGCTTGTTGTTCAGCAGGACGGCGGCGTTGCCGTCGAAGCGGATCAGCGAACCGTCGGCGCGACGCACACCCTTGCGGGTACGCACGACCACGGCGTCATAGACCTCGCCCTTCTTGACCTTGCCACGCGGGATCGCGTCCTTGACGGTCACCTTGATGATGTCGCCGATGCCGGCGTAACGGCGCTTGGAGCCGCCCAGCACCTTGATGCACATCAGCTCCTTGGCACCGGAGTTGTCGGCCGCATCGAGATAGCTCTGCATCTGGATCATGATTCAGGACTCCTCTTATTCGGCCGCGCGGGCGACGATCTCGACCACGCGCCAGTTCTTGGTCTTGGACAGCGGCGCGATTTCCACCACGCGGACCAGGTCGCCTTCGTTGCAGGCGTTGTCGGCGTCGTGGGCGTGCAGCTTGGTCGAGCGCTTGATGTACTTGCCGTACAGCGCGTGCTTGACCTGACGCTCGACCAGAATGGTGACCGTCTTGTCCATCTTGTTGCTGACGACACGACCTTCGATCGTGCGCTGCGTTTTCTGTTCGTTATCACTCATGTCGGCGGTCCTTACTTCTTGCTGCCGAGCAGGGTCTTGACGCGAGCAATCTCGCGGCGGACCCGGCGGGTTTCGTGGGTCTTCGGCAGCTGGCCGGTCGCCTTCTGCATGCGCAGGGAGAACTGCTCCTTGCGCAGCTCGCCCAGATGGGCGTTCAGCTCGTCGGCAGACTTCTCGCGGAGTTCCTTGATAGCCATTAGCGCACCGTCCGGGTCACGAAAGTGGTGGTGACCGAGAGCTTGGCGGCGGCCAGGCGGAACGCCTCGCGTGCCGTTGCCTCGTCCACGCCCTCGATTTCATAGATCATGCGGCCCGGCTGGATCTGGGCCACCCAGTACTCCACGTTGCCCTTACCGGAGCCCATGCGGACCTCGATCGGCTTCTTGGTGATGGGCTTGTCGGGGAACACGCGGATCCACATCTTCCCGCCGCGCTTGACGTAGCGGCTGATGGAACGGCGCGCGGCCTCGATCTGGCGCGCGGTCAGCTGACCGTGCGCGGTGGCCTTCAGGCCGTACTCGCCGAACGAGACGAGATTTCCGCTCCAGCTCAGGCCTTCGTTACGGCCCTTGTGCATCTTGCGGTATTTGGTTCGCTTGGGTTGCAACATTGCCGTTACCTCGCATCACGATCGCGGGACGGGCGCGACGGACGTTCGCTGCGCTCGGGGCGCGCGTCGTCCTGCTTCTCCTGACCCACCTGGCTGAAGTCGAACACTTCGCCCTTGTAGACCCACACCTTGATGCCGATGATGCCGTAGGTGGTCTTCGCCTCGGCAAAGCCATAGTCGATGTCGGCGCGCAGGGTGTGCAGCGGCACACGGCCTTCGCGGTACCACTCGGAACGGGCGATCTCGGCGCCGTTCAGACGGCCGGCGACGTTCACCTTGATGCCCAGAGCACCCAGGCGAATCGCGTTGCCGACCGCGCGCTTCATCGCACGGCGGAACATGATGCGGCGCTCCAGCTGCTGGGCGATGGACTCGGCGACCAGCTGGGCGTCCAGCTCGGGCTTGCGCACTTCGGTGACGTTGATGTGCGCCGGGACGCCCATCAGATCGCTCACTTCCTTGCGCAGCTTCTCGATGTCCTCACCGCGCTTGCCGATCACCACGCCCGGGCGGGCGGTGTGGATCGTCACGCGGGCGGTCTTGGCCGGACGCTCGATCAGGATCTTGCTGATCCCGGCCTGGGCCAGCTTCTTGCGGAGCATCTCGCGGACCTTGAGGTCAGCGGCCAGGTAGCTGGCGTACTCGCGCTTGTTGGCGTACCACTTGGAATTCCAGTCCTTGGCGATGCCCAGGCGAATACCGGTCGGATGTACTTTATGGCCCATAGTCTTATTTGCCCTTGCCTTCGCCAACCACCACGGTGATATGGCTGGTGCGCTTGAGGATGCGCGTGCCGCGGCCCTTGGCGCGGGCCATGAAACGCTTCAGCGTCGGGCCCTCGTCGACCATGATGGTCTGGACCTTCAGCTCGTCGACGTCGGCGCCCTGGTTGTTCTCGGCGTTGGCGATCGCCGACTCCACCACCTTCTTGATCAGGTGGGCGGCCTTCTTGTCCGAGAACTTCAGCAGGTTGACGGCGCGCTCGGCCGACAGACCACGCACCTGGTCGGCGACCAGGCGGGCCTTCTGCGGGGAGATGCGCGCGGTGCGCAGGATGGCTTTCGCTTCCATTGTCATCTCTCCTTACTTCTTGCCGCCGGCTTTCTTGTCGCCACCGTGACCCTTGAAGGTCCGGGTGACGGCAAACTCGCCGAGCTTGTGGCCGACCATGTTCTCGTTGACCAGCACCGGAACGTGGTTCTTGCCGTTGTGCACGGCGATGGTGAAACCCACCATCTCCGGCAGGATCATGGAGCGACGCGACCAGGTCTTGATCGGGCGCTTGCTACCGGCCGCAGCCTCCACCTTCTTGACCAGGTGGTGATCGACGAACGGGCCTTTCTTGAGTGAACGTGCCATGGTCGATTAGCCCCTACGATCGCGGACGATGAATTGCTGCGTGCGCTTGTTATGGCGCGTCTTGTAACCCTTGGTCGGCACGCCCCACGGGGTGACCGGATGCGGGTTGCCCTGGCCAGCCTTGGCCTCACCACCACCGTGCGGGTGGTCGACCGGGTTCATGGCCGCACCGCGAACGGTCGGACGCACGCCGCGCCAACGCTTGGCACCGGCCTTGCCCAGCTTCTCGAGGCTGTGCTCGTCGTTGCCGACTTCGCCGATGGTGGCGCAGCACTCGGCCGGAACCTTGCGCATTTCGCCCGAACGCAGGCGCAGCGTGGCGAAGCCCTGCTCGCGCGCAACCAGCTGGACCGAGGCGCCGGCGGCACGGGCGATCTGGGCGCCCTTGCCGACCTTCAGCTCGATGCAGTGCACCGTGGTGCCGACCGGGATGTTCAGCAGCGGCAGGGTGTTGCCGGTGCGGATCGGGGCGTCGCGGCCCGCGATCACCTGGTCGCCGGCCTTCAGGCCCTTGGGCGCGATGATGTAGCGGCGCTCACCGTCGACGTAGCACAGCAGCGCGATGTGCGCGGTGCGGTTCGGGTCGTACTCGATGCGCTCGACACGGGCCGGGATGCCGACCTTGTCGCGCTTGAAGTCGATGACACGGTAGTGCTGCTTGTGACCACCACCGATATGACGGGTGGTGATGCGACCGTGGTGGTTGCGACCGCCGGACTTGCTCTGCTTCTCCAGGAGCGGAGCGTGCGGAGCACCCTTGTGCAGGTCGGGCGTCACCACGCGCACGGCCGAACGGCGGCCGGCGGAAGTGGGTTTGAATTTCATCAATGGCATGTGGGTCTACCTCAGGCCGTGGCCGACACGTCGATGGCCTGGCCGTCGGCCAGACGCACATACGCCTTGCGCCAGTCGCCGCGACGGCCACCGCGGTTACGGAAGGACTTGTTCTTGCCCTTGACGTTCACCACGTTGACGGCCTCGACCTTGACGTCGAACAGCTGCTCGACCGCGGCCTTGACATCGGCCTTGGTGGCGTCGTTCGAGACTTCGAAGACGTACTGATTGCTTACTTCCTGCAGACGTGCAGTCTTTTCGGACACGCGCGGGGCGCGCAGCACGCTGAAGATTTTCTCGTTGCTGATCATGCCAGCCACTCCTCGATCTTCTTCACCGCATCGGCGGTGATCACGACAGTGTCGGCACCGACCAGCGACGCCGGATCCAGCGCCTGGACGTCGCGCACTTCCACGTAGGGAAGGTTGCGAGCGGACAGATACAGGTGCTCCGAAGCATCCTCGGTGACGATCAGCGGACGCTTGCCGACGTTCAGTTCCTTGAGCTTGGAGACCAGGCCCTTGGTGCTGGAGGCATCGATGTTGAAGGCGTCGACGACGGCCAGGCGGTCCTGACGAGCCAGCTCGCTCAGGATGGCCTTCATCGCGGCGCGGTACATCTTGCGGTTGACCTTCTGGTCGAAGCTACGCGGCTTGGCCGCGAAGGTCACGCCGCCGCCGACGAAGATCGGGGCAGTCAGGGCGCCATGACGCGCGCCGCCGCCCTTCTGCTTCTTCGACTTCTTGGTGGTGCCGTTGACTTCCGCACGGGTCTTCTGGGCCTTGGTGCCCGCACGACCGGCGTTGCGGTAGGCGACGACGACCTGGTGCACCAGGTCCTGACTGAATTCGCGACCGAACACTTCGTCGGAGACCGACAGTTTGTTGGCGCTGCCGTTAATGGCGAGTTCCATGTTGGTTCTCCTTATGCCTTGCTCGCCGGACGCACGATCACGTCGCCACCCGGCGCACCCGGCACGGCGCCGCGAACGGCGATCAAGCCGCGCTCGGCGTCCACGCGGACGACTTCCAGGTTCTGCGTGCTCTGCTGCGCGGCGCCCATGTGGCCGGACATCTTCTTGCCCGGGAACACACGGCCGGGGGTCTGACGCTGGCCCAGCGAACCCGGCGCGCGATGCGACAGCGAGTTACCGTGGGTGGCGTCGCCCATGCGGAAGTTCCAGCGCTTGATCGTGCCCTGGAAGCCCTTGCCCTTGGTCACGCCCTGGACGTCGACCTTCTGGCCCACTTCAAAGATGTCGGCCTTGATCTCGCCGCCGACGCTGAAGTCGCCGATCTTGTCGGCTTCCACGCGCAGCTCCCACAGGCCGCGACCGGCTTCGACCTTGGCCTTGGCCAGGTGACCGGCGACCGGCTTGGTGATCAACGCAGCGCGGCGCGAACCCACGGCGACCTGCACGGCGCTGTAGCCGTCGGTCTCGGAGGTCTTGATCTGGGTGATGCGGTTCGGGGTGGCTTCGATCAGGGTGACCGGAATGGACTTGCCATCTTCGGTGAACACCCGGGTCATGCCGGCCTTGCGGCCAACGATGCCCAACGAATATTTCTTCGCAGTCATGGTCGGTGCCTTTAGGTCAGCTTGATCTGGACGTCAACGCCAGCCGCCAGCTCGAGCTTCATCAGCGCGTCGACGGTCTTGTCGTTGGGATCGACGATGTCCAGCACGCGCTTGTGCGTACGGGTCTCGTACTGGTCGCGCGCATCCTTGTCGGCGTGCGGCGACACCAGGATGGTGTAGCGTTCAATCTTGGTCGGCAGCGGGATCGGGCCGCGCACCTGCGCGCCGGTCCGCTTGGCCGTTTCGACGATCTCGCTCGCCGAGCGATCGATCAGGCGATGATCGTAGGCCTTGAGCCTGATACGGATCTTCTGGTCCGCCATGACGGTTTCCTGTGTTGAAAGAGCGACGGGCGCGGCCTCTGGGATGCCTTGCCCCGGTAATGGTCCACAAGCTTTTTTCTCGAAGTCCCTGCGCCTTGAGTCACCCCTTGCCGAGGGACGCGCCGGGGCCGAGAGGGCCCGGGAATCTTCCTGAAAAACAAGGCAGACCGATGAACGGCCTGCCCAGACGAAAGAGTATAGAACGCGTCAACTACGCCCGTCAACAACCCGGACGCATCGCGACGCGAAAAGTCGCCTTTTCGCGCCACCGGTTCACACGTTCAACATCCTTATCTGGCGAACACGAGGCGCTTCCTGCACCTCTTTTCGCGGTAGGCCGGCCACACCTCCCAGGGAGGGGCCGGCGGGTATTGCGGTGTTGCCTTATTACTTGGTCCCGGGCTGGCCGGGGCGCGAAGTGTACTTCATCGGAGCGGCGGATCCCCGCTTTCGCGGGGATGACGTTCCGGCAAAGGCGCTCGCGCTGACGCGCGAGCGCGCCGTCACGTCACTTGAGGATCTTGGCCACCACGCCGGCGCCGACGGTACGGCCGCCCTCGCGGATCGCAAAGCGCAGGCCTTCGTCCATCGCCACCGGGTTGATCAGCGTGACCTTCATCTTCACGTTGTCGCCCGGCATCACCATCTCGGTGCCTTCCGGCAGCTCGATCGCACCGGTGATGTCGGTGGTGCGGAAGTAGAACTGCGGACGGTAGCCCTTGAAGAACGGCGTGTGACGGCCACCCTCGTCCTTGGACAGCACGTATACCTCGGCCTCGAACTCGGTGTGCGGGGTGATCGAACCCGGCTTGGCCAGCACCTGGCCGCGCTCCACGTCGTCACGCTTGGTGCCGCGCAGCAGCAGACCCGCGTTGTCGCCCGCCTGGCCCTGGTCCAGCAGCTTGCGGAACATTTCCACGCCGGTCACGGTCGTCTTCTGGGTCGGGCGGATACCGACGATCTCGATTTCCTCGCCCACCTTGATCACGCCGCGCTCGATACGGCCGGTCACCACGGTGCCGCGGCCCGAGATCGAGAACACGTCTTCCACCGGCATCAGGAACGCCTTGTCGACGTCACGCTCCGGGGTCGGGATCCAGGTGTCCAGCGCCTCGACCAGCTTCAGGATCGCCGGCACGCCGATCTCCGACTGGTCGCCTTCCAGCGCCAGACGGGCCGAACCGTGGATGATCGGGGTGTCGTCGCCCGGGAACTCGTACTTGCTCAGCAGCTCGCGGACTTCCATCTCCACCAGCTCCAGCAGCTCGGCGTCGTCCACCATGTCGGCCTTGTTCAGGAACACGACGATGTACGGCACGCCCACCTGGCGCGAGAGCAAGATGTGCTCGCGGGTCTGCGGCATCGGGCCGTCAGCGGCCGAGCACACCAGAATCGCACCGTCCATCTGGGCGGCGCCGGTGATCATGTTCTTCACGTAGTCGGCGTGGCCCGGGCAGTCCACGTGCGCGTAGTGGCGGCTCGGCGATTCGTATTCCACGTGCGCCGTGGAGATCGTGATGCCGCGCGCCTTCTCTTCCGGCGCCGCGTCGATCGCGTCGTAGGCCTTGAACTCGCCGCCGAAACGCTCCGCGCCCACCTTGGTCAGCGCCGCCGTCAGCGTCGTCTTGCCATGGTCAACGTGACCAATCGTGCCCACGTTCACGTGCGGCTTGGTGCGCTCGAACTTACCCTTTGCCATTGTCGTAATCCTTCAAAAGTTGTGTCAGTTGGAATGCGGTGCGAAGCGGTCGATTACTTCTTGGTGACCGCTTCGGCGATGTTGGCCGGCGCTTCGGCATAGTGGTCGAACTCCATCGAGAAGGTCGCGCGACCCTGCGACATCGAGCGCAGCGTGGTGGCGTAGCCGAACATCTCGCCCAGCGGCACCATGGCGTTGATGACCTTGCCCGACGGGCTTTCGTCCTGGCCTTGCAGGATGCCGCGACGACGGCTCACGTCGCCCATCACGTCACCCAGGTAATCCTCGGGCGTGACGATCTCGACCTTCATCATCGGCTCGAGCAGGACCGGCGAGGCCTTGGAGAAGGCTTCCTTGAACGCCATCGAGCCTGCGACCTTGAACGCCATTTCGTTGGAGTCCACGTCGTGGAACGAACCGTCGACGGCCTTGACCGCGACGTCCACCACCGGGAAGCCGGCCAGCGGACCATTGCGCATGGCCTCTTCGATGCCCTTGCCCGCGGCGGCGACGTATTCCTTCGGCACCACACCGCCGACGATCGCGCTCTCGTAGCTGAAGCCCGCGCCACGCTCGGCCGGCTCCATCTCGATCACGATGTGGCCGTACTGGCCGCGACCGCCCGACTGGCGCACGAACTTGCCGTCCTGCTTGACGCCCTTGCGGATCGTCTCGCGGTAGGCCACCTGCGGCTTGCCGACGTTGGCTTCAACGTTGAACTCGCGCTTCATGCGGTCGACGATGATTTCCAGGTGCAGCTCGCCCATGCCGGCGATGATGGTCTGACCGGATTCCTCGTCGGTCCGCACGCGGAACGAGGGATCTTCCTGCGCCAGGCGACCCAGCGCCAGGCCCATCTTCTCCTGGTCGGACTTGGTCTTCGGCTCGACCGCCATCGAGATCACCGGCTCCGGGAACGTCATGCGCTCCAGGGTGATGATCTTGTCCTGCGCGCACAGCGTGTCGCCGGTGGTGACGTCCTTCAGACCCACCGCCGCGGCGATGTCGCCCGCGCGCACTTCCTTGATCTCTTCGCGGTTGTTGGAGTGCATCTGCAGGATGCGGCCCACGCGCTCCTTCTTCGACTTGACCGGGTTGTAGACCTGGTCGCCGGAGTTGAGCACGCCCGAGTAGACGCGGAAGAAGGTCAGCGAGCCCACGAACGGGTCGGTCATGATCTTGAACGCCAGCGCCGAGAAGGGCTCGTTGTCGCCCGCCTTGCGGCTGTCTTCCTGCTCGTTCTCGTCGATGCCCTGCACCGGCGGACGATCCACCGGCGACGGCAGCAGCTGGATCACGCCGTCGAGCATGGCCTGCACGCCCTTGTTCTTGAAGGCAGTGCCGCAGTAGACCGGCACGATCTCCACGCGCAGGGTGCGCTCGCGCAGACCGCTCAGGATCTCGGCCTCGGACAGGTCGCCGCCGCCCAGGTACTTGTCCATCAGCTCTTCGCTGGCCTCGGCCGCGGCCTCGACCATGAAGCTGCGGGCCTCGTCGGCCTTGGACTGCAGCTCGGCGGGGATGTCGCGGTACTCGAACACGGTGCCCTGCGAAGCGGTATCCCAGTGGATCGCCTTCATCTTGACCAGGTCGATCACGCCCTCGAAGCCGTCCTCGGCGCCGATCGGCACCTGCATCGGCACGGCGTACGCGCCCAGGCGGGCCTTGAGCTGGTCCACGACCTTGTCGAAGTTGGCGCCGGTGCGGTCCATCTTATTGACGAACGCCAGACGCGGCACGGCGTACTTGTTGGCCTGACGCCACACGGTCTCGGACTGCGGCTGCACGCCACCGACGGCGCACAGCACGAACACGGCGCCGTCGAGCACGCGCAGCGAACGCTCGACTTCGATGGTGAAGTCGACGTGGCCGGGGGTGTCGATGATGTTGAAGCGGTGCTGTGGCATGGACTTGTCCATACCCGTCCAGAACGCCGTGGTGGCGGCGGACGTGATGGTGATGCCGCGCTCCTGCTCCTGCTCCATCCAGTCCATCGTGGCGGCGCCATCGTGCACCTCACCGATCTTGTGGCTGACACCGGTGTAGAACAGGATGCGCTCCGACGTGGTGGTCTTGCCCGCGTCGATGTGGGCCATGATGCCGAAGTTGCGGTAACGCTCGATGGGAGTGGTGCGAGCCACGAGGAGTCTCTCTTTTTGATGAAAAGAACGTCGCGCCATGGGCGCGAACGGGGGCGATGATCACACAGGTCCTAAAGACCGAATGCCGCCCGGGGGCGGCTTTCGCTGTCGTGCGCGATGATCAGCGCGTTGTGTGGCGCCTAGGTGGCGCCTGGGGCCCGAAGATTCAAGGCCCCCGGTACTGCCTTACCAGCGATAGTGCGCGAACGCCTTGTTGGCTTCGGCCATGCGGTGGGTTTCTTCACGCTTCTTGATGGCGCCGCCACGGTTTTCCGAGGCGTCGATCAGTTCGGCGGCCAGCTTGCGCGGCATGGTGTTCTCACCGCGCTTGCGGGCCGACTCGATCAGCCAGCGCATGGCCAGGGCCAGGCGGCGCGAGGCGCGCACTTCGACCGGCACCTGATAGGTGGCACCACCGACGCGGCGCGACTTGACCTCGACGGCCGGCGCGACGTTGTCCAGCGCCTTCTCGACCAGCTCGAGGGCGTTGGGATTCTTTTCGCCGATGACGTCCATCGCGCCGTAGACGATCTTCTCGGCGACGGACTTCTTGCCGCTCAGCATCACCATGTTGATGAAGCGGGCGATGGTGTGGCTGCCGTGCTTGGGATCGGGCAGAACGGTGCGCTGCGGCGCGGAACCTTTACGAGACATGTCTTATTCCCTTAGCTCTTCGGACGCTTGGCGCCGTACTTGGAACGGGCTTGGCGGCGCTTGGCAACGCCGGCGGCGTCGAGCGAACCGCGCACGGTGTGGTAACGCACGCCCGGCAGGTCCTTGACGCGACCGCCGCGGATCAGCACCACCGAGTGCTCCTGCAGGTTATGCCCTTCGCCACCGATGTAGCTGATGACTTCTTCCTGGTTGGTCAGGCGCACCTTGGCCACCTTGCGCAGCGCCGAGTTCGGCTTCTTGGGCGTGGTGGTGTAGACGCGCGTGCAGACGCCGCGGCGCTGCGGACAGTTGTCGAGTGCCGGCGAGGCGCTCTTGTAGGTCGTCGCCTGCCGCGGCTTGCGGACCAGCTGGTTGATCGTTGCCATCTTTGGATTCTTTGGATGAAGGCCGTGACGCCGGGCCTTTTGCGTGAAAACGACGGCAGGCCGTAGATGCGGCCTGCCGAGACAGGAGAGTATAGCTGGCAGCGGAATTTGTCGTCAACCGACGAAATCCTCACCACCGTCTGGCCGGTCCCGGGCCGGGATACGGGGCACATCCTGCGCCCCCTTCCGCTTGGTCAGGCCGGCCCCGCCTGGGGCCGGCCCGTCTTGCTGGCTTACTGCTCGGTGCTGCTTTCCGACTCGGCCTCGCCACCTTCGGCCACGGCCTCGGCGGTCACCGGCCCGGACAGGGCGGCCATCTCCGACTCGGTCAGGCCCGAGGCGTTGCGACGGCGCTGACTGTGGTAGGTCAGACCGGTACCGGCCGGGATCAGACGGCCGACGATCACGTTCTCCTTCAGACCGCGCAGGCTGTCGCGGGTGCCGCGCACGGCCGCCTCGGTCAGCACGCGGGTGGTCTCCTGGAAGGAGGCCGCGGAGATGAACGACTCGGTCGCCAGCGAGGCCTTGGTGATGCCCAGCAGGACCGGCTCGTACTGCGCCGGCAGCTCGTTGCGGGCCACCAGCCTGGCGTTCTCCTCGATCATGCGCTGCTTCTCGACCTGCTCGCCGGCCAGGAACTTGCTGTTGCCCGCATCGGTGATCTCCACCTTGCGCAGCATCTGGCGGGTGATCACCTCGATGTGCTTGTCGTTGATCTTCACGCCCTGCAGGCGGTAGACGTCCTGGATCTCCTTGACCAGGTACGCGGCCAGCGGCTCGACACCCAGCAGGCGCAGGATGTCCTGCGGGCTCGGCTCGCCGTCCACGATGGTCTCGCCCTTGGCCACGTGCTCGCCTTCGAACACGATGATCTGGCGGAACTTGGGAATCAGCTCCTCGTGCTCGTTGCCGTCGGTGTCCTTGATGATCAGGCGCTGCTTGCCCTTGGTGTCCTTGCCGAAGCTGATCACGCCCGAACGCTCGGCCAGGATCGCAGGATCCTTCGGCTTGCGCGCCTCGAACAGGTCGGCCACGCGCGGCAGACCACCGGTGATGTCGCGGGTCTTGGACGCTTCCTGCGGCACCTTGGTGACCACGTCGCCCACGCCGACGGCGGCGCCGTCCTGCAGGTTGACCACCGAACGCGGCGGCAGCAGGTACTGGGCCGGCATGTCGGTGCCCGGGATCGACAGATCCTTGCCGTCCTTGTCGACGATGCGCACCAGCGGACGCAGGTCCTTGCCCTGCGAGCCGCGACGCTTGGGATCGGTGATCTCGCGCGAGGCCAGGCCGGTCAGTTCGTCGGTCTTCTCGATGACGGTGATGCCGTCGACGAAGTCCACGAAGCGCACGAAACCGGCCACTTCCGACACGATCGGGTGGTTATGCGGATCCCAGTTGGCCACGGTCTGGCCGGCCTTGACCGCATCGCCGTCCTTGACGGTGATGGTGGCGCCATAGGGCAGCTTGTAGCGCTCGCGCTCGCGGCCGTGGGCGTCCAGCACCGACAGCTCGCCCGAACGCGACACCGCCACCAGCGAGCCGTTGGCATGCTCGACCGACTTGAGGTTGTTGAACTTCACCGAGCCGGTGGTCTTGACCGTGATGTTGTCCACCGCGGCGGCACGCGAAGCGGCACCACCGATGTGGAACGTGCGCATAGTCAGCTGCGTGCCGGGCTCGCCGATCGACTGGGCGGCGATGACGCCGACCGCTTCGCCGATGTTGACGGTGTGGCCACGGGCCAGATCGCGGCCATAGCACAGGGCGCACACGCCGAAATCCGAGGTGCAGGTGATGGTCGAGCGGACCTTCAGGGACTGCACGCTGGCGTCTTCGAGCTTCTGCACCCAGGCTTCGTCGAGCAGCGTGTTGCGGGTGACGATCGGATCCTCGTCGTTGCCCGGCAGGAACACGTCCTCGGCCACGATGCGGCCCAGCACGCGGTCCTTCAGCGGCTCGACCACGTCGCCGCCTTCCACGATCGGGGTCATGGTCAGGCCGTCGGTGGTGCCACAGTCGACCTCGGTGATCACCACGTCCTGCGCCACGTCGACCAGGCGACGGGTCAGGTAACCGGAGTTGGCGGTCTTCAGCGCGGTATCGGCCAGACCCTTACGGGCGCCGTGGGTGGAGTTGAAGTACTCCTGCACGTTCAGGCCTTCGCGGAAGTTCGCCTTGATGGGCGTCTCGATGATCGAGCCATCGGGACGCGCCATCAGGCCGCGCATGCCGGCCAGCTGACGGATCTGCGCCTGGCTACCACGCGCGCCGGAGTCGGCCATGATGTACAGCGAGTTCATCGACTTCTCGTTGATGGTCTCGCCCTTGGCGTTGAGCACCTTGTCGGTACCGATGGTGTCCATCATCGCCTTGGCGATGCGCTCGTTGGTGCGCGACCAGATGTCCACGACCTTGTTGTAGCGCTCGCCGGCGGTGACCAGACCGGACTGGTACTGCTCCTGGATCTCGAGCACTTCCTGCTCGGCCTCGCCCAGGATGCCCTTCTTCTCGTCCGGGATGACCATGTCGTCGATGCCGATCGACACGCCCGCGCGGGTGGCGTAGGCGAAGCCGGTGTACATCAGCTTGTCGGCGAACACGACCGTGTCCTTCAGACCCAGCTGGCGGTAGCTGGAGTTGATCAGACGCGAGATGTTCTTCTTGGTCAGGTCGGTATTGGCCAGCGCGAACGGCAGGCCGTCGGGCAGGATCTCGGCCAGCAGCGCGCGCCCGACCGTGGTGTCCACGATCGAGGTCTTCTTCTCGCGGCTGCCGTCCTCGGCGATCACCGTCTCGGTGATGCGCACCTTGACCTTGGCGTGCAGTTCGACCACGCGGTTGTCGTAGGCGCGCTTGACCTCGGCGATGTTGGCGAAGGCCATGCCCTCGCCCGCCTTGTTCTCCAGGGCGCGGGTCATGTAGTACAGACCCAGCACCACGTCCTGCGAGGGCACGATGATCGGCTCGCCGTTGGCCGGCGAGAGGATGTTGTTGGACGACATCATCAGCGCGCGCGCTTCCAGCTGGGCTTCCAGCGAGAGCGGCACGTGCACGGCCATCTGGTCACCGTCGAAGTCGGCGTTGAACGCGGTGCAGACCAGCGGGTGCAGCTGGATGGCCTTGCCCTCGATCAGCACCGGTTCGAACGCCTGGATGCCCAGGCGGTGCAGGGTCGGGGCGCGGTTCAGCAGCACCGGGTGCTCGCGGATGACTTCTTCCAGGATGTCCCAGACCTCGCCTTCCTCGCGCTCGACCAGCTTCTTAGCGGCCTTGATCGTGGTGGCCAGACCGCGACGCTGCAGCTTGGCGAACACGAACGGCTTGAACAGCTCCAGCGCCATCTTCTTGGGCAGGCCGCACTGGTGCAGCTTGAGGTACGGACCGACCACGATGACCGAACGGCCCGAGTAGTCCACGCGCTTGCCGAGCAGGTTCTGGCGGAACCGGCCCTGCTTGCCCTTGATCATGTCGGCCAGCGACTTCAGCGGACGCTTGTTGGTGCCGGTGATGGCGCGACCGCGACGGCCGTTGTCCATCAGCGCGTCGACCGATTCTTGCAGCATGCGCTTTTCGTTGCGCACGATGATGTCCGGGGCGTTGAGCTCCAGCAGGCGGCGCAGACGGTTGTTGCGGTTGATGACGCGGCGGTACAGGTCGTTGAGGTCGGAGGTCGCGAAGCGGCCACCGTCCAGCGGCACCAGCGGGCGCAGATCCGGGGGCAGCACCGGCAGCACGGTCATGACCATCCACTCCGGACGGTTGCCGGACTCCAGGAAGGCCTCGACCAGCTTGATGCGCTTGGTCAGACGCTTGAGCTTGGTCTCCGAACCGGTGCTGGCGATCTCCTCGCGCAGCTTGACCATCTCGGCCTGCAGGTCGATGTGGCGCAGCAGTTCGAACACGGCCTCGGCGCCCATGGCGGCGTCGAAGTCGTCGCCGTGCTCCTGGCGCGCGGTCAGGTACTGCTCTTCGGTCAGCAGCTGGCGGCTTTCCAGCGGGGTCAGGCCCGGCTCGGTCACCACGTAGGCTTCGAAGTACAGCACGCGCTCGATGTCGCGCAGGGTCATGTCCAGCATCAGGCCGATGCGCGAGGGCAGCGACTTGAGGAACCAGATGTGCGCGACCGGCGAGGCCAGGTCGATGTGGCCCATGCGCTCGCGGCGCACCTTGGCCAGGGTCACCTCGGTGCCGCACTTCTCGCAGACCACGCCGCGGTGCTTCATGCGCTTGTACTTGCCGCACAGGCACTCGTAGTCCTTGATCGGTCCGAAGATGGCGGCGCAGAACAGGCCGTCACGCTCGGGCTTGAAGGTACGGTAGTTGATGGTTTCCGGCTTCTTCACTTCGCCGAAGGACCACGAGCGGATCAGATCCGGCGAGGCCAGCGCGATCTTGATCGCGTCGAAGTCCAGGGTCTGGCGCTGCTGGTTGAAGAGGTTGAGCAGGTCTTTCATGTTCTTCTCCGGGAATCGGGAATTGAGAATGGGGAATCGTCAGAAGCGGGGAATCGGGTGACTGGGGATGGTCGGCGGCGCCTGCGCGCCGGCTTTGACCATTCCCTATTCCCGATTCCCCATTCCCGCCTCCTCAGTTGTCTTCCAGCTCCATGTTGATGGCCAGCGAGCGGATTTCCTTCACCAAGACGTTGAAGGACTCCGGCATGCCCGCGACCATCTCGTGTTCGCCATCGACGATGTTCTTGTACATCTGGTTGCGGCCCTGCACGTCGTCGGACTTGACGGTCAGCATTTCCTGCAGGGTGTGCGCCGCGCCGTAGGCTTCCAGCGCCCAGACTTCCATTTCGCCGAAGCGCTGGCCGCCGAACTGCGCCTTGCCGCCCAGCGGCTGCTGGGTGACCAGCGAGTACGGGCCGGTGGAACGCGCGTGCATCTTGTCGTCGACCAGGTGGTTCAGCTTCAGGTAGTGCATGTAGCCGACCGTGGTCTTGCGATCGAACGCCTCGCCGGTGCGGCCGTCGTACAGCTGCATCTGCGTCTTGCTGGCGTTGAAGCCGAGCAGTTCGGTTTCCGCATCGCCGTCCGGATAGGCCAGGTTGAGCATCTCGCGCAGCTCGTCCTCGTGGGCGCCGTCGAACACCGGGGTGGCCATCGGCACGCCGTCGGTGAGGTTCTGCGCCAGGCCGATCAGCTCCTCATCGCTGAACTGGTCCAGGTCCACACGATCACCGGCCAGGGCCTTGTCGTGGTTGTAGACCTTGGCCAGGAACGCGCGCAGCTCGCTGACCGCACGCTGCTGCTCCAGCATCGTCTGGATGCGCTTGCCCAGGCCCTTGGCGGCCCAGCCCAGGTGCACCTCGAGGATCTGGCCGATGTTCATGCGCGAAGGCACGCCCAGCGGATTCAGCACGATGTCCACGGTCTGGCCATTGGCCATGTACGGCATGTCCTCGACCGGCACCACGTTGGAGACCACGCCCTTGTTGCCGTGACGGCCGGCCATCTTGTCGCCCGGCTGGATGCGGCGCTTCACGGCCAGGAACACCTTGACCATCTTCAGCACGCCCGGCGCGAGATCGTCGCCCTGGGTGATCTTGCCGCGCTTGTCGGCGAAGCGACGCTCGAACTCCTTCTCGTGCGCCTGGACCTGCTTCTGCGCACGCTCGATGGCGTCGGCCGCGTCGTCATCCTTCATGCGGATGGCGAACCAGTCGGCCTTCTTCAGGCCGTCCAGGTAGGCGTCGGTGATGGTGTCGCCCTTCTTCAGGCCGGCACCGCCGTTGGCCACCTTGCCGACCAGCTGCGAGCGCAGGCGGGCGAAGATCGCGTTCTCCAGGATGCGGAACTGGTCGTCGAAGTCCTTCTTGACGCGCTTGATCTCGGAATCCTCGATCTGGCGCGCGCGCTTGTCCTTCTCGATGCCGTCGCGGGTGAACACCTGCACGTCGATGACCACGCCGTCCATGCCCGGGGGCACGCGCAGCGAGCTGTCCTTCACGTCCGAGGCCTTCTCGCCGAAGATCGCGCGCAGCAGCTTCTCTTCCGGGGTCAGCTGGCTCTCGCCCTTCGGCGTGACCTTGCCCACCAGGATGTCGCCGGCGCGCACTTCGGCGCCGATGTACACCACGCCGGACTCGTCGAGGCGGTTCAGCGCGCTCTCCGAGACGTTGGGGATGTCGGCCGAGATTTCCTCCGGCCCCAGCTTGGTGTCGCGCGCCTGGACGGTCAGTTCCTCGATGTGGATCGTGGTGTAGCGATCCTCTTCCACCACGCGCTCGGAGAGCAGGATGGAGTCTTCGAAGTTGTAGCCGTTCCACGGCATGAACGCGATCAGCATGTTCTGGCCCAGGGCCAGTTCGCCGATGTCGGTGGACGGACCGTCGGCCAGCACGTCGCCGCGCGCCACCACGTCGCCCACGTTCACCAGCGGACGCTGGTTGATGCAGGTGTTCTGGTTGGAGCGGGTGTACTTGATCAGGTTGTAGATATCCACGCCGGCATCGTGCTCGCCGGAGATCTCGTCCTCGTTGATCTTGACCACGATGCGGGCCGCGTCGATCTGCACCACTTCACCGCCGCGACGGGCATTGACCGTCACGCCCGAGTCACGCGCCACGGCGCGCTCGATGCCGGTGCCGACCAGCGGCTTCTGCGCACGCAGCGTCGGCACGGCCTGGCGCTGCATGTTGGCGCCCATCAGCGCGCGGTTGGCGTCGTCGTGCTCCAGGAACGGCACCAGCGCCGCGGCGATGGAAACGGTCTGCATGGGCGAGACGTCCATGAAGTCCACGTCCGACGGCGGCTTGAGCAGCGACTCGCCCTGGTAGCGGCACGGCACGAACTGCTCGGTCAGCTGGTTCTTGGCATCGCTGAGCGCGTTGGCCTGGGCGATGACGTACTCGTTCTCCTCGATCGCCGACAGGTACTCGATCTCGTCGGTGATGCGGCCGTCCACGACCTTGCGGTACGGCGTCTCGAGGAAGCCGTAGGCGTTGGTGCGGGCATACACCGCCAGCGAGTTGATCAGGCCGATGTTCGGGCCTTCCGGCGTCTCGATGGTGCAGACGCGGCCGTAGTGGGTCGGGTGCACGTCGCGCACTTCGAAGCCGGCGCGCTCGCGGGTCAGGCCGCCCGGGCCCAGGGCCGAGACGCGACGCTTGTGCGTGACTTCCGACAGCGGGTTGTTCTGGTCCATGAACTGGGACAGCTGCGAGGAGCCGAAGAACTCCTTGATCGCGGCGGCCACCGGCTTGGCGTTGATCAGCTCCTGCGGGGTCAGGCCTTCGGACTCGGCCATCGACAGGCGCTCCTTGACCGCGCGCTCGACGCGGACCAGGCCCACGCGGAACACGTTCTCGGCCATTTCGCCGACCGAACGCACGCGACGGTTGCCCAGGTGGTCGATGTCGTCGACCACGCCGCGGCCGTTGCGGATCTCGGTCAAGACCGAGATCACGTCCAGGATGTCCGAGCTCTGGCCATTGGTGGCGACCAGGCGCTTGGATTCCTCGTCGTTGCGCACGCTGAAGTACTTGTGGTCGTACAGCACCGACTCACCGGTGGTTTCCTTGCGGCCCACGCGGCGGTTGAACTTCATGCGGCCCACGGCCGACAGGTCGTAGCGCTCGAAGGTGAAGAACAGGTTGTGGAACAGGTTCTGCGCGGCGTCCTTGGTCGGCGGCTCGCCCGGACGCATCATGCGGTAGATCTCGACCAGGGCCTCGAGCTGGGTCTTGGTCGGGTCGATGCGCAGGGTGTTGGACAGGTACGGGCCACGATCCAGATCGTTCACCCACAGCGTGCCCACCACCTCGACGCCGGCCTTGCGGAACGCGGCCAGCTGGTCGTCGGTGATCTCGTCGTTGGCGTTGGCCAGCAGCTCGCCGGTCGAGGCATCGACCACGTCGTGCGAGAGGATGCGGCCCACCAGGTACTCATCGGGCACGGCCAGCGCGGCGATGCCGGAGGCTTCCAGCTGCTTGACGTGGCGCGCGGTGATGCGCTTGCCGGCCTCGACGATGACCTTGTCGCCATCGGCCAGGTCGAAGTTCAGCGTCTCGCCGCGCAGGCGCTCGGGCACCAGCTCCAGCTGCACGCCTTCGCTCGGGTCGATGTGGAAGGTGTTGATCTCGAAGAAGTGGTTGAGCATCTCCTCGTTGGAGTAGCCCAGCGCACGCAGCAGGATCGACACCGGCAGCTTGCGGCGACGGTCGATACGGGTGAACAGCGCGTCCTTCGGATCGAACTCGAAGTCCAGCCAGGAGCCGCGGTAAGGGATGATGCGGGCGCTGTAAAGCAGCTTGCCCGAGCTGTGGGTCTTGCCACGGTCGTGGTCGAAGAACACGCCCGGCGAACGGTGCAGCTGGGAGACGATGACGCGCTCGGTGCCGTTGACGATGAAGGTGCCGTTGTCGGTCATGAGCGGGATCTCGCCCAGATAGACCTCCTGCTCCTTCACGTACTTGATGGCCTTGGTCGAGGACTCGCGGTCGTAGATGACCAGGCGCACGGTCACGCGCAGCGGGGCGCCGTAGCTCATGCCACGCTGGCGGCACTCGCGCTCGTCGAAGGCCGGCTCGCCCAGCTTGTAGCCGACGTATTCCAGCGCGGCGTTGCCGGAGTAGCTGGAGATCGGGAACACGGACTTGAGCGCGGCGTGCAGGCCACGGTCCTCGCGCTTGGCGGCGTCAACGTGCTCCTGCAGGAACTCGCGGTAGGAATCGACCTGGATGGCGAGCAGGAACGGGACCTCGAGGATCGACCGCTGCTTGCCGAAGTCCTTGCGGATGCGCTTCTTTTCAGTGAACGAGTATGTCGTCGACATGGGACATTGCCTCTGGCATCGGGGGGCCACGCGTCCGCGACCCCTGGGGAACATTCTTTCGAATGGGAAGAACTGTCAGTTGGAAGTCGCTGGTATTGCCGGCACCAGCACGCCATCTCCCGCTACTTCCAACTACCAACTCGTGGATTTTCTCGCCGCGGTGCGGCGGACAACGAACGGCGTTGTTTGCTACGACTTACGTGTTGCGGACTGCTTTTTCAACAACGACCGAAGGCCAGGGGCTTTCGCCCCCGGCCTTTGGGTGTCGCCGATGGAACTAGGCGACGAATTGCAATTACTTCACTTCGACGGTCGCGCCAGCGGCCTCGAGGTCCTTCTTCATCTTCTCGGCATCTTCCTTCGACACGCCTTCCTTCAGGACGCCGCCGGCCTCGGTGAGGTCCTTGGCTTCCTTCAGGCCCAGGCCGGTGATGGCGCGGACGGCCTTGATGACGTCGACCTTCTTGGCGCCGGCGTCCTTCAGGATGATGTTGAACTCGGTCTGCTCTTCGACGGCGGCGGCCGGGCCAGCGGCGGCGGCAACGGCAACCGGGGCGGCGGCGGAGACGCCAAACTTGTCTTCGATCGCCTTGACCAGCTCCATGATCTCCATGAGGGTCTTTTCAGCGATGGCGTCGACGATCTGCTCGGTGGACAGGGACATTGTGTTTACCTTCGGTCAAATTTCTGGAATGGGATACGGGAATCAGGCCGTTTCAGCCGGGGCTTCCGCCTCGGCCGGCGCTGCATCGCCACCGCCCTGCTGCTCGGCCACGGCCTTGATGGCGCGGGCGAACATCGTGACGGGTTCGGCCAGGACGCGGGCCAGCATGGCCAGGGCCTGATCGCGGGTCGGCAGCGAAGCCAGGACGTCGACGTGGCTGGCCGGATACAGCTGGCCGCCCACGGCCACAACCTTGGGCTGCAGCTTGTCGTTGGACTTGGCGAATTCCTTGATCAGGCGACCGGCAGCGCCGGGCTCCTCGGTCGAGAACGCGTACAGCAGCGGTCCGACCAGCGAGTCCTTGGCGCACTCGTATTCGGTACCTTCGACAGCACGGGCGGCCAAGGTGTTCTTGACCACGCGCAGGTACACGCCGGACTCGCGCGCCTGCTTGCGCATCGCGGTCATCTGGGAGACCGTGGTGCCTGCGTACTCGGCGGCGATCAAGGAGTGCGCCTTGGCGGCGACGTCTGCCAGCTCGGCGACAACTTCTTGCTTCTGGGACAGATTGAGAGCCATTAATCACTCCTCATTGTGAACTCCGCTCACGGCTCCTGCCGCTTGCGGTCCAGGGCAGCGTCCGTCCTGGACGCCGGGGACGCCTTCGCGTCCCACTGGTGGCCTTATCAACTGGCCTGCGCGAAGCAAGACCAGAAACCGATGAAGGCGGCACCATCTGCGCGGGCTGGCCCAAGGCCAATCAAGCAGTCCCGCTAGCGCCGACGCCGAATCCTTGCCAGGACCGAGCTTCCCTGCCCGTCGTCGGAGCGCGCTGACCGCACCTGCGGTCTTTGACGGCTTTCTGCGGCTCGCACCGCAGATCGCCCCCAAACGCGGGAACACATGGCGGGGATCGAGAGACGAGTGGCCGGCGCTGTTCCTTTGCCTTGACTCGTCGCCCTGCCCCGCTACGCGTTCCCGTCTTTCTTACTTCAGGTTCAGCGAGGACTGGTCCACGGTCACGCCGGGGCCCATGGTCGAGCTGATCGAGATCTTCTGCAGGTACTGGCCCTTGGCGGTCGAGGGCTTGGCCTTGACCAGGTCGGCCAGCAGGGCCTGCAGATTGTTCTTCAGGGCTTCGTCCTCGAAGGAGGCCTTGCCGATGGTGCAGTGGATGATGCCGGCCTTGTCGGTGCGGTAGCGCACCTGACCCGACTTGGCGTTCTTCACCGCTTCGGCCGGGTTCGGCGAGACGGTGCCGACCTTCGGGTTCGGCATCAGGCCGCGCGGGCCCAGGACCTGACCCAGCTTACCGACCACGCGCATCGCGTCCGGCGTGGCGATGACCACGTCGTAGTTCAGATCGCCGGCCTGCATCTTCTCGGCCAGGTCGTCCATGCCGACCGCTTCGGCGCCGGCGGCCAGGGCTTCGTCAGCCTTGGCACCGGCCGGGGCGAACACCGCCACGCGCACGGCCTTGCCGGTACCGGCCGGCAGCACGGTCGAACCGCGCACCTGCTGGTCGGACTTCTTGGCATCCACGCCCAGACGCACGGCCACGTCGATGGACTCGACGAACTTGGCCTTGGCGGCGGTCTTGAGGATGTTCACGGCCTCTTCGAAGGCGTACGCCTTGCCCGGGGTCACGGCGGCCAGGATGGCCTTCTGTCGCTTGTTCATTGCCATGTCTTCAGCCCTCGACCGTCAGACCCATGGAACGGGCCGAGCCCGCAATCGTGCGCACCGCCGCGTCCAGATCGGCCGCGGTCAGATCGGGTTCCTTCGCCTTGGCGATGTCCTCGAGCTGCTTGCGGGTGACCTTGCCCACCTTCTCGGTGTTGGGGCGCTTGGAGCCGGACTGGATGCCCACCGCCTTCTTCAGCAGCACCGAAGCCGGGGTCGACTTGGTCACGAAGGTGAAGGTACGGTCCGAGTAGGCGGTGATGATGACCGGGGTCGGCAGACCCGGCTCGAGCTTGGAGGTCGCTGCGTTGAACGCCTTGCAGAACTCCATGATGTTCAGACCGCGCTGACCCAGCGCAGGACCGACCGGCGGCGAGGGGTTGGCCTGGCCGGCCTTCACCTGCAGCTTGATGTAACCGACAACTTTCTTTGCCATTTCAATGCTCTCCGGGTGCTAGCGCCTAGGATCAGGCTCCCCATCGGATCGGGAAAATCACGCGTCCCGACATCGCGTATGCGTTCGCGACAAAGGCCGCCAACGAGGGCGGCCATTGCGGTTGCCCGGCTGACCGGACAAGGGAGCCGGGCACTATAGCAGGTTTTGGGCCGTCCGGCGCAAGCGGCGCCGGCGGCGGGGGCTCAGGCCTTCTCGACCTGGCCGAATTCCAGCTCCACCGGGGTGGAGCGGCCGAAGATGAGCACGGCCACGCGCAGGCGGCTCTTCTCGTAATTGACTTCCTCGACCACGCCGTTGAAGTCGTTGAACGGGCCGTCGACCACGCGGACCATCTCGCCCGGCTCGAACAGCACCTTCGGACGCGGCTTCTCGACACCTTCCTGAACACGGTCCAGGATCGCGGCAGCCTCTTCGTCGCGGATCGGCAGCGGACGGTCGGCGGTGCCGCCAATGAAGCCCAGGACCTTGCTGGTGTCCTTCACCAGGTGCCAGGACTCGTTGTCCATGCGCGGGATGCCGGCTTCGTCGTGGGTCTCGATCTGGACCAGCACGTAGCCGGGGAAGAACTTGCGCTCGGACCGGCGCTTCTGGCCCGACCGCATCTCCACCACTTCCTCGGTGGGCACCAGCACGTCGCCGAAGCGATCTTCCATGCCGTCGCGCACGATCCGATCGCGCAGCGCCTGTGCCACGGACTTCTCAAAGCCTGAATAGGCGTGTACCACGTACCAACGCTTCACTGTGGAAATCTCCTCAACGGCCCATCGTGAACAGTTTTTCGACCAGCCACTGAATGCCGAAGTCGAAGCCAGCCAGGATCAGGCTGAGGATCACCACCACCACCATCACCACCCAGGTCATGCGCAGCGACTCCTGACGGGTCGGCCACACCACCTTGCGCAGCTCGAAGCGCGACTCGGACAGGAATTCCAGGGTGTCCTTGCCCTTGGCCGTGGCCACAAACACCGCGGCGCCGGCGACCAGGCCGACGATCACGATCAGCGCGCGCAGCGGGGTCGCCCACTGGCCGGCAGACCACCACCACACCACCAGGCCGGCAACGACCAGTGCCCCGGCCGCCACGTACTTGGCGATATCGCCCGCGGACGTGGTCGGCGCCTTGGATGGTTGGATCTTGCTGTTCATTCGGGTTGGATGTGCCGCCTTGCACTGCACCGCCTGCGAAGGCGGGACGATCTGGACAGTGGCACGCCAGGAGGGACTCGAACCCCCAACCTGCGGTTTTGGAGACCGCTGCTCTGCCAATTGAGCTACTGGCGTATGAACTGTAAAGGCACCGGCGAACCGCAAGACTCGCCCGTGCCGATGCGTGGACTCCCGCGGGTGCGGGACTGATAGCTTGGTGCGTCTATGTCGAGTCGCTGGATCCCCGCTTTCGCGGGGATGACGCTCCGGCAAAGGCGCTCGCGCTTGCGCGCGAGCGCGCCGTCACGTCACTTGATGATCTTGGCCACCACGCCGGCGCCGACGGTACGGCCACCCTCGCGGATCGCAAAGCGCAGGCCTTCGTCCATCGCCACCGGGTTGATCAGCGTGACCTTCATCTTCACGTTGTCGCCCGGCATCACCATCTCGGTGCCTTCCGGCAGCTCGATCGCACCGGTGATGTCGGTGGTGCGGAAGTAGAACTGCGGACGGTAGCCCTTGAAGAACGGCGTATGACGGCCACCCTCATCCTTGGACAGCACGTACACCTCGGCCTCGAACTCGGTGTGCGGGGTGATCGAACCCGGCTTGGCCAGCACCTGGCCACGCTCCACGTCGTCACGCTTGGTGCCGCGCAGCAGCAGACCCGCGTTGTCGCCCGCCTGGCCCTGGTCCAGCAGCTTGCGGAACATTTCCACGCCGGTCACGGTCGTCTTCTGGGTCGGACGGATACCGACGATCTCGATTTCCTCGCCCACCTTGATCACGCCGCGCTCGATACGGCCGGTCACCACGGTGCCGCGGCCCGAGATCGAGAACACGTCTTCCACCGGCATCAGGAACGCCTTGTCGACGTCACGCTCCGGGGTCGGAATCCAGGTGTCCAGCGCCTCGACCAGCTTCAGGATCGCCGGCACGCCGATCTCCGACTGGTCGCCTTCCAGCGCCAGACGGGCCGAACCGTGGATGATCGGGGTGTCGTCGCCCGGGAACTCGTACTTGCTCAGCAGTTCGCGGACTTCCATCTCCACCAGCTCCAGCAGCTCGGCGTCGTCCACCATGTCGGCCTTGTTCAGGAACACGACGATGTACGGCACGCCCACCTGGCGCGAGAGCAGGATGTGCTCGCGGGTCTGCGGCATCGGGCCGTCAGCGGCCGAGCACACCAGGATCGCACCGTCCATCTGGGCGGCGCCGGTGATCATGTTCTTCACGTAGTCGGCGTGGCCCGGGCAGTCCACGTGCGCGTAGTGGCGGCTCGGCGATTCGTATTCCACGTGCGCCGTGGAGATCGTGATGCCGCGCGCCTTCTCTTCCGGCGCCGCGTCGATCGCGTCGTAGGCCTTGAACTCGCCGCCGAAACGCTCCGCGCCCACCTTGGTCAGCGCCGCCGTCAGCGTCGTCTTGCCATGGTCAACGTGACCAATCGTGCCCACGTTCACGTGCGGCTTGGTGCGCTCGAACTTACCCTTTGCCATGGCTGCTTCTTCTCGGATCGTTAGATAAGAGGGTGAAACGTACTGCTTGGATGGTGCTCACGAAAGGAATCGAACCTTCGACCTCCTCCTTACCAAGGAGGTGCTCTACCGACTGAGCTACGTGAGCGTGAAACGTGTGGCAGCTGCGGACCATCTGGCGACGATGGAGCGGCAGTTCAATGGAGCGGGAGACGGGAATCGAACCCGCACCATCAGCTTGGAAGGCTGAGGTTCTACCGTTGAACTACTCCCGCGCCGGGATACCGCAACTGCTCGAACTTCTTGGTGGAGGGAGGTGGATTCGAACCACCGAAGGCGTAAGCCAGCAGATTTACAGTCTGCCCCCGTTGGCCGCTTGGGTATCCCTCCGGATGACGCTTGGGTCCGGCCTTTCGGGCCGGGGTGAAACAGCCGGTGATTCTGGCGTGGGATCGATGTGCTGTCAACGACTGCGCGAGGATCCTGCCCGATTCACCGATGCGCCTGGAGCGGGCGCATGCTCGCCTGCGAAGGCGAGCCCCACGGCGGCCTGCCGCGGGGGCGCGCATTGTGGCAGGCAATGGCCGCCACGGGAAGCACCATGTTGCCCTGCGGCGTGCCATCACGGGCGCTCGTCTTCAGCCTGTATGGTGCGCAGCGCGTCGGATCGTGGCGTGGCGCCTGACTTCGGAGACTCATGACACAGGATTTCAGCTTCGAGCTTGGCGAGGACATCGACCAGCTCCGCGACGCCGTGCGCACGTTTTCCAGCGAGGTGATCGCCCCGCTGGCCGACCAGGCCGACCGCGACAACGCCTTCCCTAACGCGCTATGGCCGCAGCTGGGGCAGATGGGCCTGCTCGGACTGACCGTGGAGGAGGAATACGGCGGCACTGCGCTGGGTTACCTGGCGCACGTGGTGGCCATGGAGGAGATCTCGCGCGCGTGCTCGGCCATCGGCCTGTCCTACGGCGCGCATTCCAACCTGTGCGTCAACCAGCTGCGCAAGAACGGCGACACCGCGCAGAAGGCGCGCTACCTGCCCAGGCTCGTCAGCGGCGAGCACATCGGCGCGCTGGCGATGAGCGAGGCCGGGGCCGGTTCGGACGTGGTCGGCATGAAGCTGCGCGCGGACCGGCGCGGCGATCGCTACCTGCTCAACGGCACCAAGATGTGGATCACCAACGGGCCCGACGCGCACACGCTGGTGGTGTACGCCAAGACCGATCCGGCGGCCGGGGCGCGCGGCATCACGGCGTTCATCGTCGAACGCGGGTTCAAGGGCTTTTCCACCGCGCAGAAGCTGGACAAGCTGGGCATGCGCGGGTCGAACACCTGCGAGCTGGTGTTCGAGGACTGCGAGGTGCCCGAGGAGAACATCCTGGGCGGCCTGGGCCAGGGCGTGAAGGTGCTGATGTCCGGCCTGGACTACGAGCGCATCGTGCTCTCCGGCGGTCCGCTGGGGATCATGGCCGCGTGCCTGGACACGGTGCTGCCCTACGTGCGCCAGCGGCGGCAGTTCGGCCGGCCGATCGGCGAGTTCGAGCTGATGCAGGGCAAGCTGGCCGACATGTACGTGGGCTTCAACGCCTGCCGCGCCTACGTGTACGCGGTGGCGCGCGCCTGCGACCGCGGCCGCAGCACGCGCAAGGACGCGGCCGGGGCGATCCTCTACAGCGCCGAGAAGGCCACCTGGATGGCCGGACAGGCGATCCAGGCGCTGGGCGGCAACGGCTACATCAACGAGTACCCGACCGGGCGGCTGTGGCGCGACGCCAAGCTCTACGAGATCGGCGCGGGCACCTCGGAGATCCGGCGCATGCTGATCGGGCGTGAGCTGGTGGGCCGCTCGGATTGAGCGGTCCGGCGGGATCCCGGAACGGGTGACGCGTGCCGTGTCCGCAGCGCCCAGCGCCCTTGGCTCACTGCGCCAGAGTCGCTGGGTTCCCGCTTTCGCGGGAACGACGACAGGGATGCCTGTCAGCGACTCCAGGACGCATGCAACGAAAAGGCCGCGCAATGCGCGGCCTTCTCATGACGACTAGGCAATAGCGACCCGCAGGGCCGCGTCCGGCTCATACGTTGAAGCGGAAATGCAGGATGTCGCCTTCCTGCACCTTGTACTCCTTGCCTTCCAGCCGCAGGCGCCCGGCCTCCTTGGCCCCGGCCTCGCCCTTGTACTTGATGAAATCGTCGTAGGCGATGGTCTCGGCGCGAATGAAGCCCTTCTCGAAGTCGGTGTGGATCACCGCCGCGGCCTTGGGCGCCGTCGAGCCGGCCTTGACCGTCCAGGCGCGCACTTCCTGCACGCCGGCGGTGAAGTAGGTCTGCAGGCCGAGCAGCTGGTAGGCGGCGCGGATCACGCGGTTCAGGCCGGGCTCTTCCAGGCCCAGGTCGGCCAGGAAGGCGTCGCGGTCGGCGTCCTCCAGCTGCGAGAGCTCCTCTTCGATCGCCGCCGACACCGGCACCACCTGGGCGCCTTCGGCCTGCGCGCGGGCGCGCACGGCGTCCAGGTGCGGATTGTTCTCGAAGCCGTCCTCCAGCACGTTGGCGATATACATCACCGGCTTGAGGGTGAGCAGGAACAGGTCGCGCACCAGCGCCTTCTCCTCCTCGTCCAGGCCGGCCGCACGACCGGGCTTGCCGTCGTCCAGCGCCTTGCGCAGCTTCTCCAGCACCGGCTTGCGCGCGATCATTTCCTTGTCGCCGCCCTTGGCGCCGCGCTCGGCGCGGTTGAGCGCCTTCTCCACGCTGTCCAGGTCGGCCAGCGCCAGCTCGGTGTCGATGGTCTCGATGTCCGAGATCGGATCGACCTTGTTGTTCACGTGGATGATGTCGCCATGCTCGAAGCAGCGCACCACGTGGGTGATCGCATCGACCTCGCGGATGTGCGCCAGAAACTTGTTGCCCAGGCCCTCACCGCTGGCCGCACCGGCGACCAGGCCGGCGATGTCGACGAACTCCACCGCCGTGGGCACGACCCGCTGCGGCTTGACGATTTCCGCCAGCGCGCCCAGGCGCGGATCCGGCACCGGCACCACGCCCACGTTGGGCTCGATGGTGCAGAACGGGAAGTTGGCCGCGGCGATGCCCGCCTTGGTCAACGCGTTGAAGAGGGTCGACTTGCCGACGTTCGGCAGGCCGACGATGCCGCATTTGATGCCCATGTGTGTCATCCGGGAATGGAGAATCGGGAATAGGGAATCGAAGAGCGTGGCCGCCTTTCCATTCCCCATTCCCCATTCCCTATTTGCCCTGCGTGTGCAACCGCTTCATCGCCTCGTTGAAATCGCCGGCCACTGCCAGGGGCAGCACGTCCAGCGCGTCGTCGATCGCACGGCCGATCAGGATTTCGTCGTCCGCGCTCGGTCGGCCCAGCACCCAGCCGGTGACCTTGTCCTTGTGGCCGGGATGGCCGATGCCGATGCGCAGGCGGCCGAAGCGCGCGTGGCCCAGCAGCCTGATGGTGTCGCGCAGCCCGTTCTGGCCGCCGTGGCCGCCGTCGAACTTCAGGCGCGCGATGCCGGGCGGCAGGTCCAGTTCGTCGTGGACCAGCAGCGTCTGCTCGGGCTCGAGCTTCCAGAAGCGCAGGGCCGCCACGACCGACTTGCCCGATAGATTCATGTAGGTGGCCGGCTTGAGCAGGCGCACCGTCTGCCCGCCAAGGCTGACCTGGGCGGTCTCGCCGAACAGCTTGGCGTCCACGGCGAAGCGCGCGCCCAGCTGCATGGCGAGGGTGTCGACAAAACGGAACCCGGCGTTGTGCCGGGTCCGCAGGTGTTCGGGTCCGGGATTGCCCAGCCCGACGATGAGACGCACGCCTTCCATCGAAGGTTCGCCGAACCGCCGGGACGCGCCGCTGGCGCGCCCCGGCGCGTCCGGTTACTCGGCGTCCTTGGCTTCGCTGTCGTCGGCGACCTTGGCGGCCGGCACGTCGGCCGACGCCTCGCCCTCGGCGGACTCGTCCTCGACCTTGACGTACTTGGCGGTGACCACGGCCACGTCGTGCTCGGCGCCCAGCTTCAGCTCCGGCAGTTCCACGCCCTTGGGCAGCTTGAGCTGCGAGAGGTGGATCACGTCGCCGACGGCCAGGTTGGACAGGTCCAGCTCGATGAACTCGGGCAGGTCGCCCGGCAGGCACTCGACCACGACTTCGTTGAGCTCGTGGGCGACCACGACGTCGGCGGCCTTGCCGGCCGGCGAGGTGTCCTGGCCCAGGAAGTGCAGCGGCACGGCGGTGCGGATGGACTCCTTGTCGTTCACGCGCTGGAAGTCCAGGTGCATGATCTGCTGCTTGTACGGATGGCGCTGCATGTCACGCAGCAGCACCTTCTGCACGTCGCCGTTGAGGCTCAGCGAGAGGATCGAGGAGTAGAACCAGTCGTGCTGGCTGGCCAGCCAGACGTCGTTGTGGCTCAGCTGGATGCTGACCGGCTTGAGGTCGCCACCGTAGACGATGGCGGGGACGCTACCAGCGTGACGCAGGCGGCGGCTCGCACCCTTCCCCCCGTCCTCGCGGCGCTCCACCTTGATTTCATGTGTCGTTGCCATGGGTTTTTCACTTCTTTGCTTGAGTAAGCCACCTCGCGGTGGCGATGCGACTCCCCCGCGACCAGGAGAGCCGTTGGAAGGCCGGGATTCGGCATTCGGGATTGGGGATTCGCCAAGCGCGCTAACGCCTTGCGAATCGCCAATGCCCAATCCCCAATCCCGACCTCAATCCACGTACAGCGAGCTGACCGACTCGCCGAAGGCGATGCGGCGGATGGTCTCGGCCAGCATGCTGGCCACCGACAGCTGACGGATCTTGCTGCAGCCCTTGGCCGCATCCGACAGCGGGATGGTGTCGGTGACCACCAGCTCGTCCAGCACCGACTTGTTGAGGTTGTCCACGGCCGGGCCGGACAGCACCGGATGGGTGCAGTAGGCGGCGACCTTGGTCGCGCCCCGGTCCTTCAGCGCCGCGGCGGCGGCGCACAGGGTGCCGGCGGTGTCGACGATGTCGTCGACCATCACGCACTCCTTGCCCTCGACGTCGCCGATGATGTTCATCACCGTGGACACGTTGGCGCGCGGACGGCGCTTGTCGATGATCGCCAGCTCCGCATCGTCCAGGCGCTTGGCGACCGCGCGGGCGCGCACCACGCCGCCCACGTCCGGCGAGACCACCATCATCTTGTCGGTACCGTAGGCGCGCCAGATGTCGGCCAGCAGCAGCGGCGAGGCGTAGACGTTGTCGACCGGGATGTCGAAGAAGCCCTGGATCTGGTCGGCGTGCAGATCGACGGTGAGCACGCGGTCGGCGTTGACCGCGCTGAACATCTTGGCGGCGACCTTGGCGGTGATCGGCACGCGCGAGGAGCGCAGGCGGCGATCCTGGCGCGAGTAGCCGAAGTACGGCACCACCGCGGTGACGCTGGCGGCGCTGGCGCGCTTGAGCGCGTCGATGATCACCAGCAGCTCCATCAGGTTCTCGGCGCTGGGCGCGCAGGTCGGCTGGATCACGAACACCTCCTGCCGGCGCACGTTCTCCTCGATCTCCACCTGCACCTCGCCGTCGGAGAAGCGCGAGACCATCGCCTTGCCCGGACGCACGCCGAGTTCGCGGCAGATGCTGTGGGCCAGCGGCTTGTTGGCGTTGCCGGAAAAGACCAGCAGGCTGCGATCGTCTTGCATGGGAATCTCGTGGGACAGCGGCAGGAAAGCGGGATGGACGGCACTGCGCGGGCGCCGGACTGCGTGGCGTGCAGGCCGAGGACTCGCCTTGCGCGTCCCGGGCCGATGAGGCAACCGGTCGGGCCGCGCGCGCATGCGATGAGGACATTGGCTGGGGCGGTAGGATTCGAACCTACGAAATGCCGGGATCAAAACCCGGTGCCTTAGGCCTCTTGGCGACGCCCCAGTGGATCAGTCCTTGCGTGCGCTCCCGTCCAGGGCGTCCAGCAGGGGCGAACGCGCCGCCCCGGCCACCACCCAGCCGCGCAGTTCGCTCGGCAGCAAGGCCAGTCCGGCCTGGGCGGCCTGAAGGCTTGCGAACTCCACGAAACAGCCGCTGCCCGTCCCCGTCAGTCGTGGCGTCCCGATGCGCGAGAGCGTGGCGAAGACCGCCTCGATGGCAGGTTCGCGACGACGCAGCACCGGCTCGAACACGTTGTCGGGCACGGATCCGGAAAGGAAGTCCGCTATTTTCACGGGTGCGGCATTGCGCGTCAAATCCGGGGAGGCGAACAGGACCGGCGTGGCGACATGCAGGCCGGGGTCGACCAGCACATACCAGGCCGGCGGCAGCGCGATCGGGGTCAGGCGCTCGCCGACGCCTTCGGCCCAGGCGTTGCGCCCTCGCACGAAGATCGGCACGTCCGCGCCCAGCGTCAGGCCCAGCGCGGCCAGCGCGTCCTCGCCCAGGGCCGTGCCCCAGAGGTGGTCCAGGACGCGCAGGACGGTGGCGGCATCGGACGAACCGCCGCCGAAGCCACCGCCGGCCGGAATGCGCTTTTCGACGCGGATATCCGCACCAAGCGCGACGTTGGCGTGCTTTTGCAGCAACTTGGCGGCACGAACCAGCAGATCGTCGGCCTCCGCCACGCCCGGCACCGAGTCGCCGACGCGGGCGATCACCCCGTCCTGGCGCAGCCGGATGCCGACAGTGTCGCCCCAGTCCAGCAGCCGGAAGGCGCTCTGCAGCTCGTGGTAGCCATCCGGGCGACGGCCGGTGATGCGCAGACACAGGTTCAGCTTGGCCGGCGCCGGCCACCAGGACCAGCCGCCGGGCACGAGGGACTGGCTCATGGCGTCGCGACGGCCGGTTGCCAGGTGTCGACGATCAGGCGCACGCGCGCATCGCCGCGCTGGGCCTCGATCCGTGCCGGCAGCGCCGGCGTGCCGTCCGCCGCCGGCGGCTGCCAGGCGGTGAAGTCGATGGTCCAGCCGCCCTGCTGCAGCCGGGACAGCTGCCCGTCGGCACCGTAGGCGAGCCGGGCCGGCGCCAGCGTCGGCGCGGCCTGACCGCGGATCCAGTAGGCCAGGGCCTGCACGGGAATCTCCCAGCCGGTGGTCTCAAACAGCAGCTGGCCGGCGTCGGCGCCCTGGCGCGGGCCGCCGTCAACGCCCTCCAGCCGCACGTGCCCGGGGCTGCCGACCAGGCGCCAGGTCTGGCGCGTGACCGGTGCGGCGAGCGCGACATCGAATGCGTCGCTGCGCTGGGTCCAGTCGATGCGGCCGCTGCCGCCCTTGTCGGCGCGGCGGATCGCCACCCGCCCGGTCATCGACCAGTCGCGGTGGGCGGCCAGCCAGGTCTCGCGCGCGGCCTGGGCGTCGGCCGCGATACCAGCATCGACCGGGGCCGGCGCCGGTCCACGCACGCCGGGGCTGGCGCAGCCAGCCAGCAGCAGGACGCCGCACAGCGCGGCCACGGACAGGAGGCGAGCGATCATGCGCCGGTCTTCTCCAGCGCGCGCTGCAGCGAGCGGTTGTCCGGATCGAGCCGGCGCGCCTCTTCGAACAGCTTGCGCGCCTCCTCGTGCTGGCCCTTCTCCCACAGCAGCTGGCCCAGGTGGGCGGCGATCTCCGGGTCCTTCATCAGCGTGTAGGCGCGGCGCAGCTGCACCAGCGCCTCGTCCTTGCGGCCCAGGCGATAGAGCACCCAGCCGTAGCTGTCGATGATCGCCGCCTCGTCCGGCGCCGCGGCGCGGGCGCGGTCGATCAGCTCCAGCGCTTCCTTGTAGCGGTCGGTGCGGTCGGCCAGGGTGTAGCCCAGCGCGTTGAGCGCGGCGGTGTTGGTCGGGTCGGTGACCAGCACGCGGCGCAGGTCGGCCTCGGCGCGGTCGATGCGGTCGCGCCGCTCCCAGGCCAGGCCGCGCGCGTAGAGCAGGTTGTTGTCGTCGGGATAGGCGGCCAGGCCGCGGGCCAGGGCGTCCAGTTCGCCGGCATCGTCGTCGTGCTTCTGGCGCAGTTCGGCCTCCAGCAGGTAGGCGTCGCGGCGGGCGGATTCGTCGATGGACGCGTCGGCCTGCATGGCATGGACCCGGGCGAAGGCCTCTTCGGTGCGGCCGAGCTGGTCGAGGGTGCCGATCGCGCGCAGGCCCGCCTCGATCGCGTGCTCGCCGGCGCCGACGCCCTCGTACCACCCCAGCGCGTCCTGCGGGCGCTTGAGGTATTCGGCGATCTGGCCCAGCAGCAGGCGCTGGGCCGGGTCCTGCGCCTCGGCCGAGGCCTTGGCCTCGTCGTACAGCGCGGCC
The DNA here is from genome assembly GCF_004283755.1 of Pseudoxanthomonas winnipegensis. Lineage (GTDB taxonomy): Bacteria > Pseudomonadota > Gammaproteobacteria > Xanthomonadales > Xanthomonadaceae > Pseudoxanthomonas_A > Pseudoxanthomonas_A winnipegensis. The sequence continues at coordinate 181,109 of NZ_SHMH01000001.1, forward strand.
AGGCCGGCGTCATCCTGGGCCTTGGCCAGCAGCGAGGCGCGCAACCCGAAGCTGCGCGTGTCCTGCGGCCCCTTGGCCAGGGCGGCGGCGGCCAGCGCGGGCGAGCCCAGGTGGTCGTATTCGGCGGCCACGCCCAGGCGCACAGATGGGTCCAGGTTGGCCTGGCCCTGCAGGTCGGCCAGCACCTGGCGGGCCTGGTCGAGCTTGCCAGCCTGGCGCAGCTGGCTGGCATGCAGCAGGGCCACGCGCGGATTGACCGGGAAGCGCTTGACCACCTCGCCGACGATGCGTTCGGCCAGCGCCGGCTGGTCCAGCGACTGGGCCAGGCCGCCGAAGGCCAGCCAGGCGGTCAGGTCGTTCGGCAGCGCCTTGTCGTCCAGCAGCTGGCCGAGCAGGCGCCCGGCCAGGGCCGGGTCGCGGCCGCCGCTGCCCAGCACGGTCAGCGCGTAGCGCCAGGCCTGCGGGTCCCTGTCGCGCAGCAGGGATTCGAGCTGGCGCCGGGCCACGCGCTCGCGCCCCTCGCGCAGCGCCACGGTGGCCTGGGCCGCGCGCATGGCCAGCGAACTGGGCGCGCGCTGCTGCCACAGCGCCAGCGCCTGCGCGGCGCGCGCGTCGTCATTGGCCAGCAGGGCGATGCGGGTGGCCAGTTCGGCCAGGCCCACGTCGTGGCCGGCCTGGGCGGCCTGCAGGTACCAGCGCGCGGCCTCGGGCAGCTTGCCAGCCTGCAGGGCGAATTCGCCGGCCATGACCGGCTCGAGCACCGCGCCGGTCGTCCCGCCTGGCGGGACCGACTCCTTGGCGAGGACCGCGGCAGAGGATGCGAATCCGGCAACGAACAGCAGCAACGGCGGGACGAAACGCATCTTTGCGGGCATTAGGGGGAACCGGGCCGTAAAATGGCAGGCAACAACACGCCAGCAGCTTAGCGCAAGCCCCGAAATGACGTTGTGGGTCCTTGGACTGAATCACCAGACCGCGCCGGTCACCCTGCGCGAACGGGTGGCCTTTGCCGGCGAGGCGCTGCCTGCGGCGCTGGACGCGCTGCGCGCCCTGCCGCAGGTCAGCGAGGCCGCGCTGCTGTCCACCTGCAACCGGACCGAGCTCTACGCCGTGGCCGACGACGCCACGCCGCTGGTGCAGTGGCTGGCCGCGCATGGCGAGGGACTGGACACGTATCTGTATCGCCACCGCGATGCCGACGCGGTGCGCCACCTGTTCCGCGTGGCCACCGGGCTGGATTCCATGGTGCTGGGCGAGCCGCAGATCCTGGGCCAGGTGAAGGACGCCTGGGCCCTGGCGCGCGAGCATCAGGCGCTGGGCAGCGGCCTGGACCGGCTGTTCCAGCAGGCCTTCGCCGTGGCCAAGCGCGCGCGCACCGACACCCGCGTCGGCGCCAACCCGGTGTCGGTGGCCTCCACCGCGGTGCGGCTGGCGCAGAACTCCTTCGCCCGCCTGAGCGACTCGACCGTGCTGCTGGTCGGCGCCGGCGAGACCATCGAGCTGGCCGCCCGGCATCTGAGCGAAGGCAAGGTGCGGCGCCTGCTGATCGCCAACCGCACCCTGGCCCATGCCCAGGCGCTGGCCAGCCAGCACGGCGGCTATGCCCTGCCCCTGGACGAGCTGGACCGCCACCTGGCCGAGGCCGACGTGGTGTTCTCCGCCACCGCCGCGCGCGAGCCGGTGATCAGCCGCGCGCAGGTCGCCCAGGCGCTGACGCGGCGCCGGCACAAGCCGATGATGCTGTTCGACCTGGCCGTGCCGCGCGACATCGAGGCCAGCGTCGCCGACCTGGCCGACGCCTATCTCTACACGGTCGACGACCTGGAGCGCGCGGTCGAGGAAAACCGCCGCAGCCGCCGCCAGGCCGCCGACGAGGCCGAGGCCATCATCGACCTGCAGGTGGCGCGCTTCGTCGAGACGCTGCAGGCCGCCCCGCGCCAGGAGCCGCTCAAGCGCCTGCGCGCCTACGGCGAGACCACGCGCCGCGATGCGCTGGAGAAGGCCCAGGCGCAGCTGGCCAACGGCCGCGACCCGGCCCAGGTGCTGGAGCAGCTGGCCCACACCCTGACCAATCGCCTGCTGCACCCGCCGACCGCCGCCCTGCGCGAAGCGGCGCTGCGCGGCGATACCGAACTCACCCGCGCCGCCGAACGGCTGTTCCCGGCCAAGGCCCCCTACTCCCACGCCACGTTGCCCGATGACGCCGACCCTGCGCCGTAAGCTGGAAGCGCTGGCCGAGCGTCGCGAAGAACTCGAACGCCTGCTCGCGGACCCGTCCGTCGTCGCCGACACCACGCGCTTCCGCGACCTCTCGCGCGAGTTCGCCCAGCTGGCGCCGCTGGCCAGCGCACTGGACGCCGAGGTGCGCGCCAAGGCCGACCTGGTCGCCGCCGAGGCGCTGCGCGCCGACCCGGAGATGCGCGAGCTGGCCGAAGAGGAAATCGCCAGCGCGCAGACGCGCCTGGCCGAGCTGGAGGACGAACTGCTGGCCCTGCTGGTCCCGCGCGATCCGCGCGACGAGGGCAACCTGTTCCTGGAGGTGCGCGCCGGCACCGGCGGCGACGAGGCGGCGATCTTCGCCGGCGACCTGTTCCGCATGTACGCGCGCTACGCCGAGCGCCAGGGCTGGAAGGTGGAAGTGGAATCCGACAGCCCCGGCGAGCACGGCGGCTACAAGGAAGTGGTGGCGCGCATCGTCGGCCGCGGCGCGTATTCCCGGCTGAAGTTCGAGTCGGGCACCCATCGCGTGCAGCGCGTGCCGGCGACCGAATCGCAGGGCCGCATCCATACCTCCGCCGCGACGGTGGCGATCATCCCCGAGGCCGACGAGGTCGAGGAGATCGTGATCAATCCGGCCGATCTGAAGGTCGACACCTTCCGCTCCTCCGGCGCCGGCGGCCAGCACGTCAACAAGACCGATTCGGCGATCCGCATCACCCACGTGCCGACCGGCGTGGTGGTCGAGTCGCAGACCGAGCGCAGCCAGCACGCCAACCGCGACAAGGCGATGAAGCGGCTCAAGGCCCAGCTGCTGGACGCCGAGCGCAGCCGGCAGGCCGCGGCCGAGGCGCAGACGCGCAAGCTGCAGGTCGGCAGCGGCGACCGCAGCCAGCGCATCCGCACCTACAACTTCCCGCAGGGCCGCATCACCGACCACCGCGTCGAGGGCCTGACCCTGTACGACCTGCCCAACATCATCGAAGGCGGCCTGGACGAGCTGATCGGCCGGCTGGCGCAGGAGCACCAGGCCGACGAACTGGCGCGGTTGGCTGAGGGCTGAGCCAAGCGCAGAGCGTGGGCGCGCCTGCTGGGTGGATCAGGCCGTCGTTCCGGCACGCGCGTAGCGGGTCGAGGGAACGGCGCGACAGGCTGAAAGCCAAGAGCGCGGTGGGGAGAGCCCGCGCCGTCCATGCACTCGCGGACATGCATCAGTCCGTCATTCCCGCGAAGGCGGGAATCCATGGACGTGACGCTTCAGATCACAGGGCATCGAACCAGGTGATGGCCGCCCCAAGGCAGAACACCAACAGCCGTGGCTCCTGCGGACGCGGGCACCCAGTGCCTTCGAGTTTCCCGCGTCAACGTCCATGGGTTCCCGCCTTCGCGGGAACGACGGTAGTGGGACTGTAGGGACTTGAAACAGGGAGCCCACTGGAAGGTGCATGCTTCCAGGAAGCGACAGTCCGCCTGACCCTGTTCCGCCGGCTAGCCCGTCGCTCAGCGCCAGCCCGCCTTGCGCGCAGCCTGCTCCCCACCGGCATCCAGCGCGTCGCCGTCGATACGCGCATCCACCGCATCGAGCACCGCCGGCGGCAGCGGCGAGGCGGCCTGCCTGAGCTCGCCCTGCGCGTGCTCGGCATCGCGCGCCAGCACCGGCAGCGACCAGCCCTGGGCGCCGCGGCAGGCCAGGCCCGCGGTCCTGGCCGATTCGACGCGGAAGGCGCGGCAGTACTGCCCGTCCTGGTCGCGGAAGCTCAGGGCGATCTGCACCTTGCCCGCGCGGTCGGCAGAGAGCTGATCGTCCAGCGCGGCGGCCAGCGCGCCGCGTGCCTGCAGGCCGTCGGCGCCCTGCACCCAATCCGCGCCGCCGGTGCCGCGCAGCCAGGGCAGCGCGATCACCGCCAGCACGACGCCGGCCGCCAGCGCGCCCAGATGCGTCCACAGCGTGCGCGCCCGCTTGCGCGGCGGGAACGCCACCACGTTGCTCGGCGCCGCCGTCGGCTCGGCCGCGGGCGATGCCGCGCCGTGGCCCAGGACGAACTGCACCAGCGCGTCGGGCATCGGCTCCTCGAGCGTGGCGGCATGCGAAGTGCGCAGGCGCGCGTCCAGACGCTGCTGCCGCGCCACACGCGCGGCCAGTTCCGGATCGCGCGCCAGCGCGGCATCGACCTGCGCCGCGTCCTGCGGGTCCAGCTCTTCGTCCAGGTAAGCCATCAGGGTGGCGTCGTCGATGTTCATGTCGCTTCTCCAGGTTCGCCCAGCAGGGCCTGCAACGCCTCGCGTCCACGCGCGAGTCGGCTGGTCAGGGTGCCGATCGGAATCTCCAGCACCTGCGCGGCCTCGCGGTAGGCCAGGCCTTCCACCAGCACCAGCGCGATGGCGCTGCGCTGTTCCTCCGGCAGGCGCGCCATCGCCGCCTCCACCGACAGGCGCAGCGCGTGCGCCCCGACCGCGTCCTCGCCGACCTGCTCGCCCAGCTCCGCATCGGCGAACACCTCCTGGCCGCGCCGGCGCGCGCGCACCTCGTCGATCCAGGCGTTGCGCACGATGCGATACAGCCAGGGATCCAGCGGCTGGGCCGGATCCCACTGCGCCGCGCGCGCCAGGGCGCGCTCGGCGGCGACCTGCAACAGGTCGTCCGCATCGTGCGGTGTGCCGGCCAGATTGCGTGCGTAACGGCGGAGTTTGGGCAGCCGCTCGCACAGCGCCTGGCGGAAACACGGGCTCGCCGCGTCCTGCTTCATGCCTGATATACGATTGGGAAGCCAGATTGCTTCCATGACCCGCGCAACATTTTTCCCCCTGCCACGGCGATCCCAAGGCGGCGCGATCCTAGCGCAGACGGTCGCCCTTGCGGCGCTGCTGGCCTGTGCGCCGGTCGCCATGGCCCAGTTGCAGCCGCTGCCGCCCCTGCCGCAGGCCGCCGCGCCGATCACCCGGACGCTGGGGCAGGTCGTGGACCCGCTGATGCGCGACGCCACCACCCTCGCCGACCGCACCCTCACCCACGCACGCCAGCTCGGCCAGCGCCAGCTGCTGCGCGAGCACCGCGACGTGCTCGATACCGACCCCAATGACAACGTGGTGATCCGCAGCCAGGTCCTGGCGCTGGCGCCGACCCCCGAGGCGCTGGAACGCGCGCGCCAGGCGGGCTTCACCGTCGAGGCGCCGCGCCGGCTGGACGGGCTGGACCTGGAGGTTGTGGCGCTGCGCGCGCCGGCCGGCCAATCCACGCGCCGGGCGGTCGAAGCGTTGCGCGCACTCGATCCGGCCGGCAGCTACGACTACGACCACCTCTATGCCAGCAGCGGCGCGGCCGAAGCGGCCAGCGGCGCTGCGGCGACGCCCGCCGCGGGAGGGGCCACGCCCTGGCGCGTCGGCCTGGTCGACAGCGGCGTGGACGCCGGCCACCCCGCGCTGAAAGGCGCGCAGGTGCAGCGCTGGGGCTGCGACGACCAGCCGCACCCGGACCTGCACGGCACCGCGGTGGCCTCGCTGCTGGTCGGCGATGGCCAGCACGCGCAGCCCGGCGTGCAGTTGTTCGCCGCCGATGTGTATTGCGGCGCGCCGACCGGCGGCAACGCGTTGGAAGTCGCCCAGGCCCTGGCCTGGCTGGCCCGGCAGCAGGTCCGCGTGGTCAATCTGAGCCTGGTCGGGCCGGACAATGCGCTGCTCAAGCGGGCGGTGGCCGCCGCCATCGGGCGCGGCATGGTCGTGGTCGCCGCGGTCGGCAACGATGGGCCGGCGGCGGCGCCGCTGTTTCCTTCGGCCTATCCAGAGGTGATCGGCGTGACCGCGGTCGATCCGCGCGATCGCGTCCTGCCCGAAGCCGGGCGCGGTCCGCAGGTGGATCTGGCGGCGGTCGGCGCGCAGGTGGAGGCCGCCGCGCCGGGCGGCAGGTTCGAACGCATGCGCGGCACCTCGTTCGCCGCCCCGCGCGTGGCCGCGCTCGCTGCGAAAGCCTTGGCCGTGCATCCGGACGAGGATGCCGACGCCCTGCTCGCCGCCCTGGCGGCGCATGCGCGCGACCTCGGCAAGCCGGGCCCGGACCCGGTCTACGGCCGCGGGCTGGTCCCGGGCACGCCAGATGAACAGGCGGCAACACGTTAGAAACGCCGGGAAGAAATTTTCCCGCTGGGCCGTAGTGCTTCCTGAAGGCAGCGGATTTCCCGCGCCAACGAGGGAGACATCTCATGCGTCACAACACTCTGACGTGGGCCACGGCCGCCATCATCGCGCTGGCCAGCACCGGTGCATCGGCTCAGGTCCTGGGCGGTCTGGGTGGCCAGGTGGGCGGCGCCATCGGCGGCGCCGGCAACCTTGGCGGCCAGATCGGCGGCGTCGGTGCGCCCGTGAACGGCATCGGCAACACCATCGACAACACCCGCGGCATGGCCGGCGATCGCCTGCAGCAGACCCGCAACCGCGCCGAGCGCGCCACCCAGCGCGCCCAGCAGCGCGCGTCGGACACCGCCGCCTCGGTGCGCGACCAGGCGCAGTCGGTCGGCGGCCAGGCGCAGGCGCTGGGCAACGCCGCCGGTTCGACCGCGTCGCTGACCGGTGACGCCAGCGGCACAGGCAACGCCGCCGCCAGTGCCTCGAACGGCGACCTGAGCGGTGCGCTCAACGGGGCCGGCAACGCGGCTGGCTCGGCCAGCCTCGACACCAGCGGTGTGACCAGCGCCGCCGAGTCCAGCGCGGCGCAGGCCGTCGGCTCGGCCCGCGCCGGCGCCAGCCAGGCCACGCAGGGCGTGCGCAACACCGCCGGCCGCGTGCGCAACGGCGCGCAGGCCGCCGCGACCCGCGCCCAGAGCGGTGTGCAGGGCGCCGCCAGCCAGGTCGGCAGCGCCGCCTCGCAGGCCGGTGACAGCGCCGCGTCGACCAGCGCCAACGGCTCGGCCTCGGGCAACGCCAACGGCAACGGCGCGCTGGGCAACAGCCTGGGCAACAGCACCAGCAACGCCGCCGCCTCCGGCAACACCAGCGGCAACACCAGCGGCAGCGCCTCGCGCAAGGGCGTGAACGCCTCGGTCGGCGGCTCGGCCAACGGGTCGGCCAACGCCAGCACCCAGCCGTAAGCGTCAGCTGCGGTCCGCACCGGCGCCGGCTTCCTTCGGGAGGCCGGCGTCTTTCATTTGGACATGGCCTTCGTTGAAGCCTCACCGCCCTGGGCTTAGGCTGGCGCGATGAGCCATGCAGATACCTTGATTCCCCTGCGCCTGTGCGTGCTGACCGTCTCCGACTCGCGCACCCTGGCCAACGACAGCTCCGGCGACTACCTGGTCCAGGCCGCCACCGACGCCGGCCACCTGCTGCACGAGCGCACGCTGGTGAAGGACGACATCTACCGCATGCGCGCCATCGTCTCGGCCTGGATCGCCGATGACGAGGTGGACGGCGTGCTGATCACCGGCGGCACCGGCTTCACCGGGCGCGATTCCACGCCCGAGGCGATCGCGCCACTGCTGGACAAGCAGATGCCCGGCTTCGGCGAGCTGTTCCGCGCGGTCAGCGTGGGGGAGATCGGCACCTCCTCGCTGCAGTCGCGCGCCTTCGCCGGGCTGGCCAACCAGACCTTCGTGTTCTGCCTGCCGGGCTCGACCTCCGCCTGTCGCACGGCCTGGGAGAAGATCGTCTCGGCCCAGCTCGACGCCCGCACCCGGCCCTGCAACCTGGCGACCCTGCGGCCACGGCTGAAGGAATAAGCTCGGCCGCCACGCCCGCGCCAGGACCCGTCATGAGCAAGAAATTCAAGCGCAAGGACTACGAGGAAGCACTCGCGCCGCTGCAGCTGCAGCTGGTCAACCTGTCGCGCTGGCTGCTGCAGACCGGCAAGCGCGTGGTGGTGATCTTCGAAGGCCGCGATACCGCCGGCAAGGGCGGGGCCATCGATGCCATCCGCGAGCACCTCAACCCGCGCCAGTGCAAGGTCGTGGCGCTGCCCAAGCCGTCCGACCGCGAAGCCACGCAGTGGTATTTCCAGCGCTACGTGCAGCAGTTGCCGGCCGGCGGCGAGATCGTGCTGATGGACCGCAGCTGGTACAACCGCGCCGGCGTGGAACGGGTCATGGGCTTCTGCACGCCGGACCAGTACGCGTCCTTCCTGCAGCAGGTGCCGATCTTCGAACGCCTGCTGATCGACGACGGCATCCTGCTGTTCAAGTACTGGCTGACCGTGGACCAGGCCCAGCAGGAGGCGCGCTTCGCCGAGCGGCTGGAGGACCCACTCAAGCGCTGGAAGCTCTCGCCGGTGGATCTGGAGGCGCGCAAGCAGTACGCGGCCTATACCGAGGCGCGCGAGGCGATGCTGGCCGCTACCCATACTCACCACGCGCCGTGGACCCTGGTGGACTTCAACGACCAGCGGCGCGGGCGCATCACCCTGATCCGTGACCTGCTCTCGCGCCTGCCGGATACCACAGTGCCACCGGCCCGGCTGGACATGAAACCCCTGCACGGCAAGCTGCTGACCGAGAGCTACCACCTGATCGAGCCGATCCCGGACACCAGCGACGAGCGGTAACGCCGGTAACGCGTCAGCCGATGGCCCGGCGAGGGCGTCCGGGCCACAGCGACTGAATACACGGTGACAAATGCTGCCCCCGCAGCGTGACGAAATGCGCTAAACCTTTCATCATGTGTTCATCACGGCACCTGTGCCCGTGCCGGACGTCACCCATGCTGCATTTCGCCCCTGCTTCCGCCTCGCCCCCCCTCCCGCCGCGCGTCCGCCTGATCACCCGTGACAACGGGGTGGGGCTGCGCCGCGACCTGGTCATCATGTCGCGGGCCCTGGCCAGCGCGCAGATCGGCAGCCAGGCGCTGGCCTTCGGCGGGTCGCGGATGGGCAACAACCTGCGCCAGGCCCGGGCCCGACTGGGGGCCCTGGCCACCGGGCGCATCGAGACCCAGATCTTCCTGGAGCGCGTCTACCGGGGCTGCCTGCCGGCCGCCCGGCGCAACGTGCTGGTCCCCAATCCGGAGTGGATGCTGGACAAGTGGCTGCCGCTGCTGCCGCGGTTCGAGCGGGTGCTGTGCAAGACCCGCCACGCCGAGCGGGTGTTCGGCGCGCTGGGCTGCGAGACGCGCTACATCGGCTTCACCAGCGAGGACCGCTTCGACGCCAGCGTGCCGCGCCGCCGCGCCTTCCTGCATGTGGCCGGGCGCAGCACGGCCAAGGGCACCGAGGCGGTGGTCCAGGCCTGGCTGCGCCACCCGGAGTGGCCGACCCTGACGGTGGTGCAGTCGCGCGATGTGCCCCGGATCGTGGCCCCCAACATCAATCACCGCCTGGACTACCTGGACGATGCGCAGCTGCGCAAACTGCAGAACGCGCACGCCTTCCACCTGTGCCCGTCCGAGGCTGAAGGCTTCGGCCACTACCTGGTCGAGGCGCTGAGCACCGGCGCGGTGGTCATCACCACCGACGGCGAGCCGATGAACGAGCTGGTCACCCCCGAGCGCGGCCTGCTGCTGCAGCCCTCGGCGCAGCGGGCGATGGCGCTGGGCACGCGCTACCGCGTGGAGGCCGAGGCGATCGAGGCGGTGGTCGAACGCGCGCTGGCGCTCAGCCCCGAGACCTGCGCCGCGCTGGGCGAGGCCGCGCGGGCCTTCTTCCTGGACAACGACGCGGCCTTTCCGCAGCGCCTGGCCCAGGCCCTGCAGCTGTCGCTCGACCCGGAAGTGCCGCGCCGCGGCCTGGCCCGTCTGGCCACCGCCATGCTGCCGGGCCAGAGCACAGGCTGAGCACGACGGCGGCGGCCGTCAGCCGATGCCGAAGCCCGGCGCGACCGCCTCATCCCAGGCGGCACGTTCCAGCGTATCGACCCGCGCCAGCGCGGGGCCGTGCGCCAGCCAGGCAGCCAGCGCCTCCACGGCGGCGGGCTCGCCGCGCGCCACCACCTCGACCCGGCCATCGGCCAGATTGCGCGCGTAGCCGTCCAGCCCCAGCGCACGGGCCTGATCGCGGGTGGAGGCGCGGAAGAACACGCCCTGCACCCGTCCGCTGACCAGGAACCGGGCGGCGATGGCGCTCAGGACTTGGCCGCCGTGCCGGCGTCGACGGCCTGTTCGATCTCCTGCGGGGTGATCGGCCCGAGGAAGCGCTTGGCGATCCGGCCCTGCGGATCGAGCAGATAGGTCGTGGGCAGGCCGGCCGGCGGCTCGAACGCGGCCGGCGGGTGATCCATCGACACCTGCGCGATCGGATAGGCGACCGGGTGCTGCTTGAGGAAGGCCACCAGCGCATCCGGCGCGATGTCGTCGAAGGCCAGGCCGACCACGTCGATGTCCTGGCGCCGCTGGTCCAGTTCGGACAGGGCCGGCATCTCGGCCAGGCAGGGATGGCACCAGGTCGCCCAGAAGTTCACCACCACCCAGCGCCCGCGATGCGTGGCCAGGTCGAGCGTGCTGCCGTCGGTGGCGGTCAGCTTCAGCGCGACCGGGCCATCGGCGGCGGCCGGCGTGGACGGCGGCGCGGTGGTCGTTTCGGGCGCGGCGACGGCGGGTGCGGAGGTGGCGGGCGCCTGCGCGCGCTGGCAGGCCGCCAGCACAAGCAGCGCCGTGCAGGCCAGGGACAGGGACAGAACGCGGGAACGGGAGGGCGTCATCAGCGGGGCGACTCGGGCAGGTTGCGGTAGAGGGTGCCGGCGTGGTGCTGCAGCAGCTCGCGCACGGGCAGGCGGACGCGGTCCAGCGCCTCGCGCGCGGCCACGCCCAGCGCGTCGTCCTGGCAGGGCAGCGTCACCTCGGCGATGGGGATGCGCAGCTGGCAGGCCTCGTAGAGTTCGGCCAGCGTGGTGTCTTCCAGATCGCGGGCCAACAGCCACTGCCCGTCGTCCGCGCAGCGCAGCAGGTTGATGCGCGCCAGATGGCCGATCAGTTCCTGGACCAGCGAGTCGGTCAGCATCGGCTCGAGCTTCATGATCTGGTTGTCGGTCAGGCCATGGCCGTGGCGCCGCGCCTCGACGAAGCGCCCGAGCAGGCGCAACAGGCCGTAGATCTCGAAGCCCTCGGGCAGGCGCATGGCCTGCGGCTGGTAGCGGAAGGCCGCCATCGACGAGGCCAGCGAGGCGCCGAGCAGGATCGAGCTCCAGCTCAGATAGATCCACAGCATCAGGATCGGCGCCACCGCCACCGCGCCATAGATGCGCGTATAGGAATTGAAGCTGGCCAGATACAGGCCCATGCCCCACTTGATCGCCTCCAGCCCGACCGTGGCCAGCAGCGCGCCGGCGAAGGCGTAGCGCCACTGGATGGATCGATGCGGCACCACGCGGTAGATCGCGGCGATGGCGCACAGCTCGATCAGCACCGGCGCCAGCGACAGGGCCAGCGAGGCCACCTGCCGCCCCTCGGCGGTCCGGAACAGCGGCAGCGCGAACACCTTGGCGGTGATCGCCAGCGAAGCGGCCGACAGCAGCGCGCCCAGCGTCAGCACCGTCCAGTACATGACGAAGCGCCCCAGCCGCGGGCGCGTGCCCGACACGCGCCAGATGCGGTTGAACGCGGCCTCGACGCTGTTGAGCGTGATCAGCAGCGAGATCACCAGCGCGATCACGCCGGCCACGGTCAGATCGCGCGCCGCCGCGGCGAACTCCTTCAGATAGCCCTGCGCCGAGCGCGCCGCGCTGGGCACGAAGTTGGAAAACACGTAGTCGCTGAGCGTGTCGCTCCACTGGCGGAAGCCGGGGAACGCGGCCAGCACGCCGAACACCACCATTGCCAGCGGCACCAGCGCGAACATGGTCGTATAGGCCAGCGCGGCCGCGGTCTGGAACAGGCGGTCGTCCCAGAAGCGCCCCAGCAGAAAGCGCGCGAACGCCGTCAGCCGCGCCCGGTCGCGCACGTGCTCGTTCCAGCGATGCAAGGTGGAGGCCAGGGACATCGGGGCCAAGCCTACCCGAAGTGGCGTGGGCGGCTGTGGTGGCGGCCATCCTCGTCCGCGACAAGCCGGCCTGTCAGCGCCGATACTGGCGCCCCCTTGCCGCGTGGATGCCCCGCCGATGCCCGAGATCCTGGTCCTCTACTACAGCCGTGGCGGTTCGGTCGCGCGGCTGGCGCGGCAGATCGCACGCGGCGTCGGCGAGGTCGAGGGCATGGCGGCGCGCCTGCGCACCGTGCCGCAGGTGGCGGTGGTGACCGAGCGCAGCGCGCCGCCGATCCCCGAGGAGGGGGCGCCCTACGTCGACAAGCAGGATCTGGCCGACTGCGCCGGGCTGGCGATCGGCAGCCCGACGCGCTTCGGCAACATGGCCGCGCCGATGAAGTTCTTCTTCGATTCGCTGGGCGCCGAATGGGCCAGCGGCACGCTGGTGGGCAAGCCGGCGGCGGTGTTCACCTCCACCGCCAGCCAGCACGGCGGACAGGAAGCGACGCTGCTGAGTATGCAGATTCCGCTGCTGCACCACGGCTGCCTGATCGCCGGCATTCCGTTCACCGAGCCGCAGCTGAGCACCACGCGCACCGGCGGCACGCCTTATGGCGCCAGCCACGTGGCCGGCGGCGAGGACGATCCGCAGCCCAGCGAGGAAGAGGCCGCGCTGGCCCGTGCGCTGGGCCGGCGTCTGGCCGACATCGCGCGTCGGCTGCAGGCCACGCCATGAGCGGCGTGCGCACCCCGCGCCCGCTGCTGGCGCTGATGCTGCTGGCGCTGTCGGCGCTGTTCGGCTGGTGGTTCCGCGACGATCGCCATGTGCTGGCCACGCTGCTGGTGTTCACCGCCCCGCCGCTGGTGCTGGCCATCGGTGCGCGGCTGGGATCGCGGCTGGCGGTGTTCTGGTCGGGTGTGCTGGCGCTGGGCTGGTTCAGCCACGGGGTGATGACGGCCTGGTCGCATCCGGAAGTGCGGCTGTACGGCTGGATCGAGCTGCTGCTGGCGCTGGCCATCGTGCTGACCTCCAGCTGGCCGGGGCTGCGCGCGCGGCTGGGCCGCAAGCCGAAGGCCGGCGGCGACGCACGCTAAAATCGTCCGTCTTCGATCCCTGCCTGGACCACGCCGTGAACGCTCTTTCCTCGCCCATGGACGATCTGCTCATCGTCACCACCGGCGGCACCATCGACAAGATCTACTTCGACGACAAGTCCGATTATCAGGTCGGCGAGCCGCAGATCGGTCGCATCCTCAAGGAGCTGGGCGTCGCGTTCCGCTTCACGGTGATCCCGATCATCCGCAAGGATTCGCTGCACATCACAGACGCCGACCGCGAGTTGATGCGCGCCACCATCGCCGCGCAGTCCGCGCGCCATGTGCTGATCACCCACGGCACCGACTCGATGGTGCAGACCGCACAGGCGCTGGCCTCGCTGGAGGACCGCGTGATCGTGCTCACCGGCGCACTCAACCCGGCCGGCTTCCGCGGCTCGGACGCCGAATTCAACATCGGCTGCGCGGTCGGTGCGGTGCAGTCCGCGCCGGAAGGCGTGTGGATCGCCATGAACGGCCGCATCTGGGATCCGCGCCATGTGCGCAAGAACGTGGCGGCCAACCGCTTCGAACCGGCCTGAGGAGGCGTGGCTGTCAGCGGAGGCTCTTGCGCGGCCGGACTTCCCACCACGGGAACCTGAAAGATCTACTCCAGATTGAGAGAGCACATCGCCTGAGCGCCCTACTTCGGAAGGGCAGCGGTCCGGCGGGCAGGGGCCGCTTATCCCTCAATCAGGGCATCCTGCCCTGATTCGGGCGCTCGGCTCCTGCCTCGCTAGGCGCGCCCCCTGCCCGCCGGCCCGCTGCCTCGCGCGTCATGTGTTGAGGCTTCGGTTCGAAAGAAGCCCCGATCCATCCGCAGAGGGCCTCTACCGGTTGGGTGCGGACCCCAGTCAGCGTGGGAGCCGCCATGGCGGCGATGGGCTTTTCTCATCAAAGCTTCAGCGCTGCTCAAGCATTGCCCGGCCGAGCCTCATCGCCGCCATGGCGGCTCCCACCAAAGCACGAGGCGCGGTCAGTCCTTTCCCATCCCGGCGTCGGCGGACTGAGCCGAGGAGCCGCGCCCGGCCGGATCAAGGCTGGCGGGCGAAGTGCGCTCGTCGTAGCGCACGCACCCGCACTCCAGCGGAACAACAAAAAAAACCCGCCGGGCATCCCTGCTCCGGCGGGTCGTTCGTTGCGCGCTTCCTTACGGCGCAGGGCGGGCGTCCTTAACCCCGCGCAATCCTTGCGCGACCCTGCGAACCTGGTGACGGATTACGGGGTGTAGCTCCCGGTCAGCTGCACGCCCGAATAGGTCGAGTAGGCCTTGACCCGCACGTAGTAGGTCCCGGTCTGCGGCGAGGCGAAGCTGCAGCTCTCCGAATTACCCGACTTGTACGGCCGGCAGGCGTAGGTCGAATCGGTCGGCGCACTGCCGAACCTCACATACAGGTCCGCATCACCCGAGCCACCGCTGATGGTGAACTTCAGGTTGGTGGCGCCGGCCGGCACGTTGAGCGTGTAGTTGACCGAATTGCCGGTACTGGCCGACAGCCCGGTCACCGCCACGCCGTTGGTGAGCGTCGAACCACTGCTACCGCCGCCGCCACTGCTACCGCCGGCCTTGGCCGCATCCACCGCCGCGCGCGCCTGCACGATGCCGGCGCCGATCGGCTGCGACGGCGTGGACGGGAAGGCCCGCGCGGTGTTCTTCAGGATCATCTCGACCTGGGCCGGGGTCAGCGCCGGGTTGGCCACCGACTGCATCAGCGCCACCACGGCCGCCACGTGCGGAGTGGCCATCGAGGTACCGCTGTAGGAGGCGTAGGTCTCCGAACCCGGCGAGGTGGTGCCGGAATTGAGCGTGGAGAGGATGTTCGAGCCCGGCGCGGCGATGTCCACCAGCGAGCCGTAGTTGGAGTAGCTGGCCCGCGCACCGCTGCTGGTGGTGGCACCCACGGCGATGACGTTGTTGCAGTTGGCCGGGCTGGCGTTGGAGACGTTGGTGTTGTCGTTGCCGGCGGCGATCACCAGCGTGGTGCCGCGCGACACGGCGCTGTTGATCGCCGATTGGGTCGTGCTGCCGCAGGCGCCGCTGCCGCCCAGGCTCAGGTTGATCACCTCTGCCGGGTTCTGGTTGGCCGGCACGCCGCTGACCGTGCCGCCGGAGGCCCAGATGATCGCGTCGGCGATGTCAGAGTCGTAGCCACCGCACTTGCCCAGCACGCGCACCGGCAGGACCTTCGCGCCATAGGCGATACCGGCCACGCCCTTGCTGTTGTTGGTGACCGCGGCGATGGTGCCGGCCACGTGCGTGCCGTGCCAGCTGGAGTTGGAGGCGCCGATGCCGGCGCCGCACTCGTTGGCCGCATAGGCGTCGCCCGGATCGGAGGCGTCGGAGTCGCGCCCGTTGCCGTCGTTGGCCACGAAGGTGTCGGCGATGAAATCGTAGCCGGACAGGACGTTCGCATTGAGGTCCGAATGCGAAGTGATGCCGGTATCGAGCACCGCCACCACCGTGCCCGCGCCGTTGGTCACGTCCCACGCGGTGGTGGCGTAGATGCCGCCGGTACCGGTGCCCAGGTCCCACTGGTCGCCGAAGCGCGTGTCGTTGGGCGTGAGCGTGGCATGGTTGAGCTTGTCGACCTCGACGTACTCGACGTCCGGATCGACGGCCAGCTGGCGCATCAGCGTTTCGGCGTCGGCGCGGTCCAGCTTGCGGCTGGCCACCAGCACGTCCGAGCCCACCGCGGTGCGGCGCAGGTGCCGCAGCCCCAGGGTGGCGCCCTGCGCCGAGGGCACGACGCGCGCGACGCTGCTCAGGGACTGGGTCAGCGACGCGTCGCTGGTCGCCTTGGTGCTGCCGTCACGGTACTTGACGATGAAACGCTGGAATCCCTGCTGCTCGGTCGACTGCAGGCCGCTGAGGTTGACCCGACCCTGGGCCATCGCCGGGGACAACACCATCGTGGACAACGCGATGGCGGTTGCGGCGGTCAGGGCACGCAGCTGCAGACGACGCTTGGACACAACATCGGACATCGTGAATTCCTTTTTCGCTTGAGTAGACCGCGCTTGGCGCGGAGAAGAACCGGCGATGACCCACGGCCACATCGGGGGCTGTTTGGCGTGGACTGCAGCGCGTGTGACCTCCGGCGGACGGGCTTGCCGTTGTGGCGAACCTGACCGAAACCTAACCGAGGCAAACGTGCCGCGAGATGGCCTCGATGTCATTTTGTGACCGAGTGCGTCATGAAAAAAACTCATCTAGACACCCACTGAAACCATCAGGATGCGAGCTGTTGCGGTCGAAACCTGTCCTGTCTTGGCCTTTCATGGCCTGAGCGCGTCATTCCGCGACCTCGGCGAGACATCCCTCGCCGCAAACGACGACGCCCGGCGCGAGGCCGGGCGTCGGGGGCCGCTTGCTGCGGCGCGTCAGGGTCTGCGATCAGGCATCCAGGCGCACCAGCCAGCCGTGGCGGTCCGGCAGGCGGCCGTACTGGATGTCGGTCAGCTCCTTGCGCAGCGACATGGTGACCTCGCCGGCCGGCGCATCCGGGCTGCCCACGGCGAAGCCCTCGCCCTTCAGCTCGCCGATCGGGGTGACCACCGCGGCGGTGCCGCAGGCGAAGACCTCGGAGATCGTGCCGTCGGCCACGCCCTGCTTCCACTCGTCGATGGAGACCTTGCGCTCCTCGACCTGCAGGCCGCGGTCGCGCACCAGCTGCAGGATGGATTCGCGGGTGATGCCTTCCAGGATGCTGCCGGACAGCGCCGGGGTGACCAGGCGGCCGTCGGCGAAGACCAGGAACACGTTCATGCCGCCCAGTTCCTCGACGTACTTGCCCTCGACCGGGTCCAGGAACAGCACCTGCGAGCAGCCCTGAGCCTGGGCGATGGTCTGCGGCAGCAGCGAGGCGGCGTAGTTGCCGCCGCACTTGGCCGCGCCGGTGCCGCCCTTGCCGGCGCGCGCATAGTCGGTGGACAGCCAGATCGAGACCGGCGCCACGCCCTTGGTGAAGTACGGGCCGGCCGGGCTGGCGATGACGTAGTAGGACGCCTTCTGCGCCGCGCGCACGCCCAGGAAGGCCTCGTCGGCGATCATGAAGGGGCGGAAATACAGGCTGGTTTCCGGCGCCGAGGGCACCCAGGCGCCGTCGACGGCGATCAGCTGGCGCAGCGACTCGACGAACAGCTCCACCGGCAGCTCCGGCAGCGCCAGGCGCTTGGCCGAGCGCTGCAGGCGCGCGCCGTTGGCCTGCGGGCGGAAGGTCCAGATCGAGCCATCGGCGTGGCGATAGGCCTTGATGCCTTCGAAGATCTCCTGGCCGTAGTGCAGCACCGAGGCGGCCGGATCCAGCGACAGCGGACCGTAGGGCTGCACCCGGGCGTCGTGCCAGCCGTCGGCGCGCGTCCAGCGGATGGCGACCATGTGGTCGGTGAAGTGGTTGCCGAAGCCCGGTGCGGCGAGGATCGCCTGGCGATCGGCATCGCTGCGCGCGGCGGCGGAGGGCTGGACGGTGAAAGCCTGTGACGAAGACATGGACCGCGACCTTGCTGGAGGACAAAACCCGGCAAGGATAGCGCCGCGCGCGCGGCGATTCACCCGACGCGACCACACGCAACCAATGCGCCGGCCCCGGCGCGGCGCCTTACAGCATGCCGGTTTCCAGACGCGCGGCCTCGGACATCATCGTGCGGTTCCAAGGCGGGTCGAACACCAGCTCGACATCGGCCTCGGTGACGGTGGGGATCATCTCCAGCTTGCTGCGCACGTCGTCGACCAGGATCTCGCCCATGCCGCAGCCGGGCGCGGTCAGGGTCATCTTGACGCCCACCTCGCGCTCGCCGCCGTCGCGATGGCGCAGGTCGACCTCGTAGACCAGGCCCAGATCGACGATGTTGAACGGGATTTCCGGGTCGAAGCAGGTGCGCAGCTGGCGCCAGACCAACTGCTCGACCTGCTCGTCGCTGGCGTTGTCGTCCAGTTCCAGCGGCTCGGGCGGCTCCTTGCCCAGCGCATCGGCGTCCTTGCCCGCGATGCGGAACAGGTTGCCTTCGACGAAGACGGTGTAACTGCCGCCCAGGGCCTGGGTGATGTAACCGTAGGTGCCGGCCGGGAGCGTCACCGACTCGCCGGCGGGCACCATGACGGCGGCGCAATCACGCTCGAACTGGACCGGTTCGCTGCTGCTGGAATACATGGGGGAGAAATGGGGACGCGGGGCCGCGAGGCAAGCGCGCATTCTACCCGGCGCATCGCCCGGCCACGGCGCCAAGCCGCGCGCCACAGCGTTGCGGGCCGATCGCGCCGGCCGGGACGGGTATGCTTGTCCGATTGCCCTGCGCGCCGTTGCCGATGCCCGCCCCGTCCGTTCGCTTCCCTCCGCTGACCGCCCTGGTCGTCTTCGCGCTGCTGGCCCTGCTGCAATCGCTGATGTGGATCGGCCTGGCCGCCTGGCTGGACCGCCAGTGCGGCTGGATGGCGCTGCTGCCGGCGCTGACCGCGGCCTGGCTGCTGCGCGCCGGCGGCATGGCGCCCGGCGCGTGGCGCGCACTGTGGGCCGGCCTGCTGACCCTGCTGACGGTGGCCTGGGCCAACTGGGGCATCGTGGTGCTGCAGGTGGGCGTGATGATGGGCGTGACGCCGCAGGAATCGGCCGGCAAGCTCGGCGCGCACCTGGCCTGGACCCTGATCACGCTGGCCACCACGCCGCTGGACTGGGCGCTGATGGCCCTGGCGGTGATCGTGGCGGCGGTGCTGGCGCGCTGAAGTCCAGGGCGCAGTGCTGTCGGCGGCTCAGTGGCCGCCGTCGAGCGCCTTGAGTTCGCTGACCAGCGCGCTGGCCATCTCCGCGCCGTCGCCGTAGAGCATGCGCGTGTTGTCGGCGTAGAACAGCGCGTTCTCGATGCCGGCAAAGCCGGTGCCCTTGCCGCGCTTGATGACGATGACGTTGCGGGACTCGACCACGTCCAGGATCGGCATGCCGTAGATCGGGCTGGCCGGATCGGTCTTGGCGACCGGGTTGACCACATCGTTGGCGCCGATCACCAGCGACACGTCGGTGTTGGGGAACTCGGGGTTGATGTCGTCCATGTCGGCGATCAGGTCGTAGGGCACGCCCGCCTCGGCCAGCAGCACGTTCATGTGTCCGGGCATGCGCCCGGCGACCGGGTGGATGGCGAACTTCACCTTCACCCCGCGCGCGATCAGGCGCTGGGCCAGCTCCCAGATCTTGTGCTGGGCCTGGGCCACGGCCATGCCGTAGCCGGGCACGATCACCACGCGTTCGGCGTAGGCCATCATCGCCGCCACGTCGCCGGCCTCGATCGGCTTCTGCGTGCCGCTGATCTCGGCCGCAGCACCGCCGCCGCCGAAGTTGGAGAACAGCACGCCGCTGACCGGACGGTTCATCGCCTTGGCCATCAGCCGGGTCAGCAGGATGCCGGCCGCGCCAACCATCATGCCGGCGATGATCAGCGCCTCGTTGCCCAGCACATAGCCCTCGAAGGACACCGCCAGGCCGGTGAAGGCGTTGTACAGCGAGATCACCACCGGCATGTCCGCCCCGCCGATGGGCAGGGTCATCAGCACGCCCAGCGCCAGCGCGGCCACGAAGAAGGCCACGATCGCCAGCGGCGACAGCGACACCGCCGCCCACACGCCCAGCGCGACCACCGCCAGCGCCACGCCCAGGTTGAACAGCTGCTGGCCCGGGAAGGTCACGCGCCGGTCCAGGCGCCCGTCCAGCTTGGCCCACGCGATCACCGAGCCGGACAGCGACACCGCGCCGATGGCCGAGCCGATCACCGCCAGCGCCAGCGTGGTCGCCCCGGGCGCACGCGCGGCCAGCTGGGCCACGGCGGCCTCGCTCCAGTTGGACGTGTCGCGATGGACGATGAAGGCGTAGCGCAGCAGCTCCACCGCGCCGATGGCCGCGGCCGAACCGCCGCCCATGCCGTTGTACAGCGCCACCATCTGCGGCATGTCGGTGATGGCCACCTTCTTGGCCGAGATCCAGGCCGCGCCGACGCCGATCGCCATCGCCAGCACGATCAGCGCCAGGTTGTGCAGGCCCGGCAGGAAGAACGTGGCGCCGGTGGCCAGCAGCATGCCCGCGCCGGCCCAGCGGATGCCGCTGCGCGCGGTCACCGGCGAGGCCATGCGCTGCAGGCCCAGCAGGAACAGCGTGGCCGCCACCAGATAGCTGGCGCTGACCACCCAGTCCAGCACGCCCACGGTGGTCGGGTTCACGGCGCGTCCCCGGGTTTGCGGCTGGGCTTGAACATGTCCAGCATCCGCTCGGTCACCACGTAGCCGCCGGCGGCGTTGCCCGCGCCCAGCAGCACCGCGACGAAGCCCAGCGCCTTCTCCAGCGTGGTATCGGCATGGCCGAGCACCACCATCGCGCCGATCAGCACGATGCCGTGGATGAAGTTGGAACCGGACATCAGCGGCGTGTGCAGGATCACCGGCACGCGCGAGATGATGACGTGGCCGGCGATGGCCGCCAGCATGAAGATGTACAGCGCAACGAAGCCGTCGATCATGGAACCGCGCTCCTCATGGACCCGCGCCCGGCACCGACCGGGGCGGGGCGCATCATAACCGCGACCTGACCGGGCCCGCCGCGCCGGTCAACCGCGCCGCGCGCGGCGCGTTTGCTCCGGTAACCGTGCTGCGTTGGCTATCCTCGTGCTGGTGAGTCCCCTGCTCCCCGATCCACCCGACATCCAATCGCCTGCGCCCGCCGTGCCCCCGGCCTCGCTGGAGGCGTTCCTGGGCGGCATCTCCACCCGAGCCTTCCGCTTCGCCGAGGCCGGGCTGCGCAGCCGCGAGGACGCGCTGGACGCGGTCCAGGATGCGATGATCAAGATGCTGACCTACGCCGACAAACCCGCCGCCGAATGGACGCCGCTGTTCTGGAGCATCCTGCGCCGGCGCATGATCGACCTGCAGCGCCGCGGGCGCTTCCGCCTGCGCTGGATGGTGCCGGCCAGCGAGCGCAGCGAGGAGTCGCTCATCGACTGGGCCGATCCGCACGCCGGCCCGGCCGACACCCACGACCAGCGCGAAGGCTATGCGCGTCTGGTGGAAGCCCTGCGCGGCCTGCCGGCCCGACAGCGCGAGGCCTTCACCCTGCGCGTGCTGGAGGAGCTGGACGTGGCCCAGACCGCGCGTGCGATGGGCTGCTCGGAAGGCTCGGTCAAGACGCATCTGTCGCGTGCGCGCGACGCTCTGCAGAAACAACTGGAGGAGTTCCGATGAACGCCCCGTCCGACTTCGACCACCGCATGCGCCAATGCCATGCCGCCTCGCTGCAGGCGCTGTCGCCGCAGACACTGGCGCGGCTGCGCGATGCGCGCCACGGCGCCGGCCGTGCGCGGCGGCCGCGCGGCTACGCCTGGCTGGGTGCCAGTGCGTTGGCGGCCGTGCTGGCGGTGGTCGCCGCCGCCCGGCTGATGCCGCCGTCTTCCCTGGCCGTTTCGTCCAGCGCCACCCACCAGGTGCTGGCCGTGCAGGCCACCCTGCCTTCCGATGCCACCGACGCCTATGTCAGCACCGCCGACGTGCTGGACCAGAACCCGGACCTGTACGTCTGGCTGGGGGCCTCGGACACCAAGATGGAATGACGCCCATGCGCCGCTTTGCTTCCCCCCTGCTGCTGTTGCTGCTCGCGCTGTGCTCCGTCACGGCCACCGCGCAGGACCGTCGTCCGCCGCCCCCGCCTCCGCCGCCGCCGGGCGACCAGGGGCCGCAGCAGAACTGGCCGGCCTGGGACCAGCTCACTGCGCAACAGCGCGACGTGCTGGTCTCGCAGCTGCGCGATCGCTGGAACGACGACCCGTCCCGGCGCGGCCGGATGATGGACCACGCCCAGCGCTGGCAGCGCATGAGCCCGCAGCAGCGCGACCAGGCCAAGCGCGGCATGGAGCGCTACGAGCGCATGAGTCCCGAGCAGCGCGACCAGGCCCGCGCCCTGTTCGACCGGATGCGCACCCTGTCCCCGGCCCAGCGCAAGCAGCTGCGCGACCAGTGGGACGCCATGACGCCGCAGCAGCGCGAGGACTGGGTCCGCGCCCACCCGCCGTCGCCGGAAGACGATCCGGATTGAGGGTGTGCGCCGTCTTCGTGGCCTTCGGGCCAGTGGCGGCGATCGGTCTCTCGGTAAAGCCGCATCGCCGGCATGCCGGCTCCCACTTGTAGAGCGGAGCTCGCTCCGCTGGGGCTTCCCCGATGATCCCACCGAAGAGCAGCGGAGCAAGCTCCGCTCTACAGGTGAGGGCCGTGCCGGCCGCCTTCAGGCCGGCACGGCCTCGGCCTGCCACCGCGTCTTGGCCAGCAGCTCGTCGTCCCAGTCGAACGACAGGGCATCGCCCTTCAGGAACTGCGCCACGAAGTTGTAGACGTTGCGCGCATACATCTCGCTGGCGTGCACCGCGCCCAGGCTGGCCAGGTTGAGCGGCCCGGCGACGGTCACGCCGCCCTCCGTGGTCACGGTCTGGCCGGGCTGGGTCAGTTCGCAGTTGCCGCCGGTCTCGGCCGCCAGGTCGACGATCACGCTGCCCGGCCGCATGCCTTCCACCATCGCGGCGCTGACGATCTTCGGCGCCGGGCGTCCGGGCACCGCGGCGGTGCACACCAGGGTGTCCACGCTCTTGAGATGTTCGGCCAGGCGGCGCTGCTGTTCGGCGCGCTCGTCCTCGGTGAGCTGGCGCGCATAGCCGCCCTCGCCGGCGGCGCTGACGCCCAGGTCGAGGAACTTGCCGCCCAGCGATTCGATCTGCTCGCGCGTCTCCGGACGCACGTCGAAGCCTTCCACCTGCGCGCCCAGCCGGCGCGCGGTGGCGATCGCCTGCAGCCCGGCCACGCCGGCGCCGACGATCAGCACCTTGGAGGGCCGGATGGTGCCGGCCGCGGTGGTCAGCATCGGGAAGAAGCGCGGCGTCAGCTCGGCCGCGATCAGCACCGCCTTGTAGCCGGCCATGCCGGCCTGCGAGCTGAGCACGTCCATGGCCTGGGCGCGTGTGGTGCGCGGCAGCCGCTCCAGCGGGAAGGCCAGCACGCCGGGGCGCTGCAGCGCCTGCGCGCGGTCGGCATCGGCCTGCGGATGCAGGATGCCCACCAGCACGGTGCCGGCCGGCCAGCTGGCGATGGCCGGCGCCGGCGGGCACTGCACGCACAGCACCAGCCCGCCGCCGATCGGCGCGCCGGCGTCCACCACGGCCGCGCCGGCATCGCGATAGGCCTGGTCGGGGAACCCGGCCGCGGCCCCGGCGCCGGATTCGACCTGCACGGCGGCGCCGGCGGCGATGAGCTTCTTCACGGTCTCCGGGACGGCGGCCACGCGCCGTTCGCCCGCTGCCGTCTCCCGCACCACCCGTACCTCGACCGTCATCCCGGTTGCGCCCGCCATCGAAGGAGCCGCGATGCTAGCAAAGCGCCGCGCCGCCGGTGACCGGCCCTCAGCCCGGACCGGGCTGGCGCAGCACGCCGTCCAGGCGGTCGATCACGCCCTGCATGGCGCTGTCGAAGGCGTCCTCGTGCCGGTGCCGGCGCAGGCGGCCCAGCCGCACCATCACTGCCAGCTCCTCGGGCGAGGCCACGCAGAAGCGCACGCCGCGGCGGTTGACGAACAGCAGCCGCGCCGAGATCGGGCTGACCCAGGACAGCTTGCCGGCCTGGACCTTGTTGTCCTTGTCGATGAAGTCCAGCCAGGTGCCGATCGGCAGCCCGCGGAAATGCTCGGCATCGGCGCTGTCGAACTCCAGCGCGTCGGTGCCGCCGACCAGGGCCAGGTTAGGCGACTGCGCCGCGGCCGCGGCGGCCTGCGCGGCCGGTTCGGCCACCGGCGGCAGATCGGGCAGCGCGCGCTCCAGGTCCGGGCGCGAGACCGACACCGCCTGCAGCGTGTCGTGCAGCGCGTCGATCGCCGCGCCGGCGGCCTCGCCGCCCATGCCCACGCTGCTGAATACCTTGATCAGCCCGTGCCGCCATTCGGACAGCCACGGCTTGCCGACCACCTGCGCCTGGGCCTCGGCCAACTCGTGCAGCACGCCATCGGCCAGGGCCAGCGCGCTGGCCGCCATCTGGCTGTCCTCGCCCTCGCGCAGCAGGGCCATGGTCAGATGGTGCGCCCAGGGCTGGCGCAGGAAATCCTCGATCGTCTGCGGCACGCGCCGGCTCTCCAGGCGCTTGGCCAGCTCGATCGCGGCGCGCGCCCGCGCCGCCTCCAGCCGCTCCTGGCCGCGCTGCAGCTCGGTGGCACGCCGCTCGGCGATCTCGATGCGGCGCTTGTGCTGGCCGAGGAAGTCGCGGAACTCCTCCTCCAGCATCTGGAAGATCGCCAGGTTCTCGTTGAACTCGGCCACCAGCCGGTCGACCACTTCCTCCACCTTGGCCAGCAGCGTGCGGTCGGCCTGCGACTCGCCGGTATTGCCCTCGCAGGCCTCGGCCAGCACGTTGAGCAGGCGCCGCGCCGGATGGGTCTTCTGCACGAACATGCGCCGGTCCAGCAGCGCGACCTTGACGAAGGGCACCACCAGCTTGCCCATCAGCTCGCGCGAGTGGGTCTCCAGGTCACGCTCGTCGAGCATCACGTCGAACAGCATGCCAACCAGGTCGATGGCGTCCTCGTCCACCGGCGACAGGCGCGTTGCGCCCGGCTCCATGCCCAGGCGCGAGGCGTTCTGGATGACCTCGCTCTTCAGGCGCTGGGCCAGCGATTCGCTGCTGCTGCCGGTGGCCACCTCCTGCAGCGTGTCGCTGGGCGTGGTTTGCAGCATGGACAGCACCGAGAGCATCTCGCGCTTGGACAGCGAGCGGCTGTCCATGCCTTCCACGCCCTGGCCGCGGCCATCGCCGGGCCCCGCCGCAGCGACGTCGCCGACGCGGTGGCTGCGCGATTCCTGCAGCAGGTGGTGCAGGGCCTCGAGCAACACGCCCTGCGCGCCGGGCGCCAGCGGCGCCTCGGCCCCGGACCAGGCGCCGTAGCCGTCGCCGCCCTGGCCCTCGCCGGGCCAGCGCTGCGCGGGCGAGCTCAGGCGCTCGGTGAAGCGCGCCATCCATGCCGGCAGCGCGTCGTCGTCGTTGACCGCGCTCTGGCCCTCGCTGGCGGCCTGGCGCACCTCCACCGATTCCAGGCCCGGGATCGCCGCCGGCGGCGGCGCGGCCGGGCGCGGCACCGGCCTGCGCGCGGCGGTGGGTTGCTCGGGCATCACCCCGGCCTGGGCCAGCAGCAGATCGAGCGTGTCGTAGATGCGGCCCAGCTGCGGGACCAGCTCGCGCTCGCCCAGCTTGAGCACGGTCAGGCGCACTTCCAGGGCGAAGTCGCAGGGTGCGAAGGCCTCGTGCAGGGCCACGCCCACGTGCTCGGCGCCGATCGGGTTGTGCTCGGCGTCCAGCTCCTCGATCCCGGCGATCATCGCCAGGCGCCGGTCCAGGCGCTGCAGCACCTGGCGGCAGTCGCGGCCGACCACGCTGGCCAGGTTGCGCGCGGCCAGGCGCGATTCCAGCTCGGTCTCCGACAGCAGGCTCAGGCCGGTGACGTTGGCATCGGTCAGCGCGGTGTCGACCGACAGCGGCTTGCCGTCCTCCAGCGCGCGCCAGGCCTTTTCCAGGTGATCGCGGAAGCGGGCGACGGAGGGTTCGCGCTGGCGGCGCAGTTCGCGCATGCCGTCCAGGAAGGCCATCTGCGCCGGACCCGCGCGCTCGGCGCGGTCGAACAAGGCATCGTCGAACCGCCCCAGCGCCTCGCCGAACGCGCTGGTCAGCGCAGGCAGTACCGTGCGCCGGGCCTGCTCGAGCAGACGCGGACTGCGTCCCAGTCCGTGCTGGAAGTCGGCGTAAGAAGACATACGGGCATCGTGTCCGTGGGGGTCAGACTGGGGGGAATGCGGTCCCCGACCGCTGCGTCATCCTAGTGTGAGCCCGGGCCATGAACCGTGACGGAACTCCCACTGCCTGCCCCTCCAAAAACAAAGACTTAGCGCCTCAGTTCTCCAGCTGATCGATGGCGCCCTGCATGGCGCTGTAGAAGGCGTCCTCGTGCCGATGCATGCGCACGCGATCCAGCTGCGCCATCGCCGACAGCTCGTCGGGCGAGGCCACGCACATGCGGCTGCCGCTGCGGTCCACGAACATCAGTCGCGCCGAGATCGGGCTGATCCAGCTCAGCTTGCCGGCGCGCACGCTGCCGCTGCGCGAGACGAAGTCCAGCCAGGTGCCCATCGGCAGCTGGCGGAAGTAGTCGGCGGTGACCTCGTCGACCTCGGCCAGCGCCTGCGGCTCCTCCCACGCCGCAGGCGCGGGCGCCTCGGGCTGGGCGATCAGCGGCGGACGCGGCAGCGGCGGCAGCTCGGACAGGGCCGCCGCATCCTTGCTGGCCTGGCCGGACAGCGCATCGCGCAGCGCGGCGCGCGCGGCCTGCGCATCGGCCTGGCTCAGCCCCAGGTTGTCCAGTAGCTTGGTAAGCGCCGGCTGCAGCTGCTCCAGCCAGGGCCGGGCCTGATCGTGGACGCGGGCCAGGTCCAGTTCCTCCAGCAGCGCATCGGCCAGCGCCAGCGCCTGGGCCAGATCGTCCGCGCCGCTCTCCCCGCGCAGCACGGTCATGCCCACATAGGGCGACCAGTAGCGGGTCATGAAGTCGCTGATCGCCGGCGGCAGGGTGCGGCCCTGCAGCCGCGCGGCGGCGGCGCCGTCGGCGAAGCGGCGCGCTTCCTCGCGGCGCTCCTGGGCGCGATGCAGCTCGGTGGCGCGGCGCTCGGCGATCTCGACCCGGCGCTTGTAGCTGGCAAAGGCGGTGCCGAAGGACTGCAGCCAGCCGGCGAACACCTCGGTGTGCTCGGCGAAGTCCTGCTGGATGGCGTCGACGGTGCGGTCGAACTCCGCGCGCAGGGCCTTCTCGGCGGCCTCGTCGCCGACCAGGGACTCGGCCGCATCCGCCAGCAGGTTGAGCAGGCGGCGCGGCGGGTCGTTCTCGCGCAGGAACAGGTCCGGGCTCAGCAGTGCGACCTTGGCGTAGGGCACCAGCAGCTGCTGCATGTCCTGGCGCACCGGGCCCTGCAGGTTGCATTCGTCGAGCATCACCTCGAACAGCATCGCCACCAGGTCCAGCATGTCCTCATCGACCGGATCCAGCCGCACCCGCGACGGGTCGATGCCCAGCTTGGCGCCGGTGGCGCGGATGTCGTCCTTCAGCCGGTCCTTGAGCCGCGCCGGGCGCGGGCCGGCGGGCGACTCCTCCGGCATGGACTGCAGCAGCGAGAGCACCGAGAGCAGCTCGCGCTGGGACAGCGCCCGCCGCGCGTCCGGGCCGGCCTGCTGCTCGAGCTGGCGCGAGCGCTGCAGCAGCGCGTGCAGGTCCGCCGGCAGGATCTCCTGCACCGCACGGGCGTGCTCGTTGCCGGCCGGCGCGGTGCCGGCCGCGTCCGGCGGCTGCCACTGGGCGAAGAAGCGCGCGATCCAGTCCGGCGCCTGCTCGCCATCGGCCTCACCCTCGGTGATCAGCCGCGTGCTGGGGATGCGCCGGCGCGAGCGCGGCTGCAGCAGCGCGCGCTCTGAGGCCTGGATCACCTGCATCAGGCGCTGTTCCAGCCCGGCGTACAGCACGCCCAGGCGCGACTGCAGCTCGTCCTCGCAGATGCGGATGATCTCCAGCCGCGCGGCCGGAGCCAGGGTCAGCTCCTCGAAGGCGTCGAACACACCGGCGCCGAGGTGGTGCGGGCCGAACGGCAGCGTGTCGTCGCTGAGCTTGATCCCACCGGCGAGCAGGCCGACGTAGCGGTTCACCCGCATCAGCTCGGTCCGCCAGCGCGCGGCGATGGCGTCGGCCATGCGCCGGATTGCCAGGCGCACCTCCATGTCCTGGTAGCTGAGCAGGCTCAGGCGCGCGGCGCCGTCGCGATCCAGGTCGGCCTCGGCCAGCTTGTACTCCACCGACAGCGGCCGGCCCAGCTCCAGCAGCTGCCAGGCGTTGACCAGATGGCTGCGGAAGCGCGAGAGGCTGTGCTCGCGGCGGCGGCGGACTTCCTGCTTGGCCTCGATCAGGTCGATCTGCGAGGCGCCGCCGCTGCCGGCCTGTTCATCCAGGCGCGCGGGCAATACGTCCATCACCGACTGGAAAATCTCGCCCAGCGGCACGACGGCCAGCAGCCGCACGTGCTCCAGCAGCGCCGCATTGCGGTCGCGCCTGCTGTCCTGGGTGAAACCGTTCAACATGCCCCGATCCCACGCCCCCGTCAGTGCCGTCAAGTCGCTCGAGAATCTCCTGGCCGGATGACCATGAGACCGGCGCCGCATGCGCCGGTCGACCTGTACAACACTCAAAAACCGTGCCAAGCCGCTAAACTTCAGCGTATGCCGACCCCAGAACTGCTGCAAGCGCTCGACCAGCGCCGTTCAGTCCCGTCAAAGCAGCTTTATGCGCCCGGGCCGGACACGCCGACGCTGTTGCGCATGCTGGAGAGCGCCAGCCGCGTGCCCGACCACGGCAAGCTGGTGCCCTGGCGCTTCATCCGCATCGAAGGCCAGGCCCGCGCGGCGATGAGCCGGCTGCTGGAAGCCCGGACGCGGCAGAAGGATCCGCAGGCCTCCGAGGCGGCGTTGGAGAAGGAGCGCGGCAGGTTTTCTTACGCGCCCGTCATCATCACCGTGGTCGCCCGCCTGCAGCCCGGTCACAAAGTGCCGCTCGAGGAGCAATGGCTGACCGCCGGCAGCGTCTGCTTCGCCCTGCTGCAGGCCGCGCAGGCGCTCGGCTTCGGCGCGCAATGGCTGACCGGCTGGGCGGCCAGCGATCCGGTGGTGTGCACCGAGCTGGGCCTGGGCCCGGACGAGCGCATCGCCGGCTTCATCCATATCGGCACCGCCGCGATCGAGGTCCCCGAGCGCGAGCGCCCGGACGCTGCGGCGCTGCTCACCGACTGGACCGGCGAACGTGCCTAGTCCGCACCCGGCCTGCGTGCGGCCTTGCCGGGCCTGGCATGGCGGCGGAGGTGGGTCGTGCTGAAGGACCTGTATCTGGTCGATGCCAGCCTGTACGTGTTTCGGGCCTGGCACTCGATGCCCGACCAGTTCCGCGATGCCGAGGGCTGGCCGACCAATGCCGTGCATGGCTTCGCGCGCTTCCTGCTGGAGCTGGGCGAACGCCAGCGCCCGACGCATATCGCGGTGGCCTTCGACGAGGCGCTGGACAGCTGCTTCCGCCATGGCCTGTATCCGGCCTACAAGGGCAACCGCGAGCCTGCACCGCCCGAGCTGCGGCGCCAGTTCGCGCACTGCAAGGCGCTGTGCGCGGCGCTGGGCTTCAACGTGCTGGCCCACACCGAGTACGAGGCCGACGACCTGATCGGCAGCGCCCTGCACGCGGCGCGGCCGCTGGGCTTCCGCGGGGTGATCGTCTCGGCCGACAAGGACCTCTCCCAACTGTTGGGTGAAGGCGACGAGCAGTGGGATTTCGCCCGCGGTGTGCGCTGGGGCGCGGCCGGGGTCAAGGCGCGCCATGGCGTGGAAGCCCACCAGATCGCCGACTACCTGGCCCTGTGCGGCGATGCCATCGACAACATTCCCGGCGTCAGCGGCATCGGCGCCAAGACCGCGGCGATCCTGCTGGCGCACTTCGGCAGCCTGGACGCGCTGCTGGCGCGCTGCGACGAAGTCGCGTTCCTGCGCCTGCGCGGCGCCGCCCAGGTCGCAACGCGCCTTCGCGAGCAGCGCGAACACGCGCTGCTGTGGCGGCAGCTGACCACCATCGCGCTGGATGCGCCGCTGGACGGGATCATGCCCGGCTTCGCGCGCGCGCCGGCCGATGGCCAGTTGCTCGACGCACTGTGCGAAGCGCTGCGCTTCGGGCCGACCCTGCGCCGGCGCCTGCGCGCCGCCTCCGGGCTGGAACAGCCGTGGACGCCACCGCACGACGACGCCCCCCATTTCCCCTCCTACGAGCCGGCCCAATGAGTTCCAAGACCGAACCCGCAGAAGTGATGTACGACGGCCAGTACCTGCGCCTGATCCGGCGCGGCACCTGGGAATACGCCGAGCGCGCCCATGCCGGCGGGCTGGCGGCGATCATCATCGCCGTCACCCCGGAGGACAAGATCGTCTTCGTCGAGCAGTTCCGCGTGCCGCTGCAGGCCAACACCATCGAGATGCCGGCCGGCCTGGTCGGCGACATCCACACCGGTGAGTCGATCGAGGTCTCGGCCATCCGCGAGCTGGAGGAGGA
This sequence comes from Pseudoxanthomonas winnipegensis, assembly GCF_004283755.1. GTDB lineage: Bacteria > Pseudomonadota > Gammaproteobacteria > Xanthomonadales > Xanthomonadaceae > Pseudoxanthomonas_A > Pseudoxanthomonas_A winnipegensis. Next base: position 211,460 of record NZ_SHMH01000001.1, read on the forward strand.
AACCGGCTGGACCGCCGAGCACGCCGAGGTGCTGCTGATCGGGCCGGTGTCCTCGGGCTCGACCAACGAGCGCATCGCCTTCGTGCTCGCCACCGGCCTGCGCCGCGTCGGGCCCGGCGGCGGCGACGAGGACGAGAACATCACCGTGCACGAGATCCCGCGCGCGCAGGCCGCTGCCTGGCTGGTGGGCAAGCTCGGCGAGGGCTATGAGCTCGACGCCAAGCTCTGGGCCGGCCTGTGGATGATCGAGCACCACCTGGACGGCACGCCGCGTGGCTGAGCCGACCCTGCTGGGACCGCAGGACCCGCCGCCGTTCACCGTGCTCGGCGCGCAGGGCGCCTCGCCCTACCTGCTCATCGCCGACCACGCCGGCCAGGCCGTGCCGGCCGCGCTGGACCAGCTGGGCCTGCCGCAGGCCGAACTGGACCGCCACATCGGCTGGGACATCGGCATCGCCGGCACCACCCGCGCGCTGGCCGCACTGCTGGACGCCACTGCGATCCTGCAGACCTATTCGCGCCTGGTGATCGACTGCAACCGGCCGCTGGACGCGCCGGGCTCGATCGCCGCGGTCAGCGACGGCACCGACATCGCCGCCAACGTCGCGGCCAACCCGCAGCAGCGCGCGCAGCGGGCCGCGGAGATCTTCCAGCCCTACCACGACGCGATCCGCGGCCAGCTCGACGCGCGCGCCGCGCGCGGGCAGCCGACGATCCTGATCGCCATGCACAGTTTCACCCCGGTGTTCGCCGGCATCGTGCGGCCCTGGCACGCCGGCGTGCTGTACCAGCGCGACGCGCGCCTGGCCCACGCCCTCAAGCCGCTGCTCGAGACCGAGGGGCTGACCGTCGGCGACAACGAGCCCTACGCGGTCAGCGACGCCACCGACTACGCCATCCCCGTGCACGGCGAGGCGCGCGGGCTGGTGCACCTGGAGCTGGAAATCCGCCAGGACCTGATCGCCACCGACGAGGGCCAGCGCGCCTGGGCGCAGCGGCTGGCGCGCCTGTTCACCCGTCTGGCGCCGGATTTCACACCACAACCCTGAAAATCCCGCTATATGGAGGGCTGTCCCCCGACCGCCCTCCCACATGCTCATCCGCCTGGGTTACGAAATCGCCTTCCGGCTGCCGCAGCCCACCTCGATGCTGGTGACGCTGAACATCCACGACAGCCGCCGCACCGACATCGTCATCGGCCAGGAGCTGCGCGCCCTGCCCGGCGTGCCGATGCGCCAGTACCACGACAGCTTCGGCAATACCTGCACCCGCCTGCACGCGCCGGCCGGGCTGTTCACCCTGTACGCCGACGCGGTGGTGCAGGACGACGGCCAGCCCGATCCCGTCGCGCCGGGCGCGCGCGAGGTGCCGGTGGACCAGTTGCCGGACGACACCCTGCTGTTCCTGCTCGGCAGCCGTTACTGCGAGACCGACCAGCTGGTCTCCATGGCCTGGGACCTGTTCGGCGCCACGCCGACGGGCTGGGCGCGCGTGCAGGCGATCTGCGACTACGTGCACAACGCGATCCAGTTCGGCTACCAGCATGCGCGCGCCACCAAGGGCGCGGTCGAGGCGCTGCAGGAGGGCCGCGGCGTGTGCCGCGACTTCGCGCATTCGGCCATCGCCCTGTGCCGCTGCATGAACATCCCGGCGCGCTACTGCACCGGTTATCTGGGCGACATCGGCATCCCGCCGGTGGATGCGCCGATGGATTTCTCGGCCTGGTTCGAGGCCTATCTGGACGGGCGCTGGTACACCTTCGACGCGCGCCACAACACCCCGCGCATCGGCCGCGTGCTGATCGCCCGCGGCCGCGATGCAGCCGATGCGGCGATCAGCAACAGCTTCGGCTTCAACACGCTGGAGAAATTCGAGGTTTGGACCGACGAGACCGACGATCCGACCCTCTCTCCACGCGTGCCGGTGCCGCCCATGCCGCTGGGCTACGCGCTCACCTGAGCGCGCGGCCGGCTCAGGCGAAGCGGTCGGTGGCGCGCACCAGCGCGTCGATGTTCTCTTCCTCGAAGGCCGAGTGGCCCGAGGTCGGCGTGATCTCCAGGCGCGCCTTCGGCCAGGCCTGGTGCAGGTCCCACGCATTCTGGATCGGGCAGACCACGTCGTAGCGGCCGTGCACGATCACGCCGGGGATGTCGGCGATGCGGTGCGCGTCGCGCAGCAGCTGATCCTCGACCTCGAAGAAGCCGCCGTTGACGAAGTAGTGGTTCTCGATGCGGGCGAAGGCCAGCGCGAACTCCGCATCCTCATGGCCGCTGACGAAGTCCTCGTCCACGCGCAGATAGCTGGTCGCGCCTTCCCACACCGACCAGGCGCGCGCGGCAGCCAGGCGCGTGGCCGCATCGTCGCTGATCAGCCGGCGGTGGAAGGCCGAGATCAGATCGGCGCGCTCCACTTCGGGGATCGCGGCGATGTAGTGCTGCCAGGCCTCGGGGAACAGGCGGTTGGCGCCTTCCTGGTAGAACCACTCCAACTCCCAGCGGCGCAGCATGAAGATGCCGCGCAGCACCAGCTCGGTCACGCGCTGCGGATGGGTCTGCGCGTAGGCCAGCGCCAGGGTCGAGCCCCAGCTGCCGCCGAACACCTGCCAGGTCTCGATGCCCAGGTGCGCGCGCAGCTTCTCGATGTCGGCCACCAGGTCCCAGGTGGTGTTGTCCACCAGATCGGCGTGCGGCCGCGAGCGGCCGGAGCCGCGCTGATCGAACAGCACGATGCGGTACTTGGCCGGATCGTGGAACTGGCGCATCTTCGCGTTGCAGCCGCCGCCCGGCCCGCCGTGCAGCATCACCACCGGCTTGCCCCGCGGATTGCCGCACTGCTCGAAGTAGAGCGTATGACGCGCGTCGACCTGGAGTTCGCCGGTGTCGAAGGGTTCGATGGCGGGATAGAGCTGGCGCATGGACGGCCTGGAAGTCGGGAAAAACGATCGGCAGTTTACGCCACGCCCTGTTGCGACTCGCCGGGCCAGTGACCCAGGCTCACGCGGTCGCGCTGCTCCAGATCCTGTTCGGTGCGCGCCTGATCGAAGCCCGCCTCACGCAGCAGCGCGCACACCGCCTCGCCTTGATCGAAGCCATGCTCCAGCAGCAGCCAGCCGCCCGGCCGCAGGTGCGCGGGCGCCTGGGCGACGATGCGGCGGATGTCGTCCAAACCGTCGGCGCCAGAGGCCAGTGCGCTGGCCGGCTCGAAGCGCAGGTCGCCGCGCGTCAGGTGCGAATCGCCGGCCTCGATGTAGGGCGGGTTGCTGGCGATCAGGTCGAAGCGCTCGCCGGCCAGCGGCGCCAGCCAGTCGCCGTGGACGAAGCGCACCTGGCCCAGGCCGTGCTCGCGCGCGTTGGCCTGCGCGATCTCGAGCGCGGCGGCGCTGGCGTCGGTGGCGACCACCTGCGCCAGCGGGCGCTCGCTGGCGATGGCCAGGGCGATGGCGCCGCTGCCGGTGCCCAGGTCCGCGACCCGCGCCGGTGCGTCGGCCGGCAGGCGGTCCAGGGCCAGTTCGACCAGGCGTTCGGTCTCGGCGCGCGGGATCAGCGTGGCGGGGCCGACCCGCAGGTCAAGCGTCCAGAAGCCGCGCCGGCCGGTGATGTAGGCGATCGGCTCGCCGGCCGCACGCCGCGCCAGCAGCGCGGCGTAGGCGTCGTGCACGACGGGTTCAACCGGGTCGGAGCCATGCGCGAACAGCCAGGCGCGGTCGCGGCCCAGGGCATGCAGCAGCAACAGCTCGGCCTCGAAGCGCGCCGCGTCGCTGCCCAGCTGTGCGGCGCCGTGCCGCAGCAGCGCGTCCAGGCGTTCGGGTGACTGCGTTTTCATTCGCGCCATGGTAGCCGTTGCACCCTGCGCCCTTTCCTATTGTCCTTGCCGGAGCCCTACGCCTTGAAGCCTTCACGTTTGCTGCGCCTGGGTCTGGGCGCGCTGAGCGCACTGACCCTGAGCGCCTGCCAGAGCCTGGCCTTCGGCATCGCCAACCATGGTCAGGGCCAGCCCGACGCAACAGCCGTCTACGACCCGGTGCGGCAGCTCTCGCTGGACGTCTATCGCCCCGTCGCCGCGGGCCACGACGCGCCGGTGCTGGTCTATTTCTACGGCGGCAACTGGCAGCACGGGTCCCGCAGCGATTACCGCTTCGTCGGCCGGCGGCTGGCCTCGACCGGCGCGGTGGTGATGATCGCCGACTACCGGCTGGCGCCGGACACGGTCTTTCCCGGCTTCGTCGAGGACGGCGCGCGCGCGGTGGCCTGGGCGCGCGCCCATGCGGCCGATTACGGCGCCAACCCGGCGCGGATCTTCCTGGCTGGCCATTCGGCCGGGGCGCAGATCGCCGCCCTGCTGGGCACCGATGCGCACTATCTGGCCGACCAGGGCGTGCCGCGCTCGGCGATCGCCGGTGTGATCGGGCTGGCCGGGCCGTACGACTTCCAGATCAGCGGGGAGCTCACCGAGGTGTTCGGGCCGCCGTCGCGCTGGCCGCGAGCGCAGCCGATTGGCTTCGTCGATGGCGACGAGCCCCCCTTCCTGCTGGTCAGCGGGCGCAAGGACACCGAGGTCGAACCGCGCCAGACCGAGGACCTGGCCGAGCGCCTGCGCGCGGCGGGCGGACAGGTGGAGGTGCTGTGGCTGCCCGGTGGCCATCTGGCGCCGCTGATCGACCTGTATGCGCCCCGCCGGCACCCGGCGCTGCTGGCGCGGATCGGGGAGTTCGTCCGCGCGCCGTGACCGAACTGAAACGTGGCGCGGCCTAGGATGAGGCACTCGCCCGTCAATTGAATCGAGCTATCGAATCGATGCCATCCATCGATTTGAGAAATCGATTCGCGGTGCGTAGGATGCCCCTATCGCCTCCACCCCCTCAGCAAAAAGGAAGAAAACGATGTCCGTCATCAACACCGAAATCCTGCCGTTCAAGGCCACCGCCTACAAGGACGGCGAGTTCATCGAAGTCTCCGATGCCGACCTGAAGGGCAAGTGGTCCGTGGTCGTGTTCTACCCGGCCGACTTCACCTTCGTCTGCCCGACCGAGCTGGAAGACCTGGCCGACCATTACGCCGAGTTCCAGAAGCTGGGCGTCGAGGTCTACTCGGTCTCCACCGACACGCACTTCTCGCACAAGGCCTGGCACGACACCTCGGCGGCGATCGGCAAGATCAAGTACGCCATGATCGGCGACCCGACCCACCAGATCTCGAAGAACTTCGACGTGCTGCGTCCGGCGGGTCTGGCCGACCGCGGCACCTTCATCATCGACCCGCAGGGCGTGATCCAGTCGGTGGAAATCACCGCCGAGGGCATCGGCCGCGAAGCCGGCGACACCCTGCGCAAGGTCAAGGCTGCCCTGTACGTGGCCTCGCACCCGGGTGAGGTCTGCCCGGCCAAGTGGAAGGAAGGCGCCAAGACCCTGGCTCCGTCGCTGGACCTGGTCGGCAAGATCTAAGCCGTTCCGCTGCTGCCACGCCGCCTCGCCTCACGCGGGGCGGCGCAGGCGGCAAACCGGAGCCCGCCTGCGTCGCGGCCTGCGGTTTGCCCCCTCACCCCCTCGTCTGCCCACTCCGGGCCGGACGGTCCTTTGCCGCCCTTTCAAGGAGAAGCGCCATGTTGGACGACACCCTCAAGACCCAACTCAAGGCCTACCTGGAGCGCCTGACGCGCCCGGTGGAGCTGATCGCCTCGGTCGACGACTCGCCCACCTCCAAGGAGATGCTCGAGCTGCTGAGCGACATCGTGCTGCTGTCCGACCAGGTCTCGCTGGTCGAGCACCGCGATGCCGACGTGCACACGCCCTCCTTCGCCCTCAACTCGCCGGGCCAGGACATCCACCTGCGCTTCGCCGGCCTGCCGATGGGCCATGAGTTCACCTCGCTGGTGCTGGCGCTGCTGCAGGTCGGCGGCTATCCGTCCAAGGCCTCGCTGGAGACCATCGAGCAGGTGCAGGGGCTGGAAGGCGACTACAAGTTCGAGACCTACTTTTCGCAGAGCTGCCAGAACTGCCCGGACGTGGTCCAGGCCCTGAACCTGATGGCGGTGCTCAACCCCAGGATCCAGCACGTGGCCATCGACGGCGCGGTGTTCCCCGACGAGGTGGAACAGCGGCAGGTGATGTCGGTGCCGACCGTGTACCTCAATGGTGAAACCTTCGGCCAGGGTCGCATGAACCTGGAAGAGATCGTCGGGCGTCTGGACGCTGGTGCGGCCAAGCGCGACGCCAAGAAGATCTCTACCAAGGCGCCGTTCGAGGTGCTCGTGGTCGGCGGTGGCCCGGCGGGCTCGGCCGCGGCGATCTACGCCGCGCGCAAGGGCATCCGCACGGGCGTGGCCGCCGAGCGCTTCGGTGGCCAGGTGCTGGACACGATGGCGATCGAGAACTTCATCTCCGTGCAGGAGACCGAGGGGCCGAAGATGGCCGCCGCGCTCGAGGCGCATGTGCGTCAGTACGAGGTGGACATCATGAACCTGCAGCGGGCCGAGAAGCTGATCCCCGCCGGGCCCGATGGCCTGATCGAGGTGCAGCTGGCCAACGGTGCCTCGCTCAAGAGCAGGACGGTGATCCTGTCCACCGGTGCGCGCTGGCGGCAGATGAACGTGCCGGGCGAGAACGAGTACCGCAACAAGGGCGTGGCCTATTGCCCGCACTGCGACGGCCCGCTGTTCAAGGGCAAGCGCGTGGCGGTGATCGGCGGCGGCAACTCGGGCGTCGAGGCGGCCATCGACCTGGCCGGCATCGTCAAGCACGTCACGCTGATTGAGTTCGATCACAAGCTGCGTGCCGACGAGGTCCTGCAGCGCAAGCTGCGCAGCCTGCCCAACGTGGACATCATCGTCTCGGCGCTGTCCACCGAGGTACACGGCGACGGCAACAAGGTCACTGGTCTGTCCTACACCGACCGCACCAACGAGGCCAAGCACACGCTGGAGCTGGAAGGCATCTTCGTGCAGATCGGTCTGCTGCCCAACACCGAGTGGCTCAAGGACACCGTGGCGCTGTCGCCGCGCGGGGAGATCATCGTCGACGACCGCGGCGCGACCAACGTGCCGGGGGTGTTCGCCGCCGGCGATGCCACCACGGTGCCGTACAAGCAGATCGTGATCGCCATGGGCGAAGGCTCCAAGGCTGCGCTGAGCGCCTTCGACCACCTGATCCGCCACAGCGCCCCCGCCGCGCAGGAGCCGGCTGCCGCCAAGGCTGCCTGATCCGCCCCACGCGATAAGGTGCGAATGACGCCCGCCGGTGACCCCGGCGGGCTTTTTTGCTTTGCGGGGATGAGGGATCGCCGCGGCTGAGTGCTGCGGCTTCGGATGGGCAGCGGTCCGGCGGGCAGGGGCCGCTTTTCCCTCAATCAGGGCATCCTGCCCTGATTCGGGCGCTCGGCTTCCTGCCTCGCTGGTCGCGGCCCCTGCCCGCCGGCCCGCTGCCTCGCGGGTCGAGATACAAGGCTTCGTTTCAAAAAAAGTCCTCATCCCTCCGCAGAGGGCTTCTGCCGGTTAGGTGCAGCCCCAGTCATCGTGGGAGCCGCCATGGCGGCGATGGGGCTTTCCCGTTAAATCTCCACCGCGGCTCAAGCGTTGCCGGCCGAGCCACATCGCCGCCGTGGCGGCTCCTACCGAAGCGTGAGGCGCGGTCAATCCTTTTCCATCGCGGCGTCGGCGAACCTCGCGGGCACCATCAACTCATTCAAGTCCCCAAACCCTTGCCGGGGGTTCAGCCTGCGTCGATTGATCGGGCGAGGCAAAAGGCGTTGAATGCATCGACGGCGCCGATGGCCGTGTCAGACAAGTCCTCCAGCCGTGAACCTGCGTGACCTCAAGTACCTGGTCGCCCTCGCCGACCACATGCATTTCGGCCGCGCCGCGGCGGCCAGCTTCGTCAGCCAGCCCACCCTGTCCACCCAGATCAAGAAGCTGGAGGACGAGCTGGGCGTGTCGCTGGTCGAGCGTGCGCCGCGCAAGGTCATGCTGACCCCGGCCGGTCGCGACGCGGCCGAGCGCGCGCGCCGGATCGTGGCCGAGGTCGAGCAGATGAAGGAATCGGCGCGGCGCAGCCAGGACCCCGAGGCCGGCACCGTGCGGCTGGGCATCTTCCCCACGCTCGGCCCGTATCTGCTGCCGCACGTGGTGCCATCCATCCGCACGCGCTTCCCGCAGCTGGAGCTGCTGCTGGTGGAGGAGAAGAGCGACGTGCTGCTGCAGCGGCTGCGCGAGGGCAAGCTCGACGCCGGCCTGCTGGCTCTGCCGGTGGACGAGGACCAGCTGCACGTGGAGTTCCTGTTCGAGGAGCCCTTCGTGCTGGCCGTGCCCGAGGGGCATCCGCTGGCCGCGCGCGATTCGCTGACCCTGGACGAACTGTCCGACCAGAAGCTGCTGCTGCTCGAGGACGGCCACTGCCTGCGCGAACAGGCGCTGGAGGTGTGCCGGCTGTCGGGCGCCAACGAGAAGTCCGAGTTCCGCGCCACCAGCCTGGAAACCCTGCGCCAGATGGTCGCCGCCGACGTCGGCGTGACCCTGCTGCCGACGCTGGCGGTCAAGCCGCCGGTGGCGCGCTCGGACAACATCCATCTGCTGGGGTTCAGTGACTCCCATCCCAGCCGGCGCATCGCCATGGTGTGGCGCAAGAGCTCGGCGATGTCCGGCTTCCTGATGCAGCTGGCGCAGGTCTTCAAGGACCTGCCGCCCGCGCTGCTGGATCCTTCCGCGCCTGCCACCGCACCGCCGCGCCGCGCCGCATCGACAATCCGGCAACGACGCGCGTGAGACCCTTTCCCCATTCCTCTCTTCCAACCTGACGGAACGCCCCATGAGTGCCCCAAGCAAACTGCAGCAGCTGCGCGACCTGTCGGTGGTCGTGGCCGACACCGGCGACTTCGATGCGATCAAGCGCCTCAAGCCGGTGGACTGCACCACCAACCCGACACTGGTGAAGAAGGCGCTGGACCTGCCGGTCTATGACGACCTGATCGATGAGCAGATCGCCTGGGCGCGCGGCCAGGGCGAGGTCACCGATGAACTGGTGGCCGAGGTCGCCGATCGCCTCACCGTCGGCGTGGGCACCAAGCTCTCCGGCCTGATCGAGGGCCGCGTGTCGACCGAGGTCGATGCCGACCTGGCCTATGACACCGCCGCCAGCGTGGCCAAGGCGAAGAAGTTCATCGCCATGTACGCCGACAACGGCGTGCCCAAGGACCGCGTGCTGATCAAGCTCGCCTCGACCTGGGAAGGCGTGGAGGCCTGCCGCCAGCTGCAGGCCGAGGGCATCGACTGCAACTGCACGCTGATCTTCAACCCGACCCAGGCCCTGGCCTGCGCCGAGGCCGATGCGTTCCTGATCTCGCCGTTCGTGGGCCGCATCCTGGACTGGTACAAGGCCCACGGCCAGGCGCCGGCCAGCATCGATGAGGACCAGGGCGTGGTGTTCGTGCGCGGTGTCTACGACACCTTCAAGCGCCGCGGCATCAAGACCGTGGTGATGGGCGCCTCGTTCCGCTCGACCGAGCAGATCGAAGCGCTGGCCGGCTGCGATCGCCTGACCATCTCGCCGGACCTGCTGGACAAGCTCGATGCCGACCACGGCGAGCTGCCGCGCAAGCTGACGCCCGCCAAGGCCGAAGGCGGCAGCCACACGCCGGTGGATGCGGCCAAGTTCAAGGCCGACGTCGAAGCCGACCCGATGGCCAAGGAGAAGCTGGCCGACGGCATCCGCATCTTCGCCGAAGACCTCAAGAGCCTGCGCAAGACCATCGCCGACCGTCTGGCCTGATCGGCTCCGCCGCGCCCTGCCCTCGCTCGTGAGGGTAGGCGCTGCACCCGGGCCTGCTTCCGCGCCAACCGCGGAAGCGGGCTCGCGACTGCGCTATCCCAGGACGTCCAGCAGCCGTTCCAGCCCACCCGTGTCGATCGACACCTCCGCCACCTCGCGCACGCGCGGCTTGGCGTGGAAGGCCACCGACAGGCCCGCGGCCTGCATCATCGGGATGTCGTTGGAGCCATCGCCCACCGCGATCGTGCGCGCCGGGTCCAGGCCCAGCAGCGAGGTCACGTCCAGCAGCGTCGCGCGCTTGACCGCGCCATCGCAGACATCGCCCCAAGCCTGGGCCAGCACGCGCCCGGTCAGCACGCCGTCGGCCACCTCCAGCCGATTGGAGCGGACGAAGTCCAGCCCCAGCCGCGCGCGCAGGCGCTCGGCGAAGAAGGTGAAACCGCCGGAGACCAGCAGCGTCTTCAGCCCGGCGGCCTTGCACGCCTCGAGCAGCTGCTCTGCGCCAGGCGTGAGCTGCAGGCGTGTGTCGTAGACCTCCTGCAGCGCACCCTCGGGCACGCCCTTGAGCAGGGCCACGCGGCGCAGCAGGCTCTCGCGGAAGTCGGCGATCTCCCCGCGCATGGTCGCCTCGGTGATCGCGGCCACCTGCGCCTTCAGGCCCACCGCCGCGGCGATCTCGTCGATGCATTCGATGGTGATCAGCGTCGAATCCATGTCCAGCGCGATCAGGCCGAAGTGCGCCAGCGGCGGCAGCGGAGTGGCGCGACGCAGCTGCAGGCCATCGGCGGGTGCGTGGGAATCGGTCATGGGCGAACAGGCGCACCGGCCGTGGGACGAAGGGCCTGCAAGCGTAAAGACCTCGGCCGCGCCGGGATAGGCCTAGGCGACGCCCTTGGAAGCGGCATGCTCCGCCACGCGCCGCGCATAGAGCGCGTACACGCAGGCCAGCGCCAGGCAAATCAACGCCGGCGCGATCAGCACCGTATACGACCAGCGATGGAAGCCCAGCGCGCCGGCCAGGCCGCCAGCCAGGAAGCCGGTGATCACCGTCACGCACAGCGACAGCCGGCGCCAAGGCAGCGGCATGCGCCGCAGCCCATGGCCGATGGCCAGCCCCAGGTCGGTGAACATGCCCGAGACATGCGTGGTGCGCACCACCGCGCCGCTGTAGGTGGTGGCCATCGCGTTCTGCAGGCCGCAGGCGCAGGCCGCCAGCCACAGGCCCCACATCGAGGCACGCGTCATCAGCGGCACCGAGGCCAGCAGCAGGCCGGCTTCCAGCACCAGCACCAGCCCATAGCGCCGCCCCAGCTGCAGGGCGACATCGCCGATCAGCGCCCCGCTGAGCGCGCTTCCCGCCACGAAGAAGAACGCGCCACCGGCCAGCTGCGCCAGCCCCCGCAGATCCAGCACCGCCGCGCGCGCGCCCATCTCCGAGGTGATGCCGGTCATATGGCTCACGCCCTGATGGCCGAACCCCAGCAGCGCCACGACATTGACGATGCCCGCGGTAAAGGCCATGACCCAGGCACCGGACCAGACCCAGCGCGGCAGTTTGGAAATCATCGAAGGGGCGCCAATGGCTCGCGGACGCAGCAAGCGTCGCGCCGCGGCGCGATGGCTGTCAACGCCACGGCCGGCAAAATCTCAATGGTGGCGACGGACCGTTCGCCAACACTAGCGCCGCTTGGCTCCGGCCATGATGCGTCCTGCAACGATGGCTGCCGGAACGATCGAGCATCCCCAGGCCAGGATGAAAATCAGCACCGCAGGCCCGCTCGCTCTCCCATGCTCGATCAAGAGCATGGCCAATGGCGGAAGGATTGCGGTGGCGAAGAGGCAAGCGACCGCGACCACGTCGTCTTGCAGCCTCGGGCCGGCCCGCGTGCGTTCGGCCGCAGCCTGCCTGCGCGCCATCAGCGCCCAGAGATAGCGCGCGCCGATGCCATACGCGGCGAAGAAGAAGACCCACAGCAGGGATTTGCTCGCTCGCGAATTCGACAGCCTGCGTTCGACCGCCGCACCAGGCTTCGCCCATGAAAGCTTAAGGTGTCCATCGACCTTGTCGAAGTCCGCCTGCGCCTTCTGCATCTGAGCGACGACCTCGGCCCCCTTCTGCTTGGCCAGCCGCTCAGCGGTTGAACACGAAGAGGCCTGGATGCGCTCGACCGCGTCTGCCAGCTGGTGTGCATAGCGGCGGGCGATCGCCACATGGTGCTCTTCATGGACCTGCACTCGCTGCTGGAGATCACGCCAGAATTCGCGCGTCGCCACCGACGCCCTGGGATCGGGGTCCAGACAGGCAAGGCGACGGAGATACCGATCCCCACTTGGCTCCTGATGATGCGGCAAGCCCCTGACGACTCGCGCAGGACATAATCCAGGCGCATCTTTGCGCGCGTCAGGCCAGCGAGTGTTTCCTCTGCCGGCCCATCATCCTTTCCCAGCTGAGCCTTGGCCCGATCGCTCCAGGCCTTCATGGAGGCCAGGATCTGGTGACCATCCCGCCCCGTCACGGTGTAGCTGGAATCCTTGCGGTTCTCCCGAACCGTGCCAGCGTGCGCACCGGTGGCCAGGGCAAGCATGACCACGACAGCAAGACGCCATCCAGCGCGTCGCAACATCCTTGAGCACATTCGACCGTCCATTGTCTGTCCCCGTCGGATGAGCCTAACGCATCCACCTCGCGGATAGAGGTGCGCGGACTCGCAGGACAGTGACTGGACCTCTCAAAGCGTCGGCACTCCCGAGGGACTGCAGATCTGCATAACCAAGTGAGACTGGCGCGCTGCTGTACAGCGCTGAGAAGTGGACAAGGCTCGGCGGAACCAATTGTTCAAGCCACCTGTTGTTCTGGCGGTACGCATCGCTGCGGCGCGGGTCATTATTCCTGCGGAGTCCGCAATCTGCGGCAGCGTTAATGCGCTCATTCTGAGCGCTCGTCTTTTTGCAACGCGGGCAGTCGCTTACTCGACCGGAAGACCGCCGACTCATGGAGGGCGGTCCGAGACTCACTGAGACCTAAACCATGTACTTTTTAAGGCCTTTCCGGCATTGCTGAAAACTTACCGGACACCCTGAAATCCTGCGATGGTGGGCCGTGAAGGATTCGAACCTTCGACCAAAAGATTAAAAGTCTTCTGCTCTACCGACTGAGCTAACGGCCCGGACACGCGGCCCGGCGTTGCGCCGGGGCCGGCCATTCTACCGGAAAGGGCTGGCGATGCGACCCGCGCCTCAGGCGTAGCGCGTGGGATCGGGCACGCCCGCGTCGGCGAAGCCCGCCGCGCGCAGGCGGCAGGCGTCGCAGCGCCCGCAGGCCGCGCCGCTGGCATCGGCGTTATAGCAGGACACGGTGGCGCCGAAGTCCACGCCCAGGCGCACGCCCTCGCGCACGATGTCGGCCTTGCTCATGAACTGCAGCGGCGCGTGCACGCGCAGGCCGGCGCCTTCCACGCCCGCCTTGGTCGCCAGGTTGGCCAGGGTCTGGAAGGCGGAGATGAATTCGGGCCGGCAGTCCGGATAACCGGAGTAGTCCACGGCGTTGACGCCGCAGAAGATGTCCGCCGCGCCGAGCACCTCGGCCCAGCCCAGCGCGATGGACAGCATGATGGTGTTGCGCGCCGGCACGTAGGTGACCGGGATGCCTTCGCCGCCGGCCTGCGGCACCTCGATGTCGTCGGTCAGCGCCGAGCCGCCGATGCTGCGCAGGTCGACGTGGACGGTCTTGTGCGCGGCGGCGCCGAGCTGCTGCGACACGCGCGCGGCGGCGTCGAGTTCGGACGTGTGGCGTTGGCCGTATTGCACGCTCAGCGCGTACGTGCGGAAACCGTGTTCGCGGGCGATGGCCAGGACGACGGCCGAATCCAGGCCCCCGGAGACGAGGACGACTGCATTGTTCATGTGGGGTGTTCTTCTTGCCGGCGAGACAGGCCGGGGAGCGCATAGCCTACCGCCCGGGCGCCGGGCAGGCACTTCCCGCGCGGGTTCAGCGGCCGGGTTCGTCGTTCCACAGCAGCTTGTGCAGCTGCATCTGGAAGCGCACCGGCAGGCGGTCCTCGACGATCCAGTCGGCCAGCGCGCGCGGACTCACCTGATCCTTGGACGGCGAGAACAGCACGGCGCAGCGCTGGTCCAGCGCGTGCTCGCGCACGACCTCGCGCGCCCATTCGTAGTCGGCGCGGCTGCACAGCACGAACTTGACCTGGTCGCGCGCGGTCAGCAGCGGCAGGTTGTCCCAGCGGTTGCGGTGCTCCTCGGCCGAGCCGGGGGTCTTGATGTCGACCACGCGCGAGACGCGCGGATCGACCTGCGAGACGTCCAGCGCGCCGGAAGTCTCCAGCGAGACGTCGTACCCGGCATCGCACAGCCGCGCCAGCAGCCCGATACAGCGCTTCTGCGCCAGCGGCTCGCCGCCGGTCACGCAGACATGGCGCACGCCCGCGCGCGCGACCTCGGCCAGGATGTCCTCGATCTCCCACCAGGTGCCGCCGTGGAAGGCGTAGGCGGTGTCGCAGTACTGGCAGCGCAGCGGGCAGCCGGTCAGGCGCACGAACACGGTCGGCCAGCCGGCGGCGTCGGCCTCGCCCTGCAGCGAGACGAAGATCTCGGTGATCTTCAGCCGGTCCTGCGGCGATTGTTCGATCTGGCTGGGGACGGCGGCGGCGGCGGCGTTCATTGCGGAGGCTCTCTCAAAACGGCGGCGCCACCGCAGACCTCGCGGTGGCGTTCGAGTGGTGCGTGTTGCGGTACTGCGAAAGGTCCTGGCGGACCTCGTTGGGCTCAGCGGATCTGCCCGACCTGGATCGAATGCAGGCGATCGTCGGCGGTGCGGGCCACGTCGCTGCCGGGGTACTGCTGGATCACCTGCTGCAGCGTGGTCTGGGCGTCGTTGACCTTGCCCAGTCCGTACTGCGCCAGCCCCAGCTTGAGCAGGGCGCCGGGCGCCTTGTCATGGGTGGGATAACGCGAGAGCAGCGCGCGGAACTGGTCGGCGGCCATCTGGTAGTTCTGGGTGACGTAATAACTCTCGCCCAGCCAGTACAGCGCGTTGGGCGCATAGACGCCGCTGGGATACAGCTGCAGGAAGCTGGTGAACAGATTGGCCGCGTCGGCGTAGTCGCCCTTCTTCAGCGCGTCGAAGGCCACACCGTAGGCGGTGCGCTCGTCGCCGGCCTGGGCCATCGCGCCGGCATCGCCGTGAACCGCGGGCGGGGCCTCTGCGGTCGCGGCGGGCGCACCGGCCGTCGGCGGCGCAGCCTTGGCGCCGGCCGCGGGCGCCACGGACACGGAAGGCTGAGCACCGGCAGCCGCGCCACCGCCACCGCCGCTCTCCAGGCGGCCGATGCGGCCGTCCAGGTCGAGGTACTGGTCGCGCGCGCGCTGCTTGAGCTGCTCGTTCTCGTTCTGCAGCTGCTCGACGGTGCCGCGCAGGCTGGCCAGGTCCTGGCGCAGCTGGGTGATCTGGTTGAGCAGGTCGGTATTGGCCTGCGTGTTGTTGGCACGCACTTCCAGCGCGGCGACGCGGTCGGCCAGGCTGGCCTTCTGCGCGAAGGCGGCGGGCGCGACGCCCAGCGACAGCAGCAGGGCCGGCAGGAGAAGACGGAATCGGATGGGACGCATGGCGCTCACGTAACGAGGGTTGCGGATCGGACGGCCGGAGCATTGAACCATGGCCATCCAACGAAAAGGGCCGGTGCCGACCGGGGCAGACAGGTTGTGTCCTGTTGCCCCGCCCCGGTCACCGGCCCCGTTGGGCCACCGCGAACGGTGGCCCGAGGTCTAACGTCGATTACTTCGCGGTGTACACGATCTCGACGCGACGGTTCTTGGCCCAGCACTCCTCGGTCGACTCGGTGCAGACCGGGCGCTCTTCGCCGTAGCTCACCACCGACAGCTGGCTGGCCGAACCACCGGCGGCCTGCAGGGCGGAGGAGACCGCGTCGCCGCGACGCTCGCCCAGGCCCATGTTGTACTCACGCGAACCGCGCTCGTCGGTGTTGCCTTCCAGGTTGATGCGGGCCGACGGACGATCGTTGAGGTACTTGGCGTGGCAGGCCATGATCGCCTGGAACTCCGGCTTGACGGCGTCCTGGTCCAGATCGAAGTACACCACGCGCTGGCGCAGGCACGCGTCGGTATCCAGATCGCTCGGGCCGTAGGCACCGGCGTTGGTGGTCGGCTGGGTCATGGCCGGCGGCGGCTCGACGGCCGGCGGCGGCGGCTGGGTCTTGGTGTTCTTCTTACAACCGGCCAGAACGGCCACGGACATCAGGGACAAAGCAACGACGCGGAGAGTGGTGTTCATTTGGGTTCCTTACGCGGATCCGGGGTGGTGGATGCAAAAACGCGGGTTAGTTTAACGCAATGTTAAACCGGCGGAATGACCCTTTCGCATTATTTTTGCGGGGTCTGGTTCCGATACGGCGACCATGCCGGCTCACGCACATCGCCCTGGGCCAGCACCAAGCGCTGGCGGACACGGCCATCGGCGGACACGGCGTACAGCACCCCCCGACCGCCCTCGCGTGCGGCATACAGAATCATCGAGGCGTTGGGGGCAAAGCTCGGCGACTCATCGAGCGAACCGGGCGAAAGCGTGGTCCAGCGCGGCGAACCGGTGCTGGAATCCATCATGGCGATGCGATAGGTGTTGCCCGAACCCTGGGCCACGGCGATCTTCTTGTCGTCGTAGGAGACGGTCGGGGTGGCGTTGTAGTTGCCCTCGAAGGTCACGCGCGTGGCGCCGCCGCCGCTGGCCGAGGCCTTGTAGATCTGCGGACGGCCGCCGCGGTCGGAGGTGAAGTAGATCGAGCTGCCGTCGGCGCTCCAGGTCGGTTCGGTGTCGATGCCGTACTGGTTGGTGATCTGGGTCAACGCCTTGCTACCCAGGTCCATCACGTAGATCTCCGGGTTGCCGCTGCGCGAAAGCGTCAGGGCCAGCTTGCGGCCGTCCGGCGAGAACGCCGGCGCGCCGTTGATGCCGCGGAAGCTGGCGACCAGCTCGCGCGCGCCGGTGGTGATGTCCTGGATGTAGATCGAGGAGTTGCCACGCTCGAAGCTCACATAGGCCAGCTTGCGGCCATCCGGGCTCCAGGCCGGCGACAGCAGCGGCTCGGCCGAGCGCACGATGGTCTGCGGGTTGAAGCCGTCCGAGTCGGCGACCATCAGCGCATAGCGCGCATTGGCGCCCAGGCCGGTCTGGGTGACGTAGGCGATGCGGGTCCAGAAGGCGCCGCGGATACCGGTGATCTTCTCGTAGATGGCGTCGGCCATCTGGTGGGCGACATCGCGCATGGCGTTGGCGCGGCCGGTCATGGCCAGGCCGAGCAGGCGCTCCTGCTTGGCCACGTCGAACAGTTCGTACTCGACGCGGTAGGCGCCGTTGCCGCCGTCCAGCACGCGACCGACAACAATGTAATCCTGCTTGAGCGCGCGCCAGGTCGGGTACTGGATCTCCGAGCCGCGGGTCGGCTTCTCGACGATGCTGGCCACCGGCAGGGTACGGAACGCGCCGGAGCGATCCAGGTCGGCGCTGACGACCTGCGAGACGTCGGTGGTCGGTGCGGCGCCCGAGCCCTGGTAGGGCATCGGCACGATGGTGATCGGCAGCGCGGAAGGGTTGCCACCGACGATGTTGATCTCAAGGCCCTGGCTCTGGGCGAAGGCCGCTGCAGGCAGGAACAGGGCCACGACAAGGGCGAAGTACCGCGTGAGTTTCTTCATGAAGGCTGGGCTTGTGCGAAAAGATCGGCTAGGGATAGCAGCCGACGGGTGAACATTTTCGCAATCATGAACGCCAAGGCGGTGTGAACCACCGCCCGGCGTGCCGCGCTCAGCGATCCTGCGCCTCGAAATTGAAGATCAGGCGGCGGTTGAACACCGGTTCGAAGCCGCGGTACGGCAGCGGCTGGGCCTTGAGCACGGCCGCCTCGATCGAACGCTGGCCGGCCGCGTCCATCGGACAGCCCGGCTGTACCTCGGCCGAGATCACCTCGCCGCCGGGCAGCTGGGTCACCAGCACCTTGCAGCGCGTGCCCACCGCCACCGAGTCCGGACGCGTCCACTGGTTCATGACCGCGCTCTGGATGGCCGCCTGGTACTTGGCCAGCAGGCCCGGATCGGTGCCGTTCTGCCCCGGCGAGGGGTTGGACGCGGCGGCCTGCGACGAGGACGCCTGCGTGGCCTGCTGCTGCGAGGCCTGACGGGCGCGCGCGTCGGCCAGCTGGCGCAGCTTCTGCTCGGCCAGCTGGGCCTGCTTGTCGGCCTGGGCGCGCTGGGCGCGGATGGCGGCCAGCTTCTTCTGCCGGTCGTCCTCTTCCTGCTGCGCGGCCAGGCGCTGGAGGCGCTCGGCTTCTTCCTGCTTCTTGCGCTCGGTCAGGTCGATCTGCTCCTGGCGGCGCTTGGCTTCCTGCTCCTTCTCGGCCTTCTCCTGGGCGATGGCCAGGCGGCTGGCCTCTTCCTGGTTGACCTGCTGCGGATCGGGCACGCGCTCCTGGGCCTGCTGCTGGCGCGGCACCGGCGAATCCTGCGGCTTGGGCTCCGGCACCGGCTGCGGCGGCGGCACGGTGTCCTCGTCGGCCACCGGCTGCGGCATGGGCGTGGGCGGGGTCGGCTTGGGCTCGACCTTGGCCGACTCGCGCACGGCCTGCTGCGCGGCGCGCATGTCGGCGGCCGACAGGTCCAGCGAGGCCTCGATCGCGGGCGAGCCGGCGGCGGCCTCGGCCTGGTCCTGGTTCCAGTGGAAATAGGAGGAGGCGATGATCAGGGCCAGCAGCAACACGTGCACGCCCACGGCCAGGGCGACCGCCGTGCCGGGGCGGTCGCGCGGGTCGCGGCGATCCAGATGCGTGGCCTCAGCGTGCATTGCCGCCCGTGCCGCCGGGTTGCGAGACCAGCCCCACCTTCTTGACGCCGGACTCGGACAGCAGCGCGGTGGCGGTGATCACCTTCTGGTAGTCCGCATCGCCGGGCGCGGCCAGCATCACGCTGATCTTGTCCTCGCCCTGCTCGGCCACCATCGCCTTCAGGCGCGCGGAGATCTCCTCGGGCGAATAGGCCTGCAGCTTGTCGTCCTTGGTGACCTTGAGGAAGTAGTTGCCGTCCTTGTCCACGGTCATGATGATCGGGTCGCTCTTGCTCTCCACCGACTTGGCGTGCGACTTGGGCAGCTCCACGTTGACCGCCAGGGTCAGCATCGGCGCGGTCACCATGAAGATGATCAGCAGCACCAGCATCACGTCGATGTAGGGCACGACGTTGATCTCGGATTTCAGCTTGCGCCGCTTGCGGCTGCGCGAAATGGCCGACTGCATGGACGCCTCCCTCAGGCTTCGCCGGTCTGGCGCTGCAGGATCGAGCTGAACTCGTCGGCGAAGGTTTCATAGCGCACCGAGATGCGCTCGACGCGGGTGGTGAAGCGGTTGTAGGCCCACACCGCCGGGATGGCCACGAACAGGCCGATGGCCGTGGCGAACAGCGCCTCGGAAATGCCCGGCGCGACCGCGGCGATGCCGGCCTGCTCGCCGCTGTTGAGCATGTCGTGCATGGTCACCATGATGCCGAACACGGTGCCGACCAGGCCCACGTAGGGCGCGGTCGAGCCGATGTTGGCCAGCAGCTCCAGGTTGCGCTCCAGCGCGTCGATCTCGCGCACATAGGCGGTGCGCATGGCGCGCTGGGCGCCCTCCAGCTGCACGCGCCCATCTGTGTGGCGCTTGTCGCGCAGGCGGGCGAACTCGCGGAAGCCCGACTCGAAGATCGCCTCCAGGCCGGTGACCACGCGGCCGCGATCGGTGGCCGCCGCATACAGCTTGCCCAGATCGGCGCCGGACCAGAACCGGCCTTCGAACTCGTCGGCATCGCGGTTGGCGCGCTTGAACACGCCGGCCTTGCGGAAAATGATGATCCAGCTCACCAGCGAGCCGGTCAGCAGCAGCAGCACGATCACCTTGACCGGCAGGCTGGCCTTGAGCAGCAGCTCGAAGTAGTTGATGGAGCTGTGGGCGGCCTGCGCGGTGGCCTGGGCAGCCGCGGCGGCAGCCTCCGGCGGCAGGGTCTCGGTCACGGCGTCCTGCAGCGCCAGGAGCAATCCAATCATCCGTTGTTTCCTCGGGGGTTCTACGCTTTAAAGAAGGGGGAGCGGCAAAGGGTCAGGCGGGGACTTCCAACAGCTTGAATTCCTGGTACAGCGTCTCGTCCAGCCCGACCGGGCGGAACGCGGACGCGGACACCGCGGCGATCTTCACCTGCGCGGCCAGCAGCCGGTCCTCCCCGCGCCAGATCGCCTGGTCGAACACGATGCTGGCGCGCCGCACCTGGCGCACCTGCACGGTCACGGTGAGCAGGTCGTCCAGGCGCGCGGGCCTGAGGAAGTCCAGCTGCATGCCGCGCACCACGAACACCAGATCGTGTTCGCGGCGCAGCTGTTCCTGCATCTGGCCGCGCGATCGCATCCATTCGCTGCGCGCGCGCTCGAGGAAGGCCACGTACTGCGCGTGGTAGACCACCCCGCCCGCGTCGGTATCTTCCCAGTAGACCCTTGTCGGAATACTGAACGGTTGCCCATCGGCGACGGCCTGGGCGGGCGATTCAACAGTCATCGGATGCTCCGGAGCGCTGCGGGGCGCGGGATTCGGCGGGCCTTACGGTGCATCAGAACAAGGCCTCGGAGTCCGGGAACGGCAGCCCGGCGTTACGCTTGGGCTGCAGCCCCAGGTGCGAATAGGCCTTGGCCGTGGCCATGCGCCCGCGTGCGGTGCGCACCAGGAAGCCCTGCTGGATCAGATAGGGCTCGATCACGTCTTCCAGCGTGCCGCGCTCCTCGGACAGGGCCGCGGCCAGCGACTCGACGCCGACCGGGCCGCCATCGAAGCTCTCCACGATGGTGTGCAGCAGGCGGCGATCGAGCTCGTCGAAGCCTTCCGGATCGACCTTGAGCATGGCCATGGCGGCATCGGCGGTGTCGCGGCTGATCTGGCCGCCGGCCTTGACCTGCGCGTAATCGCGCACGCGCCGCAGCAGGCGGTTGGCGATGCGCGGCGTCCCGCGCGAGCGGCGCGCGATCTCGGCCGCGCCCTCCGGCTCGCAGGGAATGCCCATGATCTGCGCCGAGCGGCGCACGATCCGGGTCAGCTCGGCGGTGTCGTAGAACTGCAGGCGCTGGACGATGCCGAAGCGGTCGCGCAGCGGCGCGGTCAGCAGGCCAGCGCGGGTGGTCGCGCCGATCAGGGTGAACGGCGGCAGGTCGATCTTGATCGAACGCGCGGCCGGGCCCTCGCCGATCATGATGTCCAGCTGGAAATCCTCCATCGCCGGATACAGCACTTCCTCCACCACCGGCGAGAGACGATGGATCTCGTCGATGAACAGCACATCGTGCGGCTGCAGGTTGGTCAGCAGCGCGGCCAGGTCGCCGGCCTTCTCGATCACCGGGCCGGAAGTCGTGCGCAGGCTGACGCCCAGCTCGTTGGCGATCACGTGGCTCAGTGTGGTCTTGCCCAAACCTGGCGGCCCGAAGATCAGCACATGGTCCAGCGCCTCGCCGCGACCCTTGGCGGCCTGGATGTAGATGTCCAGCTGCTCGCGCACCGGCTGCTGGCCCAGGTAGTCGGCCAGGCGCTTGGGCCGGATCGAGGCCTCCAGGGCATCGTCCTCACGGGTGGCGTCGGCGGCGATGATGCGGTCGCTCATGCGAGAGGCCGGAGACCAGGGGCCGGGGGCCAGGGAAGTGCAAACGACATGCGGGCACGGCTGGATGGAGTCACGGAATCACATTGTAGGCGCTAAAGCCGCACAACCCGCTTGCGCTTGGCCTGCGCATTTGGCGCTGGCCCCTGATCCCCGACCTCTGGCCCCTGCCCCTCAGATCTCCACCTGCGCCCCCAGCTCCACCAGGCGGTTGCCGGGGATGCGGAAGAAGTTGGTGGCCGGGGCGGCGTTGCGGTGCATGGCGGCGAACAGCTTGTCGCGCCAGACCGGCATGCCGCGGTGGGCGCTGGCCACGATGTTCTCGCGGCTGGCGAAGAAGGTGGTGTCCATCGGGTCGAAGTACGGCCCGCCCTGATCGCAGCTGCGCATCAGCGCCAGCGGCACGTCCGGGGTCTCCATGAAGCCGAACTTGACGATGACGCGGTAGAACTCGTCGCCGATCTCCTCGACCTTCATGCGCTTGTCGGCCGGCGCGTACGGCAGCGGCAGCGTATACACGGTCAGGAAGACGTTGCGCTCGTGCAGCACCTTGTTGTGCTTGAGGTTGTGCAGCAGCGCGTGCGGCACCATGCCGGTCTGCGCGGTCAGGAACACCGCCGTGCCCGGCACGCGCGCCGGCGGGGCCAGCATCAGCCCGGGCAGGAAGCTGTCCAGCGCGATGCCGTCCTTGCGGATCTCCGCGCCCAGCAGCTCGCGCCCGCGCCGCCAGGTGCGCAGCAGGGTGAACACCACCAGGCCCAGCGCCAGCGGGAACCACGCGCCGTCGAAGAACTTGGCGCCGTTGGCGATGACGAAGCCCACATCGACGATGAAGAACACCACGCACAGCGGCAGCACCCAGGTGCGCCACTTCGGCCACAGCGCGCGCGCCACCAGCGCCAGCAGCAGGGTGTCGATCATCATCGTGGCCGACACCGAGATGCCGTAGGCGGTGGCCAGCGCGGTGGAACTGCCGAAGGCCAGGACCACGGCCAGCACCGCCAGCATCATCATCCAGTTCACGCCCGGCACGTAGATCTGGCCGATGGTGTCGTGCGAGGTGTGCTTGACCGTCATGCGCGGGATGTAGCCCAGCTGCATGGCCTGGCGCGCCACCGAGAAGGCGCCGCTGATGACCGCCTGCGAGGCGATGATGGCCGCCATGGTGGCCAGCACGATCATCGGGTAGAGCGCCCAGTCCGGCACGGCCTCGTAGAACGGGTTGTTGACCGCGGCCGGGTCCTGCAGCACCAGCGCGCCCTGGCCCAGGTAGTTGAGCATCAGGCACGGCAGCACCAGGATGTACCAGGCGTAGCGGATCGGCTGGGCGCCGAAGTGGCCCATGTCCGCGTACAGCGCCTCGCCGCCGGTCACCGCCAGCACCACAGCGCCCAGGATCAGCACCGAGTGCCAGCCGTGGGTCATGAAGAAGTTCACCGCCCAGAACGGGCTGAAGGCCTTGAGCACCTCGGGCGCATCGACGATGTTGTAGATGCCGATCGCCGCCAGGGACAGGAACCACACCGTGGTGATCGGCCCGAAGATCTTGCCCACCTTCTCGGTGCCGAAGCGCTGGGCCATGAACACCAGGATCAGGATCACCACCGTGATCGGCACGATCCAGTGGTCCAACGCCGGCGCGGCTACCTCCAGGCCCTCGACCGCGCCCAGCACCGAGATGGCCGGGGTGATCACGCCGTCGCCGAAGAACAGCGAGGCGCCGAAGATGCCGAGGATGCCGACCACATAGGCCGAGCGCGAGCCCTTGGGCAGGGTGCGCTGGGCCAGGGTCATCAGCGCCATGATCCCGCCCTCGCCGTCGTTGTCGGCGCGCATGATGATGGTGACGTACTTGACCGTCACGGTGATCACCAGCGCCCAGAACACCAGCGACAGGATCCCCAGGATGGTGTCGTGGTTGCCGACCAGGCCGAAGTGCGGCGAGAAGGCTTCCTTGAGCGTGTACAGCGGGCTGGTGCCGATGTCGCCGAACACCACGCCGATGGCGCCCAGCACCAGGCCGGGCATGCCCTGGTTGCCGTGGCCGTGGTGGGCGGGCGCGTTGCTGGTCGAGGTCGTGGCGGAGGGCGAAGACATGCGGCGCTAGCCTACTGCTGAAAAAGTGAGGATGTCCTGCACGCTTCAGCGCAGGGCCGAACGCAGCGCCTTGCGGATGATCTGCGCCGCGTCGTCGCCGGCGGCGGCCGCGTCGCGGGCCATGCGCTGGGCCTCGGCCGGCTTGTAGCCGAGCTGCTGCAGGGCGATGACCGCCTCGGACTGCGGGTCGGCCGGCGCGCTCATCGGCGTGACCACATCGCCGCCGGTCAGCGCCGCGGCGCGGTCGCGCAGCTCCACCACCATGCGCTCGGCGGTCTTCTTGCCGATGCCGGGGATGCGGGTGAGCGCGGTGACGTCGCCGGCCTGCACCAGCCGGGCGAACTCGTCCACGCTGACGCCGGACAGGATGGCCAGGGCGATCTTGGCGCCGATACCGGTGACCTTCTGCACGTCGCGGAACAGCCGGCGCTCGCCCTCGCGCAGGAAGCCGTACAGCGAGACGCTGTCCTCCTTCTGCGCGTAATGGGTGAACAGGGTGACCTCGCGGCCGAGCTCGGGCAGGTCGTAGATGGTGCTCATCGGCGCCTCCAGCTCGTAGCCGACGCCGCCGCCGACCTCGATCAGGAGCCAGGGCGGGGACTTGGCGATGAGGATGCCGCGCAGGCGCCCGATCATTTCCGGCTCCAAGCCACGCGCGCATCCACGCCCATGCGGGCGGCGGTGGCGCGCACGTGGGCATGGGTGATGGCCACCGCCAGCGCATCGGCGGCGTCGGCCTGCAGCTTGCCTTTCAGGTTGAGCATGATCGCGACCATGTGCTGGATCTGTTCCTTCTCGGCGCTGCCCCGACCGACCAGCGCCAGCTTGATTTCCTTCGGCGCGTACTCGTGCACCGGCAGGTCGCGCAGGACCACGGCGCTGATCGCCGCGCCACGCGCCTGGCCCAGCTTGAGCGCCGAGTCGGCGCTCTTGCCGACAAACACCTGCTCGATCGCCACCTCGTGCGGGTGCCAGGCGTCCAACAGCTCGGCCAGCCCCAGCAGCAGGCGCTTGAGCCGCAGCGGGAACCCGCCCTCGCCCAGCAGCACCAGCGGCCCGTTGTACACGTGCACCGCGCGCCCGGCGGCATCCACATCGATGATGCCGATGCCGGTGCGCTGCGAGCCCGGGTCGATGCCGAGGATACGGACGCAACCCGGGCTCGGGCTGCGCAGCTGCGGCACCGCGGCCGAGGCCGCGTCCGTCACGCCCTGGGCCTGCCCTGCAGGCGTCCGGACGGACGGCGACGATGCGCCGTGGCGAGCTCCCCGTCCCGATCCCCGAGTCCCGCTGCCCGTGCGCGTCCCCGGCGGCACGGGCTCAGCTTCCCTCGCCCAGCGCCGCCTGATCGGCGTTGGAATAGACGTTCTGCACGTCGTCCAGGTCCTCGAGCATGGCCAGCAGCTTGGACACCTGCTGGGCAGTCTCGCCGTCCACCGCCACGTCGTTGTCGGCGCGGAAGGTGACCTCGGCATAGCCGGGGGTGAAGCCGGCGGCGGCGAGCGCCTGCCGGACTTCCTCGAACCCCTCCGGCGTGGTCAGCACATCGATCGCCCCGTCCTCCGGGTACACCACCACGTCTTCGGCGCCGGCCTCGATGGCCGCCTCGGTCAGCGCGTCCTCGTCCAGGCCGCCGTCGAAACTCAGCACGCCGAGCTTCTTGAACATGAAGGCCACCGAGCCCTCGGTGCCCATGTTGCCGCCGCACTTGGCGAAGGCATGACGCACGTCGGCCACGGTGCGCACGCGGTTGTCGGTCAGGCAGTCCACGATCACGGCCACGCCGCCGGGCGCGTAGCCCTCGTAGCGGATGGTCTCGTACTCGACGCCTTCCAGCTCGCCGGTGGCCTTCTTGATCGCGCGCTCCATGACGTCCTTGGTCATGTTGGCCGCCAGGCCCTTGTCCATGGCCGTGCGCAGGGCGGGATTGTTGGCCGGATCGCCGCCGCCGGGGCCGCGCGCGGCCACACTGATCTCGCGGATGATCTTGGTGAACACCTTGCCGCGCTTGGCGTCCATGGCGTTCTTGCGGGCTTCGATCGAAGGGCCTCGACCCATGACACACTTCCGTTGGCTGAACTTGAGACGAAGCGGCAATTTTACCCCATGCCGCGCGCCCTGCCGCTGGGGCCCCTCAGCGCCGGAACCGCCCGTGCCGCAGGAAGGCCACCACCTGACGCGCGGCCTGCGGCGAGAACGGCAGGCCGGTATGGCTGGCGTGCACGCAGCAGTGATCGACCAGGCCGGACAGGCGGGTCTCGGCCAGGGCCACGGTGCCGTCGGAGGTCTCGTCCACGCCCGCCAGCAGGCGGCCCACGCCCCGCGGCACATCGCCGGCGATCATGCCGACCTCGGTCGGGCCACTCCAGGGCGGACAGCCCCGGTCCAGCAGCAGCGCGCTGCGGCCGAGCACGCTGCCCCAGCCGCGCTGCGCGAGCACCTGCGCGGTCGCACTGCCGGACAGCGGCGAGCCCAGACAGACCAGGCGCGGCACGGGCAGGCCCGGATGCCGGCGCAAGGTCTCCAGCGCGATCAGCCCGCCGAGGCTATGCCCGACCAGATGGGTCGGGCGCGCCTGGCGCAGATGCGCGGCCAGGCGCGCGATGGCCACCTGCGGACCGCCGGTGACGCCGGGATAGCCGAAGGGCTCGGCGGCGAAGCCCGCCCGCCGCAGCCGCCAGGCCAGCGGCTGCATCCACAGCGGCGCGTTCCAGATGCCATGCAGCACCAGCACCGATGGCAACGGCGCCCGCAGCGCATCGCGGGCGTCGGGTCGGCTCAGTCGCAGGTCACCGCGGTGATCCGGTCCTGCGCGTCGACGTGGACGGTGACCCGGTCCATGCCGATGTCGGAGGAGGTCTCGCCGGCGCCGAGGGTGCGCAGGCGCTTGGCCCGGCTCTCGGCCTGGATGCGGTCCAGCACGCCCTGCTCGGCCACCCGGCCGATGGCCCAGCTGCCCGAGGCCGACGTGCAGCGCATCATCTTGTCTCCCCCGCAGCCGGCCAACAGCCCGCAGGCCAGGGACAGTGCCAACAGCGCGCGCCTTCCGTGCATTTCGGATTCCTCCTTGGACATGGGGCGCAGCATGACCCAAGCGCGGGCCGCGCTCAACCGCGCGCTCAGGCCGGGCGCCGCAGGATGAACTCGTCGTCCAGCACGTTGCCCACGGCGAACTGGTACTCGCCCACCTTGTGAAACCCGTGCCGGGCATAGAAGCGCTGCGCGCCGAAGTTCTGCGACCACACCCCGACCCACAGCGTGCGCGGCCCCTCGCGCAGCAGCCAGTCGAGGGTGGCCTGGAACAGGTGGGTGCCGACGCCGGCGTTCTGCTGCCCCTGCAGCAGATAGAGGCGCTTGAGCTCGCCATCGCCGGGCTGCACGCCCGGATGCGGCAGCCCGCAGGGACCGGCGGCCGAATGCCCGATCGCCTGGCCATCGCGCTCGGCCAGGAAGATCGCGTAGTCCGGATGCGCCAGCACGATCCGCATGCGCTCCAGCGCATAGGCCTCATCCAGGAAATCGCGCAGGTCGCCCGGCGGATACAGGTGGCCGAAGGTCTGCACGAAGGTGCGCTCGGCCAGCGCCGAGAGCGTGTGGGCGTCGTCGAGGGTGGCGCGGCGGATCAGCATCGGGCCAGAAGTGAGCGTTGAGGAGTGAGAAGTGAGTGAAAGCGGATCGCGCCGCCCGCCCTTGCTCACTCCTCAGCGCTGGTCACTCGCTCTTCGGCCGCACCTGCACGTGCACCTCGGCCAGCTGCGCATCCGGGATCGGCGAGGGCGCGTCGGTCATCAGGTCCTGGGCGCCAGTGGTCTTGGGGAACGGAATCACGTCGCGGATCGACTCGGTGCCGGCCATCAGCGCGGCGATACGGTCGATGCCGAAGGCGATGCCGCCGTGCGGCGGGGCGCCATAGTTGAGCGCGTCGAGCAGGAAGCCGAACTTGGCGCGCGCCTCCTCGGCGCCGATGCCGAGCAGTTCGAACACCGCGCTCTGCATCTCCGGGCGATGGATGCGGATCGAACCGCCGCCGATCTCGTTGCCGTTGAGCACCATGTCGTAGCCGCGCGAGACCGCGGTCCTGGCGTGGGCGCGCAGGTCCTCGATCGAATCCACCGCCGGCGCGGTGAAGGGATGGTGCAGGGCCACATAGCGCTGCGCCTCCTCGTCCCACTCGAACATCGGGAAGTCGGTGACCCACAGCGGGCGCCAACCGTCCTGGACCAGGCCGAAGTCCTTGCCGGCCTTCAGGCGCACGGCGCCCATGAAGTCCGAGACCTTGCCGTAGGCACCGGCGCCGAAGAACACCAGGTCGCCCTTGCCCGCGCCGACATGCGCGATGAGCGCGGCGAACTTGTCCTCGGCGAAGAACTTGGCGATCGGCGAGGTGATCTCGCCGCTCTCGCCGATCTTGATGTAGGCCAGGCCCTTGCTGCCGTACTTGGCCGCGTGCGCGGCGTACTCGTCGATCTGCTTGCGCGACAGCGTCGCGCCGCCCGGGATGCGCAGCGCGGCCACGCGGCCGTCGGCATCGTTGGCCGGGCCGGTGAACACGGCGAAGTCGCTGTCCTTGACCAGCTCGGCCACGTCGACCAGTTCCAGGTCGATGCGCAGGTCCGGCTTGTCCGAGCCGTAGCGGCGCATCGCCTCGGCCCAGGTCATGCGCGGGAACTGCGCATCCAGCTCCACGTCCACGACTTCCTTGAAGATCGCGCGGATCATCTCCTCGACGAAGTCCTGCACATCGCGCTCGCGCACGAAGGCGAACTCCATGTCCAGCTGGGTGAACTCCAGCTGGCGGTCGGCGCGCAGGGCCTCGTCGCGGAAGCAGCGCGCGATCTGGTAGTAGCGGTCGAAGCCGGCCACCATCAGGATCTGCTTGAACAGCTGCGGGCTCTGCGGAAGGGCGTAGAACTCGCCCGGGTGCATGCGCGCCGGCACCAGGAAGTCGCGCGCGCCCTCCGGCGTGGCCTTGGTCAGGATCGGCGTCTCGATGTCCTGGAAGCCGCGCGCGTCCAGATGACGGCGCAGGGCCTGCACCAGCCTGATGCGGGTGCGCTGCATGCGCTGCATCTCCGGACGGCGCAGATCGAGATACCGGTACTTCAGGCGGGTGTCCTCGCCGGGGTTCTCGTGCGCGTGGAACGGCAGCGGCGCGGCCTTGTTGAGCACGGTGATCTTCGAGGCGATCACCTCGACCTTACCGGTCTTGAGCTTGTCGTTGACCGCGTGGCGCGCGCGGACCACGCCCTCGACCTGCAGCACGTCCTCGTAGCCGAGCGAGGCGGCCACGGCGAACACCTCGGCGTTGTCCAGCTCGACGGTGACCTGAACGATGCCCTCGTGGTCGCGCAGGTCGATGAAGCACACCCCGCCCTGATTGCGGGCCACGTCGGTCCAGCCGGCCAGAGTGACGGTTTGGCCGATCAGGGTCTCATCGACCAGGCCGCAGAAGTGGGTACGCATGTGAGCAAACTCCGGGCAGGCCGCACGCCGCGGCCGGGAAAGCCGGCTATTTTGCGGCCCGCGCCGGGGCGCGGCAAATGCGGGCCCAGCGGCCCGCGCCGGCTGACGGGACGGCGGCGGGGCCGCGTGTATAGTCCGGCCCACTCGACCACCCGGAGCCGTGCCATGTTGCGACTGTTTGCGGTGCTGCTGTTTGCCTTGGGCGTGTATGCGGCCGCGCCGGCCCACGCCCAGGATTCAGTCACCTGCGAGAGCCAGAACAACCGCTACCGCGAATGCCGCGGCTTTGGCGGCCGCGTGCGGCTGGACCGCGCGCTGTCCGACTCGCCCTGTATCGAGGGCCGCACCTGGGGCACGCGCGGCGACGTGATCTGGGTCGACCGCGGCTGCCGGGGGCGCTTCGTGTCCGTGCGCGGCGGCGGCTGGGGCGACCGCCCCGGCGCGGGCCGGACGGTGCGCTGCGAAAGCACCGACAACCGCACCCGCGAGTGCGCCGCCGGCTTCCGCGGCCGCGCCGTGCTGGTGCGCCAGCTGTCCGACAGCCGCTGCGTGGAGGGCCGCAGCTGGGGCCAGCGCGGCGGCAACATCTGGGTCAGCCAGGGCTGCCGCGGCGAGTTCACCGAAGGCCGCGGCGGCGGCGGCTGGGGCGGCGGCCCGCCGGGCGACCCGGGCTGGGGCAACGCCAATCCCAATTACACCGTGACCTGCTCGAGCAGCGACAACCGTCGCACCAGCTGCGGCTGGGACCGCCGCAATGGCCGCCCGGTGATCGTCAAGCAGCTCTCCAGCAGCCCCTGCATCGAGGGCAGCACCTGGGCCTGGCGCGGCGACCAGATCTGGGTCGACGAAGGCTGCCGCGCCCGCTTCGGCGCCCGCTGATCGGTTTCACGGTCGATGGCTGCCACACGGACACGCGTGGCACGCATCGCAAGAGAGGCCGGGCTGACGCCCGGCCTCTCTTTTGTGTTCTTCGCCGTTCGCCGAATGCCTGGTCAGTAAGGCGGACTTCGCCAAGCAGGCTCGACCTGGCCGGCCGCGGCTCCTCGGCTTGGCCCGCCGCCCCTGGCGGATTTTCCGGTTAACCGCGCCTCATCGTTCGATCGGAGTCGACCTTGTGACCGTTTTCGCCAACGGCGGCTCCCACCTGTAGAGCGGAGCTTGCTCCGCTGGGACCTTCCCCACGAACCGAACGAAGAGCAGCGGAGTCCCCCAAGAGGGGTTGCCACAAGCTCCGCTCTACAAGGAGGGCGGCGTGAACGGAAGAGACAGTGGCGCACACGGCGATTGGGTTCGCGCCCGAGAGAGTCGAGGCTGCGCGGCAATCGATCAGGGCTTCTTTCGACTTTCGGCCCGAGGCCATCTGAGCAACGCGCGCGGCAGCGGGCCGGCGGGCGGCGGCCGCGCCCAGCGAGGCAGGACGCCGAGCGCCTGAATCAGGGCAGGATGCCCTGATTGAGGGATAAGCGGCCCCCGCCCGCCGGACCGCTGCCCTTCCGGAGCCAGAGCGCGCTGGCCGGGCTCCGGAAGATCGAGGGACGAACCTCTTGCAGCCCAGCGAAGCAGGCGATCGATCAATCGCCGCTGGATGGCGTAGCTGGCTTGGCCTCGCTGGCCGCCGGCTTGGACTCGCTGCTGCCGGAAGCGCTGCTGCCCGCCCCCTCGACCAAATTGCGCTTCTTGTCGCCATCCTTCTTGAAGTCGGTCTCGTACCAGCCACCACCGGCCAGGCGGAACGCCGGCGCCGTCACCTGGCGCCTGACGGTCTGCGCGCCGCATTGCGGGCAGGTGTCCGGGTCGGGGTCGGAGAGCTTCTGCAGCTTGTCGAAGCTGTGGCCACAGGTGGTGCACTGGTAGGCGTAGATCGGCATGGCGATGACAGGGGTTGGCGTTAGCGGATTGCGGGCGCCAACGGTGGGGGCTGGAGGGCGCCGAATCAAGCGGTCCGGTCGGTGCGTTCGGCATCCTCGGGCAGCGGACCCGAGTCCTGCGCCGGTGGCGCGGCCGCGCGCACCCGCTCCTGGTGGAACTCCGAGGCCCCCGGCGCCAGCAGCGTGGCCGCCGCCCCGCCGGCCGCCGGGGCGTAGCGCTCCGGCGCCGTCTCCACCGGATCCACGTCGAACGGCGTGCGGAACACCAGCGAAGGCAGCAGCGTGGTCAGCGTCGCATACAGCAGCAGCCCGCCGAACAGCGCATCGGGGATGGCGAAGCGCTCGCGCAGCACCCCGGCCAGCACCAGCGTGAAGATCAGCGTCGGCGCCAGCGCCGTGCCGATGCGCAGGCCGGTGCGGAAGGACTCGCCGAAGGTCAGCTTGCGCTGCAGCGCAAGCAGGCCCACCCGCAGCGGCAGCACCACCGCGGTCAGCGCCAGGCCCACGCCCAGCGCCCCCAGGCTCAAGGCGCCGGCCGGCACCTTGGTGCCCGAATAGAAGAAATAGAATGGCACGAAGAAGCTGGCGAACAGCCGCACCGCGTGCAGGTTGTCGTGCGAGGCCAGCGTCGGCATGCGCTGGCGCAGCAGGCGCGCCACCAGACCAGTGACGAAGGCGCCGACCAGATCGTGCACGCCGATCAGGTGGGTCACGTAGGCCGCGATCACGCCGACCATCACCAGCAGCGAGAACTCCGCGCCCGGCGAATGCGGCAGCACCCAGCGCCCCAGCGCGATGAACAGCAGCGGCAGGCCGACCAGCATGGCCAGCAGCGCCAGCGTCGAGCCCAGCATCTCCAGCGGCGGGCTGGCCGACTGCAGCACCACGAACAGCGCCGCCAGCGCCAGCAGCTCGCCGGCGATGGCCTTGTTGGTCACCCAGAACTGCTCCTTGGTGTCCAGCCCCAGCCGGCCCAGCGTGTCGATGATGAAGCCGGTGGAAGGCGTCAGCAGGGCCAGCGCCAGCAGCGCGGCCGCCTGCCAGGACAGCCCTGCATAGCGCCAGGCCAGCCACGCCACCACGGCCAGGCTGGCCGAGCGCGCCACCAGATGGATGACCAGCTGCTTCCAGCCCTTGCGCAGCGCCTTGGGATCCACCTCCAGGCCGGCGAACAGGAACAACGAGGAGATGCCCAGCGAGGCCATCAGCGCCACCACCCCGTCCTCGACCGGCTTGCCGATGATCAGCGCGGCGACCACGCCGAAGGCCAGGCAGGTCAGCGGCGCCGGCAGCTTGAACTGCTGCAGGAACCGCGGAATGACCAGCAGCCCGAAGATCAGCAGCAGGTAGATCAGTTCTTGGCTCACGACGGTCCTTTCATGCGGGGTGGGCGAGGATGCAAGGCATGCTGCAATGCAGCATGCCCATCCCGGAGGATGCGGCCAAGGGATGGCTTCGGGCCCCCCGGCGCGCGGCCGCAGGACGCCGCTGCGCTCGGGGGGGCGCGCACCTTACGCAACTTTCCCCAAATTAATCAATATGTTATGATGATGAAGGTGACAAACTCCCCTTCCCCCAGAAGGTCGCGTTGATGCTGCGGCTGTTCACCTTGCTGCTGGGCGTGGCCCTGCTGCTGACCGGCAGCGGCCTGCTCGGCACGCTGCTCGCGGTCCGCGGCGCGCAGGCCGGCTTCGACGATCGCACGCTGGGCCTGGTGATGTCGTGCTACTTCGCCGGGTATTTCTTCGGCACTTTCATCGGCCCGCCGCTGATCGGCCGCATCGGGCATATCCGCGCCTTCGCCTTCTTCGCCGCGCTGGCGGCCATCGCCGTGCTGCTGCACCCGATCTGGCTCGATCCCTGGGCCTGGGGCCTGCTGCGCCTGGTCACCGGCGTGGCGCTGGTCGGGCTGTACACCGTCATCGAGAGCTGGCTCAACGCCGAGCCCAATGCGAGCACCCGCGCGCGGGTGTTCTCGGTCTACATGATGGTCAACCTGTCGGCGCTGGCGCTGGGCCAGGTGCTGCTGGGCTGGGGCGGGATGGCGATGGCCACCCTGTTCTCGCTGACCGCCATCCTGCTGTGCGCCTCGGTGATGCCGGTGGCGGCCACGCGCCTGCAGCAGCCCGAGGTGCCGCCGATCCAGCGCTTCAGCCTGCGCCGGCTGTATGCGCTGGCGCCGGCGGCCACGGTCGGCGCGGCGCTGTCGGGCCTGGCGATGGGCGGCTTCTGGGGCCTGTCGCCGGTGTACGCCAGCCGCATCGGCCTGGACACGCGCGGCGTGGCGTTGTTCATGCTGGCGGCGATCGCCGGCGGCGCGCTGCTGCAGGTGCCGATCGGCCGGATCAGCGATGGCCGCGACCGCCGCCTGGCGCTGGCGCTGGCCGCGCTGGCCGCCGCGGGCGTGGCCCTGGCGATGCTGCTGCCGGCGGTCCAGGCCGACCGGCGGGCGCTGTTCGGGCTGTTCTTCCTGTTCGGCGGGCTGAGCTTCTCGCTGTATCCGTTCGCGGTGGCGCACATGCTCGACTACCTGCCGCGCGAGCACCTGCTGTCGGGCTGTTCGAGCCTGCTGCTGGTCAACGGCGTCGGCTCGGCCATCGGCCCGGCGCTGGCCGGCGGGGCGATGCAGCGTCTGGGCCCCTCCGCGCTGCCGATCTATTTCGCGGTGATGCTGATCGCGCTGGCGGCCTATCTGTTCGCCCGGCTGCGCTTCCACCGCGACCGCACCTTCGCCGCGCCCTTCCGCCCGATGCTGCGCACCACGCCCACCGCGCTGGAGCTGATGCCGGAAACCGAACCCCCATCGCAACCTCAAGAGGAACGTTTTGACTGATCTGACCCCGCCCATCCGCAATACCTCACCCCGCTCCACCCAGGCCCGGCCCGATCCGCGCCTGATCCTGGCGACCGACCTGGACGGCACCTTCCTGGCCGGCGACGCCGAGCAGCGCCACCGCCTGTACCGCCTGGTCGACCAGCACCCCGAGATCTGCCTGATCTTCATCACCGGGCGCGGCCTGGAAGCGGTGATGCCGCTGCTGACCGACCCCGCGATTCCCCGCCCCGACTATGTGGTGTGCGACGTCGGCGCCACCGTGGTCGATGGCCATACGCTGCAGCCGCTGCAGCCGCTGCAATCCAAGATCGACAGCCGCTGGCCCGGCGACTACACCGTGGCCGCCGCGATGCGCGCCTTCCCCGACCTGGTCCGCCAGGACGTGCCGCAGGAACGCCGCTGCTCCTACTACTGCGACCCGGGCACGCTGGCGCCGATCCGCGCCGACCTGGAGGAGGCCGCGCATGCGCTGGGCTGCTCGGTGCTGTATTCGGCCGACCGCTACCTGGACATCCTGCCGCCGGACACCGACAAGGGCCGTACGCTGAAGGCGCTGGCCCGGCAGCTCAAGCTGCCCAGCGAACGCGTGCTGGTCGCCGGCGACACGCTCAACGACCTGTCGATGTACCTGGCCGGCTTCCGCGGCGTGTGCGTTGGCGATTCGGAGACCGCGCTGATCGAGGCCACCGGCGCGCTGTCCGATGTGCTGCACGCCAAGGCGCCCGGCTGCGGCGGCATCCTGGAGGCCATCGCCCACTTCAAGCTGCTCGACAAGGACGACCCGTGGCTGCCGGTGGCGCGCACCGCGCCGACCGGCAAGGCGCAGCTGCTGATGGTCTACCACCGCCTGCCCTACGAGGAGGTCGTGGAGGACGGCGAGCTGGTGCGCCGCCAGCCCAGGTCGCCCAACGGCATCATTCCCTCGCTGCTGGGGTTCTTTCAGGGCGGACAGACCGGCTCCTGGGTGGCCTGGAGCATCGACGATCCCAAGCACGGGCCGTTCCAGACCCATACCTCGGTCGATGAGCGCTATCCCAACCTCACCGCCGCGCGCGTGCCGCTGAGCAAGACCGAGGTGGACATCTTCTACAAGCGCTTCAGCAAGGAAGCCTTCTGGCCGATGCTGCACGTGTTCTGGGAGCGCGCGCGCTTCCGCGAGGACGACTGGAAGGTGTTCCTCAAGGTCAACCGCAAGTTCGCCGAGGCCACCGCGGCCGAGGCGGCCGAAGGGGCGACGGTGTGGATCCACGACTACAACCTGTGGATGGTGCCGGCCTACCTGCGCGAGATGCGCCCGGACCTGAAGATCGCCTTCTTCCACCACACCTACTTCCCCTCGGCCGACGTGTTCAATGTGGTGCCGTGGCGGCGCGAGATCATCGGCAGCCTGCTGTCCTGCGATTACGTGGGCTTCCACATCCCGCGCCAGGTGGAGAACTTCGTCGACGTGGTGCGCGGGGTGGCACCGGTGGAACGCCTGCGCACCGAGAGCTGCGCGCCGCGCTTTCTCACCTACGGCTGCGCGGTGGGCCTGGACACGATGACCACGCGCCTGCGGGTTGCCGGGCGTGAGGTGGCGCTGGGGGCCCATCCGGTCGGCACCGACCTGCGCCGCATCAACCAGGTGCTGGCCAACCCGGAGGTGCGCAACAACATCTTCAAGCTGCGCCGCGAGATCGGCGCGCGCAAGCTGGTGCTCTCGGTCGAACGCCTGGACTACACCAAGGGCACGCTGGCCAAGCTGGAGGCGTTCGAGCGCCTGCTCGAATCGCATCCCCAGCTGCACAACAAGGTCACCCTGCTGATGATCTGCGTGCCGGCGGCCAAGGAGATGACGGTCTACCGCCAGCTGCAGAACGCCATCGAACAGGCGGTCGGCCGCATCAACGGCCGCTTCGCGCGGATGGACTGGACGCCGGTGCGCTTCTTCGCCCAGGCCTTCCCGTTCGAGGAGGTGGTGGCGCATTACGCCGCCGCGCAGGTGATGTGGATCACCCCGCTGCGCGACGGGCTGAACCTGGTAGCCAAGGAGTTCGTCGCCACCCAGGGCATCGAGGGCGGCAACGGCGTGCTGGTGTTGAGCGAGTTCGCCGGCGCGGCGGCCGAGCTGAAGGGCGCGGTGCTGACCAATCCGCACGACCAGGCCGACCTGACGGCAGCCCTGTCCCAGGCCCTGCGCATGCCCGAGGACGAGGCCGCCGGCCGCCTGCGCCAGCTCAACGACATCGTCGAGTACTACGACGTGGACCGCTGGGGCCGCGACTTCCTGGCGGCGGTGCGCGACTTCACCCCGGCCTCGGCCGAGGTGCACGCGCTGGCCGCCGCGCCGAAGCGGGCCGCCCACGCTTGACCGGCCACGGCCGGCGCCCTGCCCGGGCGCCGGCCGCTACCGCGCAGGCTGGCGCTGTCGGCGACTGGGCCCGGCCTGGGCGCCAAGGACTGGGGCACGATGATCGAGGGCCACGGCGGCGCGCTGACTGGCTGAATCCGGTGGTGTTCGCCGCGCCGGTGTTCTTCCCCGGGGTGCGCTACGCGTTCAACCCCGGCTGACGGGCCTTCAGACGAAGGCGGCCATCGTCACACGCCAACTGGCCAGCACCACGATCAGCGCCAGCAGGCCGCCGCGCACGCGCGGCCCGTAGTCCAGCCCGATGCGGTCGAGCTGACGCAGGCCGACCACCACCAGCGCCAGCAGGCACAGGAAGGCGATGCGCTGGCCGGACAGATAGGCCGTGGGCGAGAAGCCCATCATCCCCAGCGAGGCCAGGCCCAGCAGCAGCAGGCCCAGCATCCGTGCAACCTCGCGGCCATCGCGCCAGAAGCCGCAGGCCGCGGCGATCACCACGCAGCCCACGGTGAAGGCCGACCACGCGCTGAGCGCATACAGCCACGGGTTCCACACCGCATCGCCATCCAGGCGCAGTGGCAGCGACAGCTGCAGGGGATCGCCCGGCACGTGCGGCACGAACAGCAGCATCTGCAGCAGCGACACCGCCAGCACCA
This sequence comes from Pseudoxanthomonas winnipegensis, assembly GCF_004283755.1. Taxonomy (GTDB): domain Bacteria; phylum Pseudomonadota; class Gammaproteobacteria; order Xanthomonadales; family Xanthomonadaceae; genus Pseudoxanthomonas_A; species Pseudoxanthomonas_A winnipegensis. The sequence continues at coordinate 248,169 of NZ_SHMH01000001.1, forward strand.
CGCCCAGCAGCGCTTTAAGCCAGCGCGCCAGCGGCGCGCGCCACAGCAGCACCAGGGCCAGCGCGGTGACGGTGCCGAACAGATAGTTGCGGGGATCGGTCATCGCCCGCTCGATCAACCCTAAGCCAATGCGCAGCCTCTCCAGCACGTCCAGGTCGGCGAAGTTGGGAAAGCGCATGCCGGTCTCCTCGCGGAACCGCTCGACATTGCCCGGCGCACTGAGGGCGAAGGCCGCGTTGGCGAACAGCAGCGCCAGCTGCGCCCAGTCCCAGCCGCTGGCCCGGCGCTGCCGGGCGCGCCACAGGCACAGCCCGAGGGTCAGCGGCACCAGCACCAGCGCCAGCTGGTCGCAGTACGCCGCCAGCGCCGCGGCCACGCAGGCGGCCAGCCGCGCGGGCCAGCGATGGGGGGTTTCCTCGACCATCGGCACCAAGCTCCACACGCCCAGCGTCACCGGCCACAGATAGTTGAGCGAGCCGGTCAGCCACCAGCACGCCTCGTAGATGGCCTGCGGCGTCATCAGCATCACCAGCGCGAACACCACCCCCGTCGCGCCAGGCCACGACCAGCGCGTGCCCGGCCGCGCCAGCCGCGCCAGGCCCACGCACAGCAGCGCCATCACCACCGCGTTGCAGGCGCGCCACAGGCCGGGCGCATGGACGATGGTCACCAGCAGCGCCTCGATCGGCAGCCGCCCGGTCCAGGTGTGGTAGCGGTGGACCAGGTAGTCGCGCAGCGTGTAGGTGTCGAGCATGCTGGCGAAGTAGCTGTCGTCGGCCACCGGCGCCGAGCTGATGCCGAAGGCGTGGATCGAGGCGATCGAGGCCAGCATCCAGGCCAGGCCCAGCAACGGCCAGTGCCAGCGCAGGCGCGACGCACTCACGGCGACAGCCCCGCGCAGTCCAGCGGCAGCAGCGCAGGCGTGTCGCCGGCGCGCCAGTCGAGGAACAGCCGCGCGCCCTGCAGCGAGACACCGGCCACGGCCAGGTTCAGCGATGCGGCGAAGCCGGGCGCGTAATAGGTGCGCTTCTCGCCGGTGCGCGCCTTCAGCAGCGGCGCCAGCTGCGGCCGCGCCTGCCAGGCGGTGTCCAGCGCGCGCAGGCGGCCGTCGGCCAGGCGCAGCAGCACGCGGTTGCCGCCGATCGGCCAGCCCTGGCCCTTGCGGAGGGCCCAGCCCTGCACGCGCAGGCGCTCGCCGTCGACCTCGCAGCGCTCGGTCGTGTACAGGAACATCCCCGGCGCCGGCGCCGCGGCCGCCGCGTCGCTCGCCACCGGCGCGGCGTTGTCGCGCCAGAACAGCAGTGCGTAGAACGCGGCGAATCCCAGCGCGCAGGCCGCCACGCCGATTCCCGCCCAGCGCGACAGCGCGCGCCCTTCTCTCACCGCCGCCATGCCGTCGTGCCCGCTGCCCGTGCCAGATGCCCGGCTACAATGGTCGCATGTCCCTCCTGCAACTTTCCCGCGTCGACTACAGCGTCGGCGGCCCGCTGCTGCTCGAACAGGTCGAGCTGTCCATCGAATCCCACGAGCGCGTGTGCATCGTCGGCCGCAACGGCGCCGGCAAGTCCACGCTGATGAAGCTGATCGCCGGCGAGCTGCAGGCCGACGACGGCGAGGTGCGCCTGCAGTCGGGCACGGTGGTCGCGCGCATGGCCCAGGAAGTGCCGCCGGACACCGCCGGCAGCATCTTCGACGTGGTCGCCCAGGGCCTGGGCGCGCTGGGCCGAATGCTGGCCGACTACCACCACGCCGTGCACGAGGGCGACATGGACGCCATGGGCCGCGCTCAGGCGCAGATCGAGGCCCACAACGCCTGGGACCTGGACCGCCGCGTGCAGGCCACGCTGGACCGGCTGGAGCTGGACGGCGAATCGGACTTCGCCGGCCTGTCCGGCGGCATGAAGCGCCGCGTGCTGCTGGCCCAGGCGCTGGTGCGCCAGCCGGACATCCTGCTGCTGGACGAGCCGACCAACCACCTGGACATCGAGGCCATCGACTGGCTGGAAGGCTTCCTCAAGTCCTTCGAAGGCAGCCTGATCTTCATCACCCACGACCGCAGCTTCCTGCGCAACCTGGCCACGCGCATCGTCGAGATCGACCGCGGCCAGGTCACCAGTTGGCCCGGCGACTACGACAACTACCTGCGCCGCCGCGAGGAGCGCCTGCACGCGCAGGCGCAGGAGAACGCGCGCTTCGACAAGCTGCTGGCCCAGGAGGAAGTCTGGATCCGCCAGGGCATCAAGGCCCGCCGCACCCGCAACGAGGGCCGCGTGACCGCGCTCAAGGCCATGCGCCGCGAACGCGCCGCACGCCGCGACCTGCAGGGCAACGTGCGCATGGAGACCTCCAACGCGCAGGCCTCGGGCAAGAAGGTCATCAGCGCCGAACACATCACCCAGGCCTACGCCGGGCGCACGCTGCTGGACGATGTCGCGGTGACGATCATGCGCGGCGACCGCGTCGGCATCATCGGCCCCAACGGCTCGGGCAAGTCGACGCTGCTGAAGATCCTGCTGGGCGAACTGGCGCCGCAGCAGGGCACGGTCGAGCTGGGCACCAACCTGCAGATCGCCTACTTCGACCAGCATCGCAGCCAGCTGGACGAATCGCGCAACGCGCTGGAGAACGTCGCCCAGGGCACCGACTTCGTCGAGATCAACGGCAGCCGCAAGCACATCATAGGCTACCTGCAGGATTTCCTGTTCTCGCCCGAACGCGCCCGCGCGCCGATCACCCGCCTGTCCGGCGGCGAGCGCAACCGCCTGCTGCTGGCCAAGCTGTTCGCCCAGCCCTCCAACCTGCTGGTCATGGACGAACCGACCAACGACCTGGACGTGGAGACGCTGGAGCTGCTGGAAGAGCTGCTGGCCGAGTACAAGGGCACGCTGCTGCTGGTCAGCCACGACCGCGACTTCATCGACAACGTGGTCACCAGCACGCTGGTGCTGGAGGGCGAGGGCCGCGTCGGCGACTACGTCGGCGGCTACAACGACTGGCTGCGCCAGCGCCCGCGCGGCCGCGCCGGCTTCGACAGCCAGGCCCGGCAGACCGACCGCAGCGTGACCGAGCAGGTGGTCGCGGCCAACGCCGCCGCGGCAGCGGCCACGCCCGCCGCCGCGCCGAAGAAGAAGCTCAGCTTCAAGGAACAGCGCGAACTGGAGCAGCTGCCCGCCCGCATCGAGCAGCTGGAAGCCGACATCGAGGCGCGCACCGCGGCGATGTCCGGCCCGGCCTTCTTCCAGCAAGACAGCGCCACCATCGTCGCCGAGAACGAGGCCCTGGCCGGCCTGCAGGCCGAACTGGAACGCGCCTACGCCCGCTGGAGCGAGCTGGACGGCTGAAGCGGCTGAGCGGCTGAGGCGACAGGCGGCAGGCCTAGGCTGAGGCTTGCCAGCAAGCTCTCCCCACAAGCCGCCGCAAACCCCCTACCGTCGTTTCCGCGAAAGCGGGAACCCATGGACTTTCGCGTCGAAGCCTCAAGCCGCTGGCTTCCCGCGTTCGCGGAAACGACGAGTCCTGAGCTCTTCCGCATCGATCAGCGCGCGGCGCCCCTACGGCCCCACCTCTCCCGGCACCCCCACCCGAATCGCCCGCGAAAAATCCTCCCCCTCCCCCACCGCCCGCGCCTTGGCCGTGATATGCCCCCGCGCCCGCAGCGTCGCGAAGTCCATGCCCGGCATCAACCCGCCGTGGTCGGCCACGTAGCGGTCGAAATACCCCGACAGCAGCAGCCGCCAGTCCAGCGGCAGGCGGGCATCGATGCGTCTGGCCAGCTGGAAGATCACCGTGGTGCAGTTGCTCATCACCGTGTTGTAGAACGCCGGCCGCGCGCGCAGCGCGTCGGCCTTGTCTAGATAGGCCAAAAACAGCTGGCGCAGCGCGGCCGGCGGCAGGTTGAGCCGGTACAGCCACATGTCCTCGCCACGCACATTGGTGCGCACGCGCAGGATGTCGTCCTCCTCGGCGGCGACCAGCGTTTCCTCGTACTGGCGGAAGAAGCCGCCCAGCGCGGAGAACGCCTCGCCGCGCTCCTTGCGGATCTCCAGCGAGAACACCAGATGCCGGCCATCGGCGAAGCCGAAGGACACCAGCGTGTGGGCGATGGCCGGCCCCATCCAGTACGACAGCGCCAGATCGGCCGAACGCAGCTGGGACAGGTCGTAGCGGCGCGTCTCCCAGCGCACGTCGTAGTCGGTGTCGCTGCGCCAGCGGAAGTCGCGCACGTTCTCCAGCACCACTGTATCGCCCTGCACCTGCGCCTGCAGCAGGCGCGCGACATCGTCGGCCCACAGACGGTCCTGCCGCGGTGCCTGCAGCGACCAGCCGGCCAGAAACCCCAGCCAGACCAGCAGCGCAGCGCCCGCCCAGCGCGCGCCGCCGGCGCGATGACGCGCACGCAGCACCCTCCACCCCAGCCAGAGCCATGCCAGTGCCAGCACGCCGCGCAACACGTGCGGCCAGTGGTCCAGATAGATGCTGGCCAGCACCGCCCAGGCCAGCAGCGGCGGCAGCAGGCACCAGGTCAGCGCGCGGCGCCAACGGCCGGACGCCGGCGTGGGACCGTATGAGTCAGAGCGCATCAGCGCGAGTCCGTGAAGGCGTGCATCGTGGCCATCATCGTGCCGGCCTTGGCATGGAGGCAACGTCGTGCCGCCTACACTGCTTAGGTCTATCGCGACAGGAGGCTTCCATGCACACGATCCCCGCCCTTGAAATGCTCGACGGCCGCACGATTCCCCAGTTCGGCCTGGGCGTGTGGCAGACCCCGGCCGACGAGACCGCCAACGTGGTCGGTGAGGCCTTCCGGCTGGGCTATCGCCACATCGACACGGCGGCCATCTACAAGAACGAGGAAGGCGTCGGCCAGGCCATCGCCACCTCCGGCCTGCCGCGCGACGAGCTCTTCATCACCACCAAGCTGTGGAACGAGGACCAGGGCTACGACAGCGCGCTCAAGGCCCTGGACACCAGCCTGGGCAAGCTGCAACTGGACTATGTCGACCTGTACCTGATCCACTGGCCCTGCCCGGCCAAGGGCAAGTTCGTCGACAGCTGGAAGGCGCTGATCGCGGCGCGCGACGCGGGCAAGGTCAAGTCCATCGGCGTGTCCAACTTCCGCGTCGAGGACATCGAGCACATCGCCGCCGAGACCGGCGTGCTGCCGGTGGTCAACCAGATCGAGCTGCATCCGCTGCTGCAGCAGGCATCGCTGCGCGACTATGGCCAGACCCACGGCATCCTGACCGAGGCCTGGAGCCCGCTGGCCCAGGGCGGCGAGCTGCTCGAGAACGCGATCCTCAAGGACATCGCCGCGCGCCACGGCAAGACCGCCGCGCAGGTGATCCTGCGCTGGCACATCCAGCTGGGCAACATCGTGTTCCCCAAGTCGGCCAACCCGGCGCGGCTCAAGGAGAACATCGACGTGTTCGACTTCAAGCTCAGCCTGGACGACATGGCCGCCATCGCCAGCCTGGATGCCGGCAAGCGGCGCGGGCCGGATCCTGCCGAGCTGAATTGAGGCGAAGGGGCGGCGGGAGCCTTCCCGCCGATTCTCTAACAGCCTCATAACTTCATTCCCCCGAGTGACCAATAGCGCTGCGGAAGCCGCGATAGCGGCGACGGGCTCCGCCGGTAAGGCCCCATCGCCGCCACGGCGGCTCCCACCTGTAGAGCGGAGCTTGCTCCGCTGGGGCCTTCCCCGCGAACCGAACCAAGAGCAGCGGGGCTGCTCCGCTGGGACGTTTCCCGCTAACCGAAGGAAGAGCAGCGGAGCAAGCTCCGCTCTACAGGGAGGGCGCGACGTGATCGGAGGAGAAAGTTGCTCTCACCAAGCATGTCCGCGACCTGCGCGGGCGTCCATGGAGTCCCGCGTTCGCGGGAATGACGGCCCTATCGCGGCGAGTGGTGCCTTCGGCCTCAGCCGGTGTTCTGCAAGCCTTGCGAGACGCCGTTGACGCTGGCGACCAGGGCGCGCAGCAGGGCGTCGTCCGCGCGGTCGGCGGCGCGCCAGCGCTTGAGCAGGTCCACCTGCAGCAGGCTCATCGGATCGACGTAGGGGTTGCGCAGGCGGATGGACAGGTCCAGGCGCTGGTCGTGCTGGAGCAGGCTGTCGTTGCCGGATAGCCTGAGCACCCAGTGGCGGGTACGCTCGTGCTCGGCCTGGATGCGCGGGAAGAACTGCCCGTGCAGGTCGCCGGAGAGCTGGGAGAACAGCGCCGCGATATCCAGATCGCCCTTGGCCAGCACCATGGCGATGTCGTCCAGGAAGGTGCGCACGAACGGCCAGTCGCGGCCCATCTCGCGCACCGCCTCCTCGCCGAACTGCTCCACCGCCGCGGCCAGGCCGCTGCCCACGCCGTACCAGCCGGGGATGGTGGCGCGCGCCTGGCTCCAGGCGAACACCCACGGGATCGCGCGCAGATTGCTCAGCGCCGCGTCCTGGCCCAGCCGCCGCGAGGGACGCGAGCCCAGGGTCATGCGCTCGATCACATCGATCGGCGTGGCATTGCGGAAATAATCCATGAAGCCCTGGGCGCCGACGAAGTCGCGATAGGCCTCGGTGCTGGCGCGCGCGACGGTGTCCATGAGCGTGCGCCAGTGCGCCTCGCGCGGCTCGGGCGGGCGCGGGCGGATGCTCGACACCAGCACCGCGCCCAGCGACTGCTCAAGCGAGCGCAGCGCCAGCGCGCGGATGCCGTACTTGCGATGGATCACCTCGCCCTGTTCGGTCACGCGCAGGCGGCCGTCGACGCTGCCGCGTGGCGAGGCGTCGACCGCGCGCGTGGTCTTGCCGCCGCCGCGGCTGATCGAGCCGCCGCGGCCGTGGAAGAAGGTCAGCTTGATGCCGAGCTCGTGCGCGGCCTCGAGCAGTTCGACCTGGCCGCGCTGCAGACCCCAGCGCGAGGCCGCGGTGCCGCCGTCCTTGCCGCTGTCCGAATAGCCCAGCATCACCATCTGCGTGTCGCCGCGTGCGGCCAGATGCTGGCGGTAGACCGGGTCGGCGGCCAGGTCGCGCAGCACCTCCGGCCCGTGGCGCAGATCGTCCACCGTCTCGAACAGCGGCGCGATGTCCAGCGGCACCTGGCCGCCCTCGTCCACCAGCCCGCCGCGCCGGGCCAGGGCCAGCACGGTGAGCACGTCGGCGCGGCTGTGCGCCATGGAGATGATGTAGGCGCCCAGCGCGTCGGCGCCGTGCAGCCGGCGCGCTTCGCCCAGGGCGGCGAACACCGCGTCCAGGCGCGGATTGCCCTCGTCCTGGCTGGCCGGCAGCGTTTCGGTGCCGGCCGCGTACGGGCGCAGCAGCGTGGCGCGCGCGGCCGCGTCCAGCGTGTCCCAGTCGCCCTGGCCCAGCGCGGCGGCGACCGCGCGGCCGTGCACGCTGGATTCCTGTCGCACGTCCAGCCGCGCCAGGTGGAAGCCGAAGGTGCGCACGCGCCAGAGCAGGCGGCGCACCGCGAACCAGCCCGCATGCAGGCCCTTGTGCGCCTCCAGGCTGTCCAGGATCAGCTGGATGTCGGCCTCGAATTCCTCCGGCGAGGCGTACGCGCCCGGCGCGTCGTCCAGGGTCGCGCGCAGCCTGGCGCGCATCAGGTCGTTGAGCAGGCGGTACGGCATGTCGCCGTGGCGCGGGCGCGAGCGCGCGGCGGCCTGCGGCAGCTGCGCCTGGTACTGCGCCAGGCGCGCGCGCAGGGCCTCGCTCACCGGCACCAGCGTGGTCGACTGGCTCAGCAGGCTGGCCAGCTGCCACAGTTCCTTCAGATAGCGCTCCAGCACCACCGCGCGCTGGGCGCGCAGCGTGTCGGCGATGGTGGTGGCATCGACATTGGGGTTGCCGTCCATGTCCCCGCCCACCCAGGTGCCGAAGCGCAGCACGCGCGGCAGCGGCGGCGCGCTGCCGTAGACCTCGGTGAAGGCGTGCTCCAGCGATTCGTAGAACACCGGCACCACGCGGTACAGCACCTGGGTCAGATAGAAGCCCACGTGCTCGCGCTCGTCGGCCACCGTCGGCCGCACCGGCGATGAGTCGGCGGTCTGCCAGGCCGCGGTCAGCGCCATGCGGAAGCGCGCCGCATCGCTGGCCGCCTCGCCCGGCGTCTGCGCGCCGTCCAGCCCGGCCACCAGCGCGGCGACCATCAGCTGCTCCTTCTCCAGCAGCGCGCGGCGCACCGCCTCGGTCGGGTGGGCGGTGAACACCGGCTCCAGGTCCAGCCGCTCCAGCCAGGCGGTGGCCTCTTCCAGGCCGACGCCCTGCTCCTTGAGCCTGAGCAGGCTGGCGTGCAGCCCTTCCGGCTGCGGCGCATCGCCCTGGCGCTGGTAGTCGCGGCGGCGGCGGATGCGGTGCACGCGTTCGGCGATGTTGACCACCTGGAAGTAGGCGCTGAAGGCGCGGATCAGCGCCTCGGCGTCCTCGGCGGACATGCCGGCCAGGATCGCGGCCAGGCCCTGCGTGCCCTCGCCCTTCTGCCGGCGGGCGATGGCGCGGGTGCGGATGCGCTCGACCTGGGCGAGGAATTCGTCGGACACCTGCTCGGCCAGCATGTCGCCGACCAGCGCGCCGAGCCGGCGCACGTCGTCGCGCAGCGGCAGGTCCGGCGCGGCGAATTCCAAGATCGCAGACGATGCCGACAAAGTTGCAGGTGAATTCATCGCGGTCGCGCCAGATGCCGATCGTGGAGGGACGCCAAGCCTACTGCAAAGGCGGCCGTGTTCATCGCCGCCGCGGCGCACGGCGATATACTGCCGGCTTCGCCGAGGGGCGCTGCGACCCAAGCCGTGCCATGCACGCGCCACGGGCCAGGCTCGGCGATCCACCTGTGCAACGGCGCCCGGCAACCGCGAGCTTTCCACGCCCGCCCTTGACCGGAGCAACACCATGAATGCGCAACTGAAGACCTTCTCGACCGAAGGCGACTACAAGGTCGCCGACATCTCCCTGGCCGACTGGGGCCGCAAGGAACTGGACATCGCCGAGCACGAGATGCCGGGCCTGATGTCGATCCGCCGCAAATACCAGGCCACCGCGCCGCTCAAGGGCGTGCGCGTGACCGGTTCGCTGCACATGACCATCCAGACCGCGGTGCTGATCGAGACGCTCAAGGACATCGGCGCCGACGTGCGCTGGGCCTCGTGCAACATCTTCTCGACCCAGGACCACGCCGCCGCCGCGATCGCCGCGACCGGTACGCCGGTGTTCGCCTGGAAGGGCGAGACGCTGGAGGAATACTGGGACTGCACGCTGGACGCGCTGACCTTCACCCTGCCCGACGGCACCCTGACCGGCCCGGAGCTGGTGGTGGACGACGGCGGCGACGTGACCCTGCTGATCCACAAGGGCTACGAGCTGGAGAACGGCGGCAAGTGGGTCGACGAGCCGGCCTCCTCGCACGAGGAGCAGGTGATCAAGAACCTGCTCAAGCGCGTGGCCAGCGAGCGCCCGGGCTACTGGACGCGCGTGGTTGCCGACTGGAAGGGCGTGTCCGAGGAGACCACCACCGGCGTGCACCGCCTCTACCAGATCGCCGAGGCCGGCAAGCTGCTGGTGCCGGCGATCAACGTCAACGACTCGGTCACCAAGTCCAAGTTCGACAATCTCTACGGCTGCCGCGAGTCGCTGGCCGATGGCCTGAAGCGCGCGATGGACGTGATGCTGGCCGGCAAGGTCGCCGTGGTCTGCGGCTACGGCGATGTGGGCAAGGGCTCGGCGCATTCGCTGCGCGCCTACGGCGCCCGCGTGATCGTCACCGAGATCGACCCGATCTGCGCACTGCAGGCGGCGATGGAGGGCTTCGAGGTCAACACCGTCGAAGACACCCTGGGCCAGGCCGACATCTACGTCACCACCACCGGCAACAAGGACATCATCACCCTGGAACACATGAAGGCGATGAAGGACCAGGCCATCGTGTGCAACATCGGCCACTTCGACAACGAGATCCAGGTCGATGCGCTGTACGCCTCGGGCGCGGTGAAGACCAACATCAAGCCGCAGGTGGACAAGTTCACCTTCGCCAACGGCAACAGCATCTTCCTGCTGGCCGAAGGCCGCCTGGTCAACCTGGGCTGCGCCACCGGCCATCCGAGCTTCGTGATGTCCAACAGCTTCGCCAACCAGACCCTGGCCCAGATCGACCTGTGGGCCAACAAGGACGTGTACGAGAAGACCGTCTACCGCCTGCCCAAGCAGCTGGACGAGGAAGTCGCGCGCCTGCACCTGGACAAGATCGGCGTGAAGCTGACCAAGCTCACCGCGCAGCAGGCCGATTACCTCGACGTGCCGGTGGAAGGCCCGTACAAGCCGGACCACTACCGCTACTGATCGACACTGCGATCATCGCGTGATCACGAACGGGCGCCGCGAGGCGCCCGTTCGCATTTGGCGGCTGGGCAGCGTGATCGCCCGGCCTGGGTCGCCTGTAGCACGTCTGTGCTACATTGCTGCAAGGTCACCGCCGGAAGCCCTCTCATGAGCACCACGACCATCCGCCTGCCGGACGCACTCAAGGCCCGCATCGCGAAAGCGGCCGAAGCCGCGGGCACCACGTCGCACAACTTCATCCTGGAAGCCATCGCCGAGAAGACCGACCAGGCGGAACGGCGCGCGGACTTCCTGGCGGAGGCCGATCAGCGCTGGGCCGAGTTCCTGGAGACCGGCGAAACCATCCCTTGGGAAGAGGCGCGCGCGTACTTCAGGGCCCGGGTCGCAGGAAAGCCCGCGAAGCGGCCGGTGGCGCGCAAGCTGGAAGACTGAGGTGACGCGTATTCGCCTCGGCCCCGGCGTGATCGAGGATCTGGAGCGTATTGCCGCTTACTTGCGCGACCATGAGAGCGAGCACGCTGGAGACAGGGCCGAGGACATCGTCAGCGCGTTGGACGTGCTGACAGGCAATCCCCTGATCGGCCGCCCGGCCCATGGAGACAGCCGCGAACTGGTGATCGGCCGCGGTTCGCGTGGGTACTTGGCGTTGTATCGCTATGTGGACGTGACCGACACCGTGGTCGTGTTGGCGCTCCGCGCACAGCGGGAAGCAGGCTATGCCCGCGGCACATGAGGCAGAGGCCGACACGCGCGACGCGGGAGCGACGATAGAGGATTCGTTGGCGGCTCTAAGTTATGTGCCCCTGGCCGCATCCGCATCCACGCTCGACCCGTCACGGCCAAGTTCCGCGAACCAGCCAGAACGCTTATCGACCCGAAGTCGTCTGCGTGACGCGCGAGGGAGCGGTCCGGCGGGCGGTGGCGCGACGAGCAAGGCAGAAGGCCGAGCGCCTTAAGTCAGGGCAGGATGCCGTGATTGAGGGATAAGCGGCCACCGCCCGCCGGACCGCTGCCCTTCCGGAGCCGGGACGCTCGAGCGCGATCTCCAGCAGAGAGAAGAGTTCCCTTCAAAACAGCACCATCATCGACATTCCCCCATGACCCCCGCCATCGCCATGCTCAAGCGCGAGAAGATTCCCCACACCGTGCACAGCTACGCGCACGATCCCAAGGCCGATTCCTACGGTGGCGAGGCGGTGGAGAAGCTGGGCCTGGACCCCGCGCAGGTGTTCAAGACCCTGCTGGCGAGCAGCGAAACGCATGAACTGCTGGTGGCGATCGTGCCCGTGGCCGGGCAGCTCGACCTCAAGGCCCTGGCGGAGGCCGCCGGCTGCAAGCGCTGCGAGATGGCCGGCGTCGACGAGGCGCAGCGCGCCACCGGCTACCTGGTCGGCGGCATCAGCCCGCTGGCGCAGAAGAAGCGCCTGCGCAGCTTCCTCGACGCCAGCGCACGGGCCCTACCCCGCCTGCACGTCAGCGCGGGACGGCGCGGCCTGGAAGTCGAACTGACCCCCGCCGACCTGCTGCGCCTGACCGGCGGCCGCTACGCCCCGATCGGCAAGCCGCGCTGAGCGACCCGCGCCGCCGAAGCAAGCGCGCGCCGCCTCAGAACGCCACCTGGAAGCGCGTGTTGAACGTATAGCCCTCGTCCTGCCCGCGATAGGCACCGCTGCGGTTGTCGGTCTGCCAGAAGACCGCATCGAGCATGACGCGCGCATAGTCGTTGAGGTACCAGTTGGTGCCCACCGTCCAGGCATGCCCGGTGCCGCCCGTGGGCAGCTCGTCGTAGTCCACATCCTCGTAGCGCGCGCGCAGCTCCCAGGCCCCGCGCCCGCCCGACGTCACCGGATCCTGCACCTTGACCTTGCCCCAGGTGCCGCTCTTGGCCGTATAGGCCGGGCTGGCCCCGAACAGGAACACGCCGCCGGACACCGTCCAGGCCGAATGATCCACGTCATAGCGGCCCGCACTGCCCACCCCGCCGATGCGGCGCGTGCCCCACTCGCCGCTCACCCAGCCCGGCCCGAAGAAACCGGCCGCTTCCACGCCATAGGCCGTGCCACGCTCGGCACCGGCCAGCGCGCCCGGCGCGATCTTGACCAGATCGTTGAAGTGTCCCGAGATCGCCGAGCTGCGCAGCACACCGGTGGCCCCGGCCGGAATGTCCTCGTGGAAGGCCCACGCCCCCAGATGCACCGTGGCGGTCTCGCTCAGCAGCGGGTTCCAGTGCGCGCGCGCGGCCACGGTCAGGCTGTCGTTGTCCTCGCCGGCGTTGTTGAGGTCGTTGCCCGCCACCGACAGGCTGGCGTGCCAGCCCTGCCCGAACACCCGCTCGGTCAGCCCCACGCCGAACAGACCGCGCTGGGGCAGGATCAGCGTGCCGACCACGTTGCGATCGGCGAACGGCGTGTTGGTCGTGCTGCTGGAACCATCCAGGCCGCGGTCGTTGAGCCGGTTGCCGATGCTCAGCTCGGCCTGGGTGCCGAACAGGCGGTGATCGACGCTGGCATAGACCGATTTCCAGGCCACCTCGTTATCGGCGAAATCGCCTTCCACCACATAGCCCAGCCGCCCGTAGCTGCCCTCGGCGCCCAGGCGCACCGAGCGGATCTCGGTGCCGGAGATGTTGCGGTCGGCGAAGTCCGAGCCGCCCGTGCTGGAGGCGTCCACGAACAACCGACCGCGCGGCCGGAAGGTGAAGCTGCCGTCGGCATTGGAAAACTGCGGCGCGCCCTTGGACCAGCTGACCTTGGGCGCCTTGGCCTGGGCGGCCTCGACCTTGGCCACGCGCGCCTCCAGCGCCGGGTCCGCCGCGGCCGGCGCGGGCGTTGCCGCCGCGGTGCTCGCGCTGCTACTGCCTTCGACCGCCTTCAGGCGCGCCTCCAGCTGCTCGATCTTTAAGGCCTGCGCCTGCACCAGGCGGGTCAGTTCTGCCTGGCTCAGCGCCTGCGCGCCGGCCTGGCCGGTGGTCAGCAACAGGCCGATCGCCACCGTCAGCGCTGCCTTGGGCAGCACGTGGATTCGCATCATGGGGAAGCTCTCTCTCGGGCACGGCGACGCAGGCGCGTCGGCGGCCACACGGGGATGGTGCGGGGGATGAGTCCAGCGCGGTGCCGGCTAGAGCGCCGGCACCGTGACACGTGCGATCAGCTGGTCGCGCCCTGCTGGGCGTTGGGACGCCAGGTGATCACGCGGTTCTCGACGATGTCGAGCAAGGCATCGATGATCAGCACGAAGGCGGCCAGGATGATGATGCCGGCGAACACGCCGACCGCGTTGAAGTTGCCTTCGGCCTGCGCGATCAGATAGCCCAGGCCCGCCGAGGCGCCCAGATACTCGCCGATGATCGCGCCGACCACCGCAAAGCCCACCGAGGTGCGCAGCGAGGACAGGATCCAGCTGGCCGCCGCCGGGAAGTACACATGCCGCAACAGATCGCCGCGCCCCGCGCCGAGGATGCGCGCATTGGCCAGCACGGTGGGATTGACCTCGCGCACGCCCTGCATCGCGTTGAAGAAGGTGGTGAAGAACACGAGCGTCACCGCCAGCGCCACCTTCGACCACAGCCCCAGGCCCAGCCACAGCACGAAGATCGGCGCCAGCACCACCCGCGGAATCGCGTTGAAGCCCTTGATGAACGGATCCAGGATCCGCGCCGACCGCCGGCTCAGCCCCAGCCACACGCCACCGGCCACGCCCAGCGCAGTGCCGATCAGATAGCCCAGCGCGGTCTCGGTCAGGGTGATGTAGACGTGCTGGTAGAACGAGGTATCCGACAGCCAGGTCCACATCTGCCGCGCGATGCCCGACGGCGCCGGGAAGAAGAACGGATCGATCAGCCCGCTGGCCACGCCGGCTTCCCAGCCGCCGAACAGCACGACGATCAGGACGATCTGGATCAGTTTGTCAGTCTTGGCGTGCATAGCTCTTCTCCACTTCGCCGCGCAGGCAGGCCCAGATGTCGCGGTACAGGTCGGTGAATCGTTGATCCAGCTTGATCTCGGCCACGTTGCGCGGGCGCTCCAGGTCGACATCGAAGCTGCGCACCACGCGGCTGGCCGGCCCCGCCGAGAGCACCACCACGCGATCGCCCAGCGCGATGGCCTCTTCCAGGTCGTGGGTGATCAGCACGACCGAGCGGCGGTCTTCCTGCCACAGCCGCAGCAGCTCGTTCTGCATCAAGTGGCGGGTATGGATGTCGAGCGCGGAGAACGGCTCGTCCATCAGGATCACCTTGGGCTCGACGATCAGCGCCTGCGCCATCTGCACGCGCTTGCGCTGGCCACCGGAGAGCTGGTGCGGATACCGATGCTCGAAGCCGGACAGGCCCACCTTGGCCAGCCAGGCGCGCGCGCGTTCCTCGCGCTCCTTGGCCGCCATGCCGCGGAAGCGCAGGCCGAGCTCGACGTTCTGCAGCGCGGTCTTCCACGGCAGCAGCGCGTCCTGCTGGAACAGGTAGCCCACCGACTTCTGCACGCCCTTGACCGGCACGCCATCGATCGTGATGCCGCCGCTGGCCGGCGTCAGCAGGCCGGCCACCGCGTTGAGCACGGTGCTCTTGCCGCAACCGGTCGGCCCGACGATGGCGACGAACTCGCCGTTGCCCACCTGCAGGTCGACCTCGCGCACCGCGGTGAAGTCGCCGAAGGACATGGTCACCTTGTCGATGGCGACCATGGTCTCGGCGGGATGGAACTGGGGTGCGCCATTGAGGCTGCGCACACTGGCGTTGAGCGCCATCAGGGAATCCTCCGGTTATTGCCTGGCCGCGGCGGTGGCCGATGCGCCACCTCCGGCGGCCAGGGCACGATCGACGAACGCGTTGGTATAGGTCTTGGACAGGTCCACCTTGGCCTGGGCCACGCCGTCGTTGAACTCGCTCAGCACGGCCAGCGGCGTGGTCAGGTCCTCGGGCACGAAGCGCCCGTCGCGGGTGAAGATGGCGCGCGCATTCTCCACCGCCTTGGCGTAGGTGGCGCGGTCGCCGGAGACGTAGCTGTCCGGCAGCGCGGCCACGATCTGCTCGCCGCTGTGATCGGCGATGAAGGCCAGCGCACGCTGCTCGGCCCGCACGATCTTCTCCACCGCCTGCGGCCGCTGCTGCAGAAACGCCGACTGCGCGTACAGCACCGAGGTCGGATACAGCCCGCCGTAGACCTGGCGCGCGCCGGTGTCGCTGCGCGCATCGATCAGGATCTTGCCGACCTTGCGTTCGGCGATCAGCGTGGCGGCCGGATCGTAGTTGACCAGCAGGTCGACCTTGCCCTGTTCCAGCGCGGCCACCGCGGCGGCGCCGGAGCCCACGCCGATCAGCGACACGGCCGTCTCGGGAATCTTGTTGCGCGCCAGGTAGTGGCGGACGAAGAAGTCCGACGAGGAGCCCGGCGCGGTGATGCCGACCTTCATGCCCTGGATCGTCTGCGGCCTGGCCGGATCGAAGGTGCCGTCGTTGCGCCCGGCCAGCACCAGGCCCGAATTGCGCGAGAGCAGGATGAAGGCGGTGACGTCCTTGCGCTTGGCCTGCATCTGGATGGTGTGGTCGTAGAAGCCCACCGCCACATCGGTCGAACCGGCGACCAGCGCCTGCAGCACCTTCGAGCCGCCCTGGGCAAAGTTCTCGGTCTTGACCTGGAGGCCTTCGTCCTTGAAGTAGCCCTGGGCATCGGCCACGAAGAACGGCAGGTTGTTGAGATTGTAGGAGCCGACGCTGATGCGCACCGGCGCATCGTCGGCGCCCGGCGCGGCGCCGGAGGCGTGGCTGGCGTCCTTGCCGCAGGCGGACAGGACGAGGGCGGCGGCGACCAGGGTGGCCGCCATGAGTGGCTTGTACATCGATCCCTCCCAGGATGTATGCGATGCGAAACGTGGACCGGGTCGGACCCGGCGAATCAGGTCATGCCGCTGAGGTCCATTCGGCAGCGACGGAAGTGCGTGGCGAGGGGGCGAACACCCGGCCTTCGAACAGGCGCCGCGCGGTCCGCACGACGCTGGCGACGACCGCGTCGCTGCCCGCGGCGCGGCTGAGCCCGACGGCCAGGCTGCCACTGGGATGCTCAAGGGTAATCGTGGTCGGCAGCGGCAGATATCCCACCATGGTGTGGGCCAGCGTGCCTTCGGTGACCACTGCCGTGGCCAGCCCCACCGCACCGGTGATGGCCAGCGCGGTGTGGCACTGATGCGGCATGAAGTAGCGGACCTGCAGGTGGCCGCCGTGCTGCGGCGCAGCAAGCACCACCGGCTTGGGAATCACGCGGTCGGCGGCGTCGGCGATGCCCATGCGTCGCCCTGCCTCGACGCGGATGGACTCGATCCGCGCCAGCAGCGCGGCATCGGCGTTGAGGCGGGCCGGCGTCTCGTCGCCGCGCAGGCCCAGCGCCTCGGCGCGAATCAGCACCAGCGGCATGGCGCAGTCGACCAGACTCACCTCGACCTCGTCGATCCATTCGCTGGCGCGCCCGCTCGGCAGCAGCTTGCCGGTACGCGCGCCGGCGGCATCCAGGAAAGCCAGCGAGATCGGCGCGGCGGTGCCGGGCGCGCCGGCGATGCGGGTATCGCCCAGGTAGGCCACCTGGCCATTGGGCGTCTCCACCGTGGCCACGATCACCTTGCCGGTGTTGACGTTGTGGATGCGCACCTGGGTGCGCGGATGCCGCGCCGGCACCAGGCCGCGCTCGATCGCATACGGCCCCACCGCCGCCAGCATGTTGCCGCAGTTGGGCGCGGTATCGACCACGCGCTGGTCCACGCGCACCTGGGCGAACAGGTAATCGACATCGGCGTCGGCGCGGCTGGCGCGATCGATGATCGCGACCTTGCTGGTCAGCGCGTTGCCGCCGCCGATGCCGTCGATCTGCAGCGGATGGCCCGAGCCCATCACCTCCAGCAGCAGGCGGTCGCGCTCGGCCGCATCGGCAGGCAGGTCCGAGGCGAGGAAGAACGGCCCCTTGGAGGTGCCGCCGCGCATCAGAACACAGGGAACGCTGAGCAGGTCGTTGGACATGGGCGTGGTAGATTCATACCAGTTCCGGATTAATGATCCGGTGTGATGCGATCCTGGCATGGCCACGATTGATCTGTGAATTGCTATTTTTCGTTGGATTGATCCGATATGAGCATGAATTGCGAGATCCTGGACCTGCGTGCCTTCCTGCTGGTGGCCGAGTCGCGCAGCTTCCACCGCGCGGCCGAGACCCTGCACGTCTCACAGCCCGCGCTGAGCCGGCGCATCCAGAAACTCGAGCAGGCGATCGGCTCGCCGCTGCTCGAGCGCACCACGCGCAGCGTCTCCACCACGGCCGTAGGCGAGAACCTGCTGCCGCTGGTGCGGCGCATGCTGGAGGAGTTCGACGGCTCGCTGTTCGCCCAGCGCGGCGATCACGTCGGCCGCCAGATCACCATCGCCTGCCTGCCCACCGCGGCGTTCTACTTCCTGCCCAGCGTGATGGCGCGCTTCCATGCCGAGCATCCCAACGTGCGCTTCCGCATCCTGGACGTGCCGGCCACCGAGGGCCTGCAGGCGGTGGAGCGCGGCGAGGTCGAGTTCGGCATCAACTTCATGGGCGCCTCCGATCCCAATCTGAGCTTCGAGGTGCTGGTGGAGGATCCCTTCGTGCTCGCCTGCCGGCGCGATCACCCGCTGGCGAAGAAGCGCAAGATCGCCTGGAGCGACCTGGAGAAGCACCAGCTGATCACCGTGCACCGCACCAGCGGCAACCGCACCCTGCTCGACGGCGCGCTCGCACGCGAGAACCTGAAACTGCGCTGGTTCTACGAGGTCACCCACCTGTCGACCTCGCTGGGCATGGTCGAGGCCGGCATCGGCGTGTCGGTGCTGCCGCGCATGGCCACCCCGCAGGGCGACCACCCGACCCTGGTCACGCGCCCGATCGACAGCCCGGTGGTCTCGCGCACCATCGGCATCGTGCGCCGGAACAACGCGGCGCTCTCGCCGATGGCCGAGCGCTTCCTGCAGATGCTGCAGAAGCAGTGGAAGCCCGGCGCCCGCACGACCGAGCGCACGCGCGGCTAGCGCGGCACGCACGACGCAATTAGAGAGATGCCTCGCCGACGTGCGAGGCGCGAACCGATCGATGCAGTGAGCGGGTGCGAAAAGCCCGTTTCGCCGCCCAGCCTCGACCGGGCCGGGCGCTGCGCCTCGGTTCGTCAGCCCCAACTGGTGGACGCTTGGCTGGGACAGCGCGTCACGCCTCCGTGGGAGCAACTACTTCTTACGATCACGACGCGCCCCCCCCTTGTAGAGCGGAGCTTGCTCCGCTGCTCTCCATTCGGTTCGTGCGGAAAGCCCCAGCGGAGCGAGCTCCGCTCTACAGGGAGGAACCAATAGAAAAGGCCTCTCGCGAGGCCTTTTCCGTCAGCCAGAGCGCGCGACGATCAGAACCGCATCGTCAGGCCCAGGGTCAGGCTGCGGCCGTAGCGGTAGTAGCTGTTGAGCAGCAGCGGGTTGCCGTTGATGCTGGTGGTCTGCTCCTCGTCGAGCAGGTTGTTGCCTTCCAGCGATACGGTGAACATGTCGTTGATGTTGTAGGTGATGTGCGCGGTCATCCAGGTGATCGGATCGGCCTTCTCGTTGTAGCCGGCGCCCAGCACGTTGACCGCGCTGACGAAACCGTCGGTGTGGTCGGCGGTCACGCCCAGGTCCCACGGGCCCTTCTCGTACATCAGGCTGACCGAGTAGACCGACGGCGCGATGCCCTCCAGCGGACGCTTCTCGCCGTCGACCCAGCTCTCGGACCAGTTGCGCGTGTACTGCGCGCGGAAGCCCAAGCCGTTGTCCCAGAAGTGCTGCAGGCCCGCCTCGATGCCATGCACCTTGGCGTAATCGCCGTTGATCGGGCGCATGACGTTGAACAGCGTCGGGCCCGGCGAGACCACGTTGCCGTTGGCATCGGTGATGCCGCCCACGCCGATGTCCTGGCCGGTCTCCCAGCTGGTGGTGATCTGGTTGTCGATGCGCTTGTAGAACACCGCCAGGTTGGCGATGGAGTGCTCGGAGAAGTACCACTCCAGCGAGGCATCGCCCTGCTTGGCGCTGTAGGGCTTCAGGTCGACGTTGCCGCCGTAGACCTGGGTGAACTCGCCCCAGGACACGCTCTGCGTGGTGCTGGTCGGCGCCAGCTGCTCCACCGAAGGCCGCGCCATGGTCTTGGCCGCGCCCAGGCGCAGCTGCAGGTCGTCGCTGAAGTGCCAGACGAAGTTGGCGGCCGGCAACACGTAGGTATAGCTGCCCTTCTGGCTGATGCTGGTGGGATCGGCGTAGGTCGCGGTGTAGTTGAACGCCCCGTTCTCGGTGATGCTGGTGATCTTGGCGTCCCAGGCCTGCGAGGTGGTGTTGGTCGAGACCACGCGCACGCCCACGTTGCCGTCCCAGCGATCGCCGGACAGGTCGGCCTGCACATAGAACGACGCGGTCTTCTCGCTGACGCGGTAGCTCTCCAGCGGGTTCCACGCCGGCGCGGCATTGCTGTAGTCGTAGGCGCTGCCGTCTGCGCGCGTGCCCTTGTAAGCAGCCAGCGCGGCCTCGTAGGCCGGCACGTCGAAGGCGATGAAGCTGCGCGGGAAGCGCGACTTCACGCCGCTCATGAAGTTGGGCAGCGAGTACACCGAGAGCAGATCGCCGCCCAGCGCGCCGACGTTGATCGCGTTGTCGCCGGAATAGTAGTCGGCGCCGCCGGTGAGCGTGTTGGTGATCAGGTCGCGCGACTTGCGGCGATCGGTCAGGCTCACGCCGAACTTCAGATGGTCCACATGCCCGGCGCCGACGAACAGGTCGCCGCCGACCGTGCCGCCGGTGATGCGGTCCTCGATGTTGTCGCCGGCCAGTTCGTTGTAATGGGTGATGAAGTCGTTAGGGCCGAACTCGCCCTTGGCCAGCCCGCTGGCCCAGTCGCGACCGTCGGTCAGCGAGGTGGTGACATTGGGGATGCCGGAGGGATTGAGCGAGATGGTGGTGGTATTGGGCTGGTTGAGGCGCAGCACCACATAGCTGTCCTGGCCGCCGGAATGACGACGCGAGGTGGAGCGGTAGACATCGCCGGTCACGGTGAAGTCGTCGGTGACCTTCCACTGCGCGTTGGCGCCGTAGAGCGCGGTATCGACCACGCGGTACTCGGTCTTGTTGAGCAGCTCCGGGTTGAGGCGCAGCTCCGGATCGGGGTTGTCCAGGGTCAGGCCGGTGACGATACCGTTCTGCACGGTCACATTCGACCAGCGGCCCGGCGAGAACAGCGGGTAATAGGACTGCTGGTAGCCGACCTGCGGCGAGTCGAGCTTGGTCTTCAGCCCGTCGACGGTCAGCCTGAAGCTGTCGCTGGGCCGCCATTCGAACTTGCCGGAGAAGGCGGTGCGCTTCTTGTTCTCCAGGATCGAGCCGACGCGGAACTGGCCCGGCGCGATCAGGCCGTACTCGTCCGGATCCAGCTCGCCGTTGTTGTTGAGATCGATGTTGCCGCCCCAGGCGTTGCCGCCCCAGGAGGGATCGTTCGGATCGGGGTTGCGGGTCCAGCCGCCGTCGTTGCCGGCGGTGTCGGTGCGGTCCTTGCGGCGCGCCGAGACCACGCCCAGGATCACGCCCATGGTGTCGTCGGCGAAGGTGTTGCTGTAGACGCCGGAGAACTTGTGCCCGTTGAGGTCGGACATCTGGTTGCGGTCGCCCTCGATGCGCACCACGCCGTGCTGGCCCGGCTGGTCGAACGGGCTGGCCGAGCGCAGATTGACCAGGCCGCCGATCGCGCCCTCGGTGTTGGCGGCCTCGGCGCCCTTGATCACGTCGGCGCCGCTGATCACGTCGGCCGGCAGCACGTCGTAGGCGAAGTCGCGGCCTTCGCCGTCGGTGGCCAGGATGCGGCCGTTGAACGTGGTCAGGGTGTACTCCGGCCCCAGGCCGCGCACGCTGACCTTCTGGCCCTCGCCGCCGGCGGTGCGGCTGATCGACACGCCGGTGATGTGGCTGAGCGAATCGGCGACGTTGTTGTCCGGGAACTTGCCCAGCTCCAGCGCGGTGATCGAGTCCTGCACCGTGGACGCGTCGCGCTTGAGATCGTTGGAGCGGGTCAGCGCGGCGCGCACGCCCTTGACCTGGACGGTCTGCAGATCGGTGGCGTCCTGCGCATCGGCCGGCGCGGCCTCCTGCTGGACCTGCGGTCCAGGCGCCGGGGTGGTCTCCTGGGACCAGGCGGTAGCCGGCACCAACAGGGCGAGGGCGATTCCATGACACAGACGGCGGCGCTGCAGAGGGACGGCGTTCACGGCGATCTCCTGGAGAGGAAGGCTGGTGGGGGCCTGGCTGATGAAGCAACGAAACCGAGCCTAAATGATGTTTCGTTTTGTATCAATAGCGAAATTTAACGAAATGCCCGTATACTCTGGAGTGTTTGCCCCAGGAGTCTCCATGCCGCCCGTCACCCGCGACACCAGCCAGCGCCGCCTGCAGATCAGCGAGCTCGTGCGCCAGCACGGCAGCGTCCAGGTCACCGCACTGGCGAAGCGGTTCGGCGTGAGCATGCAGACCGTGCGCAAGGACCTGCGCTACCTGGAGGAACGCGGCGTCATGGCGCGCGCCTACGGCGGCGCGATCGACAGCAACGTGGTCGGCCACACCGCCACCGAACCGCCTTACGAAACGAAACGCACCGCCCACCTGGACGAAAAGCGCCGCATCGGCGCGCGCGCCGCCGCGCTGGTGCAGGCCGGCGACACCATCGCCATCGACTCGGGCACCACTGCGATCCAGCTGGCCGAGGCGCTGCCGGACATCGAGATCACCGTGGTCACCAACGACTTCGGCGTGCTGTCCTCGCTGGCGCCCAAGTCCAACATCAACATCGTGATGCTGGGCGGCGAGCTGCGCCGCAAGAACATGGCCTTCTACGGCGGCCTGACCGTCGAGGCGCTGGACGCCCTGCACGTGGACAAGCTGTTCCTGGGCGTCGACGGGCTCGACCTGGAACGCGGCATCACCACCCACTACGAGCCCGAGGCCATGCTCAACCGCAAAATGGTCGAGGCCGCGCGCATGGTGGTGGCGATCACCGACAGCTCCAAGTTCGGCAAGGTCTGCCTGCACCGGATCATCCCGGTGTCCGGGCTCAACGCGCTGATCACCGACACCGGCGCGCCGGACGACATCACCGGCGCCTGCCAGGCCCTCGGCGTCGAGGTCGTGCGCGCCTGACCACGGATCAGGGGGGAGCCACTGGCTCCTCGAAAGCCCACCTGTAGAGCGGAGCTCGCTCCGCTGCTCTGCGTTCGGTGCGTGGGAAAGCTTCAGGCGGACGGTTGTGGGGAAAGCCCCAGCGGAGCGAGCTCCGCTCTACAGGCGGGGCCATGGCGGCGATGAAGGTCTCACGGTGAACCCGCCACCCTAGCCAGCGCCACGCGGTCTTCGGACTACCTGGCGGCCACCTGCCGCTTCAAACCGAACTCACGCAGCGCATTGGCGTAGTAGATCCTGTCGATCACCGCGCGCGGCAGCGCCAGGCCCGGCACGTCGGCCTTGAGCATGTCGATGCGCTGGGTTTCGCCCGTCGCCAGGTACTTCCAGTCCGAGATCCACATCGCGTGCGCCTCGGCGCGGAAGGCGGCCGGGTCGGCATCGGGTGCCTGGGTCAGGTCGGTGCCGTACAACAACCGGTCCTGGTAGCGGACGAAGAAGTCGCGCACCTTGGCCGGGTCGCGCAGCGACTGGTACTGCACCTGGCTCATGCGCGCCGCCAGATCGACCGTGGCGTTGGGGTGGGTATCGAGGAACTTGGCCAGCACGTCCACGTCGTATTCCAGGCTGGCCATGTGCGCGCCCACGAAGCGCAGCCGCGGGTGCGCGGCGACGAAGCGGTCGCGCGCGGCCATCAGCGCCTCGTGCGAGGGCATCTCCGGATGCAGATACATGTAGTAGTCCGGATGGTGCGCGAAGTACTCGCGGTCGTTGTCGGTGGTCATCTGGTCCAGCGGCAGCCAGCAGTTGTACGGCTCGGCCTGGTGCGCGATCAGCGGCACGCCGAGCGACTGGACGTGATCGGCCACCGGCGACAGGCCCGGGTCGTCGAGCGTGATCAGCTCGCCCCTGGCGTTGCGCTCGACCATGCCGATGTTCTTCCACACCTTCACCGCGCGCGCGCCTTCGGCGACCGCCGCGTCCAGGCCCTGGTTGGTGCGCGCCAGCCAGCCCGGCGTGCCGAAGCCCTTCATCGTGAAGGACGCCGCCCAATGGAAGCGCTGCGGCGCTTCCCGGGCCAGCGCCAGGGCGAGGCGATGCTGCGCCTCGAGCGTGGGGAAGTCCGGGTAGTCGACGTTGATCGACAGCAGTTCGAAGTTGTCCGACCGCGCCAGCTGCAGGAACACCGGATCGGTCCCGTTGGCATGCACATGCGCATCGAACTTGCGCACCCTGGCGTAGTCGTCCATGGCGTAGGTCGCCGGCGGCGTCGCGTCGGCCTCGGCGAGGGCAGGCACCGCGGGCTGCGTCGAGGGCGAGCAGGCCGCCAACCCCAGCACCGCCACACCGATGAAGAGCCCCTGCTGCTTCCAACGCATCGCACGCCCTCTTCCGGTAACCAAACGAAACTTATTGGAACCATATCGCAACAAAACGCTTGCATCAACGCGCCCTGCGCACGCAGAATGCCCGGCATCGCCACCGGATCAGCCCACATGCCCCCGATTGGACGCCGCACCGCCCTGAAGTTCATTGCTGGCAGCGTGGCCGGCGGCATGACCTGGAGCACCCTGCCCTGGGCGCGCGCCGCGGCTGCCGCACCGGCCACCGGTTCGCAGGCGGGCGATGCGGTGCTGGGCATCGCCTTCGACCAGCGCATGCATACGCGGCTGTCGGCCTGGGGCAAGCCGTTGACCGATTGGCAGCCCAGCGAGGTCCTGCTGGTGGACGGCGATCAGATCGGCGATTTCAGCCTGAGCGGCCAGCAGGCCCACGACCTGGAAGATCCGCGTCATGGCCGTGGCCGGCAGGTGGTGTTCACCGGCCGCGCCGCGCAGGGCGTGGAGAAGCAGGTCGCCGTGAACTGGTTCGAGGCCCTGCCCGGCTTGGCCCTGCTGCAGGTGCGCTACCGCAACCTGGGCGATACGCCGCTGAGCGTGACCGGCTGGCGCAGCAGCGCCCATGCGCTGCGCGAGGCGCCGGGCGGCTTCTGGAGCTTCTCCGGGTCCACCCATACCGATCGCCGCGACTGGGTGCAGCCGCTGGGCGAGGACTTCGACCAGCGCAACAGCCTGGCGATGGATTCCTCCGACTACGGCGGCGGCACGCCGGTGGCCAACCTGTGGCGCCGCGATGTCGGCCTGGCGGTCGGCCATGTCGAACCGGTGCCGCGGCCGCTGGCCATGCCGGTGAAGCGCACCGCGACCGGAGCCTCGATCGCCATCGAGGGCCAGCAGCCGGTCACCCTGGCGCCCGGCGCCGAGCTGGTCACCGAACGCACCTTCCTGGCCGTGCATCGCGGCGACTTCTACGCACCGCTTCAGCAGTACCGCCAGTTCATGGCGGCCGAGGGCATCGAAGGCCCGCGTCCGCCGGACTCGGCCTTCGCGCCGATCTGGTGCGCCTGGGGCTACGAGCGCGACTTCACCGTCAAGCAGATCGTCGACACGCTGCCCAAGGCGCAGGCGCTGGGTTTCGAGTGGGCGGTGCTGGACGATGGCTGGCAGACCAACGAGGGCGACTGGAAGATCGACCTGAAGAAGTTCCCGCGCGGCGATGCGGACATGCGCGCCTTCACCGCGCAGGTGCGCCAGCACGGCATGCGTCCGCGCCTGTGGCTGGCGCCGCTGGCCGCCGATCCGGGCAGCGAGGTGCTGCACGATCACGTCGACATGCTGCTGCTGGACAAGACCGGCGCCTTCCAGACCGTGACCTGGTGGAATGCGCTGACCCAGTGCCCGGCCTATCAGCCGGTGATCGACTTCTACGTGGCGCTGGTGAAGAAGATCATCGGCGACTGGGGCTTCGAGGGCATCAAGCTGGACGGTCAGCACCTCAATGCGGTGGCGCCCTGCTACAACCCGGCGCACCGCCACGCCCGGCCGGAGGACTCGGTCGAAGGCCTGGCCAGGTTCTGGCAGGCGATCTACCACGCCGCGCACGAGGCCAATCCCGAGGCGGTGGTCGAACTGTGCCCGTGCGGGACCGCGTTCGCCTTCCACAACCTGCCGGCGACCGACCAGTACCCGGCCTCCGATCCGCTGTCCTCCTGGCAGGTGCGCAGCAAGGGCAAGTCGATCAAGGCGCTGATGGGCCATCGCAGCAGCTATGCCGGCGACCATGTGGAGCTGTCGGACCAGCGCGACGACTTCGCCTCCACCGTCGGCATCGGCGCGGTGATCTCGACCAAGTTCACCTGGCCCAGGGACACCGAGCATCCGGCCGAGCCGCTGCCGCCGGGCGGCTTCGTCCTGACGCCCGAGCGCGAGGCGCTGTGGCGCAAGTGGGTCGACCTGTACAAGGCGCACATGCTGCCCAAGGGCGAGTACCGGGGCACGCTCTACGATATCGGCTTCGACCGGCCCGAGACCCACGTCATCGCCAAGGACGGGGCGCAGTACTACACCTTCTACGCGCCGCGCTTCGATGGGCAGGTGGAACTGCGCGGGCTGGCCGCGGGGCGCTGGAAGGTGCGCGACCTGTTCAATGCACGCGACCTGGGCGTGGTCCAGGGGCCGACGGCGACGCTGCCGGCGTCGTTCGAGCGCTTTCTGTTCCTGCAGGCCACGCCGGAGGCCGCCGCATGAGCGCCACGCTTGCCGCGAGCGCGCCGCGTCGGCGCCCCTGGCTGGCCTATGCGCTGGTCACCGTCGTGCTGTGGGGCGTATGGGGCGCGCTGTCGCCGCTGTCGGCCGCGCACGGGTTCCCCGACACGCTGGTCTATGTGGTGTGGGCGCTGACCATGCTGCCGCCGGCGCTCTACATCCTGTGGCGCGGCGGCTGGCAGCTGGAGCGCTCGCCCAGGGCCGTGGTCTACGGCCTGACCATCGGCCTGCTCGGCGCGGGCGGGCAGATGCTGCTGTTCCATACGCTGACCATCGGGCCGGCGTACTTCGTGTTCCCGATCATCTCGCTCTCGCCGGTGGTGACCATCGCGCTGTCCTTCGTGCTGCTGCGCGAGCGCACCGGCTGGCAGGGCACGCTGGGCATCGTGCTGGCGCTGGTCGCGCTGCCGATGCTGGACCTGTCCTTCGGCCGCGGCGCGGGCGGAGGGCTGGGCTGGTTCGTGCAGTCGCTGCTGATCATGCTGGCCTGGGGCGTGCAGGCGTTCTTCATGAAGCTGGCCAACGACAGCGTGCGCGCCGACAGCATCTTCGCCTACATGACCCTCGGCGCGCTGCTGCTGGCCCCGGTCGCACTGTGGATGACCGACTTCGACCAGCCGATCAACACCGGCCTGACCGGCCCGTGGCTGGCCGCCGGCATCCAGGTGCTCAACGCCATCGGCGCGCTGACCCTGGTGTTCGCCTTCCGCTACGGCAAGGCGATGGTGGTCGCGCCCTTGAGCAATGCCGGCGCGCCCCTGGTCACCGCCGCGCTGGCGCTGCTGTTCGCCGGCGTGGTGCCCGGCCCGCTCAAGGCTGCCGGCCTGGTGCTGGCCCTGATCGCCTCGCTGCTGCTGGTGCTCGAACCCGAGCGCCCGGCCGACGCTCCTCTTTCCTGATCCGGATCATTCCCCCGTGCAAGTTCTGCTCGACCTCATCGCACGCCACACCTCGGGCCACGCCGTCGGCGTGACCTCGATCTGCTCGGCGCATCCTCTCGTCATCGAAGCCGCGCTGCATCACGCCCAGCGCACCGGACAGGATCTGGTGCTGTTCGAGGCCACCTGCAACCAGGTCAACCAGGACGGTGGCTATACCGGCATGACGCCGGCCGACTTCGTCGCCTTCGTGCACGGCATCGCCCGGCGCGTGGGCTTCGATGTCTCGCGCATCGCGCTGGGCGGCGATCACCTGGGGCCGAACCCGTGGACAACGCTGGAAGCGTCGGCCGCGATGGACAAGGCCGAGGTGATGGTCGCCGCCTACGTCGCGGCGGGCTTCCGCAAGGTCCACCTGGACTGCTCGATGGCCTGCGCGGGCGATCCCGAGCCGCTGCCGGAGGCGCAGATCGTGCAGCGCGCCGTGCGCCTGGCGCGTGCGGCCGAGGCCGCCTGGCAGCAGGCCGGCGGCGAGGCCCCGGTCTACGTGATCGGCACCGAGGTCCCGGTTCCCGGCGGCGCTACCGAAGCCATCGAGGGCCTGGCCGTGACCACGCCGGAAGCGGCGCTGGCCACCATCGAGGCCCATCGCGTCGCCTTCGTCGAGGCCGGACTGGAGGCCGCCTGGCAGCGCGTGGTCGCCTCGGTCGTGCAGCCCGGCGTGGAGTTCGACCACCACAGCGTCGTCGACTACGGGCCCGACAAGGCCGTGGCGCTGAGCCGGTCGATCACCACCGTGCCCAACATGGTCTTCGAGGCGCACTCCACCGACTACCAGACCCGCGATGCGCTGGCCGCGCTGGTGCGCGATCACTTCGCCATCCTCAAGGTGGGCCCGGGCCTGACCTTCGCCCTGCGTGAGGCGCTGTGGGCGCTGGATGCGATCGAGCGCGAGTGGATCGAGCCGGCCCGTCAGGCGCGCCTGCGCGAGGTCGTGCTGCAACGCCTGCACGCCGAGCCCGGCCACTGGCGCCGCTACTACCACGGCCAGGGCCACGCGCTGGACATCGACCTGCAGTACAGCCTGTCCGACCGCATCCGCTACTACTGGCCGGATGCGCGCATCGAACAGGCGCGCCTGCAGCTGTTCGACAACCTGCGGCGCGACCCGCCGCCGATCTCGCTGGTCAGCCAGTTCCTTCCCCACGCATTGCACGCCCTCCGCACCGGAACCGCGACGCTCGACCCGCAGTCCCTGGCCATGGCCCACGTCAGTGCCGTTCTCGATGAGTATCACCATGCATGCCATGACCAAGACCGTTCCTGAGCTCCTCGGCGTGCCCGAGGCCGAGCTGGAGGCCAGCCACGCCATCTGGACCGCGCGCGAGATCGCCCAGCAGCCGCGGCTGCTGCGCCGCACCCATGCGCTGATCGCCGACCTGCACGCGCAGCTGCAGGCCTTCGCCGGGCCGATCGCCAACGATCCGACCGCGCGCGTGATCCTCACCGGCGCGGGCACATCGGCCTATATCGGCCAGTGCCTGGCGCCGCTGCTGGACCGTGCGCTGGCCGCGCGGGTGGACGCGGTGCCGACCACCGATCTGGTGTGCGCGCCGCAGCTGTATCTGGACCCGGCGCAACCGCTGCTGCTGATCTCCTTCGGCCGCTCGGGCAACAGCCCGGAGAGCATCGCCGCGGTCGAGCTGACCGAGTCGCTGGTGCGCGACGTGCGCCATCTGGTGGTGACCTGCAACGCGCAGGGCAAGCTGGCCACCGCGCCGGTCAGGCAGGCGATGACCGTGACGCTGCCGGAAGAGACGCACGACACCAGCTTCGCGATGACCTCCTCCTTCAGCTGCATGATGTACGCCGCCCTGGCTGCGCTGCTGCCGGCCGGCGCGCTGGATGCGCGCATCGCGCCGATCGCGCAGGCGATCGAGGCGGTGATCCAGGACGCGCTGCCGCTGCTGCAGGCCCTGGCCAACGCCCGCCACGACCGCGTCGTGTATCTGGGCAGTGGGCTGTTCCAGGGCCTGGCGCGCGAGGCCACCCTCAAGCTGGGCGAGCTGACCAATGGCGCGGTGGCGACCTGCTACGACTCGCCGCTGGGCTTCCGCCATGGGCCCAAGACCTTCGTCACCGCCAAGACCCTGGTGGTGGTGTTCGTGTCGAACGATCCCTACACCCGCCGCTACGACCACGACCTGATCGACGAACTGCGCCGCGACGGCGTGGCCGCGCGCGTGATCGAGATCTCCGCCCGGCCGCGCAGCGACGATGCCGACACGCTGGCCGTGCCCGGCCTGGCCCAGGCCGCGGACGTGGACCTGCTGTGGCCCTACGTGGCCGCCGCGCAGATCTACGCCTTCGCGCATGCGCGCGTGCGCGGCGTCACGCCGGACAATCCCAACCCGGCCGGCATCGTCAACCGCGTCGTGCAGGGCGTGCAGCTGTACGCGCTGGAATCCTGAGCCCGATGCCTGGGCACGCGCTGTATCTGGGCGTCGATGGCGGCGGCACCAAGACGCGCTTCGCGCTGATCGATGCCGCCGGCACGCTGCTGGCACAGACCCAGCTGGGCACCGCCTACCACCCGCAGGTCGGGCTGGACGGCGTGCGCCGCATCCTGGAGGAAGGCATCGCCACCGTGCTGGCGCCGCTGCAGCGCGGCCGCGAGGACATCGCGCAGGCGTTCTTCGGCCTGCCGGCCTATGGCGAGGACCGCCGCGCCACGGCCGCGCTGGACCTCATCCCCGGCCAGGTGCTGGGGCACCAGCGCTACGCCTGCGACAACGACATGGTGTGCGGCTGGGCCGGCTCGCTGGCCTGCGCCGACGGCATCAACATCATCGCGGGCACCGGCTCGATGGGCTATGGGCGGCGTGGCGCGGCCGCGGCGCGCGCCGGCGGCTGGGGCGAGGCGTTCGGCGACGAAGGGTCGGCCCACTGGATCGCCACGCAGGGGCTCAACGCCTTCTCGCGCATGAGCGATGGCCGCCTGCCGCGCGGGCCCCTGCACGCGATCCTGCGCGCGCACTTCGACCTGGACGACGACCTGGACCTGTGCGCGCATGTCTATGGCGAGGGCGTCGGCACGCGCGGCGACATCGCCCGCCTGTCCGTGCAGGTGGCGCAGGCCGCCGACGCGGGCGATGCGGTGGCGATCGGGATCTTCCAGCAGGCCGGCGAGGAACTGGCGCGGATCGCGCAGGCGCTGCGCGCGCTGCTCGGCTTCGAACCGGGCGAGCCGGTGCCGCTGTCCTACTCCGGCGGCGCCTTCAGTGCCGGCGCGCTGCTGATGCAGCCGTTCCAGGCGGCGCTGGCCCGATCGAGCGCGGACTTCGTCCTGCGCACGCCGATCCACCCCCCGCACTACGGCGCCGCGCTCTACGCGCTGCAGCTGGCCGGCACGGGCCCGCGCTGACCGCCCCGCCGCAGTCCGCCGGCCCCGCAGAAGGAACGAAGCGATGAATCGATGGCTGCTGGCCTCCCTGCTCGCGCTGTGCGCCTTGCCCGCCGCGGCCGGCCAGCCCAGCGATGCGCTGCAGCCGAGCGCGCGCTTCAGCGTCTACGGGCACGGCGCGGCGGCCACGCCGCCGATGGGCTTCAACCCCTGGAACGCGTTCCGCACCGAGGTCGATCAGGCGCGGATCCTGTCGGTGGTCGACGCTCTGCAGCAGCGCGGCCTGCAGCAGGCCGGCTATCGCTACGTCAACCTCGACGATGGCTGGTGGCTGCGGCGCGACGCGCAAGGACGCATCGAGATCCGCACGAGCAGGTTCCCCATCGCCAGGCAGGCCGACGGCGGCACCGACTTCCGCGCCTGGACCGACCTGCTGCACGCGCGCGGCTTCAAGGCCGGGCTGTATACCGATGCCGGCCGCAACGCGTGCTCGCAGGCCTTCGACCGGCATAGCCCCAACCTGCCGGTCGGCAGCGTGGCGCAGCGCGAGATCGGGCTGCAGGGCTTCGAGGCCTCGGACCTGAAGACGATGTTCCAGGACTGGGGCTTCGACTATCTGAAGGTCGATGCCTGCGGGCTGGCGGACTTCGGCGCCGACAGCGAGCCGGTGCGGCAGAGCGGCCATCGCCCGCTGCGGCCGCTGATCGTGCGTGGCGACGCGCAGCGCACCGATGCCGACGCGGTGGAGACGCGCTACGCCCGCATCGGGCGGCTGCTGGCCGACCTCAATGCGGACGACGATTTCGTGCTGTCGATCTGCCCTTGGGGCGAGGCCGGCGTGCGCGACTGGGGCGGCGCGCACGGCAACCTGTGGCGCACGAGTCCGGATATCGAGCCCACCTGGGCCAGCATGCTGCACAACTTCGATTCGGCCTCGCGTCGCGAGCTCTACGCCGGCCCGGGGCGCTGGAACGACCCGGACATGCTGGCGATCGGGCTGGGCGAGTTCGACGCGCAGCATCTGGCGCAGGCGCGCACGCATTTCTCGCTGTGGGCGATGCTGTCGGCGCCGTTGCTGCTGGGCTTCGATCTGCGCAGCGCGCCGCAGCCGCTGATCGATCTGCTGTCCAATCCCGAGGTGATCGCGATCGACCAGGACCCGGCCGGGAACCAGGCGGTGCTGGTCTCCGATTCCGGCGGGCTGCAGCTGCTGGTCAAGCCGCTGGCGGCGCGCGGCGAGCGTGCGGTGCTGCTGTTCAATCGCGGCGAGGCGCCAGCCACGGCGCAGGTCACGCCGGCGCAGATGAAGCTGGCCGAGGCCGGCTTCAGCGCGCGCGACCTGTGGCAGCGCAAGGATCTGACGCAGACGCGCGGCAGCCTGCGGTTCGCGCTCGCCCCGCGCGAGGTCGTGCTGCTCAAGGTCAGCGGCACGCCGGTGCAGGCCGGCGGCGCCCTGCTCAGCGAGCTGACCGCGCGCGTCCATGTGGCCGCCGATGGCCTGCCGCTCTACAGCACGCGGTTCGACCAGCCGGCCGGCACGCCCCGCGCCGACCTCACCCCCGACGGCGCGACGCTGCGCGTGGCGGGCAAGGCCTCTCCATACGGCATCGGCGCCCACGCCGACTCGCGCCTGGAAGTCGCCACGCGCGGAGATTTCGTGCGCTTCCGCGCGCGGGTCGGACCGCAGGACGACGCGGCGCCGGTGCGAGACCGTGTCGTGTTCCGCGTCTACGGCGACGGCCGGCTGCTGCACGCCACCGCGCCGCTGGGCGCGCATCAGGCGGCCACGCTCGACCTGCCGATCGACGGCGTGCGCACGCTGGAGCTGGTGGCCGAGGCACAGGACACCTCCGCAGGCGCCCTGCCGCCGGTGATCGCCTGGGCCGACGCGCGGCTGCTCGAACGCTAGCGCGCGTCGCTGATCATGCCCAGGCGCTTCCCGCTTGGTCTGTGGCCTGGGAACGCATGGCCTTGAGGCGCCTCAAGGTCGCCAGTTCGCGTTGCGCTCCCAGAACGCCACCGCGCGCCGATACGCCTCGCGGTCCAGCGGCACGCCGGAGCCGCCCTCCTCCACGCCCAGCGCGTTGCGCAGCATGGTGATCGGAGCCATCGGGATCTCCTCCGGCTCGGCGGTGTACAGGCAGCCGACCACGCCCCAGTCCGCGTCGATGGCCTCGCCCTCCCTGGCCAGCTGCGCGCGGCTGTAGAGGATCGGCAGCAGGTACTCGGCGCGCGGGGCCTGCACGCCCTCGAACCAGCGCACCAGCACCGGCAGTTCGGCCGAGGTGCGCGCCTCGTAGGCCGAACGCAGCAGATGCCGGTTGTCGGCGGTGATCGGCACGGTCAGGCAGCGGGTCGAGGTCCAGTTGCGGTGCACGTGCAGCTTGCAGAACGGCGCGTAGCCGTCGAGCACGCGCAGCGGCGTATGGGCGTTGAGATAGGCCTCGAAGCCTTCCGCGGTGCAGTCCTGGATGGTGTTGCCGCGCGGCGTGCGCGGGAACAGCCGCGCACGCGCGAACGGGGTCAGCACGATCGACATCGCGCCTCAGCCCCGCTGCGCCAGCGCGTAGTCGATCGCCGCGCGGATCGCCGCCACCTGCGCGTCGTTGCACTGCTGCGGCGTGGCGCGCGGGCTGTCGGGATAGACCTCGGTGGTGGTGCGATAGGGCGCGTCGGTGATGCCGGCGCACAGGCCCAGGGCCTTGCAGTCGTATTCGATCACGCCCGGGGCGACCGCCGGCGAGCCGATCAGCGTACCGTCCGGGTCGGCCGGGGCGATGTGGGTCACCTTGGCCACCGCGGCGTTGACCGCCTGCTGGAAGGCTGGCGCCGGCGCGGCGCTGTCGGCGCACAGATAGAAGCCGTCGGGGATCGTGCCCGGCACATAGGGCTTGCCGTCGCGCGCGGCCAGCGCCGGGCGGAACTCGGTCTCGTCGCTGTCGGTGGTCTCGTGCAGGTCGATGTGCATCACGATGCCGGCGCGCAGCGGCGCGATCAGCGCCAGCAGGGCGGCCGATTCGGCGGCCGGGCTGTGCGCGCGGAAGTTGCGGTTGGGGTCGAGCGCGTCGGGGTTCCAGCGGTGGATGCGCTCGTAGCCCCACGGGCTCACGCACGGCACCACCAGCAGGTTGGCGCGGCCGGCGTAAGCGGCGGCGTGGTGTTCGAGGAACTGCAGCGCGCCCTGCACGCCGCTGGTCTCGTAGCCGTGCACGCCGCCGGTGACCAGCATGGTCGGCAGCGCCGGGTCCCAGGAGCGGCTGCGCACGGCGAACAGGTCGTACTGGTCCGCGTCGTAGTCCAGATGGCCATACGGCGCGACGTCGAAGCGCGCACGCAGCGCTTCGATCCGGGCCAGCACCTCGTCGGCATAGCCGCGTTTGCGGGTCTGGGCGGCGCGCCACTGCGCCTTCTCGGCCGCGCCCCAGGGGCGGCCCGGCGTGCCGATGGAAAGGGACGTGGACACGGTCATGCAGCGACACCCTGGCAGCGGAAGGAGGCGCGGGACTTTAGCACCCGCCCGCCGCCCGGCCGGCCGCACCGGACGCTCTCCATGCATCCATCGCGATGAAGCGATAAGATGCCGCACCCGCCGCCCAACGCCCCGCCATGACGCCGATCAGCCTCGAGTTCTACCCGCCCAAGACCGACGAGCAGCGGGCCCAGCTGAATCGCACCGCCGAGCGGCTGGCGCGTTACGCGCCGGAGTACGTCTCGTGCACCTTCGGCGCCGGCGGCTCGACCCTGAGCTACACCGCCGAAACGGTGCGCCACCTCAAGCAGCACCACGGCTTCGACGCCGCCCCGCACCTGTCCTGCGTGGGCGGCAGCCGCGAGGAGATCCGCGAGCTGCTCAAGCTCTACCGCGCCATCGGCTGCAAGCGCATCGTCGCGCTGCGCGGCGACCTGCCCTCGGGCATGGGCCATGCGGGCGACCTGCGCTATGCCTCCGAGCTGATCGCCTTCATCCGCGCCGAGCACGGCGATGCGTTCCAGCTGGAAGTCGGCGCCTATCCGGAAACCCATCCGCAGGCCAGCGACGCGCTGTCGGACCTGAAGCACTTCAAGGCCAAGGTCGACGCTGGCGCCGATGCGGCCATCACCCAGTACTTCTACAACGCCGATGCCTATTTCGGCTTCGTGGAAGCGGTGCGCAGGCTGGGCGTGGAGATCCCGATCATTCCCGGGATCATGCCGATCGCCAACTTCGCCCAGCTGCGGCGCTTCTCCGAACAGTGCGGCGCGGAGATCCCGCGCTGGATCGCCAAGCGCATGGCGGCCTACGGCGACGACGCGGCGGCGGTGAAGGACTTCGGCGCCGACGTGGTCGCCCAGCTGTGCCAGCGCCTGATCGACGGCGGCGCGCCGTCGCTGCACTTCTACACGCTCAATCTGGCCAAGCCCACGCAGACGGTGCTGCAGCGGCTGGGGATTCGCTAGGGACGCGCGGTTGGGCATCCCCTTGGAGCGCAGTGCTCCCGCGGAAACGGGGAGCTGGGGTCTTTGGCCCTCGTGGGGGGAGTCACAGGGTTCCCGCGTTCGCGGGAACGACGAGGTGAGGTCTCGCCGCTGCGTGCGGTGCGCGCCGTAAACCTGGCCGCTCGCCGGAACCCACGCGCTCGCCGGAAAGCGCCACCGGATGCGCGCGCCAACCCCAAAGCTCGTCATCCCCGCGAATGCGGGGATCCAGGGACGTTCGGACAGGCCGCGCAACGTCCATGGGCTCCCGCGTTCGCGGGAACGACGGCGGGTTTTGCAGCGGCTTCCGGTCTTTCGTTCTTCTCAGCCGTGGTAGCCCTCCGGCCACGGCGGCGATGGGCTGCACAGGTCAGGCCACATCGCCGGCATGCCGGCTCCCACCCTCGTCATGGACTTCAGCTTGGCTGGGGTAGGCTGCGCCCCTTCATGCGCA
This sequence comes from Pseudoxanthomonas winnipegensis, assembly GCF_004283755.1. Lineage (GTDB taxonomy): Bacteria > Pseudomonadota > Gammaproteobacteria > Xanthomonadales > Xanthomonadaceae > Pseudoxanthomonas_A > Pseudoxanthomonas_A winnipegensis. The sequence continues at coordinate 283,448 of NZ_SHMH01000001.1, forward strand.
TGCCCGTCACGCTCCTGCTGCTGCCCCTGGCCCTCGCGCTGACCGCGCTGGCGTGGTCGGCTTCGGCGCGGGCCCAGGCGATCCATCGCTGCACCGACGCCAGCGGCGTGAGCGTGTTCACCGATCGCCGCTGCGAGGACCTGGGCGCGGCCAGCCGCGTGCCGCGCCCGCTGCCGACCATCGCCGGCGAGGCCGGCGACGCGCCGGCGCGCACCCACCTGGGCTGCCCGCGCAAGCTGTCCGACCTGGTCCAGCGCATCGGCGCGGCCATCGCCGCCAAGGACGCCAACGACCTGGCCGCGCTGTACCAGTGGAACGGCATCTCCGACGCGTCGGCCAATCGCCTGCTCGACCGCATGGAGGGCATCGTGCGCCGGCCCCTGCTGGACGTCACCCCGGTGCTGCCGGCGCCCGACCCGGTGGTCGAGGCCGACGGCACCATCACCGATGCCAACACCGATGGCTTCTATCCGCAGGCCACCCCGCCGCAGCGCCGGCGCCCGGTCGGACTGCGCCTGCAGCAGACGCTGTCCAACGGCACGCCCACCTCCACGGTACTGGGCATCCGCCGCAGCTACGACTGCTTCTGGATCTCGCTCTGACCCACCATGCCCGCGGGTGCGGGCCTCCATGGTCGGAGGTGCCGCGAACGGCTCAGGAACGTCTTGGTCGCGGCCCTCAGGCCGGATGGAACCGCAGCGTGGCCACCACGCCGCGCTCGGCACCAGGCCGCACGCTGACCTGCCAGCCGTAGAGATCGCACAGCCGGCTGACGATGGACAGGCCGATGCCGCCGCCCTGGGAGTGCCCGGCGTGCGTGCCGCGATAGCCGCGGTCGAACAGCCGCGCGGCGTCCTCCTCGCTCAGGCCGGGGCCGGAGTCGATGACCTCGACCGCATCGCCCCGCACGCGCACCCGCACCGTGCCCTCCTGGGTGTACTTGACCGCATTGCCGACCAGGTTGCCCAGCGCCACCGACAGCGCCGCCTCGGGCGCATCGATGACCAGGTCCTGGTTGCCTTCCAGCATCAGCTCCAGCGGCTTGCCGCCGATCTGCGCACGGTGCGAGTCCAGCAGCTGCTCGGCGACCTTGGCCACATTGCTGGTGCCCTGCCCACGCTCGTTGCGCGAGAGCAGCAGCAGCGAGCCGATCAGGTCCGAGCACGCCTGCTCGGCGCGCTGGATGCGCAGCAGGCGCGCCTGGATCTTGGGCTCCAGGTCGGGCTTGCCCAGCAGCAGCTCGGTCGCGCCGCGGATCACCGCCAGCGGCGTGCGCAACTCGTGGCTGACGTCGGCGTTGAACTCGCGATCGCGCTGCACGACCTCGGTCAGGCGGTTGGAATAGTCGTCCAGCGCGCGCGCCAGTTCGCCTACCTCGTCTTCGGGGAACAGCGGCCCCAGCTGGGTGGGGTTGCTGCTGCCGCGGTAGGCGCGCAGGCGATTGGCCAGCTCGGACACCGGGCTCATCACCCGCGAGGCCGCCCACCAGCCGATCAGCAGCGAGACCAGCGTGAACAGCAGCACCGTGGCATACAGGGTGCGCTTGAACTGCACCTCGCCCAGCGCGACCTGGCCCATGTCGTAGGCGATGAAGAACCAGGCATTGGGCGTCTTGCGCACGCCGACCTTGTAGGCGAAGGGCTTGCCATCCGGATCGGTGCCCGACATGGGGTGGATGCCGTCGTCGAGTTTTTCCCACTCGGGGAAATCGCGCCGCAGGCTGTCCAGCTTGTCCGGGCGATAGACGAAGCCCTTCATCTGCTGGACCGGGATGTCCAGGTTGCGCCCGCCGCTGGCCACATAGCTGCGCCAGGACGCTTCCATGTTGCGGTTCATCACGTCCTCGACCAGCTGGTTCTCCACGCGCTGGCGGGCCAGGATCGAGGCATAGGCGAACAGCACCGTCAGGCACAGACCCAGCAGGGCGAAGGACCAGACGATGCGGGTGCGCAGCCGCCGGCGGAACTTACGCGCCCGCGTCGCGGCCGGCCGCGCGGACGCGTGGCCCTCAGGCTTCGGGAGCGGCGATGCGGTAACCGATGCCATGGCGGGTCTGGATGAGCGGGACTTCGAACGGCTTGTCGACCACCGCACGCAGACCATGGATGTGCACGCGCAGCGAGTCCGAGTCCGGCAGCTCCTCGCCCCACACGCGCGTCTCCAGCTCCTGGCGGGTGACCACCGCCGGCGAGGCCTCCATCAGCGCCTGCAGGATCTTCAGCGCGGTCGGGTTGAGCTGCAGCAGCTTGCCCTGGCGGCGCACTTCCAGCGTGTCCAGGTTGTATTCCAGGTCGCCCACGTCCAGCACGCGGGTCTGCACGCCCTTGCCGCGGCGCGAGAGCGCGTTGAGACGCACCTCCACTTCCTGCAGGGCGAAGGGCTTGATCAGGTAGTCGTCGGCGCCGGAGTCGAAGCCGGCCAGCTTGTTGTCCAGGCTGTCGCGGGCGGTGAGCATCAGCACCGGGGTCTGCTTGCGCGCTTCGTTGCGCAGCTTGCGGCAGACCTCCAGGCCATCCATGCCGGGCAGGTTGAGGTCGAGCACGATGGCGTCGAAGTCGTGGACCACGGCCAGGTGCAGGCCGGTGACGCCGTCGGCGGCGAAATCCACGGTGTGGCCGCGATCTTCGAGGTAATCCCCCAGATTGGCGGCGATATCGCTGTTGTCTTCGATGACGAGGATGCGCATGTCAGCAGGTCTCCTGCGGCCGGGCGGCCGGGACGGCGCCAGCACGGCGCATCGGGAATGGGAAAGTCATGGGGATCCTTGGGTTGTTCCTGTGCGGGCCAAGCCGCGGCGGGCCGGCCTGTTCAGCCTTCCGCGCGGGACGGGGCGATTCTGTCACACCGTCGGTGAGCCTCCCTGCATGGCCGTTCACGTTCGGCTGGCGGGGCGGCGTGCGAGGGGGGCTGGGCGTTGGACCGCGGCGGCGGCCACCAGTTCCACCACCGCCCCGGCGATGTCCACCCCGGAGACCTGCTCGATACCTTCCAGCCCCGGCGTGGAATTAACCTCCAGCACCAGCGGGCCGCGCGCCGAGCGGATCAGGTCCACGCCGGCCACGCCCAGGCCCAGCACCTGGGCCGCGCGCACGGCCACGGCCGCCTCTTCGTCGCTGGCGATCGCCGGAAACGCCTCGCCGCCACGATGCAGGTTGGAACGGAAGTCGCCCTCCGGCGCCTGCCGGCGCATCGCCGCCACCACCCGGTCGCCGACCACGAAGCAGCGCAGGTCCGCGCCCTTGGCCTCCTCGACGAACTCCTGCACCACGAAGCTGGCGTACAGCCCGCGCAGCGCCTCGATTACCGAACGCGAGGCCGAGGGCTTCTCGGTCAGCATCACCCCGGCGCCCTGCGCGCCCTCGTTGAGCTTGATCACGTGCGGCGGCGGGCCCAGCAGCGCCAGCAGGTCGGCGGTGTCGTCCGGGTTGTCGCCGAACACGGTGGCCGGCAGGTCGATGCCGTGGGCGGCCAGCAGCTGGTGCGCACGCAGCTTGTCGCGCGCGCGCAGGATCGCATCGGAGCTGTTGGGCGTGTGGCAGCCCATCAGCTCGAACTGGCGCAGCACCGCGGTGGCGTAGCGGGTGACCGAGGCGCCGATGCGCGGAATGACCGCGTCGAAACCGGACAGGGTGGCGCCCTTGTAGCGCAGGTCGAAGCGGCCGCGGTCGATGCGCATGTAGCAGCGCAGCGGATCGAGCACGCGCACGGTGTGGCCGCGCTGGCGTCCGGCCTCGACCAGGCGCTTGGTCGAATACAGCCGCGTGTTGCGGGAGAGGATCGCCAGTTTCATGCGGCTGCGGGCCGGGGTCGAAAACGGCGCACAGCATGACACGGCGCCGTGACCGCTCATGCGCGCGCCGCCGCGGCCCTCAGTCGACGGTGCAGTCGACCGAGAAGGTCAGCGCGCCGCCCACCGGCAAGGTCTGCAGCTGCAGGCCGGTGTTGGACTGCAGTGCGGCCAGCAGCGCGGCATCGCTGCCGGTCGGGCAGATCGCGCCGCCGCTGGCGTTGCCGCAGCGGGCCGCGGTGCAGGTCAGGCCCGCCGCGGCCGGATCGCGGAGTACCGCGCCATCGGCGGCGACCGGCCCCGCATTGCCGACCACGATCCGGTAGCTGGTCGCCTCGCCACGGGTCAGCGTGTCGCCGGCCTGATCGTTGGGACCGGACGACGGTGTATTGGTCTTGGTCACGCTCAGCTCGGCGCGCAGCGAATAGCACACCCGCACCGATCCGTTGCGCCCGCTGCCGCCGCCGTCGGCGCCGGCCACGCGTGTGGGCGAGGTCGCACTGGCCGCGACATAGGAACCGCCACCGCCCGGATAGGCCGACTCGGGCGCACCGCCGCCGCCGGAGTATCCACCGCCGCCGCCACTCTCACGATCGTCCGCGCCACCGCCGCCGCACACGCCCCAGCCGCCGGCCGCGCCGATGCGATCGCCGGCCATCGGTTCGCCCGTGCCACCGGCGCCCCCGGAAGCCCCGTTGATCGAACACTGGCCGCCGCCCCGCGCGCCCTGGTGCGCGCCCGCATAGGTCACGCCCTGGCCGGGACTGTTGAAGCCACCGCCACCGGCACCACCGTCGCCGGTCTGGCAGGTGGTGCTGCCATCGGCGGCGACTTCACCGAACTGGCCCCCTGCCCCGTTGACGCCACCCAGCCCGCCGGCCGCGCAGTCGCCGCCGGTCGGCGAACCGCCGTTACCGCCATCCAGGCCCGCGCGCCCGCCGCCGCCGTTGCCGGTGTTGTCGTCGCCACCGCCCGCGCCGGCGATCAGTGCCAGCGTGCCGTTGAGATACGCGCCCGAGGCGCCGCCGCCACCGGACTCCTGGTCGTTGGCGCCGGGCGGTGCCTGGCCCGCCAGCAGCGTGATCACATCGCCCGGCGCGACGGCGAACGTGCCTTCGACCCGCGCGCCGGCGCCGCCCTGATACGGGTTGGGCGTGCGCTCGCCGCCGTCGGCGCCGACGGCGATCAGACGCACCGAGGTCACCCGCGCCGGCACGGTGAACGTGGCGGGCGCATTGCCCGTGTAGGCATACAGGCGGGTCTGCTCGAGACCGGCCGGGCAGCTGGTGACTTCCTGGGCCTGGGCCGAGGCCAGGGCCGCAAGCAGCGCCAGGCCGAGCCCCACACGGACGAACACGAACGAAGACTTCATCGAACCTGGGGACCTTGCTCAATCACGGGAAATGCCCGATCGCGGTTGAAACCGCGAAGCTGAGGCCTTTGGTAGAAGCCCCCGCCTTGGGGAGCAACTTTCTCATCAAATCTTGCGGCCTGCCTGTAGAGCGGAGCTTGTGGCAATCCCCTCTTGGGGACTCCGCTGCTCTTCGTTCGGTTAGTGGGGGAGGGCCCCAGCGGAGCAAGCTCCGCTCTACAGGGGGGAGCCGCGATGGCGGCGATAGGGCTTTGCCGGGAAAGCCTCACCGCCGCCATGCCGCCCCCCCACGATGGGGAGTGCGGCAGGATCTTAGTCGACCGTGCAGGTGACGGTCAGCGTGACCGTGCCGGCGTTGGGCAGCGTGGGAATCGCAGCCCCGCCGGAGCTTTGCAGGGCACCCAACAGCGTGCTGCCGCTGGCCTGGGTCGGACAGGCCGCGCCGTTGGTGGTGCCGGTGCAGCTGGCGCTGGTGCAGGTCAGGCCGCTGCTGGCCGGATCGCGCACGATCGCGCCATTGGCGGCCTGCGGACCGTTGTTGGTGACCACGATGGTGTAGGTCTGGCTCGAGCCCTTGACCACCGTGTCGTTGGCCTGATCGCTGGCGCCCGCCGCGGGCGTGTTGGTCTTGGTGACCACCAGGTTGGCGCTGGCCTGGGCGATGGTGATCTGCGCGTCCTCGACCTCGCCGCTGGTCGCCGTGCCGGCGGGGCTGGCGACCTCGCTGGCGTTCTGCGCGTAACGCAGGCGGACCCAGGTCGTGCCGGCCTGGATGTCGTTGGGCACCGTCCAGCTCAGGCTGGCCGTGCCATTGGCACCCGAGCATGTGCCGGCGGCGCGCTCGTCGCTGTCGAAGGTGCCGTTGCCGTCGAAGTCGATCCAGCCGGCCACCGTGCCGGTGCCGCTGCAGGCGATGCTGCGCGTCAGCACGGTGCTCCCGCTGCCGGCATTGATCGCCGGCGAGGTGGGCCAGCCGTTCTCCTCATTGGCGCCGGCGATGCCGTAGGCGTTGTCGGACGACGACGTACCGGGCTCGCCATCCGGGCCGACCGTGCCCACGTGATCGGTGGTCAGCGGCGACAGGCCACCAGGGCTAAATAACCTGTCGTTGATGTTCGTGCCGCTGGCCGACACGCCGCTGTCGTCGCCGTGCACCCAGTCGTAGAACAGGTGCGCGGCGGTGCCATAGCTGCTGGGCGCATCGCCGTAGTCCGCGCGCGGCACGAGCAGGCCGATGGACATGGCGGTGATACCGCCGCCGCGCATGGCGAAGGACATGCTGGGCGTGGCGGTCGGCGTGGTGAAGGTCAGGTAGCTGAGCGCCACGGGACTGGTGCCGCCGCCCTGCCCGCCCGGACCGAACTCCATGGTCTGGCTGCCGCCGTTGGTGGTCTTGGTGGCGGTATAGGGATTGCCGTTGCCGGCGAACATCTCCAGGATGTTCCAGTTGCCCGCGGCCGTGCCGCGGATGTATTCGCTGGGGACGCCGTTGCCGTCCAAGGTGGATTCGAGCGACTCGGCATCGGCGATGACCAGGCCGGGAATCGGATACGACGCCCCGTTGCGGGTCGCCGAGCAGTCGATATCGAAGCTGGCCGTCGAGGTCATCGCCGTGGCCAGACCCGCCACCAGATTGTTGGCGCCGCCGGTGCCATCGATGTTGTACATGTCCTCCAGGCCATCGCCGCTGTAATCGCCGGAGCGATAGCTGCTCAGCGCGCCATTGAGGTTGGACAGGGTGCAGGTCACCTGGATCTGCTGGCCGTTGGCCACCTGCAGGGTGGCCGTGGTCTGCGCGCCGTTGGCCAGCGCCACGCCATCGGTGCCGTTGACACCGCCGCCCCAGGTCAGCCAGAGGATCTCGTTGCGGTACTTGCCCGTGCCGCCGGTGGCGTAGGCCGCGGCCTGCGCCTGCTGCATCGGCGCCAGCGCCGCGCCGGCGGCCAGCGCCAGCCCCAGGCCGCGCGCGGCCCAGCCATGGATGAAGTGCTTGCGCATCAGTAGCTCCCCACCAGGTTGATGAACCAGCCCTTGTGGTCGTAGTCGAAGTCGGTCAGGTCGTCGCTGAACTGGGTGAAGTTGTAGCCCAGCCCGATCCGCAGGTTCTTGCCGATGTCGCGGTCCACGCCGGCCAGCCAGCCCTGGCGGTTGCCGCCGTCCTCGACCTTGAGCAGGCGGTACTCGCCCATCGCATGCCATTGCTGGCCCAGGTCGTAGCGCACGGTGGTGCCGTAGAAGGTCGTGGTCGAATCGAACCACTGGCCCGTGCCGCGGCCGTAGCGCGCCTTGCCCACACGCTGGGCGACCTTGGCCGCGAACTCCCAGCGCTGGTCGGGCTTGTACACACCTTCCAGCGAGAGCACCTGGGTCTTCTGGTCGTAGTCGTGCCCGCCGATCTGCGCCAGCGTGGCCAGGTCGTACAGATAGGTGTAGCGGCCGAACACGGCCCAGCGCACCGAGTCCCAAGGACGCCAGGCGAAGCCCAGGTTGCCCTGGATGAACCTGGCGCCGGCGAGCGGATCGAGCTTGTCGTCGGTGTCGGAGTAGTTCAGGCGACCGGCGATGCGCCAGCTGTCGTTGAAGCGATGCGTCAGGCGATTGGTGGACACCCACTGCTCGCGCTCCTCCGCACCGGTGTCGCGCCGCCATTCCACCTTGGAGGCCCAATCCGTATCGGGCGAGGTGCGGCCCAGGCTGACGCTGATCGCGCGCCGCTCGACTTGCCCGCCGGCGCTGTTGACCAGATCGCCGCGCTGCAGGGTGAAGCCGCTGGTCCAGCCCTGCGCCGGGTAGAAATCCAGGCCGAAGGTATGCGCCAGGCCGGACTCGCCGGCGGTGTCGTCCTTGAGGAACTGGCTCTCGTTGAACACGTTGATCTGGTTGGACAGGCGCCAGCGCTGGCCCAGCGTCCAGCCGTCGCGCGCGCTGTTGTTGAACAGCGGGTCGTAGGCCTGGGTGTCGTCGTGGGTGGCGGTGTAGGCGCCGTACAGGCTGTGATCGGGCGTGAGGCGGTACTCGGCATTGACCGTGGCCGCATCGCCCCGATCGCCGCTGGTGACTTCCGCGCCGACCGAGGACAGGTTGCCGAACAGGTACTTGCCGCCGACGGTGTAGGCGTCGTTGTCGGCGTACTTGCCGTGGTCGTCGTCCAGGGTCAGCTGCGCCTGCCCATACAGGTCGAAGGTGTCGCCGAAGCGGTGCGTGTACTTCAACGCGCCCAGCAGGCCGGCGGCGTCGCCGACGGTGCGCTGCTCCTCGACGCGGCGGATCTCGGCGGCCAGCGTGTCGAAGTCGCCGATGCGCCACTCGCTGGTGACCTGGGCCTGGATCAGCGACTGCGCACCGCTCTGCGTCTTGCTGTAGCGCGCGTACACGCTCAGGTCCTGGGTGAACTGGCCGGTGACTTCCGCGCCGTACTCGGTGAGGTCCTCGCCGGTGTCGTAGCGGCTGATCGAATAGCCAGCGCCGACCTCGCGCCACCACGCGCCGGCCGCCCAGTCCTGCTGGGTCCAGCCGAGCTCCTTCAGATTGGCGCGCGCCTCCACGGCCTTGGCCTCGCCCTGGCGCGGGCCGGTGGCGTTGATCTGGGTGAAGGTGAAGCCGCCGTTGTCGGAAAAGAACACCGGCGTGGCGTAGGACTCGGTCTGGCTGTACTCGGCCTTCAGATAGGTGCCGCGACCGGCCTGCAGGGTGACATCGCCGCCCTTGAGCGTGTAGTCCTCGCCGCTGCGGTTCTCGTCGACATAGGTCGCACCGACGGCCACGTGGTCGCCCAGCCACTGCTTGCCGCGGAAGCCTGCGGTGAACTCGTCGTCGTCGAACCCGGTCGGGACGAATTCGTAGTCCACTAGCAGGCGCTGCGTATAGCCGTCCAGCGGCGTGTCGCGGGTGAGCGTGGTGACGTTGTCGCGCGTGATCTGCGCCAGCGGACGGGTCAGCAGGATGCGACCCTGGATCTGGTCGATCTCGTAGTCCACCCCACGCACCAGCGTCGCCCGGTCGACCACGCGGCCGGTGGTCGGGTCGCTGACTTCCAGCACCACCTGGTCGGAACCGGCCAGGATCTCGGTGTGCTTGAGGTAGTACAGGCTGCCGCCGGTGCCGAGGAACTCGCTATGCCCCGGCGCGCTCTGCGCCTGCGAGCCGAACGCGCGCACCTGGGTCTTGGCCTCGCCCCAGGGATTGATCGCGTGCGAGCGCCAGTCGATCGCCGCGCCGTACAGCGAGCGCACGTACTGGGCGTACTCGGTGTCGGTGAAGCCGGTGGCGTAGTTGCCCCACAGCGCCTGGTTCTTGTCCCAGTCCACGCGCACGTAGAACCGGCCCTGCGTGTCCACGTCGCGACGCACGGACGAGTCGTCGCCGTAGGTCGGGTAGTACAGGTCCGGGTCCAGGCTGCGGAACACGTCCGTGGCATAGGCCTGGGTGAAGTGGTCGAACAGGTGCTCCAGATCCTGCTCGGTGGTGTCCGCCTGCGCGGTCACCAGGTACTTGCCGTTGAACTTGGCCTTGCCGTAGAAGGCCAGGCGGCCGTCGCTGATGATGTCGTCGGCGTAGCGCGGATCGGTGGCCGACAGCGTCGCGGTCGAACCGGACACCTTGTTCTGCGCCACGGTCACATCGGCCAGGCCGACGCCGAAGAAATAGCGCCCGGTGACATCCACATCCAGCGTGCGGTGCGCGGCCGGCACGCCGGTGCCCGCGGCCGCGCCGCCCAGCCCGTCGGCGTCGTCCTGCAGCGCCACGTCGAAGCTGTGATGGCCCACCGGCACCAGGTACTCGGCGGCGAACTTGCGCTCCAGGTCGACCGGATAGGTCTCGCCGTTGATCGCCAGCTGGTAACCCTCGGGCAGGTTGCGGCCCTGGATGCGTACGCGCGAGCCGTACAGCGGGATGTTCTGCAGGCGCAGCCCGTTGCCGGCGAACACGTCCTCCACCAGGCGCTGGGTCTGGGCCTGGTCGTCGGTCAACGCCGTGCCGAGGCTGCGTTCGGTCGACGTGCGCAGCAGGTCGCTGCCGCGCTGGGCCTCGTCGGGCCGGACCAGCTGCAGCGTGCGCGGCGTGGTCTCGTCGAAGCGGCCCTGCGCGTCGTAGGCGCGCAGCACATAGGCCAGCGAATCGCCGGCGCGATAGTGGTAGTCGGCCGGCAGCTGCCCATCCCAGTCGACATGGCTGACGTTGCCCACCTGCATCGGCACGGTGGCCAGCGGCGCGACCAGGTCGGTGTCGGTGGCGCGATAGATCGCCAGCTCGTAGCGCGCGACGAAGGCCGAGTAGTTGCTGCGCACATAGAACTGCACCGGCTTGGTGATGCGCGCACCGTCGAAGGCAACCAGCCCCGGCGCCGACACCGACAGCTCGGCCGTGCCGATCTGGGGATCCTCGGTCGCCCAGATCACCCCGCCGTTGGCCAGGTTGATCGAGAACTTGCCCGTGGCCGTGGCCTGGCCCGGCTGCACCTGCAGGATGTCCACGCGGCGGTCCGCCGCAAGCGCGGCGGCGTCGGACGCCTGCGGCGCGGTGACCGGCTGCGTATCGCCGCGGGTGCGCACCTTGAACAACAGGCCTTCGCTCGCCTGGCAGCCCTCCGGGCCGCACTGCGGCTCGGGGGTCTCGGGCTGAGCGGGGGACGCCTCCTGCGCGGCCGCCAGCGGCGCGGTGCCGGCCAGCAGGCTGATCAGGGTGTAGTCCAGCAACTTCATCGTGATGGTCTTCATGCTCAGCCCCCTTACTGCCCGGCCACGCCGGCAGGAGCCGTCGGATCGTCACTGGATTGCACCGTCACCTTCGCGCGCACCTCGGGGCGCAGTCGTTGGGCCAGCGCCTGGTACACCGCCTTGGCGCGGCGCAGGCCGAGTTCGACGTTGCGCGCCGCGTCGCCGCGACGGTCGGCATGGCCGACCAGCGCCACCACGCCACCGCCGCGCTGTTCCAGATAGCGCGCCACGCCATCCAGCAGCGCATCGGCCTGCGGCTTGATCGTGGCCTTGCCGATGTCGAACAGGACCGAGCCCAGCAGCGGGCCGCGCCCGTCCAGGCCGGCGATCATCGTGTCCGGATCGGACGCCTCGCTGCGCAGGCTCATGCGCGTGGCCGCCGCGGTGGCGGCCGTCAGACGCGGCACCAGCGCGGCCTTGACCGCGTTGGCGCGGTCGAACGCCAGCGCGGCGCTTTCGCCGTCGGCGGCGATCACCACCTCACCGCCGTGATAGGCCTCGATGCGGCCGGCCATCTTCTCCACCACCGGCAGGTACTGCGGCTTGAGCTGGGCGCTGTCGGCCTCGAACAGCACCTGACCCAGCTCCAGTTCGACCGTGCGCGCACCGCCTTCGATCAGGCCCTGCGGCAGCTTGATGCCGAAGTCGAAGCGCACCGGCATGCCGGGCGTGATGCGACGGACCAGCGGATTGGCGGTGGTGAACTGCGCGCCGCTCGGCAGCGTGGTCGGATCGACCTTGAGGATGAAGTTGCGGCCGCGCGACCACTGCCCACCGTCGACGCCTTCCAGGTGATAACGGCCGAACTGGTCGGTCTCCATCACCAGGCCTTCGACCGAGGCGATGCGTACGCCGGGAATGCCGCGCTCGTCGATGCCGCTGTTGCGGATCACGTAGTCCACCACGTAGCCCTGCTCGCCCTGCGACAGGCGGCGCTCGACCGTCGGCGCGGCCGCGGTGAGGCCCTTGGCGGCCTGGCCGCTGGTGTCCACGCGCGTCCTGCCTGCCGCATCCATGCGCACGGTCACGCCCTGGTCGGTGGTCAGCACGAAGTCGTCGCTGAAGCGCGGCGCGCTGAGCACCTGGCGGATCACCACCTGATGCGCCTCGGCCGGATCGGCCTCGGACTGGCGTGCGCTGAGCTTGCCGACGGCGATGCCGTGCAGCAACGGCGCGCTCGCGTCGGCCTGCGGCTGCCAGCCCTGGCCGGCATCCATCAGCGTCGAGTTGGGCACGTAGGCCGACGGATCGAACCCGCCCTGCACGCGCAGGCCGGTGATGGCCGCGCTGTCCTGCCAGCCATCGCCGTCGCGGTCGTCGAACACCGTGCCCACCAGCAGACTCTCATCGACCAGCGGATCGGAGGAGATGGTCAGCGAGGCGGTGGCGACGTTGGACACCGGCGCACCGGCGGCGGTGACCGCCTGGGCCTGGTTGACCTGGGTGCCCTGGCGCACGCCGGCGCCCACCCGCATCAGGTAGACGAAGGTCGCGCTCTGCCCGGCGGCCACGTCCACGCCGGCGATGCGGATCGGCGACTGGCCGCTGACCGTGGCGCTGCGGTCGTCATCGCCGGCGACCAGCGAGCCGGCCACATAGGTGAAGCCCGGCGGCGGCGTATCGGTGATCGCGCCGCCGACGAAGTTGCCGTCGCCGACGTTGCGCACGGTCAGCGTGTAGCGCACCAGGTCGCCGACCACCGCGGTGTTGACGGCCACGGTCTTGGTCAGGCGGATGTCGTAGCTGGAAGCCACGATGACCGTGGCGATGGCGCTGCCGCAGTTGCTGGGGTTGGCGGCCTCGCAGATCGTGTACGGATAGGCGTAGGTCGCGGCCGGCGTGCCCGCCGCCACGGTGATCGTGCCATCGGCGCGCATGACCAGGCCAGGCTGCGGCGAGGTGCCCGGGGTCAGCACCACATTGGTCATGGTGGCGCCGCTGCCGCCGACGGTGTCGTTGCCGAGCACGCTGGGCAGAGTCGCGCCGGCGCTGCTGTCCACCGTCGGCGGATGGTCGTCCACCGGCACGATCGGGGTCACGGTCACCACCACGGTGGCCACCGCCGGATCGCAGTTGGTCGGATGGGCGCGTTCGCAGATGGTGTACGGATAGCCGTAGCTGCCGGCCGGCGTGCCGCGGCTGACGGTGATGGTGCCGTCGGCGTTCATCGCGAGGCCGGCATTGGGCGAGGTCCCCGGCGTGAGCGACACGGTCGAGGTGCTGACCGGCTGGCCGCCGAGGGTGTCGTTGCTCAGCACCGTGGTGGTCGTGCCGGCTTCGTTGATGGCCGGGAAGCGGTCGTCGTTGGCCACGATCGGCGGGGCCACGACCACGGTGGCGACGGCGCTGTCGCAGTTGTTCGCGTTGTTCTTGGCGCAGATGGTGTACGGATAGGCGTAGGTCGCGGCCGGCGTGCCGGGCGCTACGGTGATGGTGCCGTCGGCGTTCATCGTCAGCCCCGCCTGCGGCGAGGCGCCCGGCGTCAGCGTGACCGTGTTGAGCGACACCGGCTGGCCAGCCAGAGTGTCGTTGACCAAGACCGAGGGCGTGGTCCCGCCCGAGCCGCTGCCGATGGCCGGCATGGTGTCGTCGACCGCATCCACGGCCGCCTGGACGACGATGACCTTGGTGGCCGTGTCGCAGGTCGCCGGCGTGGTCGGCGGGTTGATGCACAGCGTGTAGGTCAGCGTGTAGCTGCCCGACGTGGTGCCCTGGGCCACGGTGACGCGGCCGGTGGCCGGGTCCAGCGTGATGCCGCCCGCGGCCGGCGTGCTCGACAGCGTCGAGCCGGTGATCGTGGCGTTGCCGCCGGTGCCCAGCACGGCCGGCGCGTTGTTGACGGTGTCGTTGCTGGTCACCGGCGTGGCGGTCGTGCCCCCGGCGCTGGTCAGCGTCTCGGCCGCATCGTCGACCGCGTCGATGCCGGCCTGGACCACGATCACCTTGACCGCCGTGTCGCAGGTCGCCGGATTGGTCGCCGGATTGGTGCACAGCGTGTAGGTCAGCGTATAGCGGCCCGGCGTGGTGCCCGGCGCCACGGTGACGCGGCCGGTGGCCGGATTCAGCGTGATGCCGCCCGCGGCCGGCGTGCTCGACAGCGTCGAGCCGGTGATCGTGGCATTGCCGCCCGTGCCCAGCACGGCGGGCACCGCGTTGACCGTATCGTTGCTGGTCACCGCCGTGGCGGTGGTGCCGCCGGCGCTGGTCAGCGTCTCGGTCGCATCGTCGACCGCGTCGATCGCGCTGCCCACGTTGACCGTGACCGTGGCGATGTCGCACACCGCCTGGTTCGGGCTGGCCAGGCACACCTGGTACTGGTAGGTGGTGGTGCCGCTGAAGCCGGCGTTCGGGGTGAAGGTGATGGCGCCGGTCGTCGCGTTGACGGTGGTGCTGCCGTTGGGCGAAGGCGTGGTGACCGTGACCGAGCCCGGGTTGATCGTGCCGCCCACGTGGGTGTCGTTGGTCAGCACGGCGGTGGTCACCGGCGTGGTGGCCGGCGTGCTGGCCGTGTCGTTGACCGCATCGATGCTCGGCGCCGCCACGGTCAGGGTCGCGGTGGCCGTATCGCAGTTGTTCGACTGGCCGGTCTGGCAGATCGTGTAGGGATAGCTGTAGCTGCCCGGCGTGGTGCCCGGCGCGACGGTGATGGTGCCGTCGGCGTTCATGGTGATGCTGCCGGCCGCGGGCGACGGCGCCGTGCCCGGCGCCAGCGCGACCGTCGCGGTGGTGGCCGCCGCGCCGTTGAAGGTGTCGTTGCCCAGCACCGAGCCGGTGCTGGTGCCGCTGACCACGGTGCCGAACGGGTCGTTGACCGCATCGATCGGCGGATCGATGGCGGTCGCGTCGGACGGGGTGCAGCGCGACTGGGTCGCACCGGACGCCGGGCAGGTCGCATCGCCGCCGCCGCTGACGCGCGCGGTGTTGGTCACGCTGCCCGTGGTGCCGCTCGTGACCGCGACCGTCAGCGTGATCGGGTTGCCGGACGCGCCGTTGGCGATGGCGTCCGTGCTGGTGCAGGTCACGGTCGGGGCGGTGCTGCTGCAGGCCCAGCCGGCGCCGGTGGCCGAGACATAGGTCAGGCCGCTCGGCAGCGTGTCGACCACGCTGATCGCGCCACTGGTGGGCGCGGTACCGGTGTTGCTGGGGGTCAAGGTGTAGACCCCGTTCTGGCCCTGGCGGAAGTTGCCGCTGTGGCGCTTGGCCAGGCTGAGCTGGGGCGCCACCACCGTGTCCGAGTCGGTGGCCGAGACCTCGCAGCTGCCGCCGGCGGTGCAGGTCACCCCGGACGGGTTGGTGACGGTGACCGTATTGGTGACCGAGCTCTGAGCGGCGGCGGGAAGCGCGGCGGCCAGGCCGATCAGCAGCGCGAACGAGGAGAGCGCGCGCAAGACCTTCTGCGCGCCACGGATTGACGTCACTGCCACGGAACTGCCCCCTGTTTCAAAGACACAAGGCAGCGCCGGTCCACCCACGGCCAACGCAGCCTTGCGAGCCTCCCCAATCACGGCCAAGGACCGCGATGTACGACGCGCGCCGCAAAAACTGCTAGGCAAGTCGCATTGAAATGATAACTAGCGCACGCTTTTCTGACCACCCCTGAAATAAACGTGACTTGAGTCACGAATTTCACATGCGTGACTCAAAGCGTTCAGCTAAGACGTAAACACTTTGTAAAACAAGCGACTAGCTCCTCCTCCGTGCAAAATGAACAGGGGAGCTGATCAGCCGGCTCGATGCGGGGAGGCGACGACTGGCGGGCACCGACAGACAAACGGCAGCGGCGAGCGGCGTTTGCCGGCGACCGGGTGCGCCGCTTGGTTTCGGATCAGAACAGGAACAACAGGCGGCCGGAGACGACCCCGGCCTGATGCAGGCAGGGAGCGTCTCCTGCTCTGATCAGTGCGCCAGGGCTGTCAGCGGCCTATTCCCTGGACAGGCCGCTCATGCCGCTGACGCGCGTAACACGCCGCGCCTGGCGGCGATTGCGCCAGCACGGGGTTGCGAGCCGGCATGGCAGGTCCGAGGATTGGCTTCGCCCTCGCTCGTCCCGCCCCATGCCCCCCAAGCCTCCGACGCCGTTGCTGTCCCGCAAGCCCGCAGCCGAACAGGCGGATCAGGCATTGATCCAGGCCGCGATCGCCGAGGCACATCGGCGCATCAAACGCATGCTGTCCGCGCACTTCCACGATTTCACGGACAAGCAGCAGCGTCAGGTTCGGGCCTTGCTGAGCGCAAAGCAGCCCAAGGCTGCTACGCCGGTCGTCAAGGCAAGACCGAGGCGCAAAGCGCCGCTCTAGTTCCGTCCGCCGGGCGCAACTCCGAGGCTATTGATGCGCAGTTCTGTGCGGGGCGTGCGCCTGCGACTGGACCGGGGCAGACATGGCATCGGCGGCGGCCGTGCTGAATGCCATCGGCGTCAGGGCGCCTTCGGTCACCGAGACCTGGGCCCGCCCCAGCACCGCGCCCTGCTTCTCGGCGGCAAACAGCTGGGTGCCTTCGGGGCACATAGGCAGATCGAACTTGATCCGCCAAGGCGGGAGAGGCAATCAGAAGTAATAAAAGCCACTTTCTTTTGGGGCTGTCGCTCCGACCCTTATTGGCGTGCTATCTCTTCCGCAAACCCTTCTGAGTTTCACCTGACAGACACTCAGCATCGCCAGCTTACAGACAGAGAGAAGAGCAATGAGGTAGCGCATACCCATCACCCGTTGAAAGGAGAGGGACGGGGGAGCGTGCGTAGAGGCCCGAGCGGCGCGGCAGCATGAACGGTTTGGGGACCCACATCCTGATCTCCTCCGCGCGGAGGAGATCGTTCAAGGAACGCCTGTCGCCATTCCCCTGCAATCTCAACCATCTACGGACTTCGAGAAGCAGGATGGAGCGGGTGAAGGGAATCGAACCCTCGTCAGTAGCTTGGGAAGCTACAGCTCTACCATTGAGCTACACCCGCGTCGGGTGGGCAGTCTATGCGCTGGCCGGCGGCCGGCGCAACGCCGTCGGGCGATGCACCGCCCGGCGCGGGGCCGGGCGGTGCGGTCCGGCGGGCCGGACCGGATGGATCAGAAGCTGCCGCCCAGGCTGACGAACACACCCGAGTCGTTGGCGCTGCTCTGGCCGATGGTGCTGCGCGCGCCGAAGTCGGCGTTCAGGCCGGCGACGTGGCCGCGGGCGCCGACCACGACCACGCCGTAGTCCTGGTCGAAGTCCACGCCCGGCACCGCGTAGCGCATCGCGCCTGGGATGGACTTCAGCGAGGCCCAGGCCTGGGCCGGGCTGTCCTCGAACTCGCGGTTGTAGGTGGCCTGCACGTACGGCGTCCAGGTCGGCGAGATGTCGAAGCTGGCGCGCCAGCCGGCGCTGCCGATCAGCGAATCGAACTTCTGGTTGGGAAAGGACAGCGCCGTGGAGGACAGGTTGTTCTCGTCGTAGCCGTCGACCTTGATCGTCTGCGAGACCAGGCCCAGCACCGGGCCGGTATGCCAGGGGCCGCCCTGATTGAAGTCGAAGCCGGCGTTGATCGCCGCGGTGAAGTTGCTGCCGTCCGGCGAGCCTTCCTGCTTGCGCGTGGCCGTGCCCAGCTGGATCTGGCGGGTCACATCGAAGCTCAGCCAGGTGTAGCTCAGCTGCGCATTGACCCAGGCGCCGCGCCCGGCCCACTGCGCGAACACGCCGGCGGTGGTGTCTTCCTGGTCGAACTTGCCGCTGGAGTGGCCGAAGTCCTGCTTGCCCTTGCCGTAGCCGGCGAAGGCGCCCAGGGTCCAGCCGTTCTGCGCCCAATCGACGCCGAACAGCCCGGCCGGCGTGGTGCCGTCGTACAGGTCGCCGTCCTGCTGGCGCTGGCGGTCGGCACGCAGGTCGCCCCACCAGCTCCAGCCCTGCGCCTGGCCGGTGGTGTCGGCGTGCATGGACACGCGCTCGGCGCGCGAATAGCCCACCACCGAGGCCGAATGCGGCAGCACGGCGATCTGGCGCGGGCCTTCCAGCACCGACAGCGCGTACTGACCCAGCAGCTGGTGCGCGGCGGTGCTCGGATGCACGCCGTCGGCGAACACGTAGTCGGTGTTGGCGGTCGGGGTGACGTAGTTGAGCGGGCTGCAGGTCACCGAGGACATCGCGCCGCAGGCCGTGCCGGTGGCATTGGTGAAGCCATACGCGGCCGGGTTGCTGGTGACCTCGTCGATCAGGGTGAAGGTGTCCAGCGGGATCACGCGCAGGCCCGAGGCGGCCAGGCCGTTGAACAGCGCGGTGTTGTAGCCCGTGGCCAGCTGGGTGCCGGCGGCCGAGGTCGCCGCGCCGCCTGCGAGGAACTGCGGGGTCTTGCCCAGGTCCGGGATGGTCGGCACCAGCACGTACTGCGCGCCGGCCGCCTGCAGCCGGCCGATCACGCCCACCTGCGCGGTCACCGCCGAGCCGATGATGGTCTGGGCCTGCGCCGGCGCCTGGGCGGCGGCGAACAGGTCGTTGGCGCCGCCCCACACGGTGTACAGCGCCTTGGCGTCGGCGACGCCGCCGGTCTTGGTCAGGTAGCTGTTCACCTGCGACACGATCGACGGGGACGGGCCCAGCGCGGTGTTGACCGTCGCGTTCACGCGCGCGCCGCCCACCGCGTAGTTGGTGCCGCCCTGGTTGTCGCTGGTCGCGTTGGTGCCGTAGAAGTCGGCCACGTACTCGCCCCACACCAGACCCGGGTTGGTAGTGAAGCGACCGACGATGGCCGCCGACGGGCCGGCGACCTGGATCAGGGCCGGGCGAAAGTGACCCGAGTCGGTCAGGCTGTCGCCGAAGAACACGGTCTGCGAATAGGCCGGCTGCTCGGCCTGCGCCGGCACGGTGAACGCGGCCAGGGCGACGACCACCGCTGCGGACAGGGTGGACAGGGAACGGGGTGCGGACATGCGATCCTCCAACGGATCAGAAGAAGAACAAGGATGCGGTGGCCGCCATACGGCGGCGCACTGGCGGCAATGGTTCATCTTGCGCTGCGGCAACTCACGCTGCACTGCGGCATGGCGCCCGCCATCGCCAGGCAGGCAAGGGACACGCGGCGACAAGGGGCGCCACAGGCCCGATGCTCGACTCGAGCGAAGCCTTGGCCCGGCGGACAGATCTGGCTGCAACCGCCTCCCGGCGACGACCACGCGATCCTGGCGGCGAGTTGGGCGATAATTCGTCTCATGTCGTCCCTGCCCCCGCCCTTCACGCCGGTCGTCTGCACGATCACCGGTCACCGTCGCCACGCCGCCCCAGGACCGATCGGCCGATGACCGATCCGTTCTCCAGCCCCGGCGCCAAGGCCCCGGCCAAGCCGTTCACCGTCACCGAAGGCCGTCGCGAGATCCGCAGCTTCGTGCTGCGCCAGGGGCGCTTCACCGAGGCCCAGCAGCGCGCGTTCGACGTGCAGTGGCCGCGCTTCGGCCTGGATTACACCGGCCAGCTGCGCGACTTCGATGCGGTGTTCGGCCGCGCCGCGCCACGGGTGGTGGAGATCGGCACCGGCAACGGCGATGCGCTGCGCTTCGCGGCAAAGCAGGACCCTTCGCGCGACTACCTCGGCATCGAGGTGCACGCCCCGGGCGTGGGCCGGCTGCTCAACGCGCTGGAAGCCGACGGCAGCGACCATGTGCGCGTCTACCACCACGATGCGGTGGAAGTGCTGCGCAACGAGGTGGCCGACGGCAGCCTGGACGAGGTGCGCATCTATTTCCCGGACCCCTGGCACAAGAAGCGCCACAACAAGCGCCGGCTGGTCCAGCCCGAGTTCGCCGCGCTGCTGGTGCGCAAGCTGGCCCCGACCGGCCGCCTGCACTGCGCCACCGACTGGGAGGCCTATGCCGAGCACATGTGGGACGTGCTCGACGCCACGCCGGGCCTGCGCAACCGCGCCGGCGCGCGCGGCAGCGTGCCGCGCCCGGACTGGCGCCCGCAGACCCATTTCGAGACCCGCGGGCAGAAGCTCGGCCACGGCGTCTGGGACCTGCTCTATGACCGCTGCTGACGAACCGCCCTCGCCCACCGGGGCATCCGCCGCGTAATGGACACCGGCCTGACGCTGACCAACGACATGCGCCTGGTGCTGGGGCTGGTCGGCTTCGTCATGGTGATGTTCCTGTTCGAGCGCATCCGCGCCGACGTGGTCGCGCTGGTCGTGCTGGTGGTGCTGGGCCTGACCGGGCTGGTCGCGCCGGAGGAGATCTTCGGCGGCTTCTCCGGCAACGCGGTGATGAGCATCATCGCCACCACCATCCTGGGCGCGGGCCTGGAGCGCACCGGCGCGCTGAACCGGCTGGCGTCCTGGCTGCTGCGGCGCGGACATGGGGTGGAACAGCGGCTGCTGCTGCTGACCACGGCCATCGCCGGGCTCAACTCCTCATTCATGCAGAACCCCTCGGTGATGGCGCTGTACCTGCCGGTGGCCGCTCGCCTGTCCTCGCGCACCACGCTCAACCTGCAGCGCCTGCTGCTGCCGATCGCCTCGGCCATCGTCATGGGCGGCGCGCTGACCATGGTCGGCAATTCGCCGCTGATCCTGCTCAACGACCTGATGATCTCGGCCAACAACAACCTGCCCTCGGGCATGGCCACGCTGGAGCCGCTGCGCATGTTCGCGCCGCTGCCGATCGGCGTGGCGCTGGTGCTGGCCTCGCTGGCGTACTTCCGCTTCTACGGCGATGCCAAGCTGCAGCGCGAGACCACCACGTCCACGAGCTCGACGCCGGCCCGCACCGAAAGCTACTTCGCCAGCACGTACGGCATCGAGGGCGAGGTGTTCGAGCTGACCGTCAGCGCCGACAGCCCGCTGGTCGGCATGACCCTGGGCGAGGCCGAGACGCTGCACGGCGCGCCGCTGATGCTGGCCCTGCAGACCGGCAACGACACGCGCCTGGCGCCGCCGGCGGACATGCGCATCTGGGTCGGCAGCGTGCTGGGCGTGATGGGCAGGCGCGCCGAGGTGGCCGACTTCGCGCAGAACCAGTTCCTGCGCATGTCCTCGCGCCTGCGCCACTTCGGCGACCTGTTCAATCCCAGCCGCGCCGGCATCTCCGAGGCGGTGATCCCGCCGACCTCGCGCTTCATCGGCAAGACCGCCGCCGAACTGGCGCTGCGCAAGCAGGCCGGCATCAGCCTGCTGGCGATCAACCGCGACAAGAAGGTGCTGCGCGAGGACGTCCGCAAGGTGCCGCTGCGCGCCGGCGACATGCTGGTGTTCCACAGCATCTGGCAGGATCTGGCCGCCGCGGCCAAGGGCGGCGACTTCGTGGTGGTCACCGACTACCCCAAGGGCGAGCAGCGTCCGCACAAGTTCAAGATCGCCATGGCGATCTTCGCCCTGACCATCATCATCGCGCTGACCTCGCACATCCCGGTGGCGCTGATCCTGATGACCGGCGTGGCCGGCATGCTGCTGACCGGCGTGCTGCGCATGGACGAGGCCTACGCGGCGATCAACTGGAAGACCGTGTTCCTGATGGCCGGGCTGATCCCGCTGGGCTGGGCGATGGATTCCAGCGGCGCGGCCGCCTGGGTCGCCGGCCACACCATCGAGCGCCTGCCCGACGGGCTGCCGGTGTGGGTGCTGGAGATCGCCATCGCCCTGCTGACCACGGCCTTCTCGCTGGTGATCAGCCATGTCGGCGCGACCATCGTGATGGTGCCCATCGCGATCAGCCTGGCGCTGGCCGCCGGCGGCAATCCGACCTCGTTCGCGCTGATCACCGCGCTGTCGGCGTCCAACAACCTGATGACCGCCTCCAACCCGGTGATCTCCATGGTCACCGGCCCGGCCAACTACACCGCGCGCCAGATGTGGCGCGTGGGCGGGCCGATGTCGCTGATCTATACCTGCGTGGTAGTGGCGATGGTCAACCTGATGTCGTGGTGGGCGACCCGTGCCTGAGTGCGAGGCGCGCGCGGCATGGCGCTGACGCTGCGCCTGCTGGGGCTGACCTCCGCGGTGTGCCGCCTGCCGCCCGGCGGGCCCCTGCCGGACTGGTGCGCGCCGGCCGCGCAGACGCACATCAGCTGGACCGACGAGGAGCTGTCGATCGTCTGCGACGAGGGGCGCGTGCCGGAAGACTTGCAGTGCGAGCGCGGCTGGCGCACGCTGATGCTGCACGGCCCGTTCGCCTTCGAACTCACCGGCATCCTGGCCCAGGTGCTGCAGCCGCTGGCGCAGGCCGGGGTCGGCATCTTCGCCGTCTCGACCTTCGACACCGATTACGTGCTGGTCAAGCAGTCGCAGCTGGAGGCGGCCATCGCGGCCCTGCGCGCGGCCGGGCACACCGTGCTGGACTAGCCCAGCACCACCTGCCCGTCGCGCACGTGTACCGGCACCTGGCTGAGCGCCTCGCCGCGGCACGGCCCGGACAGACATTGACCGCCTTGTAATTCGAACGTGGCCCCGTGCGCGGCGCACACCAGATGGCCCTGCTTGGTCAGCAGGAACTTGCCCGGGGCCCAGTCCAGGCGCCGGCCCGCGTGCGGGCAGACATTGCGCCAGGCGCGCACCTGCGCCCCCTGGCGGACCAGGAGCAGCGATTCGGCGCCGTCGTCCAGCGTGGCTTCCACCTCGGTGGGCTGGCCGTCAGCGAGACTGTCGAAAGGGATCGGATCCATGCAGGGCTTAACGAAGGTTTCACACGTCCGGCGGGCGGCTCGCCATACTGGCATCCGTTCGCCACACATTCTGTCACGAGCCCATGATCCGCACCTTCTCCTTCGACTCTCAGCGCCTGCGCAACGCGTTTGCGCCGCGCAAGCCCCGGCATCCGCTGCTGCGCGTGGTCGTCGGCCTGCTGGGGCTGGCGGTGCTGGCGGTGCTGGTGTTCTTCGGTTTGTTCGTCGGCGCGGCCATGCTCGCTGCCGGCATGGCCTATCGCCTGCTGCGCCCCCGGGCGCGCGCCAACGCGCAGCAGCGCGTGGTGGAAGGCGAATACCAGGTCGTACGCAAGCAGGCCCTGCCCCTCTCGCACTGAAGGCGCGTCAAGCGCCTTACACTCGCGTTCCTCTTTAGCGTGATCGAGGAACGCCCAGATGTCCGATGTGATTCCCGCGCCCGAGCAGGCGCGCGTGCCGGTACGCGGCGGCGGCACCTTCCCGGTGCACCGCATCTACTGCGTCGGCCGCAACTTCGCCGACCATGCGCGCGAGATGGGCGCCACCGCGCCGGCCTCGAAGGCCGAACGCGGCCAGCCGGTCTTCTTCTCCAAGCCGGCCGATGCCATCGTCACCGGCGATCGCACCATCCCCTACCCGCCCGGCACGGCCGACCTGCACCATGAGGTCGAGCTGGTCGTCGCGCTGGGCCAGGACGCGCCGGCCGGCGTGCTCGAAGGCGAGGCCGGCAACGCGCTGATCTACGGCTATGCCGTGGGCCTGGATCTGACCCGCCGCGATCTGCAGGCCGCGGCCAAGAAGGCCGGCCTGCCCTGGGACACCGGCAAGGCCTTCGATCATTCCGCGCCGATCAGCCAGATCGTGCCCGCTGCGCAGGTCGGGGCGCTGCAGGACGCCGTGATCGCGCTGACCATCAACGATCAGGTGCGCCAGCGCGGCACGCTGCACGACATGATCTGGAACGTGCCGGAGATCCTGCACGAGCTGTCCAAGCTCTATGCGCTCAAGGCGGGCGACCTGGTTTTCATGGGCACCCCCTCCGGCGTCGGCGCGCTGCAGCGTGGGGACACGTTCGTGGCCACGCTGGAGGGCGTGGGCGAACTGCGCGGCGCGATCGGCGTTTGACTTCGCGCGCACGTGGGGTCCGGTAACGTTGCCGGACCTTCCCCCGAGCCTTCAGGAGAGACGAGAGATGGGCATGCTCAGCGAATTCAAGACCTTCGCCATGCGCGGCAACGTGGTGGATCTGGCGGTCGGTGTGGTGATCGGTGCGGCCTTCGGCAAGATCGTCACCTCGCTGGTGGACAAGATCATCATGCCGCCCATCGGCCTGCTGATCGGCGGCATCGATTTCTCCAGGCTCGCCTGGGTGCTCAAGCCGGCCACCATCGGCGCCGATGGCAAGGAGATCCCCGCGGTGGTGATCGGCTACGGCGATTTCCTCAATACGCTGGTGCAGTTCATCATCGTGGCGTTCGCGATCTTCCTGGTGGTCAAGGCGATCAACCGTCTGGCGCCGAAGAAGGAGGCCGGGCCGGCCGCCACGCCGGAAGACGTGCTGCTGCTGCGCGAGATCCGCGACTCGCTCAAGAAGTAAGCCTCGGGCGGCGGCGAGCAAGGCAAGCGGCGGCTGTTAAGCTCGCCGCTTCCCCACTCGCGAGCCTGCCTGCATGCGTCGTTCGATCCTGTCCTGCGCCCTGTTGCTGTGCGCCTCGTTTCCGCTGCAGGCCGCCGGCCCGACCACGATCCCCGATGCGGCACTCAAGCGCGCCGACGCGCTGCGCCAGCAGGCGCTGGCCGACGACACAGGCTGGAAGGTCGTCGAATCGCTGACCACCGAGGTCGGCCCGCGTCTTGCGGGCAGCGAGGCCGATGCGCGTGCGGTGGCCTGGGCGCAGGCCAAGTTCAAGCAGCTCGGCTTCGACAAGGTGTGGACCGAGCCGGTGACCTTCCCCAAATGGGAGCGCCGCGGTGAGCATGCCCAGGTGCTGGGCGCCAACGCGCAGCCGCTGGCGGTGACCGCGCTGGGCGGCAGCGCCGGCGGCACGGTGGAAGGCGAGATCGTGCGCTTCGCCGACCTGGACGCGCTGCAGGCCGCGCCGGCCGGATCGTTGAAAGGCAAGATCGCCTTCGTCGATTTCCAGATGCACAAGAAGCAGGACGGTGGCGATTACCGCTATGGCGGCGGGATCCGCGGGCGGGGCCCATCCGAGGCGATCAAGAAGGGCGCGATCGGCTTTCTGATGCGCTCGGCCGGCACCACGCCGCATCGTGTGGTCAACACCGGCATCACCCGCTACGAGGAAGGGCTGACACCGATCCCGGCGGCGGCGGTGTCGATTCCCGACGCCGACCAGTTGGCGCGCCTGGTCGCGCGCGGCCCGGTCAAAGTCCGCCTGGCGCTGGACTGCGGCTGGGACGGCCAGGCCACCAGCTACAACGTGATCGGCCAGATCACCGGGCGCAGCAAGCCCGGCGAGATCGTGCTGACCGGCGGGCATCTGGATTCGTGGGACCTGGGCACGGGCGCCATCGACGACGCGGCCGGCATCGGCATTTCCATGGCGGCCGCCAGACTCGCCGGCCAGCTGCGCCCGGCGCGCACGCTCCGCGTGGTCGCCTTCGCCAACGAGGAGCAGGGCCTGTACGGCGGCCGCGCCTACGCGCAGGCGCACGCCAAGGAGATCGCCCAGCACGTCATCGCCGCCGAAAGCGACTTCGGCGCCGGGCATATCTATGGCTTCAGCGGCAATGCCGACGCCCACGCCAAGGGCGCGATCGAGACGATCGCCGCCGCGCTCAAGCCGCTGGACGTGGCCTACCTGCCCGGCCAGGGCGATCCGGAGTCGGACATCGGCCCCATGGCCCAGCTCGGCATGCGCTGGGCCTGGCTGGGCCACGACGGCACCGACTACTTCGACCTGCACCACAACGCGGACGACACACTGGACAAGATCGACCCGAAGGTCCTGGCGCAGAACGTCGCGGCCTATGCGGTGTTCCTGTACCTGGCGGCGGAAGCGAAGGGCGATTTCGGCAGCGCGCCGGTGCCGGCGGGGGCGAACAAGGAGACGCACTGAGCAGCGCGTCGGCTGTTCGCCGTCGCGTTCAACTACGCAGACCCAAAGCCGCCGATAGTCCCCTTACCGTTGTTCCCACGCACGCGGGAACCCAGGGACTTTCGCTTTTCGCGACAAGCAGCGCTCGTCCCCGCGAACGCGAGGACGAGCGATAGATCCTGTGGGAGCCGCCATGGCGGCGATGAAGCCTTCCCGGCAAGGCCACTCGCCGCCATGGCGGCTCCCACCAGGCATCACCTCGGCGGGCTTGCTGACCCGCCTCGTCAAGCGCGCCGAAGTCGATCCACACCAAGCAAGACTGACGGCATGCGTCCTATGGCCGCCCGCCCGCGTCTCAACCGCCTCGCGCGCGCCCGCTCGCCCATTGCGCCAGCAGCACCGCGGTGGCGGCGGCGACGTTGAGGCTCTCCACGCGGCCGGTGCCGGGGATGGACAGGGCCAGGTCGCAGACCTTGGCCAGGCCGCGGTCCATGCCCTCGCCTTCGGCGCCCATTACATAGACCAGCCGCTGCGGCAGCCGCGCGGCGAACAGGTCGTCACCGCCGTGCACCAGCGTGGCGGCCAGGCCGAAGCCGGCGGCGCGCAGCGGGGCGAACGCGTCCGCGGGGGCGCCGGCCTGCACCAGGGTCACCGCTTCGGCGCCGCCTTCGGCCACGCGCGCGGCGGCGCCGGACAGCGCCAGCGGCGAATCCTGCGGGAGCAGCACGCCGGCCACGCCGAAGTGCGCGGCCGACCGCAGGATCGCGCCGAAGTTGTGCGGATTACCCACCCCGTCCAGCCACAGCGCCAGCGCCGGGCCAGCCGGCAGCGCCTCGAGCCAGGCGTCAAGCGACAGCGGCGCGCGGCGAAGCACATCGGCCACGACGCCTTCGTGGTGGCTGCTGGCGGCGAGCCGGTCCAGGTCGCCCTCCTCCACCACGCGATAGCCCACGCGGTTGGCCACGCACCAGGCCAGGATCGGCTTGAGCGCCGGCACGCGCGTCTGGGTGAGGTAGAGCTTGCGCAGCGCCTCGGGCCGCGCGTCGAACAGCGCGCGCACCGCGTTGAGGCCGTACAGGCGCACTTCCTCGCCGCGGCGGACGGGGCGTGCGGGCGCCTGCGGCCCCTCGGGCGACGCGCGTTCGCCGTCGGGCGCCTTGCGGGCGACCGGCGGACGGCGCGGTGGGAACTTCTGCCAGGGGCCGGTCATGCGTGCACCAGCGGGAAAGCGGAGAGGAAAGACTTCATGGGACGTCCGCCGGCGCGCGGCGGTGAGGGCAACTGGATGCGTACCTTACCCGAAGCGTCGGCAGAGGCCGCTTCGCACAGCGGAGCGGCGGCCGATGGGAGGGGCGTTCGATGCGCGTGCACGGGTCGGCGTGGCACCACCTGTAGAGCGGAGCTTGCTCCGCTGGGGCCTTCCCTAGGAGACAAACGAAGATCAGCAGAGCTTGCTCCGCTTGGCCTTCCCCACGAACCGAACGGAGAGCAGCGGAGCAAGCTCCGCTCTACAGGGAGGCCGCGACTTGATATGGGGCAGTGGCTCCCACGCCCACGGGGCAGTCCAGTCAGGCGAGGCCGAGGTGGGCCAGGACGCGCTCGGCCATCTGGTCGGTGGATTCCTCGGCGGCGTGCAGGTGCAGTTCCGGTGCCTCGGGGGCCTCGTAGGGCGAGTCGATGCCGGTGAAGTTGGGGATCTTGCCGGCGCGCGCCTTGGCGTACAGGCCCTTGACGTCGCGCGCCTCGGCCACGGCCAGCGGCACATCGACGAAGACCTCGACGAACTCGCCCGGCGCGAAGCGTTCGCGCGCCATGCGCCGCTCGGCGCGGAACGGCGAGATGAAGCTCACCAGCACGATCAGCCCGGCGTCGGCCATCAGCCGCGCGACCTCGGCCACGCGCCGGATGTTCTCCACGCGGTCCTCGTCGGTGAAGCCCAGGTCGCGATTCAGGCCATGGCGCACGTTGTCGCCGTCGAGCAGGAAGGTGTGGTGGCCCGAGGCGTGCAGCCGCTTCTCCACGCGGTTGGCGATGGTGGACTTGCCGGCGCCGGACAGGCCGGTGAACCACAGCACGCGCGGGGTCTGGCCCTTGATGCGGGCGCGTGCGGCCTTGTCCACGTCCAGATGCTGCCAGTGCACGTTGCCGGCACGACGCAGGGCGAAGTCCAGCGTGCCCGCGCCGACGGTGGCATTGGTCTGGCGATCGATCAGGATGAAGCCGCCCAGCGCGCGGTTGCGCGCATAGGGCTCGAAGGCGATCGGCGCGTCCAGCGACAGGTTGCACACGCCCACTTCGTTGAGTTCCAGACGCTTGGCGGCCAGCGCCTCCTGGGTGTTCACGTCGATGCGGTGCTTGATCTCGCTGACACTGGCGGGCACGGTGCGCGCGCCGATCTGCAGCCAGTAGGGGCGGCCCGGCAGCAGCGGCGCATCGTCCATCCACAGCAGGTGCGCGGCGAACTGGTCGGACACCTCCGGCGGGTCGCCGGCGGCGGCGATCACATCGCCGCGGCTGATGTCGATCTCGTCGGCCAGGGTCAGGGTCACCGCCTGGCCGGCGCGGGCGAACGCCACATCGCCGTTGGCATCCAGCACCCTGGCCACGGTCGAACGGCGCGCCGAGGGCAGCACCACCACCGCATCGCCCGGGCGCACCTCACCGGCCGCGACGGTGCCGGCGAAGCCGCGGAAGTTCGCGTTCGGGCGGTTGACGTACTGCACCGGCAGGCGCAGGCCGAGCGTCTCCGTCGCGTCGTCCAGCGTCAGCGTGTCCAGGTGTTCGAGCAGGCTGGGACCGGCGTACCACGGCGTGCGCGAGGAACGGCTGGACAGGTTGTCGCCCTCCAGCGCCGAAAGCGGAATCGCCTGCACCTGCGCGATGCCGAGCTGCTCGGCCAGCGCGCGGTAGTCGCGCACGATGGCGTCGAACACGGCCTGGTCGAAGTCGACCAGATCCATCTTGTTCACCGCCAGCACCACGTGCCGCAGGCCCAGCAGCGAGACGATGTAGCTGTGCCGGCGCGTCTGGGTCTGCAGGCCCTTGCGCGCATCGACCAGCACCACGGCCACGTCGGCGGTGGAGGCGCCGGTGGCCATGTTGCGCGTGTACTGCGCGTGGCCCGGGCAGTCGGCCACGATGTACTTGCGCCGCTCGGTGTCGAAGTAGCGGTAGGCCACGTCGATGGTGATGCCCTGCTCGCGCTCGGCGGCCAGGCCGTCGAGCAGCAGGGCGTAGTCGATGCGCGCGCCCTGCGTGCCGTGGCGGCGGCTGTCGCTTTCCAGCGCGGCCAGTTGGTCGTCGAACAGCCGCTTGCTGTCGTGCAGCAGCCGCCCGATCAGCGTGCTCTTGCCATCGTCCACGCTGCCGCAGGTGATGAAGCGCAGCAGCGGCTTGGATTCGTGCTGCCGCAGGTAGGCTTTGACGGCTTCACCGTCGGGATTGGGGATTGGGGATTCGGGATTGGCGACAGCGGCGCCTCCCGCTGCCGCATCCGCCAGCAGGCCGCGCTTTTGCGAATCCCCAATCCCCAATCCCGAATCCCTGCCTTCCATCAGAAATACCCCTCCAGCTTCTTCTGCTCCATCGACGCGCCCGGATCCTGGTCGATCACGCGGCCCTGGCGCTCGGAGCTGGTGGCCACCAGCATCTCGGCGATGATCTTCTCCAGGGTGTCGGCCTGCGACTCGATCGCGCCGGTCAGCGGGTAGCAGCCCAGCGTGCGGAAGCGCACCGACTTCAGCTGCGGCACCTCGCCCTCACGCAGCGGCAGGCGTTCGTCGTCGACCATGATCAGTGCGCCGTCGCGTTCGACCACCGGGCGCCTGGCGGCGAAGTACAGCGGCACCACCGGAATGCGCTCCCGGTAGATGTAGAGCCAGATGTCCAGCTCGGTCCAGTTGCTCAAGGGAAAGGCGCGCACGCTCTCGCCTGGATGGATGCGGGCGTTGTAGAGGTTCCACAGCTCGGGGCGCTGGTGCTTGGGATCCCAGCGGTGCTTGTCGTTGCGGAAGGAGAACACGCGCTCCTTGGCCCGCGATTTCTCCTCGTCGCGGCGCGCGCCGCCGATGGCCGCGTCGAACTTGTATTGATCCAGCGCCTGCTTCAGGCCCTGGGTCTTCATGATGTCGGTGTGGACCGTGGCGCCGTGGCTGAAGGGACCGACGTTCTGCGCCACGCCGTCGGGGTTGATGTGCACGCGCAGCTCGACGCCGGTCTCGGCGGCGCGACGGTCGCGGAAGGCGATCATCTCGCGGAACTTCCAGCGCGTGTCCACGTGCAGCAGCGGGATCGGCGGCACCGCCGGGGCGAAGGCCTTGAGCAGCAGGTGCAGCAGCACCGAGGAATCCTTGCCGACCGAATACAGCATCACCGGGTTGCGGAACGCGGCGGCCACCTCGCGCAGGATGTGGATGCTCTCGGCCTCCAGGCGGTCGAGATGGGACAGGGTCGGCACAGCGCTCATCGGCTCGGGTGGAGAGGAACGGGGCCCGGACGCAGCGGGGACCGGGCTCGGACGGTGGGCCGGCAGTATTGGCACCGCTTATTCCCGGACGAAATAAGCAGGGAGCATAAGCCCATAACCCTGCATCCTTTCAGCCCTGTGACAGCGGCGCCTAGCATCGACGCTCCCACACGCCGCTCTACGGAATCGCGATGTCCGCTGTACCCCCCGCGCTGGCTGCCGGCCCCTTGCCCGACGACCGCAAGGCGCTGCTGGCACGGGTGGTCGATGGCCTGGACAGCGCCTCGCTGTGGTGGCTGTCCGGCTTCACCGCCGGCCTGGCCCAGGCCGCGCACCCGGCGCCGCACCTGGCCCTGCTGCAGGGCACAGCCGCCGGCGCGGCGGCGCCCGCCACGGGCAGCGGCGAGCGGGCCACCGTGCTGTACGGCAGCCAGACCGGCAATGCCAAGCGCGCGGCCGAGGCCCTGGCCGCCACGCTGGAGGGCGCCGGCCTGGCCGTGCGTCTGGTGCGCACCGACGCCTATGCCACGCGCGAACTGGCCGCCGAGCGCTTGCTCTACCTGGTGATCAGCACCCAGGGCGAGGGCGACCCGCCGGACGATGCGATCGGGTTCAGCGAATTCCTGCTCGGCCGTCGCGCGCCCAAGCTGCCGGAGCTGAAGTTCGCCGTGCTCGGCCTGGGCGACTCGAGCTATGCCGACTTCTGCGGCATCTCCCGGCGCCTGGACGCGCGCCTGGCCGAGCTGGGCGCTACCCGCCTGCTGCCGGCCGGCGAGGCCGACTTGGACATCGACACCGTCGCCCAGCCCTGGCGCGAGCAGGCCCTGGAGCAGGCCCGCAAGGTCCTCAAGACCGCCCCGGCCGCACCCAGCGCCAAGGTCACCCCGCTGCGCCCGGCGCCGGCGACGCAGGCGGTCTCGCACAGCGCGCCGTTCCAGGCCGAGGTCCTGGCCAACCAGCCCATCGCCGGCCGCGACTTCAAGGGCCCGGCCTTCGGCCGCCACGGTGCGCCGGACAAGCAAGTGCGCCACATCGAGCTGTCGCTGGAAGGCAGCGGCCTGAGCTACGAGCCCGGCGATGCGCTGGGCATCGTGCACCGCAATCCCGACGCGCTGGTCGAGCCCCTGCTGGCGGCGCTCAAGCTGGACGGCGACGCTGCCCACCATGTCGATGGCACCCAGCGCAGCGTGCGCGAGTGGCTGGCGGGGCATCGTGAGCTGAGCAAGCTCTCGCGCCCGTTCCTGGCCGCGCATGCGCGCCTGGCCGGCGCGCGCGAGCTGGAAGACCTGCTCGCCCCCGGCAACGCCGACCTCTCCGCCCTGCTCTCCAGCCACCAGGTGATCGACGTGCTGCGCCGCTGGCCGGTGGACTGGAACGTGGGCGAGCTGCTGGCCGCGCTGCGGCCGCTGGCGCCGCGCCTGTATTCCATCGCCTCCAGCCGCAAGCGCGTGGGCGAGGAGGTCCACCTGACCGTGGACGTGCTGGGCTACCACGCGCACGGCCACGCGCACAGCGGCTCGGCCAGCGGCTTCCTGGCCGGGCTGGCCGAGGGCGACCGCGCGCCGGTCTACATCGAAGCCAACGACCGCTTCCGCGTGCCGGCCGACGGTGCGCGCGACATCCTCATGGTCGGCCCCGCCACCGGCGTGGCGCCGTTCCGCGCCTTCGTCCAGGAGCGGGCCGAGACCGGTGCGAGCGGGCGCAACTGGCTGTTCTTCGGCGCGCAGCACTTCAACAGCGGTTTCCTCTACCAGAGCGAATGGCAGGACGCGCTCAAGCGCGGTGAGCTGGACCGGCTGGACCTGGCGTTCTCGCGCGACCAGGCCGACAAGCTGTACGTGCAGCACCGGCTGCGCGAGCGCGGCCGCGAGGTCTTCGACTGGCTGCAGTCCGGCGCGCACTTCTACGTGTGCGGTTCGATCGCCATGGGCAAGGACGTGCACGCCGCCCTGACCGACATCGTCGCCGAACACGGCGCCCTGGACGCCGATGCCGCGCACGACTACCTCACCACGCTGCAGACGGAGGGGCGGTATGCGCGCGATGTCTATTGAGACGGGGATTGGGGATTCGGGATTGGGGATGCGATGTCCGCAGCCCGCACGTCTTCGCCCTTGCCAATCCCCAATCCCGGATCCCGAATCCCCATGCATTCAGTAGAAGACATCAAGGCCGAGAGCCGCCGCCTGCGCGGCAGCCTGCTCGAGAGCCTGGCCGACCCGGTCACCGGTGCGCTGCGCGAGGACGACCAGACGCTGATCAAGTACCACGGCAGCTACCAGCAGGACGACCGCGACCTGCGCGACGAGCGCCGGCGGCAGAAGCTCGAGCCGGCCTACCAGTTCATGATCCGCACGCGCACGCCCGGCGGCGTGGTCACGCCCGCGCAGTGGCTGCAGCTGGACGCCATCGCCACCCGCTACGGCAACCACTCGCTGCGCGTGACCACGCGCCAGGCCTTCCAGTTCCATGGCGTCATCAAGCGCGAGCTGAAGGCCACGATGCAGGCCATCAACGCCGCGCTGATCGACACGCTGGCCGCCTGCGGCGACGTCAACCGCAACGTGCAGGTCGCGGCCAACCCGCTGCTGTCCGAGGCGCACGCCACGCTCTACGCCGATGCCGCGGCGACCTCCGAGCATTTGCTGCCCAACACCCGCGCCTATTACGAGATCTGGCTGGATGAGGAGAAGGTGGCCGGCGCCGGCGAGGAAGAAGAGCCTATCTACGGCGACAAGTATCTGCCGCGCAAGTTCAAGATCGGGTTCGCGCTGCCGCCGA
The DNA here is from genome assembly GCF_004283755.1 of Pseudoxanthomonas winnipegensis. Taxonomy (GTDB): domain Bacteria; phylum Pseudomonadota; class Gammaproteobacteria; order Xanthomonadales; family Xanthomonadaceae; genus Pseudoxanthomonas_A; species Pseudoxanthomonas_A winnipegensis. The sequence goes on from NZ_SHMH01000001.1 coordinate 316,242, forward strand.
TCAACGATGTGGACGTGTTCGCCAACGATCTGGGCTTCATCGGTGTGACCGATGAAGCCGGCCGGATCGTCGGCTACAACGTCAGCCTGGGCGGCGGCATGGGCGCGACCCATGGTGATGCGCAGACCTGGCCGCGCGTGGCCGATGTGGCCGGCTACATCCCGCGCGAGCGGCTGCTGGAGGTGGCCACCGCCGTGGTCACCACCCAGCGTGACTACGGCAACCGCGCGGTGCGCAAGCGCGCGCGCTTCAAGTACACCATCGACGACCATGGCCTGGACTTCATCAAGGCGCAGATCGAGCAGCGCGCCGGGATCGTCTTCGCGCCGGCGCGGCCGTTCGCGTTCGAGCACAACGGCGACCGCTACGGCTGGACGCAGGGCAGCGACGGCCGCTGGCATCTGACCCTGTCGCTGGGCGCCGGGCGCATCGCCGATGTCGGCACCGCCACCCAGCTCACCGGGCTGCGCGAGATCGCGCTGCGGCTGCAGGAAGCGGGTGTCGGCGAGTTCCGCATGACCTCCAACCAGAACCTGGTCATCTCCAACCTCGACGATGCGCTGAAGGCCACCGTCGATGCGCTGGTGTCGGCCCATGGCCTGGATGCCGGCAACGCGCTGCCGACCGCGCTGGCGCGCAAGGCCATGGCCTGCGTCGCCCTGCCCACCTGCGGCCTGGCCATGGCCGAGGCCGAGCGCTATCTGCCCGACTTCACCGGCAAGCTGCAGCCGTTGCTCGAGAAGCACGGCCTGGCGCAGGCGCCGATCGTGCTGCGCATCTCCGGCTGCCCCAACGGCTGCTCGCGGCCGTACCTGGCCGAGATCGCCCTGGTCGGCAAGGCGCCCGGCCGCTACAACCTGATGCTGGGCGGCGACCACCGCGGCCAGCGGCTCAACACGCTGTACCGCGAGAACATCACCGAGGAGGAGATCCTCGGTGCGCTCGACCCCTTGTTCGGCCGCTATGCCGCCGAACGCGACGACGCCGAAGGCTTCGGCGACTTCCTGCACCGCGCCGGCGAGATCGACCTGCCGCCCTATCCCACCCATCGTGCCATTCCCGTGGAGCTGCACGCATGACCGCCCTGCCCGCCAACGACGATCCGCATCTGGACGCCCGTCCTTCCACCATCGACCTGGACGCGGCCAACGCCGCGCTCGAGGCGATGGACGCGCCGGCGCGCGTGGCCTGGGCGCTGGCGCATGGCCCGGCGCAGGCGGCCCTGTCCTCCAGCTTCGGCGCGCAGTCGGCCGTGGCCCTGCACCTGCTGACCCAGCAGCAGCCGGACATCCCGGTGATCCTGGTTGACACCGGCTATCTGTTCCCAGAGACGTATCGCTTCGCCGATGCGCTGATCGAGCGGCTCAAGCTCAACATCCAGATCTTCCGTCCACTGGTCAGCCGTGCCTGGATGGAGGCGCGCCACGGCCGCCTGTGGGAACAGGGCGTGGTCGGCATCGAGCAATACAACAACCTGCGCAAGGTCGAGCCGATGCGCCGGGCGCTGGACGAGCTGGACGTGGGCACCTGGTTCACCGGCCTACGCCGCCAGCAGTCGACCAGCCGCGCCGCCACGCCGATCGTGCAGCTGCGCGGTGAGCGTTGGAAGGTCAGCCCGATCGCCGACTGGACCGACCGCGACGTGTGGCAGTACATGAAGCAGCACGACCTGCCCTATCACCCGCTGTGGGAAGAGGGCTACGTGTCCATCGGCGACTTCCACACCACCCGCCGCTGTGAGCCGGGCATGCGCGAGGAAGACACCCGCTTCTTCGGACTCAAGCGCGAGTGCGGGATCCACGAGGACATCTGAGCGCTGTGCGCTTCTTCCCCCTCCCTTTGGCCGCAAGCCAAGGGGGAGTTCGAAGTCGCGGCTAGCGACTGAGGGGCGGGGTCGTTCTTCGCGGGAAGGTCAAAAGCAAAAGCACCCCCTCCCAACCTCCCCCTTCGCTGCGCGAAAGGAGAGGGGAGGAGCGCGCGGGGCGCAACCGTCTCCTCAAATCTCAGCGGCCTGCCTGTAGAGCGGAGCTTGTGGCAATCCCCTCTTGGGGACTCCGCTGCTCTTCGTTCGGTTCTTGGGGAAGGCCCCAGCGGAGCAAGCTCCGCTCTACAGGTGGAGGCCGCATCCTGCGGGCGCTGCTTTGCCACTGGCCTTGGACCGGGGCGATGCGCTAGAACTGTCGCACCGGCCCCGGAGGGAGGCTGGCCCCGCCACGCGCCCGCGCCCAACGCCTCCCGCCCGCCATGACCGACGCTGCCTCCGATTCCCCCGACCAGGAACTGGCCCGCCTGGGCTACCGGCCCGAGCTGCGCCGCAGGCTCGGCCTGGGCGATCTGCTGGTCTACGGCCTGGTCTGCATGGTGCCGACCGCGCCGTTCGCCATCTTCGGCGGGGTGTTCGACGTCAGCCATGGCATGGTGCCGCTGGTGTACCTGGTGGGCTTCGGCGCGATGCTGTTCACCGCGCTGAGCTACCAGCAGATGGCGCAGGCCTTCCCAGTCGCTGGCTCGGTCTACGCCTATGTGGGCCGCGGCCTGCACGAGAGCGTCGGCTTCCTGGCCGGCTGGGCGATCCTGCTCGACTATCTGCTCATCCCCACCCTGCTCTACGTGATCGGCGCCAACGCCATGGCCACCGTGTGGCCGGGCATCCCGCAGCATGCCTGGATCGTGTTCTTCGTCGTGCTCAACACGGCGGTGAACCTGCGCGGCGTGGAGACCACCGCGCGCGCCAACCTTGTGTTCCTGGGCGTGCAGCTGGTGGTGCTGGCGGTGTTCGCCGTGCTGGCGGCGCTGGCGATCCAGCGTGGCGCCTACGGGGCGCACTGGAGCCTGCGCCCGCTGTACGACCCGGCGGCCTTCTCGCTGCCGATGCTGTTCGGCGCGCTGTCGATGGCGGTGCTGTGCTTCCTCGGCTTCGATGCGATCTCCACGCTGACCGAGGAGAGCCGCGGCGGCGCACGCGCGGTTGGCCGCGCGACCGTGGTGTCGCTGGCCCTGGTGGCGGCGCTGTTCGTGCTGCAGACCTGGCTGGCGGCGCTGCTGCTGCCCGAGCTGCGCCACTTTCCCGACGAGGCGGCCTCCAACAACGCCTTCTTCGAAGTCGGCCGGCGCGTGGCCGGGCCGTGGATGCAGATCGTGATCGCACTGACCGTGGCGGTCGGCGCGGCACTGGCCAACGCGCTGGTCTCGCAGGCGGCGACCTCGCGGCTGCTGTTCGCGATGGCGCGCGACGGCCAGCTGCCGCGCTTCCTGCGCAAGGTGCATGCAGGCAGCGGCGTGCCGCGCCGGGCGATCCTGCTGGTGGCAGGCCTGAGCCTGGTGCTGGGGCTGCTGTTCCTGGGCAAGATCGCGCTGCTGGCCACCGTGTGCAACTTCGGTGCGCTAACGGCCTTCGCGCTCCTGCACGTGGCGGTGGCCTGGCATTTCCGCCGCTCCGGGCGCTGGCTGATGCATGGGGTGGTGCCGCTGGTCGGCGGGCTGATCCTGCTGTACGTGCTCTACAACGCCGATCGCCTGGCGCAGATCGGCGGCCTGGCCTGGCTGGCGGCCGGCGCGGTGGTGGTGCTGGTGCTGCGCCGGCGCGGGCGTTCGCTGCAACTGGCCCTGGACCAGGCCTCGCCGCCGGGGCCTTGAAGCGCTGCGCCGCACCGTCGTGACCGGGACCGACGCGCTAGAGTGAGTCCCCAACGCATCACATGACGTACCGCATGGACCGCCCGATCCGCGATTACTTCGAACACGTCCGCACGCTCGACTTCGTGCCGGCGCCCGGGCCGCGCAACGCCTGGCAGACCTGCATCGGCGCGCACCTGGGCGCGCAGCGCGAGGCGCTGTGCTGGATCGACACCCAGCGCGTGGTGCGGCGCTACACCTTCGAACAGCTCGATACCTGGTCGGCCCAGTTCGCCCAGTTGCTGCGCGCACGCGGAATCGGGCCGGGCGCGGTGGTGGCCGGGCTGCTGCCGCGGCGGCTGGAGCTGCTGATCGTGGTGCTGGGCACCTGGCGCGCCGGCGCGGTGTACCAGCCGCTGTTCACCGCCTTCGGCCCCAAGGCGCTGGAGCACCGGCTGGCGGCCAGCGGCGCGGCGCTGGTGGTGTGCTCGGCCGAGCAGCGCCCCAAGCTGGACGAGGTCGCCGCCGCGCCGCCGATCCTGACCCTGGGCAGCGGCGATGGCGAGGACTTCTGGGCCGCGCTGGAAGGCCAGCCTCAGGCCTTCGATCCCGTGCCGCGGCGGCGCGAGGACCCGTGCATGATCATGTTCACCTCCGGCACCACCGGGGCGGCCAAAGCGCTGCGCGTGCCGCTGCACGCGCTCGATGCCATCGCCACCTACATGCGCGACGCGGTGGACCTGCGGCCTGATGACGTGCTGTGGAACATCGCCGACCCGGGCTGGGCCTACGGGCTGTACTACGGCATCGCCGGGCCGCTGGCGCTCGGCCATGCGGTGACCTTCCACGAAGGCCCGTTCACCGTGGACAGCTGCTACAGCACCATCGCCGAGCTGGGCGTGACCAATCTGATGGGGGCGCCCACCGCCTACCGCATGCTGATGGCCGCCGGCGACGCCGCGGCCGCGCCGATCAAGGGCCAGCTGCGCGTGGTCAGCAGCGCCGGCGAGCCGCTCAACCCCGAGGTGATCCGCTGGTTCGACCAGGCGCTGGGCACGGTCATCCACGACCATTACGGCCAGACCGAGACCGGCATGACCCTGTGCAACCACCACGCGCTGGCCCATCCGGTGCAGCCGGGCAGCGCCGGCTTTCCCCTGCCGGGATATCGGCTGGACGTGCTGAGCGACGACGGCCAGCCGCAGCCGGTCGGCGTGCCGGGGATGCTGGCCGTGCATGTCGACGATTCGCCCGCGCTGTTCTTCCGCGGCTACGAGAACACGGAAACGCAGCCGTTCAAGGACGGCTGGTACCTCACCGGCGATACGGTCGAGCGCAACGCCGATGGCTCCATCGCCTTCGTCGGCCGCAGCGACGATGTGATCACCTCCAGCGGCTACCGCATCGGTCCGTTCGACGTGGAGAGCTGCCTGCTCGAACATCCCGACGTGGTCGAGGCCGCCGCGGTCGGCAAGCCGGATCCGGAGCGGTTCGAACGGGTCAAGGCCTATGTGGTGCTGCGCCCCGGCGTGGCCGGCGACGAGGCGCTGGCAGCCGCGCTGGCCCAGCACGTCAAGACCCGGCTGTCGGCCCACGCCTACCCGCGCGAGATCGCCTTCGTCGACGAGCTGCCCAAGACCCCCAGCGGCAAGATCCAGCGCTTCCTGCTGCGCAACCAGGCCCGCGCCGAAGCCGAAACGGCACCAGCGGCCTAAGCCGCCCTCAAACGCCCGACGCCCCCTCTACCGTCGTTCCCGCGCACGCGGGAACCCATGGACGTCAACGCGCACAACCAAATGCAGACGTGGCCCTACACCCCCGCGACAACACAGCGCCCCATCCGTCCGCAAATCTCGCAACAACCCCGAATCCCGAATCCCTAATCCCCCACCACCGGCACCGGCGTCAACAGCACCTTCTCGCCGCAGGCCAGGCACTTACGATAGTGCTGACCATGCTTGTGGCGCGGCCGCGAGAGCAGCCCGCCGCAGGGGCAGCGCCCCTGCTCCATCCCGCGCAGCCACAGGTACAGGCGCCAGCTGGCCAGCGACGCCCACGCCAGCCCGAGGGCGACACCGGTCAGGGCCAGCAGCGAGCCGAGCCGTCGCGCCGCGGCGGCGCCGATCAGCGCCTCCTGGTGTTCGACCACGAACGACAGCACCCAGCCGGCGGCCACCAGCACCGGCGCCGGTGCGTACAGCCGCGCCACCATCCGCGAAAACCGCCTCATCCCAGCCCCCTGTCCGTGCGCCGCCGGCGGCGCTGCCGCCGCAATCTATCCGCTCACATGTGCATGCCGTGCATGATGTCGTCCGCAGGCCCCGCCGCGTCGATCGGGCGCACCTGCAACCTGACCGTCTGCGCGGGCCCGTGGGCGAAGCGCAGGACCAGCTCGATCGTCTGGCCGGCGACCAGCGGCTGCCTCGGCCCGATCAGCATCAGGTGCGCGCCCGAGGGCGCCAGCGCCACCGTCGCACCGGCCGGCAGGTCCAGCCCGTCGAGGCGGCGCATGCGCATCACGCCGCCGTCCATGCGGCTCTCGTGGAGCTCCACCCGCGTCGCCGCCGGCGAGCTCACCGACACCAGCCGGTCGGCCTGCGCCCCGCTGTTGACCAGGGTCAGATAGCCCGCCGCGCTGGGCGCCTGCGGCGGGGTGGCGCGCGTCCAGGCCGCGCGCACCTGGATGCCTGAGCCCGGCGTGGCCGCCTGCGCCAGCGCGGACAGCAGCAGCATCGCCGCGGTGATGATGGTCTTGCCCATAAGCCTTGCCCTCTCCTTCAAGGTTGAACGACGTCTTGCCCGTTGCCAACGCGCCGGCCGCCGCCGGCTGTTATCTCATGCGCGCCGCGCCCGTTGGCGAGGCTGCACCCATCCCAGGTCCACCGCGAGCATCACCAGCCACGAGGCGCCCACCAGCGGGAACAGCACCCCGCCCACCGCCAGCATGCCCGCCACGACCTTCAGCGTCCGCGGTTGCGCCGGCAGCGGCGGCACGCCCAGCCCGCCGCGCGGACGCCGCTTCCACCACATCACCGCGGCACTGATGCACAGCACCAGCGTGCAGGCGCAGGCCAGCACCAGCAGCACCCGGTTGGTGCTGCCGAACTCGTCGCCCATGTGCACGTTGATGCCCAACTCCAGCGCCTTGGCCGCCGGGCCGTAGTCGGCATAGCGCATGTCGAGCAGGGTTCGCCCGCTGTATTGGTCCAGGTGGATCACGCGCTGCTGGTCCAGCACGCCGTTGTAGAGCGAGGCGGTATAGACCCCGCGCGCGCCCTGCGGCATCGACACGCTGTAGCCGGCGCCGATGCCACGCGCGTCGAAGGCCGCCACGGCGCGATCCAGCCCGATCGCGCCTGGCTGCGCCGCACTCGCATGGCCCGCCCCATGCCCGGCGTGCTCCATGCCGGGCATGTCGGCCATGGCCGCGTGCGCGGCCGACTGCGGCAGGCGCGCCTGCTGCAGCGACCAGGCCTGGTCGGCGCTGTCGGCCACGCGCGCCTGCGACATCGGCAGCTGCACGCGCAGGCCGGCGGGATAGCCGAAGTTGTGGCCGTTGACCAACTTGTTGACCTGCGCCCCCCACAGCCACGACCAGGGCATGCCGGACATGGCCAGAAACAGCACCGCCGCGCCCGCGCCGATGCCGACCACCGCATGCAGATCGCGCCAGAACAGGCGCTGAGACGGCCTGCCGCGCACCGTGACCACGCCGCCCAGCGTGCGCCCCCGCTCAGGCGTGGGCGCGCGCTTGCTGGGGATGCGCACGGTGCCGCGCGGCCACCACAGGTAGACGCCGGTCAGCACCAGCACGATGGCCCAGCCCGCGGCCAGCTCCACCAGCGCACGCGCCCCGTCGCCGAGCAGGTCCAGGCTGTGCAGGCGGCGCAGCGTCCAGCCGAAGGTGCCGCGATCGGCCAGGCTGCCCAGCACGCGCGCGTGCACCGGATCCACATACACCACCCGGCGCGCGCCGTCCGGGGCCACGATGCCGACCTCCGCCGAGGCATCAGCGGCCGCCGGCGTGGTGTAGCGGAACACCTGCCCCGGCTGCGCGGCCAGGGCCGCCTGCACGATGCGCTGCGGCGTGGCCGGGCGCTCGCCGGGCGCGGCGGGCGCCACCACCAGCAGTTGGTGATGCACCAGCCGATCCAGCGAACGGTGATAGACGAAGCCGGCCCCGGTCACGGCCAGCCAGGCCAGCAGCGGCAGCACCAGCAGCCCGGCATAGAAGTGCCATCGCCAGATCGCGCGATACAGCGCGCCGGCATGCGTCGCGGGTGCCTGCGCGGCGGCGGTGCTGGCCATCAGAAGCTCCAGTTCCAGCTGGCGTACAGCCCGCGCCCGTCGCCGGGCGAGAACCCGTACAGGCCGCTGTCGTACCAGGCGTAGACGTAGAAGCGATCGGTGAGGTTCTTCAGCTGCAGCGAGACCTCGTTGCGCGCATCCAGCGTCCAGCTGGCGCCGAGGTTGGCCAGGACGTAGCCGCCATAGCGACCGAGCGTGTTGGTGCGCTCGAGGTGATAGTCGCCCTGGCCGTTGCCCCAGGCGCTGAGCCTGAACCGGTCGCTGACCTGCCAATCGACGCCGGCCGAGGCCAGCCAGTGCGGCACGTTCTCGATGTCGCGCCCCTCGGTCTGCAGCGCGCCGGGCGCGGCGCGCGCCACCGTCGCGCGTTGCCGCGAATAGGCCAGCCACGCGTTCCAGCGCGCGTCCGGCTGCAGATTGACCTGCGCATCCCAGCCGCGGCGGAAGGTGCGCCCGACATTGACCACGTCGCTGCCGGTCCCGGTCGCGCCCAGCACCGTGGCGACCTCGCCGTCGGCGCGCTGCTCCCAATAGGCCACCCGGCCGCTCAGCCACGTGGCCGGCACGAACTTCAGGCCCGCCTCCCAGCCGGTGTTGATGGACGGCCCCAGGTCGTGGACCGTGGTGCGATAGGCGCCATCGCCGGCGCCGATCTGGAAGCTGCGCCCCCAGTTGGCATAGGCGGTCCAGGCCGCGCCCAGCGCGTAGGAGGCGCTGAGCTTGGGCTGGCGGATCGTGCCGTAGCCATAGGCGTCGTAGCGTCGCCCGGTGAGGCGGTCGTCCAGGTGTCCGTCGACCCGGTCGATGCGATAGGCCGGCACCAGCTGCAGGCCCTCCAGCGGCTGCAGCACGGCCTGTACGTAGGCGCCGTGGGTCTGCAGCGTGCAGTCCCAGTCGCGCGTGCGCGCCAGGCGCTGGCGCGCGGCGGTGCGCCAGCGCCGCGCGGTGTTGTCCTGCCACTGCACGTCCACGCCGGTCTCCACGGCCAGCACGCGGCTCGGCGTCCAGGTGGCGGTGGCGATGGCGCCGCGCTGGGTCTCGTCGTTGTCGCGCTCCTGCTGGCTGCCGGCCTGCGAGAAGCGCACGTAGCGCGCATTGGTGTAGCGGTTGACGTAGGCCTTGCCGCTCCAGGTCCAGTCGCTGCCGATCAGGCCATCCAGATGCAGCGCGGTCTGCACGGTCTGCCGCTCGCCGGCGTCGGCCGCCGCATAGGCCACCGCATCGCGCGGCGCGGCGCGCGCCTGCGGATAGGTGGGGAAGTAGCCGGGCTCCTGCGCCTGGTTGTGGTAGTAGCGCGTGCTCAGCAGCGCGCTCCAGTCGCCCTCGGGCGCGTTGAAGCCCCACTTGCCGGCGAAGTTGCGCTTGATCGCCTCGGCATGGTCGCGATACCCCTCCGAGTCGCGCCAGCCCAGGAAGTAGTTCTGCGTCCACGGCCCGGTCTCGAAGCCCTTGGACAGCTGCACCTCGCGCGTGCCGAAGCTGCCGGCGGTGACGCTCAGATGCCCTTCGTCGCCGCCTACGCGCGTGACCATGTTCACTTCGCCGGCGATGGCGTTGAGCCCGTAGCGCGCATCGTTGGTGCCGCGCACGACTTCGATGGCGGCGATGTCGCCGGACATCACCGAGTCCAGGTAAGGCATGGCGCCGGCGTTGTCGTTGCTGGGAATGCCGTCGATCAGCAGCTTGACCGCGTTGATACGCCCTTCGCCGTTGAACCCGCGGAAGGAGAACCGGCCCGCCTCGGTGCCCATGCGGAACGGCGTCAGCTGCATGCCCGGCACCTTGGCGAACAGCTCCCAGCTGTTGTCCACGTGCTGGTCCTGGACCTGATCGGCGCCGATCACATCGACCGAACTCAGTACCTTGCGCGCGGGCAAGGCGCCGCGCTTGGCGCCCTGGGCGTGGACCTTGCCCAGGGTCAGCACGGCATCGCGCTCATCGGCGCCGGAGGTCTGTGCGACGGAAACCGGCACGTACAATGCACAGGCCGTCAGCGCCCAGCCGACGGTCCTGATCAGAGGTGGAGAACAACACGTCATCTTCGATCCCTTTCGATTCATGCGGTGCGGGCGCGATGCCCGGCACCGGTGACGCGCGCCGCGCGGGCGGCCGCGCGTTGCTCAGTACTTGAAGCTCAGCCGCACCCAGGCGGTGCGACCGGGCTCGTGGATGCGCACCGGATCGGCGGGGAAGCCGAAGTCCGCGCTGCCGGACAGGTTCAGGTGCTCGGCGTAGTCGCGGTCGAACACGTTGTCCACGCCGGCGGTGAGCTGCCAGGCATCGCTGAGCCGGTAGCCGGCGTTGAGCGCGAAGGTGGCGAAGCCCGCGCTCGGCCCCAGGTCGCGGCCGACGACACTGCCCTGGCCCACGCTGACCCGGTCCTGGCGGGCGACCGCGCGCAGCAGCGCGCCGGCCGACCAGCGACGGCCTTCCCAGGATGCGGTCACGCGCGCTTCCAGTGGCGGCATCTGCGGTAGCGCGCGGCCGTCGCTGCGGTTCGCGCCCCAGGCCCAGGCCAGGCTGCCGCCGAGCTTCCAGCCGTCGGCCGGGCGCAGTTCGAGGCCGGCCTCGGCGCCATGGATATCGGCGTCGACGTTGCCCACCTGCGAGCTGGGACCCATCATCCCGCCCGCGCTGTAGGTGAACAGCAGATAGTCGTCGATGCGGCCCACATAGGCCGAGACCCAGGCATCCACGCGCGCGCTCCTGTACTGCGCGCCGATGTCCAGTTGGGTGGTCTTCTCGGGGCGCAGCGCGGCGAAGGCGTTGACGGCGCCCACCGGCCCGCGGTCGGCGGAGAACAGTTCCCAGTAGTCGGGCATGCGCTCGACATGGCCCAGCCCGGCATACCAGGTCAGCGGCAGATCGCCCGCATCGGCCTCGAAGCGGGCGAAGCCCGAGGTCAGCGTCTGCCGACGGATCTGGCCGAAGGTCGGGTTGGGCATCGCGGCGCCCATGCCCATCCCGGACCCCATGCCGTCGTCCATCGCCATGCCGCTGGCCTGCGCGCGCAGATCCTTGACCGACGCCCGGTCCAGGCGCGCGCCGACGATCACCCGCTGCGTCTTGGCCAGATGCAGGGTCAGTTCGGAGAACACGCCCTGGTTGCCCAGATTGGCATCGCGCTGCCAGGGCTCATACGGCATGCGGTCCATCGCATTGCGGCTGCGGTGGCGGCTGGCCTGCCAGTCCACGCCGGCCGTCAGTCCTGCATGGTCCCAGGCCCATTCCGAGGCGATCCGACCGCCGCTGGTGCGGCGGTCGACGTTGGCCGCCATCGGCATCGGCATGGCCGAGTCGGGGTTGGGCGTGCGCAGGCTGTAGTTGTCCATGATGTGGTCGGCATCGTTGGCGTAGACGCTGGCCTTGATCGACTCCCAGGCGCCGGGCAGGCCGGTCTGCTCGAAGCGTGCGCCAACGCTGGTGCGGCGGAACTGGCGCCCGTCCATGCCGCGCCCGGCATACCGCGCCAGGCCATCGCCGACGCCGGCGTTGACCTCCAGCACCGTGTCGGGATCGGGCGTCCAGCCGATGGCCGCGTCGGTGTTCCACTTGCGCCACTTCGAGGGCACCACGTCGCCGGCGCCGTCCTTGTAGTCGTCCGACTCCGAACGGCTGGCGGTCACCCGCGCATAGCCGTGCGCGTCGCCGCCGGTCACGGCCAGGTTCTGGTCGTTGCGGCTGCGCGAGCCGCCCAGCGCGCTGCCCTGCGCCTGCAGCGTGGGCCGTTCGAAATGCGGCGTGTCGCGCTCGAAGCGCACCGTGCCGGCCGAGGCGCCCGGCCCCCACAGCACGGTCTGCGGGCCCTTGACGATGGTCAGGCGGTCGTAGGTCTCCGGCGAGACATAGCTCAGCGGGTTGTCCATGCGCGCCGGGCATGCACCCGGCATGGCGCCGTCGTTGGTCAGCACGTTCAGGCGCGAACCGAACATCCCGCGCAGCACCGGGTCGCCATTGGTGCCGCCGTTGCGGATGGCGGTGAAGCCGGGAATGGTCTTGAGGTAATCGGCGCCATCGCTGGCCGGCACCGGCTGGCGCGGCAGCCGCGGATCGGTGGTCCAGGTCAGCGGCGTGGACGGCCGCACGGCGGTGACCACCAGCGGCGCGAAGGTGTGCGCGTCGTCGACCGGATCGACATCGGCGGCGGACACGCAAGGGGACGACAGGACGCACGCGAGCGCGCACGCCAGGCGCGACGGCACGGCCGTCGCGGGGCAGAAAACGGACATCGGGACACTCCAGCACAGCACACGGGTCGACGCCCGCGCAGGCGAGCGCCCGCGCGGATCGGTGGGATCAGGCGACCAGGGTGTGCGGAGGTCCGCGTGCGGCGTGGGCCGGCCAGGGCAGCGCCTGGCGCGGCGTGGCCCGGTGTTCGGGCAACAGCGAGGGCGCCGCCTGCAGCAGCGGCAGCAAGAGCAGGATCAGGACGAAGGGCAGCAGCCGCGCGGCCAGCAGGCAGTAGTCGCAGGCCATGCCCTCGTGGTGATCGGCGGGCATGCCGTCGGGCGCGCCGTGGCCCATGCCAGCCATGTCCATCGCCAGGTTTGGCGCGTGGTCGCCGTGGCCCGCGGCCTGCGACGCGGCGCCGGCCAGATCGACCAGGCGCATGCCGCCGCTGGTGCACAGCGCGGTCAGCGTGCGCAGCGGCTCGGCCGGGCCGTGCCACTGCAGCCAGCGGCTGACCACCGGCGCCACGACCATCAGCAGCGCGCCCAGCAGGGCGAGCCGATGCATCAGTCCCAGGAAGCGGCGGTGGCGCAGCATGGCGCGCAGTCTAGAGCCTCCGGCCCGCAAGTGCGAAGCCGGCGGCGACGCGCCAACGCGGCCGTGTAAGAACCTTCACGGCCCAGGCCGAGGCGCGCCCTACTCTGTCCGCCCCTCGTTGCGGCGGTCCGCCGCGGCGCAGCGCCTCCGCCAGGAAGCCCCTTTCGCATGTCAGCCGTCAGCCCGCCCCCGCGCGCCACGCCGCCCCTGGAGTGCGCCGCGTCCACCGCGCCGCGCGCCGTCAACGAGACGCTGCGGCTGGAGACGCTGCACGCCTACGCGATCCTCGATACACCGCGCGAGGCCGCCTTCGACGACATCACGAACCTGGCTGCGCTGATCTGCAATGCGCCGATGGCGCTGATCAGCCTGGTCGATGCCGACCGCCAGTGGTTCAAGAGCGAAGTCGGCATGGGCGCGCAGCAGACCCCGCTGCACTCGTCCATCTGCGCCCACGCGATCCTGGAGGACGAGGTGCTGGTGGTCGAGGACACGCTGGCCGAGCCGCGCTTCGCCTGCAACCCGCTGGTCAGCGGCGAGCCGTACCTGCGCTTCTACGCCGGCGCGGTGCTGCGCAGCCCCGACGGCCTGCCGCTGGGCTCGCTGTGCGTACTCGACACCTTGCCGCGCAGCATCAGCCCGCAACAGCTCGACGCCCTGCAGGCCCTGGCGCGCCAGACCATGGCCCTGATGGAATTGCGCCGCACCCTGGCCATGGCGCAGGAAGCCAACCATTACCGCGCGCGGCTGATGGCCATCGCCGGCCACGACCTCAAGACGCCGCTGCGCAGCGCCGGCTATGCGCTGGAGAAGCTGCGCCGCACCCTGCCCAGCGACGCCCCCACCCTGCCGGCGCTGGACGACGCGCGCGTCTCGCTGGGGCAGATCAGCCGCGGGTTCGACCAGTTGGCCAGCCTGGCGATCGCCGGCGGCGACGAGGTGCGCCCCGACCTGATCGAACTGCCCCTGCAGGACGTGCTCGACGACATCCTGGCCACCTGGCGTCGTCCGGCGCAGCAGCGCGGTCTGCGCCTGCGCAATGTCCCCACCACCCTGCGCGTGCGCAGCCATCGCACGCTGCTGTCCACGCTGCTGGGCAACCTGCTCGGCAACGCGGTCAAGTACACCGAGAACGGCTCGGTGCTGATCGGCTGCCGCCGCCACGGCGACCAGGTGGCGATCGAGGTGCTCGACACCGGCGTGGGCATGGACGCGCAGGACGCGCGCGAGATCTTCAGCGCCTTCCGCCAGGCCAATCCGCACGGGGAAGGCCTGGGCCTGGGCCTGTGGATCGTCAGTCGCACCGCGCAGACGCTGGGCTATCCGGTGGAAGTGCACACGCGCAAGGGGCGTGGGAGTCGCTTTCGGGTGGTGGTGCCGCTGGCCTGAGCCGGCCTGGCGGACAGCAACGCGCCGGATCAGCGGCGCGTTGGGGTCGATCCCTGAAGGGGCATCAGGCTTCGGCGGTGGTCGGATCGATCACCGTGCGCACCTGGGCGACCGAATTGGCCGGGAATCCTCCCTTGGCCGCGTGCTCCCGCACGCTGGCCTCGTCCGGCGCGATATAGACGCAATAGATCTTGTCGTCGGTGACATAGCTGTGCAGCCACTGGATCTGCGGCCCCATCCCGTGCAGCACGCTGCAGGATTGCTGGGAAATTCCGTTGAGCTCGGCGGGCGTCAGCTTCCCCGCGCCGGGGATGTCACGTTCGATCACGTACTTGGGCACGATGGCCTCCTCGAAAGACGTTGCATGGACGCGGGGGAGGCGGATCGTAGCGCGCACGGTTTTACAGGGCGTAACGCGGTGCAACAGCAAGGGGACTTTCGCCTGGATTCCCGCAGGCGCGGGAATGACGACTTCAAGATCCGTCTGGTCGCTCGCGCCCTGCGTTCATCCTGGCGCTCGCTGACACGGACCCTCAACTCGTGATGGTCTGGGTCAACGCTTCCCACGTCGGCGGCACCGGCCAGTCCGGTTCGCGGTTCCCGTCCATCACCTGCCGCAGGTCGCGCTTGTCGATCTGCGGCGCCAGCACGTGCACCAGATCCAGCGCGTAGTCGCGCAGCACCCGCTCGCGCGGCAGCACCGCCCAGGCGATGCACTCGCTGATCTCCGCCGGCGCCGGCCAGGCGCGCAGGTCGGCGTCGCCGGCATTGACCGCCATCTCGGCCAGCAGGCCCACGCCCATGCCGGTGCGCACGTAGGTCTTGATCAGGTCCGCATCCAGTGCGGTGAGCGCGATGTTGGGCTCCAGGCCGGCATGCACGAAGGCGCGCTGCAGGGAGGAGCCGGGCCGGGTCGAGGACTCGTAGCTGATCAGCGGCTGGCCCGCCAGGGCGGTCAGGTCGGGCGCCGCGCCCTTGCGGTCCAGCGCGTGCCCGCGCGGCACCACCACCAGGCGGCGCCAGCGGTACAGCGGCACGGCCAGGCCGGCCGCGGGCGTGTCGCCGGAGGTGCTGATCACCGCCATGTCGGCATCGCCCTGGCCCAACAGGTCCAGCGCGTCGGCCTCGGCGGCCTGCTGCAGATGCACGCTGACCTGCGGATAGGCGCGCTTGATCTGCGCCACCGCGTGCGGCAGCACGAAGCGCGACTGGGTGTGGGTGGTGGCCAGCACCAGCTGGCCCTGGCTCTCGCGGCGCTGGTTGGCCGCGTAGGTGCGGATGTTGTTGGCCTCGGACAGCACGGCGCGGGCGCGCTGGATGACTTCCACCCCGGCCGGGGTCACCGATTCAAGACTGCGGCCCTTGCGCACGAACAGCAGGAAGCCCAGCTCGTCTTCCAGCTGTTTGAGCTGCTTGGACAGGCCGGGCTGGGTGGCGTGCACGCGCGCGGCCGCCAGGGTGATGTTGAAGTCGGCGTCGGCGATGGCGACCAGATAGCGGAGCTGGGTCAGGGTCATCTGCGGAAGGATCGCTGGCGAGGTGCGGCGCGGCCGCTTATGGGGAAAACGAATGTACGTGTTCCGGCCACCACTGCTTATAACGTAGGGTTATCTGAACGCAGCGGCAAGTCATTTCCGACCGTCATAAGCCGGGCGTAGCGTCGTGGCCCTCTCGACCCGGACCCACCCGTGAGCGCTGCCCTGTTTCCCCTGTTCGCCGACCTGCGTGGCCGTGCCGTCCGCGTGGTCGGAGGTGGCGCGGTGGCCGAGCGCAAGGTCGAGGCCCTGCTCCACGCCGGCGCCCTCCCCCACGTGGGCGCACCGACCCTGACCCCGCGCCTGGCGCAGTGGGCCGAGCAGGGCCGCATCGCCTGGCAGCCGGGCAGCTTCACGCCCGACTGGCTGGACGGGGTGTGGCTGGTGATCGCCGCCACCGACGAGGGCGAGGTCAATCGCGCGGTGGCCGATGCGGCCGCCGCGCGACGCCTGCTGGCCAACGTGGTCGACGACGCCGAGCTGTCCAGCTTCCAGGTGCCGGCCCTGGTCGAGCGCGGCGCTCTGCAGATCGCCATCTCCAGCGGCGGCCATGCGCCGATGGTGGCGCGCCACATCCGCCGGCAGCTGGAGACGCTGCTGGACGAGTCCTGGGGGTCGCTGGTCGCCCTGCTCGGCCGGCAGCGCGCCCGCATCCGCGCGCGCTTCCCCGAGATGGGCGCGCGCCGCCGCTTCTTCGAACAACTGCTCGCCGGCGCCGTCCCGCGCCTGCTGCGCCAGCGCCAGGACGCGGCCGCCGAGACCGAGCTGCAGCGCGCGCTGTCCAGCACCGCCCAGGCCCACGCCGGCACCGTCACGCTCGTCGGCGCCGGCCCGGGCGATGCCGGCCTGCTCACGCTCAACGCGCTGCGCGCGATGAACGAGGCCGACGTGATCCTGCACGACCGCCTGGTCAGCGCCGAGGTGCTGGCCATGGCCCGACGCGACGCCACCCGTATCGAGGTCGGCAAGTCGGCCCAAGGCCACAGCACGCGCCAGGACGACATCCACGCGCTGATGCTCGAACACGCCCGCGCCGGCCGGCGCGTGGTGCGGCTCAAGGGCGGCGATCCGTTCGTGTTCGGCCGCGGCGGCGAGGAGCTGGAATTCCTCAAGGCCCACGGCATCGCCTTCGAAGTGGTGCCCGGCATCACCGCCGCGCTGGCCTGCGCGGCGTATTCGGGCATCCCGCTGACCCATCGCGACCACGCGCAAGGCCTGCGCCTGGTGACCGCGCACTGCCGCGACTCCCTGGACACGCTGGACTGGCAGGCGCTGGCGCAGGAACGCCAGACCCTGGCCGTCTACATGGGCGTGGCCGGGCTGGAGACCTTCCGCGAGCGCCTCATCGCCCACGGCCGCGCCGCCGCTACGCCCTTCGCGCTGGTCGAGAACGGCTCGCGCCGCACCCAGCGCGTGGTCACCGGCACCCTGGCCGACCTGACCGAGACCGCGCGCCACCACCAGGTGCGCTCGCCGGCCCTGCTGATCCTGGGCGAGGTCGCCGCGCTGGCGCACACGCTGCACTGGCACGGCGATGCGCCCCTGGCCGCGCCGGCATCACAACATCCCGACAACATCGACGCGCCCACGCTGTCGCGCGCCGCCTGATCCCACCCTTCTAATCGGAAGAGACGTCTTCGCATGGCCATCTACGACAACATCCTGGACACCATCGGCCGCACCCCGGTGGTCAAGCTCCATCGCCTCGCGCCGGCGCACACCACGGTGTATGCCAAGGTCGAGTCGTTCAATCCCGGCGGCTCGGTCAAGGACCGCCTGGCGCTGGCGATCATCCTCGACGCCGAGGCCCGCGGCCTGCTCAAGCCGGGCGATACGGTGGTCGAGGCCACCTCGGGCAATACCGGCGTGGCGCTGGCGATGGTGTGCGCGGCGCGCGGCTACAAGTTCGTGGCCACGATGGTGGAGACCTTCTCCATCGAGCGCCGCAAGCTGATGCGCGCCTACGGCGCCAAGGTCATCCTCACCCCGGCCGCCGAGCGCGGCAGCGGCATGGTGCGCAAGGCCAAGGAGCTGGCCGAACAGCACGGCTGGTTCCTGGCCAGCCAGTTCGCCAACCCGGCCAATCCGGCCTATCACCGCAACACCACCGGGCCTGAGATCCTGCGCGACTTCGCCGGTCAGCGCCTGGACTTCTTCGTCACCGGCTGGGGCACAGGCGGCACGCTGACCGGCGTGGGCGAAGTGCTTAAAGTCGCGCGCCCGGAGACCAGGATCATCGCCACCGAGCCGGCCGGCGCGGCGCTGCTGAAGGGCGATGAGTGGAAGCCGCACAAGATCCAGGGCTGGACCCCGGACTTCGTGCCCGAGGTGCTCAACCGCGAGGTCTACGACGAGCTCTATACCGTCACCGACGAGCGCGCGATCGAGACCTCGCGCCGGCTGGCGGCCGAGGAAGGCATCTTCGTCGGCATCTCCGCCGGCGCCACCCTGGCCACCGCGCTGGAAGTGGCCGAGAAGGCCGTGCCGGGCTCGGTGATCCTGGCGATGCTGCCCGATACGGGCGAGCGCTACTTCTCCACGCCGCTGTTCGCCGACATCAACGAAGGCAGCGACGACGACTGGCTGGCCGGGCTGCCCTAAGCCCCGCGCGCAGCGTCAGGAAGTCAGCAACGGGCCGCTCAATGCGGCCCATTGTCCGTTGTCGCCGTGGTCGGCACGTAGGCCTTGAGCGTCTGCGCCGCGCACTTGGGGTGGTTGGTCACCAGCACATCGGTGTAGTGCGCATCGATGTAGTCCAGATAGGCCTTGCAGCCCTGCTTGGCGACCTTGGCGTTCAGCGCCGCGCTGTCCTCGCCCTCGCCGTCGATCACGTCGGTCACCAGCACCGCCCCGGCGGTCTTGGCATAGCCGAAGACCTTGTTCTTGGAGTCCTGCGGCACGTACATCGCCAGCGGCCGGCCGGCGGCGATGCGCTTGTAGTAGTTGGCGTCGGACTGGGTCTTGATCAGCACCGAGACCATGGCGCCATCGGCACTGGCCAGCGCCTCGGCCGCCGCGCCGCGCTCGAAGGTCAGCAGGATCACGCGGTCCTGCAGCTTGCGCTCGCGCAGCAGCGGCGCCAGCGTCGCCGCCTTGATGCCCTTCAGGTCGATCATCAGGATCACGTCGGGCACGCCGGCGGCCCAGTCCAGGACCTTGGTCAGGCGCGGCAGGGCCTCGTCGGTCGGCTTGCCGTGGCCGTCCTTGAGCTTGACCGCGTCCAGCGCCTGGCTGGTCTGCGCCTTGATCGGGCCGGTGCCGGTGGTGGTGCGGTCGAGGGTGGCGTCGTGCAGCAGGTAGAGCACGCCGTCCTGGCTGGCGGCCAGGTCCATTTCCACGCCGATCTGGTGGCTGGCTACCTGCTGCATCTGCACCAGGCTGTTCTCGGCGCCGTCGGGGGTGGCGCGGCCGCGGTGGGCCACGATCAGCGGCCGCTGGGACAGTCGCATCTGCGGCAGCTCGGCGCCCTGGCGGCGACTCTGCGCCAGCGCGGGCGCGGCCATCAGCAGGGCCAGGGCCGCCAGCGACAGCGCGCGCAGTGGACGGGAGGAAGCGAGGTTGGCAGGCATGGGGTCATTCCTTCGGCACGCCGTGCGACCACGCCTCCCAGTGCGCCAGGATGGCCTCGGTCAACGCATGCCCGACTCGGTAGGCGTTGTGGGTGGATGGCAGGAAGCCACCGGACTTGGCCGACAGCGAGGCGCCCACGTCCTGTCCTGGCGCCTCGCGATCGAAGTTGGAGGCCGTGCGCAGCAGGGCGACGCGGGCGAACTGCAGCCTGCCCGCCTCGGCTCCCCGCTGGAGCGCGGTCAGGGTGGCATTGTCCTCCATCTGCGTGATGCAGTAGTGGCCGCGCCCGTCGGTGGTCAGCTGCACGTAAGCCTCCATCGCCGTGGCGATCAGACTGCCGTGCCAGTAGGTGTCGCTGGTCAGGCTGTCGCAGATGCTCACCGCCGGCGCGGCGCGCGCGGCCGGCTGCGGATACTGCAGGCGATAGGCCGCGGCCGCGTCGCTGTCCTCCAGGGGCACGCCCGCGCTCAGGGCGTAGGCCTTCTGCAGCAGGGCCTCGTCGAGCTGGAACACCTCGGTCCCCGTGCGGTGCTCGACCTTCTGCCCCGGCGCGGTGGCGCCGAGCATCAGCAGGTTGGACGACCAGCCGGCCGGCTGCTGGCGCGGATCGACCGCGCGCATAAGGCCGCCATCGATGGCGTAGCGTGCCCAGTGTGCCGAGCCCAGCGTGCCCTGCTCCGGCGCGACGCCGCCGATGCCGGCGATCAGGAAGTAGGTGCGGCGCAGGTCGAAGCGCGGCGAGGCCACCAGCGCGGCGACCGAACTGGCCGCATTGGCCAGGCCCATGTCGGTGGTCATCAGGCACAGCCCGGCGCGCGTGCAGTCCACGGTCGGGTACTTGGGCGACAGGCCCGGCACGGGCACCTGCGTGTCGAAGCGCTCGGCCTCGCGCCAGGGCGCGGCCTCCGGCGCGAACATGGTGATCACCAGCACCTTGGGTGCCAGCGGCCTCTGCGCGAGCGCCGGCATGGCGCACAGGCCGAGCAACGCCGGTAGCAGGAGCTTGATCAGAGGACGGAACATAGGACCTCCGGTGTGGAATAGAAGAAGGAGACGCAGGGACCGGACAAGCGGCGCCGATCGTCGGGAAGCGCGGACGCAACGAGGTCACGATCTCCGCGCATCACGCGCTGGGAGCGGACCATCGAGCGCGTGGAAAGATCTCGCATCGCCTCTGCCGCACTGCGGGCAGGGCGACAGACGCAGGGTCCGCGGGGACGAAGCCCCGCGGACGATGAAACGCGCAGCGCGGACCGTGGCCCGCGGCTGCGCGGCACCCCGGCGTTACAGGTCGAACGAACCGCCCACCGTCACCATGAAGGTGCGGTCCTGCAGCAGCTGGTAGGTATCGGTACCGACCGAGCGATAGGTCGTCACGCTGGAGGCCCAGGTGAAGGCCTTGCGGTTGGCCACGTTCCACAGGTTGACCTTGATGTAGGGCTTCTTCAGCCAGCCCGCATCGGCGAAGTTCCAGCCGCCATTGAGGTTGATCGTGGTGTAGCCGCCGGCATGGGCGCGGTTCTCCCAGTCGGCGTAGATGCCGCCCAGGACATTGGCGTTGGCGCTGGCCCAGAACGGACCCTGGTCGTAGTTCACCGCGACGTAGCCCACGTTCTTGGGCGCGTTGATCATGGTCTTGCCGTCGGTGTCGTAGGTGACGCCGGCCACGGTCAGATCGCTCTTCATCTCCGACTTGTTGTAGGCGTAGGAGGCGTAGGTGGACCAGTTGTCGTTGAACTTGTAGCTGACCTCGCCGTTGATGCCGGTCACATCGACCTTGTCCAGCGTGGTGTAGACCGAGGCCTTGCTGACCGGGTCGGTGCCGCTGACCTGCTTGTCCTTGAACTTGCTGCTGTAGATGTCGACCATCGCGCTGATCTGATCGCCGTAGAAGCGCCAGCCCAGGTCGGCGGTCCAGGAGGACTCGGGCTTGGGCTTGATCGTGCCGCTGGGCTGGGCCAGCGCCGCCGCCGCGGCCTTGCTGTAGAAGTAGTTCAGCGCCGCGGTGTTGATCGGGGCGCGGTAGGCCTGGCCGATGCCGAAGTAGAACTGGTTGCGCTCGTCGAGCTGGAACTTGACGCCGCCGGTCGGGGTGAACTTGTTGTACTTGGCCTCACCCTCGCCGGTCACCTCGCCCAGGCTGGTGCCGCGCGTCGCGATACCCGAATCCGGCAGGTTGGTGTACCAGCCCTTGCGGTTGACCCAGGTGTAGGCGCCGCCCAGCGTCACGGTCCACTGGTCGTTGGGCGTCCAGGTGTTGGTCGCGAACAGACGCTTGGTGTCGGTGATGGAGTAGGAGCGGTAGGCCTGCAGGGCGCTGCCGTTGGGATAGGTCAGCATGTCCTCGTTGTCCTGGCCCCACAGGTTGGACGGATCGCCGTCGATGCTGGTGGGCATCAGGTTGCGGCTCTGCTGGTTGCGGGGACGCTCGTAGAGCGCGCCGAATTCCAGGCTGTCGTTGAGGCCGAAGTCCTTCTTGAACTTGACGTGGATGCCGGGACGGTAGGTATCGGAGGTGTACATCTGATAGATCGGCACGTTCGCATCGCGCGTGTCGCCATCCTTGTTGGCGTCGATGCCGCCATAGGCCGACTCGTTCTGGGTGGTGCCGCTGCCGCCACCGCCGTAGCCGTAGACCATGTACGGCAACACGGACAGGTGCAGCGAGTCGGTCAGGGTGAACTCGCCGTCCAGGCTGGCGATCCAGCTGCGGAACGGGTTGGTCTGCATCCAGGCATAGGCGCTGGGCACGGCCGGGTTGTAGTTGCCGTCGTAGCCGAAGTGGTAGTTCTGGTGGGCCTGGGCCTTGGTGACGTTGCGGTAGTTGTTTTTGAACTCGCGGTTGTACTGCAGCGAGCCGGTGATCGAGTTGTCCTCGTCAATGGTCCACACCGACTTGGCGTCGACCTTGGTCACCAGCGACTTGCCGGTGCCGCGCCACAGGCTGGTCTCATTGTTGGAGTAGGAGATCCACGAACGCAGCGGGCCGGTATCGCCGGTGTTGTAGCGCAGGAAGGTGCGGTGGTAGCCGTTGCTGCCCGCGCTCTGGCTGAAGTCCAGGCCCGCCTCGGCCGTCGGATCGACGGTGACCCAGGCGATGTTGCCGCCGGCCGCGCCGATCACCGGCGAGGTCACGCTGGGATAGCCCTGCTCGACGGTGATGTCGCCCATGTTCTCGGTGTCGCCGTACTCGGTGGCGTACATCTTGTAGTTGCCCGAGTCGTTGATCGGCACGCCGTTGACGGTCACGCCCACCTCATCGGGCGGGTAGCCACGCACGGAGAACTGGCCGTCGTTGAGGCCGGTCACGTCGTTGGTGGCCGAGGTCGCGCCGGGGATGCTGGACAGCATCTGGGTGAAGTTGGCGCCGGGCGCGGCCTTGAGGATGGCTTCGCGGCCGATGGTGGACACGGCCTTGGGCGCGTCCTGGACCTGCATGTTGCCGCCGCCCAGCGACAGCGAGGTGCCGGTGACCTTGACCGCGTCGAGCTGGCGCGCGCGCTGGGTGGCGTTGGAGTTGGTGGTGTTGGAGGTGGTGGTGACGCTGCTGCGCTGCCCGGCGTCGGTGCCGGTGGCGTCCTGGGCGAAGGCGGCGCCGGCGGTCGCGTACAACGCGGCCGTGACGGCAAGGGAAAGGAGCGCTTTGTTCATGTGGGGATTGCCTGTGTGGGTAAGGGTTCTAGCCAAGACACCGCCGCGTCGGCGCGCGCGGGCGCCGATCAGCGTCCGGGCCGCGTCCTTGGCCCTGCCGCTTTCAACTCCGGGATTCAGGGCACCGCCGCGCCGACCGCGCGCGGCTGGGGCCGGGTCAGCAGGCGCGCCATCAGCGCCTCGAAACGCGGCACATCGACGCTGCGCACCACGGTCTGACGCCGCTCGCCCAGGCCCGGCGCGTACGGCGGGCTCCAGGACAGGATGTCGCCGTAGCCGGCGCCGCGGTCGAGGTTGGTATCGACCATCAGCTCGTCGGACTGGGTGATCAGCGAGGGATCCAGCCACACCGCCACGGCCAGCTCGTCCCACAGCGGGAAGCCGGTCTGGCGCGAGGCCAGCGCGCGGGCGATCGGCGTGTCGGCCGCGCGCATGCGCGCCAGCAGCGCCGGGGTGACCTCGGTGGCGGTGGACGGATCGACCGGCACCATCACGATCTTCTTCCACGGCGCGCGCATGACGATGCTGGCGGCCTCGGGGTCGAAACGGATGTTGAACTCGCGCCGCGGCGTGTTGACGAACTCGCGCGCGAACTGCCGCGCCGCCTCGCTGTCGCGCGTCTGCCTGGGCTCCAGGCTGCCGCCCATGTAGACCAGTTCCTTGGCCAGGCTGGCGAACTGCGGATCCAGGCGCTGGGCCAGCGCCAGGTTGGTCAGCGGGCCGGTGGCGATGATGGTCACTTGGCCCGGATACGCGCGGACCATGCGCAGCAGGAACAGCGCCGCCGGCTCGTCGCTGGCCTTGACCACGCTGGGATTGCCCAGCTTCAGATCGCGCACCACCTCCGGGCCGTGGTAATCGGGATCGGCCTGGAAGTTGTCCTCGACCCAGTGCCTCATCCACACGCCCTTCCACACCAGCTTGCCGTACAGCGCTTCCCAGCGCTCGGTCTGCGCTTCGGTGTTGACCAGCGGATCGATCGCGCCCTGCACCACCGGCACCTCGGGATGGCCGGCGATCTCCAGCATGCGCCGCGCATGCGCGGTGGCCTGGGTCGCCCAGGCGTTGCCGCTGACGGTGGTCAGGCCCAGCACGTGCACATCGGGCGCCTGCAGCGCCATCACCTGGGCCGGCGCGAAGCCGTCCAGGTCGTCGTCCAGGATCACCAGCTGCTTCTGCCCCGCCCACGCCGAGGCGCTCGCGGCCAGCGACAGCAGCAGCGCGCCATGCGCCAGGGCCCGTGCGAGGCGGCTCATCGGCGCGCCTCGGCCAGTTGCTGCATTTCGAAGGCGACAAAATCGCGCTCCAGCTGCCACTGCAGGCGCGCCTTCTCGCTGCCTTCGATCAGCGCCTTGCAGCGCGCATCGGCGCTGCCGGAAACCAGCGAGGCGGCGCAGGCGGCCACGGGCGTGCGGCCGTCCGCGTCCCACAGGCTCTGGCCCGGCGCGAAGGAATAGGTCAGCCCGTTGCGCGCGACCTGCTTGAGCGTGGCGTAGTCCAGGCCCTGCTCGGTCACCGCGCGCTGGTACTCGTGGGTCATGTCGCTGCGCGAGACGCCCTCGTCATCGGTGGACAGCACCACCGGCACGCCGGCGGCCAGGTACATCGGCAGCGGATGGTCGCTGCCCTTGACCCCGAGAATCACGTCGTTGCTGGTCAGGTTGATCTCCACCGCCACGTGCTGGGCCTTCATCTGTCGCAGCAGTCCGGCGGCATCGTCCTCGTAGCCGATGTCCACGCCGTGACCGATGCGCCGGGCGCCGATGGCCACCGCATCGCGGATGTGGAAGCGCAGGTCCGCCGGCGGCACCAGGCCCAGGCTGAGTTCGCCCGCGTGCAGGGTCAGCGGCACCTGCGGGTAGCGCGCGGACAGCAGCTTGAACATCGCCATGTGCAGGTGGTAGTCGCGCAGCGCAACCGGGTTGTCCTCCGGCGCGACGATGTTGACCCCGGCGTAGCGCTGCGGATCGGCCTGCACCACCGCATAGCCCATCAGCATCTGCCCGAACACCACCGGCGCCGGCAGCGTGCGCAGTGCGTACGGCACATAGCGATAGCGCACGCCGCAGCCGATGCTGGCATCGGCCTGGCCGCAGCGCAGCAGCTGGGCCACGCGCGCATCGAGCGCGGCGGTATTGGCCTTGGCCGCCTCGACCAAGGCCGGCAGCTGGGCCTGCAGCGGCGCCAGGTTGGCGGCCAGGTCGGTGGCGTTCCAGTCCAGCGCGCCGGCGCGCTTGCCGAGCTCGGCCGACTGGGCGGGGTTGGCGATCAGCTCGACGTAGCTGACGCGGTCGCGCGCGGCCTGCTCCAGCGTCGCGGCGATCGCGTCGGGGCGACGCGCCTGCGAACTGCCGAAACGGGCGAAGGTGCTGAAGAACTGGTCGTGCCCCGAGGCGGCCGCATTGCCCTGCACGAAGTTGCGCATCGACAGCGCGTCGACCGTGGCGGAGAAGAACGCCGAATCGCGCGCGGCCAGGCCGCGCGCAGGCACCGTGCCCTCGCCGCACGGCGGCGGCAGCAACTGGTGAGTGTCGCGGGCGATGCAGCCCTGGTCCTCGTCGGCCCAGCGCAGGAAATCCTCGGCGTAATTGCTGCCACCCACATGGTTGTGCAGGTCCGCGCCCTTGGGCATGGCCTGCAGGAAGGCGCGCAGCTGCGGGCCGTTGCCCGCCACGCGCTGCATCAGCGCGGCCACCTTCGCCTCGCGCGCGCCGGCCGCGCCGCCGCCATCGGCCGCCCAGGCCTGGCCGGCCAGCGCCACACAGGCGATCACGCCCCAGATTGTTCTACTTCCCACCACGTGCACGACTCCCCTTGCCAAAACGTCTTGCGAAACCCTCACCGCCCGCGTCGCGCTACAGCGCGTAACGCAGCACGAACAGCGCCGCCACCACCCAGGTCGCCACGTGCACGCCGCGCCAGCGGCCGGTGCCGAGCTTGAGCAGCGCATAGCTGACGAAGCCCAGCGCCAGGCCGTTGGCGATGGAATAGGTGAACGGCATGCCCAGCGCCGCCAGGCTGGCCGGCATGGCCTCGGTGACATCGCTCCAGTCCAGATGGACCAGCTCGCGCAGCATCAGCCCGGCCACGTAGATCAGCGCCGGCGCGGTCGCATAGGCCGGCACCATCGCGGCCAGCGGCGAGAACAGCAGCGCCAGCAGGAACAGCGCGGCCACCGTCAGCGCGGTCAGGCCGGTGCGGCCGCCGGCCTGCACGCCGGCCGCGCTTTCCACGTAGGCGGTGGTGCTGGAGGTGCCCAGCAGCGAGCCGGCCAGGATCGCGGTGCTGTCGGCCACCAGCGCGCGATCGAAGCGCTGGCGCTGGTCCGGGCGATCCAGCAGCCCGGCGCGCTGGGCCACGCCGGCCAGCGTGCCGGTGGCGTCGAACATCTCCACCAGCAGGAACACCAGCAGCACATGCAGCAGCGCGGCCACGCCGCCGTGCTGGGTCAGCGCGCCGGCGATATCGAGTTTGAGGAAGGTCGGCGCCAGGCTCGGCGGCCAGGCCAGCAGCCCGGCGTAGTGCACCTTGCCCAGCGCCAGGCCGGCGGCGGTCACCGCCAGGATGCCGATCAGGATCGCCCCGCGCACTCGCAGCGCGTCCAGGATGCCGATCAGCACCAGCCCGGCCAGAGCCAGCAGCGGCTCGGCCTTGTGCAGATCGCCCAGGGTCACCAGCGTGGCCGGGCTGTCCACCACCAGGCCCGCGCCCTGCAGGCCGATGAAGGCCAAAAACAGGCCGATGCCCGCGGCGATGCCGCTGCGCAGCGACAGCGGGATGCCGTCGACTAGCCAGCGCCGCGCGCCGGTCAGGGTCAGCAGCACGAACAGGCAGCCGGACAGGAACACCAGCCCCAGCGCCTGTGGCCAGGGATAGCCCATCGTGCCGACCACGGTGAAGGCGAAGAAGGCGTTGAGCCCCATGCCCGGCGCCAGGCCGATTGGCCAGTTGGCCAGCAGCCCCATCAGCGCCGACCCCAGCGCCGCGGCCAGACAGGTGGCGACGAACACCGCGCCCTTGTCCATGCCGGCCGCGCCCAGGATGTCCGGGTTGACGAAGACGATGTAGGCCATCGTCAGGAAGGTCGTCGCCCCTGCCAGCAGCTCGGTGCGCACCGAGCTGCCGTTGCCGGCCAGATCGAAGCCGCGGCCCCTCACCGGCGGGCGCTCCGTGCGGGCGCGGGCGACGAGGCAATGGCGGCGGGCTGCAATCGGGGCATGAGCGGTCCGGTGGCGAAGGGGTGCGGCTTGGGCGGCATCGCGGCGCGGGCGCTGCACGGCGCGGATCACGGCACGGGCGGATTCCCGCGCCGGACCCGGCGCGCGGACGGCCAGGCGATGCTGCAGAGCAACACGATCTTTTCACACGGAACTTACGGATTTGCAAGCCGTCGAAAGTCACGGTGTGTGACCGATAGGCGACATTTCCGCCTTATTTCGAGCGGCGCGCGGGGTCGCCTTGCCGCGAGGGGCGGAGGTCGGCCCTCTCGCCCCTCCAGCGAAAGTCCCTGGATTCCCGCGTTCGCGGGAATGACGGTAGAACGTTTTTTGCGCCTTCCCCTTCTGCTTCCACGCCGCAGGATCGGCCCCCTCCCTTTCGCGCAGCGATGGGGAGGGCTGGGGAGGGGTCGCTTTTGGGGCTCGCCCCCGTATCGCTCGGCGGCCGCTCCCCCTGCCCCCCTCAAGGCAGCCGCAGCACCTGCCCCTGGACCGGCAGCACGAACGCGACCCCCTGGCGGTTGCCCGCCTCCAGCTCGATCTTCACCAGCGCGCGCGGATCGCGCCCCTGCACCAGGCTCGGCTTGATGTGGCCCACCAGCACCGGCAGGCCCTTCAGCGGCGCGGTGCCGCCGGTCGCGGCGGCCAGCGCGTCCAGCTCGCGCAGCAGCCAGGCGGGGGTGAGATGGCCGAACAGCTGCGCATCGGGCACATCGTCCGGGAACGAGGCCTCGATCAGCAGCCCCTTGAGCGCGTGCCGGCGCACCAGCGGCGCCAGCACCTGCCAGATGTCCGCCAGCCGATGCTGGCCGCCGGACAGCGCGTCGGGCCCGGTATCGCCGAAGTAGGCGAAGTACGCATCGCCGCTGCGCACCAGCAGCATCGTCGAGGTCAGCCGGTCGTGCCACAGCGGATAGGCGCAGGCCGACAGCGAGGTCCCGGGCACGTCGAACCACTGCCCCGGCACGACTTCGGTCAGCACATAGCGGCCCAGCGCCGGCGCCGGCCCGCGGTCGGCGAAGTTGGGCCAGGCCTGCCAGTTGAAGTAGTCGGCGCTGAGCGTCTCCAGCGTCGGCGCCAGCCCGTAGATCGGCTTGCGGCCGGCATCGTCGGTGGCCGCGATCAGCAACCCGCCGACATGGTCCAGATGCGCATGGCTGATGAAGGTGCCGGCGATCAGGTTGCGCAGCACCTGCCCCTGCGGGGTGAGCCCGTCGGCCGGCCGCACATCGGCGAACGCGCCCTGCCGCAGCGCCTGCGCGATGCCCGGCAGCACGGTGCCGGCATCCAGCGCCAGATAGCGCGTGTCGGCCTGGGCGCGGATCAGGTAGGACGACAGGTTGCCCTCGTCCAGCCCGCCCTCGACCCCAAGCGCCACCAGCTCGAATCCCGCGTCCTTCGGCGCGGCCAGCGCGAGGCTGGCCGGCAGTACCAGCGCCAGCAGGCCAATGCGGAAGAGCGTACGAAGACGGGCGATGGACATCGGCGAACCCTGGCAGGTGGGGCGGCCAGTCTACGGGCGCTTTCCCGCAGGCCGCGGGCTAAGATGTCGCCCCGGACCCAAGGACGATCACGCGGCGTGCTGGAAGAACACACCCTGGAAGGCGCTGCGCGCCTGTCGAACACCCCGCTGCTGGTCCGCCTGACCGCGCCGGTGCATTTCCTGCTCGCCTTCGGCCTCGCCGCGCTGGCCCAGCGCATGCTGGCCCTGCCGCTGCCGCAGGGCGGCGCGCTGCTGGCGATGCAATGGGCCGGCTCGCTGCTGGCCCTGGCCGCGCTGGGCCTGGCGCTGTGGTGCTTCGCGCTGTTCGCCACGCGCCGCACCACCATCCTGCCCTCCAGCCAGCCCTCGTCCCTGGTGGAGCGCGGCCCGTACCGCCTGACCCGCAACCCGATGTACGTCAGCCTGCTGGCCAGCTACATCGGCCTGGCCGGTTATCTGGTCGTGCCCTGGGCGCTGGTCCTGCTGCCGCTGCCGTGGCTGGCGCTGCGGCAGGTGGTGATCCCGTTCGAGGAAGCCCGCCTGCGCGCCGAGTTCGGCCCCGCCTACGCGCGCTACTGCGCCCGCGTACGCCGCTGGCTGTAGAGCGGAGCTTGCTCCGCTGGGGCCTTGCTCACGAACCGGACGAAGCGCAGCGGAGCAAGCTCGGCTGGAGCCTTTCCCACGAACCGAGCGAAGCGCAGCGGAGCAAGCTCCGCTCTACCGTGGCAGGGACGCGTGGATAATGCGGTCATGAGCCAGACCTGCATCGGCCTCACCGGCGGCATTGCCTCGGGCAAGAGCGCGCTGGAGCGCGCCTTCCTGGCGCGCGGCATCGTCGTGGCCGACGCCGACCGCATCGCGCGCGAGGTGGTCGAGCCCGGCACACCGGCGCTGGCCGCCATCGTGGCGCACTTCGGCGCGGACGTGCTCGATGCGCAGGCCGGGCTGGACCGCGCGGCGATGCGCCGGCGCGTGTTCGAGGACGAAAACGCGCGCCAGGCGCTGGAGGCCATCGTCCATCCGGCCGTGCGCGCGGCGCTGGAGGCGCAGTGCCGCGCCGCCGCCAGCCCGTATGCGGTGGCGATGATCCCGCTGCTGGCCGAAGGCGGCGGGCGCGAGCGCTATCCGTGGCTGCAGCGCATCTGCGTGGTCACCGCGCCGCTGGAAGTGCGCATGGCGCGGCTGCTGGCGCGCGATGGCATCGACCAGGCGCTGGCCCAGCGCATGATCCAGGCGCAGGCCAGCGACGCCCAGCGCCTGGCCATCGCCGACGACATCGTGCGCAACGACGGCAGCCTGGAAGAGATCGACCAGGCCGTGGCCGAGCTGGACGCGCGTTACCGCCTGCTCGCCGGCGCCTGAGCGCCGCACAAGGACCTCAGCCCGAAGGCCACAGCCCGCGGAGCGCGGCGATACCCTGCGCGCCATGCTGGCGCGCCTGGGCCATGTCATCCACCCCCAGCCCACCGGTGGCGTAGATCGGCAGCGACACGATCTCGCGCAGGGCGGCGAAGGCGTCCCAGCCCAGCGCGGGCTGGGTGTCGGTGCCGCGCACCGGGCCCAGGGTGACGAAGTCGCAGCCCAGCGCCTCGGCGCGGCGCAGGTGCTCGGCCGACCGGCACGAGGCGGCCAGGCCCACGCCGGCCGCGACCGGGCGCGCCTCGATGCGCATCAGCTGCTCGGTGCGCAGGTGCAGGCCTACGCCCAGATCGCGCGCCAGCTTGGCCGCGCCCTCCAGCAGCACCTCGGCGCCGGCATCGCGGCACAGCGCCACCGCGGTGGCGGCCAGCGGCGGCCAGCCCGCGTCGCCCTCCAGGCTGCGCGCGCGCAGCCGCACGCGGCGCACGCCGCCGGCCAGCGCGGCCTCCAGGCCCGCCAGCCAGGCCGCGGAGTCCGCGCCCGGTTCGGGCGTGATCAGGTACCGGTCGGGCTGCTGCAGCACCGCCACCACGGGCTTGTCGGCCGCCGGCATCGGATAGCGCTGCAGCTTGTCCTGCGCCACCCAGGCCAGCGCCTGGCCCTCCATGCCGCGCGGCACGCCCTTCCAGGTGGTCACCCGGCGCACGTCCAGCAGCAGGCGCTTGTCCGGATACAGGTGCGGCACCCGCATGATCGGCGCGCCGACCTGCACGGTGATGCCCAGCTCCTCCTGCAGCTCGCGCACCAGCGTCTCCTCGGTGGATTCGCCCGGCTCGCGCTTGCCGCCGGGGAACTCCCACAGCCCGGCCAGATCGCGGCCGTCGCCGCGCCGGGCCAGCAGCAGGCGGCCGCGCGCATCGGTGATGGCGGCGGCCACGACATGGATGAAGCGCAGCGGTGCGGGCTCGGTGGTGGACACGGGCAGTGCGGGATCGTCAGAGGGGAAGGTGCGCACTCGGACCCGGCAGCCGCCAACCGCGCGGCCACCGCACCGATCATGCGGGAACGCCACCATGGTACCGGACGAGCGCCCGTGGGAGCCGCCATGGAGGCGATGGGGTTCTCCCGGTAAAGCCCTCGCCGCCGTTGCCCAAGGGCCACAAAGGCGGCCCCACCTGTAGAGCGGAGCTTGCTCCGCTCTACAGGGAGTCCGCGACTGGATTGGAGGAGACAGCTGTTCCCACAACCGCTCAGTGCTTGTCAGGCACGCGCTCGTAGTTGGACAGGGCCAGTTCGAGCAGGGCCTTGGCCTGCTCGCGCAGCACCGGCGGGGCGACGATCTCCGCGTCCGAGCCGTAGTGCAGCACGTCCATCAGCAGCTCGCGCGAGGCGCTGTAGGGCACCTTCAACTCGTAGCGGCCATCGGGCAGGAAGCGCCCCTCCTGGCGCGCATGCCACTGCTCGTCCGCGACCCAGCGCGCCGCCTTGGGGCTGAACACGATCGTCGCCCAGCCCTTGGGCTCGCCGGAGAAGATGCCGTAGCTGGAGGCCAGGTGCTGGCTAAGTTCGTCCTTGCCCATCTCCATCGCGGCCTCGTCCAGCGCGCGGGCGTTGCTGATACGGTCCACCGCGAAACTGCGCAGCGCCTCGCGGCCGTGGTCCCAGGCGTCCAGGTACCAGTTGTCGCGGTAGTGGGTGATGCGCTGGGGCGAGACCACGCGGCGGGTGCGCTCGTCGGTGGAGCGGGCGCGGTATTCGAAGCTCAGCTGGCGCCGCTCCAGCACGGTGCTGGCCACGCAGCGGAACGCGGCCTCGTCCAGGCGCCGGCCGCGATGCGGGATCACCCGCACGCGTTCGACCGGCCAGCGCTGGGCGCCGGCGTGGTCGGCCAGCAGGCCCTCCAGGCGCTTCTGCAGCGGCGCCAGCGCGCCGGCCAGCACGCCGCCGCCGGTGCGCAGCAGCAGCTGCTGCGAGGCGACCAGCGCGTAGAGCTCGTCCGAGCTGAGCCACAGGCCCGGCAGCTCGAAGCGGTCGCTCTGCCCGGCCGCATAGCGGAAGCCGGCCTCGCCGTCGCCCTCCACCGGCGCCATCAGCGCATCGCGCAGATAGGCCAGGTCGCGGTAGACGGTGGCGCGCGAGCACCCCAGCTCGTCCTGCAGGCGCTTGACGGTGACCGGGTAGCGCGCGCCCTTGAGGATGCGATGCAGCGCGGTGATGCGTTCGATCTTGTCCATGCGCCCGATTATGGCCGAGCATGGCATCAAGAAGACGCAGGTGCGCTTCAGCCGCCCGCGCGCAGTCTTGCGCCCGCGGGACGGGTTCCCGCCCTGCCCGCCGCCGGAGTCCGTTCGCCCCATGCACCGCCCCGCCGTCCCCGCCCTGGCCTGCCTGCTGCTGGCCGCCTGCAGCCCCTCCTCGCCACCGGCCAGCCCCCCGCCCGCCACGGCGGCCGGCACGCCGCTCGAACGGGTCACCGCGTCGATGCAGGCCTTCCAGGACGCGCGCAGCTTCCATGCCGAGATGCACCTGCAGGGCGCGCGCGAGACCCGCGACACGCTGGACTTCGTCGCCCCCGACCGCTACCGCCTGCAGATGCCCATCGGCACCCAGGTGATCGTCGGCAACGTGCTCTATCTGCAGTCGCAGGGCCGCACCGAGAAGCTGCAGCTGCCGGAAGGCATGGTGGCGCAGTGGCGCGATCCGATGCGCGTGCACGAGAGCCGCGGCCAGCTGCGCGTGCGCGAGGCCGGCATCAGCCAGATCGACGGCGTGCAGGCGCGGCAGTACGAGGTGACCAATGGCCCGGCGCAGGCGCCGGTGCAGTTCACCTACTGGATCGGACCGGAGGGCCTGCCGCTGCAGCTGCGCCACAGCGGCCTGTCCCAGCAGCAGCCCTATACCATGACCGTGCGCTACAGCCGCTTCAACGACCCGACCATCGTCATCGACACGCCCGTCTCCACGCCCTGAGGGCGTCGCCATATCGAACTCGCCTAGCGTCTGGAGACGACGACGGCAAGCGGGCGCATTACGTTGACATTCAACGTTGCGAAAAGACACTTTCGCGCCGAAGGCCGGGGATCACCGGCCTTTTTGCTATCCCCGCGTCCCCCACCCCACGGAGATTCCTCATGTTCCGACGCCTTCCCTGCGCCCTGTTGCTCGCCGTGGCAGCGCCGCTGCCCGCCCTGGCCGGTAATCTGGTCGACACGCCCAGCCTGGCCAAGATCGACAACAACACCGGCTGGACCGGCAACGGCGAACTGGGCCTGGCCATCTCGAAGGGCAACACCGACAACGAGACCTTCGTCGGCAAGGCCAACCTCGCCTACAGCGACGACACCTGGAAGCACGCCTTCGGCGTGGCCGGCCAGTACGCCAAGGACGAAGGCGAGGAGACCGCGCGCCGCTACGAACTGTTCGGCACCAGCGGCCGCCGCCTGAGCGAGCGCAGCTATATCTGGGGCTCGGTGCGCAACGAGCGCGACCACTACACCAGCTACGAGTACCAGTGGACCACCGCCGTCGGTTACGGCTACGAGGCGATCAAGAACGACACCCAGCACCTGACCTTCGAGATCGGTCCGGGTTACCGCTGGTCCAAGGACCAGGGCGTGCAGGTGCACCACAACGAGACCATCGGCCGCGGCATGATCGACTACGGCTACAAGCTGACCTCGACCACCTCGCTGGTGGACACCCTGCTGGTCGAGTCGGGCAGCGACAACACCTTCATCAAGAACCTGTTCGGCCTGCAGGTGGCCATGTCCGAACGCCTGGCGCTCAAGGCCGGGCTGGAGACGCGCCACAACACCGAGGTCGATCCGGACACCAAGAAGACCGACAACCTGACCACGGTCAACATCGTCTACAACTTCAAGTAAGCCGCGCGCCTGCGCGATCAAAGCCCTCGCCGTGGCGACACGGCGGGGGCTTTTTGCGTTGAAGCCCGAGTGCATCGAAGACGCGGGACACCCCTCCCGTCATTCCCGCGAACGCGGGACCGACACTTAGACGTTTGCTCGCGGACTAGCACTGCCAACTCAAAGCCCGCCATCCCGGCGAACGCGGGGATCGATGGACTCCCATGCAGGTCCCGCAACGTCCTTGGGTTCCCGCTTTCGCGGGAACGACGATGTCTGCTGGGCGTGCTGAAGGGACGACGCAGTCCGTCGTTCTCGAACAATGATGCTGCCGGTCGTCGACGCCGCGCAGGGTTCGACCTGCCACCGGCAAGCGATCTGGTGCCTCAGACTTCCAGCTCGGCCAGCAGCGCATCGGCGCCGTTGGCCAGCAGCGCCTGGGCGACCTGATGGCCCAGGTTCTCGGGCGTCAGATCGGGCGAGGAAGCCTCCGCGTGCACCAGCGTGCCGGCCTGCGCCGAGCCCACCAGGCCACGCAGGCGCATGCCGCTGGCGGTTTCCTCGGCGAACGCGCCGACCGGCACGTGGCAGCTGCCGTGCAGGGCGCGGTTCATGGCGCGCTCGGCTTCCACGCAGCGGCGCGTGGGCAGGTGGTCCAGGGCGGCGAACAGCGCCAGCACCTGCGGCGCATCGCTGCGGCATTCCACCGCGATGGCGCCCTGCGCCGGTGCCGGCAGCCACTGCGGTGCGGCCAGGCGCGTGGCGATGCGCGCATCGAAACCCAACCGCTGCAGGCCGGCGCAGGCCAGGATGATGGCGTCGTAGCTGCCGGCGTCCAGCCGGGCCAGGCGGGTGTTGACGTTGCCGCGCAGGTCGACCAGCTCCAGATCCGGCCGCAGCGCGCGCAGCTGCGCCTGACGCCGCAGCGAGGAGGTGCCCACACGCGCGCCATGCGGCAGCGCATCCAGCCGCCGATAGGCATTGGAGACGAAGGCATCGGCCGGATCGGCGCGCTCCAGGATGGCCGGCAGCACGAACGGTCCCTCCAGCTCCATCGGCACGTCCTTGAGCGAATGCACCGCGCAGTCGGCGCGGCCATCGAGCATGGCCAGCTCCAGTTCCTTGAGGAATAGGCCCTTGCCGCCGATCGCCGCCAGCGAGCGGTCCAGCACCTCGTCGCCGCGCGTGCTCATCGGCACCAGCTCGACCTCCAGGCCCGGATGGGCCAGGCGCAGCTGGTGGGCGACATACTCGCTCTGCCATAGGGCGAGCGCGCTCTTGCGGGTGGCGATGCGCAGCGATCTCATGCGGGCATTATCGCCGCAAGTGGGGATTGGGGATTGGGGATTGGGGATTGGGGATTGGGGATTGGGGATTGGGGATTGGGGATTGGGGATTGGGGAGCTTAGGGTGACTTTCGTACCGTCATTTCCGCGACCCTTGGAATGACGAGCACAAGCGGATTACTTTTCCCTGCCCCGCCGATCCCAGCCCCTAGAGTGTCTTGACCGTCTCGCGCAGGGCGGGCACGCAGCGGCGGCTGACTTCCAGCGGCGCGGGCGCATGGCGCAGCACGGCCTGCACCTTGCCGTCGTCGACCCGGCGCAGTTCCATCAGCTCGTGGCGGGCGACCAGGCAGTTGCGGTGGATGCGCACGAAACGGCTGGCGAACTCCTCCTCCAGCGACTTGAGCGACTCCTCGATCAGGTCCTCGCCGCGCGCGTGGTGCACCACCACGTACTTCTCCTCGGCCTGCAGGTAGTGGATGTCGTCCAGCGGGATCAGCCGCAGGCTGCCGCGCAGGCGCGCGCACAGGTGCGTGCGCGCCTGGCGCTGGGCCGCGCTGGGCGCCGGCGCGGTGCTGCGGCCGGCGGCGAAGGTTCGCGCGCGTTCCAGCGCCGAGGCCAGGCGTTCGGCGCGCACCGGCTTCATCAGATAATCGATCGCCGCGGCCTCGAACGCCGACAGCGCATGCGCGTCGTAGGCGGTGCAGAACACCACGGCCGGCCGCGGATCGAACGCTGCCAGATGACGCGCCGCTTCCAGCCCATCGACCCCGGGCATGGAGATGTCCAGCAGCACCAGATCGGGGCGCAGTTCGGCCACCGCCTGCAGCGCGGCCAGCCCATCGCCGACCTCGGCCACCACTTCGGTGCCGGGCTGCTCGGCCAACAGCGTGCGCAGGCGCTCGCG
This sequence comes from Pseudoxanthomonas winnipegensis, assembly GCF_004283755.1. Lineage (GTDB taxonomy): Bacteria > Pseudomonadota > Gammaproteobacteria > Xanthomonadales > Xanthomonadaceae > Pseudoxanthomonas_A > Pseudoxanthomonas_A winnipegensis. The sequence goes on from NZ_SHMH01000001.1 coordinate 352,192, forward strand.
GGCCAGCGGTTCGTCGTCTGCGATCACCACCGTCAGGGGCATGCGCACCTCAGGCCAGGGGAAGGGCGAGTTCGCAGGCATAGTAGCCTTGCGCCCAGAAGCCCGTCACCCGCGCCCCGGCGCCGAAGCGATACGCCAGCCGGTGGGCGATATTCCACTGGGCGTGGCCGGCGCCGCGCCCCACCGCCGGTACCGGCACGCTGCCCGGCTCGGGCGCCGGGTTGCGCACGACGATGCGCAGCGTCTTGTGCTCCACCGCCAGGGCGATGTCGATGGTGCCGCCCTGCGGCAGGCGCGAGATGCCGTGCAGCACCGCGTTCTCCACCATCGGCTGCAGCACCAGGCGAGGCAGCACCAGGTCCCAGGGCAGCGGCTCGGCACGCTCCCAGCGCACCGTCAGGCGCTCGCCGAGGCGCAGCGATTCGATCGACAGATACTGCTCGGCCAGCTCCACTTCCTGGGCCAGGGTGGAGTTGTCCTCGCCCGCGCCCAAGGCCGCGCGGAACAGGTCGGACAGATCCAGCACCGCGCGCTCGGCCACCTGCGGCGCGCTGTGCAGCAGGCCGGCGATGAGATTCATGCTGTTGAAGAGGAAGTGCGGGCGGATCCGCGCCTGCAGCGCGTCGGCCTCGGCACGCGCGCTGGCCTGCACCTGCGCCGCCCAGCGATCGCTGACATAGAAGTAGCGCAGCGCCAGCGCGCCGATCAGCATCACCATCGCCGCGCTGCTCAGGCTGAAGCGCCAGAAGCCCACCGCCGGCGCGCCCTCGGGCAGGCCGATGGTGGAATACAGCACGAACAACGCGCTGGCCGACAGCAGTCCCACCGCGCCGGCCAGCGCCAGCGCCGCCACGGCGCCCAGGCGCGGCGGCAGGCGGCTCAGCTGCGGGCGCAGCAGGCACAGCAGGGCGGTCGCCGCGATCGCCTGCCACAGCGCGAAGGCGCTGATCGAGGCGAAGTGCTCCACGCTCCACTTGCCCGTGCGATCCGGCGCCAGCGCCAGCACCACGACCACCAGCTCGGCCAAGCCCAGGATGATCGTCAGCCGCGGCAGCGTGCACAGTTCGGGCAACCAGCCCTGCGCGGCGGGCGTGGTGGTCATGTGTCAGGCGAAGCGCCGCGACATCCAGTCGCCGAGGTCGCGCACTTCCTCGGCACTGACCGAATGCGCCATCGGATAGTCGTGCCAGTCCACCTGGAAGCCGGCGGCCTTCAGCGCCTGCGCGCTGCGCTGGCCGAAGGCCGGCAGCACCACCGGGTCGGAGGTGCCATGGCCCATGAAGATCGGCTGGGCCTTGGCGGCCTCGCTGGCGAAGTCGGCCAGCTGGTCCGCGCCGGGCAGATAGGTGGACAGCGCGATCAGGCCCGCCAGCGGCACGCGGCGGCGCACGCCGGCGGCCAGGGTGATCGCCCCGCCCTGCGAGAACCCGGCCAGCAGCACGTTGGACGGCGCGATGCCACGTTCGCCCTCGCGCGCCAGCAGCGCCTCGACCTGGCCGATGGACTGTTCCACGCCGGCGGCATCGGCCCGCGTGGCGAAATCCACGCCGGCGATGTCGTACCAGGCGCGCATGCGGAGGCCGTTGTTGATCGTGACCGGCCGCACCGGCGCATGCGGGAACACGAAGCGCAGCGCCGGCCAGCCCGGACGCACCAGCTCGGGCACGATCGGCGCGAAATCGTTGCCGTCGGCGCCCAGGCCATGCAGCCACAGCACGCTCCAGGTCGGCTGGGGGCCGGTCTGCAGTTCGACGGCGTCGAGGAGTTCGGTCATGGGGATTCTCGTGTCAGGGGCGACGACGCGGGCGCCGGAGGCTCAGTCCAGCTCGACCATTTCGAAGTCGTCCTTGGTCACCCCGCAGTCGGGGCAGGTCCAGGTGTCCGGCACGTCCTCCCAGCGCGTGCCCGGCGCGATGCCTTCCTCGGGCAGGCCGTCGGCTTCGCGGTAGATGAATCCACAGACCACGCACATCCAGTTGCGGTAGGTGGTGGCATCGGGCTCGGGCATCGGATAATCGCAGGTCCTAGGGGTGCCCCATTGTCACACAGGCCCCCTGCACACCGGAGTCGCCATGCCTGCTTCCCTGCCCCGTGGCCTGTACCTGCTCACGCCCGATCTCAACGATGACGCGCAGCTGCTGGCGCGCGTGCGACCGCTGCTGGACAGCGGCGCGGTCACCTGGCTGCAGTACCGCAACAAGTCGGTGGGCGATGCCCAGCGCGCGCGCCAGGCCGCCGCCCTGCTGCCGCTGTGTCAGGCCGCAGGCGTGCCGCTGATCATCAACGACGATGCCGCGCTGGCGCTCGAGCTCGGCGCGGCCGGCCTGCATCGCGAGGACGCCACCACGCCGCTGGCCGAGCTGCGCGCCACCCTCGGCCCCGACGCGCTGCTTGGCGCCTCGTGCTACGACCAACCGGCGCTGGCCTACGAGGCCGTGGAAGAAGGCGCCAGCTACGTCAGCTTCGGCGCCTTCTTCGCCAGCCGCAGCAAGCCCGGCCCGCACCGGGCGACCACCGCGGTGTTCGACGCCACCGCCGGCCTGGGCGTGCCGCGCGTGGCGATCGGCGGGCTGACGCCCGCCAACGCCGGGCCGATCATCGCCGCCGGCGCCGACCTGGTGGCGGCGATCGGCGGCGTGTTCGATGCGCCCGATCCGGTGGCCACCGCCCGCGCGCTGCGGGCCTTGTTCGACTAGGGGCCGGCTCGCTTAATCCAGCGCGGCCTTGACCGCGGCCGGGTCGGCCAGCGACTGCACCGTCTCGATCAGGCGCACGGTATTGCCGCCGAGGATGGCGCGGACCTGGTCGTCCTTGTAGCCGGCGTCCAGCAGCGCCTGCACCACCTTGGGCAGGGCGGTGATGTCCTCGTAGCCGGCCACGCCACCGCCGCCATCCCAGTCCGCGCCCAGGCCGACGTGCTGCCAGCCGGCCACCTCGATGATGTGCAGCAGGTGGCGCGTGTAATCGTCGAAGTTGGCCTTCTTGATGTTGTACTTGGCGTCCAGCGCGGCGATCTGCGCCATCGCCTGCTTGCGCGCGTCCGCATCGAGCCCGCGCCGACCGCCGAAGGACTGGTAGATCTTGCCGAGCTCGGCGCGATATTCCGGCGTGGCGCCGGTGTCGATGAGGTAGCCGCCCAGCGAATTCACCTGGATCACGCCGCCATGCGCGGCCAGCACCTTCAGGCGCTTGTCGTCCAGGTTGCGCGGATGCGGGTAGACGTCCCACGCGCCGCTGTGGGACAGGATGATCGGCGCCTTGGACAGGGCGATCATCTGGTCGAACACCTCCGGCGAGGCGTGCGAGTGGTCCAGGATGATGCCGAGCTTGTTGGCCTCGACGATCATCTGCCGGCCCTTGTCGGTCAGGCCCTCGCGCGCGGTCACCGCGCCCGGCGCGGTGCCGGCCGAGTCGGCGAAGTCGTTGTGGCTGCCGTGCACCAGCGAGAGCATGCGCAGGCCGGCCTTGTAGTAGTAGCTCAGCAGCGTGGGATCGTGCGAGAGCGGATAGGCGTTCTCCATGCTGATGTAGACCGACTTCTTGCCCTCGGCCTTGATCCGCGCCGCGTCGCCGGCCACGGTGGCCAGCGCGAACTTGTCGGGGTTGGCCGCGACCATCTCGCGGATCTCGCCCAGCCGCTTGAGGCCGAAATCGCGCGCCTTGAGCTTGCTCATCTCATCCAGCGGACCCTGGCCGGTGTAGACCACCCAGAAGCCGCCGTCCAGCCCGCCTTCGACCATGCGCGGATAGTCGATCTGGCTGCCGTCGCCCTGGAAGGAATGCCGGTCGGTGATCTTCCAGCCCGGCTGGCCGAACAGCGCCGGCGTGTCCAGATGCGTATCCAGATTGATCGCGCTGGCCTGCAGCGCGCGCGCCTTCTCCGACACCACCACATCCTTGGCCAGCGCCTGGCCGGACAGACCCGTGCACGCCAGCAGCGCGGCGACCAGCAACTTCTTCTTCATGACACCCATGACCCACTCCTCATTGTGCTTTCGAACAAGACGACGCCGCGGACGTGCCGCGGCGCCGTGATCCACTCGATGTCCCCATGCGTCCGCCCCGAAGACCGGGGCGGACGCGACAGCGGCTTACCAATCGTAGCTGGCGGTCAGACGGGCGTAGCGCGGAGTCTGGTAGACCACGTTCTGGCCGTACAGCGGGTTGACCGAACCATCGGGCAGCTGCGAGAACGGATAGACCGTGATCGCCTTCTGCGCGTTGAGCAGGTTGAACACGTTCAGGCTCACGGCCAGCTTGCCGTCGGCGAACACCGGCTTCCAGGTCAGGCCCAGGTCGAACTGGTTGACCCACGGCAGGCGCCCGTGCGAGCCGGGAGGCGAAGGCTCGCCCTTGCCGGTCGCGGGGTTGTAGCAGTAGTGGTAGGGACCACCGGTGACCGAGCTGCCGCCGTAACCGGCCGGGTCGGTGCCGGTATAGGCCGTGCCGTAATAGTTGCCCAGGCAGTGCTTCGGCGCGCCGGAGATCATGCTCAGGTTACCCGAGACGCCCCACTCCTCGGTCATCTGGTAATAGCCGTACATCTTGATCTGGTGACGGTGATCGTTGGACTGATCGCCGTTGACGTGCTCCATCAGCGCCGCGTGATCCCAGCTCTGCGTCGTGGACACCGAAGCCTGGCCCTGATAGCTGCCCAGCGCGCCGCCGGAGCGGAACAGATCCGAACGCAGCTGACCCTCGGTGGTGCCATAGCTGTGGGACCAGACGTAGTTCATCTTGGTGTACCACTTGCCGTCGAACGGACGCTCCAGGTTGAACTCCAGCGCACCGTAGTCGCGCTTGAGCTCGGGGAAGCCGGCCGCCTGACGCGTCACCGTCACCTGGCGCAGGTTGCCGCTGGTGTCGTAGACGTTCCAGACATTGGTCTTGCCCGGGTTGATCAGCTCGGCACCGGCGGTGCGGGTCCAGTCGACCGCGACGCCCTGGGCGGCGGCGGACTGCACCAGGCCGCGGTTGTCGGTGTCGAAGTTCTGGTCGTCGATGGCGTCGTTGAGGCGGCGGTAGATGGCGCGCACGCCATAGGTCCAGCCGATGCTCAGATCCTGGCTGAAGCCCAGGATGGCCTCGTCCTGGTTCTCGCCCTTGATGTCCTTGACCACCGCGGCACTCGGGTCCGAGGCGCGACCGAAGCGCGAGTTGGCCGACACGGCCGGACCCAGCGACTTGGAAATGATCGGCGTGCCGTCGGGGTTGATGCCGCTGTAGGTGAAGTACTCGTTCTTGGACACATTGGCGGTGAACAGGCCCACGGCCGACAGCGGCAGACCCAGGTAATAGCGGCCGACGTTACCGAAGACCTTCAGGCTCGAATCGCCGTGCACGTCCCAGCTGAAGCCCACGCGCGGCGACCAGGCGTCGACGCTGATGTAGGGCACGTGGCTGATCGGCACGTAGTTGGTGAACTCGTCCTTGCGCAGGCCCAGGCTCAGCAGCACGTTGTCAGTGACCTGCCACTTGTCTTCCAGGTAGTAGGCCTTCTGGTCGGCGTCGTAGGAGTTCAGGCCGGTGGTGGTGTCCTTGGTCACGTAGTAACCCGACGCGCCATAGGTCGGATCGACCAGGCCCGGGCTCGGCGCACCCTTGCCACCCGCCTCGTTGGCGGACTGGCTGATCAGGCCGCCGGTCTGCAGGCCATAGGGATCGTTGGTCCGGCCGTAGGTCCAGGCATAGCCGGGGCCGGAGGCGTAGGTACCGATGTTGGTGGCCTGCAGCTTCTGGTTGTCGACGCCGGCGGTGATCGCGTGATCGCCGATGCGCCATTCCACGCTCAGGCGCAGGTTGCGCTTCTCGTACTCACGGTCCGGCGCGGTGATCGAGGTCTGCTTCTGCGCGCCGACGATCGGGGTGCCGCCGTTGTAGGCCGGATTCTGCAGCGCGACGCTGTTGATCACCGGACCCTTGCCCGGATCGTAGTTGTAGTAGCTGATCTCGTCGGGCGTGTTCATCTGACCGTACAGCGCGCTGACGGTGACGTTGTCGCCGAAATAGCCCGTGTACTTGGCCAGGTACAGGCGCGGACCGGCCTCGTTGGTGTTTTCCTTGTTGTAGAACGCGCCCTTGGTGCGGGTGATGTAGTTGTAGCGATAGATGTCGCCGTTGGTCTTGTACTTGTCGCTGGCGCCGGTCAGTTCCAGCAGGTGGTTGTCGGTGATGTACCAGTTCACCTTGCCGTACAGGCGGTTCTGCTGGTACTCGTACTCGGTCAGGCCGCCGACATTGCCGTTGTCGGCGTCGCGGTTGCTGAGGATGCGGGTGCCGTGCGAGTTGACGCGCTCGCCGGCGAGGAAGAAGAACAGCTTGTCCTGGATGATCGGGCCGCCGACGTAGGCGCTGTAGGTCTCCGAGGTCGCCTTGGTCTCGCTCAGCGGCTGGTACAGGCCGTTGGCCGCACGCGCATAGCGGTAGGCGGTGTTGTTGACCGTGGAGCTCTGGCTGTCAGGACGCCAGTAGATGTCCTTCTGGCTGGCCTTGAAGGCCTCGGGCTCGAACACCGCCGAGGCGCCGAACTTCCATTCGTTGGTGCCACTCTTGCCGATCTGGCTGATCACGCCGCCGTTGGAGCGGCCGTACTGGGCGCCGTAGCCACCGACGATGACTTCCTGCTGGTCGATCGCGCCGTACGGCAGCGTCAGGCCGCCCAGATTGTTGGCGGTCGAGGTGGTGTTGAAGCCGTTGAGGTAGTACGCGTTCTCCGACGCGGCCGAACCGCCGAAGCTCGGCAGCGAGCCGCCCAGCGGGCCGTTGTCGAAGCCGCCGCTGTTGACCACCACGCCCGGCGCCAGCAGCGCGATGGCCTCGGCGTTGCGGCCCAGCGGCAGCTGCTGCAGCTGCTCGGCGGTGACCACCGTGCGCGTGTCGACGCTGGACACGTCGATCGGCGACAGGCTCATCGCCGAGACCTTGACCGAGCCCAGTGTGGTGGCCGCACCGCCGCCACCGGCCGACAGGCCGACTTCGGTGCCCGCGCCGACCAGGATGCTGACGTTCTCGCGCGTGTCGACCGTCTGGCCGGCGTGCTTGAGGGTGACGGTGTAGCTGCCCAGCGGCAGGCTGCCCAGCGCGTAGCGGCCGCCTTCGACCGGCACTTCGCGCGAGAAGCCGCTGCCGCTCTGGACCAGAACCGTGTCGCCGGTCTCTGCGCCCTGGACGGTACCGAAGATGCGGCCGGTGGTGGACTGGGCATAGGTGCTGCCTGCAGCCAGCGTCAATGCGAGCGCCAGGGCGCTGCGGCGGAGGATGCGCTTCATATGTTGGTGTTTTCCCCGAGTGGAACTGTGGTCGATACACAGCGCCACCCCCATGTGGCGCTGCGTCTTACACAGTGGGAGCTGCATGCCGCAGATGGCGAATGATGCTTCGCCATGACCTTATGCAGGCCACTGTGTGTCGGCCGATGCTATGCGCCGACACGACCTGGCGCCCCATCAGCGGCGGGTAGGGCCCACCCGCCCGGGTAGTTCAGGTCGGGTTGGCCCCGGCAGGGCGCTGCCACGACAATAGGGCGCTGCGTTGCATCGCTTTCAGATGAAACGACCCCCGCCCTGCCAGGACTTGCCTCGATGAACCACGACCGCTCCCACGCCCTCTTCGCCCGCGCCCGGCAGCTGATCCCCGGGGGCGTGAACTCGCCGGTGCGGGCGTTCAAGTCGGTCGGCGGCGAGCCGTTCTTCGTCCAGCGCGCCGACGGCGCCTACCTGTACGACGTCGACGGCAACCGCTACATCGATTACGTCGGCTCGTGGGGTCCGATGATCGTCGGCCACAACCATCCGCACGTGCGCGAGGCGGTGGCCCGGGCGATCGCCGACGGCCTGTCCTTCGGCGCGCCCTGCCCGGCCGAGGTGACCATGGCCGAGACGATCACCCGCCTGGTGCCGGCCTGCGAGATGGTGCGCATGGTCAATTCCGGGACCGAGGCCACCCTGTCGGCGATCCGCCTGGCACGCGGCGCCACCGGGCGCAGCCGCATCGTCAAGTTCGAGGGCAACTACCACGGCCACGGCGACTCGTTCCTGGTCAAGGCCGGAAGCGGCATGCTGACCCTGGGCGTACCGACCTCGCCGGGCGTGCCGGCCGCGCTGAGCGAGCTCACCAGCACGCTGAGCTACAACGACTTCGACGAGGCCAGCGCGCTGTTCGATGCCTGCGGGGGGGAGATCGCTGCGGTGATCATCGAGCCGGTGGTGGGCAACGCCAACTGCATCCCGCCGCGCCCGGGCTATCTGCAGCACCTGCGCGCGCTGTGCACCCGCCACGGCGCGCTGCTGATCTTCGACGAGGTGATGACCGGCTTCCGCGTCGCCCTGGGCGGCGCGCAGGCGCTGTACGGCATCACCCCGGACCTGACCACCTTCGGCAAGATCATCGGCGGCGGCATGCCGGTGGGCGCCTACGGCGGCCGCGCCGACCTGATGCAGCAGATCGCGCCGGCCGGGCCGATCTACCAGGCCGGCACGCTCTCCGGCAATCCGGTGGCCATGGCCGCCGGCCTGGCGATGCTGGAGCTGATCCAGGCGCCCGGCTTCCACGAGCGGCTGAGCGCCGCCACCGCGCGCCTGTGCGAAGGCCTGCGCGCGGCCGCGCACGAGGCCGGCGTGGCGGTGACCACCAACCAGGTCGGGGCGATGTTCGGCCTGTTCTTCACCGATGCCCAGGTGGACACCTATGCCCAGGCCACGGCCTGCGACATCGGCGCGTTCAACCGCTTCTTCCAGGCGATGCTCGAGCGCGGGGTATTCCTGGCGCCCTCGGCCTACGAGGCCGGCTTCGTCTCCAGCGCGCATGACGATTCTGTCATCCAGGCCACACTGGAGGCGGCGCGCGGCGCCTTCAGGGCGATCTCCGCACACTGAACCGGCGCAGCCGACGCCCGGCGCTTGGCAAGCGCCTCACGAAACTTTAATGTCTGGAACAGGATGTCCAGTGGATGGGCATGGGCGGGGGCCCACGCGCAGCCGGGTCTGAACCGCCGGGCTGCCACACCACGCGGGATGGCCTTGGACGAGGCCGCCGCTGCGGAGACTCGTCGTGCCCATCGCCAAACCCGTTGCTCTGGTCGGACGCCGTCCACCCGCTGCCCGTGAGCCCGGCTCCACCGGGGACTGGGTGCTGCCGGACAAGCTCGAGCCGCCTCGCCTGCATCTGGACGCCGTGCGCCGTGACCGTCTGCTGACGCACCTGGACGCCGGTATCGGCGTGCCGCTGACCCTGCTGCTGGCGCCGCCGGGGTTCGGCAAGACCACGCTGCTGGCGCAGTGGCATGCGCATCTGCTCGAGCGCGGCACCGTCGATGCGGCCTGGCTGTCCCTGGACGAGGACGATGCCGAGCCCGGCCGCCTGCTGGCCTATTTGGGTCTGGCGCTGGGCGTCACCGCTGGCGAGGCCGGCGCCACGCCGCTGGGCGGGCTGCACTGGCGCGAACTGGACCTGGCCGCGCTGCGCACCGCGCTGCTGCGCGCCATCCGCTGCACGCAGCGCCCGCTGGTGCTGGTGCTGGACGATTACGACCGCGCCGCCTGCCCGCGCAACGACGAACTGATCACCCTGCTGGTCGAACACGGCGGCCCGCATCTGCATGTGCTGCTGGCGACCCGGCGCGCGCCCGCGCTGCCGCTGGCGCGGCTGTCGGTGCGCGGCGCCCTGCAGCGGATCGATGCCGCGCAGCTGGCCATGAACGGCGGCGAGACCCGCGCCCTGCTCGGCACGCAGGCCAGCGACGAGGATGCCAAGCGTCTGCGCGGCAAGACCGAAGGCTGGCCGGTGGCCGTGCGCCTGGCTGCCGCCTGGCTCGCCTGCGGCCAGACCCGCGGCGATGACATCGCGCGTTTCAGCGGCCGCTCGGCCGGACTGGCGGCCTATCTGGCCGAACAGGTGGTCAGCGATCTGGACGAGGAGCTGCGGGACTTCCTGCTGGAGACCTCGGGCCTGGCGCGCTTCAACGCGCCCCTGGCCGATGCGGTGCGCCAGCGCCAGGACAGCGGCCGGCTGCTGGACCGGCTGGGCCACTTCCACGGCCTGCTGGTCCCGCTGGACGACGACCACGCGTGGTTCCGTTATCACCCGCTGTTCGCCGAGTTCCTGCATCTGCAGCTGGAGCGGCGATCGCCGGCGCTGGGCCAGACCTTGCACCGCCGCGCCGCGCTGTGGTGCGCCGCGCACGGGCAGCTGGCCGAAGCGGTGCGCCATGCGCTGGGCGCCCACGATGTAGCCCTGGCCGCCGACTGCATCGCGCGCGCCGGCACTTGGCAGCTGCTGCTCTCCCAGGGCATCGCCGCCACGCGCGCACTGCTGCGCCAGTTCGATCCGCGCACGGTGCGCGATACGCCGGCGCTCAATCTCACCCAGGCCTATCTGCACCTGCGCGTGGGCGAATTCGGCCATGCCCAGACCCTGCTCGAGCGGTTCCGTAGCTTCCCCGACGAGGTGCGTGCGCCGCTGGAGCGCGACTACACCGTGGTCGTGGCGCTGCTGCGCGACCTGATGGATCAGATCTGCTCGCAGCCGCGCGGCGTGGCGCAGCTGGCCGCGCAGGCGCAGGCGCTGGACCAGGAAGACCACCTTGGCCGCGGCACCCTGCTGTGCATCTGCGCGACCACCGCGCTGGGACGCGGCCAGTTCGCCCAGGCCGAGCAGTTGGCGCGCGAGGGCGCGCTGGCCTTCGAACAGGACCGCACCCAGATCGCGGTGGGCTACGCGCTGACGCACTTGGGCCAGAGCTACTTCTACCGCGGCGCGCTGGATCAGGCCGAAGCCGTGTACGCGCGCGCCATGCAGCTGGCGCAATCGCACCAGGGCAGCGATGCGGTGCTGGTGGCGGCCTGCCGCTGCCTGATCGCCCAGCTGCTGCTCGAACGCGGGCGCCACGACGAGGCCGCCGACCAGCTTGACGGCGCGCTCGAGGTGCTGGAAGCGGGCGACGGCTGGGTCGATGTCTACGTCGCCGGTTTCGGCACCGCACTGGCACTGGCGCGCCAGCGCGACCGCAGCGGCCGTACCGCCTGCGCGCTGCTCGATCGCCTCGATGCACTGGCGGCGCGTCGTCACCTGACGCGTCTGGCCGACCTCTCCGCCGCCTGGCGGGTGGACGTGCAGCTGGACCTGCCCGCCGACCACGCACTGGATGCCGCCCTGGCCCGCAGCGGCGGCGAAATGGCCCTGCAGCACGCGCTGGCCAATGCCCACACCTGGCGCCAGTCGCAGGCGCTGGGCCTGGCGCTGGCGCGCTGGCATGCCGAAGCCGGCCGCAGCGGCCGCGCCCTGGCGCTGCTGCAGGCGCTGGAGAACGATGCCCGCGAACGCGACGACGCCCACCACCTGGACCGCGTGCGCGTGCGCATGGCCTTGGTGCGCCAGCAGCGCGGCGAACTGCAGCAGGCCCTGCCGGCACTGTCGGCCGCGCTGGACCGCATCGCCGCCACGCGTGCCTGGCAGGTCGCACTGGAACCGGGTCTGCCGGTCAAGGCGCTGCTACGCGTGGCGCGGCAGCACGATCCCGACGCCGTGGCCGGCACCACCCGCGCCCTGACCATCCAGACCCTGCTGGACAAGCTGTCCTGCGAGGATGCGCTGGCGGTGCAACTCTTCAGCGAGCGCGAACTGGAAGTCCTGCAGGAGCTGGCCAGCGGCCTGTCCAACAAGCAGATCGCCCGACGCCTGTCGCTGTCGGAGAACACGGTCAAGTTCCACCTGAAGAATCTCTACCGCAAGCTGGAAGCCGGTACACGCGAAGCCGCGCTGGGCAACGCCCTGCAGCGCGGGCTGATCGGCGCGGCCAGCAGCCCGGAGTAACGCAAAGGGCCGGCGCATTGCGCGCCGGCCCTTGCTTCAACGCAGAGATCAGACCAGGGTCAGGCTGCCGTCGCGGCGTTCGTCGCTGAGCATCGCGGTCTTGACGTCCAGCGGACCCATCTGCCCGGCCATGACCTTGGCGAAGGCGTCCTTGAAGCGCGCCATTTCCACCGGCGTGCCCACGGTGATGCGCGACCAGGTCGGCCACACCGCCCAGGCGCGACCGACGAAGACGCCGTAGGTCGCCATGGCCTTCATGAACTCCGGCGCCGGGCGCTTGACGTCGACCATGAAGCAGTTGCTTTCCGACGTCGTGCAGGGATAGCCCTGCGCGGTCAGCCAGGTAGTGACCTCATCGCGCAACACGGTGTTGGCGTTGCGCCGCTGCGGGACCAGCTGCGGATCGCGCAGGCTGGCCAGGCCGGCCGCGGCGGCGGTCACCGGCAGCGAGTTGAAGCCGTAGTAGGTCAGCTTGGCCAACAGGTCCGGGCGGGCGGCCGCATAGCCCAGGCGGATGCCGGCCATGCCGTAGAGCTTGGAGAAGGTGCGCAGCACCACCACGTCTTCGCCCTTGGCCACCAGGTCCACGCCGCTGACCGCGTTGGGCGAGAGATGGATGTAGGCCTCGTCCAGCACCAGGATGCTGCCCTTGGGCTTGTTGGCCAGGGCGTACTCGATGTCCTTGCGCGTGGTCAGCGAGCCGGTGGGATTGTTGGGATTGCAGATGTAGAGCATGCCGGCGCTGGCGTCGGCGGCGCACATGGCCTGCACGTCGTGGCTGTAGTCCTTGCGCAGCGGCAGCTTGTGCACCGGCGCCTTGATCGCGTCGGCCACCCGCCAGGCCTGCTCGAAGGTGGGGTCGGCGGTGACCAGCGCCGCGCTCGGCGAGGTGAAGGCCATCACCGTGTACTGCAGCGGCGGGGTCGAGCCGGCGTAGGGCACGATGTTTTCCGGCTTGAGGCCGAGCTGGCTGGCCAGTTCGCCGACCAGCTCGGTCTGCAGATCGCCCAGGTAGCGACCGCCCTGCGGGGCGATGCCGTCGATGGCCTTCAGGGCCGCCGGGCTGGGGCCGTAGGGGTTCTCGTTGGCGTTGATGTAGACCGGCGCCAGGCCCGCGGCGGCCGAGGCCGCCGGGTCGACCTTCAGGCGCTTGCGCGACTGGTTCTGGGCCAGGGCCAGGCCGGACAGGGACAGCAGGGGTGCGCCGACGCCCGCACCGGCGGCCAGGGCGGAACCACGCAGGAAACCACGACGGGAGAGCGGCTGCTTCATGGGAACGATTCCTCGATCGGGATCAGGGACGGACGGCGACGACTTCGATTTCGATGCGCATGCCCGGATTGCCCAGGGCGGCGATCTGAAAGGCCGAGCGCGCCGGCAGGTTCATCTGCTTGGCCTCCTTGCCGAAGAACTGGGTATAGCCCTCCATGAAGCCCTTGAAATCCATCTTGCCGCCGTTCTCAGGGCCGCCGACCAGGAAGGCCTGCATCTTGACCACGTCCTTCATGCCCAGCCCCATGCCTTCGAGCTGCTGCTTGATCTGGGTGAGCACGCTGATGGTCTGGGTCTTGGTGTCGCCGAAGGCCTCCATCGAGTCCTTGGGCGCGGCCGGGTCGGCCACGGCCGGCACCTTGCCGCTGAGGTAGATGGTGGTCTTGCCGGCCGGGATCTCCACGGCCGAGGCGATCGGGAAGTCGCTGCCGGGGATGGCGTAGCGCTTGACGTCGGCGGCGTGGGCCGACAGCGCCAGCGGCGCGGCCAGCAGGAACAGGGACAGGCGGCGGGACAGGGTCATGGTGGCTCCTGGGATCTTCATGGAAAGGATGTCAGTCGTCTTGCTCGGGCGTGGCGGTGCTCGCCAGCGAGGCGCGCAGCGCCTTGACGTCGGCCTCGCTCACCGCATCGTCGTACTGGTTGCCGAAATGGGTGCGCACGTAAGTGGTGACCTGCGCGATCTGCCCGTCGCTGAGCATAGGACCGAAGCCCGGCATGGCGCCATGGCCGTTCAACACCATCATTTCCACGTACGGCGCCGCGCCCAGCTTGGGGTTGCCCGCCAGCGCGGGGTATTCGCCCGCGCCGCGCGCGCCCTGCCCGGCCGGCATATGGCAGCCGGCGCAGATGGTGGCGTACACCTGGGCGCCGTCGGCGTGCGAGAAATCGCGCGTCTGCAGCAGGCCGGTGGCGTCCGAGGTCTGCGCCTGCGCGCCCGGTGCCCACAGCGCCGGCAGCGCCAGCGCGGAAGCGGCCAGCGTCAGCGCGCCGCCGAAGCGGTACCACGTGCGGCGGCTCATGCCCGGCCTCCGGTCGCCATGACCTTGGCGTGCAGGCGGCCGATGACATCGTGCGCGGACAGCACCGCGCCCTCCTGCCAGGCCGGGATGTAGGAGATGTGTTCGCCGGCCATGGCGATGCGGCCGTCGATCTGCGTGGCCGCGGCGTAGTGCTTGGCGCGCAGGGCTTCGTCCCACTGGCCGAAACAGCCGTGGTTGCTGGGCACGCGATGCCAGGCCACCGACACACCGTTGTCGAACTCGGCCGGGTACTGCGGATGGATCTGGCTACCGAAGGCCACCGCGCGGCGCACGCGCTCGGCCGGGCTGTGCGAGGTGAAGTCGTAGGCATCCAGGCCCCAGATGTAGGCGCCCAGCAGCACGCCCTTGCCCGCGGCGTGGAAGCCGGTGCTGGGATAGCTGATGTTGGTGATCGGCAGGTTGGTGTAGCTGATGCCGCCGTAAATGTTGTCGTCCTCTTCCCAGAAGCGGCGCTTGAACTGCAGGCCCACCTTGACCGAGGAGGCGTAGGGCAGATTGGTGATCGCCTCGGTCATGGCCGGGCCGACCTTGACCGGGATGCGGCTGAGCACCGAGAAGGGAATGGTGCAGATGCACCAGTCTGCCTTGGCGACCTGCTTGTTGCCCGGCGCGCCGGTGTCCTCGTAGGTCACGCTGACGCCGTGGTCGTCCTGGTCGATGTCCACGACCTTGGCGTTGTACTGGATCACGCCCGGGCCCAGCTCGCGGGCGAAGGCCTTTCCGACCATGTCCATGCCGCCGACCGGCTGGAACATGGCGGTCTGCATCTCGATGTTCTTGCCGGCCGCCAGCTGATTCCACAGGTGCGAGCCAAGCACGTCCTGCAGCGACATCGGCTTGGAGAACTCCGGCTTGCCCGACACGCCGCCGCCGGGGTACTTGGCGAAGCCGCGGCGCATGCTGCTGATGTCGCTGGTGGTGTAGGCGAAGTTCTTGTCCAGCGCGCCCCAGCTGCGCAGCGATTCGAGCAGCAGCTCCTGGTCCTCCTTGGTGACCAGCTTGTCCAGCGCGCCCTGGCGGGTGATCTTGGCCAGCAGCTCGGAGACATTGCCCTGGTAGTCCGCATCGATCTCGCGGAAGCGCTGCGGCTTGCCTCCGAAGGCGTTGGTGTTGTGCAGGTAGGCGTTGTAGTTGACCTGGACGAAGGACTCCAGCGCCACGCCGAACTGCTTGCAGTAGGCCAGCATCGCGCGGTGGTGGTGCGGGATGCGCCACGGACCGGGATTGATGTACAGGCCGGGATCGAAGCCGCAGTGCTGCGTTTCGCCGCCCAGCTCGGTATAGGTGTCGCCGCCGCGCAGGGTCCAGTTGCGACCGCCGGGACGGGCGTTGTACTCGAGGATCTTGACCTTGTAGCCGGCCTTGCGCAGCTCGTAGGCTGCGCTCATGCCGGCCAGGCCCGCGCCCAGGATCAGCACGGTGGCGCCCTTGGGATTGCCCTGCAGCTTGACCGGGCCTGCGTAGCCCGAATCGGCGGCGAACCCCAGGCTGGTCATCGCCTGGTACATCATCGTGCCGCCGGCGGCCAGGCCGATGCGGCCCAGAAGCTGGCGACGGGTCATGCCGTTACGAACACTGTCTTGCATGTCTGACTCGTCTGCGTGGCCGCCGAAGCGGCCTGTTTCGGGAGAACGCGGAAACGCACCCGCGCAAGGCACCGCCGATGCGCGCACCAAGCGCGCACCGGCGGGTTTGGATCAGAAGCGGTAGGTGAGCTTGGCGTAGTAGCGCGCGCCGAAGTAACCGATCGGGCTGCCGCTGAAGCCGGCGTAGTTGCTGCTGGCGATGTACTCGTTGTTGCCGTTCTGGTAGTTGGCCACGTCGTAGTTCCACACCGCCGACGGGATCTTGTCGGGGTACTTGTTGAACACGTTATCGCCGCCCACGCTCAGGGTCCAGCTGTCGGTGGGTTTGAAGCTCAGGTCGAAGCCGGTGGTGGCCATCGTGCCGAGCTTGAGCTTGTAGTACTCGCCGCTGCCCAGGGTGATCACGTCCAGCTGGTCGGCCAGGCTCTCATAGCCGGCCAGGCTGTTGACCTGGGTCTGCGGGCCATAGATCGACTCGCGCAGGGTGAGGGTGAACTTCTGCCAGTTGAAGGTCGCCGCCAGGTTGACGCGGAACTTCGGGCTGGCGTGCTCGATGTCGTAGATGTTGGCTTCGGTGAACAGCGGGATGGTCTCGAAGCCCGGCACGCGGCCGGCCCGGGTCACCTCGGTCTTGTTGTAGTTGGCCGCCAGCAGCCAGTCGATCGAGCCCCAGGACATGTCGCTGGTGTAGTTGGTCACCCAGTCCACGCCGGTGGTCTTGGTGTCCAGCACGTTGCTGAGGAAGCTCAGGTTGATGTTGGCGCGCGCGGTCTGGTCGAAGCTGCCGCCCGGCGCGGACGGGTCGTTGGCGTTGCTGATGAAGCCGCCGGCGACCAGGGCGTTGCCCAGGATCTGGTTGTAGTTGTCGTCCGGAACGCCGTCGCCGTCGGTGTCGGCCGGATCGGGCAGGTCGGCGTTCCAGCGGCCCGTGGTGCGGCCGGTGCGGGTGGCCGCCGACTGCGCCTGCGAATAGGCGAAGGAGCCCATGTAGGTGCGGTCGGAGATCTTGATCTGGTAGGCGTCCAGGGTCGAGGTCAGGTTGGGCAGCGGCGAGAACACCAGGCCCAGCGAGAAGTTCGTGCTGGTCTCCGGCTTCAGGCCGTTGCCGACCGAGGCGCCGGCCAGCGTGGCGGTCGCGCCGGTCGGGCTGACCTGGATGGCGGTGTAGTAGTTCTCACCCATGTTCGGCGCGCGGAAGCCGGTGCTGGCCGTACCGCGGATGGCGAAGGTGTCGGAGAAGTCGTAGCGGGTGGTGAACTTGCCGATCGCCTTGCTGCCGAAGTCGCTGTACTTCTCGTAGCGGCCGGCGATGTCCACCAGCCAGGCATCGACCGGGTACAGGATCACGTCGGCGAACACCGCCTCGCTATGGCGCGAGTAGTCGCCGGCCGAGAGCGGGTTGTAGCCCGGGAAGGACGAGGCGCCGGCGCCGTAGTAGGAGGCCGGCTCGCCGGCTTCGATGCCGTAGCCGTCGCGGCGGTAGTTCAGGCCGGCGTTCAGGGTCAGCGGGCCGCCGCTCAGGCCGATGTCGAAGTCCTTGGTGACGCTGGCGTTGGTATCCCACTGGGTGCTGTAGAAGGTGCCGTCGTAGAAGTTCTCCGGCGAGCTGCCGGTGGCCTGCCACAGCGAGAAGTTCATCGAGTTGACGGTGTAGACGTCCATCTCGTTGCGGCCGTACTCGGTCGAGATGTCCCACATCCAGCCGTCGGCGAAATCGCCCTTCAGGCCTGCGGTGATGTCGTAGTCCTTCTCCTCCGAGCGCTCGGACGGATTGAAGCCGTAGGCGTACTTGTGCTTGACCTCACCGGTGGTCGGATCGGTGTAACCACCGTCCTGCGAGGGACGGCGATAGTTCTCCTCGGACTGGGCGGTCTTCTTGCCGTAGCTGCCGAAGGCGTAGAACTCCAGGCCGTCGCCGAAGTCGTAGCCGGCGTTGAACATGGCGATCTTGCGGTGAATCTCGGGCGGGTTCAGCCAGGCGTTGAGGCCGGGGAAGCGCTTGTTGAGCAGCGCGCCCTGGTCGTTGGCCAGGCGGCTGAGCAGGTCCGAGCGACCGTTGGCGGTGGCGTAGGCGCGGCACGCGTCCTGGTTGAGCAGGCAGTTGGCGTAGCTGGGGTTGGAGAAGCGGTAGACCGACTCGCGGTTCTCGGCCTCGACGCTGATGCTGACGAAGCCGTTGTCGCCGCCCAGGCCGATGTTGCCGCCCCACGAATCGGTGCCGCCACCGCCATCGGAGTAGCCGGCATAGCCGGCGTTGAACTCGCCGCCGGAGGAGTTCTTCTTCAGGATGATGTTGATCACGCCGGCGATGGCGTCCGAGCCGTACAGCGCCGCGGCGCCGTCGGTCAGCACTTCGACATGGTCGATCGCGGACTGCGGGATGAAGGACAGGTCGGTGGCCATCTCGCCGCTGCCGGCCACGCCGAAGTTGGAGGTGACGTGGCGGCGCTTGCCGTTGACCAGCACCAGGGTGTGGTTGGCGGTCAGGCCGCGCATGGAGGCGGTCAGGGTCTGGCTGGCCATGTCACCGCCGACCTGGGAGGCGTTGTACGAGGGCACCTGGTTGGCGATGGCGTTCATCAGGTCCGGCGCGGCGGTCTTGGACAGCGCTTCGGCGCTGACCAACTGGATCGGCGCCGGGCTGTCGGTCACGGCCATGTTGGCCTTGCGCGTACCGGTGGAGATGACGCTGACGGCGTCCAGGGTCTTGGCCTGGGGCTCGGCCGGCGTCTCGTCGGCGGCGGGCGCCGCGGGCAGGTCGGCGGCGCTGGCCGCCTGGACCGCCAGGCCGAGCAGCATGGCCGAGGACAGGCCACGCAGGCTTGCACGGGAGGGGGCGAGGGAAGCCGCGACGGCGACGGCGAGGGAATGGCGGGTGAAGCGACTGCGCATGACCTGTACTCCTTGCAAGGCGGAATAGGTAAAGCGAGGTGGGGGGTGGGGCGCAGGGCGGCGCAACGGCCCCCTTGACCGTGCGGCGTGCGGGAAGGCGACGCCCTGCGTTGACACGAAGCTAACCTCAGCTGTCACCCCGGCCATCTCCCGTGACGGGTGAGTGGCGCCTTGGTGGGTAGGCTGGGACAGGAATTGGGACAACCTCGGCCCACCCGCCCGGAGGCGGCTATGCTCGGCAGCTCGCTCCGATCGGCCTGTTCATGTTGTCCACTCCCCAACCCCGCTCCCGGCCACGCCCGTTCCGCCAGCCCAGGCTGGTGCTGTTCGATCTGGACGACGTGCTGGCGCGCTACGACCGCCGCCTGCGCCTGTGCGAGCTGGCGCGCCGCAGCGGCACCACGCCGGGCGCGGTGCAGGCGGCGCTGTTCGACTCGGGGCTGGAACACGAGTCGGACGTCGGTCTGTGGCGGCCGGTGGACTATGCCGACGAGCTCTCGCGCCGCCTGGGAGCGCGGCTGACGCTGGAGGACTGCATCGCCGCGCGTGCGCTGGCCACGCCGGCCGATCCGGCGATGGTGGCGCTGGCCGGGGCGGTGTCGCGGCAGGCGGCGGTAGCGATCTTCACCAACAACGGGCCGTTCCTGACGCTGCACCTGGGGCGCATCTGTCCGCCGCTGTTCCCGTTGTTCGCCGACCGGGTCGTGGGCGCGGGCGATGTCGGCATCGCCAAGCCTTCGCCGGAGGCCTACCTGCGTGCGCTCGCGCTGCTGGACGCGGCGCCGGCCGAGACGCTGTTCATCGACGACCGCGACGAGAACGTCAACGGCGCCCGCGCAGCGGGACTGGACGCGTTGGGCTTCTCGAGCGCCGCCACCCTGCGGCGTGCGCTGGCGCTCTACGGTCTGGAAACCGGCGCCTGAAAGAGCTCCTCCGAAGCGGTTCGCTCCCTGTGGGAGCAACTGTCTCCTCAAATCTCGCAGCGGCCTGCCTGTAGAGCGGGCTTGCTCCGCTGCTCTCGTTCGGTTCGTGGGGAAGGCCCCAGCGGAGCAAGCTCCGCTCTACATGTGGGAGCCGCCATGGCGGCGATGGTGGCTTTCCCGGCGAAACCTTTCGCCATTGATCAAACGACCACGGGGCCGGGGCTCACGCTGGGGTGTTGCTCACTTCGGAAGGGCAGCGGTTCGGCGAGCGGTGCCGCGCTTGAAGTCAGAAGGCTTTGGCTTGAGCCCCCTCCCTTGCGCGAAGCGCAGGGGAGCTCGAAGTCGCGGCTAGCGACTGAGGGGGAGGGGTCGGGGCTTTCCCGAGTAAGCCACAGAAGCAAAAGCAACAGCACCCCACCCCAGCCCTCCCCTTCGCCTGCGGCGAAAGGGAGGGGGCAGAGCGCTGCTTGATGCCTTCGAGTTGGAAGAAGTCCTGATCTTTACGCTCGCAGAGCGCGGAGAGCGGGCCAGAGATGGCCCGCAGCGGCGAGTCCGCCAAGAATGGCGGATCGAGACGAGGCGTCGCCCCCGGCCGGGTCGAGGCTGGTCGGCGAAGTGGGATCAGCGACCTCGCACCGCGCGAAGCACCCCAAAAGAAAAAGCCGCCGGGACATCCCCAGCGGCTTCCGTGCTTGCGCAAGACGCGGCCGAGTCGGCCGTGCGGGCTTACTTGGCCTTGGCCGCGTCGGCCTCGGTGGTGATGTGCAGCTTGACCTCGTCGCTGACCATCGGCGCGTAGGCGCCGACGCCGAAGTCCGAACGCTTGACCGTGGCGGTGGCGTCGAAGCCGATCGACTGCACCTTCTTCATCGCGTGCTCGCCGGCCTTGTTCAGGGTCACGTCCAGCACGACGGGCTTGGTGATGCCCTTGATGGTCAGGTCGCCGGTCACCTTCAGCTTGTCCTTGCCGGTCGACTGGACCTTGGTGGACTTGAAGGTGGCGGTGGGGAACTTGGCGGCGTCGAAGAAATCCGAGCCGGCCAGGTGCTCGTTCAACTTGGGCACGAAGCTCTCCAGGCCCGACAGCGGCAGGGTCACCTGGACGCTGGAGGCGGCCACGTTGGCCGGGTCGTAGGTCAGCGTGCCGTCGACGTTGCCGAAGTGGGCGCTGGGGTTGGAGAAGCCGAAGTGGTTCCAGGTGGCGATCACATCGGTGTGGCCCGGGTCGAGCTTGTAGGTGGTCGGGGCGGCGAAGGCCGGGGCGACCAGGGCCGACAGGGCGGCGGCGAGCAGGAACTTGCGCATGCGAGGAACTCCTTGGAGGTGTGGCGCTAAGGGAACAGCGGTGGCGTTGGAGCCGGGTGAATCGCAAACCGGCCGCGGCATCAGACGATGCGCGCGGCCTCGTCGAAGGACAGCCGGGGCAGGCGCGGATGCAGCGCGGACGCATCGCCGTAGCCCAGGTTGACCAGGAAGCTGGCGCGCAGCGAGGTGCCGGCGAAGAAGGCCTCGTCGGCCTTGGCCGCGTCGAAGCCGGACATCGGGCCCGCATCCAGGCCCAGTGCGCGGGCGGCCAGGATCAGATAGGCGCCCTGCAGCACGGCGCTGAGCAGGGCCGGCTCGCGGCGGGCCTCCTGCGGGCCGTCGAACCAGGCCTTGGCATCGGTATGCGGGTAGAGCTTGGGCAGGTGCTCGTGGAAATCCAGGTCGTAGGCCACGATCACCGTCACCGGCGCGGCCATGGTCTTGTCCACGTTGCCCGGGGCGAGCGAGGGCTTGAGCCTGGCCTTGGCCTCGGGCGAGCGGACGAAGACGAAGCGCGCCGGGGTGCTGTTGGCGCCGGTCGGGCCCCACTTCAGCAGGTCGTAGAGCGCGTGCAGCGTCTGATCGGTGACCGGCTCGTCGGTGAAGGCGCTGTAGGTGCGCGCGCTGCGGAACAGCTGATCCAGCGCGGCGGCATCGAGGGACTGCGACATCGGAACCACTCCGTCAGGGCAAGGGGGTATGTGCGCCGAACCAGCGCGACGACCGGGCGCAGTGTAGGGTGCGACCACCCCGGCGACACCAAGGGGACCCGCAACGGATTGTTTTGGGTTGCAACACCAATCCCCTCCTGACAGCTTTGTCGGTTTCGTCGAACGTTGCCCATGACGCCCGCGCGCACCTGGACTCTCACCAATGGCCATGCCGGCAACGTGCGCCAGGCCGAGGCGCTGGCGCGGGCCCTGCACCTGACTGCGCAGGCCTGGACGCTGCAGCCGCGCGCGCCGTGGAAGACGCTCGCGCCGCGCCGGCTGCCGGGCGCGGACCAGGCGTTCGGGCCGGGCTTCGCGCAGGCGCTGGCGGCGCCACCGCGGCTGGCGATCGGCTGCGGGCGCCAGGCGGCGCTGGCCACGCGGCTGCTGCGGGCGCGCGGCGCGCAGGCCGTGCAGATCCTGGATCCGCGCCTCGCGCCGCGGCACTGGGACTTGGTGATCGCGCCGGAGCACGACGGCCTGCGCGCGGCCAATGTGCTGACCCTGCTGGGCAGCCTGCATCCGGTCGATGACGCCTGGCTGGCGCAGGCGCGCGCGGACTTCCCTGCCCTGGGCGCCCTGCCCGGCCCGCGGACCGCGCTGCTGGTCGGCGGGCCCAGCGCGCACGCGCGGCTGGAAGCGGAGGACCTCGCCACGATCACCGCCGCGCTCGATGCCGCGCTGCGCGCGCACGGCGGCACGGTGATGGCCACTGTGTCGCGGCGCACGCCGCCAGCGCTGGTGGAGGCGCTGCGCCGCCACTACGGCGGCACGCCGCACCTGGTGTGGACCGGCGCGCAGGACGGGCCCAACCCCTACCCTGGCCTGCTCGCCCTTGCCGACCGTATCGTCTGCACCGCCGACTCGGTCAACATGCTGTCCGAGGCCTGTGCCACGTCGGCGCCGGTGTTCGTGCATGCGCCGCAGCGCGTGCGCGGGCGGCCGGCGCAGTTCATCGCCGCCCTGCAGGCGCGCGGGCGCATCGCCGCGCTGGACGCGGGGCTTGCGCCGTTCGCCGTCACCCCGCTGCGCGAGACCGCGCGGATCGCGGCGCTGGTGCGCGAGCGGTTGGGGGGGTGGGATGAGGCTGGCGCTCAGTAACGCGAGCAACTGCTTCCTCAAATCTCGCGGCGGCCTGCCCGTAGCGCGGAGCTTGTGGCGATTCCCTTGGGGGGACTCTGCTGCGCTTCGTTCGGTGCGTGGGGAAGGCCCCAGCGGAGCGAGCTCCGCTCTACAGGTGGGAGCCGCCACGGCGACGATAGGGCTCTACCGGTAAAGCCCCATCGCCGCCATGGCGGCTCCCACGGGAGAAGCGAACATTTACTGCGTCGCTCAGCAGCCGCTGCGTTCTGCGGCGGCGACTGGGCCGCTTCGCTCAGGCCAGGTCTGGCAAGTTGAGGCGCGCGCACTCGACCGGACCGTCGTTCCCGCGGATGCGGGAACCCAGGGACTTTCGCGCGGAACGGCACAGGCACTGGACAGCCGGACATGCGTCCGCCGAACAGCCCTTCCCGCATGCGCGGGATGACCGAATCTTTGGGCTTTCAGACGTCCTTGCCCGGCGCGAACGCCAAGCCATGGGCCCCACAGGCCGCCGTCACCGCCTGCCGCGCGTGCTCCAGCGCCGGCGTCGGCGCGGTCACGCGCGGGCGGCGGTCCAGCGTGCACGACAGCCCGGCGGCGAGCAGGGTCGCGTGCGCCTCCAGCAGCGCGGCGCGCTCGCCGGCCTCGAGCAGCCCGGCATCGGCCAGCGCGGCGATCAGGTCGCGGGTGTTGCGGGGGGCCAGCACGGCCGGGTGCGCGACGGCATGTTCGAGCACGCGCGCCTGCAGCAGGAATTCCAGATCCACCAGGCCGCCGGCACCCTGCTTCAGGTCGAAGCGCCCCGGCGCACTGCGATCCAGCTCGGCGCGCATGCGGCCGCGCATGTGCACCACGTCCTGATGCAGCGCCTCCGCCTCGCGCGCCCGGCCCAGCGTCTCGGCGCGGATGCGTTCGAAGGCCTCGAGCAGCGCGGCATCGCCGACCACCGGGCGCGCGCGCACCAGCGCCTGATGTTCCCATGTCCAGGCGCGCTGGCGCTGGTAGTCCTCATAGCTGATGCGCGAGGTCACCAGCAGGCCCTTGGCGCCGTCCGGGCGCAGGCGCACGTCCACCGCGTAGAGGCGGCCGGCGCCGGTCATGGTTTCCAGCAGCGCGACGACCTTCTGCGCAACGCGCGCGTAGTAGCGCCCCGGCTCCAGCGCGCGGGCGCCGCCCGCGTGCGCGGAAACAGGCGCGGAGACCGCATCGCCCGGCGCGTCGTACAGGAACACCAGGTCCAGGTCCGAGCCGAAGCCCATCTCCAGCCCGCCCAGGCTGCCATAGCCGATCAGCCCGAACTGGCCACCGGCGACCCGGCCGTGCGCCGCCTCGACCGCGGCCCGCGCCATCGCCAGCACCTGCACGCACACCGCATCGGCCAACCAGGCTAGCTGCCGCGCCGAATCCTGCGGCGGCTGGCGTGCGTCCAGCGCCGCCAGCGCGATGCGGAAGCTGAAGGCCAGGCGCGTCTCGTTGAGCCGGCGCAGCGCCTGTTCGGGGTCGGCGTGCTGGCCCGCAGCCGCGCAGGCGGCCTGCATCGCGGCGCGATCTGGCAAGGGACCGGCGGCGCGCGCGTCGAGCAGTTCGTCCAGCAGCAGCGGGTACTGGGCCACGCGCTCGGCCAGCCAGGCGCTGCGCGCGACCACATCGACCAGGCGCGCCAGCGCGCTGGGCACCTCGTCCAGCAGCGCCAGATAGCTGGTGCGGCGCAGGATCGACTGCAGCAGCGCCAGGCAGCGCTGCAGGGCTGCATCGGGCAGGTCGGAGGCCGCCGCGGCCTGCAGCATGGCCGGCAGCACGCGCTCCAGCCGGGTGCGCGCGCTGTCGGACAGATGCGCCACGCCCGGCGAGGCGAGGAAATCCTGCAGCCGCGACGCCGACTGCGCGGCATCGGCGAAGCCGGCATCCTCCAGCGCCTGGCTCGCATTGGCGCCATCGAGCATGCGCTGGAACGGCGCCAGCGCCGCGCCGTCCTCGGCGTCCTCCGGCGCGGCCATCAGCGGCGCGAAGGCCGCGCTCACCACCGCGCGTTGCGCCGCCAGCGCGGCGCGCAGCGCGTCGCCGTTCGCATGGCCCAGCCCGCGCGCGATGCGCAGCGCGTCCTGCGCGTTGTCCGGCAGCACGTGGGTCTGCGCGTCGCGCAGCATCTGCAGGCGGTTCTCCAGCACGCGCAGGAAGCGGTAGGCCTCGCGCAGGGCGGCGCCGGTCTCCGGCGCGAGCAGGCGCGCCTGCACCAGCGCCTGCAGCGCCGCGCGCAGGCCGCGCTGGCGCAGGCGCGCATCGCGGCCGCCGTGCACCAGCTGCAGGGCCTGGGCCAGGAACTCGATCTCGCGGATGCCGCCCGGCCCGCGTTTGATGTCGTCGGCCAGCTCGCGACGCGCGACCTCGGCGGTGATCATCGCCTTCATCGCGCGCAGGCCATCGAGCGCGGTGAAGTCCAGGTAGCGCCGGTACACGAACGGCTGCAGGGTATGCAGCCAGGCCTCGCCGGCGGCGATGTCGCCGGCCACCGCGCGCGCCTTGAGCCAGGCGTAGCGCTCCCAGTCGCGGCCTTCGGTCTGGAAGTAGCGGTCCATCGCCGCGAACGACAGCGCCACCCGCCCGGCGCTGCCGTACGGCCGCAGGCGCAGGTCGACGCGGTGGCTGAAGCCCTCGGCGGTGGTCTCGTCCAGCAGCCGGGCCAGCCGCTGCCCCAGGCGGGAGAAGTACTCCTCGGCCGCCAGCGTCCGCGGCTTCCCCGCCTGCGCGGAGGCAGGCTCGGACTCGCCGCCGCCGGCGAAGGCGTAGACCAGGTCGATGTCGGAGGAGAAGTTCAGCTCGCCACCGCCGAGCTTGCCCAGGCCGAAGACCACCAGCCGCACCGGCTGGCCCTGGGCATCGCGCACCACGCCGTGGCGCTGGGCGAATTCCTCCTCCAGCGCGTCCAGCGCGGTATGCAGGCAGGCCTCGGCCAGGGCCGTGCTGCCGGCCAGGATCTCGTCGACATCGGCGCCCTCGACCACGTCGCGCCAGATCAGCCGGGTGGATTCGGCGGCGCGGAAGCGGCGCAGCAGCGCCGGCCACTGCGCGGCCGGTGCCTGCCGCAGGTCCGGCGGCGCGAAGGCGGTGGCCGCATCGTCGAGCAGTTCCTCCAGCAGCGCCGGCTGCCGGCACAGCGTGTCGATGGCGAAGTCGCTGACCAGCGCCAGCGCTTGGACCGCGGACCGCGTCTGCGGCTGTTCCAGCGTGGCCTCGAGCTCGGGTGCCGCGGCGATCAGGCGGCGCAGGGACGCGGCGACATGGGCTTGCACATCGATCATGGGCGGCAAGTGTGCATCAGCCTGCGTTGCGCATGGCGCGCTATGCCCCGTGGGAGCAACGGTCTCTCAGATCGAGTCGCCGCCTCCTTGTAGAGCGGAGCTTGCTCCGCTGGGGCCTTCCCGACAATCCGGACGAAACGCAGCGGAGTCCCCCGAAAAGGGATTGCCACAAGCTCCGCTCTACAGGTGGGAGCCGCAGGGCGGGTCGCGCTAGGCGGCGTGCGGCGCGGGCACGCTAGGCGGCAAGCCGTCCGCACGCGTCAGCGCCAGGCCGAACTGCGCGGCGATCTTCTCCAGCAGCACCGCCTTCACCGCCTCCATCGAGGACGGGCCGCCCAGGTCGGACAGGGCCACGGTCTGCAGGCCCTCGTAGCCGCAGGGATTGATGCGGTGGAACGGCTCCAGGTCCATGGCGATGTTGAAGCTCAGGCCGTGGAAGGTGCAGCCGCGGCGCACGCGGATGCCCAGCGCGCCGATCTTGGCGCCGGCCACGTACACGCCGGGCGCGCCGTCCTTGCGCTCGGCATGGATGTTCCATTCGGCGCAGGTGTCGATGATCGCCTGCTCGATGCGGCACACGTAGTCGCGCACGCCGATCTTCAGCCGCTTCAGGTCCAGCAGCGGGTAGAGCACGATCTGGCCCGGCCCGTGGTAGGTCACCTGGCCGCCGCGGTCCACGTGCAGCACCGGGATGTCGCCCGGCGCCAGCACGTGCTCGGGCTTGCCGGCCTGGCCCAGGGTGAACACCGGTTCGTGCTCGACCAGCCACAGCGCGTCGGGCGTGGTCTCGTCGCGGGCGTCGGTGAAGGCCTGCATCGCGCGCCAGACCGGTTCGTAGGGCTGGCGCCCCAGTTCGTACACGCTGGCCGGCAGCGGCGCGCGCGCGGCGATGGCCGCATCGCCCTGCGGCGAGGGGCAGGCCGCGGCTAGAGCGTCCACTTCACTTCCGGGTGGCCGCGCAGGGCCCGGTGGGCCGCGTCGTACTGCTCGCGCGAGTCGGCGCGGAAGGCGATGCGCACCGAGACGTACTTGCCGTTGGCCGAGTGCTTCCAGCTCACGCGCTCTTCGAGCACGTCCACGCCGGCGCCGGCCAGCAGGCGCGGCAGTTCGCGCTCCAGTTCGATGCCGGCCCGGCCCATGGCGCTGAGCTCGAAGGTGCCGGGAAACTGGAAGCCGTGTTCGGGATTGTCCGAGGTGATGTCCATCGGCGGATTATCGGGTCGGACCCGCGCAAACCCAAGTCCACCGCGGCCCAGACGCGAGGAAGCCGGCTTGCGCCGGCTTCCTGGTTCCAACATGCGGTCTCATCGTCGTGCCCGCGAACGCGGGACTCGCAGACAAAGGCGCCCCGCTCACGCGTTTGCGGGCGCCCCGGGTCTGGTCAGACCGATTCCCACCACATCCAGAACGCATCCCACAGCCGGCGGAAGAAGCCGCCCTCCTCGACCGCATTGACCGCCACCAGCGGCGCCTGGGCGATGACCTTGCCATCCAGGCTCACCTTGACCGTGCCGATCTGCTGACCCTGCTTGATCGGCGCCACCAGCTGCTTGGGCACGTCCATCGACGGCTTGAGCTGCTCATAGCGGCCGCGCGGCACGGTCACCAGCAGCGGCGCGGCGACGCCCAGCTGCACCTGGCGCTGGTCGCCCTTCCACACCTTCTGCGTGGCCAGCACCTTGCCCGGCTCGTACAGGCGGTGGGTCTCGTAGAAGCGGAAGCCCCAGTTGAGCAGGGCCAGCGAGTCCTCGGCGCGCTGCTTCTCCGACACATCGCCCATGATCACGGTGATCAGGCGCTGATCGCCGCGCTTGGCCGAATTCATGATGCAGTAGCCGGCCTGCGAGGTATGCCCGGTCTTGATGCCGTCCACGCTCGGGTCGCGCCACAGCAGCAGGTTGCGGTTGGGCTGGGTGATGCCGTTGACCGTCAGTTCCTTGATGCTGTTGTAGGCGTAGGTGTCCGGGTAGTCGCGGATCAGCGCGCGGCCCAGCAGGGCCATGTCGTAGGCGCTGGAGTAGTGGCCGTCGGCGGCCAGGCCGTGGACGTCGACGAAGTGGCTGTCCTTCATGCCGATGCGCTGGGCGTAGGCGTTCATCAGCTCGACGAAGGCCTCGGCGCTGCCGGCGGTGTGCTCGGCCAGGGCGATGGCCGCGTCGTTGCCCGACTGCACCACCATGCCCTTTTCCATGTCCTCCAGACGCGCGGTCTGGTTGACCGGGAAGCCGCTGTAGCTGCCGTCGGTGCCGGCGCCGCCCTCGCGCCAGGCGCGCTCGCTCATCATGACCTGGTCGTCGCGGGTGATCTTGCCGGCCTTCAGCTCGGCGGCGAGCACATAGGAGGTCATCACCTTGGTCATGCTGGCCGGGGCCAGATGCTCATGGATGTTGTTGCCCGCCAGCACCTGGCCGCTGGCCGCGTCCATCACGATCCAGGCCTTGGCCACGGCCGGCGCCGGCGCATCGGGGATCTTGATGTCCGGCGGCGGCGCGGTGACGGCGTCGGAGGGCGGCGGCGTCTGGGCGATGGCCGCGCCGAAGGCGACGGTCGCCAGGGTGGCGAAGGCGAAACGGAACTTCATGGAGGACTTACCTTTGCAAAAGCGAAGACGAAGGAGAGACGCCGGCCGCGATCCGCGCGGCGGCGTGCGGATCACTCGCGCACGACCTGCGGCCGCGCGAAGCCCAGCCCGGCGATGCGCGCGGCCAGAACGTCGGCCCCGTCATTGTCCGCTGCGCCGACCCGCACGCGCCACAGGGTCCGACCGCCGGCGATGACATCGCTCAGCGTCGCGGTGGGGATGCCGGCCGCCACCAGCCGGGCCAGGGCGCGCTCGGCATTGTCGCGGCTGGCGAAACTGGCGACCTGCAGCAGCACGGCCATGGCCGACTGGCCATAGATGGCGTTGCCGGTGCTGGCGGCCAAGGCGACCGGCCGGGCCGGCGCTGGCGACGGGCGTGCGGCAGGCGCCGACTCGGCCGCGCCCTTGCCGGGGGCGACGGGCGTCGCCACGGCGACCACGGTCGCCGGTGCGGGTGCCGGGGCACCCGGCTTGCCGGTGGCCACGTGCACGCCCTGGCTCTTCATCCAGGCCTCGAAGCGGTCGGCGCTGGCCGGCTTCTTGGTATTGGGAATGGTGTAGTAGCGCAGCGAGGGATCGCTCGGCGCCGCCTTGGTGTCCACCGTGGCCGCGCCGGCGGCGGCCACGGCGGCGGCAGGCACCGGCTGTGTCGCGACCGCCGCGGTCCGCGACGCGGCCGGCAGGCCGCCGACCAGCTGATCCATGGCCGAGGGCCTGACCGCGGCCGGCTTGCCGGTGGCGATGGTGGTGGGCACGCCGGTCGCCACGGTGGTGGCCACCGGCCTGCGCACGGTGTTGCGGCTGGCCAGCAGCGCCGGCAGCTTGGGATCGTCCGGATGCAGCGCCTTGACCTCGACCCGGCCCGTGCCGCGCCCGGTGATGCCCAGCTTGACCGCCGCGGCGTAGCTCAGATCGATCACGCGACCATCGTGGAACGGCCCGCGGTCGTTGATGCGCACGATCACGTTCTTGCCGTTGTCCAGGTTGGTCACCAGGGCGAAGCTGGGCAGCGGCAGCGTCTTGTGCGCGGCGGTGAACTGGTACATGTCGTAGACCTCGTGGTTGGAGGTCTTGCGGCCATGGAACTTCTGCCCGTAGTACGAGGCCAGGCCGGTCTCTTCGTAATCGGCGGCGGTGTCGAGCACCGTGTAGTTCTTGCCCAGCACGCTGTAAGGCGACTTGTTGCCGTAGTCCGACAGCGGCTCGGCGGCGATGGTCGGCTCGGCGATGCAGTCCACATCGGGGACTTCGGTGGGCGTGCTGTCCGACACGCCGGGCTTGTACAGCCCACCGGCGGTGTAGTCGCCGCGCGTGGACGGATCCTCGACCGCCGGGGCGTAACGCCCCAGGCAGCCGGCGGCGACCGCGGCCGGGGCCTTCTCGCCCTTGGGGACGATGATGGTGGCCTCGCCCGGCTTGGCGCCCTTGCTGCGCGGCGCGCTGCTGCACGCCGCCAGGGTCGCCACCAGCGCCAGGAGCAGCCAGGTTTTCATGCCGGCGGCAGCGGGCGGCCGGCGATCGCTTCGGAAAGTTGCCATACGGCCATCGCGTACATTTTGGAGTTGTTGTATCGGGTAATGGCGTAGTAGTTGCGGAAGCCCAGCCAGTACTGCGGGCCGCTGCTGGTGGACAGGGTCACCGGCGTGGCGGTCTCGCCGGCCGGCACCGGCGCCAGCGGGGTGTAGCCGCGCGTGGCCAGCTCGCCCAGCGTCCAGGTCGGGGTCCAGTCGTCGGGGTTGAACTCCACCGCACCCGGCGCCAGCCTGGCCTGCACGGCCACCGGGCCGCCGCGTTCCCAGCCGTAGGCGCCCCCCTTCTTGACGAAGTAGTTGGCCACCGAGGCGAAGACATCGTCCAGGTCGGTCAGCAGGTCGATGCGGCCATCGCCGTCGCCGTCCACGCCGAAGTCGCGATAGCTGGAAGGCATGAACTGCCCCAGCCCCATCGCCCCGGCGTAGCTGCCGGTGAGCGTGGACAGGTCCAGCCGCTGCTCCTTGGCCAGGGCGAACAGCTGCGCCAGTTCATCGCGGAAGAACAGCTCGCGGCGCGCCTCGTACTGGGCGCGGTCGGGATTGCCGCTGCGCGGATAGCGGAAGGCCAGCGTGTAGAGCGCATCGATCACCGGCGTCTTGCCGGTGTAGCCGCCGTAGCTGGTCTCCACGCCGAGGATGGCCACGATGATCTCGGCCGGCACACCGGTGCGCTGCTCGACGCGGCTGAGCTGGGCGCGATGCTCGGCCAGGAAGGCCTGCCCGGCGCTGATGCGCGAGGCGGTGATGAAGCGCGGCCGGTATTCGTTCCAGCCGATGGTGCGCTCGGCCGGCTTGGACATCAGCTTGATCGTGTCCTCGCGCCAGTTGGCGCGGGCCAGCGTGGCCTCGATGAAGGCCGGATCCAGGCCGAAGCGCGCGGCGGTGTCGCGGATGAAATTGGCCCGCGCCACCTCGAAGGGCACCGGGGTCAGGTCCACCGGCGCCGCGTCGGCGCGGCGCTCGACCGAGGTCTCCGCGGGCGCAGGACCGGTCGGCACCGGCGCGGCCGGCGTGGGACGCGGCTGCGGGGCGGTCTGTTTCGGCGGGGTCGAAGGCCTTGGCTGGGTCGCACAGGCGACCAGGCCGAGCGTGAACAGGCAGGCAAGTGCGCGTCGGATCATCGGCGCCGAGATTAGCACGCGATAACGGGAAATGAACCCTGTCGCGTCAGTCACTTGCCCGATTTTGTTCATGTGTCGTCGCGGGATTGCGACGGACATCCAGGGCCCGTGATCGGTGCCCAGGGAGGCGCTAGCGATTCACCGGCCGGTGCGAGCGCACCGCCATCACCAGGCCCAGTCCGGCCAGCAGCGACACCGCCGAGGTGCCGCCGTAGCTCATCAGCGGCATCGGCACGCCCACTACCGGCAGCAGGCCGGAGATCATGCCGCCGTTGACCAGCACGTAGACGAAGAACGCCAGCCCCAGCGAGCCGGCCAGCACGCGCGAATAGGTGTCGCGCGCCTGCATGGCGATCCACAGGCAGCGCCCGACGATCACCAGATACAGCGTCAGCAGCGTGGCCACGCCGATCCAGCCGAACTCCTCGCTCAGCACCGAGAAGGCGAAGTCGGTGGTCTGCTCGGGGATGAAGTTCAGATGCGACTGGCTGCCCAGGCCCCAGCCCTTGCCGGTCAGGCCGCCCGAGCCGATGGCGATCTTGGACTGGATGATGTTCCAGCCCGCGCCCAGCGCATCGCTCTCGGGGTTGAGGAACATCATGATGCGGTCCTTCTGGTAGGGCCGCAGCAGGAAGAACCAGGCCAGCGGCGCGGCGCTGGCCACGCCGGCCACGCCGATGCCGACCCACCACCACGGCAGCCCGGCCAGCAGCAGTGCGAACGCGCCGGAGGCGGCGATCAGCACGCCGGTGCCGAAGTCCGGCTGCAGCATGATCAGCCCGGTGGGAATGCCGATGATCGCCGCGGCGATCAGCACGGGGGTGAAGCGCGGCGGCAACGGCACGCGGTACAGGTACCAGGCCACCATCATCGGCATGGTGATCTTGAGCAGCTCGGCCGGCTGCAGGTAGAACACCTTCAGGTCCAGCCACTGGCGCCCGTACTTGCCGGTGCCCAGCACGAACACCGCCAGCAGCGGCAGCATGGACAGCGCGTAGATCAGCGGCGTCCAGGCGCGCAGGCGCGGCATCTGCACGCGCGAGAGCGCCCACATCGCGCCGGCGCCGATGACGAAGCGCATGCCCTGGGCGATCACCAGATGGGTGCCGCCGGTGGCGCCGCCGGCGCTCTTCATCACCGCCAGGCCGAAGCACATCACGCCGGCCAGGGCCAGGCACAGCACCCAGTCCAGGCTGCGCGCAAAGCGCCAGACCAGATCGCCCAGGTAGCGCAGCAGGCCGGTCATGGCGCGGCCTGCGGTTCGCGCGGCGCCTCGGCCGGCACCGGCGCGGCGGTCGGGGCCGGCGGCGGGGTCGGTCCGGGCGCGCCCGGGATCTCGGACGGGGCCGGCGGCGCGGCGCCGGTGTCGGTGCCGTCCTCGGGCACGACGATGTCCGGCGCGTCCGGCGTGTCGCCCGGCATCTTGCCCAGTAGCCAGGCGTCGAAGATCTTGCGCGCGATCGGCGCGGCGGTGCTGGCGCCGTAGCCGCCGCCCTCCACCGCGATGGCCAGGGCGATGGTCGGCGCCTGGGCCGGGGCGAAGCCCTCGAACAGCGAGCGGTGACGCAGGTGCATGGGCAGGCTGCGCGGATCGACCGCGGCCAGGCCCTTGCGGCTGACCACCTGCGCGGTGCCGGTCTTGCCGGCCATCTGGTACGGCGCGCCGACGGCGATGGCGTAGCCGCTGCCGCCCGGGCGCATGGTGTCCATCATGCCCTCGCGCACCCACTGCAGATTGTCCGGGCGATCGCTGATCGGCTTGGTCGGACCGGGCGCGATCGGCTGCCAGGGCTGGTCGAAGCCGTTGCGCGTGTCCATCACCAGGCGCGGGGTGCGCAGCTGGCCGTCGGCCACGCCGGAGATGGCGCGCACCAGCTGCAGCGGGGTGACCTTCCAGTCGCCCTGGCCGATGGCGATGTTGACCGTATCGCCGGGATACCAGGCCTCCTTGCGGCTCTTCATCTTGTAGGCCGGCGACGGCACGATGCCGCCGATCTCCCCGGCCAGGTCGATGCCGGTGGGCGCGCCGAAGCCGTACTTGGTCATGTACGCGTCGACCTGGGTGATGCCCATGTCCACGGCGAGCTTGTAGTAGTAGGTGTTGACCGACTGCGCGATGGACTTGCGCAGGTCGGTCCAGCCATGGCCGCCGCGGTGCGAGTCGCCCCAGCCGCGGCTGACGCCGGGCAGGTAGAACATGCCGGTGGACAGGATCTTGTCCTGCGGCCGGCGCGTGCCGCTGTCCAGCCCGGCCAGGCCCATCAGCGGCTTGATGGTCGAGCCCGGCGCCACGCCGCCCAGCACCAGCCGGTTGAACTGCGGGCGCGAGGGGTTCTCGTTGAGCGCCTTGAAGTCGCGGGTGGAGATGCCGTTGACGAACAGGTTGGTGTCGTAGCTGGGCAGGCTGACCATGCCCAGGATCTGCCCGGTGCGTGGGTCCATCGCCACGGCCGCGCCCTCGTATTGGCCGAAGGCCTCGGTCATGGCCTGCTGCAGCTTGATGTCGATGGACAGCTTCAGGTCGGTGCCGGCCTGGGCCGGCACGCGCCCGACCACACCCAGGGCGCGGCCTTCCACGTTGGTCTCGACCTTCTCGTAGCCGACCTTGCCGCGCAGCTGCTGCTCGTAATAGCGCTCCAGGCCGGTCTTGCCGACATGGGTCAGCGCAGAATTGCCTTCACCGAGCTGCGCCAGGTCGGCCTCGTCCACGCGCCCGACGTAGCCGATGACGTGCGCCAGCAGCGGTCCGTAGGGGTAATGACGCGTCAGGTAAGGCACCACCTCCACGCCCGGGAAGCGCCAGCGGTCCACCGCCAGCGCGGCGATTTCCTCTTCGCTCAGCTTGGGCTTGATGGTGATGCCGCGAAACCCGCGGCTGACCTTGCGCACGGCCAGGAAGTGCTTGACCTCCTCCGGATCCAGCGCCACCACCTTGCCCAGCGCATCCAGCCACTCGTCCGGATCGCCGGCCTGGTCGGGCACCACGTCCAGGCGGAAGGCCGGGATGTTCTCGGCCAGCAATACGCCGTTGCGGTCGTAGATGCTGCCGCGCGCCGGCACCACCGGGCGCAGCTTGATGCGGTTGGCCTCCGAGCGGGTGGCGTACTCGGCGTGATCGAGCACCTGCAGCTTGAAGTACCAGGCGCCCAGCCCGGCCAGGCAGACGAACACGCCCAGGAAGCCCAGCGCCGCGCGCCGGCGGAACTGGTCGGCCTCGGCATGGGCATTCTTGAGCGGGCGGCGACGCGACATGGTCAGGGCTGCCCGCTCAGGAACGCCGGCCCAGGCGCAGCGCGTCGAGCAGCACGAACACCGGCGGCCACAGCGCCATGCCGATCAGCGGCGCCCACCAGTAGGCCCAGGGCAGCAGCGGCTCGCCGATGGCCAGATGGATCGCGCTGGCGACGATGCGGTCGTTGAGCAGCAGCCCGCCCAGCGCCAGCGCCTGCTGGGAGAGCGGGAAGAAGCGCAGCCGCGCGCGGAAGCGCTGCAGGATGAAGGCCATCACTACCAGCCGCAGCGCCTGTTCGCCGAGTAAACCACCGAAGCTGATGTCGGCGATCAGCCCGACCACGAACACGAAGCCCAGCCCGACCCGCTCGGGTTCCTCGATCACCCAGTAGGCCAGCACCAGCGCCAGCCAGTACGGCCGCAGCGGCTGCAGCAGCGGCGGCAGCGGCAGCAGGGCCAGCAGCAGCGCCACCAGCACGCTCACCGGCAGCACCCAGCCCTTGCGCTGGCGGCTCATGGGCGGGGCTCCTGCGCAGAGGCGGGGGCCGGGCTCGGGGAGCGTGAACCGGCAGCCGGGGCAGAAGCGGAGGCGCCGGGAGTTGGAGTTGCGGGCTGGGCGCCAGGTGCCGGGCGAGGCGCGGAAGCGGCAGATGCCGAGGGCTGCGAAGTTGTCGCGCCTGCCACGCCACCGCCGTCGTTCCTGCCGCTGGCCTTGCTGTTGCCCTTCCCTGGCTCCTGGCCCCCGGCCTCCGGTCCCTCGCCTGGCATCCCGACATTGGGAACCGCCGGCACCGCCGCGGCGGCCTTGAGCAGCAGCACATTGCGCCCGCGGTCCAGGTGCGCGGCCGGACGCAGCTCGCCGACCAGGAAGGTGCGGCTGTCGTCGGCGTGCAGGTCGGCCACGGTGCCGACCGGGAAGCCGGGCGGGAAGCGCCCGCCCAGGCCGGAGGTCACCACCACGTCGCCGTCCTTGATGTCGGCGTTGAGCGGCACGTTGACCAGCTGCAGCTGGTCGCTGCGGCCGTTGCCGGAGGCCAGCAGGCGCACGCCGCTGCGCTGGACCATCACCGGCACGGCGTGGTCCGGGTCGGTCAGCAGCAGCACGGTGGAATAGGTCGGCATCACCTGCACGATCTGGCCGAGCAGGCCGCCGGCGTCGATCACCGGCTGGCCCACGTGCACGCCGTCGCGGCTGCCGGCGTCGATCACCAGGCGCTGCCGGGTCGGATCCAGGTCGATGTTGAGCACCGCGGCCAGCTGCACGTCCAGGCCACGGTTGCCGGCCGCGCCCAGCAGGGCGCGCAGCTGGGCGTTGTCGGCCACCGCGGCGCTCAGCCGGGTCAGGCGCGCGTTGGAGATCAGCAGCTCGTCGCGCAGGCGACGGTTTTCCTCGGTCAGCTGGCCCAGCGTGGCCGCGTCATCTTGGAGGCGCGCCCCCAGCTTGCCGGGCAGCCCGGCGACCCACCACAGCGGTTGCGCGGCCAGGCCCAGCTGCTGCCTGGCCTGGGCCAGCCAGCCGCCGCGGTGATCCAGGATCACCAGCGCCACGCCCAGCGCCAGGTACGCCAGCAGCCGCAGGGAGCTGGCGATCTCGCCCGGACGGGGGGCTACGGGAGGGCCGGCGTAGGAAGGCACGAATAACTAGGCGCGAGGAAGGAAAAGAACCGGGCGGGAACCGGGACCGGGGACCGGGGACCGGGGGAACAGCAAGACGGAGACACGCGCGGGGCAGCAGAACGGCACTCCGCCACAAGCCGAACCGTCCTGGAAAGATGCCCTGCTTGACCCGGGTCCCGGGTCCCCGGTCCCCGGTCCCGGCTTCACGCTCATTCCGGCGCGAAGAACTCGTTGCCGTGCATGTCCACCAGCTCCAGCGCGCGGCCGCCGCCGCGGGCCACGCAGGTCAGCGGATCGTCGGCGACCTGCACGTGCAGGCCGGTTTCCTCGGAGATCAGCTTGTCCAGGTCGCGCAGCAGGGCGCCGCCGCCGGTCAGCACGATGCCGCGCTCGGCCACGTCGGCGCAAAGCTCCGGCGGGGTCTGCTCCAGGGCCAGCTTGACCGCGCTGACGATGCCCGACAGCGGCTCGTGCAGGGCCTCGAGAACCTCGTTGGAGTTGATCCGGATCATCTTGGGCACGCCTTCGGCCAGGTTGCGGCCGGAGATCTCCATCTCCTCCACCACCGGCGGCGGGTAGGCGCAGCCCAGCTCGACCTTGATTCGCTCGGCGGTGGCCTCGCCGATCAGCATGCCGTGGTTGCGGCGCACGTAGTTGGTGATCGACTCGTCGAACTTGTCGCCGCCGATGCGCACCGACTGCGAGTAGACGATGCCGTTGAGCGAGATCACCGCCACCTCGGTGGTGCCGCCGCCGATGTCGATGACCATCGAGCCGCGCGCCTCGGTCACCGGCAGGCCGGCGCCGATCGCCGCGGCCATCGGCTCCTCGATCAGGTAGACGTCGCGGGCGCCGGCCTCCTCGGCCGATTCCTTGATCGCGCGGCGCTCGACCTGGGTGCTGCCGGCCGGCACGCACACCAGCACGCGCGGCGAGGGGCGCAGCACGCGCGACTTGTGCACCTTCTTGATGAAGTACTTGAGCATCGCCTCGGTGTAGGTGAAGTCGGCGATGACGCCGTCCTTCATCGGGCGGATGGTGGTGATGTGGCCGGGGGTGCGGCCCAGCATCTGCTTGGCCTCCGAGCCGACCGCGGCGACCGAGCGGGTGCCGCCGATGGCGCGGTCCTGGCGCACGGCGACCACCGAGGGTTCGTTGAGCACGATGCCCTGGCCGCGCACGTAGATCAGGGTGTTGGCCGTGCCCAGGTCGATGGACAGGTCGTTGGAGAACATGCCGCGCAGCTTTTTGAACATCGGGGGACCAGATCCTTCGAAAGAAGTGCGAATGCCCTGCGCCGCTGGCGAAAAAATGGGCAAAAAAGGGGTCGGCTAGCCTAGCAATCCCCCCTGCGCCATACAAGGAAAATCGCTGGCTGAACAAGGCCCTCGGCCACCTTCGGCGGGTCGGCCGCTGCACGCGCGTCTGGCCCTGCCCGGCCCCAGACGATACCCTTGTCGCCGTTTGCCGCCCCGGTCGGGTCGGTTCCTCTTATCCCGAGCCTGCCGCGTGCGACCCGCGCCGGCCGGCCGCGCCAACGCCAGCCAGACACGAGCCAATGTCCGCACTGATCTGTGGTTCCCTCGCCTACGACACCATCATGGTGTTTCCGGACCAGTTCAAGAACCACATCCTGCCCGACAAGGTGCACATCCTGAATGTGTCCTTCCTGGTCCCGCGCATGCGCCGCGAGTTCGGCGGCTGCGCCGGCAACATCGCCTACAACCTGCATCTGCTGGGCGGCAAGCCGCTGCCGATGGGCACGGTGGGCCAGGACTTCGGGCCGTACCGGGAGCATTTCGAGTCGCTCGGCATCGATCTGTCCTGTGTGAAGGTGATCGATGAGCTGTTCACGCCCCAGGCGTTCATCACCACCGATCACGACAACAACCAGATCACCGCCTTCCATCCGGGGGCGATGATGCGGTCCTACGAGAACCACGCGAAGGACGTGCCGGGGGTGACCATCGGGCTGGTCGGGCCGGACGGGCGCGAGGGCATGCTGCAGAACTCGCAGGAGTTCGCCGAAGGCGGGATCCGCTTCATCTTCGATCCGGGCCAGGCGATGCCGCTGTTCAACGGCGAGGAGCTGCGCACCTTCATCGATCAGGCCAACTACGTGGTCGTCAACGATTACGAGTCCAATCTGCTGCAGGAGCGCACCGGCTGGAACGAGCAGGACATCGTCTCCCGGGTAGAGGCGTACATCACCACGCAGGGCCCCAAGGGGGCGCTGGTGCATACGCCGGGCAAGACCTACGACATTCCGCCGGCGCACGAGCGCCGGGTGGTGGACCCGACCGGCTGCGGCGATGCGTTCCGCGCGGGGCTGATCTTCGGCATCGAGCGTGGCTGCGATTGGCTGACCATCGGCCGCATGGGCAATCTGATGGGCGCGCTCAAGGTCGAACACCCGGGCACGCAGAACCAGCGTTTCGACTTCGACGAGTTCAACGATCAGTTCAAGCAGCAGTTCGGCTACGCGCTGTAGGGGCTGCGCTGGTCGCGGCCTGGGTGTGAAGGGGCGGCCTTTGGGCCGCCCTTTGTTTTGGGCGTTCTCTCGGTTTGGGGATCGTGGCCGTTGAGCACGCTGGCTTCGGCGGGGCAGCGGTCCGGCGGGCGGGGGCCGCTTTTCCCTCAATCAGGGCATCCTGCCCTGATTCGGGCGCTCGGCGTCCTGCCTCGCTCGGCGCGGCCCCCGCCCGCCGGCCCGCTGCCGCGCGCGTCAGGTCACAAGGCTTTGGTTTGCGCCGTCGTTCGAGACCCTCGCCCATGCGCAGAGCGCGATCGGTGACGGGAGGGCTTCGACTTGAGGCCCCCTCCCTTGCGCGTAGCGCAGGGGAGGGATGGGGAGGGGTCGGGGCTTTACCGGGCAAGCCACCGAAGCGAAGAGCAAAAGCACCCCTCCCCGGCCCTCCCCTTCGCCTGCGGCGAAAGGGAGGGGGCAGAGCGCGTACACGGACCTCACGCTGCCTCGGCCGAGAGCCGCTTTTTGTCAGGACGTTACAGATTCGTGCGACGGCGTCCTAAAAAGATCGGTCCGCGCGTTATGTTCTCTCGCAGCTTTCGGCCACACCTGGATTCCATGACCCGCTCCCCCTCCGTGCGCATGAATGCGCTGGCCAACTATCTGGGGCAGGGTGTCTCGACGCTGGTCGGCATCGTGTTCGTGCCGTTCTATCTGAAGTACCTGGGGGCCGAGGCCTATGGCCTGGTCGGGTTCTTCGTGGTGCTGCAGCTGTGGCTGGGGCTGCTGGACGTGGGGCTGTCGCCGATGCTCAACCGCGAGGTGGCGCGTGCGCGCGCCACGGCGGAGGGCTTCACGGACTTCCGCCGGATCCTGCGCAGCGTCGAGCTGATCTTCGCCGGCATCGCGCTGGTGACCGGGCTGGCGATGAGTGCGGCCAGTCCGCTGATCGGCGCGCACTGGTTCAAGGTGCAGACGCTGGACCCGGGCC
The DNA here is from genome assembly GCF_004283755.1 of Pseudoxanthomonas winnipegensis. Taxonomy (GTDB): domain Bacteria; phylum Pseudomonadota; class Gammaproteobacteria; order Xanthomonadales; family Xanthomonadaceae; genus Pseudoxanthomonas_A; species Pseudoxanthomonas_A winnipegensis. The sequence goes on from NZ_SHMH01000001.1 coordinate 391,653, forward strand.
AGGTCAGTCTGTGCGTGGCGCTGATGGGCTGGATGATCGGCCTGCGCTTCTTCGCCTCGATCTACCGCACCGCGCTCAACGGCATGGAGGCGCAGGTCTCGCTCAACGCCATCAACATCGTGCTGGCGCTGGTCAAGGCGCTGGGGTCGCTGGCGGTGCTGAAGTTCGTCAGCCCCACGCCGCTGGCGTTCTTCCTGTTCCAGCTGGTGGTGGCCGTGGTCGAGCCGGTGGTGCTGGCCTGGCGCAGCTACCAGGTGTTCCCGGCCACGGCCATGCGCATCGGCCTGCGCTTCGCCCGGGCGCCGCTGGTGGCCGCCCTGCCCTTCGGCCTGAGCGTGGCCTACACCTCGGTGCTGTGGATGCTGCTGTCGCAGCTGGACCGGCTGCTGCTGTCCGGCCTGCTGCCGTTGACCGACTACGGCTATTTCTCGCTGGTCACCGCGCTGTGTGGGGCGGTGATCCTGGCGGCCTCGCCGATCAGCAGTGCGCTGATCCCGCGCCTGACCTATCTGCACTCGCGTGGGGAGATCGGGCCGCTGGTGCGCCTGTACCGCAGCGCGACCCAGCTCACCGCGGTGGTGATGATTCCGCTGACCGGCATGGTGGCGGTGTTCGGCGAGGAGCTCATGTACGCCTGGACCGGCAACCTGGCCGCGGCGCAGTGGGCCGCGCCGATCCTGTTCTGGTACATGGTCGGCATCGCGTTCCTCACCTTCACCTCCTACCAGTACTACCTGCAGTACGCCTTCGGCGATCTGCGCCTGAACCTTCGGGTGAGCACGGTACAGGCCGTGCTGGGGGCGCCGCTGATCGCCTGGTCGGCCTACCGCTACGGGGCGATGGGCACGGCGCTGTCCACCTGTGCCGTGCAGGTGGTGACCTTTGTGGCCTACCCACCGGTGGTGCAGCGGCGGCTGGTGCCGGGCCTCTATGGCGCCTGGATGCGCCAGGATCTGCTGCCGATCGCCGCCTGTGCGCTGGTGACGCTGGCCGTGCTGTACGGGCTCGGGCGGCACTGGGTCATGGGCCTGGGTCGGCTGGAGATCTTCCTGGCGCTGAGCGCGATGGGCCTGTGCGTGATGGCCGCCGCGGCGCTGGGCAGTTCGGTCCTGCGCGCGCATCTGGTTCGCAAACCCCTCCCCCACGCATAGGCAGCCCTCCCCCATGGCCCCTCTGGTTTCGATCGTCATTCCCGCCTACCGCGCGGCCGAGTTCATCGGCCGTGCGGTGGCCTCGGTGCAGCAGCAGACGCTGCAGGATTTCGAGATTCTCATCGTCGACGACGCCTCGGGCGACGACACGCTGGCCACGGCTCAGGCGTTGGCCGCGCAGGACGCGCGCATCCGGGTCTTCACGCAGGCGCGCAACGGGGGCGTGGCGGTGGCGCGCAACACGGGCATCGATCAGGCGCGCGGGCGCTATCTCGCGTTCCTGGATGCCGACGATGCGCTGCTGCCGGAGCGGCTGGAGCGGCTGGTCGCGCTGGCCGATGCGCAGGCGCTGGACGTGGTCGGCGACAACCAGTGGCTGCGCGATGTGCATCTGGACCGCAACGTCGGGGTGATGGCGTTCAATCCGGGGGACGCGCCGATGCGGCTGGATGCGGCGACGTTTCTGCGCAACTCCGACAACGTGCCCAAGGTGCGCGAGATCCTGTCGGGGCGGATCGCCGCCTATTTCCCGGTGATCAAGCCGATCGTGCGCCGCGAGTTCCTGCAGGCGCATGCGCTGCGCTACGACCCGGCCTGCAAGATCGGGGAGGACTTCGATCTGCACATCCGCTGCCTGCTGGAAGGCGCCAGCGTGGTCATCGTGCCGGAGGCGTACTACGTGTACACCCTGCCGTACAGCGAGGTGTCCAGGACGCGCTCGCCGCATTCGCGCACGGTGATGAATCTGCAGCCGGTGCTGCGCAACGTGGACCATCTGCTGCACGCCTATCGCGATCGTCTGTCGCCCGAGCTGCGGCGGGCGCTGGCGCGCTGCAAGCAGGGGGCGCAGGGGCTGCAGCAGTTCGAACAGATCAAGGCCGATCTCTACGGGGGCCGCGCCGCGGCGGTGCTGGACCTGGCCACCACGCCGCGGCTGTGGGGCTACGCGGCGCGCTCGACCTCGATCAAGCTGCGCAACCTGTCGTCGCGGTTGGCTTCTTGAGCGGCAGCGCGAGGGCGAGGTAGCCACGCTGCTCGCTTTCGGCGGACCAAGTGGCGTCGGCGCTTTGACTTCGGAAGGGCAGTGGTCCGGCGGGCGGGGGCCGCTTTTCCCTCAATCAGGGCATCCTGCCCTGATTCGGGCGCTCGGCGTCCTGCCTCGCTAGGCGCGGCCCCCACCCGCCGGCCCGCTGCGGCACGCGTCAAGTCACAAGGCTTCGGTTTGGGGGCGTTCGAGGCCCTTTCCTTGCGCACGCCGCGATCAGTAACAGGAAATCATCGACTTGAGGCCCCCTCCCTTGCGCGCAGCGCAGGGGAGGGATGGGGAGGGGTCGAGGCTTTCCCGGTCAAGCCACAGAAGCGAAGAGCAAAAGCACCCCACCCCGGCCCTCCCCTTCGCCTGCGGCGAAAGGGAGGGGGCAAGGCGCTTGCCCAACGCCTTTGGGTCTAAAGCAGTCCTGATCTTTCCGACCGCGGCGCCTCGACCCGGCCGGGCGCGGCTCCTCGGCCAAGTGGGCTCTCCGCCCACGTGCGCATGTCATCCGGTACACGTCCCGCGCACGCTAATGAAAAACCACAAAAAAAAGCGGGCCCGAAGGCCCGCTCTCTTCCACGTCGAAGGACGCGGCGCGGCGTGCTTAGAACATCACCTGCGCGCGCACTTCGAAGGCGTTGGGGTCGACTTCCACGCCGGCGCGGCGGCTGTAGGCCTTGATGTAGTTGGCCTGCACCTTGAAGTGCTTGGAGTAGTAGTAGTTGGCGCCCACGGTCCAGTCGTGCTGGTAGCCGCCGCGGATGCCGGCGTCGTTGAGGTCCAGGTCGCTGTAGCGCAGCAGCAGTTCCACGGCGCCGGCGGGGTTCTTGGGCACGACGTTGCCGAGCGTGCCGTTGTAGGGGCGCGACTCGCCGGTGACGATCCAGCTGCCGTAGACGGTGTTGCCCTGGGCGTGGAAGTCGCTGTAGCCATCGCGCGCGACCTGTTCCTCCAGGTGCTCGGCCAGCACGGTGAACGGGCCGGCGATGCGGATGAACTCCAGGCCGCCGCGTTCGATATGGGTGGTGCCCGGCAGGGCACCGCTGTCGATCAGGCGCGTGTCGGTCAGGCCAGCCTCGATCTTGGTGCGCACGCGGGTGGAGGTGGCGTCCGGGTTCTCGACCGAATAGCCCACGCCCAGGTGGATGACATCGCCCTCGGCCTTGTGCGGCGTCCAGGCGAAGTGACCCGCCATGGTCGTGCCGGAGTTGGTGCCTTCCATCGTCGCGCCGGACAGCGCCTGCAGCTGCACGTTCCAGGTCTTGCGGGTCAGCGACCACTCCACGCCGGTGCGCCGGCCTTCGTAGATGGCCTGGGTGGCCAGCGGCGCTTCCAGGAAGGAGATGGTGCGCGAGGCGCCGACCGAGTCCAGGCCGATCGGGGTCTTGAAGTAGCCCACGCGGATGGCGCCGTAGTCCTTGCCGAACCAGGCCTTGGTCTGGAAGCGCGCGGCCACGTCCAGCCACAGATGCGACTGGTAGTCGTACTGGGCGCCGATCTCGAACACGCCATCGAGCTTGTAGAACGCGCCGAACTCCTTGCGCCGCATGTCGTCGGCGTTCTCGAAGCGCGCGTCGTCGCCGCTGAAGTGGTTCTGGTCGTAGGCGAAGTTGCCGGTGATGCCCAGCTGCCCGCCGTTGTCGAATTTGTAGCTGGTCGGCCAGTCCGCCGCGCTCGCAGCGCCCGCGGCGCACAGAAGACCTGCGGTGAGCAGTGTCCGCTTCATGTTCTCTCCCAATGTGCTTGTGCATGCCCAGGCGCGGCGTTTGGCCGCGTGGCATGCGGGTGTGACGGCTTTGTCAGCCAGATGACGTGTGCAGGACTTTAGTCGCCCGCGCCGGCCGGGCTGTATAGCCCAATCGTCGAAAGTGCGGGTCGCGGGCAGGCCGTGGGCCCGCGACATCGGGCCGCGATGCGCCTGAACGGGGACGCGGCGTGGTGGGGACGGAGCGAGGTGGCGAGGGCATCGCCAGGCACGCGGATCAAGGGCGGCTCCCGGGCAGATCGAGGCCGGCCAGTGCATCACGCCGCGCGCGGCGCGGTGATAAGCATCGACCATGAACAGATGCCGCAGGCGCATCAGCGCCCTTCGCACTCACCGCCTTCAACCCCAACGCCAGCGAAGACCCACCTACCGTCATTCCCGCGAACGCGGGAATGACGGATGGACGGATGGCTTGCTTCTGACGCCAGCCAGCAGATCCCCGCCAACGACCAATCGCCTACTTCCCGCCCCACCCCGGCATCTGCGCCGTATCCAGGCCACCGGTCTCGAACTCGGCCGTGCGCGTGCCACCGGCCTTGACCGGGAACTCGATCTTCAGTGTCTTGGCCTGCGCGGCCAGCTTCCACAGGCCCTTGTAGTCCTCGATGAACATGGCAATGGCCTCATCGGTGTCCGGGCGCCAGGCGTCCATCGCCTTGGGCTTGCCGTCGTCGACGCTGACCTTGACCTTGCAGCCCTTCAGGCACGGGAAGTCGCCGGCCTTGAGCACCAGATAGGCGCTGCGCTTCCACTCGGGGTGGTCGCGGAACACCAGCTGCACGTCCTGCTTGCGGCCGCTGCCGTCGGTGTCCAGCGGCTCGGCGCTCATGATCGAGGCCGAGACCTGGGCGCCCTTGCCGATCATCACCTGGTTGTAGTTCCACAGGTTGGCCAGTCGGCGCTGTTCGCGCGCGGCGTCGGCCTTGGACTTGGCCTCGTCGTACTGCGCCTGGATCTTCTGCGCGGCCGGGCTGTCGGGATACTGCTGCAGCAGCGCGCTGCCGTGGGCGCGGGCCAGGTCCCAGTTCTGCGCGGTATAGGCCTGATCGAACTGCGCGGCCAGCGCGTCGGCGGCCTTGGCCTGCGCGGCGGCCTGCTGGGCGGCCTGTTCGCGGCGCTGGGCCTCCTGGTCGGTGCAGCCTGCCAGGGCCAGGGCACACAGGGCGACGGACAGCACGGCTTTCATCACGGGCGACTCCTCAACGGCGGGCGGGTTCGGGCCCGCCGGCGCGCTTGGGAGTTGCTTGCACCGGTTCAGTCAGTCGGTGACCAGCGAAGCCAGGCGGCGCGTGGCGAGGCACACGGCGCACAGCGTACAGGGCGTGGCTGCGCCTGCCGAGCGCGGTCGGGCCCGCCCGTGGGCAGGCATCGCCGCAGGCCGCTCAGACGACGGCGAGGCTGCGCCCGTGGGCGCGCGTGCCGGCCAGGCCGGCGGCGTTGTAGGTGCCGGTGGATTCGACGCGGCCGAGGTGGCGCAGCGCCCAGTCCACTTCGCGGCGGCGGCGCGCCAGCAGCACGCCGTTGGCCTGGTTGAGCCGACGCAGATCGTCCAGGCGTTCGGCGGCGGCGGCCGGCGGCGGGTTGGCCTCGGCCTGGCGCAGCGCGCGCACCTTGGCCTCGGTGGAGGCCAGCAGGGCCATCACATCGTTGTCCAGCAGCGCGCGGCGTTCTTCCTGCAGCGCCTGCTCCAGCGCGCCCAGCGGGCCGTGGTCGAGCGTGGCGGTCGTCATGTCAGCCTCCCAGCTCGCGGTCCAGGTCGAGCATGCGCGAGGCGATGGCCTGCGGGTCGATCGTGTAGCGGCCGTGGGCGATGGCGTCCTTGAGCGCGGCGACGCGCCCCATGTCGATGCCGGCCGGCGCCGATCCCAGTTCACGTCCCATGGCCTTGAGTCCTTCTGCGTCGCCGGTCAGGCTGAGGCGGTCGGTCTCGGCCGTGGCGGAAATGGGTTCGTTGCGCGCGCCACCGACCCGCGTGGCCGCCAGCGAGGCGGCGACGGTGGCGGCGTGTGCGGCCGGCGGCAGTCCGTCGATCTTGTAGCTCATGGGGCACTCCTGAAGTGCTTCAGTCGAACCCGGTAACGGCGTCCCAGGCAGGAACTTGAGACCTGGGTGACATATTTTGTCACGTGCCTGTTCAGCTTCACTGGACGACGTCCACTTCGCCGGGGACCAGCGATACGCGGCCGCGTACCACCTTGTTGGAGGCGCTGTTCTGCACGGCCACGCGCTGGCCGGCCTGGGCGTTGCCCAGGGCCACGCCGGGCATGCGGATCTCCGCCCCGGCCACGCGCGAGACCAGCACGACCGGGTCGCCGCGGTGCAGCGGCTGGCCCTGCTGCAGGTCGCCGGCGGTGACGATGTCGCCGGCCGACAGGGCGCGGGCGGCGATGGCGCCGGTCAGCTGCTCGGGGCTGGCGAAGGTCGCGCCTTCGGTGGTGCCCAGGTCGCGGCGCTGGACGACCAGGTTGGCGTTGGCCACCGGTTCGCCCGGGCGCACCGGGCCACCGGCCACGACCACGTCGGCCTCGCGGCGCACGGTCACCGGGACGAAGATCTTCCAGCCCGGGGCATCGTCGCAGCGCACCTGGGCCATGCGCGTGCCCTGGGCCACGGCCTGCAGGGGCTGGGTGCAGGCCACCAGCCGCAGGGCGTTGTCCAGACGCGCCTCGCCCTGCGCCTGCGGGCCGCCGACCGCCTGCAGCGCCGCGGCGCGCACGGCGTCGAGCGACTGCAGTTCGGCGGCACGGCCATTGCCGGGCGCCAGCGCGGCCAGGGACAGGACGACGGAAGCGAGGCATCGGTTCATGGCGGGCGTGGGTGCAAGTCCTGTGCCGGTGGGGGCGAGGCCATGCGCTTTCAGTCATCTGGGATCGCCCCCTCCCTTTCGCGAAGCGAAGGGGAGGGATGGGGAGGGGTGCCTTTGCTTTTGCTTTTTTCGTGATGGGCGAGAAGGAGCAACGGCAACAGCAACAGCAACAAAATCAAAAGCCAACCCCTCCCCAGCCCTCCCCTGCTTCGCAAGGGAGGGGGCCAAGCAGCATTGCGGGGGAGGGAGACCAAGCGTTGCATCGCGAGACGCGCGCGAGGGGATGAGAGGCGCGAACTGCGCAGTGCGTCGCAGGTGCCGGATTTTTGGCAAGGCGGTGGCGAGCGTGTCGCCTGGCACGCGCTCGCCGCTGTGCGCCCGTACCGAACACGCCGCCGCACCAAAACCCAGTTAGTGCTCGCGCGCGTAGGCGCATGACCACCCGCGCATCAAAGCCGTCGGCATCCCGACACGCGTGCCTGCGCGCCGGGCGTGGCACGCCGCTTGCCTTGCCCTGGACGTACATCCGTCCCCGGAGCGTCCCATGTCCGACTTCCTTGGTATCCACGGCACTGCGCTGGCCATCCGCGAGCAGCGGCTGCAGCTGCTGGCCTCGAACATCGCCAACGCCGACACCCCCGGCTACCAGGCGCAGGACCTGGACTTCAACGCGGCCCTGGGCGCGGCCCTGCAGGCCCCGGCCGGCGCCAACGCGCTGGAGGGCGGCAACGCCATCGGCCAGGCCGGCGCGGCGGCGCATTTCTACCGCCCGTCCAGCCAGCCCAGCCTGGACGGCAACACCGTGGACGGCGATCGCGAGAACGCCGCCTACGCCCAGGCCACGCTGGAGTACCGAGCCTCGCTGTCGTTCATCGAATCCAAGGTGCGGTCGATACTGACCGCCATCACCGGCCAGTAAGCGAGGTCCCGCCATGAGCAACCTGCCCATCTTCGACGTCGCCGGTTCGGCGATGAACGCCCAGTCGGTGCGACTGAGCACGGTGGCCTCCAACCTGGCCAACGCCGACTCGGTCTCCGGCGATCCCAACAGCGTGTTCCGCGCCAAGCAGCCGGTGTTCACCACCGAACAGGTCGGCAACAACCCGGCGCTGGTCGGCGTGCGCACGGCCGCCGTGCAGGACTCCAACGCCGCGCCGATCAAGCGCTACGAGCCGGGCAACCCGCTGGCCGACGGCAATGGCTACGTCTACGCGCCGGACATCGATCCGGTGGCGCAGATGGTCGACCTGATCTCGGCCACGCGCAGCTACCAGGCCAACGTGGAGGTCTTCAACAGCGCCAAGGACACGGCCACCGCCACCTTGAACATGGGCCGCTAAGCGGCTCTTCCCAGGACAACACCCACACCATGGTCACCACCACCGCCAGCACCGACAAGCTCACCGCCCTGGGCCTGAGTAGCACCGCCAAGTCCACCAGCGACAAGAACGCCTCGACCGGCGCGCTGGGCCAGGCCGACTTCCTCAAGCTGATGACCGAGCAGCTGAAGAACCAGGATCCGCTCAAGCCGCTGGACAGCCAGCAGTTCCTGGGCCAGCTGGCGCAGTTCTCCACGGTGCAGGGCATCGAGGGCATGCAGACGGCGATGGGCTCGATGGCCAGCGTCATGGAGTCCGACCAGACCCTGCGCGCGGCCTCGCTGGTCGGCCACGACGCGATGGTCACGGCCTCCTCGGTCGCCCACACCGCCGGCACCACGCTGGACGGCGAGATCACCGCCGCCACCGCCGGCCCGGTCACCCTGCAGGTCACCGACGCCAACGGCAACGTAGTGCGCACCCTGCAGGTGGAGGCGGCGGCGTCCGGCGCCACCGCGTTCCACTGGGACGGCCTGACCGACAGCGGCACGGCCGCCGGCACCGGCACCTACACCCTCAAGGCGGTGACCGGCTCGGTGGCCGCCGCCGACATGAAATCCGCCACCGCCCTGGACATCGGGGTGATGGCGCATGTGGACAGCGTCTCGATCGAGTCCACCGGACTGACCCTGAACCTGGCGGGCGTGGGCGGCTTCCCGCTGTCCTCGATCCGCCGCGTCAGCTGATCCCTCTCACCGTCACGCCTCCACGGAGAACCTTCCATGAGCTTCCGCATTTCCTTAAGCGGCATGAACGCCGCCTCGTCCGACCTGAACGTCGTTTCCAACAACATCGCCAACAGCAACACCACCGGCTTCAAGAGCAGCCGCGCCGAGTTCGGCGACGTGTTCGCGGCCTCGGTCTATGGCGTGTCCAGCAACGCCACCGGCGCCGGCGCGCGCCTGCAGCGGGTGGCCCAGCAGTTCACCCAGGGCAACATCGACTTCACCGGCAACTCGCTGGACATAGCGGTCTCCGGCCAGGGCTTCTTCACCCTGTCCGACAACGGCACCACGGTCTATTCGCGCGCCGGCAACTTCAGCACCGACGCCAGCGGTTACGTGGTCAACCCGTCCGGCCAGCGCCTGCAGGTGTTCGCGCCCAACGACGACGGCACCACCTTCAACACCGGCAAGCTCAGCGACCTGCAGCTGGCCACCGGCGATGCGCCGCCCAAGGTCACCACCAAGGTCCAGGCCAGCGTGACCCTGCCCGGCAACGCCACCGCGCCGACCAACAGCCCGTTCAACGCCGCCGACCCGACCACCTACAGCCAGACCACCTCGCTGACGGTGTACGACTCGCTGGGCGCGGCGCACACCCAGTCGCTGTACTTCAGCAAGACCGCCAATGCCAACGAATGGACGGTGCAGACCCAGATCGACGGGGTCAGCGTGGGCGGCGCGCAGACGCTGACCTACGATTCCAGCGGTGCGCTGGTCAGCCCGGCCAACGGCCAGCTCGCCCTGCCCGCCTACACCCCGCCCGGCGGCGCCGGCGCGATGGCGCTGAACCTGGACCTGAGCAAGTCGGCGCAGTACGGGCAGAAGTTCGCCGTGTCGGCGCTGAACCAGGACGGCTACGGCACCGGCAGCCTGTCGGGCATCTCGGTGTCGTCCGAGGGCGTGGTCCAGGCCAGCTACTCCAACGGCGTGACCAAGGCGATCGGCCAGGTCGCCCTGAGCAGCTTCGCCAGCCCGCAGGGCCTGCAGCAGAAGGGCGACAACGCCTTCGCCGAGACCTTCGCCTCGGGCCAGGCGGTGCGCGGCGCGGCCGGCACCTCGGACTTCGGCCTGGTCCAGGGGGGCGCGCTGGAGGCCTCCAACGTCGACCAGACCGCCGAGCTGGTCAACATGATCAGCGCCCAGCGCAACTTCCAGGCCAACGCGCAGATGATCCAGACCCAGGACCAGATCACCCAGACGATCATCAACCTGCGGTAATCGCTCTTGCCCCCTCCCTTGCGAAGCAGGGGAGCTCGAAGTCGCGGTTAGCGACTGAGGAGGGGTTGGCTTTTGTTGTTGCTGTTGCGTTGGATGTCGCTGTTGCTGTCGCACAGAAGCAAGAGCACCCCTCCCCAACCCTCCCCTTCGCTGCGCGAAAGGGAGGGGGCCAAAAGCCAAAGCGAAAGCGCCGGCCCTGTGCCGGCGCTTTCGCTTTGACGGCCGCATGCCGCGTCGGAATGACGTCTTCCTGCGCGCCTCTTGCGTTCTTGCGGATCGCGCGTCTCGCTCACTCCTCACTCCTCTCCACTCACTCCTCGCCCCCGGCACACCACTTGCATGCTCCGGGCATGGACAGAGCCCTCTACATCGCCATGACCGGCGCCAGCGCGACGCTCAAGTCGCAGGCGACCGTGTCCCACAACCTGGCCAATGCGCAGACCGTCGGCTTCCAGGCCACGCTCGATGCGACCCAGGCGATGCCGGTGACCGGCAACGGGCTGGCCTCGCGCGTGGCCACCGCCCAGCGCCTGGTCGGCGTCTCCGATGCCAGCGGTTCGCTCAGCACCACCGGCAACGGCATGGACGTGGCGCTGCAGCCAGGCCACTGGTTCGCCGTGCAGGACAAGGCCGGCGGCACCGCCTACACCCGCGCCGGCGACCTGAAGATCACCCAGAACGGCCTGCTCACCACCTCCTCCGGCCTGCAGCTGCTCGATGCCGGCGGCGCGCCGATGGTGATCCCGCCCAACGACGGCATGGACATCGGCGCCGACGGCACGATCTCGGTCATTCCGCAGGGCTCGCCTGCCTCATCGATGACCCAGATCGGCCGCCTGCAGGTGGTGCGCACCAGCACCCTGGACCTGGCCCGCGGCGAGGATGGACTGATGCGCCAGGCGCCGGGTGCGCCCGCACCGACGCCGGCCGCCGGCGCGGTGCTCTCCACCGGCGTGCTGGAGAACAGCAATGTCGATGCCACCGGTTCGCTGGTGTCGATGATCGAGCTGGCGCGCCAGTTCGAGATGCAGGTACGCGTCTTGCACAGCGGAGACGAGACCGCGCAGAGCGCCAATTCCCTGCTGCGTTCGAGCTGACCCCCTGCCCCTTTCCCGTAACGGAGAACCGCCATGACCCAGGCGCTTTGGATCGCCAAGACCGGCCTCGACGCGCAGCAGACGCGCATGGCGGTCATCTCCAACAATCTCGCCAACATCAACACGACCGGCTTCAAGCGCGACCGTGCCAATTTCGAGGACCTGCTGTATCAGACCCAGCGCCAGCCCGGCGGTGCGACCTCCGAGCAGACGATGCTGCCCTCGGGCATGTCCACCGGCACCGGCGTGCGCGTGGCCACCACGGCCAAGTCCTTCACCCAGGGCAACCTGAGCCAGACCGGCAACGCGCTGGACGTGGCGATCAACGGCCGCGGCTTCTTCGAGGTGCTGCTGCCCGATGGCTCGTCGGCCTATACCCGCGACGGCGCCTTCCAGGTCAACGCCGAGAACGAGGTGGTGACCAACGAGGGCTATCCGGTGCAGCCGGGCCTGCAGATCCCCGAAGGCGCGCAGAGCATCACCATCGGCAGCGACGGCACCGTCAGCGTGCAGCTGGCCGGCCAGGCCGCGGCCACGCAGGTGGGCCAGCTGACCGTCACCGACTTCGTCAACCCGGCCGGCCTGCAGTCCAAGGGCGGCAATCTGTACACCGAGACCGGCGCCTCCGGTCCGGCCCAGACCGGCACGCCGGGCGAGAACGGCGCCGGCCTGCTGATCCAGGGCTCGCTGGAAGGCTCCAACGTCAACAGCGTCGAAGAGCTGGTGTCGATGATCGAGACCCAGCGCGCCTACGAAACCAATGCCAAGGCCATCAGCACCGTCGATTCGATGCTGGGCTTCCTCAACCAGAACCTGTGACCGCCGCCATGCGTGTGCTCCTGTCTTTCGCCCTGCTCTGCGCCCTCGGCGCGCTCACCGGCTGCGCCACGGTGGTCGGCGACGTGCGTCCCTTCTCCGACCAGCTGGCACCGCAGCAGGCGCTGGACAAGAACACGCTGCTGGGCCGCTCGCCGGGCCAGTACACCCAGCTGCCCTCGCCGCAGCCGGGCTATGCGCAGCCGGCGCCGGGCGATGGCGGGGGCTCGATCTTCGCCACCGCCGCCGACGGCAGCGGCAACCGCGGCATTCGCCTGTTCCAGGACAACAAGGCGCGCGAGGTCGGCGACCTGCTGACCATCGTGCTGGTGGAGAGCACCAGCGCCAAGTCCAACGCCAAGACCGGCATCAGCAAGAACGACAGCATCGCCATGGGCGCGCCGACCGTGCTCGGCCAGAGCGTGACCTACAACGGCAAGAACATCCTGCAGGCCGAGGTGGACGCCAAGCGCGGCTTCAACGGCGCCGGCGACACCCAGCAGAGCAACTCGCTGGATGGCGACATCACCGTGACCGTGGTTCAGCGCCTGGGCAACGGCAACCTGCGCGTGGCCGGCGAGAAGCAGGTCCGCCTGAACCAGGGCGATGAGCTGGTGCAGGTGCAGGGCATCGTGCGCGTGGCCGACATCGGCCCGGACAACCGCATCACCTCCGACCGCGTGGGCGATGCCCGCATCGTGTACGGCGGCCGTGGCGCCGTGGCGCGTTCCAACGCCATGGGCTGGCTGAGCCGCTTCTTCAATTCCGCTGCCGCGCCCTACTGAGTAACGCCGCCATGCGTGCTTCGAATTCCCGTCTTGTCACCGCCGTGCTGGCCCTGGCCGCGCTCATCGCCGCTCCCGCCCAGGCCGAACGCATCAAGGACCTGGCCCAGGTGGCCGGGGTGCGCGGCAACCAGCTGGTCGGCTATGGCCTGGTCGTGGGCCTGGACGGCAGCGGCGATCGCACCAGCCAGACGCCCTTCACGGTGCAGAGCCTGAAGACCATGCTCGACCAGCTGGGCGTGACCCTGCCGCCGGGCACCAATCCGCAGCTGAAGAACGTCGCCGCGGTGGCCATCCAGGCCGAACTGCCGCCGTTCGCCAAGCCGGGCCAGACCATCGATGTGACCGTGTCCTCGATCGGCAACGCCGGCTCGCTGCGCGGCGGCGCGCTGCTGATGGCGCCACTGCGCGGTGCCGACGGCCAGATCTACGCCATGGCCCAGGGCACGCTGGTGGTCAGCGGCTTCGGCGCCTCGGGCAAGGACGGCTCCAAGATCTCGGTCAACGCGCCCAACGGCGGCTCGATTCCCAACGGCGCCACAATCGAACGCCCCGCGCCCGGCGGCGGCGCCGACAACGGCCTGGTCACGCTGAACCTGCACGAGGCCGACTTCACCACCGCCTCGCGCATCGTCGATGCGGTCAACCGCACCTTCGGCAACGGCCGCGCGCAGGCGGTGGATCCGGTCACCATCCAGATCGCCGCCCCGCCCGGCAACCGCATCGGCTTCATGGCCCAGCTCGAGTCGCTGGACGTCAGCCCCGGCGCGGCCGCGGCCAAGGTGGTGGTCAACGCACGCACCGGCACGGTGGTCATGGGCGGCAACATCGCCGTGCTGCCGGCGGCGGTCTCGCATGGCTCGCTGACCGTGTCGATCAGTGAAAACACGCTGGTCAGCCAGCCCGAACCCTTCTCGCGCGGCGGCCAGACCGCGGTGGTCCCGCAGTCCACCATCAGCGCCACCGCCGAGGGCGGCAAGATGTTCATGTTCCAGGGCGGCACCTCGCTGGAGTCCATCGTCCGAGCGGTCAACGCCGTCGGCGCCGCACCGGGCGACCTGGTGGCGATCCTCGAAGCGCTGAAGCGCGCCGGGGCGCTGCGGGCGGAGCTGGAGATTATTTAAGGGGTGAGGGGTTAGGAGTGGGGTTGGCGCTTTTCGTTCGCGCCTGAGGGTGAGTTCGCCTGAAGCGACGCTTCTGCCCCCTCCCTTTCGCGCAGCGAAGGGGAGGGCTGGGGAGGGGTCGCTTTTCGCTTGATGCAACGGCGAAGGCAAAAGCGACAACAACAGCAAAAGCAAAAGCCAACCCCTCCCCAGCCCTCCCCTGCTTCGCAAGGGAGGGGGCAGACCCCGAGGTCGGAGATGCTGTTGCCCGACTCCCGACTCCCGACTCCCGACTCCCGACTCCCGACTCCCGAATCCCGATTCCCGATTCCCGATTCCCGATTCCCGATTCCCGATTCCCGATTCCCGATTCCCGATTCCCGATTCCCGAATCCCGAATCCCGAATCCCGAATCCCGATTCCCGATTCCCGATTCCCAGCTCCACACCCCGCCGACCTTTTGACACCCCCCGGCACAGCTCTTGCCTAGGAAGGAACGACACCGCTTTCCCGGCCCGCCCGACCTACCGCCATGACCCTGCAGCTGCCCGGCACCACTGCACTGCCCCTGACGAAGTCGCATACCGCTTCGCCCGAGCAGATCAAGAAGGCCTCGAAGGAACTGGAGACCCAGTTCGCCTCGATGCTGGTCAAGTCCATGCGCGGCACCACCGGCGGCGATCCGCTGGCCGGCGGCGATACCACCTACCGCGACATGTACGACCAGCAGCTGGCCAAGGAGCTGACCAAGGGCCGCGGCCTGGGCCTGCAGGCGGTGATCGAGAAACAGCTGAGCCGCGACAACGGCGGCAGCGCGGCCGGCCAGGCGCTGGACACGACGCTGCCGGCGGCCCGCGGCGCGCAGGGCGCGCCGATGCGACTGGACACTTCAGCGCGCGCCAGCGCCTTCCCGCTGTCCGGCGTGCTGCCGCTGCGCGCGCCCAATGCGTCCTCCGGCGCGACGCCCGTGGCCGGCGTCGGCGGCCTGTCGCTGGCGGCCTCGCATGCCGGGGTGTCGCTGCAGGCGCTGCCGGCCACGGCAACGCCGCTGCCGCCGCCGATCGACGAGGACTGCCAGCTGGACTGCAGCAGTCCGGAGGCCTTCGTCCAATCCATCTGGCCGCACGCGCAGAAGGCCGCGCAGGCCCTGGGCGTCCCGGCCAAGGCGCTGGTCGCCCAGGCCGCGCTGGAGACCGGCTGGGGCCGGCGCCTGGCCGGCAAAGGCGGCGTGACCTCGAACAACCTGTTCGGCATCAAGGCCGGCGCCAGCTGGGACGGCGACAGCGTCAACGTCGCCACCACCGAATACAGCAACGGCGTGCGCCGCTCCGAGCGCGCCAACTTCCGCGCCTACGGCTCGGCCGCCGAGAGCTTCGCCGACTACACGCGCCTGCTCGGCAACGAGCGCTACGCCGGGGCGCGCGGCACCGGCCAGGACACGCACCGCTTCGCCACCGCGCTGCAGCGCGCCGGCTATGCCACCGACCCGCACTACGCCTCCAAGCTGACCGCGATCGCCAACGGCGCCACGATCAACCGCGCGCTGGCCAGCCTGCCCGGCGGCGGCGAACTGGGCCGCTACGGCAACGACGCGCAGCTGGCTTCGGCCCAGCCGGCTACCTCCGCCTCCGGCGCCGGCGTGGACACCTCGGTGTTCGCCGCGCTCGGCGACCGCTATCGCGCCGTGGCGCGCTATTGACCTCTGACAGGACCGCGCCATGACCAGTCTGCTTTCCACCGGTAGCTCGGCCCTGTTGGCGTTCCAGCGCGCGCTGGGCACCGTCAGCAACAACGTGGCCAACGCCACCACCGAGGGCTACAGCCGTCAGCGCGTGAGCCTGGCCGCGCGCGTGGGCAACAACATCGCCGCCGGCGTGGGCAACAGCGGCCAGGGCGTGGACGTGGCCGCGCTGCAGCGCCTGGCCGACGGGCTGGTGTTCGCCCGCCAGGTGGACAGCAGCGGCGAGGTCGGGCGCCTGACCAGCCTGTCGTCGATGGCCGGGCGGGTCGATACGCTGCTGTCCGATTCGAGCACGGGCCTGTCCACGCCGATGTCGGCCTTCTTCGATGCCGCGCGCGGGGTGTCCAGCGACCCGACCAGCACCAGCGCGCGCGAGGCCTTGCTGGCCGCGGCCCGGTCGCTGGCCGGCCGCTTCAATTCCCTCGATGGCCAGCTGTCCACCATCGACGATGAGACCAACCAGAACCTCTCCGACAAGGTCGGCCAGGCCAACCAGCTGGCCAAGGAGATCGCCGACCTCAACAAGACCATCGCCTCCTCCGGCGCCAACGCCTCGGCCGAACTGCTGGACGCGCGGGATCTGCGTGTGACCAAGCTGGCCGGGCTGATCGGGGCGACGACGGTCCAGCAGACCGACGGTTCGCTGAGCGTGTTCACCACCGGCGGCCAGCCGCTGGTGATCGGCGCCAAGGCCAGCACGCTGACCGCGCTGCAGGACCCGGACCAGCCCGGGCGGCTGCAGGTGGGCCTGGATGCGGGCAACGGCACGCCGGTGCGCCTGCCCGATGCCTCGATCTCGGGCGAGCTTGGCGGCCTGCTGCAGTTCCGCACCAACGTGCTCGACCCGGCGCGCAACGAACTCGGCCGCCTGGCCACCGGCGTGGCGCTGGCCTTCAACCAGGCCCAGGCCAACGGCGTGGACTACAACGGCCAGATCGGCGCCGACCTGTTCAAGCTGGCCGCACCGGCGGTGGCGTCCAACGCGGCCAACACCGGCTCGGCGAGCTTCGCCGCCACGGTCGGCGACGTCTCCCAGCTCACCGGCAGCGACATCGTGCTGCGCTACAGCGGCAGCGGCTGGACCGCCCAGCGCGCCGACACCGGCGCGACGGTGCCGATGAGCGGCGACGGCTCGGCCGGCAACCCGTTCGTCGTGCAGGGCGTGTCGCTGGTGCTGTCAGGCTCGGCCGCGGCCGGCGACAAGTTCACCGTGCGCCCGACCACCGGCGCGGCCGGCAGCCTGACGGTGACGATGAGCGACCCGACCGGCATCGCCGCGGCCGGCGCCATCAGCGCCAGCGCCGCCACCAGCAACCTGGGCAAGGCCTCGGTGGCGAGCACGGCGGTGACCAGCGCCAGCGCCTTCGCCTCCTTCAGCGGCGCGCACATCGAATTCATCGACGACACCACCTACACCATCAACGGTGGCAGTCCGCAGACCTATAGCGGGGGTGCCATCAGCGACCCGGCCGGCGGCTGGTCGATCACCCTCAAGGGTACGCCCACGGCGGGCGACAGCTTCAGCCTGGCGCCGACGCCCGCACGCTCGTCCAGTAATGCCAATGCCCAGGCGTTCTCGACCCTGGATACCAAGCAACTGCTCAGCGGGGGCACCCAGTCGCTGACGATGGCCATGAGCCAGCTCACCGCCAAGGCCGGCACCGAGGCCAGCCACGCGCAGATGAGCCTGGAGGCGCAGCAGACCATCGATGCGCAGGTCAGCGCCGAGCGCGAGTCGGTCAGCGGCGTCAACCTCGATGAGGAAGCGGCCGACATGATGAAGTTCCAGCAGGCCTACCAGGCCGCCGCGCAGGTGCTCAAGACCGCCGACACCCTGTTCCAGACCCTTCTGTCCGCCGTGGCGCGCTGAACCCGGAGCCTGTTCATGACCCTTCGTCTTTCCACCAACGGCATGCACCAGCAGAGTCTGGCCGCGATGCTGGCCCAGCAGTCCAAGGTCTCGCGCACGCAGCTAGAGCTGACCACGCAGAAGAAGCTGATCACCGCGGCCGACGACCCGGCCGGCATGGCCCAGGCCGAGCGCCTGGACCACGCGCTGTCCACGCTGGACCAGCAGGACAAGGACGCGGCGCTGGTCGAGCACCGGCTGCGCTCGCAGGAGCAGGCCCTGAGCGATGTCGGCACGCAGCTGGACCGCGCGCGCGAGCTGACCATCCAGGCCAACACCGCCACCGTCTCGGACAGCGACCGCGCCTCGATCGCCGACGAGCTGCGCCAGATCCGCGCGGCCATCCTGGCCATCGCCAACCGCGACGACGGCACCGGCAAGCAGTTGTTCGCCGGATCGCGCGATGGCGTGATCCCCTTCGCGCAGAACGCCAGCGGCCAGGTCACCTATGTCGGCGACGACGGCCAGAACCAGGTCGAGGTGGCGCCCAACCTCAAGGTGGCCGACACCGATCCGGGCAGCGACCTGTTCCTGCGCGTGCGCACCGGCGATGGCATCAGCGTGGCCAGCGTGGGCGCCGGCAACACCGGCACCGGCGTGCTGGGCAACAGCTCGGTGATCGACAGCGGCGCCTGGAACGGGCAGTCGGTCACCGTGAAGTTCACCGCCGCCGACAGCTACCAGATCCTGGACGGCAGCGGCGCGGTCGTCTCCACCGGCACCTACACCGCCGGCAGCGCGATCAGCGGCGGCGGCATCCAGATGACCCTCAGCGGCGCGCCCGCGGCCGGCGACACCTTCACCGTGGGCAAGGCGCCCAACCGCGACATCTTCAGCACGCTGGACAGCCTGGCCACCGCGCTGGAGACCCCGGCCATGACCGATGCGCAGAAGGCCGCGCGCAGCAACGCGCTCAATGGCGCGCTGAGCGACATCGCCAGCGCGCAGGACCACTTCCTGCTGTCGCGCTCGCAGACCGGCTCGCGCCTGGCCGCGCTGGACGATGCCACCGACGCGCGCAGCGCCTACGGCGTCAGCCTGCAGAGCACCCTGTCCAACCTGCGCGACGTCGACCCGGCCGAGGCGGCCAGCCGGCTCTCGCTGCAGCAGGTCGCGCTGGAAGCCGCGCAGAAGACGATGCTCGCGGTGCAAAGCAAGTCACTGTTCGATTTGATGTAGGTCACAGAACGCGACAGGCGTTCGGCTGCTCGGTGGGAGCCGCCAGGGCGGCGATGGGGCTGTCCAGGGAAAGCCTCGTCGCCGCCATGGCGGCTCCCACCAAGCCAGTGCCGTTCTGTGTTTTCGCACAAGAAGCTTCGAGGTCAAGAGCGCGGGAAACAGCGCAAAACAAGGGATTTTTGATCCGGACTCAAGTCCGCGCTCGGGTCGCCGTTACAGGAGGCAAGCGCGTTGGTGTCGCGGCATGACCCACATGACACGTCCGGTTCGCGCTACTGCTTGTGCACGTGTTTGGCATGTCGCGCTGGGAAGAAAGCTCGGATTTCTTTCGACCCAGGGCTAAAGGCGGCGCCGAGCGCGCCGATAACCCCATCAGCAGCGGAGAGGGCCAATCCCGGCCACACCCTGCGGAACCGGCCCCAACCCTCTCAGTCGCCGCCGGACCCTCAACTAGGAGACTTCTCATGTCGTCTGTCATCAATACCAACGTGAGCTCGCTGAACGCTCAGCGCAACCTGACCGCGTCCAGCAGCGACCTGGCCACCGCCATGCAGCGCCTGTCCTCGGGCCTGCGCATCAACAGCGCCAAGGACGACGCGGCTGGCCTCGCCATCAGCCAGCGTATGACCGCCCAGATCCGTGGCCTGGACCAGGCTGCCCGCAACGCCAACGACGGCATCTCGCTGGCGCAGACCGCCGAAGGCGCGCTGAGCGCCATCGGCGACAACCTGCAGCGCATCCGCGAACTGGCCGTGCAGTCGGCCAACGCCACCAACAACTCGACCGACCGCGCCGCGCTGGATCTGGAAGCCCAGGCGCTGAAGGACGAAATCGACCGCGTCGCCACCAGCACCAAGTTCAACGGCGTGAACCTGCTGGACGGCTCGTTCACCGCGCAGGCCTTCCAGGTCGGCGCCAACGTCGGCGACACGATCTCCATCGCCAGCATCGCCAACGCCACCAAGGCCTCGCTGGGCGGCGCCTGGACCTCGACCACCTACACCGCCGACAGCGCCGCGCTGACCTACACCGACGCCACCGCCGCGACCTCGGTGACCATCAACGGCGTGGCCGTGTCCATCGCCGCCGCGTCCGGTCGCACCGCCGCGCAGGCCGCCACCGCGTTCGAGTCGGCGTTCAACACCGCCAAGGCCTCCAGCACCGCGCTGGCCAACGTGTCCTTCGACGATACGAGCGGCAAGTTCACGGTCACCGGCCAGGGCTCGACGGCCACCTTCAGCGCGCTCACCAACGCCGGCGGCGTCAGCGGCACCACGACCGCGGCCGCGACCTCGGTCAGCCACACCGGCCTGACCGACCTCAAGCTGACCACCGCGGCCGATGCCAACGATGCGATCAACCTGATGGATGCGGCCCTGGCCTCGGTCAATACCGCCCGCGCCAACATGGGTGCCATCCAGAACCGCTTCAGCTCGGTGGTGTCCAACCTGTCGACCACCTCGGAGAACCTGTCGGCGGCCCGCAGCCGCATCCAGGACACCGACTACGCAGCCGAGTCGGCCAAGCTGACCCGCAACCAGATCCTGCAGCAGGCCGGTACGGCGATGCTGGCCCAGGCCAACCAGTCGGCCCAGTCGGTGCTGAAGCTGATCTCGTAATCCCAAGCGTCACCAGGACGCGACCTTCCGGTCGCGTCCTGTTCCAAGCCCTCGCGCCGCGCCGGCTTGGAACAGGACGAGCTGCGTCTTCCCACGGCGACCCCACGGTCGCCAGCACGATCGCCCACCCGTTCTTCCCGCCCCGCGAGGACCGCGCCATGCGCAACGCCGACACGCTGCCCACCGCGCCGAGCGCCCTCGCCGGAGGCCGCGCATGACCACCATCGGCAGCACCAGCAGTTCCTCGGGCATCGACCCGGCGACGATGGCCGCGCAGCTGGTCGCCGCCGAACGGGCGCCGACCGACACCCGCTACGCGGCGACGCAGACCAAGATCACCGCCCAGGTCTCGGCCGTGGCCACGCTGCGCTCGGCGTTCTCCAACCTGGATTCCTCGCTCACCGTCCTGCAGGGCGGCAGCACCGCCAACGCGCGCGCCGTCAGCCTGTCAGCCAACACCGGCTTCAGCGCCACGGCGGCCGCGGGCGCGGCGCGCGGCAGCTACAACGTCGAAGTGCTGTCGCTGGCCGCGGCGCAGAAGCTCGCCTCCAGCGGCTTCAGCGGCGACGGCACCGCGGTGGTCGGCACCGGCAACCTCAGCATCAGCTACGGCGGCAAGACGCTGTCGGTGGACATCACCACGGCCAACGGCACGCTGTCGGGCATCCGCGATGCAATCAACACCGCCGCGGGCGGCTCGGGAATCTCGGCGAGCATCGTCACCGGCGACGATGGCGCGCATCTGGTGCTGACCTCGCTCGACGGCGGCACGGCCAACCAGATCTCGGTCAGCGCCAGCGGCGGCGACGGCGGCCTGGCCGCGTTCTCCTACGACGGCAGCGCCGGCAGCGGCATGACCCAGCTGGTGGCCGCCAGCGACGCCCAGGTCAAGGTCGACGGAGTGCTGCGCACCAGCTCGAGCAACACCATCACCGACCTGGTCCAGGGCGTGACCCTGAATCTCAAGGCGGCCGCGCCGGGCACGGTCATCTCCATGGACGTGGCCACCGACACCTCGGCGCAGCTGAGCGCGGTCAAGGACTTCGTCGACAAGTTCAACGCCGCGCTGTACGCCATCGCCAGCACCACCAACTACAACGCCAGTACCAAGGTCGCCGCCGCGCTCAACGGCGATGCGATGGTGCGCGGGGTGACCAGCCAGCTGCGCAACACGCTCAGCGCCAACGTGGTCGACCTCAAGTCGCTGGGCATCAGCATCGGTACCGACGGCACGCTGACCCTGGACCAGACCCAGTTCAACGCGGGGCTGTCCAAGGACCCCGCCGCGCTGAGCCGCGTGTTCGGCAGCGGCAGCGACACCATGGCCGGCAAGATGGCCACGACCATGGGCGCGATGATCGACAGCGGCGGCCTGCTCAGCACGCGCAGCGACAGCCTCACCGCACAGACCAAGAAGCTCGATGCGCAGAAGGAGGCCCTGGACACGCGCATGGCCGCGGCCGAGGCCCGCTACAAGGCGCAGTTCACCGCACTGGACACGATGATGACCAAGCTGCAGAGCACCAGCGACTTCTTGACCCAGCAGCTCAACAAGAGCAGCAGCGAAGACTAATCGACGAGCCTTGCCATGAATGCCCGCAGCCTAGCCAATCAGTACAAGCAGACCGGCGCCAGCAGCGCGACGCTGGACGCCAGCCCGCACCAGCTGATCGCGATCATGCTGTCCACCGCGCGCGAGCGCATCCGCCTGGCGATCGCCTCGCTCGAACGCGGCGACGTCACCCGCAAGGCGCATGCGATCACCGACACCTGCGCCATCATCGGCGGGCTCAACGGCTCGTTGAACATGGACGCCGGCGGCGAGATCGCCGCGGGCCTGGCCGCGCTGTACGACTACTGCCAGCGCCGCCTGCTGGCCGCCAACCTCAACAACGACCTGGCCCCGCTGCAGGAAGTGGACGGCCTGCTGGGCGAGATCGAGGCCGCCTGGCGCCAGATCGCGCCGCAGGGCGCGTGATGGAGATCGCGCAGCCGCCCCCGTCGGCCCTGGCGCAGGTGCCCGCGCTGCCGATCGAGCAGATCCGCCACGCCATCCACCTGGAGACCTGGGAGGCAGCGGACGAACTGCTCAGCCGCTACCAGCACCAGTTGGTCCTGGCGCTGTCGCGGATCGACCTGAAGACCGCCGACCGCGGCCCGTGGCTGGCCCTGCTGGCCGACTACCAGCTGCTGATGGACGAACTGCGCGCCGGCCGCGACGCCGCCAGCGCCGAACTGGCCCGCCTCGGCGCCGGCCGTCGCGGCGCCAATGCCTGGATGCGTGCGCTGAAGTAGCGCCCCGCGCCGGCGCAGCTGACGCGCCGCCGCTGTCCTATCCGCATCCTGCACGCGACTTGCGGCATCCTGCCGCCTTCGTCCCCCGAGTCCGCGCGATGACCGACCCCGTGCCCGCGACGCCCGAACAGGCGCACGCGCTGCTGTTCGACGAGATCCTGACGCTGGAGGAGACGCGCGCGGCGGCCTTCGTGCCGCAGGCGCTGGCGCCCTCGGCCGTGGATGGACTGCTCGGCCGGGCCGAGTCGCTGCTGCGCGCGCTGGCGGTGATCGACGATGGCATCGGCCGGGGCGACGATCCGGACCAGCCGCCCGACCCGGCGCTGCTGCGCCTGGAGGCCAAGCTGGATTTGCTGACCCTGCTGGTGGCCGACCTGGCCGGCGGACAGGCCGCGCAGGACGCACAGCGCGCGCTGCGCTGGTCGGCGCGCGGCGTCGAACTGGTGCTGGACCAGGCCGCGCAGCCCGGCACGCAGGGCGTCTTCCGCGTGCGCGCCTCGGACTGGCTGCCTTCCCCGCTGGTACTGCCCGCGCAGGTGGTGGCCGCCGCGCCAGACGCGGCCGGCACGCGCGCCTGGCTGGCCTTCGCGCCGAGCTCGCCCGCGCTCGAGGCGGCGCTGGAACGGCACGTGTTCCGCATCCATCGACGTGACATCGCGCAACGTCGGCGTGTGACCTAGGCACGATTGCGACGTGATGCAAGCCCTTTTCAGCCGCGACGTGGTTCGTTAAGGTGCAACGCGCAGGGGGCTACACGGAAACAAAACGAAGGAGCGGCGCGTGCTGTCCGTCCTGATATGCGATGACCACGCGCTGGTGCGAGCCGGCGTGCGACGCCTGCTGGAAGCCATGGAAGGCGTCGAGATCGTGGGCGAAGCCGCCAGCGCCGACGAGGTAGTGATCCGCACCAAGCAGCTGCTGCCCCATGTCGTGGTGCTCGACCTCTCGCTCAAGGGCCGCACCGGCTTCGACGCGCTGGCCGAACTGCGCCGGCTGCATCCCGACGTGGCCATCGTGGTGCTGTCCATGCACGAGGATGTGCTGCACGTGCGCGAGGCGCTCACGCGCGGCGCGTTGGGCTATGTGGTCAAGGATTCCTCGCCGGCGGAACTGGAGATCGCGCTGCGCGCCGCGGCAGCCGGCCGGACCTTCCTCAGTCCGCAGGTGTCCGCGCCGCAGCTGCGCGGCTATCGCGCCCCGCGCGAGCCGGGCGATGTGGAGAGCCTGCCGCGCCGGCAGCGCGAGATCCTCGACGCGCTCGGCGCCGGGCGGACGACCAAGCAGATCGCCGCCGACCTCAGCATCAGCGTCAAGACCGTGGAGACCCATCGCGCGCGGATGATGGAGGCGCTGGGCTGCCGCAACGCCAGCGAGCTGCTGCGCGTGGCGATGCGCCACCACGACCGTCCCTGATTGCGCGTCGGAAGGCCGTCGCCGCCCCGTGGCACGGCGCGTGCTGACACGCTCTGCAGCCCGCGCATCGGCGACCACTTTTCGACGCCTTGCCCGGGTGCGTTGCCGCAAGGTGTCGGCACATGGCGCAAGGTCCGCCAAAAACCCGGCTTGTGATCCGTGTCGCACGTGACGCATTGGGTCAACTTTCTACGTTCAGCTGGCTTTCACGTCAGATTTACGACGCAAAGTGGGGGATGCCCCTACAAGACGACAGGATTACCCTGAGTCCCTACAGGGTTTGCCCCGATTCGGAAGTCGGCGCGTCAATTCCACGATAGCTCCACACACCGGCACTGGGCCGGATGCCACGGAGAGATCAACGTGAAAGGCACCCTGACCGCCAAGATGGCGCAAGGCGTCAACCTGACGCCACAACTGCTCCAGTCCATCCGCCTGCTGCAGCTCACCAGTCAACAGCTGGAGCTGGAGCTGGCCCAGACCCTGGAGCGCAACCCGCTGCTGGAAACCGACGAGCCCGAGGCCGAGGCGCAGACGCTCGAAGCCGATGACGCGGCCCAGCTGGAAGCGGCCGCGTGGGACGAACTGCCCGAGCCTGCGTTCATGGCCGGCCTGTCCGGCAACGCCGGCGGCACCCTGGACGAAGACGCCACCGCGCGCATCGCCGCCGGCGAGTCGTCGGACATGCGCGTGCGCCTGCTGACCCTGCTGGCGGTGAGCTGGAACGCCGCCGACCTGGCCATGGCCGCCTGGTGGCTGGACCGCTGCGACGACCGCGGCTATCTGGAGCAGCCGCTGGACGCGCTGCTGGCCGAAGGCGGGCAGCGCTTCGACCTGGATGCGCTGCAGCTGGTGCGCCAGCGCCTGCTGCACGGCGAATGGGCCGGCATGGCCGCCACCGATCCGGCCGAGTGCCTGCGCGCGCAGCTGCGCACGCTGGCCGACAGCCCGGCCCGCACCCTGGCCGCGCGCATCCTGGCCGATCACCTGGACCTGCTGGCCGCGCACGACGATGCCGCGCTGGCCGCCGCCACCCAGGCCAGCCTGGACCAGGTGCGCGCCGCCGTGGCGCTGGTGCTGTCGCTGCGCGCCCATCCGGTCGAGGCCCCGGCCGCGACCGAGGACAGCCACATCCTGCCTGACGTGGTGGCCTGGTTCGCCGGCGGCGCCTGGCGTGTGGCGCTGGGTCGCTACACCACCCCGCGCGTGCGCATCAGCGCCCACTGCGAGCGCGCCCTGGCCGGCAACGGCGGCGAGAACGCCGTGCTGCGTGGCCTGCTGGACGAGGCGCGCTGGCTGGTGCGTGGCCTGAACATGCGCAACGACACCTTGCTGCGCACCGCCCAGCTGCTGGTCGAGCGCCAGCGCGGATTCCTGGAGCAGGGCGAGGAAGCCATCCTGCCGCTGACCCTGCGCGAGGTGGCCGACGCCATCGGCGTGCACGAGTCCACCGTCTCGCGCATCGTCGCCGGCAAGTACATGCAGACCCCGCGCGGCACGATCGAACTCAAGCGCCTGTTCGCCGTGCGCCTGGAAGGCGCCGACGTCTCCGGCAGCGCCGTGCGCGCCATGGTCAAGCGCCTGATCGAGGAAGAGCCCCGCACCGCGCCGCTGGCCGACGACGTCATCGCCAGCCTGCTGGCCCGCCAGGGCGTGCGCATCGCGCGCCGCACCGTGGCCAAGTACCGCGACCAGCTGGCCATCGGCCCGGCCAAGGCCCGCCAGCTGTCCCGTCCTTCCATTTCGGTTGCCGCCTGACATGAACACCGCCCGCATTCTCGTCATCGACCAGGACATGGACCGCGCCGAGCGCGTGGCCACGCTGCTGGAATTCATGGACTACACCCCGCGCATCGTCGCCGAGGTCGCCGACCTGGACCTGGGCCGTGCGCGTCCCAACGACTGGATGGCGGTGATCGTCGGCGACGTCGAGGCGTCCGCGCTGGTCACCTTCACCAGCTGGCTGTCGACCCAGCCGCTGCACCCGCCGGTGCTGGAGCTGCCCGGCCACGCGCCGGACGCGGCCTGGCGCGCGCCGCTGCATCGGCAGACGGTGTGGCCGCTGGACTTCCCGGTGCGCCGCACCCAGCTGCAGGACGCGCTGTCCAAGGCTGCGGTCAAGCACGCCGAGGCCGAGGCCCGCGTCGGCCGCGCCCAGTCCGGCCCGACCGGCCGCAGCGCGGCGGCGATCGAACTCAACCGCATGATCGACCAGGTCGCACCGCACGACACGACCGTGCTGATCCTGGGCGAGTCGGGCACCGGCAAGGAAGTGGCCGCGCGCGCCCTGCACGATCGCTCCTCGCGCCGCGACAAGCCGTTCGTGGCGGTCAACTGCGGCGCGATCCCGGCCGACCTGCTGGAGAGCGAGCTGTTCGGTCACGAGAAGGGCTCCTTCACCGGCGCGCTGACCCAGCGCAAGGGCCGCTTCGAGATGGCCGAGGGCGGCACGCTGCTGCTGGACGAGATCGGCGACATGTCCCTGCCGATGCAGGTCAAGCTGCTGCGCGTGCTGCAGGAGCGCTGCTTCGAGCGCGTCGGCGGCACGGCCACCATCAAGTGCGACGTGCGCGTGATCGCCGCCACCCACCGCGACCTGGAAGCGCGCATCGGCACCGGCCAGTTCCGCGAGGACCTGTTCTACCGCCTCAACGTGTTCCCCATCGAGATGCCGGCGCTGCGCGAGCGCATCGAGGACCTGCCCGAGCTGGTCGATGCCATCACCCGCCAGCTGCGCGACAACGGCCGCGGCCATGTGGCCCTGTCCGACGAGGCCATCGCCACGCTCGCCCGGCATCGCTGGCCCGGCAACGTGCGCGAGCTGTCCAACCTGATCGAGCGCCTGTCGGTGCTGCATCCGGCCGGCACCGTGCGCGCGGCCGACCTGCCGGCGCGCTATCGCAGCGCCGCGCCGGGCGAAGGCCTGGAAGACGCGCCGGCGCTGCAGCAGATCGCCCAGCCGCAGAGCGCGGTGGCGGCGCTGGTCAACGCCACGCCGGTGGCCAAGGCCGCCGCTCCCGCTCCCGCTGCCGCGGCGGCGATGCCGGTGCCTGCCGCGCCGGCCGGCGAGGCCGTGCTGCCGGCCGCGGGCATCGACCTGCGCCACCACATGGCCAGCATCGAGCTGGACCTGATCCGCGCCGCGCTGGCGCAGACCGGTGGCGTGGTCGCCCATGCCGCACCGCTGCTCGGCCTGCGCCGCACCACCCTGGTGGAGAAGCTGCGCAAGTACGGCATCGACCGCGAAGCCGAAGGTGTCGCGGTGGCGGCGGGTTTCTGACTTGAGGCATGGCACGCGTCTTGCCTGAACCAGTCAAGAACCCAACGGCAACACGGCCATGACCGACGCCATCTCCTCGATCCTGTCCCAGATCCGCGCGCACGAGCTGCGCACGCGCGAAGGCGTCGGCAACGCCATCGACGTGAACGGCCTGGGCAACGTCGGCGGCGTGGCGGGAAGCAACGCGGTCAACCCGGCCGGCCCCGGCGGCTTCGGCCAGCTGCTGTCCCAGGCCATCGACAACGTCAGCGCGACCCAGGCCAACGCCAGCGCCATGCAGACCGCCTTCGAACTGGGCGATCCGCGCGCCGACCTGGCCCGCACGATGGTGGCCATGCAGCAGTCGCAGGTCGCCTTCCGCGCCACGGTCGAAGTCCGCAACCGGCTGGTGCAGGCCTACCAGGACGTGATGAACATGCCGGTGTAGCGCCTGCGCACCCGGCGCTCGTTTCGTGCAAGACCGCATTCGCTTTCCCCGCCCGACCCGCGATCCGCGCCTCCTGATCCTCTGACCTTCGACTCCTGACCTGCGGCCCCAGACACCCATGAGCGCCACCGCCCTTCCCAAAGCCGCCAATGCGCTGCGCGACCTCGGTCGCTTCCAGGACATTCCGGTGGTCCGCCAGCTGGCGGTGTTCATCCTGGCCGCGGCGGCCATCGCGCTGGGGCTGTGGCTGTTCTTCTGGACGCAGAAGCCGGACTACGTGGCCGTGCAGGCCGGGCTGGACGCCAAGTCCACCGCGCAGGCCTCCGAGGCGCTGCGCGGCGCGCAGATCCCGTTCAAGCTCGACGCGGCCACCGGCGCGCTGACCGTGCCGGCCGACCAGGCCGGCGCGGCGCGCATGACCATGGCCAGCGCCGGCATCACCAGCAGCGGTCCGGCCGGATTCGAGTCGCTGCAGGGCGACCAGGGCTTCGGCACCAGCCAGTTCGTCGAGAACGCGCGCTACCAGCACGCCATGGAGATCGAGCTGGCCCGCACCATCGCCCAGCTGCGCCCGGTGCGCGAGGCGCGCGTGCACCTGGCCATGCCCAAGCCCTCGGCCTTCACCCGCCAGAACGAGCCGGCCAGCGCCTCGGTGGTGCTGCAGCTGGGCGCCGGGCAGACCCTGGAGCAGAACCAGATCGACGCGATCGAGCGCCTGGTCGCCTCGTCGGTCCCCGACCTGTCGCCCGAGCACGTGACCGTGGTCGACCAGTTCGGCCGCCTGCTCTCGCAGGACGATCCGGACAGCGCCGAGGCGGTCAACGCCAAGCAGTTCGAACAGCAGCGTCGCCAGGAAGCCCTGTACGTCCAGCGCATCGAGGAGCTGCTGGCGCCGATGACCGGCCCGGGCCGGGTCAGCGCCAAGGTCAGCGTGGACATGGACTTCGCCCAGACCGAGCAGGCCAGCGAGACCTATGGCCCGCAGCCGGCGATCGTGCGCAGCGAGCAGCTGAGCGAGTCTGGCAACCTGTCGGCCTCCAACGCCAATGCCCAGGGCGTGCCGGGGAGCGCCAGCAACACGCCCAACGCCAGCAACACGGCCGCGCCCGCCAACGGCGCCAACCCGGCCAACGGCGCCGCGCCGCAGCAGGCCAATGCCAACGCCGGCAACAACCAGGGCACGCGCAGCACGGTGCGCAACTACGAGATCGACCGCACCCTGACCCACACCCGCCAGGCGACCCCGCGCATCCGCCGCGTCACCGCCGCGGTGCTGGTGGACAACGTGCCGGCCGGCAGCGCCAGCGCCGGCAAGCCGGCCGCCACCCGCGCGCTCAACGACGGCGAACTCAAGCGCATCGAGACGCTGGTGCAGCAGGCCATCGGCTATGACCAGCAGCGCGGCGACGTGGTCTCGGTGGTCAACGCCCCGTTCGCGCCGGCCGCGGTGGAGACGCCACAGGACGCGCTGCCGCTGTGGCAGGACCCGCGTGCGCTCAACATCGCGCGCATGGTGCTGGGCGGGCTGGCGGTGCTGGGGCTGATCTTCTTCGTGCTGCGCCCGGCCTTCCGCGCGATGCTGTCCCCGCGTGTGGCCGTCGGCAACGCGCTGGTGCCCGCCGGCGTTGGCGGCCAGGTCATGCCCACGGTCACCGCCGAGATGGTCGACGACGACGAGGTGCCGGTGAAGCTCTCGCCGGCCTATTCGCCCAAGCCGGTGCTGCCGCCGGGGCCGGGCTTCGAGCAGAAGCTGCAGACCGCACGCGAGGTCGCCAGCACCGATCCCAAACGCGTGGCCCAGGTCGTGCGCGAGATGGTGAACTCCGATGGCTGATCGGGATGCGCCGCTGACCGGCACCCAGCGCGCGGCGGTGGTGCTGCTGTCGCTGGGCGAGGCCCAGGCCGCCGAGGTGCTCAAGCACATGGAGGCCAAGGAAGTGCAGAAGCTCGGCGTGGCCATGGCCAGCGTCGGCGACATCCCGCATTCGCTGGTGCAGCAGGTGATCGCCCGGTTCGTCGACACCCTGGAGCAGCCGGCCAAGATCGGCGACGGCGCCGACGAGTACGTGCGCGCGGTGCTGATGCAGGCCCTGGGCGAGGAGCGCGCCAGCGGCCTGATCGACCGCATCCTGTCCGGGCGCAACACGCCGGGCCTGGAAGCGCTGAAGTGGATGGAGCCCAAGGCCATCGCCCAGCTGGTGCGCAACGAGCACCCGCAGATCATCGCCATCGTCATGGCGCATCTGGAAGGCGACCAGGCCGCCGAGGTGCTCAAGCACATCCCGGCCGAGCTGCACGGCGATCTGCTGGTGCGCATCGCCACGCTGGACGGCATCCCGCCGCACGCGCTGGCCGAACTCAACGATGTCATGGCGCGCCAGTTCAGCGGCAGCCAGGGCAAGCCCTCGGCCATCGGCGGGGCCAAGGTGGCCGCCAACATCCTCAACTTCGTCGAGGCCGGCCAGGACGAGTCCCTGCTCAAGGCCATCGCCGCGGTCGACGACGGGCTGGGCACCGAGATCCGCGACCTGATGTTCGTGTTCGACAACCTGGCCAATCTGGACGACCGCACCATGCAGGCGATCCTGCGCGAGGTCTCCACCGACAAGCTGGCCCTGGCCATGCGCGGCGCCGATACGCGCGTGCGCGAGAAGATCACCAAGAACATGTCCCAGCGCGCCGCCGAGATCCTGCTCGACGACATGGAAGCGCGCGGCCCGGTGCGCCTGGCCGAAGTGGAGGCCGCGCAGAAGGACATCCTGGACCAGGTGCGCAAGATGGCCGAGGCCGGTGACATCTCCATCAGCACCCGCAGCGAGGCGCTGGTGTGATCGACGCCTTCGCCCCGGCCGCCGACGCGGTGCGCTGGACCGCCCCGGGCCTGGGCCCGCGCCGCGACGCGCCCGAGCTGCCCAAGCCGCCGACCGCCGCGCAGATCGACCAGATCCGAAGCGACGCCCAGGCCGAAGGCCACGCTGCCGGCTATGCGGCGGGACTGGCCGCGGGCCAGGCCGAGATCCAGCGCCGCATCGAACAGATCCAGGCCGTGCTGGACGGCTTCACCCGGCCGCTGGCGCGCCTGGATGGCGAGGTGGCCGACGCGCTGGCCGACCTGGCCACGCGCATCGCCGGCGTGCTGGTCGGCCGCGCCTATGCCGCCGATCCCAGCCTGCTGGCCGACCTGGTGCGCGAGGCGATCGACGCGGTCGGCAGCGGCAGCCGCGAACTGGAACTGCGCCTGCACCCGGACGACTTCGGCGTGCTGGCCCCGCATCTGGCGGGCCTGAGCGGCGTGCGCCTGACCGCCGACGCCGGCCTGGGGCGCGGCGAGCTGCGCCTCAACAGCGAGGGCGTGCGCATCGACGGCACGCTTCATGCACGGCTGCAGTCGGTGCTGGAGGCCACCCTGGCTTCCGGCGAAGGACATGCGCCCGCGCCATGAACGCCCTGCCCCACGACGCCGTGACCGATGGCCTGCAAGGCGCCCGCAATCTGCGCCTGGCGCAGCGGCTGCGCCAGGCCGATCCGGCCAACGAATCGATGGGCCTGGTGCGCGAGGGCGTGCTGCGCCGCGCGGTGGGCCTGACCCTGGAAGCCTCCGGCTGCAGCGCGCCGATGGGCTCGCGCTGCCGCGTGGCCACCTCCGGCGGGCGCTGGGTCGATGCCGAGGTGGTCGGCTTCTCCGGCGAGCGCACCTTCCTGATGCCGACCGGCGACCTGCAGGGCCTGCTGCCCAATGCGCGCGTCATCGCCACCCGCACCAAGGGCGAGGTCGCGGTGGGCGAAGGGCTGCTGGGCCGGGTGATCGACAACGACGGCGCGCCGCTGGACGGCAAGGGCCCGATCCGCGCCGAAGGCTATGTCGCCCTGGCCGGCGTGCCGATCAATCCGCTCTCGCGCCAGCCCATCGTCGAATCGCTCGATGTCGGCGTGCGCGCGATCAACGCCATGCTGCCCATCGGCCGCGGCCAGCGCGTGGGCCTGTTCGCGGGCTCGGGCGTGGGCAAGTCGACGCTGCTGGGCATGATGACCCGCTACACCTCGGCCGACGTCATCGTCGTGGGCCTGATCGGCGAACGCGGCCGCGAAGTGCGCGATTTCGTCGAGGCCACCCTCGGCGAGGAAGGCCTGCGCCGCGCGGTCGTGGTCGCCGCGCCGGCCGACCGGCCGCCGCTGGCGCGCCTGCACGGCGCGCTGCGTGCCACCGCGATCGCCGAGTGGTATCGCGACCAGGGCCTGCACGTGCTGCTGCTGATGGATTCGCTGACCCGCTTCGCCCAGGCCCAGCGCGAGATCGGCCTGTCGGTGGGCGAGCCGCCGACCACGCGCGGCTATCCGCCCAGCGTGTTCGCCAAGCTGCCGGCGCTGGTCGAGCGCGCCGGCATGGGCGCCGACGGGCGCGGCTCGATCACCGCCTTCTACACCGTGCTGACCGAGGGCGACGACCAGCAGGAGCCGATCGCCGATGCCTCGCGCGCGATCCTGGACGGCCACATCGTGCTGACCCGCCGCATCGCCGACGCCGGCCAGTACCCGGCCATCGACATCGAGCAGTCGGTCAGCCGCGTGATGCAGGACATCACCGACGCGCAGTGGCGCGAGCACATCCGCAAGCTCAAGCGCCTGATGGCCGCCTACTCGGCGCAGCGCGACCTGATCGCCATCGGCGCCTACCAGCGCGGCAGCGATCCCAACGTCGACGAGGCGATGGCGCGCTGGCCGGCGATCCAGAACTTCCTCGGCCAGGACGTGCGCGAAGCCTCCGACGTGCAGGCCAGCCGCCAGTCGCTGCATCGCCTGCTGGACGACACGCCCGGCCAGCCTTTCCCGCTCAAGCAGTAACCGCTGCTCCCCCCTCGCAATCCACGTAAGAGAACGCCCCCATGCGCTCACAACGCCTCGAACCGCTGATCAAGGTGACCCAGCAGCGCCAGGACGACGCCGCCCGCGCGGTGGCCGAGCGCGAGCGCGTCGTGCACGAACAGCAGGAGCGTCTGGACGCGCTGCGCCGCTACGCCGAGGAGTACGCCGCCTCGCCGGCCAACGCCACCATGTCGCCGGCGCTGCTGGTCAACCGCGTCG
Organism: Pseudoxanthomonas winnipegensis; assembly: GCF_004283755.1. Classification (GTDB taxonomy): domain Bacteria; phylum Pseudomonadota; class Gammaproteobacteria; order Xanthomonadales; family Xanthomonadaceae; genus Pseudoxanthomonas_A; species Pseudoxanthomonas_A winnipegensis. Next base: position 424,476 of record NZ_SHMH01000001.1, read on the forward strand.
CCTTCCGCGAACGGCTCAATGCCGCGGTCGTGCAGCAGGCCGGCATCGTCAGCCAGAGCCAGCAGGTCACCGACGTCGAACGCGCGCGCCTGCTGCTGGCCAGCCGCGAGACCCTGGTGCTGGAGAAGCTCGCCGACAGCTACCGCGCCCAGGAGGCGCAGGTGCAGCAGTCCAAGGCCCAGCGCGAGCTGGACGAGATCGGCAACCGCGGCGTCGCCGCGCGGGCCGCCGCGCTGCAGGCCGAAGGAGAAGGCGCGTGATCGCCGGCGGCGCAGCGTTCTTGAGCGGCGCGGGCCTGGCCTCGCCGGGCGCGTCGGCCTCACCGGCCGCTTCGGCGGCGACGGCCGGCGACGGCCGCAGCTATGCCGATTTCGCCGCAAGCGCGGCCACCGCGGCGACCGGAAGCGCCACGCCGGCGGCCGGTGCCAGCGCTGCGGCGCCGAGTGCTCCCGCCAATGCCACACCCTCGCAGCCCGCCAATGCCAGCGCTGCCGCGCCGGCGACCGGGAGCACCACGCCGGCCGCCGGCGGGAACGACACCATGCAGCCCAACCCCGCCAATGCCACGCTTCCGCTGCCTGCCGCCAATGCCGGCGCCGCCGGGCTCGCGGCCGCCGCGCACCAGATCCGCCGCGGCACGGACGCAGAGGCGCCCATCCCGGATGCCACGCAGTCGATGCAGGCCGCGCTGACGCCCCAGATCGCAGACACCATCCCGGCGCCACTGGCCACATCCACCACCGCCAGCAAGGACGACACCCAGGCCGCGCTGGCGTCGTCGAGCGATCCTCAACAGCTGCTGGCCTTGCTGGCCGGCAGCCTGGCCATCACCGCGCCGGTGACGCCGGCGGCCAACGCCTCCACGCTGCCGGCGGCGGACGCCAGCGTCACCGGCGCGGCCAGGGCCGTGAACCCGGCGCTACTCGCCGGCAATGCCGTCGGCGCCAACGCTGCGTCCACCGCGGCTGCAACCGCGCCTGCGCCCGCGCCCACCGGCGACGCCCAGCCGTCGCTCGCCACCGGCGTCGCGTTCACCGCGCCGGCCCAGCCACTCACCGACGCGGCGACGCTGCCGACGGCGGATGGCAGTGCCACGAGCGCCACCAAGGGCGCGACCGCCGCGCTGATCGCCGGCAACGCCGCCGGCGCCCTGCAGCAGTCGCCAGGCTTGGTCTCGACCGGTGCGCTGGCCGCCCTGCTCGATCCCAAGGCCGCCACCACTGCCGCGCCGGCCGACGCGCTGAAGCTGGCGGTCGGCGCCGCGCTGGAGCGCGAGGGCGCCAACGGCTTCGCGCTGCCGGACAGCAAGGACGACAGGTCCGACGCGCTGAGCTTCGGCGGACTGGTCCAGGGCACGCCGAGCCTGGATCGCCCGCTCACCGCCAATGCCGTGACCGCCACGCCGATGAGCATGCCGGCGCAGCTGGACGAGGGCTTCGACGACAGCTTCGGCACGCGCATCGCGTGGATGGCCGAGCAGAAGCTGGGCCACGCCGAGATCCGCCTCAACCCGGAACACGCCGGCCCGATCGACGTGCGCATCCAGCTGGACGGCACCCAGGTCAACGCCGCCTTCCACAGCGCCAACGCCGATGTGCGCCAGGCCCTGGAAGCCAGCCTCCCGCGCCTGCGCGACCTGCTCGGCCAGCAGGGCCTGCAGCTGGGCAACGCCGATATCGGCCAGCGCCAGCAGTCCGGCCAGCAGCAGGATCAGGGCGCCGCACCGCGCTCGCAGGGGCAGTCCTTCGGCAGCGATGCGTTCGGCAATGGGCGCGCGACCGCGCAGGCCTCGGTCGCTCCTGTGGTTGTGCGCAGCCGTGGACTACTCGACGAGTACGCCTGATCGCTGCGCGCTCTCATCACCATGACGCCGGCAGAGGACAGCCGCGGCTCCCGTTGAGACGCGAAGCCAGCGCCTTGATCCTTCGCGTGTAAAGCCACTGGGTTCCCGCCTTCGCGGGAACGACGGTAGGGAGGTTTTGCTACGGGTGACGATAAGGGGGGCTTGCTGCTAGGTGCGGCACAGGGCTTGAAGCCATCTGCTCGCCGAAGGCCAATCCGACTCCGCGCGGTGAACTCAAAGCCCGTCATCCCCGCGAACGCGGGGATCCAGGGACGTCCGTGCAGCTCGAGCAACGTCCATGGGTTCCCGCTTTCGCGGGAACGACGGTAGGGAGGTTTTGCTACGGGTGACGATAGGGGGGGCTTGCTGCTAGGTGCGGCGCGGGCCTTGAAGCCATTTGCTCGCCGAAAGCCAATCCCACTCCGCGCGATGAACTCAAAGCCCGTCATCCCCGCGAACGCGGGGATCCAGGGACGTCCGCGCAGGCCGAGCAACGTCCATGGGTTCCCGCCTTCGCGGGAACGACGGTAGGAGTTTCGTAGGGGCGCCAAGGCGCCTCGGCGCCGGCGGATCGTTGGGCGCGAGCCCATGGCCGCGACGGAATTCCGCCGCCAACAAGGCGCATCGGACGTTCCCCGCAGGCTCACCCAGGCATCGGACGCACGGCACGCCGCTTGCATCACGCGGGGCAGTCTCCCCTTTCGTCGATACCGGAGTGGTTCCCGTGGCTTCCAAACCCGCAGCAGCGGCCGATGCGCCCAAGAAGAAGAGCAAGCTGCCCCTGATCCTCGGCGCCGTGGTGCTGCTCGGCGGCGGCATGGCGGGCGGCTGGTTCATCCAGCAGCGCGCCGGCGGCGGCCACGCCGCAGCGGAAGGCGCGCCGGCGGGCGAACACGGCGCGAGCGCCAAGGCCAAGGCCGGCGCGACCTACTTCGCGCTGGACCCGGCCTTCGTGGTCAATCTGGCCGATACCGACGCCACGCGCTATCTGCAGGCCGACGTGCAGGTGATGACGCGCGACCCGGAAACGCTCAAGGCGCTGCAGGACCAGGCGCCGGCGATCCGCAACCGCCTGCTGCTGCTGTTCGGCCAGCAGACCGCCGCCGGCCTGGCCCAGCGCAGCGGCAAGGAGCGCCTGCAGGAGGCCGCCCTGGTCGAGGTCAAGAAGGTCCTGGCCGGCGAAGGCGGTCCCAACAAGCCCGAAGCGGTCCTGTTCACCAGCCTGGTCGTGCAGTGATGAGCAACGAACTGCTGTCCCAGGACGAGATTGACGCGCTGCTGCACGGCGTGGACAGCGGCGCGGTCGGCACCGGCCAGGCCGCCGCGCCCGGCGAGGTGCGCCTGTACGACTTCAAGCAGGCCGGCCGCGCGATCCGCAACCGCCTGCCCGGGCTGGACGCGCTCAACGAGCGCTTCGTGCGCAACTTCAGGACCGGGCTGTTCAACCTGCTGCGCCGCGCGCCGGAGCTCACCTACCGCGGCACCGACGTGCTGCGCTTCGACGAGTACGCCAATGCGCTGCCGATGCCGGCCAGCGTCACCCGCGTGCACATGGCCCCGCTCAAGGGCACCGCGCTGGTGGTGTACGAGCCGCGCCTGGTCTTCAGCACGGTGGAGAACTTCTTCGGCGGCGCCGGGCGCCTGCCCGCGCGCATCGACAACCGCGAGTTCACCCCGACCGAGCAGCGCGTGATCCAGCTGATGCTCAAGCAGACCCTGGCCGACCTGGCCGAGGCCTGGACGCCGCTGGCGCCGGTGGCGCTGTCGGTGCTGCCGCCCGACCCCAACCTGGCCACCGCCGACCTGATGGACGGCCGCGACTACATCGCGGTCAGCCGCTTCTCGGTGGCGCTGGAAGGCGGCGGCGGCGATCTGCACCTGGCCATGCCCTACAAGATGCTCGAGCCGGTGCGCGAACAGCTGGAGGTCTCGAGCAAGCGGCCCAAGGCCGAGGCCGACGCCGGCTGGTCGCGCGCACTGCGCGCCGGCCTGCAGGACGCCGACCTGGAGCTGAGCCTGTCCATCGCCCACCGCCAGATCAGCCTGCGCGATCTCTCGCGCCTGCGCGTGGGCGACATCATCCCCATCGAGCTGGCACGCCCCGTGCATCTGGAAGTCGAGCGCACGCCGATGTTCGCCGGCGAGTTCGGCGTCCACAACGGCTTCAACGCCTTCAAGGTCACGCAGGTGCAGTTCCCGCGGATGCCTTCCTCCAACGATTCCCCCGAGTCCGACCTCCTATGAGCACCGATCCCGCCGCGCCCGCCGCCTTCGATTCCCTCACCGCCGAACCCGGCGCCGTGGCGGGCGATCTGAACCTGGACGTCATCCTGGACGTGCCGGTGCAGCTGTCGCTGGAAGTCGGCCGCACCCGCATCCCGATCCGCAACCTGCTGCAGCTCACCGCCGGTTCGGTGGTCGAGCTCGAACGCGCCGCCGGCGAGCCGATGGACGTCTACGTCAACGGCACGCTCATCGCCCAGGGCGAGGTGGTGGTGGTCAACGACCGTTTCGGCGTGCGCCTGACCGACGTGGTCAGCCCGGCCGAACGCATCAAGAGGCTCAAGTGAGCACGGCGGCGTCCGCATCGGCGTCGCGGGTGGCGCCGGACGCGGTCGTCGCCCCCGCCGACACGCTGCCGGCCACGGCCGCCGCCAGTCCGCAGAGCGACGGCCACGCGCCGACGAGCACGGCACCGGCCGCGGCCACCGGCGTCCCGGCCTCCACCGCGCCGGCGGCGACCGATCAGGCGTCCGCCGCCGCGCTGCCGACCAATGTCGAGGCCGAGGCCGCAGCCGCGTCCACGGCGCAGCCGGCCAAACAGTTCACCGTGCCGGGCCGCCCGGCCGCGCAGGCCACCACGACCCAGCTCGGCGCGCCGGTCGGCGCCCCGGCCAGCGGGACCGGCGCCGGCAGCATCGGCGGCGCGGTGCTCGCCCTGGTGCTGGTGGTCGGCCTGATCCTGCTGCTGGGCTGGCTGGCCAAGCGCATGCCCGGCATCGGCGGCGCCAGCAATCCGGCGCTGAAGGTGGTCGGTTCGCTGTCGCTGAGCCCGCGCGAGCGCGTGGTGGTCGTGGCCGTCGGCGACACCCAGCTGGTGCTGGGCACCGGCGCCGGCGGCACGCGCGTGCTGCACCAGCTCGACACCCCGCTGTCGCTTCCCCAACACAAAGCGCCGCCTGCCTTCGCCCAGGTGCTGGCGCAGCACTTCGGTAAGAAATCATGAGCCTGTCGCGTTCGCGCCTGATGCCGCTGCTGGCGGTGCTGCTGCTCGGCCTTGGCCTGGCCCTGGCCGGCAGCGCCCTGGCCCAGCAGGCCGCCCCGGCGCAGGCTGCCGCCGCGCCGCAGAACAACCTGCCCGGCGTCACCGACCTGGCCGGCCAGCCGCTGCCGCAGGTCAACGTCGGCCAGGTCGGCGGCGAGAAGGTCAGCATGCCGCTGCAGGTGCTGCTGCTGATGACCAGCATCACGCTGCTTCCGGCGGCGCTGCTGGGCATGACCGCCTTCACCCGCGTGATCATCGTGCTGGGCCTGCTGCGCCAGGCGCTGGGCACCGGTCAGACCCCGTCCAATCAGGTGCTGCTGGCGCTGGCGCTGTTTCTGACCTTCATGATCATGACGCCGGTGTTCGACGCGTCCTGGACCCACGGCATCGCGCCGTACCTGGACAAGACGATGGACTTCAAGTCGGCCTGGAGCGCGGCGATCGAACCATTCCGCGGCTTCATGCTGGCCCAGGTGCGGCAGAACGACCTGATGACCTTCGCCAACCTCTCGCACACCGGGCCGTATGCCAACCCGCAGGACGTGCCGTTCGGCGTGCTGGCCGCGTCGTTCCTGACCAGCGAGCTGAAGACCGCGTTCGAGATCGCCTTCCTGATCTACATCCCGTTCGTGATCATCGACCTGGTGGTGGCCAGCGTCTTGATGTCGATGGGCATGATGATGCTCTCGCCGATGCTGATCTCCGCCCCGTTCAAGATCCTGCTGTTCGTGCTGGTCGACGGCTGGGTGCTGGTGGTGGGGTCGCTGGCGTCGAGCTTCAATCCGTTTTGATGGGGTTGGTTGGCTAGCGAGCTGCGATCCATCTGGTTGTTTGGGGCCGCAGGTCTCCAGCTTGCCTTCGTTCTGGAGTTTGAGCTCCGGCTCTTCTGACAGGTCCCCGCGAAGAGCCACCCCTCCCCAGCCCTCCCCTTGGCCTGCGGCCAAAGGGAGGGGGCAAAAGCAGGGCCAAGCACTATCTCCGCGACAGCAATATCAAGCGACTCTGTTGCCGTCCCGATGACCCGCCCCCTCCCTTTCGCGAAGCGAAGGGGAGGGCTGGGGAGGGGTTACGCCGTTGCCGTTGCCGTTGCCGTTGCCGTTGCCGTTGCTGTTGCTGTTGCCACCCGCATCAGCCACCCAACCCCAGCGCGCGCAGGATGTCCTCCAGCACCGCGTCGGTCCGCTGCAGCACGTCGTGATTCCAGTAGCGCAGCACGCGATAGCCCGCCGCATTGAGCGCCCGCGTCCTCGCCGCATCGGCCTGCAGCTGTTGGGCGTGCTGCCCGCCGTCGAGTTCGATGATCAGCCCCATCGCTGGTGCCGCGAAATCGGCGATATAGCCGGCGATCGGCATCTGGCGCCTGAACTTCACTCCGGCCAGTCGCCCGCCGCGCAGGCGTTGCCAGAGTCGGTGTTCGGCGTCGGTCGGCGCGTTGCGCAGCTGGCGTGCGCGGTGGCGCAGGGCATCCATGCCTGAGCTCCTTGGGTGGTCGCTACAGATGAATGCGACGTAGGAAATGCGAAAAAGCGGAAAAGCTCACCCCTCCCCAGCCCTCCCCTTCGCTTCGCGAAAGGGAGGGGGCGGGTCATACGGGCGGCATGAGAATCGCTTGACCTTGCTTTTGCCCCTCCCTTTGGCCGCAGGCCAAGGGAGCTCGAAGTCGCGGCTAGCGACTGAGGGGAGGGGTGAGCTCTTGCTCCTGGGCTCCAGGCACGCGCCTTGCAGACTTGCCGGCATTCGCCGGAAACCCGGCGCCCGACGCGCTTCGCCCGATACGGCCATGACCCCCGAAACCGCCCTCACCGAAATCTCCCGTGGCCTGGAAATCGCCCTGGTCCTGGGCGCGCCGCCGCTGCTGATGGTGCTGGTGGTCGGCGTGGTGGTGGGCATCGTGCAGGCGGCCACGCAGATCAACGAGGCCACCATCGCCTTCGTGGTCAAGGCGCTGGCGCTGGTGGCTACGCTGGCGATCGCCGGCAACTTCCTGCTGGGGCGTCTGACCGCCTTCACCATCGACCTGTTCCACCGCATCCCGCAGCTGATCGGCTGAAGCCTCAAGGCGCGCGACGATGGATGCCGTCACCCTGACCACGTCCACCGGCGTGGACCTGTTCGGCCTGCTGGCCACGGTGCTGTGGCATGGGCTGCGCATCGGCGCGGCGTTCCAGGTGCTGCCGGTGATCGGCGGGCGCACCCTGCCGGCGCGGGTGCGCCTGATCCTGGTGGTGGCGCTGTCGGCCACGCTGTCCACAGTGCTGCCCGCCGCGCCGCCGCTGGCGATCGATTCGGCCACGGTGCTGGGCGTGCTGCGCGAGTTCACCGTGGGCCTCGCCATCGGCCTGGTGCTGCGCCTGGCCTTCGAGGCCGGGCAGCTGGCCGGCGAACTGGTGTCCCAGGGCATGGGCCTGTCGTTCGCGACCATGGCCGACCCGCTGTCCGGCGCGTCCTCGCCGGTGCTCTCGCAGTGGTTCTTCCTGGTGTTCTCGCTGCTGTTCTTCAGCTTCGACGGGCACCTGGCGCTGATCGATCTGCTGGCCGGCAGCTATGCCAGCCTGCCCATCGGCGCGGCCCTGCCCGATCCGCATGCGGTGCTGTCGGCGGTGCCGGACTTCTTCGGCGCCGCGCTGCGCGCCGGGGTGCTGCTGGCGCTGCCGGTGATCATGGCGCTGCTGGCGGTGAACATCGCCTTCGGCGTGCTCTCGCGCGCCGCCCAGCAGCTCAACCCCATGCAGATCGGCCTGCCGGTCTCGCTGCTGGTCGGCCTGGTGCTGCTGATGCTGCTGGCACGCCAGCTGCAGGCCCCGGTGCAGGCGCTGTTCGATCAGGCCTTCGCCGCCGCCCGCGCGATCACGGGCTGACCAGGAGCGCAGGACGATGAGCGAAGACCAGGAAGACCGCACCGAATTACCCACCGAAAAACGCCTGCGCGAGGCCCGCGAGAAGGGCAACGTGCCGCGCTCGCGCGAGCTGGCCAACGTGGCGGTGCTGGGCTGTGCGGTCATCGCGCTCAAAGCCAGCGCCGGCCACATCGGCGCGGTCAGCCGCGACTGGATGCGCGGCGCGCTGCAGCTGGACCGGGCCATGCTCGACGCGCCCGAGCGCCTGCTGCCGCACGCCGCCGCGCTGGCCGTGGCGCTGTTCAAGCCGATGCTGCCGCTGCTGGCCGCCGCGCTGGCCGCCTGCCTGATCGCACCGGCGATCATGGGCAGCCTGCGTTTCACCAGCCAGGCGCTCAAGCCGGATTTCAGCCGGCTCAATCCGATGACCGGCCTCGGCCGCATGTGGGGCAAGGAAAGCCTGGCCGAACTGCTGCGCTCGCTGCTGCGCGTGGGCCTGATCGGCGGCATCGGCACCTGGATGGTCTACCGCGCCTTCAAGGCGCTGCTGGGCATGCCGCAGGCCTCGCTGGAGCAGTCGGTGGCCGGCGGCGTGCAGATGGCCATGTCCACCCTGCTGGCGATGATCGGCGCGCTGGGCGCGCTGGCCCTGCTGGACGTGCCCTGGCAGCACTACCAGCACCGCGCGCGGCTGAAGATGACCAAGCAGGAGATCAAGGACGAGTTCAAGGAGGCCGAGGGCAACCAGGAGGTCAAGGCGCGCGTGCGCCAGGTCGCCATGCAGATGTCCAAGCGCCGGATGATGGAGGCGGTGCCCACCGCCGATGTGATCCTGATGAACCCCACCCACTACGCGGTGGCGCTCAAATACGAGGCCGACGCCGGCATGCGCGCGCCGGTGGTGGTGGCCAAGGGCGTGGACGAGACCGCCCTGGCCATCCGCGAACTGGCCCAGGCCCACCGCATCGCCGTGGTCGAGGCGCCGCCGCTGGCACGCGCCTTGTACAGACAGGCCCAGGTCGATCAGGAAATCCCGGTGAAGCTCTACGCCGCCGTTGCCCAAGTGCTGTCTTACGTCTACCAGCTGCGCGCCTGGGCGCCGGGCCGCGGCCCGATGCCGGCGCTGGCGCCGCTCGACGCCGGCCCCGAGGGCGCGGTGGATTACGACCCCCACGCCGCCGACGCCATCGCCAAGGAACCGTCACCGTGAGTGCGCAGCAAGGTCGGTTCTCCGTCGATGGGCTGATGGGCGCGGTGCGCTCGGGCGCGGCCGCGCCGCTGGTGGTGGTGGCCATGCTGGCCATGGTCATCGTGCCGCTGGCGCCGTTCGTGCTGGACGGGCTGTTCACCATCAACATCGCCCTGTCGCTGGTGGTGCTGCTGGCGGTGGTCTACGTGCGCCGCCCGCTGGAGTTCTCGATCTTCCCCAGCGTGCTGCTGCTGGTCACCCTGCTGCGCCTGGCGCTGAACGTCGCCTCCACCCGCGTGGTGCTGCTGCACGGCCACAAGGGCCCGGGCGCGGCCGGCCATGTGATCGAGTCCTTCGGCCAGTTCGTGATCGGCGGCAGCTTCGCGGTGGGCATCGTGGTGTTCGCGATCCTGACCATCGTCAACTTCGTGGTGGTGACCAAGGGCGCCGGGCGCATCTCCGAGGTGTCGGCGCGCTTCATCCTCGACGCCCTGCCCGGCAAGCAGATGGCCATCGACGCCGACCTCAACGCCGGCCTGCTAACCCGCGAGGAGGCCAAGGCCCGCCGCCAGGAAGTGCGCGAGGAGGCCGACTTCTACGGCTCGATGGACGGCGCCAGCAAGTTCGTGCGCGGCGACGCCATCGCCGGCATCCTGATCCTGGCGATCAACATCGTCGGCGGCCTGCTGATCGGCGTGCTCCAGCACGACATGTCCTTCGCCGACGCGCTGCGCACCTACACGCTGCTGGCCATCGGCGACGGCCTGGTCGCCCAGCTGCCGGCGCTGCTGATCGCCACCGCCGTGGCGATGCTGGTGACCCGCTCCACCGGCGAGCAGGACATGGGCGAGACGGTGTCCAAGCAGGTCTTCGGTCATCAGCGTGCGCTGACCATCGCCGCGCTGCTGCTGGGCCTGATCGGCATCATCCCGGGCATGCCCAACGTGCCGTTCCTGATCCTGGCGGCGGTGCTGGGCTATGCGGCCTGGCAGCTGCACAAGCGCCGCCTGGCCGCCCCGCAGGAAGACGCCGCGGCCGCGGCGGCCGCCGCCAGCACGCCGGCCGGCAATGCCGAGCTGAGCTGGGACGAGATCCGCCCGGTCGAGCCGCTGGCCCTGGAAGTGGGCTACAAGCTGATCGCGCTGGTGGACAAGAATCAGGGCGGCGAACTGCTGGCGCGCCTGAAGGGCGTGCGCCGCAAGCTGACCCAGGACCTGGGCTTCCTGATTCCCGCCGTGCACGTGCGCGACAACCTGGAGCTGGCCCCGGGCCAGTACCGCGTGCTGGTCCACGGCGTGCCGCTGGCCACCGGCGACATCCATCCCGACCGCGAGCTGGCGCTGGACCCGGGCCGCGTGTTCGGCGCGCTGGACGGCATCCCCGGCAAGGACCCGGCCTTCGGCCTGGATTCGACCTGGATCCTGCCCGCCCAGCGCGCGCATGCCGAGTCGCTGGGCTATACCGTGGTCGACGCGGCCACCGTGGTGGCCACCCACCTGTCGCACCTGATCCGCGAGCGCGCCGCCGAACTGCTGGGCCTGGAAGAGGTGCAGCAGCTGCTGGCCACGCTGGGCCGCGGCGGCAACGCCAAGCTGGTCGAGGACCTCACGCCCAAGCTGCTGCCGCTGTCGGTGGTGGCCAAGGTGCTGCAGTCCCTGCTGGCCGACAAGGTGCCGCTGCGCCAGATCCGCCAGATCGTCGAGACCCTGCTCGAGCACGCCGTCCACACCCAGGACCCGGCGCAACTGACCGCCGCGGTGCGCGTGGCGCTGGGCCGCTTCATCGTGCAGGAACTCAACGGCATGGCCGACGAGCTGCCGGTGTTCACCCTGGCCCCGCAGCTGGAGCGGGTGATGCAGGACTCGGTCAGCGGCCAGGGCGGCGCCCTGGAGCCCGGCCTGGCCGAGCGCATCCACCAGAACCTCAGCCAATGCGTGACCCAGCAGGAAAGCAAGGGCGAACCGGCCGTGCTGCTGGTGCCCGGCAACGTGCGCGCCGCCATCGCCCGCCTGGTCCGCCACAGCGTGCCTTCGCTGTCGGTGCTGGCCTATTCGGAAGTGCCGGAGGACAAGCGGTTGCGGCTGGTGGGGGCGGTGGGGTGAAGTAGCCGGGATTCGGGATTCGGGATTCGGGATTCGGGATTCGGGATTCGGGATTCGGGATTCGGGCGAAGCTAAGAGCCTTGTCAGAAGTGGGCAAGAAGAACTGGTGATCGAGGCGAGATCCAGGAACCAAGCGACGTTCGCGCTAGCCGCATGACCCGCCCCCGCTCTTGCGCGCAGCGCAAGGGAGCTCGAAGTCGCGGTAGCGACCGAGGGGGAGAGGTCAGCTGTTGCTATTGCTGCTTCGCTCTCCTCCGGCCACGCGCGAAGAGCACCCCTCCCCAACCCTCCCCTGCGCTGCGCGCAAGGGAGGGGGCAGGTCACTTGGGCTCACGCTTCCTGCGATCCCGAATCCCCAATCCCCAATCCCCAATCCCCAATCCCCAATCCCCAATCCCGGCTTCTCCCGCGGCACAACTCCTGCATGAGTCCAACCAAGCGTGATGCCGGAGGGCCGGCAGCGCAGGAGACCACCGCCCGATGAACATCAAGAGTTTCGTTGCCAGCGACATGCGCACCGCGCTGCGGATGATCCGCGACGCGCAGGGGCCGGACGCGGTGATCCTGTCCAGCCGGCCGGTGGCCGGCGGCATCGAAGTGGTCTCGGCCACCGAGTACGACCAGGCCGCGCTGGCCCGCGCCATGCGCGCGGCGGGCGCCGACCCGGCCGATGCCAGCCCGGCCGCGCTGTCGGCGCTGGCCCAGCAGCAGCTGCCCGCCGGGATCCCGGCATCCGTCGGAATCCCGGCGCAGCCGGTCGCCGCCGCCCAGCCGCTCGCCGCGCCGCCGCCGCCGAGCGCGCAGCCCGATCCGGCCGCCGCCTTCGCCGCGGTCATGGACAAGGCCCGCCCCGCAACGCACGGCGCCGACTCGCTGCTGGCACGGGCCCGCGCGCGCCTGCTCGGCCAGCCCGCCGAACCGGCGCCGGCCGCCGAGCGCGCCCCGGTCCAGGTCCAGGTCCACGTCGCCGCACCCGAAGCCGCCGCCCAGGTCGACGTGCAGGATTTCGCCGCCGCCCTGCGCGCGCGCCTTGCCGAAAGCGAGGCCCAGGCCACCGTCACCCTGGACATGACCCGCCCCGCGCAGCCGATCACCGCAGCGCCGGCGGCCGAGGCCGCCGCCCCGATCATCGAGGCCCCGACCGAACCCGCCCGCCCCGCCCTGGCGCTGGTGCCCGGCATCGAGACCGACCCGGCCATCGTCGCCATGCGCGAGGAGATGGCCCGCATGCGCGCACTGATGGAGGCGCAGATGGAGCAGCTCTCGCTCGAACGCCTGCGCGGCTCGCCAGCGCGCGCGGCCGCCTTCGACGCCCTGACCGGCTACGGCTGCGAGCAGGCCCTGGCCCAGGCCGTGGCCCTGCGCGTGGACCCGTCCCTGCCGCTGGCCGAGGTCAGCGCGGCGATGCTGGCCGAACTGGCCGACAGCCTCAGCATCTGCGCCAGCGAGACCATCGACGAGGGCGGCGTGATCGCCCTGGTCGGCCCCACCGGCGCCGGCAAGACCACCACCGCGGCCAAGCTGGCCGCGCGCTTCGCCGCCCGCCACCGCGCCCGCGACGTGGCCCTGATCACCACCGACTGCGAGCGCCCCGGCGCGCACGAACAGCTGCAGGCCTACGGCCGCAAGCTCGGCATCACTGTGTGCGAGGCGCGCGGCATCGGCGGCCTGCAGCTGGCGCTGGAGCAGCTGGCCGACTATCCGCTGGTGCTGGTGGACACCACCGGCTACGCGCCGACCGACCGCGCGCTGTTCAACCAGATCCTGTGGCTGCGCGCGACCACCAAGGTGCGCAGCCTGCTGGTGCTGCCGGCCAACGGCCACGCCCAGGACATGGGCGAGGTCATCCGCCGCTACCGCCCGGCCGCGCCGGAAGGGCTGATCCTGACCAAGCTGGACGAGACCGGCTACCTGGGCAGCGCCCTGTCGGTGGCCGCGCGCACCGCCATGCCCATCGCCTACACCACCAACGGCCAGCGCATCGACAGCGACATCGACGCCGCCGACGCCCTGGCCATCGCCCAGGCGATGGAAAGCGCGCGCCGCAGCAGCGATGTGGCCACCCACGGCATCGAGACCCGCCATGCAGTCGCCTGATCCCCGCGCCCCGCGCATCCCCCGCGTCATCGCCGTGGCCAGCGGCAAGGGCGGCGTGGGCAAGACCACGACCTCGATCAACCTGGCCGCGGCCATGGTCAACGCCGGCCAGCGCACGCTGCTGCTGGATACCGACCTGGGCCTGGCCAACGCCGATGTGATGCTGGGCCTGTCCCCGCGCTTCACCCTGGCCGATGTGTTCGCCGTCAAGTGCACGCTGGCCGACACGCTGCTGGAAGGCCCGGGTGGCCTGCTGGTGGTACCGGCCGCCTCGGGCAAGCAGCACATGGCCCAGCTGTCGCCGGCCGAACACACCGGCCTGATCCACGCGTTCTCCGAGCTGGACGTGCCGCTGGACGTGATGGTGATCGACAACGCCGCCGGCATCGCCGATGGCGTGCTGACCTTCTGCCAGGCCGCGCACGACGTGGTGGTGGTGGTCTGCGACGAACCGGCCTCGATGACCGATGCCTACGCGCTGATCAAGGTCCTGGGCCGCGACCGCGGCGTGCGCCGGGTGCACGTGCTGGCCAACCAGGTCGGCGATGCGACCGAGGGCCCGGCGCTGTTCGCCAAGCTCGAACGCGTGGTCGGCCGCTTCCTGGACATCACCCTGAACTACCTCGGCGCGGTGCCGCGCGACGAATGGCTGCGCCGCGCGGTGCAGCGCCAGGAGGCCGTCGTGGACGCCTTTCCCTCGGCGCCCTCGGCCATCGCCTTCCGCGACATGGCCCGCCGCGCGCGCCAGTGGCAGCAGCCCACCGCGCCGCGCGGCCATGTCGAATTCTTCCTCGAACGCCTGGTCGGCCAGCCCGCCCAAGGGAGCCCGGCATGAACCTCATGGCCGCTGCCCAGTACCGCGCCCACCAGCAGGGCTCGCCCGCCGAGATCGTCGAGCGGCACGGCGAACTGGTGCGCCGCATCGCCCACCACCTGGCCGCGCGCCTGCCGGCCAGCGTGGAGATCGACGACCTGATCCAGGCCGGCATGCTGGGCCTGATCGACGCGGCCCGGAACTTCCAGAACGACCAGGGCGCCACCTTCGAGACCTACGCCTCCATCCGCATCCGCGGGGCGATGATCGACGAGATGCGCCGCGGCGACTGGACCCCGCGCTCGGTGCACCGCAACTACCGCGAGATGGTCTCGGCCGTGCGCCAGGTCGAACAGGCCACCGGCCGCGCCGCGACCGCCGCGCAGGTGGCGGCGGTCATGCAGATCCCGCTGGACGAGTACCACCACCTGGTCGAGGACGCCGCCCGCGGCCAGCTCACCAGCCTGGACGCGCACATCGCCGAACACGACGGCGAGGCGCGCCTGGCCGGCGCCGACAGCGCCACCCCGGCGCGCGCCTTCGAGCAGACCGCCTTCCGCGACGCCCTGGCCGAGGCCATCGCCGGCCTGCCCGAGCGCGAGGCGATGGTGCTCTCGCTGTACTACGAGCAGGAGCTCAACCTGCGCGAGATCGGCGCGGTGCTGTCGGTCAGCGAATCGCGCGTCTGCCAGATCCACGGCCAGGCCGTGATCCGCCTGCGCGCCCGCCTCGGCGAATGGAAGCGCGAGCCGGCGGAGATCGACTGAGGGTGGCTGTTTGGCAGACAGCTGAAAGCCGAAGAGCTAGAAGCTGCAAAGCTAGAAGCTGCAAAGCTCGAAGCTGAAAAGCTGAAAAGCACCCCCTCCCAACCTCCCCCTTCGCTGCGCGAAAGGGGAGGGGCCGATCGCCTGGTGGGACCCGCCACGGCGGCTCCCACTTGTAGAGCGGAGCTTGCTCCGCTGGGGCTTTCCCCACGAACCGAACCAAGAGCAGCGGAGCGAGCTCCGCTCTACAGACGGGCGGCCGCTAGATTTGAGAGACAGTTGCTCCCACGACAGCAAGGCACTCCCAGCAAAGCCCGAAGCCGGCTTCTGCCGTTCGCGGGAGCGATAGCCTCAGCCATTTGAAAGGCCGCGCGCGGTCTGCCCGCTCCCTTTGGCCGAAGGCCAAGGGGAGCTCGAAGTCGCGGCTAGCGACTGAGGAGGAGGGGTGCTCTTCGCGGGGAGCCTGAAGATCACAGCCTCCCAACTCCCCTCGCTGCGCAAAGGGACGACACGGATTCCAGCCACATCGAGAAACCGCGCACTGCATCACGCCGCGACAGTGATCCATCTCGGAGCCGCGCCATGAGCCTGGCGCGTATCTTGCAACACAGGGTCAGCCGCAACGCATCCCAGGTGCATGAGGCGCGCGCATCGCGCGCGCCTCATCCCGCCTGTCGCGTCGCGCGCGAAAAACCTCTCTTCAGGAATCCGGCGCGCGGCCGTCATACAGATCATGGACAAGCTCAGCCTCGTTGGTGCCATTCTCGCGCTGGTCGCGCTGCTGCTCGGCAGCGTGCTCAAGGGCGCCGGCATCGAAAGCCTGTGGTCGCCGGCCGCGTTCGTGATCGTGGTCATCGGCACCTTCGCCTCGATCATGCTGCAGACCCATATGTCCACCTTCCTGCTGGCCTTCAAGCTGGTCAAATGGGTGTTCATGCCGCCCGCGCAGGACCGAGCCGGCGTGCTGGCCAAGATCGTCGAGTGGTCCAACACCGCGCGCAAGCAGGGCCTGCTCGGCCTGGAGGCGCAGGTCAAGGAACAGGACGACGCCTTCATCAAGAAGGGCCTGCAGATGGTGGTCGACGGCATCGAGCCGGAGTCGATCCGCAACGTGCTGGAGACCGACATGCACCACCAGCAGACCCGCGACACCGCCGCGGCCAAGGTGTTCGAGGGCATGGGCATCTACGCGCCCACGCTGGGGATCATCGGCGCGGTGCTGGGCCTGATCGCGGTGATGAAGAACCTGGCCGACCCGTCCAAGCTGGGCCACGGCATCGGCGCGGCATTCACCGCCACCATCTACGGCATCGGCATGGCCAACCTGATGTTCCTGCCGGTGGCGGCCAAGCTCAAGGCGCTGATCGCCGAACAGAACGAGTCCCGTGAGATGATCCTCGAGGGCCTGATCGCCATCGCGCAGGGCGAAAACCCGCGCAACATCGAATCCCGACTGTCGGTCTACGTGGCGCACTAGAACACAAGGACGACCTCTCCCCATGGCGCGCAAGCACCAGCACGAAGACCACGTCAACCATGAGGCCTGGGCGATCCCCATGGGCGACCTCATGACGTTGCTGCTGGCCTTCTTCGTGGTGATGTACGCGATCTCCTCGGTCAACGAGGGCAAGTTCCGCGCGGTGTCCGATGCGCTCAACGCCGAGTTCGGCGGCCCGCCGCGCTCGGTCTCGCCGGTGCAGCTGGGCAAGCACCAGCTGCTGGGCTCCTCCTTCGACCGTCCCTCGCTGGCGACCTCGGCCGCGCGCATCGGCCCGGCCCCGGCCAGCCAGCTGATGCAGGCCAAGATGCGTCAGGCGCTGGACGCGCCGCGCTACGGCCAGTCCACCGTCGGCATGACGCCCACCGCGTTCGACGCCACCGCCAGCCAGGGCCCGGGCATCGGCGGCGGCCAGCTGGGCGCGGTCGGCGAGAACATCCAGGCCGTGCTTTCCGACCTGGTGGCCAAGCACCAGGTCACCGTGCGCCGCGGCGAGAACTATCTGGAAGTGGAGATCCAGAGCGACATCCTGTTCCCCAGCGGCGTGGCCACGCCCAGTCCGGTGGCCGCCTCGACCGTGCAGCGCGTGGCCGAGGTGCTGCGCGACGTGCCCAACGCGGTGCGCGTGGAGGGCTATACCGACGATCAGCCCATCGCCACGGCGCAGTTCGCCTCCAACTGGGAGCTATCGGCCGCGCGCGCGGCCAGCGTGGTCCACGTGCTGACCCAGACCGGCGTGTCGCCGGCGCGGCTGGCGGTGGTGGGCTACGGGCAGTTCCAGCCGGTCGCCGACAACGCCACCGCGCAGGGCCGCAACGCCAACCGCCGCGTGGTGCTGGTGATCCTGGCCACGCCCAACGGCGGCCGCCCGCGCGGCCCGGACTCGGTCAGCCCCGACACGCTCCAGCCCCAGCCGTCCACGCCGGTGGCCGTCACCCCGCTGCCCGCCAACGTGGAGGCCGCCGGTTGATGAAGACCTGGGCGATCGCCAACCAGAAAGGCGGCGTGGGCAAGACCACGACCACGCTGTGCCTGGCGCGCTGCCTGGCGCAGGCCGGCCGCCAGGTGCTGATCGTGGACATGGATCCGCATGCCTCGATGACGCGGGCGTTCAACGTGCCGCGCCATCCGGTGCCAAGCGGCACGCACGAGCTGTTCGCCCACGGCGCGCCCGGCGCGGATACGCTGGCGCGCACCACGCCCATCGAGGGCCTGCGCCTGCTCGCCGCGCAGCCAGCGTTGGCCACGCTGGAACGCCGCAGCGCCAGCCAGCCCGGCCTGGGCATGGCACTGCAGCGCGCCCTGTCCGGCGTGGCCGACCTCTACGATGAGGTGCTGCTGGACTGCCCGCCCACGCTGGGCCTGCTGATGGTCAACGCCCTGGCCGCCGCCGACGCGCTGATCGTGCCCACCCAGACCGATCCGTTGGCCCTGCACGGCCTGACCGACATGCTGCATACCGCCGAGATGGTCGAGACCTCGCGTCGCCGGCCGCTGCCGCGCTTCGTGCTGCCCACGCTGTACGACAGCCGCACCACCCTGGGCACGCAGAGCCTGGAGCTGCTGCACGACCTGCACACCGGCCGCGTGTGGCCGCAGGCCATCCCGATGGATGCGCGCCTGCGCGATGCGCGCGCGCTGGCCTCGGCCGCGCCCATGACCGGCCCGGGCGCCGACGCCTACCGCCAGGCGCTGGCCTGGCTGCAGGCCCAGCCGCCGCTGTCCGCCACACGGAGCCAGGCCGCGTGAACCGCTCGCCCTCCGACGATCCGATCGCCGGCTACGTCGATGCCCTGCTCGACGATCCCGCGCGCGAGCGCGCGCGCACCGAAGAGGATCCGGTCACCGGCCTGCCCACGCGCAACGGCCTGCTGGTCGCGCTGGACGAACGCCGCAACCAAGGCATTCCCACGGCGGTGGCGGTGCTCGGCCTGGACAACTTCCGCTCGATCATCGTGACCCTGGGCCACGCCACCGCCGACACGGTGCTGCAGGTGGTGGCCGCGCGCCTGTTCGCGCGGCTGCCCGACGATGTCTTCCTGGCGCGGCTGGAGGGCGATGAGTTCGCGCTGTGCTTCCCCAGCGCGCGGCAGAAGCCGATGGAGGCCATGCTCAACGCGCTGCTGCTGGACCTGGCCCAGCCGTGCGAGGTCGATCTGCATCGCGTGCACCTGGATGCCTGCATCGGCGTGGCGATGGATGGCGAGGCCGAGCCGGCGCTGCCGTCCGTGCCGGCCGACGAGGTCGCCGCGGTCGACGATTCGCCCGAGCTGCCCGATGCGCTGGAACTGGTCACCCGCGCGCAGTTGGCCATGCACCACGCCAAGCGCAGCCGCGGGCGCTCGCTGCGGCGCTTCGAACCGAGCATGCGCACCGAGGCCATCGACCGGCGACGGCTGGACCTGGAGCTGCGCCGCGCCCACCGCGACGGCGAGTTCGAACTGCATTACCAGCCGCAGATCGAGCTCAAGTCCGGCCGCGTGTCCGGCGCAGAGGCCTTGCTGCGCTGGCGCCACCCCGAGCGCGGGGTGCTGCTGCCGGCGGAGTTCATCGAGGCCCTGGCGGTCAGCGGCATCGCCACCACGGTGGGCTGGTGGGTGCTGGAACAGGCCTGCAAGGACGCGGTGAACTGGCCCCTGATGGACGGCCGCCCGCTGGCGGTGAGCGTGAACCTGTTCCCGGTGCAGTTCGCCCACGAGGATCTGCTCAAGGAAGTCGACAACGCCCTGGCCAGCAGCGGCCTGGCGCCGGCGCGGCTGGAGCTGGAACTGACCGAGATCATCGCGCTGCGGGAAGACGGCAATGCCGCCTCCACGCTGCAGCAGCTGCGCCGGCGCGGGCTGCGCGTGGCCTACGACGACTTCGGCACCGGCTATGCCTCGCTGTCCACGCTGCATCACCTGGCCGTGGACCGGGTCAAGATCGATCGCGGCTTCGTGCGCGATGTGATGCAGGACCGCGGCGATGCGGCGATCGTGCGCTCGATCCTGCTGATCGCGCGCAACTTCGACCTGCAGGTCACCGCCGAAGGCGTGGAGACCGACACCCAGGCCGACTTCCTGCGCGCACTGGGCTGCAACGAGGTGCAGGGCTATCTGTACTCGCCGGCGCTGCCGCGGGTGGACTTCGACGTCTGGCTGGACCGCTACCAGCGCAGCCGCGCCCTCCCGCACGATCGGTCATGAGCTGCAGCCGCGCGGGCTCCGACGCCGGCGCGGCTGATCCACTTCGAGATCAAGCGCGCGACGTGCCAGCGTGCGGCTATACCGCGCGGCTCGATTCGAGGCGTCCCTGCCGACCTCATCCTCACGTCGAAGCCCGTCGCACGCTTTAGGCTGGCGCCCATGCCCGACCCTGCCCATGACGCGGCCCACGACCCCGCCTTCCGCGACGCCCTGATCGCCGCCCAGGACGCCGAGCGCGCGCGCATCGCCCGCGAACTGCACGACGAGCTCGGCCAGCTGCTCACCTCGCTGCGCCTGAGCCTGGCCGAACTCTCCGCCACCCTGACCGTGCCGCAGCAGCAGGATCTGGCCTGCGATCTCGACGCGCTCTCGGCCCAGGCCCTGCAGGCCGTGCGCGGCATGACCCACGCCCTGCAGCCGCCGCTGCTGCAGCAGGCCGGCCTGGTCGCCGCGCTGGAGGCGCTGTGCCAGCGCCACGACGCCTCGGGCGCGGTGCGCTGCACCCTGCAGGCCCCGGCCGAACTGCCACGCCTGCCCGACGCACTGGAGCTGGCCGTGTACCGCATCGCCCAGGAGGCGCTGACCAACGCCCTGCGCCACGCCCGCGCCACGCAGATCCAGGTCAGCCTGCTGGTCCGCGCCAGCACGCTGCAGCTGACCGTGCGCGACGACGGCACCGGCTACGACGTGGGCAGCCCGGCGGGCTTCGGCCGGCGCGGCATGCATGCCCGCGCCGGACAGCACGCCGGCCAGCTGCACGAGAGCTCGGACGATGAGGGCACCTGCGTGCGCGCGACCTTCCCGCTGGGCGGGGCAGACTGAGCGAACCGGCCGGCGTCCCCGACCAAAGGCACGCCAACGCCGCGATTGCGATAAATAGCGTTGCTATCATGCGGGCATCGCATCGCAACACCTCCTGAGGGCTCCGTGCACATCGTCGTGGCTGGTGAAACCAGCGAACAGGCAGCGCAACTCCAGATCCACCTGGCCGCGCGTGGCCGCGACTGGGGGGTGAGCTGGCTGCAGCTGGGCGATGGTCCCACCCCGCATCTGGACGCGCTGGCGCCCGACGCGCTGGTGTGCTTCTCCGGCACCGGCTGGAACCGCTGCAACCTGATGATGCACGAGCTGCGCGAGCGCTTCCCGCTAGCCGCGCGCGTGGTGCTGGTGCCCGATCCGCAGGGCGAGGAGATGATGCAGGCGCTGGACGTGGCCCACCGCGTGCTGCCCGAGCCGTTCGATCCAGTCGCCCTGATCGATGCCATCGACGACATCGTCGAACTGCGCTCGCTGCTGGACGATGCGCGGCTCAAGCAGGCCATCGAGCAGGCCGGCCCGCTGCCGGCCGCGCCCAAGCAATACCTCACCCTGAGCCGCCTGCTGCGCAACGACAGCACCCAGGCCGCCGATCTGGTGGACGTGGTCACGCAGGACCCGGCGCTGGCCGCGCGCGTGCTGCGCCTGAGCAACTCGGCCTACTACTCCGGCGGGCGCGAGATCAGCGACCTGCGCATGGCGGTGGTGCGCCTGGGCCAGGACGCGCTGCGCCGGCTGGTGCTGGCCAGCGAGGTGTTCTCCTCCGGCCCCGGCGTGGACGAAGTGCGCGAGCGCGCGCTGCGCATCTCGCGCCTGGCCGACCAGCTGCTGCCCGAGGCCGGCACCGGCGTGGCCGCCACCGCCGGCCTGCTGTCCCAGGTCGGCAGGTTGCTGCCGCCGCTGGAACTGCACGAGCCGGACGGCCCGACTCTCCTGCCGCACAGCGTCGCCGGCGCCTATCTGCTCGGCCTGTGGGGCCTGCCCGCGCCGATGATCGAAGCGGTCGCCTGGCACCAGCAGCCGGCGCGCGCCGGCTCGCTGTTCTGGGTCGCCGGCGCCGTACACGTGGCGGCCGCGCTGATCGACGGCAGCGAAGTCGACACCGACTACCTGCGCCGCGTGCGCAAGCTGCACGAACTGCCGCGCTGGCGCGCCCTGGCCGACGCCGACCAGGCCCTCGCCCAAGCCTGAAAGCCCCCTCAGTCGCTAGCCGACTTCGCGCTCCCCCTTGGCCTTGCGGCCAAAGGAAGGGAGCAGAAGCACCGCACCCAAGAGACAAGGTGCAGTTAACGCCCCTCCCCTTTCGCGCAGCGAAGGGGGAGGTCGGGAGGGGGGCTTTTGCCTTTGACGTCACCGCGAGAAGCACCCCTCCCCAGCCCTCCCCTTGGCCTTCGGCCAAAGGGAGGGGGCAGAAGCGCCCGCCACTCAACAGACAAGAAGCAGCTCACGCCCCTCCCCTTTCGCGAAGCGAAGGGGGAGGCTGGGAGGGGGTGCTTTTGCCTTTGCCGTCATCGCGAAAAGCACCCCTCCCCCTCAGTCGCTAGCCGCGACTTCGAGCTCCCCTTGGCCTTCGGCCAAAGGGAGGGGGCGGAGCGCGTCGTCTGAAGGATGGCTGGAAGGCCGCCGCGCCCGCGGCTAGCGCGGGGCGAGGCGGCAACGCGAACCGCGCTTACTGCGCCGGCGGCTTGGTCGCGGCAGGCGTGCTCGCGGCCGGCGTCGAAGCCGCCGGTTCGGCCTCCGGAGCCGGAGTCGAGACAGGCGCAGAGGCAGCCGGCGCCGCCGCCTGACCCGCCTTGTCCAGCATCGCCTCCACCGAGCCGGTGGTGATCGGGTGATAGCCCGGCTTGGCCTTGGCGAACACCTCGCGGGCGAACTGCAGCCCCTCGGGCGTCTTCACCAGTTCGGCGTAGATCGGCATGATCAGCTTGCGCCGGCCGACGCGGCCGATGAACTCGCCCGCCGCCGGCCACACGTCGTGATCGCCGCTGCGGATGGCCAGCGGATACCAGCGCATGGCGATCTCGCCGTTCGGCGTGCCGGTGAAGTGGTAGGCCGCATCGAGCTGCTTGAGCTTGTCCACCGGCAGGGTCTGGCCCAGGCCTTCGATGAAGTGCACCCACTGCTGGGTCACCCAGTCCTCGGTGACCTGCTTGTTGGGCAGCGTGCCGCTGCCCAGCCAGGCGATGCGGGCGGTGTCCACCAGTGCGAACCCGCGCGACTGCGCGCGCGTGGCGAAGGCGGGAATGCCCGGCTGGTCCAGCCACGCATCCAGCTCGGCCTGGGTGACCGCATTGGGATTCTTCGGCAGCAGGTGCTGCTTCATGTAGGCGACGAACTGGTCGGTGGTCGCGCTCTGGAAGGCGTGGTCGTTGAACCAGCCGCGCAGGAACGGATCGAACACCGCGCGCCCGAAGCGCTGCTCCAGGAACTGCAGGAACCAGGCGCCCTTGACGTAGGCGACCTGGCTCAGCGCCTCGTCCGGATCGGTCTCGCCCAGCGGCGGCAGCGCCAGCGCCTGCTGCGCCGGGGTCATGTCCTTGAGCTCGTTGAGCAGATCGGTCTGGTCGATCTGGCGCTCCATCTCGGCCATTTCCTGGCCATACACCGCCTCGGTGATGCGGCCCTGCACGTAGGTGGTGAAGCCCTCGTTGAGCCAGATGTCCTTCCACGAGGCGTTGGTCACCAGGTTGCCCGACCAGCTGTGCGCCAGCTCATGGGCCACCAGCGAGACCAGCGACTTGTCGCCGACGATCACCGTGGGCGTGGCGAAGGTCAGCGTCGGGTTCTCCATGCCGCCGAACGGGAACGAGGGCGGCAGCACCAGGATGTCGTAGCGGCCCCAGCGGTACGGGCCGTACAGATCCTCGGTGGTGGTAATCATCTTCTCGGTGTCGGCGAACTCGGCCGCGGCCTTGTCGGCCATGGCCGGCTCGGCCCAGATGCCGGCGCGGTCGGAGAGCTTGCGGAACACCAGGTCGCCGGCGGCGATGGCCAGCAGGTAGGACGGGATCGGCTTGTTCTGCACGAAGAAGTAATCGCCGTCGCGCACTGCGGCCGGGTCGTTGCCGGCGCTCATCAGCACCATCACGTCGGGACGGCTGGTCACGTGCGCGGTATAGGTAAAACGCACGCCCGGGGTGTCCTGCAGCGGCACCCAGCTGCGCGCATGGATCGCCTGGGACTGGCTGAACATGAAGGGCAGCTGCTTGCCCTCGGTCATCGACGGCGCCAGCCACTGCAGACCCGAAGCGTCGGGCGAGGTGTGGTAGGTCACGCGCACCACCGGATTGCGCTGCGGCGCCTGGATCGTCAGTTTGCTGCCGAAGGTCTTGTCCGCGTCGGCCAGTGCGTACTGCAGCGGCGCGAAGGTCTTGCCGTCGGCGCCGGCGCCCTCGACCTTCTCGATGGTCAGCGCGCGCGTGTCGAGGACCAACTCGGTGGCCTTGGGATCCTTCCAGTCCAGCCGATAGGTGGCGGTGCCGCCGATCTGCTTGGTGTCGAAGTCCAGCTTGACGTCCAGCGCCAGGTCCTTGATCACGACCTTCTCGGGCTGGGCGTAGGAACTCTCGTCGTGGCGACGGTCGGGCTTGGACACGGCGGCGGCCTTGGGCGTGGCGGTGGGTGCGGTTTCGGACGTGGCCGATTCCTTCGAGCAGGCCGACAGCAGCAGGGCCGCGCAGGACAGGGTGAACAACACAGAGCGCATCGGGGGAATCAGCCGGTCTGGGACGGGAACTTGCATTCTAGCCCCTGCGTCCCGGGCCGATCCCACAACGCACAACGCCCGGCCTGGGCCGGGCGTTGCGTCGCGTGCCTGCGGGTGCGCCTGCGACCTCTAGGCGCCCGCCGGGCCTCTTAGACCTTGTAGCCGTCGTGGATGGCGACGATGCCGGCCGACAGGTTGGTGTAGCGGGTGCGGGCGAAGCCGGCCTCGGTCATCATCGCCTTGAGCTGGTCCTGCGGCGGATGCTTGCGGATCGACTCGGCCAGGTACTGGTAGCTGTCGGCGTCGCCGGCGAACAGCTTGCCCAGCTTGGGCAGCACCTTGAACGAGTGGAAGTCGTAGATCGGCCGGAACCACTCGGGCTTGACCTCTGAGAACTCCAGCACGCGCGCCTGGCCGCCGACCTTGAGCACGCGATGCATCTCGCGCAGCGCCGCGTCCTTGTCGGTCACGTTGCGCAGGCCGAAGGCGATGGTCACCAGGTTGAAGCTGTTGTCCGGGAACGGCAGCGCCTCGGCGTTGAGCTGCACGTACTCCAGCCCCGACACCAGCCCGCGGTTGGTCAGCCGGTCGCGGCCGACGGTGAGCATGCCGGCATTGATGTCGCCCAGCACGATGCTGCCGGCCTTGCCGACACGATCCTTGAGCAGCGCGGCGATGTCGCCGGTGCCCCCGGCCAGGTCCAGCACGCGATCGCCGGGCTTCACCTGCGCGGTGGCGGCGAAGTAGCGCTTCCAGATCCGATGAATGCCCAGACTCATCAGGTCGTTCATCAGGTCGTACTTGCCGGCCACCGAGGTGAAGACCTCGCCGACCAGCTTCTGCTTGTCGCGCGCGGCGACATCACGGAAGCCGAAGTGGGTGGTGCCGGAGGTATAGGGGGATTCGCTCATGCCCGCGATTATCGCACCGACCGGCGCGCGATGGCGTCGAGGCCCCGCGCGCCGCCCCAAAAGCAAAAGGCTCACCGAAGTGCGCCCTTGCATGCCCTAAGCAAACTTGCCTGCGGCCCCCTCCCTTTCGCGCAGCGAAGGGGAGCTCGAAGTCGCGGCTAGCGACCTAGGGGAGGGGTGCTCTTCGCGATGAACCAACAAACCGCGCGCCCTCCCCCACGCAAGGACTCAATCCGCCCTCAGCGCTGCACCCCAGCCACCGGCACCGGCTCGCGCACCTTCGAGCCGCTGATGCCGTAGTAGGCGATGTACAGATAGCACACCAGCGGCAGCACGAAGGCGTGGTGCAGACCGATATGGTCGGCCAGGAAGCCCATCAGCAGCGGCAGCACCGCGCCGCCGACGATGGCCATGATCAGCAGCGAGGAGGCGCGGTTGGTCAGCGGCCCCAGCTTGGCCATGCCCAGCGTGAAGATGGTCGGGAACATGATCGAATTGAACAGGCCGATGGCCACCACCGCATAGACCGCGGTCATGCCCGTCGTGGCCAGGGTGACCAGCAGCAGCACAGTGGCCACTCCGGCGAACACCGCCAGCAGCTTGCCCGCGTCGATGCGCACCAGCAGCGCCGAGCCGACGAAGCGGCCGACCATCGCGCCGGTCCAGTAGGCCGAGACATAGTTGGTCGCCGCCTTCTCGGTCATCGCGCCGATGTCGGGCATGGCCAGGAAGTTGACCAGATAGCTGCCGATGGACACCTCGGCACCGACATAGAAGAACAGGCCCAGCACGCCCAGCAGCACGTGGCGGTGGCGCAGCGGCTCGAAGATGCCGTAGTGGCGCCCGTCGCCCTGCTCGCTCTCTTCCGACAGCTTGGGCAGGCGGAAGGCGAAGATGAACACCGCCAGCGCGAACAGCGCGATCGCCAGGCCCAGGTAGGGCATCTGCACCGAGCTGGCCTCGGCGGTGCGATAGGCCAGCGCATCGGCCTGCGACATCGCGGCCACCTGCTCGGGCGTCTTCGGATCGGCCGCCAGGATCAGCAGGCCGCCGAACAGCGGCGCGATCGCGGTACCCAGCGAGTTGAAGGCCTGCGACAGGTTCAGGCGGCTGGAGGCGGTCTTTTCCAGCCCCAGCAGCGCGACATAAGGATTGGCCGCCACCTGCAGCACGGTGATGCCGGTGGCCAGCACGAACAGCGCGAACAGGAACAGCGGATAGCTGTGCGCCCCGGCCGCCGGCCAGAACAGCAGCGCACCGACGCCGGCCACCGCCAGCCCGCAGACGATGCCGCCCTTGTAGCCCAGCGCGGCGACCACGCGACCGGCCGGCAGCGACATCAGGAAGTACGCGCCGAAGAAGGTGAACTGCACCAGCGCGGCCTGGGTGAAGTTCAGCGTGAACACCGACTTCAGATGCGGCACCAGGATGTCGTTGAGGCAGGTCAGGAAGCCCCACATGAAGAAGATGATCGTCACCACCGCCATGGCCAGCTTGGGCGTGGAGCGCGCCACCGAGGTCGAGGTGGGCGTGGGGGTGGCATGCATCATGGACAATCCTGGATTGGGGTGGTCGGCGACGGCGCAGAGTATTCCATGTCGCCCGTCCAGCTCCTGTTGCGATGCAATATCCTTTGGTCTAACGGCGATGTCCTCGCCCCTGCTGGAGCCCCTGCATGATCGCCACCCCCGACTACGCCGCCCTGCTGCGCACGGCCATCGACGAAGCCCGCGCCGGCCTGGCCGAGGGCGGCATCCCCATCGGCGCGGCGCTCTACCACGGCGACGGCCGCCTGCTCGGCTGCGGCCACAACCGCCGCGTGCAGGAAGGCGACCCCTCCGTGCACGGCGAGACCGACGCCTTCCGCAAGGCCGGCCGCCAGCGCAGCTACCGCGACACGATCATGGTCACCACCCTGGCGCCGTGCTGGTACTGCTCGGGACTGGTGCGCCAGTTCGGCATCGGCACCGTGGTGGTGGGCGAATCGCGCACCTTCCAGGGCGGCATCGACTGGCTGCGCGAATCGGGCGTACAGGTCATCGACCTGGACGATCAGGAATGCGTCGACCTGCTCGGCGGCTTCATCGCCGCCCACCCCGAGGTGTGGAACGAGGACATCGGCGAGGACTGAAGCGGCTCACCGTCGTTCCTCATCGTTTCCACCAACGCGGCTCAACAACAACCCCCACCTCGTCGTTCCCGCGAACGCGGGAACCCAGCGACGTTGCTCGCCCAACACCACGCCCGCGCCGGCGCCGCGCTGCAATCAGCGCGGCTCGATATGGAACGCGCCGAAGGCCACGCCCAGATCCCAGCCCTTGCCCGTGCCGGCCAGCGACAGCGATACCTCGCCCTTGGTCATCACCTGGGCCTTGCTGGATTTCTCCACGCCGGCATGCGCCTCGGCGGTGGCATAGCTGCCCAGCAGCTCATCGATGCCGCGCACCTCGGTGAACTCGCCGCGCCCGTGGATGCTGGACTTGCCCACGGTCAGCCCGCCGCCCTTGGCGCTGACCTTTACCGCCATGCGCTGGCCGTTGTCGCAGGTGATTTCACCGGTGCCCTGGGAGGTCTTGTAGAACACCGACCATCCCGACATCTGGAAGGTCAGGTGGCAGGTGGTACGCGCCTGCGCAGGCGCGGCAAGCGCGGCCAGCGCGAGCGCCGACACGAGCACGAGAGGACGCAGCATGACGCACCTCGATGACGGGAAAGACCGGCGCAGCGTATGCCGCGCATCCAGAACGGACCGACAACGCGCTGTGACCACGCTGGGAGCCGTTGTCTGTTCCGACCACGTCGCGGCTTTCCTGTAGAGCGGAGCTTGCTCCGCTGCATTTCGGCCGGATCGTGGGGGCGGCCCCAGCGGAGCAAGCTCCGCTCTACCTAGGGGAGCGGCTGATGGCGGCGAGGGGCTTGACCGGGAAAACCCCCTCGCCGCCATGGCGGCTCCCATCAGGCATGGCATGCGTCGCCGGCGCCATACGACGAAGGCGCCCGCAGGCGCCTTTGTCATCTCGACCGCCGGCCATCCGTCAGAGGATGTAACGGCTCAGGTCCGGATCCTGCACCAGCTCGCCCAGGTACTTGTCGACGTAGGCGCGATCGACCGTGACCGCCTCGCCGTCGCGGTCCGGCGCCTCGTAGCTGAGCGTGTCCAGCAGCCGCTCGAGCACGGTGTGCAGGCGGCGCGCGCCGATGTTCTCCTGGCGCTCGTTGACCTGGAAGGCGATCTCGGCCAGGCGCTCCACCGCGTCGGGCTCGAAGGCCAAGGTCACGCCCTCGGTCTGCATCAGCTGCACGTACTGTCGGGTCAGGGCGGCCTTGGGCTCGGTGAGGATGCGCACGAAGTCCTCCTTGCTCAGCGCGCCCAGCTCCACGCGGATCGGGAAGCGGCCCTGCAGCTCGGGGATCAGATCGCTGGGCTTGGCCAGGTGGAACGCGCCGGAGGCGATGAACAGGATGTGGTCGGTCTTGACCGTGCCGTACTTGGTCGACACGTTGGAGCCTTCCACCAGCGGCAGCAGGTCGCGCTGCACACCCTCGCGGCTGACATCGCCGCCGCCGACGTTCTCGCCGCGCTTGGCGACCTTGTCGATCTCGTCGATGAAGACGATGCCGTGCTGCTCGCAGGCCTCGATCGCCGCCGCGCGCACGTCGTCCTCGTTGACCAGCTTGGCGGCCTCTTCCTCGATCAGCTGCGGGCGCGCGGCCTTGATGGTCACGGTGCGCTTGTGGGTCTTGGCCGCGCCCAGGCTGGAGAACATCTGCTTGAGCTGCTGACCCATTTCCTCCATGCCCGGCGGGGTCATGATGTCCACGCCGCCGACGCTGGCGGCCAGCTCCAGCTCGATCTCCTTGTCGTCCAGTTCGCCCTTGCGCAGCATCCTGCGGAACTTGGCGCGGGTGTCGCTGTCTTGCGCGGACGGCTCGCTGGACACCACCGCCGGATCGAAGCCGATGCCGCCGCTGCGCTTGGGCAGCAGCGCGTCGAGGAGGCGATCCTCGGCGCGCTCCTCGGCCTGGGTGCGCACCCGGGTCTTGGCCTGCTCGCGGTACAGCTTGACCGCGGTGTCGGCCAGGTCGCGGATGATCTGCTCGACGTCCTTGCCCACATAGCCGACCTCGGTGAAGCGCGTGGCCTCGACCTTGACGAACGGCGCGTTTGCCAGCGTCGCCAGGCGCCGCGCGATCTCGGTCTTGCCCACGCCGGTCGGACCGATCATCAGGATGTTCTTGGGCATGACCTCGTTGCGCAGCTCTGGCTCGAGCTGCGCGCGGCGCCAGCGGTTGCGCAGCGCGATGGCCACCGCGCGCTTGGCCGCGTGCTGGCCGACGATGTGCCGGTCCAGCTCCTGCACGATCTCGCGCGGGGTCATGGTGGAGTTATTCGCTTCGTTCATTGTGGGAATCGGGAATGGGAAATGGGGAATGGTCAAAAGCGGAGCCATCGGGATACGGGAAACAGCCTTTGCGATTCCCGATTCCCGATTCCCCATTCACAGCTCTTCGACCACCACGTTGCGGTTGGTATAGATGCAGATGTCGCCGGCGATGTTGAGCGCCTCGACCGCGATGGCCTTGGCCTCCAGTTCGGTATGCGCCAGCAGCGCGCGCGCGGCGGACAGGGCATAGGAGCCGCCGGAGCCGATGGCGATGATGCCGTCCTCCGGCTCGATCACATCGCCGGTGCCGCTGATGATCAGCGAGGTGTCCTTGTCGGCCACCGCCAGCAGGGCCTCGAGCTTTCCGTAGCGGCGCTCGGTGCGCCAGTCGCGCGCCATCTCGACCGCGGCGCGCTGCAGCTGGCCATGCTTTTCCAGCTTGGCCTCGAACAGCTCGAACAGGGTGAAGGCATCGGCTGCGGCGCCGGCGAAGCCGGCCAGCACGTGGCCGTCGCGGCCCAGCCGCCGCACCTTGCGCGCATTGCCCTTCATCACCGTGTGGCCGAGCGTGACCTGACCGTCGCCGGCGATGGCGACGTGGCCGTTGCGGCGCACCGACAGGATGGTGGTGGCGTGGAAGACGTTGGGGTTCTGACTGGGGTCCATGGCAGGCTCCGGAATGCTCCAGAGCAGATGGGGCGCCCAGCGCGGGTCTTCAACCCGCCCGCCGCGCCTGGGCCCAACGCCCAGGCGCGGCGGATCGTGCTTACTTCTTCGCCGGACCCTGCTGCAGCGCCTTCAGGCGCTCGCACATCTGCTTGCCGCCATCGGGCGCGGACTTGATCCTGGCGATGCCCGCGTTGAAGCCGGCGTCGTACAAGGCATCGAAGCCGCTCGAATCGGCGCCCTTGCCGTAGATGGCCGCGCGCGACTGTTCCTTGCGCGTTTTGGCCTGTTCCGGGGTGATGTTGCCGCACTGCTGCGCCAGTCCGTTGAGCTGCGCACCGTTCTTGATGATCGCGTCGCGGGTGGCGGCCGCGTCCTGGGCCATGGCGGGCGCGGCGATGGCCAGCGACAGCGTCAACGCAGAAAGGAACTGCCTCATGCAACGACTCCTGGTCCTGTTGAAGGGAGTCGCATCCTTGCCCGTCCAAGCTGAACCTTGACCAGATTGTCAGCCAGCGCAATACGCGGGTGTCATGCTCCTGCCATGCCAGCGGATGCACGCCTTCGCGGATTCTGCCCATACCCCGGGACGACTTTGCCATCGCGGCTGATAAACACGCTCGTGATGTCATGGAACACGCCTTTGTCCGGCGTGCGTCGATACGGCTTGCAGGAGCGGGGCCCTTGCTGGGCCTTGCCAGCGCCCGACTCCGTTTCACCACCGGTCAGCCTGCGCAGGACGCGGAGACCTTGCTAAGGTGCGTGGCATGGCAGCGCTCACATGCCTTTGCCCCGGATGATCATGCCTGCCATCAGACCCTTGCGTTCGCCGACGCGTCGCGCCCCTGGCAAGGCCGGCTTCTGGCTCGTGCTGACGGCGCTGAACCTGCTCCTGCCCGCCGACGGCAATGCCGAGCGTGCCCTGGCGCCGGTCGAGGTGCGCACGCCATGCGCGCCGATACCGGTGGTGGGTGACGATGGCCGCACGCACCTGGCGTACGAGCTGCATGTGACCAACTATTACCGCGACACCGGCGTGTTGCGGCTGCAGCGCATCGAGGTCTTCGCCGGCGAGGAGACCACGCCGCTCACGAGCCTGACCGGCCGGGATCTGGTCCAGGCCGTGCAGCCCCGGACTGCCGACGAGGATGCCACCCAGGTTCTCGTCGCTGCGGGCATGCGTACGGTCGCGTTCCTGTGGCTGACCGTGCCCGATGGCCGGCAGACGCCACGCGTGCTGCGCCATCGGCTCGTCTTCGTCGACGACAAGGGCCGGACCTCGCTGGTCGATGGCGCGTCTGTGGAGGTGGGCGGATCGTCCCGGCACCCTTTCCTAAGCAGTTGAACTGCAAGGAGATGTTGCCGGAGCCGCTCCCTCAAAACGATACCTCAAACGATACCCAATCGTAGCATGCAGGCACGGTAAGGGGCTCGTAGGCGGCCGTTCTCGAAAGAGGACGGCATGCTGTGGAAACTCTTGGCGGTGGTGGCATTGGTGGTCGGCGGCCCGGCATGGGCACACGACGATGGGTCGGCAGGCACCACTGAATCGGAAGCTGTCCCTGGCGTGGGCCGAGTGGACTACCAGCGCCTTTTTGAAGCGGTGAGCGAGCCTGGCGAAAGCCTGGATGCGTTTGCGCAGCGGATTGGCCCGCGCCTTCGCGCTTACAGCGATGAGACGGGGTTTGAGGCGTGCGGCGTTCTGGCCAGCGACGGCGACCGGTTCGGCGTGGTGATTGGAACAAATCACTCTCACGTTGCCTGCGTGAACTTCGCCAGCAAAATCCCCGCAGGCTTCCAGCCGACGGTGGAGACGATTCACAGCCACGGCGGCGAAAAGACGTTTGCGGCCAGTTCCACGGACGTGCTGCTGCTGGGCAAGGACGCCTTCGGTTCACGCTCGCGCACGTCGCTCCGCGTAACAGGGCAAAACCTTCGCATGTTCAGCAAGACGGATTACCAAGGGGGAGCCGGTTACTTGGCTACCCCCGATGGCGTCATTCACCAGGCCGGGGCGAAGCACGTCCGAGTGCTGGGCGGGGATTAGTCCCCGCCTTTCCCGATGCCCCTCACGCGCCATTGGGCCGTGACAGTCTTTGTGAACTGCTGGCCCGTGGCCCTATGGGTCACGGTGACCGTTGCGGTCCTGTCGTGGGGTGAGTTGACCGAGACATTGACCGGCGCAGCGGTGCAAGCGGAAGCCGTCCCAACACAATCCCCAGACCATTGGATGGCGTAGGTGCCAGGGTCAATGGTGCTGCGCAGCCCGAACACGGCAGACACTGGCGACGTGCGCAGGTAAAAGCGTCCTGCTTGAACACAACCGCCGTTCCAGGTCTCCGGCGCCTCGTCGGTTTGAGCCCCTACGAAACCACAGCTCGCGTCGAGGTCCAGCGTGGGGGCTGGCGTGGCGCAGGTGTTGGACGTGGTGACCCAGCCGCTGGTGGCGGTGTAAGTGCCGCTCCAGCTTTCAGTGGTGCTCGACGTGGGGGACCCGGTGAGAGCCGGGCACGTCCAGGACGTGGTGCGAGTGCCATTCTCGACGCGGTTGCGCTGTTGCCAGTGCTCGCCCGTCTGACCAGCGGGGCAACCCACGTTCTGGCTTTCGGCCGGCGCAACGCGGGAGATGGCCACCGACGTGGGCGAGGGGGCCACACACGCCGGGGCGCAGGTGCTGTTAACCGTGGTCCAAGGTCCATAGATCCCCGTGGCCCAAGCTTCATACGGACCACCTACCTCTCCGCAGTAGCCCAAACGTTGCTGCGTCACAGTCCCAATCTGTCCTGCGGGGCAGTTCACGTTTTGCGTCTGCGTCGGCGGCACGGTGCAGACCGTCAATCCCGGAGGCGTGCCGGGGGGCAAAACCGTTGGCGTCGGCTGAGGAGCCGTCGGTGTCGCTGGCGCTGGTGGGGCCGGAGGAACGGCCGGCGGCTGTGTTGCCGGCGGCCCAGCCGGCACCACGCCAGGCGTCCCCGGCGTGGCATCGTCCACTTCGGGGGCCCCATCGACCGGGCCCACCGGAGTGCTGGGGTTGGCCGGGTCCACCGACGGCGGGGCCGCAGGCAATCCGATGGACGACACCGCGACCGAGGACCCGGACGCTAATCCCGAGAAATACACAAACCCCAGACGGTCCCCGCCGTCGCGCTCACAAGCGACCGCCGCCGTAGCGGGGTCGTATTTTTTGTTCACATAGACGCTCTCGCCATTGACCTGCGCATCGGCCACGGCCGGGTCGCCGGCCATGGCCGCGACCAGTCGGGCGCATGCTGCCTTGGGCACGTCGCGCGTTTCGACTAAAAACGAGTCGTTGCCGCGCTTCACCGTGTTCGGCCAGAACGACACAGAGCCGCCCCAGGCATTGCGGAGGCCATCGCTCTGCCTCAGCCGCTGCGCGGCCAGGCCATCGGTTTGCACGAGCGACGTGGACAAGCCCGAGTAGCCGCCCACGATGCCTAATGAACGGTCAATCGCGGTGGCCGTTTCGCTGAAATCCAACTGCGTCTGCTTTACCTCAGCTGCCACGCTCGTCGGACCAAACAGCAGCCATCCGGCGGCCGCCATCGCTGAAGACACGCCCAGCACCAACAGCACCTCAACCAGCGTATAGCCGCCCGGTTGCGGGCCGCGTGGCGCACTTGGCGGGGGCGTCGGGCATTCCGCCTTACGTTTGCGGCGGGCGTCCAGCAGGTCGCTCAGCGAGCCAAGGAAGTGGGCGCGCAAGCCTTCCATCTGTTTTTCAAGCAGCGGGTCCGTGGGTTTCTTGTGCTCGCTCATGACCGGCCCGCCTTACGCGCGGCTTCGCGTGCTTCCAGATGGCGAATGCCTCGCTCCTTTACTTGTTCCCGGAAATCGGGGTGCGAGGCAAAGCGGTCAGTGATGGCCAATAAGGCGCCCACAATCTCCGCCTCATTCCACCCATCGGCGTTGGCGGCAATGACAAGCCCGCCCAAACCAATCTTGCGGTGCGCATCCTGGCGGCGTGCCTCTTCGCGTTCTTTGAGTTCGGCACGTCGCTGCTTGCGCTGCACCTCGCGTTCCGCCAACAACAACTTTGCTTGCTCGCGCGCCAGCGCCTCAACCATCCGGTCCAGTTTTAGTTTTTGCTTCTCAACATTTGCCACGACACGCCCACAACAGCCTTAGATAATCTATGCAACCAGAAAATAGGCCGAAGGCAAGGGGGCAACGCCCATTTTCTGGCGCGAGCGAGCAGCGAGCGCCGTTTTTGTTTTTTGGCATCGTTTGGCTAAAAAGTTGACAGTTCCGTTGTGCATGTAACTCTGATTTAGGGGGCCAGCGAGCGCAGCGAGCAGCCCCGGTTCTATGGCAGTTCGATGGGGTGCGAAGCGCCCCGAAAGAACAGCAATAGCGCACTTATGGTTTTGCTTCGCAAAACCGTGCGGTCAGGGCTTCGCCCCGACACCCGAACGCCACGCTCCGCGTGACGCCTCCCCCCAGTCCTCGCCCCCCAGGGGGCTGCGGTGTATTGGAGATTGTTGGGTCGTGGCGATTTATAGCGTTCAAGTCAAAAGCCTTTCACGGGGCAAGGGCGACTCCGCGACAGCGGCGGCGGCCTACCGTGCTGGGCTGGACTTGGACGACCCCAGCGGAACGCGTCACAACTACAGCCGCAAAACCGGTGTGCTGTCCGTGGACATGCTGGCACCGACTGACGCACCAGCGTGGGCGCTGGACCCGCACCAAGTCTGGGCCAAGGTGGAAGAGCACGAGACCCGGAAGAACGCCCGCGTGGCGCGTGAAGTGCTGATTGCATTGCCGCACGAACTCACACCCGAGCAGCGGCGGGACCTGGCCCGGGACGTCGGCCAGCTGCTGGTGGACCGATACGGTGTCGCGGCCCAGGTGGCGCTGCACGCGCCGGACAAGGGCGGGGACAATCGGAACTACCACGCCCACATCCTCCTGACTCCCCGCGTCGTTGGCGCCGATGGGTTTGGGGACAGCGCGGCGCGAGTGCTGGACGAATACGTTGCGGGCGCTAATGAACTAAAAGCCATTCGCGCCGCCATCGGTGAGCGCATGAACAAGGCGCTTGCTTCGGCGGGCGTGGACGCGCGCGTTGACCATCGCAGCTTGCACAAGCAAAAGATGGCGGCTGTAGAAAAGGGCGACTTCAAAGCGGCGGTTGCGTTGGACCGCCCAGCGACCCGTCACGAGGGCAAAGAAGTTACCCAGGCGCGGCGGCGCGGGACGCGCTTGCAGAAAGCCGAGCGGAACGACCGCGTGCGCGACGCGTCGGCCAGCCGAGTGACGGCCCACGCCGAACGCTTCGAAGCACTCAAGGCCCAGGTCGCTGCGGAGGGCCGTTTGGCTCACGTGGACGAGCAGGCGCTGCACGCGCAAGCCCTTCTGGAACGTCGCAAAGAATCGGCGGCGCGCCTGCGCGCTGCTGCCCAGCCAACCCCCACAGAGGCCCCAAGCCATGACCCAGTCAGCCCCAGCCGCCAGCCCAGCCGCAAGCGCCGCCCCCGTGCCCCCGCTCTCACGCGAAATAGCATCGATGCTCTTGGAATCCGAAACCCAGGAGCTGGCCACGAGCGCGTGCCTGCGCTGCAACCAGTCAACGGTGTTAACCCTGGCTTGGCCACGGGGGGGAGACGAGCTCCAGAGGCCGGCGGATATAGTCGTGTATTGCGCAGCGATGAACCGAGACATTACCGCGCCGGTCCTGCGGTGCTCCAGCTTCCAGTCCACACCGTAAAGGCCAACGCAGGGGCCGCCGTCCAGGCGCGTGCACCGCGCCCCGCGGCGCACAAAGCCGGGGCATCCATGCCCCGGCCAGCCCCCGTTGGGGGCGGTCAGCAGGGCAAGGGGGCGGCAGCGGTTGAGCGCGCTTCACGCAAATACACTCAGAACCGGCAGGCGGAAATCATGGCAGGCGACCAGGCGGTCAAAAATCTGGAAGAGATGATTGAACAGATGTTCAAGGTGGCACGCCGGGCGCTTATGTCCAGCAACGCCATCCCGGAGCAGCGTTCTGCCTCTCGCATGCTCCTCAGGTGCCACACAGACGTAGAGGAGTGCAAAGCAGCCTACGCTCAGGCGAAGAAGGACCGGGAGCAAGCGCGGTTGGCCCGCCGTAGGGCCGTGGCAGACGCCAATACGTTCCCGGTGCCCACGGATTTCCTTTCCACGGCGCTGCGCAAGGTGGGACGACCTACCGCCCAAGACCGGGCCGCCCGGGCGGCGCAGGAACAGAAGCAGCAGGCCAGGCTACAAGAACAACAAGCCCGTGCGTTGCGCGAGCAGACCAGGGAGGCCAAGAACAAAGCCGGGGTGGCGTTCGAGTTGGCCAAAGAAAACTTCCTTACGCAGTTCCCGAAGCAGTTCCCGACGACGCCTTCAGCTTCTCCGCTGGCGACGTCTCCAATCCTTGGCCCCGAGCCTTCCTCACTGAGTCAGCCTAGTCTCGATAGCGGCTTGAGCTCACCCAGGAAGCCCGCGCCGCGGCCATGACACTCGAAACCGAGCAAGAGACCCATTTCCGCAGGGTCTTTGCAGGCTGAACTGGGCTTGATACCGTTGTCCGTTGCAGACAACTCGTGACGCTAATGCACCAGCCCGCACTCGCCAGGCTCCAACCGCTTCTAGACCAACTTACCGAAGGCCAACTGTCGCTTGTGGGCGACGTTGCTAGGTTGTTTACAACTGACCATACGTTTACATGCTCGCCATTCCTTATCGGGAGCGGCGTCCAGTTAATGACTCAGGAAATCGTCGATGACCTTGGCGATATCATCCGCGTTCATCACGCTTTTTCACGTGAAGCCTTCTCAAAAGATAAGTTCGAATACGCGCTGGAACGTGTCCAGAAGGCCCACGGTCGGGATGCAGAGTTGGCACCGCGCGGTAACAAGGGATATGACCTAAAGATAGGCGACGAGCGATTCTCTTTGAAGACAGAAGCCTCGCAGTCCATCAAGGTCGATTCGATTCACATTTCCAAGTTTATGGAGCTGGGCGGCGGCAAATGGACAACTGACCCTGCTGACTTGGAAGGCCTGCGCCAGCAGTTTATCCAACATCTCAACGGCTACGAGCACGTGTTGACGCTGCGTCGCTTACCGGCCAAGGCGGAGGGCTGGCACAAGTATGAGCTCGTAGCCATCCCCAAAGAACTTCTTTTGCTGGCAGCAGGCGGTGCCTTGGAGATGCGAGCGGACAGCAAGCAAAACCCAAGACCTGGCTATTGCTACGTGGGAAATGCCGGCTGGGCTTATCTTGCTGGAACTCGACCTAGCCCTAAAGACTTGCAGTTTTCGCTCTACTTTGACGGCGGTGGCGAGAGAAAACTGCAAATCAAGCACATGAAAAAGAGTCTGTGCAAAGTCATCGCGACTTGGGAGTTCGAAAGCTTACCGGTGTGACTTGCGGACTTGCTTGGGAGCGGCCAGCCTTTCCCGAGCCAGTTGCGCGTATTCCTCTGACAACTCAATCCCTACGAATCGTCGGCCGTTATCGCGAGCGACCTGTCCAACTGTTCCCGAGCCGAAGAATGGGTCCAAAACCAGGCCATCGTCCTGCGTGCTTCCCGCCATGCAAAGCCGCACGAGCTCGCTGGGAAACACGGCGAAATGGTTGCCGCCGTAAGGCTCCGTGTTGATAGCCCAGACCGAACGGCGGTTTTTTGCTCCCTTCCCGTCCGCAGTTTTTTCCTTCATTGCGCCGATGTCGTAGTAGTAGCGTTCCGACTTCGAGAGCAGGAAAACGTATTCGTGCGACCGCGTAGGACGGTCCTTGACCGATTCGGGCTGACAGTTCGGCTTGTGCCAAATGATATCGGAACGAAGGAACCAACCATCAGCCTGCAAGGCCAATGCAAGCCTCCATGGAACGCCCATAAGATCTTTTGGCTTTAGGCCTTCCGGGGTGGGGGCGCGGTATTCCATGGCCCGCCCTTTGTTCTTCTTGTCAGGCGCGCGCCAAGTGCGGCCCCCGCTTGTGAAGCCATCCCCAATGTTCAGCCAGAGCGTGCCATCGGCTCGCAAGGTTCGACGCACCTCTCTAAACAGCAAAACCAGGTCAGTGATGTAGGCGTCGAGCGTGGGTTCTGCACCGATTTGGCCAGCGACTCCATAGTCGCGCAGCCCCCAATAGGGGGGGGATGTGATGCAAGCATTGAAGGTGTCGCTTGGGAAGCTCGCCAAGACACGCCGCGCATCACCCACAATCAGCCTTCCTCTGGACTCCGGCTCATCGGTGGCTGGCAACGCAGAGGGGTCCAAGGCTGTCTCGTTCACAATCTGAAGCATAGATGGGTCACTGTTCGACTACTGCGTAAGGGTCCCGTGCATGCCCCCCTTCGGTCAAGCACTGCTCGCATCTAGCGGGCCGACCAAATAGGCATCGCCCCGGCCTCTTGACAAGCGACCGGGGCGAGCTAGTTTGGATTCACGGCCCCCGAGTTTGACCGACTCGGAGGCGAGCAAAGTAGGAATCAGCTACCCGCCCAGGCAAGGCCCCTTGAGGCCACTCTAACAAGCCTGGACGGACCCGCAAGCCCCCCTCCTTTCTCTCCTCCCTGTCTGCCCAGCCCGAAGGCCGTTGGTAGCCGTAACTCGTTGTCGGTGGAAAGACCGGCTGCGCACAAGGATATCTGGGAGCCCGCAAGGGCTTGGGTTGACCGCCACCAGGGTGCGCAGGCTTTGAAGCAGGGGGACAGGGTGCTGTATGGCCTGCAACCTGCGCCAACCAGGTAGTTCAAGCGTCGCAGAGGCGTGGGGAGTGCTCAATCTGGCCCCACTCGTGTGCCCTGTCGCGGTCCGACTATCAACGGTTTGTGGCCCAAGGATGGCAGCTAGGATGATATTTCCCAGCGACGGCTGGGGAGCGGGCAAGCCCACAGGAGAGACGCCACATAGTGGTGACGGGACCCTGAGCCGGCGCGGTTGGACCGTGTGAATCCGTCGTAGCGGTGTAGTCCTTCTATCACCGCGCCCGACTGTCGGGCCGTCCTTCGGGGCGGTAACCAACGGGGGCCAAGTCACCCCTGCCGCTTCGCGCGGAGGTCCTAGGGGAGACTTTGCCCTTCATCGTCGGGGGGAGCCGGAGGCGACCCCCAAGATGAAGGGCAAAGCAGGGGAGCTTAGCTAAGCTTTAAGGGGAAGAAGGGCAGGCCCGTGCAAGCTTTTCCTGTTTCAGGAAAGCATATCGGCGCGCGCCGCCCCCTTGCGCATCGAGCCAAACGCGCTAAAAACTGGGGATGGACAGTGCCACTCGCCGAGCCGCCGCCAAGGCGGCAGACAAACTTCTGAAAGCCGCCGGTTACGATACGCGGGGCAAGAATCTGCGCAAAACCATGAAGAAGAAACGCAAAGCGGCCCACGTCGCCCGGCAAGGAAAAAAGACCGGGAAAATGCGTGGTGCATTGGCCCGCAAGTCCCTGGCTTGACGCCTTTCTCAAGTGCATGCCGTCGCTGGGACGGTATCCCTGGCAGTTTGACTGGCGGCGGGGTATTGTTCGCCCACACCCTGCTAGGAGGCATACCGTGGGCGAATGGTCGGACTATTTTGAGGACTTTCCGGAGGAGAACCCAGCGAACTGGGTTAACGGGCGTTTTGACCCTGCGGGAGCTCGGCGCGAGCATCAGAAGGCCGAAGCACTTGCGCAGTCGCAAGCAGACTTGAACAGCACCGTGCGTAGGATGATTGACGAAGGCAATCGACGCGCCCGCGAAAAGCAAGCCAAATCGTAGTCAGCGACCAAGCGCCCCGAGGGCTTGGAGACATTTCAGTTTTCTCCCCTTGGCCAGCCGACACCCAAAGCCCTCGCTCACGCGGGGGTTTTGCTTTTCTTGGCTTGGCGCGTCTTGGCAGCGTTCTCTCTGCGGCGCTCGATGTGGGCCACCTGCTTGAAGGCCCGGTCAAACTGACCTGGCACGTAGGCCGGCAACGGCACGGGTGGGCCATATTCGTTCAACGCCGCAAAACGCTTGGGGATGGTGCCGGGGTTCACGTAGTGCTTGAGGCCACTGGGCAAGGTCAAGTCGTGCCCGGTGATTTCCTGGGTCACCTGGATGGCCGTCCCGAGTTCGTTGACCAACGTGTTGGCCACGTTGTGGCGGAAACAATGGAACGACTTCAGGCGGCCGGTGAGGCCGCGCTTGATGGCATAGGCGCGGAACTGGTCCCCCAGGGTGTCGCCATAGCCCCCGGCTTCGGAGTGTTGGAGGTGGGGGAACAGGCGGTCGAACCCGGCGCGCTTCACGTCCTCGACGAACGCCAGGAACCCCGCCTGCAGCACGGTGTCGGACAAGGGGACGAAACGCGAGGAATGCGCGTTCTTCAAGCGCTGGTCCGGGCGCTGTGCACGGATATGGATGCCCCAGTGGCCGCCCACTTCTGCAACGTCGTCCACGTAGAGCTGGGCCACCTCGTTGACGCGCGCGCCCGTGGCCACGCCCAGGATGGAGCCGAACCAGCGGTGCGGGTATTTGCCGGCCCACTCTGGGAACGTCTCGGCATCGAAGAGCGCGGCCAGTTCTTCCGGCGTGAAGGGTTCGCGGGTCGGGGCATCGGTCTTGGACTTGGAGCGGTTCATGATGGCCTTGTGCGGGGCTTTGGGAATAAGGGCCTCGTCGGCCTGGGCGTTGAAGAAAGCGGCCAGGTGGTCCCGACGCTTTTCCTGGGTGCGTTCCAGCAAGGTCGGGTGGCCGCCTCTTTTGGCCTTCGCCAGCACTTCCTTGGGCGTCAGGCCACGAAACACGGCTTTCTTGCTGGCGTTGGCCGGGTAGACCGCCAGCGCATCCAGAAACGCCCGCACGTCCGTGGCCGTGACTTCTTCAATCGGCTTGTCATCGCCCAGGGCGAGAAACAGCCGCAGCGTGTATTCGGTGTCCATCACATTGCGCACGGCGCGCTGGGCCCGCCGCATGTCGCTGAGGTAGACGTCAATGCGCTCGGACAGGAGCGGGCCGGCGGGAGGCGCAGGCGGGGCGGGTGGCCTTGGAGGCTCCCAACCGTGCATGCCCGCCATGAGCGGGTCTTTTGCTGCCAGGGCGTTCAAGTCCTGAACGGTCTGCCGGAACAGGCGGCGGTCCTCGGCCGTGTTGATTTCCACGCCGCCGAGCGTCAGCCCGTTGGGCAGGCGCACCTGTTGGATGGTCAGGTCCTGATGCCCGTTCTCGCGCACCCGGCGCAAGATGTCCTTGATGTCGTCGTTCACCATCGTCCCTGTGCGTAGCGCCTTGAAGGACTCTGATAGTGCCATCGCCATGCGTGCCGCGACCAGTCGGGCGGCGTCGCCTCGACCGGGCAGGGCGCGGACGAGGAAGCGGCACCCCAGCAGCGAGCGCAGGTCAGCGGGCACAAGAAAGCGGGCATAGAGCCCGCTGGCGCGCTTCAACAAGAAGGGTTTGGGCAAAACGATACCTCAAACGATACCTTGAAGGGGTATCGTTTGAGGCTCGTAAATCACCAATAAACCTTGCAAAATCAAGCTACTTACGCTAGATTTGCAGGTGAGAATGGTGGAGGTGGGCACGACCTCACCGCTCGTGCTGGGCCCGCCGCTGCCACCGGGACTGTGGCTGGCCAGCGAAGGGCCGGGCAACGCGCAATCGCATCACTGGGGCAGCCTGGTCGCGGTCAATGGCCAGCTCACCATTCCACAACGCTATGCCGTCGATGTGTTCGGCCTCGACGCGAACGGCCGCGCCCTGCGCGGCGGTGCGGTCGACTTCAGCAGGAGCCGGCGCGAGGACTGGATCGGCTACGGCGCGCAGGTCCTGGCCGTGGCCGACGGCGTGGTGCGCGATGTCCATGACGGCGCCCCGGAGCATGCGCCCCTGGAAGCGCAGGCCGAGCCCGATTCGCTGACTGCGCAGGGCCTGTACGGCAACTACGTGGTGCTTCAGATCGCGCCGAAGGTGTTCGTCCACTACGCCCATCTGCAGCGCGGCAGCGTGGCGGTCACCGTGGGACAGCGGCTGCATCGCGGCCAGGTGCTCGGGCGCTTGGGTCAGTCGGGTAATTCCAACGGGCCCCACCTGCACTTCCACGTCTCCGACGCGGCGACGTTCGAAGGCTCGGAAGGCTTGCCGTTCGTGTTCGACAGCAATCGGTCTCCGGGCCACTGGTCGCTCACCCAGGCGATCGACCCGGAGGCAAAGTTCAGCCCGGATCGCATCCCCCATTCCAGACAGATGCCACTGGATGGCGAAGTGCTCGGGTTCTAGGCCGCGCAGCGCGTGCCGAAGTCGGCCGGGCGCGCCGGATCAGACCTTGCGCTTGGCGCGCGGATGCGCGCCGTCGTAGACCTTGGCCAGGTGCTGGAAGTCCAGGTGCGTATAGATCTGCGTGGTGGCGATGTCGGCATGGCCGAGCAGTTCCTGCACGCCGCGCAGGTCGCCGGAGGATTCGAGGATATGGCTGGCGAAGCTGTGCCGCAGCATGTGCGGATGCACGTGCTTGAACAGCCCCTGGCGCTGCGCCAGCTGCTGGATGCGCAGCTGCACGGCGCGCTGGGAGATCGTGCCGCCGCCGCGGCCGGGGAACACCGGCGCGGCGTCCTCGGCCGGCTTCTCCTCGCGCCAGGCCGCCAGCGCGGCGCGCGCGTGCGAGCCCACCGGCACGATGCGCTGCTTGCGGCCCTTGCCCAGCACGGTGACCACGCCGGAGGCCAGGTCCAGGTCGGACCAGCGCAGCGCGCACAGTTCGCTCAGGCGCAGCCCGGAGGAATAGAACAGTTCCAGCAACGCGCGATCGCGCAGGCCCAGCGGCGCATCGGTCGGCACCTCGACCAGGCGCACGGCCTCGTCGGCGTCGAGCACCTTGGGCAGCTTGCGCGGCGCCTTGGGCGCGCGCAGTCCGGCCACGGGACTGGCGGCGATGCGCCCGTGCTTGAGCAGCCATAGATAGAAGCTGCGGCAGGCCGACAGCCGGCGCTGCAGACTGGTCGGCGCCAGCCCCTGGCGATGGCCGGCGGCGATGAAGGCCCGCAGCTGATCGGCCTGCAGCGCCTCGACCGGCGTGCCGTCCTGCGTCTGCGCGGCCCACTGGGTCAGCGCCGTCAGGTCCCGGCGATAGGCGTCCAGCGTATGCGCCGAGACCTGGCGCTCGACGCGCAGGTGATCCAGGAAGGCCTCAACGGCGGACATGCCGCGGCCTCACTGCTGCATCCGATGACGCAGCATGCGCTGCACCAGCCACAGGTAGCGCGCCGGCGCCTGCGGCAGCAGCGCCATCGCCACCGACAGCAGCAGCACCGCGGTGACCACCGCGGGCACCAGCAGCGCATCCACGTACAACCAGCCGGTGCTCATCGCGGCGCCGATCGCGAACAGGCCACGCGTGTGCGAGAGGTGTTCGCTGGAACAGCGCATGGCCGAGACCTGCGCGATCACCAGCAGCACGCAGGTCGCCGCGAGCGCGACGCCCCAGGTGCCCTGCGACACCGGATGGCGCCGCGCGTACACGCCGGTGGCCAACAGCGGCCATAGCCGGAAGATCGCCATGGACAGCATGACCCAGGCGCGGAAGAACATCGCCCTCGCCCTAGGCGTCGAAGCGCTTCAACGCGGTGGTCAGCGCCTCGCCCATCATGCGCAGGAACAGCGTGCCCATGCCGGGGTAGAAGCGGTTGCCATCGCGGCTGCCGACGGCCACCAGGCCCACGCCGGGCAGCGGCAGCAGCGCCGAGGAACCGATCTCCTCGGCCTGGGCGGCGTAGAGCAGCGTGTTCTTCTGCGGCTGCAGGCGCCCGCACAGCGGCTCGCCATCGGCCAGGCAGTCGCGGAACGGGACCAGGTGCGAGCTGCCCTC
Organism: Pseudoxanthomonas winnipegensis; assembly: GCF_004283755.1. GTDB lineage: Bacteria > Pseudomonadota > Gammaproteobacteria > Xanthomonadales > Xanthomonadaceae > Pseudoxanthomonas_A > Pseudoxanthomonas_A winnipegensis. The sequence continues at coordinate 468,339 of NZ_SHMH01000001.1, forward strand.
GGCGATCGACTGCAGCCAGGGCGCGTCGGCCAGCGACTCCGGCAGCGGCGCGAAGATCACGATCCGCACCAGGTCGCCCTGGAAATCCTCCTCCAGCGAGGCCGCCATCGCCGCCAGCGTGTCGGCGACGCTGGACTGGCGCATCAGCGCCAGGGTCAGCTGGTGCACGCGCACGGCCAGGCGCTCGTTCTCCAGCGCGTTGGCCGACAGTTCGCCCAGGCGGCGCGAGAGCTCGCGGTTCTTGTCGCGCAGCACCTCCAGCTGGTAGCTGGCCAGCGAGGCGGCCGGGCCCTTCTCGCGCGGCACCACCAGGGTCTGGGCCAGGTCCGGAAACTGCTGCAGGAAGCCCGGGTGCCGGCGCAGCCAGGCGGCCACCTCGTGGCTGCCGAGTTTCTCGTTGGTCTCGCTCATTGCGTCCATTCCCCTTCGAACACGAATGTCGCCGGCCCGGACATCACCACCTCGGCGGCATCGTCGGGCCAGTCGATCTGCAGGTCGCCGCCGGGCAGCGACACGGTGACGCTGCGCTCGACCAGGCCGGCGCGCATCAGCACCACCGCCGCCGCGCAGGCGCCGCTGCCGCAGGCCAGGGTTTCGCCGACGCCGCGCTCGAGCACGCGCAGTCCGATGCGCTGGCGGCTGATCACCTGGGCAAAGCCGACGTTGACCGATTCGGGAAACGTCGCGCTGGCCTGCAGCGCCGGGCCCAGCTCGGCCACCGGGGCGCTGGCCACATCGGCCACCTGCACCACCGCATGCGGATTGCCCATCGACACCGCGCCGAACACCACCGGCGCGCCGTCGATCCGCACCGAATAGCTCGGCTGCTCGCTGTCGAACCCGGCCAGCGGCACCTGCGCCGGCTGCCAGCGCGGCACGCCCATGGCCACGGCGAAGCCGGCCTCGGTGCGCTGCACGCGATGGGTACCGGCGGGACTGTCCATCTGGAAGGGCGCCTCGGCCCGGGCCAGGCCGGCACGCACCAGCCAGGCGGCGATGCAGCGCGCGCCGTTGCCGCACTGGCCCGAGAGCGAGCCATCGGCGTTCCAGATCCGGTACGAGGCGACCGAGCCTTCGGCCCGCGGCGCCTCGATGGTCAGCAGCTGGTCGCAGCCCACGCCGCGATGGCGGTCGGCCAGGTGCGCGGCCAGGGCCGCGTCCGGCGCGGGGCGTCCGCCGCGCAGGTCGAGCACGACGAAGTCGTTGCCCGCCCCATGCATCTTGGAAAACCGCAGCGGTGCGGTGTCAGGGCTTGCCATTGCCACTGCCCTGGTCGATGGCCTGGGTGGCGGCATCGTCCTGCGGGCTCGGTGCGGAGGTGGGTTCCTGCGGCTTGACCTGCACCGGCGGCGCGCCGGTCTGGGTCTTGGGCGCCGGGGCGGGCTGCTGCACCGGCGTGGGCCGCTCCGGCAGCACCAGCGGACCCTTGTTGCCACAGGCCGACAGCGCCAGCAGCACGGCGCTTACGAGCGCGATTCGCGATACGGTCTTCATGGCTTGAGTATAGCGATTGCCGGCGCACAACCGCCGGCGCGGGCCGCGCGCGATCAGCGCCGCGTCACGGCGCGGGCGGCGGCTCGGGCCGCTGCCACATCCAAAGCACCACCGCCGACAGGCAGGCCACCGGAATGGCCGACAGCCACCAGTGCGCCGGCGTCAGCCAGGCCATCGCGGTCACGGTGAACGCGGCGCTGGCCAGCATGGTCCAGCTCGCCAGCCACTTGGCCCGGCGCGGGATCGCCCCGTGCGCCTGCCAGTCGTGGATCAGCGGGCCGAAGTGCCGATGCGACAGCAGGGCACGGTGCAGGCGCTCGGACCCGCGCGAGGCGGCGAAGGCCGCGATCAGGATGAACACCGTGGTCGGCATCACCGGCAGGAACAGCCCGATCAGGCCCAGCAGCAGGCTGGTCCAGGCCAGCAGCCACCAGGCCCAGCGAAAGCGGCTGGGGGGCGGCGTCAGTTCCGGCGGCAGGGGCGTGTCCACCTGCGTATTGTCGCCCGCCGCGCGTGTAGGCGGCATCGCGAAAGGCGCACGCTGCGTTGCAGGCCCCGCCGATGTCCCCATGGGCGGGAACATCGGTGCGCCGGGTCGGCCGGGGCGGGTCAACCCCGGGTCGGGGGGCGCTCAGTGCTGCTGGGTGACGCCCAGCTGGTCGAGCATGAAGGCGTAGTACTCGGACATTTCCTGGTAGCGGCGGAAACGGCCGGACTTGCCGCCGTGGCCGGCTTCCATGTTGGTGCGGAACACCACCGGCTGCTTGCCGGTGTCCAGATCGCGCAGGCGCGCCACGTACTTGGCCGGTTCCCAGTACTGCACCTGCGAGTCCCACAGCCCGGTGCCGACGAACATCGCCGGGTAGGCCCGCTTCTTCAGATTGTCGTAGGGTGAGTAGGTGACGATGTAGTCGTAGAACTCGCGCTTCTCCGGGTTGCCCCACTCGTCGTATTCGTTGGTGGTCAGCGGGATGCTCGGGTCGAGCATGGTGGTGACCACGTCCACGAACGGCACCTGCGAGATGATCACGCGGTAGTCGTCCGGCGCCATGTTGGTGATCGCGCCCATCAGCAGGCCGCCGGCGCTGCCGCCCATGGCCGCGACGCGGTCCTTGGCTACGTAACCCTGCTTGACCAGCGCCTCGGTGACGTCGATGAAGTCGGTGAAGGTGTTCTTCTTCTTGAGCAGCTTGCCGTTGTCGTACCAGGCCCGGCCCATCTCCTCGCCGCCGCGGATGTGGGCGATGGCGTAGACCATGCCGCGATCGAGCAGGCTCACCACCGGGCCGGAGAAGCCAGGATCCATCGACATCCCGTAGCTGCCGTAGCCGTACTGCAGCAGCGCGGCGGTGCCGTCCTTCTTGAAGCCCTTCTTGTAGACCAGCGACACCGGCACCTTGGTGCCGTCGCGCGCGGTCACCCACAGCCGCTCGGTGGTGTACTTGGCCGGGTCGTAGCCCAGCACCGGCTGCTGCTTGAGCAGGCGGCGCTCGCCGGTGACGGTATTGAGCTCGTAGGTCGTGGCCGGCGTGGTCAGCGAGGTATAGCTGTAGCGCAGCCACGGCGTGTCGTGCTCGGGGTTGGCGTCCAAGCCCATCGAATAGGCCGGCTCATCGGCCTGGACATAGGAGGACTTGCCGTCCTTGCCCAGCAGCCGGATGCGCTCCAGCCCTTCCGAGCGCTCGCCGATCGCGGTGAAGCCGTCAAACAGCTCGAAGCCGTCGATGTAGACGCTGTCGCTGTGCGCGATCCAGTCCTTCCAGTCCTTGCGCGCGGTGGCGCCGTCGGCGGCGGTCACGATCTTGAAGTTGGTCGCGCCGTCGGCATTGGTGCGGATCACCCAGCGGCCGTTGAAATGGTCGGCGTCGTATTCCACATCGCGCGCACGCGGCGCCAGCACGGTGAAGGCCTGCGGATCGGCCGCCGGCGCGTAGCGCTCCTCGCTGGAGACCGTGCTGTGCACGCCGATGGTGATGTACTTGTCGTCGCGGGTGCGGCCCAGGCCCATGTAGAAGCTGTCGTCGTGCTCCTCGTAGACCAGCGTGTCCTGCGCCACGGGGGTGCCCAGCACGTGCTTCTTCACGCGCACGGTCAGCAGCGTCTCCGGGTCGTTCTCGACGTAGAACAGGGTCTTGTTGTCGTCGGCCCAGACCACGTCGGGCGACACGCCCGGGATCTGGTCCGGCAGCACCTGGCCGGTGCTCAGGTCCTTGAAGCGGATCGTGTACTGGCGCCGGCCGACCGCGTCGTCGGCATAGGCCAGCAGACGGTTGTCCTGGCTGACCTCCCAGGTGCCGACGCTGTAATAGCCCTTGCCGTCGGCCAGCGCGTTGACGTCCAGCATCACCTCTTCCGGCGCCTCCATGCTGCCCTTGCGGCGGGCGTGCACGGGATAGTCCTTGCCGGTCTCGAAACGCGTGTAGTACCAGTAGCCGCGCTCGCGGTACGGCACCGAGGCGTCGTCCTGCTTGATGCGCGCGACGATCTCCTTGTACAGCGTGTCCTGCAGCGGCTTGAGCGGCGCCAGCACCGCATCGGCGTAGGCGTTCTCGGCCTTGAGGTAGTCGAGCATCTGCGGGTTGGTGCGCGTATCGTCGCGCAGCCAGTAGTACTCGTCCTGACGCTGCGCGCCGAACGGCGCGGTGACCACGTGCGGCTTCTTGGCCACGTCCGGCGGCGTGGCCTGGGTGGCGGCGAGGGTCGAGGGAATGGAAGTGCTCATCAGCAGGGTCGCGGCCAGCAGGGCGGGAAGGGGCTTCATGGATAGGTCCGTCTGGATCGGGTTGCAAGGGCCGGACGCGGGCGCCGCGCATCCTGCGGCGCCCGCGCCCTGCGTCGGCGGCTCACGTCACTGGCTCAGCTGTTCCCACAGGAAGGTGTAGGCCAGCGCGTTCATGTGCGCGGACTGGGCGTTGTTGGCCGCGCCGCCGTGGCCGCCCTCGATGTTCTCGTAGTAGCGCACGTTCTTACCGGCGTCGAGCATCTTGGCCGCCATCTTGCGCGCGTGACCGGGATGGACGCGGTCGTCGCGGGTGGAGGTCAGGAACAGCGTCGGCGGGTAGTCCTTGCCCGCATCGAACAGGTGATACGGCGAGAAGGTCTTGATGTAGTCCCAGTCGGCCGTGTCCGGGTTGCCGTACTCGGCCATCCACGAGGCGCCGGCCAGCAGGTGGCTGTAGCGCTTCATGTCCAGCAGCGGCACCTGCACCACGATCGCGCCGAACAGCTGCGGATACTGGGTCAGCATGTTGCCCATCAGCAGGCCGCCGTTGCTGCCGCCCATCGCGCCCAGGTGGGCGGGCGAGGTGATCTTGCGCGCGGCCAGGTCCTGGGCCACCGCGGCGAAATCCTCATAGGCCTTGTGCCGGTTGGCCTTGAGCGCGGCCTGGTGCCAGCGCGGGCCGTATTCGCCGCCGCCGCGGATGTTGGCCACCGCGTACACGCCGCCCTTCTCCAGCCAGCCCTTGCCGATGCCGCCGGAATAGCCGGGCGTCATCGAGATCTCGAAGCCGCCATAGCCGTACAGCAGGGTCGGCGCGCGGCCGTCGTACTTCAGGTCCTTGGGCCGCACCAGGAAGTACGGCACGCGCGTGCCGTCCTTGGAGGTGGCGAAGTGCTGCTCGATCACATCGCGCGAGGCGTCGAAGAACGTCGGCATCGTCTTCAGCGGCGCCAGCGCGGCCGTCGGCGCGTTGGCGTCGGCCAGCATCAGCGTGGTCGGCGTCAGGTAGTCGGTGACGGTCAGCCACAGCGCGTCGGAGTCGTCGCCGTCCACGGCGCTGGCGCCGATCGCGCCGAAGGCCGAGTCGCCCACCTTCAGCGGCGTGGACACCCACTTGCCCTCGGCGTGGGTCAGCACGCTGAGGCGGTTCTTGACGTCCTGCATGACGTTGAGGACGACGTGGTGCCGGGTGAAGGTGACCCCGGCCAGCGAGGTCGTGTCGGTCGGCTCGAACAGCACCTCGAAGTCGCGCTTGCCGGCCATGAAGTCGTCGAAGCGCGCGACCAGCAGCGAGCCGGCCTTGTAGGTCTTGCCGCCGACGGTCCAGGGCTCGCGCAGTTCCAGCGCCAGCCATTCGCGCTGCACGGTCTTCTGCGCCGAGTTGGGCGCATCGATCTTGGTCAGTGCGTCATCCTTGCCGCGCAGATAGAGCTCGTCGTTGTAGAAGGCGATGGTGCGGGTGACGAAGTCGCGCTCGAAGCCCGGCGTCGCGTCATGCGCGGCCGCGATGTACATGTCCTCCGGCTTGCCCTCGTAGACGAGCTTGGCCGAAGCCAGCGGCGTGCCGCGCTTCCATTCCTTGACGACGCGCGGATAGCCCGAAGTGGTCAGGCTGCCGTCGCCGAAATCGGTGTAGACATAGACGGTGTCGGCATCGATCCAGCCCAGGCCGCCCTTGGCCGCCGGCCGGTAGAAGCCGTCCTTGACCCAGGTCTTGGTGGTCAGGTCGAACTCGCGGGTCACGTCGGCATCCGAGCCGCCGCGCGAGAGCGCGATCAGGCAGCGGGTGTAGTCGGGCTTGCGACATTCGGCGCCGTGCCAGACCCAGGTCTCGTGCTCGGCGGCGTTGAGCGCGTCGAGGTCCAGCACGGTCTCCCAGGTGGGATTGGGCTTGCGGTACTCGGCCAGCGTGGTGCGGCGCCAGACGCCGCGCGCGTGGTCCTTGTCCTTCCACAGGTTGTAGTAGTAGTCGCCGATCTTGCTGACGTAGGGGATCTTGGCGTCCGAGTCCAGGATCGCGCGGATCTGCCCTTCCAGCTGCTTGAACTGCGGCGTGCCGGCAAGCTGCGCCTCGGTGACCGCGTTGTGCTCCTTGACCCAGGCCAGCGGCCGGGCGCCTTCGACCTCTTCCATCCACTGGTAGGGGTCGTTGTCCACGGGGGTCTCCTGGGCATGGGCGCTGGCGGCGGCGAGGCCTGCGACCAGGGCAAGGGCGAATCGGTTCAAGGCGGGCTCCGTACGAGGCATTGCAGCCGCCGCACGCTAGCACAGCCCTCGCGGTGCCCTGCCCGTGCCGAAGGTCAGGCCACGCGGGCGGGCGAGCGGCTGCGTGACCCGATGGTCATCGAGCGGCGGCGGCGGGCCTGCTGACCGCCGCGCCGCCGCCGCGGCACCGCATCGATGGCCGGAGGCGCCGGCGCGGGCCAGGACGGCAGGCGGAAGCGGTGCAGCGACCACCACGCCACCAGCGGCAGGCCGGCCAGCCACAGCGGGGTCCAGCCCAGGGCCTCGGTCGATCCGCGCGCGGCCGGCAGCAGGACCACCAGGGCCAGGCCGGTCAGCGCGATCGTGCTCAGGGTCAGCTCCAGGCGGGGATCGGCGTGGGAAGCGGTGCGGGCAGCGTGCGAAACGTGGGCCATGGCGGTGCGTCCGGTCGGAGGTGGAAGCGCAGGCTGCCCGCGCCCCTTCTCACCGGTTGCGACCGCGGCGCGGGCGAACGCGGCCTTGACGCCGGCCGGCCTAGCCTGCTCGCCGATGCCCGCCCTGCCGACCATCGCCTCGCCCCGGAAGCGCCGCCACCTGCTGGCCCTGGCGCTGCTGCCCCTGATCGCCGCCTGCGGGACCGTGCCCATGCCGACCACAAGTACCGACGCCGCCCCGCCGATCGACCTGCCGCGCTTCATGGGCGCCTGGCATGTGATCGCCCATGTGCCCTACTTCGGCGAGCGCGGCCATGTCGCCAGCCGCGACGAGTACCGGCTCAAGCCCGGCGGCGGCATCGCGGTGCATTACGTCTATCAGGAAGGCTTCGGCGAGCCGGTCAAGACCCTGGACTCGCGCGCCACGGTCAAGGCCGGCACCGGCAACCGGCGCTGGACGACCTGGTTCTTCGGCGTGATCCCGACCAAGTACCGCATCCTGGAGACCGCGCCGGACTACTCCTGGGCGCTGGTCGACTATCCGGGCCGCGACCTGGCCTGGATCTTCTCGCGCACCGCCGACCTGCCCGATGCGCAGTACGCCGACCTGGTGGCCCGAATGCGCACCCACGGCGTGGACACGGGCAAGCTGATCCGCGTGCCGCAGCTGGCCGAGCAGGAAGGCAAGCCGGGCTTCGCGCCGGCGAAGAAGCCGCAGGCGCGCTAGCACGCGCTCCGGTCTCGCAGTGCCGCCGCTGTTCTGTAGAGCGGAGCTTGCTCCGCTGTGGCTCTCCCGATGATCCGAACGAAGAGCAGCGGAGCAAGCTCCGCTCTACAGGGTGCGTGGTCCGGATCATGCGAGTGCCGCGGTGCCCGGAACGAGAAAAGCCCGGATGGCGACATCCGGGCTTCTTCGTTTTCACCAGGTGCTGGGCCTGGATCAGCTCAGCTGGCCGTGGCAGTGCTTGTACTTCTTGCCGCTGCCGCAGGGGCAGGGATCGTTGCGGCCCACCTTGGGCTCGTCGCGGAACACCGTGGCCGGGGCGGCGGCCGCGGCGGCCTGCGCGGCCTGCACCTGCGCGGCTTCCTCGTCGGCACCGTAACCACCGGTGGGCGCGTGCTGGAACTGCATGGCGCGCTGCTGGGCCTCGGCCACGCGGCGCTCCTGGGCCTCCAGTTCGGCCACCTCCTCCTCGCTGCGGATGCGCAGGCGCGCCAGGATGGTGATCACCTCGCGCTTGACGCCTTCCAGCATCTCGGAGAACAGCTCGAAGGCTTCCTTCTTGTACTCCTGCTTGGGCTGCTTCTGCGCATAGCCGCGCAGATGGATGCCCTGGCGCAGATAGTCCATGCGCGCCAGATGCTCCTTCCAGCCCTTGTCGAGCACGGTCAGCATCACGTGCTTCTCCAGCGCGCGCATGGTCTCGGCGCCGATCTGCTCTTCCTTCTGCGCGAAGTGGGTGTCCATCGCCTCCTGCACCAGCGCCTCGATGCGCTCGGCGTCCAGTTCCTCGAACTGGGTCGGCCACTGGGTCACCGGCAGGTCCAGGCCCGCCTCGGCGGCCAGCTCGGCCTGCAGGCCGGGCAGGTCCCACTGCTCGTCGACCGAATTGGCCGGCACATGACGCGCGACCAGGTCGGCGACCACGTCGCCGCGGATGCCCTCGATGTTCTCCTTCACCGACTCGGCGTCCAGCAGCTCGTCGCGCTGGGCGTAGATGACCTTGCGCTGGTCGTTGTTGACGTCGTCGAAGTCCAGCAGGTTCTTGCGGATGTCGAAGTTGTGCGCCTCGACCTTGCGCTGGGCCTTCTCGATCTGGCGGCTGACGAGGCGATCCTCGATCACGTCGTCCTCCTTCATGCCGATCAGCTTCATCGCCTTCTGCACCCAGTCGCTGGCGAAGATGCGCATCAGGTTGTCTTCGAGCGACAGGTAGAAGCGCGAGGAACCCGGGTCGCCCTGGCGGCCGGAACGGCCGCGCAGCTGGTTGTCGATGCGGCGGCTCTCGTGGCGCTCGGTGCCCACGATGTGCAGGCCGCCGGCTTCCTTGACCTGCTCGTGGCGGGTCTTCCACTCCGAACGCACGCGGGCGATGTCCAGCTCCGCGGCGTCCTCGCCCAGCGCGGCCAGTTCGGCCTCCAGCGAACCGCCCAGCACGATGTCGGTGCCGCGGCCGGCCATGTTGGTGGCGATGGTCACCGCGCCCGGACGGCCGGCGTTGGCGACGATCGAGGCCTCGCGCTCGTGCTGCTTGGCGTTGAGCACCTCGTGCGGGACCTTGTTCTTGCGCAGGTGCTCGGAGAGCATCTCCGAGGTCTCGATCGAGGTGGTGCCCACCAGCACCGGCTGACCGCGCTTGTAGCAGTCCTGGATGTCGGCCAGCACCGCGTTGAACTTGCCCTTGCGGTTGAGGAACACCTGGTCCGGCGAATCCTTGCGGATGGTCGGCCGGTGGGTCGGGATCACGATCACTTCCAGGCCGTAGATGCTCTGGAACTCGTAGGCCTCGGTGTCCGCCGTACCGGTCATGCCGGCCAGCTTGTTGTACATGCGGAACAGGTTCTGGAAGGTGATCGAGGCCAGCGTCTGGTTCTCGCGCTGCACCTGCACCCCTTCCTTGGCCTCGACCGCCTGGTGCAGGCCGTCGGACCAGCGCCGGCCCACCAGCGTGCGGCCGGTGAACTCGTCGACGATCACCACCTCGCCGTCGCGCACGATGTAGTCCACGTCGCGCTGGTAGATGGCATGGGCGCGCAGGGCGGCGTTGAGGTGATGGACCACGCCCAGGTTCTGCGGCGAGTACAGGCCATCGTCCTCGTCGTCCTTCAGGATGCCGGCCTGGCGCAGCAGGTCCTCGGCGTGGGTCTGGCCGGCCTCGGACAGATGCACCTGCTTGGACTTCTCATCGACCCAGTAGTCGCCCTCGCCTTCCTCGCTCTCCTGCTTGATCAGCGCCGGCACGATGCGGTTGACGCGCACGTACAGCTCGGGCGAATCGTCGGCCGGGCCGGAGATGATCAGCGGCGTGCGCGCCTCGTCGATCAGGATCGAGTCGACCTCGTCGACGATGGCGAAGTTGAGCTGGCGCTGGTAGCGGTCCTCGCGCGCCATGGCCATGTTGTCGCGCAGGTAGTCGAAGCCGAACTCGTTGTTGGTGCCGTAGGTGATGTCGCTGGCGTAGGCCGCGCGCTTGTCGCCGTGCGGCATGCCCGGGTAGACCACGCCCACGCTCAGGCCCAGCCAGTTGTACAGCTTGCCCATCTGCGCCGCGTCGCGGCGGGCCAGGTAGTCGTTGACCGTGACCACGTGCACGCCCTTGCCTTCCAGCGCGTTGAGGTACACGGCCAGGGTCGCGACCAGGGTCTTGCCCTCGCCGGTGCGCATCTCGGCGATCTTGCCCAGGTGCAGCACCATGCCGCCGACCAGCTGCACGTCGTAGTGGCGCAGGCCCAGCACGCGGCGCGAGGCCTCGCGGCACACGGCGAAGGCCTCGGGCAGGATCTTGTCCAGCGCCTCGCCCTCGGCGACGCGCTTCTGGAATTCGGGGGTCTTGGCCTTCAGTTCCTCGTCGCTGAGCTTCTGCAGCTCCGGTTCCAGCGCATTGATGCGCACCACCAGGCGGTCGAGCTGTTTGAGCAGACGTTCGTTACGGCTGCCGAAGACGCGGGTGAGCAAGCTGTTGATCATGAAGAAGAACCGGAATGGGAAGGAGCGTCGGCACCACCGCTGGCCTCTTTGCTTCCCCAAGGCCGGATGCCGAAAAACGCAACGCGGGCGCAAGGCGCCCCGTCACGAGAACACGACATTGTAGCTTGGGGCGCCGCTGATCGAATCAAGGCGCCCCGCGGAGGCGCCTCAGCCGCGGCCGCGCACGCCCACCGGGGTGGGGCCCTGGCCCAGGAACTTGCTCGGGTTCACCACCTGGCCGTCCTGCCAGACCTCGAAATGCACGTGGGCGCCGGTCGAACGCCCGGTGGAACCGGCCTTGGCCACTTCCTGCCCGGCGCGCACCAGGTCGCCCGGCTTCACCACCACGCGCGAGTTGTGCGCGTAGCGGGTCACATAGCCATTGCCGTGGTCGATGTCGACCACGTTGCCGTAGCCGCTCTTGACCCCGGCGAAGCTGACCACGCCGTCGGCCACGGCCATGACCGGATCGCCGACGTTGGCCTTGAAGTCGATGCCCTTGTGCCGCTCGCCGCCGCCGCCGAACGGATCGGCGCGACCGCCGAAGCCGGAGGTGATGTAGGTATTGGCCAGCGGCATGCGCGAGGGCGTCGCGTTGCGGTCCAGCTGGCGGTTGAACAGCAGCGACTCGAGCACCGAGAGCTGCTGGCCGGAGGCGTCGAACTTGGCCCCCAGCGCGTCCAGGCCCTGCGCCAGCTCGCGCGGCGGCATGTCGCTGACCGCGCCTTCCGGGCCGCCCACGCCGACCGGCTCGTTGAAGTCGAATTCGCCGTCGTCCAGCTTGCCCATTTGGGTCAGCCGCTCGCCCAGCGCGTTGAGGCGGTTGGCCTGGGCCTGCAGCTCGCCCAGGCGCGCGGACATGGCGTTGATCTCCTGCTGCGCGCCGCGCTTGACCTGCTCAAGCTCGGCCTGCTGCCTGGCGGTCTTGGCCTGCAGGTAGGACACCTGCGCCAGGCCGAAGGCGCTGCGCGTGGCCAGGCCGGCCAGCAGGCCGGCGGCGAGCAGGATGCCGGCACTGGCCAGCGGGCGGGCGTGGCTGAAGCGGCGCGCCTGCACCGCCCGCAGGGCCAGGTGATGGCGTGCCCAGGAGCGCGTATTGTGAAGAACGTTGTTGAAGCTCATGGAATATCGATGTCTCAAGCCAAGTCCCAGTCGCGTCGGCCGGCGGCGCCGGTGCCGGCCCTGGAGGCCGCGCTGGCGTCGGCGGCGGCCGATCCGCTGCGTCATGCCATCCGGCTCGACGCGCTGGAACAGCAACTGCGCCCCTGTCTGCCCCCGGCGCTGGCCGCGCACTGCCGCCTGGCCAATGTGACGGGGGACCGTCTGGTCTTCGTGGTGGATTCGCCGGTCTGGAACGCCAAGCTCCGCCTGGCCTCCGCACACCTAGTCGAAGTCGCCCGCTCCCTCGGTCTTGGGATCAACTCCGTGATCGCCCGGACTTCGCTGCAACCCCTCTTCCAGGCCGAGACCGCCGGCCAGAACTCCGGCACGGGCTCCCCGGTCGCGCGTGCCGCCCTGCGCGAGGCGATGGAGATGCTGGAGGCGTCTCCCGCGCCAGGCGCGGGTGGAACAGCAGGGCCGCGTCCCAGGTCCAAACGTTAAGACCGGGTAGAAGGCCGGCAGGCATCGTACCGACCCGGGCTGGGCCAGTCGTTAGCTCAAAGTTAGAAAACGGTTAAGCCGCGCCTGTTCAGGCGATCGGATTCACGCTTCATAGACGCGCTCGACCCGCGCGCCTCGGCGCGGGCAGGCGTTCAGTGCGCCAGCGCGGGGATGGCCGCGTAGTGGATCGGCGGCGGCGGCTCGGTGGCCTCCGGGCCGAAGGACACCTCTTCCCAGGCGTCGGTCTGGGCGATCAGCGAGCGCACCAGGGTGTTGTTGAGCGCGTGACCGGACTTGTAGCCCTCGTACTTGCCCAGGATCGCGTGGCCGGCCAGGTAGAGGTCGCCGATGGCGTCCAGGATCTTGTGGCGCACGAACTCGTCGGCGTAGCGCAGGCCGTCGTCGTTGAGCACGCGGAACTCGTCCAGCACGATCGCGTTGTCCATCGAGCCGCCCAGGCCCAGGTTGCGCTCGCGCATGTACTCCAGATCGCGCATGAAGCCGAAGGTGCGCGCCCGCGCGACCTCGCGGATGTAGCCGCCGGTGGAAAAGTCCACCTCGGCGCGCGACTGCGAGGCCGGGATCATCGGGTGGTCGAACTTGACCGTGAAGCCGAGCTTGAAGCCGTCGTAGGGCTCGAACCGCGCGATCTTGTCGCCGTCGCGCACTTCCACCGGCTTGGTCACGCGGATGAAGCGCTTGGGCACGTTCTGCTCGACGATGCCGGCGGACTGCAGCAGGAACACGAACGGGCTGGCCGAACCGTCCATGATCGGCAGTTCGGCCGCGGACAGTTCGACATAGATGTTGTCGATGCCCAGGCCGGCCAGGGCCGACATCAGGTGTTCGACGGTCTGGACCTTGGCCGGGCCGCAGCTCAGGCCCGTGCACAGCGTGGTCTCGGTGACCAGCGAGGCATCGCCGGGGATCTCCACGACCGGATCAAGATCGACGCGACGGAACACCACGCCGGTGTTCGGGGCCGCCGGGCGCAGGGTCATGAAGACCTTGTTACCGCTGTGCAGGCCCACGCCGGTGGCGCGGATCACGTTCTTGAGAGTGCGCTGGGGGATCATCGGGGAGCTCGCACGCGAAATGTCAACAATTCGTGATGATACCACCCGGGTCTGAACCTGAATGGAAGCGTGTCACGGCACGCGCACCTGCCCCACGGGCGCGGCGCGCGTCCTGGCGGTGAAAAGCCCGCCGGACCGGGCACGCCGGCCCGGCGGGAAATCACTTGGACACGTCACGGTGTGTACTGCGCCGGTGTCGGCGCGCGGCCGGCAGCAGGCTGCCGGTTCGCGCGCGTGACCGGGTGGAACGGTGGATCAGTCGGCCTGGCGGCGCAGAAACGCCGGGATGTCCAGGTAGTTGTCCGGCAGCTCGGCCGCGCCGGCGGGGCCGCCGACGCTGGGCTCGGTGCCGGCGTTGCGACGCAGGCCCAGGCCCTGGGTGGCGCCCATCACCGGGTCGATCTTGCCGGTGGCGGTGGTGTTGGGCAGCGGCACGGCGTCGACCGGCAGGCCGGTGGTGGCATCGCGCACCAGCTTGATCGGCGCACGCACCGTCTCGCGCGGCTGGTAGCCACCGCCCAGGTCGGTGCCACGCACCGGCTGGCGGGCGACGGCGCGGTTCAGGCCGGTGGCGACCACGGTCACGCGGACTTCGTCCTGCATGTTCGGGTCGAGCACGGTGCCCACCACCACGGTGGCGTCCTCCGAGGCGAAGCCTTCCACGGTGCGGCCGACCTCGTCGAACTCGGCCATGGTGAAGTCCGGACCGGCGGTGATGTTGACCAGGATGCCGTTGGCGCCGGACAGGTTGACGTCGTCCAGCAGCGGGTTCTGGATCGCGGCCTCGGCGGCGGCCTGGGCGCGGTCGTCGCCGCGGGCGGCGCCGGTGCCCATCATGGCCAGGCCCATCTCGCTCATCACGGTGCGCACGTCGGCGAAGTCGACGTTGATCAGGCCCGGACGCACGATCAGGTCGGCGATGCCCTGCACGGCGCCCAGCAGCACGTCGTTGGCGGCGCGGAAGGCCTGGATCATCGTGGCGTTGCGGCCCAGCACGGTGATCAGCTTCTCGTTGGGGATGGTGATCAGCGAGTCGCAGTGGGTGGACAGCTCCTCGATGCCCTTCAGCGCGACCTGCATGCGGCGACGGCCTTCGAAGGGGAACGGCTTGGTGACCACGGCCACCGTCAGGATGCCCATCTCCTTGGCCAGCTGCGCCACGACCGGCGCGGCGCCGGTGCCGGTGCCGCCGCCCATGCCGGCGGTGATGAACACCATGTCCGCGCCGGTCAGCGCCTCGATGATGCGGTCGCGGTCTTCCAGCGCGGCCTGGCGGCCGACTTCCGGGTTGGCGCCTGCGCCCAGGCCCTTGGTGACGTTGCCGCCGAGCTGCAGCTGCTGCTTGGCGCCGCAGTTCTTGATCGCCTGCGAGTCGGTGTTGGCGGTGATGAACTCCACGCCGTCCACGCTGCTGGCCACCATGTGCGCCACGGCGTTGCCGCCGCCGCCGCCCACGCCGATGACCTTGATCACCGCGTTGGGAGCCATCGTTTCAACCAGTTCGAAATGTGCCATGTCCGTTGTCCTCATCTTTGTGTGGGTATGTCTTTTGAATACAGCTGGGTGACGCTCAAATCCCGTTGTCCCTGCCCTCGCCTCACGCCGGCGCGCCCTCGCGTCGGCGTCGTGCCTCTTGCCGCGTCGAATCAGAATTCGCCGCGGTACCAGTTCTGCAGTTTCTTGAACAAGCTGCCGGCCTTGCCCGTGGGCAGCGACGGCCGGCGCGGATGCTCGATCTGGCTGCCCATCAGCAGCAGGCCCACGCCGGTGGCGTGGACCGGGTTGCCGACCACCTCGCCCAGGCCAGTGACGTGCTGGGGAATGCCGATGCGCACCGGCATCTGCAGCATCTCCTCGGCCAGCTCGACCACGCCTTCCATCTTCGAGGCGCCGCCGGTGAGCACCATGCCGGCGCGCACCAGTTCCTCGAAGCCGGAGCGGCGCAGCTCGGCCTGGACCATCTCGAAGATCTCCTCGTAGCGACCCTGCACGGCCTGCGCCAGCGAATGGCGCGGCATGCGCCGCGGCGGGCGATCGCCCACCGACGGCACCTGGATCGATTCCTCGGCGGTGGCCAGCTGGGCCAGCGCGCAGGCGTAGCGCACCTTGATCTGCTCGGCCTCCGGGGTGGGCGTGCGCAGCATGTGCGCGATGTCGTTGGTGACGTGGTCGCCGGCGATCGGCAGCGAGGCGGTGTGGCAGATCGCGCCGTGCACGAACACCGCCAGGTCGGTGGTGCCGGCGCCCATGTCGACCAGGACCACGCCCAGCTCGCGCTCGTCGGCGGTCAGCACCGCCACCGAGGAGCCCAGCGAGGACAGGATCAGATCGTCGATCTGCAGGCCGCAGCGCTGCACGCACTTGGAGATGTTGGCCGCGGCCGACTGCGCGCAGACCACCAGGTGCGCGTCCACTTCCAGGCGTACGCCGGTCATGCCGACCGGATTGCGGATGCCTTCCTGCGAGTTGTCCAGCTTGTACTCGCGCGGGATGGCGTGGAGGATCTTCTGGTCGGCCGGGATGGCCACGGCCTTGGCCGCGTCCAGCACGCGGTCCAGGTCGGCCCAGGTCACCTCGCCGTCGCGGATCGGCACGATGCCGGGCGAGTTCTTGCACTGCACGTGGGCGCCGGAGATCGAGGCGTAGACGCTGCGAATCTCGCAGCCGGCCATCAGTTCGGCCTCCTCCACCGCGCGCTGGATCGACTGCACGGTCGATTCGATATCGACCACCACGCCGCGCTTGAGCCCACGCGACTCATGGCTGCCGATGCCGATCACCTCGATCGGGTTGCCGGGGGAATATTCGCCGACCAGCGCGGTCACCTTGGAGGTGCCGATGTCCAGTCCGACGATCAGGGATTTGTCGCCCTTGCGGTTCATGCGTGGAATGCCTGCTGCGATGCGTGTGCGGTCAGCGCGGCCATCGGGGCCGGTGCGCTGACGGGAGGAGGAGTCGTGGCGGCGCCATCGTTGGCGGCCGGCCTGGCGTTGCCCCAGGTCAGGGCGAAGCCGTTGGTGTAGCGCAGGTCCACGCTGGCCAGCTGGCGCGGATCGCCAAGCAGGCGCGGCAGCAGGCGCACGAAACGCTGCAGGCGCGGACGGGCGTCGGCGCGGCCGATCACCACGTTCAGGCCGTTGCCCAGGGTCAGCGACCAGCTGCCGCGCGCATCCATCGCCAGCGCGTCCACCTTCAGCCCCAGCGGCGCGAACAGCTGGGTCGATTCGTTGTACAGGGCCACCACCTCGGCCACCTGGCTCTCCGGGCCGCCGAGCTGCGGCAGCGCGCTGGCGTCGACGTTCTTGGGCAGCGGGAACAGCGCCCCGTCCACCGACAGCAGCTTGTCGCTGCCCCAGCGCGCGAAGGGCTTGTGCTCGATCACGGTCACTTCCAGCACGTCGGGCCAGCGCTTGCGCACCTGCGCGCGCTCGACCCAGGGCAGGCGCTCGACCGCGCGCTGCGCATCGCTCAGCTGCACGGCGAAGTAGCCGCGCGCCGCATACGGCAGTACCACCGCGCGCAGCTGCGCCGGATCGACGCGGTGCAGCTCGCCGCCGACGCGCAGCCGCTTCAGCGGCCAGCGTTCGGCGCCGATCCAGCCGTTGAACACGGCCACGACCGGCAGGGCGACCAGCGCCAGCGCCAGGATCCAGGTCAGCACGCGCAGGGCATTGCTCATCGGCGCGCTCCGCGCGCGGGATTGGGGATTCGGGATTGGGGATGGGAAACGGCCGCGGCGACGCAGGCGGCGCCGCTGTCGACCCATCCCCAATCCCGAATCCCGAATCCCGGCTTCATACCGTCTGCTCCAGGATGCGCCAGCACAGATCCTCGAACCCCAGCCCGGCCTGGCGCGCGGCCTTGGGCACCAGCGAGTGGCTGGTCATGCCCGGCGCGGTGTTGACCTCGAGCAGGAAGAACGCGCCGCTGGCGGCGTCGCGCATCACGTCCACGCGACCCCAGCCGCCGCAGCCGGCGGCGTTGAAGGCGGCCAGCGCGATGCGCCGGATCTCTTCCTCGGCCTCTCCCTCCAGGCCGGGGCACAGGTACTGGGTGTCCTCTGCGATGTACTTGGCGTTGTAGTCGTACCAGGCGCCCTTTGGCACAATGCGGATCGAGGGCAGCGCGGTCTGGCCGAGGATGCCGACGGTCAGCTCGTCGCCGACCACCAGTTGCTCCATCAGCAGCTCGCCGTCATAGCGCGCGGCCAGCGCCACCGCCTCGTCCAGCTGCGCGTCCTCGAACACGCGGGTGACGCCGACGCTGGAGCCTTCGTTGGCGGGCTTGACGATCACCGGCAGGCCCAACTCGGCGGCCGCGGCGTGCACGGCCGCTTTCGGCATCCTGCCTTCAGCGGCATTCGCACGATCGTGCGCATCGGCGGCCGCATCGGCCGTCGCCGCCAGGCGCACGTAGCGCGGGGTCGGCAGGCCCAACGACAGCCAGACCTGCTTGGTGCGCACCTTGTCCATGCTCAGCGCCGAGCCGAGCACGTTCGAGCCGGTATAAGGCACGCCGAAGGCCGTCATCAGGCCCTGGACCACGCCGTCCTCACCGCCACCGTTGTGACCGTGCAGCACGTTGAACACGCGATCGCAGCCGCCCTGCGCCAGCAGCGTGGCCAGCGCGGGGATGCCATCGACCGCGAAGGCGTCCACGCCGCGCGCGGTCAGCGCCTCGAGCACGTTGGCGCCGGAGTTCAGGGACACCTCGCGCTCGCTGGAGGTGCCGCCCATCAGCACGGCGACGCGGCCGAACGCGGCCGCATCGGCGATGCGCGAGGACGGAAGCGACAGCACGCTCATGCCTGGCCTCCCGGGGCGAAGCCCTGCGCGGCGATCTGCTGGGCGACCGCGCCGATGTCGCCGGCGCCCATCATCAGCAGCAGGTCGCCATCGGCCAGCACGTCGGGCAGCACGGTGGACAGGTCGGCCACGCTGCTGACCACGACCGGCTCGTTGCGGCCGCGCGCGCGGATGGCGCGCGCCAGCGACTTGGCGTCGGCCCCGGCGATCGGCGCCTCGCCGGCCGGATAGACCTCGCTCAGCACCAGCGCGTCGACCTCGCTCAGCACCGCGGCGAAGGCGTCGAACTGATCGCGCGTGCGGCTGTAGCGATGCGGCTGGAACGCCACCACCAGGCGCTTGTCCGGCCAGCCGCCGCGCGCGGCGGCGAACACCGCGGCCAGCTCCTTGGGATGGTGACCGTAGTCGTCGATCAGCTGCACGGTCGCACCGCGCCCGGTGTCGATGGCGCCCAGGTCGTTGAAGCGCCGGCCGATGCCGGAGAAGTTGGCCAGGGCGCGCGCGATCGTGCCCGGCTGCACGCCCAGCTGCCAGCCCACCGCGGCGGCGGCCAGCGCGTTGAGCACGTTGTGCTTGCCCGGCAGCGCCAGGGTCACGGCGACCGACACGTCCTCGGGCAGGCACAGGGTGAAGCGCATGCGCCCGGCCTCCTGCACCACGTTCTCGGCGCGGATGTCGGCGCCGTCGGACAGGCCGTAGGTCATCACGTGGCGCGGCGTCTCGGCGGCCAGCGCGGCCACTTCCGGATCGTCGATGCACAGCACGGCCAGGCCATAGAACGGCAGGCGCTGCAGGAACTCGGCGAAGGCCGCCTGCACGCGGGCGAAGTCGTTGCCGTAGTTCTCCAGGTGATCGGCATCGATGTTGGTGATGACCGCGATCAGCGGATTCAGGCGCAGGAAGCTGCCGTCGCTCTCGTCGGCCTCGGCCACCAGCCACTGACCGTCGCCGAGCTTGGCGTTGGCGCCGGCCGAGAGCAGCTGGCCGCCGATGACATAGGTCGGGTCCAGGCCGCCCTCGCTGAGCACCGCGGCGGTCAGCGAGGTGGTGGTGGTCTTGCCGTGCGTGCCGGCCACGGCGATGCCGCGGCGGAAGCGCATCAGCTCGGCCAGCATCATCGCGCGCGGCACGATCGGGATGCGCTGGCTGCGCGCTTCCATCAGCTCGGGGTTGTCGGCCTTGATCGCGCTGGAGACGACCACGCAGTCGGTGCCCAGCACATTGGAGGCGTTGTGGCCGCGCATCACGCGCGCGCCGAGCGAGGCCAGGCGCCGGGTCGCCGCGTTCTCCGACGCGTCCGAGCCGGAGACCTCGTAGCCCAGCGTGCACAGCACCTCGGCGATGCCGCTCATGCCCGAGCCGCCGATGCCGACGAAGTGCACACGGCGAAAGGCCTGCGCCAGGTTGCCGGTGTTCTGCAGCCGGCGTTCACGCGCCGCGGAAATCATGCGGCTTCCTCCAGAATGATGTCTGCGATGCGTTCGGCCGCATCGATGCGGGCCAGCTCGCGCGCGGCGATGGCCATGTCCAGCCGGCGCTGCGGGTCGGCCGAGAGCACGGCCAGCACGCGCTGCAGGTGCACGTTCAAGCTGTCGTCCTGCTTGAGCAGCACCGCGGCGCCGTGTTCGACCAGGTACTGCGCGTTGCGGGTCTGGTGGTCGTCCACCGCCGCGGCGAAGGGCACCAGCACGCTGCCGATGCCGGCGGCGCACAGCTCGGCCAGGGTCGAGGCGCCGGCGCGGCACACGACCAGGTCGGCCCAGGCATAGGCCTGCGCCATGTCGGCGATGAAGCTCTCCACGCTGGCGGGCACGCCGGCCTGGGCGTAGGCCGCGTCGGCCTCGGCGCGCAGCTTCTCGCCGCACTGGTGGCGCACCTGCGCGTCCAGCTTCAGCGCGGCCAGCGCCTGCGGCACGGCGGTGTTGAGCGCGCGCGCGCCCTGGCTGCCGCCCAGCACCAGCAGGCGCAGTGGGCCTTCGCGACCGGCCAGGCGCTCGCACGGCGGGGCGATGGCGGCGATCTCCTCGCGCACCGGGTTGCCGACGGCTTCCTCGCGCGTGGCGAAGCTGCCCGGGAAGCCGGTCAGCACGCGGCGCGCGACACGGGACAGCAGCTTGTTGGTCATGCCCGGCGCGCGGTTCTGCTCGTGCACCAGCAGCGGCCGGCCCTGCAGCCGGGCGGCCACGCCGCCCGGGCCGGCCGCATAGCCGCCGAAGCTGATCACCGCACGCGGCGCACGCCGGCGCAGCACACCGGCGGCGGCCATGACCGCCGCGGCGATGCGCAGGGGCGCGCCGAACAGCGCCGCGGCGCCTTTGCCGCGCAGGCCCTTGACCGCGATGGTGTCCAGCGCGATGTCGTGCTGCGGCACAAGGCGCGTTTCCATCTGTCCGTCGGCGCCCAGCCAGGTCACCGGCACGCCGCGCGCGCGCAGCACCTTGGCCACGGCCAGCGCGGGGAAGATGTGGCCGCCGGTGCCGCCGGCCAGGATCATCACGGGCGCGTTGCCTGCCATCAACCAATCCGCTCGAAAGTGGGTTCGATGCGCTGCGGGCGCGCGTTGCCGCGCACGGCGGCCTTGGCCGGTGCCGGCTGCGGGGCGGGCTCGCCGGCGCGCGCGGGCGTGGCGACTTGAGCAACCTGCGGGGAGGAGCCCTCGTCGCGCTGATCGCGCGACTCGATGCCGCGGGTCAGCGCGATGTGCTTCTCGGCACGGCTGAGTTCGTAGGACACGCGCAGCAGCAGGCCCATCGCCGCGCAGGTCATCAGCACCGACGAGCCGCCGGAGGAAATCAGCGGCAGGGTCAGGCCCTTGGTCGGCAGCAGGCCCAGGTTGACGCCGATCGAGACGAAGGCCTGCATGCCGATCCACAGCGCGATGCCGAAGGCGATGTAGCCGGCGAAGTGACGGTTGCGGCCGATGCAGCGGTAGCCGACATACAGCGCGCGGCCGACCAGCAGCGCGTACAGGCCGATGATGGCGCACACGCCCAGGAAGCCGAGCTCCTCGCCGATCACCGAGAAGATGAAGTCGGTGTGCGCCTCGGGCAGGTAGTTGAGCTTCTGCACCGAGCTGCCCAGGCCCACGCCGGTCCATTCGCCGCGGCCGATGGCCATCAGCGCGTTGGACAGCTGGTAGCCCGAACCCAGCTGGTCCTTCCACGGATCCAGGAAGGAGGTGACGCGGCGCATGCGGTAGGGCTCGAATACCACCAGCGCCACCAGCGCCGGCAGCAGCGCCAGCACCGGCATGGTCATGCGCGGCAGGTTGGCGCCGCCCAGGATCAGCATGCCGGCGGTGATGCCCAGCAGCAGCGTGGACGAGCCGAAGTCCGGCTGCAGCAGCAGCAGCGCGATCAGCACCAGCACCACGCCGATGGCCTTGATCAGCGCGCCCCAGGTCGCGTTGACCTCGTCGCGGAAGCGCACCAGGTAGCTGGCCAGCCAGACGATGTAGAGCACCTTGACCGCCTCGACCGTCTGGAAGCGGGTGAAGCCCAGATTGATCCAGCGCCGCGCGCCGTTGACCGTGCTGCCCAGCCCCGGCACGAACACCACCACCAGCAGCGCGAAGCAGCCCAGCAGCAGCAGCTGGTTGTACTTCTCGATGGACTTGAGCTCCATGCGCATGGCCGTGATCGCCAGGCCCACGCCCAGCGCCAGGAACACCACGTGGCGGCTCAGGTAGTAGTACGGCGTGGAGGCCATGGCGATCGAGGCCGAGGCCACCATCACCACGCCGATCGCCGCCAGCGCCCCGGCGGCGGCCACCAGCCAGAAGTCGTACTGCCCACCGATCGATTCCAGGCGCATGGCCTGCTTGCGGAAGTCGTTCATCAGCGCACCTTCAACGTGGCCAGACCGACAAGGACCAGGATCACCGAAATGATCCAGAACCGGACGATCACGCGCGGTTCGGGCCAGCCCTTGAGTTCGAAGTGGTGATGGATGGGCGCCATGCGGAACACGCGCTTGCCGGTGAGCTTGAAGCTGGCCACCTGGATCATCACCGAGAGCGTCTCGACGACGAAGATGCCGCCCATCACCACCAGCACCAGTTCCTGACGCACGATCACCGCGATGGTGCCGAGCACCGCACCGAGCGCCAGCGCGCCGATGTCGCCCATGAACACCATCGCCGGATAGGTGTTGAACCACAGAAAGCCCAGGCCCGCG
Organism: Pseudoxanthomonas winnipegensis; assembly: GCF_004283755.1. Lineage (GTDB taxonomy): Bacteria > Pseudomonadota > Gammaproteobacteria > Xanthomonadales > Xanthomonadaceae > Pseudoxanthomonas_A > Pseudoxanthomonas_A winnipegensis. The sequence goes on from NZ_SHMH01000001.1 coordinate 490,541, forward strand.
CCGGCGATGGCCGCGCAGATGATGACCAGCTCGCCCGCGCCCGGGACCTGCGGGATCTGCAGATAGTTGGAGAACACCACGTTGCCCGAGGCGTAGGCGAACACCGCCAGCGCGCAGGCCACCAGCACGGTCGGCATGATCGCCAGCCCGTCCAGGCCGTCGGTGAGGTTGACCGCGTTGGAGAAGCCCACGATCCAGAAGTAGGCGATGGTGACGAAGCCCACCCCGGCCAGCGGCAGCGCCACGGCCTTGAACAGCGGGATGTAGAACGTGGTCGCCGCCGCCACATCCGCGGTGTGCCACAGGAAGATGCCCGCGGCCAGGCCGAAGATCGACTGCAGCAGGTACTTCCAGCGCGACTTCAGGCCGTTGGGATCGCGGCGCACGATCTTGATCCAGTCGTCGTACCAGCCGATCGCGCCGAAGGCCACCATCACCGCCAGCACCAGCCACACGTAGCGGTTGCGCAGGTCGCCCCACAGCAGCGTGGCCAGCGCCACGGTCATCAGGATCAGCGCGCCGCCCATGGTCGGCGTGCCGGCCTTGGAGAAATGCGTCTGCGGGCCGTCGCTGCGGATCGGCTGGCCGCCCTTGAACTGCGCCAGCCGGCGGATTACCGCCGGGCCCATCCACAGCGACAGGAACAGCGCGGTCAGCGCCGCCAGGATCGCGCGCAGGGTCAGGTAGTTGAAGATCGCGAAGACCGAGTCCAGTTGCCTCAGCCAGCGGGCCAGTTCAAGCAGCATGCGCGGTGCCTCCCGTGGATTGCGCGGGCGCGGCGGGAAGCAGCGCGGTGACGATGCGGTCCATCGCGCTGCCGCGGGACCCCTTGACCAGAATCACGGGACGCGAGGCCGGCGAAGCGGAACCGGACGCGGACGCGTCCAGCTCCGAGGCCAGCGCCTGGGCCAGCGCGGCGTGCGTGTCGAACACGCGCGCGCCGTCGCCGAAGGCCGCGGCCGCGTGGGCGCTCAGTTCGCCCAGCGCGTACAGGCGGGCGATCCCGGCCTGCCTGGCCTGGGCGCCGGCGGCGGCGTGCAGCGCCGCGCCTTCCGGGCCGAGCTCGCGCATGTCGCCCAGCACCAGCCAGCCGTGCCGGGTGGTGGCGGCCAGCGTGTCGATCGCGGCGGCCAGCGAACCGGGGTTGGCGTTGTAGCTGTCGTCGATGAGCACCGCGCCGGAGGGCAGCGTGTGCGAGACCTGGCGGCCGGCGACCGGGCGCGCGGCCTGCAGGCCTTCGACAATGGTGGCCAGCGCCACGCCGCAGCCCAGCGCCAGGCCGGTGGCGGCCAGCGCGTTGCGTACGTTGTGCTGGCCCGGCAGCGGCAGACGCACCTGCGCCTCGCCTTGCGGGGTGAGCAGGGTGAAGTGCGAGCCTTCCGCGTCGGTGACGATGTCGCGCGCGCGGATGTCGGCGCTGCCTTCCAGGCCGAAGCGCAGCACGCGCCGGCCCGCGGCCAGCCCGGCGAAGTATTCGACGAAGGCATCGTCGGCGTTGATCACTGCCACGCCCGTCTCGGGCAGCGCGCTGTAGATCGCGCCCTTGGTCTGGGCCACGCCGAGCAGGCTGCCCATGCGTTCCAGATGCGCAGGCGCGATGTTGTTGACCAGCGATACGTCGGGGCGGGCGATGTCGGTCAGGTAGGCGATGTCGCCCGGCTTGCCGGCGCCCATCTCGTAGACGGCGTACTCGGCCGCGTCCGGGGCCTCGATCACCGCCAGCGGCAGGCCGATCTCGTTGTTGCGGTTGCCCGGCGTCGACCAGGTCTGGCCGGCGCGCTCGAGGATGGACAGCACCAGCGCCTTGACGCTGGTCTTGCCGTTGCTGCCGGTGATGGCCACCACCTTGCCCGCGCGATCGCGCTGCAGGCCGGCGGCCAGGCGCGCCAGCGCCTGTTGCGTGTCGGCCACCACCACCTGCGGCAGCGCGCTGTCCACGGCGTGATCGACCAGCAGCGCGCCGGCGCCCTGCGCGGCGGCCTGGGCGATGAAGTCGTGGCCATCGAAGCGCTCACCGCGCAGGGCCACGTACAGGCTGCCCGGGCGCAGCGCGCGGGTGTCGTTGGACACCGCCGCCACGGTGACGTCCTCGCCATGCAGCTCGCCGCCGGCCAGGTGCGCGATCAGCGACAAAGGCAGACGGTTCATCTCCGCGCCTCCAGGTCCCGGTCCAGCGTCGCGCGCGCCTCGAGGGCCGCCCGCGCCTGCACGGTGTCGTCGAAGGCATGCCTGACACCGTGGACTTCCTGATAGGGCTCATGCCCCTTGCCGGCGATCAGCACGATGTCGCCGGCGTGCGCCTGGCTCACCGCGTGGGCGATGGCGCGCGCGCGGTCGCGCTGGACCTCGAAGCGCGCGCCGTGCGCGTCGAATCCGGCCACGATGTCGGCGACGATGGCATCGCCGTCCTCGCTGCGCGGATTGTCGTCGGTGACGATCACCGCGTCGGCGTGTTGCTGTGCGATCCGCGCCATCTGCGGACGCTTGCCGCGATCGCGGTCGCCGCCGCAGCCGAACACGCAGATCAGGCGCCCCTCGAGGTGGCCGCGCAGGCTGGTCAAGGCCTGCTGCAGCGCGTCGGGGGTATGCGCGTAATCGATCACCACCAGCGGCTGACCGTCGACGCCGCCGAGGCGGTTCATGCGGCCGTGGATCGGCCGCAGCTGGCCAAGCACCTGGGCGATGCGCGTCGGCGCGATGCCGGTGGCGTGCAGCACGCCGGCCACGGCCAGCAGGTTGTCCACGTTGAAGCGTCCCAGCAGCGGCGAGCGCACCGGATGCACGGCATCGCCCAGCGCCAGCGAGAAGCCGATGCCCGACGCATCCAGCACGACATCGCGCGCCTGCACGGCGGCCTGCGCCGCGCCGAGCGCGCTGACGCCGACCAGCTGCACTCCGTCGGCCAGCTTGCCCGGCAGGGTCGCGCCGAAGGCATCGTCCAGGTTGACCACCGCGGCCCGCAGGCCGGCGCGCTGGAACAGCCGCGCCTTGGCCGCGCCGTAGCCTTCCATGGTGCCGTGGTAGTCCAGATGATCGCGGGTGAGGTTGGTGAACACCGCCACGTCGAAGGAGACCGCGTCCACGCGGGTCTGCACCAGCGCGTGCGAGCTGACTTCCATCGCCACCGCCTGCGCGCCGGCCTCGTGCAGCTGCGCCAGCAGCGCATGGGTCTGCAGCACCAGCGGCGTGGTGAAGCCGGTCGGCTGCACCTGCCCGTACAGGCCGGCGCCGAGCGTGCCGATGCTGCCGCCGGTCACGCCGAGCAGATGCCAGGCCTGGCCGAGCAGCTGCACGAAGGAGGTCTTGCCGTTGGTGCCGGTCACCCCGACCACGGTCATCTGCCCCGAGGGGTGGCCGTAGAAGGTGTCGGCCATCGTGCCCAGCCGATGACGCAGGCCGGGCACGGCGATCGCATCGGCCGGGGCCGGCAGCGTGTCGGGCGCCGGCGGTTCGAACAGGATCGCCGCCGCGCCCGCCGCGCGCGCCTGCTCGACGAAGCCCAGCCCGTGCCAGGTCGAGGGACTGTTGTCGACCGGCCCGATGGCCACGAAGGCATCGCCCGGCCGCACGCTGCGGCTGTCCTGGGTCAGCCCGTGCACGATCAGGCCCGCCGGGACGGCGGGCACGTCGGGCAGCAGCGTGGACAGGGCCATGGCGCGGCTCATTCCAGGCTCCTGGGCAGCGCCGGCTCGGCCTTGGCCTGGATCGGCGCGGGCAACGGCTTGGGCAGCGCGGCGACGGTCGGCGGACGCTTGGGCGCCTGCGCGGCGCGCTTGGCCTCGTCCTTGGCCTGCGCGGCCAGCCAGCTGTCGATGTCGTCCGGCGGCACGTCCATCAGGCGCAGCGCGTCTTCCATCACGTTGTGGAACACCGGCGCGGACACCAGGCCGCCGTAGTACTTGCCGGCCTGCGGGTCGCGGATCACGGTGACCATGACGAAGCGCGGATTGGTCGCCGGCACCAGCCCGGCGAACAGCGCGGTGTAGTGGCCCGAAGCGTAGCTGCCGCCCGAGGCGATGCGCGCGGTACCGGTCTTGCCGGCCACGTGATAGCCCGGCACGGCCGCATCCTTGGCGCCGCCCTGGGTGACCACGGTCTCCATCATGGCGATGACCTGCTTGGTCACTTCGCGGGGCACGACCTGCACGCTGTTCTCGCTGCGCATGCCCTTGATGAAGGTCGGGGTGACCAGCACGCCGCCGTTGCCGATGGTCGCGTAGGCGCGGGCGATCTGCAGCGGCGACACCGCCAGGCCGTAGCCGTAGGACATCGTGGTCTTGGACGTGCCGCTCCAGCGCGCGGGCGAAGGGAACAGACCCGAGGCTTCACCCGGGAATCCGCTATGCGGCGCGCTGCCGTAACCGAAGGCCTTGACCGTGTTGTAGAAGGTCTGGTCCTGGATCTTGTCGGCGATCTTGGCCGCGCCTATGTTGGAGCTGTGCGTGATCACCCCGCCCACGGTCAGCACGCCGTTGTTGCGCGGCACGTCGCGGATGGTGAAGCCGCCCTTGAGGGCCATGTAGCCCGGGTTGGTATCGATCAGCGTGCTCGGCGTGACCACGCCCGCCGCCAGCGCGGTGGAGATGGTGATGGGCTTCATCGTCGAGCCCGGCTCGACCAGGTCGGTGACCGCGCGGTTGCGATGCACGTCCGGCTTGCCCAGGTCCTGCGCGTTGGGGTTGAACGTGGGCAGGTTGGCCATGGCCAGCACCTCGCCGGTGGCCACGTCCAGGATCACCACCGAGCCGCCTGCGGCCTGGTTGTCGTCGATCGCGCGGCGCAGCTCGCGCGCGGCGATGTACTGGATGCGGCGGTCCACGCTCAGGGTCAGGTCGTTGCCCGGCTGCGCCGGGCGCACCAGGTCGATGTTCTCCACGATGTGGCCGGCCTGGTCGCGGATGACCTTCTTCAGACCCGGCTTGCCGCGCAGCCAGTCGTCGAAGGCCAGCTCCAGGCCTTCCTGGCCGCGGTCGTCGATGTTGGTGAAGCCCAGGATGTGGGCCATCACCTCGCCCTGCGGGTAGAAGCGCTTGTACTCGCGCTGCGAATACACGCCGGGCACGCCGTGGGCCAGGATCGCCTTGGCCGCATCGGGATTGATGCGGCGCTTGAGATACATGAACTCCTTGTCCGCCTTCTGGCTGACGCGGCGGGTCAGGCTCTCCAGCGGCTCGCCCAGCGCCTGGGCCAGCTCGGGCAGGCGGTCGGGCGACTTGAGCAGCTCGCGCGGATCGCACCACACCGATTCCACCGGCGAGGACACGGCCAGCGGCTCGCCGTTGCGGTCGGTGATCATGCCGCGCGAGGTCGGGATGGCCAGCTCGCGGGTGAACCGCGCGTCGCCTTCCTTCTGATAGAAGTCGCTGTTGATCAGCTGCACGTAGGCGGCGCGGCCGACCAGGCTTACCGAGCACAGCACCAGCGCGCCACCGACCAGCAGCAGGCGGTTGCGCAGGTCGTAGCGCGCGCGGTTGCGGTTGCGCGGCAGCGCGCCCTTGCGCTCGCCGTTGCGCTTGATCACCCGCTCGATGGCATCGCGCAGGCTCATGGGCGGATCACCACGACGTCGGCCGATTCGGGCGACTTCATGCCCAGACGCTCGCGTGCGATGCGCTCGACGCGATTGCTCTCGCCCACGGTGGCCTGCTCCAGCTGCAGCCGGCCGAATTCGATGTTCAGCTCATCGCGCGCCTTGTCCAGCTGGTTGAGCTGGACGAACAGCACGCGGTGCTGGTGACGTGCGTACACCACCGCGATGGCGGTGGCGATGTTGGCCACGATCACGACGATGAGCAGCAGGCGGGTCATGCGGCCTGCCCCAGCTTCTCGGCCACGCGCAGCACTGCGCTGCGGGCGCGCGGGTTGGCGGCGGTTTCCTCGGCGTCGGCGCGGGCCGCGTCCTGGATGATCTTCAGCGTGGGCGTGAAGTCCTGCGCCACCGGCAGGCGGCGGTTGCCGGCCGGCGCCTTGGCGTGGCCGGCGATGAAGCGCTTGACGATGCGGTCTTCCAGCGAATGGAAGCTGATCACCGCCAGCCGGCCGCCGACCTTCAGCCGCGACAGCGCCGCGTCCAGGCCCAGCTCCAGATCGGCCAGCTCGCGGTTGATGTGGATGCGGATGGCCTGGAAGCTGCGCGTGGCCGGATGAATCTTGTCCTTGCCGCGCGGCATCACGCTGGCGATCAGCTCGGCCAGCTGCGCGGTGCGGGTCAGCGGGGTCTCGCCGCGGCGCGCGACGATGGCGCGGGCGATGCGCCGGCTCATGCGCTCTTCGCCGTACTGCCACAGCACGTCGGCGATCTCGGTCTCTTCGGCGCGCGCCAGCCACTGCGCGGCGCTCTCGCCTGCGTCAGGATCCATGCGCATGTCCAGCGGGCCGTCCTTGCCGAAGGAGAAGCCGCGCTCGGCCACGTCCAGCTGCGGCGAGGACACGCCCAGGTCCAGCAGCACGCCGTCCAGGCCGTCGGCCGTGGCGTCCCACTGCGCCAGCTCGGCGAAGCTGCCGCGATACACCGACACGCGTGCATCGCCGTCGAACACGGCGTGCGCATGGGCGATCGCGTCGGGATCCTTGTCCATCAGCAGCAGTCGGCCTCCCGGGCCGAGTCGTTGCAGCACGCCGCGCGCATGGCCGCCGCGGCCGAGCGTGCCGTCCAGATACGTTCCGTCCACCTTCACCTGCAGCCCGTCCATGCACTGGGCGAACATCACCGGAAGGTGGCCGGGCTGCGCGTCGGGGCGCATCCGGGCACCTGCCGTCACAGCCTGAGCTCGAGCAGCTCCTCGCCCAGATCCTCGTCAGACAACGTCTGCTGGATCTGCGCGCGGTGCGCCTGCTCGCTCCATAGTTCGAACTTGTCGCCCATGCCCAACAGCACGGCCTTCTTCTCGATGCCGACCGCGGCGCGATGGCTCGGCGGCACGGTCACCCGGCCGTTGCCATCCAGCTCCAGGAACGCGGCCGAGCCCACCAGCTTCTGCTGCAGGGTGCGCACGGTGCGCTTGGTGTTGGGCATGGCCATCACCTCGTCGCGCACGCGCTCCCAGGCCGTGGCGTCGTACAGCCACAGGCAGCCGGCCTCGAAGGGGTTGTAGGTCAGCACCAGGCGGTTGCCGCACGCGCGCGCGACCTGGTCACGGTAAGCGGTGGGGACCGCCAACCTGCCCTTGTCGTCCACTGTGATGGCGGTTTCGCCCTGGAACACGTCCCCTCTACCTCGACTTCAGCACTGCGGCGATCATTGAACCACGAAAAACCACAGAAACCCCGGATTTCCCGCTCGTGCCCACCTTAGCACTGGGCAAAGGGTTGTCAACAACTCGCACACGGGAAAATCACTTTCCGGATCAATGGCTTGCAACGAACTTCAGAGACTTGTTCAATCCTTATCCACAAGTTGCTGTTTCGTCTCAAATTTTGAGATTGGACGGAGATTCAGGGCTGTGCAGGGGATGTGAAGTGACCGCTGTCACGGCCGCGCCCGGGCGGCGGCCGGGCGCGCGCACTGCGCAGACTCGGCCGACAATGGGCGCATGTGCCTGGTCGCGATCGCCTGGAAAACCCACCCCCGCTGGCGCCTGGTCCTGGCCGGCAACCGCGACGAATTCCACGCCCGTCCCACCGCCGCGCTGGCGCCCTGGGCCGACCGGCCCGGCGTGGTTGCGGGGCGCGACCTGCGGTCCGGCGGCAGCTGGGCTGGCGTGGGGCCCCAGGGGCGGATGGCCGTGGTGACCAATGTCCGCGACCCGCGCCTGGCCGCCCCGCCCGGCGCCCCGTCGCGCGGCGCGCTAGTGGCCGACTTCCTGGCCGGGCCGGCGTCCGCGACGGAGGCGGCCGACACCCTGCACGCCCGCGCCGCGGCCTTCGCCCCCTTCAACCTGCTGCTGGCCGACGCGGTCGACTGCCGCTACGTGGGCAACTGGCCCGGCCCGCAGACACGCACCGTGCCGCCGGGCGTGCACGGCGTGTCCAACGGCCCCTTCGACGCCCCCTGGCCCAAGACCCGGCGCCTGTGCGCGGCCCTGGCCGGCTGGCTGGACGGCCCGGCCGAGGACCCGGCCGCGCTGTGGGCCGCCCTGGCCGACCGCAGCCTCGCCCCGGACGACCAGTTACCCGACACCGGCATCGACCCGGACCTGGAGCGCCGCCTGTCCGCCGCCTTCATCGCCGACCCACGCTACGGCACCCGCGCCAGCACCCTGATCGCCCTCGACCACGCCGGCCGCGGCTGGATCGCTGAGCGGCGGTTTGGTCCTGATGGTGTTTCTGTGGGGGAGAGCAGGCTGGAGATCTGAGGGATTCGGGATTCGGGATTCGGGATTGGGGATTGGGGATTGGGGATTGGGGATTGGGGATTGGGGATTGGGGATTGGGGATTGGGGATTGGGGATTGGGATTGGGACTGGGATTGGCGTTGGCGTTGGCAGCGTCGTGTCAGACCGCTTGATTGGCCCCCTCCCTTGCGCGCAGCGCAGGGGAGGGCTGGGGAGGGGTCGCTTTTCGCGGGGAACTTGAGAGGCCAAGAGCCAACGGCAACAGCAACAGCAACAGCAACAGCTAACCCCTCCCCGACCCTCCCCTGCGCTACGCGCAAGGGAGGGGGCCTGAAATTCGACGTTCCTGCGCCTGCGAGAAGGCGAGAAGGCGAGAAGGCGAGAAGGCGAGAAGGCGAGAAGGCGAGAAGGCGAGAAGGCGAGAAGGCGAGAAGGCGAGAAGGCGAGAAAAGACGCCAGGCCCTGTTGGGGAACTCAAGCCCCCTGAGTCAGGGGGCGCGCCGACAGGCGCGGGGTGTGGAGGGCAAAGCGCCGGGGCCCGAAACGTCGCGCCGCGTGCAGCGGCGCGAGGTTTTGGGGGCTCCATCTCGCTGCGCGAGATGGAGGTGGCGGAGCCGGCCTGTAAGCCGGGTTCTGTCGTGGACAGTCATTCCTCTAGGCGCATCGTCACCGATACGCTCAAGCAACCTACCCGGACCCGACGCGGGCCGCGTCATGAGGTCCCTATTCGGTCTTGCTCCCGGTGGGGTTTACCGTGCCGGTCCGTTGCCGGACTCGCGGTGCGCTCTTACCGCACCATTTCACCCTTACCTGATCCCTTGCGGGCCATCGGCGGTTTGCTTTCTGTTGCACTGGCCGTCGGCTCGCGCCGCCCAGGCGTTACCTGGCACCGTGCCCTGTGGAGCCCGGACTTTCCTCGGCGCCCGCTTCCATCGAAATGGAGCGGACGACGCGACTGTCCGGCCGGCTCCGCCGTCGCGGATTGTCGCATGCCGGCAGGAGCCAGGGGAAAAAACCAAGAATCCGTCAGCGCGAACAGCATCTACGCCTTCCACGCTTCCCCGTTCCGCCGCGCCCGTTCCTCGCCTCAAGCCCCGTACAACGCCTTGCGCGGCGCGCCGGTGATCTCGGCGGCGAGCTTGGCGGCGGTCGAGGGCGGCAGGTGGGCCTTGAGCAGGGCGTGGACGCGGTGGCCTTCGGCCAGCTGGGCGTCGGCATCGTCGCCGGCGCCCTGCACCATCACCACGAACTCGCCCTTGCGCTGGTTGTCGTCGGCCTGCACCTGCGCCAGCAGCGTGCCGAGGCTGCCGTCGAGCACGGTCTCGAACAGCTTGGTCAGCTCGCGCGCCATGGCGGCGGGACGTTCCGCGCCGAAGGCCTGCGCCAAGTCGGCCAGCGACTCGGCGATGCGGTGCGAGGACTCGTAGAACACCAGCGTGCGCGGCTCGCCGGCCAGCGCGCGCAGCGCATCGCGCCGGGCGCTGGCCTTGGCCGGCAGGAAGCCTTCGAACACGAAGCGATCGCTCGGCAGGCCGGCCACGCTCAGCGCGGCGATCGCCGCGCAGGCGCCCGGCACCGGGCTGACCCGCACGCCGGCCGCGCGCGCGGCGCGCACCAGCCGGTAGCCGGGATCGGACACCAGCGGCGTGCCGGCGTCGGAGACCAGCGCCAGCGACTGGCCTTCCAGCAGGCGCGCGACGATGCGCGCGGCGATCGCCTCCTCGTTGTGTTCGTGCAGGGCCAGCAGCGGCGTGGACACGCCGAAATGCGCCAGCAGCTGGCCGGTGCGGCGGGTGTCCTCGGCGCAGATGGCATCGACGCCGCGCAGGGTCTCCAGCGCGCGCGGCGAGAGATCGGCGAGGTTGCCGATCGGCGTGGCGACGACATGGAGGGTGGGCTGGGCCATGGAGAGGCGCTCATCTGGCAAAGGGTAGAATCCTAGCCCGTTCCTCCAGACCCGGCCCCGCACTGCCCATGCATACGCGCACTGCCCTGCTGTTCGCCCCGGCCCTGCTCGGCCTGCTCCTGGTCGGCTGCGCCACCACGCAGGTGGCCCCGAGCGCGGGCACCGCCACGCGCGCCGAACAGAACGCGGCCTTCATCCAGGCCCAGCAGCTGGCCGCCCAGCGTCCCGGCCTCAGCGGCCAGGCCCTGAGCGACAACACCCGGCGCATCCAGGCGCTGCTGGCCGAGCTGGACAACGCCACGCTGACCCGCGAGACCACCGCGCTGCCGCCGGGCGATCCGCTCTATCCGCTGGCCGGCAATGCGCTGCTCGAGCGCAAGCTGCCGCTGCCGCATCCGTTCGACCACGGCAGCAAGTGGAACTTCGACGCCAACGGCCGCCCGCCGGCCGAGCGCGACGGCTACCGCCCGCCGCAGAAGCTGGCCGTGCTGCTGCCGCTGTCCGGCCCGCTGAGCGCCGCCGCCGCGCCGGTGCGCGACGGCCTGCTGGCCGGCTACTACGGCGAACACCGCCGCCGTCCGGAGATCCGCTTCTACGACACCGCCAGCAGCCCGGCCGATGCCACCAGCGCCTATGCGCGCGCGGTCGCCGACGGCGCCGAGCTGGTGGTCGGCCCGCTGGGGCGCGAACAGGTCGATGCGCTGTTCCGCCAGGGCAACCTGAGCGTGCCGGTGCTGGCGCTCAATCGCGGCGAACTGGACCCGCCGCAGGGCGCGGCCAGCTTCTCGCTGGCGCCGGAGGCCGAGGGCGTGAGCGTGGCCGATTACCTGCTCAAGCTCGAGCGCAAGCGCGTACTGATCATCGGCGGCAGCGACGAGAGCAGCCGGCGCGCGGCCGATGCCTTCGGCAAGCGCTTCAGCGAAGGCGGCGGCGTGGTCGCCGACGTGATGACCGTGGGCGACGCCCCGGCCGACCTCTCCGCGCCGCTGGCGGCGGCCGCGGGCAAGAACATCGATGCGATCTTCCTGGCGGTGCGCGGCTCGACCGCGCGCGTGCTGACCCCGCAGCTGGCCCTGGCCGGGCTGGGCGGCAAGGCCCGGGTGGGCACCTCGCTGCTGGTGCAGGGCACCGGCAAGCCGGAGGAAGACAATGTGCTCGATGGGGTGATCTACCCGACCGAGACCTGGTCGGCCAACGGCGTCACCGGCCTGCCCTCGGCCGCGACCGTGGCGGCCACGCTGCCGACCGCGCGCGGCGGAGCGGCGCGCCTGTTCGCCTTCGGCTACGACGCCTGGCAGCTGGCGGCCTACCTGCCGCGCCTGGTCGGCAGCGCCAACGCCGACGTGCGCGGCGCGACCGGCACGCTGACCCTGGACGGCTTCGGCACCGTGCTGCGCGCGCCGGCCTGGGCGACCTTCAGCGGCGGCGTGCCGGTGCCGATCGCCGGCGGCTGAGCCAGCGCCCATGGCCGAGCGTCAGGCGCGCGGGGCGGCGGCGGAAGCCGCGGCCCGCGCGCTGCTGGAACGCGACGGCCTGCGCCTGATCGCCGCCAACGTCCGCTTCCGCGGCGGCGAACTGGATCTGGTGATGCACGACGCGGCCGCGCGCGGCGGCGCCTGTCTGGTGTTCGTGGAGGTGCGCTACCGCGGCGCAAGCGCCTTCGGCGGCGGCGCGGCCTCGGTCGATGCGGCCAAGCGCCGCAAGCTGGTCCACGCGGCCCAGCTGTATCTGGCCCAGCATCCGCGCTGGGCCAGCCTGCCGTGTCGCTTCGATGTGGTCGAAGCGCATGGCGATCCCGCCAACCCCCAGCTGACCTGGCTGCGCGACGCCTTCCGCGCCGACGAAGCCTAGGGCCTCAGCGCAGCGGCACGCTCAGGCGCGACGGCGCCGCAGTGGGCGACCCGAAGGCCACGCTGCCGCCGACATCGGTGGCGTCGGTGTAGCGCGGGTCGAGCGTGTCCACGGCCAGGACCAGGCGGCTGCCGGCCGGGATTTCGGCGGCGGCCGCTTCCAGGCCGATCTCCAGCGTGCGCGCCTGGCCCGGCACCGCATCGCGCAGGCTGTAGGGCTTGTAGCTGAGCAGCGTGCCGGTGCCCAGGGCATCCATGCTGTAGAGGTAGGCCACCAGGGTCACGTGCGACTGGCTGGGCGTGACCGTCACGCGCAGGCTCGGCGCCCCGGCCAGCACGCGATTGCGCTCGAGCACCGGCCCGGACCACACCGCGCCGCCGACGCGGCTGACCAGCGGGATCGAGGTCTTCATCGGCTGGCCGAACGCCTGCAGCAGGCCGCTGAGCATGACCACACCCGAATCGGCCAGGGTCGGGATGCCGGTCAGGATGGAGGCGCTCCAGCCGGTGGCATCGCCGCTGGACAGCGTGCCGGTCGGCCGCAGCAGGCCGGTGGGCCGGCCCAGGCCGTAGACCACCGGATCGGCCTGCACCTGCGCCCAGCTGCCGTAGTCCAGGTTGCGCCCGCCGATGCTGGTCAGCCGCACCGAGCCGCGCCCGTCCACGCCGTTGGCCTGGCCCTTGAGGAAGTGGTCGAACCACGCCACCGCCTCGTCGTAGACCGCGTTGGGCAGGCCCAGCGCGCCCGGCAGTTCGGCCGTGGCGTGGTCGCCCTGGCTGAAGATCAGGCGCCGCGGGCCGGTCAGCTGGTTGTAGAAGGCCACGTACTGGCTGGGCGGGAACAGGCCGTCGTTGAAGGCATTGGCCAGCAGCACCGCGGTGCCGTTGCGGTTGATCTGCGCCACCTCATGCACCGCGCCGCGGCTGGCGGCCTGCGGCAGGAAGCCGTTCACCGCGCCGTCGAAGTCGCCCAGGGCCACCTTCGCGGTGATCGTCTGCAGGTCAGGACCGGGCCGGCCGGTCAGGCTGCCGGTGGCGGCCAGCATCAGCACCGCCTGCTGGCTGACGGTCTGGTTGGCGTAGAGCGAGGCCTCCAGATCGGCCCAGCCGCTGAGCGCGGCCACCGCCTTGATGCGCGGATCGCGCGCGGCCGCCAGCAGGCTGGTGCCGGCGCCGTAGGAGATGCCCGAGACGCCGATGCGCGCTGGGTCGGCGGCGGTATGCGCCAGCGCCCAGTCGATCACCGAACTCACGTCCTCTACCGTGGCCGGCCCGGCCACGTCGATCTGCCCGGTCGAGTCCCAGAAGCCGCGCGAGGTGTAGCTCACCACCACATAGCCTTGGCTCGCCATCTGGGTGGCGCGGCCGACGTATTCCAGGTTGGGCAGCGACCAGCTGGCCGGCATCACCACCAGTGGGAACGGCCCGCTGCCCTGCCCGGTCGGCATCAGCACCATCGCGCCCAGTTCGGTGCCGTCGAAACTGGCGATGCGTTCGTAGGTCTTGTTGAAGCCGCCTGCCCACGCCGTCACCGAACAAAGACACAGCACCAGCAACAGCCCAACCCGCCGCGTGAATCCGTGCATGGAACGCCCTCCCAGGCAAGGGCCGGTCGCCGCGAGCGCAGGCCGGCCGTAGTGTTCGAATGCCGCCCGCCGCGGGCGGCCAGGACACCGTACTTGCGCGTATGGAGGCAGCCAAGCTGCAGCGCAGCAAGGGGCCAGTGTGGGAGCCGGCAAGGTGGGAGCCGGCCCGGTGGGAGCGACTGTCTCCTCAAATCTCGCAACGGCCTGCCTGTAGAGCGGAGCTTGTGGCAATCCCCTTTTGGGGACTCCGCTGCTCTTCATTCGGTTCATGGGGAAGGCCCCAGCGGAGCGAGCTCCGCTCTACAGGGGGGAGCCGCCATGGCGGCTCCGACCGAGCGAGAAAACGTGCGCCCGGCCGCCCCCGGGCTTCAACCGAAGTGGTCGTATCCCACGCGCGGCGCCTGCCAGGGCGCGCCGGCGGCGTCGAGGGCCTGCACGCCTTGCCCTGCGACGATGCGGCCGATGCGCGCACCGGGCACGCCGGCGAAATCCAGCGCGGCCTGCACCTCGTCGGCGCGCGTCGGCGCGGCAGTGAAGCACAGCTCGTAATCGTCGCCGCCGCCGGCCTGCCAGGCCCAGCGCAGCTGCGGGCGGAAGGCCGCCAGCGCGCGCGAGACCGGCAGCTGTTCCAGCTGCACCTGCGCGCCGACCCCGCTGCGCTGGCACAGATGACCCAGGTCGGCCAGCAGTCCGTCGGAGATGTCGACGCAGGCGCTGGCCAGGCCCAGCAACCCGCGTCCGGCCTCCACGCGCGGCGTGGGCCGGTCCAGGCGCGCGCGCAGGCCCCGGTCGACCGCCGCGCCGGACAGCAGCGACTGCAGCGCCGCCGCCGCATCGCCGGGCGTGCCGGTCACCCAGATCTCGTCACCCACGCGCGCGCCGTCGCGGCGCAGCGCATGGCCGGCCTCGACATGGCCCATCGCCGTGATCGACACCGACAGCGGCCCACGCGTGGTGTCGCCGCCGACCAGGACGATGCCGTGGCGCGCGGCCAGGTCGCAGAAACCATCGAGGAAGCCATCGATCCAGGCCGGGTCGGCCTGCGGCAGGGACAGCGACAGCGTGCACCACGCGGGGCTGGCGCCCATCGCGGCGAGGTCGGAGAGATTCACCGCCAGCGCCTTCCAGCCCAGGTCGGCGGGCGCCACGTCGGGGAAAAAATGCACGCCGGCATTGAGCGTATCGGCCGTGACCACCAGCTCCATGCCCGGCGGCATCGCCAGCAGCGCGGCATCGTCGCCGATCCCCAGCACCACGTCGTCGCGCGTGCCGGCGCGCGCACGGATGCGCGCGATCAGGTCGAACTCGGATCCGGCCGGCGAGGCGGTCAAGCGAACAACCCCTCGACCTCGTCGCTCCAGGCCGGGCGCCTCCACCCGGACTCGCGCGCAGGTGCCGGGAATTCGCTACGGCAATAGCCGCACTTCCCCGGGAAATCGAATGCGGCCTGCGCTTGGTCGTTGATGAACAGCACCGCCTTGGCGTCGTCGCGCGACCAGCCGATCTTCACTTCCGCGGGGACCTGGCGATCCATCACGTCCTCGACGTTGTAGACATGCAGCGCATCGACGATCTCCCACAACGCCAGCGCGGTGTTCCAGCGGTGCGCGTAGAAATACCCGGTTTCGCCGTCGTCCTCGAACACCACCGAGAAGGGCTGCTCCACCGCCGCATCGGACAGGAAGACGCCGCCACCGACGTTGACCGTTTCCCTGGCCTCCACGAACACGTTGAATGCCACGGAACGGGCCCGGCTTACTTGCTCGCGCGCGGATGCTTGGCCTCGGCCGGGCGCCACTCGAGCGCGGCGCGGTCCAGCACGCCGTTGACGTAGGTGTGGCCGTGTTCGGAGCCGAAGCGCTTGGCCGTCTCGATGGCTTCGTTGATCACCACCCGGTACGGCACGTCGATGCGGTGGCGGAGCTCGTAGGCGGCGATGCGCAGCACCGCGCGCTCGATCTGGTCGACCTCGGCCACGTTGCGGTCCAGGTGCGGCAGCAGGGCCTGGTCGAGTTCGGCATGGTGGGCCATGACGCCGCGCACCAG
This sequence comes from Pseudoxanthomonas winnipegensis, assembly GCF_004283755.1. Lineage (GTDB taxonomy): Bacteria > Pseudomonadota > Gammaproteobacteria > Xanthomonadales > Xanthomonadaceae > Pseudoxanthomonas_A > Pseudoxanthomonas_A winnipegensis. Next base: position 506,202 of record NZ_SHMH01000001.1, read on the forward strand.
GTCCTCGAAGTACTCCAGGTCGGCCACTTCGTGGGCCTGTTCGTGGGCGAACTGGGCGATCACCGCCTGCGTGGTGCCGCCGGCCAGCTGCCAGGCGTAGATCGCCTGCAGCGCACGCCGGCGCGCACGCGCGCGCAGGACCGGATCGATCCCATCGCCGCGACGCGGACCGGGACGGCTCATGCCAGCTTCTCCAGCAGATTGACCATTTCCACCGCGGCCAGGGCCACTTCCTCGCCCTTGTTGCCGTGGCTGCCACCGGCGCGCGCCTCGGCGTCCTCGGCCACCTCGACCGCCAGCACGCCGTTGAGCACCGGCAGGCGGTAGTCCAGCTGCACGCGCATCAGGCCTTCGGCGCAGCCGTCGGCCACGTGTTCGTAGTGGCGGGTGTCGCCGCGGATCACGCAGCCCAGCGCCATGATCGCCGCATGCCCGCCGCCGGCCGCCAGGCGCGCGGCCACCACCGGGATCTCCCACGCGCCCGGCACGCGGATCACATCGATCGCGTCGTCGGCAACGCCGTTGCCGGCCAGCTCCTTGCGCGCGCCGGCCACCAGCGCATCGGTGATGCGCGCATTCCAGCGGCTGGCGATGATCGCGTAACGCGCACCGCCGACCGTGCGCAGGTCGCCTTCGTAGTGGGTCATGGGAATCGTGCGGATCGAGGGTCGGACAGTTTATCAGGCGCGGGCAGGCCGGCCTCAGCCACGGGCGGGCGGCGGGACTTCCACCGTCTCCACGATCTCCAGCCCATACCCCGCCAGGCCGACCTGGCGGCGCGGGGTGCCGAGCACGCGCAGCTTGCCCAGCCCCAGATCGGCCAGGATCTGGGCGCCGGCGCCGTTGCGCCGCCACTGGCCGACGTCCTTGTCCTTGCCCGGCGCGCGCGGCGCGGGCTGCTGCAGCAGGCGCGCCAGCAGGGCGTCGGAATCGCGCGGGGCCGACAGCACCACCATCACGCCCTGCCCTTCGGCGGCGATGGCGCGCAGCGCGTCGGTGGCGGCCACGCCGAAGTCCTCGCGCCGCCAGTGCAGCAGGTCGGCCAGCGGGTTCTCCACCTGCACGCGCACCAGCGTCGGCACCTCGGCCCGCGGCGCGCCCTTGACCAGGGCGAAGTGCAGCTCGCGGGCGATGCGGTCGCGGTAGGTGACCAGGCGGAACGGGCCGAACTCGGTGTCGATGTCGCGTTCGTCCACGCGCTCGACGGTGTGCTCGGTCGCCAGTCGGTAGGCGATCAGGTCGGCGATCGAGCCCATCTTCAGGCCGTGCTCGCGCGCGAACACCTCCAGCTGCGGGCGGCGCGCCATGCTGCCGTCGGCATTGAGGATCTCCACCAGCACGCCGGCCGGCTCCAGCCCGGCCAGCATGGCCAGGTCCACGCCGGCCTCGGTATGGCCGGCGCGCGTGAGCACGCCGCCGGGCTGGGCGATCAGCGGGAAGATGTGGCCCGGCTGGTGCAGGTCGGCCGGCTTGGCATCGGGCTTGACCGCGGTGCGGATGGTGTGAGCGCGGTCGTAGGCCGAGATGCCGGTGGTGACGCCCTCGGCGGCCTCGATGCTGACGGTGAAGTTGGTCTGGAACTGGGCGGTGTTGGCCTGGACCATCGGCGCCAGGCCCAGCTGCGCGGCGCGCTCGCGGGTCAGCGGCAGGCACACCAGGCCGCGGCCGTGGGTGACCATGAAGTTGATGTCCGCGGGCTTGACCAACTCGGCGGCCATGATCAGGTCGCCTTCGTTCTCGCGGTCTTCGTCATCGACGATGACCACCATGCGGCCCTGGCGGATGTCTTCCAGGATCTCCGGGATGGGCGCGAAGTTCACAGCGCGGCTCCGCGCTCGCCCAGCAGGCGTTCGACGTAGCGGGCGACCAGGTCGATCTCCAGATTCACCGCATCGCCCACGCCGGTCTGCGCGAAACGCGTATGCGCCACGGTGTGCGGGATCAGCGCCACTTCGAAGCCCTCGTCATCGACCTCGTTGACGGTCAGGCTGACGCCATCGACGCAGATCGAGCCCTTCCTGGCGATGTACTTGAGCAGCGCGGCCGGCGCCGCAAAGCGCCAGCGCTGCGCGCGCGCGTCCTCGTGCACCGACAGCATCCGGCCCAGGCCATCGACGTGGCCGCTGACCAGATGGCCGCCGAGGCGATCGGTCGGGCGCATCGCGCGCTCCAGGTTCAGGGCCGCGCCGACCGGGAGCTGGCCGAGCGTGGTCAGCGACAGCGTCTCGGTCGAGGCGTCGGCCTGGAAGCTGGTCGCGTCGAAGGCGATCACGGTCAGGCAGACGCCGTTGACGGCGATGCTCTCGCCCAGCTGCACCGCGTCGAACGGCAGCGTGCCGACCTCGAAGCTGAAGCGGGTATCGCCGCCGATGGGGGTGGCCGCGGCGAGACGGCCGACGCCCTCGATGATGCCGGTGAACATCAGCGCACCTCCTGCGGCAGGAGGGTGGGAATGCACGCACTACTCTGATTCATGATCAACGTTTCTCGCAAAGTGGAAAGCGAAAAACGCCACAAGGCCATGACCCGCGCGCAGCCACAAGGGCCGCGATGCGGGTCGTCTTCTTTCATCCGGACTCTATGGCGCGGCAAGGCTGCGCCAACCGTCGGCTCCGGCATCGGACCGGATCTGCTGACCTGTGGCAGGCGTGAAGTCCGCAAGCGGAGAGACGCGCTCTCGAGAGGGACCCACCAACCCCAGCGCTCGCGGGCTCATGCGCCGATGGCGCATCTACCGCCGGTGGGGAATCTCACCCCGCCCTGAAGACGTTCTTAAGGATGCCGGCGAACCGGCGCGCGCAGTATAGCGCCGCGGCCGTCCACCCCGGCGGCACGCAGCGTGCCGATCACGCGGTGTACAGTGCGGCTGTGCCGGCGCATGACCGGCGTCTTGCGACTCGCCGAACCGCGCCTGCCTGCCGATGCCGCCTTCTTCCTGGTTCTCGCAGATGCGCCTGATGCGTTACGCCCCCAACGGCGCGATGCAGGCGCACCATCATGATCGCCCCTCGCTCTGCCTGGTCGTCGACGGCGGCTACCAGGAGCGCATCCGCGGCCGCGCCGACTGGCACCGACCCGGCGAGATGATGTTCTGCCCGGCCGACGAGCCGCACGCGCAGACCTTCGCCGACACCGGCGCCGTGAAGATCCTGCTCGATCCGCGTGCGGGCACCCTGGACTATCTGCGCGGGCACCTGCCGCTCACCGAGGCGCCGTTCACCGGCTCGGTCCAGCTGGCGGCGATCGCGCGCCGCCTGCGCGCGGAACTGTGCGCCGACCCGGCGGACAGCGCTGCGCGGCTGGCCGCCGAGGGGCTGGCGATGGAGGCGCTGGCCGAGTTCGCCCGCCACGCCGCGGCGCCCGTGCGCGTCGAGCCTTGGCTGCAGCGCGCACGCGAGTACGTGCATGCGCACGCCTGCTCCGGCTTCGCGCTGGAGGACATGGCGCAGGCGCTGCAGCACCACCCGGTGCATGTCGCGCGCAGCTTCCGCGCGGCGTTCGGCCGCAGCGTGGGCGACATGGTGCGGCAACTGCGTATGGCCGAAGCGGCGCGGCTGCTGCGCGAGACCAGCCGCCCGCTGGCCACGATCGCGGCCGACTGCGGTTTCGCCGACCAGGCGCATTTCAGCCGCAGTTTCCGCGCCGCCTATGGCGTGCCACCGTCGCGCTTCCGCCGCGAGCGGCGCTAAGCGCAGACAAAAACGCTTCGCCGCTGCAAGACAGGCACGGCGGCAGGCGCCAGGATCGCCGCATCCTTTCGGGAATTGCCGACCATGTTCCGTGTCCGCCGCGTCCTGCCTGCGCTCCTGTTCGCCGCCGTCCCGCTGTACGCGCTGGCCGCCCCCGACTTCGACCGCGACGCCTGGCGGGCCGACTACGCCACCCTGAAACAGGCGCTGGAGCGCGACTACGCCAATCTGGCCTGGATCGGCTCGACCCAAAGCGGCGTCGACCTGCCCGCACTGGACCGCCAGACCCAGCGCGCGCTGGACAGCGCGGAGAACGACGCGCAGGCCGAACAGGCGATCCGCGATTTCGTCGCGGGTTTCCACGATGGGCATTTCTCGTTTCTGACCACGTTGCAGGCCGGGGCCGCAGCGGCCGAACCGCCCAGCGTGGACCTCACCGCCGCCGACGCGGCATCGGGCTGCGCGGCCCTGGGCGTGGGCGCCGGTGGGCACCCGGGGTTCTCGCTGCCGTTCGAATCCCTGCCCGGGTTCAAGCTGCTGTCCGACGGCATGGATCAGCCGCTACGCACGGGCCTGTTGACGACGCCGCAAGGCCCGCGCGTCGGCCTGCTGCGCCTGCCGGAATTCGCCCCCACGGCTTACCTCGGCCTGTGCCGGCAGGTCTGGCAGCAGTTGCGCTCCGAGGACTCCGCCGACGACATGCGCGACGCGCTGATGGACGCCCTGGCCGATGCGGTCGCCACCGCCTTGCAGGGTTTCGCCGCCGCCAAGACGGACCTGGTGCTGGTCGATGTCGGCAACGACCCGGGCGGCAACGACAGCGGCGATGTCCTGACGCGCCTGTTCACGACCAGGCCGGTCCACTCGGCGCCGTTGCTGGTCAGCCAATCGCCGGCGGGCACGGCGTATCTGGACGAACAGTTGCATCGACTGACCGGTGCCTTGCAGGAGCATCATCCCGATCCCGCCTCGCGCCGCCTGCTGCGCCAATCCATCGCCGCCTTCCAGCAGTCCAGGCGCAGCGCCGGTGACGCGCCATGCGACCTGTCGTGGACGTGGAGCGAACGACGGGACTGGAACGCGATGCCGTGCCGGCGTCTGGTCGAGGCCGGGAGCTCCGGCGGCCCGCTGGACTACCTGCCGGCCGATGCGATCGCCGACATGACCATCGCGCATCGGCTGAACTGGGCGCAGGACGTGCGCGCCCACTGGGGCGCATGGACCGGCCCGGTGTACGTGCTGACCGATGCCAAGACCTATTCGTCGGCGGAGATGTTCGCCGCGCGCATGCACGACAACGGCATCGCCCGCACCGTCGGCGTGGGCACCGGCGGCGATGGCTGCGGCTTCATGGTCGCCTCGCCGCCCACCACGCTTCCGCATTCAAGACTGCGCCTGCGCATGCCCAACTGCGTGCGCCTGCGTGCCGATGGCAGCGACGAGGTCGCCGGCATCGCGCCCGACCTGCCGGTGCTGCCGCAGTCCGGGGAAAGCGACCGCGCCCGCGCCTGGCGCCTGCTGCAGACCGTCGGTGCGGACTGGCGCACGCGCCATGGCGGCGGATGACACCGAAGCGACGCCTTCGCGGCATCGTCGAGGGCGCCGCATGCCGTTGGCGGTGAACTTGCCGCCGCCGCATCGTGGCCTGCGCAACCCCAGGTCGCGCGCTCAGTCGGCCATGGCGGCCACCAGCGCATCGATCAGCAGGCGCAGCGCCGGCTGGCGGTCCGCGCCCGGCAGCCACAGCAGGTGCACCGGCGAGTCGCTCACCGGCCAGTCGGTCAGCACCGGCACCAGCCGTCCCTGGGCGACCAGCGCATCGGACATGTAGTCCGCCTGCAGGGCGATGCCCACGCCGGCCAGGGCCGCATCGCGCGCGGCCTGCGCGTCGTTGCAGGTCATCACCGGCGCGATGCGGACCGAGCGACGTTGGCGCTGGCGGTGGAACTGCCACAGCGTGCCGGTGCGCAGGCCGTCGAACGCGATGCAGCGATGGGCCCGAAGATCGGACGGCTCGAGCAACGCGGGCGCGTTGGCCAGGTAATCCGGCGAGGCGCACAGGTAACGGTGCATCGTGCTCACGCGCCGGGCCACCAGCCGCGCATCGTCCAGGCGACCGACGCGCACGGCCAGATCGACCTTGCCGGCGACCAGATCGACAAAGGCGTCGTCGTAGGCGACGTCGAGCGCGATCCCGGGATGGGCGCGCATGAACTCGGCCAGCAGCGGCGCCAGGCGGTAGCGGCCATAGCTGGCAGGCACCTGCAGGCGCAGATGCCCGCTGGCGCCCCGCGACCGCGGCTGCAGGGCGAGCGCCATGTCGGCCAGAGCGGCCTCCAGGCGTTGGCATTGCGCCAGCAGGCGCACGCCGTGCTCGGTCAACGCCATGCGCCGGGTCGTGCGCAGAAACAGCGGGATGCCGGCACTTTCCTCCAGCGCGGCGATGCGCCGACTGAGCACCGATGGCGTGCAGCCGACCTCGCGCGCGGCGCGGGAGAAGTTCAGGGTGCGCGCGGCGGCGGCGAAGCTGCGCAGCGCGCGCAGCTGGGCTGGCGCCAGGGTGGTCGATTCGTTCATTGAGTGAACATGATAAATGCCTTGGGCAGGGATTCACGCCTTGGGAGCACAGGCATACGGTGCCGTCTCCCTTGCCACCATCGAGTCCCTCGCATGCGCCAGTACCTGCTCACCGCCTTCGGCCTGGATCAGCTGCAGATCGCCCACGCCCACGCCCCCGACCCGCGCCCCGGACCGCATGAGGTGCTGGTCCGGCTCGAAGCCGCTTCGCTCAACTACCGCGACCTGCTGTTGGTCACCGGCCAGCTCTATCGCAACGTGCAGTTGCCGATCGTGCCGATCTCCGACGGCGCCGGGACGGTGCTGGAGGTAGGCCAGGCGGTCACCCGCTTCAAGCCCGGCCACCGGGTGACGACCTTCTACAAGTCGCGCTGGCTGGCCGGACAGATGCGCCCGGAATGGGAGGGCGCCGATCTTGGCGGCCCATGCCCTGGCGTCCTGCGCGAGCTGGCCTGCTTCGATGCCTATTCGCTGGCGCCCGCCCCCGCGGGGCTGTCCAGCGTCCAGGCGGCCACGCTGCCGATCGCCGCGCTCACCGCCTGGCAGACCCTCGAACAGGCGCGCATCACCGCCGGGCAGACCGTGCTGGTGCTGGGCACCGGCGGCGTGTCGCTGTTCGCCCTGCAGATGGCCAAGGCCAGGGGCGCGCGCGTGATCGTGCTCTCCTCCAGCGACGAAAAGCTCGCCCGCGCCGCGCGCCTGGGCGCCGACGCAGGCATCAATTACACCGCGCTTCCGCAATGGGCCGCGCGCGTGCGCGAGCTGACCGGCGGACACGGCGTCGATGCGGTGGTCGAGACGGTCGGCGCCAGCACGCTGGCGCAGTCGATCCAGGCCACGGGTATGCATGGGTTTGTCGGTGTGATCGGCTTCATGGGGGGCAGCCAGGCCAGTCTGGCGCTGACCGACGTGATCCTGAAACGGCTACGCGTGCAGGGCATTTCGGTCGCATCGCTGGAAGCGCACGAGCGCATGGTCGCCGCCATCGAAGCCATCGGACTGGAGCCGGTGATCGATGCGGTGTACGGCTTCGACCAGGCGGGCCAGGCCTTGCAGGCCCTGGCCTCGGGCAGTCACTTCGGCAAGCTGGCGATCGACTTCGCCCGCTGACGCGCTCAGGGCGCGTCCGGCCGCAGCAGCAGGCGCAGGTCCGCGCCGACCTGGCGCTGGTCGATCACGCGCAGGCGATGCTGCTGCGCCAAGCTGGCCAGGCCCAGGTGCAGCAGCGGCCGGGCGGCGTCGCCGAGCAGCGTCGGCGCCTGGTAGAGCAGCAGCTCGTCGACCAGGCCGGCGGCCAGCAGCGCGCCGGACAGGGTGGCGCCGGCCTCGACCTGGACCTCGTTGATCCGGTGCTGGGCCAGCACCGTCAGCACCGCGCGCAGATCCAGCTGGCCCTCGTGCAGCGGGACTTCCTGGTAGTGCACCTGGCCATGGTCGGCCACGCGCGGGGCCTGCGGGCCGTGCAAGTAGAGCGTGGGCGCATCGCCTTCCTGCACGCGGGTGTGGGCCAGGCTGGACAGCGTGGCGTCGAGTACCACACGCAGCGGCGCTACGAAGGGCTGGTCTTCCTCCGGTCTCGCGGTCAGCGCGGGGTCGTCGGCGATGACGGTGCGTGCGCCGGTCAGCAGCGCGCCGGAACGCGCGCGCCAACGCTGCACGTCCGCGCGCGCGGCCGCGCCGGTGATCCACTTGGACTCGCCGCTGGCCATCGCCGTGCGGCCGTCGATGCTGGCGCCCAGCTTGACCCGCAGCCACGGCCGGCCGCGCACCACCTGCGACAGGAAGCCGCGGTTGAGCTCGCGCGCCTGCGCCTCGAGCAGGCCGACCTGCACGGCGACGCCGGCGGCCTGCAGCCTGCCGAAGCCCGCGCCGTCGACCTGGGCGAAGGGATCGCGCATGGCGGCGACCACGCGCGCCACGCCGGCGGCGATCAGCGCATCGGCGCAGGGCGGCGTGCGGCCGTGGTGGGCGCAGGGCTCCAGGGTGACGTAGGCGGTGGCCCCGCGCGCGCGCTGCCCGGCCGCGCGCAGCGCGAACACCTCGGCATGCGGCTCGCCGGCGCGCTGATGGAAGCCCTCGCCCACCACCTCGCCGCCGTGCGCGATCACGCAGCCGACCATGGGATTGGGCTTGGTGGTCCACGCGCCGCGCTGGGCCAGGCGCAGGGCGCGGGCCATGTGGGCGTGGTCGGTAGCGGAAAACTCAGACATGGGGCGATCCCGGTTCGATGGTCATCACCACCACCTGCAACGCTCCCAGCGGCAGGTGGTCGAGGCGTGTCCAGCCCAGCCGCGCGTAGTACGGCACGCGCGCCGGCTCACAGTACAGATGCAGGCGGGCGACGCCCAGCGCCGCGGCGGCGGCCACGCAGTGCCGCACCAGCGCCGCGCCCACGCCCCGCGCACGCGCGGCCGGGCGCACGTACAGCGAGGCCAGCCAGGGCGTGTACGCGGCCAGACGCGGATCGTCCTCGGCCAGCAGGCTCACCGAACCGAGCCAGTCGGCGCCGTCCAGCGCCAGCCAGGTGTTAGGGATGGCGTCGGGCGCGACATGCGTGGCGAGTTCGTCGCGCGCCTGTTCGAAGGTCCACTCCGGCAGCAGTGCGCCGAAGGCCTGCACATGCGTGCGCGCCAGCTCGTCCAGGTGCTGCCGGTGATGGCACAGCGGCGCGATCTGCACGGCCGCGCCGGTCAGCGCTTCTTGTTCTTGTCGCCGGCCTTGCCGAAGGGCAGCACCTCGCCGCCGAGCAGCGGCAGCTGGCCTTCGCCGGGCAGGTCGCGCTCGAGCCGATCCAGCTCCTCGCGGAAGTCGGCCACGTCCTCGAAGCTGCGATACACCGAGGCGTAGCGCACGAAGGCCACGTGGTCGAGCTTGCGCAGCTCGGCCATCACGAACTCGCCGACCCGGCGCGAGGGCAGCTCGCGCTCGGTGGTGCGGCGCAGCTGCTGGATCACCGCGCGCACCGCCGCCTCGACCTGCTCCTCGGACACCGCGCGCTTGTGCAGCGCGCGGTCGAAGCTCTGGCGCAGCTTGCGCGCGTCGAACGGATCGCGCCGGCCATCGGACTTGATGATCGCCGGCAGGCGCAGCTCGATGGTTTCCAGCGTGGAGAACCGCTCGCCGCAGGCCTCGCACTCGCGCCGCCGCCGGATGGTCGCCCCATCCTCGGACACGCGCGAATCGATCACGCGGGTGTCGCTGTTCTGGCAGAAGGGGCAGTGCATCAGGTGCCGGGATTGGGGATTCGGGATTCGGGATTGGGAAAAGCAACGGCTTCAGGAAACGAGCTCACGCCCGATCCCGAATCCCCAATCCCGAATCCCCGCTTCTCAGCCATACACCGGAAACTTCCCGCACTGCGCCGTCACCGCCTCGCGCACGCGGGCGATCACGGCCTCGTCGTTCGGCGCGTCCAGCACGTCGGCGATCCAGTTGGCCAGTTCGACCGTGTCGGCTTCCTGGTAGCCGCGCGTGGTGATGGCCGGCGTGCCCAGGCGCAGGCCCGAGGTCACGAACGGCGAGCGCGGGTCGCCCGGCACCGAGTTCTTGTTGACCGTGATGTGGGCCTTGCCCAGCGCGGCCTCCGCATCCTTGCCGGACACGTCCTTGCCGATCATGTCCACCAGCATCAGGTGGTTCTCGGTGCCGCCGGAGACGATCTTGTAGCCGCGCGCGATCAGCGTCTTGGCCATCGCCTGGGCGTTCTTCACCACCTGCTGCTGGTAGGTCTTGAACGCCGGCTCCAGCGCCTCCTTGAAGGCCACCGCCTTGGCCGCGATCACATGCATCAGCGGGCCGCCCTGGATGCCCGGGAACACGATCGACTGCAGCTTCTTGGACAGGTCCTCGAGCTTGTCGCCCGCGCCGGCCGCGCTGGCCAGGATGATGCCGCCGCGCGGGCCGCGCAGGGTCTTGTGCGTGGTCGAGGTGACCACGTGCGCGTGCGGCAGCGGGGTCGGATACACGCCGGCGGCGACCAGCCCGGCCACGTGCGCCATGTCCACGAAGAACCAGGCGCCGACCTTGTCGGCGATGGCGCGGAAGCGCGCCCAGTCCACCACCTGCGAATAGGCCGAGAAGCCGGCCACGACCATCTTCGGCTTGTGCTCCAGCGCCAGGCGCTCGACCTCGTCGTAATCGATCAGGCCGGCCTCGTTCACGCCGTACTGCACGGCGTTGAACAGCTTGCCGGAGGCATTGACCTTGGCCCCGTGGGTGAGGTGGCCGCCGTGGGCCAGCGACATGCCCAGGATGGTGTCGCCCGGCTGCAGCAGGGCGAAGTACACCGCCTGGTTGGCCTGCGAGCCGCTGTGCGGCTGCACGTTGGCGTAATCGGCGCCGAAGAGCTGCTTGAGCCGGTCGATGGCCAGCTGCTCGGCGATGTCCACGTATTCGCAGCCACCGTAGTAGCGCTTGCCCGGATAGCCTTCGGCGTACTTGTTGGTCAGCTGGCTGCCCTGGGCCTCCATCACCGCCGGGCTGGTGTAGTTCTCGCTGGCGATCAGCTCGACGTGATCCTCCTGGCGGCGGACCTCGTGGGCGATGGCCTGGGCCAGCTCGGGATCGTAGCTTTCGATGCGGACGTCACGCGGGAACATCGGGTCTCCAGGGGCAGGCAGGCGGGCGAAGCGGGGCCCGGATTGTAAGCCCCCGGGGCCACCGAGGCCATGTCGCCCGGGGCTTGCGGCGCGGACGGCCGCGCGGCGGATGCCACGCGGGCATGGCCTTGGCGAGCGCTGGTCGAGCCTCATCGCCGGCATGCCGGCTCCCACAGAAACAGAAAAAGGGCGCGCCGGTGGGGCGCGCCCTCTTGTTGCTTGCCTGCGGCCGACGGCTCAGCGGTTGAGCAGCAGGTCGGTGATGATCCCGGTGGCGATGGCGACCATGATCAGGTTGCCGCGATCGTCGCGGATCCAGTGGTAGCCCGGCGGCGGGCGACGCACGCCGTAGTAATCGTAATCGTTCACCACGATCGGCCGGCCGCTGTAGTAGTTCACATAGCGGTAGCCGCGCTCATAGCCGTACGGGCGGTAGTAGGCGACCGGAGGCGGCGGCGGGCGGTAGTACACCGGGGGCGGCGGCGGGCCAGGACGGTAGTAGCCACCGCTGTAGTAGTTGCGCTCAACCACCACCGGGCGGCTGTAGCGGCCGTCGCGATAACCATCGCGGTAGGCATCGCGACGGTCGTGGCGATCGCGGCGCTCGTCGTGGCGGTCGGCCCAACCGCGCGGACCACCGGGGCCAGGGCCGGGGCCGCCGGGGCCAGCGCCCGGGCCCGGCGGGCCGTGGCGCCAGTCGTCCGCCATCGCCGGCGCGGCCGCCAGCGACATGGCAAGGACGGGAATGCTCAGCAGGGTCAGGATCGTGCGCTTCATGAGGGGTCTCCAGTGCTTCGAGGCACGATGCGATGATGCGCCGGGCCAGTGAACGGAAACTGGCTGGAAACGGCTACAAAAATCGCCGTTCACGACGCCTACTACCGCCTGTTCAGTTTCAGCCCCGAGGCGCCTGCGCGGCCCGGCCCGCTATACTGTGCGCATCCCTTTCCCGCCAGCGTCGCGCGCCTGAAGTCCCAAGCGTGACGGCGCGGCTGCGTCCTCGTCGGAGACCCCATGTCGCAGTACATCTACACCATGAACCGCGTGTCCAAAGTGGTCCCGCCCAAGCGGCAGATCATCAAGGACATCTCGCTGAGCTTCTTCCCCGGCGCCAAGATCGGCCTGCTCGGCCTGAACGGCGCGGGCAAGTCGACGGTGCTGAAGATCATGGCCGGCGTGGACACCGACTTCGAGGGCGAGGCCCGCCCGCAGCCGGGCATCAAGGTCGGCTATCTGGCCCAGGAGCCCGAGCTCAACCCCGACCACACCGTGCGCCAGGCCGTCGAGGAAGGCGTGGGCGAGGTGCTGCAGGCCCAGGCCGCGCTGGATGCGGTGTACGCCGCCTATGCCGAGGAAGGCGCCGACTTCGACGCGCTGGCCAAGGAACAGGAGCGCCTGGAGGCGATCCTGGCCGCGGGCGACGCCGCCACGCTGGAGCAGCAGCTGGACATCGCCGCCGACGCGCTGCGCCTGCCGCCGTGGGAGGCCATCGTCGGCAAGCTCTCCGGTGGCGAGAAGCGCCGCGTGGCGCTGTGCCGCCTGCTGCTGCAGAAGCCGGACATGCTGCTGCTCGACGAACCGACCAACCACCTGGACGCCGAGTCGGTGGAGTGGCTGGAGCAGTTCCTGGCGCGCTACTCCGGCACCGTGGTGGCCGTCACCCACGATCGCTACTTCCTGGACAACGCCGCCGAGTGGATCCTCGAACTGGACCGCGGCCGCGGCATCCCGTGGAAGGGCAACTACACCGACTGGCTGACCCAGAAGGAAGAGCGCCTGAAGCAGGAAGACAACCAGGAAAAGGCCCGCCAGAAGGCGATCCAGAAGGAGCTGGAATGGTCGCGGCAGAACGCCAAGGGCGGCCGCACCAAGGGCAAGGCGCGCCTGGCGCGACTGGAAGAGCTGCAGTCGGTCGACTACCAGAAGCGCAACGAGACCAACGAGATCTTCATCCCGCCGGGCGAGCGCCTGGGCAATGCGGTGATGGAGTTCAAGCACGTCTCCAAGAAGTTCGGCGACCGCCTGCTGATCGACGATCTCAGCTTCCTGGTGCCGCCGGGCGCCATCGTCGGCATCATCGGCCCCAACGGCGCCGGCAAGTCGACGCTGTTCAAGATGATCACCGGGCAGGTGAAGCCGGACTCGGGCGAGATCGTGGTCGGCCCGACGGTGCAGCTGTCCTACGTGGACCAGAGCCGCGATGCGCTGGAAGGCAACCACAACGTCTTCCAGGAGATCTCCGGCGGCCTGGACATCCTCAACATCAACGGCGTGGAGATCCAGTCGCGCGCCTACATCGGCCGCTTCAATTTCAAGGGCCAGGATCAGCAGAAGCTGGTCGGCTCGCTGTCCGGCGGTGAGCGCGGCCGCCTGCACATGGCCAAGACCCTGCTGCAGGGCGGCAACGTGCTGCTGCTCGACGAACCGTCCAACGACCTGGACATCGAGACCCTGCGCGCGCTGGAAGACGCGCTGCTGGAGTTCCCGGGCAACACCTTCGTGATCAGCCACGATCGCTGGTTCCTGGACCGCATCGCCACCCACATCCTCGCCTTCGAGGGCGACTCGCACGTGGAGTTCTTCCAGGGCAACTACCGCGAGTACGAGGAAGACAAGAAGCGCCGCCTCGGCGACGACGCCGGTCCAAAGCGCCTGCGCTACAAGGCGCTGAAGTAAGCCATCGCCCCATGGCCGCTGGATGCGGCCATGGGCGCATCGGGGCGCTGGATCTGCGCACGCAACGGGGCAGAGAGCAGCGCGCGGCCCACGCCGCCCTGCTGCCGCACGCCACGCATCGGATCTCACCTCAACCGCATCCGCGCCCAGGCCGGGCGCGGCTCTTGGCGTGCGCGCGTGACGCATGCAAGTGGAACTCCGCGTCGCAACTGTCGAAAAATTCACGGCCCGCTCGCATGCGCCCTTCCTAGAATCGCGCCGCACGCCAAGGCGTGTGGTCCTGCGTTCCGTGCGTCGCTGCGTGCGACGGAAGACCGCAGATGCAGCTCGCCGGCGACGCAGCCTGACTCCCCTTCGATCCGCTTGGGGACAGGCGTCAGCGAGTGAAACACCATGGCCCTGGCCATGATCTGGAGTTGTGCATGAACACTGCCGCGCCCCGTCCCGGGCTCCCTCTCTGGCAGAAGATCGTCGCTGTCATCGTCGCCGTCTCCGGCCTGATCCTGGCCGTGGCCGGGGCCTATCTGCTGTCGCTGGGCGGCACCTGGTACTACCTGGTCAACGGCGTGCTGATGCTAATCAGCGGCGTGCTGCTGTTCGCCGGTCGGCTATGGGGCGCCAAGCTCTACGGCGTGGTGTTCCTGCTCGCGCTGGTGATGACCCTGGTCGAATCCGCCACCCGCCTGTGGGGCTGGGTGCCGCGCATGGGCTACATCACCCTGCTGGGCTTCTTCGTCGCGCTGATGGTGCCGCGCCTGTCGGCCGGCCGGCTGCGCAAGCACGGTTATCTGGCGGCGGCGGGCTGCATCGTGTTCGCGACGATCGCCTTCGCGCTGGTCTTCCGCACCCAGTACGTCGAACACGGCGACGACGCGCCGCAGGCCCCGCTGGCCGCCGGCGACAACGCCAAGGCCCGCGCCGCGCAGGCCGACAGCGAATGGGCCGCCTACGGCCGCGACACCGATGCCACCCGCTATTCGCCGGCCGCGCAGATCACCCCGGAGAACGTGGGCAAGCTCAAGGTCGCCTGGACCTACCACACCGGCGATCTGCCGCCCCCGGGCAAGACCAACAAGTGGGGCGCGCAGAACACGCCGCTGATGATCGGCGACGGGCTGTACGTGTGCTCGGCGACCAACAACGTGTCCAAGCTCGACCCGGCCACCGGCAAGGAGATCTGGAAGTTCGTCTCCGGGGTCAAATACGAGAACGTGCCCTACACCGCCGCCTGCCGCGGCGTGACCTACTTCGTCTCCAACGCGGTGCCGGAGGGCCAGAGCTGCCATGCGCGCATCATCGTGGCCACGCTGGACATGCGCCTGATCGAACTGGACGCCGCAAGCGGCCAGCCCTGCGCGCAGTTCGGCAGCGAGGGCACGGTCAACCTGCTGACCGGCATGGGCAAGTCGGTGCCGGGCCAGCTGGCGGTGACCTCGCCGCCGGTGGTGGTCAATGGCACCATCTCGCTCAACCACCAGGTGCTGGACAACCAGCGCCGCTGGGCGCCCTCGGGCGTGATCCGCGGCTATGACGCCGAGACCGGCGCGTTCAAGTGGGCCTGGGACGTCAACCATCCCGGCACGGTGTGGCATCAGGAGCCCGGCCCGGGCCAGGAATACAGCCGCGGCACGCCCAACTCCTGGGGCCCGATGGCCGGCGACAACGCGCTCAACCTGATCTACGTCCCCACTGGCAACTCTGCCGCCGACTACTACGATCAGCTGCGCACGCCGGCCGAGAACGCGGTGGCGTCCTCGATCGTGGCGCTGGATGCGACCACCGGCGAGCAGAAGTGGGTGTTCCAGACCGTGCACAAGGACACCTGGGACTACGACATCGGCTCGCAGCCCACGCTGCTGGACTTCCCCGACCACAGCGGCACGCCGGTGCCGGCGATGATCATCCCGACCAAGCGTGGCCAGCTGTTCGTGGTCGATCGCCGCAACGGCAAGCCGCTGCTGCCGGTCGAGGAACGCCCGGCCGACACCAAGGTGACCGTGCCCGGCGAAAGCCGCGCCAGCACCCAGCCGTGGTCGACCGGGATGCCGCGTCTGGGCATGCCGGACCTGAAGGAATCGACCATGTGGGGCATGACGCCGTTCGACCAGCTGTATTGCCGGGTCAAGTTCCGCCAGGCGCATTACACCGGCGAGTTCACCGCGCCGCAGCTCAAGCAGCCGTGGATCGTCTTCCCCGGCTACAACGGCGGCAGCGACTGGGGCAGCGTGGCCTACGACCCGGCCCGCGGCATCCTGGTGGCCAACTGGAACGTCACCCCGATGTACGAGCACTACATCCCGCGCAAACAGGCCGACGCGCAGGACCTGTACTCGATCGACGATCCGCGCTACACGCCCGGCAAGGGCGGCGCCGAAGGCCCCGGCGCGATGGAGGACACGCCGTATGCGATTTCGGTGTCGGCCTTCATGGTCCCGGGTCTGAAGACCCTGTGCAACGAGCCGCCCTACGGCGTGATCACCGCGATCAACCTGCACGATCAGAAGGTGATCTGGCAGCAGCCGCTGGGCACGGCCCGCGCCAACGGCCCGCTCGGCCTGCCGACTGGCCTGCCGATCCAGATCGGCACGCCCAACAACGGCGGCCCGGCGATCACCGCCGGTGGACTGGTGTTCGTCGCGGCGGCCACCGACAACCTGCTGCGCGCCATCGACCTGAAGACCGGCAAGGTGCTGTGGACCTCGGTGCTGCCCGGCGGCGGCCAGGCCACCCCGATGACGTACACGGTCAACGGCAAGCAGTATGTGGTGCAGATGGCCGGCGGCCACCACTTCATGGAGACCCCGATCAGCGACGCGCTGGTGGCTTACTCCCTGCCGTGACGGAGATTCCCGGCGCCCTCACTCGGGGCGCCGGCGTTCTAAACCGAGCGTTGCAACCATCCAAAGCAAAGGCCGCCTGCAGAGCCTCCGCGGGCGGCCTTTGTTTTGGATGGGAGCGACCATCTCTCCCTGTAGAGCGGAGCTTGCTCCGCTGGGGCTTCCCTGTGATCCGGCCGAAACGCAGCGGAGCAAGCTCCGCTCTACGGGAGTCGCCGGCGGCGATAGGCTCTTCCCGGTAATGTCCCATCGCCGCCATTGGCCGAAAAGGCCACAAGGGCGGCTCCCACCTTCAGATCAGCTTGGTGGCGTTGTTCAGCACGTAGTCGCAGGCCTTGTCCTTGAGCTTGCCCGAGACTGCGTCCAGATTGAACGACTGCCCGCCCTCGCCCTTGAGCACGCCCATCAGGCCGCGCTGATAGTCCGGCGACTGCTCGGGCTTCTGCGCCCCGCCCAGGCCGTACTTGGACAGCAGCTTGTCCTTGACGCCAGTGACCGCATCGGCGCTGAGGTACTTGCGCTGCACGCAGTACTGCAGCACGCCGGCCGCATTGCCGGCGGTGTTGCCACCGATCGCCGGCAGCGACAGCCCGCCAAGCGCCCCCAGGCCACCGGCCGCCTCGCCGCCGGCCGGCGCCGCCTGGCCGGTGTGCTGCTTGAGCAACTGCTTGAAATCCTGCGCCTGCGCGGCGCCAGCCAAGGCCAGCGCGCCCAGCATCAGCGCGGCCTTCAGGGAACGGGATGTCGTCTTCATGGCCTACCTTCGCAAGATCCGTGGACAGGCCTGCAGGCTAGCAGCGTGGCGTTAATGCCGCGCCTTGCCGCATGCGGCGTGCGCCGGCTCACTTGCCCTCGCCGATCTCCGGGAACAGCACGTCGGTGAAACCGAACGTGGAAAAATCCTTGATCCGCGACGGATACAGAATGCCGTCCAGGTGATCGACCTCGTGCTGGATCACGCGCGCATGGAAGCCTTCGGCCACCTGCTCCACGCGCTGGCCACCGGCGCTCCAGCCGCTGACCCGGATCCGCCGATAGCGCGGAATCACCGCGCGCAGTCCGGGAATGGACAGGCAACCTTCCCAGCCGTCCTCCAACTCGTCGGTGAGCGGCTCGATGAGCGGATTGAACAGCGCCGTGCGCGGCACCGAGGGCGCGTCGGGATAGCGAGCGTTGTGCTCGAAGCCGTACACGATCACGCGCTTGCTCACCGCCACCTGCGGCGCGGCCAGGCCCACGCCGCCGGCCTCGTCCATGGTCTGGAACATGTCATCGACCAGGTCGCGCAGCTCGCCGGTGGCGAAGTGCTCGACCGGCTCGGCCCGGGCCAGCAGCACGGGGGCTCCCATGCGGACGATGTTGCGGATCATGTTGTCGTCTCCTGTTGGGCGCAGCGCTCCATGGACCTGCACGGTTAGCGTTCGTTTCCTGGATCCTCGCACACGCGCTTAGACGTGGTTCGAACGATCGCGCCAGGCGCCGGTTCCCCAACGCGACCTGTCCGGCCCGAGCGCGAGGGCCTCAGGCAAAAGAGATCATGGAGACCGCTGCGGCGCAAAACCCGCGCGGAAGACGGCCTGCGCGGGCTTGTTCTGCACGGTGAAGTCGCTGTCGCTTGCGCCGCCGGCCGCTGGATCGGTGTACCAGCACCAGATGCCGATGCCGACCACGCCGTGCCGCGCCAGCACCTGCTTCCATTCGCCCAGGACGCGTGCCTGAAGGGCCAGGTCGACGTTCGCGGTGCGCTGCTCGGGACTTTCCCACGGCGCCCCCAGGCTTCCGCTAGCGGAGCGCAATCCCAGCTCGGCCACCCAGGCTGGCCGCTGTTGACGTTCCGACAGCGCCTGCAGACGGGCGGCCACATCGTTCATGGCGTTGCCACGCTCGCGCAGGTCACTTGGCAAGGCCGGGTAGAGGCTGGTGCCCACCACGTCGAACGCCGACCAGTAAGGGAAGGCTTCGGCCTGGTCGATGCTGTCGGCCACGTAGACCAGCCTGCCCGGGTACACCTTGCGCACCGAGGTCGCCAGCGTCGTCCACTGCGGCGCATTCTGCAGACGCCGCAACTCGGTGCCGAGCACCAGCGCCTCCACGCGCTCCTCGCGCGCCATGGCCGCAAGGGGCAGGATCGCCTTCTCATAGGCGGCGAACCAGGCGGCCTTGTCGGCAGGATCGATCTCGCCGGCCCAGTGGCCCGGCACCCAGACATGCAGTTTGAGGATGGGCCGCAGTCCGGCCGCGCGAGTCTGCCGCACGGCATCACGCAGGCGTTCCACGCTGCTGTCGCTGCCCAGCGCGGGGGTCTGCGAGGCCGGGGTCTCCTGCCAGAGGAAGGCCACCAGTAAGCCAGTCTGCGCGCCCGCGTCCGCCAGGTTGCGTAGCGACTGCCCGGCAGCCTTGCTGCCCCAGGGCGCATCCTCGGAAACCTTGACGTTCGCGCCCAGCCACGGCCCACGGCTCGTCGCGGAACAGCCGCTCGCCAGCGCGAACACCAGTAAAGCCATCGCCCATTTCTTTGCCGCGCTCATCGCCTTCCTGCAGGTGGCCGCCAACTCCGGAAGGATTCTTCCACGATCGTGCCTACAGCGCGCGGGCGACGGCCTAACCGGTAACCAGCGCGAACACCTCCGGCGCGCCCGACAACGCACCCAGCGACAGCACGCCGATCAACCAGCCTCGCTGTGCGGGCAGGCACTGGCCGGCCGCAAGCGCCGCTGGGGCGAGCAACAGCACCGCATAGTCGCCCGGCCAGGCGCCGCGTGCGAATGCGACAACGATAACAGCGCAGAGCACGGCCGCAGCCAGTGCGTACGTCGCACGCCACGCCTGCGGAGCTCCCTTTCCCGACAGGGCAAGCAACGCGACCACAACGATGCCGCCCGCGCCCCACACGAGGGGCCGCCCCTGGGCCCGGAACACCTCGGTGGGCACGAGCAAACCTCTACCGCCTGCCCAGGTGTCCCGCAGCCAGGCCAGGGTGTCACCATTCCACCACCAGCAGGTATAGAGCAGGGCAAGCACGGTGAACACCACCGGCAGGAAGACCGCCAGGTGGTAGGTCAGCGGCGCGCGCGCCAGCAGCCCTCGCGGCACGCAGGGGAACAGGCACACGGCCAACGCGACGACGACGACCCAGGCGCGGACGTCCGCCATGAACAGCATCAGCATCCAGCTGGCCAGAACCAAGTAGCCGACCACGTCGGCCGCCCGCCGCACCCGCGACGCGCCACGCCCGACCGCATAGAGGGCCAGCAGCATCACCGCTTCGCCATTGCCGGACAGCGCCGCGCCGACGAACAGCGGTTGCAGCAGGAACAGCATGGCCAGCCCCCACGCCCAACGCCGCCCGAGCTGCGCAGCCAGGTCGTGCCACAGCACCGCAATGGTCGCCGCCGCCGCGAGCAGATCGGGAACGATCGGCCACCACGCCGGAATGCTGCCAATCCGGCCCAGCCAGACCGCCAACGCCGCGATGCCGTTCGGATACAGCATGCCCAGCGTCACCCTGCCGGCCGCCTGCGCCGTCGCGCCGGCGATCTGCGGCCCGGGGACATAGCGCGCATCGATCAGACCTTGCGCCACCGACCAGGCCAGCAGCGCCGACAGCAACACCAGCGCGGCGGCCAGGGCCGGCAGGGCATCGCGCAGGGCCCAGGGCTCAGTCTTCCAGGGCGACCTTGCGCTGCTCGGCAACGTACTTGCTGATGCCATGCGTGGTCTTCTCCCAATAGAACGGATTGCGGATGAGCTGCCAGGCGCCTTTGTAGGCGGCGATCGACTGCAGCAACCAGTAGAACGGCGCAGTCAGCGCGTAAGGCGCCAGGTGCTGGTAGCCGCGCTTGAGGCTGGCCACCAGCGTCATGTAGATGAAGAAGAAGTTGGCCACCAGCAGGTTGAATAGGTTGAGGTAATCAAGCGCGCGCGGCATCAGGTCGCGAAATGTGGAGAAGCCCAGCACCAGCCATACCAGATAGATGAGCCACAGCACGGGCGCGGCCAGCGCGGTGAAGAAACCACCACCGATGAAGAACTGGAACCCCCAGAAGCCGCGGAACCCGGTGGATCGGTACAAGTGCACCGGATCGCGCATATGCACCAGCCAGGTCTGCATGTAGCCCTTCAGCCAGCGCGAGCGCTGACGGATCCAGTTGGGGATGCTGACGTTGGCTTCCTCGAAGGTGGTCGAATTGACCACACTGACGCGATAGCCCTGACTGATCAGACGCACGCCCAGATCCGCGTCCTCGGTCACGTTATAAGGATCCCAGGCGTGGATACCGCGCAGCACCTCTAGACGAAAATGGTTGGACGTGCCGCCCAGCGGAATCGGGATGCGCAGGTATTCAAGCGCAGGCAGGAAGAAATCGAACCACAGCGTGTAGTCCAACGTGAACATCCGCGTGAGCCAGTTCTCATCGGCGTTGTAGTAGTTCAGGCGCGCCTGCACACAAGCCACCTCCGGCGCGGATTTCCGGAAGGTCGCCACCACACGCTTGAGCTGGTCGGGCTCAGGCATGTCCTCGGCGTCATAGATGGTCACCAACTCGCCGCGTGCGAATTGCAGCGCGTAGTTGCAGGCCTTCGGCTTGGTCTTGGGCTGCGACTCGGGCACGCGGATGATCTCGAAGAACGCTTCCAGACCCAGCGACTTGGCCGCTTCGATGGTTTCGATGTCGCCGGCTTCGAGCACCAGCTTCACGTCCAGCTTCGAGGTGGGGTAATCGAGTTTGCGCAACGCGCTGGCCAGGATCGGCAGGACATCCGGCTCCTTATACATAGGCACCAGCACGGTATAGACCGGCAGGTCGGCGTCATCCAGCTGCGCGATGTCCTGCTCGTCGACGCGGATGTCGACCTTGCGTCGCGCGCCCAGGCACATCAGCGTGAACTTGAACAGGAACGTGGCGAGGAAACACAGCGCCAGCAGTGCGTCGAGCACGATCAGCGTGGCGATCGGCCGCAGGCACAGCGCAACCACCAGCGCCACGCCGATACCCAAGGCGACCATGCGCTGACCGCGTGTGAACACGGTACGCGCCGAATGTTCAGGGTCGCGTACCGCCAGAAGATTGAGCGCATCGTCGGTGAGGCGCGCGGCCGCAAGCCGTTGCACCACCCAGATGATGTCGAACTTGGAGGTTCCCACGAAGCGCACGTCATCGCCGTACAGGCTGCGCGCCCAGGCGAAGGTGGCCTCACCCGGGTCGGCCACCGCGACCACCATCGCCTCGCCTTCCCGGCGCCACGGTACCGCCAGTCGCTTCAGGTACTCGGCTGCACAATCGACATCGAACGATGCCGCATCCGGCGACTGTTCAAGGAGGTTGACGAAGGGGAGGCCGAATTGCTCGGCCAGCACCGGATAGAACTTCAGCGCCGAGGTCCAGCGCTGGGCGAGGATGACGTCGCCAAGGCGCGAGTGCCAGCGACGCTGCAGCGCCAGTGCACTCTCCAACTGTTCACCATCGATCACACCTGCTTCCACCAGGCGCTGGCCGATCTGCCTGGAGCTGCCAAGGGACAGGGGGACGCCACCAAGGACGCGCGCCGGGTCTGCCTGCACATTCACGGGAACACGTCTCCGGACAGCGAACGCGACCCTTCCATCAAAAACGCCACCACGCAGCGGCGAACACGGCGCTGCCGCCTCCGGTGTTGCGACCTGCCACTACCTGCTGCACGCCGAGCTGCAGCTGCGTCCCTCCCGGCAAGGTATGCAGCATCGACACGCGCAGCTTGGTCAGGTCGTAGTTATTGCTGGCAATCAGGTTGCTAGGGTTCCAACCGCGTCCGTTGCCCAGGCCCTGGATCACATTCAATTCTGACAGCAGCACCCACCTGGGCGTCAGCGCCACGCCGGTAGCGATGTCCAGCCTCATCTCGTCGGCAGCGTCGGCGCCGCGCAGGCGCGCGGCCAGACCCATGTCCAGATACGC
This sequence comes from Pseudoxanthomonas winnipegensis, assembly GCF_004283755.1. GTDB lineage: Bacteria > Pseudomonadota > Gammaproteobacteria > Xanthomonadales > Xanthomonadaceae > Pseudoxanthomonas_A > Pseudoxanthomonas_A winnipegensis. The sequence continues at coordinate 528,515 of NZ_SHMH01000001.1, forward strand.
ATCGTGCTGGCCAAGCCGGTAGCCGCGACCAACGCTGTAGCGCAACTCGGCGCCGTAATCGCCCAGGCCGATCGCCGGCTCGTCGTCGCGATCGTAGGCAGGAATGCTGAGGAGGAACTGAGCCGCACCGACCCACTGCCCCTGCCCTCCGCCCGGATCGAGCCGATAGCGCAGCCCGACTTCCTGGTCGCCCAGGCCGCTCGTGGTCCGGCTGCCGTAGCCGGCGTCATTCCGATAGCCGACCCGGTCGGCATAGAAGTTGCCGATGAAGCTCAGGTCCGGCGTGATGCCGTGTTCGACGTAGAGGTTCAGCTGGTTGAGCTGGCTCTTGCCGTCGTCGGGAAACCGGGTACGCCGATGCGCATCGTCGAAGGCCACGCCGCTGTCCGAGTGGCTGGCGCTAAGGATCAGCAGCGTCTTGCCATCGTCCTGGACCCAGGCATCGGCCAACGCCTGGCCGGGACAGGTCGCGGCGACAATGCCCAGGCACAACAGCGCCGGCGTGCATGCGGTGAACCTGGGTCGAACCCACCGCGCATGAAGGCTTCGCAACAGGCCGGGTCTTAAGTTTGAAACGTCAAACATCAATTTCTTTCGCGCTGCGCCGCGCTTGGTCAGCGCAGTCTTTCATGTGACGAGCATCAATCTATCCTGCCTGCATTCGAGCTTACCAACTTGATCTGAGCGAAGGGACCCGCACGCGACGACGTACACGGATCCATCAGCGCGGGTTCACGAATCGCGCTACGTGACGCTCCCGCCTCACGCTGCCAAGAATCCCAGCGTCGGACTGGCGAAGTTGCCCAGGCCCGGGAAGATCGCCGCCAGGTCCGAGGCGCCCACACCCATCCACTGGGCGAAGGTGGCGCCGAACTGGTTGGTCGAGGTGGTCGGGATCATGCGACCGCGATCGACCGCCTGGTCGCCGTTCAACTCCAGGATCGGATAGCTGCCGAATACGCGGCCGCCGGCCAGCGGACCGCCGGAGGACTGCGGGCCGCCCATCATCAGCTGCACGCCGCCCCAGGCGTGGTCGGTGCCATTGCCGTTGCTGTTGAGCGTGCGGGCGAAGTCGCTGTTGGTGAAGCTGACCACGTCGTTGAGCGCGCCGATTTCCACCAGCGCGTTGCGGAAGGCGAACAGCGCATCGGAGACCTGCCCCAGCAGGCGCGGCTGGCCATTGGCGACCATCTGCCCGTCGTGGGTATCGAAGCCGCCCATGCTGGCGAAGTAGATCTGCCGGTTCTGCCCCAGCGCGCTGGTCCGGCTGGCCTTGATCGAGCGGGCGATCATGCGCAGCTGCGAGGCCAGCCCATTGCCGGACGGGAACACGGTGGCGATGTCGCCGCCGTTGTTCGCATCCAGCGCGGTGCGCATCGTGCTGCCGATCAGCATCGCGCTCTCGCCCTGCAGCGCGTACTGGTCCTGCATCAGCGGCGTGTAGCGATGCTTGACCAGCGCGGCCAGCGCCTCGCGGCGGATGCGGTCGGGCGTGGAGTTGACGTTCTCGAAGTTGCGCAGCGCCGCCGGACCGCCGGTGGACATCACATAGGGCGAGATCGAGGTGCCGGTCTGGAACAGGTTGTTGCCGGCCAGCGAGATGGTCGGCGGCAGCGCGGTGAAGCCGCCGCTGTTGGCGCCCTTGATGCGCTCGCCCAGGGTGCCGCCCCAGCCGACGTTGGAACTGCGCAGCTCCGACTCGCCGCGCATCCACAGCGCCTGCTGGTCGTTGTGCGAGAACAGGTTGTAGGGCAGGCGCTTGGCCTTGGCGGTGTACTCGGCCTTGGTGGTCGGCTGCACCAGCGTGCCGACGTTGGCCATGAACGCCAGCTCGCGGTTGTCGAACAGGGTCTTCATGCCGGCGCAGGCCGGGTGCAGGCCCCAGGCCTTGCCCGCCGTGTCGGTGACCTTGAGCAGCGCGTCGCGGGCGATGCCCAGGCCCTGGCTGTTGGCGGCCGCGTCGTACACGCCGCCGCGGCTCTTGAGATAGACGTCGTACTCGGTCTGCACATGCGGGATAAGCATGTTGAACGAGTCGTTGCCGCCGAACAGGAAGATGCACACCAGCGCGCGGTAGTTGCCGGTGCCGACCGCGGTGGAACTCTGCGCCAGCGCGCGGCCGACCAGTTCGAACTGCGGCAGGGTCGCGGCGACGGCGCCGCCGGCCAGCATCAGCTGCAGCGAGCGCAGGAAGGTCCGGCGGTCCTGATTGACCTGTCGAGACATGTTCGTGCGGCTCCTATCGCTGGATCACGAAATCGGGGGAGGCCAGCGCCAGCTGGACCAGGGACTGCACCCGTTCTGCGCTGCTGCGCTTCTCGGTCTGCAGCTTGTTGAGCATGTCGATCATCGTGGCGCGGGTGTCGGCGGACAGGTTGCCGGCGAACAGCAGCGCGGAGATCTCATCGACCATGCCGGCGTGGTTGCCGGCATCGGCCAGCGCCTGCAGGCTGGTGGCGTCGAGCACCGGCGCGTTGGTCCGCGCGGTCGGCGCGGCCGTCTTCAGATTGCCGCAGGCGGCGTTGCACACCTCGTTGAAGGTGCTCACGAAGCTGGAGTCGTTGAGCAGGTCGAACTCCGGCGCATAGAGGCCATCGACGCCATCGGCGGCCTGCAGGCGCGCGTCGGGCGAGAAGAAGTTGAACACCGACGGCGAGCGCAGCGAGTCCTGGCCCAGCGACACGCTGAAGTCGTAGGACGCGCCGAAGGAGAACGCGTACTGGCCGTCGTCGCGCGGCACGTACTTGGCGTCGAAGGCGCGCCACAGCGTGGTCAGCTGGATCAGCGGCTCGCGCAGCTTGCCGTAGCTGGTGTCGGTGGCGGCCGGCGCGGTGCGCGCCTCGGTGTCCATCAGGATCGCCTTGATCACCTTGCCCAGATCCCCGTTGGAGCTGGCCCACACCTTGGTCACGCGGCCCACGTAGGCCGGGCTGGGATTGCTGGTGACGAAGCGCTGGATCAGCTGGCGGCTGATGAAGGGCGCCGTGTTGGCATGGCTGGCCAGCGCGTCGAGCGCCTTGGCCAGCGTCTTGGTGCAGTCGTTGCCTTCGGCGATGACGATGCCGTTGAAGATGGTCTTGGGCTGGTCGTCGTGGTAGTCCGGCACGCAGGTCATCGGCTTGGCGTCGTTGTCCGGCAGGCCCTTGTAGAAGGTGTCCTTGGTCGCGCCATTGATCGACCAGCCGGTGAACACCCGCGCCATCGCACTCACCACCGCCTGGTCGTAGGTGGGGATGGTGTTGCCCGAGGCATCGGTCTTGATGGTGAAGTCGGCGTTGCGCTGGACCAGGCCGATGGAGAACAGCTGCATCACCTCGCGCGCATAGTTCTCGTCGGGGACGATGGTGACCGTCAGTCCCTGGCCGTTCTTGTAGCTGACCGCCTTGCGGTTGCGGATGTGGCTGAGGTAGGTGCCCATCGCCGGGTGCAGGGTGACCTTCTCCAGCAGGTCGCGGTAGGTGCCGAACGCATTGCTGTCCAGCATGTCCTGGTAGTTGGCGATGCGGCCGAAGTTGGCCGTGTTGTAGTCGCGGTCGGAGACCACGAAGATCTCGCTGAGCGCGAAGCCCATGCGCAGGCGCAGCTGGTCCTTGGCGGTCACCGCCTGCCACAGCCAGTAGTTGCGCCGCTCGGCGTAGCTCAGGCTGGCCACCGGGATGGACAGGATGTGCGGCTCCATCAGCGTCGGCGCGGTCTTGGACGCGTCGATCTGCTCGTCGATCCAGGCGCCGTACCCGATCTGGCGCACGCGGGCGATGTCGGCCTTGGTCGGGCCGAAGCTGGCCTGGGTCAGAAAGCGCGCCGCCTCCGCATCGGTGGTCGGCTTGTCGCTGAGCGTGGTCGGGGTGGTGACCGGCGTGGAGGGCGAGGACGAGGCCGAAGACGACCCGCCGCCACCCCCGCCGCCGCAGCCAGCCAGAAGGAGCAGCAGCCACAGCGTGGCAGCCGCGCGTACAAGCGTCATGTCGAGCACCCCGGCGCCACCCCTGATCCGCCCGAAGCGGCGGATGATCGCCGTCGGCTGCGGCGTCAAGACAGAGTGAAAATTACGCCAAAATAGGTGTCAAGTCCGCCAAGTTGCTGGTGATCGAAAGCTTGCCGCAGGTCACAGATCCTGCTCGGGCGGCAGCCCGAAGACTTGCCGCAGATAGCGCACATAGCCCGGGTCGTCGCACATGCTCTTGCCCGGCGAGTCGGACAGCTTGGCCACCGGCTGGCCGTTGCAGCGCGTCATCTTGATGACGATGTTCAGCGCCTTGGGGCCCAGATCGTTGGTCAGGTTGGTGCCGATGCCGAAGGCCAGGCGGCAGCGCCCCTTGAAGTGCGCGTACAGCTCGGCCACCCGCTCCACGTCCAGGCCGTCGCTGAACACCAGGGTCTTGGCGCGCGGATCGGCGCGGTTGGCGGCCAGGTGCGCCAGCATCCGCTCGCCCCAGCGCAGCGGATCGCCCGAGTCGTGGCGCATGCCGTCGAAGAGCTTGCAGAAGTACATGTCGTAGTCGCGCAGGAACGCATCGGTGCCGACCACGTCGCTCAGCGCGATGCCGAGGTCGCCGCGATACTCACGCGCCCAGGCCTCCAGCGCGGCGGCCTGCGAATCGCGCAGGCGCGGGCCCAGCGCCTGGAAGGCCTGCAGCCACTCGTGCGCCATCGTGCCCAGCGGCGTCATGCCGTACCGGTAGGCGAAGTGGACGTTGCTGGTACCGACGAACTGCTCGCCCAGCCCGTCGCGCAGCTGCGGCAGCAGGCGTGCGTGCCAGGCGCGCGAATAGCGCCGGCGCGTGCCGTAGTCGGCGATAGCGCAGCCGGCCGCGTCGGGGATGGCGCGCAGGCGCGCCAGCTTGGCCTGCAGCCGGCGCTCGCCTTCGACCAGATCGCCCTGCCCCAGCGCATCGAAGTACACCTCGTTGATGATCGCCAGCAGCGGCACCTCGAACAGGATGGTGTGCAGCCACGGCCCCTCGATCTCAAGCGCGATCTCGCCGGGCACCTGGTCCGAGGCGCGCAGGGTGATGTACTTGCGATCGAAGTGGAACAGGCCGAGGAAGTCGACGAAATCCGGCTTGACGAAGCGCAGCCCGCGCAGGTAGTCCAGCTCGTCCGCGGTGAAGCGCAGCGCGCACAGCGCGTCGATCTCCTCGGAGATGCGGTCCAGGTGCGCGGCCAGGTCGATGCCCGGCGTGCGGCACTTGAAGCGGTATTGCACCTGCGCGGCAGGGTGCTGATGCAGCACCGCCTGCATCATCGTGAACTTGTACAGGTCGGTGTCGAGCAGCGATTGGATGATCATGCGGCCATTGTGCACCGCGCGGGCACGGCGATGGCGTCGACGCCCGCGCCGCTAGTCCACCACGCGCCCACCCTTCATCAACGCCGGCTCCACCTGGTCCTGCTGTTGCGCCATCAGTCTGGCCAGCGTGCGCGGGTGGACGCCGTAGTGCTTGGCCAGCTGCTTCGAATCCCAGCCACGCAGCTGCGCCAGTTCGCTGGCTTCCACGCACTGTTCGACCGTCAGCGATGGCCTTCGGCCCAGCTTCCTGCCCTGCACGCGCGCCGCGGCCAGGCCGGCCCGCGTGCGCTCGCTGATCAGCGAGCGCTCGAACTCGGCCAGCGCGGCCATGATGTGGAACACCAGGCGGCCTCCCGATGAGGCCGTGTCGATGCTCTCGGTCAGGGACTGGAAGCAGATGCCACGTTCGCCCAGCACATCCAGCAGCTGGACCAGATTGATCAACGAGCGGCCAAGCCGGTCCAACCTCCAGACGACGAGCTTCCCACCCGGCTTGAGTCGCCGCAGCGCCTTGTGCAGGCCAGGGCGGCTGCCGTGCCTGCCCGAGACACCTTGGTCCGTATAGATCTTGGTGCAACCGGCGGCCTTGAGTGCCAGGATCTGCAGATCGAGATTCTGGTCGCCCGTCGAGACGCGCGCGTGGCCGATGATCATGGTGACGCCCCCCCGTGTTGCGAACCGCGCCGGGTGGCACCACATCTGCGGATCCATCGGAAAATCCACAGAAGACAGCGTTGGAACGTGGTACTGGTCAAGCGTGCGTGGTCGCCTTTGCGAACCTGCGACCGGCGCGTACCCAACTCTTGTTTCGTCAATGTCGCAAGTCGTGTCTTATCGCTCTGTGTTGCTCTTAACATGGTCTTCCAACACTGCCCACCAGGTGGCATCGAGCTCCGCCGGTCGAACGCAGTGCACGTTTGAACCACGCCGTCTGGACTAGGCCTGACGGCGTAATGGGGCACGTGCCTACCCCCCCCTGATTGACTGTTCCGCAGCCTGGACTTGGCTTGGACAACGCGTCGGAACTTGTGAACCCCCGGATTATGCGGTGTATGAACACGATGCGGGACTCAGCGGGCCGATCTGTAACCTCGACCCCGTAACCGTGATGATCGTCACTTTGCTTGAGTGACGTAGATTCGCTGGCAAGGTACGCACCCTCTCTTGCGCGCTCCAGCCACCGCGCCCCGATAGGCCGTGCCAGAAAGCGCTCCGCCTTCCATGACGATCCTGTCAGCACATCGCGGAACCAGGTGCCGCGCATCCTTCCCCCTGACTGACCGTGCGCAATGCCCCCCGGGCATCTTGGCCCAGGGTTGGGCTCTAACTTGGGGAGATGGCGGTGGCGGATCGACATTTGACAGAAATGGTCCTTTCTGTCCCAGCACTTTTCATGTCGAATTGATCGCCAAGAGTTCAAGCTATCCGCGGTATTCCTTCACGCGCCCCGATCCTTCCAGAAAGGACCGTTTTCGTACGCGCGTCAGCCGGCGTATCGCGGTGGTCTGCCCGCGATCCAGGAGGTGAGCGGGCCGAGGACGCACGCGGCTGCCTGGGGAGCGGCGCATGAGCCGCATCGAGCTTCCGCCGCCGGCATCGGGCTGCCATCTGCTGGTCGAACTGCATAACCGCGACCACCTGGCGGCGACCTACGGCGAGACCTTCGCGCGTGCGGCCCTGGCCGCGCTGCAGTGGCGCATGCATCTGGCCGGCCATTCGATCAAGCAGGCGGGCGATCGTCGTTTCGTCGCGTGGATCGCCGAGGCCGGGTCCTTCGCCGAGCACTGGCAACTCCAGCTCGCGGGCCTGCCGCTGGAGCACCTGGGGCAGCGCGCGCTGCCGGTGGTCACGGTCGGCGAAGTCAGATTGAGCTCGACCTCCGGGCCCTATCCGCCGCAGGAGCTGGAGCGCCTGGGCGGCCGCGCGCCGATCCTGGAACCGGTCCAGTGCGGCTGGATCTGGCGCGAGCGCTACGAGAAGGACATGGCCCTGGCCCTGGCCTTTCATGAGGCCTTGCGCAGCGGCGAGGTCGGCCTGACCTTCCAGCCGATCATGCGACGCAACGCCGGCGATCGACGCGACGCCTCGCTGTATCAGGAGGCCCTGCTGCGACTGGACCAGCCCGGCATCGGCGCCTCCGGCCTGGTCGCGGCCATGGAGCGTCTGGGCCTGGTCAGGCTGCTGGATCGTGTGGTGCTCGACGCGGTGATCGAACGCCTGGAGCGCGAGCCCACCCTGCACGCCGGTTGCAACCTGTCCTCGCACAGTCTCGTCGACGACGCCTGGTGGCATGGGCCTATCAAGAGGCTGCAGGAACAGCCGGCCGTCGCCGCCAGACTGACGCTGGAGATCACCGAGACGGCACCGCTGGGCGACTTCGAGTCGGCCAAGGCCTTCGTCGGACGCCTGCGCGCGCTGGGCTGCCAGATCGCCATCGATGACTTCGGCGAGGGCCACACACGGCTGGACTTCGTCCGCCAGATCCTGCCCCAGGTGGTCAAGATCAGCGGCACGCTCCTGGCCGAAGCGATGCGCAGCATCACCGGGGCACGCGAGTTCTCGCACCTGGTCGCGCTGGGCGGAAGCATCGCGCCGTACGTGGTCGCCGAAGGCGTCGAGCGCGCAGGCGACACCGCCGTGGCCCTGGCCGGCGGCGTCAACTGCCTGCAAGGCCTGGCCATCGCGCGACCCGCGGGAGCCTGGCCGCCGTCGCGCGTCTGCCTGCCGCCGGTCTGTAGAAGCGCGGCCTGATCGGGGGACGAGCGGCCGCAGCACAAGCGCTTGGGCGAGCCAGGTCCTTCTGCTCGGTCGCAATGGGCAACGGGGACCGCGCGCTTGCAAAGACCCGCTGGGAGGGCGGGACATCAGCCACGGCCACGCCGCGAGCCGGCGGGCCGGGCGCGAACTGCGAGCCGCGCGGGAGGGCGGCTCGTCCAGAGCTTCAAGGGGAAAACATGAGCGTGATCACCGGAATCAAGTCGTCCGTCAGCCGCCTGCCCGCCTTCCCGGCCGAGCGACTGAACCTCTCGCATCGTCTGGGCCTGGTCGTCTTCGACGGCTTCGGGCTGGCCGACGTGGTGGCCCTGATCGACCTGCTGTGTACCGCCAATGCCATCGAGCAGCGCGCCTCGGGCTTCAAACGCCTCTACATGCCCGTGCTGCTGTCCGAATCCGGTGGCACCGTGGCCAGCGCCTCGGGCATGCATGTGGCTACCGAACGCTTGCCGCCCCCGCGCGGGCAGCGCCTGCGCATCGTGTTCGTGGCCGGTGGCGTGGGTGCGGCGACGCTGGAGGCCAGCCCGCGGCTATGCCAGTGGCTGCGGGACCAGCACGAGTTGGGCGTCATGATCGTGCCGATCGCCGAGGGCCGGCGCTTGATCGAAGCGGCGGGTCTGTTCGTGAAGAGCACCGGCGAACAGCGCACCGCGTTCGCCGCCGCCATGGCGATGATCGCCGCGGACCTGGGCGAGCTGGTCGCCGCGCGCTGCCTGGAGCTGCACGGGCCGGCGCAGACCGAGGCACCGGCCGAGCCGGAAGTCCTGCGTCCGGTGGCGCGCACGCGCGTGACCGAGCAGATCCTGGCGTCGGCCCGCTGGCTGGAAACCCACCACGAGCAGCCGGTGAGCATCGCCGATGCCGCGCACGCGGTGGCCATGAGCGAGCGCAACTTCCTGCGTCGCTTCAAGCTGGAACTGGGCATGACGCCTTCGGACTATCTGCTGGGCGTGCGCCTGCGCCGCAGCTGCAAGCTGCTGACCGAGACCGACCTGCCCATCGACAAGATCGCGCGGCGTTGCGGCATCGGCGATGGCGGCAGACTCGCCAAGATCTTCCGCAAGCACCTCGCGCGCAGCCCGGGCGAGTATCGCGCCGGCACCAGGGCCCGGGCCGTCGCACCGCAACGCTTCAATCGGAGTCCGGTCCAATGAATTCGCACGCGCTGCTGTTGACGACGATGGAGGCCGCCGGTGCGCTGTCCCTGGCGCGCCTGGGCCTGAGCGCCGCGCAGTCCTGGCAACGCCAGCTCGGATCCCGCGCGCGCCGGGTGGCGCTGATGGTCAGCGCCGATTCGACGCTGCTGCTGCCGCAGCTGCTACGCAGGCCGGGGCCCGGCTATCGACCGGCGCTGGTCTACGAGGAAGGCGCGGCCACCGGCGCGCAACGCGAGGGGCTGCCGGTGATCGGCGACTTCGACACCTTCCGCTCGCTGCTGCGCGGCGGCGCCATCCGCGAGCTCTGGCTGCTGGCGCCGCTGGATCAGGCCGCGTCGCTGGAGCGGCTGGTGCAGGAGTTCCGCCAGGATTTCGTCGATATCCGCTTCATTCCGGATCTGCGCGCCTACCCGCTCGCCCGGCTGGACCAGACGCGCACCGGCACGGGCGCCGGCGGGATCCATCTGGTCGGCATGCCCTGGCATGCGCGCCATCCGCTCGGCAAGCGGGCCTTCGATCTGGCCTTCTCCGCCACGGTGCTGCTGATGCTGGCGCCGCTGCTGGCCCTGATCGCGCTCGCGATCCGGATCGACTCGCCCGGCCCGGCGCTGTTCCTGCAACAGCGCATGGGCGCCGACGGGCGCCGCTTCACGATCTACAAGTTCCGCACCATGCGCGTTCATAGCGAAGGCCCCGGCACGTTGAGCCAGGCGCGCCGCAACGATGCGCGCGTCACGCGTCTGGGCCGGCTCCTGCGCCGCACCAGCCTGGATGAGTTGCCGCAGTTCCTGAATGTCCTCAAGGGACAGATGTCGGTGGTGGGGCCGCGTCCGCACGCGCTTCCGCACGACAATCAGTACAAGGAACTGGTGCGCGACTACATGTATCGCTACCGGATCAAGCCGGGCATCACCGGCTGGGCCCAGGTCAACGGGCTGCGTGGCGAGATCGACTGCCTGGAGAAGATGAGCGAGCGCGTCGCCCACGACCTGCACTACATCCAGCATCGCACGCTGGCGCTGGACCTGAAGATCGTGGCGATGACCGTGCACAAGGGCCTGGTGCATCGCAATGCCTATTAGGCCCTGCTCTGCCGGCGCGGCGACGGCGGCCGCCTTGGCGTTGACGCTCTGTGCGGCCGGCATCGCGCCCGGCCACGCGCAGGAAGCCGCCGCTGCCCTCACCCCGCTGCAGACGCCCGGCCTCGGTCTGGCGCGCGATCCCGCCCTGCTGCGACGGACCGGGCGGCGCACGTCTCCAGACCCGTACATGGCGCTGATCCGCGCCAGTCAGCAGGCCATCGGGCTGACCTCGCCGGAGCAGCAGAAGCAGGCCATTCCGGGCATCGACACCTCGCTGCAGTCCGGGATGGCCCGACGCGCGCCTGGCCGGCGCTCGGGACAGGATCCATCCGCGATCCAGGATCCGGCTGCGATCTCGCTCGGTTGCCACGGCACCGGCCTGGCCAAGCGTGCCACGCAGGGAAGGAATGCGCTGCGCACGGCCGACCTCGGCGCGGAGTTGGCCAACGGGCTGCTGCCCGGTGCGATGAACCTCCAGCGTCTTCCGGGATTGGCCGCACCGACGCTGGAGACGCTGGGCAACGTCGGCGAAGGCTGTCGCTGACGCGCGGTCGGCTTGTCCGCCGGGCGCGCCAGCGGCCGGCGAGTGGCGCTGCGCGAGAAGCCAGCGCGCTGCCCTGCTCGTTCGCCTCACTGATCCGAGATCTTCCTGCGGGCGCCGCGCCGCAGCGATGCCTGTCCGGGCACGCGCGCAGGGCCGATGCCGCTGCGCGCATGAACGGGCTCAGCGCTTGGGGTCCGCGCCGTAGGTTCCGTATCCATAGCCGTAGCCGTATCCATCGCCATAGCGGCTGGCGCGCAGGCCGTTGAAGACATGGCCGCAGATCTTCGCCTCGACCTGGGTCAGGCGCTTGAGGGTCTGGACCAGCTGCCGCCCGTTGGTGAGCTCGTAGCGGCTGACGATGAAGACCGCGCCGCAGGCGCGCGCCAGGGTCATGGCATCGCCGACCGGCAGCACCGGCGGCGAATCGACGATCACGTAGTCGTAGCGCTGCTCGGCCTCGCGCAGCACGACGTCCAGGGTCGGACGCGCCAGCAGTTCGCCGGGGTTGGAGACCCGATGGCGTCCGGAAGGCAGCAGGTCCAGCCCCTCCTGGTCGGTGTGCTGGATGGCGGCCTCCAGCGTGTCCTGCCCGGCCAGGACATCGGACAGGCCCGGCGCGGCGACCGAATCGGGGAAGTAGCGCCCGAGTCCGGCGCGCCGCAGGTCGCCGTCGACCAACAGCACGCGCACGCCGGTCAGCGCCAACAGATAGGCGAAGTTGGCGGTGACGAAGGTCTTGCCGACGCCCTCGGTGGGCCCGGTGAACACCACCGCGGTACGCCCCGCCTCACGCAGCGCAAGGCGGAAGGTGCTACGCAGGGTGCGCAAGGCCTCCACCCCGGGATCGGTCGGCGACTGTCGCGACAGCAGCGCATGGTAGAGCGGGTCTTCGCTGCCGCCGCGCACGCGGGTCATGCGCGATTGCACCTTGCTCTCCGGCACCACGGCGTAGACCGGGGCGCCGCTCAGGCGCTCGACCTCCAGCGGGTCGTGCAGCGCGCGGCGCATGCCGGCCAGCACCTGCACGGCCAGGAAGCCCAGGAGCAGGCCGCCCATCAGGCCGCCGGCAAGCACCGGCAACGTCGTGGGCCAGTGGCGTCGCTCCGGAGAAAGCGCGGGGTCGATGATGGCCGCCGTGCCGGTGGTGCCGGCCTCGGCGACCTCCAGCTGCAGCTTGTTGGCCGCCAGCGCGGTGTAGAGCTGCGTATCGACCGCCACATCCCGCGCCAGGCGCAGGTACTCCTGCTGCGCGGCAGGCAGCGCGCGGATCTGCGCATCGGCCTGGGTCAGCGCCTCGGCCACGGCCGCGTGCTGCGCCTCGAGCATGCGCATGGCCGGATGGGTGGGACGGAACTGCTGCGCGCTGGCCTCGCGGTTGAGTTCCAGCAGGGTCTGCTGGCGGGTCAGCTCGACCACGCGCGCCAGCAGGGCCTCGCTCTGCTGCTCCACGTCGATGGTGCCGCTGCGCATGCGGTAGGCGTTGAGCGCGTCCTCGGCGCGGGTCAGCTCCGCGCGCAGCGCCGGCAGCCTGTGCTCCAGGAACTGCAGGCTCAGATGCGCCTGCTGGGCGCGATGGCGGATGTTGAGCGCGACATAGGCGCGCGCCAGGGCGTTGGCGAAGTCGGCGGTGCGCTCGGCGTCGCTGCCGCTCACCGTCAGCTCGATCATCGAAGAATCCTTGGAAGTCTCCGTCGCCTTGACCCGGCGCCCCATCTCCTCGAACGCAGTCTGCAGCGACGAGGCGGTGACGCCGAAGCTCACGCCGCTGCGCGCGCGCAGTTCCTCGACCTGGATCGACCCACGGCCTGGCCCGAAGCGAGTGGCGACGTTGAAGTCCACCCGCTGACCCAGCCTGCCGCGCGCGATCTCCTCGCCGTCGGGCGCGCTCAGGGTCCAGGCATCGTCCTCGCCGGCCGTCAGGACGAAGGGCTTGCCGTACAGCGCGCGCGGCACTTCGAAATGCGCCAGGCGCAGGCGCTCGCCGCCCCAGGGCAGCTCCGACAGGCCCAGTAGAGGATCGGCCAATCCGTTGGGCGGCGTGGCCAGGCGCGCATAGAGGCGCCCCACGACCGGAATGCGGTGCCTGGGCTCGATGTCCAGCTGCGCCTGGGTGCGGTCGATGGCCTCGCCCATCACGGTGCGCGAGGTGAGGATGTCCAGCTCGCCGTCGATGGACTTGTTGAGATTCAGCGCGCCGGCCACGTCGGACAACGCACCGAGCATGGACCCCTGGTCCTCATCGATCTGCAGCAGCGCCTGGGCCCGGTAGGTCGGCTGCGCGGACAGCAGGTACACCAGCGCCAGGGCGAACACGCCGCCAGCCACCAGCAGGAACAACCGGCGATGCGTCGAGACATTGCGCAACAGCAGGAGCAGATTGACCTCGTCCTCTTCGGGACTGTCGGCGGCTGGTGGGGTGGTGGGTCTCATGGGCGGATCGGGTCGCTCTGGTGAAGAGGGGATTGCAGGTGCGGCAGCCAGCTGCCGACGCAGGTCTCGATCGTTCTCAGGGTGGCGGCCAGTGCTTGCGGCGCCAGCCCGTCAGGGTCGGCCACCTCGGTGGCCTGCCAGTGGCCGAGGCGCCAGACCTTGGCCGCCGCCGCCGGGGCCAGGCGCAGCAGCGTCTGGCGCTGGCTGGCTTCCATCACCAGCACCAGATCGGCCCACTGCAGCAGCTGCGCGTCCAGGCGGCGGCTGAAGGCGCTCGGCGGAGGCGGATAGCCGGCCGCCTCCAGCACATCCAGCACGCCGCGCGGACGCTCCAGGCCGGTGATCGCCTCGAACCCGGCCGAGCGCACCTGCACCTCGCCCGTCGCCCCCAGCCGCGCGAGCAGCACCGCCTCGGCCATCGGGCTGCGAACGAGGTTGATGCGGCAGCACACCGCCAGTCTCAGCACGGATCCGTCGGCCATGCGCGGATCAGCGATTGGCCGCCGCGCTGGTCATGTAGAGCGAGCTGGCCAGCGGCAGGATCTGGGAGACCACACGCGAGAAGCGGGTCAGGTTGGCGGGATCGACGAACACGATGTCGCGCGGACGCAGCACGAAACGATCGCCCAGGACCAGCAGCCCGGGATTCATCGCATCGAGCTGGTAGACCTTGACCTGCTGGGGCTGGTCGCCCGCGCGAAACACATAGATCTGCGCGGCATTGGCCGAGACCGGACTCAGTCCGCCCGCATCGGCCAGCGCTTCGGACAGGCTCATCGGCCCCAGCGGCATCACCTGCGAGCCCGGCTTGGCGACCTCGCCCAGGACGAAGACCTTCTTGTCCCGGCGCGGCGGCAGATTGAGGACATCGCCGCTGCGCAGGAGCGGATTCTGGGTCAGGTCGCCCTGGAAGAAGAAGGCGTACAGATCCAGCGTGCGGGTTCTGCCGCCGCGATTGAGGCTGACCGACTGCAGGTCGGCGCCTTCCACATAGCCGCCGGCGGCCGCCAGCGCATCGGCGACCGTGATCGGCACGTCGGTCAGCGGCTGCGCGCCGGGCGTGCGCACCGCGCCGGCCACATACACGCGCTGGCTGCGGAAGCCCACCACCGCCACGTCCAGCTGCGGGGCGGGGATGACCACGCTCAGGCGACCCGTCAGCAGCGTGCGGATGTGCGGCACGTCGAGCCCTGCGACCGTGACCGTGCCCACGTACGGGAAATACAGCGTGCCGTCGGGCTGGACCAGGCGTGCCTGCGCGTCCAGCGAACTGGCCCCGCCCATGCGCAAGGTCTCCGCACCGGGTACGCCGGCGTTGCCCGTCGCCGAGGTCAGCGCGCCCAGGCCGGGATTGTTCAGTTCGGGATGGTCCCAGACGGTGACCCGCAGGGTGTCGCCGGCCTGCACCACGTAGTCCTGCGGCGCGCCGTCGGCGTCGGGCGCCTCGGATACCGGCGCGTGCGCGGGCGGCTCGGGCTGTGCCGGCATGCCCGGCTCGATCCGCTGCAGGCTGAAGTGGATGCCGTTCTGGACCAGCTCCGAGGCTTCATCCGCGCGCTCCAGCGGCGCCGGAAAGCGCGACGCCGGCAGCATGGCGCAACCGGACAGCGACACGCCCGCGACGACCAGCAGCAGCAAGAGCAGGCGGAGATTGAACTTACGACGCCGCAGCCGACGACACAGCAGAGCAAAACGCATGCGCGATTCCTGACCAGATCCAACCCCCTGCGCGGCAAGCACAGCCGGCAGCCATGATCGCCATGACCAGTCCCGCGAAGATCCCCGTGGCGCGCGAGCGGCACGCCGCACGAGAACCGACGCGTCGCCACCTGCGCGAGAAAAAAGCGCTGCGATGCCCCGGTCAGGTCATCGCAGCGCAAGGGGTCTTCTCCACGGCTTGGCACTGGACATCAGGAACGGCGATCGGAGCCGGTCAGGATGCGCGGACCCTGCATCGGCCCGCTCATGGACGAGCCGACATGCTGGAAGGGTGGCGATGCCGCTTTCGGACATTCCCTGGGCAAGGGCCGCCATCGCGTACGCGGGGCTTGACGGAAATAGCGCTCAATTCGGCCGAATCGGCCTGCCGTGCGCTGCGCATGATGAATGCCGTCGCTGCGATGTGCCTACAGAAGGAACAAGCCATGCCCCATCGTCAGATCTCGATCCTGGGGACGCGTGGCATTCCCGCCATGCATGGCGGTTTCGAGACCTTCGCCGAACGGCTGGCCCTGCACCTGGTGCAGCGCGGCTGGCGCGTCACGGTGTACTGCCAGGCGGGCCCGGAACAGGAACAGTCGGCGATCGAGGACCAGTGGCAGGGCGTGCACCGGGTCACCATCGGCGTCAAGACCAGTGGCGCGCGCGGCACCATGGCCTTCGACTGGCGCTCCATCCGCCATGCCGCGCGGGCCCGCGCGTCGCTGGTGCTCACGCTGGGTTACAACACGGCCCTGTTCTCGACCTGGCTGCGCTGGTGCGGCGTGACCAACGTGATCAACATGGACGGCCTGGAATGGAAGCGGCGCAAGTGGCGCACGCACGAGCGTCTGTGGCTCTGGGCCAATGAGCGCATCGGCTGCTGGGCCGGGCATCATCTGATCGCCGACCACCCGGAGATCGCGCAGCATCTGGCGACCCGCGTGCGGGCGGACAAGATCGCCATGATTCCCTACGGCGCCGACCTGATCGAAGACATCGGCGACGAGGCCCTGGAGCCGTTGGGACTCAAGGGAGCCCGATACGGCGTGGTCATCGCGCGGCCCGAGCCGGAGAACTCGCTGCTGGAGATCGTCAGCGCCTTCTCGCGCCGCCGCCGCGACGCACGCCTGGTGGTCTTGGGCCGCTACGAGCCGCAGGGCAATGCCTATCACCGGCAGGTGCTGGACGCCGCCAGTCCGGAGGTGGACTTCCCCGGTGCGATCTACGACCCCGCCACGCTGCGCGCGCTGCGGCGACACGCGCTGTTCTACGTGCACGGCCACACGGTGGGCGGCACGAATCCCTCCCTGGTGGAAGCGCTGGGCGCGGGCAACGCGGTCATCGCCCACGACAATCCGTTCAACCGCTGGGTCGCCCAGGACGGCGCGCGCTACTTCCATTCGGTGATCGACTGCGACATGCATCTGTCGGCGCTGCTGGACGATCCTGAGGCGGTGACGGCCATGCGTCGGGCGAGCCGGCAACGCTTCGATCGGGAGTTCCGCTGGTCCTTCGTTCTGGCGCAGTACCAGGCGCTGCTGGAGGGGATGCTGCCGCGCGCCTCCACGTGGCCCGCTGCGCTGCCGACGCCGACGGCGGCCGATGTCGGGCCAGGCCGCGGCCCCGCACGCTGAGCGTGTCCGCACGCCCATCCACGTCCACGCGCCTTGCCGCCTGCCTTGGGGTAATCGCGATGACGGGCCTGCTGCTGGCCGCAGGCGCCAGCGGAGGTCTTGAAGACACGCAGACGAGCGCCGAGGACTTCTACCGTTTCGAGGCCGCGTCGGCGACACCTGGCAGCCTGGTCGATTTTTCCTACCTCAATCGTCCCCTGACCGCGGGCGACCGGCTGCGCGCCTGCGGCGAGGCGCTCTGCACCCAGGAAGGCGCGACACCGGTGCGCCTGTTCGGCGTCAATGTCGGTTTCGAAGCCGCCCTGCCCGACGCCGACGAGGCCGAGCGCCTGGTGACCGACCTGCGCGCCCTGGGCGTGAATCTGATCCGCCTGCATGCCTTGGATGCGATCGCCGACGGCGAGCGGGTCGACGGCCTGCTCACCGGCGACCCCTTTCCCACGCTGGACCCGGTCGCGATCCAGCGTCTGCGCGGACTGCTCGAACGCTGCAGGCAGTCCGGGATCTACGTCGACCTCAACCTGCACGTGCGCTATGCCTTCCGTCCGTCGATCGACGGAACCCTGGCCGTGGACGATGAACCGGAGTGGCCCAACCAGTCCAAGCCACTGCTGCGCATCGACCCCGCCGCGGCGCGTCTTCAGGCACGTTACGCACAGGCGCTGCTGACGGCGCTGCAGGGGGCGGGCGAGCCGGCGCTGGCGATCGTGGAGATCGACAACGAAAGCTCGCTGGTCTACGCATGGATGGACGGCAGTCTCGCCCGCCTGGTGCAAGGCGCGCCGCTGAAGGTGTTCCTCGACACCTGGCGGCAATGGCTGCAGACCCACGGGGCAGGGCACGACATCGATGCCAGCCAGCTGCCACAGTTGGACGACACCGATGAGACGACCGCCGCCCTGTTCCTGGAATTCCTGGCCGACCAGGACGCCGGCTACAACACCCGCATCGCCCAAGCCATCGCCGGGGCCGCACCTGCGGCGCTGACCATCGGGACACAGATGAACTTCAGCGGTCTTGGCGGCATGCGGGCGTTGACCGGCATGGACCTGCGCGACGGCCATTTCTACGTGGATCACTACCGTTTTCCCGGCACGCAGTGGCAGTGGGACGACTGGCGCATCGGCGACACGTCGGCCCTGGGACAAGGCCTCGCCCCGCTGCTGGGCGCGGCGTTCTATCGGGTCTACGGGGCGCCCTTCCTGATCACCGAATTCAACCAGCCCTGGCCCAATCGCAATGCCGCCGAGATCCTGCCCGAGACCGCCGTGCTGGCCAGCCTGCAGGGCTGGGCCGGACTGGCCTACTACGACTACGCCCATCGTCGCGGCAGCCAGACACCGACGGTCCCCTACGAGTTCAGCCTGTCCGGCGATGGCGGGCGACGCGCGCAGTTCGGGCAGATGGCCTGGCTGTTCCGGACCGGCGCGATCGGACCGCTGTCCACGGCCTTCGGCTACACGCCCGACGCGGGCCTGCAGCTGCGCGCCACCCGTGGGCGGATCACTACGCTGCTGGGCGACTTTCTCCATGCGCAGGGCGTCGCTTCCGCGGACTGGGCGCTGGACCGTCGGGTCGGCATCGGCACCTCCACAGCCCAGAACACCGCTTCCGTCCGGGACAGCGAAGTGGCCGTCGATCCGCGGCACGCGACCCTGCTGGTCGCCGCGCCGCGGGTCGCGGGCATCGTGGGCCGGCTGCAGCCGGGCAAGCGCTATGCCAGCGGTCCGCTGTCGGTGGAGATGGCCCACGCCGGCATGACCGCACTGATGCTCTCGGCCCAGGACGGCAAGGCGATCGCATCGTCGAGCCGCCTCCTGTTGACCCTGCCCGGCTACACCCTGGGCTCGGACGCGAACGGCTCGCCGGTGGACCTAGTGCCGGCCACCTGGCTCGGACAGGCAAGCGCGACCGTCGGCGCGACCACCGGCGACTACACCCTGCGCGACCCGCAGCATGGAGCTGGCCAGAACCTGCGCGAGATCCGCGCACCGATCTGGATGCGGCGGCAGCCCTGCGTGGTCGGGTTGACCCTGCCGGCGCGACAGCTGACGGTCTACCCGCTTGACGCGCGCGGCAACCGCCTGCCGCCGCTAGCCGGCGACGCGGTGCGCAAGACGTCCACCGGCTTCGAACTGCACCTGCAATCACCCGACCAGGCCGCCGCGCCCTGGTACGAGCTCCAAGCGAGCCCCTGAGTTCGCGCGCAAGGATCGAGCGTCAGATGAACTTTCTTATCGTCCTCTACGGCGGCTGGCTGGCGCTGTCCCGCCTGCGCAGCCTGGTACTGCTGTTCCCGGTGCTGTGCCTGTTCACACCCAAGGGGCTGGGCCTGATCGACGTACCCGCCCTGCCCTATCTTTCCGTCAACCGCGCCCTGGTGCTGGTGATGCTGGGCGCTTATGCCCTTCGGGTGATAGCCAACGGCTGGAGGCTGAAGCGTTCGACGTTCCCCTTCAGCGGGCCGTTCGGGCTGATGGCCGTGGCCTATCTGGCCGCCTGGGCGATCAACCCTGCGCGCTGGGCCTCCGATACGGTCACCGGCGCGATGGAGTTCATCGAGATCTCCCTGCCCTGCTACCTCGTGTTCCGGTTCTGCGAGAGCCCCGCGGCGGCCAAGCGGGCGTTGCGGTACTTCTATCTGGTGGCCGTTGCCGTCTCCCTCTATGGCACGCTCGCCTACTTCACGCATGTGAATCCCTATTTCGACTATCTCCAGCACACCACGCCGACCGGGCGCGTGCTGGCCAAGGACTACAGCGATTCGGTCCGCGGCATGCGCGCGGTGGGGACGCTGTCGCATCCCATCACCTACGGCGCGTTCCAGGTCTATGCCTTCATCGTCGGGATCTTCCTGAACCGCGACCGCCGCAACACCGGGCGGGTCGCGCTGTTCCTGGCGATGCAGCTGGTGCTGTTCGTCGGGATCGTGGTGACCAATTCGCGTACTCCGCTGATCTTCCTGCTGTTGTCCATCTGCGTCTTCTTCATGCTTGCCAGCAGCAGGGACCGGCTGTTCTTCGCCCAGGTCGGCGCGGTGGCGCTGGCCGTGGTGTGCCTGGCCGGACTGGAATACGTCGAGCGATTCGCCGACTTCATCGCATCGATCTTCAGCAACGACGCGGCGGCCAGCCGCAATGGCAGTTCGCTGGCCATGCGCCTGGGCCAGATGGCGGTCGCCTGGAGCTTCTTCATCCAGTCGCCCCTGTTCGGCAACGGCATCACGATGTCCCGCGACATCGTGGCTTCCGGGAAATATCCGGACTTCTACAACGCCGAGAGTGCGCTCTTCCAATGGATGATCGACCTGGGGCTGGTCGGGCTGGCCAGCTTCGTGTGGCTGTTCGGCCGCATCTACACCTGCGCGCGTCAGCGCATCGGCGACCGCACCAGCTACGCGGCGATCAACGCGATGGTCACCGGCTACATCCTGTTCGTGCTGGCCACCGGCGTGCTGGAAACCATGCAGCTCTTTCTGGTCCTCATCGCGCTTCTGCTGATCGCCAGCAAGCCCGCGGGCGGAGGCATCGATCCGGAGCGAACGCAGACGCGCTAGCGCTGGCAATCCGCAGGTCTGCTGACGCCATCGCGCACCGAATGTGCAGCGAGCCGCTCTCCAATATCTGAAGTCGCGCGCAGCGACAGGCCTTGGATCGCAAGCACTCACCGCAGTGCGATCTCGTCAACGAGCAGCAACGTGCCATGGTGCCGCCGGTACATCAGGTTACGCCCGGCAATCATCCGGTCCCCTGCCGCCATCGGCGGACTCGGTGCGCGGGTCGGCGGCCACAATGTTCCTCTCGCCGCTGCGCGCCATACCGACGCCTGCACCGGCGCAGCGCCCCACCCATCCGTCGCAGTTGGCCTCCTTCATGAACATCACGGTCATAGGCGCGGGCTCCCCCGGCCTGGTCACCGCCGCGTGCCTCGCCGAGCTCGGACACGACGCGCGCCGTTTCGACGTCGCCGCATGAGTGCGCGGACACAACCGCCATCGCGCGGGCCGCTGGCCGCGACCGGCAACGTGCTCTCCGCGCTGATGCGCCGCCTGCTGGAGCAGGCATTGGCGCGCGTACGACCGGGCAAGCGGATCGCCCCCGGCATCGACGGACGCGACCTGTTCCGGCATGGTCTTGAGCAAGGGATGCATGCCTGCCGTGGCCTGCTGCTGGCGGCGACGCACCGGCGGATCTCTCCGTGCTTCGTCGGGCGCTCGGTGCGCCTGCGCTTCGTGCGCAGGATCGTCATCGGCCGCCATGCGGCCATCGGCGATGGCGTCATCCTCAGCGGACTGGGCAGCGACGGGCTTGTCCTCGGCGAACGATCGAGCATCGGCGCCTACTCCAGGCTGGTCACGGGCACCGATATCGCGCGCCCTGGCACCCACATCCGGATCGGCCGTCGATGCGGGATCGGCGAGTACTCGAGCATCGGCGGGTCCGGTGGGGTCTCCATCGGCGAGGACACCATCATCGGGCAGTACTTCAGTGCGCATTCGGAGAACCACAACCACGCCGACCTGTCCGTTCCGATCCGTGTGCAAGGCACGACCCGCGCGCCCATCCAGATCGGCGAAGGCTGCTGGATCGGGGCCAAGGTGACCGTGCTGGCCGGCGTCACGATCGGACCGGGCTGCGTCATCGCCGCCGGCAGTGTGGTGACCCGAGACATCCCCGCCTTCGCCATCGCCGCCGGCGTCCCGGCGCGTGTGCTGCGCCTGCGCCAGGGAGGCCCTCATGATCAGCATTGACGTGTTCGTGGTGCTCTACCGGCGCAAGATCGCCGAATCGGAGACGGTGCAGAGCCTGTTGCGCTCGACGACCGCCTGCACGCAGCTCCAGCTGCGTGTGCAGCTCTGGGACAACTCGCCCGAAGCCGATGCCCAGGCCGTCATCCTGGCGCCCGACTGGCGCTATTCCTGGAACGGTCACAACGCGCCGCTCTCGGTGGCCTACAACGCGATGCTCCTGCACGCCGCTTCGCCGTATGTGCTGGTGTTCGACCAGGACTCGCGCTTCGAACCGGACTTCCTGGACGCGCTGTGCGCCGCCATGCGCGCCGTCCCGGCCGACATGTACGTGCCGCGGATCGCCCATCAGGGTCGCGTGATCAGCCCGTGCCGGCTGCGCTGGATCAAGGGCGCGGCCCTGCCCGGGGTCACACCGGGCACGGTGCTGCCGCGCTGTTTCACCGCGATGATGAGCGGGCTGTGCATCTCGCAACGGTTCCTGTGGTCGCTGGGGCCGGCCCCGTTCGACGAGCGCTTGCGCTTCTACGGCATCGATACCCGCCTGTGCCGCGAGCTGAACCTGCGCGGCGGCCGCGCCTACGTGCACCGTGGGACGCTCGACCACGACTCCGCGCTGCGCGACAGGCGCGACCCCGAGCAATACGTGCAGCGCAAGATCTGGCTCATGCGCTCGTGGCGGCACGTGTTCGACCGCAACCGGCTGGAACGGCTGGGCGTGCACCTCTATATCGCCTGGACGGTCCTGCGCCTGGTCAGCGGACCGGGGCGGCGCCGCGGTGCGCGTTCCATCCTTGCCGAGGTCTATCGATGAGCCCTGCGCCTCGCATCCTGGCGATCCATCAGGGCAGCGAACTGTATGGCTCGGACCGCAGCTTCGCCGCCGCGGTCCAGGCGCTGCGCGAGCGTCATCCGCAGGCGCGCATCGAGGTCGTGCTCCCCGAGCCGGGCCCGCTGCAGTCGCTGCTTGAGCCCTGGGCCGATGCATGCCGCTTCGAACCGCGCGGCATCCTGCGCAAGATCGAGCTCAAGCGGCATCCGTTGAAGAGCCTGTCGGGCATCGTGGCGGCATGGCGGCGCTACCGGGCGTTAGCGGCCGAACACGATCTCTGCTACGTCAACACCACCGTCTGCGTGTCCGCGATCCTGGCGCTGCGCGTCTGCGCCGGCGGCTATGTCCATGTGCGCGAGATCCCTGGCGCGGCCGCGCTGGTGCTGTTCCGCACGCTGCTGCGCCTCTCCCGCGCGCAGGTGATCTACAACTCCTATGCCACCGCGCTGGCGTTCGGACTGCCCGGGCGGGTCATCCACAACGGCGTGGCGCCGATCTCCGACGCGCCCCCTACCGTGCCGGGTGCGCATCGGCGCTGGCGGATCGCCATCATCGGCCGCATCAACACCTGGAAGGGCCAGCAGTTCGCCCTGGAGGCGCTGGCGCGACTGGCGTCGGCGCCGCAGATCGAGCTGCGCATCGTCGGCGACGTCTTCCCCGGCTACGAGCCCTTGCTCACCGCGCTGGATCAGACGGCCGCCGACTGCCGCTTCCCGGTCGAACGGATCGGCTTCGTGCGCCAGCCTGGCCCGCATTTCGAATGGGCCGACTTCGTCCTGATTCCCTCGCTGCTGCCCGAGCCCTTCGGACGCGTCGCCATCGAGGCGTTCTCGATCGGCAGGCCGGTCATCGCCTCGGCCGGTGGTGGCCTGCAGGAAATCGTCGCCGACGGCGTCAACGGTTTTCTGTTCGCGCCCGGCAACGCGCAGGCGCTGGCGACGGCGGTCGAACGCGCGCTCGCGCTGGATGCCCAGGCCTACCAGGACATGGCGCTCGCCGCGCGCCGCGGCTACCAGCAGCGTTTCACGGTGGAAGGCTACCGCCGGGCGATCGGCGATGCGGTGCTGCCGTGCGCGCCCGCGGCGGCGTCATGACCGCCTCGACGACGCCGGACCAGGCGCCGGGGCATCGCTTCGCGCGCCACCTGTCCTACAACATCGGCGGCCAGGTGATCCCGCTGGTGCTGGCCGCCGTCGCCGTGCCGATGCTGGTGCACCACATCGGCGTGGACCGCTTCGGCCTGCTCACCATCGCCTGGATGGTGGTGGGATATTTCAGCCTGTTCGATCTGGGCCTGGGCCGGGCGATGACGCGGCTGGTGGCCGAGCGACTCGGCCGTGGCCGCGCCGACCAGGTCGCGCAGGTGGTCACCTCCGGACTGTCGCTGATGAGCCTGCTCGGCGTGCTCGGCGGCGTGCTGCTGGCGGTCGCCTCGCCCTGGATGACCGATCTGCTGCGGGTGCCGGAGGCCTTGCGCGGCGAGACGCGCAACGCCTTTCTGCTGCTGGCCGCATCGGTGCCCGCGGTCGTGCTGTCCACCGGCCTGCGCGGCGTGCTGGAAGCGCATCATCGCTTCGGGGTGACCAATGCGATCCGCACCCCGGTCGGGCTGTGGACCTTCGGCGGTCCGCTGTGCGTGCTGCCCTTCACCGATCGTCTGGACTGGGTCGTGGCCACCCTGGTGCTGGGGCGCTACATCGCCCTGCTGGCCTATGCGATCGCCACCGCGCGCGAAGTGGGCCGCCTGGCGCGCGCGCACGATGGCGATGCTTCCTGGCGGGAGCTGCTGCGCTTCGGCGGCTGGATGACCGTGTCCAACGTGATCTCGCCGCTGATGGTTTACATGGACCGCTTCTTCATCGGCGCCCTGCTCGGGACCTCGGCCGTGGCCTACTACACCTCGCCCTACGAGGTGGTGTTCAAGCTCAACGTGGTCTCGGAGGGCCTGTTCGGCGTGCTGTTTCCGCTGATGGCCAACCGGTTCGCCGCCAGCCAGGCCGAGCCGGACCGCCTGTTCTCGCTCGGTGCGCGGATGATCGCCGCCGGGCTCTTCGTGCCGGTCGTGCTGATTGTGGCGCTGGCCGAACCCTTCCTCGGCCTGTGGCTGGGGCCCGACTTCGCACTGCGCAGCAGCGTGGTGATGCAGGTGCTGGCACTCGGCCTGCTGGTGAACGGCTTCTCCAAGGTCGCCTTCAACGCCATCCAGGCCCACGGCCGCGCCGATGTCACGGCCCGGCTGCACATGATCGAACTGCCGCTCTACGTCGTGGCGCTGATCGCGCTGACGCGGCAATGGGGCATCGTCGGCGCGGCCCTGGCGTGGAGCCTGCGCATGGTGCTCGATGCGGCGTTGCTCGGTTGGATGAGCCGGCGCATGGCCGGCATCACCGGCCCCTGTCTGCGGCGCTGCGCCGTCCTGGCCCTGGCCACCTTGGCCCTGGCGATGACTCCTTTGCTGCTACCTGCGGGCAAGCCGCTGCTTCGCGCCGTCGCGGTACTGGCGCTGATCGCGATCGCCGCGGCTGCCTTCTGGCGCTGGCAGCTCGATGCGCAGGAACGCGGCCGCCTCCTCGGCCAGCTGCACCAGGCCTGCGCGCGGCCGCGCAGGCTGCTGCGTGGCCCGCGCGCCCAGGGCCGCTAGCGCCCTGGGCCACGCACGCCGGGATCAGCGAAACGGCATCACCACGCCGACCGACAGCATCGGGTCGGTCAGACTCGCACGCGAGCCGGAGCTTTCATGGCGCTGGTAGCGCGCTTCGATGCGCAACCGGAACCGCTGGCCGAGCGCCGTCTCGATGCCCAACCCCGCGCGCATCATCACCCCGCCTCGGCTGGCCTCGCGCGGCAGCCCACCCTCATAGGCATAGCCCAAGCCCGCCGTCACATAAGGCGCGATCTTCGCGTCGCGATCGAAGAAGTACAGCGCGTCGGCGGCCACCACCGCCATGTCGTCCTTCGCGTCCAGGTCGGCCAGCTGCACGCTGGCCTCCAGGTTCCAGTGCGCACCCGCGGTGGTGCCGACCAGCGCCTCGCCCGCCACACCGGCGCGATCGGTGCGAATGGCGTCGTTGTGCACGTAGGCCAGCTTGGCGCCGGCATACCAGTCCCGATCGGAGGTTTGCGCCTTGAGCGCCGTCGCCGGCAGCCCGCATCCACACGCCGCCACGACGGCGCAGAGCAGTTTGGTCTTCATCATGTCCCCAGTGAGATCGTCGGCGAGCTCCGCCGGCGCCAGGCGCGCCGAGTCGACGCCAGCCTGGCCGTGGGGAGCCAAGCGCCGACATTAGTCAGGCGCGCGGCCGAGCTCTCGCCGTTTGCAGGGCGCATCCCGCCATTTCGATGACCCGCGCAAGCGGGCTCGCGAAGCCGGCACGCACGCGCCGGCGGGGCCCATCAGGCGGCGCGCGCTAGGAGCGCGGGCGAGCCGCCAGCGCCAGGCGGAGCAGCGCGTGCCCGGCGATCATGGCCCACACCGCCACCCGCACCGGCCACGAGCGCCGCGGGGCCTCGAAGCGGCGGAAATAGCGCCACAGCCCGCGATGCTTGTGCCACTCGACGAACAGCGGCCGCGAGCGGCTGGACACGCCGCGCACGTGCAGCACCTGCACATCGTTGGCCACCGCCACCGTGGCGCCGGCCTCGCGCGCGCGCCGGCACAGGTCCAGGTCCTCGGCATGCAGGCGATAGCCTTCGTCCAGGCCGCCCAGCGCATCGAACAGCGTGCGCGGCATCAGCATCAGCGCGCCGGAAATGGCCTGCACCGGCTGCACCGCCTGCGCGGCGTCCATCGGCACGCCCAGCTGCGCGCCGCGTGCGGGACTGCGCAGCATCTGCGCGAAATCCGGATCGCGCCGCCGCGCGGCGGCGTCGCGCACGCCGTCTTCGCCGACCAGGTCGGCGCCGAGCAGCGCGTTGCCCAGCGCCTGCGCATGGGCGCGCAGGCGCACCAGCGTGTCGGCCTCGACCATCAGATCGGGATTGACGAAGGCCAGCCAGGGCGCGTCCGAATCGCGCGCGCCCTGATTGCAGCCGACCGAGAAGCCGGGGTTGTCGGGGTTGCCGATGAAGTGCACGCGCGGATCGCGCGCGGCGTGGCGCTGGACGATCTCAAGCGTACCGTCGTCGGAGGCGTTGTCGGCCACGCGGATCTGCACGACATCGCGCGCCGCGCGCAGCCGCGTCAGGCAGGCCTCGATGGTCGAGGCGCTGCGGTGGGTCACCACGATGGCGGCGATGCCGCCGGCGTCAGCCGAAGAGTTCACGTTGTTCCGTGGATCCCGCCTGCGCGTAGCAGGCCTCCAGGCGCTCGCGCAGGGCGCGCAGCGGATCGTCCATCAGGAAGCGGGCCACGCGCGGATTCCAGTCGGGCCAGCGCCCGGCCAGCGCGTCCATGTCGCCCTCGTCCGGGCCGCCCTCGCCGCCGCGCGCGACGAAGGCCGTCTCGCACAGCACGTTGCGCCAGCCCAGCCCGGACAGGCGCAGCGACAGGTCGATCAGGGCGGCATACCAGCTGCGATAGCTGTCCAGGTCCAGCCCGCCGGCGCGCGCACGCGCGCGGCCGCGCAGGGCCACCGCATGGCTGACCGCCGCCGGCAGTTCGGGATAGGTCGCCGGTAGCGCGGCGCAGGCGCGCGCGGTGCGCTGCGGGTCGACCGGCGGCGGGGCGATCTCGCCCACGCGCGGCCAGGCGGCGGCCTCGCCGGCGTTGCACCACGGCGTGGCGGTGGCGATGGAGGCGTCGCCGGCCAGGCAGGCGGCGAGCTGGTTCAGCCAGCCCGGCAGCGGCTGGGCGTCGGGCGAGAGCACCACCACGTCCAGCCCGGCGCAGGCGCGCAGCATTTCGTCCAGATGCGCGACCTCGCCGAGCGGGTACGGGCGGCGGGTGTAGTCGGCCTTCAGGCGCGTGCGCGCCAGCCAGCGCTCGATCAGCGCCAGCCCGCGCGGGCCGGCCTGGGCGTTGTCGGCCAGCCAGACCTGCGTGCCCGCCGGCGTGCCGTCCTCCAGCGCGCCCAGGCAGGCGTCCAGCGCCTGGTCGTCCACGCCGACCGGCAGCAGCACGATCGGCAGGGGTGCGGCGTCGTGCGGGCTCACTTGCCCTTCGGCGGGTGCAGCGGTTCCATGGCGCGGAACTTCTGGCTGTATTCGTCGGTGAGGTTCCGCGCTTCGGCCGGGTTGCGCACGATGGTCGGGGTGATCAGGACGATGACTTCGCTGCGGTTGGTGTCCTGGGTCTTCTGCCCAAACAGCGAACCCAACACCGGGATACGACTCAGATACGGCACACCGGAAGAGCCGGCCTTGACAGAATCGGTAATCAGGCCGGCCAACATGATGGTCTGACCGCTCTGCACGGCCGCCTCGGTCTTCACGAAGCGGGTGTTGATCGGCACGTTGCAGGCGCTGACGCTGGCATCGCAGTTGGCAGGCGAGGCGCCGGGCGAGCTGACCTCCTGCGCGATCTCCATGAACACCGTGCCGTCCTTGGTCACGCGCGGGCGGACCTTGAGGATCACGCCGGTATCCAGATACTGCACCTGGCTATAGGTCTGCGAGTTCAGACCGGTGTTGACCGAATAGGAATTGACCGGAATCTGCTCGCCGACCTTCAGCTCGGCCTGGGCGTTGTTGCGCACGAACACGGAAGGAGTCTGCAGCAGGCGCAGGTCGGTGACGGTGTCCAGGGCGCTCAGCACAGCGGCGGCATTGTTGCCGAGGAAAGTCCAGGTCAATCCGGCGCCGGATGTGATGCTGCGGCCCCAGACGTTGCCGGTCAGGCTAGTGGGATCCGGCTGCAGTCCCTGCTGCTCGAAATACCAGTTCACGCCGTACTTCAGCTGGCCTGTCAGCGCCACCTCGGCCACCTGCGCCTCGATATGCACCTGCATGGGCATCACGTCCAGCTTCTCGATCACGTCCTTGATCGAACGCCAGGCGTTGCCGTTGGCGCGCACCAGCAGCGAGTTGGTCTCCTCCACCGCGGCCACGCCGACCTTGCTGCCCTCCACTTCCAGGATGACGTTGCCGTTGCCTTCCTGGCGCGCATTGAGCGACACATCGCCCGAGCCCGAGCCGCTGCGTCCGCTGCTACCGCCCAGCCCCGAGCCGCTGCCGAAACCGCTCGATCCATCGTCGCTGCGGCTGCCGTCCTGGTTGCCGCCGAACTGCAGCGTGCTGCCGCTGCCGTCCATGCCGCTGGAGGTTAGCGAGGTGCCGATCGCGCCCGGCGCCAGCGAGCTGGTGGAACCGCCGCCGCGCCCGCTGCCGCCGCCGAAGACCTCGGACAGGCGCTGGGCCAGGTCGCGCGCCTTGATGTACTTGAGCTCGTAGGAGAACAGGCGCGGGGTGTCGCCGGCGTTGTCGATGCGTTCGAGCCAGTCGCGGATCTGATCCAGGTAGGCCGCCTGCGGGGTGATCACCATCACCGCATTGGCGCCCTCCAGCGGCATGAAGCGGAACATGCCGGCGCTGGGCGTCTTGCTGTTCTCGCCGAACACCTTCTCCAGATCGGCCACGACCTTGCTCGCCTGGCCGGTCTCCAGCGGGAACACGCCCACCGACATGCCCGAGAGCCAGTCCACGTCGAAGATCTGCACCGTGCGCAGGTAGTTCTCCAGCTCGGTGCGCGAGCCGCTCAGGGTGATCAGGTTGCGGGTGGGGTCGGTGGCGATGACCGCGTTGGGCCGCGCATACGGCTCCAGGATCTTCTTCATCTCGTTGGCCGCGATGAAGCGCAGCGGCACCACGCGCACCTCGTAGCCGCGCGCGTTGCCCGCATCGCCCGAGCGCGGCGCCACGGTGCCGGCCAGCGCCTGGTCGGCCGGGACGATGTTGTAGCGGCCGTCGCTGTAGACCATGCGCGCGTTGTTCCAGCCCAGCACCTGTTCCAGCAGCGACAGCGCCTGCGCCGGCGACACCGCGCGCGGCGTGGCCAGGGTCACCGTGCCCTGCACGCCGGGCGCGATGACGTAGTTCTGGCCCAGCATGTCGCCCAGGATCGCCTTGACCACCGCCTGCAGCGACTCGCCCTCGAAGTTGAACATCGCCCCGCCGCCGGTGGCCCCGCGCAAGGCCGGCGGCGGCGCGGCGGCGGCGCTGCGGTTGATCACCTGGCCGGTGCCGCGCCGGATCTGCGCCTGCGGTCCGGTCTGCGGCTCCTCGGGCGAGGTCATGGGCGAGGTCTGCGCCGCGCCGGCGGTCGCGCCCGGGTTGGCCAGGTTGCCCTGGCGCTGCACGTTCGGCACCGGCGCGGTGGCGCAGCCGGCCAGCAGGCCGAGCAGGAGACTGAGCGGGAGGACGAAGCGTGACGTCATGTCTGCACTCTATGGATCGTTCGATGCGATGGACAGGGGCAAGGCGCTAGTTGCCGGTCGGCGCGCCGGCGCCCTGCTCGCGCAGCTGGCGGCGGCGGGCTTCGATGCGTTCGCGGATGGCCTGCATCTGCTGTTCGGGGGTGACCGGCGCCTCGGCCGGCGCCTGCTGGGCCGGGCTGCCGGCCGCGGCATTGGCGCTGGCGCCGGCCTGTGCAGCGTTGCGGGCCTGGTTCTGCGCCTGCGTGGGCGCTGTCGGCGGCGGTGGCACCGGCGAGCTGCGCGGCGCCTGCCCAGCCTGCATGCCGGCCGGCGGCGGCCGGCCGCCGGAGGACAGCGCCGTCGGCGGCTGCCCGCCCTGGCCGTCGAACACGCGCAGGGCCAGCGTGCGCTGGCCTTCGGGGCCGTCGAACACTGCCTGCCGCGGCGCCAGCTCGGTCAGGTGCCAGGCCGGCGCCTCGGCCGGCGCCTCGCCCACCCGGACCCGCACCGCCGAGGCCGGGCCGCCGTCGCCGGGCTTCTGCAGGATCGCCAGCCGCACCGTCGGGGTGATCAGCACGCTGGTCAGCACGTAGTCGAAGCTGGTCTTGGCGGCGGCCTCGCCCTGCCCCTCGAGGAAGAAGGGATGCGGCTGCCGGTCCGGCGCGAACACCGGGCGCTGGCCGATGGCCGCGTACTGG
Source organism: Pseudoxanthomonas winnipegensis (assembly GCF_004283755.1). Taxonomy (GTDB): domain Bacteria; phylum Pseudomonadota; class Gammaproteobacteria; order Xanthomonadales; family Xanthomonadaceae; genus Pseudoxanthomonas_A; species Pseudoxanthomonas_A winnipegensis. Next base: position 558,694 of record NZ_SHMH01000001.1, read on the forward strand.
TCGGCCGGCCCCAGGCGCTCGGGCGCCTGCGGCGGCAGCGCGGGCAGGCGCTGCACCAGTGCCGGATCGTCGGCCAGGGGCGCGATCGCCCGGCCCATGCCGGCCAGCGCCAGCACCCAGGCCAGCAGCGCCCAGCCGGCGATCACCAGCAGCAGCCAGGTGCGCGCACCCAAGGTGTCACTGCGCACGCACACCTCCCGCCACGGGCGCCGCGGCTTGCGCGGCCGGCTTGAGGTAGCCGTACAGGTCGAAGCTGACATTGAGCCCGGCGTTCTGATCCTCCGCGCCGGGCGCGCGCAGGTTGAAGGTCTGCGCCAGGATGTTGAGGTTGTCCACGAACAGGCGCGGGCTGCCCGATTCCAGCGCGTGCAGCACCGCGGCGGTCTGGTCCACGCCGCAGCGCAGGGTGACCTGCACGGTGACCCGGGTGAAGCGCTCGGTGCCCTGCTGCGGGACCGGCGAGCGGTTGGTGATCGCGCAGCTGCGGTTGCCCGGGCTGGCCTGGGCCACGACCGTCTCCAGGCGCTGGGTCAGCGCGGCGGTGGCCAGCTCGGCGGTGGGTTCGGCCAGGAAGCCGGGGCGGTTGCCCAGCGCGGCCTGCGCGGCGGCGAGCTGACGGGCGACCAGCGGGCGCTGGGCCAGTTGGGTGCGCACGCGCAGCTCGCGCTCGCGCGCCGCGTCGATGCGCGCATCGAGCGCGCGCATCGGCACGGTCCACCACGGATGCACCAGCACCAGATAGGCCAGCGCCAGCGCGGCCAGCAGCAGTCCCAGGGCCAGCCAGCGGTCCTGGCGTTCACTCCTGGCGCGCATTGGGCCTCCTGGCGGCCGAGGCGGGCGGCGTGGCGCCGGCCAGCTGGGCGGTCATGCTGAAGCGGTCCAGCCGCGTGCGGCGGTCCTGCTGCAGGGCGCCGGTCAGCGCCGGCGAGGTCCACAGCGCCGAGCCTTCCAGCTGCTTGACCAGGCCCGGGGCCTCCGAACTCAGGCCGATCAGCAGCAGCCGGTCGCCCTCGATGGAGACCTTCTCCAGGTAGGTGTTGTCGGGCAGGCGGCGGGTGAGCTCGTCGAGGATCTCGATGGTGGTCGGCCGCGCGGCGCGCTGGCGCTGCAGGAAGCCGGCGCCTTCGACCAGATCCACGAGCTGCTGGCGCTGGGCGGCCACGCGGCGCGCCTGCGCGGCGCTGCGCTCGACCTGGGCGGTGAAGTCGTCGGCGGCGGCCTGGCGGTTGGCCAGCACCTGCCAGCCGGCCAGGACGACGAACACCACCGCGGCCAGCGCGGCGATCAGGTTCCAGCGCCGCGCCGGGCTGGCCCGGCGCACGCGCAGCGCCGGCGGCAGCAGGTTCACGCCCAGCGGCTGGCCGGCCTCGTCGGCCACGTCCAGGCCGGCCAGGCCGGTGGCGACCGAGCCCAGTTCCTCCAGCGCGCGGTCCACGGCCTGGCGGCGCACGACCACCAGCTCGGCCTCGATCTGGCCGTCGCCGCGGCGGGCGACGATGCGCGCGTCGTAGTACACCGATTCGGCGGTGAACGGGGTCTGCCGGTCGATCTCGAAACCCACCACCTCGCGCAGCCGCTCGGCCGCCGCGGCCGGCAGCAGCAGCGGCCGGCGCAGCACGCGCACGGCCGGCAGCAGGCCCCAGCGCGGCAGCCCGGCCACGCGCGGATGGAGCACGGCATCCAGTTCGGCCGAGGACAGCGGCAGGGGCAGCTCGGCCAGCGCCTCCGACCCGTCCAGGCCGGCGCGCAGCAGCTGCGCCTGGCCATCGCGCGGGACCAGCAGCAGGCGCTCGGCGGCCAGGCCGAACAGGCGACGCCAGCGCGGCGGCAGCCAGCTGGCCAGCGCATCGCGCCACCAGGTGAGGAAGCCGCTGGCGGCGCCGACGGAGCGACCCAGGGCCGGCAGCACCGGGGCGGCTGCGCGTGGTGTCGTCATCGGGGTTCCCAACCTTCCTCCCAGCGCAGCGTGGTGTACACGGCCCCGGGCGTGGGGCCACCGCCCGTGCGCAGCACCGCCCGCAGGACCGCCTGGCGGCCATCGGGGAGCTGTGCACGGCTCTCGATACTATACGTGCCGGTGCCGCGCCCGACCTGCGGCGCACCCACCTGCTGCGCCGCCTCGCGCTGCTGCTGGATCAGGCCCGGGTCCAGCCCCAGTGCGGTCAACACCGGGCCCTGGGCATAGGTCGGGTCGGGCTGGGCGCGGCCGTAGAGGGTCAGGTAGGGCTTGATCCGCGCATAGACCTCGGGCGTCCAGCCCAGCACCTGCTCGACCTCGGCCACGGTCTCGAACGGCGCGTCCTTGGCGCCGTAGGGCAGGCCGGCCTCGGCGTAGTCGCCGTCCTCGGCGCCGCCGACCGGCTGGCGCAGCGAATCGGCGTCGCGCCAGTCCACCACCGCGCCGGCCAACTGCTGTGCACGGGCCTGCTCGACGCCGGTGGCGACGAGCACGCTGGCCAGGGTCTGGGCGTCGACCTGGTTGAGATCGACCTTGCCGCTCTCGTCGGTGATGCGCACCAGCACCTGGCTGCCGGCGTAGCGCCAGCGGTAGGGTCGCCCGTCCGGAATCCAGCGGCTGCGCGGGTCCTGGTCGTCCACGCGCTGCATGGCGTACTCCAGTCCGGCGCGGGCGACTTCGCGGGCCACGCTGCCTTCCGCCGTGACGCGCCCCTGCAGCGCCTCCACCCGCGCGGCGAGGGCGAAGGCGCCGATCAGCGCGGTCAGCAGTGCGATCAGCCACACCACCAGCAGCAGGGCCACGCCGCGTTGGGCGGCGGGCGAACGCGGCGGACGGACGCGGCTCACGGCGTGACCTCGTGGGTGCTGCCGCTGCCCTGGGCCAGGGTGATGACCATGTCCGGCCAGCGCGGTCCGTCGGCCGGCACGATCTCGATGGACACCTGCACCGGCAGCGCCTCGACCTGGGTCCAGCCGTCTTGCCACGGGCCCAGCCCGCCGTTGTCCGGCAGCAGGCCGCGATAGCGGAAGCGCACCGACTTGAGCCGGTCGGCCAGCAGCTCCGGCGGGCGCGGCGTGCCCGGCTCGTCGATGGTCTGGCCGGCCTGGACCATCTTCAGGTCGACCTGCAGGCGGCTGCCGTCCTCGGTGGCGGACACGTCGTGCAGGTAAGGTCCGCCGCGCCCCAGATAGTCGGGCAGGTCGGCGACGAAACGCATGCGCGTGCCGGTGCCGGCGAAGCGGTAGGCCAGGCCGCGCTCGGGATCGCGCGCGAAGGCGATGGCCTGGGCCGAGGCCAGGTGGCTGCGCAGGAAGCCCTGCACCGCGCGGATGCGCTCGTTGCGCGCCGCGGTAGCCTCGCCGCGATGGACCAGCCCGGTGGCCGCGCGCAGCGTGGCGAAGCCCACCGCCAGGCCGGCGGCCAGCAGCAGCGTGGCCAGCAGGATCTCCAGCAGCGTGAAGCCGGCGGCGCGGCGCGGCGCGACCGGGGCGCGGAGCCTGCGCCTCATGTGCCCGGCGTGCCTTGCGCCGCGGCCAGGCGCAGGCTACGCCATTGCAGCGCCTCGCCCTCGCCCTCGCCCCAGCGCACGGTCAGGCGCACTTCGAGCAGGCGCGTGGCGGCCGGGTCGATCAGGCCGTCGGCGGGCCGGCCCGGATCGGTCCAGGGCGCGACCTCCAGGCGCCAGTGATAGCGGCCATCGTCCAGCGCGCCGTCCTGTTCGCCCGGCTGCAGCGGCGCGCCCGCGCCGACCTGGGCCAGCAGGCTCTGCGCATGCAGCGCCGCGCGCCCGGCCAGGTTGGCGCGCTGGATCTGCCGCGAGGCGCCGGTCAGTGCGCCCAGCAGCAGGGTCAAGGCCAGCGCCAGCAGCCCGAAGGCGACCACCACCTCGATCAGCGTGAAGCCGCGCTGGCGCCTCATGGCGCGCCTCCTACCTGTCCATCCACGCGCACCTCGCCGGTCAGCCAGGCCACGCTGAGCCGGCGGGTGGCCTGGCCTGCGACCAGTTCGAGCTGGCCGCCGGTGGAGGCGCCGTCGGGATAGAACACGATCGCGCCCTGCCCCGGCTGCGCGGCGGCCTGGCGCGCGCCGTAGAAGCGCACGCCCAACTGTTCGGGCAGGCGGCCTTCGCGCTTGCCCGGCGCGCTGTAGCGATGCGCGGCCGGATCGACGGTGAAGCGCTGCGGCTGGCCAGTGGCGATGGCCTGAGCGCGGGTGAAGCGCAGCTGCGCGGCCACCTCGCGCGTCGCCCCGCGCAGGCGCAGGCCCTGCAGGCCGCCGCTCATGGCCACGGCGGTCAGCGTGCCGATCAGGGCGATCAGCGCGATCACCACCAGCACTTCGATCAGCGTGAAGCCCGCCGGCCGGCGCCGGACGCGGCCCTTGCCGGGGCGGGCGCGGCCGCGCATGGACCGCTCAGGGCGAGTAGGCGATATCGGCGTTGACGCTGTCGCCGCCGGGCTGGCCATCCTTGCCCAGGCTGACCAGGTCGAACGGACCCTGCTGGCCCGGCACCGAATACTGGTAGGGGTGGTTCCAGGGATCCTTCAGCTCGCTCTCCTTGGCGTACGGCCCCAGCCAGCCGGCGGTGCCGGCCGGCGCGCTCACCAGATCCGACAGCGAGCCCGGCAGGTGGCCGGTGTCCATCTCGAACTGCTGCACCTTCTCGGCCACGGTCTGCACCTGCGCCCTGGCCAGGTTGACCTTGGCCCGGTCGGCGTTGCCCAGGATGCGGCTGGCGGCGAAGGCGACGATGCCGCCGATCAGGATCACCACCACGATGATTTCCATCAGGGTGAAGCCGGCCTGGGCGCTGCGGGCGGGCGGAGGCGTCAGGGAGCGTGCGTTGCGCATGAGAGGTCTTCCATTCCGTATTGCGAAGTCGAGGAAAGCAGTGTGCGGGTCAGTTGATCGCACCGGCCAGATCGTACAGCGGCACCAGCACGGCGATGATGACCGCGCCCACCACCGCGGCCAGCACCAGGGTCACCGCCGGCACCAGCGCGGCCAGCATGCGGTCCAGCGCCTGCGCCGTCTGTGCCTCGAAGGTATCGGCGGTCTTGAGCAGCATCGCGTCCAGCGCGCCGGATTCCTCGCCCACCTGCATCATCTGCAGCGCCAGGCGCGGGAAGCGCTTGCCCGCGCCCAGCGCGGTGGACAGCGCGCGGCCGTTCTTGACCGCATCGGCGGCGCCTTCCACGTCGGCGGCCAGCGCGCGGTTGCCCAGCACGTTGCGCGCGATGCCCAGCGCGCCCAGCAGCGGCACGCCGTTGCGCAGCAGCGTGCCCAGCGTGCGCGCCAGGCGCGCGGTTTCCAGCCGCGCGATCAGCGGGCCGATCAGCTTGCGCTGCAGGATCCAGCCATCGAAGCGATCGCGGAAGGCGGTGTCGCGCCGCTTGCGGTCGATCCACAGCAGCGCCAGCGCCGGCAGCACGATGAAGGCCAGCCACCAGCCTGCGACGAACTGCCCCACCGCCAGCACGATGCACGTGAACCACGGCAGGGTGACGTCCAGGCTCTCGTACATCTGCGAGAACTGCGGCACCACATAGCCCAGCAGGAACAGCATCGCCAGCCCGACCACCACCATCAGGATGGCCGGATAGATCAGCGCGTTGATCACCCGGCCCTTGAGCGCGCGACTGCGCTCCAGGTAATCGGCCAGGCGCTGCAACGTGTCGTGCAGCGTGCCGCCGGCCTCGCCGGCGCGCACCATGTTGATGTACAGACGCGAGAACGTGCCGTGCTGGCGCTCCAGCGCGGTGGACAGCGGCGCGCCGCCGCGCACCGCCTCGCGGATGTCGGCCACGATGTGGCGCGCCTTGTCCTCGTCCGGCAGCTCCAGCAGGATCGTCAGCGCCCGGTCCAGCGGCTGCCCGGCGCTCAACAACGTCGCCAGCTGCTGGGTGAACAGCACCAGCCGCTGCCCACCGAAGGCATTGGGCTGCAGCAGCAGCTTGAACGAGCCCAGCCCGCCGCCCTCGGACGCCAGCCGCGCCTCCATCGGCAGATGGCCCTGCTCCTGCAGCCGCGCCACCACCTCGGCCTCGCTGGCCGCCTCCATCTGCGCCTCCAGCACCTCGCCGCGCGCGTTGAGCGCTTTGTAGCGGTACAGGGGCATCAGGCAAAGCTCGGAAAGACGCAATCGTCAGCCGTCATTCCCGCGAACGCGGGAATCCATGGACGTCCGCCTTTGGCACCGCGCCGACGATGTCCGGCCACAAATCCCTCCAGGACGGATTGAAGGCATCGACCAATTGGACCTTCCATGCGCGCCGCCACTTCTTGATGCGTTTCTCGCGCAGGATCGCAGACTCCATCGTGTCGTGCTGTTCGTACCAGACCAGGCGCGTAATGGCGTAGCGGTCGGTGAAGCCCGGTGCGGCGTGCGTGCGGTGTTGCCAGGTCCGGCCTACGAGGTTGCTGGTCACGCCCACGTAGAGCGTGCCATTGCGGTCGCTGGCCAGGAGATAGACGCAGGGGTCGCGGGTCATCGTTCTTCCTTGAACGTCCAGGGATTCCCGCGAGTGCGGGAATGAGGGCTTGGGGCTGATGCGCTGCACGTCCATGGATTCCCGCTTTCGCGGGAATGACGATTTCTAGTGTGGACTGGCGCGTTGCGTGTCCATGGATTCCCGCGTTCGCGGGAATGACGAGTCTGAAGATGGCGCGCGGCGGCGTTGCTCCGTCGATGCCGCCACGATCTGTAAGCACCCGCGCGGCCTCACGCATCCTCGGTCACCCGCAGGACTTCCTCGATGGTGGTCATGCCGGCCAGGGCCTTGGCGATGCCGTCCTCGTACATGCTGCGCATGCCGGCGTTGCGGGCCAGGGTCTCCAGTTCGCCCATGCCGGCGTGGCGCATCACCGCCGCGCGCAGGCCGTCGTCCATCACCAGGAACTCGGTGATGGTGGTGCGGCCCAGGTAGCCGGTCGGGGCGATGGCCGAAGCGCGCGGGCGGTACAGCAAGATCTCGCCATCGGGTTGGTAGCGGCGCAGGTTGAAGCGGGCGATCTCCTCGGGCGTGGCCGGATACGCTTCGGCATGCTGCGGCTCCAGCCGACGCACCAGCCGCTGGGCCAGGATGCCGTTGACCGTGGAGGTCAGCAGGTAGTCCTCCACGCCCATGTCGAGCATGCGGGTGATGCCGCCGGCGGCGTTGTTGGTATGCAGCGTGGACAGCACCAGGTGACCGGTGAGCGCGGACTGGATGGCGATGCGCGCGGTTTCCAGGTCGCGCATTTCGCCGATCATGATGATGTCCGGGTCCTGGCGCACGATGCTGCGCAGCGCGCTGGCGAAGTCCAGGCCGATCTGCGGCTTGGCCTGGATCTGGTTGATGCCTTCGATCTGGTACTCGACCGGGTCCTCGACCGTGATGATCTTGACGTCTTCGGTGTTGAGCTGGCTCAGCGCGGTGTACAGCGTGGTGGTCTTGCCCGAACCGGTCGGGCCGGTCACCAGCAGGATGCCGTGCGGCTGCTGCAGCACGCGCAGGAACTGCGGCAGGAAGTCCTCGGTGAAGCCCAGCCGCTGGAAATCGAACACCACCGTCTCGCGGTCCAGCAGGCGCATCACCACGCTCTCGCCGTGCGCGGTCGGCACGGTGGACACGCGCAGGTCCAGCTCCTTGCCCTGCACGCGCAGCTGGATGCGACCGTCCTGCGGCAAGCGCCGCTCGGCGATGTTGAGCCGGGCCATGATCTTGATGCGACTGATCACCGCGGCGGTGAGGTTGGCCGGCGGGCTCTCGCCCTCCTCCAGCACGCCATCGACGCGGTAGCGCACCTTCAGGCGGTTCTCGAACGGCTCGATGTGGATGTCCGAGGCGCGCAGTTCGACCGCGCGCTGGATCACCAGATTGACCAGGCGGATCACCGGCGCCTCGGAGGCCAGATCGCGCAGGTGTTCGACATCGTCCAGCTCGCCGCTGGCCTCGCCGTCGGCGGTCTCGACGATGGCGCCCATCGCGCTGCGGCCCTGGCCGTGCCAGCGCTCGATGGTGTCGTCGATCTCCGAACGCAGCCCGACCACCGCACGCACCGGCCCGCCGATGGCCATCTGCACCGCATCCACGGCATAGGGGTCGCACGGGTCGGCGACCCACAGCGACAGCGCGCCGTCGGCCTCGCCCAGCGGGCAGACGTGGAACTGCTTGAGGAAGCGCAGCGACAGCGCCACGTCCTCGGGCAGTTCGGGCGGGACGTCCGGCAGCTGCTTGGCCGACAGCAGCGTCAGGCCCAGCACCTCGGCGCTGGTCTCGGCGTGGTCGCGCTCGGACACCAGGCCCAGGCGCAGCAGCAGGGCGAGCACGTGGCCGCCGGTCTCCTCCTGCAGGCGCCGCGCGCGGCCCAGGTCGGCCTCCTTCAGCTTGCCCTTGGACAGCAGGGCCGCGACCACGCGTTCGTCGGCCGAGGGGGACAGGCGGGGTTCCAGAGCGGAGACGGGGACAGCGTTCACGTACGACCCTTGCGCAGCATAGGGGCGCAACTCTAACAGCGGCCCGCGACGCGGCGGCAGGGGCACGGCGCACCGCGCCTGCGCAGGCGACGCCGCGCCGGGGCCGGGCCCCGGCGCGGTGCCGGGCCTTACTGCCGCGCCGACAGCGTGGCGCCCGCATAGGCGCCGGTGCCCACCACCTTGAGGTAGTACGTGCCGGACTTGGGCGCGGTGAAGCGCACGGTCTCGTTGTTGCCGGCGCGGGTGGACTTGGCGTCGAAGTCGCTGCTGGTCGGCGCCTTGTCGAAGCTGGCGTACAGCGACAGGTTGCCGGTTCCCCCCAAGGTGATGAACGACAGCGTCTTGCCGGCCACGGCCTCGAAGCTGTACAGCGTCTCGCTGCCGGTGGTGCCCGAGACGGTGACGCCGACCTTGTTGGTCAGCGGCGTGGCCTGCGGACCACAGGTCTCGGTCTGCGGATCGCACGGCGTGGCGATGGCTTCCTTCACCGCGGCGGCGGCATCGACGATGCCCGCGCCGATGGGCCGGTTGGCGACCGGGGCCACCGCCGGCGCATGGGCGGTGCGCTGCAGCAGGTCGACCACTTCGGTGGGCGTGAGCAGCGGCAGGCCGGCGTCCAAACGCGCGCCCTGCACCAGCGCCACCACGCCGCTGACGTGCGGGGCGGCCTGCGAGGTGCCGGCGTAGCCGCCGTAGTCGCTGTCGTTGTCCACCGGCGTGGTGGTGCCCGAGTTCAGCGCCTGCCAGACGAAGCCGTCGTTGGTCGGCGTGCCGGAGGTGCCGTCGTTGGGATACACGCCGCCGCCGGGCGCGGCGATCTCCACGCTGGTGCCGTAGTTGGAGTAGTAGGCGCGGCGGCTGGTGATGCCAGTGGAGGCCACGGTGATCACGCCCGGGCAGCTGGCCGGCGAATAGCCCGCCGCGTCGGCGTTGCTGTTGCCGGCCGAGACCACCACGGTGGCGCCCAGCGCGTTGGCCTGGGCCACGGCCTGACCGGTGACGTCGCTGGCCGTGCACACGCCACTGCCGCCCAGGCTGAGGTTGATGACCTGGGCCGGATGGGTGTTGGCCGGCACGCCGTCCACGCTGCCGCCAGCGGCCCAGATGATCGCGTCGGCGATGTCGCTGTCGTAGCCGCCGCAGTGGCCCAGCACGCGCACCGGCAGGATCTTCGCGTTGTAGGCCACGCCGGCCATGCCGGCGGCGTTGTTGGTCAGCTCGGCGCCGGCGGTGCCGGCCACGTGGGTGCCGTGCCAGGTGCTGTCCTCGGGCGGGTTGTCGGCGTTGGTGCACGCGCTCAGCCACGGCTCCTCGGTGGTCCAGTCGCCGGTGTCCCAGCCGCCGGGCGCGCGACCGTCGGCGTCGCGGCCGGAGATCAGCTTGTCGGTGATGAAGTCGTAGCCGTCGCCGGCCAGCTCGGTGTTCAGGTCGACGTGGCGGGTGATGCCGGTATCGAGCACGGCGATGACGATGCCGTTGCCGTCGGCCAGGTCCCAGGCGTTGTTGACGTTGGCGCCGCCGTTGTTGGCGTTGCCGCCCTGGGTGGCGGTGCCGTCGGGCGCCTTCAGATGCCACTGGTACTTGGCGTAGTAGGTGTCGCTGGGGGTGAAGGTGGCCGGCGCGGCCGCGGCCGGGGCGCGGATGTCGCGCACCGGGCGGCGCAGCAGGTCGGGCTGCACGCGCAGCACGGCCGGGTCGGCGGCGAGCTGGCGCATGAAGGCCTCGGCCTCGACGCGATCGAGCTTGCGCGAGGTCTTGACCAGTTCGGCACCGGTGGCGAGCCGACGCAGATGGCTGGCGGTGGCGATGCGGCCGGGCGCGCTCAGGCCGGCGCGCGACAGCGCCGTGGTGGCGCGCGCGGCAATGCCGGTCGCGCTGGACGCGGTGGCGGTGCTGCCGTCGCGGTAGGTGATGATGAAGCGGCCGATCTTCTGCTCGCTCTCCGCGCCCGCCGTGGGCAGGCGCGTGGTCTGCGTCGGCGTGGCCGCGTGGCTGGCCGTGCTGGCGGCGAGCGCGAGCACGAGGGCCGGAAGGAGGATGCCGCGAGGTGTGCTGGTCATTGCTGGTCGTCCCTTTGCGCAAGTGAAAGTGTCAGCCCGGCGCCTGGCGGGCCGGGTTCGATGACGCATGTGCGCCGCGTCGGGCTGGGCCGGGCGGCGTTCCATCCCTGCACGGGCCGCCGCGAGGGCGACGGCCCGTGGTGTTGCCTCACCAGCCGAAGCCGGCGCCCACGCCCACCGAGCGTTCGTCGCCGCTGAAGGCGCCGCCGACGGTGATCGTGGCCCGCTCGCTGAGCGCGCGCTGGTAGCCCACCGACAGCGCGTTCTCGCCGCCCTGGAAGCCCACGCCGACGCCGACACGGTTCTCGGTGTGGATGCCGGCGGCGCTGGTGGCCATGTTGAGCATCGCCGCGTTCATCGCGCCCTGGCGGTCGATGCGGCGGTCCTGCTCGGCGAAGCGGCGGTCCACGCCCTGCTTGTAGCCGTCCAGGTCCTGGTTCCAGGCGTTGAACTTGGCGTCGGTGTAGCTGTTGGCGCTGCTCAGCGTCTGCGTGGCGGTGTTGTCGGTATAGGCCTTGGCGGTGGCCACCGACTGCGCGTCGCCGGCCTGCACCTGGCCGACGTTGGCCGCATCGTTGGCTTGCGTGCCGGCGGCCACGTTGGTGACCTGGCGCTGGTTGCCGGCACTGCCCACCGAGACGGTGTTGGCGCGGTCGTTGGTCGACCCCTGGCCCAGGGCGACGGCGTTCTGCGCACTCACGCTGCTGCCCTGCCCCACGGCCGTGCCGCTGGCCGCGGTGACCGAGGTGCCTTCGCCCACCGCGACCGCGTTGGTCGCCTCGGCGGCGATGGTGGCATTGGCGCCGACCGCGGTGCTGCCGTCGGCGTTGACCCGCGCATTACTGCCGATGGCCGTGTCGCCGGGGCCGGCGGCATAGGCGGCGCCGCCGATCGCGGTGCCGCTGTCGGCATTGGCCTGGGCCGCGTCGCCGAGCGTGGTGGAGGCCGGCGTGGCCGCTGCGGCGGTCGTGGCGGCGGCAGTGGCGGTGGAGGTAACAGGCGTGGAGCGCTCGCTCGCGGCGGTGCGCAGCGTCTCGGTGGACGCTTCTTCCGCTGCCGGCTCGACGCTGGCCGGGGCGGCGGCGCTGAGCGTCCTGCGTGCGGAGGTGGCGACCTTGCTGGCGCTGGCCGTGCCGCTGCGCGCGTCGAGCTCGGTCACCTTCGAATCCAGCGCGGCCAGCGCATCGCCCACGCTGTTGTAGCCATCGCCCTGCACGATGAAGGTCGGCGTGGTCAGCCCGCCGAGCGGGCCGACCGAGGCGCCGCCACCGAGGTAGCGCGCATAGGCCTGCAGCGACTGGTAGAGCTGACCGCCGGTGACCGCCTCGGTGCTGCCCTCGGCCAGCAGGCCCTGGCTGAGGTTGACGATGCGGCGCGTGGCCGGGCCGCCGCGGCCGTTGCCGCTGCCCAGCGAGACGGTGTCGGCCTCGTAGGTGCGCGAGCCCGCGCCCAGCGCCACCGAGTTGGCGCCGGTCGCACCCGCATTGGCACCCAGCGCCACGCCGTTGCTCGCGCTCTGCCGCACGAAGGCGTTGTAGCCCACGGTCACGCCGTTGGCGCCCAGCGTGCTGGACTGCAGGCCGACCGAGGTGGCGTTGACCGCACTGGCCTTGCTCGCAGCGCCCACCGCGATGGCACCGGCACCGCTGGCCGCACTGCCCGCGCCCAGCGCTACGCTGCGATTGCCAGCGGCGTTCGCCCCCGAACCAGCCGCGGTAGCATCGCTGCCGCCGGCGCTGGCCAAACCCTTGCCGGAGAACTGGAAGCCCGCGCTGGTGCCTTCGGCCGAGGCCGCCACCGCATCGAGCTGCGACTTGTTCACCGCATCGGTGTCCTGCGTGCCGGCGGCGACGTTGGTGATCTGGCGCTCGGCACCCGCATCGCCGACCGAGACCGTGTTGTTGCGCGTGGCCTTGGAATTGGCGCCCAGCGCCACGCTGTTGTCGCCGAACGCGGTGGCGTAGTAACCGATCGCCGTACTCGCCTCGCCGCTGGCCCAGGTCTCGGCGCCCAGCGCGGTGGACAGGGCGGAAGGCGCATAGGCGAAGTAACCCACCGCCGTGCTCTCCAGCCCGTCGGCCCCGCTGAGCACGCCGCTGGCCAGGCTGTAATCGCCCGCGGCGATCGCGCCGGCGCCGAAGGCGCTGGCCGATTCACCGCTGGCCTGCGTCGAAACGAACGCGCCCTGCCCCGGAACCAGATCGACCACGCCGCCGACCGCGGTCGAACTGGTGCCCACCGCCGCACTCGAGGTGCCTACCGCGGTGGTGTAGTCGCCGATCGCATTGGCCACCGCGCCCACCGCCGTGGCCTGCGCGCCGGCCGCGTAGGCGCCCACGCCCGTGGCGGTGGCGGCGAAGCCGGAGGCATCGGCGCTGGCGCCCAGCGCGGTGCCGCCCACGCTGGCGCTGGTCGCGCCGGTGCTGACCGGCGCGCCCTCGACGGTGATCAGCGGATCGCCGTTCTCGTCCACCGCCACGCCGCCCACGGCCACGCTCGCAGGTCCGGTGGCCTGCGCGTTGTTGCCGAAGGCCGCCGCGTTCTGGCCCGCGGCCACGGCGTTGAAGCCCACTGCGGTGGCGTTCTGCGCGCTGGCGTTGGCACCCGAGCCGAACGCCGAGGCACCGCTGCCGATCGCATTGCTCGCCTCGCCCGCGGCCACGGCGTTGTCGCCTTCCACATACGCACCGGCATCGCTGTCGGCACTGCCGCTGGCCTGGAAGTACTTGCTGGTGGTCTGCGCGGTGGCGGCGACCCGGTCCAGCTGCGCCTTGTTCACCGCGTCGGTGTCCTGCGTGCCGGCGGCGACGTTGGTGATCTGGCGCTCGGCACCGGCATCGCCGACCGAGACGCTGTTGTCGCGCGCGGCCACCGCACCGGCGCCCAGCGCCACGGCGTTGTTGCCGGTGGCCTCGCTGCCGGCGCCGAGCGCGATGGCGCTCTCGTTGTCGGCCAGCGCATTGGTGCCGATGGCGATGCTGTTGATCGTGTTGCCCAGCGCCTGGTAGCCCAGGCCGATGCTGTAGTCGCCATAGCCGAACGCGCCGCGACCGATCGCGGTGGCGCTGGCGCCCGGGGCCCAGCTGTTGAAACCGATCGAGGTCGCGCCGCTGCCGCTGGCCCAGGCACCGGTGCCGAAGGCCGAGGTGTTGAGCCCGGTCGCCCACGCGCCCTGGCCGAAGGCCGAGGCGCCCTCGGCAGTGGCCCAGGCATAGGCGCCGACCGCGGTGGCGTAATCCTGGCTGGCCCAGGCGCTGTCGCCGAAGGCCACCGCATAGCCGCCGACCGCGCGCGCCTTGTAGCCGCCGGCCGTGCTGTGTTCGCCCAGCGCCTGCGCGCCGTAGCCGAACGCCGAGGACACCGCGCCGGTGGCCTGCGCGCCGGCGCCGACGGCGGTGGCGTCCTGGGTGGCGTTGGCGCCGACCAGCACCGGCTTGCCGTCCGCATCCTCGATGGGGCTGTTGTACTGATCGAAGGCCTGGCCCATGCCGCCGACCGCGACACTGCCCTCGCCCACCGCCGCGCTGTTGTGGCCGATGGCCGTGGCCTGGTTGCCCGCCGCGCCGGCGCCCGCGCCGTAAGCCGATGCGCCGGTGCCCAGCGCGTTGGCGGCCTCGCCCGCGGCGATCGCGTCATCGCCTTCCACATAGGCGCCGGCATCGCTGTCGGCGCTGCCGCTGGCCTGGAAGTACTTGCGCGTGGTGTTGGCGGTCGTGGCCACCTCGTCCAGCTGCGCCTTGTTGACCGCGTCGGTGCCCTCGGTCCCGGCGGCGACGTTGGTGAGCTGACGCTCGGCGCCGGCATCGCCCACCGACACCGTATTGGCGCGCGAGGCCACCGAATCGGCGCCCAGCGCGACGCTGTTCTCCGCTTCGGCGAAGGCGTTGACACCGATCGCCGCGCTGCTGGTGCCGTCGGCATAGCTGTTATGCCCCAGCGCGGTGCTGTATTCGCCTGTGGCCCAGGCACCGTTGCCGAACGCGGCGCTGCCAGTGCCGCTGGCGCGCGTGCCGATCAGGCCGAAGAAGGTGCTGCCGCCGACCGCGGTCGCCTCCTCGCCCAGCGCCTGGCTGCTCTCGCCCACGGCGGTGGAACTGCCGCCCTGCGCGGCGGCGCCCGCACCCAGCGCGGTCGCGTTGACGCCCGCCGCCTCGCTGCCATAGCCGAAGGCCGAGCCGAAGTCCCCTGCCGCGCTGGCGAAGCCGCCGTTGGCCGTGGCGGCCAGCCCGGCCGCGCTGCTGCTGAAGCCGCTCGCCGTGGCCTGCAGGCCCGTCGCCGTGGCGGCGGCACCGGTGGCGGTGCTGAACGCGCCGCTGGCCTGCGCACCGGCGCCCAGCGCGCTGGCACCAACCGCGCTGGCGCTGGTGGTCTGATCGAGCAGCACCTCGCCGGTGTCCGGATCGGCATAGGTCAGCGTGCCGCCCACCGCGGTCGCCGAGTCGGCGCTGGCGGTGGCATTGAAGCCGCTGGCGGTCGCGTTGACGCCGGCCGCCGTGGCGCCGCCGCCGAGCGCCGAGGCGCCGTTGCCGATGGCGTTGGCGGCCTCGCCCGCGGCCACGGCGTTGTCGCCTTCGACGTAGGCACCGGCATCGCTGTCGGCGCTGCCGCTGGCCTGGAAATACGTGCTGGTGGTGTTGGCGGTCGCGGCGACTTCATCCAGCTGCGCCTTGTTGACCGCATCGGTGGCTTCGGTGCCGGCGGCCACGTTGACGATCTGGCGCTCGGCGCCGGCATCGCCGACCGACACGCTGTTCTCGCGCTGCGCCACCGAGCGCGCGCCCAGCGCCACGCTGTTGGCCGCGGCGCCGTGCGCGCCGAAGCCCAGCGCGGTGCTGTCGCTGGCCTGCGCCCACGCGCCCGCGCCCAGCGCACTGGCGCCTTGCGCATCGGCCGAGCTCAGATAGCCCAGCGCGGTGCCATAGTCGCCATTGGCCCAGGCGCCGTTGCCGAAGGCCGCGCCGCCTATGCCCAGCGCCTGGGTCTGGTAGGTGCCGCCCAGCGCCGAGCCGCCGACCGCGGTGCTTTCCTCGCCGCCGGCGATGGAGAACTCACCCAGCGCCGTGGCGCTGGTGCCGGTGGCTTGCGCGGCCAGGCCCAGGCTGGTGGCGTAGTCGCCGCTGGCCACGGATTCGGCGCCGTGCGCGGTCGCCCCGGCGCCGCTGGCGGTGGACAAAAAACCGCCAGCGGTCGATTCGATGCCGCTGGCCACACTCTCCGCGCCATGCGCGGTGGCGCCGTCGGCGGTGGCGGCGCTGTAGTAGCCGCTGGCCGTGGATTCCACGCCGGACGCCTCGCTCAGCGCACCGTGCGCCACGCCGCCATCGCCGCTGGCCAGCGCTGCCGCGCCGCTGGCGGTGGACTGCGCGCCGCTGGCCTCGCTCTGGAAGCCCACCGCCGTGGACGCATCGCCCGAGGCATCGGCGCCGCAGCCGATCGCGATGCCGTTCCCGCCGCCGGCGCGCGCCGTGCGCGTGGCCGCATCGGCGCAGTCGGCCGTCTGCGGCGAGATCGCGGTGCTGGCCTTGCCGGAGGAAACGCCACCGCCCACCGATTGCGCCAGCGCGCTGTGCGCGGCGAACACCACCACCGCGGCGAGCGCGGCCCGCACCATGCGCGCCCCCTTGCCCTTGCCGTGGCGCGAGGCCAGTTCCGAGGCCACCACGACCTGCCCGCGTCGGGCATCCCACAGCTTGCAGAAGATGCGATTCATGCGTTCCTTTCCTTGGCGTTGTGTTGTTGCGGGCAAGAGACCCCCGTCGGCGCGCGAATCGCTTCGCGCACACGGTCACAGCAGTCGGATGTCTCTCTCTCGTTGAACGGCGACGGTCCACCTTGCGGGGGATTTAATGGCGGACCGAACGCATGGACTCGCGTCATGCGTCTGGATCGATAGTCCGCGAGTCAATTTCTTGACGTCAAGTGCCGTTCATGCATTGCAACGCCATGCGAAGACGCGGCAAAACAAGCCATTTCAACGACTTCATGCCGAGATGGCCTGCGCAAATTGCGAGAACGAATATCGCGTAAAGGAACAGAGGTCACATAACGCACAACGCCCATCGCAAGCGATGGGCGTCGATGTGTGCGGCGCAATGTCGCGAGCGTCGAAGACCCGGCGCTAGCCGCACCACACCCGTGCATTGCGGAACATGCGCAGCCACGGCGAGTCGTCCGCCCAGCCGGCCGGCGACCAGCTCAGGTTGACCGTGCGCGGCGTGCGTTCCGGATGCGGCATCAGGATGGTGGCGCGGCCGTCGCTGGTGGTCAGGCCCGTGATGCCCTCGGGCGAACCGTTGGGATTGGTCGGGTAGCGCGTGGCCACCTGGCCATCGCCATCGACGTAGCGCAGCGACACGCGCGCGGCGGCCAGGTCCACCGCCGAATCGAACTCGGCGCGGCCCTCGCCATGGGCCACGGCCACCGGAATGCGCGAGCCGGCCATGCCGCGGAAGAACACCGACGGCGATTCCACCACCTCCAGCAGCGCGGTGCGCGCCTCGAACTGCTCGCTGCGGTTGCGCAGGAAGCGCGGCCAGTGCTCGGCGCCGGGAATGATGTCCTTGAGCTGGCTCAGCATCTGGCAGCCGTTGCACACGCCCAGCGAGAAGGTCGCCTCGCGCGCGAAGAACGCGGCGAACTGCGCGCGCAATGCCGGACGTTCCAGGATCGAGGTCGCCCAGCCGCGGCCCGCGCCGAGCACGTCGCCATAGCTGAAGCCGCCGCACGCGGCCAGGCCGGTGAAGCGCTCCAACGTCACGCGGCCCTCGATCAGATCGCTCATGTGCACGTCGAAGGCGTCGAAGCCGGCACGTTCGAAGGCGTTGGCCATCTCGATCTGGCCGTTGACGCCCTGCTCGCGCAGGATCGCGACCTTCGGCCGCGCCCCGGTGGCGATGAACGGCGCGGCCACGTCCTCGGCCGGATCGAACACCAGCTTGGGCTTCAGGCCCGGCTCGGCGAAGGTGCGCGCGGTGTGGCGCTCCTCGTCGGCACTCTCGGGGTTGTCACGCAGGCGCTGCATGGCGTGGCTCACCGACCACCACGCGTCGAACAGCTCCTCCCAGCGCCACTCGGCCAGCGGCTGGCCGGCCTGGGTGACGCGCACGCTCGGCGCGGTGGTGGGCCTGGCGATGCGCTGCGCGCATTCGGTCAGCGCATGGCGCTCGACCAGGTCGGCGAAGGCGGCGCGGTCTTCGGCGGCGATCTGCACGATGGCGCCGAGTTCCTCGTTGAACAGCGCGCGAAAGGCGTCCTCGCCCCAGGCATCCAGCGCGATGTCCACGCCCAGACGCGCGGCGAAGGCCATCTCGCACAGCGCGGCGAAAGCACCGCCGTCGCTGCGGTCGTGATAGGCCAGCAGCAGGCCGGCCGCGCGCGCCTCGCGCACCATCTCGAAGAAATTGCGCAGCAGCTCGGGGTTGTCCAGGTCCGGCACGTCGCCGCCGAAGGCCGGCAGCGCCTCGTCGCCGGCGAACACCTGCGCCAGCACCGAACCGCCCAGGCGCTGCTTGCCGCCGCCCAGCCCGATCAGCCACAGCTCGGTGTCCGGCTCGCGCGACAGCAGCGGGGTGAGCTGCGTGCGCGCGTCGTCGACCGGCGCGAACGCGGAGATGACCAGGGAGACGGGCGAAACGCTTTTCAGCGTTTCGCCGGGAATGGGGAATGGGGAATGGGGAGTGGGCGAAGCAGAAGCGTCGGCAACCGCGGCGACCGCCGCTTCCCGATTCCCGACTCCCGATTCCCCATTCCCAGCCGTCCACACCGCCTGCATCGACAGCGAGTCCTTGCCCACCGGGATGCTCAGGCCCAGCTGCGGACACAGCTCCATGCCGACCGCGCGCACGGCGTCGAACAGCAGCGCGTCCTCGCCGGCGTGGTTGGCCGCGGCCATCCAGTTGGCCGACAGCTTGACGTGTTCCAGCGCCGGCACCGGCGCGGCGCACAGGTTGGTGATCGCCTCGCCCACGGCCATGCGCGCCGAGGCGGCGGCATCCAGCAGCGCCAAGGGCGCGCGCTCGCCGATGGACATCGCCTCGCCGGCGAAGGTGTCGAACCCGGCCAGCGTGATCGCGCAGTCGGCCAGCGGCAGCTGCCAGGGGCCGATCATCTGATCGCGCGCGGTCAGCCCGCCGACGCTGCGGTCGCCGATGGTGACCAGGAAGCTCTTGGACGCCACCGACGGATGCGCCAGCACGCGCAGCCCCGCCTCGCGCAGCTCCAGCCCCTCGGTCTTCAGCTCGGGCCAGCGCGCCGGCGCCGGATGCGCCGTCTCGCGATGCATCTTCGGTGCTTTGCCGAACAGCACGTCCATCGGCAAGTCGATCGGGTGCGGGGATTGGGGATTGGGGATTGGGGATTGGGCGGAAGCGACGGGCTGGCCGATCCCGAATCCCGAATCCCGAATCCCGGCGCCGAGGACGCCATATCCCACAACGAGCCGCTCCTCGGCGGTCGCCACGCCGACCGCGGCGAAGGGACAGCGCTCGCGCTCGCAGATCGCGGCGAACTCGGCCAGGCGGGCCTGCGGCACGCCCAGGACGTAGCGCTCCTGCGATTCGTTGCACCACAGCTCCAGCGGCGAGAGCGAGGGATCGTCGCTGGGCACCTTGTCCAGGTCGATGATCCCGCCCACGCCCGAGTCGTGCAGCAGTTCGGGGATGGCGTTGGACAGGCCGCCGGCGCCGACGTCGTGGAACCAGCGGATCGGATTGTCCGCGCCCAGCGCCACGCAGCGGTCGATCACTTCCTGGCAGCGGCGCTCCATCTCCGGGTTGTCGCGCTGCACGCTGGCGAAGTCGAGGTCCTCGGCGCTGTCGCCGGAGGCGACCGAACTGGCCGCGCCGCCGCCCAGCCCGATCAGCATCGCCGGGCCGCCCAGCACGATCACCGCATCGCCCGGCTGCAGGGTCTTCTTCTCGACCTGGCAGCGGTCGATCGCACCCAGGCCGCCGGCCAGCATGATCGGCTTGTCGTAGGCGCGGGTCAGGCCCGCGCCTTCGGGCAGCTCGAAGCTGCGGAAGTAGCCCAGCAGGTTGGGCCGGCCGAATTCGTTGTTGAACGCCGCCCCGCCCAGCGGGCCGTCGAGCATGATCTCCAGCGCCGGCGCCATGCGCGGGTTGAGCGCGCGCGGAGCCTCCCACGGCTGCGGCAGCGTGGGGATGCGCAGGTGCGAAACGCTGAAGCCGGTCAGGCCGGCCTTGGGCTTGCCGCCGCGCCCGGTGGCGCCCTCGTCGCGGATCTCGCCGCCGGCGCCGGTCGAGGCGCCGGGGAACGGCGCGATCGCGGTCGGGTGGTTGTGGGTCTCGACCTTGATCTGGAAGGCGCTGGGCAGCACCGCCTCGCTGCGGTACTGGCCGCTGGCCGGATCGGGCCGGTAGCGCGCGACCGGCAGGCCCTCGACCACCGCGGCGTTGTCGCTGTAGGCCGACAGCGTGTACTGCGGGGTCTGCTGGTGGGTGTGCTTGATCATCTTGAACAGCGAGCGCTCCTGGGCGCGGCCGTCGATGGTCCAGCTGGCGTTGAAGATCTTGTGCCGGCAGTGCTCGGAATTGGCCTGCGCGAACATCATCAGTTCGACGTCGGACGGGTCGCGCCCCAGCGCCGCGTAGCGCGCGCGCAGGTAGTCGATCTCGTCCTGGGCCAGGGCCAGGCCGAGGCGCGCGTTGGCCGCTTCCAGCGCATCCAGCGGCACACGCGCCAGTTCGCCTCGCGGCGGCGCCTCGAACAGCGCACCGGCCTGCTCGACGCCGGCCAGCAGCGACTGGGTCATCGGATCGTGCAGCAGCTTGTCCAGCGCCGTGCGGGCGGCCGCATCGTCCGGCCAGCCGGCCAGGTCCACGCGCGTGCCGCGCTCGACCCGGTGCACGGCGATGCCGGCGCCGCGCAGCAGTTCGGTGGCCTTGCTCGACCAGGGCGAGCGCGTGCCCAGGCGCGGCACGACCAGACGGCTGGTGGCCCCGTCCTCGCGCGCGGCCGGCGTGTCGCCGGCCTGCAGGATGCGGCGCAGCGCCTCCAGGTCCGGCGCGGTGCCCGGCTGCGGATCGATGAAGTAGACCTGCCAGGTGCCCAGGAGGCGGACCTGGGGGGCGACGGACTGCAGGCGGGATTCGAGCCGCGCGCGGCGGAACTGCGACAAGGCCGGCTGGCCTTCGAGGACGATCATGTCCGGGAACCGTGGGAGCCGTGGAGCGGGGCCGCCCATTGTACCGGCGGCGGGCCCCGCCATGGCGGGGCGGGGCTTTCCCGGCAATGCCACAGCGCCAAACCTAATGTGGGAGCCGCCATGGCGGCGGTAGGGCTTTACCGGTAGAGCCTCATCGCCGCCGTGGCGGCTCCCACGTGTAGAGCGGAGCTTGCTCCGCTGTTTTTCGGCCGGATCATGGGAAAGCCCCAGCGGAGCAAGCTCCGCTCTACAGGCAGGTCGCTGCTGGATTCGAGCAGGCCGTTGCTCCCACGCCTTTACGGCATGCCGGCGCTCTTGGCCTTGGCGGCGTCGGCGGCCGCCAGCTTGTCCAGCGCCGCACGCATCTCGGCCGGCGGCAGGTAGCCGCCGATCTGGTTGCCGTCCGGGGCGAACACGGCCGGGGTGCCATTGACCCCCAGGCGCTGGCCGACGTTGTATTCCATGTTCACCGGGTTGTTGCAGTCGCGCGCGGTGACCTGGCCGCTGGCCTTGGCCTCGGTCAGGGCCTTGCGGCGATCGGCCGCGCACCAGACCGAGATCATGTCCTTGTGGTCCTGGCTGCCCAGGCCCATGCGCGGCCAGGCCAGGTATTCCACCGCGATGCCCTGCTTGTTGTAGTCGGCGATCTGGCTGTGCAGCTTGCGGCAGTAGCCGCACTCGATGTCGGTGAACACGCTGACGGTGTACTTGGGATTGGCCGGCGCGAACACGATGCGGTCGGCCTGCTTGACCGACTTGAGCAGGTTCTGGCGGTACTGGGCCAGCGCGTCGCTGCCCTGCATCAGGTCCTTGCGCTGGGCCACGTCGATCACGTTGCCCTGGACCAGGTACTTGCCGTCGTCGCTGATGTAGACCAGCTGGCCGGCGGCGATCACCTCGCGGAAGCCCGGCAGCGGCGCCTTGCCGATGTAGTCCACGTCGACCTGGGGATTGAGCTGCTTGAGCGCGGCGCGAACCCGGGCTTCGACCTGGTCGTTGCCGGCCGGCGCGGCCGCAGCGGTGGCGGTGGCGGGCTTGGCGGTATCGGCGGCGGACTGCGGCGACTTGGCGCAGGCGGTCAGGCTCAGGCCGGTCAGCAGGACGAGGGGGACAAGACGGCGCATCGTGGGACTTCCTGGTTCGGGGCCGGCGGCCGCGTGCGGCGCTCGGCGCGGGGCCCCGCCAGGCGGGGCATCGGACCGGATTCTCGCACAGGCCGGCTGAAGGGCTTGGCCAGCGGCGCCCCGCCCCAGGAGCGGCATGCCCCGCTGTGGTCTGTGGGGAGCCGGCATGCCGGCGAGGGGCTTTCCCGGCAAGGCCGCATCGCCGCCATTGGCCGAAGAGACCAAAAGGGCGGCCCCCACCTGTAGAGCGGAGCTTGCTCCGCTAGGGCCTTCCCCACGAACCGAACGAAGAGCAGCGGAGCGAGCTCCGCTCTACAGACGAGCAGCCGCTAGCGTTGAGGAGACTGTTGCTCCCACCTGTAGAGCGGAGCTTGCTCCGCTGGGGCCTTCCCCAAGAACCGAACGAAGAGCAGCGGAGCGAGCTCCGCTCTACAGACGGGCGGCCGCTAGCGTTGAGGAGACTGTTGCTCCCACCTGTAGAGCGGAGCTTGCTCCGCTGGGGCCTTCCCCACGAACCGAACGAAGAGCAGCGGAGTCCCCAAGAGGGGATTGCCACAAGCTCCGCTCTACAAACGAGCGGCCGCTAGCGTTGAGGAGACAGTTGCTCCCACAGAAGCGCGCCCATGGCGCCGGCTGCGCCGTGCGACCCTGAATGGCGCAGTTGGGTCGCGAGATGACGCCCCCCGGCCGAGCGAGCCCTAGCCGGGCGCTCACCCCCTCGGATGATGCTTCGCGTGCAGCTGCTGCAGATGCTGGCGGGCGACCAGGGTGTAGATCTGGGTGGTGGACAGCGAACTGTGGCCCAGCATCAGCTGCAGCGAGCGCAGGTCCGCGCCGCGGTTGAGCAGGTGGGTGGCGAAGCTGTGGCGCAGGCCGTGCGGGCTGACCCTGGTGGCGTCGATCCCGGCCAGGACCGCGTAGCGCTTCACCAGCCCCCAGAACGCCTGCCGGCTCAGCGGCTGGCCGGCCGCGTCGATGAACAGCGGCGTGCGGCCGTCGCCCCGCGCCGCGCCGCGCTTGCCCGCCAGCTGCGCGCGCGCGCCGTCGAGATAGCGCTGCAGCCAGTGCTGGGATTCCTCGCCCAGCGGCACCATCCGCTCCTTGCTGCCCTTGCCCAGCACGCGCAGCGCGCCCTGGCGCAGGTTGACGCCGGCGTCGGCCAGGCCGACCAGCTCGCTCACGCGCAGGCCGCAGGCGTACATCAGCTCCAGCATCGCGCGATCGCGCAGGCCCAGCGGGGTGTCCACGTCGGGCGCGGCCAGCAGCGCGTCGATCTGGCTCTCCGACAGCGCCTTGGGCAGCGCGCGCGGCAGCTTGGGCGGATCGAGCAGCGCGGTCGGATCGTCCGCGCGTTCGCCGCGACGCACCAGCTGGCCGTAGAAGGCCCGCAAGCAAGAGAGCAGGCGCGCGTTGCTGCGTGGCGAATAGCCCTGGCGCGTGCGCCAGGCCAGGTAGTCGAAGATCAGGGCACGATCGGCGGTCGCCAGCACGTTGTCGGTGGCGGCCCTCGCAGGCGCGACGGCGCCGGCTTGCGGAGCGTCCGGTCCGGCCATCCCCGGCGGGGCGCTCGCTGGCGCGCGAGACGGTGGCTCGCCGCCGCGCCAGCTCGCCCAGCGGGCGAAGCCCTGCAGATCGCGCCGGTAGCTGTCCAGGGTGGCGCGGGCCAGGCCGCCTTCGGCCCAGATGGCGTCGAGGAAACGATCGATCTGGCGCTGATCGGCATCGCCGCAGGGCAGCAGCTCGGCCACGCGCTGGCGGCGTTCGGCGGGGGTACTCATGCCGGCAAGGGTAGCGCCTGCCATCGAGGCGGCGGACTGCGCCGCCAAGGGACACGGCGGTGCGCGCCGGCCCGGGCGCGCTCTATGCTGACGGCCATGTCCGCCGAACCCGACGCCGCCCCGCTCGCCCTGCCCGCGCCCCGCCGCGCCTACGTCGGCCGGCGGCTGCTGGCGCTGTTCTACGACGCCTGGCCGGCGCTGGCGCTGTGGTTCGCGGTATCCGCGGCCTTCACCGCCGGCTACACCTATCTGGGCCACCACGCCGCACGGCAGAACATCGCCCCGTTCAGCGCCCTGCAGTGGCTGCTGTGGCTGTGCTGCTGGCTGGTGACCGGCCTGTACGCCACGCTGAGCTGGCGCCGCGGCGGCCAGACCCTGGGCATGCGGCCGTGGAAGATCGCGGTGGCCGGCGCCTTCACCGCGCGTCCGTCCTGGGGCGCGCTGTGGCTGCGCTACGGCGTGGGCACCCTGTCGCTGCTGTGCGGCGGCCTGGGCTTCTGGTGGGCCTGGATCGACCGCGAGCGCCTGACCTGGCATGACCGCGCCAGCGGCACGCGCGTGGCGAGACTGGGCCTGAGCGGTGAAGCGAGGAGTGAGGAGTAAGCAAGCGCGAGGAAGGCGCGGCGCGCCGCCTTCGCTCACTCCTGCCGTCTAGCTGCTTCTGCGCTTGAACAGCCAGTACGAGATCACCAGCATCAGCACCGGCGTGGCGGTGTACGCCAGGCGGTAATCCAGGCGCAGCGCCGTGCCCATGCGGCCAAACAGCAGCTGCAGCAGCCAGAACGCCAGCGCGAACATGATGCCCAAGAACAGGCGCTTGCCCATGCCGCCGCTGCGCAGGCTGCCGAAGGCGAACGGGATCGCCGCCAGGCACAGCGCCAGCACGTTGATCGGATAGAACCAGCGCCCCCAGTAGACCTCTTCGTAGTCGCGCGCATCCAGGCTATTGCGGGTGCGGTAGTCGATGCTGCGCGACAGGTCGGCGGCGGACATGTAGCGCGGCTGCCCCAGCGTGGCCGCCAGCGCGGCCGGATCGAGCTTGGAGGGCCAGTTCTCCTGCGGCAGCTTGTCCTGCTGGACCGAGCGCGGCGCGAACGTGGTGCGCGTGACGTTCCTCAGCAGCCAGCTGTCGGTGACGTGCACCGCGTTGGCCGCGTGGGTGATCGAGGCCAGGCGGCCGTCGGCGTCGAGCTGATACAGGCGCACGTCCTGCAGCTGCAGCTGCGAATTGCCGTCGGCGCCGGCCACCAGATCGCCGGACTGGGCGTTGAGGAAGGTATCGCCCTCGCGCGCCCACAGCCCGGCGTACATGCCGCGCGCCACGTTGCCGAACTTGGCCGCCGCCTTGAGGTTGTCGGCCTGGGTCTGGCCCCAGGCGCCGGCGGTCTCCATGCACAGCACCATGCCGGCGGTGAGGATCGCCAGGGTCACCGCCACCGACAGGCTCAGCCGGCGCCGCGACAGGCCCAGCGCGCGCAGCGCGGTCAGCTCGGAGCTGGCGGCCAGCTGGCCCAGGCCCATCAGCGCGCCGATCACCGCGGCGGTCGGGAACAGCGTGTAGGCCCGGCGCGGCACCGTGTACAGGGTGAACACGATCGCGTGGGTGAAGGTGAAGTTGCCGCGCCCGACGTCGCGCAGCTGGCCGGAGATGCCGTTGGTCACGTCCAGCCCGAGCAGCACCGCCCAGACCAGCAGCACGGTGCCCAGCACCACCTTGCCCACGTACAGGTCGTGGATGCGCGGGGTGAACCTCATGCGCGCGCTCCCTTCGGGCGGGAGAGCCGGCCGTCACGCAGATAGGCCCAGACGCCCAGCGCCAGCAGCGGCAGGCTCAGCCACCACAGGCCCAGTGCGCCGGGCAGCTTGCCGTTGGCCAGCCACTGGCTGCCGTTGATCATCATCAGGAAGGCCACCAGGTAGCCGAGGAAGCCCAGCATCACCCGCCCGTAGCGCGACTGGCGCGGCGCGCTGCGCGCCAGCGGCAGGGTCAGCAGGGCGAAGGCCAGGCACAGCAGCGGCGGGGTGATGCGGGTCTGCAGCTGGGCGTTGGCCTCCGGCCGGGCATCGCCGAGCAGCTGGCTGGTCGGCAGCAGCTCGGGATCGTCCTGGGTCTTCTTGTCGCTGCCGTCGGGCAGGGCGACCTCGTTGCTGGCATAGCGCATCATGCGGTAGTCCTTGCCGTCGCCGGCCGGGCCTTCCACGCGGTAGCCATCCTCCAGCTTCAAAAAGCGCGAGGTCTCGCCCTCGAAGTACATGTGCCCGGTCTTGGCGGTGACCACGTCCAGCCGGTCGCCCTGCTGGCGCTGCATGAACACCTTGGACAGGCGCGTGCCGTCGCTGGACATGCCGTTGACGTAGACCACCCCGCCGTTGCTGAGCACGGTGAACTGGCCCGGCTCCAGCCCGGCCAGGATCAGCGAGCGGTTGGCGTTGTCGATCATCGCCTGGCTGGTGCGCAGCGACAGCGGGCCGGCCCACAGCGAGACCGTGGCCACGATCGCCACGATCGGCACCACCAGCAGCAGCAGCGGGCGCAGCAGGCGCCGCGGGCCCACGCCGATCGAGGTCAGCACCGCCATTTCCGAGTCGCGGTACAGGCGGGCGATGGCCAGCATCAGGCCCAGCATCAGCGCCAGGGACAGGATCAGGGGCAGGAACTGCACCGTGGCCAGCCCCAGCTGGGACAGCAGCAGCCCGGCCGGCAGCTTGCCGTTGGCCACATCGCCCAGCACGTCGACCAGCAGGCCGCCCATGCTCACGATCAGCAGCACCATCAGCGCGGCCAGGAAGCTCTGGGTGAACTCGGAGAACAGGTAGCGGTCCAGCTTCGGCATCGGATG
Source organism: Pseudoxanthomonas winnipegensis (assembly GCF_004283755.1). Taxonomy (GTDB): domain Bacteria; phylum Pseudomonadota; class Gammaproteobacteria; order Xanthomonadales; family Xanthomonadaceae; genus Pseudoxanthomonas_A; species Pseudoxanthomonas_A winnipegensis. The sequence continues at coordinate 585,075 of NZ_SHMH01000001.1, forward strand.
GGGTTGCCTTACAATTGCAGGTTCGAATGCCGGTGCGCGCACGCGCGGACCGAGTCGGCGCCGGGGCATCCAGCATCGCGGCGGCCGGCGATTGTACGTAACTGCTGGTGAAACCGACTCGACGGAAATTGCGCAATGGCCCTGGAATTCACCCTGAACCACGACACGCCCACCACCGCCGCAGTGGATTGCGTGGTCGTGGGCGTCTATGCGGACAAGACCCTGAGCCCGTCGGCGGCCGCCATCGACGCGGCCAGCCAGGGCCGTCTGGCCGCGCTGGCCCAGCGCGGCGACGCCCCGGGCCGCAGCGGTAAGGTCACCGCTCTCTACGACCTGCCCGGCGTGAAGGCCCCGCGCGTGCTGCTGGTCGGCCTGGGCGAGCCGGCCAAGTTCAACGTGCCGACCTACCTGAAGGCGCTGACCGAGGCCGCCCGCGCGCTCAAGGACGGACCGTCCGCCTCGGCGCTGGTGACCCTGACCGAGCTGGAGGTCCCCGGCCGCGACGCCGCCTGGGCGATCCGCCAGGCCGTGGCCGCCACCGAGCACGCGACCTACCGCTACACCGCCACGCTGGGCAAGAAGAAGCCCGACCCGCAGGCGCTGGCCCAGGTCGCCTTCCTCGGCAGCGACGACGCCGCGCTGGCCCAGGGCATCGCCATCGCCAACGGCGTGAAGTTCACCCGCGAGCTGGGCAACCTGCCGCCGAACGTCTGCACCCCGGCCTACCTGGCCCAGCAGGCGCAGGACTTCGCCGCCCAGCATGACGGCGCCCAGGCCGAGATCCTGGACGACGCGGCGATGGAGGCCCTGGGCATGGGTTCGCTGCTGGCCGTGGCCCGCGGCTCGGCCAACCGCCCGCGCCTGATCGTGCTCAAGTGGAACGGCGCGGACGATGCGTCGGCCAAGCCCTACGTGCTGGTCGGCAAGGGCATCACCTTCGACACCGGCGGCGTCAACCTGAAGACCCAGGGCGGCATCGAGGAGATGAAGTACGACATGTGCGGCGGCGCCACGGTGCTGGGCACGTTCGTGGCGGCGGTCGGCCTGAAGCTGCCGCTGAACCTGGTGGTGGTGGTGCCGGCGGTGGAGAACGCCATCGACGGCAACGCCTATCGTCCCTCGGACGTCATCACCTCCATGTCCGGGCGCACCATCGAGGTCGGCAACACCGACGCCGAAGGCCGCCTGATCCTGTGCGACGCGCTGACCTACGCCGAGCGCTTCAAGCCCGAGGCCCTGGTCGACGTGGCCACGCTCACCGGCGCCTGCATGGTCGCGCTGGGCCGCCATGCCGCTGGCCTGATGAGCAAGCACGACGACCTGAGCGAGGAACTGCTCAGCGCCGGCGAGCACGTCTACGACCGCGCCTGGCGCCTGCCGCTGTGGGACGAGTACCAGTCCCAGCTCGAGTCCACCTTCGCCGACGTCTACAACATCGGCGGCCGCTGGGGCGGCGCGATCACCGCCGGCTGCTTCCTGGCGCGCTTCACCGAGGGCCAGCGCTGGGCGCACCTGGACATCGCCGGCGTGGCCAACGACGAGGGCAAGCGCGGCATGGCCACCGGCCGCCCGGTGAACCTGCTGGCGCAGTGGCTGCTGGACCGCGCCGACACCGGGACCGGGGACCGGGGACCGGGGACCCGGTAACAGCGGGTCATGCGCACTTCCAAGCCCACTGCCGGCGCCGAGGCCGTGCCGCGTCTTCGCAACGTGGTGCACGCCGCGGGAGTCTGCTGCTTCCGCTTTTCCCCCGGTCCCCGGTCCCCGGTCCCCGGTCCCGGCCGCCACTGATGCGCGCCGACTTCTACCTGATCGCCAAGCCGCGCTTCCTCGAGGCGCCGCTGAACCTGGTCTGCGAACTGGCCAAGCGGGCCTACGCCTCCAACCAGCCCACGCTGATCCTGGCGCGCGACGCCGCCCAGGCCGAGGAGCTGGACGAGCTGCTGTGGGCCTTCGAGGACGATGCCTACGTGCCGCACCAAATCGCCGGCACCGACGAGGACGACGACATCACCCCGGTGCTGATCGCCGCGCCGGAGCTGGACGCCGCGCCGCGCCCGCTGGTGATCAACCTGCGCGACGCCGCCTATGCCGGCGCCTGCGAGCGCGTGCTGGAGGTCGTCCCGGCCGACCCGGCCGCGCGCGAGCCGCTGCGCGAACGCTGGCGCCAGTACCAGGCGCGCGGGTTCGCGCTCAACAAGCACGATATGTGATGAAGCGGGCAGTCGGGATGGAGCACCGGGGATCTTGATCCCGCTTCACCGATCGCGGCCGACGCCGCCCCGCGCCTTGTCGATTCCCCATTTTTGATTGCCGATGTCCCGCCTATGACCACCCTCGCCTCCAGCTACGACCCGAAAGCCTTCGAAGCGCGCCTGTACGCGCAGTGGGAAGCCGACGGCGCGTTCAAGCCCTCCGGCACCGGCACGCCGTACACCATCCTGCTGCCGCCGCCCAACGTCACCGGCACGCTGCACATGGGCCATGCGTTCCAGCAGACGCTGATGGATGCGCTGATGCGCTACCACCGCATGCGCGGCTTCGACGCGCTGTGGCAGGTGGGCACCGACCATGCCGGCATCGCCACCGAGATGGTGGTCAGCCGCAACCTGGCGCTGGAGGGCAAGGGCGAAACGCGCGATTCGCTGGGCCGCGAGGGCTTCATCGCCAAGGTCTGGGAATGGAAGCAGCAGTCCGGCGACACCATCGAGCGCCAGATGCGCCGGCTCGGCACCTCGGCCGACTGGTCACGCAGCACCTTCACCATGGACCCGCAGCCCTCGGCGGCGGTGACCGAGGCCTTCGTGCGCTGGTACGAGCAGGGCCTGATCTACCGCGGCCAGCGCCTGGTCAACTGGGACCCGGTGCTGAAGACGGCGATCTCCGACCTGGAGGTGGAGAACGTCGAGGAAGACGGCTTTTTGTGGTCGATCCGCTATCCGCTGGCCGATGGCGCCACCTATGAACACGTCGAAGTGGACGCCGACGGCCAGGAGACCCTGCGCGAGTTCCGCGACTACCTGGTGGTGGCCACCACGCGCCCGGAGACCATGCTCGGCGACACGGCGGTGATGATCCATCCGGAGGATCCGCGCTACGCCGGGCTGATCGGCAAGGCGGTGGCGCTGCCGCTGAGTCAGCGCACGATCCCGGTGATCGGCGACGACTACGTCGATCGCGACTTCGGCACCGGCGTGGTCAAGGTGACCCCGGCGCACGACTTCAACGACTACCAGGTCGGCGTGCGTCACGAGCTGCCGATGATCAACCTGTTCACGCCCACCGCCGCGCTCAACGAGAACGCGCCGCACAAGTACCAGGGGCTGGACCGCTATGCCGCGCGCAAGGCGGTGCTGGCCGACCTGGAGGCGCTCGGCCTGCTGGTGGAGACCAAGCCGCACAAGCTGCAGGTGCCGCGCGGCGACCGCACCGGCCAGGTGATCGAGCCCTACCTGACCGACCAGTGGTTCGTGAAGATGGACGGGCTGGCCAAGCGCGGCCTGGAACTGGTCGAATCGGGCCAGATCCGCTTCGTCCCGCCGAACTGGATCAACACCTACCGCCACTGGATGGAGAACATCCAGGACTGGTGCATCAGCCGCCAGCTGTGGTGGGGCCATCGCATCCCGGCGTGGTTCGACGCGGCCGGCAAGTACTACGTGGGCCGCGACGAGGCGCAGGTGCGCGCCGAGCACGGCCTGGGCGACGACGTGGCGCTGACCCAGGACAGCGACGTGCTGGAGACCTGGTTCTCCTCGCAGCTGTGGCCGTTCTCCACGCTGGGCTGGCCGCAAGAGCAGGCGATGGAGCAGCGCGGCTTCGATCGCTACCTGCCCTCGGATGTGCTGGTCACGGGCTTCGACATCATCTTCTTCTGGGTGGCGCGCATGGTCATGGCCACCGACAGCTTCACCGGCAAGATCCCGTTCCGCGATGTCTACATGACCGGCCTGATCCGCGACGCGCAGGGCCAGAAGATGTCCAAGTCCAAGGGCAACGTGCTCGACCCGCTGGACATCATCGACGGCATCGCGCTGGAGGATCTGGTCGCCAAGCGCACCAGCGGGCTGATGCAGCCGCGCCTGGCCGAGAAGATCGAGAAGGCCACGCGCAAGGAGTTCCCCGACGGCATCGCCGCCCACGGCGCCGACGCGCTGCGCTTCACCATCGCCGCGCTGGCCACGCACGGGCGCGACATCAAGTTCGACCTGGGCCGCGCCGAGGGCTACAAGAACTTCTGCAACAAGCTGTGGAACGCCACGCGCTTCGTGCTGATGAACACCGAGGGCGCGCGGTTCGCCGGCGCCCCGCAGCCGGTCACCGACGCGGAAAAGTGGATCCTGGCCGGCCTGGCGCGCGTGTCCGGCGAGGCCGCCGAGCACTTCGCCAGCTACCGCTTCGACCTGCTGGCGCAGTGCCTGTACGAGTTCGCCTGGAATCAGTTCTGCGACTGGTTCGTCGAGCTGGCCAAGCCCGCGCTGAGCGGCGCGGCCGACGCGGCCGCCGCCGACAGCACCCGCCACACTCTGCTCTATGTGCTCGAGCAGCTGCTGCGCCTGCTGCATCCGCTGGCGCCGTTCGTCACCGAGGAGCTGTGGCAGCAGGTCGCCCCGCGCGTGGGCGTGACCGGCCGCAGCATCTCGCTGCAGGCCTACCCCACCGCGCAGGCACTGGACGCGACCGGCTACGCCGGCGCCGAGGCCGACGTGGAATGGCTCAAGGCCATCATCAGCGCCCTGCGCCGCGTGCGCAGCGAGCTGCAGGTCTCCCCGGGCAAGAGCGTGCGCCTGCTGCTGCAGGCCGGCGACGCGCAGGACCGTGCGCGCGTGGCGCGCTTCGACTCGCAGCTGCGCTTCCTGCTCAGGCTCGAAGCGATCGACTGGCTGGACGGCGCCGATGCGCCGGCCTCGGCCGCCGCGGTGGTGGGCGAGCTGCGCCTGCTGGTGCCGCTGGAGGGCCTGGTCGACCTGGACGCCGAGCGCGCGCGCCTGGACAAGGAGATCGCCCGGGTCGCCGGCGAGCGCGAGAAGAGCGAGGCCAAGCTGGCCAAGTTCAGCGACAAGGTGCCGGCGGCGGTGGTCGAACAGGAGCGCGTGCGCCTGGCCGACTGGACCGCGCAGCTGACCGCCCTGCAGGAGCAGCGCGCCAAGCTGTGATCCTGCGGTGGTGCCTTGTAGGAGCCTGGTGCGAGCCTGCCGATCGCTTGAAGCGGGCCTGCTGGCTGCTTGAGGTGAGCCTGCTGATTACTTGATGCGAGGCTGCTGATAACTCGAGGTGAGCCTGCTGATAGCTCGAGATGAGGCTGGTGGTAGCTTGGTGGGAGCCGGCATGCCGGCGATAGGGCTTTCCCGGTAAAGCCTCATCGCCGGCATGCCGGCTCCCACCCAGCCTTACCCCATCCCCGCTTCAGGCCTGCCCATGCCACTGAGCGTCTTCTGCCTGGTGCTGTTCGCCGCGCTGATGCACGCGAGCTGGAACGCGCTCGTCAAGGGCGCGCCGGACAAGCTGCTGACCACGGTACTGGTGTCCGGCTTCGCCGCACTGATCGCGGCCTGCGCCCTGCCCTTCCTGCCCGCGCCGGCCGCGGCGAGCTGGCCGTTCCTGGTCGTGTCGCCCCTGCTGCAGGCGCTGTACTTCGCCCTGGTGGCCCGCTGCTACCACGTGGCCGACATGAGCCAGGCCTATCCACTGATGCGCGGCGCCGCGCCGCTGCTGGTGGCCGTCGTCGGCGTGCTGTGGCTGGGCGAACACCTCGCACCGCTCGCCTGGCTGGGCATCGCCGTGGTCTGCGCCGGCGTGCTGGCGATGGCGCTGGGCAGCGGTCGCCTGCACCACGCGGCCCTGCCCCTGCTCAATGCCGCGGTGATCGCCGGCTACACGCTGCTGGATGCCGCCGGCGCGCGCCGTTCCGCCCATCCCCTGAGCTATACGCTGTGGCTGTTCGCGCTGACCGCCCTGCCGCTGCTGGCCTGGGCGCTGCTGGCGCGGCGCGCGGTCTTTCTCGCCTACCTGCGCGGCAACGCCGCGCGCGGCCTGGCGGGCGGCGTGGGCACGCTGCTGTCCTACAGCCTGGCGCTGTGGGCGATGACCCGCGCGCCGGTCGCGCTGGTGGCGGCCCTGCGCGAAAGCGCGATCGTGTTCGGCCTGGGTATCTCGGTGCTGCTGCTCAAGGAGCGGCCGCCACGGGCGCGCTTGCTCGCCGCGGGGGTGATCGCCCTGGGTGTGGCGGTGCTGCGGCTGGCTTGAGCAAGCCGACATGGCATCAAGGATTTGTGGGAGCAACGGTCTCTCAGATCGAGTCGCAGGCGCCTTGTAGAGCGGAGCTTGCTCCGCCGAGGCTTCCCGACGATCCGGCCGAAACGCAGCGGAGCAAGCTCCGCTCTACAGGCGGGGCCGCCCTTGTGGCCTTTTTGGCCAATGGCGGCGACGGGGCTTTACCGGTAGAGCCTCATCGCCGCCATGGCGGCTCCCACGAAGTATTTCTGCTTTCGATCAGCCGCACGACACGAGGCAGCGCCCTACAGCGGCGGCATACGGTCGATCTCGCCGTCGATCAGTTCGATCGCCATGACGATGGCGTCCTCGCGCCCGTCCTTGGCCGGGTAGTAGCGCGGGCGGCGGCCGATCTCGTTGAAGCCTTCGCTGTGGTACAGCGCGATGGCATGCGGATTGGACGGGCGCACCTCGAGGAACACCCGTTCGGCGCGGCGCTCGCGCGCGCCCTGCACCAGCGCGCGCAGCAGCTGGCGGCCCAGGCCGCGGCCCTGGCGCTCGGGCGCCACGCAGACATTGAGGATGTGCGCCTCGTCGGCGGCCAGGCTGATCACGCCGTAGCCGATCGTCAGCCCGTGTTCGACCAGCAGCCAGGCCGGATAGCCGGCCAGCAGACAGTCGCGGAAGATGCCGCGCGTCCACGGGAAGGGATAGGCGCGCTGCTCGATCGCCATGACCGCGTCCAGGTCCGCCTCGCGCATCGGCCGCAGGCTGGCGGCACCGCCGGCGTCGGACTGGACCGCGCTCACGGCAGGCGCTTGCGGCGCAGCGCGCGCAGCTGCGGCCACAGCGCGCGCTTGGCCGCCGCGTTGCCGCGCAGGCTCGCGCTGTCGGGCCAGGCGGCCATGATCGCCGCGGCCTCGGGGGTATTGGGGTTCAGGCCGGAGGCGCGCAGCAGCTCGATCCGCAGGCGGTCCGGCAGCAGCGAGCCGCGCGGCGGCGCACGGCGTGGCGCGACCGGCGCGCTGTCGGTGGCTGCGGCAGGCGGCGGACGGCGCGGCGGCGCGGAGGGCGCAGGCGGCGGAGCCGCCTCGCGCGCGGGCTGCGCCGGCGCCCGGCGCACGGGCGCGGCAGGCGCGTCCAAGGCCGGCGCTTCCGCCGCGGCCAGCTGGCCCGGCACCCACACGGTATGACCGAGCGCGCGCAGCCAGGCGTGCTGCTCGCCGGTCCACAGCGGGCTGCCGGCTTCGCTCACGCCGCCGGCTCCCGGCGCCCCCGGCGCTGCAGGGCCCACATCACCGGGCCGGACAGCGCGTACAGCACGCCGATCGCGCACAGCGTGCGCGGCAGGTCGATCACCAGCACCGCGATCACCACCGGCACCAGCACCACCAGCAGGAACGGGATCCGGTCGGCCTTGGCGCCGCCCTTGCCGCTGCCCTTGAAGCTCCAGAAGCGGATGCGGCTGACCATCAGCAGCGCCGCCACGATGGTCACGCCCAGCGCGACATAGCGCAGCTGCTCGCCGGTCCATTCCAGCTTGCCGTCGGCGAAGGCCCAGACGAAGGACATCATCAGCCCGGCCGCCGCCGGGCTGGCCAGGCCGACGAACCAGCGCTTGTCCACCGTGCCGACCTGGGTATTGAACCGCGCCAGGCGCAGCGCCGCGCAGGCCGCGTAGAGGAAGGCCACCGCCCAGCCGACCCGGCCGATGATCTCCCCGTCCAGCTTCAGCGCCGACAGCGACCAGTGGTACATCACCAGGGCCGGGGCCATGCCGAAGCTGACCAGATCGGCCAGCGAGTCGTACTGCACGCCGAACTCGCTGCTGGTGCCGGTCAGGCGGGCCACGCGGCCGTCCACGCCGTCCATCAGCGCGGCAACGAACACCGCGATCGCCGCGGACACGAATTCGCCATTGGACGCAGCGATGATCGCGTAGAAGCCGGAAAACAGCCCGGCGGTGGTGAACAGGTTCGGCAGCAGATACATGCCGCGCGCACGGGTGGGCTGGGGAAGCGGGTCCATTCCCACAGTTTAGCGTTGCCGGCGGCCCTCACGCCGTCATGCCGGCGCTTGCCAGTGCGGGCCCGGGGTGCTGCAATCGCCGCCATTCCGCCCGCTGTGCCATCCCGGAGCCTGCCATGCGCCTGTCCACCTGCCTGATCCTGTCGGCCCTGCTGGCGGCGCCGCTGGCCAACGCCCAGAGCATGTACCAGTGGAAGGACGCCCAGGGCGTGACCCACTACTCCGACGTGCCGCCACCGAAGAGCACTCTGCAGGGCCGGCAGATCAACCCGGCCGACGCGATGGCGCGCGGCGAAGCCACGGCCGGCGCCAAGGAGGCCCCGGCCGAGAACGCGCAGTGCACGACCGCGCGCCTGAACCAGCGCATCCTGTCCAACAACGCCCCGGTGCGCCAGGCCGGCGCCGACGGCAAGCCGGGCGCGCTGCTGACCGACAGCGAGCGCGCCAGCCAGCGCGAGCTGGCCGAAGCGGCGGTCAAGGCCTACTGCACGCCGAGCGCCGCCAAGGCCGAGGGCAGCACCCGCCCGCCGGGCGCCTGAGCGACGATGCGGGTCGTCTGGGCGGTCCTGGCGCTGCTGCTGCTCGGCGGCGGCCTGGCCTGGTGGTTCGGCCACCCGGCGCGTCACGTCACCAAGGCCGCGCAGGCGCAGGGCGAGCCGCGGCCTTCGCTGTACCGCTGGCACGACGCCGACGGCGTGCTGCACATCACCGATCGCCCGCCCCCGGCCGGCACCGCTTACGAGCGCATCCCGCTGGACCGCGATAGCGCCCGCTAGGGCCTGTCCTCCATCCCCGGGCCGGTCGCGCCCAGCCGACCGGCGCGCGTGGCGCGCAGCTGGCAAAATGGCGGCTTTCCGCCAGCGATACCTCCACGATGCGCCTGTCGCAGTTCCACCTCCGCACCACTAAGGAAACCCCCAACGACGCCGAGCTGGTCAGCCACCAGCTGATGCTGCGCGCCGGCATGATCCGCAAGCTGGCCTCGGGCCTGTACACCTGGTCGCCGCTGGGCCTGCGCGTGCTGCGCAAGGTCGAGGCGATCGTGCGCGAGGAAATGAACCGCGCCGGCGCGATCGAGCTGCTGATGCCGACCATCCAGCCGCGTGAGCTGTGGGAGGAGTCCGGGCGCTGGGCCAAGTTCGGTCCGCAGCTGCTGAAGATCAAGGACCGCAAGGAGCAGGAGTTCTGCTACGCGCCCACCGCCGAGGAAGTGATCACCGACTTCGCGCGCAACGAGCTGTCCAGCTACAAGCAGCTGCCGGTGAACTTCTACCAGATCCAGACCAAGTTCCGCGACGAGATCCGGCCGCGCTTCGGCGTGATGCGCTCGCGCGAGTTCCTGATGAAGGATGCGTACTCCTTCCATCTGCACGCCGATGATCTGGTGCGCGAGTACCGCAACATGCATGCGGCCTATACGCGCATCTTCACCCGGCTGGGGCTGGAGTTCCGCGCGGTGCTGGCCGACTCCGGCGCCATCGGCGGCGATGCCTCGCAGGAATTCCACGTGCTGGCCGGCTCCGGCGAGGACGCGCTGGCCTTCTCCACCGCCTCGGATTACGCGGCCAACGTCGAGGCCGCCGTCGCGGCCGAGCCCGCGCCGCGCCCGGCGCCCGGCGAAGCCCTGCGCCGCGTCGAGACGCCCACGCAGAAGACCTGCGAGGACGTGGCTGCGCTGCTGGGCATCGCGCTGCAGCGCACGGTCAAGTCGATCGCCACCATGAGCGAGGACGGCTTCGTGCTGGCGCTGGTGCGCGGCGACCACGAGGTCAACGAGATCAAGCTGGGCAAGGTCGCCGGCATGGCCGGCTACCGCATGGCGACCGAGGCCGAGATCCTGGAGCACCTCGGCAGCCAGCCCGGCTTCCTCGGACCCGTAAAGCCGGCCAAGGCCATCCGCGTGATCGCCGACCGCGAGGTCGCCGCGCTGGCCGACTTCGTCGTCGGCGCCAACGAGGCCGGCTTCCACATCGCCGGGGTCAACTGGGGCCGCGACCTGCCCGAGCCCGATGCGGTGGCCGACATCCGCAACGTGGTCGAAGGCGACCTGGCCGCCGACGGCGGCCAGATCAAGCTCGCGCGCGGCATCGAGGTCGGCCACATCTTCCAGCTCGGCAAGCAGTACGCCCAGGCCCTGGGGGCCACTGTGCTGGACGAGACCGGCAAGGCCGCGGTGATGTCGATGGGCTGCTACGGCATCGGCGTCTCGCGCATCGTGGCCGCGGCGATCGAGCAGAACCACGACGCCAACGGCATCATCTGGCCGAGCGCGATGGCGCCGTGGCAGGTGGCCGTGTGCATGATCAACCCGAAGGGCGATGCCGCGGTGACCGAGGCGGCGCAGTCGCTGCTGGGCGAGCTGCAGGCGGCTGGCCTGGATGCGGTGCTCGACGACCGCGGCCTGCGCCCGGGCGCGATGTTCGCCGACATCGAGCTGATCGGCATCCCGCATCGGGTGGTGGTGTCCGAACGCGGCGTGGCCGCCGGCACCTTCGAATACCGCGCGCGCCGCGCCGAGGCGGCCGAGAATCTGGACAAGGCCGCCCTGTTCGAGCGCCTGCGCGCGGGCTGATCGGCACGGGAATCTCCCGCCCTGGAATCGACAAAGCCGGCGCATGCCGGCTTTGTCATATTGGCGAATAATAAAAAAACATTTGTCATCGATAACCCGATTGGATTAGGATCGGTCCGCTTTCGCCAAGGATGGGCATGGTTATCCCTTCCCTTTCCGGAGTTATTCGATGTCGATTGATCTGTCCGGCCTGTCGGCCAAAGAACTGGCCTCGCTGATTACCCAGGCCCAGAAACGCCAGACCGTGATCTCCAAGCGCACGCCCATCACCAAGGTCCGTGCCCGCATCCTGAAGTTCGCCAAGGCGGAAGGGTACTCGATCGAGGAACTGTTCGGTGGCGGCAGCGCCGCGCCGACCCGCGGCAAGGCCGCCAAGAAATCCCCGACCGCCGGCCGCAAGCTGGGCAAGGTCGCGCCGAAATACCGGAACCCGGCCAACAGCAAGGAAACCTGGACCGGCCGCGGCAAGCAGCCGCGCTGGCTGGCCGCGCTGGTGGCCAGCGGCAAGAAGGTCGAGGATTTCCTGATCAAGTCCGGCAAGAAATAATCCGACCGTCCTCGCACAAACAAAAACGCCGGCATTGCCGGCGTTTTTGTTTTCACGCGCAATCAAATCGACGCGCTAGAGCGCCTTGCGCGCAGAGATCAGCAGGTTGCCGAACAGCAGGCCGGCCACCAGCGCCATCAGGATCTGCAGCACCACCAGCAGGGTCGAATCCGGGCTGTTGGCCCCGCTGGCCAGATTCATCAGCACGCGCAGGCTGGCGCTGCCCGGCACCAGCATGATGATGCCGGGCAGCCGGATCAGCGCACCGGGCCGGTTGTAATAACGCGCGAACGCATTGCCCAGCGCCGTCATCACCAGCGCCGACAGGAACAGGCCGACCTCGCTGCCCCAGGCCTTGCCGGCGTAACGCGAAATCAGATATCCGCAGATCGCCGCGCCCATCGCCCAGGGGTAATCACGCCGATGCGCCTTGAACAGCACCGCGAAGGCGAAGGCGCTGATCACCAGCGCGCCCCATTCCACCCAGTCCGGCTGCGGCCGTAGCGCGCGCACCTCCGGGTAGAGGCCCAGCAGCTGGGCCAGGGTGACGGCGATGATGCTGCCCACGGCCAGCTTGATCACCGTGGTGACCGCGCCGGCGAAGCGCGCCGTGCCCGACACCCAGTGCTGGCTGGTGAGCTCGTTGAAGGCGTTGGTCAGGCTCATGCCGGGCAGCAGCACGACCAGCGCGGTGATGATCACCGAGTTGAGGTTGAGCGGGCCGACCAGGTTGGAAATCAGGATGGCGACCAGGCCGGCCACCAGCGAGGCGATGGCATCGCTGGCCTCGCGCAGCTGCGGGCGACGGTCGGTCAGCTGCGAGAGCACGCCGATCAGCAGGCCGATCAGCGTGGCGGTGGCGATGTCCAGCCACGGCAGCCGCCACAGCCCGGCCACGCCGCCGGCGGCCAGCCCGTAGGCCAGGATCTGCATCAGGCGGAAACCGCGCGTGGGCAGCTGGTCCAGCGCGCGCAACGCGGCATGGCCCTCGGCCAGACTCATCTGCCCGCCGGCCACCGCGTCGGCGATGCGGTCGGCTTCGCTGAGCTTGTAGAGATCGTTCTCGCCCGGGGCCAGGCGGATCACGCGGGTCGTGTCGCTGGCCCCCAGCGCGCGCTTGGGGTCGCTGAAGCTCAGGATCATGCCGGTCGGGTTGGACCAGGGCTCGCAGTCCAGCCCCAGCTGCGCCGACAGGGCCAGGATGCTGCCCTCCAGGCGCTGGGCGGTGGTGCCGTAGCGATGCAGGCGCGCGGCGATCTCGCAGACAAAGGCGATGCGCTGGGCGTAGGTGGCGGGCGCGGGGGGACGGGACATCGACACGGCTTCGGGAGTTGACGCCTAGTGTAGGCGGGGGCATGCGTTCTCCTACACTGATGGGCTGCTCCTTTCGCGACCGCGTGCCCATGCCGCTTACCTGCTCCCTATGAACATCGGCCTGGGCGAAGCCATGGCCCTGGGCAGCGCGGCGACCTGGGCGTTCGGCGTGATCCTGGCCCGCCAGCTGGGCCGCACCCTGCCGCCGCCGACGCTGAACCTGTTCAAGAACGGCCTGGTGCTGCTGGCGCTGACCCCGCTGGCGCTGGCCTCCACCCATGGCCAGCTGCCCAGCCTGAGCGTCGGCGCGCTGCTACTGGCGCTGGTCAGCGGGATCATGGGCATCGCCGTGGCCGATACGCTGTACTTCCGCGCGCTCAACGAGCTCGGCGCCGGGCGCATGGGCGTGGTCGGCAATCTCTACAGCCCGCTGGTGCTGCTGATGGGCTATGCCTTCCTGGGCGAGCGGCTGGGCCCGTGGCAGTGGCTGGGCTTCGCGCTGGTGGCGGGCGGTGTGCTGCTGATCGCGCGGCCCACGGGCACCTGGCAGACCCGGCCGGCGCATGCGCTGCGCGGGGTGCTGATCGGCGCGGCCTCGATCGCGCTGATGGCGGTGTCGATCGTGATGCTCAAGCGCGTGCTGGAGGCGCATGCGCTGCTGTGGATCACCCTGCTGCGCCTGCTCGGCGCGGTGGCCGGCCTGCTGGCGCTGGCGGCGTGGCCGCGCACGCGCGCGCATTTCCGCTTCGACCCAGGCCCGGTGCCGTGGGGCCGGCTGGTGCTGGCCGCGCTGTGCGGACAGGGCCTGTCGATGGTGCTGTGGCTGGGCGGCTACAAGTACGCGCCGGCGGCGGTGGCGGCGATCCTCAACGAGTCGGCCTCTGTCTTTCTGGTCATCCTGGGCGCGCTGTGGCTGCGCGAACCGCTGGGCCGCCGGGCCCTGGTGGGCGTGACCTTGACCTTCACCGGCATAGCCTGTATGCTCGCGGCCAGACCGCCATGACCACGCCCGCCCCGACACAGCCCGAGGTCCGCATCGACCCGGCCGAGCCCACGCGGGCCCGGTTGCTGGGCAACTGGACGCTGGCCTGCGCCCTGGATGTGGGCCGCCAGCTCACCGCCATCCCCGCCGACGCGCAGACGCTGGACGCCACCGGGGTGTCGCGGCTGGATTCGGCGGGCGTGCTGGCGCTGCTGCGCTACGCCAGCCGTAACAAGCTGCCGCTGGAGAACCTGCTGTTCCGCCAGGATCACCAGGCGCTGGTGTCCAGCATCGAGGACGTGGTCGACGACCGGCCCCGCAAGAAACGCGACTACGGCTTCCTGGCCGCACTGGCGCGCCTGGGCTACCAGGTCCAGCAGAACGGCCGGGCGATCATGGCCTTGGTCAGCTTCACCGGCGAGAACCTGGTCAAGCTGATGCGCATCGTGCACGAGCCGCATCGCCTGCGCCTGACCTCCACCGTGCACCACATGGAACAGGTCGGGCTGGACGCGGTACCGCTGGTAGCGCTGCTGTCCTATCTGGTCGGCGCGGTGATCGCCTTCCTCGGCTCGACGATCCTGCGCGACTTCGGCGCGCAGATCTATGTGGTCGAACTGGTCTCGATCGCCACCCTGCGCGAGCTGGCGCCGCTGATGACCGCGATCGTGGTGGCCGGCCGCACCGCCAGCTCGTTCACCGCGCAGATCGGCGCGATGAAGAGCCGCGAGGAGGTCGATGCGATCCGCACGCTGGGCCTGGACCCGATCGACCTGCTGGTGATCCCGCGCCTGCTCGCGCTGCTGTTCACCCTGCCGCTGCTGACCTTCGTGGCGATGATGGCCGGCCTGGCCGGCGGCGTGACGGTCGGCGCCTTCGACCTGGGCATCCCGCCGCAGATGTATCTGGCGCGCCTGCACGACACGATCGAACTGCGGCACATGCTGGTCGGCCTGGTGAAGGTGCCGGTGTTCGCCATGGTGATCGGCCTGATCGGCTGCCTGGAAGGCCTGCAGGTGCAGGGCACGGCGCAGTCGGTGGGCGAGCGCACCACCTCCAGCGTGGTGCAGACGATCTCGCTGGTGATCGTGATCGACGCCTTCGCCGCACTGTGGTTCATGCAGGTGGGCTGGTGAACGTCGCGCAGGGACCAGGGGCCGGGGACCAGGGGCCAAAGAGCGGGCAACTGCAGCCGATGCCGACCGAGGCCCCGGGACAGGACGAGACCGACGCGGTGATCCGCGTACGCGGGCTGGTCAACCGCTTCGGCGCGCAGACCGTGCACGACGGGCTGGACCTGACCGTGCGGCGCGGCGAGATCATCGGCATCGTCGGCGGCTCGGGCACCGGCAAGTCGGTGCTGATGCGCAGCATCCTGGGGCTGCAGATCCCCGAGGCCGGCCAGATCGAGGTGCTGGGCGAAGACGCACGCCACGGCGGCCGCGCCGCGCGCCAGCGCATCGAGCGCAATACCGGGGTGCTGTTCCAGGACGGCGCGCTGTTCTCCTCGCTGACCGTGGGCGAGAACGTGCAGGTGCCGCTGAAGGAACACCACCCCGAGCTGCCCGAGACCTTCCGCTACGAACTGGCCCTGCTGAAGGTGAAGCTGGCCGGCCTGCCGGCCGACACGGTCAACAAGCTGCCCTCGCAGCTGTCCGGCGGCATGCGCAAGCGCGCCGGCATCGCCCGCGCGCTGGCGCTGGACCCGCCGCTGCTGTTCCTGGACGAGCCCACCGCCGGGCTGGACCCGATCGGCGCGGCCGCTTTCGACACGCTGATCAAGACCCTGCAGGAAGCGCTGGGCCTGACCGTGTTCATCATCACCCACGACCTGGACACCCTGTACGCTATCTGCGACCGCGTGGCGGTGCTGGCGGACAAGCAGGTGGTGGTCAACGCGCCGCTGTCCGAGGTCGAGCAGTTCGATCACCCGTGGGTGCAGGAATACTTCCACGGGCCACGGGCCCGGGCCGCGCGCGATGCGCGTTAACGACTAGCGGAGCACCGGATTTGGAGACCAAGGCCAATTACGTCCTGATCGGCGCCTTCACCATCATCGTGGGCATCGGCCTGCTGCTGTTCGGGCTGTGGGCGGCCAAGTATTCGTCCGAGCGCAGCTTCCAGGCCTACCAGGTGGTGTTCCGCGAGGCCGTCACCGGCCTGAGCGTGGGCAGCCCGGTGCAGTACAACGGCATCGCGGTCGGTTCGATCACCAAGCTGTCGCTGGCGCCCAACGACCCCAGCCAGGTCATCGCCCAGCTGCGCCTGGATTCGAGCACGCCGGTCAAGACCGACACCACCGCCAAGCTCGCCATCACCAGCCTGACCGGGCCATCGATCATCCAGCTCAGCGGCGGCTCGCCGCAGTCGCGCGCGCTGACCGAGGTGGACAAGCGCGACGTGCCGGTGATCCGCACCAGCCCCTCGGCGCTGCAGAACATCACCGACACGGCCAACCGCATCGTCGAGAAACTCGATCAGGTGCTCAGCGACAAGAACGTGGCGGCCATCTCCTCCACGCTGCAGAACCTGCAGTCGATCAGCGGCGACATCGCCAACCGCGAGGCCGGCGTGCAGGCGCTGCTGGTGTCCGCGCGCGACGCGGCGCAGAACCTGGACCGCACCCTGACCACCGCCAACGGCACGCTCAGCGACCTGGACCGCCACGTCGTGCAGCAGCTGCCGGCCACGCTGGCCAAGCTGGATGCCGCCCTGGCCAAGCTCGATTCGGCCGCGGGCAACGCCGACGCGATCCTGGGCGAGAACCGCCAGGCCATCAACAGCTTCGCCAACGACGGCCTGGGCCAGCTCGGGCCCACGCTGGGCGAGCTGCGCGGCCTGATCCGCGACCTGCGCCAGGTCAGCGACCGGCTGGAAGGCAACCCCGCGCGCTACCTGCTTGGCCGCGACGCACCCAAGGAGTTCGAACCCAAATGAAGGCGCCGCTGCTGTTTTTGACGCTGGCCTCGACCCTGGCCCTGGCGGGCTGCTCGTCCCTGCTGGGCGGCGGCGCGCGCACGCCGACCACCATCTACGCACCGCCCGTGCAGGTGACGCCCGACCCGGCCTGGCCGCAGGTGGCGGCCTCGATCGTGGCGACCAAGCCGACCGCGCCGCGCCTGCTCGACAGCGCGCGCATCGCCGTGCGCCCGAGCCCCGACGAGCTGCAGGTCTACAAGGGCGCATCCTGGGCGCAGAGTGCGACCAGCATGCTGGAGGATGCGGTGCTGCGCACGTTCGAGGACAGCGGCAAGACCGGCGGCGTGGGCAGCGCCGAATCCGGCATCCACGGCACCTACAAGCTGCTGCTGGACGTGCGCCGCTTCGAATCGGACTACGCCGGCGGCGCCACGCCGGCGGCCACGCTGGTGGTCAACGCCAAGCTGGTGCGTAACCTCGACCAGAGCGTGCTCGCCTCGCGCACCTTCAGCGTCGCCCAGCCGGCCGCCGGCACGGACATCGCCCAGGTGGTGCCGGCCTTCGACCAGGCGCTGGTGCAGCTGACCGGTCAGATCGTCGGCTGGACGCTGACCACCGCCGCCGCCCAGCCGGCCACACCGCCGCGCGCCTCCCCGTAGATCCGCTGAACGCGGCTGCCGCGTCCGGCCTAGCTTTCAGCGCCGTAGCGGCCGGATGTGGCGGAAGGTGAGGTTGAGGCGCGGCCCCACCGGCTTGGCGGTGCGCGGCAGCGCATGCTGCCAGTCGCGCTGGCAGGCTCCACGCATCACCAGCAGACTGCCCGGCGCGAGCACCAGCGTCTGCTTGACCGCGTGGTCGTCGCGCCGACGCAGCACGAAGCGCCGCGCCGCGCCGAGACTGAGCGAGGCGATCACCGGCTCGGCCCCCAGCTCCGGCTCGTCATCGCTGTGCCAGCCCATCGCGTCGCGCCCGTCGCGGTACAGATTGGCCAGCACACTGTTGAACGGCACGCCCAGCTCCTCGCGCAGGCGATCGCGCAGCGCCGCCAGCGCCTGCGTCCACGGATGCGGCGCGAAGGTCTGCCCCGAATACCGATACACCGCCTGCGGATCGCCGATCCAGCAGCTCAGCCGCGGCGAATCCACCCAGCGCCCGAACAGGCGGATGCGGTGGATGGACCAGGGCAGAGTTTCGGTCAGCTGCTGCTGCAAGGCCTGCGCATCCTCGGGAGCGAGCCAGTGCGTGTGCAGTGCCAGCAGCGCGTCGTTGCGTGTCATCCCAAGCCTGCGGGTGCCTGCCAGCGTCGATTCTGGGATCATTTGAGCATGCCGAATCCGCATTCTCCACGCCTGCGCAGGTTGCTGTTCACGACCGCGCGTGCGGTGTTCCGCCTGGTGCCGATGTCGCAGGCGCAGCGCGATCGCGTTCGCAATCGGCTGCTGCAGCGCTTCCACGGCTGGCTGCCGCCCGCGCCGCGTGGGCGACAGGATGCGGGGCTTTCATCGCGTCGGCCGAAGGTGCGCGCGGTGCGGGCGGCGATCGGCTATCAGCCGCCTCAGGCGCCCGTGCCGCTGCCATCGCCGCTGCCGGCACGCGTGATCGCCTTCTATCTGCCGCAATTCCATCCGATCCCGGAGAATGACGCGTGGTGGGGCGAGGGTTTCACCGAATGGCGCAACGTGACCCAGGCGCTGCCGCAATTCGAGGGACATCAGCAGCCGCGGCTTCCCTCGGATCTGGGCTTCTACGATCTGCGCGATGTCGACACGCTGCGCCGGCAGGCCGCGCTGGCGCGCGAGCACGGCGTCGAGGGTTTCTGCGCTTATTTCTATTGGTTCGGCGGCAAGCGTTTGCTCGAGACGCCGCTGCAACGCTGGCTGGAAACGCCGGACCTGGCGCTGACCCTGTGCCTGTGCTGGGCCAACGAGCGCTGGGCGCGCAACTGGGACGGCCGCAGCGGCGTGACGCTGATCGACCAGCAGCACAGCGAAACCGACGACCTGGCCTTCATCGCCCATGTCGCCCAGTACCTGCGCGATCCGCGCTATCTGCGCGTGGACGGCAAGCCGCTGCTGCTGGTCTATCGCCCTGGCCTGTTGCCCGATGCCGCGGCCACCGCCGCGCGCTGGCGCCAGTGGTGTCGGGAGCACGGCGTCGGCGAGCTGCATCTGGCCTATGTCCAGGGATTCGAGCGGCCGGTGCCCAACAGCATCGGCTTCGATGCGGCGATCGAGTTTCCGCCCAATCTGGCCACCCCGCCCGACCTGACGGCGCGGCAGCGTCTGATCAATCCCGAGTACGGCGGCAGCGCGCTGGACTGGCGCGCGTTGGCGCAGGAGGTCGTCGCGCGCCCCGATCCGGGCTATCCCCGTTACCCCGCGGTCAACCCCGGTTGGGACAACGAGCCGCGGCGCGCCGGCCATGGGCGTAGCTATCTGCATGCTTCGCCGCGTGGCTATCGCGACTGGCTGCGCGCCACGATCGCGCAGCGCCTGCCCTCCGATCGCCGCGACGAACGCCTGGTGTTCGTCAACGCGTGGAACGAATGGGCCGAGGGCGCCGTGCTGGAGCCGGATATCCGCCTGGGCCATGCCTGGCTCAATGCCACGCGCAACGCGCTGCTGCCAGTGCCCGCGCCGGATCGACGCCCGCACGTGGTGGTGCACGCGTGGTACCTGGAGGCCGTGCCGGACCTCGTGGCCTCGCTGCGCGCCTC
This sequence comes from Pseudoxanthomonas winnipegensis, assembly GCF_004283755.1. Taxonomy (GTDB): domain Bacteria; phylum Pseudomonadota; class Gammaproteobacteria; order Xanthomonadales; family Xanthomonadaceae; genus Pseudoxanthomonas_A; species Pseudoxanthomonas_A winnipegensis. The sequence goes on from NZ_SHMH01000001.1 coordinate 604,366, forward strand.
CGGCCTGGCGTGGCGCGCCATCTTCACCACCTCGCCGGAGAAGGCCGATGCGCTGCGCGACCTGCTCGCGGACTGCGGCCTGGACTGGGAGGTCGCCGCTTATGAGAACCGGGGCCGCGACGTGCTGCCCTTCCTGCATGTCGCCGATCGCCTGCTCGAGGCCGGCGTGGCATGGGTGCTGAAACTGCACACCAAACAATCCGTGCACCGCGACAACGGCACGCAGTGGCGGCGGGAACTGGTGGAGCGCCTGGCCGGCCAGCGCGCCGTCGCGCTGCTGGAACACGCACACCAGACGCCCGACCTGGGCCTGATCGCACCCGAAGGCCACGTGTTGCCGCTGGAGCGGTTCATGGGCGCAAATGCGGATGCGCTGGACTTTCTGGAAGTGCGCTGCGGGCTGCCTGCCATCGCGCCGACTGCAACGGTCTTCCCTTCCGGCAGCATGTACTGGGTACGACTGGAGGCATTGCGTCCGCTGCTGGACGCGCATCTGTCGCCCGAGGACTTCGAGCCCGAGCAAGGCCAGATCGACGGCACCCTCGCGCACGCCATCGAGCGCGCACTCATGCATGTCGTCCATGCGTCGGGACACGTGCATCGCACCGCGGCCGCGGTGCTGGGCCTGCCCGAGAACCGCGACGGCGACTACGCGTTCGCCAGATCCGCTTAGGCGGCAGCCAGACGCGCGCCGGTCTTCTCCGCGACCTCCTCGCGGCTCACCCCATCAGCCAGCTCCACCAGCTTCAGGCCCTCGGCGGTGACGTCGAACACGCCCAGGTCGGTGATGATGCGGTCGACCACGGCCACGCCGGTCAGGGGCAGGTCGCAGTCGGGCAGCAGCTTGTGGCTGCCGTCCTTGGCCACGTGCTCCATGAGCACCACCACGCGCTTGACGCCGGCGACCAAGTCCATCGCCCCGCCCATGCCCTTGACCATCTTGCCGGGCACCATCCAGTTGGCCAGGTCGCCCCGCTCGCTAACCTGCATCGCGCCCAGGATCGCCAGATCGATATGGCCGCCGCGGATCATCGCGAACGAGTCGTGGCTGCCGAAGAAGCTGGCGCCCGGCCGTGCGGTCACGGTCTGCTTGCCGGCGTTGATCAGGTCGGCGTCCACCTCGTCCTCGCTCGGGAACGGGCCGATGCCCAGCAGGCCGTTCTCCGACTGCAGCCACACGTCCACGCCCTCGGGAATGTAATTGGCCACCAGCGTCGGCAGGCCGATGCCGAGGTTGACGTACATGCCGTCGGCCAGCTCCTGCGCGGCGCGCGCGGCCATCTGTTCGCGGGTCCAGGCCATCACTCGTCTCCTGCGGCACGCACGGTGCGTTGTTCGATGCGCTTCTCCGGATGCGCGTTGAGGACCAGGCGATCGACATAGATGCCCGGCAGATGCACCTGGTCGGGATCGAAGCTGCCGACCTCGACGATCTCCTCGACCTCAGCCACGCACACCTGCCCGGCCATGGCGCAGGCCGGGTTGAAGTTGCGCGCGGTCTTGCGGAACAGCAGGTTGCCGGCGGTGTCGGCCTTCCACGCCTTGATCAGGGCCACATCGGCGCGCAGCGCGGTCTCCAGCACGTAGCGCTTGCCGTCGAACTCGCGCGTCTCCTTGCCCTGCGCGATCACCGTGCCGTAGCCGGTGGCGGTGAAGAAGGCCGGGATGCCCGCGCCGCCGGCGCGCAGGCGCTCGGCCAGCGTGCCCTGCGGGTTGAACTCCAGCTCCAGCTCGCCGGACAGGAACTGCCGTTCGAACTCTTTGTTCTCGCCCACGTAGGACGAAATCATCTTGCGGATCTGGCGCGTTGCCAGCAGCTGGCCCAGGCCGAAGCCGTCGACGCCGGCGTTGTTGGAGATCACGGTGAGGTTGCGCACGCCGGTGTCGCGCAGTGCGGCGATCAGCGCCTCGGGGATACCGCACAGGCCGAAGCCGCCGACCGCCAGGGTCTGGCCGTCCGCCACCACGCCATCGAGCGCCGCCTGCGCGCGCTCATACACCTTGCCGCGCATCGGGCGCGCTGAAGACGTCGGGACCATCGCGATATCCGCCGGGAAAGAGGACTGAAATTCTAGCGGACCGCCCCCTCGCGCTGCCTATTGCACTTTCGTCCGTGCGCTGCGGTACAGCAACCGGAGGAGGCCTCCTCGACCGGGCGGGTCTCCGCAGGCCCAAGGCATCCCTCAGAAGCGGAACGTCATGAACCCGCCGAAGAACGTGGCGTCGCCGTAGCCGGCATCCTCCATCGCCGCCGCGGCCAGGAAGCGCTCGGCGCGCGCAGTGAACGCCACATACCGACTGACCTTCCATGTGGCGTTGAGCCGCAGCAGGTCGCCGATGCGCCTGCCATCGGTCCGCTGCGTGCCGGCATAGGCGGTGCCGGCGCCGCTGTAGATGGCGTCATCGGTGCTCTGGCGCCACATCCGCTGATACTGCAGCTGCACGCTGGTGGTCCTGCTCGGCGCGAACTGGAACATCGGCGCGAAGGCGATGTAGTTGGTGCTGCCGAACCAGGTCGCCCAGCTGTGATACGGCCCGCTGCCGAACAGGATCGAGCTGTTGCGCAGCGTGCTGCTGCCATAGGCGCCGCCGCCGGAGCTCAGGTCGGCGTGGAAGCCGACCTGTGGCGCCCAGCCGATGCCGGAGAGCTTCCAGTTGAAGGTCGAGTACGCCGAGTAGGCGCGCAGGTCGCGCCCGCCGAAGTCGCCGGTCTGGTACATCGCGGCGGTGTCGAACGTCAGCGCGCCGTGCGTGCCGTAGAAGTGCATGCCGAAGTAGTCGCGCGTTTCCCTGGCGACCTTGCCGCCCCAGGCCTTGTTGTCGTCGAGGGCGTGGAACCAGAACGGCTCCAGGTACAGGCCGGTGCCCGCCAGCCGGAAGCCGGCCAGCGCACCGCTGAAGCGCTTGCTCGACAACGTGCCATCGTCGAAATAGCCGCCCTGCTGATCGACATAGCGATAGTCGAACACGTCCAGCCGACGGTCCGCAGCGATCGCCCACGCACGCACGCCGTCGAAGGTGACGCGGGTGTTGGAGTTCTCGCGCGTGGTCACCAGCCACTGCGGGCCGTCCTGGAAATCCTGTCGCCCCACGCGTACGCCGACCTCGGCATCACCCCACTTGCCGGTCAGATCGACGAAGGCCTGCTGCAGGAACGCGTCGTCGCGCTGCGAAGCCGGGAAGCTGGTGACGTTGCGGCCGTCGTAACCGCCATGCGCCAGCTCGGTGAACGCGCGGACGTGCTCGCCCACATGTAGGTCCGCACCGAGGAAGGCACGATACAGCCACGGCGACTGCGAGGCCGCGCCCTCGCGCAGGCCGATGGCGCTGTAGTAGTCGCCGCGGAAGCGCTGCTCCATGCTCACGCTCAGATAGGTGTCGCCGCTGTCGTTGAACGGGATGTACTTGAGTCCGTCGAACACGCCGGTGCGCTTGGCCGGATCGCGCAGCGCGGTCCAGTCCTCCACATAGCGCGACATCCAGGTGTCGGGGCCGGTCTTGCCGCCCCAGCCCTGCGCGGCCAGCGGATAGCCGGCGTCCTGGCTGGCCATCTGCGCCTGTGCGGCGGGGATGCCCGCGGCCAGCGCCGTGGTCATCAGGACGGCGATCTTGCACTTGCGCATGGCACTCCCCCTCCCGAAGGTGTTCATGCGGCGCGGTCGGCTGCGCCGCGCCAGTCCCGGCGGCCGGTGATCACGGCCTGCAGGTCCAGCGTGTCTTCGCCGGGAATGCGGATGCGCTTGTACTTCATCTCCGGCGCATCGACCGGGATGGTGGCGTCCAGTCCCATCTTGGCGCCCACGCCATCGTCGGTGGACGGATCGAGCTTGGAGCCCTGGCTGTTGCCGATCACCACCAGATCGCGATCGGCCTGGAAGCGCGTGGCCACCGCCCACTCGACTTCCTGCGGGTCATGGATGTCCACGTCGGTGTCGACCACCACCACATGCTTGATGTCGTAGTGCGCGGCGAACGCGCCGAGGATGACGTTCTTGCCCTCGCCGTTCTGGCGCTTGTCCAGCTTCACGTAAAGGTGATAGCGGCCGACCCCACCCAGTGCCAGGTGCACATCGCGCACGCCGGGGAAGCTGCGCTGCAGCTCATTGAGGATGGTGGCCTCACGCGGGATCGCGCCCAGCAGCAGGTGCTCCAGGCCGCCGCCGACGATGGTGTGGAACACTGCATCGCGGCGATGGGTGATCGCGTCGACCTCGATCACATGGCGACGCGCGCGCTCGCCGTAGTACTGCGGGAATTCGCCGAACGGCCCTTCCTCCTCGCGTTCGTCGGCCAGCAGCCTGCCCTCGATGACGATCTCGGCCTGCGCCGGCACGCGCACCTCGTTGGTGGTGCACTTGACCACTTCCAGCGGCCGGCCGTGCAAGGCGCCGGCGATCTCCAGTTCGTCGTGGTCCACCGGCACGATCGCCTGCGAGGACAGCAGCGTGGCCGGGTCCACGCCGATGGCGATGGCCATCTGCAGCGGCTTGCCGTCCTTCTCGGCCATGCGGTAGTAGTGGTCGGTGTGGCGCGGCAGCAGCAGCACGCCGATGCGGTTCTTGCCGCTGATCTGGCAGCGGTGGATGGCGACGTTCTGGATGCCGGTTTCCGGGCTGCGCGAGATCAGCAGGCCGGCGGTGATGTAGGCGCCGCTGTCGTGTTCGTTGTGGGTGGGGATCGGCAGCTGCCTGAGCAGATCGATCTGCGTGTGCACCACCTCCTGCGCGGGGGCGTCGCCGACCTCCTTCCACGGAATCGGGTTGGACGCGGCGTGCTGGAACCGCGCCAGCAGCTCGTCCTGCGCCACGCCCAGCGCCTCGGCCATCCAGCCACGGTCGGACACGATGCCGGAGATCACCGGGATCGCATGCGCGCCATCGGGACGGGGAAAGAACGTGGCCTGGCGCCCGTCCAGCTTGTGCGCGACCGCCGCGATCTCGTGCCGCAGCCTGAGCCCGTCGCGGGCCACGGCCAGTTCGCCACGCGCGGACAGGCGGTCCAGCCACTGACGCAACGACAGCGCGCCGTGCGTGTTGCCGGATCTGGGATTGGAATCAGCCATGGTTGCCTTCATCGGTCGGCCGCACGCCAGGGGCTGCGCGCGCCGTGTGGGAACACCGGCACGCTCGGGTGCCGGCAAGAAGTCGCGAACGGACCACCCGGCGCGGGGCCTGGGCGATCGCGCGCGGTCTAAAGCGTCCTGCCGCGCGTCTCGGGGATGACCACCGCGCCGATCAGGTAGATCAGGCCGATCACGCCGGTGAACACCGCCAGCACCGTCGGGATCTGCGCGGGCGTGGCGCTGGCCAGAGACACGAAGGTCGGCATGGTCCCGCCCAAGGCGAAGCCGATGTTCCAGCTCAGGCCGGTGCCGCTGGCGCGCAGATCGGTGGAGAAGCGCTCGTTGAGAAAGATCATGATCGGCGCGATCGCCGCGCCGCCGATCAGCGAGATCGCCACCGCGTACAGCAGCACCGTGTCGACCGAGCCGGCCGCACCGCTCACGCCATGGAACAGCAGCGGCAGACCGACCAGCGCGGCCAGGCCGGCGACGATGAAGCTCGGCTTGCGCCCGACCTTGTCGCTGAGCCAGCCGAAGAACAGCGCGCTGACGATCACCGCCACCGAGCCCCACATCAGGATGTGCGAGCTCTCCCCGTGCGGCACCTCGGCCACCAGATTGAGCAGAGTCGGCAGGTAGCCGGAGGTCAGGTAATAGGTCGCACCGCCGCCGAAGGTGATCAGCAGATTGACCAGCATGACCTTGCGGTACTCGCGGCCGAACACGCGCCGCAGCGGCGAGACCTTCGGCGCGGCGGCGACCTTGCCGCTGGCCTTGGCCTCCTGCAACTGCTTCCAGACCGGCGATTCCTCGAGGAACTTGAACATGATCAGGCCGAAGGCCGTGCTGATCAGCCCGGTGAAGAACATGAAGCGCCAGCCCCAATGGTCGAACTGCGCATCGGGGAAGATGCCCGACAGCACGAAGTAGGCGAAGGAGGCCATCAGCGCGCCGATGCCGGCGCCGGCGCCGCCGACCAGGCCGGACACCAGACCGCGATACCGCGGCGGGATCGACTCGGTGCCGATGGTATGGGTGGAGGCGACGATGCCGCCGACGAACAGGCCCTGCACTACGCGCAGTACCAGGAACAGCACCGGCGCCAGGAGGCCGACCTGCTCGATGGTCGGCAGCACGCCGAAGGCCGCAGTGGCCAGGCCGACGCCGACCATCGCCACCATCAGCGCCAGCTTGCGGCCCTTGCGATCTGCATAGGCGCCGAACACGGCCGAGCCCAGCGGGCGTACCAGCAGCGCCACCGCGAACGAGGCATAGACCGCCGCCAGCGACAGCGTAGGCGTGTGCGAGGGGAAGAACAGCCGGCCCACGATCGGGGCGACGTAGAGCAGCAGGAACAGGTCGAACAGATCCAGCGCCCACCCGAAGGTGGAGGCGAAGGCCGCAAGCAGCACCTTGCGCGGTGGAATGGGCGCAGCCGCCCCCGTCGCCCCGCCTGGCGAGGTCGTGGTTCCGCTCATGTTTCCCCTCCTCGGAAATGGATGAACGTTGCTCGAGTTGTGGCCGTGCGCGGCGAAGCCGCATCGGCGTCGCGCCTGGCGGCGATGGCCAGCCCGACGGGCGCACCCCGGAAGGGGCAACGGCCGCAGCCTCGCCCAGGCGGCCGATAATTCCAAATAATGAATTTAGATATGATCCATCAGATTTTCTGACCTCATCCCGGAGGGGCGATGGACCTGCGACAGATCAATTACTTCCTGGCGCTGTACGAAGAAGGCAGCGTCACGCGCGCGGCGCAGCGCATGAACGTGGTCCAGCCCGCGCTGTCGATGCAGATCGCCAAGCTGGAGCGCGAGCTGGAGCAGAAGCTGTTCGAGCGCACCCCCAAGCGCATGGTGCCGACCGCCGCCGGCCGCACGCTGCACCGGCTGGTGACGCCGATCCAGCGCGATTTGGCCGCGGCGATGACGCATATGGCCAACCTGTCGGGCACCGTCTCCGGCGAGGTCTCCATCGGCGTGCTGTCCTCGGTCACGCGCAGCGTGATTCCCGGCGTGCTGATGGCCTACTCGGCCGACTATCCGGACGTGCGGATCTCCATCGCCGATGGCTATTCGCAGACCTTCATCGAATGGGTCAACGCCGGCCGCCTGGACGTGGCGGTGATCAACCGGCCGGCGCGCCGCCTGGGGCTGGAGATGATCCCGCTGCTGGAGGAAGAGATGGTCCTGGTCGGCGCGCGCGGCAACGCCCCGCCGAAGATCCGCTCGCTCGGCGACGTGGCCGCGCTGAAGCTGGTGCTGCCGTCCAAGCGCCACGGCCTGCGCGCCGAGCTGGAGCGCCACATGGCCGGGCTCACCGTCGAGCTGGAACCGCAGCTGGAGATCGACTCGACCGACTCCATCGCCGACCTGGTCGCGCGCAGCGACTGGTTCACCGTGCTGCCCAGCATCGCCGTGCACCGGCAGCTGCTGGATGGCTCGCTGGTGGGGTATTCGATCGGCCGCTCGCGGATCACCCGCCATCTGGTCGTCATCCACCAGGCGCGGCATCCGCTGGGGCCGGCGGCGATGCTGCTGGTCGAGCGCCTGCGCGAGGCGCTGCACGAGACGCGCGAGGCGCTGGAGCCGATCCTTATCAGATCATCTGATAAAAAAAATAAAGACTGATTATTAGACTTGATGCCCAGCCCGCGCTAGCGTCGCCCTCGGGAGTGGCGCGCCGTCCGCGGGCGCGCCGCCGCCGAGCCTCGATTTCCTCCGGGCGCGGCGGTCGGGAGGCGCGGTGGGATGCAGCGCGCATCGGCGCGGCCGCGGGCCGGCGCCTTCCCGCGCGGGATGTCCCGCCACAGACGCGTCCGGATCGTCGTGCGCCATGCACCCAGGACGCTTCCGTGACCCGTTCCCCCGCCATGCACTGGATCGACGGCAAGGCCGTCGGCACCGCCTTCCTTCCCAGCCAGGACCCGGCCAACGGCCAGGTCCTCGGCCAGTACGCCGACGGCGGCGCGGCAGAGGCGCAGGCCGCCATCGACGCGGCCCGCCGCGCCTTCGACCACGGCGCCTGGGCCGCCTCGCCGCGCCTGCGCCAGCGCGTGCTGCTGGACTGGGCCGCCGCCCTGCAGGCACGCGCCGATGCACTGGCCGAGCTGCTGACCCTCGAGAACGGCAAGGTCATCGCGCAGTCGCGCGGCGAGGTGGCCGGCGCGATCTCCGAGATCGAGTACTACGCCGGCCTGGCCCGTCACATTCCCGGCCACGTGCTGGAACCCGAGCCCGGCGTGCTGTCCACCGTGCTGCGCGAGCCGGCCGGCGTGGCCGGCATCATCGTGCCGTGGAATGCGCCGGCGGTGCTGCTGGTGCGCGCGCTCGGCCCGGCGCTGGCCGCCGGCTGCACGGTGGTGGTCAAGCCGGCCGCGCAGACCACGCTGTTCAACGCCGCGATCCTGGCCCCGCTGCTGCAGCATCCGCAGCTGCCGGCCGGCGTGGTCAACGTCTTCAGCGAGGCCGGCAGCGCCGGCGCTTCGCTGCTGGCCACCTCGCACGCGGTGGACGTGATCTGCTTCACCGGCTCGACCGCGGTGGGCAAGACCATCATGCGCAACGCCGCCGACAGCATGAAGAAGCTCTCGCTGGAACTCGGCGGCAACTCGGCCTGCCTGGTGTTCCCCGACGCCGACGTGGAGGCGGTCGCGCCCAGGCTGGCCGCCGCCGCGACCATCCTCTCCGGCCAGCAGTGCACCGCGGCGCGGCGCGTGCTGGTGCACAAGAGCAGGCTCTCGGAGATGAAGCAGGCGCTGACCGGCGCGCTGGAGTCGCTGCGCCTGGGCCCCGGCATCGATCCGGTCTCGCAGATCGGCCCGCTGATCGACCGGCGCGCGCGCGATGGCGTCGCCGCCCAGATCGCCCAGGCCTGCGAGCTCGCCGACCAGGTGCTGCTGCGCGGCGGCGTGCCCGACGGCGCGCTGGCCGAAGGCGCGTTCTTCAAGCCCGCGCTGGTGTATCACCGCGACAGCGGTGCCGACTTCGTCCAGGACGAGATCTTCGGCCCGTTCCTGGTGCTGGAGTCGTTCGAGGACGAGGCCGAGGCCATCGCGCGGGCCAACCACACCGTCTTCGGCCTGTCGGCCAGCGTGTGGACGCACGACGGCGCGCGCGCCCTGCGCGTGGCCCGCGCCCTGCGCAACGGCACGGTGTGGATCAACGAGCACAACCGGCTGCTGGCCGAAGTGGAGACCGGCGGCTATCGCCAGAGCGGCCTGGGCCGTCTGCACGGCTACGACGCGCTGGCCGACTTCACCGAACTCAAGCACATCTACCAGGCGCCGGGCGTGGCCGGCGTTACGCCGTGATGGCCGACTCAGGAGACCAGCCGATGCGTGCAGACCCGCAGCAGAACCCGCCGCTCATCGTCGGCATCTCCGGCGCCAGCGGCGTGATCTATGGCGTGCGCCTGCTGGAAATGCTCAAGGCGCTGCGGATCCCCGCGCACCTGGTGATGTCCAAGTCCGCCGAGATCACCATCGCCCACGAGACCGACCTGAAGATCGCCGAGGTCAAGGCGCTGGCCACGCAGGTCCATGCGCACCAGGACATCGCCGCCTCGATCTCCTCCGGCTCGTTCCGTACGCGCGGCATGATCGTCGCGCCGTGCTCGATGCGCTCGATGTCCGAGATCGCCACCGGCGTGACCTCCAGCCTGCTCACGCGCGCCGCCGACGTGGTGCTGAAGGAGCGCCGCCGCCTGGTGCTGATGGTGCGTGAGACGCCGCTGCATACTGGCCACCTGCGCAGCATGACCCAGCTCTCGGAGATGGGCGCGATCATCGCCCCGCCGGTGCCGGCGTTCTATGCGCGCCCCGAGTCGATCGATGCGATGGTCGACCATACGGTAGGGCGGGTGCTGGATCTGTTCGAGATCGAGACGGGGACGGTGAAGCGGTGGCGGCAGGGCGTGGATGCGGAGGCGGGGCAGTAGGTTTGCGGCGAGCGCTGGCTGGGTAAGGCGGCGGGCATCCGTTGACGCGCCGGCAAAGGCGAACAGCGAAGTCCCTGGATTCCCGCGCTCGCGGGAATGACGCGCTGGGGGTTCTGCTTCGGCGTTGGATGTTGGTGCGGCTCACACCGCCTTGCGCATGCCGTCCGCGATCTTCTCCGCGATCATGATGGTCGGGATATTGGTGTTGGCCGACGGCAGGCGCGGCATCACCGAGGCGTCGGCGACGTAGAGGTTGTCCACGCCGATCACCTTGCCGGCCGGATCCACGACAGCGCTCAGATCGTCCGCGCGGCCCATGCGGCAGGTGCCGCTGGCGTGCCACACGCCGAACACGTTGGCGCGCACGAAGGCTTCCAGCTGCGCATCGTCGCCCAGCACCGACGCCAGCGAACGCCCGCCGTTCATCACCCGGCGCAGCACCCGCTGGCGCAGCGACGCCGGCACGTCCAGCAGCGCGCCCAGCAACCTGGTCAGCAGCGCGTTGCGGCGCGTGACCGCGCTGAGCTGCTTGATCGCCGGCGTGAAGCCGGCCGGGAACAGATCGTCGATGTCCGGATTGAGCGCCTCGCACACCGCCAGCCGCACCAGCTGGCGCACGCCGTGCATCATCCGCTGCAGATCGGCCGGCGCGGAGAGCAGGTTGAGATCGACCTTCGGATAGTCGTCGGGCGAGGCCGAAACCAGATGCACGCGCCCCTGCGAGTGCGGCTGGTTGCACCACAGGAAGAACAGGCTCAGGCGCTGGCCCAGCGCATGCCAGCCGGCGCGCGCCGAGGCGGTGAGGTACATGTCCGACGCGCTGCCGCCTTCGATGCCCGAGCTGTAGCGCATGGCCACAAAGCTGGCGCGGCGATAGCTCGGCGGCAGGCGCAGCGCGCGCGGCAGGTACTGGCACAGCGTCAGCGCCGGATGATCGTGCAGGTTACGGCCCACGCCGGGGCGATTGGCGATGACCTGGATCCCGAGCGCCGCCAGCGCCTGGCCATCGCCGACGCCCGCACGCATCAGCAGCGCCGGCGACTGCAGCGCGCCGGCGGTGAGGCTGACGCGCCCGGCGTAGACCAGCTCGCGCACGCCGTCTCGCTCCAGCTCGACACCGACCACGCGGCGGCCTTCGAACTTCAGCCCGACCACGCGTGTGTTGGCGCGAACCACCAGGTTGCGGCGCGCACGCACGCTCGCATCGAGATAGCCCGTCGCGCTGGACACGCGCCGGTCGTGCTCGTTGGAGAACGCCGGTGGGAACAGCCCGTCCTCGAAATCGCCGTTCTGGTCCAGCCGCATGGAAAGACCGCTGGCGGACAGCGCCTGCGTCACCGCGGTCGCATAGGGCGGGAATGCCTGCAGCTTGACGCGGCGGATCGGAATCGGCCCGTCGCGGCCGTGCAGCGGGCCGTCGCAGTCGAGGTCGCGCTCGAGCTTGCGGAAGTACGGCAGCACGCCGTCCCAGTCCCAGCCCTCGGCCCCCAGCGCGGCCCAGGCGTCGTAATCGCGCGGCAATCCGCGATTGGCCGCCTGCACGTTGATCGACGAGCCTCCGCCCATCACCCGGCCCTGCTCGTAGGCGCGCGACAGCACGCGGCCATCCGCAGCGCGCGTGGTCGAGGCCGACAGCCCCGGCCAGATGTAGCGCTCGCCATGGAACAGCGCCATCGGATAGCTGTCCAGCAGCGCCTCGGGCACCTGGCCCGGTGGCGTGTCGATGCCGGCCTCGACCAGCAGCACGCGCCGGGCGGGATGGGTCGAGAGCCGGTTGGCCAGCACGCAGCCGGCCGATCCACCGCCTACGATCACCTCGTCGAACACTTGCGTCATCGCACTACCCTACGCGGCCCGCCGCAACCGGTGCTGGCCAGGAAGAAGATCCACGCGCGCCGCACCCGCGCGGTGGCGCGGGGCACAGCGCGCCTGCGCCGTTGCCCGCGATCAGCGGCCCTGGAAGTTCGGCTTGCGCTTGGCGTGGAAGGCCTCGACGCCTTCGCGGAAGTCGTCAGAGCTGCGCAGGCGGCTGTAGCAATGGCCTTCCAGCTCGATCGCGATGGACAGCGAGGCGTCCTCGGTATCGTTGAGCAGCTTCTTGGCAGTGCGCTGGGCCAGCGGCGAGAAGCCGATCAGCTCCTTGACCAGCGCGTCGGTGGCCGCTTCCAGCTCGCCGTCGGCGACCAGCTCGGTGGCGATGCCCCAGTCGTAGGCCTGCTGCGCCTTGATGCGCTTGGAGCGCATGACGATGTCCTTGGTGCGGGTGATGCCGACGATCTTCTGCAGGCGCGCCGAGCCGCCCGAGCCCGGGATCTGGCCGAGCTTCTGCTCCGGCAGCGCGTATTCGACGGTCTCGGAGACGATGCGGAAATCGCAGGCCAGCGAGATCTCGAAGCCCACCCCGAAGGTGTAGCCGCGGTTGGCGGCGATGACCGGCTTGCTGGCGCGCGCCGGGGCGGCGATGTTCCAGGCCAGATGCGAGACATGCTCCGGCGAGGCCTCCAGGAAGCCCATGATGTAGCCGCCGGAGGAGAAGTGCTCGCCCTCGGCACGCAGCACGATCACGCGCACGCGCGCATCGGCGTCGAGCCGCTCGAACGCCAGGCGCAGCGCGTCGCGCTGGTCCATGCTGATGGTGTTGAACGGCGCGCGGTCCAGCACGATGTCGCCGCGCTGGGCGTCGGCGTCGACTTCGATGCGGAAGCCGTCGAGGGTTTCGATGGTCTTGGACATGGGGTTCTGCCTTGTGGGTAGGGGAAAGAAGAGGCTTCAAGGGGCCAGGGCGTATTCGCCTGCGGTGAGCTTGCGGCGCAGCAGCTTGCCGACCGGCGATTTGGGAATGTCCTGCACGAACACGAAGTCGCGCGGGCGCTTGAAGTTGGCCAGCTTGGAATCGCGGCACCAGGCGTCGAGCTCTTCCCGGGTGACCGGCGCATTGGCCTTGATGAAGGCGGTGACCACGCTGCCCCAGCGCTCGTCCGGCAGGCCGACCACGGCCACCTCATCGACCTTGGGATGCAGCGAGAGATGGCTCTCGATCTCCACCGGCGAGACGTTCTCGCCGCCGGAGATGATCATGTCGTCGACGCGGCCGGTGACGAACAGATCGCCTTCCTCGTCCACATAGCCGGTGTCGCCGGTGAAGTACCAACCGTTGCGCAGCGCCTTGTCGTCTGCGTCCGGGCGGCGCCAGTAGCCTTCGAAGGCCTCGTCGCCAGCCAGCAGCGCGACGATCTGGCCTTCCTCGTTGACCGCGGCGCGCTCCTCGCCCGTGCTCGCCTCCAGCTTGACCACGCGGACCATCTGGTTGATGCCCGAGCGTCCGGCGCTGCCCGGCTTGCCAGCCGCGTCGTCCTCGATGGTGAAGGTATAGACCTCCGAGGACCCATAGTGGTTGACGAACAGGTCCGGCCTGAACGCCTCGTCGAGCTTCCTGAGCAGGCCATCGGTCATCGATGCGCCGGCATAGCCGAGCTTGCGCACCGAGGACACATCCGTCACGGCGAAGTCCGGGTGGTGGACCACGTCGTGGTACAGCGTCGGCACCAGATAGAGGTTGTCGATCTTCTCCTGGGCGATCAGGGCCAGCGCGCGGGCCGCGTCGAACTTGGGCAGGCAGACGAATACGCCGTTGATGATCGAGCTGGCCAGCAGCGAGCGCACGCCCATCGTGTGGTACAGCGGCATCACCCCCAAGGTGCGCTCGCCGTTGCCGTAGAGATTCTGCGCGACATGGGCGATGGCCGCGGCGCGCTCGGCGCGGTGGCGGCGCGGCACGCCCTTGGGCTTGGAGGTGGTGCCCGAGGTGTAGAGCATCAGCGACCAGTCATCGGCCGTGGCGCGCGGCGTGGCCGGCGGCGCGTCCAGGGACAGCCAGCTGGCGAAGCGCTGCGCGCCGGGACGCTCGATGTCCAGGGTCACGTGCAGCACGGACTCGTCCAGGCCGGCGGCGGCGATCGACTTGGAGGGCGCGTGCTCGTACACGATCACGCGCGCCTCAGCGTCGTGCACGCAGAAGCCCACGTCCTCGGCGGTGGCGCGCCAGTTGAGCGGGGTCAGGATCACGCCGGCGAACTGGCAGGCCCAGTGCAGCGTGGCCGCTTCCCAGCGGTTGCGCAGCACGCTGACCACATGGTCGCCGTGGCGCACGCCGGCGGCGTCCAGCGCCGCGACGACCGAGGAGATGGCCCGGTACCAGGCCGCATAGGTCAGGCGCGTGTCGCCATCGACGATGGCCAGGGCCTTGGGGTCGCGTTCGACGCTGGCCAGGAAACTGGTGCCGAGATCAAGCATGTGCGCGTTCCTCTTTCAACCGCTGCTGCGCGTGCAGGGCGGCCTTGATGATGGTGGCGTAGCCGGTGCACCGGCACAGATGGCCGGAGAGCATCTCCCTGAGTTCGTCCTCGCTGGCGTCGGGCGATGCGCGCAGGAAGCCGTCCAGCGACATCAGGATCCCGGGCGTGCAGAAGCCGCACTGCAGGCCGTGGTGCGCGCGGAAGGCCTCCTGCAGCACGCCCAGCGTGTGGCCGCCGTCGGGCGAGAGCCCTTCCACGGTCTGCACCCGCGCGCCGTCGCTCTGCACGGCCAGCGCCAGGCACGAACGCGCCGGGACGCCGTCGATCAGCACGGTGCAGGCGCCGCAGACGCCGTGTTCGCAGCCCACATGGGTGCCGGTGGCGCCCAGCTCGTGGCGCAGGAAGTCGGACAACAGCATGCGCGGCTCGGCCTGCCCCTCGACCCGGCGGCCGTTGAGCGTGAGGCTGACGGTGTGGCGCAGGCTGGCGATCAGTTTCGGCATCGCAGGGCCTCCTCGATGGTCTGGCGGCCCAGGCGGCGCACCAGCTCACGGCGATAGCGCGCCGTGGCGTGCAGATCGTCGCGGGCGTCCAGGTCCCAGGCGTACTGGTTGAGGGCGTCGTCGAAGTCCGACGCGCCCGGCAGCGGCAGTTCGCGCACGGTAGGGACGTCGGCCACCCCGCCGACGCCCAGACGCACGGCGTGCCCGGTGGCGACCGCGGCGCAGGCGACGATGGCGAAGTCGCCGTGCCGGCGGCCCACTTCGCCGAAGGCATAGCCGGTGCCCGGCTGCGCGGCGGGAAAGGTCACCGACTCGATCAGCTCGGTATCGCCGCGTGCGGTGGCCATCATGCCGACGAAGAAATCCGAGGCCGGGATCGAACGCGCCTTCCTGCGCTGGCGCAGCTGCAGCGTGCCGCCCAGGGTGAGCAGGCAAAGCGGCTGCTCGGCGCTGGGGTCGGCATGGGCGATCGAGCCGACCACGGTGCCGCGGTTGCGTGTCTGCGCATGGCCCACCCAGGGCAGCGCCCTGGCCAGCAGCGGCAGGCGCGGATCGCATGCGGTCCATTCCAGCAGCGCCGCCTGGCGCACGCCGGCGCCGATGCGGATGCCGGCCTCGGTGGCCTCGAGCCTGGCCAGCGATTCGACATGCATGACGTCCACCAGCAGTGCCGGCTTGGCCAAGCGCATGCTCAGCATCGGCACCAGCGACTGGCCGCCGGCGATGATGCGCGCCTGGTCGCCGTGCTCGTGCAGCTGCGCCAGCACCTCCTCGCGCGATTCGGCGCGGAGATAGTCGAACGGCGCCGGCTTCACAGACCCACTCCAAACCTGCGCAGCACGCGCTTGAACCATCCGGCGATACCGCCCTTGCCGCCGCCGGCCTTCGCGGCCAAGCCGTCGAACAGCTGGCCGATCACCACCTTGGCCGCGCCGTCCAGCAGGCGCCCGCCGATGGAGGCGACCTTGCCGCCGATGACCACTTCATAGCGATAATGGATCTCGGTGTGGCCCGGCGACGGTTCCTTCAGGGTCACCGCGCCGCTGCCGTTGCCGAAGCCCAGCGCACCGGTGGTGGTGCCCTTGAGCGTGAGCGATTCGGGCTCGTCGAGATCGTGCAGGCCGACCTTGGCCTTGTAGCGGCCCTTGACCGGGCCGATGCCGAGCGTGACATCGGCGGTGAACTCGGTCGGCGAAGGCCGTTCGATGCCGTGCGCGCCGGGGATCACCGAGGCCAGCGTGTCCGGATCCAGCAGCATGTTCCACACCTGCTGACGCGACGCGGCAACCCTGGCCACGCCCTCGCCGGTGAGCTTGCGTTCGCCCGGCTTGGCCGGCGGCGCGGCCTTTTTGGCCAGCGGCCGCGAGGGCGGGATCTCCTCCCCGTGCAGATGCAGCGCAAGGCGCGCGGGCAGCAGCGGCAGTTCGACATCGGCGATCGACAGCGCGTCGGCCACCGCATTGGCCAGGCATACCGGCGTGGACATGCAGTTGCCCTCGCCCACGCCCTTGGCGCCCAGCGGCGTGAATGGCGACGGCGTCTCGTGATGCAGGATCAGCGGCGGGACCACTTCCATCGCGGTCGGCACCAGGTAGTCGGCGAAGGTGCCGGACAGGAAGCTGCCGTCGGCGCCGTAGCTGTGCTCCTCGTACAGCGCCGCGCCCAGCGCATGCGCGTAGCCGCCGTTGACCTGGCCTTCGACCATGCCCGGATGCAGGATGCGGCCGCAGTCGTGCATGGTCACGTACTTGTCGATGCGCACCTGCGCGGTATCGCGGTCGATCTCCACGCCACAGAAGTCGAAGATGAAGCCGTGGCACAGCGAGCTGTTCACGCCGTCCTGCGCATCGGGCGCGGTGAGCTGCGGCGGCGTCCAGAACGCGGTCTCGCGGATCGCATGGTCCACCTCGTCCGGAAGGGTGCCCGGCGCCCAATGGCTGGATGAGGCCACGCGCGCGAAGGGCAGCGGCCTTGCATCGCTGTCCTTGTGCCGCAGCGTGCCCTCGACGAATTCGATCTGCTGCCACTCGCAGCCGAACTGGGCGGCGGCGATCCTGGCCAGCTTCTCGCGCAGGCGCATGGCGGCAATATGCGCGGCGCCAGCGACGGCGGCGGCGAAGCGGCTGGAATAGTTGCCCGAGGCGATCGACCAGGCATCGCGCGCGGTGTCCATCTCGGTCACCACGCGGATGTCGCGCGGGGTCAGGCCGAAGGCATCGGCCACCACCTGCGCGAGCACCGTGCGATGGCCCTGCCCCTGCGGCACCGAGGCCACGTGCACGCTGACCGAGCCGACCGCGTCGATCTGAATGGTCGCCGTGGCCTGCGCGCCGTTCTTCGGCCCGGCCTTGGCGCGCTGCTCGGGTGTGAGCACCGCGGTGATGTAGCCCATGTTGGACACGCTGGGCTCGACCGCGGCGGTGAAGCCGATGCCGTAGTGGCGGCCTTCGGCGCGCGCGGCATCGCGCCGTGCGATCAACTCGGCCAGGCCGCCCTCCTCGACGGCGCGGTCCACCGCGGTGCGGTAGTCGCCCGAATCCAGCAGCGCCCCGGTGGCGGTGCGATACGGGAACGCCTCGGCCGGCACCAGGTTGCGGCGGATGACCTCGAGCGGATCGAGGCCGAGTTCGATGGCGATGCGCTGCATCAGCCGTTCCAGCGCGAAGTACACCTGCGGACCGCCGAAGCCGCGATTCAGGCCGGTCGGCATCTTGTTGGTCAGCACCACGCGGTTGCGGATGGACACGTGCGCGATCGCGTAGGCACCGGTCATGTTGCCGTGCATGCGGTACAGGGTGGCCGGCTCCGGCGCACGCAGATGCGCGCCGCAGTCCTCCAGCTGGTCCCAGGCCAGCGCGCGCACGCGGCCATCGGCGTCGACCGCCGCCGCCAGCGTCGTGTCGCGGTTGGTCGCGCAGACCGAGGCGGACAGATGCTCGAGCCGGTCCTCGACCCACTTCACCGGACACTGGGCCACGCGCGCGGCGGCGGCGATCAGCACGATGTAGGGAAAGATGCCCTGCTTGATGCCATAGCTGCCGCCGGACTCGGGCGGCGTGCGCAGGCGCAGGCGGTTGCCCGGCACCTTCAGCGCCCGCGAGATCACCGCGTGGATGCTGAAAGGGCCCTGGAAGTTGGCCAGCACGTCGTAGCCGTCGATGCCCGGGTCGTACTCGGCCAGCACGCCATAGCATTCGATCGGCGTGCAGCTGTTGCGCGGATAGCGCACCTCCACCGACACGCGATGGGCGGCCTGCGCGAAGGCGGTCTCAGGATCGCCGTAGCGGAAAGACCGCTCGCTGGCGATATTGCCGCCCAGGCCCTCATGCAGCACCGGCGCATCGGGTGCGATGGCCAGCTGCGGATCGACCACCGCGTCCAGCGCCCCGTACTCGACCTCGATCAGCTCCATCGCGTCTTCGGCCAGGTAGCGGTCGCGCGCCACCACGATCGCGACCGGCTCGCCGACGTAGCGCACGCGGTCGGTGGCGATGGGCCAGCATTCGATCGGCGCCTTGACGCCGACCACCAGGCTGGTGGTCAGCCGCTGGATGTCAGCCCCGGTCAGCACCGCACAGACGCCCGGCAGGGCACGCGCCTTGTCGACGTCCACGCGCAGCACGCGCGCATGGCCATGCGGCGAGCGCAGGATCGCCGCATGCTGGGTGCGCGGCGGCGTGCCGAGATCGTCGAAGTAGCGGCCGCGCCCGCTCAGCAGGGCGGCGTCTTCCACGCGCGGCAGGGAACGGCCGGTCCACTGGCCGGGCGCCAGCGTTTCGTCGTGCGAGAGGGTGTCGGCTTGCGTCATCGTGTTCCGTGTTCCAGCTTCACGCCCGCCGCCACCCGGCCCTTGCCGCGGAAGGGATGGCTAAGGGCCATGACCACCAGGGGAATCGCCAGGGCGACATAGGCGTTGTCGATGCCGAACGGATTGCCGGCCAGGTACCAGCCGATGGTCACGAACAGCGACAGCAGGATGCTGGCCAGCGCACCGCGCGGCGAACCGAAGCGCGGCGCATAGAAGGCGATCAGCAGCAGCACGGCCAGCGTGGCGCGCAGCGACTTGGCCAGGAAGGTGACGTTGAGCACCTCGGTGGAGGCCACCGCCAGCGGGATCGGGATCAGCCCGACCACGATCGTGGCGATGCGCACGAAGCGCAGCGCGCTGACCTCATCGGCCTTGTCGCGCTGGAAGAACCGCGCGTAGAAATCCTTGTAGATCAGCGTGGCCGTGCCCATGCTCAGCGCCGAGATCGTGCCGAACAGCGACCCGGCCAGGCCCGCCACCACCAGGCCGGCCATGAAGTCGTTCATCGACGCGACCAGGGTCGGGAAGGCCTGCAGCGCATTGATGTTGGGGAACAGCAGCACGCAGCACATGCCGACGATCGCCGCGGCGATGCCGAAGGGGACGATCAGCAGGGCCGAGTAGAAGCTGGCCGCGCGCGCGCGCCGGCCGTCGGGCACGGTCGCAATCGCCTGCACCACGTACTGGGTGGCCAGCACCGCGCCGACGCCGGCCACCATCCACGCGCCGATCTGGCCCCAGCCCACGCCGGTCAGGCTGAACATGCTGGCCGGCAGCCGCGCGTGCAGCTGCTCGTAGCCGCCGACCTTGGACAGGGCATAGCCCAGCGCGATGGCGATGCCCAGATACTTGACCATCGCGTGCAGCACGTTGGTGTAGATCACCGAGCGCATGCCGCCCAGGCTGACGTACAGCACCCCGATCACGCCGACGATCACGATCGCCAGGGTGCGGTCGATCTTGAGCAGCCCGGCCAGCACCGCCCCGCCGCTGGTGTAGACCGAGATCGCGACGATCTGCAGGGCGAAGATCATGATCACCGAGGTCGCAAAGCGCACCGGCTCCCCGTACGTGCGCGCCATCGCGCCGGAGATGGTGTTTTCCTGCATGTCCTTGAAGCGCCGGGCCATCAGGAAGGCGAACAGGACGAAGCCCACGCCGAGCGCGGCCAGGTTCCAGGCCGAGGAAATGCCCTGCTTGTAAGCCACCTGCGCGGTGCCTACGCTGGCGGTGGTGCCGATGAATTCGCTCATCAGCAGGAAGCCGATGAGGATCGCCGGAAAGTTGTTGCCGCCGCTGGTGAAACTGTGCGCGGTCTTGGCATAGCGTCGGGCCCAGAAACTGATCGCGGCCAGCGCCAGCATGTAGCCGCCGACGATGGCGATGAGGGTGAGGTTCATGCGCGCACGTCCTGCCGGGTGGCCGGGCGCGGCGCGAGTTGCCGGTGCTGCTTGTTCATCGACCTGCCCCTCCCAGGGCGCGTGGTGACGCTGCGGATCGTGTGGATGGTGGTAAGCGAAGACATCGGATCAGGAGCTGGCCGCGCGGCCTCCTGCGCGGGCTTCTTCGGGCGTGCGCACGCCGGCCTGGGCCAGCGCGATCCTGAATTCCTCCTGGAACAGCGCGGCCACATGCGCCGCGCCGGCCGGACCGGCCGCGCCGTGACCCCACAGGAAGGCGCGGCCGGCGAGCGCGGCGTGGGCACCACAGCGCAGCGCGCGCAGCACGTCGACGCCATGGCGCAGGCCACCATCGACCAGCACCGTGGCGTGCTGGCCGACGCGTTCGACGATCGCCGGCAAGGCCTCCAGCGCCGCCGGTGCCGCATCGAACTGGCGCCCGCCATGGTTGGACACCAGTACGCCGTCCGCGCCGATCGACAGCGCGGTCTGCGCGTCGTCCGGATGCAACACGCCCTTGACCACCAGCGCATGCGGCCATGCATCGCGGATGCGCACCAGCGCATCCCAGGTCATCGGCCCGGCCATCTGCTGGAACACATAGCTCGCCAGCTGCCGGGTGCTGGGCGCTTCGCCCGCATAAGGAATGAAGTTGCCGAAGCGCGGCTGGCCATGGCGCAGCAGGTCCAGCGCCCAGCGCGGTGCGCGCAGCACGTCCAGCACGGTGCGCGGGCGCGGCTTGAACGGCACCACCAGGCCGTTGCGCACATCGCCCGAACGCTTGGCGCGGACCGGCACGTCCAGCGTCACCACCAGCACCCTGGCGCCCGCACGCGCCGCGCGCCTGGCCAGGTCGAGCGAGACGCGGTGGTCGTCCGCGGGTACCGCGTAGAGCTGGAACCAGAACACGTCCGGCGCGAGTTGGCCGATGCGCTCGATGGTTGCGTTGCCCACCGAGGAATACACATACGGCACCCGCGCCGCCTGCGCCGCCGCAGCCAGCGCCTCGTCGGCACCGGCGCGCAGCAGGCCGGCCAGTCCCATCGGCGCCACGCCCAGCGGCATGGCGTAGCGCTGCCCGAACAAACTCACGCCGGTGTCGACCTGGCGCACGTCCAGCCCGTAGCGCGGCACGATCTGGCACGCGTCTAGCGCGGCGCGGTTGCGGCGCAGGCACACATCGTCGCCCAGGCCATTGGCGACGAAGTCGCGCGCGAAGCGCGGCGCACGCCGGCCCGCGGCGCGCTCCAGGTCGTCGATGGTGGGATAGCGACGACGCAGCGCGGCGGCCGCGCCGCTCAGGCCGCCAGTGCCCCAGCCATGTGCCGGGGCCGCATTCGCTTCGCGCACCGGGGACGACATCGCGATGGCCTGCTCAGTACTCACAGATCACGTTGACCAGCGCCTGGCGGCCGCCACGGACCGCGGCCACCGCCTGCGCCAGGGCCGTCGGCAAATCGTCGGCGTGCTCCACGCGCAGGCCCAGGCCGCCACTGGCTTCCACGGCATGCTCGAAGCGCGGCGAAGGCGAGAGCTCGGCCAGCATGCGGTGCGCGTCGCCCGCGGCATGGCCATCGCGGTACATCGCCTTGGTCGAGTTGCGCACCGCGCCGTACAGCGCGTTGTTGAAGATCACCGTCAGCACCGGCAGCGCATGCGCCTCGCTGACCCAGTGGCAGGCGGTGGGATTGGCGAACATGTAGGCGCCATCGCCCAGCGTGGCCACCACCAGCCTGTCCGGCGCGGCCAGCTTGGCCCCCAGCGCCGCGCCCAGGCCCCAGCCCAGGCCGCCGGCGGGGCTCAGGCCGAAATAGGTATTGGGCCGGGTCTGCGGGCACTGTGGCTGGCGCAGCGGGTACTCGTTGACGATGATCGCGTCCTCGCCCACGGCCTCGGCGATGCAGGCGCTGATCCATTCCGGCGTGATCGCGCCCGCGGGGTTCGCCGCGGCCTGCCGCCACTGCGCGCGCAGCGCGGCGGTGCGTTCGACGCAGGTCTCGGTGCGCGCCTGCACCACCTGCGGGTCGATGCCACCGGCGTCGTGCAGGGCCTGGGTCAGGGCCTGCAGCAGGACTGCGGTGGTTCCCGACAGGGCCAGATCGGTGCGGAAGCTGCGCATCGGGTAGCGCACATAGGCCGGGTCCTCGCCCAGATGCGCGACCCGGCAATCGGCCGGCGGCGTCTGCACCGCGGGCACCCACGGCACATCGCAGTCCAGCGCCAGGATCAGATCGGCCTGGGCCACCAGCGGCGCCGGGTCGTAGCCGGCGAACAGCGGATGCTCGGCCGAGATGTTCTGGAAGCGCGGGTGGAACACCGCCACCGGGATGCCGAAGCGCTCGGCGAACGTGGACAGCGCGGCGAAGCCGGCCTCGGTGCGACCGGCGCTGGCGGTCACGATCAGCGGACGCTGCGCCTGGCGCAGCCAGCCGGCCAGCGTGGCGATGTCGTCCGGATCGGGCCGCGGGGCGGCCGGCGGCTTCAGCGGCTGCGGCGCGACCGCATGCGCGCCGACCGCTTCGGCCAGCACGTCGCGCGGCAGGGTCACATAGGTCGGGCCGCGCGGGGAGGTCATCGCCACCTGCAGCGCACGCTGCACGATCTCGCCGGCCTGCTCGGGCAGATGCAGTTCGTAGTCCCACTTGACCGCTTCGCGGATCATGCCGGCCTGGTCGAACATCTCCTGCGCCCAGTGGATGTAGCGCGTGCGCGTGCCGTGGCGGCCGCGTTCGGAATACGGCGAACGCCCGGCGAACAGCAGCACCGGGGTCTGGTCGCGGCTGGCATCGAGCGCGGCATTGATGGTATTGGCCGTGCCGACATTGACGTGGACCATCACCGCCTGCGGCTGGCCGTCGATCATGTAGCTGCCGTGCGCCATGGCCACGGCGACGTTCTCGTGCGGGATGACCATCGGCCTCGGGCTGGGCGTGCCATCCAGCGCCGCACGGGCGAAGGCCTCGGCGATCGGCGGGAAGTCGGTGCCGCCGTTGGCGAAGAAATAGCGCACGCCGACCCTGGCCAGGGCCTGGACGAACAGGTCGGCAGCACTGTCGACGCGCGACCGTGCCTCCGCTTTCGCGGTTCCGTCGGACATCACACCCTCCCGGTGTCGACGCACGCCTGGTGCGTCTGTGGTCGTGCCCTTGCCGGTCGCGAGCGGATCGCGGCCTGGGGCGAGTGCGACCGACTCTACAAAGCGCAGCTCGATCAGAACAAGTAATGATTAATTATTGAATTCATCATCATGCGTGATGCCCATCCTGGGCTACCGATGCGTTGCGTGCCGTGACCGCGCGCAGGCAGGACGGGATGGGCAGAGGCGGCGCCCTTCTTGCTCTGCAGCAGGCGGCCCGCGCTGCGCCGGCTCGACCGGACGAGGATCCTTCTTCCGCAGCCACGCTGGTGCTTCCGCGCCAATCGCTGGGCTGCGTCCGCTCTGACGCGCCTTTCGAGCGCCGCTCTGCGCCACCATGCGCCGCCACGCGCCCACGGCCGAGCCGGCAACGGACGACCACTGCCGTGCAGGGGAACGACGCCTCCGGGCTTCCTCCATCGACCCCTCGGCCGCCCAACGGGCTGCCGAACGCATGGCCGCCGAGGCCGCGCCGCCCCTGCTGGCACCACGCGTCCTTTCCCTTCGGCCCGTTACACTCCCCGCCCCCCAAATCTTCTCAAGGACTCCCGCCCATGGCGCTACCCGCATTCAAGGCCTACGACATCCGCGGCCGCGTGCCCGACGAGCTGGACGAGGACCTGGCCCGCCGCATCGGCGTGGCACTGGCCGACATGCTGGACGCCGGGCCGGTGGTGCTGGGCCATGACGTGCGCCTGACCAGCGCCGGGCTGCAGGACGCGCTGTCCGCGGGCCTGCGCGCGAAGGGCCGCGAGGTGATCGACATCGGCCTGTGCGGCACCGAGGAGGTCTATTTCCAGACCGACCACCTCAAGGCCGCCGGCGGCGTGATGGTCACGGCCAGCCACAACCCGATGGACTACAACGGCATGAAGCTGGTGCGCGAGCAGGCCCGCCCGATCAGTTCGGATACCGGGCTGTTCGACATCCGCGACAAGGCCGAGGCCGACACCGCGCCGGCCACCGCGCCGACCGCCAAGGAGGAACACCGCCCGGACAAGTCGGCCTACATCCAGCACCTGCTGAGCTACATCAAGGCCGACGCGCTCAAGCCGCTCAAGGTGGTGGTGAACGCCGGCAACGGCGGCGCCGGCGCCATCGTCGACCTGCTCGCCCCGCACCTGCCGCTCGAGTTCATCCGCATCCATCACGAGCCCGACGGCCACTTCCCCAACGGCATCCCCAACCCGCTGCTGCCGGAGAACCGCGCCGCCACCGCCGATGCGGTCAAGCAGCACGGCGCCGACTTCGGCATCGCCTGGGACGGCGACTTCGACCGCTGCTTCTTCTTCGACGAGCACGGCCAGTTCATCGAGGGCTATTACCTGGTCGGCCTGCTGGCCCAGGCGATCCTGAAGAAGCAGCCCGGCGGCAAGATCGTCCACGACCCGCGCCTGACCTGGAACACGGTCGAGATGGTCGAGGCCGCTGGCGGCGTGCCGGTGCTGTGCAAGAGCGGCCACGCCTTCATCAAGGAGAAGATGCGCGCCGAGAACGCCGTGTACGGCGGCGAGATGAGCGCCCACCACTACTTCCGCGAATTCGCCTATGCCGACTCGGGCATGATCCCCTGGCTGCTGATCGCCGAGCTGGTGTCCACCTCGGGCCGCTCGCTGGGCGACTGGGTCGCCGATCGCGTGGCCAAGTTCCCGTGCAGCGGCGAGATCAACTTCAAGGTCAGCGACGCCAAGGCCGCCGTGCAGCGCGTCATGGACCACTACGCCGACCTCAAGCCGCAGCTGGACTACACCGACGGCACCAGTGCCGACTTCGGTGACTGGCGCGTCAACATCCGCAGCTCCAACACCGAGCCGCTGCTGCGCCTGAACGTGGAAACCCGCGGCGACGCGGCGCTGCTGAAGCAGAAGACCGACGAGATTTCGGCGCTGCTGCAGGGGTGAAAGCTCGGGAATGAGAAGTGAGCGGCATACGCTGCTCACTTCTCACTCTGCTGCGCCGATCGTTGCCCTAGTTGTCGCCGAACAGGTCGCGCGTATAGACCTTGTCGGCGACATCGTTCAATGCGGGCGCCATGCGGTTGCTGATGATCACGTCGGCCTCGCGCTTGAACGTCTCCAGATCGTTGACCACGCGCGAGCGGAAGAACTCCGCCTCGCTCAGTGTGGGCTCGTACACGATCACCTCCACGCCCTTGGCCTTGAGCCGCTTCATGACGCCCTGGATGCTGGAGGCGCGGAAGTTGTCCGAGCCGGCCTTCATGATCAGGCGGTAGATGCCGACCACGCGCGGCCTGCGCTTGAGCACGTCGGCGGCGATGAAGTCCTTGCGCGTGGTGTTGGAATCGACGATGGCGCGGATCAGGTTCTGCGGCACGCTCTGGTAGTTGGCCAGCAGCTGCTTGGTGTCCTTGGGCAGGCAGTAGCCGCCGTAGCCGAAGGACGGATTGTTGTAGTGCGAGCCGATGCGCGGGTCCAGACAGATGCCTTCGATGATCTGCCGGCTGTCCAGGCCATGGGTCACCGCATAAGTGTCCAGCTCGTTGAAGTAGGACACGCGCATGGCCAGGTAGGTGTTGGCGAACAGCTTGATCGCCTCGGCCTCGGTCGGCTCGGTGAACAGCACCGGCACGTCCTGCTTCAGCGCACCTTCCTTGAGCAGGCCGGCGAACACCTCCGCGCGCGGCGAACGCTCGCCGACGATGATGCGCGAGGGATACAGGTTGTCGTACAGCGCCTTGCCCTCGCGCAGGAACTCCGGCGAGAACAGGATGTTGTCCGTCCCGAACTGCTGGCGCACCTTCTCGGTATAGCCCACCGGCACGGTCGACTTGATCACCATGGTCGCGGCCGGGTTGATCTTCAGCACCTGGGCGATGACCGCCTCGATCGAGCGGGTGTTGAAGTAATTGGTGTCCGGATCGTAGTCGGTCGGCGTGGCGATGATGACGAACTGCGCGTCGGCATAGGCCTCGACCGGATCCAGCGTCGCCTTGAAGTTCAGGCCGCCCTGCGCCAGCGCGGCTTCCAGTTCGGCATCGACGATGGGCGAGCGGCCCTGATTGATCAGCTCGACCTTGGACGGCACGATGTCCAGCGCCACCACCTCATGGTGCCGCGCCAGCAACACGCCATTGGACAGGCCGACATAGCCGGTACCGGCCACCGCAATCTTCATGAATCGCAACCTCGTGGGGGATGGAAGCGAGCCTACGATACGGCACGACGCCATAACCGCCGATGGCTTGGCCAGACGAGCACGATCTGCGCGCGAAGGTCGCCGCGCAAAGCGCAACAGCCGTCACGAAAGCCTTAGGTCAGTTCGGCCACCACGCTGTCGAGCGCGGTTTCCCAGGCCGGCAGGTCGATGCCGAAGTCGCGTTGCAGGCTCGTCGTGTCCAGACAGGAATAGGCCGGACGCCGCGCCGGGGTCGGATATTCGGACGTCGGGATCGCCACCACCTGCGGCGCGCGCGGCAGCAGGCCGGCCGCCACGGCGCGGGCGAAGATGGCCTCGGCGAACCCATGCCAGCTGGTCTGGCCCGCGGCGGTCAGATGGCAGGTGCCGGAGGCTTTCGTTCCCTGTCGCAAGACCTGCGCGGTGACGTCGGCGATCAGCGCCGCCGAGGTGGGCGTGCCGATCTGATCGGCCACCACCCGCAGCTCGTCGCGCTGCGCGCCGACGCGCAGCATGGTCAGCAGGAAGTTCTTGCCATGCGAGGCGTAGACCCATGCCGTGCGGAAGATCAGATGCTGGCCGCCGGCCGCGCGGACCGCCTCTTCTCCCGCCAGCTTGCTGGCGCCATACACGCCCAGTGGCGCGGTCGGCGCATCGACGGCATAAGGCGCGGTGCCCTGACCATCGAACACATAGTCGGTCGAGTAGTGCACCAGCGGCACGCCATGCGCGGCGCACCAGCGCGCCAGGGCGCCAGGCGACTCCGCATTGGCGCGAAATGCCGCATCGCGATCCTCCTCGGCCTTGTCCACCGCGGTGTACGCCGCGGCATTGACCACGACGGTAGGCGCGATGCGATCCAGCAGCGCCGACAGACTCTCGGGCCGATCGAAATCGGCGACTTCGCATGCCGCACCGTCTTCCAGCGTGCCGCTGCGCGTAGTGCAGACCACCTCGCCCAACGGCGCCAGCGCGCGGCGCAGCTCCCGGCCCACCTGACCGTTGGCGCCCAGCAGCAGGAACGTCACGGCGTGTAGACCGGCAGGCGCGCCTGCGGCACGTCGGCCAGCAGCGGGGCGGCTGCGTCCTTGTCGGACAGGTTCGGCGAGCCGATCGGCCAGTCGATGCCGATGGCCGGATCGTCCCAGCGCACGCCCGCGTCGGCGGCCTTGTCGTAGACGTTGGTGCACATGTAGCTGAAGAGGGCACGCTCGGACAGCACCGCAAAGCCGTGCGCGAAGCCTTCGGGAATCCAGAACTGGCGTTTGTTCTGCGCGCTCAGCACCACGGCGGCCCAGCGACCGAAGGTGGGCGAACCGAGGCGGACGTCCACGGCCACATCGTAGACCTCGCCTTCCAGCACGCTGACCAGCTTGCCCTGCGGATTGGGCCACTGGTAATGCAGGCCGCGCAGCACGCCCTTGGACGAGGACGAGACATTGCTCTGCACGAAGCGATCGGGCAGACCGAGCTCGCCGTAGCGTGAGGCGTTCCAGGTCTCCATGAAGAAGCCGCGTTCGTCGCCGAACACGGCCGGCTCGATGATGGTGCAGCCTGGAAGCGACGTCTCGATCAGCTTCAAACCACTTCTCCTCGGGCAGCCAGCGCGTGCAGATAACGGCCGTAGTCGTTCTTGAGCAACGGCGCCGCCAGGCGCTCCAGCTGCGCGGCGTCGATCCAGCCGTTCCCGAACGCGATCTCCTCCGGGCAGCAGACCTGCAGGCCCTGCCGTTGCTGGATGGTCTCGATGAAGTTGGAAGCCTCGTGCAAGGACTTGTGGGTGCCAGTATCCAGCCAGGCGTAGCCGCGGCCCAGCGCTTCCAGATGCAGCTGCCCGGCCTCGAGATAGCGGCGGTTGAGATCGGTGATCTCCAGCTCGCCACGGGGCGAGGGCTTCAGCGACGCCGCATGCTCGGGCGCATGGCCGTCGTAAAAGTAGAGCCCCGTCACCGCGTAATGGGAGCGCGGCTCGGCCGGCTTCTCCTCGATGTCGATCACCTTGCCGCTGGCGTCGAACTCGGCCACGCCGTAGCGCTCCGGGTCGTTGACCCAATAGCCGAACACCGTCGCACCCTCACGGCGCGCATCCGCGCGCTGGAGCGTGTCGACCAGGCCGTGGCCGTGGAAGATGTTGTCGCCCAGCACCAGGCAGCTCGGCTTGCCGTCCACGAAGTCACGGCCGATCGTGTAGGCCTGGGCCAGGCCATCGGGACTGGGCTGGACGGCGTACTGGATCTCCATGCCCCACTGCGACCCATCGCCCAGCAGCTGTTGGAATAGCGCCTGTTCGTGCGGGGTGTTGATGATCAGCACTTCCCGGATGCCCGCCAGCATCAGCACGCTCAGCGGGTAGTAGATCATCGGCTTGTCGTACACCGGCAGCAGCTGCTTGCTGACGCCCTTGGTGATCGGATACAGCCGCGTGCCCGAGCCGCCCGCGAGGATGATGCCGCGACGCGCATCCTTCGCAGTGGCGTGCGCATCCATGTGCGGACTTCTCAATGAAGCGGTCACTGCACGCCTCCGATGCGCTCCAGCCGATAGCTGCCGTCGAGTACGCCATTGACCCAGTCCTGATTGTCCAGGTACCAGTCCACCGTCTGCGCGATGCCTTGCTCGAAGGTGTGGCGCGGTTCCCAGCCCAGTTCGTTCTTCAGCTTCGAGGCGTCGATCGCGTAGCGGCGATCATGGCCCGGTCGATCCGTGACATGGGTGATCTGGCTGCTGCGCGGTTGGCCGTCCTCGCGCGGTTGGCGCTGATCCAGCAGCGCGCAGATCGCCTTGACGACCTCGATGTTCTGCTTTTCCGAGTTGCCGCCGACGTTATAGGTCTCGCCCACACGCCCCTTGCCCAGGACCGTCCGGATCGCCTCGCAGTGATCGGACACGAACAGCCAGTCACGCACCTGCTTGCCATCCCCGTAGACGGGGAGCGGCTCGCCGGCCAGCGCCTTGGCGATCACCAGGGGAATGAGCTTCTCGGGGAAGTGATACGGGCCGTAGTTGTTGGAGCAGTTGGTGGTCAGCACCGGCAGCCCGTAGGTGTGGTGGAACGCACGCACCAGATGATCGGAGGCCGCCTTGGACGCCGAATAAGGTGAGTTGGGCGCATACGGCGTTTCTTCGGTGAACTTGCCGGTCTCGCCCAGCGTGCCGTAGACCTCGTCGGTGGAAACATGCAGGAAGCGGAACGCGTCGGCGCGCTCGGCCGGCAGGCCTTTCCAATAGTCGCGCACGGCTTCCAGCAGACCGAGCGTGCCCACCACATTGGTCTGGATGAACGCGCCGGGCCCGTCGATGGAGCGGTCGACATGGCTCTCGGCCGCGAAGTTCAGCACGGCGTCGGGCTGATGCTCCGCCAGCAGCGCGGACACCAGCGCGCCATCGCCGATGTCGCCGCGGACGAACACGTGGCCCGGGTTGCCCTCCAGCGAGGCCAGCGTCCTGAGATTGCCGGCATAGGTCAGCGCGTCGAGGTTGACGACCTTGACGCCCTTGGCGACCGCCTCGAGGACGAAATTCCCGCCGATGAACCCGGCTCCGCCGGTGACCAACCACGTTTGTCCCACGTATGTCTCCTGATCAGGCAATGAAGGCCGCCTTTGGCGGCAGCGCGCAAGGATAAACCGTGCAGCGCCCGCTTCGTGAACAAGTCTGTCACCAAGACCTGACCTCGGCGCCTGGCGACCATACCCCGTCGCACGGTCACGCCCGCCCGGCTAGAATCGCGGACCAAGCCCCGCGCCAGCCGCCGCGGCCGGGCCATCCGTATCCCGTGTCAGAGGACTCGCTTTCACGATGAAGATTCTCGTCGCCTACAAGCGCGTGGTGGACTACAACGTGCGCATCCAGGTCAAGCCGGACAACTCCGGCGTGGTGACCGAGGGCGTCAAGCTCTCCCCCAACCCCTTCGATGAGATCGCCCTGGAGGAGGCTCTGCGCCTGCGCGACAAGGGCGTGGCCACCGAAGTGGTCGTCGCGACCATCGCCCCGGCCGACGCGGCCGCGCACCTGCGCAACGGCCTGGCCATGGGCGCCAATCGCGCCGTGCACGTGGTCGCCGATGGCCCGGTCTCGCCGCTGACCGCCGCGCGCACCCTGCTCAAGCTGATCGAGAAGGAGCAGCCGGACGTGGTGATCCTGGGCAAGCAGGCCATCGACGACGACGCCAGCCAGACCGGCCAGATGCTGGCCACGCTGTGGGGTCGCCCACAGGCCACCTTCGCCTCCAAGGTCGAGATCGCCGACGGCAAGGCCACGGTGACGCGCGAGGTCGACGCCGGCCTGGAAACGCTGGAAGTCGACCTGCCGGCCGTGATCACCACCGACCTGCGCCTCAACGAGCCGCGCTTCATCAAGCTGCCGGACATCATGAAGGCCAAGTCCAAGCCGCTGGAGACCCTCCCCTTCGCCGACCTCGGCGTGGAAGCCGGCGCGGAACTGAAGGTGACCCACTACGCCGCCCCGCCCAAGCGCAGCCGTGGCGTGATGGTCAAGGACGCCGCCGAGCTGGTCGCCGCACTCAAGCAGAAGGGCCTGCTCTAAGGCTGCCTGTCGTTCCCGCGAAGGCGGGAACCCAGTGCCTTTCGCCGCCCGTCCCATCATGGATTCCCGCCAAGGCGGGAATGACGAAACAGGAATCCGCACATGTCCAAAGTCCTCGTCATCGCCGAACACCTGGACGGCGTGCTCAACGCCTCCACCGCCAAGACCGTCAGTGCCGCCGCCGCGCTCAAGCCCGAGGCGCTCGACGTGGCCGTGCTGGCTGCCGATCCGACCGCCGTCGCCGAGGCCGCCGCCAGGATCGCCGGCGTCACCAAGGTGCTGACCGTCGCCAATCCGGCCAACGAGCAAGCCATCGGCCAGGTGCTCGCCCCGCAGATCGCCGCGCTCGCCGCCGGCTACACGCATGTGTTCGGCCCCTCGACCACCTTCGGCAAGGACCTGATGCCGTGCGTGGCCGCGCTGCTGGGCGTGGCCCAGGTCTCGGACCTGATCACCGTCGAAGGCGAGCACACCTTCACCCGCCCGATCTACGCCGGCAACGCCATCATCACCGTCGAGGCCGATCCCGGGCAGACCGTCGTGGCCACCGTGCGCACCGCCTCCTGGCCGGAAGCCGCACAGGGCGGCAGCGCCCCTGTTGAAGCCGCCAGCGTCGAGGCGAGCCTGCCGACCCACACCCGCTTCGTCGGCCTGGCGGCCGGCAAGTCCGACCGCCCCGACTTGCAGTCGGCCCGCCGGGTGGTCTCCGGCGGTCGTGGCGTGGGTTCGAAGGAGAACTTCGAGATCATCTACAAGCTGGCCGACAAGCTCGGCGCAGCTGTGGGCGCCTCGCGCGCCGCGGTCGACGCCGGCTACGTCCCCAACGAACTCCAGGTGGGCCAGACCGGCAAGATCATCGCCCCGGAGCTCTATGTGGCCATTGGCATCTCCGGCGCCATCCAGCACCTGACCGGCATCAAGGACGCCGGCACCATCGTGGCGATCAACAAGGACGCCGACGCCCCGATCTTCGAGATCGCGGATATCGGGCTGGTGGGGGATCTGTTTGCGCTATTGCCGGCGTTAGAAGCGGCGCTTTAAGCGGAGCGAATGGCCATTCGCCTCTTAGCGGCGATTGGCCCATTCCACCTTCCACACCTGCGCACCGAACGCATGCGCGGCAGCCAAGCCCACATCGGAGTCCTCCAGTATCAAGCACTCGGCAGCACTGACGCCGAGCAGCTGGGCCGCACGCTGGAATGGCTGTGGATCCGGCTTCTGTTGTTCCACATCTGCGCTGGTCACTATCACCGAAAATAGAGTATCGAGCCCCTTTGCCTGCAGCAGCGGCCCGACGGAGCCGGGCGACGCCGCAGTCACAAGCGCGATGCGCACACTGGGTCGCAATAGCTGTAGCAGCTCCACCAGTTCTTGATTAACTAGCACCTGCGATGCCATATCGGCATACAGTCGACGTTTGCGCTCAGCAACACGTGCGTGTGCGTATGGATGGTCTGGAAGCACCTCCTGCAGCATAGACCTCCAGGCCAAGCGACCGACTACCCGCTCAAGCGTGGCCTGATCGTATACCAGCCCCTCCTCCTCAAGCGCGACGCGATAGGCCGCCAGATTGGCCGCATGCGTGTCGACCAAAGTGCCATCGAGATCGACAAGGATTGCCTTGATCACAATCGCTGCGCCGGGTACGCCAGATGAAATTCGCGCACCAACAAACAAAGTCCGCCGAAGAACGCAAGGCCAGCCTCTCGGTTCGCGCGCAATTGATAAGGAATAAGACGTAGGTAGTTGATGAGCTCGTGCAGATACACCTGCTGCATCCCATTTGCTCCTAGACGCTGGGTCAGTCGCTCCACCGTGTGACGATAAATGCTTTCGTACTGAAACGAACGGTGTAAGCCGACTGTTAGCCGGTTTCCGACCAAGCTCGCGCGCGGCGCTTTATGTAGCGCCTCATAACCCAGATGCAAGGACTGCATTAGTTTGGCGAAGTCGATCAGGGGAGACTGAAAACCATTGACCGGATTCGGATCGATCAGAAACCAGCGCCCGGACTCCAAATTGGCCCCCTCGAGCATAATATTCTCGATAGTAAGGTCGCCATGAATGCTGGACTGACGCCGGTCGGTCAGGCGATCGAGAAACCACTTGGGATCCTCCATCATTCGCAGCTGGTCCAGATCAAATGGCTCCCCGTTGAGGTCGATCCAGCCTAGCGCAATGACATCCTGGAACTCAGTGCGGATGCTGCGATAATTTGCCAGCACCTTGCTCGCAATGTAGTCGGCCACCACCGAATCCGACGCGGACTCGCAGGCGCTGGAAGCATGAAAGCGCGACATCCGCTCGATGACGTCGTCGAGCAACGCAGTGGACATGCCGACCGGCTCGGAATGGATTCCCTCGTATAGATCACGACTTCCCCCGATGAATGCCATGTCGTAGAAGTAGTCCTCGCCGTCAGCGCGGGTTTCGAGGATTTCCACTAGCGGCAGCTCGGCACAATGATTCCGCAGCCATTCACGCTGGATTCGCAGCTTGGCGCCGAGCGCGCCAGTTGCAAACTTGCGGACGCGCAACTTTCCGGAAACTTCCACCAACGCGGTGATAGCCCCCGATCCGCCGTGGAAAACGCGATGCACGAGTACGTCTTCGATTCCGCGCTGTTCGAACTCGGACAACAGTCCCCCGTGCCCCCGATAGTGTCGATCCAGGAACGCGTTGTAGTGGCCAAGCGAATTGAAAGTCTGCGACCTCGAACGTAGCTCGCCACCACCATAGACCTCGAGTCTGCTGATCGCGCGCAGGCCACCGCGTAAGCCGGCTAAGGCGTTGAATCCGGATAGATAGGCATATATCAAGATGATCGGGATTGGCAGCGTCAGGTATGCCAGCAACCACGGGGCGTTCAGCACGGCCAGCGACGTCGGCTGGCCCTGTGTGGCGTCACCATAAACCGCAAGGAAGGTTACAGCGAAGTCTTGATGAGCCGCTACGGCAAACAGACCCAAAGACGCGAGCGCCGCGCCCCACATCGCCACAGTCAGTGCCCAGAACCGCCCCCGCGTAAGCAGCGACGGCTTGAACAGTAACTGGGTGACCAGATAGCAGAAGTGCAGGATTGCACTCTTAACATTTTCATTGAACAACGACGCGAGTTCCAACGCGACACGCCGCGCCAAAGTAGAGCGCGCCAGCAGCACAACTAGTGTGCCTAGCGCCAACAACGTAATCAGCGAGCCCGATACCAGCCGTGGCGCCGCTTGCCAGCCTATCAACGCGACGAAAAGCAGGATCAGCACTGCTAGATCGATTAAGCGCTCGACGAACACCGTCGCCAAAACTGTCGAAAACCGCGTGCGCACGGTGTAGGACAGCAACCCAGTTCTCACCAATTCGCCCAAGCGCAAGGGCAGCAGAGTATTGATCAGGTAGCCAACGCTCAGCGCCGCGAGCGGACGAGTGTTGGAGACCTCGACCCCAGATCGGGAAAGGATCACCCGCCAGCGAATGGTTCGGATGATATGGGAAAGCAGCAGCGTCAATACCGCCATGACGAACCAGATCGGCCTCATTTCGAAGGCCCTTCCAGGCGCTTGAGTTCCTCGACCCTGAGAAGGGCGTCACGATACTCCTCCGGCGTGCCGAACGGGACATGCGAATCCAAATCGAAGCCGCGCACCTCACCGCCTGCCGCCACAATCTCGTTATACAGGCCGCTGACGAACAGTTCTGGGTAGGGGCAGTTGCGCACATAAGAGTCTGCTGCCATTTCTATCGCGCGCATGCTGCGGAAGCCGTAAAGGCCAGCGATGGCACGATCACTGATCGCCACTTTTTCCACAGTCCGCTGCAGTCTCCCCTGCACGTCATAGGCGGCGAAAGAGAAGTGTGGCGTCGTCGAACGGAAGTGTGAGAGAAACCCATCCGCGCCCTGTTCGAGCGCACCGACCGCCCGCCGCAGACACGAGTAAGAAAACGCATGGTCGCAGTCGTTGACCAGCACCGCCCCATCACCGGCCAGTGCGCCGACCTTCAGTACCGTCTCAAGCGATCCGGAGGTGACCTCAGGAATCGCCACGACCTGCGCCTCAGGGAAATACTCATTGACCTGCGAATCGATGCCAAAACCGTCGACGTGCTCCTGCAGCACTACGAATACCAAGCGGGCGCGCGGCAACTGGCGCAGGACGCTAAGAGTAGCCCAGTAAAAGAAAGGCTTGCCGCCCAATCGGATCATCGGCTTGGGCAGTGGCTCCCCCTGCTGGGCAAAGCGCGAGCCGCGACCTGCCATCGGCATGATCATGCATGCATCAATCATTGGCCAACTCCTTCCATGAATAGCGACCGATCACCTGCTGCCGATGCTCGGCGGCGGGAAACGAAGAGCGCCCAACCAGAGCCCTCAACGCAATGCCCAGCGTCTGAAAAGACTGGCGGACCAACTTGACATTGGAGACTTGGTCATCTTCGCGCCAGGAAATGGGCACGAACCGTATCCGGTCCTTGCGAATGACCTGAGCACAGAGCATGACGCAATTGAAGGTCAGATTGTCCGGATAGCGGAGCACTTCCTGGATTCGCAGGCGCGCCGTACGGTACATATTGAGACCGGCGCCTAAATCGTGGATACGGCTACCCAGGCACAGTGAATAGATCATATTGAAGACTAAATTACCGAGAATGCGGAATCGAGAATAACCAGGAGAACGCGAGCCGCGCATGAAGCGGCTCCCGAGCACAGCATCGACATCAAGTGCCTCTGCCTGCTCAAGCACGCGGCGAAAATCCGCGATGGTGCCCTGATCGTCCCCATGCAGCACCACAACCCAATCGAAACCATGCTCACTCGCATATTGGAAGGCGACCTTGTGCGAGCCGCCGAGCCCATAGTTCGCGTCGTTTGTCACCAAGGAAACATAGTCATCGCCACGCTTACGTACATGCTCTGCGACGACGCGCCGCGTCGCGTCAGTGCTGCCGTTGTCGACCACGATCACCTTTGCCACACAGGCGCGTACCCAGCTTTCCTCCAACTGCGCCAATACGCGAAGAACCTGCCGCTCGCAGTTGTAGGCCGGCACAAAAACCAACGTTCTATTATCCATTTACTCTACTTCCTGATAGCCAGCGAGTAACCAAAAAGTTGCATACGAGCGATAATGGCGTCACCAGTACCTTTGCCACAATGGCAGTGGCCGCGAACTGGAATCCATGGACCATATAAAAGTATCGCGCGATGCCTTCAATGGCCGCGGCCGATGCAAGGATATTCAACTCGGTGTAAAGCAAGTAGCCCAACATACCTTTCATCCCTCGACGCCTGTCGCCAAATACCAACACCCGCGACACCATAAAAACTGCCATGGCTGCGATTGTCGCACTGGCGACATTGGCGAGACCTGGTGATGATAGCGAAGTGTGGATGAGCCAATAGAACAGGAACATGTCCATGCACCAGCCAAGGCCGGAAAGCAGCACGAAACTCAGCGCTCGGCGGGTTTCGCGCCATTGGGGCAGGAGCAGTTTCATCAGCGGTCTACTTTCCGCGTGCTCACCTCAAGCGCTTGAGGATCTTCGGGAATCGCGCTCAAGTCTTCTGCGGAGATCCGCTGAATATCCTTTGGTTCAAGCCCAATTGACGTAAGCCACTCTCCATCGGCGATCCAACGGCGCTTGCCATTCTTTACATAGAACCATCCATCTTGTCTGCTGCCGTCCAGCGGCGCGCGGGTCACTACTTTTCCGTCGTATCGATCGGCAGGATTGAAAACATCGCTTGACGGAGCGATGGCTGCAGTTGCGGTGGTGATAGGACTCGGGTCTTCCGGAATATCGGCCAACTCGGCTGCGCTGATCCTCATGATATCCGTGGGCTCCAGTCCTTGCTTCTTCAGCCAACCGCCATCTAGTATCCATCGCCGCCTACCTTCCGTTACGTAAAACCAACCATCCTCTCTGGTGCCGTCTTGCGTTGTTCGGCTTACAACTCTTCCCTCATAGCGAATTGCGGTCAACGAAGGCGGCGCATCCACGTTATCAGGAACAGCAGAAGAAAGTAACGGAATATCGGAATAGGCCCTTGAACCCACTTGGTTACAGCGATCAAGCAATGTTGAGGTCAACTCCTCTTTGGGAATCTTGATCGAAAATCCTTCTGGCGCAATTTGAATGTAAGTGCGTTTACCATTGCTCTTCGCGGTCTTACAAATGCTTTTTGTCCATGTTGGCACCGAATGCCAGTGCATGGAGGGCTTAGCCAGCTCAAAGCGTTCGCCAGCAGTAGCGACGAACGGAACAGCGAGCATCACCCCGATCACTTGTCCACCTTTGCTTCGGCAGGCCGTCATTACTACGCTGGTGAAGAACAGTAAGTTCAGGCCGGTAAAGTATCGGTCTGGAAAAGTACTTGTATAGCTGTCAAAGATTGAGGAAAGACCCGATCGCATTACTAGCATTGCGGCGAGATTGATAAAGGTGGCGCCCCAAAATAGGTAAAGAGGATAACCCTTCGAAGCAGCGGGCAAAGCAGAAGAGCTTCGCGTACGCCAAAGATGGGTAGTCACCGCAAAAATTGCCGCCGCCAGGAGCGACAACACCCACACGTCACTTAGCGCCCGATAGAACCAGAAAATCAAAGGATATAAGAACGCGCGAGCCACCGCGAATTCCAGCCACGCCTCCGGCTTAAGCGGCATGGAAGCTCCGCCGCTATCGCTGAACGTCTGCCCGGTCAAGGTCAGCAAGGGAACCAGTGCAGTAAGCCCCACCAACAGCGCCGCGACCAGATCGCCCCGATGACGCCGGCGCACGAACCTCAGCAGGAGCAACCCGCACGCGAAGCCCGCCACCCCTATTCCCACGGGAAAGGTGAGCCCCGATATCAGCGAAAAAACCAGACCAAAAGCAACACCTAGACGACGGCGCCGTGGGAAGAACAATGGCAAAAGCAACAGCGTCTGCAGGTAAGGAAACATGAAACCCAGATTGAGTATGCGCCCATAGATCTCGTTGGCATCATTTCCCACAGGGAGAAGCAAGATCGAGATTACGATAGAAGCTATACCCCAGAACGGCAGGCGGTCGCGGAACACGCTTATGGCCACGCACACCATGCCAGCACTGAACAAATTCGACAGTACGAAAAGAACTAATGGTAAATAGTAGAGATTTCCTCCAAGAAAAAAATTCACGATCCAATCAGCAATCTGGAGGAAAATGATAAATCCAACGATCGGGAACACTCTTGTACCAAACGCGGTCTCGTGGAACCCTTTAGTCAACAGATCACCAATCCAAGTGCCATCCTCGGCATACAATGACGGGTATGTGACTGGATCAAGATTTCGCAGACTGAAGAGCAGAAAAATCACGACAAAGAGCAGCATCATAAGCAACAGCCGAACCGCGCTCTTTTTTTCTAGCAGTAGATTCTTCATTTTATCCGAAGCCGTCAATTTTGAAAAACTAGATGAGAGATGCAACTATACGCCCGTGACTTAATCATAGGCGAAAGCCCGTGATTGACCATTAGGTGCGCGCTCCAATTGACAACTACGTCATGGCAATCATTTGAGACACCCGACGATCTCAAAAGATCAATTCGAAAACTTCAGGAGTTTAAGCGTTTAATCTGCGACGTTTAGAACCGAGATTTCTGAAGGCTGCCTATTGGCCGAGCGGATTCGGATCTTCTGGGATCTTGGCTAGCTCGTCGGCCGGAATCTCGACAACGTCGCCCGGACTCCGTCCATGCTCGGATAACCACGCGCCGTCCATGATCCAGCGGCGTTTGCCATTCTCAACGAGGAACCAACCATCTTCCTTGCCGCCATCGGTTTGCGGACGACGCACGATCTTGCCCTCGTAACGGCTCGCTGTTGAGGCATACTGCACCTGCGAGGATGTATTGTCAGAACTGATATTCGCAGAGGGCGCCGGCTCCGATTCGGCGCCGGTGTTGTTGGTGCCAGGACGCTTGCCGCAGCTAGCGATTGCAACGGTTGCCAGCAAGATACCTAGCCAGTTCATTTTCTTCATAGGTGAGTCCTGTAGATTGTGGGAGATTTTCAGGAGTGCTTGCGCGCGTCGAAGAAGCGCTCACCGAAACTCGGCACGAAGTCTTTCAGAATCGGCCTTTGCATGAAATCGGCCACGCGCTCTAGACTCTGGTCCCAGTTAGGCATGGACTGAATCTCTTCCGAAGCAACGTCTCTGATGCTTTGCAACTGCTGATGATTCTCGAGAGCAAAGATCAGGGTCTGCGCTAGGCAAGATGCACTTGGAGGGGCAAGCAAGCAATTACTTCCGTCGCGCAGCAGCCATGTGTTGGCCTCATTGTAATTGGTCACCACCGTAGTCCCGCATGCCATGAGCTCGAACGGCAGATAGGAGGGATGCTTGGTCATCATCATTACGAAGCCAACGTGGCAGCTGCGATACAAGTTAGCGGTTTCGCGATAAGGCAGCATCCCGATGCTTTCCACGACGTCCTGCAGACCGTAATCGGCAGGGTTCCAGCCAGTTCCGGCACACAAAATTTGGACCTGCTCGCCGAACCTTGCCTTGACCCGGCGCAAACCTGCTGCGGCAAGCTCGAAGCCATTGCGTGGCGTCCCAGGACGGGCATAATAAAAAAGTCGCTTGACGAGCGCCGCATCGTCGCGACCCGCAGAATCGCGAAAAAAGACGCTGCGATCGACATTGGGCTGCAGCAACACTGCAGATCCGCCGTACTCTTCCTCGTAGATACGCTTGAGCGTCTGAGTATTGCATATGCCGAGGAAGCCGAAGCGATAGGTAAGTTCGGCTTGGGCGTAGGTGCTGCCTGCCGGATAGAACGCAGGCTCGAAGTCCTGCATCATGTAGAACTTAAGCCCAGTATTGCGCACATTAAGCAATACATAAGCAGTCGTCCAGAGCGTGGCCACCGAGTAATCGGCTACAGGGATGGACTTAATGGCTTCTCCGGAATCCAGGATCAAGACTTCGCTGTCTTTCAGCGCTGGAAAGGCTTTCCCCAACATGCCCTGCATGTGAGCGGCATCGGCCGAACCGCAGATTAGGAAACGCTGATGCATTCCATAACGGCGCTTGAGGCTCTCGGCCAATCTCAGAATGGTCATGACGCCTCCGTAGAACGGATTATCGAAGCAAGGCAGATACCACGCGCAGATCCTGTCGGCCGGCTCTGTCGCGACGCGTTCTGGATGCTGCTGAGGCTGGCAGAGATCTTCCAGTTTGCAATCGATGATCTCGGCAAGCTGAAGCGCATCATCGGTGTATCCGGTCCAGATACCCCCAACGTTAGCAGTGACGCTCGCTCCACCTTTTCCCAGCAGCGCCTTCGCTGCCGCGCGAATCCTATTCTTTATCATTTGAGCCTAAGGGGATTGACCTGCCCGAACGCCGGGCTGAAATAGGGATCAGACCAATAACTCTGGCCATTATTGTCCCAACTCTCGCTGGCGTCCTCTTGCTGCAGGTAGGCCACGGCGAAGGGGTCCAGCAAACCTCGAAAGGATTCTTTAGCGGCGATGGCGCAGATCCTCTTTAAAGATTCGATTCCTAGGGGCACATTCGGCGCAAATTCTTCGACAGCGGCCGTGAACGCCTCGACCTTGAACGCGACGGCGTGTTCGGAGACACAGCGTACGTTTCTATACCAGAGCGCCCCGCCAAACCAACCGTATTCATGCGAGTAGCACCCCCGGAAAAGCGGCGCGGAACTGCCATCCTCGGACATCACGCGACCGGCCTCCAGGACCTTGCCCTGCGGTTCAACCGCAAGCGCGCCGGCCCAGGCGATCTCTGGGTGATGCTGGGTCCAGCCGGTGAGTTCGTCTACCAGGCCACCCGACAGCCCCACCGACTTGCCGCCAACAATCATCAGCGATCCTACGCCGTGCACGATCGTCGATGCGATGACACGCCAATCCACCTGATCGTGACGCGCAAACTCCAGCCGCTCACCGAGTGCCTCGCGGAATGGCAGCAAGGCTGCGTCAGTCTCGCCCGGATGCACCAGGGTAATACGCTTGACGGCATCCAGACTTGAAGCGCACAACAGGTTGATGACATTGGCCGCTTGTTCCGGCGTACCGGTCTGCAGCACCACCACATGAACTGATTCGGCCACGACTGGCCAAGTGACGTGGAACATGCCCGCGTCAGTCCGGCGCACGATTGCGGGCAAGCCCTTGCGCTCGAAATAGTTCTTCTGGCACCGCAGCTGCCCCATGATCGCGTAGGGCTTCGTCTGTAATCCGGTGGATGTAGAAGTGGGCAGGATGCGCCAATGGTAGTGAATCGAAGGGACGCGCAGCACTTTGCGTGCAGCCGCAGTCACTTTGAAGAAAATATCCCAGTCCTGTGCGCCATCGGTATCCGGATCCCAAGCACCCACCGCGCGCACGATTTCGCTGCGCATGAGGTTAAAGTGGGTGAGATAATTGACGGAATGCATCATCTCCGGACTCCATGCCGGCTTGAACAATGCATTCAGGCGGCACTCTCCGGTTTCGGTGATGGAATCCTTGTCCGAGTACAAGAAGTCAGCGTCAGGATGCTCCTGAAGGGCTTGGACCATGTCGAACAACGCCCACGGCGTGACAGTGTCGTCGTGATCTAGAAGCGCCACGAAGTCGCCGGACACACTTTCCAACGCGGCATTCGAATTTCGGGAGATCCCGCCATTTTCCTGCAGACGCAGCAGGCGATAGCGCTTATCGACACATCTCTGCTGCAACCACTGCCAGCCTTCTTCGTCCTCCGAATCGGCCCAGGCCAGGCAGGCCTCCCAGTGCGCATAGGTCTGTGCCTCCATACTCAGCAAGGTCTGCTCCAGCACCTGCCGTGGGAGACGATAGATTGGAACCACGAAACTGATCAGGGGCACATAGTCAAACGCGGCACTGATCTCACGTTGCATCTCCAGATCGTGTGGCTTGGGTTCAACCGAATCGATGTAGTCGGCAAATTCCTTTGGCAGCGCACGTGTCGGCGTTCCTGCCGGGCCGACAGGCAACTTCAACAACTCGCCTTCCAGCGCAGCGGGGCGCCCCTTGCTCTTGTCGTGACGCACAATTGCGCGCCTGATGGCGCTTGCGACCACACGCCCGATAAGCGAGCCATCAGGCGCCCAGCGCTGGCGAACCTTCTCGATCGCCCGCCCCATCCGCGCTTCGGTGGTATTCAACGCCTCACGGGCGCGGTGCAAGTCACCCGCGAGACTGGCGATCAGTTCGTCGCGGTCACGCACATCGCCCGCGAGCCGGCGCTGCTCCTGTCGTAACGCGATGGCCTGCTCGTCCTCCCGTTCCTGCTCGGATTGCGCAATCCTGCCTTCGCATTCCGCGATCAGGCGTACGCGCTCGTCTTCGGCCGCCTGCACGTCGCGCAAAGCCTCTTCCAAACTGGCACGCATCTGGCTCATTGCTTCCTGCAACTTGCGCATCGCCGCTTCGCTCTCTAACGTCGCCTCCGCAAAGCGAGCCTCCTGTTCTTGCGACATCTGCTGATAGGTCCCCTGCGCTTGCGCAATTTCCGCGAGTACCTGTTCGTGCTCAGACTTCAGCTCTTCGATCTCATCCCGGAGCTGCTGAACAGTCTGCCGCTCGGCGGCCAATGCCTCGTCCACACCACGCTGCTCGGCAAACTGCAGTGACTCGGCACGTGAGGCCTCGACTTCCGCCTGCAAGCTAGCGGCCCTGGCCTCCATCTCGGCGGACTTGGCCCCCACCTTTTCAACTTCTTTGCGCCACCAGTCGCGGTCGTATGTCACCTGGACGCCGCGTCCGAGCGTCGCGAACAGATTGGACACCACCGCTGCCTGCACCGAATCGAGACGCGCTAACGCCTGCACCGACTCCGGCACGTCTTCGCCGACAAGCAGCACGCCAAGACCATGAGAATGCGTAAAGGAAAACGAGGGATACTTGCCAGCAACTTCACTCCATAGCCGCCAAACGCCAAAATCGCCCTGTCGCTCTTCCAGATCGTGGAAGAGCACGACCGCTCGCCGCGAGAGCTTGGGAAACCACGACTCGTAGTCGTGCTTCACGGCTTCGTAGGTATGCAGGCCGTCGATATGCAGCAGATCTACGCTGCCGTCCGCGAACTTATCTAGTCCTTCGTCGAAGGTGCAGCGGAGTAGTTTGGAAAAATCGTCGTATTTCTCGTCGTGATAGCTACGCAGTTGCTCGTAAACCGAACCCTCGTAGAAAGCGGCATGCTCGTCGCCTTCCCACGTATCGATGGCATAGCAGCGTGTC
Source organism: Pseudoxanthomonas winnipegensis (assembly GCF_004283755.1). GTDB lineage: Bacteria > Pseudomonadota > Gammaproteobacteria > Xanthomonadales > Xanthomonadaceae > Pseudoxanthomonas_A > Pseudoxanthomonas_A winnipegensis. The sequence continues at coordinate 647,415 of NZ_SHMH01000001.1, forward strand.
GCAAGTGCCAGTTCGCTGACGGCTTGACAGAAGCCGAGATAGGAGGCGCCGTGGTGGGTGCCTAGCTCGACCAGTAAACCCGGACGCAATTCCTCTACCAGCCATGCGGCGAATGGAATATGGCCGTGCCAGGCGCTGGGGGGGAGCCGATGAGGCCTGATTGAAGCTGATTTATTAAGCTTGATCATGTGAAAGTCCTGGTCCGCGAGTCCTGCCGGGCTTTCCGGATAAATGCGCTTATGTCTGTATCACATAGCAACGGAACGAATTCCTCGATCAATTCGATGGGCCACTTCCACCACTGAATTCGCATCAATGCCTCCACTTGGTCAGCGGGAAAACGGCTGCGCACGCGGCGCGCCGGATTACCCACCACCACCGCATAAGAGTCCACATCGCGGCTGACTACCGCACGCGCCCCAATGATCGCGCCATCGCCGATCGTCACTCCAGACATGATGGTGGCGCCGTGGCCTATCCATACATCGTTGCCGATCCGCGTTGGCCCGCGGGTAGCTGGGTGCCCGTCGCGTTCGGCAAGCGCATGGCCGAAGGCGATGCGTAGGGGAAACGTCGTGATCCAGTCCGACCGATGCTCGCCCCCGCCGAAGATCGTCACATCGTCTGCGATAGAGCAGAAGGCCCCTATCTCGATGCGCTCCTCCGCCGTCCAAATCCGGAAGGCCGGTGCACCATAGGTAAAGCGTCCTACCACTATGCGCGGATCGGACGATTGCAGTTCGGGGATGCGGCTAACTGTCATGGCGCGCTCCGGCCTGGCCGACCGGCCGCAGGCTCACCGCGTCGAACGGAATGCCGACCAGCCCATAGCGCAGCTTGGTAGACGCTACCCGGATCAGTACAGCATCGTGCAACCAATGGTGTTGCACGTTGTCCCAAGGGTTGCCCTCCGCAATAGAGACGGTCATCGAGTAGTCGCCGTCAGGCAGCAGCGGTACAGTGAAGTCAAATCGTGCTTCGAGCGTCTGACCTGCCGTCATGCGATAGGGTTGCTCGACGTAGGTATAGGTATGTTCGCCGAACAGCGACTGACCAAGGCGATCCTTCACAAAGAAGCCGATGATGACTCCGTCCAGGTCGCGAAATGCCGTAGCGCTTACTCGCAACTGAACTTGCTCTCCGCCGTGGAAAACCCCCAGCGACTCGCCGTCGCGGGACAGTAACACCACCGAATCGATACGCGCGGCCTCGGACGTCCAGCCGTCGGAATTGTGGATGTTCGAAAAAAGCGTGAGTTCCGTTTCCTTCTCCATTGCAGGCCGGCTCGGCAGAACCGGGGCCGGCACATCAGCCCCCTCTGCATCGGCAGTGCGCAAACTCCTGATCTTGACCATGTCGCCATAGACTTCCTGGGCACAGTACTCCATATAGGCGGATACAACGTTCTGCGCGGAGTCGTGCATTCGCACGTGCCCCTTGTCCAGCCACAACGCACGGTCGCAGAAATTGAGCACTGAACCCGTATCGTGGCTGACGAACAGCAGTGTTCCACGCTGGCGGAACGCACGCAGGAAACGCATGCACTTCTGCACGAACACGCTGTCGCCCACCGCAAGCGCTTCGTCGACGATCAGCACATCGGCATCCACATGAGCGATCACCGCAAACGCTAGGCGCACGTACATGCCGCTGGAATAGACCTTAACAGGCTGGTTGACGAAATCACCGATATCTGCGAACGCCAGGATGCTCTCGTAGCGTTCATCGATCTCCGCCCGGTCGAGCCCCAGCAGTGCCGCGCTCATGTAGACGTTTTCACGCCCAGTGAACTCGGGATTAAAACCCGCGCCCAACTCCAGCAGGGCAGCGACGCGACCATGTACCTGCGCCGCTCCGGCGGTGGGTGTCAATGTGCCGCAGATGAGCTGGAGCAGGGTGGATTTGCCCGCGCCGTTGCGCCCGACGATGCCTACCGCCTCGCCACGACGCACCTGAAAAGACACATCCTGCAGCGCCCAATACTCCTTGTAGAAGGCGGGCACTTGCCTCTTGCCGACCATACGCATCAGGCGTGGCACGAAGAACTGCTTCAAGCGATCGCGCGGCTGATCGTAAATCTGGTAGAGCTTGGCCAGCCCGTCGACCTCTATTACCGCAGGCGCGAGGCCATCTTCAGAAATACTGATATCAGAGGACATCGGCAAACCCTTTTCGCGTCTTCTGATAGAAATAGAATGACAGCATCAGCAGAACGCTGGCCACCGCCATGTAAATGAACCAGCCCGAGAGCTGCGGAAGCTCTCCGAAGATCAGCATGCGCCTCGCCTGCTCCACCGGATAGGTGATCGGACTTAACTTGATCCAAGGCTGGAACCCTGGTGGGAGGCTTGAAGTGGGATAAACGATCGGCGAAAGAAAGAACAGCACCGTCGTGATCATCGCCGTGAGCTGGCCAATATCGCGCAGATACACTCCAACGGCCGCGAACACGAACGACAGAGCAACCGTAACCATAATAAAGGGGACCAACAACAACGGCAGTAGAAGCGCGGTCGCAGGCAGGTATACGTCGAGCAAGAGCTGCACTGTCAGCAGCACCAGCACGCTGACAAACAAATGGAACAGCGCCGAAAGCACCGACACCCAAGGCAACAACTCCAATGGGAAGACGACTTTCTTGACGTACGAAACGTTGGCGAGAACAAGATTCGGCGCACGACTGAGGCAATCGGCAAAGAAGCCATGCAGCATCAAACCAACAAACAGGATCAGGGCGAAATCTGCCTTGGACTCTCCCGCCCCCGTCCCCCAACGCACCTTGAATATCGATGAGAAAACCAGGGTATAGATAACCAACATGAGGAGTGGATTAAAGAACGACCACGCCACGCCCGCCAGCGAGCCGCGATATCGTCCAACGATCTCACGTCGTGAAAGCTGGAGGACCAGACGCCAGTGGCGACACAGCGACCGCAGCATCCCTACGGGGGATGCATCGTGTTGAAATGCCTCGTTGTTTAACATTCCTTCATTGTCCATCCAAACAGGCGCTTACGGATGGCAACGCGCCGACCAGATCCGTCCGCAAATCCCCCACCTCCTCCACCCCCACACTCAACCGCACCAACCCATCGGTGATGCCCAGGCGCGCGCGGCGCTCGGCGGGGATGGAGGCGTGGGTCATCAGGGCGGGGACGTTGACCAGGCTTTCGACGCCGCCGAGGGATTCGGCCAGGGTGAACAGCCGGGTGCGCTCGCAGAAGGACTTGGCCGCGGCCGCGCCACCCTTGAGCTCGAAGGAGATGATGCCGCCGAAGCCGGACATCTGCTTGGTCGCCAGCGCGTGTTGGGGGTGCGTGGTCAAGCCGGGGTAGATCACCTGCGCCACGGCGTCCTGCGTTTCCAGCCACTGCGCCAGGGCCAGGGCGTTGTCGCAATGGGCCTTCATGCGCAGATGCAGCGTCTTCAGGCCACGCAGGGCCAGGAAGCTGTCGAACGGGCCCTGCACCGCGCCGGCGGAGTTCTGCAGGAAGGCCAGCTGCTCGGCAAGTTCGGCGTCGTCGCCGACCACGGCCACGCCGCCGACCATGTCCGAGTGGCCGTTGAGGTACTTGGTGGCCGAGTGCACCACCAGGTGCGCGCCCAGGCTGAGCGGGCGCTGCAGCATCGGCGAGGCGAAGGTGTTGTCGACCACCACCTTCAGCCCGCGCGCGCGGGCGATCTGCGCGATCACGGCGATGTCCACGATCTTGAGCATCGGGTTGGTGGGCGTCTCGATCCACACCAGCTTGGTCTTCGGCGTGATCGCCGCTTCGAACGCCGCCGGGTCGGTCAGGTCGACGAAGCTGAAATCCAGCCCGGCGCTGCGCTTGCGCACGCGCTCGAACAGGCGGTAGCTGCCGCCGTACAGGTCGTCCATGGCGATGACATGGTCGCCGCTGTCCAGCAGCTCCAGCACGGTCGCGGTGGCGGCCATGCCCGAGGCGAAGGCGAAGCTGCGGCTGCCGCCTTCCAGCGCCGCAATACAGCGCTCATAGGCGAAGCGGGTCGGGTTCTGCGTGCGGCTGTATTCGAAGCCGCTGTGCTGGCCCGGGCTCGGCTGCGCGTAGGTGGACGTGGCGTAGATGGGCGGCATCACCGCCCCGGTGCTGGGGTCGGGCGCCTGCCCGCCGTGGATGGCGAGCGTCGCCAAAGCCAGGCTGCTGTCGCCATCCTGGCTCCCGCGGGTATGGTCGGACATGGGGGGGGTCTTCAGAGATCGAGGGGAATTCTAGCAGTGCCGTCACGCACGCAGGCGCGACGGGTTCATGAACGACAAGCTGAATGCGGCGCGGTTCACTGCACGCGCCGGCGCAGATAGTTGAGCAGGTCGATGCGCGTGATCAACCCCAGGAACTGCTCGCCCTGCATCACGATGGCCACCTGCCCGCGATCGAACACAGGCAGCAGCGCCTCGATCGGCGAGGCCACGTCCAGCCGCTCCAGCTTGCTGACCATCGCGGTGGCGACCGGGTCGCCGAAGCGCGCCTCGTCGCCGTACACATGCAGCAGCACGTCGGACTCGTCGATGATGCCGACCAGCTTCTCGCCCTCCATCACCGGCAGCTGCGAGACGTCGTAGAGCTTCATCCGCTGGTAGGCGGTGGTCAGCAGGTCGGTCGGAGCGACCACCACCGTGTCCTTCTGGCTGTACGGGCGCAGGATCAAATCACGCAGGTCGCCGTGCTGGGGGCGTTCGATGAAGCCGTTGTCCAGCATCCAGTAGTCGTTGTACATCTTGGACAGATACTTGTTGCCGGTGTCGCAGACGAACACCAGCACCCGCTTGGGCGTGGTCTGTTCGCGGCAGTAGCGCAACGCGGCGGCCAGCAGCGTGCCGGTCGAGGAGCCGCCCAGGATGCCTTCCTTGGCCAGCAGCTCGCGCGCGGTCAGGAAGCTCTCCTTGTCCGGGATCGCATAGGCCTTCTTGACCCGGCTGAAATCGGAGATGCCGGGCAGGAAGTCCTCGCCGATGCCTTCCACCAGCCAGCTGCCGGACTTCTCGCTCAGCGTGCCCTCGTTGATGTATTGGGTCAGGATCGAACCGACCGGGTCGGCCAGCACCAGCTCGGTGTCCGGCGAGGCCTTGGCGAAGGCGCGCGACAGGCCGGTCATCGTGCCCGAGCTGCCGCAGCCGAACACGATCGCATCCAGCCGGCCGTCCATCTGCTCCAGGATCTCCGGGCCGGTGCCGAACTCGTGCGCGGCCGGGTTGTCCGGGTTGCCGAACTGGTTGATGAAGTAGGCGCCCGGGGTCTGGCTGGCGATGCGCGCGGCCAGGTCCTGGTAGTACTCCGGATGGCCCTTGGCCACGTCCGAGCGGGTCAGCACCACCTCGGCGCCCATGGCCTTGAGGTTGAAGATCTTCTCCCGGCTCATCTTGTCCGGCACCACCAGAATCAGGCGGTAGCCCTTTTGCTGGGCCACCAGCGCCAGTCCCAGGCCGGTATTGCCGGCCGTGCCTTCCACCAGGGTCGCGCCGGGCTTGAGCTCGCCACGCGCCTCGGCCGCGCCGATCATCGACAGGCCGATGCGGTCCTTGATCGAGCCGCCGGGGTTGGCGCTCTCAAGCTTCAGGTACAGCTCGCACACACCGGTGTCCAGGTGCTGGGCCTTGACGATGGGGGTGCGGCCGATCAGTTCGAGGACCGAGGAATGGATCGCCATGCGGGCGGGACGCTCGTGATGAGGGGCAGACGATTATGGCATCGCCACCGCAACGAGCCGTTCAGTTCCACCCGCGCCCAAGGGCGGATGCGAAAGCGGCGGCCACCAGGGCCGCCGCAGGGCTACGAATTGCGCGGGTGCCGGCGTCCGACGAGGAAGTCACCGGCACCCGCGACTGTGAACCAAATCAGTGGGGCGTGGATTCGTACTTGCGCTGCAGGCGCTGCTTGGCCAGGAGCTTCTCGCGCTTCATCTGGCCCAGGGTGGCGTCGTCGATGGGCAGGACGCCCAGCTCGGCATCCATCACCTTCTTGTTGAGTTTGCGGTGGCGCTCGTAGAGCTGCTTGAACTCGGGATCGGTCTTGATCAAAGCCTCGATTTCGGACTGCGGCTGCTCTTCAAACATGGGCATTCTCCTTCAGCGGAAATACGAACGCCCCGGCCGGGGAACGGCGCAGGGCGTGGCGTGGGGGAAGCGCGGATCGATGAACCAACGCCCTGACGGGGCGTGCACAGCGGTCTGGATTGGGTCGGGCATCGGCTTCATCGGCGCGGCGTCTCCGTCAATCCAGGAGGTCTTCAGCGACCCCCTGGGGATACGACCCTACTCCTGCCCTTCGGGGGCGACAAGCACCGTTCGGCGGACACAGACAGGTCCAGGTTGGCTTGGCGAAGACCGCCCACCCGGCAACCGGGACGGGCGCCGCAAATTCAGATAAATGACTGATTCTTAATGAAAATTACGGTGCCACGATCGCCGCGGCCGCCTGCGTCTTGCTGGCGCCCTTGCCGCCGCCGTCGGTGACTCGGGCCTTGGCCACGCCGGCGGAAATCAGTGCCGTCCGCAGGGCCGCCGAGCGGCCGGCACCCAGCTGTTTGTCGCCGTAGCCCACCACCCGCAGCTTGGTGCCCTTGGTGGCGTCCATGTAGGCCGCCAGCGCCTGCACCGCGGACTTGCCGGCCGCGGTCAGCGTGGCCTTGCCGTCCTGGAACATGGCCGGCGTCAGCACGAAGGTCTCGGCCCCGTCGGCGCCGAAGCTGGACTTGGGCAGCTTGGCGCCGGAGACCAGTTCGGCCTCCTGGCGGGCCAGCGCGGCGTCCTTCTGCCGGGCCGCGTTGAGCTTGGCCTGCTGGGTGGAGGTGGCGGTGGAGATCACCTCCTGCACCTGTTCGGCCTGCGCGGCCGCCTCGGCCTCGGCCTGCTGACGCAGGCGCTCGGCTTCCTCGGCCTGGATCTGCTGCTGCACGCGCAGGCGCTCGGCCTCCTGGCGCGCACGCGCGGTCTCGCGGCGGCTGGCTTCCAGCAGCAGGTCGTTGCGGGTGCGGTCCAGGGTGTCGATCTGGCGGGCGGTGGCGCCGTTCTGGGCGGCCACCTCGGCGATCTCGACCCGGCGCTGGGCGACGTACAGCAGGGCATCGCGCTCGCTGCGCTTGGAATCGGCGTAGCGGGCGATGGCCTGGACGGCCTGCAGGCGCTCGTAGGCGCCCTGCTCGCGCAGGTCGGGGTTGGCGTCCAGCGCGTTCAGGCGGGCGTTGAGCTGGGCCACGACCTCGTCGTCGGCGGCCAGCGCCGGCAGCGCCAGGCCCAGCGCCAGGGCGAGCAGCAGGCCGCGGGACAGGGAACGGTTCATGGCGTGCCTCCCGGGGCGGCGGAGGGAAGCGTAGGCAGCGTGTCCTGTGGCGGCAGTGGTGTCGGGGCGGGCGGCGCCGGCGGCGGGGCCGCCAGGACCTTCTGCAGCCGATCGATCTCGGACTGCTCCTGGGCCAGGCGGGCCTGGGCGGTGGCCTGCGCGCTGCGCGCACGGGCCAGGTCGGCGTCGGCCTGCGCCTGCAGGGCCAGCAGCGGGATCTGCTTGCGGCCGCTGCGGCTCTCGCCCAATGCCTGGGCCTGGCTGACCTTGTCGCGCGCGGCCTGGATCAGGTCCGGGGCGTACTGGTCGGCGTCGGCGTCGCTGGCGCGCTGCACGGCGGCCTGGGCCGCGGCGAGTTCGGCCACGCCCACTTCCTGCGCCTGCGCTGCGGCACTGAGTGCGAGGAAGGCCAAACCGGTCACGCACAGCCGTCTGGAGAATTGTGCGAAGCTACGAATCATCTTGATGGCCGCGGCGTTCTAGGGGGAATCCGCGGCCATTGTCGTCAAGCACATAGCGCACTTGCAATGGACGTGCAGGCGCCAAGCCAGCGGGGACTCATTAATGGACATCGGCTATTTCCTCAAGCTGATGACGGAAAAGAACGCGTCGGACATGTTCCTGACCACCGGCGCGCCCGTCTACATCAAGATCGAAGGCAGGCTCTACCCCCTTGGCAACACCGGCCTGCCGCCGGGCATGGTCAAGAAAATCGCCTATTCGCTGATGGACGAGGGCCAGGTGCCGCAGTTCGAGCGCGACCTGGAGCTCAACATGGCCGTGACCCTGGCCGAGGCCGGGCGCTTCCGCGTCAACGTGTTCAAGCAGCGCGGCGAGGTGGGCATGGTCATTCGCGCCATCCGCAGCAAGATCCCCTCGATCGAAGAGCTGCAGCTGCCGGAGGTGCTCAAGGACATCATCATGACCCCGCGCGGGCTGGTGCTGCTGGTCGGCTCGACCGGCTCGGGCAAGTCCACCTCGCTGGCCTCGATGATCGACTACCGCAACTCCAGCACCACCGGGCACATCCTCACCATCGAGGACCCGATCGAGTACCTGCACAAGCACAAGCAGTCCATCGTCAACCAGCGTGAGGTCGGCCTGGACACCCACGCCTTCCACAACGCGCTGAAGAACGCCATGCGCGAGGCGCCGGACGTGATCCTGATCGGCGAGATCCTGGATGCGACCACCATGGAGGCGGCCATCGCCTTCGCCGAGACCGGCCACCTGTGCCTGGCCACGCTGCACTCCAACAACGCCGACCAGACCATCGAGCGCATCCTCAACTTCTTCCCCGAGACCGCGCACAAGAACGTGCTGATGAACCTGGCGCTGAACCTGCGCGCCGTGGTGTCCCAGCGCCTGGTCAAGGGCGTGGACGGGCGCCGGCTGCCGGCCGCCGAGGTCCTGATCAACACCCCGGTGATCCGCGACCTGCTGCGCCGCGGCCAGATCCACGAGATCAAGCAGGCCATGGAGGAGTCGCTGGAGGACGGCATGGAGTCCTTCGACCAGTGCCTGTTCCGCATGGCCAAGGAAGGCAGGATCAGCCAGGAGGAGGCGCTGCGCGCGGCCGATTCGCGCGATGGCCTGGCGCTGAAGTTCCGCCTGTCCGAGGGCGCCTCGGGCGAGCACGACCCTTACGCCGATCTGTACGACAGCAGCGCCCCTTCGACGATCACGCACGGCTTCGGCTGAGGCGCGCCACTGCGTGCTCGTGGGAGCACCTGTCTTTTCAAATCCCGCAGCGACCTGCCTGTAGAGCGGAGCTTGTGGCAATCCCCTCTTGGGGGCTCCGCTGCTCTTCGTTCGGTTCTTGGGGAAGGCCCCAGCGGAGCAAGCTCCGCTCTACAGGGGAGCCATGGCGACTCCCACAGGAGGAGAGACCTCTCAGGCGTCCAGCGGCGCCGGCCCTGGCGCGTCGGGCTGGCGCTCGGGGCTGGCGTGGATGAAGGCCGGCAGCGCCAGGCAGGCCTGCTCGATCCGGGCGATGGTCGGATAGGGCGACAGGTCCACCTCGAAGCGCCGCGCGTTGTACAGCTGCGGAATCAGGCAGCAATCGGCCAGGCCCGGCGCCTCGCCATGGCAATAGGTGCCGGTGACCAGGTCGTTGGCCAGCAGGGTCTCCATCGCCTGCAGTCCCTCGCCCACCCAGTGCCGCACCCAGGCCTCGCGCTCGACCGGCGGCACGCGCCATTCCTCGTCGAAGAAGCGCAGCACGCGCAGATTGCCCAGCGGGTGGATGTCGCAGGCCACCAGCTGCGCCAGCGCGCGCACGCGGGCGCGGTCGCGGGCGCTGGACGGCATCAGCGGCCGCTCCGGCCAGCTCTCGTCCAGATACTCCAGGATCGCCAGCGACTGGCGCAGCACCCGCTTGCCATGCATCAGCGTGGGCACCAGGTGCTGCGGGTTGAGCCGCGCATAGTCCGGATGGTGCTGCTGCCCGCCGTCGCGCACCAGGTGCACCGGCTCCAGGTCGTAGGGCAGGCCCTTGAGGTTCAGTCCGATGCGGACCCGGTAGGCGGCGCTGGAACGCCAATAGGAATACAGCCGCAGACGGTCGGACACGCGCAGAACCTCGAGGAATGTCGCACCGGCCTCCCCCATGGCGGCCGGAACCGGCGATTGTCGCGCACGCGGGCGCCGTGCGCCCGCCTGGCGCCTGCCCTAGGCCTGGCGTTCGACGCGCTGCTCGATCGCGCCGAACACCGAGACGCCGTCGCGTCCGAGCATCTCGATGCGCACCGTGTCGCCGAACGCCAGGAACGGCGTGCTGGCCTGTCCGTCGCGCAGGGTTTCCACCACGCGCTGTTCGGCCAGGCAGGACGCGCCCTTGCCCGTGTCGTGGTTGGCGATGGTGCCCGAGCCGACCAGGGTGCCGGCCACCAGCGGCCGGGTCCGCGCGGCGTGCGCGATCAGCTGGGCGAAGTCGAACTGCATGTCCGCCCCGGCCTCCGGCTCGCCGAACCAGGCGCCGTTGAGCTGGGTGCGCATGGCCAGATGCAGCTTGTTCCCGGCCCAGGCTTCGCCCAGCTCGTCCGGGGTGACCAGCACCGGCGAGAGCGCCGAGCGCGGCTTGGACTGCAGGAAGCCGAAACCCTTGGCCAGCTCGGCCGGGATCAGATTGCGCAGGGACACGTCGTTGACCAGGCCGACCAGCTGGATGTGCTCGCCGGCGCGCGCCGCGTCCACGCCCATCGGCACGTCGTCGGTGACCACCACCACTTCGGCCTCCAGGTCGATGCCGAAGTCCTCGCTGGCCACGCGGATTGGCTCGCGCGGGCCCAGGAAGCCGGCGCTGGTGGCCTGGTACATCAGCGGATCGGTGTAGAAGCTCTCCGGCACCTGCGCGCCACGCGCCTGGCGCACGCGCTCGACATGGGCCAGATACGCACTGCCATCGAGGAACTCGTAGGCCCGCGGCAGCGGCGCGGCCAGGGCCGCCATGTCCAGCGCGAACGCGCCGTCGGCCTGGTCCGTCTCCAGCGCCTGCGCCAGGGCCTGCAGGCGCGGGGCGAGGCTGGCCCACTCCTCCAGCGCGCGCTGCAGGGTCGGCGCGATGCCGACCGCGCGCACCGCACGCGACAGGTCGCGCGAGACCACGATCAGCGTGCCGTCGCGGCCGCCTTCCTTCAACGAACCCAGCTTCATTGCCCGCCCTCCACGGCTGCCCCAGCGAAATTGTTGCGATTGTAACCAGTTCGCCGGCAGGCGCGCTCAGTCCTCGCCCTGGAACGCCCCGGCCCGGTAGGTCAGCACCAGCGTGTCGCGGTGCCCGGCCTCGCCTGCCGGCTGGATCGGGGTGGACTCGTGGATCACCCGCGCGTCGTCCAGCAGCAGCGCCGACCACGGCTGGGCCAGGGTGAAGCGCTGGCCGTGGGTGCCTTCGGCCTCGAACACCCGCGTCTCGCCGCCCTTGATGTCCACCCGATCCACCAGCAGCACCACCACGAAGTCCACGCCGTCGCGATGCGCGCCCTCGGGCGTGGGCCGGCCGATGCCGTCGGTGGTGTCGATGCGAAACTGGTGCGCCTCGATGAACCAGCGCGGCTGCCCGCGCAGTTGGGCGAACAGCCGGCCGAAGCCGTCGATCAGGCCCGACCACGCCGGCAGCGCCAGCGTCCGCGCCTCGACCGGCTCGAACCAGCGGTGCATGCCGCCGTGCAGGGCGTTGTAGTCCTCCGACTGCCAGTGTGCGCGGTGCGGCGCCAGCGTCAGGACGTCGCCCTCCTGCACGAAGCAGGCGTGACGGCGGCGGCGATAGCGCCCGCCGTCGCGCAGATAGGTGTCCACCGCCAGATCGTCCCAGCCCGGCGCGAGCGCGGCCAGCGCCGCCTCGTCGCAGCCGGCGATGCTGCCCACCGCCGCACGGTCGAGCACGGCGTAGCCGTCCACGCGCATGCGCTCGAGCACCTCGGCGGCCGGGGTCAGGGGAGGATTCGGGGAAACACGCATGAGCAGGCGCCGTATCGGGGAAGCGGCGGCGATGGCGGCCGCGGAACAGCCGGAAATTCTACACGCGGCCCCAGAAGCGCCCTTGCCCTTGGCGTTGAACAGACACAGCGGGCGCGGGCCCCGTTCAGCGCATGGCGGCGCCAGAGCGCGGGCAAGAAAAAACCCGCCATGAAGGCGGGTTCTTCTTGAAGATGGCAGCCCCGGAAGGATTCGAACCTCCGAATGCCTGAGTCAGAGTCAGGTGCCTTACCGCTTGGCGACGGGGCTATGGTGCAGCTGGGCGGCGAAGTATACGAACCACGCCGCCCAGGGTAAAGCGTAAAACGATCAGCGCTTGGAGAACTGCGTGGCGCGACGCGCCTTGTGCAGGCCGACCTTCTTGCGCTCGACTTCGCGCGCATCGCGGGTCATGAAACCGGCCTTGCGCAGCTCGGACTTCAGGGTCTCGTCGTACTCGACCAGCGCGCGGGCGATGCCCAGGCGGATCGCGCCGGCCTGGCCGGTGGTGCCACCGCCGGCGGCGGTCACGACGATGTCGAAGCTCTCGGTGTTCTTGGTCAGCTCCAGCGGCTGGCGCACGATCATGCGCGCGGTCTCACGGCCGAAGAACTCGTCCAGCGGACGGTCGTTGACGGTGATCTTGCCCGAGCCCTTGCGCAGGAACACGCGGGCGGTGGAGGACTTGCGACGGCCGGTGCCGTAGTTCTGAGTGATAGCCATGATTAGATGTCCAGGACCTGCGGCTGCTGTGCGGCGTGCGGATGGTTGGAACCGGCGTAGACCTTCAGCTTGCGGTACATGGCGCGGCCCAGCGGGCCCTTCGGCAGCATGCCCTTAACGGCGGTCTCGATCACGCGTTCCGGATGACGCTCCAGCGCCTGCTGCAGGGTCTCGGTCTTCAGGTTGCCGATGTAGCCGGTGAAGCGGTGATACTTCTTGTCGGTGAGCTTCTTGCCGGTGACAGTGATCTTCTCGGCGTTGATGACCACCAGGTAGTCACCGGTGTCGACGTGCGGGGTGTAGACCGGCTTGTGCTTGCCACGCAGGCGGCGGGCCAGCTCGGAGGACAGACGGCCCAGCGTTTTGCCGGAGGCGTCGACGAGGTACCAGTCGCGCTGGACGGTCTCGTTCTTTGCGGTGAACGTGCTCATGGAAGAAGCTCTTGTGTTTGGTCGGGCGGATTGCGCGTCCGGCGAACAGCCAGGGCGCGGAACTTTGCCACGCGTTGTGAAGGGTGAAACGGAAGGCGCGGAATTGTACGGATGCCGGCCTGGCATTGCAAGTGGCTGCCTGCGGCGGTTGGCAGGCGGCCACGGTGCGGGGGAACATGTCCCCATGGCCGCCTGCCGCGGCGCCTTTCGGACCGACCCGCTCCGCCATGACCGTCACCCGCCTGCATTCGCCGCTGGACCGCCTGCTGGACGAAGCCCAGCGCGCGCTGGAGACCACCCTGGGCAGCCCCTCGGCGCAGCGCCCCTATCCGGCCGCCGCCACGCCCGAGATCGCCCTGGACCCGGCCGAGCGCCGCCACGCGGCCGGGCTGATGCGCATCAACCACGTCGGCGAGGTCTGCGCGCAGGCCTTGTATTCGGGCCAGGCCGCCGTGGCGCGCGACCCGGCCACCCGCGCCCACCTGCTGCACGCCGCCCAGGAGGAAACCGACCACCTGGCCTGGTGCGCGCGGCGCCTGCGCGAACTGGACAGCCGGCCCAGCCTGCTCAATCCCCTGTGGTACTCGGGCAGCTACGCCATCGGCGTGCTGGCCGGCCTGCGCGGCGACGGCTGGAATCTGGGCTTCGTGGTCGAGACCGAACGCCAGGTGGAGGCCCATCTGGACGAGCACCTGGACATCCTGCCGCCGGCCGACCTGCGCAGCCGCGACGTGCTGCAGGTGATGAAGGCCGACGAGGCCCGCCACGCCGACCAGGCCGAAGACGCCGGCGCACGCACGCTGCCCTTTCCGATCCCCGGCGTGATGCAGTTCGCCTCGCAGGTGATGAAGACGGTGGCCTACCGGCTCTGAGCGAGCGCGGCCGGGCGCCAGTCGCCCGCCGCCGCATGGACGCGGTCCCTGCCTGGGTGCAGCCCAGTGTTTTTTTGAGGGAGGAGCGGCAGCCCGCCGATCCAGTCGCCACTCGCAGACAGCGAAGCAATTCCGTGGGAGCCGCCATGGCGGCGATGAAGCCTTCCCGGTAAAGCCCCATCGCCGCCATGGCGGCTCTCCCCTGTAGAGCGGAGCTTGCTCCGCTGGGGCCTTTCCCACGAACCGAACGAAGAGCAGCGGAGCGAGCTCCGCTCTACAGACGGGCGGCTGCTGAGGAGACAGTTGCTCCCACCCAGCAGCGCCCTGCGCGCGTGATCCAGGTGCAGGGCGATTAACTCTGCTCCGCAGGCCCGATCACGACACCAGCTTCAGGCCGACGACGCCGGCCACGATCAGCCCGATGCAGGCCAGCCGCGCAGGCGAGGCCGACTCGGCGAACAGCAGCATGCCGGCCACCGCCACGCCGGTGGCGCCGATGCCGGTCCACACCGCGTAGGCCGTGCCGACCGGGATGCCCTTCATCGCCTGGGTCATCAGCCACAGGCTGGCGCCGGCGGCCAGCATCGTGCCCACGCTCGGCCACAGCCGGGTGAAGCCTTCGGTGTACTTCAGGCCCATGGCGAAACAGATTTCCAGCAGGCCGGCGGCCAGCAGATAGAGCCAGGACATGGCGAGTTCTCCTTTGCATCCAACAACGTTTTGAAACGCGCAGGGCCGTAAAAGCGAAACGGCCCGGGCGCGAGCCCGGACCGTCGTCGGTCATCCTGCGGCGCGGCCTCGAGGGCCGCGGGCGGGTCGTCCCGCCTTGATATCAGGACTTTACGTCAGGCCCGTGCAACCGCGCCTGACCCGCGCCCTCACTCGGCCAGGTTGCGGCCGTGGAAGAGCTCCTCGATCTCGCGCTTGAGCAGGCTCTCGATCTTCATGCGCTCCTTGAACGAGAGGTTGCGCGCCTTTTCCTCGAACAGGTACTGGTCCAGGTCGAAGTCGGTCAGGTGCATCTTGGTGTGGAAGATGTTTTCCTGGTAGACGTTGACGTCGATCATCTCGTAGCGCGACTTGATGTTTTTGGCCATGAAGTCCTGGATCGAGTTGATCTTGTGATCGATGTAGTGCTTCTTGCCCTTGATGTCGCGGGTGAAGCCACGGACGCGGTAGTCCATGATCACGATGTCCGACTCGAACGACTCGATCAGGTAGTTCAGCGCCTTCAGCGGCGAGATCACCCCGCAGGTGGCCACGTCGATGTCCGCGCGGAAGGTCGCGATGCCCGCCTGCGGATGGGTCTCCGGATAGGTGTGGACGGTGATGTGGCTCTTGTCCAGGTGCGCGACCACCGCATCGGAGATCACCTCCTTGCCGGCCTGCTTCTTGTCGATCACCGGTTCCTCGGAAATGAGGATGGTGACCGACGCCCCCTGCGGGTCGTAGTCCTGGCGCGCGACGTTGAGGATGTTGGCGCCGATGATTTCGGCCACATCCGTCAGGATCTGGGTCAGGCGGTCGGCGTTGTACTCTTCATCGATGTACTCGATGTAGCGCTGGCGCTCGTCCTCGGACACGGCATAGCAGACGTCGTAGATATTGAAGCTCAGCGCCTTGGTGAGGTTGTTGAAGCCCTGCAGCCTCAGACGCGGCAGTGGTTTGACCACGGCAGTGGGACCTGTGAAGGAAACGGGTGAAGGGGCGAATTATGGGGCAAATGCCCTGACGGTGAAATGACACCGCACCGCGCATTGCCGTGAGCGACACATTCAGACTAAGCTCGCTGACATTCGCTTCAGTTCAAGAGCCGACATGAAAGCAGGTCTTCCACCGAGCCTGACCCGTTCGCCGGCCGGCGCGCTGATCCCGGATCTGACGACCATCGAGTCGTTTCTGTCCAACAGCCACCGCCGCCGTTACCCCGCCCGGGCCGATGTCTTCCGCCCCGGCGACCCGGCTGGAACCCTGTACTACGTGGTCAGCGGCTCGGTCAGCATCCTGGCCGAGGAAGACGAGGACCGCGAGCTGGTGCTGGGCTACTTCGGCCCGGGCGAGTTCGTCGGCGAAATGGGCCTGTTCATCGAGTCGGACAAGCGCGAGGTGGTGCTGCGCACCCGCACCCAGTGCGAACTGGCCGAGATCAGCTACGAGCGCCTGCACCAGCTCTTCGGCGGCCAGCTGGCCTCGGATGCGGCCAAGCTGCTGTTCGCCATCGGCACCCAGCTCTCGCGCCGCCTGCTGGATACCAGCCGCAAGGCCAGCCGCCTGGCCTTCCTGGATGTGACCGACCGCATCATTCGCACCCTGCACGACCTGGCCCACGAGCCGGAGGCCATGAGCCACCCGCAGGGGACCCAGCTGCGCGTCTCGCGCCAGGAGCTGGCCCGTCTGGTCGGCTGCTCGCGCGAGATGGCCGGCCGGGTGCTGAAGAAGCTGCAGGCCGACGGCCTGCTGCATGCCCGTGGCAAGACGGTGGTGCTGTACGGGACGCGCTGATGGCGTGAGGGGCCCGGGCCCCTCGGCGTAGGGCGCCGCGGGGCGGGATTCGGGATTCGGGATTCGGGATTCGGGATTCGGGATTCGGGATTCGGGATAGCAGTGTTCGCTACGCGGCGGCGGGTGCGCCGTCGTGGTTGCGGGCGGTAAGGCGGCGTTCGTTTTTCGGGGGGCCGGTCGCGCGATGATCGCGGCCGGGATGCGGTCGCCGAGGGCGTCGCGTCTGGTCTGTCCCAGTCCCCTGCCCCGCGAGATCGCGATGCGCCGTGCCCTTTTGATGCTGTTGGCGTTGCTGTGCGTGGCGCTGCAGGCGCCGCCTGCGCAGGCGGACGAGGCCTTTGCCCGGCTCGGGCGCGGCGTCAACATCCTCGGCTACGACCCGATGTGGAACGACCCGGCCAAGGCGCGCTTCCGCCCGCCGCTGTACCGCACGATCCGCGACGGCGGCTTCCGCACGGTGCGGGTCAATCTGCAGGCATTCGCCCACATGGACGCGGACAACCGCCTGGACCCGGCCTGGCTGCAGACCCTGGACACGGTGGTCGCGCAGGCCACGGCGGCGGGCCTGAACGTGATCCTGGACGAGCACGACTTCCACCCCTGCGCCGCCGACGCCGCCGTGTGCCAGGCCAAACTGCTGGCCTTCTGGAGCCAGGTCGCGCCGCGCTACCGTCAGGCGCCGTCCTCGGTGCTGTTCGAGATCCTCAACGAGCCCAACGGCCAGATGACCAGCGAGGCGTGGAACGCGCTGCTGCGCGATGCGCTGCGCATCATCCGCCGCGACAACCCCATCCGCACGGTGGTGATCGGCCCGGCCAGCAGCAATGCCTACACGGCGCTGGACCGCCTGAGCCTGCCCGACGACGACCCGCATCTGCTGGTGACCGTGCACTACTACAACCCGTTCCGGTTCACCCACCAGGGCGCGTCTTGGGCGCCGGCGGAGATCCGCGACCACACCGGCGTGGACTGGGGCAGCGCGGCCGACCGGGCCAAGCTCTACCACGAGTTCGACCGCATCGCGGCCTGGGCGCAGGCGCATCACCGGCAGATCCTGCTGGGCGAATTCGGCACCTACGAGCAGGCGCCGGCGGACGACCGGCTGGCCTGGACCGTGGCGGTGGTCAATGCCGCGGAGAAGCGCCATTTCGCCTGGGCGTACTGGCAGTTCGAAGGCAGCTTCGGCACCTACGACATCGACCGCGGCGAGTGGATCGCCTCGCTGCATCATGCGCTGGTGGATAGCGACAGCGCCTACGCCGGCCGCTGACCGCGGGGAAACCTTGCAGGTCGCGACGTGCGGCGACCCGCCGCGCTTGCGCGGATCAAACGCCGGTGGCGTCGCCGGCGCGGTCGCGGCAGCCCCAGTTGAGGATGGGCGTGCCGGCCGGCAGCACGCGGCGGAACAGCTCAACCGCGCTGTGCTTGGGATTGACCACCACCGCCCGCCGCGCGGCCTTGAGCAGCGGCAGGTCAGCCGTGCTGTCCGAATAGGCCATGGCGATCTCGCCATAGCCCTGCTCGCGCAGCATGCGCATCTTCTCTTCGTGATGGCAGTGGCGGCGCGCGGCCACGGCGCCGAACTTCGGGCCGACCACGGTGCCGATCACCGGCACGTCCTGGTGGGCGACGAAGGACAGGATCGCGCGGGCCAGCTCCGGCGGGGCGCCGGTGGCCACCACCACCCGGTCGCCGGCGGCGCGATGGGCGGCGAAGACCTCCAGCGCGGCTGGCAGCAGCCGGGCCTGCATCTGCGCGCGGTTGGCCTCGACATAGCGATCGATCAGCGCATCCAGGTCGCGGCGGCGGTGCAGGCCGAAGGTGGCGATCCACACATAGCCGGAGATGCCGCGCCGGCGCGTGGGCAGCATCGCCACCAGCGGCCCCAGCAGCGGGGTCAGCGCCAGCGCGACCGCCGTGCGCAGCCAGCTGCGCCGGATCAGCCAGGCGAACAGGTGGCTGCCCGAGTCGCCGTCGTACAGGGTGTGGTCGAAGTCGAACACCACCACCGGCGCATCGGCGGCCGGCACCGGGTGCGGCCCGGCCGCGCTCATGCGGCGAAGAACAACTGGCGCAGCGACTCGCCCGGCTCGGGCGTGCGCATGAAGGTCTCGCCGACCAGGAAGGCGTGCACGCCCTGCCCGCGCATCGTGGCCACATCGTCGGCGGTGACGATGCCGCTCTCGGTCACGAGGATGCGGTCGCGCGGCACGGCGTGGCGCATGTCCAGGGTGTTGTTCAGCGACACCTCGAAGGTGCGCAGGTTGCGGTTGTTGATGCCCAGCAGCGGCGCCGGCACCTGCAGCGCGCGTTCGAGCTCGTCGATGTCGTGCACCTCGACCAGCACGTCCATGCCCAGCCGCATGGCCAGGTCGGCCAGCGACACCAACTGGTCGTCGTCCAGGGCCGCGACGATCAGCAGGATGCAGTCGGCGCCCAGCACGCGCGCCTCGTACACCTGATAGGGATCGATGGTGAAATCCTTGCGCAGCACCGGCAGGGTGCAGGCCTCGCGCGCCTGCTGCAGGTAGGCGTCGGCGCCCTGGAAGAAGTCCACATCGGTCAGCACCGACAGGCAGCTGGCGCCGCCGAATTCGTAGCTCACCGCGATCTCGGCCGGATTGAAGTCCGCGCGGATCACGCCCTTGGACGGGCTTGCCTTCTTGACCTCGGCGATCACGCCCGGCTCGCCGGCGGCGATGGCCCGGCGCAGCGCATCGGCGAAGCCGCGCACGGGCGAGGCGTCGCCCACGCGCGCGATCAGGTCGTCCAGCGGAACCTGCGCGCTGCGCGCGGCGATTTCCTCGCGCTTGCGGGCCAGGATGGTGTCGAGGATGTCGCTCATGGGGTCTTGTGCATGCCGCGTGCGGCGCGGCTGGAGGGGAATTGTCGCATTGTCGCCCGTCGCGGGCCTGACCCGGCGGTCAGGGGCCGCCGTAGGCGCGCTCGACCCGCCCGATCCGCAGCTCGAAGTGGCTGTACCAGTCGCGACGGCCGGTGGCGCGGACCGCGGCGTGCTCGGCATGGGCGCGCCAGGCGGCGATGGCGGCTTCGCTGTCCCAGTAAGAGATGGTGATGCCGAAGCCATCGGCGCCGCGCGCCGATTCCACCCCGAGGAAACCGGGCTGCTGGCGCGCCAGCGCGACCATGCGCTCCGCCGCTTCGCCATAGGCGGCGTCATCGCCCGCGCTGCGACGCGAGGAGAAGGCCACCGACCAGTACGGCGGCCTGGGCAGCATGGCGAAGGCGGCGTCGCTCACGACAGCGCGCGGGTGAAGTCCACGTACTGGCGCAGCTTGTCGGCGGCGCGCCCGTCGGCGATGGCCGCGCGCGCCGCCTCGATGCCGGCGGCGATCGAGTCGCACACCCCGGCCACATACAGCGCCGCGCCGGCGTTGTAGGCGACGATGTCCAGCGCCGGGCCGGGCTCGCCGGCCAGCACCGCGCGCAGCATCGCGATGGACTGCTCGGGGCCGTCCACCTTGAGGTTGCGGCTGGCCGACATGGCGATGCCGAAGTCCTCCGGATGCAGTTCGTACTCGCGCACCTTGCCATCGCGCAGTTCGCCCACCAGCGTGCCGGCGCCGAGCGAGAGTTCGTCCATGCCGTCGCGCCCCCACACCACCAGCGCGCGCTCGGCGCCAAGCTGGTGCAGCACGCGCGCCTGGATGCCGACCAGGTCGGGATGGAACACGCCCATCAGGATGTTCGGCGCGCCGGCCGGGTTGGTCAGCGGCCCCAGGATGTTGAAGATGGTGCGCACACCCATCTCGCGGCGCACCGGCGCGACCACCTTCATCGCCGGGTGGTGGATGGGCGCGAACATGAAGCCGATGCCGGTGGCGGCGATGGCCTGGGCGACCTGCTCGGGCTGCAGCTCGATGCGCGCGCCCAGGGCCTCGAGCGCGTCGGCGCTGCCGGACTTGGACGAGACGCTGCGGTTGCCGTGCTTGGCGACCTTGGCCCCAGCCGCGGCGGCGACGAACATCGCGCAGGTGGAGATGTTGAAGGTGTGCGAGCCATCGCCGCCGGTGCCGACGATATCGACCATGTGCGTGCGATCGGCCACCTCGACCGCGCGCGAGAACTCGCGCATCACCGTGGCCGCGCCGGCGATCTCGCCGATGGTCTCCTTCTTCACCCGCAGTCCGGTGATGATGGCGGCGGTCATCAGCGGCGACATCTCGCCGCGCATGACCTGGCGCATCAGGCCGACCATCTCGTCGAAGAAGATCTCGCGATGCTCGATGGTGCGCTGCAGGGCCTCCTGCGCGGTGATCGTCATGCGCGGGGCTCCAGGAAGTTCTTCAGCAGCGCGTGGCGGCACTGGGTGAGGCGGGTAAAGCTGTCGTGGCTGTCGATCATCGGCAACATGCAAGACCTGTCCATGCGGTTCCAGAGGCCCGGCATCTTCCAGAGGCAATCGAGCCCGCATCGGTACCGCGATCGCCTCTGGGACCCGCGACTGGAAGGACGCCGTGCCGGGGGGCGGGATTCTCTCACGTCCAAACGCAAGCCGGTCCGGTGCCGCCGCTGGCAGTCCGCCAGCGCCCGACCGCCGCCTGGACTCACTGGAACTGCTTGCGCAGGCTCAACGTGATCGCCCCGCCGATCGGGTCGAGCAACTCCGGCTGGTAGCTCGCGGGCACCGCGCCAGTGCCGTCGAGCACCTTCACGCGCCTGTCGAACAGGTTGGCGACCGTCAAGGTCATCCGCGTGCCCCGCAACCACGGATGATCCTGCGCCAGCGGCGTGCGGCCCGTGTTGGCGAAGGCGCGCAGGTTGAACGTCGTCAGGCCCGAAAAATCCAGATTGCCCGTCTCCGCGCCGCCGCCCTCCGCCCGGGTGCCGCTACGCGAAGTGAAGCTGAGCCGCACGCCATACGCCGAGCGCGTATAGGCGATGCTGCCATCGATCTGGTTGCGCGCCACGCCGCCGCTGCCGCCGATCGCATCGCCACCGAGCAGATCCAGCCACGGCAGGCCGTTGCGAATCAGGACGCGGTCGGAAAACACCACGGTGTCGTACAGCGACCATACGATCTGCCCCTGCATCATCGAGGCAGGCATCCGCCCGCCGCCGCCACCACCGAAGCCCCGATCGCTTCCGCCCTGCCACCGTCCCTCGCGGGCCTGATCCGGCGGCGGGGCATCGCCTCCCGTGCCTCCCGGGCTTCCAGCGCCGCCATCGGCTGCATTGCCGCCACCGCGTGCGGCGAAGCTGGCACGCGTCATCTCAGGCGGCGGCGACGCGCTGCTGAAGAAGCCGGAGACCGAATGCGCATCGTTGACCCCGAAGCGCAGCTGCCGGCGCCGTTCCTCGGCGAAATTGAGCGGGCGGCTGTCCACCTCGACCAGGTCGCCGTCGTCGTCGGTGAGGAAGCGGTCGCTCAGCGCGGCCTGCAGGGCCGCGGTGGCCGGCGGCAGGCTGCCGACCGGATCCCGCGTGTCGGTGTCGCTGTAGTTGAAGACGATGGACAGTCGCCGCTGATCGAACGGCTTGATATTGATGCCGGCCCGGAAACGGTGCTGGTCGCTGGCCAGCAGATCGGGATTTCCGCCACTGATCGAGGTGACGCTGACGGTTTGCCCGGTGGCGTAATCGAACACGCGCGTGCCGATGCTGGTGATGACCGGGTTGGCCAGCTGGGTCAGGGTGGGCGCGGTCTTGCCGGCGTCGAGGTTGGCGGTGAACGTGAGCCGCGTCATCGGCGACCAGCGAAGGCCATAGCCCCAGCGCTGCAGGTCCTGGCCGTAGTCGGAAAGACGATCGAGCTGCGCATGCGCGTTGATCGACAGGTCGCCGAACCTGCCGAGCGTCTCCTGGCCGCGATTGATCAACGGCACCTCGATGCTCGCGGTCGCGCTGGCATCGTTGCGCTTGAAGTCGGCGATGCGCTGCCGGCCGCCCATGCGCGCCACATTGTCGATGCGGCTGTCGGTGTCGGCCAGGCCCAGGCTCACGATCGCATCGCCGGCCGGCAGCTTCAGCAGCGTACCGTTCACCAACACTTGCAGGTTCTTCGTGTCGGCCAGCGAAGTGGCGATGTTGGGCGCGTTGCGCGGGAACATCGCCCCGGTCAACAGGCCGTAGGGATCGAAGTCCGCATCGCCCGCATCCAGCAGCGCCTGCGCCGCGCTGTTGTCCACGCCGGCATCGGTGACGGTGCGGCTGCCGGCACGGTTCCAGTAGCCCACCACCGAAAGATGCCAGGCACTGTCGAAATCGTGGTTGAGCGTGCCGCCGAAGCGGCTGCTCCAGCCTTTCGAATGCTGGCCCAGAACCACCGGCACGTAGCGGTACACGCGCTGTCCGTCGGCGGACTGCGCGAAGGGATCATCCGCAGGGACGTCCAATGCGGTGCCGGCATAGCCGCGCTCGCCATCGCTGGTATTGAGGTTGCCGGTGTAGTTCAAGGTCAACGAGGTGCGATCCCCCAGTGCCCTGCTCAGGACCGCGTTGCCATCCACGGCGTGACTGGCGTTGGCGAGGCTTCGCGCGGCGCGCGGGTCCAGCGGATCTTCCGCCTGCGCGTCGTAGCCCGGCTGCACCGGCACGGTCGCGATGTCGCGCTCGTCCTCGGTCAGCATCGTGTTGGCCGTGTACTTCAGGTCCAGGTTGAGGCGATCGTCGTCGTGCAGGATGAAGCGGTCCAGGTCGGCGACGCCGGTTTCCATGCCGCCCGCGCTCGGTGCGCTGCCATCCAGCTGCGCGGTGTAGCGATTGAAGCGCGGCACCAGCACGACATTCACCACCTTCTGGTCGGGCGGATAGCCGTACAGCAAGGCCTCCTCTTCCGGCAGCACGTCGACGCGGCGGATCGCTTCGGTGGGGATGTCCTTGATTTCCTGCATGCCGGAAATCCGCTTGCCGTTGAGCAGCACGATCGGCGTCGAATCGCCGCTATCGCTGGTGGTCATCGGCGCGATCAGGCCGAGCAACTCCTCCACGGTGGAGGCGCCATAGCTCTGCACCTCCATGCGGCCCAGCTGCAGCTCCGGCCGGATCGTGCCGAGGGCAGCGCCGGGTTCGCTCGGGAGACGACTCGCGGTGACCTTCACCGCGTCGAGCGTATCGATGGGAGAGGCGACCTCCCCGCCCTCGCCCTGCGCCGGCGACGCCGCGGGGGGCGCGGATTGCTGGGCATGCGCCGTGCCGGCGATCAAGGCGAGCGCGAGTAAGGGTCGAGGTAATCTCATATCGCCTACAACGCGCCAAGTGCGACCGCGTTGACAGCCGGCCGTGATGAGATGGAGGCCCCGCGGCTAGCGCGCCGCCCCCATCATGGGGCGCCCTTCAAGCCGTGCGCTCCAGGAAGTTCTTCAGCAGCGCGTGGCCGTGCTGGGTCAGGATGGACTCGGGATGGAACTGCACGCCCTCCACCGGGAACTCGCGGTGGCGCAGGCCCATGATCTCCTCGATCGAGCCGTCCTCGTTCTCCGTCCACGCGGTGACCTCCAGCGCCGGCGGCAGCGTGGTCTTGTCGACCACCAGCGAGTGGTAGCGCGTGGCCTCGTAGCGATCCGGCAGGCCGGCGAACACGCCGCGCCCCTCGTGCCGGATCGGTGAGACCTTGCCGTGCATGATGCGACCGGCGCGGATCACATCCCCGCCGTAGGCCTGGCCGATGCTCTGGTGCCCCAGGCACACGCCCAGGATCGGCGTGGTCGCGCCCAGTCGCTCGATCACCTCCAGCGACACCCCCGCCTCGTTGGGCGTGCACGGGCCGGGCGAGATCACGATGCGCTCCGGCGCCATCTTCGCGATCCGGTCCACGTCCAGCGCGTCGTTGCGCACCACCTCCACCTCGACGCCCAGCGACTGCAGGTACTGCACGAGGTTGTAGGTGAAGCTGTCGT
The DNA here is from genome assembly GCF_004283755.1 of Pseudoxanthomonas winnipegensis. Lineage (GTDB taxonomy): Bacteria > Pseudomonadota > Gammaproteobacteria > Xanthomonadales > Xanthomonadaceae > Pseudoxanthomonas_A > Pseudoxanthomonas_A winnipegensis. The sequence goes on from NZ_SHMH01000001.1 coordinate 671,555, forward strand.
AGTTGTCGATCATCAGCAGCATATAAGGCGTATCTCATTGTTTTATAAGACAGGAACCCTGTGTCGCCGGATCCATACCCGCTTGGATCCCCGCTTTCCTAGTCGATACCTTGCGCTGCCATCAGGGAGCTACACGCGCTTTCATTTTGGCATGCCGACTTTAATGGACCCAGCCTCGTCGCGGCGGGTCATGTCCATGGGCCCTTTTCGCACAAGGCCCGCCCATTGTCGGCCCTGCCCTGGTCCATGCCGGGCATCGCCATCTGCATGACAGCCGCCGGCGGTGAAACGGCGTGTCACGCCTGGCCCTTGCGACGCTCCTGCGGAGGACCCGTCGAGTCCGGACGGACATCCCATGCATCCCGCCATGCGGTGCCGGCTCCTGATACTGTTACTTGATAACAGACAAACGCAGGCTCCTCATGGCAAACCGCAGGCGCTTCCTCCAGTTGTCGGCCTCCCTCGCCGCCTCCCCCCTGATGGCGGATGCCGGCACCATGCCAACACTCCCGGCCTCGACCAAATCACCGCAGGCGCTCGCGCAGGACGAAGCGCACTGGGCGGCGGTGCGGGCGCTCTATCCGGTGCAGGACGACATCATCAATCTGGAGCATGGCTACTGGGGCAAGATGTCCACACCGGTGGAACAGGCCCTGGCCCGCCACACGCACAGGGTCAACCAGGAACTGTCCTGGTACGCGCGCCGCGATTACGGCCGTGACTTCATGACGGCACGCGCCGCGGCGGCCGAAGCGCTCGGCGTCAAGACGCACGAGTTGATGCTGACCCGCAACGCCACCGAGTCCTTCGTCAACCTGATCACCCAGTACGACGGGCTGGCGCCCGGCGACGCGATCCTCTGGGCCGATGCGGACTATCCGGAATTCAAGCGCATGATGGCGTGGCTGGCGCGGCGCCGGGGTGTCGAGGGCCACATGCTGGCCCTGCCCGCCAGCGGCACCGACGATGATTATCTCGCGGCCTACCGTCAGGCCTTCGACGCGCACCCCAACCTCAAGCTCATCCTGCTGACCCATGTCAGCAACCAGCACGGACTCGTGCTGCCTGTGCGGCAGATCGCCGCGATCGCGCGTCAGCGCGGTATCCACGTGATCTGCGATTGCGCGCAGTCCTGGGGCCTGCTGGACTTCAAGCGCGATGACCTAGACGTTGACTGGGCGGTGTTCAACCTGCACAAGTGGATCGGCTCGCCGGTGGGCGTGGGCGCGCTGTACATGCGGGAAGGCACGATGGGCGCGGTGTCGCCCTTCCCCGGGGAAGACCCGGGCGATGACGATGTGGCCAACCGTGTGCATCTGGCGACCTCGGACTTCGCATCGTTCCTGACCGTCCCGGACGCGCTGGCGTTCCACCAGGCCATCGGTGGCGCCAACAAGGCCGCGCGCCTGAAGTACCTGCGCGAAACCTGGGTGAGCCAGGTCCGGGCGTCGCCGAAGGTCGAAATCCTCGGCCCCAGCGGCCCGCACAATGCGTCGGGCATGGGCGGGTTCCGCCTGCGCGGCCAGACGACCAAGGCGCAGGCCGACGCCCTGCAGGCGCGACTGCAGCAGGATTTCGGCATCTTCACGGTAGTCCGCAACGACCTGGCGAGCGGCGCCTGCATCCGTGTCACGCCGCAGACGTTCACACCTATAGGTCATCTGCACGCACTGGCAGAAGCAATCGATACGGTGGCGCGCGCCACATGATCCCTGGCGCCGACGCCATGTGCGGCGTCGTGCGCAAGCGCATGGATGGCCTGCAGCCCAGAGTTTCTATCTGCTTGCACGCCAGCGCCGCTCGCAGGTCGGACGGCGCCGGACCTGTCGCGGCACCGTATTGGCCTGACCACGGCACGTCATGCGGCAAGCGTGACCGGGCGCTCCCTCAGGCCGACAGCTCCCTGCGGACGATGTCCGCACCCGCACTAAGCGCCCTCAGTTTCCCGTTCGCCACCTCACGCGGGAGCGGGGCCATGCCACAGTTGGTGCACGGGTAAAGCTTGTCCGCATCGACAAACTGCAGTGCCTTGCGCAAGGTTTGCGCCACTTCCTCAGGCGTCTCCACCTTGCTGCTTGCCACGTCGATCGCGCCGACCATCACCTTCTTTCCGCGCACAAGTTCGACCAGGTCGATCGGCACGTGGGAGTTGTGGCATTCCAGCGAGATGAGATCGATCCCGGACTGTGCCAGCTTGGGAAACGACTCCTCGTATTGGCGCCACTCCGAGCCCAGCGTCTGCTTCCAGTCGGTGTTGGCCTTGATACCGTAGCCATAGCAGATGTGCACGGCGGTCTCGCACTTGAGCCCTTCGATCGCGCGTTCCAGCGTGGCCACGCCCCAGTCGTTGACCTCGTCGAAGAACACATTGAAGGCCGGCTCGTCGAACTGGATGATGTCCACGCCGGCCGCTTCCAGCTCGCGGGCCTCCTGGTTGAGGATCTTGGCGAATTCCCAGGCCAGCTTCTCCCGGCTCTTGTAGTGGGCGTCGTAGAGCGTGTCGATCATCGTCATCGGTCCCGGCAACGCCCACTTGATCGGCTGCGCGGTCTGTTCGCGCAGGAACCTGGCGTCATCCACGAATACGGACTTCGGCCGGCTCACCGCGCCGACCACGGTCGGCACGCTGGCGTCATAGCGGTCGCGGATCCTGACCGTCTCGCGCTTCTCGAAATCGACGCCGTCGAGGTGTTCGATGAAGGTGGTGACGAAGTGCTGGCGGGTCTGCTCGCCGTCGCTGACGATGTCGATGCCGGCGTGCTGCTGCTCCTGCAGCGACAGGCGCAGGGCGTCCTTCTTGCCTTCGATCAGGGCTTCGCCTTCCAGTTTCCAAGGCGACCAGAGCTTCTCTGGCTGCGCCAGCCAGGAGGGTTTGGGGAGGCTGCCAGCGGTCGAGGTGGGAAGGAGCTTATTCATGTTTGATGGGTCTTGTGCGTATTGTTCAGAAGGAATGATTGGCGGCCCAACGCTCGAGCGCTTGCTTGTAGGGCTTGATGAAGTGTTCTTCGGTGAACCTGCCCTGCTTGACGGCAAGCTGGCTGCGCTCCTCGCGGTCGTAGACGATCTGCGTCGAGGAGTAGTCCAGGTGCTTCAGGCTGGGCTGATAGATCTGCCCGGCGACGGAGTTGGCGTTGTAGATCTCGGGCCGGTAGATCTTCTGAAAGGTTTCCATGGTGCTGATGGTGCCGATCAGCTCGAGATTGCTGTAATCGCCGAGCAGGTCGCCGATGAAGTAGAACGCCAGTGGCGCAACGCTGCCGGGCGGCATGAAGTAGCGCACCTTCAGCCCCATCTTCCCGAAGTAGTGATCGGTCGAGGAAAGCGCATCCTGCGCGTATTCCACGCCCAGGACCGGATGCCGGTTATTGGTGCGGTGGTAGGTCTTGCTGCTGGACGCGCTGATGCAGATGACCGGCGACTTGCTGAAGCGGGCCTTGTAGGCCTCGGAGTTCAGGAAGTGCTGGAACAGCTTGCCATGCAGGCTGCCGAAATCGTCCGGGAAGCTGAAAGTGTGCTTGTCCTGGTTGTACGCCGGCAGCAGCACGCTGAAGTCGTAATCGCGCACATAGGAAGAAAAGTTGTTGCCCGGGATGCCTTGGATGCGTGCGCCGGCGAGCTTGTCGATGATCTGCGTCTCGAGGATCTCGATCAGCGGAAACGCCTTGTCCTTTTCGTTGGCATTCAAGTTCATCTCGACTGAGATGATCTCCAGTGCCACCGAGTAGCGATCCCCCTTGGGATTGTCCCAATGCGCCAGCGCATTGAAACGGTTGTCGATCATCTTCAGCGTGTTGCGCAGGTTCTGCCGACGGCTCGCGCCCCTGGCCAGGTTGGCGAAGTTGGTGGTGATGCGCGTGCTGTCAGAGGGTTGATAGTCCTCGTCAAAGCTGAGGCTCTTGATGCTGAAGGTGAAATCGTCGTTCATGGGGCGATGCTCTGGGTATTGAAGATCGGGAAGCGCGCCTGGCGCATCCTCAAGCCTTTCGTGGGTTGCCAGGCCGCAGACCGCCTCAGCGATACGCGTGCCCGCTGGCACCCGCCAGGTCGAGGGACGTGGCGGGCCGGGTGTTCGTAGTGCGCCTGTCCTCAGGCTGCAACGACATCCTCGGTGGCCATGACGGTCCGGCGGCGCGGCAACGCAAGCAGCGGCAGCGCACGCTGCACGGCCAGCTGCGCACGCTGGAGCAAGGCCTCGCTGTGCAGACGCTGGTCCAGGAAATCCTTGTCGGTCGCGTAGACGCCCAGTGGCAGGGTCCGCGTCTGGAAGAAGCTGAAGAGCGGCCGTAGCTGGTGATCGATCATCAGCGCGTGGCGCTCGCTGCCGCCGGTCGCGCCGAGGAAAACCGGCGTATCGATCAACGCATCCTGGTGGACGAAGTCGAAGAAGTGCTTGAACAGTCCGGTGTAGGAGCCGCGATACACCGGTGTGGTCACCACCAGCACGTCCGCCTGCTCAACCGCTGCCAGATCGGCCTCGACCGCGTCAGGCAGTTGCGAGCGCCAGGTGCATCCCGCGAACTGGGGCGCGAGCTGTCCAAGTGCGACCAGCCGCTGCCGGCAGGGAATCTGGTCGGCGATCAGGTCCATCAGGTGCTCAGCCAGCGCCGTGGACTTGGACGGATGCTGCTGTCCGCCAGAGACCGCGACGACATGAAGGGGATGAGGGATTTCTGCGTTCATGGGGGAGAGATCTGCAGCGGTTCGGGCGGCGTTGGAATTCCGCCGGCAAAGGCTTGTCGCGGGTGACGATGGCGGCACTCCAGCCCGAGCAAGTGCTTGAAATGGGGGGAGCGCTTCGATGCTAGAGCGGCTGTCATATGAAGTAAAATGGTGATAATTCACCGATCCATGAAATCGAATCATCTGAATGCTTGAGCGCATCCATCTCAGCATCGTCCAGCAGGTCGAACAGCAGGGCTCCCTGACGGCCGCCGCCGGCGTGCTGAACCTGACCCAGTCCGCCCTGAGCCACAGCATGAAAAAGCTGGAACAGCAGCTGGGCACCGACGTTTGGCTGCGGGAAGGGCGCAGCCTGCGGCTCACCCAGGCCGGCCAGTACCTGCTGGCGGTGGCGAACCGGGTCCTGCCGCAGCTGGACCTGGCCGAAGAACGGCTGCGCCAGTTCGCGCAGGGCGAGCGCGGCGCGCTGCGCATCGGCATGGAGTGCCATCCCTGCTACCAATGGCTGCTCAAGATCGTCTCGCCCTATCTGGCCGCATGGCCGGACGTCGATGTGGACGTCAAGCAGAAGTTCCAGTTCGGCGGGATCGGCGCGCTGTTCGGTTACGAGATCGACTTGCTGGTCACGCCCGACCCGCTGTTCAAGCCAGGGCTGACGTTCGAACCGGTGTTCGATTACGAGCAGGTGCTGGTCGTGGCCAAGGACCACGCGCTGGCTTCGGCCGCCTATGTGAAGCCGCAGCAGCTGACCCGCGAAGTGCTGATCAGCTATCCGGTGGACATCGAGCGCCTGGACATCTACAGCCAGTTCCTGCTGCCGGCCGGCGTCACACCGCGGCGGCACAAGGCCATCGAGACCACCGACATCATGATGCAGATGGTGGCCAGCGGCCGTGGCGTAGCGGCGATGCCGCGCTGGCTGGTCGAGGAATACGCGATCAGGATGAATGTGGTGCCGGTGCGCCTGGGCGCGCGCGGCATTCCCAAGCAGATCTATCTCGGTGCGCGCGAGGCGGACACCGGCGTGGATTATCTGCGGGCCTTCATCGAGCTGGCCCGCCAGCCTGCCACGGCCGTCGCCGCAACACGAGGCGCCACCTGATGGACAACACGACAGAGCGCACACCGATCCCGCTGCCCGGCGGCCACGACAAGGTCCTGCTGCATTCGTGCTGCGCGCCCTGCTCGGGCGAGGTCATGGAGGCCATGCTGGCCTCCGGTATCGACTACACCATCTTCTTCTACAACCCCAACATCCATCCGCGCAAGGAATACGAGCTGCGCAAGGATGAGAACATCCGTTTCGCCGAGCGGTTCGGCATTGCCTTCGTCGATGCCGACTACGACCGCGACAACTGGTTCGAGCGGGCGCGCGGCATGGAAAACGAGCCCGAACGCGGGATTCGCTGCACGATGTGTTTCGACATGCGCTTCGAGCGCACCGCGCTGTATGCGCACGAGCATGGCTTCCCGGTGATCACCAGTTCGCTCGGCATCTCCCGCTGGAAGAACATGCAGCAGATCAATGCCTGCGGCGTGCGCGCGGCGGCCAGATATCCCGACCTGACCTACTGGGAATACAACTGGCGCAAGTGCGGCGGTGCTGCGCGCATGATCGAGATCAGCAAACGGGAGCGCTTTTACCAGCAGGAGTACTGCGGCTGCGTCTACTCGCTGCGCGACACCAACAAGCACCGGGTGGAGAGCGGTCGGGCGCGCATCCAGCTGGGGGTGAAGTTCTACGGCGACGAGGAATCGAAGGACGAGTGACCATCGCCTCGGGCACTGGCAGACGCGAGGCGCGGCGGTTCCACCAGGTGCCGGCTTCGACAGCCCGCCTCAGTGAGCGGTTCATCCACCACGCGCGCGCGGCAAGCATGAAGCATCCGCGGGCTTCGACCGGCCGACCCTAGCCCATCCCGCATCGGCGTGCCGCAGCGCAGGCCATCTCCTCATCTTGGTCAAGCCATGCGTCCGCATGCCCCGGCTCGATGTTTTTCGTGCGCGCCGGTCAGGCGGCGCGGGAGCGCACCTGGCCCAGCAGCACCTGGCGCAGCCAGGCCACGCCATCGTCGAGCGCTTGGTTGGCGAGCCTGGAGACGGCCAACGCCTCGATGAAGCTGTGCGGCGCGCCCGGGTAGACCCGCAGCTGGACCGCGTTGCCCACCGCAAGCAGCGCGCCGGCCATTTGAAGATTCTGCTCGACCAGCACATCGCACTCGCCCACCTGCACGAACACCGGCGGCAGGCCCTGCAGATCGGCCAGCAGGGGCGCGGCATAGGGCTCGCGCAGGCGGTCGATCCTGTCGATGTAGTTGTTCCAGAAGAAGTCGGTTTCCTCGCCGCTGAGCATATCGGCCGAGGTTCCGTAACGCTGGCGCGCGGCGGGTGAGCAATGGGGAGAGAAGCCACCGTAGAGGCTGAGCACGGCCTTGACCACCTCACCGTGCCCGGCATCGCGCAGGCGCAGGACCGCGCCCATCGACAGATTGCCGCCGGCGGAATCGCCGGCCAGCGCCAGCCGCTCCCCGTCCAGGCCAAGCGTCTGGCCATGGGCGCGCAGCCACAACGCCAGCGCGATCACCTGGTCCAGCGCGGCCGGGTACGGCGCTTCCGGTGCCAGTGCGTAATCCAGCCCGACCACCGCCATGCCGCTGCGCGCCGCGTACTCGCGCATCACACGGTCGTGCGTGTCCAGGCTGAACATCGCCCAGCCGCCGCCGTGCAGGTAAATCATGGTCGGCTTGGCAACGCCCGGGGACGGGTCTTGGATGCGCAACCGCAGTGGGCCCGCCTCGGTGTCGATGATCGCATCGGTCGTCCTGGCGACCTGTGCGCCGCCGGTGCGCCACGGCAGCCGCGACGCCTCGGCGATCTGCCGCTTCTGCGGCCAGTCGAGCACACGTCCGGCGGTGAGGCGGCGGCCGGTGGCGACCACCTCATCGATGAACAGCTTGATCTCCGGATCGAGGGGCTTGGCGGCCGGCGCGCTGGGCGGCAGCGCTTCGGCCGATCGTCCCGCGGAGAAGCGCCGCATCCAGGCTGCCAGGTCGTGCTGCCCGGTGATGTCCAGCCCACGCAGGATGTCGGCGAACACCTCGTCGCGTTCGTCCTGGCCAAGCTTGAAACGGCTGCGCACGGCTAGCACGCGCGCCTCGAAGCCAACCACGCCTTGCGCCAGTTGGTGATAGCGCGGCCCCATCTCTTCCGTGCTCCAGGCGGCAGGACGCCCGGCCTCCATCTGCTCGACCAGACCGCCGATCAGGCGATCGGCGTCCGCTTTGCTGTCGCGCAACGCGATCTGCACATCGAACAGCGCCCAGCCGAAATTCCAGGTCGGCGCGCGCGTGCGATCGCCAAACCACGACGGGGACACATAGCCCTGCGGCCCGATCAGCAGCACCGTGGCGCGGCCATCGGCGGCGATGGCCGCCAGCTGCGCGTTGTTGCGCGCGAAGTGACCCAGCAGGGTGACCGGTGTGCCGTCTTCGGCGCATACCAGTTGAATCGGCAGTGGCGTGGCGTGCTGTGCACCAGGCGCTCCGGAAACCACCCAGGCCAGTGGCTGCTGTCGCACCAGCAAGGGCAGGTCATCGGGCCGGCGGGAGGCAAACGGATCGTTCATGGGATCAAGGGTTCCAGAGCGTCAGGAGCCCAGCGCGGCCACGCTGGTGGCAGGCCAGCGCTCGGCCCAGGGCAAGGCGGCTTCGAGTTCGTAGGCCAGCGCCAGCAGGGTGTCTTCGTGGCCCCGGTCGGCGGCGAACATGCTGCCGACCGGCAAGCCTTCCGCGGTTTGGAACAACGGCAGCGAGATCGCCGGCGTGCCGGCCATGTTCTGCAGCGGCGTGTAGGCGATCCAATCGAACATGTCCGCCAGCAGGCGCTCGGTCGGCACGTTCGGGCCATAGGTGCCGAGCAGGGGCGGCGGCGCACGGGTCACCGGCGAGAGGACCACATCGAAGCGCTCGAAGAACGCCGCGAGCAGTCGCGGCAGCTCGGCGAAGTGGCGATACGCGCGCTCCAGCCGCGAGGTCGGCAGGCGCCATGCGCGCGCCGCCAGGCCGAGCGTCCAAGGTTCCAGCGCATCCTCCAGCCTGCCGCCGCCGATGAGGGCGCGGGTCGCGTCCACGCAGTCGGCGGCCAGATGCGACCACACGTCCTGGAATGCGTCGAGGACATCGTCGCCGTCGATGGGCCAGGCGACCGTTTCGATCCGATGGCCGAGCGAGGCGCACAGCGCCGCGCTCCGCGCGATCGCATCGGCGGTCTGCGCATGGGGCGTCTGCCTGCGCAACCCGTGCGGAATCAGCGCGATGCGCAGGCGGCGGGAGCCGGCGTTGCGCACCATCGCGCGCTGCGGATCAAGGTGCGCGGCGGCGAAGCCCCAGGCCACATCGCGCACGCTGCGCGCCATCAGACTGTCGGCCACCAGCAGATCCTCGATCGGATGCCGGCCGCGCACGCGCACCGTGCTGTCGCGACCGGGCTTGAGGCCGACCAGACCACAGCAGGAGGACGGCAGACGGATCGATCCGCCGCCATCGCTGCCTTGCGCCAGGGGCACCAGGCCTGCCGCGACGGCAGCCGCGGCACCTCCGCTGGAGCCACCCGGAGAATGCGCCAGGGACCAGGGATTGCGCGTGGTCGGGCCGCACAGCGGTTCGGTCGAGGCCAACAGACCGAACTCGGGCATCGCGCTCTTGCCCACCGCGACCAGGCCCGCGGCCTGTAGACGATCCACGTAGGGCAAGCCACGTTCGACCAGGCGTCGGCTGCGGCTACGCGAGCCGCCGGTGGTCGGCATGCCGGGATAATCGAGCGAGTCCTTGGGCAACCAGGGCACGCCGCGCATCGCGGCCTGCGCGGGAAGCGCGGCCAGCTCACGCGTTGCAAGGGCCGGATCGTAATGACTCAACGCCTGCAGCGCCGGTTCGAGAGCATCGATCCGCAGCAACGCGGCTTCGACCAGCGCGGCCACGGGCAGCTCGCCACGCCGCACGAGCGCGGCCTGGTCGTGCGCATCGAGCCGCCCCAGGGCCAGTGCCTCGGCGCGGGACAGGGACAGCGTCACCGGGCCACCTGCCCGTTCGGCAGCACCCGCTCCGTCGACGGGCTTGGCGTGCAGCGCACACGGGTGAGGGCCGCGCTCGACTCGGGCAGCGTCGCCTGGTCGTGCCGGTCCAGCGCGGCACGCAATCGGCTTGTTGCTGCGACGTCTGCCATGGTCTTTGTCATCGTGCCTCGGAAGATGCTGGGGCGACATGGGTCTGCCATGCCGGCGGCCATGCTGTGCGTTGCCTGGCCCTCCTGCTTCGCCGAATGCGCACGCCCACTTCGCCGAATGCACCCGGCAGGCTCCTGCCGCATGACCCTTTCGGTTAAGTCCAAGGCCCGATCGGCCACCCGGGGCCGGCGAAGTGCGGCTAGGCTGCCGACAGTCATCACGTGACAGGGCACCTCTTGGCCAGCACCGCACCCTCTTCCACGGCGACCGCACGCCAGTGGCTGGAACACCTGGTCGCGTTCGACACGACCTCGCGCCATTCGAACCTGGCCTTGATCGCGTCCGTTGAAGCCTGGCTGCAGGCCCTTGGCGTCCGATCGCTTCGCATCACCGGCGCCGAGGGCCAGAAGGCCAATCTGCTGTTCTCCATCGGCCCCCAAGTGGCGGGCGGTGTCGTTCTATCGGGACATACCGATGTCGTGCCGGTGGACGGCCAGCCCTGGACCAGCGATCCCTGGGCGCTCGTCGAACGCCAGGGCCGGCTCTACGGGCGCGGGTCGGCCGACATGAAGGGCTTCCTGGCCGTCGGCCTGTCGCGGGTGCCCGCCATGCTGGCGGCCAATCTCAAGCGCCCGGTGCATTTCGCCCTGTCCTACGACGAAGAGGTCGGCCTGCTGGGCGCGCCCGCGTTGATCCAGGCCCTGCTCGAACAGGTGCCAAGACCTGACCTGGTGATCGTCGGCGAGCCGACCGGCATGCGCATCGTCGACCGGCACAAGGGCATCATGGGCCTGCGCACCACCGTACGCGGCCACGAGGCGCATTCGAGCCAGACCCATCTGGGCGTCAGCGCGATCATGGTCGCCACCCGGCTGATGGCCAGGATCGCCGAGATCGCCGAGCGCCTGGCGGCCGAGCCGCTGGCACCCAACGGCTTCGAACCGGCGCATACCACCCTCACCATCGGCTTGGTCAACGGCGGTACCGCGCCGAACATCCTGGCGCGCGAATGCAGCTTCATCTGGGATATCCGCTCGACCTCGCCCCGCCAGGCGCGCGCGCTCTATGACGAGGTCCAGAGCCTGGCGAACGAACTGGATGCCCAGATCCGCGCGCGCTTCGCCGATTGCGGCATCACGACCGAGATCCTGTCCAACGCCCCGGCGTTGACCGGCCAGAGCAATGGCCCGGCCCTGGACTTCGTCTCGCGGCTGGCGGGAACCGACCAGTGCGAGGCCGCCTCGTATCTGGCCGAGGCCGGCCTGTTCGAGCAGGCCGGATTGCCCACCGTCATCTGCGGGCCCGGCTGGATCGCACAGGCGCACCAGCCCGATGAGTACATCGAAGTCGGCCAGCTCGCCGCAGGTGAGGCCTTCATGGACCGCCTGATCGACGCGCTGTGTCGATGAGCGCCTCCCCCTCCCTCCCCGGCAAACGTCTGATCGGCTCGCGCGGCTGGGTGCTTGGCATCCTCACCTCGATCTATCTCACCAACTTCATCGATCGCCAGATCCTGTCGATCCTGCTGCCGCAGATGCGCGATGAGTTCCACCTGTCCGACACCTCGCTCGGCCTGCTGGTGGGCCCGACCTTTGCGCTGTTCTACGCCACCATGGGCGTGCCGCTGGCGCTGCTGGCCGATCGGGTCAGCCGCCGGCGCCTGATCGCCGTCTCGCTGACGCTGTTCTCGGCGATGACCATGGCCTGCGGGCTGGTGACCCAGTTCTGGCAGCTGGCGCTGGCCCGCGTGCTGACGGGCGTGGGCGAAGCCGGCACCGGACCGGCCTCGCAGACGATGATCACCGACCTGTATCCGCCGCAGCGGCGCGCACGGGCGCAGGCGATCTACGCGGTGGGCTCCAATCTGGGCGTGCTGGTAGCCTTCGCCGCGGGCGGCGCCATCGCCGCCGCATGGGGCTGGCGCGCCGCCTTCATCGCCGCCGGCCTGCCCGGCCTGGTCTTGACCGTCCTGCTGCTCGCCACGGTGCGCGATCCCGAACGCGGCGCCAGCGATGGTCATGGCGGCGGCGAGCAGATTCCTGCGTTCGGCGGGGTGCTGGGCCAGCTGTGGCGCAGCCGCTGCTTCCGCTACCTGGCGCTGGGTGCATGCGCCACCTGCTTCACCTCCTATTCGCTGAGCGGCTTCTTCCCGCTGTTCCTGTCGCGCAGCCACGGCATGGCCACCGGCGACATCGGTCTGGTCATGGCCATGATCATGGGCGTGTGCGGCGGCCTGGCCACCTACGCCGCAGGCCATCTGGCCGATCAGTTCGGCAAGCGCGACGTGCGCTGGTATGCCTATGTCCCGGCGTTGGCGGCTCTCGCGCCGCTGCCGCTGGCGCCGTTCTGCTTCCTCGCCGACAGCACCGCCATCGCGCTGGCTGCGGCGATCGTGCCGCTGTCCATGACCGCCGCCTTCGTCGGGCCCACGATCACCGTGGTCCAGCGCCTGGTGCCGCTGCGCAGCCGCGCGACCGCGGTGGCGGTGCTGATCTTGATCGACAACATCGTCGGCCTGGGCCTGGGACCGCAGTTCGTGGGCGTGGCCAGCGACCTGTGGAAGCCGGCGCTGGGGCAGGACTCGCTGCGCTACGCCATGCTGGCCGCGATGGGAGGCTCGGCCGTCTCGGTATTCGGCTTCCTGATGGCGGCCCGGCACCTGCGCAGCGCCCTGGACGCACCCCAGGTCAAAGCCGGCGCGGCGGCATCGAATGGCTAAGCCGCGCGCCTTCACGACGAAGCAACACACCGCGCACTGGCGGTAGCTTCAGGCCAGGCCAGCCCACCACAGTCTGGTGGCCTGGAGGGTTGGATCAGCCGCGGCGCGCGCCCGCGCGTGCGCCGCGGATCCGATGTCCAACGCATCCCCGCTCTGCGAAGTCCCCACGTCCGATCCGGTGTCCGCCGCATGCCTGCGCCGGCTCCGGCGCTCCGTTCCGCCGCCTGCTCACCTGCCCGCCGCCCGAGGATTTCCATGATCACGCCCAAGCGCCCCGACCGCTGTCGTCCCCACCTTTCCCTGCTTGCGCTCAGCCTGTTTGCCGCCTTGAACGCACACGCCCAGAGCACCAATGCCGTGGCCGCGTCCAGTCCCGACCCGCAGGCCGAGACCACGACGGCCACCGCGCCCAAGGACCTGGACAGACTGATGGTGGTCGGCCAGCGCGCCACCCGGGTCAGCAACGGCGCCACCAACCTGGACCTGGACATCAAGGACACCCCGCAGTCGATCAGCGTGGTGAGCCGCGAGCAGATGCGTCAGTTCGGCGCCGACAGCCTCAACGACGCGCTGCGGCTGGCCACCGGCATCCAGGTCGAACAGGTCTCGACCAACCTGACCAACTTCCTGTCGCGTGGCTTCGAGATCAAGAACACCCAGATCGACGGCGTCGGCATGCCGAACGGCTGGGGCGTAGTCACCAATGCCATGGATGCCTACGGCTTCGACAAGGTCGAGGTGATCCGCGGCGCCAACGGACTGCTGACCGGCGTGGGCAACGCCTCGGGCACGATCAACTACGTGCGCAAGCGCCCGACCAACGAGGCGCAGGGCGAGGCCGGCGTCACCGTCGGCTCGGAAAACCGGCGCCGCGTGCAGGCGGATTACTCCACGCCCTTCAGCGCCGACGGCACCTGGGCTGGGCGACTCGTGTTCGCCCGCGAGAAGTCCGACTCCTATCTGCGCGGCTTCGAAAGCGACCGCACCTATCTCTATGGCGTGGTCGACGGCCAGGTGGGCGAGAACGGCACGCTGGCCTTCGGCTACTCCTACCAGAAGGCCGACACCCGCGGCGGCATGTGGACGGCGCTGAACTTCATCGCCACCAACGGCACCCAGCTGTCCTGGCCGCGCAGCGCCTCGACGGCGCAGGACTGGACCTATTGGAACTCGACCACCAAGGCCGCTTTCGCCGAGTACACCCATCAGCTGGGCGACAACTGGCAGGCCAAGCTGTCCTACAACGACCGCGAGTACGACCACATCGCGCAGCTGTTCATGGCCTACTCGCCCGCCGGCCTGGATGCGGCGACCGGCACGGGTCTGTACGGCTGGGCCTATCGCAGCCCTTACGAAACCAAGGCGCACATCGGCGACCTGACGCTGCATGGCCATTTCGACCTGATGGGCCAGGACCAGGAGGCGATGTTCGGCGTCAGCGCCGCACGCAGCGAGGGCGTGGACTGGTACAACCCGACCGATACCACCGGCCCGGCCTTCGGGCCGCTGCCAGGATTCCCGTACGCGGGCGATGTGATTGCCGAACCGCAGTGGGGCGCCAAGCAGGTCTATACGACCTTGAATCAGCGTCTGGTGCGCGTGTTCGGGGCTTCCCGCATCGCGTTCACCGATCGGTTCAAGACCATCCTCGGCTTCAACTGGGCGCAGTATCAGCGCGACAGTACCGACATCGTCGGCGGCAGGGCGGACAACACCGATCGCAACCTCGCCCCCTACGTCGGCGTGACGTTCGACTTCACCGACACGATCACCGGCTACGCCAACTATTCCTACATCTACCAGCCCCAGGACCAGGTCGACTACGACCGCCGCTATCTGGATCCCAGCAAGGGCAGCAACTACGAAGTGGGGATCAAGGGCGAATGGCTGGACCGTCGACTGCTGACCACCCTGGCGTTGTTCAAGGCCAAGCAGGAGGGGCTGGCCACCTTCGTCGGCACGCGTTTCATGACCGGCTACGCCTACAACTACTACGATCCGGTGGGCGTCGAGTCGCAGGGCGTCGAGCTGGAGATCAGCGGCCGGGTCGGCGAGTACACCCAGGTCCAGTTCGGCTACACCCAACTGGCGATGGATGGCGCCGAGGGGGACGACACCTACCCGTGGGTGCCACGCAGGACCGCGAACCTGTTGCTCAGCACGCGCCTGTCCGGCCTGCCGGCGATCTCCTTCGGCGCTGGCGCGCGCTGGCAGAGCGAGGCCGCCAAGTACGAGGGCTACGTGACCTCAAGACCGGTGCGCCAGTCGGGCTACACGCTGCTCAACGCCTTCGCGGCCTGGGACATCGGCAAGGACCTGACCCTGCGCGTCAACGCCAGCAACCTCACCGACAAGAAGTACATCCAGAGCCTTTACGCGATCGGCTACTACGGGCCGCCGCGCACGTACGCGGTGAGCCTGGACTGGCGCTTCTGAGGTCCTGTGCCTAGGGGCGCATCGACGAGCGTGCAGTCGGATGTGGAAACGGCCCCGAGGGGCCGCTTTCGTCGGGCGACTGGCTCTGACGTCAATAGCGCGAGTCGGCCATCTCCAACCTGGACACCGTTGATGCCGAGCACGGGCGCGATGGCAGCGCGTGGAACGAACGCCCACTCGCTATCAGTCAGTCCTTTGTACCGTCCTGCTCCTGCTCGATCCAGCGCTGCACCTGCACCGGCTTATGCGGGACCAGCGCGGGATGACGCGCGATCGCCGCATCCAGCGTGGCGGGCACCTGGCCCCGCAGCTGGACATCGAGAAAGGTCAGCACGACATCGTTCACCGCCGCGGCCGCATCGGCAGGCGCGAGGTCGCCAAAGCGCTCGACCCGCTTCTGACCCACCAGCAAGCCCAGATCGGTGAAGCCCAGATGGCGCAGCCCCTGCACGCGCAGGCGCACGATACGCGGGTCCTGGCCCGCGGTCCGCCAGGGCTCGTAGGCCAGGTCGTTGGGGCTGAAGGCCGGATCCTTCGGCTGCGGCGGCAACAGTCCGTAACGCGGCCAGTCGCTGAGCATCAGCAACAGCGGACGTTGCACCGGACTGTCGTACAGATCGGCATCCAGGTTCTGTCCATCCAGGTTGACCGCCGCCTGACATGCGACGACATGGCGACAGCCTGCCGCGGCGGCGGCGCCGCCCATCGACATCCCGACGAATGCCAGACGGTTGCGGTCGGCATGTTCCATGACCTGGCGCAGCGCCTGAGGCTCGTGTTGCGCGTGGATCGCATTGGCCACGAAGATCGCATCGTCACGCCACTGCGTCGCGGCGCGACCGACCCGACTGCCGGGTTGGGCCTGCGCGTAGATGGCCAGCGCCTGCCTGCGCGCGGACAGGTCGGCGCCGGCCGCCAGGATCTTCCAGGCTTCGGCGAACCTTGGGTCATCGGCCTGTCCCATCGGCTGGGTGGGCACCAGCGTGCCGTCCTGCAGCCGCAGGTCGGCCGCATCGCCGGGGTGGGCGATCGACACGACGATGTAGCCATGGCTAGCCAGCTGCATCGCCAGCGCGGTGTTCTGCTCGGGATACAGGAACAGCCCATGGCTGTACACCACGACAGGGAAGCCCCCCTTTGTCCGCGCCGGCAGCGCATTCGCCTGGGCCCGCACCCGCGCCGAGGCGAGCGACTGCAGGTCAGTGGGCGGATAGGCGAACAACCGCGCGATCGCCGGGAGTGTGGTGGCGATGCCGGCCTCCGACAGGTAGCCGACCGCTCGTTCCTGCGTTGCCGCCTGCGCCGGATACCACACCACGGCCGGCAGCCGGCGCGGCGCACTGGCCTCGTTCGCGACCTGCATCGCCCGCGCAGGATCGACGAATTCGGTACGGAGCACGCCCACCCCATAGCGGCCGTCCGCGGACAGCAGGTCTTCCGCGGTAGCGCGGGCGCTCAGGCAGGCAAGGATCGCCAGGGACAGAACGGCGAACGAGGTGCGAGGCTTCATACAGGATTCCCATGCTGCGCGGCGCTTCGACCGCACCATTGTGCCGAACGGATCGGCACTGCTTAGTTCGTAAGGTCAGCCGAGCCGCCATGCGCGTGCAGGACGGTCCGGCGCTGGCGCAGCGGTTCGCGCCGCGCCGCCGCCAGGGCACCGGTCCGATGCGCGCTGGGATTGGAACCGAACGCCAGCTTGAATGCGCGCGTGAAACTGCCAGGACACTCGTAGCCGCACTCGATGGCGATGTCGATCATCGACATATCGCTGCCGCTGACCAGCGCGAGGGCTTTTGCCAACCTGACCTGCTTGTAGGTCTGGCCCACGCTGCTGCGGAAGAACGCCTGAAACCCCTGCTGCAGCTTCTTGACCGTCATGCCGACAGCGTTGGCCAGGTCGGAGACGCTCAGCGGCTCACCGAGATTCTCCTCGATCAGACGCTTGGCCTCGCGCACCTTGTCGATGTCAGCCCGCCGCAGCATCGGCTCGGCGGGCGCCTCGACGGTGGCGTACGAACGGATCACCGAGCACACGATCTCGATCGACTTCGCCGTCAGGTACAGGCGCCGCAACTCGCCCTCGTAGGCGCAGTCCAGCGCCTGGGAAGCCGCGATGCCGGCACCGCTGTCCAGCGGCACATGCCGCAGACCGATCGGCGTGCGATGCAAGAGGTAGTCGCGGAAGAGCGCAGGCAAGGCGTCAATGTCCAGTCCCAGCGCCTTCTTGGCGCGGTCGCGGCGCAGGAAGACCGAGACATAGCGCAGCGGTCGGTTCGGCTCGTAGACCGTGCGGATCGACGCGCCGCTGGCCAGCCCGTAGAACGTGCAGAAGCCATGGGCAAGATCGTCTCCCGGCTGTCCGGCCTCGGCGCAGATCATGCTGCGCCCTTCGACCATCGCGCAGAACACCAGGTGATCGTCATGCCGATGCGAGCGGATGAGCCGGTCGGCCGCGCAGAAATCGATCATGGCGATCGAGAGCGCATCGTTGAGCTGGAGAAACTCCCATCCGCCCTCGCCCAGGCGTCGATCGTAGTGATGCCGGAATCCCTGACAGGAAGGCAGCGGCTCGCGCCAGCCCTCCTGTATCACGCCATGCCGTCCAGGCAGCCCGACGCTCGCTTTCATGTCCTCGATGGTCTGTTCGCTCAGGAGCACGTTCGATGTCTCCGCAACAGGGGCCGGAAGGGGCGCAAGCCACGGTGGTCCGTCGCCGACAGTGCCGGATCCCGTCCCACATCCAGGATCCGATGCCTCGGGCAGCGCTGGCCGCCCACCGCGGTGCCGGAACATCATGCGTGTGACATCCCGGTGGCTGTCCAGCCCGTCGCCGCGGTCGGACAACACGCCTATGTGGTTGTTTTGCAATAGCAAGCGCACGTGGGCACGCAACATCCGCGCGTCCAGCGGCCTGTAGACGCCTCAGGCGGCGAACACGGGGGCGCAACAACGCCGACAAATCGCACGGGCCGGCACCGGGCCACGCCGTTGCAACGCCGCGCGCGGGCACGCCACACTGCGGGCGTCGTCCCAGATGCCGCACGCGCATGCCTCCGAAGGACTCCATCGACCGCATCGACCTGAAGATCCTCCAGGCACTGCAGGAAAATGCCCACATCAAGAACCGCGACCTCGCCGAGCGCGTGGCGCTTTCGCCGAGCGCCTGCCTGCGCAGGGTCAAGGATCTGGAGGAGCGCGGCCTGATCACCGGTTATCGCGCCCATGTGGCGATCGACCGCATCCGCACGGTGACGATCGTGATCGCGCAGCTCTCGTTCGGACTGCATTCGGACCGGCAGTTCTCCGGCTTCGACGAATGGATCAGCCGCAAGCCGGAGGTGATCGAGTCGGTGCGGATCAGCGGCCACTACGACTACCTGCTGCGCGTGGTGACCAGCGACATCCACGACTGGAAGCGCATCATGCGCGAGATGACCGAGGAGAACTTCGGCATCGAGAAGATCGTCACCAGCTTCCTGCTGGACAGCATGAAGTCCTTCGACGGCTATCCGCTCCAGCCGACCGGTCAGAAGGAGCGCTAGATCGCGTCATCGGATCGGCCGTGGCGCCCGGCCACGAGACAGGCGGCATATCTCGACTCGGGTACAGCAAGACGCCGACGGGCATCCAGTTGGAACACTGCTGCATCATCCGCTGCATGGCGGTGTACTCACTGCGCGATCAGGAAGACCGCATAGACGTTTTCGGAAAGGGTGAGGGTGCCGGCTTCGAGCGATTCGCCGTCGGCCGGGCGCAGCGTTGGGTCCACCCGCGCGCCGAAGTCGGCCGAAGGCGGCGGTGGTGCCGGCGGGAACGGCGATTCCGGGCTTCGCCATGTCCCGGCCTGGATGCCGTAGCTGAAGGCGGGCGCCACGTCGGAGATGGTGTACAGGCCGGACAATCTGACGCCGTAGGCTTTTGCCAGCCCTTCGGCCGCCTGTCGCGATTGCGCGGCCGCTTCGCCCTTCAAGGTCGCGCGCAGCGCGGCCTCGTCGCGGTAGCCGGGCGTGATGCCCGAGAGCTGCAGGAACTCGCTGGTCTTCAATTCACCCAGGAAGGCGCGGGTGTCTTCCAGCGTGCCGAAGGCGACCGCCAGTCTGCGCGTGACTTCCGTGCCCTTGAACACCTCGCGCCCTTCTTCGTACGCATGCGCTGGCTTGATTTCCATCGTGGCCGCCTGGATCGAGCCGGGCAAGGCATGGTGGCGATGGAAGGCCGCCAGCACGCCGGTCGCATCGGCCTGCACCTTGCCGCGCGCGACCTCAGGCGACGGATCGACCCGATCGAGCGTCACCACCACGCCGAAGCGATCCGGCCGGACCTCCCGGTGCGCCTCGCCCTTGACCAGCAGATGCGGCTGCGCGGGCAGGCTGTTGATCTGCGCGGATGCGACCACGGGGTACAAAAGGGCCAGCAGTATCCAGAGACGTTTCATCGCATCGCTCCTGCGTTGGGCAACAGGCCGGCCAACGGCCTGTCGGATGATCCAGGCGTGTTCATCGCACCAGGCGCGCCACTTCGGCGATCAGCGCCTCCACCGCTTCCGGGCGGGTGGCCCAGGAGGTGACGAAGCGGATCACGGCATGGGTGTCGCTGTGCGGCGCCCAGCGCTCGAAGGCGGTCAGGCGGGCCAGCGCTTCGATGTGCGCATGCGCCAGCACGGGGAAGATCTGGTTGGTCGGCGAGTCGATCAGCATCTGGACGCCGGCCGCCTTCAGGCCCGACTGCAGGCGCTGCGCCATGGCATTGGCGTGCGCGCCGAGTTCGACGAACAGCGCGTCCTCGAACAGCGCCTCGAACTGGCAGCCCACCACCATGCCCTTGGCCAGCATCGCGCCGCGCTGCTTGATCAGGTAGCGCAGGTCGGCCTGCAGCGCCGGCTCGACCACCACCAGCGCCTCGCCCAGCAGGGCGCCGTTCTTGGTGCCGCCGATGTAGAAGGCGTGGGTGAGCGCGGCGATCTCGGCCAGGCCCAGGTCGTCGCCGGCGGCGGCCAGCGCGCAGCCCAGCCGCGCGCCGTCGAGGAACAGCAGCAGGCCGCATTCATCGCAGAGGTCTCGCAGCGCCTGCAGCTCGGCGCGGGTGTAAAGCGTGCCCAGTTCGGTGGTGTGCGAGACGTACACCAGGCGCGGCTTGACCATGTGCTCGCTGGTGTTGGCGGCCAGCAGGCCGCGCACGGCGTCCACGGTGAGCTTGCCTTCCACGTGCGGGGCGACCAGCACCTTGTGGCCGGTGGCCTCGATCGCGCCGGTCTCGTGCGTGGCCACGTGGCCGGTGTCGACCGCGATCACCGCCTCGTGCGGGCGCAGGAAGGCGGAGATCGCCAGCAGGTTGGTCTGCGTGCCGCCGGCCAGGAAATGCAACTGCGCCTGCGGCTGACCGCAGCGCGCGCGGATCAGTTCGGCCGCGCGCAGGCTGTGGCGATCCAGGCCATAGCCGGTGTTCTGCTCTGCGCTGGCCTGGGTCAGCGCCTGCATCAGCCGTGGATGCGCGCCTTCGCTGTAGTCGTTGCGGAACGAGGCCAGTCTGGTCATGCCGCTCCCGTCCATCACAGCCCCTTGGCGGCCTGCGCGACCGCGCGGAACAGGGCGCGGCCCTTGTTCATGGTCTCCTTCCATTCCAGGTCCGGGTCGGAGTCGTAGACCACGCCGCCGCCGGCCTGCACGTACAGGTGGCCGTCCTGGATGACGGCGGTGCGGATGGCGATGGCCGTGTCGGCATCGCCATGCCAGCCGATGTAGCCGACGGCGCCGGAATAGACGTTGCGCTTGACCGGCTCGAGTTCGGCGATGACCTCCAGCGCGCGGATCTTCGGCGCGCCGCTGACGGTGCCGGCCGGGAAGGTCGCACGCAGCACGTCGGCGTAGCTCAGTCCCTGCTTCAGCTTGCCGGTGACCTCGCTGACGATGTGCATGACATGGCTGTAGCGCTCGATCACGAACTGCTCGCCCACCTCCACCGTGCCGGGCTCGGCCACGCGGCCGACATCGTTGCGGCCCAGGTCGATCAGCATCACGTGCTCGGCACGCTCCTTCGGATCGGCCAGCAGCTCGGCCTCCATGGCCGCGTCCTCCTCCGGCGTGTGGCCGCGGCGGCGCGTACCGGCGATCGGGCGCACGGTGACGGTGTCGCCCTGCAGGCGCGCCAGGATCTCCGGCGACGAGCCGACCACCTGGGTGCCACCGACATCGATGAAATACATGTACGGCGAGGGATTGAGCGCGCGCAGCGCACGATACACATCGACCGGACGCGCGCGGAACGGCACGCGCAGGCGCTGGCTGGGCACGACCTGGAAGATGTCGCCGGCGCGCACGTATTCCTGCGCGGTGCGGACCATGGCGTGGTACTCCTCGCGGGTGAACGAGGAGCGGAAATCGCCCTCGTCGATCGCATCGGACAGCTGCGTCTGCGGATAGCCTGCGCCGGCCTGGCGCAGGCGGTGCGCCAGCTCGTCCAGGCGGCGGTTGGCCTTGGCCCAGGCCTGCGGCTGGGTGGGGTCGGCGTGTACGATTAGGTACAGCCGGCCCTTGAGGTTGTCGAACACCGCCAGCTCTTCGGAGAGCATCAGCAGGATCTCGGGGGTGTTCAGCTCGTCGGGCTTGTCCACCGCCAGGCGCGGTTCGATGTAGCCGATGCACTCGAAGCCGAACCAGCCCACCAGCCCGCCGGTGAAGCCGGGCAGGCCCTCGAACCTGGGCACCGAATGCGCGGCGCGCAGCGCCTCGACCTCGGCCAGCGGATCGGCCACATGGCGCGACTCGACCACTTCGCCGTAGTCCCGCGTTTCCAGGGTGTGGCCGCGCACGGCGTACACGCGCCGGGCGGGCAGGCCGATGATCGAATAGCGGCCGAAGCGTTCGCCGCCCTCGACCGATTCGAACAGATAGGTATAGGGGCCGTCGGCGAGCTTGAGATAGACCGAAAGCGGCGTGTCCAGGTCGGACAGCACTTCACGGACGACGGGGATGCGGGTGTGGCCTTCAGCAGCGTGCTGCTGGAACTGCTCTGCGGTGATCAAGAGGACATTCCTTACCGGACGCGGGGGCGGGACGGACGACGGCAACAGGCCACCATCGCCACGCGCGGCGAGCGGAAAGGGAGGAACGCTTGGTCGTCACGGCGGGCACGGGCGGTACTTTACCGCACTGCGGCAGGCGTGCAACGCAGACTGTGCTGGCCGGCGTCAGCCGGTGACTGCGAGGCGCGGCCGGCAGGCCCTGCAGGCGCGTCATCCGCAGATGCCGCGGGCTAACCCCGCCTTGGCGATCGACGGGAGCGTCTGCCTGCCGGACACGTATCCTGCCCCTTCCGCCATCGCGAACCGCGCCATGTCCGACCTGCCTGCCCTGCCCGCCACGCCCCCGGGGCGCTACGTCCACTACAAGGGCGGCCAGTACGAGGTGATCGGCGCGGTGCGCCACAGCGAGACGCTCGAGCCGCTGGTGCTCTACCGCGCGCTCTACGGCGAAGGCGGCCTGTGGGTGCGGCCGCATGCGATGTTCTTTTCCGAGGTGGAGATCGACGGCGCGCGCCAGCCGCGCTTCCGCCGCCTCGACGGGGTAGCGTGAGCGCATCGGCGATCGCGCTGCGCCAGGCGGTCTGGCCCGATGACGGCGCGCTGTTCGCCGCGCCGGGCTCCGTCGACAGCGCGACGTCTCGCTTCGACCCGGTGGCCGGGACCCGCTTCATGAAATTCGTCTTGCCGCTACCGGCCTGAGCGCGGCGACCGGGGCGCATTGACGGCGCCGACCCAAAAGAGAACAATTCTCATCAGCCACGCCCGTCGTGCGTTCGCACGCGTCCGCTCGAACCTCAAGGCCAGCCCTCCCCTGCCGCCTGCCGGCCTGTCGCAGGC
Organism: Pseudoxanthomonas winnipegensis; assembly: GCF_004283755.1. Taxonomy (GTDB): domain Bacteria; phylum Pseudomonadota; class Gammaproteobacteria; order Xanthomonadales; family Xanthomonadaceae; genus Pseudoxanthomonas_A; species Pseudoxanthomonas_A winnipegensis. The sequence continues at coordinate 694,475 of NZ_SHMH01000001.1, forward strand.
CGGTTCCTGCTTCTCGATGGGATGTCTGATGTCTTGCCTTGCCTGCGTGTCGTTACCGTCCGGCCCCGCTCCTGCGTGTGCGATCTTCCCGTGCGCGCCCGAGGCGACGCGGCCATGAGCGCGACCTCCATGCGCGGCGCCGCCGTCTTCTCGTCCTGGCTCCGCCGGCCCTGGGTGGGCGTGCTCTCGCGCAGCCTGGCGGCGATCTTCGGCGGCTATGCGCTGGCGGCCAGCACCGGCGCGTTCCTGGCGGTGGCGCTGCCGATCGCGCGCAGCCAGGCGGTGCTGACCGGCATGCTGCTGGCGATCCTGGTGTGCGCCTGCGCGGCGCTGTGGGCCTTCGCCACGGCCAGCGCCTGGAAGGCCTGGGCCGGGATCCTGATCCCGACCGCGCTGCTGGCCCTGACCACCTGGCTGCTCAAGGTGCTGGCATGAACGCAGCGCCGCCGGTTCGCAGCCTTGGCCGCGTCCGCCAGACGCGTGGCACGCAGGGCATGACGCCATGAAGCAGGGCTTCCGCCAGTCGATGGCCTGGCTGCACACCTGGACCGGCCTGCTGGTGAGCTGGCTGTTGCTGCTGATCTTCATGGGCGGCACGGCCAGCTACTACCGCGAGGAGATCAGCCGCTGGATGCGCCCGGAGCTTGCGCGCACGGTGGTCTCGCCGGAACAGGCGGCGACCAGCGCGCTGGCCTATCTGCAGCGCGAGGCGCCGAACGCCGACTACTGGAACGTGACCCTGCCCGATGCGCGCAACCCGGCGCTGGACATGTACTGGATGAACCCGGCCGCCGAGGGCGCGGGCAACGACCGCGCCGCACGCCGCGCGCGCTTCGGCCAGGCCACGGTCGATGCGGCCACCGGCGAGGCTTCGGCGGTGCGCGACACGCGCGGCGGCGAGTTCTTCTACCGGTTGCACTTCGACCTGTACGCGATCCCGGTGCTGTGGGCGCGCTACATCGTCGGCTTCTGCGCGATGTTCATGCTGGTGGCGATCATCACCGGGGTGATCACGCACAAGAAGATCTTCAAGGACTTCTTCACCTTCCGCCCACGCAAGGGCCAGCGCTCGTGGCTGGATTTCCACAACGTCAGCGCGGTGATGGCCCTGCCCTACCACCTGGTGATCACCTACACCGGCATCGTCACGCTGATGGCGATGTATCTGCCGATCGGCATCAAGGTGGCCTATCCGGAAGGCGAGCAGGCCTTCTACACCGAGTCCTTCAGCGACCTGCCGGCGGTCGGGCCGGCCGCCGGCAAGCCGGGCGAGCGCAAGCCGGTCGCCGAGCTGCTGGCCGATGCGCGCCTGGCGCTGGGCGGCGCGCCGGTGGCCAGCTTCCGCATCGACCATCCCGGCGATGCGGCGCAGACCTTCAGCGCCTACCAGCGCACCAGCCAGCGGCTCTCCTACGAGGCGCCGTCGGTGCGGCTGGATGCGGCCAGCGGCCGGGTCCTGGCGCGCAGCGCCAGCGCCGGTGGCGCCTCGGAGACGCGCGGGGTGCTGTACGGCCTGCACATCGCGCGCTTCGCCGATGCCGGACTGCGCCTGCTGCTGTTCTGCTCGGGCCTGCTCGGCTGCCTGATGGTGGCCAGCGGCGCGGTGCTGTGGGGCATCAAGGAACGGACCAAGCACGCCAAGTCGGGCAGGGTCGGGTTCGGCCTGCGCCTGGTCGATGCGCTCAACATCGGCGCGGTCGGCGGCCTGCCGATCGCGTTCGCCAGCTACTTCTGGGCCAACCGGCTGCTGCCGTTGCAGCTGGAGGCGCGGCCGGACATGGAGGCGCGGGTGTTCTTCATCGCCTGGGCGCTCGCCCTGCTGGCGGGCTTTGTCTGGCCGCGGCGGCAGACCTGGGCGTGGCTGCTGTACGTGGGTGCGGCCCTGTTCGCGCTGATCCCGCTGCTCAACGCGGCCACCACCCACATCCATCTGGGCGTGACCCTGCGCGAGGGCGACTGGGCGCTGGCCGGGGTCGATCTGGTGACCTGCCTGCTCGGCCTGGCGCTGGCGGTGTGCGGCTGGCGCATGCAGCACTGGACGCCGCCGGTCTCGGCCGCGGACAAGCGCCGGCGCCAGGCGCAGGCCACGCAGGCGCCGGCGGCCGAAGGCGGCGCGGCATGAGCCTGCTGGCGATCGCGCTGGCCTTCAGCGGCTTCGTCGGCCTGTGCCTGGGCATGGAGAAGCATCAGCTGGAGCTGCACGGCGCCGCGCGGGCGCAGGACCGTGCGCGCCGGCGCTGGGCCTGGCTGGGCTGGGCGCTGGTGGCGGCGTCGTTCGCCTGCGCGGTGGCCGCGCGCGGCTGGGGCGTCGGCCCGGTGCTGTGGCTGGTGGCGATGACGGTCTCGGGCATCGTCATCACCTTCGGCCTGCTGCCCTACCGCCCGCGCTGGGTGAAGCCGGGCGCGGTGCTGCTGCCGCTGCTGGCGCTGGCGGGCTTGCTGGTCGGTTGAGGCCAGCGCCGCTGCGGGGGCGGCGCGGTTACCGCGCCTCTGCCGCCACGCCGGCCGAGCGGCCGCGATGCCGGCGGCGCTGGCGGTACAGGGCCTGATCGGCCAGCTCCAAGGTCTGCTCGAGCGTGGCGCCGGCGGCGCGGATGGCGGCGCCCTTGGAGAAGCCAATCGGCACCTGGTCGCCGGCGGCGCGCAGCTGCGCCATCCAGGCGTCCAGGCTGACCGGGTCCTGGTCGGGCAGGATCACCGCGAACTCGTCGCCGCCCAGCCGCACCACGACGCCCTCCGCGCCGGCGTGCCGCTGCAGGAACTCGGCGAACGCCACCAGCACCGCATCGCCGCGCCGGTGGCCGTGCGCGTCGTTGACCTGCTTGAAGTGGTCCAGGTCGACCGCCACGCAGCCGACCGACCGGTCCTGCCAGCGGCTCTCCAGCTCGTGCAGGTAGCGCCGGTTGAAGCAGTGCGTCAGCGGGTCGTGGAAGGAATGATCGCGCAGCACGCGCGCCTGGGCGACCTGGACGGTGACGTCCTGCGCGTAGCCCAGAACGTAGGGCTCGCCCTCGTCGCTGTCGACCACGTTGTGATAGTCCCAGTAGCGCAGGCTGCCATCGCGCGCGATCAGTTCCAGCGTGCCCGAGGCGCTGCCGTCGCGGAACACCCGCTCCAGGTACTCATGGAACTGTGCATGGCGCTGGGGCCGGATCCGTTCGATCAGGCGATGGCCCAGGACATCGGTCAGTTCGATGTCCAGCGAGCGTGCGCTGGCCGGGTTGGCGCTGAGGATGGTGCCCTGCGCATCGTGGGTGCAGATCAGCCCCAGGCTGGATTCGAACAACTTGCGGAAACGGCGCTCGCTGGTCTCCAGCGCCTGCACGGCCCTGTGCCGCAGCGTCACGTCCTGGAAGGCGCCGACCAGCTTGGGCTGGCCGTCGATCGTTTCCCGCCGGCCGACCGAGCGCACCCAGATGCGGCGGCCGGCGCGGGTGGTCTGCGGCAGTTCCAGGTCCCAGGGCTCGCCCTGCTCCATCGCGCGCCGCACGGCGTCGCGGAAGGTGTCGCGCACCTGTTCGTCATAGAACGAGAGCGCCTCGTCGAGACCCGACGGGGCGAAGCCCGGCGGCACATCGTGGATGCGGCAGGCCTGGTCGGACCACTGGATGCGTCCGGTGTCCAGGTTGACCTCGAAGCCGCCCACGCCCGCGGCGCGGCCGGTGCGCTCCAGGAAGGCCTCGCTGTCGCGCAGGCGGCGTTCGAGCATGGTGCTGCGCTGCAGGGCAGTGGACAGCTCCAGTGTGCTGCGGGTCAGCGCCTCCTGGCTGCGCAGCAGCTGGGCGCGCAGCTCGATGGCGGCCACCGCCGCGTGCGCCAGCTGCTCCAGCGCGGCTCTCTGGGCCGGCTCGAGCTGGCGCGGCACAGTGTCGAACACGCACAGCGTGCCGACCGGGTGGCCGCTGGTCAGCGTCAGCGGGGCGCCGGCGTAGAAGCGCACGTAGGGCTCGCCGACCACGGTCTCGAAGCGCGAGAAGCGCACGTCGCGCCGGGCATCGCGCACCTCCAGCAGCTTGTCGCTGCGGATGGCGTAATCGCAGAAGGCGGTCGTGCGCGCGGTCGCTTCCAGCCCCGGCAGGCCGTGGTTGGACTTGATCCATTGCCGGTCCTGCTCGATCAGGGTGATCAGCGCCACCGGCGAGGCGGTCAGTTCGGCCGCGGCGCGGGTCAGCGCGTCGAACAGCGGCTCGGGCGAGCTGTCCATCACCCGCAGATCCATCAGGCGCCGCAGGCGTTCGCTCTCGTAGTCCTGTTCGTGCTCGGCCATGGCGCTTCGATGGAAAGCCAGGGTGGGTGGGCCTGGCGCACCGGATTCTCTCGCATCTTCGGCGCGCGCGCGCGCGGGCGACCCGGCGCACAGCGTCCCCGCCGGGCAGCGCCTGGGCTACTCGACGGTCACGGCCTTGGCCAGGTTGCGCGGCTTGTCCACATCGGTGCCGCGCGCCAGGGCGGTGTGATAGGCCAGCAGCTGGACCGGGATGGTGTGCACCACCGGGCTGAGCACGCCGGTGTGGCGCGGGGTGCGGATCACGTGCACCCCGGCGGACTCGCTGAAGTGGCTGTCCTGGTCGGCGAACACGAACAGCTCGCCGCCGCGGGCGCGCACTTCCTGCATGTTGGACTTGACCTTCTCCAGCAGCCGGTCGTTGGGCGCGATGAACACCACCGGGATGGTGTCGTCCACCAGCGCCAGCGGTCCATGCTTGAGCTCGCCGGCCGGGTAGGCCTCGGCGTGGATGTAGGAGATCTCCTTGAGCTTGAGCGCACCTTCCAGCGCGATCGGGTAGCTCAGGCCGCGGCCGAGGAACAGCGCGTTGTCCCGGCGCGCGAACGCCTCGGCCCAGGCGGCGATCTGCGGCTCCAGGTTGAGCGCGTGCTGCACGCTGCCGGGCAGGTGGCGCAGCTGCTCCAGGTAGTCGGCTTCCTGCGCATCGTCGACCTTGCCGTGCAGGCGGCCCAGCGCCACGGCCAGCTGGAACAGCGCGGCCAGCTGGGTGGTGAAGGCCTTGGTCGAGGCCACGCCGATCTCGGCGCCGGCGCGGGTGTAGCAGACCAGCTCGCTGGCGCGCGGGATGGCGCTTTCGGGCACGTTGCAGATCGACAGCGTATGGGTGTGGCCCAGCGACTTGGCGTACTTGAGCGCCTCCATCGTGTCCAGCGTCTCGCCGGACTGGGAGATGGTGACCACTAGGTGGCGCGGGTCGGCATAGGCGGCGCGGTAGCGGTACTCGCTGGCGATCTCCACGCTGCACGGCAGCCCGGCGATGGCCTCGATCCAGTAGCGCGCGGTCATGCCGGCGTAGTAGCTGGTTCCACAGGCCAGGATCTGCACGCCGGTGATGCCAGCGAGCACCTCGCCGGCGCGCGCGCCGAACAGGCTGGCCGGGAAGCCGCCGGCATCGATGGCGGCCTCGATGGTGTCGCCCAGCGCGCGCGGCTGCTCGTGGATCTCCTTCTGCATGAAGTGCCGGTACGGGCCCAGCTCCAGCGAGGCCAGCGAGACGTCGGACACATGCACCTGGCGCTGCACGGCCGCGTCGGTCGCGTCGAACACCGTCACGCCCTGGCGGGTCACATCGACCGTATCGCCTTCCTCCAGGAAGATCACCTGGCGCGTGGCCTGGAGGATGGCCGACACGTCGGAGGCGACGAAGTTCTCGCCCTCCCCCAGGCCGACCAGCAGCGGGCAGCCCATGCGCGCGGCGACCAGGCGGCCCGGTTCGTCGCGCGAGACCACCGCCAGCGCATAGGCGCCGGTGAGCTCCTTGACCGTGGCCTGCAGCGCGGCCAGCAGGTCCAGGCCCTGGCTCTGGTGGTGGTGGATGAGGTGGGCGATGACCTCGGTGTCGGTCTGCGACTCGAACACGTAGCCCAGCTCGGTGAGCTTCTCGCGCTGGGCCTCGTGGTTCTCGATGATGCCGTTGTGGACCAGCGCCAGGGCGCCGCGGCTGATGTGCGGATGGGCGTTGGCCTCGGTCACACCGCCGTGGGTGGCCCAGCGGGTGTGGCCGATGCCCAGCGTGGCGCTGAAGTGCTCGGCGCGCGCGGCGGCCTCCATCTCGGCCACCCGCCCGGTGCGGCGCACGCGGCGGACCTCCCCCTCGACCACGGCGATCCCCGCCGAGTCGTAGCCGCGGTATTCCAGGCGCTTGAGGCCCTCGATCAGGACAGGGACCACATCGCGATCCGCGATCGCGCCGACGATGCCGCACATGGGTGAATCCTTTGCCGTTCTGCCGTTGAAGAAGCCGCGCCAGTTTACAGGGCGGACCTGAGCGGCTTCTGGCGCAGCATTGCGAAAGCCGATCGCGGCCATGGCGGCCTCCCCCTCTGTAGAGCGGAGCTTGCTCCGCTGGGGCTTCCAGAGGGTCCGGCCAAAACGCAGCGGAGCAAGCTCCGCTCTACAAGGAGACCGCGACCTGATCCGAGAGGTAGTGGCTCCCACATCGTGATCGAACCTCCCCTCTCGCGCAGCGAAGGCGGGGAGGCTGGGAGGGGGTTTCTACCTTTGCGTTTCCCGCGAAGAGCATCCCTCCCCCTCAGTCGCTAGGTCGCGACTTCGAGCTCCCCTTGGCCTGCGGCCAAAGGGAGGGGGCAACCGCATGCAGCGCCTTTCTGGACACACCGCGCTGCTGTCCGCCCGGACAACCCAAGTGTCCGGTCGGACACTGTCCGCGGCTCGGACAGCTTGCAGATCAAGCACTTGCAGTTGGCACGCCCCGTGCGTGGTGAAGCGCAGCTTTCCCAGCAGGCGTGCCCCGTGTCCATGCAACAGACCGACAACCCCTTCCGTATCCGCGACACCGCCGCCCAGGACGTGGTAGTCGACACCGGCAAGGGCAAGCGCTGGAAACGCTGGGGCCTGATCGGCGGCGGTGTGGCCGTGCTGGCCGCCGCCCTGGTCTGGGTCGTGATGGGCTGGGCCGCGGGCGGGCGCTCGTTCGACGCCAGCCGCGTGCGCATCGCCACGGTCACCCGCGGCGACCTGGTGCGCGACCTGGCCGCCGACGGCCGCGTCATCACCGCCAACAGCCCGACCCTGTACGCCATCGACGGCGGCACCGTCAGCCTGAAGGTCGTCGCCGGCGACGTGGTGAAGAAGGGCGACGCGCTGGCGGTGATCGACAGCCCGGCCCTGCGCAGCAAGCTGGCCCAGGAGGAATCCACCCTGGCCGGCATGGAGGCCGAGGCCAGCCGCGCCACGCTGGACGTGGCCAAGGCGCGCTCGGAGGCGAGCAAGCTGGTCGACCAGGGCAAGATCGACCGCCAGGGCGCCGCGCGCGACGTCGAGCGCTACCAGCGCGCCTATGACGCCGGCGCGCTGCCGCAGGTGGAACTGGCCAAGGCCCACGACACCCTGACCAAGACCGAAATCGAACTGCAGCACGCCCAGCAGGACGCCCAGCTCAATCAGCAGGCCGCGCAGCTGGATGCGCGCAACAAGCAGCTGCTGGCCCAGCGCCAGCAGGCGGTGGTGGAGGAACTGCAGCGCCAGGTCGATGCGCTGACCCTGCGCGCGCCCTTCGACGGCCAGGTCGGCCAGGTGCAGATCGCCCAGGGCACCAACGTGGCGATCAACGCGCCGATCCTCTCGGTGGTGGACCTGTCCAAGTTCGAAGTGGAGATCAAGGTGCCGGAGAGCTTCGCCCGCGACCTGGCGATCGGCGTGCCGGCGCAGCTGACCTCCGGCAGCGGCGAACCCTTCCCCGGCAAGATCTCGGCCGTCTCGCCCGAGGTCGTCGCCGGCGAGGTCACCGCGCGCGTGCGCTTCGACGGCCCGCAGCCGCCGGGCCTGCGCCAGAGCCAGCGCATGAGCGCGCGCATCCTGCTGGACACGCGCAAGAACGTGCTCAAGGTCGAGCGCGGCCCGTTCGTCGAACAGTCCGGCGGCCGCTACGCCTACGTCATGGATGGGTCGAGCGCCCAGCGCCAGCCGGTCCAGCTGGGCGTGTCGAGCCTGTCGGAAACCGAGATCCTCTCCGGCCTGAAGGAAGGCGACCGCGTGGTCGTCTCCGGCGCCGACCAGTTCGGCGATGCACCGCGGGTGACGGTGCATTGATTCAAGTCACCCGGTAGAGCGGAGCTTGCTCCGCTGAGGCTCCGCCGGTCATGCGGCAGCGGAGCAAGCTCCGCTCTACAGGCTCCGCCGGTCATGCCACAGCGGAGCAAGCTCCGCTCTACAGGCTCCGCCGGTCATGCGGCAGCGGAGCAAGCTCCGCTCTACAGACATCGCAGTACCCACCGCCCCACGCCATTCATTCCAACGAAGGACTCCGCCATGCTCGAAATGCACGCCGTCTCCAAGGTCTTCCGCACCGAGCAGGTGCAGACCCACGCCCTGCGCTCGCTGGACCTGCACGTGAAGGAAGGCGAGTTCGTCGCCGTCACCGGGCCGTCCGGCTCGGGCAAGACCACCTTCCTCAACATCGCCGGCCTGCTGGAGACCTTCACCTCCGGCACCTACCGCCTGGACGGCGAGGACGTGAGCCATCTCAACGACAACGCGCGCAGCAAGCTGCGCAACCAGAAGATCGGCTTCATCTTCCAGAGCTTCAACCTGATCCCCGACCTCAACCTGTTCGACAACGTCGATGTGCCGCTGCGCTACCGCGGTATGGCCGCGGCCGAACGCAGGCAGCGCATCACCGAGTCGCTGGAGCGCGTGGGCCTGGGCTCGCGCATGAAGCACTACCCGGCCGAACTGTCCGGCGGTCAGCAGCAGCGCGCCGCCATCGCCCGCGCCCTGGCCGGCAGCCCGCGCCTGCTGCTGGCCGACGAACCGACCGGCAACCTGGACTCGCAGATGGCCCGCGGCGTGATGGAGCTGCTGGAGGAGATCAACGCCGCCGGCAGCACCATCGTCATGGTCACCCACGACCCGGAACTGGCCGCGCGCGCCCAGCGCAACGTGCACATCGTCGATGGCCAGGCCACCGACCTGGTGCGCGAGGCGTCGCTGATGTCCGGCGCCGCGCCGACCGCCTCCGCGCAGGCCTGAGCCACAGGTCCGCGGCGATGTTCGGCTACTACCTGGCCCTGGCCCTGCGCAGCCTGCGCCGCAACCCGGTGCTGACCGGGTTGATGGTGCTGTCCATCGCCGTGGGCATCGGCGCGGCGATGACCACGCTGACGGTGCTGCATCTGCTGTCGGGCGATCCGCTGCCGGGCAAGAGCGAGACGATCTTCATCCCGCAACTCGATCCTCGCCCTGCTTCGCGCCCCGGCCAGCGTCCGTTCGACAAGCTGGACTACATCACCGCGATGGACCTGTGGCGCTTGGGGCACCCGGATCGCCAGGCCATGGTGGCCGAGAGCGAAGTCAAGCTGCGCGCGGCCGACGCCGGCACCCCGGCCCTGATGACCCAGATGCTGTCCACGCAGTCCGGATTCTTCCCGATGTTCCAGGTGCCATTCGCGCACGGCGGTGCGTGGAGCGCGCAGGACGATGAGGACCACGCGCGCGTGGCCGTGATCTCGGCCGATCTGAACAACCGCCTGTTCGCGGGGAAGAGCAGCGTCGGCCAGCACCTGCGCATCCGCGACGCCGATGTGCGCATCGTCGGCGTGCTGGCGCCGTGGCGTCCTTCGCCCCAGTTCTACACCTTGGCCGGCGGCAGCTTCGCCCATGGCGACACGGCCAGCTTCTACGGCAAGCCGCAGGACGTGTTCATGCCGATGTCCAGCGCGCTGGAAGTCAACGGCCAGCACATGCAGCCGTGGACTTGCTTCGGTAGCGCGCCCACGCCGCTGAACCTGACCACGGCCCCCTGCGTGTGGCTGCAGCTGTGGGTGGAACTGGACAACCCGCTCAAGGTCGCACAGTACCGGCGCCTGCTTTCCGACTATGCCAACCAGCAGAAGGCGGCCGGGCGTATCGGCATCAGCGAGACCGCGCGGCTGCAGTCGTTGCCGCAATGGCTGGATCACAATCGGGTCGTGCCCAGCGATGCACGCCTGCAATCGTGGCTGGCCGTCGCGTTCCTCGGCCTGTGCCTGTTCAACGCCATCGGTCTGCTGCTGGCCAAGTTCCTGCGCCGCAGCGGCGAGATCGGCGTGCGCCGCGCGCTGGGCGCGTCCCGCAAGGACATCTTTGGCCAGTGCCTGGCCGAGGCCGGCATGATCGGTCTGATCGGCGGCGTGCTGGGCTGGATGCTCACGCTGCTGGGCTTGTGGGTGGTGCGTCAGCAGCCCGTGGAATACGCCGACATGATCGGCATGAACCTGTGGAGCTTCCTGCTGACCTTCGCCGCGGCGATCGCCTGCAGCGTGTTGGCCGGGGTGTTCCCCGCCATGCGCGCCAGCCGCATCGCGCCGGCCATGCAACTCAAAGCGCTGTAAGGACGCCGCCATGCAGATCAAGCCCATCCTCTCCGCGCTGACCCGCCACCGCATCGCCGCCGTGCTGATCGCGCTGGAGATCGCGCTGGCCTGCGCGGTCCTGTGCAATGCGTTCTTCCTGATCAGCGCGCGTCTGGACCTGCTGCACCTGGACAGCGGCGTGGACGAGAAGGCCTTGGCCACGGTAGCGCTGTCGGGCTGCGATGCCTGCGGCAGCCATACCGAACTCAACGCACGCGTCCTGGACGTGGTGCGCGGGACGCCCGGCATCCAGGCGGTCGGCACGATCAATTCGCTGCCTTTCACCTCGCCTGCCGGCAATTCCGGCGTCTGCCTGGACCAGCAGTGCAATCACGTCGGTGGCGTGCCGCACTTCTACACGGCCGACGCCGGTGCCATCGCCGCCCTGCGGCTGACACCCGTGCGCGGCCGCAGCTTTTCCGATGAGGACTATCAGTCCTTCGAGCGGTTCGCGCCCAACGCGGCGAACGTCCTGATCACCCGCGCCCTGGCCGAGCACCTGTGGCCGGGGCAGGATCCGCTTGGAAAGGAGCTTTGGGGGGCCGGCCACTATCGCGTGATCGGCATCCTGGAGCATCTGTCCCGGCCGGACCCCGGCCGCAGCGAAGACGGCATGATCGGCACCGACTGGTCCGTGGTGGTGCCGGTGCGCAACGACTCGCAGTCGGGCATCTACGTGCTGCGCGCCGATCCCAAAGAGCTGCCGCGTTTGCTGCAACAGGTGCGCGCTCGGATCACGCAGGCCATTCCGCAGACCCTGCTCGACGATCGCTACAGCCAACCGCTATCCGAGCTGCGGCAGACCTACTTCCGTCCCGACCGCGCCATGGCCGGGCTGCTGGTGGCGGTGATCGCCGCGATGCTGCTGGTGACCGCGCTGGGCATCGTGGGGCTGGCCAGCTTCTGGGTGGCCCAGCGCACCAAGCAGATCGGCATCCGTCGCGCGCTGGGCGCCACGCGCAAGGACATCCTGCGCTACTTCCAGACCGAGAACTTCCTGCTGGCCAGCGGCGGCATCGTGCTGGGCATGCTGCTGGCCTACGGCGGCAACCTGCTGCTGATGAAGTACTTCGAACTGGCGCGCCTGCCGCTGCTCTACCTGCCCATCGGCGCGGTGCTGCTGTGGGGCGTGGGCCAGCTGGCCGTGCTGGGGCCGGCGCTGCGCGCCGCCTCGATTCCGCCCGTCGTCGCCACCCGCGCTGTCTGACCCCTAAGGACCGCCATGCTCGCCTACTACTTCAACCTGGCCCTGCGCAGCTTCAGGCGCAACAAGGTCCTGACCGCGCTGATGGTGCTGGCGATCGCCATGGGCATCGGCGCCACCATGACGACGCTGACGGTGTTCCATGTGCTGTCCGGCGATCCGATCCCCGCCAAGAGCGACCGGCTGTTCATCGTCCAACTCGACCCGGAGCCGGCGGCGAACTACAAGCCCGGCGAAGAACCGGAAGAACAGCTGACCCGCTTCGACGCCGAGGCGCTTCTGCGCCAGGGCAAGGCCAAGCGCCAGGCGCTGATGACCGGCGGCGGCACGGTGGTGCAGACGGCGGGCAGCAGCCTCAAGCCGTTCGTGATCGACACGCGCTGGAATTCCGCGGACTTCTTCCCGATGTTCGAGGTGCCGTTCCTGTACGGCAACGGCTGGAGCGCGGCGGACGACCAGGCCCACGCGCGCGTGGCGGTGATCTCCAGGAAGCTCAACGACAAGCTGTTCGGCGGCGCCGACAGCACCGGCAAGACGATCCGCCTGGGCGATCACGACTTCCGCATCGTCGGGGTCGCCGACGACTGGGCGCCGCAGCCGCACTTCTACGACCTCAACGTCGGCAGCTACGGCAGCGACGAGCAGCTGTTCGCGCCGTACTCGACCGCCATCGAGCTCAAGCTCTGGGGCAACGGCACCACCAACTGCTTCGGCAAGAACCCCACCAACGATCCGCGCGACCTCAACGCCCCCTGCGTCTGGACGCAGTACTGGGTGGAGCTGGAGAGCCCCGCGCAGGCCCGCGACTTCAAGGCCTACCTGGACAACTATTCGCGTGAGCAGAAGGCGGCGGGTCGTTTCCAACGCGATCCGAACACGCGCCTGCGCGACGTGATGCAGTGGCTGGATTACAACCACGTGGTGCCGGGCGATGTGCGGCTGCAGCTCTGGCTGGCGTTCGGCTTCCTGGTGGTGTGCCTGCTCAATACCGTCGGCCTGCTGCTGGCCAAGTTCCTGCGCCGCAGCGGCGAGATCGGCGTGCGCCGCGCGCTGGGCGCGGCGCGCAGCGAGATCTTCAAGCAATGCCTGGTGGAGGCGGGAGCCATCGGCCTGGCGGGCGCGGTGCTGGGCCTCGGCGTGGCGGAGCTGGGCCTGTGGGCGGTGCGCCATCGCCCGACCCAGTACGCGGCGCTGGCCCAACTGGACGGCACGATGCTGCTGCTGACCTTCGTCCTGGCCCTGCTCGCCAGCCTGCTCGCGGGCCTGCTGCCCGCCTGGCGGGCGATGCAGATCACCCCGGCGGTACAGCTCAAGACGCAATGAGACAGGAGTGACGCTCCACATCCCCGCATCGCCCTTCGCGCCCGACCCACTCACGCCTCGCCGCAAGAGGATCCCATGGAAATCCGCCCCATCTTCTCGGCCCTGCGCCGGCACAAGACCGCCGCCGCGCTGATCGTGCTCGAGATCGCGGTGAGCTGCGCCATCGTGTGCAATGCGCTGTTCCTGATTTCCCAGCGCATCGACAACCTGAACCTGCCCAGCGGAATCGCCGAGGATCAGCTGCTGCATCTGCGCCTGAGCGGAATCGGCAAGGACGACAACGCCGATGCGCGCACCGAGGAAGACCTGGCGGCCCTGCGCGCCATCCCCGGCGTCATCGCCGTCACCACCAGCAACCAGCTGCCTTTCCGTAACGGCTCCTCGAACAGTGGGCTCAGCCTCACCCCCGATCAGGCGGACAACACCCTCAACGCGGCGGCATACCGCGTCGGCCGCGACGCCATCAAGACCTTCGGGCTGAAGCTCATCGCGGGACGCGACTTCAATGTCGATGAGTACCTGCTCGGCAGCGAGTTGAACAAGCCGGACATCGATTTCAGCAAGGTGGCCGCCTCCATCATCGTCAGCAGCGCGATGGCCAAGAAGCTGTTCCCCAACGAGCCGGCCGTCGGCAAGACGGTGTACATGTCGCAGACGCCGCTGCACATCGTCGGCGTGGTCGAGACCCTCACCCGCCCGACCTTGAACGGCGGCAACCGCACCTACTCGATGCTGCTGCCGATCCGCGACAACTACAACAGCATGGGCCGCTACATCGTCCGCGTCAGCGATCCGTCGCGCCGCAACGAGGTGATGAAGGCCGCCCTGGCGACGCTGGACAGGATCGACAGCAGCCGCCTGGTGCTCAACAACGAGACCTATCAGGACGTGCGCGCCGATTACTTCAGCGACGACCGCGACATGATCGGCCTGCTGGGCGTGGTCTGCGCCGCGCTGCTGCTGGTCACTGCGCTGGGCATCATAGGCCTGGCCAGCTTCTGGGTGGCCCAGCGCACGCGCCAGATCGGCGTACGCCGCGCGCTGGGCGCCACGCGGGCCCAGATCCTGCGCTACTTCCAGGTGGAGAACTTCCTGCTGGTCGGCATCGGCATCGGCCTGGGCATGCTGCTGGCCTATGCGCTCAACCAGCTGCTGATGAACCGCTACGAGCTGCCGCGCCTGCCACTGGCCTACCTGCCCGCCGGCGCGGTGGTGCTGTGGCTGCTCGGCCAGGTGGCCGTGTTGTGGCCCGCGCGCCGCGCCGCGGCCGTGCCGCCCGCCATCGCCACCCGCAGTGCCTGACCGTCCGGAGCGCCCATGATCGCCTACTACTTCAATCTGGCCCTGCGCAGCTTCAGGCGCAACAAGGTGCTGACCGCGCTGATGGTACTGGCCGTGGCGCTGGGCATCGGCGTATCGATGACCACGCTGACGGTGTTCCATGTGCTGTCCGGCGACCCGATCCCGGGCAAGAGCGACCGGCTGTTCTACGCGCAGCTCGACCCGTTTCCGATCGACGGCTACACGCCGGGCGAGGAACCGCAGCCCGACATGAGCCGCTACGACGCCGAGACGCTGCTGGCGCAGAAGCGCGCCAAGCGCCAGGCCATGATGACCGGCGGCAGCGTCACCGTCCAACCGGAAGGCACGGCGATCAAGCCCTTCGTCCTCAGCGCGCGCTATACCTCGGCCGACTTCTTCGCGATGTTCGAGGTGCCCTTCGTCTACGGCCGCGGCTGGTCCGCGCAGGACGACAGCGGTCAGGCACGCGTGGCGGTGATCGCGCGGACGTTGAACGACAAGTTGTTCGGTGGCGCCGACAGCACCGGCAAGGTCATCCGCCTGGACGGTCACGACTTCCGAATCGTCGGCGTAATCGACACCTGGGACCCGCAGCCGCTGTTCTACGACCTCGCCGTGGGCGTCTACGGCACCCACGAGCAGATCTTCGAACCGTTCCAGACCGCCATGTCCCTGCACCAGTCGCGCAGCGGCAACATGAACTGCTACGGCGACAACGTCACCTCCGATGCCACCGCGCGCGAGGCGCCCTGCGCCTTCATCCAGTACTGGGTGGAGCTGGAGCGCGCCTCGCAGGCAGCGGACTTCAAGGCCTACCTGAACCAGTACTCGCAGCAGCAGAAGGACGCCGGCCGCTACCAGCGCCCGCCCAACGCGCGGCTGCGTGATGTCATGGACTGGCTGGATTACCAGCAGGCGGTGCCGGGCGATGTGCGCCTGCAGCTGTGGCTGGCGCTGGCGTTCCTGCTGGTCTGCCTGGTCAACACCGTCGGCCTGCTGCTGGCCAAGTTCCTGCGCCGCAGCGGCGAGATCGGCGTGCGCCGCGCGCTGGGCGCCAGCCGCACGGAAGTCTTCAAGCAGTGCCTGGTCGAGGCCGGCAGCATCGGCCTGGTCGGCGGCGTGATCGGCCTGGGCCTGGCGGAGCTGGGCCTGTGGGTGGTCCGTCACCGGCCCACGCAGTACGCCGAGCTGGCGCACCTGGACGGATCGATGCTGCTGCTGACCTTCGTGCTGGCGCTGCTGTCCAGCCTGCTGGCCGGCGCGCTGCCGGCCTGGCGCGCCATGCAGATCACGCCTGCCGTGCAGTTGAAAACGCAGTGAGGCAGGAGCGAACGCAGAGGCGTGGGAAGTGAGCAAGGCGACGGCCGAACGCTTCCAATCGCCTCCTCCCCGACTCACTCCTCACTCCTTACCACTCACCTTTCCAGCCGCAGGACTCCCATGGAAATCCGCCCCATCCTGTCCACCCTGCGCCGCCATAAGACCGCCGCCGCGCTGATCGTGGTGGAGATCGCGCTGACCTGCGCGATCATCTGCAACGCGCTGTTCATCGTCGGCCAGCGCTGGGAGGCGCTGCGCGAGACCAGCGGGATCGACGAGCAGCAGCTGGTCACCGTCTCGCTCAGCGGCGTGGGCCCGCAGACCGATGTCGATGCATTGACCCAGCAGGACCTGGGCGCCCTGCGCGCGATCCCCGGCGTGGCCAGCGTGGCGCTGGTCAATCAGCTGCCGTTCCGCCGCGGCTCCAACAACTCCTCGCTGGCCACGCAGCCGGACCAGAAGATCCCCACCCTCAACGCGGCCTTCTACACCGGCGCCGAAGGCACGCTGAAGACCCTGGGCCTGCGCCTGGCGGCGGGGCGCGACTTCGCGGCGGACGAATACATGGACTGGTCCGAGCTGATGAAGCAGGTGGACGGCAACAAAGGCGTGCCGCTGCGCACGATGCCGCTGATCGTCTCGCGCGAGGCGGCCAACAAGCTGTTCCCGGGCGAAAGTGCGGTCGGACGCAAGGTCTACATGGCCAACGTGCCGATGCTGATCGTCGGCGTGGTCGAGCGGCTGCGCCGGCCCAACACGGTCAATGGCGACACCGGCTACTCGATGCTGATCCCGGTGCGCACCCCCTACGAGAACGGCGGCCTGTACGTGCTGCGGGTCCGCGACCCGGCCCAGCGTGCGCAGGTCCTGCGCCAGGCGGTAGCCGCGCTCGAGCGCGTGGCCAGCAACCGCCTGATCATGGACAGCAAGACCTACGACGAATGGCGCAGCGACTACATGAGCAAGGACCGCGACATGATGGGTCTGCTGCTGGCGCTGTGCGCGCTGCTGTTGCTGGTCACCGCGCTGGGCATCATCGGCCTGGCCAGCTTCTGGGTTGCGCAGCGCACCCGCCAGATCGGCGTGCGCCGCGCGCTGGGTGCGACCCGCGGCCAGATCCTGCGCTACTTCCAGATCGAGAACTTCCTGCTGGTCACCCTGGGCATCGTCCTGGGCATGGGCCTGGCCTACGCGCTCAACCAGCTGCTGATGCGCCATTACGAGCTGCCGCGCCTGCCGCTGTGGTACCTGCCCGTCGGCGCGCTGCTGCTGTGGGCACTGGGCCAGCTGGCCGTGCTGTGGCCCGCCCGTCGCGCAGCGGCGGTGCCGCCGGCGATCGCCACCCGAAGCGCCTGAGCCAGGAACGACGCCATGCTTGCCTACTACCTCCAACTGGCCCTGCGCAGCTTCAGGCGCAACAAGGTGCTGACCGCGCTGATGGTGCTGGCCATCGCGCTGGGCATCGGCGCGTCGATGACGATGCTCACGGTGCTGCACAACCTCTCCGGCGATCCGCTGCCCGCACGCAGCGGCGTGCTCTATCACCCGCAGGTCGACCCACGTCCGGCGCAGCTGCCCGGCGCCAACCCGGAGCCGCCGGACGATCTGGCCTGGCAGGATGCGGTCAACCTGTATGCGCTTCCGGGCGCGAGCCGGCGCGTGCTGACCAGCGCCAACTGGCTGCCGACGCGGCTGGATGCGGCCGGCAGCCCGCTGACCATGCGCGACACGCGCGCGGCCACGGCCGACCTGTTCGCCATGTTCGACATGCCCTTCGTCTATGGCTCGGGCTGGTCGCAGGCCGACGACGACCGGCGCGCGCAGGTGGTGGTGATCACCCGTTCGCTCAACGATGCGCTGTTCGGCGGCGCCGACAGCGTCGGGCGCACGCTGGTGATCGCCACGCGCAACTTCCGCGTGGTCGGCGTGATCGAGGACTGGAACCCGCAGCCGCGCTTCTACGATCTCAACTCCAGCGCCTTCGGCAAGGCCGCGCAGCTGTACATGCCGTTCTTCACCTGGCTGGAGCTGCCCCAGGACTACGGCTACGGGCCGATGGCCTGCTGGGGCCAGGGCGGCAACGGGCTGCACGATCCCAAGACGCCGAACTGCACCTGGGCCCAGTTCTGGGTGCAGTTGGACGATGCGGCGCAGGCGGCGGCCTATCGCAGGACGCTGGAGAACTACAGCGCCCAGCAGCGTCAGCTGGGTCGGTTCGAACGCGCGCCCAACGTGCGCCTGCGTGGCCTAGTGGACTGGCTGGACTACAAGCGCGTGGTGCCGCCGACGGTGCGCATGCAGACCTGGATCGCCTTCGGCGTGCTGCTAGTGTGCCTGGTCAACGCGGTGGGCCTGCTGGTCTCCAAGTTCATGCGCAAGGCCGGCGAGGTGGGCGTGCGCCGCGCGCTCGGCGCCAGCCGCAGGGCGGTGTTCGCCCAGTGCATGACCGAGTCGGCGCTGATCGGCGCCCTGGGTGGCGCGGCGGGCCTGCCCTTGGCCTGGCTCGGCCTGTGGCTGGTGCGGCAGCAACCCATGAGCTACGCCGCTTCGGTGCACCTGGACCCGCAGATGCTGGTCGTCGCCCTGCTCATCGCCGTCACCGCGGCGGTGCTGGCCGGCGTGTGGCCGGCCTGGCGTGCGTCGCGCATCGCCCCCGCCCTGCAGGTGAAGTCGCTATGAGTCCCTTCGATACCGTCCGGCCCATCCTCAGCGCGCTGCGCAGCCATCGCGCCGCCGCCCTGCTGCTGGCGCTGGAAATCGCCCTGACCCTGGCGGTCCTGTGCAACCTGGTGTTCATCGTCTCGGGCAATCTGCAGCGCGCCCGCACGCCCACCGGCGTCCCCGAGTCCGATATCGCCGTGATCCAGAGCATCGGGGTGATCGGCGCGGACAACCCCGGTACCGCCGGCAGCAATCTGGCCACGCTGCAGTCGGTGCCGGGCGTGATGTCGGCGGCTTACGGCGGACCGCCGCTCTGGGGTGTGGATCGCATCAGCCTGTTTGACAGCGCCGATGCGCAGCAGCCACTGGCGCAGGCGTATGTGTTCGCCGGCAGCCAGGGGCTCAACCGCACGCTGGGTGTGCGCATCGTCGAAGGCCGGGCTATCCAGGACGCCGAACTGCCTGGCGTGGCCGAACTGGCGGGCGATCCGGCCACCACGCCCTCGGCCAGCCGGCAGATGCCTGCCCTGCTGACCGCACCCTTGGCCGGGAAGCTGTTCCCGGGCCAGTCGGCGATCGGCCAGATCCTGCACGCCAATGTCTTCGGAACGCCGGTCAGCCTGCGCGTGGTCGGCGTGGTGGCACCGGTGCGCGCGGCGATCACCGGCCGCGCCGAGGACGCCGACGCGGTGCTGACCGAGTTCCGCGTGGCCGGCGAAGGCCTGGGCGGCGGCTACATGATCCGCAGCCGGCCCGGGCAGTTGGCCCAGGTCCTGCCGCTGGCGGCCCGCGCCATGCAGCAGGCCAACCCCGGTCATGTGCAGCAGCGCGTGGAACCCATGACCAGCCTGCGCGAGCAGCAGTTCCGCAACGATGCGGCCACCAACCGCATGCTGCTGACGATCATGGGCATCCTGCTGACGGTCACCGCACTGGGCGTGGGCGGACTGGCCAGCTTCTGGGTGCAGCAGCGCACCAAGCAGATCGGCATCCGCCGCGCGCTGGGCGCCACCCGCGGCGACATCCTGCGCTACTTCCAGCTGGAGAACTTCCTGATCGTCGGCGGCGGCGTGGCGGTCGGCGCGCTGCTGGCCTTCGTCCTCAACCAGTGGCTGATGCAGCACTACGAACTGGACCGCCTCGACGCGAAGACCGTCCTGGCCGGCGTGGTGGCGGTCTGGCTGCTGGGCCAGCTCGCCGTCCTCGGCCCGGCCCTGCGCGCCGCCTCCATTCCGCCCGTTGTCGCCACCCGCAGCGCCTGACCCTCCGGAGAGCCCATGTTCGCCTATTACTTCAACCTCGCCCTGCGCAGCTTCCGACGCAACAAGATCCTGACCGCGCTGATGGTGCTGGCCGTGGCCCTGGGCATCGGCGCGTCGATGACCACGCTGACGGTGTTCCACGTGCTGTCCGGCAATCCGATTCCCGCCAAGAGCGACAAGCTGTTCTACGTGCAGATGGATCCGCAGTCGATGGCCGGCTACAGGCCCGGCGATGACCCGGCCGAGCAGATGACGCGTTTGGATGCCGAGACGCTGCTGCGCGACAAGCGCGCCGACCGTCGGGCGATGATGAGCGCGGGCCACGTGGCGATCGAACCGGACACGCCCGGACTGACGCCGTTCGTGCTGGAGGCGCGCTTCACCTCGGCCGACTTCTTCCCGATGTTCGACGTGCCCGTCGTGCAGGGCCGGGCCTGGACCGGCGAGGACGATGCGGCGCGGGCGCGGGTGGCGGTGCTGTCCAGCGCGCTGGCGCAGAAGCTGTTCGGCAACGCCGACCCGACCGGACGCACGCTGCAGCTGGGCAAGACCGCCTTCCGCGTGGTCGGTGTGATCGGCGACTGGAATCCCAACCCGCGCTTCTACGACCTCACCAACGGCCGCTACAACAGCGAGGCGGAGGAAATCTACGTCCCGTTCTCCACCTCGCGCGATCTGCGCTGGGGCAGCACCGGCAACATGAACTGCTGGGATGATGGCGACAACAAGGATCCCGAAGGCAATACCGGCCTGAACCAGCCGTGCGTCTGGCTGCAGTACTGGGCGGAGCTGGACACGCCGCAGAAGGTCGCCGACTACCGCGCCTACCTCACCAACTACTCCGACCGCCAGCACGCGGCCGGCCGCTTCCAGCGCCCCACCAATGTGCGCCTGAGCGATGTGATGACCTGGCTGGATTTCAACCAGGTCGTGCCCAGCGACGTGCGCCTGCAGGCCTGGCTGGCACTGGGCTTCCTGGGAGTGTGCCTGCTCAACACCGTCGGACTGCTGCTGGCCAAGTTCCTGCGCCGCGGCGGCGAGGTCGGCGTGCGCCGCGCGCTGGGCGCCACGCGCAAGGACATCTTCCTGCAGTGCCTGATCGAAGCCGGCACCGTCGGCCTGGCCGGCGGCGTGCTCGGCCTGGCGCTGGCGACGCTGGGCCTGTGGGCGGTGCGCCATCAGCCGACCGACTACGCCGACCTGGCCCGCCTGGACCTGCCGATGCTGCTGGCGACCTTCCTCCTGGCGATCGCCAGCAGCCTGATCGCCGGCATCCTGCCCGCCTGGCGCGCGATGCAGGTCACGCCGGCCATCCAGCTGAAAACGCAGTGAGCGAGGAGTGAGCGCGGAGGGGAGATGCGAGCAAGGCAACGGCCACGCGCTCCAGAACATTCCCTCCATCGCGCACTTCTCACTTTTCTTCCCTCACTTCTCGCCACAGGCCTCCCATGGACATCCGCCCCATCCTCTCCACGCTGCTGCGCCACAAGACCGCCGCGGCCCTGATCGTGCTGGAGATCGCGCTGAGCTGCGCCATCGTGTGCAACGCGCTGTTCCTGATCGGCAATCGCCTGGCGCACATGCAGCGGCCCAGCGGCTTCGACGAGGCGCATCTGGTGTTCGTGAAGGCCAATGGGATCACCAAGGACGATGAGGGAGCCAAGGCCGTCACCCGGGCCGACCTGGACGGTCTGCGGGCCATTCCCGGCGTCGACTCGGCCACCGTGCTGAACCTGATCCCGTTCGGAGGCGCGGTGTGGATGAGCGGCATCAAGCTGCGCCCGGAACAGGAGGATTCGACCCTCAACGCGGCCAACTACATGGTGTCCGAAGACGGGCTCAAGACCCTCGGCCTGCGCCTGCTGGAAGGTCGCGATTTCACCGCGTCGGAGTACGTGGACGACGGCACCGAAGGCGACGGCTGGATTCCTTCGGTGATCGTCAGCAAGGCGCTGGCCCGGCGCCTGTTCCCCGACCAGGGCGCGATCGGCCAGTCGATCTACGTCTTCGGAAAAAAGCCGCACCGGATCGTCGGCATCGTCGAGCACCTGCCCAAGCCGCGCGACAGCGGCTCGTCGGCGGCCGAGTACGACATGAGCATGCTGTTCCCCTCGCGCGTCACCTATAGCGATGGCGGCATCTATGCCCTGCGCGTGCACGACCCGGCCCAGCGCATGGCGGTGCTGGAGCAGGCCAAGCGGGTCATCGCCTCGCACGGCCCCACCCGCATCATCAGCAAGGGTGGCACCGGCACGCTGGAAGACAAGCGTGCGCGCTACTACCGCAACGACCGCGCCATGGCCTGGCTGCTGGTGGCGGTGAGCGCGGCGCTGCTGGTGGTCACCGCGCTGGGCATCGTCGGCCTGGCCAGCTTCTGGGTCGCCCAGCGCACCCGCCAGATCGGCGTGCGCCGCGCCCTGGGCGCGACCAAGGGACAGATCCTGCGCTACTTCCAGACCGAGAACTTCATCCTGGCCACCCTCGGCATCGTGCTCGGCATGGTGCTGGCCTACGCCATCAACCAGCTGCTGATGAGCAAGTACGAACTGCCGCGCCTGCCGCTGATCTACCTGCCGGTGGGCGCGGTGCTGCTGTGGCTGCTAGGGCAGATCGCCGTGCTCTGGCCCGCGCGCCGCGCCGCGGCCGTGCCGCCGGCCATCGCCACGCGCTCGGCGTGATGGCGACTCACCGCATATCACGAGGAATCCGAACGTGATCGCCTACTACCTCCGCCTGGCCCTGCGCAGCCTGCGCCGCACGCCGGTGATGACCGCGCTGATGGTGTGCGCCATCGGCCTGGGCATCGGTGCGAGCATGACCATGCTGACGGTCCTGCACGTCATGACGCAGGATCCGATTCCGGCCAAGAGCGGCGTGCTGTTCTATCCCACGCTGGATCCGCTGCCGGCGGACTATCCGAAGAGTACCTGGGGCAATCCGGCCGACAATCTGACCTGGCCCGACGCGATGGCCCTGCTGCGCCAGGGCAAGCCTGCGCGCCAGGCCGTCATGGCCGGCGGCGGGCTACTGGTCTGGCCGCTGGACGCGGCCGGTCGCCCTACGGAACGCAGCGGGCGCTACACCACCTGGCAGTTCTTCGACCTGTTCGGCGTGCCGCTGGAACACGGCGGCGGCTGGACCGCGGCGGACGATGCGCAGCAGGCCCGCGTGGTGGTGCTGGGACGCGACCTGGCGATGAAGCTATTCGGCAGCACCGACGTGGTGGGCCGCAGCGTGCGCCTGAAGGACACGGCCTTCCGCATCGTGGGCGTCGCGGCGCCCTGGTCGCCGCAGCCGCGCTTCTACGTGGACCTGGGCGGTGGCCGGTCCTTCGGCGAGGCCGACGACTTCTTCCTGCCGCTGTCCACGGCGATGGAACTGAAGTTCGACATCTCGGGCAACCGCTCCAGTTGGGCCGACACCGAGATGCAGGACACGCTGCGCTCGCCCAGCATGACCTGGCTGCAGATGTGGGTGGAGCTGGAGACGCCGCAGCAGGTCGCCGACTACCGGCGCTTCCTGCACGACTACGCGGCCCAGGAGCATGCCAGCGGACGCTTCCAGCGCGGTCCCGAGACCGCAAGGCTGTATCCGCTGATGGATTGGCTGGGCCACAAGAAGCTGGTGCCGTCCGAGGTGCAGCTGCAGCTGTGGCTGGCGATCGGCTTCCTGATCGTGTGCCTGGTCAACATCGTCGCGCTGCTGCTGGCCAAATTCCTGCGGCGCGGCGGCGAGGTCGGCGTGCGGCGCGCGCTCGGTGCACGTGCGTCCGACATCCTGCTGCAGCTGGGCTGCGAGGCGGCACTGATCGGCGTGGCCGGCGGTGTACTGGGAAGCGTTCTGGCTCAGCTCGGCCTGTGGAGCGTGCGCCAGCGCCCGGACGGGTATGCCCGGATCGCGCAGATGGATACCAGCATGCTGGTGGCCTCGGTCGCGCTGGCCATCGTCGCCACGCTGCTGGCCGGGCTGATCCCGGCCTGGCGCGCCAGCCGCATCTCCCCCGCCCTGCAGATCAAGGCAGTCTGACCATGGCCCTGCCGCTTAAGCCCATTCTCTCGGCGCTGCGCCATCACCGCCTGACGGCCATGCTGCTGACGCTGCAGGTGGCCCTGACCTGCGCCATCGTCATCAACGCCGGTTTCCTGCTGGTCGAGCGCATCCAGCGCATCACCACGCCCTCGGGCCTGGTGGAGGATGAACTGTCGGTGGTGACCGCGCGCGGCGTGGACGAATCGACCAACGCCGCCGCGCAGCAACGCACCGACCTGGCGGCGCTGCGCGCCCTCGATGGCGTCAAGGCCGCCGCCGCGATCGACGACGGCAGCCTGCCGCTATCGAGCAACATCGACATGTCGGGCGCCTGCGCTTCGCAGGCGGATCTGGATCGGGCCAAGGCCGCGCGCGGCACCGAGGGCATCGCCGGTTGCATCTCGATATCGATCTACAGCGGATCGGACGGCATGCTGGAGACGCTGGGGCTGCGCCTGCTGGCCGGCCGCGACTTCACCGCCACCGAGCGCGGGGCCGACAAGATCACCGCCGTGATCGTCTCGCGCACCCTCGCCCAGCGCCTGTGGCCCGGGGAAAGCCCGGTGGGCAAACAGCTCTATGGCTTCCAGGGCCCCGTCCCCGTCGTGGGCATGATCGACGATATCCTGACCCCGGTGCTCGGCATCGGCTTGGACGACCACATGGTGATGTTGACCGCGCGGAGCCGCGCGGGGATCTCCAGCACCTACGTCCTGCGCAGCGCACCGCAGGATCGCCAGCGTGTCCTGCGCGCCGCCGCCGTCGCACTCGACAAGGCAGGCCCCGTCAGGCTGATCCCGGAGGACGGGCAGCGGACGTACACCCAGATCCGCCACGACTATTTTCAACGCGACACCACTATGCTCGGCCTGCTGCTCGCCTCCTCGCTGGCGCTGCTGTTCGTCACCGCGCTGGGCATCGGCGGCCTGGCCAACTTCTGGGTCGGCCAACGCACCCGCCAGATCGGCATCCGCCGGGCCGTGGGCGCCACGCGGCGCGACATCCTGCGCCACTTCCAGGCCGAGAACTTCCTGATCGTCGGCGCCGGCGTTGTGCTGGGCATGCTGCTGGCCTATGGCCTGAACCAGCTGCTGATGCGCCAGTACGAGCTGGACCGCCTGCCGCTGTTCTACCTGCCCCTCGGCGCAGCGCTGCTCTGGGCGCTGGGCCAGCTCGCCGTGCTGGGGCCGGCCCTGCGCGCTACGCGTGTGCCGCCGGCCATCGCGACGCGGGGCGGGTGAGCCATGTCCATCTCGAGGAGACCTTGACCATGCCACGCCCTGTCCTGCTCGCCCTGTTGCTGGTCTGCGCCGCGCCCGTGGCGCTCCCCGCCGCTCCGGCCGACCGTTCCAGCCACCACGAAAGTCATCTGCGCGTCGACGAGAGCTCGCTCACCTGGGACAGCGATGGCCGGCGCCTGGCCCTGCGCGACGGCGCCGACGGCGTTCGCGTCGTGGAGGCCAATACCCTGCGCCTGCAGCCGGGCGATGTTGTGACCCGGGTCGGAGACACGCCGGTGCGCAGCGTCCGCCAGTGGCTGGCGGCCCTGCGCGCTCGGCCTGGCAAGAGCGTGGTCCTGCAGGTCCGCGGGATCGACGGACGCGTGCGCGTGGTGCAGCTCTCCGGCGGTGAGATCGCCGACCTGGCACCGCCGCCTCCGCCTCCGCCGCCCCCTACGCCGCCGCCAGCCCCCATCCGCTGATGCGCGTACTTCACATGCACCGCGTCGTTGCCCCGCACGCCCGGCTGCACCAAGGCCTGCGCGTTAAGCTGCACTCAATTTGGTTCCCGGATAGGAGTCCGACAATGAAGGCCACCCTCCTGGGCGCGTTCCTGGCCCTCGCGGCGAGCCAGCCGACCGGCGCGGCGGCCGCGGAAGCGTCCCTGCAGGACACCATCAGCGCGCTCGATACGCAGGTCTTCGATGCGTTCAACCGCTGCCAGGATCCGGCGCAGCTGGCGCGGCACGCGGCGTACTTCGATCCGGCCGTGGAGTTCTACCACGACACCGGCGGGGTGACCTGGACGCGCGATGCGATGCTGGCCAACACCAAGCAATATGCCTGTGGCCGCTACACGCGCCAGCTGGTGCCCGGCAGCCTGAAGGTCTATCCGGTCAAGGACTTCGGCGCCATCGAACAGGGCCAGCATCGCTTCTGCCAGGCCGGATCGCAGCAGTGCGACGGGCTGGCGGACTTCGTCATCGTCTGGCGCCAGCACGACGGCCAGTGGACCATCACCCGCGTGCTGAGCTATGGCCACCGCAGCCAGTGAGCCGCATGCCATGATCTGGCTCCGTTCCCGTTCCTGGACGCTCTCCATGCGCCTGCCTGCGCGCTTTCTGCTTGCCGCCGCCATGAGCGCGGTGCCGCTGCATGCCGCGCCACAGACCGCGCCGGACCAGGGCGTACTGATCTCGCAGGACACGCTGGATGGCTACACCGGCCGCTACGTCACCCCCGACAAGCTGGCACTGCGCGTGTGGCGCGAAGGCAATGTGCTGAAGCTGCAGCCCGAAGGCGGGTCGACCACGACGCTGATCGCCGATTCGGAAACCACGTTCCACACCGACGGCCAGGCCGCGCGCGTGGAGTTCGCCTTCGACGCGGCCGACCGTGTCAGCCACCTGCTGCTGGTCCAGGGCGGCGCCACGGTCAAGGCCTTGAGGCAGCAGTGAGCGGAGCGGGGTGAGGCGTGAGTCAAAGCACTGATCCTCTCGCGCGCCCGCGCTTGTTCCTCACTCCTCGCTCCACCCACTCACTTCTCGCTCCACCATGCCCACTCTGCTGATCATCGACGACAACCCGGCCGTGGCCACGGCGCTGAACGTGCTGTTCTCGCTGCACGACATCGCCACGCTGCACGCGGCCACGCCGGAGGAGGGCCTGGCGCTGCTGGAACGCGAGGCGGTGGACCTGGTGATCCAGGACATGAACTTCTCCGCCGACACCACCAGCGGCGAGGAGGGCCAGGCGCTGTTCGCGCAGATCCGCGCGCGCCATCCCGACCTGCCGGTGGTGCTGCTGACCGCGTGGACACACCTGGAAGCGGCGGTGGAACTGGTCAAGGCCGGCGCGGCCGACTACATGAGCAAGCCCTGGGACGACCGCCGCCTGCTTGCCACGGTCAATACGCTGCTGGAGCTGTCCGAGGCGCGCGCCGAACTGGACCGCCGCCGCGCGCGCGATCGCCTGCAGCGCGCGCAGCTGGAGCAGAAGTACGACCTGTGCGGCGTGGTGTTCAACGATCCGGCCAGCGAGCGCGTGCTGGCGCTGGCCTGCCAGGTGGCGCGCAGCGACCTGCCGGTGCTGATCACCGGCCCCAACGGCAGCGGCAAGGAGAAGATCGCGCAGATCGTGCAGGCCAACTCCGCGGTACGCCATGGCGCCTTCGTCACGCTCAACTGCGGCGCGCTGCCGAGCGAGCTGATCGAGGCCGAGCTGTTCGGCGCCGATGCCGGCGCCTACACCGGCGCCAACAAGGCGCGCGAAGGCAAGTTCGAGGCGGCCGACGGCGGCACGCTGTTCCTGGACGAGATCGGCAACCTGCCGCTGGCCGGCCAGATGAAGCTGCTGCGCGTGCTGGAGACCGGCAAGTTCGAGCGTCTGGGCTCCAACCGCGAGCGCAGCGTGCGCGTGCGCGTGATCAGCGCCACCAACGCCGACCTGCCGGCGATGATCCGCGACGGCGCGTTCCGCGAAGACCTCTACTACCGCCTCAACGCGATCGAGCTGGCCCTGCCGCCGCTGGCCGACCGCCCCGGCGACATCCTGCCGCTGGCCGCGCACTTCGCCGACAAGCCCATCGGCGACTCGGCGCGCGCCGCGCTGCTGCGTCATCCCTGGCCCGGCAACGTGCGTGAGCTGCGCAACGTGATCCAGCGCGCCAGCCTGCTCAGCCCCGGCGCCCACATCGAGGCGGCCGACCTGAATCTGCCGGTCGCCACCGCACCCGTTCGCACGCATGCGCCGGTCCACGAACCCGACCGCGCCCAGATCGAAGCGGCCATCGCCCGCGCAGGCGGCGTCATCGCCCAGGCCGCCAGTGAGCTGGGCCTGAGCCGCCAGGCCCTGTACCGGCGCATGGAGCGCCACGGCATCAAGAGCCCGACATGAAGCACTCGCTCGCCGGCCGCCTGCTGCTGTGGCTGATCCCGCTGGGCGTGGCGGCCATCGCGTTGCCGCTGACGCTGCGGCAGTGGCTCGAGGACGACTGGCTGGTCGGCGTGATCAGCGCCGCGCTCCTGCTGCCGCTGGCGGCGTGGATGCTGCACCAGGCGCTGGCACCGGTGCAGTCGCTGTTCCGCGCGCTGTCCGGCTCGGTCAACAGCTATCGCGACGGCGAGTTCAACTTCGGCATCCACTGGCAGGGCCACGACGAACTGGCCGGCCTGGTGACCTCGCACGAGGAACTGGGCCAGGTGCTGCGCAGCCAACGCCAGGGGCTGGCGCAGCGCGAGCTGCTGCTGGATAGCATGGTCCAGCACTCGCCGGTGGCGATGCTGCTGCTGGCGCCCGGTGGCGATGGCGGCATGCGTGTGGTGTTCGCCAACCTGGCCGCGCGCACGCTGCTCTACGGCGGGCGGCGCATGGAGGGCCAGCCGTTCGACCCGCTGCTGCAGCAGGCCCAGCCCGAACTGGTCGAGGCCCTGCAGCGCGGCGGCGACAGCCTGTTCGCCGTACCGTCCGATGAGGAAGGCGGCGAAGAGCAGATCTATCACCTGGCGCGTCGCCGCTTCCAGCTCAACGGCCGCCAGCAGGAACTGCTGCAGCTATGGCGCCTGACCACCGAACTGCGCCGCCAGGAGGTGCAGACCTGGAAGAAGGTGATCCGCGTGATCAGCCACGAGCTCAACAACTCGCTGGCCCCGGTCGCCTCGCTGGCGCACTCGGGTGGCGAACTGGTGCGACGCGGCCGCCACGAGCAGCTCGAGCACGTGTTCGCCACCATCGAGGAACGCGCGCGGCATCTGGAGGAATTCATCCGCGGCTACGCGCGCTTCGCCAAGCTGCCGCAGCCGCAGAAGCAGGCGATCGAATGGGGCGCCTTCCTGCGTGGGCTGCAGCAGCAGATCGGCTTCAATATCGAAGGTCACGCGCAGGACACGCACAGCCGCATCGACCCGGCGCAGTTCGGCCAAGCCCTGCTCAACCTGGTCAAGAACGCGCACGAATCCGGCGGCGATCCCACCCAGGTCACCGTGCGCGTGCTGCCGCTGGGCAACCAGGTGCGCGTGGAAGTGCTGGACCGCGGCAGCGGCATGAACGAGGCCGTGCTGCAGAACGCGCTGGTGCCGTTCTATTCGACCAAACGCAACGGCACCGGCCTGGGGCTGGCACTGACCCGCGAGATCATCGAGGCCCACGACGGCCGCATCGCCTTGCACAACCGCGAAGGCGGCGGCCTGTGCGTGACCCTGCACCTGCCCACCACCTGATCCGTTGCTGACGTGGATTGGAGCGGCTCCTCCCTGTAGAGCGGAGCTTGTGGCAATCCCCTTTTGGGGACTCCGCCGCTCTTCGTTCGGTGCGGGGGAAAAGCCCCAGCGGAGCAAGCTCCGCTCTACGGAGATCTGAGGAGACAGTTGCTCCCACCTGCTCCCCTCAGCGGCTCCCGGCGTACGCCGTGCAATCCATTTCCAGCAGCGCCTTCATCGGCAGCGCGCTCACCGCCATCGCGCTGCGCGCCGGAAGCCGCTCGGGCTTGAACGCCGCGGTGTAGATGGCATTGAAGGTCGACCAGTTGGCCATGTCGGTGATCATGACCGTACAGCGCGCCACATCGTCCATCGACCGCCCGGCGCGCTGCAGCGCCTTGGCCACATTGGCCATGGTGTTGCGCGCCTGGGCGTCGAATGCGTCCGGCAGCTTGCCCTCCGCATCGACACCCAGCTGGCCGGAGACATACACCGTATCGCCCGCGCGCACCGCCGCCGCATACGGCGCCTTGCTGCCGGCGGGGATGAAGTATTCAAGATCCGCGGCCGGCGCGACGGCAGCGAACACGGAGAGGGTCAACAGCGCGGTACTGCACAGCAGAAGGCGTGACGGCGTCATGGGTCGGGTTCCAGATAAGGAGCGGAAGATGCGCACGCCAGCGCCGCTTCCGGGCACCGGCCTTCGCACCGCGTTGCGCGCAACGCCTCCCATTGAACGCACAGCGAACTTACCTGTGTTGCTCGTCCAAGACCAGTGCTTTTGAGGGGTAGGCTGCGAGCAATCAGAGGTGAGGGCGCTGGCGCAACCGCCTTTGCTCGCTCCTCAGGCCTCCCGCTCAATTCTCCTTCTTGACCGGCCGCGTCCAGCCTTCCAGCGTCTGCTGGCGGGCGCGGGCGAGGGTCAGTTCGCCGGCCGGCGCGTCGCGGGTGATGACCGAGCCGGCGCCCAGGGTGGCGCCATCGCCGATGGAGATCGGCGCCACCAGCGCGCTGTTGCTGCCGACGAACACGTTGTCGCCGATGGTGGTGGTGAACTTGTTCACCCCGTCGTAGTTGCAGGTGATGACGCCCGCGCCGACGTTGGTGCGGCTGCCGATGACCGTGTCGCCCAGGTAGCTGAGGTGATTGGCCTTGGTGCCCACGCCCAGCACGGCGTTCTTGGTTTCCACGAAGTTGCCGACATGCACGCCGTCGGCCAGCACCGTGCCCGGACGCAGCCGTGCGAACGGGCCGATCTGCACCGCGCCCTCGGTGACCACGCCTTCCAGGTCGCAGTGCGCGCGCACCTCGGTGCCCGGGCCCAGCTTGACGTTCTTCAGGCGCACGAAGGGGCCAATCTGCACGCCGTCGCCCAGTTCGACCCCGCCCTCCAGCACCACGTCCACATCGATCTGCACGTCCAGGCCGACGCGCACGGTGCCGCGCTGGTCCACGCGCGCCGGATCGATCAGCCGCGCACCGGCCAGGCACAGCGCCTTGGCCTGGCGCATCTGCCAGGTGCGCTCAAGCTGGGCGAGCTGCCACGGGTCGTTGGCGCCCTCGGCCTCCAGCGGGTCGGCGACCAGCACCATCTCGGCCGGGGTGAACTCGGCCGCGGCCATGCCGAAGATGTCGGTGAGGTAGTACTCGCCCTGCGCGTTGTCGTTGGACAGCTGCGCCAGCCAGCGATGCAGCGCCGTCGATTCGGCGGTGACGATGCCGGTGTTGATGGTGCGGATGCGGCGCTGCTCGTCGTCGGCGTCCTTGTGCTCGACGATGGCGCCGACCTTGCCGTTGGCATCGCGCACGATGCGGCCGTAGCCGCTCGGATCGTCCGGCTCGGCCACCAGCACCGCCAGGCGGCCCGGCGCGTGCAGCAGGCGCAGCAGCGTGTCGGCGCGGATCAGCGGCACATCGCCATAGAGCACCAGCACGGTGGCCGCGTCGGGCACCTGCTCCATCGCCTGCTGCACGGCATGGCCGGTGCCCAGGCGCACGGCCTGCTCGGCCCACTGCAGGTCGGACTGGTCGGCGAAGGCCTCGCGCACCGCCTCGCCGCCATGGCCGTAGACCACGTGGATCGCCTCGGGCTGCAGCGCACGCGCCGTATCGATCACATGCGCCAGCATCGGCCGGCCCGCGATCGGCTGCAGCACCTTGGGCCGGGCCGAGCGCATGCGCTTGCCCTCGCCGGCGGCCAGGATGATCACGTGCAGGGGAAGCGTCATGGGCGTGCGTCGCTGGAAGACATGGCGAAGGATTCTAATCGTCCCGGCCCGCGCCCACGTCACAGCGTGCCGGCAGCGCGCAGTGCTGCGCCTCGCCTGCGATAATCGCGCGTCTGCAGGCTGCAACCCTCAAGGAAGATCGTCTTGTCCGAATCCCGTTCGTCAACCGCCCCGGCGCTGTCCTGGAAGTTCACCCTCGGCCTGGCCGCGCTGCTGACCCTGCTGACCGCGCTGATCAACGGTCAGGACCGCAACTGGGACCTGCGCAACTACCACCTCTACACCGGCTCGGCGCTGCTGCAGGGGCGTCTGACGCAGGACATCGCCGCCGCCCAGCTGCAGACCTGGCACAACCCGGCCGCGGATCTGCCGTTCGTGTGGATGGTGCATGCCGGTTGGCCTGGTTGGCTGATCGCGTTCTGGCTGAGCCTGCCCTCGCTGCTGGCGCTGTTCTTCGCCCTGCGCCTGCTGGACCGCTGCTGGCCGCAGGCGCGCAGCCGCATGCGCCTGGTGCTGACCGGCGTGTTGGCGCTGACCGGTGCGGCCGTGGGCCCGAGCGTCGGCTCGACGTTCAACGACGCCCTCATCGCCACCGGCGCTACCGGGGCGCTGTGGTGGGTGCTGCGCTCGCGCGAGCAGGCCGGCCTGTGGAAGACCTGGCTGCCTGCCGGGCTGATCCTGGGCCTGGCCACCGGCCTGAAGCTGACGGGCGTCATCTATTGCGTCGCGCTGGGCGCTGTCGCCCTGCTGGCCGGCCCCCTGCGCCAGGCACCGCTGCGCGTGCTGGCCGTGGCGGTCGGCGGCCTGCTCGGCGGCGTGGTGAACGGCGGACCATGGGCCTGGGTGCTGTGGCAGACCTTCGGCAATCCGCTGTTCCCGTACTTCAATCAGGTCTTCCAGTCGCCGGACGCCCAGGCGGTGGCCTACAACGACGCGCGCTTCATCCCGCACGGGCTGGATGCCTGGATGACGGTGTTCCAGTTCACCAAGCGTGGCTTCCATTTCTCCGAGGCCAGGCTGGCCGATCCGCGCATCCTGCTGGGCCTGCTGGCGCTGGGCCTGACGCTCTTCGTGCAGCGCAGGCAGCGCCGTGCGTGCGACGATGTGGCGCTGCTGTTGTTGTTCTGCCTGGTGACCCTGGTCGTCTGGACCAGGCTGTACGGCATCTATCGTTATCTGATCGCGGTCGAGCTGCTGTGCGCGATCGCGCTGGCGGGCACGGCGACCGCGTTCCTGCCCAAGCGCTGGCCGCGCTTCGTGCTGATCCTCGGACTGGCGCTGGTGATCGGCCTGACCAAGCGACCCAGTTGGGGCCGCACGCATCCGTTCACCACGCCGATGGTGCAGGTGCGTTTCCCGCCCATGGACAAGGAAGCGCTGGTGGTGATCTCGAGCACTTCCCCGCTGGGGCACGCAGTGGCGTTCCTGCCGCCATCGGTGCCGGCAATCTCGGTCGCCAACAACTTCATGCAACCTCAGGTCTGCACGGCCCTGCAGGCCCGCGCCGAGGCCCGCATCCGCGAGCACCGTGGCGCGCTCTATCTGCTACGCGAGGTCAGCACTGACCTGGACGATCCTGTCGCCAGCGAGTACACGCGCTACGGCCTGACGCAGGCGGGTGCGTGCCAACCCGTGGCCGACTCGCTGCGCCCACTGGAGCTGTGTCCGCTGCAGCGGGTGCGCGAGGTCAGCGTGCTGTGTCCGCAGGCGGGCGCTGCCCCACCAGCTGGTCGGTGATCAGGCGCTGGATCTCGTTGGCACGGCGGTTGACCGTATCCAGGATCAGCCCGGTCGCCAGCGAGACGATGCCCACCAGCGTCAGCGCCACCGCCAGCACCGCGGTCGAGGGATGGGTGACCAGCCCGGTGCGGCTGAACTCGGCGATCACCACGCTGCCAAAGCCCAGTCCGGCCAGCACCATCAGCGCCGCCACGCCGCCGAAGAACAGCAGCGGCCGCATGTCCTTGAACAGGAACAGCAGCGTGCGCAGCACGCGCACGCCGTCCCTGTAGGTGCTCAGCTTGGACTGACTACCATCGGGGCGCACGCCGTAGGCGATCGGCCGTTCGGCCAGCACGAAGCCGTTGCTCAGCGCGAACACGGTCATCTCGGTCTCGATCTCGAAGCCATGCGAGAGCACCGGCATCGACTTGACGAACCGCCGCGAGAACGCCCGGTAGCCAGACAACACATCGCGCACGGGGCTGCCGAACAGCATCGCCACGCAGCGCCGCACAAGCTGGTTGCCGATGCCGTGGAAGCGGCGGAACGAGGCATGCTGGAAATCCTCCAGCCGCGTGCCGACGACCATATCCGCGCGCCCCTGCCGGATTTCCTCCAGCAGCGCCGCCGCGGCACCGGCCGGATAGGTGTCGTCGCCATCGACCATCAGATAGGCATCGGCCTCGACGTCGCGGAACATCGCCCGCACCACATTACCCTTGCCCTTGGCCGGCACGCGCCGCACCTGCGCGCCGGCCGCACGCGCGACTTGGGCGGTGTCGTCGGTGCTGGCGTTGTCGAACACCCAGACCTCGGCCTGCGGCAGGGCCGCGCGAAAATCGCCCACCACCTTGGCGATGGTGGTGGCTTCGTTGAAACAGGGAATCAGAATGGCGACGCGCACCTGACCTCCATGGCAGGAAACTGCGCGCGATCTTACAGGGCCGCAGGCGTGCGCCGGCTAGAATGCGCCGCATGGGCTCCTTCTCGCTACCGCCGCAGCTGTTCAAGCAGGGCTCGATCTTCATCGTCGTCGGCGGCGTGCAGCTGCTGCTGGACTGGAGCGTATTCGTCGCGCTCAGTGCGCTGGGCCTCGACGCGGTGCCGGCCAACCTCGCCGGGCGCGTGGCGGGGGCGATCCTGGGGTTCTGGCTCAACGGGCGGTATACCTTCGCCTCGCGCGAGGACGGGGCGCGGCTGGGGTGGTCGCGGTTCGCGCGGTTCCTGGCGGTGTGGATCCCCGCCACGGTGCTCAGCACCTGGATGATTCTGCTGGTCGAGCAGCGCCTGGGCCTGCAGCTGGCCTGGCTGGCCAAGCCGCTGGTGGAGGGCGTGCTGGCGGTGCTGACCTTCGCCGCCAGCCGCTATGTGATCTATCGCTGAGCGCCACCACGCTTGGTGGGAGCTGGCCTGCTGGCCAAGCCGCTAGTAATGACGTGCTGTCCTTGCTGACCTTCGCTAGTCGCTCGCCGAAGAGCCCCCTGCTTGGTGGGAGCAACTGTCTCTCAGTTCAAGCCGCGGCCTTTTTGTAGAGCGGAGCTTGCTCCGCTGCGTTTCGACCGGATCATCGGCAAGCCCCAGCGGAGCAAGCTCCGCTCTACAGGTGGGAGCCGCCATGGCGGCGATGGGGCTCTACCCCAGGAAGTTCACAGGTAAGGCCTCGTCGCCGCCATGGCGGCTCCCACCAAACGTGGGGCAGGACCGCCCCCCCCCCCCACAATGCAAAACGCCGGCTTGCGCCGGCGTTCTGCATTTCCGCGTCTGCGGCCCAGGCCGGGCCGCCCGAGCGCTCAGTGCTTGAGCGTCTTGCGCAGGCGCTCGAGGGCCTGCAGCTGGACCACGGCTTCCATCAGCTTGCGCTGGGCTTCGGCCAGGTCCTCGGTCTCGCCACGGTTGGCCAGCACGCGCTCGGCCTCGTCCTTGGCCGCCTTGACCGCGGCCTCGTCGATGTCCTGCGCGCGGATGGCGGTGTCGGCCAGCACGGTCACCACCTGCGGCTGGACCTCCAGGATCCCGCCGGAGATGGCGAAGTCCAGGTGCTCGCCGGAGGGCGTGGTGACCACGACCTTGCCCGCCTTCAGGCGCGTAATCAGCGGCGCGTGCTTGGGCGCGATGCCCAGCTCGCCCAGCTCACCAGTGGCGACCACCAGGGTGGCTTCCCCGTGGTAGATCTCCTGCTCGGCGCTGACGATGTCGCAACGGATGGTGCTCATGGTTACCTCGCTGGTGCGAGGCGGGATTGGGGATTGGGGATTCGGGATTGGCCAAGACGGTCGCACCGCCTTGCCCTCACCCCACGCCCATCTCCTCGATACCGCCTTGCAAATCCCTAATCCCTAATCCCGAATCCCGGCGCTTAAGCCTTCTCAGCCAGCTTCTTGGCCTTTTCCACGGCCTCGTCGATGCCGCCGACCATGTAGAAGGCCTGCTCGGGCAGGTGGTCGTACTCGCCGTCCAGGATGCCCTTGAAGCCGCGAATGGTGTCCTTCAGCGCCACGTACTTGCCCGGGGCGCCGGTGAACACTTCGGCCACGTGGAAGGGCTGGCTGAAGAAGCGCTCGATCTTGCGCGCGCGCGAGACCGACTGCTTGTCTTCCTCGGACAGCTCGTCCATGCCCAGGATGGCGATGATGTCCTTCAGCTCCTTGTACTTCTGCAGCGTGGACTGCACGCGACGGGCGACGTCGTAGTGCTCGGCGCCCACCACCAGCGGATCCAGCTGGCGGCTGGTGGAGTCCAGCGGGTCCACGGCCGGGTAGATGCCCAGCGAGGCGATCTGGCGGCTCAGGGTGACGGTGGAGTCCAGGTGGGCGAAGGTGGTCGCCGGCGAGGGGTCGGTCAGGTCGTCCGCGGGCACGTACACGGCCTGGATCGAGGTGATCGAGCCGGACTTGGTCGAGGTGATGCGCTCCTGCAGCACGCCCATTTCCTCGGCCAGGGTGGGCTGGTAGCCCACCGCCGACGGCATGCGGCCCAGCAGCGCCGACACTTCGGTACCGGCCAGCGTGTAGCGGTAGATGTTGTCGACGAACAGCAGCACATCCTTGCCCTTGCCCGAGGCGTCCTTCTCGTCGCGGAAGTACTCGGCCATGGTCAGGCCGGTCAGCGCCACGCGCAGACGGTTGCCCGGCGGCTCGTTCATCTGGCCGTAGACCATCGCCACCTTGTCCAGGACGTTGGAGTCCTTCATCTCGTGGTAGAAGTCGTTGCCCTCGCGGGTACGCTCGCCCACGCCGGCGAACACGGACAGACCGCTGTGCGCCTTGGCGATGTTGTTGATCAGCTCCATCATGTTGACGGTCTTGCCGACGCCGGCGCCGCCGAACAGGCCGACCTTGCCGCCCTTGGCGAACGGGCACATCAGGTCGATGACCTTGATGCCGGTCTCCAGCAGCTCGGTGGAGGAGGACTGGTCCTCGTAGGACGGCGCGGCGCGGTGGATTTCCCAGCTGTCGCTGCCCTCCACCGGGCCGGCCTCGTCGATCGGGCGGCCCAGCACGTCCATGATGCGGCCCAGCGTGGCGCTGCCGACCGGCACGGAGATCGCCTTGCCGGTGTTGATAGCCACCAGGTTGCGCTTGAGGCCATCGGTGGAGCCCAGCGCGATGGTGCGGACCACGCCGTCGCCCAGCTGCTGCTGCACTTCCAGCGTGATCTCGGTGTTGTCCACCTTCAGCGCGTCGTACACCTTCGGCACTTCGCCGCGCGGGAATTCGACGTCGACGACCGCGCCGATGATCTGAACGATCTTGCCCTGACTCATTTTGCTGCTCCGGTTAGCTTTATTTCTGTCCGGATGGCCTGCGCCATCCCTTGGATTTCGTGATTGGGGATTCGGGATTCGGGATTGGCTGAAGCGCGCTGCGCTGCTCTTGCCAATCCCGATTCTCCAATCCCGAATCCCGGCACTTACACAGCGGCCGCGCCGCCGACGATCTCGGAAATTTCCTGGGTGATCGCCGCCTGACGGGCCTTGTTGTAGGACAGCTGCAGGGTGCCGATCAGCTTGCTGGCGTTGTCGCTGGCGGCCTTCATCGCGACCATGCGCGCGGCATGCTCGGAGGCCACGTTCTCCAGCACCGCCTGGTACACCAGCGACTCGACGTAGCGCACCAGCACGTGCTCGAGCACGGTCTTGGCATCGGGTTCGTAGATGTAGTCCCAGTCGTGCTTGGCGACGTCTTCCTCGGCCTGCGGCAGCGGCAGCAGCTGGTCGAAGGAGGCCTTCTGCGACATCGTGTTGACGAAGTGGTTGTAGACCAGGAAGACGCGATCGACCTTGCCCGACTCGTACGCCTCCAGCATCACCTTGACCACGCCGATCAGCTGTTCCACATGCGGCACATCGCCCAGGTGGCTCAGGCTGCCGACCATGTCGACTTTCAGGCGACGGAAGAACACCGAGGCCTTCTGGCCGATGGTCACCACGTCGATCTGCGCGCCCTTGTCCTGCCACTGGCGCATCTCGCCCAGGGTCTTGCGGAACAGGTTGTTGTTCAGGCCGCCGGCCAGGCCGCGGTCTGAGGACACGATGATGTAGCCGACGCGCTCGACCTTCTCGCGCTCCACCAGGTAGGGGTGCTGGAAGTCGGTATTGGCCTGGGCCAGATGGCTGATGACCTGGCGCATCGCCCGCGCGTAGGGGCGCGAGGTCTTCATGCGGTCCTGGGCGCGGCGGATCTTCGCGGCCGAGACCATCTCCAGGGCGCGCGTCACCTTGCGGGTGTTCTGCACGCTCTTGATCTTGTTCTTGATTTCGCGTCCGCCTGCCATCTCTCGCTCCGCTGGTGGGATTCGGGATTCGGGATCCGGGATCGGCCGAAGCCATCCGAATCCCGCTCCTGCGAATCCCTAATGCCTAATCCCCAATCCCGGCTGCTGCTTACCAGCTACCGGTCTGCTTGAACTCTGCGATGCCCTGCTTGAAGGCGCCTTCGATCTCGCCGTCCCAGGCACCGGTGCCGTTGATCTTGTCCAGCAGCGCGCCCTGGGTGTTGGTGAAGTGCGCATGCAGGCCGGCTTCGAAGGCCAGCAGCTTGTTCACCGGCACGTCGTCCAGGTAGCCCTCGTTGACCGCGTAGATGGACAGCGCCTGCAGGGCGATGGACATCGGCGCGTACTGCTTCTGCTTCATCAGCTCGGTCACGCGCTGACCGCGCTCGAGCTGCTTGCGGGTGGCTTCGTCCAGGTCCGAGGCGAACTGCGCGAACGCCGCCAGCTCGCGGTACTGCGCCAGCGAGATGCGGATGCCGCCGGAGAGCTTCTTGATGATCTTGGTCTGAGCCGCGCCACCGACGCGCGAGACCGAGATACCGGCGTTCACCGCCGGACGGATGCCGGCGTTGAACAGGTCGGTTTCCAGGAAGATCTGGCCGTCGGTGATCGAGATCACGTTGGTCGGCACGAACGCCGAGACGTCGCCGGCCTGGGTCTCGATGATCGGCAGCGCGGTCAGCGAACCGGTCTTGCCCGTGACCTCGCCCTGGGTGAACTTCTCGACGTAGTCCTCGGACACGCGGCAGGCGCGCTCCAGCAGGCGCGAGTGCAGGTAGAACACGTCGCCCGGATAGGCTTCGCGACCCGGCGGGCGCTTGAGCAGCAGCGAGATCTGGCGATAGGCCACGGCCTGCTTGGACAGGTCGTCGTACACGATCAGCGCGTCCTGGCCACGGTCCAGGAAGTACTCGCCCATGGTGCAGCCGGAGTAGGCGCTGATGTACTGCATCGCGGCCGACTCCGAGGCGGTGGCGGCCACCACGATGGTGTGGGCCAGCGCGCCGTTCTCCTCGAGCTTGCGCACGATATTGGCCACCGTCGAGGCCTTCTGGCCGATGGCGACGTACACGCACTTGATGCCCGAGTCCTTCTGGTTGATCACCGCGTCGATGGCCATCGCGGTCTTGCCGGTCTGGCGGTCGCCGATGATCAGCTCGCGCTGGCCGCGGCCGATCGGGATCATGGCGTCGACCGACTTGTAACCGGTCTGCACCGGCTCATCGACCGACTTGCGCCAGATCACGCCCGGCGCCACGCGCTCGACCGGCGCGGTCTGCGCGGTGTTGATCGGGCCCTTGCCGTCGATCGGCTCGCCCAGCGCGTTGACCACGCGACCCAGCAGCTCGGGACCGACCGGCACTTCCAGGATGCGGCCGGTGGTCTTGGCCACGTCGCCTTCGCGCAGGTGCTCGTAGTCGCCCAGCACCACGGCGCCGACCGAGTCGCGCTCCAGGTTCAGGGCCAGGGCGAAGGTGGGCGTGCCCTCACCGGCGGGCGGCAGCTCGATCATTTCGCCCTGCATCACGTCGGCCAGGCCGAAGATGCGCACGATGCCGTCGGACACGCTGGTCACGGTGCCTTCGTTGCGCGACTCGGCGGCCAGCTTGACCTGCTCGATGCGGGTCTTGATGAGGTCGCTGATTTCAGAGGGGTTGAGCGTGGTGGCCATGATGGTTTTCCTTGTGCAGCCGGTGCGCGGCTGCGGATAAATGAAAGCGTGTGCCTGTCGCCAGCCGGTCGCTGCAGCGTCCGGCGGCGCCTGGAATCAGCCCGCCAGCGCCGTCTGCAGGCGCGCCAGCTTGCCCTTGAGCGAACCATCGATGACCACGTCGCCGGCATCGATGACGGCGCCGCCGATCAGCGAAGCGTCCACCTCGGTGGTCACCTCGACCTGGCGGCCGAAACGCTTGGCCAGCGCGGCCTTGATCACGTCCAGCTCGCCCGGCGGCAGTTCGGCCGCCGAGGTCACCCGGGCCAGCACGACGTGCTCGGCCTGCGCGCGCAGCTGCTCGTAGAGCGCGGCGATCTCGGGCAGCAGCGCCAGGCGGCCGGCATCGGCCAGCACGCCCAGAAAGCGCGTGAATTCCTCGCCTGCGCCTTCGGGCGCCAGCAGCGCCAGGGCCTGCTCGCGGGTCAGCTGCGGATTGGGCAGCAGCGCGGCGACGCGCGGATCGGCCGCGACCTGGGCGGAGAAACCCAGCGCCTGCGACCACGCCGGCAGCTGCCGCGCATCCTGAGCCGCGCCGAAGGCGGCGCGGGCGTAGGGGCGGGCGAGCGTGATGGACTGACTCATGATCGGATCATCCGCCTTAGATCTGCGCAGCCAGTTCGTCCAGCAGCGCCTTGTGGGCGGCCGGATCGATCTCGCGGTGCAGCAGCTTCTCGGCGCCGCTCACGGCCAGCACGGAGACCTGCTTGCGCAGCTCCTCGCGAGCGCGGTTGGCGGCGGCGGCGATCTCTTCCTGGGCCAGTTCCTTCTGCCGGTTCGCCTCGGTGATCGCCTCGTTGCGGGCGGCCTCGACGATCTGGTTGGCGCGGGCGTGAGCCTGGTCGATGATCTCGTTGGCCTTGACGCGGGCGTCCTTGAGGGCCTCGTTGGCCTTCTCCTGCGCCTGCGCCAGGTCCTTCTGGCTGCGGTCTGCAGCGGCCAGGCCTTCGGCGATCTTCTTCTGCCGTTCTTCAAGCGCCGCATTCAGCGGCGGCCAGATGAACTTCATCGTGAACACAATCAGGATCACGAAGGAAAGCATCTGGCCGAAGAAGGTCATGTTGACGTTCATGACGTGTCCTCGACGGGTTCGTTCAACCCGCCATGCGCTGACCGCATGGCGAGCGTTGCCTGGCGATCCGCGAATGCGGATCGCGACGACGGCTGATTAGCCGCCCTGTGCGTTCAGCACAGCGGTCAGCAGCGGGTTGGCGATACCGAAGTACAGCGCGATGGCCAGGCCGATGATGAAGGCGGCGTCGATCAGGCCGGCCAGCAGGAACATGCGGCCCTGCAGCACCGGGATCAGCTCCGGCTGGCGGGCGGCCGACTCCAGGAACTTGGAACCCATGATGGCGATGCCCAAGCAGGCACCCAGCGCGCCCAGGCCGATGATGAGGCCGATGGCGATGGCGGTCAGGCCCTGCACGTGTGCGATGAATTCCATGAAAACTCTCCAGCGATTGGTTGGTTAGTACGAAAGGGTGAAGCGAAAAACGGTCGAAGCGGCTTTAGTGGCCTTCACGCGCACCGGCGATGTAGACGACGGTGAGGATCATGAAGATGAAGGCCTGCAGCAGGATGATCAGGATATGGAAGATGCCCCAGGCCGCGTTGGCGATCACGCCCGGCAGGAAGGTCACCCAGCCGCTCATCAGGCCGGCGATGAGCATGAACACCAGCTCGCCACCGTACATGTTGCCGAACAACCGCATGGCCAGCGAGATCGGCTTGACCAGCCACTCGATGATGTTCATGGCTAGGTTGACCGGCGCCAGGATGATCGCGCCGATGCCGTGCGCGTGGAACGGCGCGGTCAGCAGCTCCTTGCCGAAGCCGAAGCCGCCCTTGGCCGCCAGCGCGTGACCGATCAGGATGAAGAACACGGTCACCGACAGCGCCAGCGTGGTGTTCAGGTCGGCGGTGGGCACCATGCGGAAGTAGGTGTGGTGCGCCGCCTCGGCGCCCGCGGTGTGGGTGATCAGGAACGACGGCAGATCCAGCGGGATCAGGTCCATCGTGTTCATGAAGACCACCCACATGAAGATGGTCAGCGCCAGCGGCGTCACCGAATTGCGGTTGCCGTGGAAGGTGTCCTTGACCTGGCCGTCGACGAATTCCATCACCAGCTCAACGAAGGCCTGACCCTTGGTCGGCACCCCGGCGGTGGCGCGGCGGGCGAAGAACGCGAACCAGGCCACAAAAATCAGGCCCAGCGTCAGCGCGATCAGCCAGCTGTCGAAATGGAACGTCCCGCCCAGCGCCTGGCCAGCGTTGTGCCCCAGGTGATGGGTGATGTATTCGGTCAGACCGCCCGAATTGTTGGCTTCACTCACGTGGCAACACCTTTGCGTTGGATCAGATTGGCCAGCACCATGCCCAGTGCGGCCCCTACAAGACCGGTGATCAGCGCCAGGCCTGGCAACCGAAATCCGGCCAGACCCGCCACCAGCACCAGCAGTACCACCACCCACTTCGCCGCCACCCCCATCAGCAGTCGCGCGAAGGCGACGCCGGCCGGGGCGATCCCGCCGCCCAGCGCCACTTTCGCGGCAGCCCAGGATCCGGCGGTGAAGCCAAGCCCCCCATACAGCGCCCCGAGGGCGTGCTGCGGCGAGTGCGCCAGCCAGGCCAGCGCGACCAACACGGCGGCGGCAGCCTGCCAGGCTATCGCCCGCTGTGCCAGTTGCCGACCCGTGTTTGCGGAGTTCAGCACGTCGTTGGCCTTGTGGGGTGCGAGAGACGGTGAGTGCGAGTGGCCCCGTCAAGCCGCCAAAGTATAGCAGCGCGGCGATTTTCGCGACAACCTTCAAAAGTCTGATTTGCCTGAGAAAAGCTGTCCGTTCGCTCATGTGCGTGTGCGGGCTCGGCTGAAAGCGTTTCCGCAGTGCGTCACGCGCATGCCAGGTTGGCTGGGGAACTTTTCCTCATTGGCGCCGGTCAAGGGCATGCGAGGTCTGCGACCCACTTCCTCGTCGATGCTCTGTCGCAGACCTTCCCGAGCCCCGGCGCGCGCGCCGGGGCTCTTTTGTTGCGCATCGTGCGAGCCCATGGCGCCGAAGCGATGCCAAGCGCGCGCACGCGTAGCCGCTGGCACATGGGCGCAGCGTCCAGGCCGGCGGCGGGTCGTCACACGCCATCCGCATGAATGAATCTTGGAGTCTCATTTCTTCACCGGACGTGCACCGGGCCGCGTGCAGCGTGTGCGCACCTGAGCCGGGCGTCACCGGCATTACATTGGACCGACCAGAGTTCCATAGACACTCAGTCGCCGCTCTGCGCGTAGCGCTTTTCGAACTCTACCGGTGACATGCCGCCAGCGGAACCATGCCGGCGAATCGGGTTGTAGAACATCTCGATGTAGT
>NZ_SHMH01000010.1 GCF_004283755.1 Pseudoxanthomonas winnipegensis
ACTACATCGAGATGTTCTACAACCCGATTCGCCGGCATGGTTCCGCTGGCGGCATGTCACCGGTAGAGTTCGAAAAGCGCTACGCGCAGAGCGGCGACTGAGTGTCTATGGAACTCTGGTCGGTCCAGCGCTTTCTGGATTGACTTGCAGTCTGCTTTCAAAAACGATGTTCCTTAGGAAGCTTTGACCACAAGGAGCACGTGAAATGACCAGAGCGCTCTGTCTCTTGGTGCTGCTTTATTTGTTCTCGCCCCTCGCGTCGGCTCAGACCATGAACACCGGCCTGGGCTACTGCA
Organism: Pseudoxanthomonas winnipegensis; assembly: GCF_004283755.1. Lineage (GTDB taxonomy): Bacteria > Pseudomonadota > Gammaproteobacteria > Xanthomonadales > Xanthomonadaceae > Pseudoxanthomonas_A > Pseudoxanthomonas_A winnipegensis. Next base: position 297 of record NZ_SHMH01000010.1, read on the forward strand.
TCGACGGGATCGGCGAGGCGTCTTCGACGCTCCGCTCCCAGGTGGCGGCTCATACCGCTGGCCGTTTTTACGGGAACCCTCCCAGGTACGACCCGGCGACGAAGATCATTTATGTGCCGCCATACTCATGCGACTCGTTCGATACCGTTGGCCTGTATCGCACCCTCGGCTATCTCTCCCATGAGCTTGGTCACCACGTGGCCGGAATTCCGGACATTTCGGCCCCGCTGACGCGCGACCAGTACATCACCAAAATGTGCGTCTGGGAGGCGAACGCGGTGTCGAACAATGGTGTGGTGAGGGGCGAGATTTCTGGCGCGACTTCGGGATCGATCGTCATTCCGCTGATCGCGCAGAACGAATCGACGATGCTGTCCATGCTCGCTAGCGGTAAGAGCCTCCAGGAGATCGGCCAGACCTTCTGCGACAACAACACCAATTCGACGGGTAAGACATATACCCAAGCGAATGGGGACTACTACGATGCCAACTATCCGTGGTGAGATCATGAAGACATCCAAGCTTGTCCCGTTTGCGTGCGCGTTGGCGATCGGTTCCCTCACTTGCGCGGTGGTCAACGCCGCGACGCCGGTCGTCCAGGCGCCAGAGGCTTCGCAGCAGGCCGTTCTGGCCCTGATCAACAATCTCGCCCAGAGTCGAGCGGCGGGCCGTGGCCTCTTGGAGGCCGACCTGCGCGCCAAGACGCAGATCCGCAACGAAGCCGTTGTGGACGGCCGCACCTTCATGGGAGACACCAGCGTAGGCCCGGTGAAGGTGTCCTCCTCGATCGGCCCTGCGGGTGCGGAAGACACCGATCTGGTCATGCGTTTCAGTGGTGCGTGTGTGCATCGGGAGTTCGTGCGCGAGCACCTTCAACTGAAGGATGTGGTCTGGACTTCGCCGCCGGACGACCCCGCACCGACGATCGGCTACGCCTACTTCACCGGCGGCTCCGCTGTGACGCTGTTCTTCGATGCCACCGGGACCCGATGCCTGACGGCTGTGCGGATGGAGCCTGAGGCCGTGCTTCGGCAGCAGCTTCAGAGATCCAGGTCGACTCCCGCGCACCCGCAGTCACCTGGATAAGGTTGAGGTCTTCCCGATCATGGGGCTGTGGGCCTGAAGCCGGAAAACGGCGCGATAGCGCGCCCACCTCAGAAGGGTGGCTCGGGCGAGCCATCCCGACGAAACGAGAAAGCTAAAGCTGAAGCGCTGGGGCGGTTGGCACGATGGCCGCCGTTTCCGTTCCCCCTGCCTCCGGCGCAGTGCGCGTGCGAGCGGGCTAGACTTCTGCCCCAGACCACAAGGGGGAGCAGGATGACGATCTACATGACCTTGCGCATCGCGCTGCTGTCGTCCGCACTGATGGCCGGCATCGCGCAAGCCAAAGAGCCATCGCTGCCGCAGCCGCAGGCCAGCCTGCTCTCCAGCATCTCCGCCGACGCGATGCGCGGGGATCTGTCCTTCCTGGCGTCCGATGCGCTGGAGGGGCGGGGCACGCCGTCGCGGGGGCTGGATCTGGCGGCCGAGTACATCGCGGCGCAGTTCCGGGGCGCGGGGCTGGAGCCGTTGGGCGATGACGGGTATTTCCAGACGGCGGACTGGCGCCAGATCGCGCCGGAGAAGGAGCGGGCGAAGTTCGCCGATGCGCCCGAGCCGTTGATCGTGCGCAACGTGGTGGGCCTGCTGCGCGGTTCGGATCCGGTGTTGAGCAAGACCTATGTGCTGGTCACGGCGCATTACGATCATCTGGGCATCCGCAAGGACAAGGGCGATGACCCGATCTTCAACGGGGCCAACGACGATGGCAGCGGCACGGTCTCGGTGATCGCGCTGGCGCGCGCCTTCGCTGCGCAGCAGGTGCGGCCCAAGCGCAGCATCGTGTTCATGACGGTGTTCGGCGAGGAGCACGGGCTGGTGGGCTCGCGCTACTACGGTGCGCATCCGCTGGTGCCGGTGGCCGACACGGTGGCCAATATCAACCTGGAGCAGGTCGGCCGCACCGACGACAGCGAGGGCCCGCAGGTGCGCGCGGCCGCGATCACCGGCGCGGACTACTCGCAAGTGGCCGATGTGCTGCGCAAGGCGGGCGAGGACACCGGCATCCGCATGACCAAGCATCTGGTCAATAGCGACCGCTACTTCGCCTTCAGCGACAACCAGGCGCTGGCCGACCTGGGCGTGCCGGCGCACACCATCAGCGTGGCCTACGCCTTTCCCGACTATCACGGCCCGGCCGACACCTGGGACAAGATCGACTACGCCAACATGGCCGCCATCGACCGCACCGTCGCCCTGGCCGTGTGGACCATCGCCAACGACCCGAAGGCGCCGCGCTGGAACGCCGACAACCCCAAGGCCGCCAAGTACGTCGAGGCCGCGCGCAGGCTGCACGGCGAGCAGAACGCCGCGCCCTGAGCGCGGTTGGCTTCCGTCGGCTGCCGCCTGGATGGGGGCGGCCGAGGCGCGCGCGGAAGCCGCCGCGCGCGGTGTTGACACCGGCCACGGGGCGGAGCAACGTCGGTTTCGAGGAGCCTGGAAACGCCCCAGCGCGCGCGGCCCGCCCTTGAACCTGGTGTCCCGGTGCCTGCAGTCCCGGCAGGGGCGCCCGATGCGATGGCGGCATCGGCAGGGTGGCCATGACCGCCCCCGCAAGGGGCATGCGCCTGCCGGCGCGCTGCGGTGCTTGAGTCTCCTTCACCTCCGTCCGCCGGGCATGGCGGGCGGTCACTTCGCGATGCCAAGGAGCAATAACGATGACGGACCATCTCTTCGATGATCGGAACACGACGGGCGGCGCGCTGCCCGAGGACAGCCAGCACCTGCTGATGCAGGTCGGCCACCAGCTGCGGCTGCTGGCGCGGCTGGCGCAGCCCCGCCCCGGCGGCAAGCGGAAGCAGGCGCCCGGCGTGGGCGCGGCCGAGCTGGCCTTCAGCCTGGACCAGGTGGCCGGGCAGGTGGAGGCGGTGCTGCTGCGGATGTCGCGTCCGGCGCAGGCCGGCGCGGCGCTGGCGGCGGCCGAAGCCGCCGCGCCGTACGCGGTGGACGAGGCGACGCAGGCGCAGGGTCCGCGCCTGGCCTTCGGGGCGACGCTGGCGCAGCTGGACGCCCTGCAGCTGCTGGTCTTGGGCATCAAGGCCTTCGGCGATGCCGTGTTCGCCGAGCAGGCGGCCGACTACGCGGAAGGCAGCGTGTCGATGCTGGGCTTTGCGATCTTCAATCAGGCCAGCGAGGTGGCGGACCTGCTCACGGAGATCGCGGCGCAGCCGCTGGCGGCGGGCGGCGGCCCCGCATCGGTGCGGGAAGTCCGGCTCACGTATGGCGCCGGGTCCGTCCTGGCGTTGTGCCACGACGCGCAGGCCGCACCGCGCCTGCCGCAGGCCGTCGGCCGGATCGCCGGGGCGATGCGGTTGCACTGACGCGCGCGCACCGCGATTGGTGGGAAGCAGCGGCGGCCTCGGCCGCCGCTGTTGTCTGCTGGATGAAAGGCGGCTTGCGGGGGCGTCGTCGCCTTGGGCGTGGTGCGAAGTGCGTTTGCGCGCTGCGTTCGCGCATGGTGCGGCGGCTGGGTTCCGAGCCGCGTGGTCAGCGCCTGTGCTTGCGGAAAGACGCGCCTGCCGACGTTTCGGCTGACACGCCGTGACCCCCTATGGGCCTACCGGGGGCAGCAGTACGCGCGTGCCGCGCGTGCTCGCCAGCTCGCTCTGCAGACATCGAGCACAGCCAGGCGGGTAGGCTAGTCTCCTATCGTTCGCACCAACCAAGGTTCTGCCATGCCCCTCCATCCCGACTTCCCCGTCGTCGAAGGCCATTACCCGCTCACGCCGGACTGGGCGATCACGCTGGACGCGCCCTACAACCGGCGCATCGAGGACGGCGACCTGGTGCTGTGGAACGAGCGCGTCACGGTGTGGATGACGATCTGGCACAACGACGGCGGGGCCAGCATCGAGGCGCGCCTGGACGATGTACGTCAGCATCAGTCGCCGGAGGCGCACGACATCGAGCAGTCGCAGATCGGCGATATCCGCTTCTACGCCTATCGCCTGGCCGAGGAAGTGGACGACCCGGACGATGCGCGCAGGCCCGGCTACTACGGCCATGCCTTCGCCGAGGACAGCCAGGTGCAGATGGCGGTGTACTTCGACGATGAGGAGGACCTGGCGGTGGCCCGTGCGCTGCATCGGAGTCTGGTGTATACGGGCGGTGGTGACGCTGCGGAGTGAAGGTGTTCGGAGTGCGGCTGGCGGTGGCTCGCGGTGGCTGAGGTCGGTATGCAAAAGGCTCCGTTACGGAACATCGGCTTGTCGCTGTCAGATCGCCGAAGCCTTTGAACCTGCAGCCACGCAAGTAACCCACTACCGTCGTTCCCGCGAAAGCGGGAGCCCAGCGACTCTCACGCGGAAGCGTCAAAGTCCATGGATTCCCGCGTGCGCGGGAATGACGGGCTTTTGGCTTACCGAAGGCGTTGAATTTGGAGCCGCTCCCATCACCTACCACCGTCGTTCCCGCGAAAGCGGGAACCCAGGGACTTTCGCGGCAGAGCCTCCAAGGCGCTGGATGGTCAGACATGCGTCTGCCAAGAAGCACTTCCCGCGTGCGCGGGAATGACGGATCTTCGAAAGGCGGTTGTCCATTCGCGCTTCGGCGTCCTCGATGTGCCCTAAAACGTCGCCCGGACCTGCAGCCCCACCGCCAGCGCGTCACCCGCGCGCCTGTAGCTGAAGGTGCCCGGATCGACGATGTACTGCAGGTCCGGGCGCAGCGTCAGCCAGGGCCTGAGCTGAGCGGTGTAGGCCAGCTCGTACAGGCGTTCGACATCGGTGAGCTGATAGAGCGGTGAATCGCTCGGCACGCCGGTGTCGGCCAGTGCGCCGCGCTGTGCCGCGCGCAGGGCGCCGTTGACCTTGGCGCTGGCGTAGCCCAGCGCCAGGCGGTCCTGGCTGCGGGTGCCGATGCCCTGGTAGTACAGGCCGGCCACGCGCCAGTGCCGCAGGGGCGAGGTCGCCTGGTCGGTCTGCATGTACTCGCCGAAGACGGTGAGTCCGCGCGTGGGGTCGGCGGTCTCGGCGCTGAGCTTCTGCTCGGCCAGCAGCCACACGCCGTCGCGCCCGCTGACGCTGGCGGCGGTACCCAGCCGCCTGGCGCGGGAGGTGTCGGCGTAGGCGCCGACCTGGTAGCTGCCGGCGTGGGGGCCGCCAGCGCCCGGCGTCCAGGCCAGTTCGAGTACGAACAGCGAGCCGGTCGTGCCGCTGGCGAAGGGGCGGAAGGCGGTGTGCACGTTGTTGCCGCGCAGCTGCGGATTGACCTGGAACCAGCCGCCGCGCAGGACCACGCGCGCGGCCAGCGGCCAGCCGGCCTCGGCGCCCCAGCGCGCCACCGGGTAGTTGTACCAGCCGCTGTTGCCGGTCATCGACAGCGGGTGCGCGCACAGCGCCGAGTTGAGGAAGCTGTTGCCCGCGGCCAGCAGGCCGAAGTGGCTGCCCATCGCGTAGAAGCCCAGCTTGAGATAGCCCCTGCCGGCGAAGCCGTAGTCGAAGCTGACCTCGCTCAGCCGCGTGTAGGTGCCGCCATAGACCTGCTGCAGAGCGAAGCGGTTGCCGACCAGATCGGCCGAGGCGCTGCGGCCGCGGCGATCGTTGAGCGTGAGGTGGAACGCCCCGCCGCGCCAGCCGGCCAGCCGATCCATGGCCAGGTCCAGGCCGACGCGCAGCTGCTGCGCATAGCGCGCGCCGCTCGCCCCGTCGCCGTTGTCGATGACGTCCACGGCCTCGCCGATGTAATCGCCGCGCGGCGCGACACCACGCGTGGACCAGTCCTCGCGCACGCCGCCCCAGTCGCCGGTCATGGTGGCGGCCTGGTCAGGCGTGGCGTGGGCCTGCGCGCAGATCAGCAGCGCGCACAGCAGGGCACAACAGGAACGGCCGGGGGAATGCCGATGCATGGGTGGGGGTCCGCGGGCGTGGCGTCGGGGAAACCGCGCGCGGTGACGGCGCATCGGTGCCGGGAGGCCTCTGGGGTTACGCCGTTCGGGGCGCGGCGCCGCCATGGCGATGCGTTGGGAGGGCTATCGACCTTGAAGCTTCTGCGACGCCACCTTGGGAAAGGTGGTCCCGGCGTCGCGCCGCTCACCGGTGGCATCGCACCGATGCGCCCCCGAAAGACCCGAATCGTCGTTTTCGCGAACGCGGGACCCCCGCGACTTCCGCAGGCAAGGGCCAGGGGCCGGGGACACGCGTTAGAGGGAGGCTGCAGGTTTTCCGGCCATTCCCGTCGCGGAGCCGTAAGCGTAAAAGCAGGACCCAAGGCATCCGTCGCCGGCGTCGCGGTACACCGTGGCCCGGTTCGCGCACCGCAGCGGGCCATCGGCGCGCGGTTGAGAGAAGATGCTCTCTCTTGCATGCCCGGGAGGCTGGCGATGTCGAAGGTCCGTGTCGAAGGTTTCACCCTGTCCCTGGACGGCTTCGCCGCGGGGCCGCATCAGCGCCTGGAGGCGCCGATGGGCGAGGGCGCGCAGGACCTGCATCGGTGGCTGCGGGGGACGCGCACCTTCATGCAGACGCTGTTCGGCAAGGAGGGCGGCAGCACGGGGCTGGACGACGAGATCGCCGCGCGCGGGTTCGACAACCTCGGCGCCTGGATCATCGGGCGCAACATGTTCGGGCCCATCCGTGGCGACTGGGGCGACGCGGACTGGCGCGGCTGGTGGGGCGACGATCCGCCGCACCACGTGCCGGTGTTCGTGCTGACCCACCATGCGCGGCCCAGCCTGCCGATGCAGGGCGGCACGGTCTTCCACTTCGTCACCGGCGGCATCCACGAGGCGCTGCGGCTGGCGCGCGAGGCGGCCGGCCCGCGCGATATCCGCATCGGCGGCGGCGCCGACACCGTCCGCCAATATCTGCAGGCCGGCTTGATCGACCAGCTGCATCTGGCCATCGCGCCGACGCTGCTGGGCTCGGGCGAGCGGCTGTTCGAAGGCGTGGATCTGACCGTCCCCGGTTATCGCTGCACCAGCTTCCGCGCCTCGGACGCGGCGCTGCATGTGGTGCTGGAGCGGGGCTGACACCAAGAGCGCGGCCCCGGTCGGCGCGGTGATCCGGCGACAGGCGAAAGGTTGATCTTGCGGATCGGCAGCGCGCAGACTCCAGCGGCCACAGGAGCGTGGCATCGAAAGGGGACTCGCGTGAATCGATGGACGATGGCCGCCGTACTTGCGGTGGCGACGACGCTGGCCGGCTGTGCGACGCACAACCGCGTGGTGGTGAACCCAGGGCACCAGACCGTGGTCAGGTCGGCTTATGTGGTCCTGCATGGCGGCAACTCGGCGGATATGGATGCCCATGTCCAGCAGGAGCTCATGGCGCACGGGATCCAGGTCAAGGCCGGACCCGAAGTGCGCGAGGCGGGCACCGATGTCGTGGTCCGCTATACGGACAACTGGCGCTGGGACATGGCGATGTACCTGCGTTCGCTGGATATCCAGATCTACAACGCCTCCTCCGGCACGCTGATCGCGAGCGGGTCGTGGAAGAACTCGGCGCTGCATGGCTACCACTCGGCCGAGAAGGTCACCCGGCAGGTGATGGGCGAAGTGCTTGCCAAGCTCGATGCTGACTAGGGTTGCCCTCGCGATCCGGCGCTGCCGAGCATCGCCGGTCGTGACACGGCCTACGCCGCCACACCGCTAGAGTGCCGCGCGATATCGATCGCGTACGAGGTGTGGGATGCAAGGGATTTCCGGAAAGCGCCAGGTGCTGGGGCTGGTCGGCTGGCTGCTGCTGGTGTTGGTCGCCGGCGCTATCGGCGCGGCGGCGTCGGTGCAGGCGGCGACTTTCTACGCCACGCTGGCGCAGCCGTCCTGGGCGCCGCCGGCGGCGGTGTTCGGGCCGGTGTGGAGCGTGCTGTATGTGCTGATGGGCATCGCGGCGTGGCTGGTCTGGCGACGCGGCGGCTGGGCCGCGCAGCGGCGGGCGCTGACCGTGTTCGTGGCGCAGCTGGCGCTCAATGCGCTGTGGAGCTGGCTGTTCTTCGGCTGGCACCTGGGCGCGGCGGCGATGCTGGACATCGTCGTGCTGTGGGTGCTGATCGTGGTCACGGTGGCGATGTTCTGGCGCGCGCGGCCGCTGGCCGGCTTGCTGCTGCTGCCGTATCTGGCGTGGGTCACTTTCGCCAGTGCGCTCAACTACGCGGTGTGGCAGCTCAACCCGCAGGCGCTGGGATGAGCGAAGCGGGCGGTCGGGAAACGAACGATCGCAGCATCGGCCGTCATGCCGCCAGCCGCGCCGCGTGCGCGGTTGGTCGGTTCGACGCTGGCGTCAGAGCCCCTTCAACAGGCCGCGCAGCAGCTTCTTGCCGGTGCTTTCCTTCTCCGCGGGCTGGTTCGGGTCGCTGGTCGGCGACTGCGGGTCCTGGCCCGCGCCGCTGAGGTCCATGCCGAGCATGGCGCTGGCGGTGGACTTGGTGCGCACGCGCACGTTCCACTCCGGCGTCCAGGGCTGCTTGGGGTCGGCCGGCCTGGGCGGCCAGACCAGATTGGTTTCGGGGCCATAGGCGATCATCGACAGCAGCCCCGCGCCGGTCTCGCCGCCGTCCTTGAGGATGCCCTTGGGGATCTGGCAGCGCGTGGTGTCCGCGCCCAGCAGCACCTTCTCCTTGACCCAGCGCTCCAGGCTGCCGCCGGGCAGGAAGTCCATCAGTCCGCTGCCCATGTCGGGCACCTCGGCGCTGCTCCACAGCACCATGTCGTTGCCTTGCTTGGCCATGACGTTGATGAAGTAGGCGCCGGCGCGCGCCACCGGCTGCCAGCTCAGGACGATGCCGTCGGCCGGCACGCCCTGCTGCTGCAGGGCGATGTCGGGCATGAAGTCGGCCTGCGGGCCCAGGGTGAACTTCAGCGACTCCGGCACGCCCTGGCCGGTGATGCGGTGCTCGCCCTGCAGCGAGGCGCCGCGCTCGGCGCGCTTGCGCGCCTTCTGGTTGGGCCATAGCGCATAGCTGGGGTCGGGCCGCACGTCGCGGTCGGGTGCGCGGCGCGCCTCGATCGTGCCGCTGGCCTCGGGCATGCCGTTGCGCATGCGCACCTGGATCACGCGCGGCTGGCCGGGGCGGATAGCCGCGCCGCAGCCCCAGTACACCAGCATGCGGACCTCGGCGCCTTCCACCTGCTGGCCGCCCTGCGACTCGGGCAGGGTGGCGCGCGTGGGCGGCAGCAGCGGCAGTGCATCGCCCAGGCCCAGGCCGGTCGGGATCGCCTGCTGCGCGGGCAGGCCGGGCGCCAGGGTGTTGTGCAGGGCGATGTCGAAGTACAGCCCACTCGCCCCGGCCGAACGCGCGTCGGGATAGCCCAGGTCCTGCTTGCCGCCCAGCATGCCGGCGAAGCGTCCCAGCGCGCCCATGTCGGGCATGTCGGCCATCCTGTGGGTGTCCACGTCGATGAAGACCTGGGTCGGTGCGGCCGGCGCGGCGGCGCGGGTGGGCAGGGCCAGCAGCAGGCAGGCGGCGAGGGCGGCGGGCAGGAGGCGGTGGCTGGACATGGGCGTTCCGGTGGCGTGTGTGTCCCGGGAATGCGCAAAACGGCGCAGGGACAGGCCATGCGGCGCGCATCACGCGCCGGTTCGCCAGATGCGCACCAAAGGTGGGGCGCGCCGCATGTGATCAGGTCGGTGGATCTGGCCTTGCTGCCAGGCCCGGCGGCATCGCAGTCCGTCGCGCCGCCGGCATTGGGAGCGCGCTCAGCCGTCGACCGGCTGCGCGGGCGTTTCCAGCAGCAACTGGTAGAAGGCCAGGTCCAGCCAGCGGCCGAACTTGAAGCCCACCTGCGGCAGCGTGCCGACATGGCGGAAGCCCAGGCGTTCGTGCAGGGTCACGCTGGCGGTGTTGCTGGCGTCGATGCCGCCGATCATCGCGTGCAGGCCCTGCGCGCGGGCGGCCTCGATCAGCGCCTGCACCACCACCCGCCCCAGGCCCTGGCCGCGGTGGTCGGGATGCACGTACACCGAGTGCTCGACCGAATACTTGTAGGCCGGGAAGGCGCGGAAGGTGCCGTAGCTGCCGAAGGCCAGCAGCGTGCCGTGCGCGTCCTCCAAGCCGATCACAGGGAACCCGCCATCGCCCTTGGCCTTGAACCAGGCCGTCATCGTCGCCGGCGTGCGCACCGCGTACTCGTACAGCGCGGTGGAGTGGAGGATGGCATCGTTGAAGATGTCCAGGATCGCAGCGGCGTGCTGGTCGTGCGTGCAGCGCACGAGGGTGTGGGCGGACATGGGGCTCTCTGGGCGAGGGGACGGCGGCCGCGCGCGGCTTGGCGCAACGGCGATGCAGGCAGGCAGAATAAGGCGTCGGCGTCATCGTGTCCCGGTGCCCGCCGCGAAGCTCGCCTTTCTTCCTGCCTTCAAGGAGCACGCCGTGTCGATCGATTCCGTCCGCGCCTTCTTTCAGCAGCACGCACTCGAGGTGGAAGTGATCGAGCACGCGCAGAGCACGGCCACCGTGGCGATGGCCGCCGAAGCGCTGGGCGTGACGCCGGGACAGATCGCCAAGACCCTCGCCTTGGGCCTGGACGATGCGCTATTGCTGCTGGTGATGGCCGGCGATGCGCGGCTGGACAACCAGAAGTTCAAGGCCGCCTTCGGCACCAAGCCGCGCATGCTGCCGCCGGAGCAGACCCTGGCGCTGACCGGGCATCCGGTCGGCGGCGTGTGCCCGTTCGGCCTGGCGGGCCCGGCGCGCATCTGCTGCGATGTCTCCCTGCAGGCGCATGCCTTGGTGTATCCGGCCGCCGGCTCGCCCAACAGCGCCGTGTGCCTGGCGCCGACGCGCCTGGCCGACCTGGTGCAGGCGCAGTGGGTGGATGTGGGCAAGGCCTGAGCGCGGCGGTCGCGACGGTGCGCTGAGGCGCCTTGGCGCGAACCGCGTCGTCGTCTCCCGAGCGCATGGCCATGGCATGCGCTTCCGGCGCTGGCTTCCCTTCGGACGCCAACCGTGGCACGGTCGCAGAATCCGCCAACGCCGCGTTTCGCGGCCTCGCAGGCGACGTGCGTTGCCACGCGGCGCCACATCGCGCCACGTCTGAATCCGTGCCCCCCGCGCGGTCGCGTTCCGACAATTGCTTAACCCGCGTGCAAGACGCCGGGGCTAGGGTTTTCACGCGGCGCACATGGCCCGCAACGCCCGGAGGTGGTCGATGCACCCGCCTGCAACCCCGTCTGCTGCTCTTCTCTCCCGTGCGCGTCGAAGCGCGCTGACGCTCGGCCTGCTGGCTGCGTTCGGCCTGTGCGCGCTGCCGGCCGCCGCGCGCGATGCCAGCCCGACCCCGGATCAGCTGCGCTGGCTGGAGCGGGTGCAGTTCGGCCTGGACAGCGCGAGCGTGGCCGCGCTCGGCCAGCAGGGCCAGCGCGACTACCTGCGCGCGCAGCTGCACCCCGATGCCGGCGATACCAATCTGCCGGCATCGGTGCAGACGCAGCTGCAGGGCTACGAAGGGCTGAACGTGTCGGCGCCGGCGGCGCTGACGCAGCTGGCGGCGCGGCAGAAGGAGATCAACGCCATGCCCGACGGCGACGCCAAGGCCGCCGCGAAGAAGGCGTTGCAGGAGCAGAAGAACCAGAACGTGCAGCAGGTGCGCCAGGCCGAGCTGCTGCGCGCGGTCTACGATCCGGATCAGCTGCGCGAGCAGCTGGTGTGGTTCTGGCTCAACCACTTCAGCGTGCAGGCCGACAAGGCGCGCGTGGGCTGGGTGCTGGGCGACTACGTCGATCGGGCCATCCGCCCCAACGCGCTGGGCCACTTCTCCGACCTGGTGCTGGCCACGCTCAAGAGCCCGGCCATGCTGGACTATCTGGACAACGCGCAGAACGCCAAGGGCAAGGTCAACGAGAACTACGCGCGTGAGCTGATGGAGCTGCACACGCTCGGTGTGGACGCCGGCTATACCCAGCACGATGTGCAGCAGCTGGCGCTGGTGCTGACTGGCGTGGGCATCGCGCCGCCCGATCGCGACGGCCCGCCCAAGCTCAAGCCGGCCCAGCAGACCCAGTACCTGCGCGAGGGCGCGTTCGAGTTCAACCCGGCGCGCCATCAGGAGGGCGACAAGACCCTGCTGGGCCAGCGCATCGCCGGCGGCGGCTTCGACGAGGTGCGCAGCGCGGTGGAGCTCATCACCCGCCAGCCGGCGTGCGCGCGCTTCATCTCCAGCCAGCTGGCGCAGTACTTCGTCGCCGATACGCCGCCGCCGGCGCTGGTGGACAAGATGGCCAAGGCCTTCCTGCGCAGCGATGGCGACATCGCCAAGGTGATGGAGGTGATGGTGAGCTCGCGCGAGTTCGCCGATGCCGGCCAGCGCAAGTTCAAGGATCCGTACCGCTACCTGGTGTCCTCGATCCGCTTCGCCTACGACGGCCAGGTGATCGCCAACCCGGCGCCGCTGGTGGGCTGGCTGGGGCAGCTGGGCGAGCAGAGCTTCGGCCGGATCACGCCCGACGGCTGGCCGCTGGCCTCCGACGCGTGGAACAGCTCGGGCCAGATGGCCAAGCGCTTCGAGATCGCCCGTGCCATCGGTGGTGGCGATGCGCGGTTGTTCACGCCCGCCAAGGCCGATGGCAAGGCCGAGCAGCAGGGCGGCTTCCCGATGCCGGCCTCGCGGCTGTTCTATGCCGCGATCGAGCCGACGCTGGCGCCTGCCACGCGTGAGGCGCTGGCCAAGGCACGTTCGCAGCAGGAGTGGAACGCCTTCCTGCTGGCGTCTCCCGACTTCAACTACCGCTGATCCCTACATCCCTGCACGAGGGTGTTCCCATGAAACGTCGTGATTTCCTCATCGCCAGCGCGCTGACCGCCGCCGCCAGCGGCAGCCTGGGCTGGTCCGGGCGGCTGTTCGCCGCTCCGCCGAAGGATCGCAGCCGGATGCTGGTGGTCTTCCTGCGCGGCGGCTACGACTGCAACAACCTGCTGGTGCCGGTGGCCAGCGATTTCTACTACGACGCGCGTCCCACCCTGGCCATCGCCAGGCCCGACCCGGCCAACGACAAGAGCGCCATCGCGCTGGACGCGCACTGGGGCCTCAACCCGGTGCTGCGCGACAGCCTGCTGCCGCTGTGGCAGAGGAAGCAGCTGGCGTTCGTGCCGTTCGCCGGTACCGACGATCTGTCGCGCAGCCACTTCGAGACCCAGGACGACATCGAATCGGGCGAGGCCGGCGCCGATCGCCACGACTACCGCTCCGGCTTCCTGGCGCGACTGTCGGCGGTGATGACCGGCGTGCCGGCGATCGCCTTCACCGACTCGCTGCCGCTGAGTTTTCAGGGCGCCGGCGAGATCCCCAACCTGTCGCTGCGCAACGATGCCAAGCCGGTGTTCGACCCGCGCCAGTCCGACATCCTGGCCGGCATGTACCAGGGCACCCAGCTGGCCAGCGCGGCGCGCGATGGCCTGGCCCTGCGCCAGCAGGTCAGCCAGGCGCTGCAGCAGGAGATGATGCAGGCCAGCCGCGGCGCGGCCAGTGCGCGCAGCTTCGCCGACGAGACCCGACGCATGGCCGTGCTGATGCGCGACAAGTACCGGCTGGGCTTCGTCGATGTCGGCGGCTGGGACACGCACGTCAACCAGGGCAGCACCGACGGCCAGCTGGCCAACAACCTCAAGAACCTCGGCCAGGGCCTGGCGGCCTATGCCGATGCGCTGGGCGACGATTGGAACGACACGGTGGTGGTGGTGCTGAGCGAGTTCGGCCGCACCTTCCGCGAGAACGGCGACAAGGGCACCGACCATGGCCACGGAACCACGTACTGGGTGCTGGGCGGCGGCGTCAAAGGCGGGCGCATCGCCGGGCCGCAGGTGGACGTGGCGCAGGCCAACCTGCTGCAGAACCGCGACTATCCGGTGCTGACCAACTACCGCGAGCTGTTCGGCGGCCTGCTGCAGCGCATGTGGGGCTTGAACGGCACCCAGCTCGAGCAGGTCTTCCCCGGCGCCAAGCCGAAGGATCTGCAACTGGTGTGAGTTGCGACAAAGCGACAGGGCGCCATGGGGCGCCCTGTCGTGTCTTCAGTGCGTCGGATCGAACTCAGCCGTGGCGTCCGCCGTCGAAGGGCTCGTCGGACAGATAGGCATCGCGCACCGCGCCCTTGGCCTCATCCCAATCCAGGCGCGAGCTGCCGCGCGCGCTGTTCCAGCCCAGGCGCAGCTCGTCGGCGACGGTGTCGTCCCACATGCGCCCGCCGAAGTCGCTGCTGAAACGCGAGCGGGTGCCATAGCGGTAGGCCGGCACGAAGTCCTCGTACTGGTGCTCCGGGCCGCGATACGGCGCACGTTCGAAGTGCGTGCGGAAGCGCTCGTCGCTGTCGGCATAGGCCAGATGGCTGCGGTCGGCGCGCTCCCAGGCATCGCGCGCGGCGGGGCGGGCCTGCTCCCATTCCAGCGTGGAGGTGCCGCGGTTGCGCGGCCAGTCGCGTTCCAGCTCGGCCTCACGCTCCTCCCAGCTGCGGCCGGGCTCGGCCTCGCGCGCCTGCAGGCCGTAGCCGTAGACGCTGGCGTAGTCGCGATCGAAGTCCTTGGCCGGATCGTAGTAGGGGCGGTGCTTGTGCGCGGCGCGCCAGTAGTCTGCCTCGACGGTCGGGTCGAGCTTCTCGGCCACGCCCTTGCCGACGGTGCCACCGGCGACCACGCCCACCGCAGCGCCGATCAGGGTGCCGATCGGTCCCAGGACCGAGCCGGCCGCCGCGCCGACGGCGGCGCCACCGACCACGCCACCAACGCCCACGCCGACAGGATGCGCGCCGGGCGTGCCGGTGATGGGATCGCGGTTCGGATTGGCGACGGTCTCATCGACGGTCGGGTCGTACTTGTCATTGGCCTTGCTCACTTGCATCTCCCGTGTCCGGCCGCGACGTGCGGCCGTTGCTGTGGGAACGACGGTGCAAGCCGCGCCGTTAACCACCCGTGGCACCGGCGTGAGCAAGTGTTCGGATGCGTTGGAGCGTTAGGTCTTGTGAGCAGGCCTGCACAAGCGTGAGCAGGGCGGATTGCGGGCCTTGCTTACGGCAGCAGCTGGATCCCGAACGGCCGCACCGCCAGGGCGAACAGCCAGAAGCACACCACGGTCAGCGCCGCGCTGGCGCCCAGCGTCCACCAGAAGCCCAGCCGCGGCAGCAGCAGGGGGAAGGCGAGGAACATCGGCAGCGTCGGTACCACGTACCAGAAGGTGTACCAGGCATGGTTGGCGATCTTCTCCGCCGGCTGCCGCTCCAGCTGCAGCCAGACCAGGGCCAGCAGCGTGACCAGCGGCAGCGCGGCGAGCAGGCCACCGAGCCGGTCGCTGCGCTTGGCCGCTTCGGACACGACCACGACGATCAGCGCGGTGACGGCGTACTTGGCGATGAGCCAGGGCATAAGCAGCGTTCGTTTGGGAGAGAGGCGTGGCAGTCTAAGGCGCGCTCCGGGCGCAGACGACGCGCGTCCCCGGCCAACGCTGCACTCCCTCCATCGTCATTCCCGCGAACGCGGGAATCCAGGGACTTTGCCCTTCCAGCGCGCCAGGCGCCGGCTTTCCGCTTCCGCGGGAACGACGAAGTACTGCGGACCGTTCTAGACTAGCCCCCTGCGCCGGAGGCTGTCCGGCGCGCTCCACAGTCCACGTTGACTGGGAAGCCTGGCGCCTTTGCGACCCCTCCCGGGGCGCCCGTGCCTACCGTTTGGGGAAACGCGTATGCAACTTCGAATCCTGATGCTCGTCCTGAGCGTCCTGCAGGGCCGTCTGCTGATGCCGGGCCTGCTGTGCCTGCTGGTGGCCAGCATGGCCTGGGTGGCGGTGGCCGAACCCGAGCGCGGGCCGCTGATCCTCGACATGCACCTGCACGCCGTGCCGGCGCCGGGCGCCGCGCCTGCGCCCTGTCTCGAGACGGGGGGGAGCTGTGCGGCGCCCGATGCCGCCGCCGTGCACCGGTATACCCAGGCCCAGCTGCGCCGCTACAACGTGATCGGCCTGGCCGCCGTGCAGGATGGCGGCCAGCCCCTGCCGGCGTCCGAAGCGCGCGCGCCCGGCCACCTGGCGCTGGACCCGCTGCGCATCGACGCGGCGACCGAGGCGCGGGTCCAGGCGCTGCGCGCCAGCGGCCAGCTGACCCTGCTCGGTCTGCGCCGCCCGGCGGCAGAGATGGCGCTGGACGATCCGCGCATGGAACCACTGTGGCAGCTGGCCACGCGCGTGGACCTGCCGGTCGGTCTGCACCTGGGCCGCCAGGACGGCGCCGCGGTCAGCCAGGCCGCGACCGGCGCCGAGCTGGAGGCGCTGCAGCGCGTGCTGGCGCGGCATCCGCAGCTGCGCCTGGACCTGGTGCACGGGGCGCAGCCGCTCTCCGAGGCGCTGCTGGCCGTGCTCGATGCCCATCCGCAGGTGTACCTGGACGTCGGCCAGCTGGTCGCAGGTCAAAACCGCCCGGCCTTCTACCGCGACCTGCGGGCCATCCTCGAGGCCGGCCTGGGCGACCAGGTGATGTTCGGCTCGGGCAGCCCGGCCTGGCCGGCCTCGATCGGCGCGTCCATCGACACCGTGCGCCGCGCGCCGTTCCTGGACGATGGCCAGAAGCGCGACATCTTCTACAACAACGCCGCGCGCTTCCTGCGCCTGGAGCGCCAGCCGGCGTCGGCGTCGCGCACGATCTGAACAAAGAACCGCGCGCCATCGCAGGGACGGCGCGCGGTTCGAGGCGTGCGAGGTCGCCGGCAGGCGGCCCGGCGCGGGATCAGTCCTTCAGCTCGGCGGGCACCTTGCCGCCGTTCTCGGCCAGCTTCTTCATCACCGCCTTGTGCAGGGCGATGTTCTGCTCGGCGCTGCCGGCCTCGCCGGCGTGGACATTCAGCTCCTCGGCCAGCTCCTTGCGGGCGGTCAGACTGGAATCCAGGTCGAGCAGCTTGAGCAGGTCGACGATGGAGTGCTGCCAGTCGCTCTTGCCGCCCTTGCGCGCGGCAATGTCGGTCAACACGGCGGCGACATCGACCGGCTCGGCCGGCGTCGCGGGCGCAGGCGTCCGTGCGGGCGGGGCGATGCCGGCAGTGGCTTCGCTGCCGTCGACGATGACCACTTCGGGCTTGGCCGTGGCGCTCGGCGTGGCCGCGGTGGTGGCCTGCGGCGAGGCGTGGCCGAAGATCTTGTTGACGATGCTGGAGAAGAGGCCCATCGCGATGTCTCCTTGTATGACGGTGGAACGGCGAGGCTAGCGACCCGGTCGCTCAGATCGGATGAAGCCGCCGCGTCGGCCGCGTTACGGGGCCAGCGAGATCGGCACGAAGGTGGCCTGGCTGAGCACCGGGGACTGCCATTCCTCCTTGCCGCCATGGCCCGCGTACCAGGTGCTGCCGTCGCGCTTGACCAGGTAGGTGCCGTAATGCAGCGAGAACACCAGGGCGATGTCGCGCACGGTCAGGCGCTTGGGCTGCTTCACGTAGCCGGTCTTCTGGCCCAGGCCCAGGGTGCCCCAGTCGGTATTGCCCCAGCCCATCGCGCTGCCGTCCTTGAACTGGGCGATGGCGTTGTACGTGGACAGCTGCACCGCCTTGGGCCCACGCACGCCGGGCACCGGCAGCGGCTGCACGGAGAAGCGCTCCGGCGGATCGTCCTGGAGCCCGTCGCCGAGCATGTAATTGCTGCGGCTGCCCCAGGCGACCAGCGTGCCGTCGCGCCGGATGGCCATCGAGGTGTAGGCGCCGGCGGCGATCGCGACCACCTCGTTCAGGCCATCGACGGCGGCGGGCAGGTCCAGCGCGGGCTCCTGCACCGGCTGCCGGCCCAACTGCCCATAGCGGTTGCCGCCCCAGGACAGCACCGTGCCGTCGCGGCGCAGCGCCAGCGTGTGCGTCAAGCCCATTGCGACCTGGGTGATGTCGGTGGCGCCGGGTACGCGCACCGGCGTCAGCGCGGGCGGGCTGGCCTCGCCCCAGCGCTTGTTGGCCAGGCCGTCGCCGATCTTGCCTTCTTCGCGCCGGCCCCAGGCGCGCAGCGTGCCGTCTTCGAGCAGGGCGATGGCGGTGCCTTCCCGGCCATAGAGGTGGCGCACGGGAGGCAGCGATACTTGGACAACGCCGCTGCCGGTCCCGCCGCCCAGCCCCACGCCCGCGCCCCAGGCCAGGACACGGCCGTCCTCGGTCAGCGCATAGCTGTTTTCGCCGCCGCCGGCGATCTCACGGATGCGAGCCGGCAGCGCGATCGCTGTCGGACGCGCCCAGCGCGTGCTGCCGTACTGCTGCGGGTTCGGCCCCAGCTGCCCGTCCTTGAACTCGCCCCAGCCCACGACCGTACCGTCCTCGCGTAGCGCGAGCATGGTGCCGTCCGATCCGCTGAGCTGGACGATCCGCGGCTCGGCCGCGGAGGCGGAGAGCAGGGGGAACAACAGCAGGCACAGGACCAGGAGTGCGCGCATGGCGGATTCCAGCAGGCAGGACATGCCAGAACACGCAAAACGGGGCGCGCAGGGGACGCGATCAGTACGGCGGCTTGTGTCTGGCGCGCTGGGTGCGCGCGGCCTCGGCCCACCAGGCCAGATCGTCGGCGAAGCGCGCGAAGCTCTTCTCCAGCGACTTGCCGGCCTCCTCGATCGGCTGGCCGTGCGCATCCAGGGTCTTGCCGATCGGACCGACGGTGACGGTGCTGGAGATCACCACCATGCCCATCTCCGTGAGCGTGCCGTGCCAGGCGAAACTGGCGTGCGCGCCGGACAGGCGGCCGGCCGAATAGCTGACGATGCCGGCCGGGCGCCAGAACCATTCCTCGAGGAAGTGGTCGGTGAGGTTCTTCAGCCCGGGCTGCATGCCCCAGTTGTACTCGCCGGTGACGAACACGAAACCATCGGCCGTGCGGATCTTCTCGGCCAGCGCCTCCATCGCCGGCGGCGCCTCGCCCTTGGGATATTCCTTGTACATGCGGTCCAGCATCGGCAGGTCGACCGCCTTGGCGTCGATCAGCTCGGCCTGCGCGCCGCGCGCATTGAGCGTGCGCACCGCGTACTCGGCCAGGCGGATGCCCATCCGGTCGCTGCGATAGGAACCATAGAACACGAGGATGCGGTCGGACATGGGCGTGGCCTGCTGGCAATGGGGAGAGCGATCATCACCGCTCACGCGGCGATGTTCCGTGCACGCCATCGCCGGAGGACCGATGGCGCGCCGCGCGCCCGCGCCATCGTCTAGCGCTGGCGGCCTACTTGCCCGGCCGGGCCACCGCGTACATTTCCCTGGCGATCTGCTTGAGCAGGGCGTTGTTGTCCTCGCCCTCCTTGTACAGGTCGAAGTGGGTGCGGCCGTCCAGGAAACGGAAGTCGCTCCTGGCGTGCAGGCCGTCGAGCACGGCCTGGAACTTGTGCGCCGCGCCGTCCAGATAGAACGTGTCGGCGGTACCGACGATCACGTGGATCTTGCCGTCCAGGTCGGGCCTCAGTTGCGGCCACTGCGCGGCCACGCGGGCGGCGATGTCGTAATGCGCTTTCCAGTAGGCCACGACCTTTGGGTCGACCTGGCCGGTGTCGCGGTCGAACATCGGCATCGGTGCGCCGTCGACGCCGCGCGGCGAGAACACCCATTCGAACGAGGCCATCTGCCCGCCATAAGGACCCAGCACGCGCTCGAGCTTGATGAAGGTCTCCGCGGTGGCGATGACCTTGCCCGCATCGCGCACCAGCGGCACGGCGCTGCCGTCGGGCCGGCGGTACATGTTGGCGTTCGGCGCGTAGAGATCCACGCCGGTGAAGTCGTGGAAGTCGCTCGGATCCGGCGAGGTCGACCAGGTGCCGCCGAACAGCTTCGGATAACGCGTCTGCAGCCACAGCGTGGCCCAGCCACCGGACGAGTGCCCGGTGAGGAAGCGGCCGGAGGGCTTGGCGTCCATGCGGTACTGTTTTTCCAGCGCCGGGATGAGTTCCTCGGTCAGCGCCGTGCCCCACGGGCCGTTGTTGACCGAGTCGGCGAACTCATGCGTGCCGGTCGGCGTGGCCTGATCCAGGAACACCCAGATCATCGCCGGCATCTGCTGGCGCGCCATCGCGTCCCAGGTGGTCACGATGCTGCCGGCGAAGCTGTCGTAGTCGCCGGTGAAGCCATGGGTCACATACACGGTGGGATAGCGCGTGGCCGCCTTGGCGTCGTAGCCGGGCGGCACCAGCACGCGAGCGCGCAGCTGGATGTCGCGGCCCCAGAAGGCACTCAGCGCAGGGCTGGTCATCGAAGCGTCGAAGCTGTGCGCCTTGGCCTGCGGCAGCGCGGCGCGTACCGCCTCGGGAGCGCGCGGCGACAGCGCCCACGGGTCGGACTTGGTCGGCAGCGTCTGTGCCAGCGACAGACTCGGCAGCGGCTTGCCCTTGTCCAGCGTCACCGGCGTGACGGCGCTGACCAGGTCGCCGCCGTTGCGGCCGGTGTAGTTGTAGCTGTGGTCGACATCCAGCACGGCCTGCACCAGGTAGTCGCCATCGGCCAGCGTGGAGAACGGCGCCGGGAACGCGATCTGGTCCAGGTCCACCTGCACGCTTGCGCCCCCTTCCAGATGCGTCACCTCCTGCGCGGCGATGGACACCGACTTGGGCGAGAACGGGCTGGTGTCGATCGAGGTGACCTGCCCGTCCTTGGCCGCTGCTTGCGCCGCCTTGGCCTCGGTGGCGAACACCAGCAGCCGCCCGGAGGTCGGCGCGGCACCGGCCGGCAGCGTCACCTGGACGAAGCGATGCGGCGCGGGCGTCGTTGCCGATGCAGCCTGCGCCTGCAGGGACGGCCCATAGACACTGAAGGCCAGCGCCAGCGCGGTGGCGGTTACAAGACGATGCAGCATGGAAGCCCCCAGGTTGGATGACGCGTGCTCGAGATGCGCAGTGTAGGTGTTTCGTCCATCGCTCAGCCCTGCGCCATCTCGGGACGAACGCGACGTTCGGCGTGCGCGGCCATGTCGGCCCCGATGCACCACACCGGCCGCAGCCGGCCGGTGGCGTGCCATCGTCGCGCGCTGGCGGCCTACTGGCCCGGCCGGGCCACCGCGTACATTTCCCGGGTCATCTGCTTGAGCAGGGCGTCCTCGTCGTCGCCGTCCTGGTACAGGTCGAAGTGGGTGCGGCCTTCGCGGAAACGGACATCGCTCTTGGCGTGCAGGCGATCCAGCACCGCCTTGAGCCTGCGTGTCGGGCCGTCCAGGTAGAACGTGTCGGCGGTGCCGACGATCACGTGGATCTTGCCGTCCAGGTCGGGCGCCAGCTGCGGCCACTGCGCGGCCAGGCGCGCGGCGATGTCGTAGTGCGCCGTCCAGTACGCGGCGACCTTGGGATCGACCTGGCCGGTGTCGCGGTCGAACAGCGGCATCGGCGCGCCATCGACGCCACGCGGGGAGAACACCGATTCGTACGAGGCCAGCTGCCCGCCGTAGGGTCCCAGCACGCGCTCGATCTTGATCAGGTCCTCGGCCGTCGCCACGACCTTGCCTGCCTCGCGCGCCATCGGGGCCTCGCTGCCGTCGGGCAGGCGATACATGTTGGCGTTCGGGGCGTAGAGATCCACGCCAGTGAAGTCATGGAAGTCGGTGGGGTCCGGCGAGGTCGACCAGGTGCCGCCGAACAGCTTCGGGTAGCGGGTCTGCAGCCACAGCGTGGCCCAGCCGCCGGACGAGTGCCCGGTGAGGAAGCGGCCGGAGGGCTTGCCGTCCATGCGGTACTGTCTTTCCAGGGCCGGGATGAGCTCCTCGGTCAGCGCCGTGCCCCATGGACCGTTGTTGACCGAGTCGGCGAACTCATGCGTGCCGCTGGGAACGGCCTCCTCCAGATAGACCCAGATCATCGCCGGCATCTGCTGGCGCGCCATCGCGTCCCAGGTGGTCACGATGCTGTCGGCGAAGGCATCGTAGTTGCCGGTGAAGCCGTGGGTCACATACACGGTGGGATAGCGCGTGGCGGCCTTGGCGTCGTAGCCGGGCGGTACCAGCACGCGGGCACGCAGCCGGATGTCGCGGCCCCAGAACGCGCTCAGCACCGGGCTGGTCATCGAGGCGTCGAAGCTGTGCGCCTTGGCCTGCGGCAGCGCGGCGCGCGCGGCCTCGGGCAGGCGCGGCGACAGTGCCCAGGGGTCGGAGGTGTGCGGCACCGTCTGCGCCAGCGACAGGATGGGCAAGGGCTTGCCTTGGGTCAGGTTCACCGCAGTGACCGCGCTGACCAGGTCGCCGCCGCTGCGGCCGGTGTAGTTGTAGCTGTGGTCGACATCCAGCACGGCCTGCACCAGGTAGTCGCCGGACAGCGTGGAGAACGGCGCCGGGAAGGCGATCTGGTCCAGATCCATGTCCACGCTGCCGCCGCCTTCCAGGTGCGTCACTTCCTGCGCGGCGATGAACACCGAATGCGGCGCGGACGGATTGCCGTCGACCGCGGTGATCTGGCCGTTCCTGGACGCGGCCCGCACTGAGGCGGGGTCGCTGGCGAACACCAGCAGCCGGCCCGAGGTCGGCGCCGCGCCGGCCGGCAGGGTGATGTGGACGAAGCGGTGCGGTGCCGGCGTGTCCGCCGACGCATCGCGCGCCTGAGTGACGGGCGCACAGGCACTGAAAGCCAGCGCCAGCGAGCCGGCGACTGCAAGACGGTGCAGCATGAGAATCCCCCTGGGATTGAAGGTTGCGAGCTTTCCAACGAACGCAGTGCAGGCGTGCCGCGCGCAGCTCAGCCCTGCGGCACCTCGGGACGATAACGGCGTTCGGCATGCGCGGCGACATCGGCCTCGGTGAACCACACCGGCCGCAGCCGGCCGGTGGTATGCAGCGGGGCCTGGTCGGCGAAGTGAGGCGAGGCCGGATCGCCGCTTTCCCCGCCCACGCTCACCGCCCAGGCCTGCGGCCCGTCGGCGCCGAAGGCCACCACCGCCACGAAGCTGTTGCCCGAGGTGGTGTAGCGCAGGCGCGTGCCGGGATAGGTGCGCGACTCGGCGCTGGCCAGCGAACCCCAGCGCGAGGTCGTGAACGGCACCGGCAGGCTCGGCTTGGCATCGTCGAAGGTCTGCACGATGGCGCCATCGTTGCGCTGGTAACGGTTGATCTCGCCCCATGGCACCTGCCAGCGGCCGAAGTCGCGCTGCAGCTGGTCGACCACGGCCTGCAGCACCGCCAGGCGCTGTTCGGGCGTGGCCAGGGTGGCCATCGCATCGACGCCGCCGCGATCGCGTTCGCGCGCCAGCGGGGTGATCTCCTTGAGC
Source organism: Pseudoxanthomonas winnipegensis (assembly GCF_004283755.1). Lineage (GTDB taxonomy): Bacteria > Pseudomonadota > Gammaproteobacteria > Xanthomonadales > Xanthomonadaceae > Pseudoxanthomonas_A > Pseudoxanthomonas_A winnipegensis. Next base: position 23,493 of record NZ_SHMH01000010.1, read on the forward strand.
AGCGCATCGGCCCAGGTCACCGCCAGCGTGGTCGGCACCGAGTCCAGGCCCCAGCGGCGATCCCAGCCGGCCAGCGCGGCCATGGGGCCGGCGAGCGCGGCCTTGCGCGCATCGCCGTCGGGCAGGCCGGAGTAGTCGTGCCGCAGCAGCGGCAGCAGTGTGTCGAAGGCGGGCAGCCACGGGTCGTAGGCCGCCTCGATCAGCTGCCGCGGGGTGAAGGTCGGCCGTGCGCTCAGCACGGCGATGGCATGCGGCGCGCGCGCGTTCTCGCCGGCCTGGTCCATGTAGCGCGGGAAATCGTTGGCGTTGGGGCTGTCGGCGCCGGCCGCGCTCCACGGCCAGTTGTTGGCGTTGAAGACCCAGCCGTTGCGCGGGTTGACCACCTGCGGCAGCGTGTCCAGCGCATGCAGCCCGTCCCAGGCGGTGGCCGGGTCGCTGCCGTCCACGGGCTTGCGGTAGTCCACGTGCGCATGGCGGATCGGCACGAACTGCGGATGCAGATAGGCGGTGGTGCCATCGGCATCGGCATAGAGCGTGTCGTTGGACGAGTTGGCCTGCAGCGCGGCCACCTTCATGAAGTCGGCGAAGCCGCCGGCCTTGGTGCGCAGGAACGACTGCTGCAGCGCCGCCACCGGCCGGTCCATCATGGCGAAAGCCACCCAGTGCGTGGCGTCCTGCGCGCGCACGATCGGCCCGTGGTGCGTGGCCCAGACGGTGAAGCTGCGCTGCGCTTGGCCGCCCGCCGCGGTGCGGTAGGACAGGGTGACCTGGCGCTGCTGCAGCGGTCGCAGCGTCTGGCCATCCCGGTAGCAGGGGCTGCCGTCGGCGCAGGGCGCCAGCGTCTCGACGAACTCGTCGACGTTGTCCACGCCGCTGCTGGTGTGCATCCAGCCGGCATGACGGTTGAAGCCCTGGTAGACGAAGAACTGCCCCCAGGTCACCGCGCCATAGGCGTTCAGCCCCTCGTCGCTACGCATCTGCAGCTCGGAGCGGAAGAAGTAGCTGGTGTGCGGATTGATCAGCAGCAGCGCGCGCCCGTCGGCGCTGTGCGAGGGCGCGATGGCGATGCCGTTGGAGCCGCTGGGCAGGCGCAGCTGCGGCTCGCGTTCCAGCAGCGTCATCGCCACCGGCTTGCGCTCGTGGAAGGCCTGCAGCTGGCTCAGCGCGATCCGCTCGATGTCGCCGCCGATGCTGCCTTCGCTGAAGCTCAGCGCCATCCACGGCTCGAAGTGGGTCAGCAGCCGCGGCTTCACCTGCGGGTGCGCGGCCAGATAGGCGTTGAGCCCGTCGGCCCAGGCCTGCATCAGCGTCTGCAGCCAGGCCGGGCTGGCCTGGTAGTCGGCCTGCAGTCGCGCCGGATCGTAGTAGAGCCGCTGGCGCAGGTCCTGCCACAGCAGCGTCTCGCCTTCGACCTCGGCCAGCCGGCCCAGGTTGACCAGGTAGTTGGTCTCGATGCGGTTGAAGTCGTCCTCGGCCTGCGCGTAGATCATGCCGAACACCGCGTCGGCATCGGTCTTGCCGTGCACGTGGGCGATGCCCCAGGTGTCGCGGGTGATCTCCACCTGCGCGGCGTGCTGCTGCCAGCGGGCGCGTTCGCCGGCATCGGGCGCGGCCAGGGCGGTGGACGCCGCCAGCCCTGAAGCGAGCAGGCTGGCGGTGAGGACGAGGGCGTATCGGGGCCTGCGGATCGAGCGGGGTAAGGGCATGGCGGCGGCGTGGTGGGGTGGCCCCGCATCCTAGCGCTCCCACCCCGCCCCGCGCCGCCGCAAACCTTGCGCCACGGACAAACTCCCTATCGTCGTTCCCGCGAACGCGGGAACCCATGGACGTTTACCGGAAGAGCCAGGACACAGGCCGCCGCCAAGAACGACAGCTGGGCCCCCCTACGGACTCTGATACACCACATCATCGATGGCGAAATCCACAGCCGCCGGCGGCGGATCGGACACCACCATGAAGGGCTGCTTCACCGCGGTCAGGTCCAAGTCGTAGAAGGCGCTGAAGGGAATCGTCACCTGGTGCCAGTTGCCGTCGCGCACCAGCCCGTAGCTGTTGCCGCCGTTGACGAAGTCCACCCAGCTGTCGCCGAAGGAGGTGTTGATGCCGATCTTGAAGGTGCCGGTGGCGTTGGTCTTCATCTGGAACCTGAGCGAGCCGCCCGCGTAGTTGCTGAAGTTCTTGAAGCCGCTGCTGATGCCCAGCCCGTACCAGTTGTTGGCCGCGGCGTGATACGACATCACCTGGCTGCCCTCATAGGCCGCCCCGTTGTTCGGCGTCAGGTTGTTCCACAGGTACAGGTCGGTACCGTTGCCGTAGTCCAGCTGGCCGCTCAGGCCCGCACGCTCGGAGAACAGGCCGAAGGTGCCGGCCGGGGCGGCGTGATCCGCGCCGATGTACAGCTCCGACCCGGGCGTATCCTGGTACAGGCGGATGTAGTCCACCTCCATCTTGCCGGGGATGGGCGCGGTGATGCCGGCCACGTCGTGGATGCCCGGATAGTTGCCGCCCACGGCCAGGTTGAGCAGCAGGAACTGCTGGGCGTGGAACTCCTGCAGCGAGGCGCCCTGGATGTCGGAGATCGCGAACTCGAAGTACTGCTGCCCGTCGATGGACATGCGGATGTAGTTCGCGTCCCAGGTCAGCCGGTAGGTGTGGAAGTCGTTCTGCAGATCGACCGGGCTGTTGTAGTCGCTGCCGTAGTCGGCCTGCGAGCCGTTGTAGTCCCAGTGCACCGCGGCGCCGACGCGGCGGTTGGCCATGCCGTCGGCGATGGCCTGGGCCGAGCCGGCCTCCATCATGTCGATCTCGCCGCGCGCCGGCCACACGCCGACCGCGCCCAGCATCCAGTAGGCCGGCCACAGGCCATTGCCCACCTGCGGGATCTTGATCCGCGCTTCCAGCGTGCCGTACTTGAAGTGCATGCGGCCCTCGGTCTTCAGCCGCGCCGAGGTGAAGGGCATGCCGCCGAAGTCCTCGCGCCGGGCCTCGATCACCAGATGGCCGTTCTCCACGCGCGCGTTCTCCGGGCGGCTGGTGTAGTACTCCAGTTCGGCATTGCCCCAGCCGCAGTTGCCGATCTGGCAGCCGGTGCCGACGTCATAGGTCCATTTGTTGCCATCGATGGCGGTGCCGTCGAAGTTGTCTTCCCACACCAGCGTCTGGGCCTGCACCGCCGGTGCGTAGCTGGCACACGCGGCGCTGAGGATCACGGCGGACGACACCGCCAGGGCACGGAATGAGCGCATGGTCTATCTCCCTTGGATGATGGCGCGACCGCCTCCGCGGCGGGGCCAGCGCCGACGCTCCTCCGCGTATGACAGCGCTGTCAAAGCCTGTTTTCAGCCATGTGCGAATCCGCGGGCTCTGTCACAGCCGCGCGTTCGCAGCGCATGAAGAACGGCGTCGTTTTTGCCGAGTCTTGCTGCATGACAACAGCGATGACACATGCAAGTGTTTGAAGTGGAAGCGTTTACTGGCGCTTTGCCCTGGCCCGGCCATCGCGCAGAATAGGGTTGCGATGTCCGCATCGGGCGGACGTGCGAACCAAGACAGGGACGTCCTGCATGTTGAAGTCCATTTTCGCTGCCGCGCTGCTGTACGCGGTCGCTGTTGCCGCGCCCGCCGCAGAAACACCCGCAAGCGAAGCCTCGGTCAGGGAACTGCTGCAGGTCACCGATGTGCGCACGATGATGCGGTCCATGGAAGACCAAGTCCGGGCCACCATTGGGCAGAGCATGCAACACGCAGTCCAGGGGCAGGTGCTCAACGACGCTCAGCGCGCCATCGTCGACAAGACCAGCAAGCAGATGGTCGATGTCATGCTGGAACAGATGCGCTATGACGTCATGGAGCCGGAGTACATCCGCCTCTACACCGAGAGCTTCAGCCAGGCCGATGTGGATGGGATGCTCGCTTTCTATCGCTCGCCCGCAGGGCAGAGCATGCTGAAGAAGATGCCAGGGCTGATGAAGAATTCGATGGTCCTGATCCAGCAGCGGATGCAGTTGCTGATGCCGCGGATCCAGAAACTGCAGTCCGAGATGATCGAGCAGCTGCGCGCCGCCAAGTCCGAGGACGCTTCCGGCAAGAAGTGAGGCAGGGGTCGCGGCTGCTCTGCCAGCGGCGGAGGCGCATGAGCTGTCGGGCGCTCCGGGTGGCGTAGCGGGACGGCTGGCCTATTCGATGTTGCACTGCACGCGGCGCCTGCCCGCCGCCCGGCTTAGGCTTGCCGGTCCCGAAAAGATCCGCGAGCCATCCATGTCGCTGTCCCGTGCCCTCGTGCTGGCCGCCCTGCTGGCGCTGCTGGCCGCTCCTGTCGTCCACGCGCAGCCGCGCGGGTTCCTGCGCGCGCAGGGCACGCAGATCGTCGATGAGGACGGCAAGCCGGTGATCCTGCGCGGCATGGGCCTGGGCGGCTGGATGCTGCAGGAGGGCTACATGCTGGAGCTGCCCAAGTTCGGCGCCCAGCGCGTGATCCGCCAGCACATCGCCGAGTTGATCGGTCAGGACAAGACCCAGGTCTTCTACACCGCGTGGCTGGACCACCACACCACCAAGGCCGACATCGACGCGATGGGGGCGTGGGGCTTCAACTCGATCCGCCTGCCGATGCACTACGCGCTGTACACGCTGCCGGTCGAGGACGAGCCGGTCAAAGGCCGGCAGACCTGGATCGAGGACGGCTTCCGGCGCACCGACGCGCTGATCGCCTGGGCCAAGGCCAATGGCATGGTGGTGATCCTGGACCTGCACGCCGCGCCGGGCGGGCAGGGCAACGACCTCAGCATCGCCGACCGCGACCCGTCCAAGCCCTCGCTGTGGGAGGACCCGGCCGCGCAGGACAAGCTGGTCGCGCTCTGGGAGCAGCTGGCGCGCCGCTACAAGGACGAGCCGGCGGTCGCCGCCTACGACCTGATCAACGAGCCGAACTGGGGCTTCACCGATCGTGCCGACGTGCATGGCTGCAAGGAGACCGGCAACGCGCCGCTGCGCGCGCTGCTCGAACGCACCACGCGCGCGATCCGCCGCATCGATCCGCGCCACATGATCGTGCTGGAGGGCAACTGCTGGGGCAGCAACTACGCCGGCGTGCTCGATGCGGGCCTGTGGGACGACAACCTGGTGCTGAGCTTCCACAAGTACTGGGACACGCCCGACCGCGCCAGCATCGCCAGGATGCTGGCGTTGCGCGACCGGCATCGGATCCCGCTGTGGCTGGGCGAGACCGGCGAGAACTCCAACGACTGGTACACCCGCACCGTGGCGCTGGCCGAGGGCCAGGGCATCGGCTGGAGCTGGTGGCCGCTGAAGAAGATCCGCTACAACAAGCCGCTGCAGATCGTGCCCAATCCCGGCTACGACGCCCTGCTGGCCTACTGGAACGGCAAGGGCCCCAAGCCCTCGGCGCAGGCGGCCGAGGCGGCGCTGATGCAGTTGGCCACGCACGATGTGGCCTTCGCCAACAACCTGCAGCATCCCGATGTGGTCGATGCGCTGCTGCGCGCGCCGCATTCGGACCGGGCGCGGCCGTTCAAACCGCACCTCGTCGAGGCCGCCGGCGGTGCCTGGTCCGCCGTGGACTTCGATCTGGGGCCGGACGGGGTGGCCTATCACGGCCGCACGCCGGCCAACGAATCGAGCGAGCCCGGCGGCCTGGTCTGGAATGCGCTGATGGCCTATCGCAACGATGGCATCGACCTGGGCCGCGATCGCGACGGGCAGCTGCACGTGGCCGGCCTGCAGGCCGGCGAATGGCTGCAGTACACCTTCACCGCCGCCGTTGCTGGCCGCTACGACCTGGCGCTGGACATGCAAGGCGCGGGCAAGGTGGCGCTGGTGCTCAACGGCGATGCGCAGCCGGCCGCGCAGGGCGCCGGCGCGTTCCGGGGGCTGGCGCTGCAGCCGGGCACCAATACCTTGCGCATCCGCTCCGAAGGCGCGGCGTTCGACCTGAAGACGCTGCGCTTCACACCGGCGCGCTGAAGCCTCAGCGCGCTGGCACGCCGTCTTGCCACTGCGGCCAGTGCGCGACGATGTGGTCGACCACGCGCGCGCCGACGGCCTCGATATTGCGCACGGTCTCGGGGAAGCCGCCGGCGGTCTCGCCCGGCGCCGGGTCCAGGTGCTGCAGCGTGGTCTCTCGCGGATTGCCCTGGTCGAAGTTGACCGCGCCGCGCAGGCTGAGGATGCGATCGGTGCCGTGCGTGCGCTGGATCACCAGCGTCAGCGCGGCCGCCTCCATCTCGGTGATGACGTAGTCGTCGGCGCCGTAGAGTTTGGCGATGTACTGCGCCTGCCGCGACAGGCCGGGGCCATGGAAGAAGGTATCGCCGGTCATGTGCGTGCCGGTGCCCACGAACGGCGCGCGCCGCGCGGCCGCGTCGGGATAGCGCAGGCGATACGCGCGCGCCGCGTCGGAATCGGCCAGCGGCACGCCCTGCGACAGCTGCATCGCCCAGCCCACCAGCGCCGGGTTGAGATGGAACACGCGATAGGCCTCGTAGCCCTTGCGCGGCATGAAGGTCGGCGTGCCGGGCGTGTTCTCCTCCGGCGCCCAGCGGTGCCCCAGGTCGTAATCGACCAGCCAGCTGGCCCAGTTGACCTCGCCGATGGTGCCGCGCTGCGGCGGCGTGCCGCCGACGCCGGTCAGCAGGTAATAGCTATGGGAGAAGTCGAACGCGGGATTGAGCAGGATCGCCTGCATCGAGGCGGCGCTGTTGACCTTGCCCATGCCCAGCACCGCGCCGCACACGCCCTCGGCATTGCAGTAGACCGGATTCAGGGCGCCGGGCACGGCGATGGGCTTGGCGTCGGCCCAGTAGCGCTCGTACCAGTGCTGGAACTCGCCGGCGCGGTCGCCGCTGTTGGCGCCGATCTCGAACATCGCCGCCACGAACACCTTGACCTGGATCGGCGCCGGCGCCGGAGCCGGCGTCGCGGCGCTCGCGCAGAGGCTGGTCAGGCCCGCCAGGGCGGTCAGGCAGGGCAACACCACACGGGCGATCAGGGAACGCGGCATCGGCAGGCTCGGACAGGGAACAGGCGCGCCGGCAGCCCCGGCGCGAGGGCGCTCAGGCGCCGCGCAGGCGCAGCGTCAGGCCCTTGAGGAAGGCCCGCAGCAGCTGGTCGCCGCAGGGGCGGTAGTTCTTGTGGTCCGGCTGGCGGAACAGCGCCGAGAGCTCGGGCTTGGACACCGGGAAGCCGGCGGCCTCGAAGATCGCATGCATGTCCACGTCCTTGAGCTGGAAGGCCACGCGCAGCTTCTTCAGCACCAGGTTGTTGGTCACCCGCGTCTCCACAGGGCGCAGCGGCTGGCTCTCGTCGCGGCCGCGGAACTGCACGATCAGCCCGTCCAGCACGTGCGCGAGCAGCGCATCGCTGCACGGCGCGAAGCCTTCCTCGTCCTCCTTCTTCAGCGCGGCCTGCAGCTGCGCGCGATCGATGGAGAAGGCCGGGTCGGCCAGCTGTGCGATCTCGATGAGTTTGGGCTCGCTCAGATCGAGCATGTAGCGCACGCTGCGCAGGACGTCGTTGGTGATCATGGGTGGGGCTCGGCAGCAAGGCCGCGTGTGCGGCAATCGCGCATTTTACGTCCTCGCGCGAACCCGCTCGTCACTCGCCTCTGCCACGACAGCGAGGCCACAGATCCAACCCCCGTCGTTCCCGCGAAGGCGGGAACCCCTGGACGTTCGCACCGAGCGCGGGACCCACGAGCTCCCGATTCCGCTGGACAACGGCGCCCGTCACCCCTGGCCCGCGGGCACCGGCCCCGAAAGCGGCCCTAGCGCCCGAAATGCCAGGCGATTGCGCCCGGCCCGCTTGGCGTCGTACAGCGCCGCATCGGTCGCTTCCAGCAGCGGCGCGGGATCCGGGCCCTCGACCTGCCACGTCGCGCCGACCCCGACGCTGACGGTGACGTAGGGCCCGGGCTCGGGCGCGTTCAATCGGCGCTGTTCGACCGCGGCGCGCAGCGCCTCGGCCATGGCCTGGGCGGCCTGCGCGTCGGTGGATGGCAGGATCACCGCGAACTCCTCGCCGCCATAGCGCGCCACCACGTCCAGCGCGCGCGTGCAGCCGGCGGCAAGCGTCTGCGCGACCGCGCGCAGATGCGCATCGCCGACCTGGTGGCCGAAGGCGTCGTTGAGGCGCTTGAAGTGGTCGATGTCGATCATCAGCAGCGCCAGCGGCTCGCCGGAGCGGCGCGCGCGCTGCCACTCGCGGCTCAGCGCGGCATCGAACTCGCGGCGGTTGGCCAGCCCGGTCAGCGTATCCACGCGCGCCAGCGCATGCAGCTCCTCGCGTTCGGTCATGGCGCGCAGTTGCAGCAGCACGCTGCGCGCGCCATAGCCCAGCAGCGCGAACACGAAGCCGCCGATCGCCCAGAGCGGATGCCCGCCGACGATCATCGCCGAGGTGACCAGCACGCTGATGGGCAGCAGCAGCGGGCTGCCGGCGCGCACGATCGAGGCCAGCCGCGGCAGCTGCCAGCCGGGCCGCGCATCGGGTACCGGACGCAGCGCCAGCGACACCAGCAGCAGGAACGGCACGTCGATCAGCAGATCCCACAACGCCCCGAACTGGCCGTCCGCGGGTTCGCCGTGGTTGATGTAGGCCGCCACGCCCAGATAGACCCAGGCGAAGGCGGCCTGGCTGCCATGGAAATGGCGCTGGGCCGCGGTGCCGGCGGCCAGCCAGCGCAGCACCGAGAAGACGGCGATGAAGGCGTTCTCCACGTCCAGCATCAGGGCCAGCCGGTCCAGTCCATCCTCGCTGGCGCTGCTCAAGGTGGCGAAGGTGAAGGTGTGGACGAAGAACAGCAGGCCCAGCGCGATCGCCATCAGCGCATCGAGCAGGCGCAGCGGCCACCCTTCGCCCTGATGACTGGCCAGGACGAAGGTGAGCGGCACCCCATAGAGCACGTACAGCAGGACGCTGGCACCGGAGGTGGACGAGGCGTTGCCCAGTACCGTGGTCTGCAGCATGTTGACGCCCATGCCACCGGCCCACAGCAGCAGGCCGATCGCCAGCGCGATCCAGCCGCTGGCCGCCACGTTGCGTCGGCTGCGCCACAGGCAGGCGGCCGCGGCCAGCAGCGGCGCGCCGAGCAGAAACGCGAACGACACTACCTCGGCATGGGCGGGCAGTGCCCACATCGCCGCCGCGTGGATCAACAGATATAGCCAGGGCAGCATGCGCACGCCGTCGGGTCCTCCCTGGGCCTCACCATACGCGGCCGCGAGCGCGGCTCACAAGCCGGCGCGCCAGACACGATGCAGCGTCCCACCGCGCAGACGCGCCCGTCGCCGCCGCGGGCTTAGCATGGCCGCCCCCCGATTCCGCACAGGTGCCTGCATGCCCGATTCCACGATGACCGCCATCGCCATCCGCGACGGCAAGGGCGCGGCCGACGCGCTGCATCCGGTGCAGGTACCGCGCCCGGTGGCGGGCGAAGGCCAGGTGCTGATCCGCGTGCATGCCGCCGGCATCAACCGGCCGGACCTGCTGCAGCGTCAGGGCCACTATCCGCCGCCGCCCGGCGCGCCGGAGACGCTGGGGCTGGAAGTGGCCGGCGAGGTCGTCACCGGCGCCGGCCGCTGGCAGCCGGGCGATCGCGTGTGCGCGCTGCTGGCCGGCGGCGGCTATGCGCAGTACGTGGCGGTGGACGCGCGTCAGGTGCTGCCGCTGCCGGAAGGCTGCGACTTCGTCCATGCCGCGGCGCTGCCGGAGACGGTGTTCACCGTGTTCGCCAACGTGTTCGAGCATGGCCAGCTCAAGGCCGGCGAACGGCTGCTGCTGCACGGGGCCACCTCGGGCATCGGCGTGATGGCGATCCAGATGGCCAAGGCTGCCGGCGCGCAGGTGCTGGCCACCGCGCGCGGCGCGGACAAGGCCGCGCAGGCGCGCACGCTGGGCGCCGACATCGCGGTGGACACCCGCGCCGGTTCGTTCGTCGAGGCGGCCAAGGCGGCCGGCGGCGTCGATGTGTCGCTGGACATGGTCGGCGCCAGCGTGTTCGCCGACACGCTGGCGGTGCTCAACCCGCGCGGCCGCATCGTCTACATCGCCGCCCAGGGCGGCGGCACGCTGGAAGTGCCGATCATGGAGCTGATGCGCCGCCAGGCCGTGCTGACCGGCTCGACCCTGCGCCCGCGCAGCGCGGAAGAGAAGGGCCGCCTGGCGACCGAGATCGAGCGACGGGTCTGGCCGTGGATCGCGCAGGGCCAGGTGAAGGTGCTGGTCGACCGCACCTTCCCGCTGGAGCAGGCCGCGCAGGCGCATGCCTATCTCGAAGCCGGCCAGCATCTGGGCAAGGTCGTGTTGACGATGGCGTGATCCGGTCGCCGCTTCGGCCCGCACCCGACGTGGCATCATCGCCATCCCCCACCGATTCGAATGCGCCCACGCCGCATGGCGTGCGGTGCCTGCACTGAGGAGCGGGGCATGCGGGTAGGCAGGGGGTGGGTGCTGGCGCTGTTGCTGGCGAGTGTGCCGCTGGCGCAGGCCCAGGCGCGGGCCGAACGGCCAGCGCAGGTGCGGATCGTCGAGCGTCCGGAAGGCTTCGTGCTGCTGGTGGACGGCCAACCGTTCTACGTCCGCGGCGCCGGCATGCGCGGCGACGCGCGCGAGCAGGATGCGCTGGCCGCGCGCGGCGGCAATGCCTTCCGCACCTGGCAGACCGGCGCCGACACCGCCCGGGTGAAGGCGATGCTGGACCACGCGCAGGCCAAGGGCCTGAAGGTGGCGATGGGCATCGAGGTCGCGCGCGAGCGGCATGGGTTCGATTACGACGACGCCGGCGCCGTGGAGGCACAACGCGCGCGCATCCGGGGCGAGGTGCTCGCCTGGAAAGACCATCCCGCCGTGCTGATGTGGGTGGTGGGCAACGAGCTGAACCTGGAATCGACCAACCCGCGCGTCTGGAACGCCGTGGGCGCGCTGGCCGACATGGTTCACCGGCTCGATCCGAATCATCCGGTCATGACCACGGTGGCGGGCCTGGACAAGCCGCTGGTTGATGCGATCAAGATGCGCGCGCCCGCGCTGGACCTGATCGGCATCCAGCTCTACGGCGACCTCGACCGGCTGCCGGAAAAGCTTCGCCAGAGCCAGTGGACCGGCCCTTACCTCGTCACCGAATGGGGACCGACCGGCCATTGGGAGAGCCCGCTCACCGCCTGGGGCGCGCCGATCGAGGACACGTCCACCGACAAGGCGCGGCTGCTGGCGCAGCGCTACCGCCAGGTCATCCAGGCGGACAAGCGCCAGGGGCTGGGGTCGTTCGTGTTCCTTTGGGGCCAGAAGCAGGAGCGCACGCCGACCTGGTACGGCCTGTTTCTGCCGGACGGCACGACCACGCCGGCAGTGGATATCTTGCAGTGGCTGTGGACCGGCCACTGGCCGCGCAATCGTGCGCCGTCGATCCAGGCGCCGACCATCGACGGGCAGGGCGCGCGTGCCAGCGTCACCCTGGCGCCGGGCAGCGCGCATACCGCGGCGGCGCCCGCGCAGGATCCCGATGGCGATGCCCTGGACTATCGCTGGACGGTCCTGCGCGAGAGCCAGGCCACCAGCGTCGGCGGCGATCCGGAAACCGTCCCCGCCCGGGTCGATGTGGCCATCAGCGACACGGCCAATGGCGCGATGCGCCTGGTCGCACCGCAGGCGCCCGGCAACTACCGGCTGTTCGTCGAGGTCCGCGATGGCCAGGGACACGCGGCCACCGCCAACCTGCCGTTCCGGGTCGAGCTCACTGCGGAAAAGTGATCCACACCGCCTCGGCGCTGCGTTCGGCCGGGCCGTGGAAGACCGCCTCGATGTTGTTGCCATCGGGGTCGAGGACGAAGGCCGCGTAGTAGTTGGGGTGGTAGGGCCGCAGCCCCGGCGCGCCGTGGTCGCGGCCGCCGTGGGCCAGGGCGACCTTGTGGAAGGCATCGACCATGGCCGCATCGCGCGCCTGGAAGGCCAGGTGATGGCGTCCGGTGAGTTCGCCGGTGGCCGCCGGGCTGTCGGCGCTGGAGACGAACAGCTCGTCCGCCCAGAAGAAGCCCGGCCCGGTGCCGCCGATGGGGATGCCCAGCGCGCCGAGCACGGCGCTGTAGAAGTCCTGGCTGGCATGCAGGTCGCGCACGACCAGATGCAGGTGGTCGATCAGGCGGCCGCGGAAGAGTTCCTGCGTTTCCATGGGAGCGCTCCGGCTGCGGTTGAAGTCGACCCAAGGTTTTAGCACTGCCACCGCGGCGGGCCCGTCACGCCGCTGACGGCCAGGACAGCACACGCCGCGTCGCGCTCATTCGTAGAACGCGTCGGATGCGTCGATCTCCAGCCCGTTGGCCTTGGCATAGGCGACCGCGGCGCGGCACGCGGCCAGTGCGACCGGATTGTCTTCCAGATGCGACACCGGCGCGCAGCGCATGGTCAGCAGGTCGGCGTCGTGGCACAGCGACGCCGTGCCATCGGCCGTCACGCAGATGGTGTCGTCGCCCGAGGTGACGAAGTACAGCCGTTCGGTATTGCGTCCATAGAGATGGAAAAAAGCCATTGCACTCTCCTTGTGTTGAGCGCTGGCGACCACGGTACAGACCGCGGCCGACCAGCCTGTTCAGGAATTCTCACGAACCTCGCCGGAGCCCGAACCGTCATCCAGACTTCACTCCGACGCGACATCATCATGCGACGTTGGCCGACGTTCGCGACAGAGGCGCTGAATCGCGTCCTACCCGCCGTTTTTGCGTCGGTCGCTTCCTCACCCCCGATCTACCCCTTCGGCACCGCCGCCAGCCGTCGCCATTCCGGCCAACGGGCCAGGCTCGGACGAGCACGCGACCCTCACGGCAACCCGCGACCGCCACCGCGCGGCTACCCGCCAGGTCAACCAAGGCACGCCGCCGTGGCCGCACAGGTGGCAGCGCCTAGCCGACGTCCGCCAGCGTCGCCCGATCGCGCCCGGCGCGCTTGGCGGCATACATGGCCGCGTCGGCGCGCTGCAGCAGGCCGCGCGTGTCGCGGTCCTGCGGCAGCAGCCCGGTGATGCCGGTGCTGAGCGTGACGCGCAGTCCGGGCAGTCCCAGATCCTGGGCGATCGCATCGAGCGGTTCGCGCAGCGCGTCGATGCGCCGCAGGGCGTGCGAGGGCTCGGCGTCGGGCAGCATGACCAGGAATTCCTCGCCGCCCATCCGCGCGACATAGTCCTGGCCACGGAACACCGCGCGCAGGGTCGCGGCCACGCGCTCCAGCACGCGGTCGCCCACGTCATGGCCGTAGCGGTCGTTGATGTCCTTGAAGTGGTCGATGTCCAGGAAGCAGACCGTCAGCAGCCGGCCCTCCTGCTGGGCGCCGGCGCGCGCCTGGGCCAGCCGTTCCAGCGCCGCCCCGCGGTTGGGCAGGCCGGTCAGCGCGTCGGTCTGCGCCAGCAGACGCATCTGGTCGCGCTGCTGGCGCAGGCGCAGGGTCAAGGCCATGCTGGCGGTCAGGCCGAGCCAGACGCCGGTCACCATCAGCGTCTCCACTTCCCACAGCGCCAGCAGGGCCGGTGCGAACAGCTCCAGTCCCATGGCAAGCACCAGCGGCGCCAGGCAGGCCAGCATGATCGCGCCGCCGGGGCGGCGATGGACCAGGGCCAGCACACCGCGCGCGGCCAGCACCACGCACAGCGCCACGAAGCCGATGCCGTCCAGCAGCCAGATGGTCCGCAGGGCCGCCTCCGGCAGCACCAGGACCACGGCCGACAGCAATAGGAACGTGGCCGACACCCAGCCGGCGAGCCGATACAGGCGGGGTGAGCGCATGCCCGAGCCGCGCAGCGTGCGCAGGGCCAGGCCGATCATCGCCGTGGGCAGGGCGGCGATCAGGCGCAGCGCCAGCGGCTCGTCCAGCGGCAGCCAGGGCCGCGGATAGGTCCACAGCCCCGACAGCAGCGCGATCCACAGCGCGAAGGTCACCGCGCCGATCGCCGCGGACAGGAAGGCACGCTCGCGCGTGGCGATGAAGGTGAGCAGGCAGGACAGCACCAACGACAGCACCACCGCCAGGCAGGCCACGCGCATCGAGAAGCGCAGCGTGTCCTGGCGCTGCACCACGGCCGGTTCGCCCAGCATCACGATCGGCCGCCACAGCGGCAGCGCCGCCTGGTCGAACTCGACCTCGATCGGCTGCAGGTTGCCGCGCGGCGGCACCAGCACCGTGCCCATGCCGGTGCGGAAGCGCGAGTCCAGCGTGCGCGCGTCCAGCGGCGTGCCGCAGCGCTCGCGCGCGCCGTGGCGGATCTCCACCTGGCCCTGGTAGATGTTCATCGCCAGCGCAGCCTGCGGCGTGCCCGGCCAGCCGCCGACGGGCGGCGCCAGCGGAATGCGCACATGGCCGGGGCGGTGCTGGTGGCGGCAGGGATCGATGTGTTCCTCGGCCAGCGCCGGCTGGCCGGACACCACGAAGGCCCGCGGCTGCGACGCCGGCGCGCATGCGGCCAGCCCGAGGACCAACAGCAGGACCAGGCACAGCAGCCGGGGAAGACGCGACGCCAGGTCGGAGGTCATGGGCTTGGCAATAAGCGCCGCCACGCGGCGGACGACCATGGTATCGGCTGGCGCCAGCCGATCTGCAGTCCGGCGTGCGATCCGTGTGCGAGCAGGCCCCGGTCAGGCCGGCAGGGCTTCGCTCAGGGCTTGGCGGCGGCCCGCGCCGGGAAGGCGAAGGTCGCCACCACCGGGAAGTGATCGGACGGATAGCGCGCGCCGTCGTGGTCGGTCAGCGTGGCCACCGTCAGCGGCTGCAGGCCGCGGTAGAGGATCCAGTCGATGCGCTTGTCCGGCGTGCCGGTGAAATCGTGGAAGGTCCGGTCCGGCCCGCTGCGCGAGGGTGCCGTTTCCCAGCTGTCGCGCAGCAGCGCAGTCAGGGTGGCGTGCGGCGCGGAGTCGAGCGTGGTGTTGAAGTCGCCGGTCAGCACGATCGGCTCGTCGGCCGGCAGCGCCTTGAGCCGCTGCGCGATCAGCTGCGCGCACTTCACCCGTGCTGCCTCGTCCTGGTCGCGGTAGGGGAAGTGGGTGTTGTAGAGCACGAAGGTGCGCCCATCGGCGATCCGCTCGAAGCGCGCCCAGGTCACCATGCGCGGCAGCGGGTGGCCCCAGCTGATGCTGCCCGGCACCTCCGGCGTATCGGACAGCCAGAAGTTGCCCGAATCCAGCACCTTGAGCGCGTCCTTGCGATAGAACACGCCCATGTGCTCGTCTTCGTCGCCGCCGCGCCGGCCCTGGCCGAACCAGGCGTACTGCGGCAGGCGCGCGGCCAGATCGTCGGCCTGGCGCTTGACCAGCTCCTGGGTGCCCATCACGTCCGGCGCCTGCTCGGTGACCACGCGCGCGAGCAGGTCGCGGCGGTTCTCCCAGCGGTTTTCGTTGGTGTCCGCCGGCGTGCGCACGTTGAAGCTCATCACCTTCAGCGTGGCCGGTGCGGCGGCGAAGGCCTGCGCCAGCGGCAGGCCGATGAGCAGCAGGAGCAGCATGCGCGCCTGGCGATGACGTGCGAGCAGCAGGCGGAAGGCGGGAGGCAGCAGACGGGACAGGGGCGTGGGACCGGGGCAGGCAGCGCGACGGGCGTCATGGTCCGGCAAACGCGCGCCGCGCGAAACGCGGCGAAAGTCGCAAGGCGAACGCCTACCTTCGGCGGGCCGTCCGCGATTTATTGAACTGCATCACACATTCGCCGGCCCGCCCCACCGGCGTGCCGATCACGCGCCCCAGCTGGCGTGGAAGCTACCCGGCGCATCGACGCGCTCGAAGGTGTGCGCGCCGAAGAAGTCGCGCTGGGCCTGGATCAGGTTGGCCGGCAGGCGCGCGCTGCGGTAGCCGTCGTAGTAGGCGATGGCCGAGGCGAAGCACGGCACCGGGATGCCGGCCTTGACCGCCGTGGCCACCACCTCGCGCAGCGCGCCCTGGTAGTCGGCGGCGATCTTCTGGAAATACGGCGCCAGCAGCAGGTTGGCCAGCTTGGCGTCGGCCGCGTAGGCGTCGGTGATCTTCTGCAGGAAGCGCGCGCGGATGATGCAGCCGGCGCGGAAGATGCTGGCGATCTGGCCGTACTGCAGTTCCCAGCCGTATTCGTCCGAGGCCGCGCGCATCTGCGCGAAGCCCTGCGCATAGGACACGATCTTGCTCAGGTACAGCGCCTTGCGCACCGCCTCGACGAAGGCCGCGCGATCGCCGTCGAACGCGGGCGCATCCGGCCCGGCCAGGATCCTGGCGGCGGCCACGCGCTCGTCCTTCAGCGCCGACAGCACGCGGGCGAACACCGACTCGGTGATCAACGGCAGCGGCGTGCCCAGGTCCAGCGCGCTCTGGCTGGTCCACTTGCCCGTGCCCTTCTGCGCGGCGCGGTCGAGCACCTTGTCGACCAGATCGCCCTCGCCGCGGTCGTCGCGCTTGCGCAGGATCGTGGCGGTGATCTCGATCAGGTAGCTGTTCAGCTCGCCCTGGTTCCACTGCGCGTAGGTGTCGGCCAGCTCGGCGTTGGACAGGCCGAGCACGTGCTTGAGCACGGCATAGCTCTCGGCGATCAGCTGCATGTCGCCGTACTCGATGCCGTTGTGGACCATCTTGACGTAGTGGCCTGCGCCGTCCGGGCCGATGTAGGCCACGCAGGGCGTGCCGTCCTCGGCCTTGGCGGCGATCTCGTTGAGAATCGGGGCGACCAGGTCGTAGGCGTCCTTCGGACCGCCGGGCATGATCGAGGGCCCCTTGAGCGCACCTTCCTCGCCGCCGGACACGCCGGTGCCGATGAAGTGCAGACCGGCCTGGGCCAGCTCCTCGTTGCGCCGACGCGTGTCCTGGAAGAAGGTGTTGCCGCCGTCGATCAGCACGTCGCCCTTGGCCAGCAGCGGCTTGAGTTCGGCGATGACCGCATCGGTGCCGGCGCCGGCCTTGACCATCAGCAGGATGCGGCGCGGGGTTTCCAGCGATTCGACGAACTCGGCCAGCGTATAGCTCGGCACCAGGCCGGCATCCGGATGTTCGGCCATCACCTCGTCGGTCTTCTCGCGGCTGCGGTTGAAGATCGAGACCTTGTGCCCGCGGCTGGCGATGTTCAACGCCAGGTTGCGGCCCATGACCGCCATGCCGACCACGCCAATGGGTTGCTTGCTCATATGCGCTCCGATTGCCTGGACGGCACTGCAGGAAGGGGGCGCGCATGATAACGAGCGCGTCAGGCGATGCATGTCTGCACCGTGCCACGCGCGCGCAACCGCGGTGTCCGCCGAAGCCAAACCGACCGCGCGCTGTCGCGGCGGTGACCATGCGGACAGACCAGGGCCGGTTTCAGCACGGCTTCAATCCGGCCCGCACAGGCTCCAGGTCCCTCTCCCTAGCCGATGCCCACCATGGACTGCCCCGTCTGCAAGACCACCGCGCTGATGATGTCCGAACGTCAACGCATCGAGATCGACTACTGCCCGCAGTGCCGCGGGATCTGGCTGGACCGGGGCGAGCTGGACAAGCTGATCGACCGGGCCAGCCCGGAGCCGCCCGCGCGCCAGGTCGCCGCGCCGCCTCCGCCGCCGGCCGTCGCCTACGGAGCGCGTGCCTACCCGCGGCATGACCACGATCGCCGCCACCCCGACACAGGCCACGACGGCTATGGTCGCAAGCGCAAGAAGGAGAGCTTTCTCTCCGACCTGTTCGACTTCTGAAGCCGTTTCCAGCCTCGCGCGTCCCGCCCTCGACGTTGGCATGAGGCGAAGCGGCCTGCCGGCCTCTTGAACGGCGCGCTGACGGACCGCATGTCATGCTCTGGCAGCGTCGCGAATGCTGTTGGATGCGCTAAGTGGTTGATTGCCAAGGACGTGGCGGCGAATGTGAACGGATTTCCAAAAATGAATGCAATGCAACAGATGTCGCGATAATTGTTCCCTTGGTAGAACGAAGGGAACCATCCCGCGCCTTAGCAGTCCAATCCCCACATTGCTAAAATCGCTGCCATGACTCAGACCTCCGCTGCCACCGCCCTGGTGGCCAACAACCTCCCGATTCCCAGCCCGCTTGGCTCGCTGGACGCCTATATCGGCGCCGTGCACCAGATTCCGGTGCTCACGGTCGACGAGGAGCAGGCGCTGGCCCACCGTTTCCGCGACGAGGACGACCTCGACGCCGCGCGCGAGCTGGTGCACTCGCACCTGCGCTTCGTCGTGCACGTCGCCCGCGGCTACAGCGGCTACGGCCTGCCGCTGGGCGACCTGATCCAGGAAGGCAACATCGGCCTGATGAAGGCCGTCAAGCGCTTCGACCCGGACATGGGCGTGCGTCTGGTGTCCTTCGCGGTGCACTGGATCCGTGCCGAGATGCACGAGTTCATCCTCAAGAACTGGCGCATCGTCAAGGTCGCCACGACCAAGGCGCAGCGCAAGCTGTTCTTCAACCTGCGCAAGTCCAAGACCCGCCTGGGCTGGATGAATGCGGCCGAAGTCAGCGCCGTGGCCAAGGACCTCAACGTCTCCGAGCGCGAAGTGGTGGAGATGGAGTCGCGCCTGTCCGGTCGTGACATCGGCTTCGATGCCCCGTCCGACGAGGACGACGATCACGCTCCGCCGTCGCCGGCCGCCTATCTGATGGCCAACGAAGAAGATCCCTCGCAGGCCTACGAGCGCGCCGACAGCGAGGACAACCAGCTCGAGCTGCTGCGCGAAGGCATGGCCAACCTCGACCAGCGCTCGCGCGACATCATCGCCCGCCGCTGGCTGGACGCGGACGCCAAGGTGACGCTGCAGGAGCTGGCCGACGAGTACGGCGTCTCGGCCGAGCGCATCCGCCAGATCGAAGCCAACGCGCTGAAGAAGATGAAGGCGCTGTTTACCGCCTGATCGAGACCAACGCCTCGATGATCGAAGAGCCCCGCTCCTGGCGGGGCTTTTTTTGTGGTGCTTCGCCGAATCGGGCTCGCTCGGTGATTGAGGGTGCTGACTTCGGGTGGGCAGTGGTCCGGCGGGCGGCGTCCGCTTATCCCTCAATCAGGGCATCCTGCCCTGATTCGGGCGCTCGGCCTCCTGCCTCGCTAGGCGCGGCCACCGCCCGCCGGCCCGCTGCCTCGCGCGTTGAGTCATGGGCTTCGATTCAAAGGCGTTGCGCAAGCGCTTTGCACCCTTCCTTTCGCCGTAGGCGAAGGGGAGGGCCGGGGTGAGGTGCTTTTGCTCTTCGCTTCTGTGGCTTGCCCGGGAAAGCCCCGGACCCCCCCCCATCCCTCCCCTGCGCTACGCGCAAGGGAGGGGGACTCAAGTCGATGCCTTCCCGTCACTGATCGCACCCTGCCCCCCCTCCCTTTCACCGTAGGCGAAGGGGAGGGCCGGGGAGGGGTGCTGTTGCTCTTGCTTCGGCGGCTTGACCGGTAAAGCCTTAAGCCCTCCCTCTCAAGCGCTAGCCGCGATTTCGAGCTCCCCTGCGCTGTGCGCAAGGGAGGGGTTCTCGAACGACCGTGCAAACTGCTATCGGACGGGTCGAGGCTGGTCGGCGGAGTAAGTGCATCGGCTGCGCGACAAGCCGAAGGACTCTCTTGTTGTGTCTGCGGGCGGCGCCCAGGCAAGGGCGCTGCAGTCGGCCCTGACAATCGTGTAATCGCAATTTCAAGATTCATTCTCATTTGCTAAGCTGCCGCGCATCCGGTCGCCGCCGCGCGCGGCGACACGCGAAGTCCGTCCTCGTCCTCCACATGCCCGCCTCGCGGGCGTGATCGGTGGTGTGCGGCTTTGCCAGATTCGCCCCAGCCGTCGCCAGGGCATCACCCCCTGACCGAGGCTGTTCTAGATGACTCCTGCTGCGCGTCGCACGCTCCGTGCGCCTGTTACACGTCCCCTGCGCCTGGCCCTGCTGGCCGCGCTGGCCAGTTCCCTGCCTGCCCATGCGCAGCAGGCCGAGACCGACCAGGACGCCGACACCACCCTAGACACGCTGCACGTCACCGCCGAGCAGATCGCCAAGCAGGCGCTGGGCACCTCGATCATCACGCGCGAGGACATCGAGCGCCGGCCGCCGGCCAACGACCTGTCCGACCTGCTGCGGACCATGCCGGGCGTCAACCTGACCGGCAACAGCGCCTCGGGCGCCTACGGCAACAACCGCCAGATCGACCTGCGCGGCATGGGGCCGGAGAATACGCTGATCCTGATCGACGGCCGCCGCGTGAGCGCGCGCGATTCGGTGCGGATGGGTGTGGCCGGCGAACGCAACAGCCGCGGCGATACCAACTGGGTGCCGGCCGAGGCGGTCGAGCGCATCGAAGTGCTGCGCGGCCCGGCCGCGGCGCGCTACGGCTCCGGTGCGGCCGGCGGCGTGGTCAACATCATCACCAAGCGTCCCACCGGCGACCTGTCGGGCAGCATGACGCTCTACGGCCTGGTGCCCGAGCACAGCGACGAGGGCGGCAGCCAGCGCGCCGGGTTCACCCTGAGCGGACCGCTGGCGCGCGATCTGTCCTTCCGCCTGTACGGCAACCTCAACAAGACCGATGCCGATGCGCCGGACATCAACAGCGCGCATTCCCGCAGCGGCGTCGCCGCCGCCGGCCGCGAGGGCGTGCGCAACAAGGACATCAACGGCCTGCTGCGCTGGGACGCCAGCGACGCGCAGGTGGTCGAGGTGGAGTCCGGCTACAGCCGCCAGGGCAACATCTTCGCCGGCGAATATCTCAACAACTCCAACGCCACCGTGGTCAGCAAGGTCGGCGACGAGACCAATGTGATGACCCGCCGCGATGCGGCGCTGACCCATCGCGGCAAGTGGGACTTCGGCACCTCGCGCCTGACGGTGTCCTATGCGCAGACCGACAACGACCGCATCGCCGAAGGCCTGGCCGGCGGACCGGAGGGTTCGCTGTCGACCACGCCGGTGTGGACCCGTTCGACCCTGCGCGACGTCGCCGCCGACGGCGAGATCAACGTGCCGACCCTGCTCGGCGGCGTGGACAACATCTGGACGGTGGGATTCGAGTACCGCAAGAGCCGGCTGGACGATCCGTACTCGGTCTCGCAGACGGCCCCCGGTGTGGTCGGCATCGACCCGAGCGGCCGCAACGGCAAGACCGACGAGCAGGTCAGTGCGGTGTTCGTCGAGGACAACCTCTACGCCACCGAGCGGCTGACCCTGACGCCTGGCCTGCGCTTCGATCACCACAGCGCGTTCGGCAACGAACTCAGCCCCAGCCTCAACGTGCAGTACAGGCTGGCGCCGGACTGGCTGATCAAGGGCGGCGTGGCGCGCGCGTTCAAGGCGCCCAACCTGTATCAGGCCAACCCGAATTACCTCTACTACACGCGCGGCAACGGCTGCCCGAGCTACTACGTCGGCGTCGGCACCGGCGGCTGCTACATCCAGGGCAGCGCGGACCTGGATCCGGAGACCAGCATCAACAAGGAGATCGGCATCGAGTGGCTACCCGACACCGGCTACCACGCCTCGCTGACCTACTTCCATAACGACTACGACAACAAGATCGTGGCCGGCTACAGCGACTACTACCAGACGCCGGGCCGGGCCTTCGTCTATCAGTGGGTCAATGCCTCCAAGGCGCTGGTGCAGGGCGTGGAGGGCAATCTGAAGCTGCCGCTGCTCGGCGATCGCGGCCAGACGCTGAGCTGGGACACCAACCTGACCTGGATGATCGACAACAAGAACGAGGCCACCGGCCAGCCGCTGTCGGTGATCCCCAAGTACACGCTCAACTCGACCCTGGACTGGCGCGCGACCCAGCGCCTGTCCTTCGCGCTGATGGCCACCTTCTACGGCAAGCAGGAGCAGGCGCGGCTGGACCGCAACAACGAGGCGATCTGCGGCGCGGCCGGGCTGCCGGTGTGCGACTCGCTCGGCGCCTACCAGCTGTGGAGCACCAGCCTGCGTTACCGGATCACGCGCGATGTCAGCCTTGGCCTGGGCGTGAACAACCTGGCCGACAAGCGCATCTTCCGCGAAGGCAGCCGCGCCAGCAGCGCCGGCGCGCAGACCTATAACGAGCCCGGTCGCGCGTACTGGGCCAGCCTGAGGTTCGGCTTCTGATGCGCGCGCTCGCTTCCTGCCTTGGCGGCCTGCTGCTGCTCATGTTCGCTGCCGCGCCGGCGCGGGCCCAGCCCGATCTGAGCCGCACCACCGGGCCGACGCTGGCCGACACCGGTTCGCGCGCGTACGCCTTCCATGTGCTCAGGTTCGTCTCGGCCGATGGTCAGCGCCATTACCGCGTGCGCGTGGCCGTGCCGAAGACGCCAGCGCCGGCCGGCGGCTTCCCCGCGCTGTATCTGCTCGACGGCAACGCGGCGCTGATGGAGCTGGACGAGGCCGCGCTCGAGCGACAACGGGCCGGCGGGCATGCGCCGGTGCTGGTGTTCATCGCCACCGACAACGACCTGCGCATCGACAGCGCCGCGCGTTCCTACGACTACACGCCGACGCCGGCCGATGGCGCGCAGGAGGACGCGCTGGGCCGGCGCAGCGGCGGCGCCGATGCGTTCCTTGCGCTGATCGTCGATCGGGTACGCCCGGCCGTGGCCCGGCTGGTGGCACTGGACCCGGCACGGCAGACGCTGTGGGGACATTCCTACGGCGGGCTGTTCGCGCTGCATGCGCTGTTCACCCGGCCGCAGGCCTTCGACCGCTATGTCGCGGTGGACGCCTCGCTGTGGTGGGGCAGCGGCCAGATCCTCCAGGAAGCCGCGCGCTTCCAGGCTAAGGCACTGCCGGCGCCGGCCGCGCTGCTGATGCTCAACGGTCGCGGCGCGCAGGAACGCGCTGCGCCGCGGGCCGCCGATGCGGCGCGCAGCCAGGCGATGCAGGCGGCGCGGATGCATCTGCCCGCCGATGCGCCGGACACGCTGGCCGCGCAGCTGCGCAAGGTGCCCGGGCTCACGGTGGAGCAGAAGATCCTGCCGGGGCTCTCGCATGGGCAGACGCTGGGCGCCTCGCTGCAGCAGGCGATGGATTTCGCTGGCGCGCCGTAGGGAGGGTGCGCCACTTCCAGCGCGCGTCGTTCCCGCAGAGGCGGGGATAGGGTGCGTGATCGCGTCGCGTCCCGGCTTCAGCCGACGCCCGCAAGCCGCACAGAACTCAACGTCGTCGTTCCCGCGAACGCGGGAACCCAGCGCCTTGGGGGCTTGCTGAGCGAACGTCCATGGGTTCCCGCTTTCGCGAGAACGACGGTAGGTTGGGGAAACGACGTTAGGTGGGTTCTTGCCGCGGCGTTGATGACACGCATCGGCCCGCGCGAAGCGGGCCGATGCGCGGCTCAGTCCGCCGCGCGCTTCGGTTCCGGCGCGAGGTCCTGCACGGCGTGGTCGGGCACGGTCTCGCGCGGGGCCTGGCCGAAGATGATGCGGGCCGCGCGCTGGTAGCTCCAGTACGCCATGGCCCAGTTGACCAGCACCACGAAGCGGTTGCGGAAGCCGATCAGGAAGTACACGTGCGCGGCCAGCCAGAACCACCAGGCCAGCGGCCCGGACAGCTTGAACCGGCCCACGTGCACGATCGCCGCCATGCGGCCGATCGTGGCGAGGTTGCCATAGTCGCTGTACTTGAACGGCGTCACCGGCTTGCCGGCCAGGCGCAGGCGCAGGCTCTTGGCGATGTAGCGGCCCATCTGCTTGGCCGCCGGCGCCACGCCGGGCACGGGCTTGCCATCGGCCTGGGTGACGGCGGCCAGGTCGCCGCCGACGAAGATGTCCGGGTGGCCCGGCACGCTCAGGTCCGGCCGCACCAGCACGCGTCCGGCGCGGTCCAGCGGCACGCCCAGACTGCGCGCCAGCGGCGAGGCGGCCACGCCGGCGGCCCACACTACCGTGCGTGCGGCGAAGGTCTGCCCGCCCAGCGTGTAGCCGTGTTCGTCGATGTGGGTCACCGGCGCGCCGGTGCAGACCTCCACGCCCAGCTTCTCCAGCTGCGCGCGCGCCTTGTCGGTGAGGTCCTCGGGAAAGGATGGCAGCACGCGCGGGCCGGCCTCGATCAGGCGCACCCGCGCCTGGGTCGGATCGATATGGCGGAACTCGTGCTTGAGCGTGTGCCGGGCGATCTCGGCCAGGGTGCCGGCCAGTTCGACCCCGGTCGGGCCGCCGCCGACGATGGCGAAGTGCAGCCAGGCCGCGCGCTTGGCGGGGTCGGGCTCGGCCTCGGCGCGTTCGAAGGCCACCAGCATCTCGCGGCGCAGGCGCAGGGCGTCGTCCAGCGTCTTCAGGCCCGGCGCGTGTTCGGCCCAGGCATCGTTGCCGAAGTAGGCATGGCCGGCGCCGGTGGCCAGCACCAGTGTGTCGTAGCGCAGGCTGGTGCCGTCGGCCAGCTCGATGGTGTGCGCGTCGGGCAGCAGGCGGGTGACCTCGCCCAGCTGCACCTCGACATTGCGCTGGTCGCGCAGGATGTGGCGCAGCGGCGCGGCGATGTCCGGCGCGGACAGGCCGGCGGTGGCCACCTGGTACAGCAGCGGCTGGAACAGGTGGTGGTTGTGGCGGTCGATCAGGGTGATGCGCACCGGTGCGTCGTCGAGCGCGCGCGCGGCCCACAGGCCGGCGAACCCGCCGCCGACGATGACCAGATGGTGTGTTGAAACAGACATGAGCAACAGACTTGGAAACGGGGGGAGAGACGGGCGCCCGTGAGGCACCGCACGCCCCATCCTGTCACAGCCGGGTCGGCCTGGCGCTGAAGTCAATTCAACTTCTTGCTAATACGGCGCCGGATACGCCGCCAGAGGCGGCGCGATCACCAGGCCTCACAACAACCCTCCCCACCGTCATTCCCGCGAAAGCGGGAATCCAGGGACTTTCGCCCCGAGCGCCGGAAACCCCGACGTCCCGCCGCGCAACCCAACGCCACCGCCCCGCTCAATACAGATCCGTCGGATCCACATCCAGCGACCAGCGCACGCGCCGGGCCTCGGGCAGCGCCTCGACCTGCGCCAGCGCCGCCTGCAGCGCCGCGTGCAGGCGCGGGCGCTGGGCCGAGGAGAGCAGCAGCTGCATGCGCTGGAAGCCGGCCCGCCGCGGCATCGGCGCCGGCATCGGGCCGTGCAGCTCCAGGCCGGCATCGGCCTGCGCCAGCGCCGCGCGCACCGCGCGCAGGAAGGCCTGGACATGCTCGATCTGCTTGGCCTCGGCGCGGAACATCGCCAGGTGCGCGAACGGCGGGAAGCCGGCCTCCTCGCGCTGGGCCAGCTCGGCCTGGGCGAAGGCGCGATAGCCGCCGGACAGCAGCGTCTCCAGCAGCGGATGGCCGGGATGGTGGGTCTGCAGCCACACCTGGCCGGGGCGCGCGGCGCGCCCGGCGCGGCCGGCGACCTGGATCAGCAGCTGGGCGAGCTTCTCGCCGGCGCGGAAGTCGGCCGAGAACAGGCCCTCGTCCACGCCGACCACCACCACCAGCGTCAGCAGCGGCAGGTCGTGCCCCTTGGCCAGGATCTGCGTGCCGACCAGGATGCCGGGCCCGTCGCCGAGCGTGGCGAAGGCCCGCTCCAGCGCATCCTTGCGCTGGGTCGTGGAGCGGTCGATGCGCAGCACCGGCACCTGGGAAAAGGTATCGGCCAGCAGTTCCTCCAGCCGCTCGGTGCCCACGCCCTGCGGCTGCAGCGCCAGCCCGCCGCAGTCCGGGCAGGCCAGCGGCGCGCTCTGGCGATGGCCGCAGTGGTGGCACTGCAGGCGGCGGCCGGCGGCGTGCACCGTCATCGGCGCGTCGCAGCGATGGCAGTGCGCACTCCAGCCGCAGTCGTGGCACAGCAGCACCGGCGCGTAGCCGCGGCGGTTCTTGAACACCAGTACCTGGCCGCCGGCCTGCAGCTGCGCGGCGATGGCCGCCAGCGTGTCGGGCGACAGGCCCGCGGCCAGCGGGCGCTTGCGCACGTCGACCACGCGCACGCTGGGCGCCTTGGCCGCGCCGGCGCGCGTGGACAGGCGCAGATGCGCGTAGCGGCCGGCCTGGGCGTTGTGCAGGGTCTCCAGCGAGGGCGTGGCGCTGCCCAGCACCACCGGCACGTCCAGCGCCTTGCCGCGCACCAGGGCGAAGTCGCGGGCGTGGTAGCGGATGCCGTCCAGCTGCTTGTAGCTGCCGTCGTGCTCCTCGTCGATGACGATCAGCCCGGCCTCGGGCAGCGGCACGAACACCGCCGAGCGCGTGCCCACCACGACGCGGGCCTCGCCCCGCAGGCAGGCGGCCCAGGTCAGCGCGCGTTCGCCGTCGGCCAGGCCCGAATGCAGCGCGTACACCTCCACGCCCAGCCGCGCGCGGAAGCGCGCCAGCGTCTGCGGGGTCAGGCCGATCTCCGGCACCAGCACCAGCGCCTGCCGGCCGCGCGCCAGGCAGGCGGCGATGGCGTGCAGATAGACCTCGGTCTTGCCCGAGCCGGTCACGCCCTCCAGCAGGATCGGGGCGAAGCCCTGCGCGGGGATCGCGGCCACCGCCGCCTGCTGTTCGTCATTGAGCACCGGGCCGGGCTGGGGATCGCGCGCGCGGCTGCGCGGCGGCTGGGCGACACGCTCGGCCAGACCGCGCTGCTGCAAACTGCGGGCGGCGGTGCGCCAGCCGGGGTGGAGGTCGTCGAGCTGCCATTCGGCAAGGCCTTCGCCGCGCAGGCGCTCGGCCAGCAGACGCGGCTGGCTGCCGGCGCGCAGGCGGTCCAGCGCGGTCATGCCGGCCTCGGTCAGGCGCCAGCCCCAGGCCTCGCGCACCGGCAGCGGCTCGCCGTGGCGCAGGGGGCCGGGCAGGGCGGTGGACAGCACCTCGCCCAGCGGCGCGTGGGTATAGCCCGCCAGCCACTGCAGCGAGCGCGCCAGCTCGCCGACCAGCAGCGGAGCCGGATCCAGCACGGCCAGCGCGGTGCGCAGCTCGCCCGGGGCGGCGCCGGCGGTGACCACCTCGACCACCACGCCGACCAGTTCGCGATTGCCGAACGGCACCCGCACCCGCCGGCCGACATCGTCCTGGCCGACGGCGTGGCCGGGGGGCGGCAGGTAGTCGAAGGCCTGCCGCAGGGGAACGGGCAGGGCGACACGGAGCAACGGGGCGGACATCGCGGGCAAGTGTAGGGCACCGGTCACATCGCACCTCCGGTTGTGCAGTTGCGGCAGGAACCTGTCTGCCAGGTGACGAAACCCACGCAACTGGCCGACACACATGGGAAAACCGCCTTATCCACACCGCCTGTGGATAAGGCTGTGCATCACGCCGCTGCTCCACGCCAAATCAGCCGTCTTTTCTGGGCGGGCGTCATATTGGTGAAAAAAACGCCAAGGCCAATTAGTCAATTAAAATCAATCACTTGAGCGTGGAACAGGCGAAAAGTGGGCCGTTGTGGAGGCGGCCCAAGAGCCCGGATGACGCCGCTTCGGATGCTGTGCACAACCATCGATTCGTCAAGCCCCGAAGAATCCCGGGAAATTTGAATGTTTGGCCAATGTCAAGGGTTTTGTTGACGAACCCAACCGGACCGTCGCCGCCTATCATGCGTATGTCACACGCCGCCGCCGACCGATCCTGACTTGAATACGCCCGCCGATGTCCCCGCCGCGCTCTCAGCCTTCCTGCGCGGCGTCGAACGCCGCGGCATCGTCCTGGCCGAGCTGCAGTGCGGCCGCCGCGAGACCGGCGAGATCGCCATGGCCGCGGCCCTGCGCGCCTTCGGCCAGTACGCCAGCGAGCAGCCGATGGCCGAGTGGCCGCGCGGCTTCTGGTCGCTGCTGGCCTCGGCCCCGCCGCTGCGCCAGGCCCATCCCGAGGCGCGCTGGCCGCAGGAGATGGACTGGCTGGCCGACCTCTCCGACAGCGACCGTCTGGCCCTGCTGCTGCGCCTGGCCGCCGGCCTGGACGAGGACGACGCGGCCGCCGTCATGGGGATCAACCAGGTCGGCTATCGCGGCGCGCTGACCCGCGCCTGCCCGCGCGACGAGGCCGGCCAGCCCGACGCGGCCGCCTGGCGCGCGCTGGCCGAGGCGATCCAGCAGCATCTGCGCGCGCTCTCGCCCGAGCGCCTGGCCCATCTGAGCCGGCTGCGCGAGGCCCTGGCGCCGGACGTGCCCGAGCCGGCGCCGGCGCCGGCCAGCGTGGCGCCCGAGCCGGTCCGGAAGCCATCCCCGTCGCCCGCACCGCGCCGCCCCCGTTCGTCGGCCGCAAGGCGCCCCTTCCCGTGGCGCCAGGTGCTGATCGCCGCCGCCGTCCTGCTGGTATTGGCCGCCATCGCCGGCGGCTGGTGGTACCTGCACCAGGGCCGGCTCGCCGCACCGGCGACCGTCGGCGCCCAGGGTGGCGGGGACGGCGCCCAGCCGCTGCGCGACGAGGCCCAGGTGCAGGTCGAACCGCTGTCGCGCGATGACGAGGCCGACAAGCGCTTCAGCCAGGCCGAGGCGGTGCTGACCCATCCGGATTTCGACGCGCTGATGGACCCGCAAGGGCTGGCGCTGGCGCAGCGGGCCGGGTTCCTGGCCTGGTACGCGGCCGCGCCGCAGGACCGTCAGCGCGAGGCCGCCGAGGCCATGAACGCCCCTGCGGAGGCTCGCGATGCGGCGCAGTAAGCCCCTCGTGGCCCTGGCCGTGGCGGCCGTGCTGGGCCTGGCGACCTCGGTGCTGCTGGCCCAGGCGAGCGACGAGCAGGCGCTCACGCCGGCGATCCAGGCCGCGCGCGCTGCGCGCCTGGCGGCGCTGAGCACGCCGGCGCGGCACGCCTTCGCCGACCGCATGGTCGCCTGGGACCGTCTGCCGCCGCTGGAGCGCGCCAGGCGCCGGGCCGAGTACGCCGACTGGCTGGCCCTGGACCCGGCCACCCGCAGCCGGCTGCAGCAGGCCGCCGCGACCCTGGCCACGCTGCCGCCGGCGCAGCAGCAGGCGCTGCTGACCCGGTTCGGGCAACTGGACCAGAGCGAGCAGGCCGGTTGGCGCCTCGGCCCCGACATCGGCGCCGACTTCGCCCGCCTGCAGCCGCTGCTGGCCTACATGCCGCAGGCGGAGATCGCGCCGATGCGCGCGGTGCTGCGCCAGCTGACCGCGCCGCAGCGCGCCGACCTGGCCGTGCTGGCCCAGCGCACGCCGCCGCAGGACCGCGATGCCCTGCGCCAGGCGCTCATCGCCGCCGACCCCGCCGGCCGCGGTCAGTGGCTGCAGGAACGGCTGCGCCACTAAAGCGGCGCGCCCTGCCTCCGTGATGGATGGCAGGCCTCAGTGGGTGATGCTGGAGAACATCGGCACCAGCGAGAACATGCCCACCAGGATGAAATACAGCACGCCGATCACCCCGTACTTGAGCGTGGTCAGCCACCACGCTTCGCCGTAGACGCGGCGCTGGGTCAGCCACAGATAGACCGGCAGCCACAGCGCCAGCAGCACGCGCAGCACGCCCAGGGTCCGCGCCAGCCAGCCGGCGCTGGCGGGCAGGGCGTCGCCGATCAGCATCAGCGCGAACATCGCCAGCAGCGCGAGCACCAGGAAGGCGTGGCTGTAGAGGCCGACCACCAGATGCTCCAGATAGCCGCGTCCGCTGCCCAGGTAGCACAGCTTCAGCAGCAGCGCGAAGGCCGGCACCAGCACGAACAGCGCACTGGGGATCGCGGCCAGGAAGACGTGCACGAACTCGCCCGGATCGTCGCTGTAGCGCTGCAGATTGAGCCGGGCGCGCTCGACCTTGGCATTGAGCCAGCGGTTGGCGAAGCCGGGCAGGGCGTCGATGTGGATCTGTTCGTTCGTGGTGCGGCTGGCCGGCTTAGGTGCTTCGGGCTCGCGGGTGCTTTGCGCGTGCTCCGCTGCGCCTGCCTCGGGCGCGAGCGTGGCCGGCTGGCTCGGGTCGAGCTGATGCAGGCGCGCCTGCGCATCGGCGCGCAGCTTGCGTTCGCCCATGGTCATGGCCCGGGCGGCGATGGAGTCGGCGGCGACCTGGGTCTTGGCTTCGCGCAGGGCGGCGAGCTTCTCGTCGCGGCTGGCCTCCACCGCCGCGACCGTGGTCTGCGCGCCGAACTGGCCCGGATCGGCGATCAGTTCGGGCCGCTCCCAGGCGCCGTCCTGCACGCCGCGCAGCATCGAGCCGATCTCCTTGCCGCCGTCCACATGCACTGCGTACTGGGCCACGAAGAAGGTCAGCACGCTCAGCACCACGAACAGCCGCAGCGGCGGCACATACGGCGCGCGGTGGCCGCGCAGGAAGCGCACCGGCAAACGCCCCGGGACGATCAGCTCGCGCAGCGTGCGCACGATGCGCCCGTCCAGGTGCCAGAACGACTCGAACACCTCCTCCACCGCATGGCCGAAGCTGCGCAGCGGGTTGTGCGCCGGCTGGCCGCAGGCATGGCAGTAATGGCCGGCAAGCGGGGTGGCGCAGTTGTCGCATGCGGCGGACGTGGCGTGTCCGCCGGGTGGTGTGGTCATCGAAGCGGCGCCCCTTTCCCCAAGGTCGGCCGGTAAGATAGCGGCCCTTCCCGGCCCGATGCCAGCGCCCATCCCGCGCGCGATCGCAGCCGCTGTGCGTGTTTCCATGTCCGCCCCTTCCTTGCCCGCGCCGGGCCTTGCGCACGAGATGCGCAGCACCGGCCGCCTGGCGCTGCCGCTGGTCATCGGCCATGTCTCGGCCGGCCTGGTCGGCTTTGTCGACAACGTCATCGCCGGTCACCACGGCACCGCCACCCTGGCCGCCGTCACCACCGGCACCGCGCTGATGTGGCTGCCGCTGATGGTGCCGATCGGCACGCTGGTGGCGCTGGCCGCATCGGTGTCGCACCACGACGGCGCCGGCGAGCACGACCGCATCGGCCCGCTGTTCCGCCAGGCGCTGTGGCTGGCGGCGGGGCTGGGGCTGGCGATGTTCGTGTTCCTGAGCCTGATCCCGCATGCGCTGGCGCCGATGGGCATCGCGCCGGAGATCGTCCCGGGCGCGCGCGACTTCCTGCACGGCATCCGCTGGGGCATGCCGGCGATGGCCGCCTACCTGTGCATGCGCAACCTGAGCGAGGGCATGCACTGGACGCTGCCGACGATGGTGCTGGGCTTCGGCGGGCTGTTCCTGCTGGCGCCGCTGGGCTACGGGCTGGCCTTCGGCGCCTGGGGCCTGCCGGAACTGGGCGCCGGCGGGCTGGGCATCGCCTCGGCGGTGATGATGTGGGCGCAGGCGCTGCTGTTCCTCGCCTATCTGGCGCGCTCCAGGCGCTTCGCACCGCTGGGGCTGTTCGCGCGTTTCGAACCGCCGCGCTGGGCGCAGATCGCCCCGCTGCTGCGCACCGGCCTGCCGATCGGGGTGACGGTGCTGATGGAGGGCGGGCTGTTCATCAGCACCGCGCTGCTGATCGCGCGCCTGGGCGCGGTGCCGGCGGCGGCGCACCAGATCGCGATCAACCTCTCGGCGATCTGCTTCATGGTGCCGATGGCGCTGGCCGAGGCGACCACGGTGCGCGTGGGCCATGCGCTGGGCCGGCGCGACGCGCACGGCGTGCGCCGCGCGGTGCGCGCCGGCTACGCCATCGTGCTGGGCACGCAGACCTGTTCGGCGCTGGTGCTGGCGCTGTTCCACAACCAGATCGTGGGCATCTATACCGACGATCTGGCCGTGGCCGCGCTGGCCGGCAGCCTGCTGGTGCTGGCGGCGATCTTCCAGTTCCCCGACGGCATCCAGGTGATGTCGGCCGGCGCGCTGCGCGGGCTCAAGGACACGCGCGTGCCGATGTTGCTGGCGGCGCTGGCCTACTGGGGCGTCGGCATGCCGGCGGGCGCCACGCTGGGCCTGGGGCTGGGCTACGGTCCGCGCGGGATGTGGGTCGGCCTGACCATCGGCCTGACCGCCGCGGCGGTGATGATGGCCCTGCGCCTGCGCCGGAGCACCGCGCGCCTGGCCTGAAGGCGGGGCCGGCCGGCTGAACAGCCGTGCCGTGACGTGTGGGGCATGCCGCGGCGGCGCGGCTGCGACTAAGCTGATGCACCGTTTGTCGAACGAGCCCCCAGCGCCCATGAACCAACCCGTCCGCCGCGATCCGATCAGCCGATTCTTCATCGGCCTGTGGGACGTGATGAATTTCACCCGACGGCTGATCTTCAACCTGGTCTTCTTCGGCCTGCTGTTCCTGATCGGGGTGCTGGTGATCGTGGCCCTGGCCAAGGGTGGTGGTCCCAAGCCGCTGCAGGACCGCACCACCCTGGTGATCGCCCCCGACGCGGCGCTGGTGGAGCAGTACTCGTCCGACCCGGCCAGCCGTGCGCTGTCCAAGGCCTTCGGCCAGGCCGGCGGCGAGGTGCAGCTGCGCGACCTGCTGCGCGCGCTGGAGGTGGCCAAGACCGACCGCAGGATCGAGCGGGTCTTCGTCGATTTCGACAAGCTGCGGGCCAGCGGCTATGCCTCGCTGCGCGAGGTCGCCGCCGCGCTGGCCGACCTGCGCGCCTCGGGCAAGCAGATCCTGGCTTTCAGCGAGAACATGAGCCAAGGCCAGTACCTGCTGGCCGCGCAGGCCAACGAGGTCTATCTGGACCCGATGGGCAGCGTGGAGATCACCGGCCTGGGCCGCTACCGCCAGTACTTCCGCGAAGGCCTGCAGGACAAGCTGGGCGTGGACGTGCACCTGTTCCGCGTGGGCGAGTACAAGTCCGCCGCCGAGCCCTACATCCTGGACGCGGCCTCGCCCGACGCCAAGGAAGCCGACCTGTTCTGGATGAACGATGTGTGGGGCCGCTACCTGGCCGACGTCGGCAAGGCGCGCAAGCTCTCGCCCGAGGCGGTGAGCGCCGGGGTGACCAACCTGCCGGCCGAGGTGACCGCCACCGGCGGCGACCTGGCCAAGGTCGCCCTGCAGCAGAAGCTGGTCGACGGGCTGAAGACCTGGCAGGACGTGCAGCAGCTGCTGATCGAACGCGGCGTGGCTGACGAGGACGACGCCGACAAGTCCGGCCTGGGCTTCCGCCACGTCACGCTGGAGCAGTACCTGGCGCAGCTGCCCGCCAAGCCGGCCGCGCTGGACGAGCGCCCGCAGGTGGCCGTGGTGGTGGCCTCCGGCGAGATCAGCTCCGGCGATCAGCCGGCCGGCCGCATCGGCGGGGAGAGCACCTCGGCCCTGCTGCGCACCGCGCGCGAGGACGACAAGGTCAAGGCCGTGGTGCTGCGTGTGGATTCGCCCGGCGGCGAGGTGTTCGCCTCCGAGCAGATCCGCCGCGAGGTGGTCGCGCTGCAGGCCGCCGGCAAGCCGGTGGTGGTGTCGATGGGCGACCTGGCCGCCTCGGGCGGCTACTGGATCAGCATGAACGCCGACCGCATCTATGCCGATCCCTCGACCATCAGCGGCTCGATCGGCATCTTCGGCCTGGTGCCCAACTTCACCCGGGCGCTGGGCAAGATCGGCGTGCATACCGATGGCGTGGGCACCACGCCCTTCGCCGGCGCGTTCGACCCGACCAAGCCGATGGATCCGCAGGTGAGCCAGATGATCCAGTCGGTCATCAACAAGGGCTATGCCGACTTCACCGGCCGCGTGGCCGCCGCGCGCCACAAGAGCGTCGAGCAGATCGACCAGATCGCCCGTGGCCGCGTGTGGACCGGCCAGCAGGCCATGGAGCGCGGCCTGGTCGATCAGATGGGCGGGCTGAAGGACGCCATCGCCGATGCCGCCGCGCGCGCCAAGCTGGGCGCGGCCGACAAGTACCGGGTGCAGTACGTGGAGAAGGAGCTGTCGCCGTTCGAGCAGTTCCTGGCCAACGCGGCCGGCAGCCCGATGGGTCAGGCGCTGGTGGGTCGTTCGGACCTCGCCCAGAGCCTGCTGATCAAGGCCGCCCCGCACACCGCCGAGCAGCTGAAGTTCGTGCAGGACGCGCTGGAGCGCAAGCCCGGCGGCAAGCCGGTCAGCGAGCTGGCGTACTGCTTCTGCGGGCTGTGAAAGGAGATGCCATGAAGACGACCGATTTCGACAGCCGGGACCTTGCCCAGGCCAATCACCGGATCGTGGCGGAGGGAGAATCCCTTCCCAGCGTCCGCCTCAAGGACGGCAGCCGCGTCCAGACCGGCACCGTGGGCGCGATGCTGCAGAACGTCGTGCGCTACAACGCCGGCGAGCGCGGCGAGGTCGAGCGGGAACTGGAGCTGGCGGTGCCCACGCTGATCAAGGTGGGGTTGTTCGACCTGTTCACGCCCGAGGAATGGATCGCCGGCGACAACCCCGGCCGTCGCCTGCTGGGCGAGTGGGCGCTGCAGGCGCTGCAGCGCGCCGAACAGGGCTGACGCGTCACTGGCCTTCGGCGGCCTCGATCTGCTTGTCCTGCGCGTCCTTGGTCTGCTGCAGCTGGCCCTCGACGGCCTTGGCCTTGTCCAGCGGCCGGTGCAGGGCCTGGACCGCGGCGGTGCTCTGCGGCGTGGGCGGTTTGTCCGGCTGCGGCGCGGCCGGCGGGCTGCAGGCCGCGAGCGCGCCCAGGCAGGCGGCGCACAGCAAGCGAAGGCAAGGGGATGCGGACATGGCGGCTGCCTCGCGAGGGATGCGTGGCTATCCTACGCCGACGCCATCGCCGAGCGCGCCATGCCCCCTCGCTACACGCTGATCGAAGCCGTCCCGACCGTCGCGGTCTACCGCGCGCTGCGCGTCGGCGCGGGGCTGAGCGCGAAGACCGAAGAAGCTGCTGCGAAGGGGCTGCCCCAGTCCTGCTTCGCCGTGCAGGTGCTGTGCGACGGCCAGCCGGTGGGCATGGGGCGCGTGATCGGCGACGGCGGCTGCTTCTACCAGGTCGTCGACATCGCCGTGCTGCCGGCGCATCAGGGACAGGGCCTGGGTAAACGCATCATGGCCGCGATCGCCGACTACTTGCGCCTGCAGGTGCCGGCCAGTGCCTATGTCAGTCTGATTGCCGACGGCCAGGCGCATCGGCTGTATGCGCAGTTCGGGTTCGCACCGACCGCGCCGGCTTCGATCGGCATGGCCCTGGTGCGCTGAAGGAGAACGCGATGTCCCATCCCCACCGCTGGCGCCTGGACGGACAGCTCGCCCTGGTGACCGGCGCCAGCGCCGGCATCGGCCTGGCCGCCGCGGCCGAACTGCTCGCGCTCGGCGCCGACGTGCTGCTGGTCGCACGCGACGCCGATGCGCTGGAGGCGGCGCGCGACGAGCTCACCGATGCCCACCCGGAGCGGATGATCGAGGGCTTCGCCGCCGACGTGGCCGACGACGAGGAGCGGCGCGCGCTGCTGGACTGGGTCGAGGACCAGGGCGAGGGCCTGCACATCCTGGTCAACGCCGTCGGCGCCGGGGCCAACGGCAGCCTGCTGGATCTGGACGAAGCGACCTGGCGGGCGGTGTTCGAGACCGGGCTGTTCTCCGCGTTCGAGCTGTGCCGCTATGCGCAGCCGCTGCTGGCGCGGCACCCGGCCAGCAGCATCGTCAATGTGGGCGCGGCCAGCGGCCTGCGCGCGGTGCGCGGCGCCACGGTCGAGGGCATGGCCAAGGCCGCGCTGCACCAGATGACGCGCAGCCTGGCGGTGGAATGGGCGCAGGACGGCATCCGCGTCAACGCGGTCGCACCCTGGGCCATCCGCACACCCCGCACCGCCGCGCGCCTGGCCTCGCCGGCGCAGCACGAGCGCGTGCTGGCGCGCACGCCCCTGCAGCGCCTGGGTGAAGCGGAGGAGGTGGCCGGCGCGATCGCCTTCCTGTGCCTGCCGACGGCGGCCTATATCACCGGCGTCTGCCTGGACGTCGACGGCGGCTTCGGCTGCAGCGGCTTCTAACCGCCCCCGCGAATCCCGACGTTCGCAGCGCTCGGCCCCCTCCCTTGCGAAGCAGGGGAGGCCGAAGTCGCGGCTAGCGACTGAGGGGGAGGGGTTGGCTGTTGTCGTTGCTTTTGCCTAAAGCAAGAAGCAACAGCAAGAGCACCCCTCCCCAACCCTCCCCTTCGCTTCGCGAAAGGGAGGGGGCAGGAGCCAAAGCCCAAGAGGCACTCAGGCAGAAGCTGGCGCAGGCAGTGGCCGATCAGCGCAAAAGTCAGTCGAGACAAAAGCCTGGAGTTGAGCCGGCAGGCAAACCATTCCGTTCGCGCGAATCCGCCCCCTCCCTTGCGAAGCAGGGGAGGGCTGGGGAGGGGTTGGCTTTTGATGTTGCTGTTGCTTTTGCTTGCAACAAGAAGCAACAGCAAAAGCACCCCACCCCAGCCCTCCCCTTCGCTGCGCGAAAGGGAGGGGGCAAAGGCGTTATGCGGGCTTTTTGCGGGTGCGGCTGCGCGAGGGTTTGGAGGGCTTGGCGCCGCTGGGGAGGCGGGGGGCGTCGGCCTCGGGGTCGGTGCCGCCCTGCAGCTGGGCCATCCACGACAGCGCATCGACGTAGCCGAGGACGTGCTGCAGATAGCCTGGCGCGGTGTCGTGCATCAGCGTCAGGGCGCGGTGCACCAGCAGGTGCGAGTTGAGCGGGCCCGAATCTTCCGGCGCCGGCTCCAGCGACTGGCGCAGCTGGCGCGCCGTGCGCACCTCTTCCCACAGGCGCTGGAACTCGTCCAGCGCCGGCAGCTGCGGATAGGACGCCGCGGCAGGCCGCATTGCCCCCGTGGCCTCACGCGCGGTGGGTGCGTGTGCCCGCGACTGGCCTGGCTGGCGACGGCGGTGATCCTGCGCGGACGTCGGGCCGGAGGGCGCAAGCGGAGCGGGTGCGGCATGCGCCTCGTCGCGCGCGTCGAATCGCTGCTGCGCGCCGGCATGCAAGGCATCGAGCAGTTCGGCCAGCGGGCTGGCCACGCTCACGGCCTGGCGGGACGTTCTGCGCTTGCGCGCCCGGGCCTGCTCGACGCGGGTGCGGTACTCGTCCAGCAGCGCAGCCAGGCGCGCTTCCAGCAATGCACGGGTCGCGCCGGTCTGCGCCTGGGTGCGTGCGGCCAGGGCGTCGAGCAGGGCGAAGCGCACCGGGTCGATGCGGTCGGCGCCCTGCGCGCGCCAGCGTTCCAGTTGGCCCAGCGCCGCCTGCACGTCAGGGCGTCGCGGCGGTCTTGGACGGGCGCGGCATCGGCGCGATCTCCACGCGGCGGTTGCGCGCGCGGCCCTCGGCGTCGTCGTTGGAGGCCACCGGCTGTTCGGACCCGAACGCGGCGGCGAACACGGAGGGCGCCGGCACGCCCTCGGCGATCAGCGTGCGCGTCACCGTCAGCGCGCGCTGGGCGGACAGCTCCCAGTTGTCGGCGTAGTGCAGGTTGTCGTCGTGGATCGGGCGGTCGTCGGTGAAGCCGCTGACCATCAGCACCTCGTCGCGCGCGTGCAGGTACTGACGCAGCGGCGCGGCCAGGCTGTGCAGCACCTCGCGCCCCTCCGGCTGCAGCTGGTCGGAGTTGAGCGCGAACAGCACGTTGCCGCGGATGCCGATGCGGCCATCGACGAGGGTCACGCGGCCGGCGGCCAGCGGACCGGCCAGCGCCTGCTCCAGCGCCTGGCGCCGGTGCGCCTCCTCGTCCAGCTTGCTCGACAGCTGCAGCTGCACGGCGATCACGCCGACCAGGATCAGCACGAAGGCGCCCAGCAGCACCGACATCAGATCGCCGAACGCCGCCCACACCGGCGTGCCGGCGCCTTCGTCCAGCTCGATCTCCCCACTCATGCCGCCGCGCTCTTGGCATCGCCCAGCTGGCGCAGGTCCTCGATGATCTGGCGCTGCGAGAGCAGGCTCAGGTCGATCACTTCGCGCGCCTGGGCCACGTAGTAGGCCAGCTGCTCATCGCTGCGCGCCAGCGACTTGTCCAGCGCCTGCTCGATGCCCTGCAGGCGCTCGGTCAGTTCCGCGTTGGCCTGGCCGAACTGGGCCACCGCCGCGCCGAAGGCATCGCCCAGGCTGGCCACTTCGGTGGCGCTGGCGCCGACCTGCGCGGCGGCCTGTTCCAGCTTGCCGGTCTGCGCCTCGACATGGTCGGTGAAGCGCGTGCCGACGCGTTCCAGCAGCTGCGCCGAGGTGGAGACCAGGGCGTCGATCGCGCCGCGCTGCTCGGTGGAGGCGTGGTTGACAGCGTCCAGCAGTGTGTCCAGCGTGGACATCAGCTGGTTGCGTTCGGCCAGCAGCTCGGTGTCGCGCACCATGGAGTCGGAGAGCTTCTGGCGCAGTTCGGCGATGACCTCGGCCGCTGCGCGCGGCGCCTCGGCGGCGGCATCGACCAGGCGCGTGATCTGGGCGATGGTCTCCTGCGCATGCGTCTGCGCCTGGCCGGTGATCGCCTCGGCGGTCCGCGCCAGGGTGTCGCAGATGGCCTGCTGGCGCTGCGCGGTCTCGGCGCCGGCCTGTCGCCATTCCTCGTGCAGGGCCTGATGGGTCGAGGCGAGCGCCTCGGACCAGGCGGCCAGGCGCTGCCCGTCCTGCGCGGCCAGCGCGTCCTGCAGCGCGCTGTGCGAGCGGGTCAGCGTCTGCGCCACGGTGGCGGTGTGCTGGTCGAAGGCCGCGGCCGCCTCGCGCAGCTGATGCGCGTGCTGTTCGGCCTGCTGGGCCAGCGCCTCGCGCAGCTGCTGCTGGGTGTCCTCGGCGCTGCGCGCCACGGCGCCGGCGTGCGTGTCGAAGGCGCTGGCCGCCTGCGCGCTATGCCGCGCGAACGCGGCGCTGGCCGCCTCCATCTGCGCGCCGCCGCGTTCGGCCTGGGCGGTCAGGGTGTCGTGCAGCTGCGCCTGCGCCTGCCGGGCGTGGTCCAGCAGCGCGGCGGCGTGGGTCTGGAACGCGGCCCCGGCCTGCTCCAGCGCCTGCGCGTGCTGCGCGGCCTGGGCCGCGTGCAGCTCGCGCTGCTGGGCCAGGGCCTGGGTC
This sequence comes from Pseudoxanthomonas winnipegensis, assembly GCF_004283755.1. Taxonomy (GTDB): domain Bacteria; phylum Pseudomonadota; class Gammaproteobacteria; order Xanthomonadales; family Xanthomonadaceae; genus Pseudoxanthomonas_A; species Pseudoxanthomonas_A winnipegensis. Next base: position 62,176 of record NZ_SHMH01000010.1, read on the forward strand.
CACTGCGTGTCGAGCTGCTGCGCGGTGCCGTCCAGGCGCGCGCCGATGGCCTCGACCGTGCGCGTGGCGTGCGTGGACAGCGCCTGGCCGGCGCCGTCCAGCGCCTGCTGCAGGGCATCGACCTGCGCGGCGTGGGCCTGGCGCTGCGCATCGAGCGCGGCAGTCCAGCTGTCGCGGGCCGCGCTGGTGGCGCCGGCGAAGCCCTTGTCCAGCGCGTCGAGCTGCTGCTGCACCGCCTCGCGCACGCTGGCCTGCAGCGTCTGCGCGTCGCGCGCCAGGCCGGTGAGGGTGCGTTCGACCACCGGCTGCAGCGCGGCGTTCACGGCCTGCGCGCTGTCGGCGACGCTGGCGGCCAGCGCGCGGGCCAGCACCTCGCTCAGCTGCACGTGCGCGGCCTCGGTCCGGGCATGCAGGACCTCGTGGCGTTCGACCAGCTGCGCGTGGGTGGTGCTGCTGTGGGTCTGGATGGTCTGCATCAGCGCGCCGAGCTGCTCGATCAGCTGCGGCATCAGCGCGGTCTGCGCCTGCTGCAGGCGGAAGGCCTCCTCCTGCCGATGCGCGCGCGAGTGCGGATGCAGCGTGGTGGCGATGGCCGCATCCAGCCGCTGCACGGCCTCCAGGCGCTCGCGCCGGCACAGCGCCGAGAGCAGGCCCAGCATCGCCGAGGTCGCCACGCCGGCGATCGAGGTGCCGAAGGCGAAGCCCAGGCCCTTCACCGGCGCGGCCAGCGAGCCGCGCATGGCCTGCAGGTCGATCGCGCTCTCCAGCGCCAGGCCGGTGCCGCGCAGCGTGGCCATCATGCCCAGCAGCGTGCCGAGCATGCCCAGCAGCACCAGCAGGCCGGTCAGGTACGGCGTCAGCGTCGGCGCCGGCAGGGCCACGCGCGCGCCTTCGATGCGCAGGCGCACCGGTTGGCGCAGGCTGGGGGCGAGCCGTTCCAGCCAGGCCGCCACGCCCGAGGCCGCGGCGGGGTCCTCGGCCAGGGCCAGCTCCAGCGTGCGCGTGGCCTGGCGGTAGCGGTGGAGCTCGATCGCGCCGGCGATGTAACAGGCGGCGATCACCAGCGACACCGCCACGCCCAGCGCGTTGTTGCCGAGGTAGCCGGCGCCGACCCAGGCCACGGCGAGCAGGCCCAGGAGGAAGACGATCAGGTTCAGGACGGTTCTTGGCATGAAGGCATCAACGAAGGCGTGAGCGCCGCGAGCAGCGCATCGATCGGTTGGAAGCGCAGGTCCAGCTCGGCCAGCAGCGCACGCTGCATGTCCTGGGCGAAGGTCTGCAGCCAGGCAGGCATCTGCGCGGCGTCGGTTGGGGGGGCGCTGGCCGGGACGGCGTCGGCCTCGGCCGGGCGCAGACGCAGGAAGTGCTGTTCCAGCAGCGCCGGGGCCGCGGCCAGCGCGGTCTGCTCGCGCGGGCTCAGGGTCGATTCCATCACCGCGTCGACCTCGGCCAGCCGCGCCAGCGCCGCCGGGCCGTGGCCGAGCATGTCGCGCAGGCGGCCGCGCAGCAGGCCGGTGGTGGCCAGCATGGCGCGCTGGTGGGCCAGGTAGCGTTGGCGGAACACGGCGAAGTCCACGGCCAGGTCCAGGCTTGTGCCTTCGCCGGCAGCCTTGTCCAGGCGCCGCTGGATGGCCGCGGCCAGCTCGCGGTCCTCGCGGATCGCCGCGGCCAGGGCGGCGCGCTGGGCATGGCAGGCGTCGGCCTCGGCGGCGTCGAAGCGCGGGCCGTCGGCGGCCGGCGGCGGCCCGCCGTCCAGCGCCCGCGACAGGGCGACCGCGCGGTTCCAGTTCACCCACTGCGCCAGCCGCTCGGGCAGCGCCGGCGGCGGGGCCGGCACGGCGACCTGGCCCAGCCGCGCGAGCAGGCGCACGAAGGCCGGGCCGGGGACAGGCCCGTGTTGTCGGGGTTTGGCCATGGAGGGGCGCGGTGGGCGCACTGAAAAAGACGGCGATTTTACACGGCCGGCCCGGCGGGCCCGGACGGGCCCGCCCGGGAGGTGCCGGCGCACCGGGGAGGCGCGCCGACGAGGGCTCATGGCCGCCGCGGCCCGTCCACGCCCCGCCGGACGCGTCCGGTCGGGCGTCTGGGCCGCACCGGAACGGGTCGACGCCGGACCCGAGCCGTCCCGCGCATGGCTGCACTCCATCGCAATGACAGCTGTCACTGGAGGGCGTGCCGGCGCACGCGCACGATGGCGCCGCCCCTTTCGGAGAACACGCCCATGTCCGCATCGCTTCGCGCCGGTCGCTACGGCATCGACGCGCCCTATGCCCCGCTCGGCATGCTCGCAGGCGCCGTGGCCTGTGCGGCCGTCGCGGTGTTCGTGGCGCCGCAGTGGTGGGTGAGCGCCATCATCCTGGTGCTGATGGCCGGGCTGTACCTGCACACCACGCGGCGCGGGAAGTTCCTGGTCTGGCAGCGCCTGCTGGCCGCGCAGCCGTGGCGCGGCGACGAGCGGGTGCTGGACCTGGGCTGCGGCCGCGGCATGGTGCTGCTGGAGGTCGCGCGCCACCTGCCGCGCGGTCGCGCGGTCGGCGTGGACATCTGGAGCAGCAAGGACCAGTCGGGCAACGCCATGGCGGCCGCGCTGGCCAATGCCGAGGCCGAGGGCGTGGCCGCGCGCGTGGAGTTGCACACCGCCGACATGCGCCACCTGCCCTTCGCCGATGCCAGCTTCGATGCGGTGGTCTCCAATGTGGCCATCCACAACATCGCCACGCGCGAGGGCCGCGCGCAGGCCATCGACGAGGCCTGGCGCGTGCTGCGCCCCGGCGGCGTGCTGCTGCTGGCCGACATCAACAAGACCGACGAATACTTGGCCAGGCTCGCCACCCACGGCGTGACCGCCAAGCGCCGCAGCCTGGGCTGGCGCATGTGGTGGGGCGGCCCGTGGGTGCCGACCCGCGTGGTCGAGGTGCGCAAGCCCGCTGCGGTGCGCGTGCCTGGCTGAGTGCGATCGGCGTGGCATCGGCGCTTCCTGTGCCGCATGCGGCCGACAAGGCGGCCCTGGCCGCCTGCATGCGCGTGCCGCTCCTCCGCCTGAATGCGATGGTCCGCCATCGGACTGACGGGATACCGCAGCCGCGCCTGTAGAGCGGAGCTTGCTCCGCTGTGGCTTTCCTGCGAATTGAACGGAAGGCAGCGGAGCAAGCTCCGCTCTACAGGGAGGGCGCGGCGTGATCGGAAGAGACGTGGGCTCTCACCAAGGTGACGGACTTGGCCAGCTTGATCACGTTTTGTCGGTGCGCAGTGCGGTGGTATCCGCGAGGTGGCGATGCGGCTCCAGCCGGGTCACGAAGACCTGCTCGACGCACCATTCGCCCTTGTATTCGTCTTCGCGCCGGTGCGAGGGCGTCATGCCCGCCCGCTGCAGCAGCGCCAGGCACGGCAGGTTGCGCAGGTCGCTGGCGGCATGGATCTCCACCAGCGAGGGCAGGCAGGCCAGCCTTTCCAGCAGCCCGCGGACGCAGGCCGTGCCATGGCCCTGTCCCTGCGCGTCCGGCGTGATGCTCAGCCCGAACTCGGCCTGCGTGGCATCGGCCGACAGCCACACCCCGACATCGCCGATCAGCGCGTCGTCCTGCGCGCGCGCCAGCGCAAGCTGCCGCCAGCCATCGGGCACCAAGGCATCGTGTCCGGCCTGCTCGCGCAGGAAGGCCTCGCAGGCCGGGCGGTCCATCGGCGGCCAGCCCTGGAAGCGGGCCACCGCCGGATCGCGGCGATAGGCGTGGAAGGCGTCCAGATCGTCCAGGCGCAGCGCGCGCAGGCGCAGCCCGGCGAAGCTGTAGGGAAACAGGTCGAAAGTGTGCATGGTCTGTGGGCGCGGGCGCTCAGCGCGGCCCGGTCAGCTTGATCTCGAACAGCTTGGGCCAGCGCTTGCCGGTGACGAAGATGCGGTCGCCCTGCGCGTCGTAGGCGATGCCGTTGGGCACGTCGTCGTTCGGGTCGGGCAGCTTGCGGTAATCGAACAGGCCCTTGAGGTCGACCCAGCCCACCACCGCGCCGGTGGCCGGATCGATGCGCGCGATGCGATCGGTCATCCACACGTTGGCCCACAGCTGGCCCTTGATCCATTCCAGCTCGTTGACGCGCTGCAGCGGCTTGCCCTCCACGGTGACGGTGATGCTGCCGGTCTGCTGCAAGGTGTCCGGATCGAGCACGCGGATGACCGGCGTGCCGTCGCTCATGTACAGATGCGTCTCATCGCGGGTCAGCGCCCAGCCTTCGCCCGGATAGCGGAAGCTGCCGACGATGTCCAAGGTCGCCAGGTCGCGGATTGCGCCCACGCCGCTGCGCCAGGTCAGCTGCAGCAGCTTGCCGTCGTGCGCGACGATGCCCTCGCCGAAGTACTGCGGCGGCAGCGCCGCTTCCTGCAGCACCTTGCCGGTGGCCAGTTCCACCTTGCGCACCACCGACTCGCCCAGCTCGCCGGTGCTCTCGTACAGCACGCCATCCAGATAGAACAGCCCCTCGGTGAAGGCCTGCGTGTCGTGCGGATACGTCTTGACCGCCTTGACGCCATACACCGGCACCCGCGCGCAGGCGGGCAGGGCGAACAGCGCCAGCAGCAGCGCGAAAGCCGGGCGCAGGGGGGAGACGGACATGCACTGCATCGGATCGACGGTCGAGGAGCGAGGCGGCAGCTTAGCCCAGCGCAGGCGGTTGCCGGGCGCTTTCAACGCGCCCGCGGCGTGGGCGACTGCTATCGCGACGCCCCGGATTCGCTCAGCGCCTTGGCGCGGGCGAAGAGCAGCTTGAGGATGGCCTCGTACGCCTTGTCGGTCTCCGGTCCAGCCGTGTTGGCGAAGAGCACGATCCCCGTGCGCAGGTCAGGCGTGGCCAGCATCTCGGTCTTCAGACCGGGGTCGCTTCCGCCATGACCCACGTATCGGGTGCTGTACTTGGTCTGCCAGAACAGCCCGGAGTTCTTCTCGGCGATGTTGACGTTGGAAGGCTTGTTCTGGGGCGTGAACTGCAGGCGCAGCATATCGTCGACCGACTGCTTCTTTAGGATGCGCACGCCGTTGGCCTGGCCGCCGCCCAGCAGGGCGATGAAGAACTTGGACAGGTCGTCGACCGAGGTGCGCAGTCCGCCGTCGGGCCAGGTGGTGATGCTGTAGGGCTGCAGCGCGACGGCGATGCCGTCCTGCGACAGGTACAGCGTGGCGCCCTCGCGCAGATCGCGCGGCTGGAGACGCCAGTGGGTGCTGTCCATGCCGAGCGGGCGGAAGATGCGGTCCTCGGTGTAGCGATCCAGCGGCTGGCCGGTGGTGCGCTCGATGATGTAACCGGCCAGCCCGGCGCCGATGTTGGAGTAGTCGCGTTCGGTGCCGGGCGCGGGGGCGTTGTAGTTCTCCGGACTGTAGTCGGCGCCGCCCGGCACGAAGTAGCCGCGCAGGAAGTCGCCCAGCGGCTGCGGCGCATTGCGGCCGAAGTGGTAGCTCGCGGCATACACGTCCCAGCGATCGGTGATGCTGGAGGTGTGCGTGGCGATCTGGCGCAGCGTGATCGGGATGTCGGGATGACGCGGGTTGCGCACCTGGAACGGCAGGTAGCCATCGATGTCCGCGTCGACGCTGAGCTTGCCTTCCTCCTGCGCGCGCATCATCGCCGCGCCCACGACGGTCTTGCTGATGGACGCGACGTTCATGACGGTCGCGGTGGTGAACGGACGCCCGCTCTCGCGGTCGGCCAGCCCGTAGGCGCCGCGCCAGGCCACCTTGCCGTCCACGATGACCGCGGCCCCCACGCCGACCAGCCCGCCCTCGCGCATCTGCTGCCTGATCGCCGCATCGATCGAGGTCGCCTGGGCGGCAGGTTCGGCGCTGCGCTCGGCGGCGCGCGCGTCGGCCAGACATAGCGGGCCGCCAGCAAGCGACACGGTCAGCAGCGCGAGCAGCGTCTTGCGGAAGTACATGCGAAACCCCCTGTTGGAGCCGCGAGCGTCTCAGCCACGGCATCGCCGCCGCGTCTGCCGGAAGTCACTTCCTCGGGCCTACTGGCCGATCCGTCAGCAGATGCGCTGCCCGTGCCCCGCGGCGCACGCTCGGGCGGCCACTCTTCAGCGCGCCACCGCACCCAGCTGCGGCAGCGCGGGGAAGGCGCGCTGCAGGCAGTCGCTCCATTCGCAGGTGCGGCAGCCCGGGCCGATGGGCACGGCCGATTCGGGGCGGATGTCGATGCCGCGGGCGTAGACCAGGCGCTCGGCGTGGCGCAGGTCGCAGCCCACCGTGACGGCGAAGGTCTTGCGCGGCTGGCCGTAGCCGACCGGGCCGGTGCTGACCTGTCGGGCCAGCCAGAAGTGGCGTCGGCCGTCGGGCAGGCGGGTGACCTGGGTCAGCACGCGTCCGGGCTGGTTGAAGGCCTCGTACACGATCCACAGCGGGCAGGAGCCGCCGACCTGGGAGAAGTGGAAGTCGGTGGACGAATGGCGCTTGGACACGTTGCCGGCGCGGTCCACGCGCATGAAGAAGATCGGCAGGCCCGGCGCGCCCTCGCGCTGCAGCGTGGACAGGCGATGGCACACCGCCTCGAAGCCCACGCCGAAGCGGTGCGCCAGCCATTCGATGTCGTAGCGGCTCTGCTCGGCGCTGCGCAGGAACTCGCCGTAGGGCATCACCAGCGCGCCGGCGAAGTAGTTGGACAGGCCGATGCGCGCCAGCGCCACGCGCTCGGCGTCATCGAAACCGGCGCGCGCGGTCAGCGCGGCGATCAGGCCCGGATGTTCCAGGAGCACCAGTTCGGCGGCCATCTGGAAGGCCTGCTGGCCCGGACGCAGGTAGTCGGGCAGGTGCAGCACGCGCGCGGCCGTGTCCAGGCGGCGCTTGATCTGGCCGCCGCCGTGGACCTCGACCAGCACCCCGTGGCGGTCGGCCAGGCGCTGGCGCAGGCGCGGCGCGGTGTGGCCGGGCACCAGGCCCAGTTCGTCGAACAGGCCCTCGGCCAGCGTGTCCAGCTCGGGGATGTGGTTGCGCAGGCGGTTGAAGTAGTCGCGCACCTGGTCGCCGGGCGGCAGCAGGGCCGGCGCGCCGGAGGTCGCATCGCCGATCTGCAGTTCCAGCGCCGCGGCGCGCTCGCGCAGGGCGCGATGCTCGCGGTGCAGGTCCAGCAGCGCATGGGCGACCTGGGGCAGGTTGCCGGCCAGGGCGCGCAGCTCGGCCGTGGTCACGCCGGGCCGGTCCAGCGCGACCAGGGTCTCGTGCAGCGGGTCGATCAGCGCGGCCGGGTCGTCGGCGTCGAACAGGCCGGCGGTGTCCTGCAGGACCTGGCGCAGGCGCTGCTGCACGGCCGGGGTCAGCGGGCGCTTGTTGCGCTCGATCTGGTTCAGATAGCTGGGCGACAGGCCCAGCGCCTGGGCCAGCTGGGCCTGGGACAGGCCGTGGCGCTGGCGCAGGCGCTGCAGGCGCAGGCCGAGTTCGAGGCGGCGGTGGGGGCTCATCTTCGCAATCTTCGCAGAAATCCGCCCGGTCATTGGCCGGATTAAGCAGAATTTGGGCTGAAATCGGCCCCGATCTTGCGAAAGATGCGAATCCTGTCATTCGCCATCGCCCCAAGGGCCGCCCATGAACGCTGAACTGCCGCGCGTGTCTCTGCTGATCGACGGTGCCTTCGTCGAATCGCGCACCTCCACCTGGAAGGACATCGTCAACCCGGCCACGCAGGAAGTGCTGGGGCAGGTGCCCTTCGCCACCGTGGACGAGGTGGACCGCGCCGTGGCCGCCGCCAGGGAGGCCTTCAAGACCTGGCGCAAGACGCCCATCGGCACCCGCGCGCGCATCTTCCTCAAGTACCAGCAGCTGATCCGCGAGCACATGGGCGAGCTGGCGGCGATCCTCACCGCCGAGCAGGGCAAGACCCTGCCCGATGCCGAGGGCGACGTGTTCCGCGGGCTGGAGGTGGTCGAACACGCCGCGGCGATCGGCAACCTGCAGCTGGGCGAGCTGGCCAACAACGTGGCCAACGGCGTGGACACCTACACGCTCATGCAGCCGCTGGGCGTGTGCGCCGGCATCACCCCGTTCAACTTCCCGGCGATGATCCCGCTGTGGATGTTCCCGATGGCCATCGCCACCGGCAACACCTTCATCCTCAAGCCCTCCGAACAGGACCCGATGGTGACCATGCGCCTGGTCGAACTGGCGCTGGAGGCCGGCATCCCCAAGGGCGTGCTCAACGTCGTCCACGGCGGCGAGGAGGTGGTCAACGCCATCTGCGATCACCCCGACATCAAGGCGGTGTCCTTCGTCGGCTCGACCAAGGTCGGCACGCATGTCTACAACCGCGCCTCGCTGGCCGGCAAGCGCGTGCAGTGCATGATGGGCGCCAAGAACCACGCCGTCGTCCTGCCCGATGCCAACAAGGAGCAGACGCTCAATGCGATGGCCGGCGCGGCGTTCGGCGCGGCCGGCCAGCGCTGCATGGCCGCCTCGACGATGGTGGTGGTGGGCGCGGCGCGCGACTGGATCCCCGATCTGGTCGCAAAGGCCAAGACGTTGAAAGTGGGCCCGGGCAACGCCAGCGGCGTGGACGTCGGCCCGCTGATCTCCACTGCCGCGTGCTCGCGCGTGGAATCGCTGATCGAATCGGGCATCGCCCAGGGCGCGAAGCTCGAACTGGACGGCCGCAAGCCGCAGGTCGAGGGCCACGCGCAGGGCAACTTCGTCGGCCCGACCATTTTCTCGGGCGTCAAGCCGGGCATGCGCATCTACGACGAGGAGATCTTCGGGCCGGTACTGGTGATCGTGGAGGTCGACACGCTCGATGAGGCCATCGCCTTCGTCAACGCCAACCCCAACGGCAACGGCACCGCGGTGTTCACCCAGTCCGGCGCGGCCGCGCGCCGCTTCCAGGAAGACATCGACGTGGGCCAGGTCGGCATCAACGTGCCGATCCCGGTGCCGGTGCCGCTGTTCTCCTTCACCGGCTCGCGCGCTTCCAAGCTGGGCGACCTCGGTCCGTACGGCAAGCAGGTGGTGCTGTTCTACACCCAGACCAAGACGGTGACCGCGCGCTGGTTCGACGACGACACGCTCAGCCACGGCGTCAACACCACGATCAGTCTCAAGTGAGCCTTCGCACAAGGGCGATGCCATGAATGCAGTGATGAAACTCCCGCACGACGCGGCCGAACTCACCGAGGAGCAGCAGGCCTTCCGCGAGGCCGCGCGCGACTTCGCCGACAAGGAATTCGCCCCGCACGCCGCGCACTGGGATGCCGAATGCATCTTCCCGCGCGAGGCCATCGCCAAGGCCGGCGAGCTGGGCTTCTGCGGGCTGTACTCGCCCGAGGCCGTCGGCGGGCTGGGGCTGTCGCGGCTGGATGCGGCGGTGGTGTTCGAGGAGCTGGCCAGCGTCGATCCCTCGACCTCCGCCTTCATCACCATCCACAACATGGCCACCTGGCTGATCGCCAGCAATGCCACGCCGGCCGTGCGCGATGCCTGGTGCCCGGGGCTGGTCGCCGGCGAGAAGCTGGCCTCCTACTGCCTGACCGAACCGGGCGCGGGCTCGGATGCGGCCTCGCTCAAGACCCGCGCCGTGCGCGAGGGCGACCACTACGTGCTCGACGGCGCCAAGGCCTTCATCTCCGGCGCCGGCGCCACCGACGTGCTGGTGGTGATGGCACGCACCGGCGAGCCCGGCGCGCGCGGCATCAGCGCCTTCGTCGTGCCGGCCGATGCGGAGGGCATCAGCTACGGCCGCAAGGAAGAGAAGATGGGCTGGAACAGCCAGCCCACGCGCGGCATCACCTTCCAGGGCGTGCGCGTGCCGGCCGCCAACCTGCTGGGCCAGGAGGGCGACGGCTTCCGCCTGGCGATGAAGGCGCTGGACGGTGGGCGCATCAACATCGCCGCGTGCTCGCTGGGCGCGGCCCAGGGCGCGCTGGATGCGGCGCGCCGCTATCTGGGCGAGCGCAGCCAGTTCGGCAAGAAGCTGGGCGAGTTCCAGGCGCTGCAGTTCAAGCTGGCCGACATGGCCACCGAGCTGGTCGCCGCGCGCCAGATGGTCCACACCGCCGCGCGCAAGCTCGACGCCGACGCGCCGGACAAGACCGTGTGGTGCGCGATGGCCAAGCGCTTCGCCACCGATGCGGGCTTCTCGGTCTGCAACGATGCGCTGCAGCTGCACGGCGGCTACGGCTACATCCGCGAGTACCCGGTCGAGCGCCTGCTGCGCGATTGCCGCGTACACCAGATCCTGGAGGGCACCAACGAGATCATGCGCGTGATCATCTCGCGCCATCTGCTGAGCAGCGACGAGGCGCTGCGATGAGCTGGCGCGACACCGAGCACACCGGGCTCAAGGTCGAGGCCGAGGGCCATGTCGCCCTCGTCACCCTGTCCAACCCGCCGGCCAATACCTGGACCGTGCACAGCCTGGCCACGCTGCGCGACCTGGTCGCCGCGCTCAATGCCGACCGCGACATCTACGCGCTGGTGATCACCGGCGAGGGCGAGAAGTTCTTCTCGGCCGGCGCGGACCTGAAGCAGTTCGCCTCCGGCGACAAGGCGGCCGCGCGGGAGGCGGCGCGCCGCTTCGGCGAGGCCTTCGAGGCGCTGGCCGCGTTCCGGGGCGTGTCCATCGCCGCGATCAACGGCTATGCCATGGGCGGCGGGCTGGAATGCGCGCTGGCCTGCGACCTGCGCATCGCCGAGGAGCACGCGCAGCTCGCCCTCCCCGAAGCGGCCGTCGGCCTGCTGCCGTGTGCGGGAGGCACACAGGCGCTGCCGCGGCTGGTCGGGGAGGGCTGGGCCAAGCGCATGATCCTGCTCGGCGAGCGCGTCGACGCGGCCACCGCGCTGCGCATCGGCCTGGTCGAAGAGGTGGTGCCGCGGGGAGAGGGCCGCGCACGTGCTCTGGACTGGGCGCGCAGCGCGGGCCGCCAGAGCCCGACCAGCGTGGCCGCGTGCAAGGCGCTGGTGCAGGCCACGCGCAGCGGCAGCTTCGCCGCGGCGCTGGTGGCCGAACGCGAGGCCTTCGTCGACCTGTTCGATACCGCCGACCAGGCCGAGGGCGTCAACGCGTTCCTTGAAAAGCGCGCGCCGCAATGGACCAACGCATGAATCCGCACGACTCGGTGGTCGAGGCGCCGGTGCTGTTCGAGACCCGCGAGGGTGCAGGCGGCAAGCGCATCGGCATCGCCACGCTCAACGCGCCCAAGACGCTCAACGGCCTGTCGCTGGAGATGACGCGCCTGCTGGACGCGCAGCTGCGCGCCTGGGCCGAGGACGCCGCCATCGCCTGCGTGGTGCTGCAGGGCGCGGGCGAGAAGGCCTTCTGCGCCGGCGGCGACCTGCACGGCCTGTACCGCAGCATGCGCGAGTACCGCGATGGCGGCGGCGAGGACATCACCTCCAACGCGTACGCGGCGGCGTTCTTCGAAGAGGAATACCGCCTGGACTATTTCATCCACACCTATCCCAAGCCGCTGCTGTGCTGGGGCCATGGCATCGTGATGGGCGGCGGCATCGGCCTGATGTCGGGCGCCAGCCACCGCGTGGTCACCGAGCGCTCGCGGCTGGCCATGCCGGAGATCGGCATCGGCCTGTTCCCCGATGTCGGCGGCAGCTGGCTGCTGGCGCGCGTGCCGCGCGGCGCGGGCCTGTTCCTGGCGCTGACCGGCGCGCCGCTCAACGCCGGCGATGCGATCTACGCAGGCCTGGCCGATGTGTGCATCGACAGCGGGCGGCACGCCGCGCTGCTTGACGCGTTGGTCGCGCAGCCCTGGGAGGAGGCGCCTGCGGCCAACCGCGCCGCGCTGTCCAAGCTGCTGGCCGGCATGTCCACGCCGGCACCGCCCGGGCCGCTGCAGTCGCATGCCGAGCAGGTCGAGGCGCTGGTCGGCGCCGGTTCGCTGGAGCGGGTGGTAGCCGCCATCGGCGCCGCCTCCAGCGACGACGACCCGTGGCTGCAGACCGCGCAGGCCACGCTGGCCGCCGGTGCGCCGGGTTCGGCGCGCCTGGCCTGGGAACTGCAGCGCCGCGCCGCCGACCTGAGCCTGGCCGACACCTTCCGCCTGGAATGCATCGCCGCCCTGCACGTGGCTGCGCATGGCGACTTCGCCGAAGGCATCCGCGCGCTGCTGATCGACAAGGACCGCAAGCCGCGCTGGAACCCCGCCACCCTGGCCCAGGCCGACGCGCAATGGGCGCAGGGCTTCCTCATCTCGCCCTGGCCCGCCGAAGCGCATCCGCTGGCCGACCTCGCATGAATACCCTGTAGAGCCGAGCTCGCTCGGCTGGGGCTCTACCGGGAAAGCTCCAGCCAAGCTTGCCCGGCTCCGGCTCTGCCGGGAAAGCCCCAGCCGAGCGAGCTCGGCTCTACAACGCATCGATATCACTATGCCCCGGGAGGGCCTCACCAATGTCACATATCGCCTTCATCGGTCTGGGCAACATGGGCGGGCCGATGGCCGCCAACCTGGTCAAGGCCGGGCACACGCTGTCGGTGTTCGACCTGGCGCCCGCCGCGCTGGAGGCGGCCAAGGCCGCCGGCGCCCACGCCGCCGCCTCGGCCCTCGACACGCTGGACGGCGCCGAGGTGGTGATCTCGATGCTGCCGGCCAGCCGGCATGTCGAAGGCCTGTACCTGGGCGACGGCGGCCTGCTCGACCAGATCCCCGCCGGCGCGCTGGTGATCGACTGCAGCACCATCGCCCCGGCCAGCGCGCGCAAGGTCGCCCAGGCCGCGGCCGCGCGCGGCCTGGCGATGCTCGACGCGCCGGTGTCCGGCGGCACCGCCGGCGCCCAGGCCGGCACGCTGACCTTCATCGTCGGCGGCGAGGCGCAGGTGCTCGAACGCGCCCGCCCCGTGCTGCAGGCGATGGGCAAGAACATTTTCCACGTCGGCACCAGCGGCGCCGGCCAGGTCGCCAAGCTGTGCAACAACATGGCCCTGGGCGTGATCATGGCGGTGACCGGCGAGGCCATCGGCCTGGGTGTGGCGCACGGACTGGACCCGAAGGTGCTCTCGCAGATGATGGCGGTCAGCACCGGGCGCAGCTGGGCCACCGAGGTCTGCAACCCGTGGCCGGGCGTGCTGGAGAACGCACCGGCCTCGCGCGGCTACAGCGGCGGCTTCGGCAACGACCTGATGCTCAAGGACCTTGGCCTGGCGGTGGAGGCGGCCATGGGCGTGGGCGCGACCATCCCGCTGGGCGAACTGGCGCGCAACCTCTACGCCATGAACAAACAGGCCGGCCGCGGCGGCCTGGACTTCTCCAGCGTGGTGCAGCTGATAAGCGACAAGGCGCAGGGCTGAAGCGTTCCTAAAGGCATCGGGCCGTGCCTTGAAGCGCGGTCCAATCTAAAAGCCTTCGCCAACCATCTACCGTCATTCCCGCGAAGGCGAGAATCCATGGACGTCGGCACTGCGCATGAAAGCCGCTGGGTGATCAGGCATGCGCCTGCCGAAACGCACTTCCCGCTTTCGCGGAAATGACGGGTCTTCTTCGCTATTTCGATCCGCGCTTGTCCGCTCTTACTCGCCCGCCGCGCGCCTCATTTGCAATGCGCATCGGTGACGATGCGCTGCACGCGGTCGTAGTCGGCCTTCCTGTCGGCCTGGTTCTCGGGCTTGGCGTAGCGCCAGGCCATCTCGGCCTCGCCCAGGCGCTTGTTCCATGCCGCGCACAGGCGCTGGTCGGGCACGCGGGCGCAGACGTCGTGGATCACCTCGCAGGCGCGGCCCGCGCCGCCGGCCGGGTTGCCGTCCAGGCCGACGGTGTTCAGCGGCGCGCAGCGCGACTGCGGGTTGGCTTCCTCGGTCAGGTAGGTGCCGCTGTCGTAGGTGGTGCACTGGAACAGGATCGGTGGCGCCGAGCCGGTGACCAGCCCGGCCGCGGCCTGGCTGGCCTGCGCGGGCTTGCGACCGGCCAGCGCGTCGGCGGCCGCGTCGTCCTTGTGCAGGGTCGGGTCCTGGATCAGCGTCATGCCGGGAATCGTCTGCAGTACCTGCGTGTCGTCGGCCGCCGGAACGATGGCCGAATCGCGCGCGCGCTCGGCGCCCTGGCGCCCCGCCGCCGGCGCAGCGAATGGAGCGGTCTGCGCCGCGGTTGGCGCCCCCGCCTGTGCCGCCGGCACCGCGGTCGCCGGCGGCGCTGCGGCGGCGGGCTTGTTGCCTGGCAGCGGCATGCTCGCCACGCCCTGCACGGCGCGCTTGTCGGTCTTGCTGCCGGCCGGGCAGGGGCTGTTCTGGACGGTCAGCGCGCCGGTGGCATCGGTGCAGCGGTAGATCGTCGTCGCCGGCCCGGTCGGCGCGGGCGGCATCACGGTCGGATCCGGGGTGGCGCTCAGGTGCAGTGGCGCGGGCGGTGGCCCGGAAGGAGCAGGCAACGCGACCGGCGCCGCCTCGACGCTGCGCGCGGGCGGCGCCGTCGATGCGGCCGCAGGCGCGGGCGCGTTGCGCAGCGAAGATGGCAGCGGCCGGCTCGCCACCTCGCCGACCTGGCGCTTGTCTTCCCTGGTCCCGGCCGGGCACGGCGCGTTCTGCACCGTCATCTCGCCCTTGGCATCGGTGCAGCGGTAGATCGTGGTCTGCGCCAGCAGCGGCCACGCCAGGCCCAGCGCCGTCGCCGCTAGGGCGACGCGCGCCCAGTTCCTCACTCCCATCAACCTGCTCCGCAATCGTTGTCCAGGCGCGCGTCGAGACCGCGCTGCTCGATGTCCAGCGCATGCCGCTCGCTCTGCAGCGCGCTGTGGTACTGGCGCTGGATCTCGTAGCGCCGGTCGCGCAGCCTGTCGCAGACCTCGGCCTGCGGCAGCTGGTGACAGGCGTCGCGCACCCAGGTGTTGCCGACCACCACCGGTCCGCCGGGTCGATGATGGCCGGGCGGGCCCCAGCCGCCGCCGGGATAACCCAGCGACCACAGCGGCACCAGGCGCGGATTCCCGTCGCCATTGTCGCTGGTGTAGCTGCGCCCGTCGTCGCTGGTGCACAGGTACATCGGCCGCGGCGGGGTGCGATAGATCACCACCTGCGCCGGTGCCGGTGGGGCGGCGGGGCGGGCTGGTGAAGCCGGGGCCGCGGGCGAGGCCGGCACCGGCGGCGGATCCTGCGGGCGCAGCATCTCGCGCACTTCCTGGCGCTGGCCCGGCGGGCACTTGGCGTCGCTCAGCGTCACCGTGCCGTCGCGGCCCACGCAGCGGTAGATCGTGACCGGATCGGCCGCGCCCGCCTCACTCGCCGCCAGGGCGGCGAGCACAAGCAACAGCGGCGGCAGCGGTGGGCGCGACATGCGCGCATCTTGCGCGCTGGCCTGCGGGCCGGGAAGTCTCGTCGGGGTGACGGTTCAGTCCCGCAGCACCTGGCCGGTGCGCGCGTCGCGGATCACGCTGGGGCGATCCAGGCCGCCGGTGCGGCCTTCCAGCACGCCGTCCACGCGCGCCAGCAGGCGCAGGTCGAGATCCTCGAACCGGCGCACCGACGGCTCGCCAGCCAGGTTGGCGCTGGTGGACACCAGCGGCCCGCCGAAGGCGTTGCACAGCGCGATCACCTGCGGACGGGCGGTGACGCGCACGGCGATGCCGCTGTGCACGCCGGTGACCCAGCGCGGCGCCTGCGGCGAGGCCGGCACGATCCAGGTGTTGGCGCCAGGCCAGCTGTCGAGCACCGCGGCCTGGCGCGCGGCCGGCAGCGCGTCCCAGTCCAGCAGCGGGGCGAGCTGGTCGCGCTCGGCGGCGATCAGGATCAGGCCCTTGTCGACGCTGCGCTGCTTGATCGCCAGCAGGCGCATCACGGCCGGCTGCGACAGCGGGTCGCAGCCCAGGCCCCACACGCCTTCGGTGGGATAGGCCAGCACACCACCCTCGCGCAGCAGCGCGACGGCGGCGTCCAGGGACAGGGTCGAGACCGGCATGGCGTCAGAACGGTGCGGCGTCGTCGGCCGGCTTCTTCTTGATCACGGTCTTCTTGCCCGAGACCGGCATGGCCTTGGACGAGAGCATCGACACGGCCGGTTCGGGCTGGGCGGCGACCTTTTTCACCGCCTTTTTGGCGGCTTTCTTTGCAGGCGCCTTCTTGGCGGCCTTCTTCGCCGCAGGTTCCTTGGTGGCCTTGGCGCTTTTGGCCGGCGCCTTGGCCGCGGTCTTCTTCGCGCCGAAGCCCTTGCGCACCGGCTTGCCCGTCTCTTCCAGCAGCTTGACCACCTCGTCCAGCGTCAGCGACGCCGGCTCGCGATCCTTGGGGATCTTGCCGTTGAGCTTGCCGTCGGAGATGTACGGGCCGAAGCGGCCGTTGAGCACCTGGATATCGCTGCCGTCGAACTCCTTGATGATCCGGTTGCGCGCGATCTCTTCCTTCTCCTCGATCAGGAACACCGCGCGGGCCAGGTCGATCGTGTACGGGTCGTCTTCCTTCTTCAGCGAGGCATAGGTGTTGCCGCGCCGGGCGAACGGGCCGAAGCGGCCGATGCCGACGCTGACGTCCTCGCCCTTGTCCTGGCCCAGCGCGCGCGGCATCAGGAACAGCTCCAGCGCCTCGTCCAGGGTGATGGTGTGCATCGACTGGCCCGGGCGCAGCGAGGCGAACTTGGGCTTCTCCTCGGCGTCCTCGGCGGTGCTGCCGATGGCCGCGTACGGCCCGAACCGGCCCAGCCGCACGCTGACCGGCTTGCCGGTCTTGGGATCGGTGCCCAGCTCGCGCGCGCCGCTGGCCTCGGCGCGGTCGACCGATTCCTTCTTCTCGTCCACCAGCTGGATGAAGGGCTCCCAGAAGCGCGTCATCAGCGGCACCCAGTCCTCCTCGCCGCGGCTGACCGCATCCAGCTCGTCTTCCATCTTGGCGGTGAAGTCGTAGTCCACGTAGCGGGTGAAGTGCCCGGACAGGAACTTGCTGACCGCCCGGCCGACATCGGAAGGCCGGAAGCTGCGGCCTTCCATCTCCACGTACTTGCGGAAGATCAGGGTCTGGATGATCGAGGCATAGGTGGAGGGACGGCCGATGCCGTACTCCTCCAGCGCCTTGACCAGCGCCGCTTCGGTGAAGCGCGGCGGCGGCTGGGTGAAGTGCTGCTCGGCGTTGATGCGGTCCAGCGGCACCGTGTCGCCCGGCTTCATCGCCGGCAGCTTGCGGCCTTCGTCCTCGTCCTCGGCGCTCTTGGTGTCCTTGCCTTCCTCGTACACGGCCAGAAAGCCGGGCACCACCACGGTGGTGCCGCTGGCGCGGAAGGCGTGCTGGCTGCCGGCGGCCAGCTCGACGCTGACCGTGTTGAGCGTGGCCGGGATCATCTGGCAGGCCACCGCGCGCTTCCAGATCAGCTCGTACAGGCGGCGCTCGTCGTCGGACAGGTAGCGCGACACCTGCGCGGGCGTGCGCAGGGCCGAGGTCGGGCGCACGGCTTCGTGCGCTTCCTGGGCGTTCTTGGACTTGGTCTGGTAGGTGTTGGGCTTGTCCGGCAGCGAGGCGGTGCCGTAGTCGCGGGCGATGACGTCGCGGATCTCGTCCAGCGCGTCCTGCGAGAGGTTCACCGAGTCGGTACGCATGTAGGAGATCAGGCCGACCGTGCCTTCCTCGCCGATGGCCACGCCCTCGTACAGCTTCTGCGCCACCTGCATGGTCTTGCGCGTGGTGAAGCCCAGCTTGCGCGAGGCCTCCTGCTGCAGGGTCGAGGTGGTGAACGGCGGGGCGGGGCGACGCTTGCGCTCCTTGCTCGCCACGTCGGTGACATGCAGCGAGCCCTGCGCGGCCTGCTGGATGCGCAGGCGCGCGGCCTCGGCCGTGTCGCCGTCGGTGACCGTGAACTGCTCGAACTTCTGCCCGTCCAGCTTCACCAGCTTGGCGCTGAAATGCTGGCTGGGATGCGCGCACTCGGCGGCGATGGACCAGTACTCGCGGGCGACGAAGGCTTCGATCTCCTCCTCGCGCTCGACGATCATGCGCAGCGCCGGGCTCTGCACGCGGCCGGCCGACAGGCCGCGCTGCACCTTGCGCCACAGCACCGGCGAGAGGTTGAAGCCCACCAGGTAGTCCAGCGCGCGGCGCGCCTGCTGCGCATCGACCAGGTCGGCGGCGATGCTGCGCGGCTTGGTCATGGCCTCCTTGATCGCGCGCGGCGTGATCTCGGTGAATACCACCCGGTGCATGGGCTTGCCCTGGACCAGGTTGCGTTCCTTCAGGATCTCGGCGATGTGCCAGCTGATCGCCTCGCCCTCGCGGTCCGGGTCGGTCGCGAGATAGATGTCGTCGGCCGCCTTGGCCGCCTTGGCGATCGCATCGACGTGCTTCTCGTTCTTTTCGATCAGGTCGTAGCGCATGGCGAAGCCGTTGTCCGGATCGACCGCGCCCTCCTTGGGCACCAGGTCGCGCACATGCCCGTAGCTGGCCAGGACGGTGAAGTCCTTGCCGAGGTATTTGTTGATCGTCTTGGCCTTGGCGGGCGACTCGACGATGAGCAGGTGCTTGGGCATTGGCTGGGGAGGTTCGATGCGGGCCGTGCGGGGCGGCGAGTGTGGGGCAGATCGGGGGAGGACAGAAGGCGACGCCCGGTCCTTTCGGCCCCGGGCGTTCAGCTTGTGGCTTTTTATAGTGGAATCACGGCCATGGTCCGGCTGTCAAGCCGGCCCGGTCGCGGCTCACCGGTGGCTCATGGCCGCACCGATGCCCGCGAACACCATGATGGCCACGTAGCCGAGCAGCACCAGACCGGCCAGGACCAGCATGGTGATGGTCACCGCGCCCAGCTCGCGGCGCTGGCGTTCGGGGTGGGCGGTGAAGGCCCAGCGGTCCACCACCAGGGTGTCGCTCATCATGTCGTGCAGGCCCTGCTTGCGCGCGGTGATGCCGCTCATGATGGCCGAGGCGAGCAGGGTCAGGTTGCAGGTCACCGCGCCCAGCAGCACCAGCCCGGCGAACCGGCCGAAGCTGCGCAACACCGAGATCCGCTCGCCGTTGGAGCGCACCACCTTGATGCCCACCGCCAGCTTGCCCAGCGTGGCCTGGCTGCCGGAGGCGTGCATCAGGGTGAAATAAGCCGCCTGCACAAGGAAGGGCACCAGGTAGAACAGCAGGACGAAGGTCACGCCCAGCATCGGCGCGCGCCCGGCCTCCATGTCCGAGAACAGATGGCCGCCGATGCCCATGACCGCCACCACGATCGCCAGCACCGCCAGCATCACCGCGCCGACGATCAGGCCGTCCAGCATCGAGGCGGCGAAGCGCTTGAGGAAGCCGGCGTAGACGATCTCGCCGCCGTCGACCACGTCCTGCTCGCGGGCGATGGTGGCGCGCGGGGCGGCGTAGGGCGAGGCCGGTTCGACCGTGGCCCCTGGTACGGCCGAGCGCCAGTCGGCGTTGGCGGGCGGGGTGGGTTCGGCGGCGAATGGCGCCGGCTCCGCCGGCGGCGGCGCGACCGGCGCGTCGCCCAGCAGGCCCAGCTCGGCCGCGTGCCGGCCCAGCGGCTGCCAGTCGGGCAGCCCTTCGCGCCAGACCAGCGCGTCCTGGCCGATGCGGCCGGCGTTGAAGGCCTGGGCCAGCGCGGCCGCGTCCATCGGGCCGTGACGCTGGCGGTCACGGTCTGCGTAGTACCAGTTCGACATGCGATCCCCGTGTTGCTTCCAATTCCCCGGGCGCCACGTTAACCCAGGCGGGTGGGCGAACCCAGGCCCTGCCCGGGAGGGGCGCTAGCGCCCGCCGGCGCGGCACTGGGCCGGCAGCTGGCGGCGCGGCAGTTCCGAGCGGCAGCGCCAGCCGCCCGCGCCATCGGCTTCCAGCCAGATCCGTTTGCCGTCCAGGCGCGCCTGTCCGGGCCTGCGCAGGACGATCTCCAGCCCGCAGGCGCCGCTGGCCGGGAACTTGCCGATTGTGATCGCCGAGACCGCGCGCCCTGCGTAATCGCCAGGTGCGCGGAAAGGCGGCTGGCCATTGGCCGGACAGGATCCCGACGGTGCCTGGGCGATGGCCTGCTGGACCTGCGCCTGCACCGGTGCCGCCTCGCTCAGGGCCTGGGCGATCACTGATCGGGTGAGGTAGTCCTGGTAAGCGGGGAACGCGATGGCGGCCAGGACGGCGATCGGCGCAAGGCAGGCCAGCGCGACGATCGCGGCGATCGCCCAGCCGGACAGGCCGCGCCGGGCGGGCGTGCGCTGGGCTGAGGACGCGGCCGCCAGCGGCGGAGGGGCGGGCGGAAGCGCAGGACCCAGGCCCAGCTCGGGCCGCAGGGTCGACAGCGGGTGCCATTGGGCCAGACCTTCGCGCCATAGCAGCGATTGCTGGCCGAGCGTCCCGTCGCGCAGCAGACGCAGGATGTCTTCGGTCGGCACCGGACCCTCGGTCCGGGCCTCGTGCCGGTAATACCACTGACTCATCGATTCTCCCCGCGTCCCTGCGCGGCCTGCGCCTGGGCGCAGGCCGGTTGATCGGTCAGTGCACCGGCTCCGGCTCGTCGGCGAACATCTGGGTTTCCATCCAGGCGTAGGCCGCTTCCGACCCCGGCTGGTTGAACAGCACCATCAGCACGACCCACTTGAGGTCGTCCAGATCCAGTTCGTCCTGGTCCAGCGCCATGGCGCGGTCCAGCACCAGCTCGCGCTGGTCGGCGTCCAGGATGCCGTGCTGCTCGAGGAACATCAGGAAGCCGCGGCCTTCCACGTCCAGCTTCTCAAGCTCCAGGCCGTGGAAGATGCGGATCGGGCCGTCCACGCGCGGCTCGCCGGCACTGGGCCGCTGCTCGGCCAGCGCATCGAGCCAGTCGAAGGCTTTATTGATTTCGGTGGGGCTGAAACCGGCCTGGATCAGGCCGTTCTGGAGGGAGTCGCGGTCGCGGACCGGATCGGCGTCTTCGGTGAAGTAATGTTCGAACAGGTATAGCAGGACGTCCAGGATGCTCTCTTTCATTGCCCTCGGCCTGTGCTCAAAAGCACTGTGGAGGTGGGAAAACTACGATCTGCGTGCGTAACGGCCATGTTGGACCGCCACCTGCCCATCCAGTTCCATGACCAGCAGCATGGAGGACACTTCAGCGGTCGTCAATCGGGTCCGCGCGACGAGTTGATCCATACCGGTTGGGTCGTGGCCAAGCGCTTCCCACAAGCGCTGGTAGTCGGGGTCCAGGTGCGTCCTGGCGGGATCGTCCCCTGGATGGGGGCGGCCGCCGGGTGCCGCAAGGCCCCTGGCCAGGTCGCCGGCGGCCTGGGCCAGGCCTTCGAGGATTTCCCGGGGGTGCTCGATCAGGGTCGCCCCGTCGCGGATCAGGCGATGGCAGCCGCGCGCCATCGGGTTGTGGATCGAACCGGGCAGGGCGAAGACCTCGCGTCCGGCCTCGGCCGCCAGGCGGGCGGTGATCAGCGCGCCTGAACGCTCGGCCGCCTCGATCACCACGGTGCCCAGCGCCAGCCCGGCCAGGACCCGGTTGCGGCTGGGGAAGTGCGGCGCCCGCGCCCGCGTGCCGGGCGGGAACTCGCTGACCACCGCGCCGCGCTCGGCCAGGCGCGCGCGCAGGCGGGCGTGGCCGGCCGGATAGGCCAGGTCCGGCCCGGTGCCGACCACCGCCACCGTGCGCCCATCGGCTACCGCCAGCGCGGCCTCGTGCGCGGCGGCGTCGATGCCGGCGGCCATGCCGCTGAGCACCGCCCAGCCGGCCGAGGCCAGCGCATGGGCGAAGTCGGCGGCGTTGTCGCGGCCTCCGGCGGTGGGCGCGCGGCTGCCGACCACCGCCACGCCGGGGTGCCAGAGCAGGTCGGCGTCGCCTTCGACGAACAGCGCCAGCGGCGGCGAGACCGTCTGTGCCAGCAGCGGTGGGTAGTCGGCATGCCCCCAATGGAGCAGGCGCCGCCGCGGCCCGGCCAGCCAGGCCAGGCAGCGCGCCAGGGCCGCGGCGCAGGGGGCGGCCAGGCGCGCACAGCGCTTGGCCTCCAGCCCGGCCTGGCTCCAGGCCGAGGGCCCGGCGGCCAGCGCGGCGGCGGCGCTGCCATGGGTCTCGACCAGCTGCCGGCGTGGCGCGGTGGCGCCGCCCGCGAGCACCAGGGCCAGCCAGGCGCGGGTGTCTTCATCGTCCATGGCCGCCAGCGTGGCCCAGGAAACGACGACGGCGCCCTCGGGCGCCGTCGTGGTGTTGCGTAGGAAAAGTCGGATCAGTCGACGCTGGCGGTGGCCGTGTTCGGCATGCCGGCGTCCGGGTCGCGCAGGAAGTAGCCCACGCGCGAGGGCGCTGAGCCTTCCATGATCAGGCCGTAGCTGACCTTCTCGTAGGTCTTGAAGATCATCACGTGCGCGGTGTACTGGTCGGGCAGCTTGTTGCGGCCCTGGCCCGGCTTCTTGGTCTCGGCGATGCGCGAGGTCGAGCCCTTGAACGGGTCGAGCTTGTAGCTGCCCGGGCGCCACACCGACAGCACCGTGCCGTTGTCCAGGCCTTCGCGGCTACCGCCGGACAGGGCGACCACGTCGTGCGCGCCGCCGTAGGACAGCGTGTCGGAGATCGACATGATGCGCACCTTGCCGTCCACCAGCGGGGTGCGCGGCGGATGCGGGAAGAACTGCAGGTCGAAGGGCTGGGCCTCGACCGGGATCAGGCGATCGCCGGCGCGGACCTCGCGACCATTGCCTTCCAGATGCAGCGTGGTGGCGTTGCCCTCCGGATCGACCGCGGTGACGGTGCCGATGGCCATCTGCTCCAGCTCGTAGCCGAGGAAGTCGTCGTTGTCGTTCGGGGCCTGGAACTCCTTCCACAGGTTGCCCTCGCCGAGCGTGCGCTCGCCGCGGTAATCCAGGTCGGTGCTGGGCTTGGGCTCGTCGTAGTACTTGGTCGGCCGCACCACGGCGTAGCGCTGGCCGACCTGCGGGGCTTCCAGGTCGACGGCATAGACGTCCTGGCCGCCGAAGGCGCGCAGGCGGTCGTCCTGCAGGCCGGCGATGTAGGGCAGATCGTCGATGCTGTCGACCACGCGCAGGTGGCGCAGGAAGGGCTCGATGTCCGACAGCGGCACGCCGGTGATCGGCGCGTCCTGACGCGGGCCCGGCTTGACCTGGGCCTGGGCCACGCGGTCCAGATAGGCCAGGCTGATCACATCGCCGGGGTAGATAAGGTGCGGGTTGGCGATCTGCGGGTTGGCCTGCCAGATCTCCGGCCACAGCCAGGGCTTCTTGAGGAAGCGCGCCGAGATATCCCACAGCGTGTCGCCCTTGCGCACCACGTAGGTGTCGGGGTGGTTGCCGGCGAATTCTTGGGCCGTGGCGAAGGCGGCAAGGGTCAGGAACGCGACAGCCACAGCTGTGCGGCATTGTTTGAACATGGCGGTATGTACCTGATTCCCCTACAGGTGGTCGCCACTATAGTCCAGAAAAAGCCCGCCGACGCAAGCGATGGTGGGGGGGCGCTGCGCGGGGGCTTGTCCTCTGGCGGCGGGTGGGTCTCGCCGCCCTCGGGCGCGCCCGGGACAAGGAAGCGCGAGGAAGTGGACTTGGGTCCACGACCGAGCAATGACGCCGTCACAGGCCTGCTCCCGGGGGTGGCCCTTCGGGTTGAGTCGGCAGGACGGCCACGGTCGAGAGGCGCGCTGTGAAATGCGCTACGGTCCGTCCCGCGTCATGCGCTGCGCTCGACTGCCCTGCCGGCCCGACGCGGCCTACCCGGTGCTGGAGGACAAGCCCTACAATGTGCGGTCCGTCGCCGGACCGCATCCCGGCCTCCCCACCAGGTGCTCGCCATGGCCCAGTTGCCCATCCTCGAATTCCCCGATCCGCGCCTGCGCACCAAGGCGGTGCCCGTGCGCGCGGAGCAGATCGCCGAACCGGCGTTCCAGACCCTGCTCGACGACATGTTCGAGACCATGTACGAGGCACCGGGCATTGGCCTGGCCGCCAGTCAGGTGGACGTGCACCAGCGCTTCATGGTCATCGACGTGAGCGAGGAGAGGAACGCCCCGCAGGTGTTCATCAACCCGGAGATCCTGGACAAGGCCGGCGAGCAGGTCTACCAGGAGGGCTGCCTGTCGGTGCCCGGGATCTTCGCCGACGTGACCCGCGCCGATGCGATCACGGTGAAGTTCCTCGACCGCACCGGCGAGGCGCAGCAGCTGCGCGTGGACGGCCTGCTGGCGGTGTGCATCCAGCACGAGATGGACCACCTGGACGGCAAGCTGTTCGTCGATTACCTGTCCCCGCTCAAGCGCGAGATGGTCAAGAAGAAGCTGGCCAAGGCGCGACGGAATGCGGCATGAGATGACGCCGGGGCGCGGGTCTTCGGACCTGGGAACCGGCCGGTCGGTCCTGCCGACGCATCAGCCACGCACGCGTCCCCCGTCTTTCGCTCCGAACCCAGAGTTGCGCCTCTCCGCATGAAGATCGTTTTTGCCGGCACGCCGGATTTCGCCGTGCCGTCGCTGCGCGCGGCCGTGCGCCACAATGAAGTGGTCGCCGTCTACACCCAGCCCGACCGTCCCGCCGGGCGCGGGCGCGGGCTCACCGCCTCGCCGGTCAAGCTCGAGGCGATCAAGCGCGGCATCCCCGTGCTGCAGCCCGAGACGCTGCGCAACCCCGAGACCCAGGCCGCGCTGCGGCTGATGGCGCCGGATGTGATGGTGGTGGTCGCCTACGGCCTGATCCTGCCCAAGGCCGTGCTGGAGATCCCGCGCTACGGCTGCTGGAACGTGCACGCCTCGCTGCTGCCGCGCTGGCGCGGCGCCGCGCCGATCCAGCGCGCCATCGAGGCCGGCGACACCGAGAGCGGCGTGTGCCTGATGCAGATGGAGGCCGGCCTGGACACCGGGCCGGTGCTGCTGTCGCTGTCCACGCCGATCTCCGAGACCGACACCGGCGGCCAGCTGCACGACCGCCTGGCCGAGCTGGGCGGGCAGGTGCTGGCCGACGGCCTGGGCCTGCTGCGCGCCGACATGCGTCCGGTGCCGCGGCCGCAGCCCGCGGAAGGGGTGACCTACGCGCACAAGCTGGACAAGGCCGAGGCGCGGCTGGACTGGACCCAGCCGGCGCAGGTGCTGGCGCGCAAGGTGCGCGCCTTCGTGCCATGGCCGATCGCGGAAGGCCAGGTGGCCGGCGAACGCCTGCGCATCCACGGCGCCATCGCCATCGACCTGGCCCATAACGCCGCGCCCGGCACGCTGCTGGCCGCCACCCGCCAGGGCCTGGACATCGCCTGTGGTCAGGGTGCGCTGCGCCTGCGCGTGGTCCAGCGCGAGGGCGGCAAGGCGATCACCGCCGCCGACTACCTCAACGCGCGCCGCGATCTGTCCGGCGCATGAGCAGCCAGGCCGGCGTGGTGGTGCGGGTCACGGCTGCCCGCGTGCTGGACGCGGTGCTGCATCGCGGCCGCTCGCTCAAGGCCGAGCTGGCCACCGCGCTGCCGCAGCTGGCCGATCCGCGCGATCGCGCGCTGCTCGAGGCGATCTGCTTCGCCGCGCTGCGCCGGCGCACGGCCTACAACGCGGCGCTGAGCGGCTGGATGCCGCGCCCGCTGCAGGCCAGGGACAACGAACTGCGCGCGCTGCTGCTGGCCGGCCTGGCCCAGCTCGACGCGCTGCAGCTGCCGGCGCACGCGGCGCTGTCGGCCACGGTCGAGGCGGCGCGCACGCTGGGCCGGCCGCACCAGGCCGGCATGGTCAACGCGCTGCTGCGCCGCGCCCAGCGCGAAGGCGTGCCGGCGGCCGATGCGTCGGCGGCCTGGCCGCAGTGGCTGCAGCAGCGCATCCGCACCGATTGGCCAGCGCAGGCCGATGCGCTCTTCGCCGCCAGCGCGCAGGCCGCGCCGCTGTGGCTGCGGGTCAACCGGCGCATGAGCGGCCGCGACGCCTATCGCACGCAGCTGGCCGAGGCCGGGATCCAGGCCGAGACCGTCGCCGCCTTGCCCGACGGCCTGCGGCTGGCCGAATCGACCGCCGTCGGCGGCCTGCCGGGCTTCGACTCGGGCGTGGTGTCGGTCCAGGACGGCTCGGCCCAGCAGGTCGCCGATCTGTTCGCCCTGGCCGACCAGGCGCGGGTGCTGGACGCCTGCGCCGCGCCCGGCGGCAAGGCCGCGCATCTGCTCGAACGCCAGCCGGGCCTGCGGCTGACGGCGCTCGATGTGGATGCGCGCCGCCTGCGCCGGGTCGAACAGACCCTGCAGCGCGTCGGCGCGACGGCCACGCTCAAGGCGGCCGACGCCAGCAATCCGAGCGTCTGGTGGGACGGGGTGCCGTTCGATGCCGTGCTGCTGGACGCGCCGTGCTCGGCCACCGGCATCGTGCGCCGCCAGCCCGACGTGCTGCTGCATCGCCGGCCCGAGGACATCGCCGCGCTGACCGCGCTGCAGGCGCGCCTGCTGGACGCGGCCTGGGCGGTGCTCGCGCCGGGCGGCACGCTGGTGTATGCGACCTGCTCGCTGCTGGCCGCGGAGAACGCCGAGCAGATCGAGGCCTTCCTCGCGCGTCACGACGCCGCGCAGCTGCACGATCCGGGTGAAGCCTTCGGCCACCCCAGCGGCGGCGGGCGCCAGCGCCTGACCGGCGAGGACGGCATGGATGGCTTCTTCTATGCCCGTCTGCGCAAGGCCGCCGCCTGAGCCGACGGCGCGCCTCGCCTCACCACGGCGTTCCGACATCGCCTCGCTATCATCCCGCGCCATGCGTCCCATGACTTACGCCAAGACCCGCTCGCTCGATACCTGGTTGCTGTTCATCACCGCCTTGCTGGTCATCGGTGCGGGCATCGGCCTGCGCGATCCGTGGCCGGCCGACGAGCCGCGCTTCACACTGGTCGCCAAGCACATGGTGGAGAGCGGCGACTGGCTGTTCCCGCATCGCGGCGTGGAGCTGTACTCGGACAAGCCGCCGATGCTGATGTGGCTGGAGGGGCTGTTCTTCCTGCTCACCGGCAACTGGCGCGTGGCCTTCCTGATGCCCTCGCTGCTGGCCACGCTGGGCGCGATCTGGTGCGTCAAGGATCTGGGCCAGCGGCTGTGGACGCGCAAGGTCGGGCTGTACGCGGGCTGGGCGCTGCTGTTCGCCTTCCAGTTCACTTATCAGGCCAAGCGCGCGCAGATCGACGCGCTGGTGCTGGGCATGATCACACTGGCCAACTACGGCCTGCTGCGGCATCTGCTCAAGGGGCCGGACTGGAAGATGTGGGTGCTGGGCTGGTTCTTCGCCGGCCTGGGCACGATCACCAAGGGCGTGGGCTTCCTGGCGCTGCTGAGCATCGTGCCGGCGGCGGTGATCTCGGTGCGCGGCTGGCCTGGGGTCAAGGTGTGGGCCGGCGACCGGCGCTTCTGGCTGGGGCCGCTGGCCTTCCTGGTGGCGGTGTCGATCTGGCTGGTGCCGATGGTGACCACGGTGCTGCTGTCGGGCGATCCGGAACACCGCGCCTACCTCAACGACATCCTGCTGCGGCAGACCGCCAAGCGCTATGCGCGCTCCTGGGACCACCCGCAGCCGTGGTGGTATTTCCTGCAGGTGCTGCTGATGTGGGCGCCGACCATCCTGGCGCTGCCCTGGGCGATCGCGCCGTGGGCGCGGCGCCTGCGCCTGCGCCGCGATCCGCGCTATCTGGTGCCGCTTGCGTGGTGGCTGATCGTGATGGTGTTCTTCTCCATCCCGCACGGCAAACGCGACGTCTACATCATGCCGGCGCTGCCGATGCTGTGCCTGGCGCTGGCGCCGCTGCTGCCGGGCCTGCTGCGGCGGCGCGACGTGCGCGGGGTGCTGCATGCGTTCACCGCGGTGCTGGTGCTGGCCACGCTGGGGATGGGCATCGCGATGCTGACCGGCGAGCCCTCTTTCGAACGCGGCCTGCATCGCGACCGCGACCTGGACCAGGCCGCGACCCATGCGCTGGCCTGGATCCTGGTGGCGATCGGCACCTGGGGCCTGGGCAGCCTGCTGGCGTTCTGGCGACGGCCGGCGGTGGCGATGTGCTCGACCCTGGGCGCGACCTGGGTCCTGTACGGGATGGTGGTGTGCCCGTTGCTCAACGATTCAAGCTCCGCGCGTGGGGTGATGCGCGAGGTGGCCCAGGCCATCGGTCCGCAGGCCGAGCTGGGCCTGGTGGCCTGGAAGGAGCAGAACCTGCTCATGAGCCAGTCCAACACCACCACCTTCGGCTTCCGCAAGCTGTGGAAGGACCAGCTGCGCGAGGGCCTGGCCTGGCAGGCGCAGGCGCCGCAGCGGCGCTGGCTGCTGGTTCAGGACATCGCCCTGCCGGCCTGCATCGACCGCGGCGTGGCCCGGCACGCGGGGCAGGCCGGTCGCCGCGGCTGGTGGCTGGTGCCGATGGCCGCGCGCACGGGCTGTCCGGCCTCGCCGGAGATTCCGTTCGACGATTCGGCGCGCAAGGCGCAGGTCGAGGCCCAGGGTGAGTAACGCGATGTTGTGGATGACTGGCGTACACGGGCCCGATGCCGAACGCGCCTGAGCGGACATCGCTGCGGTTCCAGCCCTTTCCCGCCTCGCCGCGGCTGCGCGCCGCGCGCGCGCTGTACACGCTGGCCCTGGTGCTGCTGCCGTTCTGCCTGATCGCCACGCCCCTCGGCCTGTTGCCGGCGGCGGTGTGCACGCTGCTGGCGGTGCTGCTGGCGCCGGACCGGATCTGGGCGGCGCGCTTGGATGCCGGCCGGCCGCTGCTGTGGATGCTCCTGGCCGTGGCGCTGGTCGCCGTGGTGGTGAGCACCTCGACGCTGATCCACCACGACCGCTGGAGCGAGGCTGGCAACCGCGGACGCGTGCTGGTG
This sequence comes from Pseudoxanthomonas winnipegensis, assembly GCF_004283755.1. GTDB lineage: Bacteria > Pseudomonadota > Gammaproteobacteria > Xanthomonadales > Xanthomonadaceae > Pseudoxanthomonas_A > Pseudoxanthomonas_A winnipegensis. The sequence goes on from NZ_SHMH01000010.1 coordinate 90,821, forward strand.
ATGCCACTGGCCATGCTGCTGGTGATCGGCCTGGCGCCGCCGCGGGCGGCGCTGTGGAGCGGCGCGGTGCTGGGCCTGTTCGGCGCCTGCGCGGTGGCGCTGGTCCAGCTGTGGCAGGGCGTGGCCCGCTCCGATGGCTGGATCAATGCCATCACCTTCGGCGACCTGACGGTGCTGCTGATGGGGCTGGTGGTGTTTCTGCGGCCGTCCGGGCGGCTGCTGCTGACCATCGCGGCCACCTGCGCCGGCCTGGTGACGGTGGTGCTGAGCGGCACGCGCGGGGCCTGGCCGGCGGCGCTGCTGGTGCTGGTCATCGCGCTGATCTCGCGCGCCAACGGCGGCAAGGCGCGACGCTGGGAATTCCTGGCGCTGGCGGGGCTGGCGGTCGTGGCCCTGGCCGCGCTGCTGCCGCATGTCAGCCAGCGGGTGGAGGAACTGCGCGGCGACATCCAGCGCTATGCGGTGGGCGATGCGGATTCGTCCTCCGGGGCGCGCATCGAGCTGATCGGCATGGCCGTGGACGAGCTCCAGCGCCAGCCGTGGACCGGCGTGGGCGTGGGGCATTTCGAACGCGTGGTGCTGGCCTCGCCCGAGTGCCAGCCGCCCGAGCCGCTGAGCTGGTGCGACCTGGACCACGCGCACAGCGACTTCCCCGAATGGGGCGCGACCATGGGCATTCCCGGCATCGTCGCGCTGCTGGCGCTGTACGGGGTGCCGGCTTGGCTGTTCGTACGCCAGCTGCGGATGCGGCCGTTCCCGCGCCGCTCGCGCAGCGCCGCGCTGGCCGGGCTGATGACGGTGGTGTCCTTCGTGCTGTGCGGGCTGAGCCAGTCGATGTGGGCCCACCAGCTCAGCGGCGGCGCCTATCTGACGCTGGTCGGCATCCTGCTGGGCTTCAGCCTGCGCGAGGATCCGCGGAAGGGCTAGGGCCTGTCATCAACTCCTGGGTGGGTCGCGTTGGCGCTGCAAGGCCGTCAGGTTTGCGCCGCGTGGCGCAGGCCTGACTGGCCGTCAGGTCAAGCCGCGCGGCGCGAAGATGGCGGCCTTGCAGCGCCAACCCGAAGGGCCGCCCTTGCGCGCACCCGGGACTGCGTCATTGCTCGGTCGTGGACGGACGTCCACTCCCTCCCGCTTCCTTGCCCCGGGCACGCGCAAGGGCGGCGCGCCCCACCCAGGAATTGATGACAGGCCCTAGGGGCGAGGCGTGCGTGGAGCGGAGGAAGCATGTGCTCTCCTCACTGCTCTGCGCTCACTTCTGCTTCCCCACCGGCTGCCCGTGCTGCAGCAGCCACAGCATGATCGCCTTCTGCCGCACGTAGTTGGCGCGCACGTAGGCGTAGACCAAGCCGCGCCAGCCGTCCAGGAAGCCGAGCCGGAACACATAGCCGCGCCAGAAGCGCCACGCCGGCGACACCACCAGCTTGGCCAGCGAGGCACGCTTGCCGCGGGCGAACTCGTGCTCGGCCATCATCTGCGCATAGCGCTGGGTCTTGGCCAGTTGCTGCTCCAGCGAGCGGTACGGGTAGTGGATCAGGTCGCCGGCCAGCGTGCGGACCGGGCCCTCGACGCTGGCGGCCTCGTGGATCTCGCGCTGGCCGCGCCAGCCGCCGCGCCGGCGGTCGAACAGCCGCAGCACCCGGTCCGGATAGGCGTTGCCGTGACGCAGGAAGCGGCCGAAGTAATCGGACAGCCGGTTGAAGCGATAGCCCGCCGCGCCGGCGAAGCCGCCCTCGCGCGCGGCCTCGATCGCCGCGCGCAGCTTCGCGTCCACGCGCTCGTCCGCATCCAGGCACAGCACCCAGTCGTGCGCGGCGCTGCGCACCGCGAAGTCCTTCTGGCTGCGATAGCCCTCGAAGTCGCGCAGCAGCGCGCGCGCGCCGCGGGCCTGGGCGATGGCGACCGTGGCATCGGTCGAATGCGAGTCCACCACCACGCACTCGTCGCAGAAGGTCAGCGAGTCCAGGCAGTCGCCGATGCGATCGGCTTCGTTGAACGTGATAATGCAGGCCGAAATGCGCGGCCGCGGGTCGTGTGGCGACGTCAAGGACATAACACGCTCATGGCCGACTACCTGCTGTTTGCGACCGAACGGTACGCCCTGCCTATTCTGGCGCCTCTGGCCCAGGCGCTGCACGCGTCCGGACAGCAGGTCCACGCGTGGTTCGAAGGCAACGCGCGTGGGCTGGAGACGCAGGTGGCGCCGTGCGTGCGCCCGGTCGATCTGAAGGGCGCCGTGGCGCTGCGCCCGCGCGCGGTGTTCAGTGCGGCCAACTGGGTGCCGCCCTTCGTGGCCGGCGCCAAGGTGCAGCTGTTCCATGGCTTCAACGTGGAGAAGCGCGCCGACGGGCGCGGCCATTTCCGCGTGCGCGGGCTGTTCGACCTGTACTGCACGCAGGGGCCGGCCACCACCGCGCCGTTCCGCGCGCTGGCCGAGCGCGAAGGGCACTTCGCCGTGGCCCAGACCGGCTGGCCCAAGCTCGATCCGCTGTTCCGCGACGATGGCGGCGCCAGCGCCGCGCTGCGCGCGCCGGCGGGCGAGCGGCCGGTGATCCTGTTCGGTTCGACCTTCACCGAACGCCTGAGTGCCGCGCCGGTGCTGGTCGACCAGATCGCCGCCGACATCGCGCGCGGCCAGCGCTACTGGCTGCTGACCCTGCATCCCAAGTGTCCGCCGGCGCTGTTCGATCGCTACCGCGCGCTGGCCGGTGCCAACGCTGCGTTCGTCGAGCCCGAGCAGGTGATGGCCGCCCAGCGCGCGGCCGATGTGCTGGTGTCGGATACCTCCTCGATCGTCTCGGAGTTCGTCGTCCAGCACAAACCGGTGGTGACCCTGCGCAACCGCGCGCCCAAGCCGCACATGCTGGATTTCGACGACCCGGCGCAGCTGCCGGCGCAGCTGGAGCGCGCGCTGCAGCCAGCGCCGGCGCTGATGGAGGCGATCGTGCGCTATGCCGATTCGATCCATCCCGATCGTGATGGCTTCAGCGCCGAGCGGGTGATCGCCGCGACCGAGGACTTCATCGCCGGCGAGCTGGGCGTGCTCGGGCCCAAGCCCTTCGCCGCACGCCTGCGCGCCCTGCAGATCCGCAAGGATCTGGGCTACTGGGGACCCGGCGCCCGGCCCTGACCCACCTGTAGAGCGGAGCTTGCTCCGCTGGAGCCTTCCTCCGCGAGCCGAACGAAGAGCAGCGGAGCAAGCTCCGCTCTACAGGCAGGCCGCTGCGAGATTTGAGGAGACAGTTGCTTCCACCCTGCCAAGCGATGGCTTCCTCACCAGCGCAGCCGGCGCCGTGCCAGGGTGGCGGTGAGCTGATCGTGCAGGGCGCGGGCCTGGTCCAGCGGCATCAGGCGCAGCTCCAGGCGCGGTCCCTGGTGGGCGGCGCCGGCCGAATCGAGCAGCAGCGTGGCCGTGCCGCAGCGGCGGTCCAGCGGCGAGCGGCTCAGGCGCAGCGCCTGCAGCTTGTCCACTTCGGCGAAGCGCCACCAGCGCGTCCACCAGCCGCCGCGCACGGCCACCAGGCGTGTGTCCACGCTCCAGGCCATGTGCTGCATCTGCCGCCGCGCCTTGAACGCCGACCAAGGCCACCACGCCAGCACGACCAGCGCCAGCACATCCAGCAGCGGCCACAGCGCCGCGGCCAGGACGATCAGCCAGAACGCCGGCCACAGGCACAGCCGCCACCATTGCCCGACCGGCATCGCATGCCACTGCGCCGGTGGCCACTGCGCGTCGGGCAGCAGGTGCTGCAGCAGCGCATCGCAACGTTCTGGCGTGGCCAGCGGCACCAGTTCGCGGATCGCGCGGTCCTGTTCGTTGGAGCTGCCGACCACGGCGGTGTCGATGTCCAGGCTGCGCCGCCCGAAGCAGCGATGCAGCACGCCCTCGCGCAGCGTCCAGGATTGGATCCGGCGCCGCGCCGCGCTGGAGCGCACGCGCGCCAGCAGGCCGCGTTCGACGGTCAGGCGCTGCTGCGCTTCGCTCAGGCGGAAGCCGTGGTACTGCAGCGCCGCCAGCGCGATCGACAGCGCCCGCAGCAGCGCCAGCGCCAGCAGCAGCACGCTGGTCGCGGTCAGCAGCCAGGTCAGCCAGCCCAGGTGCAGATGGCTGGCGAAGCCGAACGCCTGCCGGCCGTAGCGTTCGATCGCATCGGCGACCACGCGCTGCGGGAACAGCTGGTACAGCGCGCCGGCCGTGGCCGCCATCGCGATCATGCCGCGGTTGGAGATCAGGCCCAGGCGCACGATCTCGCCGGCGCCCAGGGCCAGCAGGGTGGTGCCTTCCTGCGCCTCGGGCACGGCCTCGGCACCGGCCTGGCCGCGATGGCGCACCAGCGACTCCAGCGCCAGCGCCTGGTCCAGCCGTAGTACGCGCATCTGCGCTTCCGGCTTGCTACCGCCGGCCGACTCCAGGCGCAGCTCGGCCACGCCGAACAGCCGGTGCAGCAGGCTCTGATGCACCGCCACGTTGTGGATGCGGGCGAAGGGAATCTCGCGCCGGCTGCGGTTGAGCAGGCCGCTGCGGATGCTCAGGCCATCGGCGCCGATGCGGTAGCGGTAGGTCAGATAGCGCAGCAGCGAGGTGCCGACCAGGATCGCCATCACCACCAGCGTGGCGACACGGTTGTAGCGGTCCGAGTCGCCATCGCGCCCGCCCCCGAACACCACCAGCACGAGCAGCGGCAGCAGGAACTGCTTGAGCTGCTGGAGCAGCACGAACAGCCACGACCACGGATGCAGGCGCTGGTCGCGCGGACCGCGCTGCATGGCGTCAGGCGGCGCGCTCACAGCGCGTCGTCGTCGCGGTCGAGCTGGTGCGCCAGGCGCTCGCGCAGGCGCTCGGCATCGCGCTGGTCCAGCCCGGAGACCGACACCGCGTTCAGCCGCGTGCCGGCGGTATGCACCACCAGCGTGGCCAGCCGCGCGGCGCGATCCAGCGGACCGCGGCGCACGTCCAGATGCTGCACGCGCGAAATCGGCACATGGGTCTCGCTGCGCCACAGCCGGCCCTGCATCAGCGCGAAGCCCTGCGCGTCCAGCCGCCAGCGGATGAAGCGATGGCGGCGATAGGCGATCACCGCCGCGCCCAGCGCGATCACCGCGACCGCGATCGCGCCCTCGTCCAGCCAGGGCGTCAGGCCCGGCGCGGACAGCCAGGCCACGCCCAGGGCGAAGGCGCCGGCCACCAGCGTGCCGATGAAGGCGCCGAGCGCGGCCAGCCCGGCGCCGCGCGGCGGCAGCGCCTGCCAGCCATCGGGCAGCGCGGTGGCGGGTGCGGGTGGCGGAGCAGTTTCGGGAAGCGGAGGCGAGGACGACACGCGGAGCCTGGACGGGGAGGGCGGGAGCTAAGCGCCGCCGAGTCTAGAGCGTGCGGTGGCCCCGGAGGTGAGCGCGAGGCCGTCTCAGGACACCTCGACCCGGTGTCGCGCCCTCGGCCCAGGCGTCTTCGCCGCTTGCGCGACCCGCGCACTCCCTACCGTCGTTCCCGCGAAAGCGGGAACCCATGGACCTTACGCACAACTTCCCAAAGCACTGGATCCCCGCTTTTCGCGGAAATGACGATCGTGAAAGCCGCCAGCAATCAGGACAGCGAAGACAGCAGCGCGTCCACATCCAGCGCGTGCCCGGCACGGGCGGCCTTGGTGCGCAGGTACTGCTCGTTGTCGGTGGTGATGCGGCCGGTGACCGGCAGGCGTTCGACCACCTCCACGCCGACCGCGCGCAGGCGCTCGACCTTGGACGGGTTGTTGCTCAGCAGCCGCACCTGATGCACGCCCAGGCCGCGCAGCATGGCCGCGGCGGTGCCGTAGCGGCGCTCGTCCGGGCCGAAGCCCAGCAGCGCGTCGGCATCGATGGTGTCCAGGCCCAGGTGCTGGTAGCCGTAGGCGCGCATCTTGGCGGCGATGCCGGTGCCGCGGCCTTCCTGGTCCAGGTACAGCAGCACGCCGCCGCCCAGCTCGGCCAGCTTGGCCAGGCCGTTGCGCAGCTGGTCGCCGCAGTCGCACTTGAGCGAGCCGAACAGGTCGCCGGTCAGGCACGAGGAATGCACCCGCACCGGCACCGGCCGGCTGAAGTCCGGGGTGCCGACGATGATCGCCACCTGATCGCGCTGGGCCACGCCGCCGCGGAACACCACGAAGCGTGCATCGCCCAGCCCGCGCAGCGGCACGCGCGTGCTGGCGACTTCCTCCCAGTCCTGCCCGGCGTCGGCCTGGCCGGCCTCGACCTGGTCCAGGGTGATGGCCAGACAGGCGTCGAACGGACCGGCCTGCGCGTCCAGGTCGTGCACCACCAGCGCCGGCAGCAGCAGCCCCAGGCGCGCCAGCTGCAGCCCGGCGGCATCGCGCGCGTTGGCCGGGTGCCAGGCGTCGCCGTGCGGCTGGGCCGGCAGATAGCTCAGGTCGGCGAGCTGATCGAAGCGCCCGTCCAGCGCCAGGCGCGCCCCCTGCGGCGCGTCCAGGCCGAGCACGCCGGCGCGGATCGGCCCGATCGACAGCGTCGCCCGCCTGCCGCTGGCCTCCAGGAAGCCGTGGAAGCTGTCCGGGGACGCGGTGTCCACCGCCAGCACGGCGGTCTGCCTGCCCTGCGCATCGACCACGCGCAGCGGCCGGCCCGCGCGCAGCTCGGCGGCCGCCCGCTCGCACGCCACGGCGGCGGGATGGCCGAACAGGGCGAGGTGGAGGTGGGAAGCGGTCATGGCGGTCGGAATCAGCGGCGGGGCGAGAAACGGGAGGCGGCGTGCGATGGGGCCAATGCGGCCTGGACAGGCATTTTCGCCGATCCGCCGTGCGGCGGCGGCCACGCCAGCGGAACGATGCGGGTCTGGGCCGTCAGTGCGGGTGCCTGGCGGTCCAGTAGGGGTCGGTCTGGCCACTGCCTGGCGGGCGCAGCGTGTAGCGCTTGTAGGTCCACTGGTACTGGGCCGGATCGCGCCGGGCCACGCGCTCGATCTGCGCGTTGAGCAGCGCCGTGCCCGCCACCGGGTCCGCATCGCCGATGCCCGGCGGGGTCGGCTCGACGTGCAGGGCGAAGTCCAGCCCGCTGCCTACGCGCTCGCACCAGCCCAGCAGCACGATCGCGCCGGTGCGCTCGGCCAGGCGGTTGACCAGGGTCATGGTCAGCGCCGGCACGCCGAAGAACGGCACGAACACGCCGTCGCCGGCCTTGGGCTGCTGGTCGGGCAGGATGCCGACCGCGCCGCCTTCCTTGAGCACCTTGAACAGCTGGCGCACGGCCGGGCCCTCGGCACGCACCTGACGGATGTTCTCCGCCCCGCGCACGCGCTGCAGGAAGGCGTCGCCGGCGGCCGAGGCCGGCGGCTTGTAGACGATGGCGATGTCCCCGCGCGAGGCCAGCCACTGGTTCAGCAGCTCCCAGTTGCCGAAATGCGGCGCGGCCACGATCACCCCGCGCCCGGACTTAAGCGCCGCGTCGTACAGGTCCTGGCCGTGGCGCTGGCGCAGGTGCTCGTCCAGGTTCCGCGCGTGCGGTCGGGTCCAGAAGCGCAGCGTCTCCAGCGCCTGGCGCGCGGTGCCGCGCAGGATGCGCCGGTGCAGATCGGCGCGCTGGCTGGGCAGCAGCTCGGGATAGGCCAGCTCCAGGTTGCGGCGGGCCACCCGGCTCTCGCGCGCGTCCAGCCGGCCCCAGGTCCAGGCCAGGGCATCGGCGAGGCGGCGCAGCAGCGGCCAGGGCAGGGAGGTGAGGGCGGCGGCGGCGCGGTAGGCGCCAGCGGCCAGCAGGTGCGGCTTCATCGTGCCAGTCTATCGGCGGTGTCAACCGGGCGGGGATTGCAAAGCCCGGCCCCCGTCCGCACCTTGGGCGGCCGAGACCGGTGCCCGAGGAGTTTCAAGCCGATGTTGTCGCTGATCCAGCGGGTGACCCGCGCCAGCGTGACGGTGGACGGCCAGACCGTCGGCGCGATCGGCCCCGGGCTGCTGGCCCTGGTCGGGCTGGAGCCGGGCGACGGCGAGGCGCAGATCCAGCGCATGGCCCAGCGCCTGCTGGGCTACCGGGTCTTCGCCGACGACGCCGGGCGGATGAACCGCTCGCTGACCGACACCGGCGGCGGCCTGCTGCTGGTCAGCCAGTTCACCCTGGCGGCCGACACGGCCTCGGGCATGCGGCCCAGCTTCACCACCGCCGCCCCGCCGGAAGAGGCTGAACGCGGCTTCAACCGGCTGGTGGAGGTCTGCCGGGCGCGGCACGGGGGGGTGGAAACCGGGCGTTTCGGCGCCCATATGGTGGTGGACCTGGTCAACGACGGCCCGGTGACTTTCCTGCTGCGGCCCTGAGCTGCTGCAAATGTGTCAAGACGCGAAAGCGTCAAATCTCGCGGCCCAGGGATATGGGCGCGCGGCGGCGCGGTGACCTGGCTGGTGAACTATTTGCAGCCAGGCGCGGTATAATACGTGGTTCTCCAGACCTTTCTTTTAGGCGGCGCAAGCACTCATGGCCAACGAACGTCCTGCCCAGGCATCCGACATCAAGCTGCTGATCAGCAAGGGCCTTGAACAAGGCTACCTGACCTATGCCGAGGTCAACGATCACCTGCCTGACGACATGGTCGATCCGGAGCAGATCGAAGACATCATCGGCATGATCAACGGCATGGGCATCCAGGTCCATGAAGTGGCGCCGGATGCCGAGACCCTGCTGCTGGCCGGCGAGGCCAGCGGCAACCGCGAGGTCGACGAGACCGCCGCCGAGGAAGCCGCCGCCGCGCTGACCTCGCTGGACACCGAGGGTGGCCGCACCACCGACCCGGTGCGCATGTACATGCGCGAGATGGGCACGGTCGAGCTGCTGACCCGCGAGGGCGAGATCGCCATCGCCAAGCGCATCGAGGAAGGCCTGGGCCAGGTGCAGGCCTCGCTGGGCCTGCTGCCGTCGATCGTGGACATGGTCCTGGAGGACTACGAGCTGCACAAGGCCGGCAAGAAGCGCCTGGCCGAGGTGGTCGTGGGCTTCAACGACATCGTCGAAGAGCCGGAGGCCCCCGCGGTCGAGGCGACCGACGTCAGCGACGCCGATGCCGATGCCGACACCGACGACGAGGATGAGGACGAAGAGGGCGGCGCCGAAGAGGAAGCCGGCCCGACCGGTCCGGACCCGGAGGAAGTGGCGCGCCGCATGGAAGTGATGGCCGCCGCCATGGCCAAGTTCAAGAAGGGCTACGCCAAGAGCGGCGCCGACAGCAAGACCGGCGCCAAGCTGCGCGCCGAGATGGCCGAAGTGTTCGTCACCCTGAAGCTGCCGCTGGCCCTGACCGACAACCTGGTCAAGCACGTGCGCGACGTCCTGCAGCAGATCAAGGACCAGGAGCGCCGCGTGCTGCACCTGTCCACGGTCACCGCCAAGATGCCGCGCAAGGACTTCATCCGCTCCTGGGAAGGCAACCAGACCAACCTGGAGTGGGTCGACGAGGCGCTCAAGCGCAAGCAGAAGTGGTCTTCGGGCCTGCGTGAGGTCAAGGACCAGATCATCGCCCAGCAGCAGGCCACCATCGAGGTGGAGCAGGCGATGTACCTGACCCTGGCCGACCTGAAGGACATCAGCCGGCAGATGGCCTACGGCGAGGCCAAGGCGCGCAAGGCCAAGAAGGAAATGGTCGAGGCCAACCTGCGCCTGGTGATCTCCATCGCCAAGAAGTACACCAACCGCGGCCTGCAGTTCCTGGACCTGATCCAGGAGGGCAACATCGGCCTGATGAAGGCGGTGGACAAGTTCGAATACCGCCGCGGCTACAAGTTCTCGACCTACGCCACCTGGTGGATCCGCCAGGCGATCACCCGCTCGATCGCCGACCAGGCGCGCACCATCCGCATCCCGGTGCACATGATCGAGACGATCAACAAGCTCAACCGCATCTCGCGCCAGATGCTCCAGCAGTACGGTCGCGAGGCCACGCCGGAGGAGCTGGCCAAGGAGATGGACATGCCCGAGGACAAGATCCGCAAGGTCATGAAGATCGCCAAGGAGCCGATCTCCATGGAGACCCCGATCGGCGACGACGAGGACTCGCACCTGGGCGACTTCATCGAGGACACCAACGTGGAGTCCCCGATCGAGAACACCACCAACATCAACCTGATGGAAACGGTGCGCGACGTGCTGGCCGGGCTGACCCCGCGCGAGGCCAAGGTGCTGCGCATGCGCTTCGGTATCGACATGAACACCGACCACACCCTGGAAGAGGTCGGCAAGCAGTTCGACGTCACCCGCGAGCGCATCCGCCAGATCGAGGCCAAGGCGCTGCGCAAGCTGCGTCATCCCTCGCGCTCGGAGACGCTGCGCAGCTTCCTGGACATCGACTGATCCAGGCCAGGCGCGGGACCGTCCAGGCCCCGCGACGCGATCCACGACAGGCCCGCCATCGGCGGGCCTGTCGCGTTCTGCGGCGGCGGCGCGCGCGCCGTCCGGCAAAACCCTAACGTTCCATCGTCTAGCATCGGCGTTCTTGTCCCCCCAACAAGGAGTCTGCGTGCGTGCCAACGCCGCCGACTGCGGTGTCTCCATCGCGGTCTTCCCGCAACGCCCCCCGTCCGCGCCGCGGCCTGAATCGCTTTTGCCGGCGGATCGGATTCGCCAAGCGCGCCGGCGCCTGTATTCTTCTGCGCATGTCCCCGCGTCCGACCCTGTCGTGTTCCTTCCGCTGCGCCTGCACGCCAGCGTGGCGATCGCGCGCGTGATTCCTCTCCCGCAGCCAGGCCCCGCGCGTCGTACCGAATGAAGATCGCCGAACCCATCCGCGTGCCCTATCCCGAGCACGTCATCGACGAGCAGGCCTTCGCCTACGAACTGCTGCCGCCGCCGGCGCCGCTGGAGATGCCGCAGCAGTCGCTGCGCACCGGCAAGCTGCGCAGCCCGCCCATGCCCTCGGCACCGCCGAACATGGCGCTGCGCCGGCTCTACATCTTCGGCGGGACGCTGGCGATCACCCTGGCCGGCCTGTACCAGATGTTCCGGGTAATGGCGACCGATGGCATCAACCTGCTCGAGGGGCTGTTCCTGACCCTGTTCGCGCTGCTGTTCGCCTGGGTGTCGCTGTCCTTCTGCAGCGCGCTGGCCGGCTTCCTGCTGATCGTCACGCGCCGCCGCCGCCGGCTGGGGCTGCGGCCGGAAGATCCGCTGCCCACGCCGACCGTGCGCACCGCGCTGCTGATGCCCACCTACAACGAGGAGCCGCAGCGGCTGATGGCCGGCCTGCAGGCGATCTACGAGTCGGTGCGCGAGACCGGGCATATCGACCGCTTCGATTTCTTCATCCTTTCCGACACCACGCGCGGGCCGATCCGCATGGACGAGGTGGAGGAGTTCCATCGCCTGCGCGAGCGCCTGGGCGGCGCGCCCAACCTCTACTACCGCCACCGCGCCGACAACGCCGAGCGCAAGGCCGGCAACATCGCCGAGTGGGTGCGGCGCTTCGGCGCGGCCTATCCGCAGATGCTGATCCTGGACGCCGACAGCCTGATGACCGGCGACACCATCGTGCGCCTGGCCTGGGGCATGGAGACCCACCCGGACGTGGGGCTGATCCAGTCGCTGCCGCTGATCGTCAACGGCAGCACGCTGTTCGCGCGCATGCAGCAGTTCGCCGGGCGCGTCTACGGCCCGGTGATCGCGCACGGCGTGGCCTGGTGGCATGGCACCGAGAGCAACTACTGGGGCCACAACGCGGTCATCCGCACCCAGGCCTTCGCCGACCATGCCGGCCTGCCCAAGCTCGGCGGCGTGCGCCCGTTCAAGGGCCATGTGCTCAGCCACGACTTCGTCGAGGCGGCGCTGATCCGCCGCGGCGGCTGGGCCTGCCACATGACGCCGGCGCTGGGCGGCAGCTTTGAGGAGGGCCCGCCCTCGTTGACCGACCTGCTGGTGCGCGACCGGCGCTGGTGCCAGGGCAACCTGCAGCACGTGGGCATCCTGCCCACGCGCGGGCTGCACTGGATCAGCCGCACCCATTTCATGATCGGCATCGGCCATTACCTGACCGCGCCGATGTGGGCGATGATGATGCTGATCGGCATCGCCATCCCGCTGGAGCAGGCCGGCACGCTGCTGAGCCTGTCGGACCTGGCGCATTTTTCGCCGGTGAGCTACTGGCGCTCGCTCGACCCGGACCGGATCCTGTACGTGTTCGAGGCGACGATGTTCGCGCTGTTCGCGCCCAAGGTGATGGGATACCTGGCGGTGCTGGCCGACCGCAAGGTGCGGCGCGGCTGCGGCGGTTGGTTCCGCATGATCGTGAGCATCGTGATCGAGAGCGTGCTGGCCGCGCTGATGGCGCCGATCGTGATGTACGTGCAGTCGCGCGGCGTGGCCGAGGTGCTGGCCGGCAAGGACTCGGGCTGGGACGCGCAGCGCCGCGACGATGGCTCGATGCCGTGGGGCCTGCTGGTGCGCCGCTACGGCGGGCTGTCGGTGTTCGGCGTGCTGATGGGCGCGGCCGCGTACTTCGTCTCGCCTTCGTTGGCGCTGTGGATGTCGCCGGTGATCGCCGGCCTGGTGCTGTCGATCCCGATCGTGGCACTGACCTCGGCACGTGGACCGGGGCAGGCGCTGCGCCGGCTCAAGCTGCTCAGCATCCCCGAAGAAACGCGCCCGCCCGCCATTCTGGTCCGCGCCGGCCGCCTGCGCCAGCGCATCGAGGCCGAAGCCGAGGCCGCTGCGGAAGCGAACTGATCGCTTCGGCAGCGATCGGTTTAGCGGCTCGCTGGCGGAATTCCGATCGCGTCTGAGACACGGCAGGGCCATCTCGTCGCTCGCCCATCGCCGGAAGCGGCGTGCGGGAGTGCGTGCAGCGCAAGGTGAGGCACGCGAGCATCGCGCCCTCGTGAACCGTGGCCACCGTCGCCGGTGATTTGCCGCGTCTTTGAACAACAGCCCGGCCGGCCGCCAACGATGCGCTCCGGCACGGAGCTGCGATGCCTTTAATGCAAGAGCCTCCACCTGTTCTTGACGAAGCGGCGACGCCATCCGAACACGGCGGTTGTATCTAATGGGCCAGTCGATGAGGGGTCCTCAAGCAGTGGCGGATCCCGAGGCAGTGCATGCCGACGAACGATCCACCGGACAGCGGTCCCCCTTTCCGTGACGCGCCCTGCCATGCGCGTGCGCGATAGCCGCCGGTCCCATCACATCCACCATCAGCGAGGAGTCAAGCGTATGCCGACAGTCACGACCAAAGACAGCGTGGAGATCTTCTACAAGGACTGGGGCCCGCGCGACGGGCAGGTCATCTTCTTCCACCACGGCTGGCCGCTGTCCTCGGACGACTGGGACGCGCAGATGATGTTCTTCCTCGCCAAGGGTTTCCGCGTGGTCGCCCACGACCGGCGCGGCCACGGGCGCTCGGCGCAGGTCTGGGACGGGCACGACATGGACCACTACGCCGACGATGTCGCGGCGGTGGTCGAGCATCTGGGCATCAGCAAGGCGACGCACGTAGGCCATTCCACGGGCGGTGGCGAGGTGGTGCGTTACATCGCGCGCCACGGCCAGGACAAGGTCGCCCATGCGGTGCTGATCAGCGCGGTGCCGCCGCTGATGGTCAAGACCGCGAGCAATCCGGGCGGCACCCCCAAGGAGGTCTTCGACGACTTCCAGAAGCAGGTCGCCACCAACCGCCCGCAGTTCTATCACGACGTGCCGGCCGGCCCGTTCTATGGCTACAACCGGCCGGGCGCCAAGCCCGTGGACGCGGTGATCCACAACTGGTGGCGCCAGGGCATGATGGGCGGCGCCAAGGCGCATTACGACGGCGTGGTCGCGTTCTCGCAGACCGATTTCACCGAGGATCTCAAGGCCATCACCGTGCCGGTGCTGGTGATCCACGGCGACGACGACCAGGTGGTGCCGTACGCGGATTCGGGCGTGCTGTCGGCCAAGCTGGTGCGCAACGGCACGCTGAAGACCTACAAGGGCGCCCCGCACGGCGTGCCGACCACGCATGCCGATCAGGTCAACGCCGACCTGCTGGAGTTCATCCAGAAGGGCTGAAAGCGACGCGTGCTCGCCTATCTCACCGGCCTGCTCCGGCAGGCCGGTGGCACTCGACCAGAACGCCTAGGCGTCCTGACTGGAAACGGCGGCCACCGCCTGCGCGATGACCTCGGCCACTGCGTCCGGCATGGACAGCAGCGACATGTGACTGGCAGGCAGCTCGGTGGTGCGGGCCTGCAGGCGCGTGGCCAACGCGCGCTGAAGTTCGACGCTGACTGCGCGGTCCTGACTGGACACGACGTACCAGTTCGGCCGGTCGCGCCAGGCTGGATGGCCGATCCTGTCGTTGAAGGTCGTCAGCGCCAGCGGCGTCTGCACGACGGCGAGCGTGCGCGCCTCTTCCTCGGGCAGGTCCTGGGCGACGTTGGCGATCCAGCTTGCCTCGCCCATCTTGAGGAACCCGTCGCCGAACGGCACGACCCCGCCCAGCCCGGGCGGCGGCGGGTGCTGGCCCACCTGATCGCCGGTCGACTCGCCGGCATCGGGCGCGAAGGCCGCCACGTAGACCAGCGCGCGCACCTTTGGGTCGTTGCCGGCCTCGGTGATGACCGTGCCGCCCCAGCTGTTCCCGACCAGGACGACCGGGCCATCGATGGCCTGGAGGGTGTGGCGGGTGGCGGCGACGTCGTCGGCCAGCGACGTGGTCGGGTTCTGCACGGCGACCACTTGCAGCTGCGCGCGCAGCAGCCGCGCGATGACGGCCCGCCAGCTGGAGGCGTCGGCCCAGGCGCCGTGCACCAGGACGACGGTGGGATTGGGAGCCTGTGCCATCGACGATTTCTCCTGATGAAGCGACGTGTCGCGTCGCGCGCTTGTGCGGGTGTGGGAAAGAGCGTGGAGGCAACTGTTTCCTCAAATCTCGCAGCGGCGTGGCTGTAGAGCGGAGCTTGCTCCGCTGCTCTTCGTTCGGTTCGCGGTGAAGGCCCCAGCGGAGCGAGCTCCGCTCTACAGGTGGGAGCCGCCAGGGAGGCGAGGGGCTTTATCGGGAAAGCCTCATCGCCGGCATGCCGGCTCACACCTCGACTCGCTCCGACTTCCGGCCCCACTCCCTCAGTTCCACTCTCCCACCTTCGTTTCTGCGCCGACGCTGCGCGCGTTGGCTCAGCTCTTGACGAAGGCGAGCAGGTCCGGGTTGATGACGTCGGCGTGCGTGGTCAGCATGCCGTGCGGGTAGCCCTTGTAGACCTTGAGCGTGCCGTTCTTGAGCAGCTTGATCGACTTCAGCGCCGAGGCCTGGATCGGCACCACCTGGTCGTCGTCGCCGTGCAGGACCAGGGTCGGCACGGTGATGGCCTTGAGGTCCTCGGTCTGGTCGGTCTCGGAGAAGGCCTTGACGCCATCGACGTGGGCCTTGGCGCTGCCCATCATCCCCTGGCGCCACCAGTTCTGGACCACGCCGGGATAGACCTTCGCATCGGGCCGGTTGAAGCCGTAGAACGGGCCTGCGGCCACATCGAGGAAGAACTGGGCGCGGTTGCCGGCGGTGCTGTTGCGGAAGCCGTCGAACACCTCCAGCGGCAGGCCTTCCGGACTGGTCGGGGTCTTGAGCATCAGCGGCGGCACGGCGCTCACCAGCACGGCCTTGGCCACGCGGCCCTGCGGCTGGCCGAACTTGGCCACGTAGCGCGCCACCTCGCCACCGCCGGTGGAGTGGCCGATATGCACGGCGTTGCGCAGGTCCAGGTGCTCGGCCACGGCCGAGGCGTCGGCGGCGTAGTGGTCCATGTCGTGACCTTCGCTGACCTGGGCCGAACGGCCGTGACCGCGCCGGTCATGGGCGACCACGCGGTAGCCGTGCTGGACGAAGAACATCATCTGCGCGTCCCAGTCGTCCGAGGACAGCGGCCAGCCGTGGTGGAACACGATGGGCTGGGCATTCTTCGGGCCCCAGTCCTTGTAGAAGATCTGGACGCCGTCTTTGGTCTGGACGTAGCTGCTGGTCATGGGCGGATTTCCTTGTGCGGTCGAGGGGGCCGGTCGTGGCAGGGCCACGGCCGGCAGGACGGCGGTGGCGATCAGGGCGGCACCGGCCTGGAGGGTCTGGCGACGCGTGAACGTCAGGGGATCGTGCGGGTCGTGCGACATGCGAAGGGCTCCTTCGGCGGGAATGCCGCCCGGTCAGGCGCGGTGGGGCGAAGGCCATCGTGTCGCCAGCGACACCGGGCCGCCTACCCTCATTGGTGGCGGCCGTCGCTCCCTCTTTCGGGGGACGCGGCGTCGTGGTGGACGACGCGGCGGCCGAAGCGCCGTGCGTCCAGCGAGTACGCGCCGGGGCCCAGCAAGGCCAGGCCGGCGATGAGCAGCAGGGTCGGCGCCTGATCGACGGCCAGGTGCGCCAGCGCGTGCGCGCAGGCGAGCAGCAGCGCCAGCGGCGTGAGCCAGCCGCAGATCAGCAGCAGGCCGCCCGCCAGTGCCACACCGGTCCACGCCGGGCTGCCCGCCGTGCGCGACTGCCACAGCGCCACCGCCAGCGCCACGCGCAGCAGCAGCAGGCCCATGCCGGGCCCCCGGTCGGGAAACATCGAGAACAGTCGCTGCATGGCCACCTCCGCCGGCGATGGGCGCATGGTCCCGGCGCGCTGCGCATCCCCCGAAAGAGGCGTCAGCGCGCCCCCCTGTCCTGACACAATCGATCCATGAGGGGCGCCGGCGTGCAGGGACACCGAGGGAGCTGGATCATCCGCGCGTGCTCGGCGTGGCTGGTCCTGGCCTGGCTGTGGCCGTGCGTCGTGCATGCTGAAGACGCGCGCCCGGACGCGGCGCTGTCCGGGTTCGACCACAGCAGCTGGACGCTCGAACGCGGCGCCCCGGCCGATATCTGGGACATGTTCCAGGGCCGCGATCGCGCCCTGTGGCTGGGCACGGGCAGCGGGCTCTACCGCTTCGATGGGCAGCGCTTCATGCGCACCGCGCCGCCGCCGGGGCAAGCCTTCCCCTCCAACAACCTCACCGTGCTCAAGGACGACGGCGCCGATGGCGTCTGGGCCGGCACCTACGATGCCGGCGTCTTCCATCTGCACGGCCAGACGCTGCAGCGCTACGGCCCCGAGCAAGGCCTGCCGCCGGGGATCGCGTTCTCGATGGCGCGCGACGGGCAGGGGCGCTGGTGGGTGGCCAACGGCGACAGCCTGCGCTGGTTCGACGGGCAGCGCTGGCGCGCGCCGCAGGCCGGGCAGGGCTTCGCCGCGGGCGAGGCGTACTGGGTGCTGTGCGACGCGGGCGGTACCCTGTGGGTGGCCACGGCCGATCGCCTGCTGTATCTGCCGCGCGCAGGGCAAAAGTTCCTGGATGCCGGCGTGCCGCTGACCCGCTACGCGACCCTGGCGCAGGCGCCGGACGGCACGGTGTGGGTGGCCGATCGCAGGCGCGGCCTGTGGCCGGTGGCCGACCGCGCCGGGCTGCTGCCGGAAGACGCGCGGCAGCGGCGCGCCCTGCCGCAGCTGCGCCTGCAGCGCTTCGCCTTCCAGCGCGATGGCAGCCTGTGGGGCAGCGTGCTGGGCGGCGGCGGGATCGTGCGGCTGCGCTGGGAGCGCGCCGGCGTCCTGCCGCGCATCGAACGCTTCGATGTCGGCCAGGGCCTGCCTTCCACCTATGCCTCGCCGGTGCTGGAAGACCTGGAGGACGATGTCTGGATCGGCACCAATCTGGGCCTGTCGCGATTCCGCCGACACCTGATCCATCGCCTGGCCTGGCCGGGGCGCGATGCGCCGGACACGCTGATGACGCTGCCGTGGCAGCAGGTGCGCGCCTATGGCGAGGCCGGCACCGTCTGGCCGCTGGACCGCGCCCGCCTGGCGACGCTGGGCCAGGGGCAACGCCCGATGCCGGCGCAGGACGCCGCAGCGGTCTGGCGCTGGCAAGGCGGTCGGATCGTGCGTTCGCCGCATCCGGCCGCGATGGCCGCAGCGCCGTCCGACGCAGGGCCGGGCGAGGTCTCGGCCCTGATCCAGTCCGCGCAGGCCGTGTGGATGTGCGCGACCGCGGGCGGCGTGCTGCGCAACGCCGGCAGCGGCTGGGTACGCGAGACGCGCCTGCCCGACCGGCGCTGCTCGACCCTGCAGGTGGATGCGCGCGGCGCGCTGTTGGTCGGCTACCCGGACGGCGGCGTCGCCGTGTTGGAAGACAACGCGCAGGGCCCGGTGCCGGTGTCGCAGGCCGGCGTCGGGCCGATCACCGGGCTGTACCGCGACCAGGCGCTGACCCTGGTCGCGGGCGAGGAAGGCCTGGCGCTGGCCGACGCGGCGGGCGGCTATGCCCGGGTGCGCGGATTGCGCGAGGACCTGCTGCTCGGCATCAGCGGGATCGTGCGCCAGGGCGAAGGCGACCTGTGGCTCTACGGCATCCGGGGGCTGGTGCGCGTCTCGCCCGACGACCTTCGGCGCAGTGCCGCCACCGGCCTGCCGCTGGACCGGGCCCGCGCCTTCGACGCCATCGACGGTTTGCCCGGTGTCGCGCTGCAGGCCAACGCGGTGCCCACGCTGGCGCTGGGCCAGGACGGGCTGCTGTGGATGGCGAGCAACCAGGGCCTGGCCTGGCTGGACGTGAACGCCATCGCGCGCAACCGCGTCGCGCCGCAGGTCCGCCTGGGCGAGGTGGTGTCGGGCCAGGGCCGGCAGCCGCTGATCGACGGGCTCGTCCTGCCCAAGCGCACGCGCGAGCTGGAGCTGGACTATTCCGCCGCCAGCCTCGCGCGCCCGGACCGGGTGCGCTACCGGGTCCGCCTGGAGGGCGTGGATGCGCACTGGCGCGAGATGGGTGAGCTGGCGCAGGTGCGCTACGCCAACCTGCAGCCGGGGCGCTATCGCTTCGAGGTCATGGCCGCCAACGAGGACGGCGTGTGGAGCGTGCCGGTCCAGGCCGGCTTCGCCATCCGCCCCGCGTGGACCCAGACCGGGCTGTTCCGCGTGGCGATGCTGGTGCTGCTGGCGCTGGTGATCGCCGCGGTCATCGTCCTGCGCAGCCGTGCGCTGGCCGCGCGCTGGCGCGCGCGCCTGGAGGAACGCCACGGCGAGCGCGAACGCATCGCCCGCGACCTGCACGACACCTTGCTGCAGGGCATGCAGGGCCTGGTGCTGCGGCTGCATGCGGCCAACCAGCGGCTGCCGCCGACCGAGCCGGTGCGGCACGAGGTCGAGCACGCCCTGGAGCTGGCCGAGTCCACCCTGCGCGAGGGGCGCGAGCGGGTGGTCGGCCTGCGCGGCGAGGACACCCGCATCGAGCTGGGCGCGCGCCTGGCGGCGGTCGGCAAGCGCCTGGCCGACGGCCCGGCGCCCAGCCTGCGCCTGCTGATCGAAGGCCAGCCGCGCGCGCTGCCGACCTGCGTGGCCGAGGAGGCGTTCCTGATCGGGCGCGAGGCGCTGACCAACGCGCTGCGCCACGCCCAGGCCAAGGCCATCGAAGTGGAGATCGGCTACGGCCGCGAGGCGCTGCACCTGCGCGTGCGCGACGACGGCCTGGGCATGCCGGCCGACGCGCAGGCCAGGAGTGCGCACTTCGGCCTGCGTGGCATGCGCGAGCGCGCCGCCCGCATCGGCGGCACGCTGCAGGTGTGGTCGGCGCAGCGGATGGGCACGGAGATCGCCCTTTCGGTCCCGGCCGCACGCGCCTACGCTGTGGCACGGACGCGCTGGTGGCAGCGCCTGCGCCGGGCTTCGCAGGAGGACGCGTGATGCAATCGCAGATCGGCGTGCTGGTGGTGGACGATCACCCGCTGTTGCGCGACGGCCTGCGCGCCATGCTCGAGGCGCAGCCGGACATGCGCCTGCTGGGCGAGGCCGGCGACGGCCACCAGGCCCTGGAGCGTTACGCGCAGCTGGCGCCCGATGTGGTGCTGATGGATCTGCAGATGCCCGGCATGGACGGCGTGGAAGCCATCGAGCGGCTGCGCCGGCACGATCCGCGTGCGCGCATCCTGGTGCTGACCACCTACAGCGGCGATGCGCGAGCGGTGCGCGCGCTGCAGGCCGGCGCGGCCGGCTATCTGCTCAAGGACATGCTGCGCCACGACCTGCTGGACACCATCCGCGCGGTCTTCGCCGGCCAGCGCCCGCGCATGCCGATGCACATCGCCGAGGGCATCGCCTGCCACGTGGCCGACGACGGGCTGTCCCAGCGCGAGACCGTGGTCCTGTCGGCCGCCGCCAGCGGGCTGACCAACAAGGCCATCGGCCAGCGCCTGTCGATCTCCGAACAGACCGTCAAGGCGCACATGAAGAGTCTGATGGCCAAGCTCGGCGCGCGCGATCGCACGCATGCGGTCACCATCGCCCTGCAGCGCGGGATCATCTCGCTGGAGCGGATCGCGCTGTAGGCGCGCGGCGAGGATTCGTGTGCGCGTGATGGCGGGCCCGGCGCGTCGCTCATGCGTTCCGACGCGCCGGGCTTGCCTTGAACTGCGCTGAGGTCAGCGCAGCATCTTCAGGCCGGCGTCGTACTCGGCCGGGCTGAGCTTGCCGTTGCGGTCCATGTCGATCATGCCGAAATGCGGCGCCAGCGGATGGTCCTTGGGCAGCTCGGCCTTGTCGATGAAGCCGTCGTGGTTCCTGTCCAGCGCGGCGAACTCGCCCTGGGCCGGCGCGGCCGCGGCATGGTCGCCGTGCTGGTGCGCCTGCGGACCGGCCCAGGCGGTGCCGGAGAGCAGGCCGGCGCATACGAGGGAGACAGCGAAGAACGGATGTTTCATGGAGAGCCTCTTGGGGTGGGAGAAGAAAGGGAACCTTTAGAACCACACGCGCACACCGGCCACCAGCGCGGTCTCGCGCGGGTGGTCGGCCGCGTCGGCGCTGCCGCCGAAGGAGCGGGTGTGGTTCACGCCGATGTAGGGCGCGAAGCGGCGGGTGACCTCGTAGCGCAGGCGCAGGCCGGCCTCGACGCTATTGAGCCCGCTGCCCTGGCCGGTGCGCGGATCGTCCTTGGCCGACAGGTCGGCCTCGATGCGCGGCTGCAGGATCAGGCGGTTGGTGAGCAGCAGTTCGTACTCGGCCTCCAGGCGCGCGCCGAGCTGGCCCGCGCTGCCCAGGTACGCCGTGGCGGCGACCTCGAACTTGTACGGCGCCAGGCCCTGCATGCCGAGCGCGGCCCAGGTGCGCCCGTCGCGCGGGCGGAAGTCCTGGCGCACGCCGGCGACCAAATCCCACCAGGGCGTGATGCTGCGGCCGTAGAGCACTTCCAGATCGGCCGATTCGGTGCGTCCCGCGCTGCGCTCGCCTTCGCTGCGCAGCCACAGGCGATTCACGTCGCCGCCGATCCAGCTGCTGGCTTCCCAGGCCTGGCCGTGCGCATCGCTGGCGTTCCATGCCTCCAGGCGATCCAGCTGCACCAGCCAGTTGAGCGTCGGGCCATGCGCCATGGAGGCGTGCGAGAGCTGCGGGAAGGCGGCCGCGCGGTCTGCGTCGGTCAGGACGGGAATGGGCTCGCGCGGTTCCTGCGATGCGCCGTGGTCCATCGTCGAATGATCCATCGAGGAGTGCTCCATCGTGGAGTGATCCATCGTGGAGTGGTCCATCGTGGAGTGGTCCATCGTGGAGTGGTCCATCGTGGAGTGGTCCATCGCAGCGCCTCCCATGGACGAGGCGTGCTGCTTCGGCCTGTGCGGGCATGGCGAGGACGAAGACTGTCCATTGGTTTGCGCTTGCGCTGTCTTCTTGCAGGTGGCCTGCGGCGTCTCCGCGGCGGTCTGGCCGGCCAGCGCCGGCGACGAAACGAGCAGGCCCAGGGCGATGGCCGCTGCGGTGCGGGGGAAGGTCTGCATGCTCATTCCTCCACCCGCACTTCGTGCATCATGCCGCTGTCCATGTGGTAGAGCAGGTGGCAGTGGTAGGCCCAGCGGCCCAGCGCGTCGGCGCGCACGCGATAGCTGCGGCGCGTTCCCGGCGGCATGTCCACGGTGTGCTTGCGCACCTGGAAGCGGCCCTGCGCATCCTCCACATCGCTCCACATGCCATGCAGATGGATGGGGTGCTGCATCATGGTGTCGTTGACCAGCACGATGCGCACGCGCTCGCCGTAGTTGAGCCGCAGCGGCTCGGCGCTGGCGAACGGGATGCCGTTGAACGACCAGGCGAACTTCTCCATGTTGCCGGTCAGGTGCAGCTCGATCTCGCGGCCGGGCTCGCGCCCGTCGGGATCGTCGAACACGCTGCGCAGGTCGGCATAGGTCAGCACCTTGCGGCCGTTGTCGCGCAGGCCGATGCCGGGGTCGTCCAGCTTGGGCGCGGTGGCCATCGACTGCATGTCCACCAGCGGGTTGCGGGTCTCGCTGGCCGGATGCGCGGGCATGCCACCGGCGCCATGGCCCATTGCGCCGTGATCCATGCCGGCCATGTCGCCGTGCCCCATCGCCGCATGGTCCATGCCCGCCATGTCGTGTCTGGCCGCGCCATGGTCCATGCCGCCCATCGCGCCCATGTCGTGGCCCATGTCGCCCATGCTCAGCAGCGGGCGCGGATCGAGCGCGGGAATCGGCGCCTCCAGCCCGAGGCGGGTGGTCAGCGTGCCGCGCGCATAGCCGGTGCGGCCCATGTCCTGGGCGAAGACGGTGTAGGCGTCCTGGCCGCGCGGCTCGACGATCACGTCCACCGTCTCGGCCACGGCCATGCGGAACTCGTCCACGCTGACCGGATGGACGTACTGCCCGTCCACCGCGACCACGGTCATCTTCAGGCCCGGGATGCGGATGTCGAAATAGGTCATGTTGGCGGCGTTGATGAAGCGCAGCAGCACCTTCTCGCCCGGGCGGAACTCGCCGCTCCAGTTGGCCGCCGGCGTCGTGCCGTTCATCAGATAGGTGTAGGTGTGGCCGTTGACGTCGGACAGGTCGCTGGGCGTCATCCGCATCCGGCCCCACATGCCGCGGTCGGCCAGCGTGGCCGAGAGCCCGTCGCGCCGCGCATCGCGCACGAAGTCGCCCACCGTGCGCTGGTAGTAGTTGTCGTAGGACGGCATCTTCTTCAGCCGCCGGAACAGTGCGGCCGGATCCAGGTCGGTCCAGTCCGACAGCAGCACCACGTGCTCGCGGTCGTAGTGGTACGGCGGCGGCGCGGCCGGCTCGATGACGATTGGCCCGTACAGCCCGGCCTGTTCCTGATGCAGCGAATGGCTGTGGTACCAGTAGGTGCCCGACTGGCGCAGCTTGAAGCGGTACAGATAGGCCTCGCCAGGATAGATGCCGTCGAAGCTCAGGCCCGGCACGCCATCCATGTTGGCCGGCAGCAGCAGGCCATGCCAGTGCACCGAGGTCTGCGTGCCGGCGGCCAGGCGATTGCTGACGCGGATGGTGACCGTGTCGCCTTCGCGCCAGCGCAGCAGCGGGGCGGGCAGGCGGCCGTTGACGGTGATCGCCGGCCGCTCGCGGCCGGTGAAGTTGACGCGGCTCGCGCCGATGGCCAGGTCGAATGCGGTGCCGCGCAGTTCGTTGGCGGCCGCACGGCGGTCCTGGGCGAAGGCGGGTACCCGCGCCAGCCCGAGGCCGAGCGTGGCGCCGCCCAGCGCCAGGCCGGTGACGAAGGTACGGCGGGAAGGGTCCGGGACCCGATCGGGTCCGGAGAAAAAGCGTGATGGCATAGACGCCTCGATCGAAAGCCGTGCCGATGCGGCACGAAATGCAGGCGCAGTGCGCCAGGCCAGGGCCGGGCTGCGACTGCGATCCAGGCCGCGACAGACGCGGCCGAGCGGGCGCTAACGGATCGGGGGACGGATCAGCGGCGGCACGGCGGGCGCGCCGCGCGTGCGCGCGTCGAACGCCAGCGTGCGGCTGGCGGGTGCGTGCGGGTGCACCAGGGTCGGCAGCGCCGGCACGATGACCTGCGAGGCCGCGGCGCAGTGGCATTCGGACGAGGCGCAGCAGTGCTCGCCATGCTTCTGATGCGCGCCCTCCATCGCCTGCCCGCAGGCCGGCGCGGCGCGCGGGTGCATCTGGCAATCGGCCTGCGCGTGGCCGGGACGATGCTGCATCGACGCGTGCGCCTCATGGCCGCGCGATGCCGACGATGCGGCCGACCCGTGCGCATTCGCCGCCGCCTGCGCCCAGGCGCGCGCCGCGGCATCGCCTGCGCCATTCAGCAGCAGGATCGTGCACAGCAGCAGGCGCAGGAGGGCGGACGGCAGCGACAAGGCGGATGCGGAAGCAGCGAGGAATGGCCGCAGGATAACCAAGAGATCCGCACGGGCAAGCCAACCGCCGCGCGTGGCCCCAGATAGGACAGAACCCTGAAGCCCACTCCACAAGGCTCTGCACGACGCATAGTCGTTCGTGGAATGAACGAATGATGAATGTCCATCTCGCAATGCAACAATCACGTTGACTCTGGACTTAGGTCCAAGTCTTAGGGTTCACCTCATGAACTCCACACCGCCACGTTCCCACTTCACGATCGGCGTGCTGGCCCAGCAGTCCGGGGTGGCGATCGACACGATCCGCTACTACGAGCGCGAGGGGCTGCTCTCGCCCGCCTATCGCCGCGCCTCGGGCTATCGCGAATACGACACGCAGTCGGTCGAGCGCATGCGCTTCATCCTGCGCGCCAAGGAGCTGGGCTTCAGCCTGGAGGAGATCCGCGAGCTGCTGGCGCTGGAATCCGATCGGGTCAACGGCGTGGAAGGCGTCAAGCAGCGCGCCAGCCGGCGCCTGCAGGAGTTGAACGTGCGCATCGCCCAGCTCACCGAGATGCGCGACGCCCTGGCGCGGCTGATCGACGCCTGCCCCGGCTGCGGCGAGCCGGAAGGCTGCCCGATCCTCTCCAGCATCCACGGCGCGCCGCCCGAGGCGAACGACGCGGCGGCCGCGCCTTCGCCCGCGCCGGCCTCGTGCTGCGGCGCGGATCTCAAAGACAGGAACCACGATTCATGACTCAGGCGGCAGCCACCACGTTGAACTTCCCGGTCCGCGGCATGACCTGCGCGGCGTGCGCGACCACGATCGAGAAGCTGCTCAACAAGCATCCGGGCGTCAAGGCGACGGTCAACTTCGCCAGCGAACGCGTGCAGCTGCAGTACGACCGCACCCAGGTCCAGCCGCAGGCCCTGGTGGAGACGCTGGACAAGGCCGGCTTCTCGGTGCCGCCGGAGACCGTGGCGCTGGAGATCACCGGCATGAGCTGCGCCGCCTGCGCGGCCGGCATCGAAGGCGTGCTGGCCAAGACGCCCGGCGTGATCGCCGGCAACGTCAACTTCGCCTCGGCCAAGGCGCGGGTGGAATACACCCCGGGCGTGGTCGACGTGGCGCAGATCGTCGAGCGCATCGGCAAGGCCGGCTTCGGCGCGAGCGAGGTGCGCGAGATCGGCGAGGCCGAGATGGCTGCGCGCGAGGCCGGCGAACGCGCGGCCTGGCGCCGCCAGGTCTGGATGTTCGTGGCCTCGGTGGTGCTGACCCTGCCGCTGTTCGCGCAGATGTTCACCATGTTCGACTTCGCCGACCTGGGCCACGCGCTGGGCGGCCACCACACCGAACTGCTGCCGCGCTGGCTGCAGCTGGTGCTGGCCACGCCGGTGCAGTTCTGGATCGGCGCGCGCTTCTACAAGGCGGCCTTCAAGTCGCTGCGCAGCGGCACGGCCAACATGGACGTGCTCGTGGCGCTGGGCACCTCCATGGCCTATCTGTACAGCGTGGTGGTGACGGTGCTGGATCTGCCGGGCCAGCATGTGTACTTCGAGGCCAGCGCCTCGATCATCACCCTGATCCTGCTCGGACGCCTGCTGGAGGCGCGCGCCAAGCGCAAGACCTCCTCGGCGATCCGCGCGCTGCTCAACCTCAAGCCCAAGACCGCCAAGGTCGAACGCGACGGCAAGCTGGTCGAGGTCGATGCCGGCAGCCTGGTGGTGGGCGATGTGTTCGTGGTCGCCGCGGGCGAAAGCGTGCCGGTGGACGGCGAAGTGCTCAGCGGCACCTCCAGCGTGGACGAGGCGATGCTCTCGGGCGAGTCGATGCCGGTGAACAAGGAACCCGGCAGCCGGCTGTTCGCCGCCACGGTCAACCAGTACGGCATGCTGCGCGCGCGCGCCACCGGCATCGGCGCCGACACCATGCTGGCCCAGATCATCCGCATGGTCGACGAGGCGCAGGGCTCCAAGGCGCCGATCCAGCACCTGGTCGACCGGATCGCCGGCATCTTCGTGCCCGTCGTCGTGGCCATCGCCGCGCTGACCCTGGCCATCACCTGGATGGTGACCGGCAGCTTCTCCGTCGCGCTGGTGCACGCGGTCGCGGTGCTGGTGATCGCCTGTCCGTGCTCGCTGGGCCTGGCCACGCCGACGGCGATCATGGTCGGCACCGGCATGGGCGCGCGCGCCGGCATCCTGATCCGCAACGCCGAGGTGCTCGAACGCGCCCGCGCGCTCAAGACCCTGGTGGTCGACAAGACCGGCACCCTGACCGAAGGCAAGCCGCAGGTGACCGACCTGCTGCCCAGCGCGGAGACCGAACGCGACGCGCTGCTGCGGCTGGCGGCCAGCCTGGAGGCCGGCTCGGAGCATCCGCTGGCCAGGGCGATCATGCAGGCCGCCGAGGCGGCCGGCGTGCAGGCGGCGGGCGTGACCGACTTCGAGACGATCCCGGGCAAGGGCGTGCGCGGCGTGATCGACGGGCGCCAGGCGATCCTGGGCTCGCCGGCCTGGCTGGCGGCCGAGCAGGCCCGCACCAGCACCGCGCTGGAAGCCCGCGCCCAGGCCGTGCAGGCCCAGGGCAAGACCGTGGTCGGCGTCGCGGTGGACGGCGTGACCGCCGGCTTCATCGCCATCGCCGACCAGCTGCGCGACACCTCGCGCGAGGCCGTGCGCCGGCTGCAGGCCATGGGCGTGGACGTGGTGATGATGACCGGCGACAACCGCCACACCGCCGAGGCGATCGCGCGCCAGGCCGGGATCACGCGCTACTTCGCCGAAGTCCTGCCGCAGCACAAGGCCGATGAGGTCAAGCGCCTGCAGCAGGCGCAGGGCGGGCACGTGGGCATGGTCGGCGACGGCATCAACGACGCGCCGGCGCTGGCCGCGGCCGATGTGAGCCTGGCCATCGGCGCCGGCTCGGACATCGCCATCGAGGCGGCCGACGTGGTGCTGGTCAAGGGCGACCTGCGCCATGTGGCCACCGCCATCGACCTGTCCAGCGCCACGCTGCGCAAGATCCGCCAGAACCTGTTCTTCGCCTTCTTCTACAACGTGCTCGGCATCCCGCTGGCCGCGTTCGGCCTGCTCAATCCGGTCATCGCCGGCGCGGCGATGGCGATGAGCTCGATCTCGGTGGTGAGCAACTCGGTGCTGCTCAACCGCTGGCGTCCGAAGTGATCGGATCGCCCGGGCCGGCCCGCTTCGAAGTCCCACTTCCCACACCCAAGGAAAGCCCAAGATGCATATCGAACTGACCGTAGACGGCATGAAGTGCGGAGGCTGCTCCGGCCGCCTCAAGCGCGTGCTGGAAGGCACCGACGGCGTGCAGGCCACGCAGATCGTGCTGGAGACCAAGCAGGTCGCCGTCGATTTCGACGAGGCCGGCATCGACGTGGAGGCGATCAAGCATGTGATCACCGACGCCGGCTTCACCGTGCTGGCCGCCTGAGGCATGACCGGCCTGCGCCTGGCGGAATGACGGCGCGCCTACGGCCCGCGTTCGACGCGTGCCGCAGGCGCCCGGCCAACCGCCAGCACGCACAGGCCACCGACGCTGCAGCGGGGGGACGCCGCAGCGGAGGATGAAGGACAGGGACCGGACCGGCGGAGGGGCCGTCCGAGGAGAAGGGGAACGCTTTCGCAGACGCCCGTTGTGCTGGCCGCCGTCCAGGCGGCCCGTGGCGCGGCGCGCTGCCACCTGGGGCCATCGCGCTCTGCCCGCCGCCGTTGCCACGGAGCCTCGATGAACGACACCGACCACGACGAAAGGCACCTGCCGAAGGTCCCGGCGCGTCAGCTCTGGCGCCTGCTGGGCGGCTACTGGCGCTCGGACGACCGGCTCATGGCCTGGCTCCTGCTGCTGTCCATCCCCGCGCTGCACGGGGTGATGGTCTACCAGGGCCTGCTGCAGAACCGCATCTACGGGGTGATGTTCGATGCGCTGGGCGATCGCCAGGCCAGCGTGTTCTGGCGGCAGCTGATCCTCACCGGCGCCGTCATGGCCACCTGGGTGCTGGCCCATACCGTGGTGGAGTGGCTGATGCAGCTGCTCTACATGCGCTGGCGCACCTGGCTCAACGCGTACTTCTCCGACCGCTGGCTGGCGCGCAAGGCCTATTACCGGATGGACCGCGCCGGCAGCATCGACAACCCGGACCAGCGCCTGTCCGAGGACCTGCAGATCCTGACCGAGAAGGGCGTGACCAAGGGCTTCGAGTTCCTGCACCAGATGGGCGTGGTGGTGGTCTTCACCGGCGTGCTGTGGAACCTCTCGCGCGATATCGCCTTCACCGTCGCCGGGCAGCAGGTGGCCATTCCCGGGCTGGTGGTCTTCGTGTTCCTGGGCTTCTGCCTGCTCAGCACCGGCCTGGTGGAATGGCTGGGGCGGCCGCTGCTGCGCGCCCGCTATCGCCAGCAGGCGCGCGAGGGCGACTACCGCTTCGCCCTGGTGCGCGTGCGCGAGAACGCCGAGCCCATCGCGCTCTACGCGGGCGAGGCGTCCGAGCGTCGCCGCCTGGGCGGTGCCTTCGGCCGCATCCGCCAGAACTGGCGCAAGGTGGTGCGCCATACCTTCAGCGTCAATCTGGCCACCGATACCGGCAACCAGGGCGTGCAGCTGCTGCCGTGGGTGCTCGGCGCCGGCGCGTACTTCGCCGGCGGCCTCTCGCTCGGCCAGCTGACGCGGCTGCACCACCGAGCAACAGCAGTGGCAAGATTGGATGACAAGAGGGTAGCAAGCCAGATTTCAGAGCCTTCTTTGGGGTAGACCTGGCTTCGGCCAGCTGTCGGAATGACTCCCAAAGGCACGATGTAGGGAACCAAGCGACTTGAGCGAAGCATGTAGCTGAAGCCGGGCCTGAAGTACATTGACTCAGACATTACGTACTTTGACGCGGAGTGGCCATTTCCAACGTGATAGGCCTTTATCTCGGCTCCATCATCAGACCAGTTTACATATAGGTGTATTGAGGAGAGGACTGGTGACGCTGATTCAGTTTTCGAATACCACGCCCACATCTTCCTTTTCTCAACTCAATGGACTGCTTTCGAAGTTCTTCTACATCATGCTTTTTAGTAGGAATAATGACTTGGCCATCACTCACCTCCCACCAAAGCCTCAGGAATCTGAAATCATCTCCAGTCTGTAACCCAACCCGAATAGAGCATTCCAACGGCTCAACTACGGGGCGCGCCGCGATTTTTCTTGCTATCGAGTCATTGATCCAATACACGTACGGCATGTCATCAAATACAGAAAACTGTTCGACTCGCCTCCTGAAAAAATTGCCTCCGTCGCGCCCGCTCTTCAGCAAGTGAATTGATTCGAGTAAACCGCTGTTCTTGTCGATCCTATTGAGCTCCCGGAAAAAGATGGCTTCATCTGCCTTCCCGTGACTCCTCTCCCAAGTAACAGCCGCCGTTTCGACCATCGCATCAAGAACCCCTTGTCCAAGATCAACAAAGGTCTCCATTGCAAGATCCTCAGCCAGTACCGACTTGCGAAATGCTGAGAAGCTTTGCAGGTAAAAACATGTGCGACTGACGATCGCTCCAACACGCCCACCCAAGCGAACCAATTGGGTTGCTCGCTCGATAAACTGCGTGAGGATATTTCCTTTGGATCGTGGCAACGTCTCTTCGAGGTAGGATTTTGTCGAGCGTGCAGGCTCGCCAAACGGTGGATTCATTACCAAGACATCGAATCGCTCGCGCGCGAGATCAATCAGGCGGAGTCCATCCAAAGCATCCTGGGCAAACAGCCGCGCTTGATATGTCGATTTCGCTGCATGAGAGAAATCAAGAAGTGCCTCCCGCAATCTAGTTTCAGCTTGCTGCCAAGTCTCTTGTTCTTGTTCGGCAAATAGCCCGGTGCCTTTCCCTACATAAATCTCTCTCGTTAACCTCGGGAGGTCTTTCTCTGCTTGAAGAAGAACGCCCAACTCCGGGAGCCCCTTGAGCAGTTGCAGGGTCTTCTCGAACAGCTCGGCATCGCGCTTATCGAGGTTGGCCGCAAACTGCTGGCGCAACTCGCGTTCGGCAGGCGGCGCAATGGCGGCGACCACATGACCGCGACCAATCAGGGGGCGGTCTTTGGCTTTCACCCCCGCGTCGTGCCAAGCGCGCTGCGCCCGCAGCCACAGCGCCAGCGAGGCGATCTGCGCGGCACGCGGGTCGATGTCCACACCGTAGATGTTGTGCTCGATGATCAGGCGCGGAACGTCGCGCAGAAATGCCGCCTCGCCCTCGTAGGTCTGGCTCAGTGGTTTCAGAGCGGCTTGGGGCTGAGTCGAGACATCCAACGAGCCGGGGCCGTGCTGTTGTTCCCAAGCCCATGCCTCACGGTATATCTCGGTGAAAAGATCGAAGGCGTATAGGCCAAAGTGCATGGAGCCGCAGGCCGGATCCAGCAGCTTGAGGGTGCGCGGGTCACGCAGCTTGGTGGCGGCTTGTGGCGTTTCGTCCGGTTTCACCAGCAAGTATTGGCAGCGATCGCGCAGGCCGGTGGCCCCGCCCGTGGCGTTGAACCAGAGACGCCCGAGGGTGTTGTCCACCAGAAACTCGACCACATAGCGCGGCGTGAAGAACTGGTTGCGTACCGCCAGTTCTCGGCTGTTGCGCGGTGCCTGACTGGCATCGCGCATCGCCTTGCGCTCTTCCTTCGAGTTGAAATACTGGTAGATCCAGCCGATGGTTTCGTCCTCGCTCCACAGCGGGGCGATGTCGGCATCGTTGATCAGGGTCAGTACTTGCAGCAGTGCAGCCTCGCGCGGGAACAGGCGGCCCTGCGGTGAGTAGCGGTCGAACAGGCCGGGCAAGTCTTGCGCGAGTTCATCGAACACGCTGAACAAATACACGCGGTAGGCATCGCCGGTTTCGCCCAGGCCGGTGCCGGCCAGGCGCGCGTAGAGCTGAAAGCCCTTGGCCTGGAAGCCGTTGCCAACTGATTCGACCAACAGGCCACGCGCTTCCGCCATACGCAGCGCCGCCAGTCGGTTGAGCACGGTGAAGGCCTGCTCACGCACGATGCGATCCAGACCCTGCATGGCGTTCATATCACCACTAGCGGTGTAGTGCGCCAGGGTATCGCGCAGGATGCGGGCGGTTTCGCGCTGGGCGTCGTTGATATGGCGCAGACTGGCAAGCTCGGCGACAGATCCCGCATTCGGGTCCATGCCGTAGTCGTTCTGCAGCTGGCGGGTGAACTCCTCTTCCAGCACACGGCGCGCGTCGTTGACGAAGCGCTGCAGGCGGTTTCTTGTTGTTTGGTCGAAAGCCATGTTTGCCTATCTCTTAGAAGTCAGCAGAGAGCTGCTGGTCTTCTTGTTCAATGAATTTCACGGCACGCCAGCCGGTCTTGCCTTGCTTGTTGGTGCGCCGGATGGCCTGGCAGGTGACGTCGTATTGCGTTCCAGGAGTGAAGGCCTCGGCCATCTCTGGCGCGACGAAGATGTCATCTCGACTGGTACGGATGAATGCAAATGTCTTACCCTCCTGCCTATCCAAGGTGCCGCTAAATATTTCGCACAGGCCAGGAATGGTTTGAACTTCTGACATTCGCCAATCCAGAGGGTGGCCATCAGACTCGGCGCGGCCAATCTCCACCACGGTACCGGGCAACAAGCCTGCCACCGTGGGAAATTTTTTATGCAATAGCCCGATGCCGGTAGTGGCGCCGGTCGCTATATAGCTGAGTCCCTTTTCTGAATTGATGTGGTCAATGACGCCGCGAGTGTAGGTAAGGTTTTGTCGCTCCAGTTGTTGAAGCAATGCACGTGCACTGGACTCAGCTTTCGGCAGCGGCTGTAGAGAGTTATTGGCGAGTGCGTCTTGATACCAGTCACTGGCAAGCAGTTGATGTAGTTCCTGCGGCACTTTGTAGGCGTGCTGCTCCCTGTACTGCAGTGCCAGGTTCGCCTGGTGTGCTGCCTCGTTGAAACGGCCCACAAGGGCGAGGCGCTGTGCCAAATGGATACGCACCTTTGCGACTTCCTGCTCCTCCCGAGCCAGCTGAGTTGCATGGGTATAACAGGTCAACGCATCCTGTGGATGCTCAATTTCCAGGATTTCACCTAGTAGCACCCATGGCCAAGCCGCGCGCGACTGGCGGCGCAACACTGGCGTCAATCGCTTGATCGCAAAGTCTGGTTCGCCGTTGGCCAGGTGCAGTTTGCTCTGGTAGTAGTTGAGCCATTGGTCGTTTGGCTCGTCCCTTAGCGCTTGCTCCAAAACGCCAAGGCCCCACTCGTTTAGCGCCTGATCCGACTGTGGATCGACGGCTTTAGCCGCTGTCTCACGACAGACGGCACGTATGAAGCGTTTATGCAAACTATCTACAGTCTTTCCTGCCTCATTGACGAAAGGCTTCTTGTCCTCCTCTGAAAAACTCTCGTTTCCCACCCAGCGGGCAAAAAGAAGAAACTCAGACCAATCCTTGGATGCCTTCCCCGCAAGGCGAAGAAATTGTGAAAAAGCACTATCGCCACGCAGTGCGTCAGCCATGTGCGAGAACTCGCGCATGTACGGTGACAGTTGGCCAGATAACGCCGCAGGAGACAGCTGCTTTGTCTCGTAACGATCGACGATTTCTTTTACATGGTCATACAGCGCCCATGCGTAGGCTCGAAGAAACCATACGTCAGCATTGTTTTGGGGGTACTCCGACCTGGCCAAATCCAGGGCTTCTGCATGCCGTTTTTGCTTGCGAAGTGCAAAGATTTCACCGGAGCTCACTGGATTTCCTCTTTTTGCGCCGTCATCAAGCGCTGTACTTCCTCATAGAGGCCGTGGCTACTGCCTGGGCCGCCGACTTCCTGAGCAGCCGTCCAAGTAAAGGCGCCGTCGTAAGTGAAATCAATCTCACCTTTGCGACAAGCATCAGCAAAGCTCAATCGCAGCCGATACGGCATCGACTTTTGACCGATACGTTGAATTCCCGATTCGGCAATAGCTTTATCCAGACCATCCAGAAACTCTTGTATGAACTGGCTTGGCTGCTCCGTGCTGGATTTGGCAGCCAGCACACCAAGCGATGTGAGCGCATCCTCTGCCAATTGACTATCTGATAAGGCGCCAGGAACAGATCCAGAGCGACCGACCTGTAATTTGCCATTGTAGTAATACTGAACTACGGCGCGTTTGCCATTGCGCGAAAGGGTGTAGCGCTCGCAATACTGCAAGTGCTGCAACTGTTCAATTTCGATGCCTTGAGCCCCCCACACCAGGCGTAACTGCTGATGGGTTTTCATCAAGGGGGCAATAGCGGGTGTGAACGAAAGCCTCTGCCAGTCTGGATCAGTCATGAGCTCCTGAAGTCCAGCCTTTTCAGGTTTTTCAGACGCGCCTGATGAGCCAGTCCAGGCGATGTCACCGGTGGGTGTGAAGTCAGGGGGATTCACGATGATCAGTTTCTTGGCTGCTCGCGTGATGGCCGTATAAGCCCAACGGAAGAACGATGCATTGCGAGAGCCCCTCCCGGACCCGAAGTCAACAAGGACAGTATTCCATTCCCCGCCCTGCGCCTTGTGACAGGTCATGGCATAGCCGTACTTGACCTGGAGCGCGTTGAAGTACGGGTCGTCACGGATAACTTTCCGGAATTCAGCCGACTTTGGATGCAGGTCAGGGTGGCGCTTTCGAAAATCTACCAAAAGCGCCCGCTGCTCCAACGGGGTCAATTCACGGTTAGGCGAATCTAGCAAGTTCTCTAGTACTAGGCAGTTTGTCTGGATGACGCTGCCATCCGCATCACGAAAAGCAACGGTGATATTGCGGAACCACAACTCAACATGGTGGCCTCCCTTGAGATTTACTGGCACACGTTGTGCGTCTGCTCCCACCTCCATGACCTTGACTAGATCGCCATTGCTGAGTTCGTGCGTTGTTGAGTTTTTGTTTATTAACAGCGTTTCGCCCACCTGGATAGGCAGACTGGCATCGCCCCAACGACGATCTCTGATGTTACGGTTGTAGTCCAGCGCATTGGCGTTAGAGTGCACGACTGCGACGTTAGAAGTTTTTGTCTGCAACCCTTGAACGACCAGATCGACGGCTCTTTGGGCATCTACCTGTTCAATATCCTGTCCATTGGGCTGCAGTGAAAATTTATTGAACCGCTCGGCCAGCATCGCGTCGCGCAACTCCGTCGCACGGTCGAGAATGGCACTGCCCTGCGCCTGACGCATGACATTTTTCAAATCGAACGAATCCACCTTCAACTTGAATTGCTCACTCAGATACGCATCTGACAAGGCCGGTGACGCATTTTCTCCAACCGGAGGTAGCTGCGCAGGATCGCCGACGAAAAGCAGCTTGGTAAGGTGATCCTTTGTGCGACCTGATCTGTTCATTCGAGCAAAGGTCACGATATCCAGTAGCAATCTGCCGGAACCGAACTGCATGAAATCACCGTGATTCTCCTTATCTCCGACCATTGACGATTCGTCGATCACGAACAAGGAAACAACCGACTCATCCTCCTTCAATGGAAAGATCATCCGCATTCCGGGGTCGTTGGCCGTCTCGGCCCCTTCATTCACCTCCAAATGGGTCAGCGTGTAGATCGCCCGATGGATAGTCAACCCTTCGTATCCAGAGTTTCCTGTGATTTGTTTGATCTTATTGCCCAGAATTCGGGCAGCCCTACCTGTCGGCGCCAGGAGACTGCAGGAGAGGTTCATCTCCTCTAGCGTTTTGACCAGTTTGGCAACAAGTGTGGTCTTACCAGTACCTGCACTGCCACGCAGGACAAAAGCATCTCGAGAGTCATCAAGTAGAAAGGTTTTAATGGCATCCAGCGCGGCGGACTGCTCTTCGGTCAGTTGTATTTCCATGCAGCTCAGGCGCCCCCAGAATTCATCACAAACTTGATTTCCGCCTCTGTATAGAGGCCAAGCTGCACCTTGATTTCCTGTAGCTGTAGGATCAACGCCTCAATGTCTGCAGCCGACGTCATCTTCACTGGAATCGCGATCGACTTGATCAGCTTGGCTGGGCCTTCTTCTCCGTTCTTGGAGCGCTCTTCCTCCATGCGCTGGCGAAGCCGCTCCTGGCCTTGGCGCTGGATGGAGCGCTTTAGGTCTTCGAGGGTGCTGTTGATGTCGTAGTCGCGGGCGAGCAGCTTCTTCAGTCCGGCCAGATCCTGTGTAGCGGCCAGGGCGAGCCCGTCCAGCCGGTTCACGGCGTTGCCGCGCTCCTCCTGGGTGAGCTCTTCCCACTCGGGGATACGCTGCAGATCCTCGACACCTTCCTTCAAACGGAGCTTCTGCTGATCGGAGAGCGTGATGACCGCATCGCGCACGCGGCCCTTCAGATGGGTAAGCTGCGAATTGAAGTCAGCCGTGTGCTTGTAGAAGTCCTCCTTGCCCAAGCGCTCAGACAGGGTTCCCAGGTCTTCGGCAAGTTCGCGGCGCAGCTCGCCTGGCACGCCGGTGTCCGGCAAGGCTTCGATGTCGCGGCGATGGGCTTGCAAGTCGCGAAGCGTGGCGTCGAGCCCGTTGTCAAGCGCCCGCTTCACTTCCAGCGCCCACTTGAGGTTGTCGTAAATGGCGGATGTTTCTGCGCCCAACCGCTGCGGGGCGTCGGAGGCATCGGTGAACAGGACATCGGCAATGTCCTGATTCAAGGTGCGGATGCGGTCACTGCCTGCCAGCCCAAGGCCACTGAGCTTTTCGGCCAAAGAGCCATAGTCGTGCTGGAAGCGCGGAAAATGCTTCGCCGCCGCCTTGCTGATCTCCTGCTCCAACGGGATCACCATGTCGCCCACCAGTTCGGTGAGCCTTTCAGCGGCACGACCGAGCGTTTCGATGGACGGGCGCTCGTCGCGCAGGGCGACGCCGATCTGCTTGAAGGAGTTGTTGGTCTTCAGGGCGTCGATCGCCTGCTGACCGGCTGCCGTGACTTCGCGCCCGGATACCTTGAGCTTGATTTCACCCGCCATGAGCATGGCGGCCACGATGTAGCGCGTGGTATCGGGTGACCAGCCAAACGGATCGTTGCTGAAGTCGTCGAGCAGCCGCTTGCCATCGACGGTACCGCGCTTGTCGATGTAGTCGCGGATGCTGATCATCGCCTTGTGGTCAGTCTTGAACGAGGCGCGACCGGCCACGGTTTGCACCAGGCCGAGCGGGTCCAGCGCACTGCCGATGGCGGCGGGGTTGGCGACCTTGAGGAATTTCTCGGCGGTGTCGGTTCCAGCGCGTACCGGAGCTTCTACGTACCGGTCGAACACCTGGTCGGCAACGTCGGAGAGCAGCTTCTTGGCGGCCTCCAGCAAATCAGCATCCAGTGCCGACACCGCCGTGGCCTGGCCGCGGAACACAAACGAGCCGGCTTGCAGAGTTTGTTTGATCTTGCTCTGGAGCTGGGTCGCCAGCTTGGCAGCACGGTCGAGCTGGCCGGTGCAGTAGTCCTTTACCTCTTGGTCGGGCTCGTTGCGGTGCAGCTCGGCAATGCGCTGACAGCGATAGATTTCGTTCGCCAGATCGTCGAGTTCGGAATTGGCGCGAGCCAAGAGCCCGATGACGTTCCGACCGGCCCGACTACGGGAGTCATCCAGCATCCGGTTCTTGGCGGTGTCGTAGTCACTGGCAGGCACCAACTCAACAACGGTCTGGATGGTGCTCTGATCACCGGCCAGGCTGGTGATGGCGCTGCCGGCCTGGACTTTCAGACCCGTTGCGACGGCCATCGTGCCGTGGAGGCTGACACGGGGCAGCGGATCGAAGGACTCGCGCAACGCATCGTTGAAAATGCGCTTCACATCCACGGTGCGCAACGCAATGGCGCCACGCTCCTGCTCGATATCCCGCAGCTTCTCGCTGAGGAACACGAGGTTGCCATCCTTCTCGCCCAGCGGCACATGCACGTCGTTCAGCATCTCTTCGACGGCTTTCTTTACCGTATCAAGCTGCGATGCTGCAGTGATCGACGGGTGCATCAAACTGGCGACGTTCTGCACCGACA
The DNA here is from genome assembly GCF_004283755.1 of Pseudoxanthomonas winnipegensis. GTDB lineage: Bacteria > Pseudomonadota > Gammaproteobacteria > Xanthomonadales > Xanthomonadaceae > Pseudoxanthomonas_A > Pseudoxanthomonas_A winnipegensis. The sequence continues at coordinate 127,874 of NZ_SHMH01000010.1, forward strand.
CCGGCAGGTTGCCGAGGATCTGCAGTACGGCGACGGACTTGGCGATGTCCTGATGCAGTTGCGAATCCGGGAAGTGAATCTGGACCTTGCCAACCGCCTGGTGGATGGACGTGAAAGCGCGACGAATGTCCTTCTCCAGTTCGTCGTAAAGCGTGACCGTGGTGGCGAGCCAGCCGACCGGCTGATCGGCCATCGCCTTCGAGCCGCCTTCGCCTTTCAAGACGTCCTGGATCACCTTGATCGCAGAGCGCAGGCCGATGCCGCCAGTGGACTTGGCCAGGGCGCCCAGCAAGTGCAGCAGGATGTCGAAGTGAGCTGGCAGGAACGGGTAGAGATTAGTGAAACTCTCTTTGCTGAAGTCCGCGTGGTAGTACTTGGCGTCTTGCAACTTGGTGTTGTGTCGCAGCGCCTGACCATGGGCATCGAACAGCTTGCCCAGTTCGGTCTCGCCAGCCGGTGACTTGCCGAGCAGGCGGCGATAGCAGATCTCTTTGATGTCGCTCGATTCAAGGTCAATCTGGATCGGGAAGCGGTCTTTCAGCTTATAGAGCTTGTCCGAGTTCAGCGCTGCGCGAGGATCGTCCTCAGTAAGGGTCTGCTGCGCAGTGGAGATGATCCAGGCCTTGCCATCGCCCAGCCTCTTGAGGTTCTTGGCCAGACCATCGAGGTTTAGGATCAGGTTGTCGCGCGAGGCTACGTACTGCCCAACTTCGTCGACGATGAAGATGATGTTCTGCTTGCCGCTCTTCTCGCGGACGATGTCGATCATCTCCTGCACGCGCTGGTCTTCGAACTGGAAGAAGCCCTCGGTGCTGGACGAGAAGGACTTGGCCTCCGGGAAGAGTGCCGGGTACATCTCGTGGGCTATCTTGGGGATCAGCCCGTCGATAGCGAGCGGGTTGTTTTGTACGCGGGCCCAGGTCGCACCCGGCAGCGCTTGGGCAATACGATCGTGCAACTCGGGGGTGCGACCGTCCTTCTCGACCATGCGCTCAAAAGCGGCAACCTTCAGGTTGCGCGAGTAGCCGGCCCACTGCAGCACCTTAAAGTAGAGGACCGTGGAGACGTCTTCCATGGTGGCGCCGGCAAGCATTTCACTGGCCAGATCCAGCATGACCACAGCAGCCGGGAAGCGCTTCGCCACAGTGCTGAGGAGTGCCTTGGTCTGTGGCTTGTGCAGGCGGTCTTGCAGGTAGTTGATGAATGGCGTGCCGTCGATGGTGCGTTGATCGTCAAACGCCAGGCCGAGGTACTTGGTGAACGAGCTCTTACCGGAGCCGTAGAAGCCTGAAACCCAAACGCCCACCTCATTTTCGCCACCGGACTCCATCGCGAGCTGCATGCGATCGAGGAGCTTGCGAAACTGCTCCTCAATGCTTTCGGTGACCACGTATTCGGAGATCTCAGCCTTGAGGCGGCCTTCTTGCGAGGCGCCATAGGTGATGACCTTCTCAATGGTCCGGTAGATGTCCTTGCTTGGGTCGAAGAGTGAGCGAATGGTCATAGGTTTATCCCAGGGTTCTTTTGTCTGTTCAGCCGCCGACGTGGACAGAGCGGTAATTGCCGTCTTCCGGGTAGAAGCCGAGAAACTTCAGGCGCGTCTTGCCGGTTCGCACGCCGGGGTACAGAAAAATCGTCGGCACATGAAACTTGCCCTGGAGCTGACTCTCGATGGCACCGATCCGCATAAATGGGTGCAGTGCCTCAAGGTCCGTTACCAAGAGCAGCGCGTTCTGCTGGCCTTCGAGCGGCTGCAGGGCATCCTCAAGTCGCTTCAGCAGGCCGTTATCCGCCGTCAGGATGTCCGCCAGCGCCTTGTTGGTACGCGGCCAATCCAGCGGAGCGGACTTGTCCTCCATCACGCAGAGCGACCAGAACGGGTCGTCTTTGAGCAGCGCCCAGATCTGTTCGGCGATGGAGAACGTGTGCACGTCCCAGCCTTCTTGGTGCAGTTTGGCCACCCAGGCGGGCGTTTGCCGCTTCACCTCGAGGATTTGCTCTGGTGGGAAGACGAGGTAGTAAATCGGCTCGAAGCTCGCATGACCGAGCTCACGCCCGTGGCGGATGCGCTCGCGCAATTCGTCGAAATCAGCTTTGAGTGAGGACATCGCAGAGCGCCTCCATGTCTTGTTGTTTCCAACTGATGCGGATCACGTCGCCAGCAGCCTGGACGATGAGCAACCCCTTCAGCGAGAGTCGTTTGATTTCCTCCAGCACGTCTTCGCGCGCCAGGCCAAACAGCTGCCAGTCTTCGTGGGTCAGCAGAGCGTTGTCACCCACGCCGGAAAAGTGCAGCTCATAGGCTAGATATGCAGCCGCAGACGGCGAGATGCGGAACGGCAGGATGAGGCGGCTCGAACGCAAACCGCGCTCAAGCATTCCGTAGTCGGCGCAGCACCCGGTCAGGTAGGCGGAAACGCGCCGCACTGTCGTCTCAGACCAGCGTTTAACTGTCTTGCCGTCATCGATGCCTCGCTCGACAAAGGCGCGGGCGTCTTCATTGGTGATCTGTGTGTATCCACCGGCGTATCGAGCCCAGTAAACGTGGCGCACGAAGTCACCAAGAATGGGATTGGCGCGGCTCGTGAAAACCAGCATGAGCTGCGTCAGATCAACAGTGGAAATTGTTGCCGACAGGCGCTTGAGGTGAGCAGCCGGTGTACCGCCATTGACCAGATAGCGCGGGGCAAAGCATTCGACGACGATGTTGCGGAGTCGGCGCGCGGTAACTGCGGGGAATCGGCCAGACTCCAGCGCGACTTGATGCAACTGGTTCGCCGACATGCCTGGCGACCACAGCTCGAGCAGCGTCTTGGTCTCGTTGACGAGCCCGAGGCCTGCTTGTAACTGAGTCGTGTAGGGCTTGTTGTCGGCCACGATCACCCCACCAGATACGGATAAGTTTTGGCGTTCTGTGTGAACGCCGATAGATAGGCCGCAGCGATAGCCTTCAGGGTGTCGGTGGAATCGAGGTCCTTGATGCCCCCGACCGCCGTTGGACCGACGCTGGACGCACCGCCTGTGGCGGCCAGTCGCTTCAACGCATCCAGTGCAGCCTCTTTGCTTTGTGGTGCCTGGCTGGCGAGTTCTTCTCCCACGCTGCTTTGCACGGTCGCGTGCAGGTCTTGCTCAACCTCCTCGGGCAACCGAAACAGGTGGTAGCTACCCACACTCAAATGCTCGTCGTGCAATCGCCTGGCTGCTTCCAGCACACCGTGGTACTGAGCAAGGCGAGACGTTTTCGAGAAGACCGGCTCCAGGAAGAGCTTGCTCGATGACTCATAGAACGCCGTGGGCCACCAGGCGCACTGAGCACGCTCGCCAAGGAAGCCGACGAGCATCCTCATCTGCAGTAATGTCGGTAGGTAGGATTCCTTCATCTCATCTCTCTTTTTTCATTGGTTCTACCGATGCAAACGGCGTAAGGCAGAGGCATCCGCATTTCAGTCATATTCCGCTCCAGCTCCAGTGGCTTCTGGCGCCGCATACCCTGGAGCCAGCACGGCATTGCGAACACCGTAGATGGCGAGGTGGTCTTTCAACCAAAGCCGGTACTCATGGCCACGCAGGCTGTGATCCGGGGAGCAGTCGACACTCCATTTGCGAAGGATGTATCCGGCCGTGGCGGCACGCAGCTTCATCCGCAGCAGGCCGTCGCGCATACCGTATTCCATCTCGGTGATCTCCGGCCGGGGTTGATCCGGATGCGGCACCAGCTCCAGCTCGACGATCCGGGTCCACTGAATGTCCTGATCGCTCATCTCGTGGGGCGCCACTGGCTGCCCCTTGAGCACCACCGGGCACTTGATCCGGGTGATGACGAAATCCCGGAACTCCTGGGACTTCCGGTCGAAGGCGCGGACGTGCCAACGGAGGCCGTTGTCGATCAGCGCGAACGGGACGATCTCCCGCTCGGTACGGCCACTGGAGATCGAGTGGTACTCGATGCCGAGCGGGCACTCCTGATGTATCGCCCGGGTCACGTTCGCCAGCACATCCAGATCCGGATGCGTGAGCCGTGACGGGTTCTCGCTAGCCACCCACGCCTTTAGCCGCATCGGCTCACCGTCGCCAAAGCCCTGGGTCAGCCACGACAGCAACCGCTCTGGGGGAAAGTCGAATACGGGCCGGAAGTCCGGCCCCAAGACGTAGGACTTGCCCTTGGGGTCGTAGTCGATGTTGCCCGGGGCCAACTCCTTGTACAGCGCCAGATCCCTGGATGCGGCGGCGGACTGGATGCCAAACCGCGTGACCAAGTCCTGACGGCGTATCTCCCCGATGAAGCGCACGCGCAACTCCACAAACGCGAGCCGGTCGCGTTGTGGCTGGGTTAGATCTGCAAGCTGTTCGTTCGTCATCCGTGCGATACCGGGGAAAGATCACTCATCCGGGTCAGTAATTCCTTGTACGAGCTCTAGGGGAAAGCCTGCGGTCTACCGGCAACCCCCGAACACTACCATCATGATCACACAAGGGCTGCATTTTGATAACCATCTCCGTTCGAGGTAGCCCATCCACCTGCAGATCACTGCGGAACGGCCATCAGGATGCTACGGCACCAAGATCACCACCATAACCAGCTGCTGCCGATGGCCCTCATCGCAACTGGGATTCGCAAGCCTGTCTGAAAACCAATGCGCTGATTCAAGACGCTTTGCGGCACCGACCCAGCGCACTCGTATGCCGTCGACATATGTGCCGAGAGGGCCATGCCCTGCCCATCTACTCCCAAGGCATGCACTGCTCTAACCAGAAGGGCCGATGCGCGCCACTTGCAGGCGCCCCGATGCCCAAAATGGTCCAGCCGCAGCCAGCTGCCTGCGGCATCCCAGTCAGCCCAGATATGAAAAATGCCATTGATATCAATGGCATTTTTCAATCACCTGGCGAACTAGGGATGCTCTGAACAAATCGCCTTCGGCGACAATAGCGCAAGGTTCGACGGATGACGACGATGCAGCTGAGCTTCGGGGACGCGGAACACACGGGCAAGCGGAAGAAGACGCGACGCGAGATCTTCCTGGCGGAGATGGAGCAGGTTGTGCCGTGGAACGCATTGCTGGCGCTGATCGCACCGCACTACCCGAAGATGGGCCAGCGTGGCCGGCAACCGTACCCGCTGGCGACGATGCTGCGCATCCACTTCCTGCAGCAGTGGTACGCGCTGAGCGACTCGGGCATGGAAGAGGCGCTGTACGAGATGCCGGTGATGCGCCGCTTTGCCCGCCTGGGCGGGCTGGACACCATCCCGGACGAGACCACGATCCTCAACTTCCGCCGGCTGCTGGAGACGCATGATCTGGCGCCGCAGCTCCTGGAGCGCGTGAACGCGCACCTGGCGCGCAAGGGCCAGAGCTTGAAGGCCGGCACGATCGTCGATGCGACGATCATTGCGGCACCGAGCTCTACCAAGAACAGGGACGGCGAGCGCGACCCGCAGATGCAGCAGACGAAGAAGGGCAACCAGTGGCACTTCGGGATGAAGGCGCACATTGGTGTGGACGAGGAATCGGGCCTGGTGCATCACGTGGAGTGCACGGCGGCGAACGTCAATGACGTGACGCAGGTGCACAAGCTGCTGCACGGCAAGGAAGATACGATCTGCGGCGACAGCGGCTACACCGGCGCGGACAAGCGCGAGGAGCTGCAAGGCGTGGAGGCTGCGTTCTGGATCGCGGAGAAGCCATCGAAGTTGCGAGCGCTGAAGAACATGCGCGAGCGCAAATACGCCGAGCGCTGGGAGCACTTCAAGGCCAGCCTGCGGGCGAAGGTTGAGCACCCGTTCCGGGTGGTGAAGCGGCAGTTCGGTTACACCAAGGTGCGCTACCGCGGCTTGGCGAAGAACACGGCGCAGGTGCTGACGCTGTTCGCGCTGTCGAATCTGTGGATGGCGCGGCGACGTCTGTTGCTGCCGACGGGGTAAATCCGTCTGTTGGACGGGGAAACCCGTCGAAAAGCGTCAGAAACGGCGCAAAATCGATCATATCGAGGTCGACTTGGCGCCTTGACGCTGAAATCCAAGCATCAGAGCGCTTTGATCAGACCTTCCCTAGCGGTTATGCGCGCTTAGCGAGAAACGGGGAAACCTTGGGCTGTTCTTCGCGCAGGCGATCCAGATAGTCAGACCAAGCCTGCATCATCTTCCGACGCTCGGTCAGATGGGTGGCACGGTTATAGGCCCGACCGAGTGGATCTTTTACGGCATGCGCCAGCTGATGCTCGATGTAATCAGGGCGATAGCCAAGCACCTCATCCAGTACGGTTCGTGCCATCGCACGAAATCCATGCCCAACCATGGTGTCCGAATCAAAGCCCAGGTTGCGCAAGGCCGCATTGAGCGTGTTCTCACTCATTGGCTTATGGACAGTACGGACACTAGGGAATACGAACTCACTGCGCTTGGTGTAGGGGTAGAGGCCCTGCAAGACATCCACCGCCTGCCTGGAAAGCGGGACGATGTGCGAAGTCTTTGTCTTACTGGTCACATACCGCCACTCGGCAGCCGCAAGATCGATGTCAGCCCATTTAGCCTGCCGCAGCTCTCCTGGGCGCACGAACAGCATTGGAGCCAGCTTAAGGGCAGCCTGCGTCACAAAGGCCCCTTGGTAGCCCCAGAGAGCGCGCAAGAGCTCACCGATTGCAGCAGGCTCGGTCACACTGGCGAAGTGCTTGGTCTTTGGTTGCTCCAACGCACCTGTGAGGTCCTGTGCGGGATTTCGATCAGCTCGCCCCGTGGCAATGGCATAGCGGAAGATCCTGCCGGCATGCGCCCTTGCCCTGTGTGCTGTCTCAACGACCCCTCGTTGCTCAAGCTTCCGAAGCGCCGCCAAAAGGATGGGCGCACTAACGTCACCGATAGGCAGGTCGGCCAGACCTGCAAGGTCCTTCTCGATCAACCTTCGTTCCCGCAAGACAGATCCAGGAGACAGCCCTTCTTTCGTCCGCTTTGCCAATAGCTCAAGGCCAATGGCACTGAAAGTGTTGGCAGACCGCTCCCCCTGCACTGCTCTCTCGATCCTGGCCATCTGTGCGGGGTTTGCACCGCTGCGCAGTTGAGTACGCAGGCGATCCCGCTCGGCTCGGGCAGCCTGCAAGGGCATCGAAGGGTACTCACCCAGAGTGACGATGCTTGCCTTGCCCAGGTGGCGGTAGCGGTAACGCCAGACCTTGGCGCCTGACGGACGAACTTCGATGCACAAGCCATTGGCGTCGGCAACCCTGAAGGGACTTTCCCTGGGCTTGAGTGCGCGCAACTTGGTGTCAGTCAGCATGTGAGTCAAGATCCTGTGAGTCACCCAGGGCCACACAGCCCGATGACACACACACTGACTCACTTTTATAGTGGATGCAACCGAATGACGACGGACACAGCCGGACAGCATGCCGCCGAAAAACCCAATACTTACCTGGATAAATAGACTCTTGCGGACAGTTACGGATGTCTATGTGGTGGGCCCACCAGGATTTGAACCTGGAACCAAAGGATTATGAGTCCTCTGCTCTAACCGTTGAGCTATAGGCCCGCTGCGGGGCCAGCATTGTAGCGTCAAGGGCGCCGGCGTCGATGCTGGGAACTGCGCGACAGGATGTGTTCGGGTGAACCGCGCTCGAATGACCGCGGTGGAGCGCGAATGCGGGATGCGGGACTGGTGCGGTGTGGTCGTGGCGCGGATGCGCATGCAGGCGCAACGCGTCAGCGCCTGGCGCACCGCGAGAAGCGAAGACCCTCCGTCATAGACTCCGCTTTTTTGGAGGGCCGATGGTCTCTCGTCTCGGGCGCGTATGGCCTGGTGGGGGCTGGGGGGCTGGAACGTCCGCCGTGAGGTGCGGGCGGGGTGCGTCCGTCGACGCCGCATGGTGCTTCGCAGCATGCCTGAATGCGGGTCTGCGGCTTGCAATCAGCCCGGCGGCTGCTATCGTGCAATCGATTGCATGGGGAGGCTCATGCGGCGTCATGTCCGGTTGGGAGGCCGAGGCGATGGCACGAAGCGACAGTGCGCAGGGCTTGGGTTGGATCTACGCGGAGGGCGAACCTTCTCCGTGGCAGGGGCGCTTTTTTTCTCGTTCCAGTGTCCAGCCCGCTGTGGCAACACGCGGGCTGAGGTCTGTGGCCGTTGCCCTCTCGCTGCAGCATGGCCGGCGCCCGCCCCAGGCGCGCGCCATGACCCAGGAGCGTCCGGCATGAACAGCGGTCCCACCCGCCGCGATCTGCTCCGCATGGGCGTGCTGGGCGGCGTCGGCCTCGCCTCCTCCGCGTTGCTTCCTGCGTGGGCCGCAGTCCCCGCGACGGCGCCGTCCGCGCCCAAGGGCCGGCTTAAGCAGTCGGTGGCGCGCTGGCTCTTCCAGCAGCCCATCGACCAGCTGTGCGTGACGGTCAAGCAGGTGGGCCTGTCGGCCATCGATCTGGTCGGGCCGGAGGAGTGGCCGATGCTGAAGGCACACGGCATCGACAGCCCGATGTGCAACGGGGCGGAGATCAGCCTGAAGCAGGGCTTCGCCGGCACCGAGTTCCACGACGAGCTGGTCGCGCGCTACACGCGCCATATCGACCTGGTCGCCGACGCGGGCTACCGCAACCTGATCTGTTTCTCCGGCAACCGCAACGGCATGGACCCGGTGCAGGGCATGCGCAATGCCGAGGTCGGCCTCAAGCGGGTGCTGGGCCATGCCGAGAAGCGCGGGGTGGTGCTGGTGATGGAGCTGCTGAACTCGCGCGTGGACCACGCCGACTATCTGTGTGACCACTCGGCCTGGGGCGTGGAGCTGTGCAAGCGCATCGGCTCGCCCAATTTCGGCCTGCTGTTCGACATCTATCATATGCAGATCATGGAAGGCGACATCATCGCGAGCATCCGTCGCAACCATGAATACTTCGTCCACTACCATACCGCCGGCGTGCCCGGACGGCATGAGCTGGACGACACCCAGGAGCTCAACTACGCCGCCATCTGCCGCGCCATCCGCGACACCGGCTTTGGCGGCTACGTGGCGCACGAATTCAGCGCCGCCCATACCGACCCGATCGACGCGCTGCGCCAGGCCATCGCCCTGTGCGACGTGTGAGAGACCCACTATCCACCGAGGGAAGCAGTCACCCATGGCAGACAACCACTACGACGCGATCGTCGTCGGCTCCGGCATCAGCGGCGGCTGGGCCGCCAAGGAGCTGACCGAGCGCGGCCTGAAGGTCCTGATGCTCGAGCGCGGCCGCAACATCGAGCACATCAAGGACTACGTCAACGCGGGCAAGGAGGCCTGGGACTATCCGCATCACGACACGCCGACCCAGCAGATGAAGGCCGATCATCCGGTCCTCAAGCGCGACTATCCGCTGTCGGAGAGCACCTACGGCATGTGGGCCGACGAGAAGGACTGCCCCTACACCGAGACCAAGCGCTTCGACTGGTTCCGCGGCTACCACGTGGGCGGACGCTCGCTGATGTGGGGACGGCAGAGCTATCGCCTGTCCGACATCGACTTCGGCGCCAACGCGAAGGAGGGCATCGCGGTGGACTGGCCGATCCGCTACGCCGACATCGCGCCGTGGTACGACCATGTCGAGCGCTTCGCCGGCATCGCCGGCACGACCGAGGGGCTGGACGTGCTGCCCGACGGGCAGTTCCTGCCGCCGATCCCGCTGAACATCGTCGAGCAGGACGTGGCCGCGCGCCTGAAGAAGGCCTTCGGCGGCACGCGCCACATGATCCACTCGCGCACGGCCAACATCACCCAGCCCAAGCCCGAGCAGGGCCGGGTCAACTGCCAGTACCGCAACAAGTGCATCCTGGGCTGTCCGTTCGGCGCGTATTTCTCCACGCAGTCGGCCACGCTGCCGGCGGCGATGGCCACCGGCAACCTGACGCTGCGGCCGTTCTCCATCGTCAAGGAAGTGCTGTACGACAAGGACCGCAAGCGCGCCAAGGGCGTGGAGATCATCGACGCGGAGACCGGGCAGACCTACGTCTACACGGCCAAGGTGGTGTTCCTCAACGCCTCGGCGTTCAACTCGACCTGGCTGTTGATGAACTCGGCCACCGATGTGTGGGAAGGCGGGCTGGGCTCGTCCTCCGGCGAGCTGGGCCACAACGTCATGGACCATCACTTCCGCGTCGGCGCCTCGGGCCGGGTGGATGGCTATGAGGACAAGTACTACTACGGGCGCCGGCCGTGCGGCTTCTACATCCCGCGCTTCCGCAATCTGGGAGACGAGCGGCGCGACTACGTGCGCGGCTTCGGCTACCAGGGTGGCGCGAGCCGCACCGGCTGGTCGCGCGACATCGCCGAGCTCAACATCGGCGCCGACCTCAAGCAGGCGCTGACCGTGCCGGGCGAGTGGCGCATCGGCATGACCGCCTTCGGCGAAATCCTGCCCTACCACGACAACACCATCAGCCTGAATCGTAACGTCAAGGACAAGTGGGGCCTGCCGGTGCTGGCGATGGACGTGTCCCTGCGCGAGAACGAGCACGCCATGCGCAAGGACATGGGCGCCGACGCGGCCGAGATGCTCGAGGCCGCCGGCGTCAAGGACGTGGAGGTCTACGAGAGCGACTACGCGCCGGGCATGGGCATCCACGAGATGGGCACCGCGCGCATGGGCCGCGACCGCAAGACCTCGGTGCTGAACATGCACAACCAGGTCTGGGACGCGCCCAACGTGTTCGTGACCGACGGGGCGTGCATGACCTCGGCGGCCTGCGTGAATCCATCGCTGACCTACATGGCGCTGACCGCGCGCGCGGCCGACCATGCCGTGCGCGAACTCAAGGCGGGGAACCTGTAATGCAACGACGCGAACTGCTCAAGATGATCACCGCCGCCACTGGCATGGCCATGATCGGCCTGCCCTCGGTGGTGTTCGGCCAGGCCCAGCTGCCGGTGCCGCCGGCCAACAACGCCTTCTCCAAGACGCAGGTGGCGCTGCTGGACGAGATCGCCGAGACCATCCTGCCGCGCACCGACACGCCCGGCGCCAAGGATGCGGGCGTGGGGTTGTTCATGGCCCGCTTCGTGACCGATTGCTACGACCCGCAGCAGCAGGCGGTGTTCCGCGCCGGCCTGGCCGATCTGGACAAGCGGGCCAAGGGCGGCTTCCTGGCGCTCAAGCCGGCCCAGCGCGCCGAGCTGCTGGACAAGCTGGCCGCCGAGGCCCGGGCCGCCAGCCCCGATCCGAAAAAGGCCGACGACGAGGGCGCCGACAGCTCGGCGATCCCGCCGCATTACTTCACCATGATCAAGCAGCTGGTGCTGTTCGGCTTCTTCACCTCCGAGGTGGGCGCGACCAAGGTGCTGCGCTATGTGCCGGTGCCGGGCCGCTTCGACGGCGATCTGCCCTACGAGCCGGGCACCCCGGCCTGGGCGACCTGAAGGCCAACAACGTGCGATGCCACGGCATCGCCCAAGGGAGAACGAGATGAGCAAGCAAGCGATCGCGATGCTGGCCTGTGCGCTGGCCGCCGTGCCGGCGTGCGCGCAGCAGACGCAGGGCGACCCGGCCAAGACCGAGGTGTGGAAGCCGGTGCCGGTGGCCGTGGCCACGCCGGTGGGCGCGGCGCCGTCCGATGCGGTGGTGCTGTTCGACGGCAAGGACCTGTCGGCCTGGGAGGGCGAGGACGGCGGCAAGCCGGGCTGGAGCGTGGCCGATGGCGCGGTCACCGTGGTGCCGGGCAGCAAGGGCCTCCGCAGCAAGAAGAGTTTCTGCGATGTGCAGCTGCACGTGGAATGGCGCACGCCGACCGAGACCAAGGGCCTGGAAGGGCAGAACCGCGGCAACAGCGGCATCTTCCTGCAGAACCGCTACGAGCTGCAGGTGCTGGACAGCTACCAGAGCGCGACGTATTCCAACGGCCAGGCCGGTTCGATCTACAAGCAGGCCATCCCGCTGGTCAACGCCTCGCGCGCGCCGGGCCAGTGGCAGACCTACGATGTGATCTGGACCGCGCCGCGCTTCTCGCAGGGCGGCGGCCTGACCGCGCCGGCGCGCATCACCGTGCTGCACAACGGCGTGCTGGTGCAGAACGACACGGTGATCGCGGGCAAGACCGAATACATCGGCGCCCCGTCCTACGCACCGCATGGCTGCGCGCCGATCTTCCTGCAGGACCACAACGCCAAGGTGAGCTACCGCAACATCTGGGTGCGGGAGCTGTAGCCGGTTCGATTCGCCAGCGGCGGCATAGCTCCCATCCGTAGAGCGGAGCTTGCTCCGCTGGGGCTTTCGCGACGATCCGGGCGAAGAGCAGCGGAGCGAGCTCCGCTCTACAGGGAGGGAGCGACTCGATCTGAGACAGCTGCTGCTCCAACAAAGGCATCGCTTCAGAAGCCAATCGCCGCGATGCCGGCCAGGACGACGACCGCGCCGGTAACGCGGCGCATGAGATGGTCTTCGCCGAACAGCCAGCAGGCGAGCAGGGCGCCGATGACGATGGATGACTCGCGCAGCGGCGCGACCAGCGCCACCGGTGCGCGCTGCATGGCGGTGAGCACCAGCAGGTAGGCCAGCGGCGAGAACAGCGCCACCACCAGGATCGGCCTGGCGTCGCTGCGCAGGGTCGCCGCAAGCCGCTGCCTGCGGCGCAGCGCCAGCGGCGTCATGATCAGGCCCTGCAGCAGCAGGGTGCCGGCGTAATAGCTCGCCGGCGCCAGGCGCCAGGTGGTGACCACGTAGCTGTCCCAGAGCGTGTAGGCCGCGATCGCGGCCCCGGTCGCGCCGCCCCAGAGCATCCCCGGCAGCGCATGCCGGCTCCCTGTGCGGAAGGGATTGCCGATGACGACGAGGATGCCGGCGACGATGAGCAGCGCGCCCAGCACCGCCACCGGCGTCAGGCGTTCGCCCAGCACCAGCACCGCGAAGCCCATCGTCAGCATGGGCCCGGTCGCGCGCGCCACCGGATACACCACGCCCAGCGCGGCGCGGTCGTAGCCGGCCTGCAGCGTCAGCGAATACGCCGTGTGCAGGCCTGCCGAGAGGACCGATGCCACGACCAGCCGCGTATCGAAGGGCTGCTGCTCGCGGATCGCCATCGCAATGCCAAATGGGACGAACAGCAGCGTGGACGCCCAGGTATAGGCCCAGACGAACAGGAAGGCGTCACCGCGCTTGGACTTGGAGGCGAGGTTCCACACCGCGTGCGCCCCGGCCGCGCCGAGGACCATCGCGACCGTGCCGGGCGACATCAGGACAGGTCGGGCAGATCGATGCCCGCCCGCTCCGCGCGGCGCGTGCGCGCCGGATCCCGCAGCGCGAGCGCGGCAACCAGCGCATCGATGACGACCAACTGGGCCAGCCGGCTGCCCGCCGCGGCCATCTGCGCAGGCAGCGGTGGCCCGCCGACGACCAGCGCGATATCGGCCAGCTTCGCCAGCGGCGTGCCGTACTGGTTGCTGATGGCGATGAGCGAGGCGCCGGCGGAGGCGGCCGCATCGGCGATGGCGAGCGTGGTGGCGGTGCGCCCCGTCGAACTCACGGCGATCACGGCATCGCCCGAGCCGAGCAGGCGCACCGCGATCATCGCCGACAGATGATCCGCGATGCCGATGGTGGTGACGCCGATCGCGCGCAGGCGGAAGACCGCATCGGCGGCCACCGTTGCCGAAGGCCCGGCGCCGAAGACGATGACCTGGCGCGCGGCGTGCAGGACGCCGACCGCCTGGCCCAGCGCCGCCGGTTCCACCGCGCCGCCGAGCGCGGTCAGCGCATCGGTGCCCGCGCGGATGGACGCCTCCAGCACGGCGGCCAGCGGTGCGTCGGCGGCGAGCGCGGCGGGAGGCGCGAAGAAGCCGGCGGTGCCGCGGGCGCGTGCGATCTCGAGCTTGAGCTCGGTGAAGCCGGCAAAGCCGATCGCCCGCGCGGCGCGCACCACGCTTGGCGGCGACACGCCGGCGCGTGCGGCGACCTCCGCGGTGGTGCTGGCGCCCACGAACAGCGGATCGGCCAGCAGCAGCGCGGCGAACTTGGCTTCGCTCGCGGCGAGATCGCCGCAGCGCGCCTGGATGCTGCCGAGCCACTGGCCGAGCCGTCCTTCCGCCTGCGTAACGGAGTTACCTTTCTTTTTGCTCATATGGAATATGTTACATATCCGGCTCGGCCCGCGCGACTCGCGCGTAGGGCAAGCCCTTCCCACCAAGCAACAGGTGCGCGATGCACACGCAGTCCAATCCTTCCGACATTACCGTCGCCGTCGTGGGCCCCGGCGCCATCGGCACCACGGTCGCGGCGATGCTGCACGAGGTCGGCCGCACGCCACTGCTGTGCGGCCGCACGGCCCGCGACCAGCTGTGGCTGCAGGACGGCGATCGCCGCATCGGCGTTCCTGGGCCGGTGCTGACCGACCCCGCGCAGTGCGATCGCAGGGTCGACCTGATCTTCCTGGCGGTGAAGGCGACGCAGAACGCGGCAGCGGCGCCGTGGCTCGCGGCGCTGGGCGGCCCGCGCACGGTGGTGTGCGCGCTGCAGAACGGCGTCGAGCAGGTCGATTCGCTCGCGCCGTACTGCCCGCAGGGACGGATCGTGCCCGCGGTCGTGTGGTTTCCCGCACAGGCGCAGGCCGATGGCAGCGTCCGCCTGCGTGCGCCGGCGCGCCTCACCCTGCCGGACACGCCCGATGCCGGCGTCGTCGCCGAGGCGCTGCGCGGCACCCGCTGCGCCATCGAGCTGGTCGCCGACTTCCACACCGTGGCCTGGCGCAAGCTGCTGCAGAATGCGGTGGCCGGCCTCATGGCGCTGACGCAGCGCCGCTCCGGCATGTTCGCCCGCCCGGACATCGCCGGACTCGCCCTGGCGTATCTGCGCGAAGGCCTCGCCGTGGCGCGGGCCGAGGGCGCCGCGCTCGGCGACGAGGTGCCGCAGGCGATCCTGGACCAGTTCCAGTCCTCGCCGCCCGATCTGGGCACCTCCATCCTCGGCGACCGCCAGGCCGGCAGACCGCTGGAATGGGACATCCGCAACGGCGTCATCGCCCGCCGCGGCCGCGTCCACGGCATCCCGACGCCAATCAGCGACATCGTGGTGCCGCTCCTGGCCGCGGCCAGTGACGGCCCAGGCTGATCTGCTCGGCGGCCTGCTCCCACCTGTAGAGCGGAGCTTGCTCCGCTGGGGCTTTCCCGATGATGGCCGAAGCGCAGCGGAGCAAGCTCCGCTCTACAGAAATGGCGCGACGTGGAAGGCATCAGAGGCCGTGATGACCACGACCTGCAAAGAACGACGGCGCCCGAAGGCGCCGTCGTTCCGGTCCTGTGCCTGCGTGCCGCGCCTCAGCGCTTCACATCGGCCGGCAGGTGCTCGACCAGATAGGCCGCGCCGGCCTTGACCACGGCGGCCGGGTCGCGCGGGTTGTCGTGCTCGATGATGTACCACTTGACCCCGGCGCGATCGGCGGCGGGCAGGATCGCCTTCCAGTTCAGCACGCCGTGGCCGACCGCGGCGAAGCCGCTCTCGTCGGCGGCCTGGCCTTCCGGCGCATTGTCCTTGGCGTGCACCGCGTACAGACGGCCCTTGAGCTTGCCCAGGTAGACCACCGGATCGTTGCCCGAACGCGCCACCCAGGCCAGGTCCAGCTCGGACTTCAGCGCCGGGCCGGCGCCCTCGAGCAGCAGCTCCAGGCCGGTCTTGTCGCCGAAGCGGACGAACTCGAAGTTGTGGTTGTGATAGGCCAGCGTCATGCCCTGCGCCTTGAGCGTGGTCGCAAGCTGGCCCAGCGACTTGCCCAGCGCGGTCCAGCCTGCGGCGTCCTTGGGCCGGTCGGCATCGTCCAGATAGGGCACCACCAGCACGCGGTTGCCGATGGCCTTGTTGAAGGCGACCACGCCGGGCAGATCCTTGCGCAGCTCGGCCAGCGGCACGTGCGAGGAGGTGACGATGATCCCGTACTTGTCCAGCAGCGCCTTGAGCTGCGGCGCGGTGGTGTCCTGCGTGCCCACGGTTTCCACCGCGGTGATGCCGGCGTCGTGGACCAGCTTGAGGCGGTCTTCCAGCGAGGGGATGTTGCGCAGCGAGTACATCTGCACGGCGATGGGCAGCTGCGCGGCGGTGCGCTCCTTGGCCAGGGCGGGAAGCGCTGCGCAGAGCAGCAGGGCGGTGGCGGCAAGGCGGCGGGGCAGGGTGAGCGTCATAGGTCCTCCCGGAGATTCGACGATCGAGGATGGCGGCGCGTGGTCACGCGTCGATGGATGTCCAGGCACGCGTGCGCGCCGAGGCGATCACGCCCTCGACGATGCGCGCCGAGCGCAGGCCGTCGGCGAAGGTCGGCAGGCCTTCGGGCGTCTGCCCGGCGATGGCGCGGTAGGTGTCGGCGACGAAGGCCTCGAAACACTGCGCATAGCCCTGCGCATGGCCGGGCGGCAGCGAGGAGAGCCGGCGCTGCTCGGCGCTGCCCGCGCCCGGGCCGCGCACGAAGATCTCCTCGCGCTGGTCGGGCCGGCCGATCCACAGGCGCTCGCAGTCCTCCTGGTCGAAGGCCACGGCGGCCTTGGCGCCGTCGATCTCGAACCACAGCCGGTTGTGGCGGCCGGCCGAGACCTGGCTCACCGTCAGCGTGGCCAGCGTGCCGCGCGTGGTCTTGAACAGGGCCGCGGCCACGTCCTCGCTGGACACCGCCTGCAGCGCACCGCCGGCGGCCGGCGTGGCGAAGCTCTCGCCGGTGCTCGCGCCGCGCTCGGCGATGACGGTCTCGAAGGCTGCGCTCACCTCGGCGAAGCGCTCGCCGCCGACCCATTCCACCAGGTCGCACCAGTGCGAGCCGATGTCGGCGAAGGCGCGCGATGCGCCGCCCAGCCTGGGGTCCACGCGCCAGTTGTTGCTGGCCGGATCCAGCAGCCAGTCCTGCAGATAGCTGCCGTGGATCAGGCGCAGCGGGCCCAGTTCGCCGTCGGCGATGCGGGCGCGCGCCTCGCGCACCACCGGATGGTAGCGATAGACGAAGGGCACGGTGGCCACCAGGCCCGTGGCGGCGGCCAGATCGGCCAGCGCCTGGGCGTCGTCCAGCGTGGTGGCCAGCGGCTTTTCGCAGATCACGTGGCGGCCGGATTCCAGCGCGGCCTGCGCCATCGGCCGGTGCAGATGGTTGGGCGTACAGACGTGCACCACCTGCACCTGCGGATCGGCCAGGGCCTCGTCCAGGTCGCGGTAGGCGCGCGGCAGGTTCCAGGCGCGCGCCGCCTCCTCGCCGCGGGCCGGCGAGGAGCCGACCACGCCGCGGACCTGCGCGCCGGCCAGCAGCGCGGCGCGGCGATGCACCGCGCCGATCATGCCGGTGCCGACGATGACGATGCCAAGCGGGCTCATGCGGTGGCGCTCCTCAATGCGTGGCCGAGGCGACGGCGGCCTTGGCCGGCCGATCGCGGAACAGCAGCAGGAAGGCGATCAGCACCACCAGCGCCACGCCGGCCGGGAACAGCCAGATGCTCTGCCAGTCGCGCCCCGCGGCGGTGGTGTAGTGCTCGACCACCGCGCCGGACAGGAAGGTGCCGATCAGCATGCCCACGCCATAGGTGGCCAGGGTGATGAAGCCCTGCGCGCTGCTGCGGAAGGCCGGACCGGCATGGGCATCGGTGTAGATCTGCCCGGTGACGAAGAAGAAGTCGTAGCAGATGCCGTGCAGCACGATGCCGATCACCAGCAGCGCGAAGCCGCCGCCGGCATCGCCGTAGGCGAACAGCGCATAGCGCGCCACCCACGCGGCCATGCCCAGCGCCAGCATGGTCTTGACCCCCAGCCGCGCGAACAGGAACGGCATGGCCAGCATCAGCAGCACTTCGGACACCTGGCCCAGCGACTGCAGCCCGGCCGCGCCGCGCACGCCCAGGTCGTTGAGATAGGGGTTGGTGAAGTTGTAGTAGAACGACAGCGGGATGCAGATGGCGATCGAGGCCAGGAAGAACACCAGGTACGAGCGCGACTTCAGCAGCCCCAGCGCATCCAGGCCGATCATCTTGCCCAGGCTGGCGTTGCGCTGCTGCTCCAGCGGCGGGGTGTGGGGCAGGGTGAAGGCGTACAGGCCCAGCAGCGCCGAGGCCAGCGCGGCCATGCGGAAGGTCAGCTCCAGGCGATGGGCCTGTTCCCAGCCCAGCCAGCCGATCAGCACGCCGGCCACGATCCAGCCGACGCTGCCGGCCACGCGCACCGGCGGGAACTGCTTCTCCGGCACCTGCATGTGGCGCATGGCGATGCTGTTGGCCAGCGCCAGGGTAGGCATGAACAGCAGCATGTAGCCCATCACGCAGGCGGCGAAGGTGTCGAACGTGGTGGCCACCGAGGCCCCCCACATCAGCGCCGCGCCGGCCAGGTGCAGCACGGCCAGGATGCGCTGGGCGGCGAAGTAGCGGTCGGCGATCAGGCCCACCAGGAAGGGCGCCACGATCGCGCCGATGGACTGGCTCAGGAAGGCCGTGGCCACCTGGCCCGCGCTGGCCTGCAGCGGGCCCTGCACCAGATAGGTGCCCAGGGTCACGAACCACGCGCCCCAGATGAAGAACTGCAGGAACATCATCGCGCCGAGGCGCGACAGGATGGACGTCATGACTTCCCCTCCCAGGTCAGTGGTGTCTTAAAGTCCCAGCAAACCGCGCAGCGCTTCCGGGCTGGCGCCGCTGTCGGCGAAATCGTCGAAGGCGTGTTCGGTCACGCGGATGATGTGGTCGCGGATGAAGGGCGCGCCTTCGCGCGCGCCGTCCTCGGGGTGCTTGAGGCAGCACTCCCATTCCAGCACCGCCCATCCGGGGAAATCGTACTGGGCGAACTTGGAGAAGATCGCCTTGAAGTCGATCTGCCCATCGCCCAGCGAGCGGAACCGCCCGGGCCGGTCGATCCAGTCCTGGTAGCCGGCGTACACGCCGCTGCGCGCGCTGGGGCGGAACTCGGCGTCCTTGACGTGGAAGATGCCGATGCGCGCGTGGTAGCGGTCGATGAAGCCCAGGTAGTCCATCTGCTGCAGCAGCAGGTGGCTGGGGTCGTAGAGGATCTTGGCGCGCGGGTGATGATCGACCACCTCCAGGAAGCGCTCGAAGGTGGCGCCGTCGTGCAGGTCCTCGCCCGGGTGGATCTCGAAGCACAGGTCCACATCGCAGGCGTCGAACGCATCCAGGATCGGCCGCCAGCGGCGACCGAGTTCGGCGAAGGCCTCATCGACCAGGCCGGCCGGACGCTGCGGCCAGGGGTAGAAGTACGGCCAGGCCAGGGCGCCGGAGAAGCTGGCGTGCGCCTTCAGGCCCAGGCGCTGGCTGGCCTTGGCCGCCAGCTTGAGTTGTTCGACCGCCCAGGCCTGGCGCGCGGGCGGGTTGCCGCGCAGCGATTCCGGCGCAAAGCCGTCGAACAGCGTGTCGTAGGCCGGATGCACCGCGACCAGCTGGCCCTGCAGATGGGTCGACAGCTCGGTGATCTGCACGCCGTGGCCAGCCAGCATGCCGGCCAGGTCGTCGCAGTAGTCCTGGCTCTCGGCGGCCTTGGCCAGGTCGAAGATATGCGGTGCGCTGGTCGGCACCTGCACCCCGCGATAGCCCAGGCCTGCGGCCCATTGCGCCAGCGTGTCCAACCGGTTGAATGGCGCGGTGTCGCCAATGAACTGCGCCAGGAACAGCGCCGGGCCCTTGAGCGTTCGCATGCTTTACGTTCTTGATGCAATCGATTGCACGATCCTAGCATGGCGTCGTGGCCGCGCACGTTGTGCATTGCACCGCAAGGCCGCGCCTGCCCGGGCGCCGCTGCCCACGGCATAGCCATGGCCACCAAGGACGTGACACGCTTGCCCCATGCCGACCATCTACGACATTGCCAAGCACGCGGGCGTTTCGGCCGGCACGGTCTCGCGCGCGCTGTCGCGGCCGGAGAAGGTGCTGCCGGAAACGCGTGCGCGCATCGAGCGCGCCGTGGCCACGCTGGGCTACGTGCCCAACGCGGCCGCGCGCACGCTCAAGACCCAGCGCACCGGCAAGATCCTGGTCACCGTGCCGGACATCGCCAACCCGTTCTTCGCCCAGATCCTGCAGGGCGCCGAGGACGCGGCGCAGGCGGCCGGCTATGCGGTGCTGCTGGGAGATACCCAACAGCAGCCGGCGCGCGAGGAACGCTATGCGCAGATGCTGCGCCGGAACGAGGCCGATGGGCTGATCGTGCTCGGCCACCGGCTGCCGCCGACCGCGCGGCAGATCGTCAAGCAGCTGGGCGCGGCGGCGCCGGTGGTCAACGGCTGCGAGTTCGATCCGGCGCTGGGCATCCCCAGCGTGCATATCGACAATGCCGCCGCCGCGCGCGCGGCGATGGAGCATCTCTATGCGCTGGGCCACGCGCGCATCGCCGTGGTCGGCGGTCCGCCGGACAACCCGCTGCACCAGCAGCGCCTGCAGGGCGTGCGCGCGGCGGCCAAGGCGCGTGGCCGGGTGCGCCAGCTGCGGCTGGTGCCCGGGGACTTCTCGGTGGAATCGGGGCATGCCGCGGCCAGCGCCTGGCTGGGCACCGACGATGCGCCGACCGCGGCGTTCTGCTTCAGCGACCAGTCGGCGCTGGGCGTGCTGGCGGCCTGCCGCGAACGCGGCCTGCGCGTACCGCGCGACCTCTCGGTGGTCGGCTTCGACGACCTGGCCTCTTCGCGCTACCTCACTCCGCCGCTGACCACCGTGGCCCAGCCGATGCGCGAGATCGGCGCGCGCGCGGTACAGCTGCTGCTGGACATCCTCGCCGCGGCCGACGTGCCGCTGCAGCAGACGCTGACCTTCGAACTGATGCTGCGCGGCTCGACCGCCGCGCCGAAGGCATAAGCGCCGCGGCGGCTCGGCACCGCTGACCGACGCCGCTCAAAGATCCCCAGCGTCATTCCCCCGAAGCCGAAATCCGCCCCTCCCCTTTCGCGCAGCAAAGGGGAGGTTGGGAGGGGGTGCTTTTGCCTTTGCCTTTGCCGCGAAGAGCGACCCCTCCCCATCCCTCCCCTTGGCCTGCGGCCAAAGGGAGGGGGCAGAAACGCGCGCCGCTTCAGACGGCAGGCGTTCTCAGACCGGGCAGGCCGCCGCAGGCGCGGCGTCGGCGGCGGTGCCCCAGCCCTGCGGGTCGGGCTGCGTGCCCAGGGTGTAGTCCAGCGTGCCGCCCTGCTTGAGCGCGTCCACGTCCATCCACACCGCCGACTGCGGCTTGCCGTTGAAGCGCACGCCCTGTACGTAACGCGGGCCGGCCTGCGGTGCGGCGTTGCCGCGCACGGTCAGGGTGCGGCCGTTGCCCAGGTCGATGCGCGCGCTGGTGAAGCGCGGCGGGTGCAACAGCATCTGGCCGGTGCCCGGCATCAGCGGCGAGAAGCCCAGCGTGCTGAACAGATAGAACGCCGACATCGTGCCCAGATCGTCGTTGCCTGTCACGCCGTTAGGTGCGTTGGTGAACAAGGTCTGCACCGAGGACAGCACCGTGGCCGTCTTCCACGGCTGGCCGATCAGGCTGTACAGCGCCGGCACGTGCATGGTCGGCTCGTTGTTGGGGTTATAGCGGTACTGGCCGTAGTAGCTGTAGGGCCCGCCGACCCAGGCCTTGCGCGCCGCGCCCTGCGGATCGGCCACGAGCTGGTCGTAGGCGAAGAAGTCGTCCAGCCGCTTGCCCATCGCCTCGCGCCCGCCCATCGCCGTGGCCAGGCCCGGGATGTCCTGCGGCACCAGCCACTGGTACTGCCACGCCGTGCCCTCATGGAAGCCGTAGTGCGAGCGCGGGTCGTAGGTGCCGGTGGGTGGGGTGAACCATTGGCCATCGGCCAGGCGAGGACGCGGGAAGCCCTGGTAGCCCGAGGCCTGCTCGTGCAGGTCGGCATCCCAGACCTTGTGCCAGTTGCCGCCGCGCGTGCGCAGCGCGGCCGCGTCGTCGCCATGGCCCAGCGCACCGGCCATCAGCGACAGCGCGCAGTCGCCCAGCGCGTACTCCAGCGTGGCCGAGCCGCCGTTCTGCGGATCCACGTCCATGCCCTTGGCCGGGAAGGTGCGATCGAAGAACACGAAGCCGTTTTGCAGATAGTTCACGTTGCCCGCGCGGCCCTCGTGGCGCGAGGCCAGCGGCGGCACGCCCCAGGCGTTCTTGCGCAGGGCGGCCCAGGCCTGCGGCTCCAGGCCCTTGAGCGCGCCGTAGCGCCACAGGTCCACCAGGAAGGGCGTGACCGGATCGCCGGTCATGGTGTTGGTGTCGAAGTTGGCGTAGCCCCAGCGCGGCAGCCAGCCGCCCTGCGCGTCGATGGCCAGCAGCGAACGGCCGATGTCGCGCGCGCGCTGCGGCTCGATCAGCGCCAGCAGCTGGTTCTGCGAGCGATAGGTGTCCCACAGCGAGAAGAACTCGTAATAGGTCCAGTCCTTGGCCTCGTGGATGGCGTCGTCGTAGCCGCGGTAGCGGCCGTCGGCGTCGTTGCCGGTCATCGGCTGCAGCAGCGCGTGGTAGAGCGCGGTGTAGAACACGGCGCGGTCGTCCTTGCTGCCGCCGTCGATGCGGATCTTGGACAGCGCCTGCTGCCACAGCGCACGCGCGTCGCGGCGCATCGGCTCGAAGGCGCGCAGCTTGCCGCCCTGCATGCCCTCGCTGCGCAGGTTGACGCGCGCGCCCTCGGCATCGACGTGCGAGATCGAGGTGATCGCGGTGACCTGCTTGTTCTTGCTGGTGTCGAAGCTGACCCAGGCGCCGTTGAGCGGCTCATACTCGCTTTCCATGCTGTCGCGCGCGCCCGGCGTACCGCCGGCCTGGCCCCACACGCCGAAGGCCTTGAACGGACGGTCGTACTCGATGCGGAACCAGGTCGCGTACTGATGCCCGCCGCAGAAGCTCAGCGTGGTGATCTTGCCCTCGACCACGCGATCGCCGACCACATGCACCTGGCTGCCGATCACCCGATGCTTCTGGTTGGCCTGGCCGACGTTGATCAGCACGTGGCCTTCGCCGGCGGAGGCCGGGTAGGTGTAGCGCTCGCCCGAGGCGCGGGTCAGGGCGGTGGTCTCCACCTCGATGCCGCCGTAGTCGGTCAGGCGCACGCGATAGTCGCCGGCCTGGCCGGTCGAGCCGGCCTGCGTGTAGCGCGCGCCGTACTTGGTCTGGTCGAAGACGTCGTTCTTGGACGTATCGAAGTCGCCGCCGGGGCCGATGCGGCCGGTCACCGGTAGCACCGAGACCTGGCCGCCCTGTTCCCAGCAGCCGGCGCCGGAGATGAAGGAATGGCCGAAGCCGCGGATGCGCTCGTCGCCATCGCGCCAGCCGGCGTAGTGCGAGCCGATCGGGCTGACCTGGATCATGCCGAACGGTGCGGCGGCGCCGGGGAAGGTGTTGCCCTCATCGCGCGTGCCGATGAAGGTGTTGACCTGCGCGGCCAGGTCGTCGTCGGCGGCGCGCGCCAGCGTGCCGGTGGCCGGCAGCGCCAGCAGCAGGGCCACGCAGACGGCGCGGCGGCCATGGCGCAGCAGGGCGCGGCGGCGCGCGTGGGGGGCGGCGGCCGACAGCGGCGCGCGGGTGGGGTGGTCCATCGTGCTTCCCTCGTGATCGATGCAATGGCGGCGCGCCGCGGCGGCGGAGCCAGCCAGGCGTCGGCCGGATTTAGAACGATCCAAATCGACATTTCAAGCCGATTCGGCCACAGGCGACGCAAATGTCAGCCACGCCTGCGAAAACCGGCGATCGCGTCGAAGGATGCACCGAGCCGATGCTGCGGACGCACATGGATCCAGCGCGCGGCATCCCGTCCGGCCGCCATGGTGACGACGCCATCGCCATGCCTGACGCCGCGCCACCGACGCGGCGACTTGCGGCCGGCACCGGCCATCGCGCAGCATGGCCGGTGCTGGGCCGTTCCAGCCAGGCCCAGGGCATGCGACACATGGCCGATACCCCCCGCAGGATCACGCTCAACGACATCGCCCATGCCTGCGGGGTGTCGCGCGCCACCGTCTCGCTCGTCCTGCGCAGCAGTCCGCTGGTGCATGCCGACACGCGCGAGCGCGTCGAGGCCGAGATGCGCCGCCAGGGCTACGTCTACAACCGTGCCGCAGCCAATCTGCGTCAGCGCGTGTCCACCGCGGTGGCGCTGGTGGTCAACGACCTGGCCAACCCGTTCTTCGCCGAGTTCGCCGCGGGCGTGGACGAGGCGCTGGGCGCCAAGGGCTATGTCACCCTGCTGGGCAGCAGCGGCGAATCGGCGCAGCGCCAGCGCCAGGTGCTGGGCTCGCTGATGGAGCACAACCCGGCCGGGGTGATCCTCTCGCCGGCCGAGGGCAGCGCCTTCGCCGACCTGGAGACGGTGATCGGCCGGCACACGCCGCTGCTGGTGTTCAACCGCGAGGTGGCCGGCAGCGCGTCCAAGGGCTTCCTCTACGATTTCATCGGCTTGGACAACCGCGCCGGCGCGCGCGCGGCGACCGAACTGCTGCTGGCGCAGGGGCACCGCCGCATCGCCTTCTATGGCGGGCATGCCGACTCGAGCTCGTGCCGCCAGCGCCGCGCCGGCTATCGCGAGGCCATGGCGGCGGCGGGGCTGCAGGTGCCCGATGCCTGGATGATCGAGACCGCGCCCACGCGGCTGGAAGGCAATGCCCGCGCCGGCCTGCTGTTCGCCGATGGCGCTACGCCCACCGCGGCGGTCTGCTACAACGACGCGGTCGCGCTGGGGCTGATGCTGGGCCTGGTGCGCGAGGGGCGCCAGCCGGGCGTGGACTTCGCGGTGACCGGCTTCGACGATATTCCCGAGGCGGCGGTGGGCGTGCCGCCGCTGACCACCATCAGCACCGATCCACGCGAGCGCGGCCGTCAGGCCGCGGCGATGGTGGTCGAACGCGCCGCCCACCCCGGCATGGCCCGCCGCACCAGTGTCGTGCCGGCGCTGTTGACCCAGCGTGCGAGTACATACGGCAAGGCGAAGGCGCGGCGCTGAAAGCAGGGTGTGCGTGATCGCCATTGGCGATGTGCGTTGCCTACAACGATCGCAACGCGCGCGAAGTGGTTTCTTCGCGCCGGCGGCAGCCGTGCCCGCGCGTTGCGCATCCACCCGTAGCGGATGCACTTGCACAGCGTTCCGCACTTTTGGAGATGACAGTCGCTGCGCGATGCGCTTGTAGAGCGGAGCTTGCTCCGCTGCGTTTCGGCCAGATCGTCTGGAAGCCCCAGCGGAGCAAGCTCCGCTCTACAAGGGGGCTGCGATTCGATCTGAGGGACGGTTGCTCCCACAGGGAACTTCGGCGCCACCGCCGGGCTTGCGCGACATGCGCGCGATGCACGCCTTTCAGACGAAACCCACGCGCCACGGACGTGGCAGCGTTTTCAGATCGTGTGTCTGTCCGGTGTTCGCTGCAGGGCAGCATGCCTTTTCGGAAGCGGCGTGATATTTCTACGCCGCGCCAGTTAGATCGATCCAAATGCGGGTTTCATGAACGGGCCATCGCCAGGCCTGGCTGCCCCGTCGTGGACGCGACCGCCTGGTACACGCCACCGCATCGTCGTGAAGTTCATTCAACGAGAGAGAGACGCAATGAACGACAGCTCATTCCCCAAGCGCCAGCTGCTGGCGCTTGCCATCGCCGCCAGCTGCGCGGCGGCTTCCGCGCCAGGCTGGGCCCAGCAGGCCGCCACGCCCGCGCCCGCCAATGCCGCCCCGGCCAACGCGCCGCAGACCGACGCGTCCCAGACCAGCGCACCGCAGCAGGCGACCGACCTGGACAAGGTCACCGTTACCGGCTACCGCTATTCGATCGAGCAGAGCCTGGATCAGAAGCGTGAGGCCAATGCGGTGGTCGAAGTGGTCACCGCCGAGGACGTGGGCAAATTCCCTGACAAGAACGTGGCCGACGCGCTGCAGCGCGTGCCCGGCGTGATCATCACCCGCGACGGTGGCGAGGGTAAGAACGTCAGCGTGCGCGGCCTGTCCTCCGAGCTGACCCTGACCGAGCTCAACGGCAACTACGTGGCCAGCGCCGAGACCAACGGCGATCCCACGCGCTCGTTCAACTACACGCTGCTGCCGTCGAACATGCTCTCCAGCGCCGAGCTGTTCAAGACGCCCGAGGCGCGCCTGGACGAGGGCGGCATCGGCGGCACGGTGATCCTGCACACGCGCCGTCCGCTGGAGCAGGAGGCCAATACCGGCTTCGTCTCGGCCGAAGGCACCTGGGCCGACACGACCAAGAAGACCGACGGTCAGTTCTCCGGCTCCTATTCCTGGCACGACAAGGACGACCGCTTCGGCGTGTTCGTCGGCTACACCCAGCAGAAGCGCACCGTGCGCACCCTGGGCGTGGATACCAGCGCCTGGAACTGGTACAGCGACGACAACGAGGCCCATCCGGCCACCGACGTCAACGGCAAGCCCTCCAACTTCGACAGCTACTGGTGGGGCGAGTCGGGCTTCTACGACCAGAACGGCAAGTACTACACGAATTTCATGATGCCCAACGTCGTGAACTTCAAGTCGGAGAAGGAGGAGCGCGAGCGCAAGGGTGGGCAGATCACCCTGCAGTTCAAGCCGACCGACGATCTGACCTTCACCGCCAACTACTTCCGGTTCGACATGGACCGGAACTCGCAGACCAACACCTTGTCGGTGCCGGAGTGGAACCTGGCCCGCTACTCGGGCGACGGCAACTGGCCGGGCGGGCGCCTGCTGGACGGGCTGACCATGGACCCCAGCGGCACCGTGGTCACCGGCGCGCAGTACAGCGTGCACCCGAACAAGACCTACTACTGCAGCGAGGCGGCCGCCGCGGCTGGCGGCATGCGGCCCGGCGGCTGGGGCCCTGACGACTGCACCATCCCCACGCCGTGGCTGACCGGTTCCTACAACCGCGAGAAGGCGCGTTCGCAGATGGCCGACTTCGAGCTGGCCTGGACCAGCGAGCGGCTGGACATCGCGGTCAAGGCCGGCCGCACCTGGGCCGATGGCGGCCCGCAGGTGCAGATGACCATGCCGGTCAAGCCGCGCCTGCCCACCACGGCCGGCAGCAACGGCACCACGGTCAACGGCACCGGCGCCTACACGCTGGGCAACTACTACACCGCCTGGGATCTGACCGGCACGCCCTCGCTGCAGGTCTCGCCCGAGCTGATGAACAACCTGCGCAACGGCATCGGCGAGATCGACCTGGGCTCGACCGGCTCGTCGTGGACGCGCAACAGCACCTGGCAGAAGTTCGCGCAGAGCGACTTCACCTGGCGCGGCGAGACCGGCAGCGTGCTCGATTCGATCCAGTTCGGCATGAAGTACCGCGACGGTGGCACGCGCCGCAGCACCGGCAACAACTACTGGGTCTGCCAGGGCGCCGATCCGTCCGACTACGACAGCCGCTTCCAGAACGGCTGCGATCCGGCCGCCTCGGTGTTCCAGTCGCAGTTCCTGTATCCGGAGCAGATCGGCAACATCGCCGGCGCGTTCAACACCAACGCCTTCCCGGCGATCAACTATCCGGCCTACATCGACTATCTCAACAAGACCTACGGGCCGATGCAGACCCGGCAGGAAGACAACTTCGTCTTCAACGTCGGCGAGAAGATCTATTCGGCTTATCTGCAGGCCAACTTCCGCACCGAGCGCCTGCGCGGCAACATCGGCCTGCGCCTGGTGCACACCGACCAGCATGCCGACTCCACCGACCGGGTCGATTACTACAACGACTACTTCTTCGACGATGCGGCCGGCAATCCCGCACCCTGCCTGCCGGGCAACCTGCCGGCGGCCGGCGCGCCGGCGGGCTCGGGCTGCGTCAGCGGCTTCACCACGCTGCCGGACAGCCAGACCAACCCGGCCAGCGGCCACATCTCCTCGTTCGTGGTCAGCTCGCTGGACCGCAGCTACGTGGACCGCCTGCCGAGCTTCAACATCGCCTACGACCTGACCGACAACCTGGTGTTGCGCGGCGCGGCGTCCAAGGTGATGGCGCGACCGAGCTACGGCGACATCGCCGCGCCCGGCGGCCTGCAGTACTACAGCCAGGAATACGTCAACGATCGGCGCCTGATCGGCGGCGGCGACGTGACCGGCTGGTACGGCTCGGGCAGCAACAAGGCGCTGGAGCCCTACAAGGCCAACCAGTACGACTTAGGGCTGGAGTGGTACTTCCATCCGGGTTCGGTCGCCGGCGTCGGCCTGTTCCGCAAGGACGTGAGCAACTTCCTGCTGCCGGTGGTCCAGGACGTCACCCAGAACATCGGCGGGCAGAGCGTGGTGGTGCAGAACTACTCCACCACCGCCAGCGGCCGCGACGCGGTGTCCGAGGGCGTGGAGGTCTATGCGCAGCACACCTTCGATTTCGGCCTGGGTCTGCAGTTCAACTACACCTACAACAAGACCAACGAGGCACCGGTCACGCTGGAGGACGGCACCGAGATCGGCAAGTCGCCGCTGGTGGGCAGCGCCAAGAACCAGACCAACCTGACGGTGTTCTACGAAACCGAGAAGCTGCTGCTGCGCGCGTCCTACAACCGGCGCGGCCAGGTGGTCGACGGCCTGGTCAGCGGTCTGAACGTGTACGAGGAGCCGTATCAGCAGATCGACCTCAACGCGGCCTACAACTTCACGCCGGCCTTCAGCCTGACCGCTTCGATCCTCAACCTGACCAAAGAAGAGACGCGCACCTACCTGGGCAACGACACCAAGGCGCGTTTCAACTCCAACGGCTATGCCGGTCGGATCGCGTTCCTGGGCCTGACCTACAAGTTCTGATGCGGGACTTCCCGCGCCTCTCCCCGGGGGCGTGGGGCTTTTTTTTTTTGGTTTTCTCCGGATTGAGGCATCTTGGTTTGGGGGTGTTGCGGCTTTCTTCGGAGGGCGGATTCTCCGGCTTCGGAAGGGCAGCGGTCCGGCGGGCGGTGTCCGCTTTTCCCTCAATCAGGGCATCGGCGCCCTGATTCGGGCGCTCGGCTCCTGCCTCGCTCGTCGCTGCCACCGCCCGCCGGCCCGCTGCCTCGTGCGTCGGGTTAGAGGGCTTCGGTTTAAGCCCCCTCCCTTGCGCGCAGCGCAGGGGAGGGATGGGGAGGGGTTGGGGCTTTACCGGGCAAGCCACAGAAGCAAAAGCAACAGCACCCCACCCCCTCAGTCGCTAGTTCGCGACTTCGAGCTCCCCTTCGCCTGCGGCGAAAGGGAGGGGGCAGAGCGCTTGCTCGATGCCTTCGAGTTTTAAGAAGTCCTGATCTATTCGTTGCAGAGCCTCGACCCGGTCGGGCGCGCGGAGAGCGGGCCAGGATGGAACGCGGCGGCGAGTCCGCCGTAGATTGCGGACCGAGCCGAGGAGCCGCGCCTGACCGGGGCGAGACTGGTCGGCGAAGTCCGCTCACCGGCCCGCGCATGTCGTCAGCAAGCGCATGTCGCCGTACTCCGGCGAAGAAACCTCTTCTTCGAGCATGATGCGGAACAGTGGCTACAGCATCGCCAACGGATACACGCATGGGTGACAACCGCATCGGCAGCGTGGTGGTGGTCGGCGGCGGCAGCGCCGGCTGGATGGCCGCCGCGGCGCTGGCCACGTACCTGGGCCGGCAGGCGCGCGTGCGCCTGGTGGAATCCGAACAGATCGGCATCGTCGGCGTGGGCGAGGCCAGCGTGCCGCATATGCGCACCTTCAACGCGCAGGTGCTGGGCCTGGACGAGCGCGAGTTCGCCCAGCGCACGCAGGCCACGGCCAAGCTGGGCATCGCCTTCGAGGACTGGGGGCGGATCGGCGAGCGCTATGTGCACGGCTTCGGCACGATCGGCCAGTCCAAGGGGCCGCTGCCGTTCCACCAGTTCTGGCTCAAGCGGTTCCTGGCCGGACGCGCGCAACCGATCGGGGCGTATTCGCTGCAGACGGTGATGGCGCCGCTGGAGCGCTTCGTGCCGGGCGTGGCGAATGCGCCGGCCGGTTCGCCGCTGGCCGATATCGCCTATGCCTATCACTTCGATGCCGGGCTCTACGCGCAGTACCTGCGCCAGGTGTCCGAGGCGCGTGGCGTGGAACGCATCGAAGGCCGCATCGTGCAGGTGCACCAGCATCCCGAGACCGGTCACGTGACCTCGCTCGTGCTGGACGGTGGGCAGCAGGTGGAAGGGGAGCTGTTCGTCGATTGTTCGGGCTTCGTCGGCCTGTTGATCGAGCAGACCCTGCAGGCCGGCTACATCGACTGGTCGCAGTGGCTGCGCTGCGACCGCGCGCTGGCCGTGCCGTGTGAGCGCAGTGGGCCGATCGCGCCATACACGCGCGCCACCGCGCGCGGCGCCGGCTGGCAGTGGCGCATCCCGCTGCAGCACCGCACCGGCAACGGCTACGTGTATTCCAGCGCCTATGTGGACGACGACCAGGCCGCCGCCACGCTGCTGGGGCATCTGGATGGCGCGCCGCAGGGACAGCCGCGCCAGCTGCGCTTCACGACCGGCATGCGCCGCAGGTTCTGGCAGGGCAATGTGGTGGCGCTGGGGCTGGCGGCCGGCTTCCTGGAGCCGCTGGAATCGACCAGCCTGTACCTGGCCCAGTCCGGCATCAGCCGGCTGCTGGCCTTGTTCCCCACGCGCGACTTCGACCCGCCGCTGGCGCAGCGCTACAACCGCGAGTCGGCGTTCGAGTACGAACGCGTGCGCGATTTTTTGATCCTGCACTACCACGCCACCACGCGCGAGGACACGCCGTTCTGGCGCGACTGCCGGACGATGCAGGTCCCGGAGAGCCTGCGCGAGGCGATGGAGCTGTTCGCCGCCGACGGGCGCTACTTCCGCAACGGCGAGGATTTCTTCGCGCTGCCCAGCTGGGTGCAGGTGATGCTGGGGCAGGGCGTCGTGCCGCGTGGCTACCATCCGATCGTGGACGACATGCCGCAGGAGGCGCTGGCCCGCTACGTCGAAGGCACGCGCGAGCGTTTGGCCGAAGCGGTGGCGGCGATGCCGACCCACCAGCAGTTCTTGGATCGTTACTGGAAGGCGGAAGCACCATGATCGAACGTGTGATGGCGAGCGCCCGGCCCGGGCTGCGGTGGTCGCGTGCCTGGCTGGCCGTGTTGCTGTGGCTGGTCGTCGCGCCCCTGCAGGCCATGAACGTGCAGGACCTGGGCGCCACGGGCCACTGGCAGCTGCGCCTGTTGCCTGGCAGCGCGCAGGCCGCGGCGCATCCCCGGTTCACCGCGTGGCAGGCGGCGCAGGTGCCGGGCACGGTGCATACCGATCTGTTCGAGGCCGGCCTGATCGCCGACCCGTATGTCGGCGCGCCGGAGGCCGGGCTGCAGTGGATCGGCCTGGGCGACTGGGAGTACCGCCTGGTGTTTGACGCCGATGCGGTCGCGCGCCAGGCCGCGCACACCGAGCTGGTGTTCGACGGGCTGGACACCTTCGCCGAGGTGACGCTCAACGGCACGCGCGTGCTGCAGGCCGACAACGCCTTCCGCCAGTGGCGAGTGCCGGTCACCGGCCGGCTGCGCGCCACCGGCAACGAGCTGCGCGTGGTGCTGCGCTCGCCGATCGCCACGCTGCTGCCCAAGGTGCAGGCGATGCCGGTCAAGATCGCCGGCAACTATCCCTCGCCCTACGGCGATGAGCCGCGCGATGCGATGACGGCCAACTTCGTGCGCAAGCCCGGTTACCACTACGGTTGGGACTGGGGTCCGCGCTATGTCACCGCCGGCGTGTGGCAGCCGGTGCGGCTGGAGAGCTGGGACACGCTGCGGGTGGCCGACCTGCACCTGCGCCAGGACCAGGTCACCGAGCAGGTCGCCAGGCTCACCGCGCAGGCCACGCTGGAGGTGCAGCGCGCCGGCGACTACCAGGCGAGGCTGTGGCAGACCGCGCCGGACGGCACGCGCACGCTGGCCGCGCAGCAGCGCGTCGCGCTGGCGGCAGGCCAGGCGCAGCTCGCCCTGCCGGTGCAGGTGGCGCGGCCGGCGCGCTGGTACCCGGCCGGCTACGGCGCGCAGCCGCTGTACCGCTATACGTTCGAGCTGCTCGATGACCAGGGCCATGGCGTGGCGCAGGTCACGCGCCGCATCGGCCTGCGCAGCGTCGAGCTGCGCCGCGAGGCCGACGCCGGCGGCCGCAGCTTCGAATTCGTGATCAACGGCATCCCGGTGTTCGCCAAGGGCGCCAACGTCATTCCCTTCGACATGTTCGTGCCCAGGGTGACGCATGCGCAGCTGCGGCGCGTGCTGCAGTCGGCGGTGGACGCCAACATGAACATGGTCCGCAACTGGGGCGGCGGTTACTACGAGAGCGACGATTTCTTCGACATCGCCGACGAGCTGGGCCTGCTGGTGTGGCAGGACTTCATGTTCGGCGGCGGCATGCAGCCGGCCTACGATCCGGCGTTCCGCGCCAACGTGGTCGAGGAGGCACGCCAGCAGGTGATCCGCCTGCGCAACCATCCCTCGCTGGTGCTGTGGTGCGGCAACAACGAGGAGGAGACCGCGTGGAAGTCCTGGGGCCAGGGCAAGACGCTGAAGGAGGCCGATCCGGCCTTCGCCCAGCGCGTCTGGGAGGGCTATGTGCAGCTGTTCGGCACCGACCTGCGCGAGGTGGTGGCGCGCGAAGGCGGCGGCATCGCCTACTGGGCCAGCTCGCCCAGCGACGACCTGGCCGAGCAGGCCAACATCCCCTCCAGCGGCGACATGCACTACTGGGAGGTGTGGGGCAACCCGGCCCGGCCGCCGACCGCCTATCTCGACATCACCCCGCGCTTCATGTCCGAGTACGGGCTGCAGGCCTGGCCTGCGCTGCGCACCATCGACGCGTTCGCCACCAAGGCCGAGCAGGGGGTCGACACGCCGGTGATCCGCGCGCACCAGAAGTTCATGGCCGGCGAGGGCAATACCCGCCTGCTGCACTACATCGCGATGGAGTTCGGCCAGCCGCGCGACTTCCCCAGCTTCGTCCAGGCCAGCCAGGCCATGCAGGCCGAGGGCATCGCGTTGGCCGCGCTGCATCACCGCGCCAGCCGGCCGTACACGATGGGTTCGCTGTACTGGCAGCTCAACGATGTCTGGCCGGGCGCGTCGTGGTCCTCGGTCGACTGGTTCGGGCGCTGGAAGGCACTGCAGTTCCAGGCGCGACGCTTCTTCGCACCGGTCACGGTGGCGGCGCTGCGCGCGCAGGGCGAGACCGAAGTGAGCGTGATCTCCGACCGCACCACGCCGCGCACCGGCACCTTGCGCCTGCGGGTGATGGATCTGGACGGCAAGGTGCTGCGCGAGGAGCGCCGCACGCTGACGCTGGCGCCGCTGTCGGCCACACAGGTGGCCCGCTACAGCGACGCGCAGCTGCTGGGGCGGGCCGATCCGGCGCGCACGGTGGCGGTGTTCGAACTGCAGGTGGCCGGCGAACCGGACGCGCGCCAGGTGGTGTACTTCAAGCCGGCCTATGCGCTGGCCTGGTCGCGGGCGAAGGTGCAGGCGCGCTGGATGCAGGACGATACCGGCCTGCGGCTGGAGCTATCCTCGCCGCAGCTGGCGCGCATGGCCTGGATCGACTTCGGCGCGCTGGATGCGCAGGTCTCGGACAACGCGCTGACCCTGCTGCCGGGCGAGCCGGTGGAGGTACGGGTCGCTTCCAGCGTGGACCCTGCTGCGCTCAAGGCGGCGCTGCGCGTGAGCAGCGTCGCCGATGTGGTGGGGCCGGCGCCGGCGAGCCCGAACTGATCGGCTCAGTGGGCTCCTCCCTGTAGAGCGGAGCTTGCTCCGCTGGGGCCTTTCCCACGAACTGAACGAAGAGCAGCGGAGCAACCTCCGCTCTACAGGCAGGCTGCTGCGAGACCTTGCTTCTATGCATCAAGGCGCATGCAGCCGGTTATAGGACACATCCAGCCAGGCGGGCTTCTCGGCGTACATCTCGCGGATCAGGCGCTTGAGCAGGCCGATCAGCGCCTCGTCCTCGTGGTGGCGGTAGCTGAGGATGATGGGCGAGGTCGCGCGTTCGTCGTCGACCAGCCGGTAGTGCAGGTCCGAGCGCTGCAACCGCGCCGAGGCGGGGATCAGGCAGATGCCGGTCTCGGCCGCGACCAGGCCCAGGGCGGTCTGCAGCTCGCGCACCTCCTGCACCTCGGGCGGGCGCACGCCGTGGTCGCGCAGCAGCGAGAGCACGTGGTCGGCGAAGCTGGGGCGCGGATCGCTGGGGTAGACGATCAGCTTCTGCCCCTTCAGCTCGGCCGGCGACAGCGGCGCGTCGTCGCCGGCCAGGGGAAAGGCGGGCGGGATCGCCACCACCAGCCGCTCCTCGCGCAGCACCAGGCGCTCGACGCTGGTGTCGCTGGTGCGCAGGCGGCCGAAGCCGATGTCGATGCGGCCGCTCTTGAGCGCCTCGACCTGCTGGCCGGACATCAGTTCCACCAGCCGCACGTCGGTGTCGGGCAGCGCCTGGCGCAGCCGGCGCACCACGGTGGGCAGGCCGCCGTAGAGGGTGGAGGCGACGAAGCCGATGTTGATCACCCGGCGCTGGCCATGGCCGACGCGGCGCGCGGCGTCCTTCATCTGTTCCACGCGGCCCAGCACCTGCTGGGCCTCCTCGTAGAACAGCCGGCCGGCGTCGGTGAGGCGGATGGGGCGGCTGCTGCGCACGATCAGGGTCACGCCCAGGTCCTCTTCCAGCTGCTGGATCTGGCGGCTCAGCGGCGGCTGGGCGATATGCAGCAGTTCGGCGGCGCGGGTGAAGTTGCGCTCGCGGGCGACGGTGACGAAGTACTTGAGCTGGCGCAGGTCCATGGGCATTCGACCAAAGTTTGGCCATGACGAAAAGGTAATGATGCGGCGCAATAAAGCAGAAGAATCGCCGCTCTAGGTCTAGATCATACCTTCAGGGTATCGATCCAGATCAAACATGTCTTGGACGCGGCGCGCTGTCGGTCCCAAGAATCCACCCCATGGAACCGCGCACCCTGTCCCCCGTCCCCACCTCCGCCGCGACGATCGAGCGGGTGGAGACGCTGTTGATCGATCTGCCCACCATCCGCCCGCACCGCCTGTCGGTGGCCACCATGAGCGGCCAGACGCTGATGCTGGTGCGCCTGCACTGCAGCGACGGCGTGGTCGGGCTGGGCGAGGGCACCACCATCGCCGGCCTGGCCTATGGCGCCGAGAGCCCCGAAGGCATGAAGCTGGCCATCGACACCTATGTCACGCCGGTCCTGCTGGGCAGCGATGCGCGCCGCGTGCAGGCGCTGATGGCGCGCGTGGGCAAGCTGGTCAAGGGCAACCACTTCGCCAAGTGCGCCGTCGAGACCGCGCTGCTGGATGCGCAGGGCAAGCGCGTGGGCCTGCCGCTGTCCGAGCTGCTGGGCGGACGCGTGCGCGACCGCCTGGGCGTGGCCTGGACGCTGGCCTCGGGCGACACTGCCCGGGACATCGCCGAGGCCGAGGCGATGCTGGCCGCGCGCCGGCACAACGTGTTCAAGCTCAAGATCGGGCGCAAGCCGGTGGCCGAGGACGTGGCGCACGTGGCCGCGATCAAGCGCGCGCTGGGCGATGCCGCCAGCGTGCGCGTGGACGTCAACATGGCCTGGAGCGAGACCGAGGCGGTGCGCGCGCTGCCGGCGCTGGCCGATGCCGGCTGCGAGCTGGTCGAACAGCCGGTGGCCTCGGCCGCGGCCCTGACCCGGCTGATGCGCCGCTTCCCCATCGCGCTGATGGCCGACGAGGTGCTGACCGGCCCGGACAGCGCGTTCGAACTGGCCAGGGTGGGCGGTGCGGACGTGTTCGCGGTCAAGACCGAGCAGTCCGGCGGCCTGCTCGCCGCGCAGAAGGTCGGCGCCATCGCCGATGCGGCCGGCATCGAGCTCTACGGCGGCACCATGCTCGAAGGTGGCGTGGGCACGATCGCCGCCGCGCATGTGTTCGCCACCTTCCCGCGCCTGCAATGGGGCACCGAGCTGTTCGGGCCGCTGCTGCTGACCGAGGAGATCCTGGCCGCGCCGCTGGTCTACCGCGACTTCCATCTGGAGGTGCCCAGCGCGCCGGGCTTGGGGATCGCCCTGGACGAGGAGCGCATCGCCGCCTTCCGCCGCGACCGCAGCCGCACCACGGTCGCGCCCACCGGTACGGAGGGCTGAGCCATGCTCTTCCACGTACGCATGGACGTGAAGCTGCCGCTGGACATGGATCCGGCCCGCGCGACCGAGCTCAAGGCCACCGAGAAGGCGCGCTTCCAGGAGCTGCAGCGCAGCGGCCAGTGGCGCCATATCTGGCGCATCGTCGGCCAGTACTCGAACGTGTCGATCTTCGACGTGGACAGCCCGGCGCAGCTGCACGAGCTGCTGCTGTCGCTGCCGCTGTTCCCCTACATGGACATCGCGGTGATGCCGCTGTGCCGCCATCCGTCCTCGCTGCACGAGGACGACCGCTAGAGATTTCGCATTCCCGCGTGCGCTCCCTGGGAGGGAACGTCACAAGGCAGCCTTCGCCACCAAGAGGAGACATCGCATGAGCGTCAGCATCTTCGCCAGCCAGGACGTGCAGGATTTCCTGCGCACCGTGGCCAATCTGGACGGCCAGGACGGCGATGCCCGGACCAAGCAGGTCCTGCACCGCATCCTGTCGGACCTGTTCAAGGCCATCGAGGACCTGGACCTGACCCCGGACGAGATCTGGGCCGGCATCAACTATCTCAACAAGCTCGGCCAGGACAACGAGGCGGCGCTGCTGGCCGCCGGCATCGGCCTGGAGCACTACATCGACATGCGCTTGGACGAGGAGGATCGCCTGGCCGGGATCAACGGCGGAACGCCGCGCACGATCGAGGGCCCGCTGTACGTGGCCGGCGCCCCGGTCACCGTGCGCAGCGCGCGCATCGACCGCGATCCCGATCCGGACGCCGGCCCGCTGCGCATCCACGGCGTGGTGCGCGGCCAGGACGGCGCGCCGCTGGCCGGGGCGCTGGTGGAATGCTGGCATGCCAATTCCAAGGGCTTCTATTCGCACTTCGACCCGACCGGGGCGCAGACCGAGTTCAACCTGCGCGGCACGGTCAAGACCGGGCCGGACGGGCGCTACGAGTTCCTGACCCGCATGCCGGTGGGCTATGGCTGCCCGCCGCAGGGCGCCACCCAGCAGCTGCTCAACCGTCTGGCGCGGCATGGCAACCGTCCCGCGCACGTGCACTTCTTCGTCAGCGGCGACGACCACCGCAGGCTGACCACGCAGTTCAACATCGACGGCGATCCGCTGCTGTGGGACGACTTCGCCTTCGCCACGCGCGATGGCCTGGTGCCGCCGGTGAAGACCGGCGAGGGCGGCAAGGCGCTGGGCTTCGAGGCCGAGACCTACCAGGACATCGAGTTCGACTTCGACCTGCTGCCGCTGGAAGCGGGCAAGGACGTCCAGGCCGTCCACCGGCTGCGCGCCGCCGCCTGAGCACCACCCGCGGGCGCCGCCGGACGCGCCGCCCGCGCGCCTTTCAAGCCTTCGGCCCCGCGCGCATGCGCGCGGCGCCCTTGCCATCCTCGAACGGGAGGACCCTGCATGTCCGCGATCATCGAACCCACCCACGACGTCGAGCAGCTGCTGGCCACCGCGCTGCAGGACGATCCGCAGGCCGGCGTCTTCCGCTGCCGGCGCGACATCTTCACCGACCCGGAGCTGTTCGAGCTGGAGATGAAGGCCCTGTTCGAGTCGAACTGGGTGTATCTGGCGCACGAGAGCCAGATCCCGAACAACAACGACTACTTCACCACCTACATCGGCCGCCAGCCGGTGGTGATCACCCGCGACAAGACCGGCGAGCTGCACGCGGTGATCAACGCCTGCGCGCACCGCGGCGCGATGCTGTGCCGGCGCAAGCACGGCAACAAGGGCAGCTTCACCTGTCCCTTCCACGGCTGGACCTTCAGCAACACCGGCAAGCTGCTCAAGGTCAAGGACGAGAAGACCACCCAGTATCCACCGCAGTTCGGCGAGGGCGGCTCGCACGATCTCAAGCGCGTGCCGCGCTTCGCCAGCTATCGCGGCTTCCTGTTCGGCAGCCTGTCCGAGGACGTGCTGCCGCTGGAGGAGCATCTGGGCCAGACGCGGGTGATCATCGACCAGATCGTCGATCAGGCGCCCGAGGGCCTGGAGGTGCTGCGCGGCAGCTCGTCCTACATCTACGACGGCAACTGGAAGCTGCAGATGGAGAACGGCGCCGACGGCTATCACGTCAGCTCGGTGCACTGGAACTACTCGGCCACCATGGGCCGGCGCAAGGAGACCGGCACCAAGGCGGTGGACGCCAACGGCTGGAGCAAGAGCATCGGCGGCGTCTACGGTTTCGAGCACGGCCACATCCTGCTGTGGACCCAGTCGCTCAACCCCGAGGTGCGGCCGGTGTGGGCGCACCGCGAGGAGATCGCCCAGCGCGTGGGCGCCGAGCGCGCCGAGTTCATCACCCGGCAGACGCGCAACCTGTGCCTGTACCCCAACGTCTATCTGATGGACCAGTTCTCCACGCAGATCCGCGTGGCCCGCCCGATCAGCGTGGACAAGACCGAGATCACCATCTACTGCTTCGGCGTCAAGGGCGAGAGCGCCGAAGAACGCGCCACACGCATCCGCCAGTACGAGGATTTCTTCAACGTCTCGGGCATGGGCACGGCCGACGACCTGGAGGAATTCCGCGCCTGCCAGCAGGGCTATGCCGGCACGGCGGCCCTGTGGAACGACCTCAGCCGCGGCGCGCCGCTGTGGGTGGAGGGGCCGGACGAGAACGCCAGGAAGATGGGCATGCAGCCGCTGCTGTCCGGCGGCCGCAGCGAGGACGAGGGCCTGTTCGTGCGTCAGCACGCGTACTGGGCGCAGGCCATGCGCCGCGCGCTGGCGCGCCAGGATGATGGAGCGGCCGCGTGAGCCATGACATCGCCACCATCGCGGCCTTCCTGTATCGCGAGGCGCGCCTGCTCGACGATCGCCAGTGGGACGAGTGGCTGACGCTGTACGCCGAGGACGTTACCTACTGGATGCCGGCCTGGGACGACGACGACCGGCTGACCGAGGACCCGCAGTCGCAGATCTCGCTGATCTATTACCCCAGCCGCGACGGCCTGGAAGACCGCGTGTTCCGCATCAAGACCGAGCGCTCCAGCGCGTCCACGCCCGAGCCGCGCACCGGTCACAACACCACCAACATCGAGGTGCTCGCCGAGCGCGGCGACGAGGTGGACGTGCGCTACAACTTCCACACGCTCAACCACCGCTACAAGGTCACCGACCACTTCTTCGGCACCTGCTACGCGACGCTGCGCCGCGAAGGCGGCGGCTATCTGATCGCCGACAAGAAGATCGTGCTGAAGAACGACTACATCCGCCAGGTCATCGACATCTACCACGTCTGAGCCGGGCGCGAAGGAGGACACCATGAGCTACCGCATCGCGTTGAACTTCGAGGACGGCGTCACCCGCTTCATCGACTGCAATCCCGGCGAGAAGGTGCTGGACGCCGCGTTCCGCGCCAAGGTCAACCTGCCGATGGACTGCTCGGACGGCGTGTGCGGCACCTGCAAGTGCCGCGCCGAGGCCGGCGCCTACGACCTGGGCGAGGACTACATCGACGATGCGTTGAGCGCCGACGAGGCCGCTGCCGGCCTGGTGCTGACCTGCCAGATGGTGCCATCCAGCGATTGCACGATCGCCGTGCCGACGACCTCGGCGGCCTGCAAGACCGGCACCTCCCGCTTCAAGGCCGCAGTGGTGGACGTGGTGCCGCACGCGGACGCCGCGCTGGAATTGAAGCTGGAGGCGCTGGAGGGCGCACCGGCGTTCCTGCCCGGCCAGTACGTCAACATCGCCGTGCCCGGCAGCGGCGGGCAGACGCGCTCGTACTCCTTCAGCTCGCTGCCGGGCTCGGACACACCGTCGTTCCTGATCAAGCGCGTGCCCGGCGGGCTGATGAGTGGCTACCTGGACAGCGCCAGCCCGGGCCAGGTGCTGGAGCTGACCGGTCCGCTGGGCAGCTTCTACCTGCGCGCCGTGACGCGGCCAGTGCTGATGCTGGCCGGCGGCACCGGCCTGGCGCCCTTCCTGTCGATGCTGGCCCAGCTCGCGCAGACCGGCAGCGCGCATCCGGTGCATCTGATGTACGGCGTCACCCGCGGCGCCGACCTGGTGCTGGTGGAGCAGCTGCAGCGCTTCGCCGAGCGGCTGGACTTCTTCAGCTTCACCACCTGCGTGGTCGATCCGGCCTCGCGCCATCCCAAGCTGGGCTACGTCACCGACCATCTGCCGGCCGAGGCGCTGCACGCAGGCGAGGTGGACGTCTATCTGTGCGGCCCGCCGCCGATGGTCGATGCGGTGCGCAACCACTTCAGCGCGATCGCCCTGACCCCCGCCAACTTCTACTACGAGAAGTTCACGCCCAACGCGCCGGCCAGCGCGCCGCAGGACCTGGCCGCGTGAGCGGACGCTTCGCCGGGCAGGTGATGGTGGTGACCGGGGCCGCGCAGGGCATCGGCCAGGGCGTGGCGCAGCGCGCGGCGGCCGAGGGCGCGCAGGTGGTGCTGGTGGACCGCGCGGACTTCGTAGCCGAGGTCGCCGCGGCGATCGGGTCGCAGGCGGTGGGCTTCAACGCCGACCTGGAAACCCATGCCGGCGCGCAGGCGGCGATGGACTTCGCGGCGCGCCACTTCGGTGGCATCGACATCCTGGTCAACAACGTCGGCGGCGCGATCCGCATGCGGCCGTACGCGGCCTTCGAGCCGGCGCAGATCGATGCGGAGATCCGCCGCTCGCTGATGCCCACGCTGTACGGCTGCCACGCGGTGCTGCCGCACCTGCTGGCGCGCGGCGGCGGCACCATCGTCAACGTCTCCTCCAACGCCACCCGCGGCATCCACCGCGTGCCGTACTCGGCGGCCAAGGGCGGCATCAATGCGCTGACCCAGTCGCTGGCCATGGAGCTGGGGGAACACCACATCCGCGTGGTCGCCACCGCGCCGGGCGGCACCGCCGCGCCGCCGCGGCGGGTGCCGCGCAATGC
Source organism: Pseudoxanthomonas winnipegensis (assembly GCF_004283755.1). GTDB lineage: Bacteria > Pseudomonadota > Gammaproteobacteria > Xanthomonadales > Xanthomonadaceae > Pseudoxanthomonas_A > Pseudoxanthomonas_A winnipegensis. The sequence continues at coordinate 168,727 of NZ_SHMH01000010.1, forward strand.
CGAAGGCGACAGCGCGCAGGAGCAGGCGTGGATGGCGCAGGCGGTCGAGCAGGTCACCGCCTCCACCTTCCTCAAGCGCTACGCGACCGTGGACGAGCAGGTCGCGCCGATCCTGTTCCTGGCCTCGCGCGAGGCCTCCTACATCACCGGCTCGATCCTGCCGGTAGCCGGTGGCGACACCGGCTGAAGCATTGCACGCCAACGACCGCATCCACGCCACGCACGACCTGGGAGGGAACATGCACGCGCACCACACGCACACCACCGGATACCTCATGCCGCCGATCGAGCCCGCGCACGGAGGCCGGCCATGAGCGCATCGGCGCCGCTGCGCATCGGCATCGTCGGCGGCGGCATCGCCGGCGTGGGCCTGGCGCTGGGGCTGGCGCGCCGGCCGCATCTGGAGGTGCGCCTGTTCGAGTCCGCGCGCGCCTTCGGCGAGATCGGCGCCGGCGTGTCCTTCGGCCCCAACGCGGTGCGCGCGATCCAGGGCCTGGGCATGGGCGAGGCCTATGCCGAGCTGGCCGACCGCACGCCGGCGCCGCATGGCGATGTGTGGTTCGAATGGCGGCGCGGCGAGGATGCGCGCCTGCTCGGCGCCACGCGTGCGCCCGGGGTCGGGCAGTCGTCGGTGCATCGCGCCGATTTCCTCGACGCGCTGGCCACGCGCCTGCCGCTGGGGATGACCGCCTTCGACAAGCGCGCGGTCGGCGTGGAGCAGGGCGACGACGCGGCCCGCGTGCACTTCGCCGATGGCAGCCACTACGAGGGCGATCTGCTGATCGCCGCCGACGGCATCAAGTCGGCGCTGCGCGCCGAGGTGCTGCGGCCGCTGGGGCAGGCGCCGGTGGCGCCGCGCTTCACCGGCACCTGCGCCTACCGCGGCATGATCGAGAGCGAACGCCTGCGCCGGGCCTTCATCGCCGCCGGCGTGGGCACGCATCTGGTCGATGTGCCGCAGATGATCCTGGGGCTCGACGCCCACATCCTGACCTTCCCGGTCAAGCAGGGGCGGTTGATCAACGTGGTGGCCTTCGTGTCCGACCGCAGCGATCCGGACCCGCAGTGGCCGCAGGGCCAGCCCTGGGTGCGCGAGGCCAGTCGCCGCGAGATGCTCGAGGCCTATGCGCACTGGGGCATCGCCGCGCGCACGCTGCTCGAGTGCATCGACACTCCAACGCATTGGGCGCTGCACGAGGGGGCGCAGCTGCCGCGCTACGTGCACGGCCGCCTGGCGCTGATCGGCGATGCCGCCCACGCCATGTTGCCGCACCAGGGCGCCGGCGCCGGCCAGGGGCTGGAGGACGCCTACTTCTTCGCCCGGCTGCTGTCCGACCCCGCGCTGACGCGGGCCCAGCTGCCGGCGCTGCTGGAGGCCTACGACACGATCCGCAGGCCGCGCGCATGCCGGGTGCAGCGCACCTCGTGGGAAGCCGGCGAGCTCTACGAACTGCGCGATCCCAAGGTCGGCAGCGACGACGCGGCGCTGGGCGCCACGCTGGCCTCGCGCTTCGACTGGATCTGGAACCACGACCTGGATGCCGAGGTGGAACAGGCGCGCCAGGCCATCAACACCGTCGCGGCCTGAGGGGACGCAGGCCGCGACGCCATCAACGCCGCGCTGCGCCTGCCTGCCGGCAGGCCAACGCGGTCAACCAGCAGTGTCATCGGTCTTCGGAGGGAGGAGACATGCACAGCGTCGACGTGAACCAGGCAATCGAACGCGGCCGCTTCGGCCGGCTGCAGTGGACAGTGGTGGCCCTGTGCGGGCTGCTGCTGGTGGTGGATGGATACGACGTGTTCATCGCCGGCACGGTGCTGCCGACGCTGATCAAGGAATGGGGACTGACCAAGCCCGAGGCCGGCGTGCTGCAGGCCTGGGCGCTGTTCGGGATGATGTTCGGCGCGCTGATCTTCGGCTCGCTGGCCGACCGCTTCGGCCGCAAGAAGGGGGTGGTGATCAGCTTCCTGCTGTTCACCGTGGCCACGCTGCTGACCGGCTTCGCCCAAGACCCGACCCAGTTCAAGGTGGCGCGCTTCTTCGCCGGCATGGGCTGCGGCGGGCTGATGCCCAACGCGGTGGCGCTGGTCAACGAGTATTCGCCCAAGCGGCTGCGCGGCACGATGGTGGCGCTGATGTTCAGCGGCTACTCGGTCGGCGGCATGGTCTCGGCCGGGCTGGGCATCTGGATGATCCCCAACCTGGGTTGGCGCCCGATGTTCTGGATCGCGGTGCTGCCGCTGCTGTTCCTGCCGCTGGTGTGGTGGAAGCTGCCCGAGTCGCTGGGCTTCCTGATCCGGCGGGGCGAACAGGCGCAGGCGCGCGCCATCCACGCGCGTCTGCCCGGCGCCACGCCGCTGGAGCCGCAGGACGTGCTGGTCTACGACGCGCCGAGCGGGGCGACGGCGTCGGTGGCCGAGCTGTTCCGCGGCGGCCGCGCGCTGCGCACGCTGATGCTGTGGACGGCGTTCTTCTGCTGCCTGCTGCTGGTCTTCCTGCTCAGCTCGTGGCTGCCCAAGGTCATGCAGGAGGCCGGCTACGCGGAGAAGGCCAGCCTGCTGACGCTGTTCTCGCTCAACTTCGGCGGCATGGCCGGCGCGATCCTGGGCGGGCGCCTGGGCGACCGCTTCGGCCTGCCGCGGGTGGTGGTGGCGTTCTTCGTCGCGGCCACGCTGTCCATCGCGCTGATCGGCTTCAACCTGCCGGTGGCGGCGCTGTTCACGCTGGTCTTCGTCGCCGGCGCGGCCACCATCGGCACGCAGATCCTGCTCTACGCCAGCGTAGCCCAGCTCTACGAACTGTCGATCCGCTCCACCGGCCTGGGCTGGGCCTCGGGCGTGGGCCGCATCGGCGCGATCGTCGGGCCGACGCTGGGCGGCGTGCTGCTGGCCAGGGAGCTGCCGCTGCAGCAGAACTCCCTGATCTTCGCCATCCCCGCGGCGATGGCCACGCTGGCGACCCTGGTCTACGCGCTCGCCAGCCAGCCGGCGGCCGCCGCGCCCCGCGTGGCCGTGGCCGACGCGCCCTGACCATGCGTGCGGCGCTGCGCCAGCTCGGTCGCGATGCCTCCCTGTCGGCGGTCCTGGCCGGGGTGGTGGCCACGCTGATCTCCTTCGCCGGGCCGCTGGTGATCGTGGTCCAGGCCGCGGCCGGGCTGCCGGCGCCGCTGCTGGCCTCGTGGGTCTGGGCCATCTGCATCGGCAGCGGCGTGCTGGGGATCGTGCTGAGCCTGCGCCATCGCGTGCCGGTGGTGATCGCCTGGTCGATTCCCGGCTCGGTGCTGCTGGTCAGCCTGCTGCCCACGGTCGACTACGCGGTGGCGATCGGCGCCTACCTGGTGGCCAGCGCGCTGCTGCTGGTCATCGGGCTGTCCGGCGCCTTCGACCGGATCGTGGCGCGGCTGCCGCCGGCGATCACCGCGGCGATGCTGGCCGGGGTGCTGTTCGGCTTCGCCACCAAGGCCTTCGTCGGCATGGCCGCGCAGGTGTGGCTGGTGCTGGCGATGTTCGCGGCGTTCTCCATCGGCCGGCGCTGGTTCGCGCCTTACGCGGTGATGGCGGTGCTGGTCACCGGCGTGCTGGCGGCGGCGCTATGCGGGCAGCTGCAGGGGCCGCTGCCGACGCTGGCGCTGACCGCGCCGGTGTGGGTCGCGCCGCGCTTCGAGTGGCAGGCCATCGTCGGCTTGGGCCTGCCGCTGCTGGTGGTGGCGCTGACCGGGCAGTTCCTGCCAGGCATCGCCGTGCTGCGCACCGCCGGCTATGCGCGGCCGGCGGCCAGCACGCTGCTGGTGTGGTCGGGCGCGGCCTCGGCGCTGCTGGCGCCGTTCGGCTGCCATGGCCTCAACCCAGGCGCGGTCACCGCCGCGCTGTGCACCGGGCCGGAGGCGCATCCGCGCGCCGAGCGGCGCTATGTGGCCGGGGTCTCGGGCGCGCTGGCCTACCTGCTGCTGGGCAGCGTCGCCGGCACCGTGGTGGCGCTGTTTTCCACCTTGCCCAAGGAGCTGGTCGCCACGCTGGCCGGGCTGGCGCTGTTTCCGAGCATCGCCCACGCGCTCAGCACCGCGCTGGCTGCGCCGCGCGAGCGCGACGCGGCGCTGGTGACCTTCATCGTCGGCGCTTCGGGCATGTCGCTGCTGGGGCTGGGGGCGGCGTTCTGGAGCCTGGTGTTCGGCCTAGCCGCGCATCTGCTGCTGGCGTGGCGGCGCCCGCGTCTGCTGGTGGGCGTCGAACAGCCGCGCTGAGCCCATCCGTCTTGTATTGGCCCGTCCCGCTCCGTGCGCGGCGCGACGGGGAGGTCTTGCCGCACGCCTGTCATCGCGCGCCCGCTGCCGGGTCGCGCCCGTGCTTCATCACACCTGGTTTGGGGAGAACCACATGCCGTCATCCATCGTCACGCCGCGCCGCGCCACCCTGGCCTGCGCGCTTGCCCTTGCCCTCTGCGCGCCGGGCCTGGCCCAGGCGCAGGACACCACCGATGCGCGCCAGGACGCGCGCATCGCCCAGCTGGAAAGCGAAGTGCTCGCGCTCAAGCAGATGGTCGAGCAGCAGCAGACCCAGTTGGTCGATGCCCGTACCCGTCTGGCGGAGGCCACCGCGCCAGGCGCACCGCCGCTCAAGGGGCCCGGCGTGCAGGCCAGCGGTGCGCTGCCGCCGGCGCTGACCTCGGCCACGGCGGCCGGCACCGTGGCCCCGGCCACCGCGCCGGGCAAGGCGCCGATCCAGAACACCGCCATCGTCGCCGGCGGCGACAGCCACTTCAGCTTCGGCGGCTTCATCAAGCTGGACATGCTCTCGACCTGGACCAGCGACGGCCCGATCGCCGACAGCACGCCGGGGCGGCTGTTCTACTTCCCGGCGGCCACGCCGGTGGATGCCGGCCCCGGCAAGCAATACGCCGACTTCCATGCGCAGTTCTCGCGGGTGTGGTTCGGCGTGGACCGCGTCACCGACGCCGGCGACAAGCTCAAGGGCTATGTCGAGTTCGACTTCTTCGGCGGCGGCAACAACAACGTGGGCAACGAGAAGTTCTCCAACGGCTATCCGCCCACGCTGCGCCACGCCTACGTGCAGTGGAACCACTGGCTGGCCGGCCAGACCTGGACCAATCTGATGGACCTGGGCTCGCTGCCGGAGACGGTGGACTTCGTCGGCATCGTCGACGGCACCTTGTTCGCGCGCCAGGCGCAGATCCGCTACACCAGCGGCAACTGGTCCTTCTCGCTGGAGAACCCGCAGACCTGGTACCAGAACCGCAGCCCGACCCAGGTCAGCTCCGGCGAGAACGATCTGCCCGACCTCACCGCGCGCTGGACGACCAAGGGCGACTGGGGCCACTTCACCGTGGCGGCGCTGGCCCGGCAGCTGCGCACGGCCGACGACAGCACCTCCGGCTTCGGCCTGAGCGTAGCCGGCTCGATCAAGGCCGGGCCGAAGGACCTGCTGCAGTACACGGTCAGCGGCGGGCCCGGGCTGGGGCGTTACATCGGCTTCGGCCTGATCCCCGATGGCTACATCGACACCGCCGGCCGGCTCAAGGCGCAGGACGGCTATGCGGGCTTCGCCGCGTGGCGCCACAACTGGACCGCCAACCTGCGCAGCACGCTGGCCTACTCGGCCGCCTACATCGCCGTGGACGAGCGGGCGGTCGGCGTGCAGGCCACCGAGCGTACCCAGTCCTGGCGCGTGAACCTGATCTACTCGCCGTTCCCGCGGCTGGACGTGGGCGCCGAGCTGAGCTGGGCGCGGCGCGATCTGGGCAACGACGCCGAGGGCGAACTGGGCCGCGTGCAGACCACGGTCAAGTACACGTTCTGAGCACGCGCGGGTCGGTGTGGCCGATGCCGCGAACAGGTGCGCGCGCTGCTGCCACAGCGCGCCACCGATGCACGTCGGCACATCGAACGAGGCACCGCCGCCATGGCGGTCGCCGCATCGATGGCGCCAGCTCAGCGCGGTCGATGCTTGCCGCGCGGCTTGGCAGGCCCGGGCAGGGTGAGCCGGTAGACCAGCACGCGGTTGTCGTTGTCGAAGGCCGAATCGCAGCCATGGCCCTGCATCACGCAGCGGCGGGCGATGAAGTCGTTGTCGTTGCCGACCAGCAGCAGCCAGTCGTCCGGCCGCGCCGGGTCCAGCGCCGGCAGCAGCGCCATGGCTTCCCATTTCTCCGACATCAGGCCGGGGTGTGGGCCCGCGGCGACGTCGAGGTCCAGGCCGACCTGCGCCAGCCGGTCCGGGTCGAGCAGGTTGATCAGCTCGGTCCAGCACATGGGCTTGATGCCGGGCTTGAGCGTTGTGGACGCGGGTGAGGCCAGCAGCGAGGCGTCGCCGCGCTCGTAGCGCGAGCCGGCCAGATTGCTGGCCCCGGCAGTGTCGACCAGCAGGATCGACTTGTAGACGACCGGCTCGGGCTTGTCCGCGCCCAGCCCGGCGCCGTCGCGGGCCAGCAGCAGGAAGCGGCTGTCGTCCAGCACGCGCAGTTCGCTCTGCGCCGCGGTGCGGTCGGCCGGCTTGCCGTTGCCCTTGTGCGTGTAGATCGGCAGCTGCACCACGTATTGGCCGATCGGCCGCTTCGGCAGCGCCTGCCCGGAGACGTCGTAGACCAGCACGCGCGTGTCGCGGCGGCCGGCGTGTTCGCCTGCGGCGGTGTCCTGCACCAGCGCGCTCTGCAGCGCCACGAACAGGCGCGTGCCATCGGGCGACAGGCCCAGGCCCTCGATGCCCTGGTTGTTGCGGCGCCCGTGCTGCGGCAACTGCAACGAGCCGAATGCGGGCAGCCCATCGCGGCGCGGCGCGATCGCAGGCGGCGGCTCGATCACCCCGCGCAGGCGGCCGGCCGGGTCGAAGTAATAGACGTTGGCCGTGTATTCGTCGCCGATGTAGAAGTGCCCGTCGGCGGTGAACTGCAGCGACTCGGCATCGAGCGAGATCTTGCCCGCGCCCGGTCCGCTGGCCGGCGAGGGCAGGGTGAAGCCACCCTGCACCACGGTGTGCGCGCCGGGGTCGGCACCGGTGAAGGGCTGGCCCTCGAAGTCGCGCAGCGTCAGCCCGCCATCGGGCACCAGCGTCAGCGTCTCGTCGGCTGGCTGGCCCGCGCGCGGCAGGCGCAGCGTCATGCGCAGGCGTTCGAGCCGGCCGGCGTAGTCGTAGAACAGGCCGGCGTCCGGGTCGTTGCGGCCGCGGTCGGGCAGGGTCCACAGCACGCCCTCGTATCCATCGCGCGTGCGCCGCCACTGGCCGGCCTGCACGCCCAGCGAGGAGAACGACCCCAGCGTGTCGCCCATGAAGTCCAGCGTGCCGGCCGGCACGCGCCCGGCGGCGACCAGGCCGTGATCGACATAGGTCCTGCCGTCGAACTGCACCGCATGCGGCGGCGGTGTGGTGGCCAGGTGCGGCGTGGTGAAGCTCGCCGTGCTGGCCGCGGCCGCCAGCAGCCAGGGTGCCAGACTCATGCGCGCACCCGCGTGCGGGAGCAGGACGTTGCGTGGACTGCGGAACAACAGCGGAATGCAGGCATGGCAGGATCGGAAGAAGAAGAGGGCAGCGAGGCGGCCACGGCCGCACGGCGCGAGCGTAGCAGCCGCCCGCGCCGTGCCGCATGACCGCAGCGCCCTGGCCGCGACGCGTCGGCGCACAGTAAAACGCCCCGGCAGAGAGAGGGGCCGGGGCGTCTTGGGGATTGGCTCGCGCGATCTTGGGAGCCTTGCGGCTTCCGCGACGCGGAAAGGATCGCGCACCAACTGCCGGGGTTTTGCTCTGGACGGCACTCCCGGCTAATCCGTCTGTCGCCTCCCGCAGGTCCTGGCCGTCGATCACGCACCGCGCCGGACCTGCGGGCACAGGATGGCGAACGCGTGCGTCGCCGATGTGACGGTCGGACGATGGTTTGGTTGCAGCCTGCCGCGCGCTGATGGCGCGCTCACGGCCGCGCGTGCAGGCTGGCCGTACTGAAGTCCCCCAAGGTGCGCTCCGATGGAAGAACCCCGCAAGCACTGGCGGTCCGGCACGGTCGAGGACACGCCGTTCCGCGTGGAGATCTGGAGCCACGACGGCAAGAACATGATCAAGTCGCTGCAGATCGACGATCTGCCGCCCGAGCTGTACGGCGACGACGAACTGCACGTGGCCGATGCCGAGGCCGCCTTCGCCAAGGCCGAGCGCATGGTCGCCGAGCAGCTGCAGCAGCGGCGCCAGATCGAGCAGGACCAGGCCGACCTGGGCCGCGCCCCGGACGCCGACTGACGCCCGGCGCAATCGCCGCGCGTTCCCGCGCGTGCGGCAGAACCTGCCGAGACGGCACAATGGGCGCCCTCCGTCCGCGGGACGCGGCGCCGCATCGGCGTCGCCGTGCCGGACGCCCTTCCTCCCCGGGATCAACGCCGGCCATGCGCCTGACCGACTCCGCCGTGCCGCGCTTCGACTGTGACGACCCCCCGGTCGACTCGCACGGCCCCTGTCTTCGACTCGATGGCCGAGCTGGGGCAGGCGTGCGGCGGGTGCGCGCGTGATCGATCGCCTGCCGCGGCTGGACCGCATCGATCTGAACATCCTGGCCGAGCTGCAGCGCCAGGGCCGGATCACCAACGCCGACCTGGCCGACCGGGTCGGCCTGTCGCCCAGCCCGTGCCTGGCGCGGGTCAAGCGCCTGGAGCGCGCCGGCTACATCGCCGGCTACGGCGCGCGGCTCGACCTGGCCAAGCTGTTCCGCGTGCAGGTGGTCTATACCTCGGTGACCCTGGACAACCACCGGCGCGAGGACTTCGACACCTTCGAGGCCGGCCTGCGCAGCGTGGAGGAGCTGACCGAGTGCCACCTGGTCAGCGGCGGCTTCGATTACCTGCTCAAGTTAGTGGTGCGCGATGTGGCCCACTACCAGTCGCTGGTCGAAGGCCTGCTGGATCGTCACATCGGCATCAGCAAGTACTTCTCCTACATCGTGATCAAGTCGCCGATCCTGCGTGGCGAGGTGTCGGTGAAGTCCTTGGCCTGAGCGCCGCGTTGAGCCGCGGTTGGGGTGTGGGTCGGCAGGATCTGCTGCACGGTAGATGCGGAAATTCTTGGGAAAATCGCCGATAATTCTCGCGCCAAGAGCTTTCTTCCCGAATGAGCGCGGCAGCATGTGCCGCGCAACCGCGCCAGACCTCAAGCTTTCACCGCGCAGGGGTGGCGAACGCGGCCAATCTGCCGGAGGGGTTCGGGTAAGGTTTTCTCCGCTGGCCGCGATGGGCCTGACGAACGACAAGGTGAGGCCATGTGTGTGCTGGTGATAGGAAGTGGCGTGATCGGCACGACCACCGCGTGGTACCTGGCCCAGGCCGGGTTCGAGGTGTGCGTGGTCGATCGTCAGCCCGGCCCGGCCCTGGAGACCAGCTTCGCCAACGCCGGCCAGATCTCGCCGGGCTATGCCTCGCCGTGGGCGGCGCCTGGCGTGCCGGCCAAGGCCTTCAAGTGGCTGTTCCAGAAGCATGCGCCGCTGGCGATCAAGCCCGGCCTGGACCCGCGCCAGTACAGCTGGCTGCTGCAGATGATGGCCAACTGCACGAGCGCGCACTACGCGCGCAACAAGGCGCGCATGGTGCGCCTGTCCGAATACAGCCGCGACTGCCTGGACGAGCTGGTCGCCGCCACCGGCATCGCCTACGAAGGCCGGCGCCTGGGCACCATCCAGCTGTTCCGCACCCAGGCCCAGCTGGACGGCGCGGCCAAGGACGTGGCGGTGCTGGACGAGTACGGCGTGCCTTACGAATTGCTCGACCCGGCCGGCATCGCCCGCTACGAGCCAGCGCTGGCCGCCGCGCCGGTGGCCCTGGTCGGCGCACTGCGCCTGCCCAACGACCAGACCGGCGACTGTCACCTGTTCACCCGGCGGCTGGAGGCGATGGCGCGCGAGGCTGGGGTGGAGTTCCGCTACGACACGCGCATCGAGGCGATCGAGGCCGACGGCCGCCGCATCACCGGTGTGCGCCTGGACGGCCGGCTGGAGACCGCCGACCGCTACGTGCTGGCCCTGGGCAGCGAGTCGCCGCGGCTGCTGGCGCCGCTGGGCCTGGACCTGCCGGTGTATCCGCTCAAGGGCTATTCGCTGACCCTGCCGATCCTTGAGCCGGCGATGTCGCCGGTGTCCACGATCCTGGACGAAAGCTACAAGGTCGCCGTGACCCGCTTTGATGCGCGCATCCGCGTGGGCGGCATGGCCGAGGTGGCCGGCTACGACCACGTGCTCAACCCGCAGCGCCGCGAGACGCTGGAGCTGGTCGTGCGCGACCTGTATCCGCAGGGCGGCGCGCTGGAGCAGGCGCAGTTCTGGACCGGGCTGCGCCCGGCCACGCCGGACGGTACGCCCGTGGTCGGGGCCACGCCGCTGGACAATCTCTACACCAACACCGGGCACGGCACGCTGGGCTGGACCATGGCGTGCGGCTCGGGCCGCTACCTGGCCGACCTGATGGCGGGCCACGCGCCGGCGATCGATAGCGAAGGCCTGGACATGTCCCGTTACCGCAATAGCGCCGCCCGCGGCGCGGCCGCCTGATGCGCCCGGCCCGTGCACTGATCGACCTGGGCGCGCTGCAGGACAACTACCTGCTGGCCAAGCGCCTGGGCGGTGGCAAGGCCGTGGCGGTGGTCAAGGCAGACGCCTACGGCCACGGCGCGGTGCGCTGCGCGCGCGCGCTGACCGGCATCGCCGATGCCTTTGGGGTGGCCTGCCTGGAGGAGGCCATCGAGTTGCGCGAGGCCGGCATCGAGACGCCGATCCTGCTGCTGGAAGGCTTCCTCGAGGCGGACGAGCTGCCGCTGATCGATCGCCACCGGCTGTGGACCGCGGTGGCCTCGCCCTGGCAGCTGCAGGCGCTGGCGCGCTACAGCCCGCAGCAGCCGCTGCACGTGTGGCTGAAGCTGGACAGCGGCATGCACCGCCTCGGCCTGTCGCCGGCGCAGTTCGCCGAGGCGCTGGTCGCGCTGCAGCGCGATCCGAAGATCGCCTCGGTGGTGGCGATGAGCCACCTGGCGCGCGCCGACGAGCTGGACAGCGACTTCAGCGAGGTCCAGCGGCGCGTGTTCGAGCAGGCCACGGCCGACTTCGCCGGGCCGACCAGCTTCAACAACTCGCCGGCGCTGCTGGGCTGGCCCGGCATCCGCAGCGACTGGGTGCGCCCCGGGCTGATGCTCTACGGCGCCAGCCCGTTCGCGCCGGACGCGGGGCCGGCGCATCCGCTGCGGCCGGTGATGCAGCTGGAGTCGGCGCTGATCGCCGTGCGCGACCTGCCGGCCGGCGAGTCGGTCGGCTACGGCGCGCGCTTCACCGCCTCTGCGCCGATGCGCATCGGCGTGGCCGCGATGGGCTACGCCGACGGTTATCCGCAGCGGGCGCCCAACGGCACGCCGGTGCTGGTCGATGGCCAGCGCACGCGCGTGATCGGGCGCGTGTCGATGGACATGCTGACCGTGGACATCACCGATCTGCCCGGCGCCGATGTCGGCAGCCGCGTGACCTTCTGGGGCGCATCGCCCACCGCGGCCCGGATCGCCGAGACCTGCAGCACCAGCCCCTATGCGCTGCTGTGCGGCCTCAAGCGCGTGCGCCGCGAATACCTCGATGCCCCGATGGGCTCCGCCGCGCGCGTGGCGTCTACGGCGTCGGCGTCGGGCTGAGCGCGGAGCACGCTTCGGCGGTTCGGCGCGCGTCACGTCTTGCGGTCTTTCGAGCTTCGAACCTCGCGATAGTCCAGGGCCCGAAGCTCGTCATCTTTCAAGCCTCCTGCCTCGCCATCTTTCAAGCCTCTAAGTCGTCATCCCCGCGAACGCGGGGATCCAGCGACTTCATTCGTCATGCTTGCAGGGCACTGCATCCCCGCCTTCGCGGGGATGACGAAGGAAGGATGTTTGCGATATCGAGCGCGCTCTTCGACGCACGGCGGATCAACGGAATCGTCGCTCCCGCGAAGGCGGGAGCCCATGGACGTCGCGCAATCCGGACGAACGTCCCTGGATCCCCGCCCTCGCCCGGATGACGCCGTCAAGTCCGGTTGCTGAGCGCGGGTCTCCCTGCGCCCGCGCGGATTCCAATCGCCCGGCTACCGCCGGGGCAGCCAGACCAGCTACCGCGTCTCGGCCAGCTCGAACATCCGCATGACCTCGCAGAAGCCGGCCTGCACGGCGGCGCGTTCGCCCGGCGGCAGGTCGCGGGTGGCGGCAGCCAGCAGCTTGATCGCCCAGGTGCGCTGATCGTCGCGGCTGCTGCGCGCGAAGCCAGCCAGCTGCGTTGCGGCCGTGGACACACGTTCCTGTACGAGTTCGCGTTGGATCGGCATGGTTCCCCCTGCAGGGCCGCTCCCCAGCGGCCCGGCCATCCTAGCGCGGCCGCGCCGACGATCAAGCCGGCGAGCCCCGGGGCCGGTGCGATGTCGCGCCCGATGGCGCCCGGATGACCGCGCCATGGCCCAAAAGGGACATGCGCTGTCCGCTGGCGGCCCCCGATTTTTTGCGCAGTTGGCGAGGAAGGCGCGGCACAGGCGCAGGGTCCGCTTCGGCAACTGCGCAAAACCCCAGACCGGCCTCTGACCCGAAACCCTTAAGAATCCGTTATTTGGTGCATGCGCACCCGTGTGGTGCGCAATGACACATCCGGGCCCGGATGTGCATCTTGCGGCGCAGCATGTAAGCGGTTGCAACTCCTGATACGGTGCCGCCCGCCAACGAACCTGAGGCCCGGAAGAGGAGAGCTTCCAGTGCCAAACGCCACAGCCAATCCGCACGCCACGCACCAATTTGATGCTGCACTGCAGCAGGCCGCCGGGTCCCGGACGGGCGGTCGTTCCCTGTGTGTCACCGCCGGCACGTCGCGTCGATGAACGTCACGATCAAAGACGTCGCCCGCGCCGCCGAGGTGTCCGTGGCCACCGTGTCGCGTGCCCTCAACGGGCGCCAGTACGTCGCCGACGAGGTGCGGGCCCGCATCCTGCAGGTCGCCAGTGAGCTGCGCTACAGCCCGCACCATGCCGCCCGCGCGCTGAGCAGCCGCCGCACCCACACCATCGGCGTGGTCCTGCCCGACCTGTACGGCGAGTTCTTCTCCGAGCTGATGCGCGGCATCGATCACGCCGCGCGCGAACGCGGCCTGCACCTGCTGGTCTCCAGCTGCCACGGCAGCCTGGCCGAGCAGCGCGATGCGCTGCGCGCCACGCCCGGGCGGGTGGACGGCGTGCTGGTGATGTCGCCGTTCCTGGGCAGCGTCGAATCCCTGGACGAGGCCCTGGCGCCGGACGTGCCGGCGGTGCTGATGAACTGCGCCGGCAGCCCGCGCGCGGCCGTGCTCAACGTGGACAACCACGGCGGCGCCTTCGCCATGACCCGGCACCTGCTGGACGTCGGCCATCGCCGCATCGCCTTCATCGGCGGGCCCGAGGACAACTTCGATGCCCGCGAGCGCCTGCGCGGCTACTGCGAGGCGCTGGCCACGGTCGCCGATGCGGCCGAACCCTGGGTGGTGCAGGGCAACTTCGACGAGGCCTCCGGCTATGCCGCGGGCGAGGCCTTCGCCGCCGGCGAGCGCCCCGATGCGGTGTTCGCGGCCAACGACATGACCGCGCTGGGCTGCCTGTTCGCCCTGCGCAAGGCCGGCCTGCGCGTGCCCGAGGACATCGCGGTGGCCGGCTTCGACGACGTGCCGATGGCGCGCTACGTCAACCCGGCGCTGACCACCATGCGCGTGGACATCGCCAGCCTGGGCGCGCGCGCCCTGCATCTGCTGCTGCAGCACCCGGCCCTGGGCGGCGAGTCCGGCACGCCGGTCGATACCGCCCCGCTGATCCCGCACCTGGTCGTGCGCGACTCCAGTGCCACCCCGGAGCGCCGCATGGCCTGACCCCTCCGTCCAGCCGCTGTCTTCTTCCCGCTTTCCCGCACGACACGTCCCACAAGAAAAACACGCGATCCGACTGCCCTAAGGAGGGCACCGTCATGAAGAATAAGCACGCCATCTCCCGCTCCCCGTCCCGCAGCATCCTGGCCATCGCACTGGCCGGCTGCATGGTCGCCTCGGTGCCTGCGTTCGCGCAGACCTCCACCGCCATTCTGCGCGGTACGGTGACTTCGGCCGATGCCGGCCAGGAAGTCACTGTGACCAACAAGGCCACAGGTTCGGTGCGCCGCGCCGTGATCGGCCAGAACGGTAGCTACACCGTGGTCGGTCTGCAGCCGGGCAGCTACACCGTCGAGGCTGGCGGCGTATCGCGCGACGTCACTCTGACGGTGGCCTCGTCCTCCACCGTCGACCTGGAGGCTCCAGCCTCGGCGCCGGCCGGCGACGCGACCAACCTGGGCACTGTCTCGGTGACGGCGCCGCTGACCCGCGACGTCAAGACTTCGGAAGTCGGCAACACCATCTCGCTGCGCCAGATCGAGCAGCTGCCGCAGGCCACCCGCAACTTCCTGGAGTTCGCCGACACCGTGCCGGGCATGGTGTTCAACGTCGATGCGCAAGGCCATACGACCCTGCGCGGTGGCGCCTCCAACTCCAGCGCCGGTAACCTGTACATCGATGGTGTCAGCCAGAAGAGCTATGTGGCCAAGGGCGGTATCGCCGGCCAGAACGATAGCCAGGGCAACCCATTCCCGCAGTTGGCAATTGGCGAATACAAGGTCGTCACCTCCAACTACAAGGCCGAGTTCGGCCAAGTCAGCGGTGCGGCTCTGGTTGCTGCCACCAAGTCGGGCACCAACGAGTTCCACGGTGAGGTGTTTTACCGCTACACCGACCAGGACATGCGCAACAAGCGTCCGGACGAAGGCGACGGCAAGGTGGAATCGCGCGTCAAGGAGTACGGCGCGGCCTTCGGCGGCCCGATCCTGCAGGACCGCATGCACTTCTTCGTGGCCTACGAGGGCAAGGACAACATCGTCCCGCGCTCGATCCAGCTGGACCGACCAGAGTTCCATAGACACTCAGTCGCCGCTCTGCGCGTAGCGCTTTTCGAACTCTACCGGTGACATGCCGCCAGCGGAACCATGCCGGCGAATCGGGTTGTAGAACATCTCGATGTAGT
>NZ_SHMH01000011.1 GCF_004283755.1 Pseudoxanthomonas winnipegensis
ACTACATCGAGATGTTCTACAACCCGATTCGCCGGCATGGTTCCGCTGGCGGCATGTCACCGGTAGAGTTCGAAAAGCGCTACGCGCAGAGCGGCGACTGAGTGTCTATGGAACTCTGGTCGGTCCAGTGTCCGGCAACTTTGAGCCGGCCGCGACACGAAGGTAATTTTTCAAGATCTCCGATTCTCACGAAGACCTTGCTCATGTCGCGCCTTCCGTTGGGTGAGACCGCCCTGCCTTCAACGTCTCTCAGCACCAATGCGCCACCATCTTTGCCCTCGAATCCCGCCATCCGGCGAAAGTACATGCGAGCGGTCGCACTCATTTCACCTTGAAAACTAGCGTTCAAGCTCTCTTGAACTTTCTGGAGATCGTCGAAGCAATCAGCAGAATAGTTCTGGCGGCACTTCCGCATCCAATACTGCTTCTTGTCCTCGGCCAGGTCTAGCCAGAAGGCGTTTCCGGAAAGGCGAGGGTAGATTTGCGTGGTCGGCACCAGCTCACTGAGCGCGAAGTCTGGCAGAACACGCCCTGTTTCAGTCTGCTTCCTCAGCGTGCTTCGTAGCGGGCTGGTGATTGCCGCAGCACGGGCCAGGGTCTCGCTCACAATCTCCTCGAACATCTGGGGAACGTAATGCGTCTTGGCGACGAGCACCTTGCTATCGGCATTCTTTGCCTGCTGCTTTTCGGCGAAGTGCCGGATCATGAGCGATTTGGAGTACCCACCTAGCTCCCCTGCAGGCCGCTGCTTCGAGTCGTAGTAGTGCCGGTCCGTCCGCCACTCAGCGGGAAGGAGCGTGGCCTCTCCAATTCGAAAGCCCGTCAGGATCATGATGCGAATGGCTGAAAAGCGCAGTTCGTCCATGAAGGTCAGTGGCTGCTCGGTCATGACGATCCGGACCAGCTCCCAGAAAGCGCGACGTTCGGGTAGGCGCTCAGCGCGTTTGCGATCTTCCAGGTTGTGCCGAATCTCCTCTTGAGAATTGAGAAATTTCGACCGTCGAGTGGCTCTAGGCTGGAGACGTGCGGTGGCGAGGGCAGGGTAGAGCGGTCCCACGTCGGCCAAGTGGTTGGTATCAAATAGCACCTTGGTCAGCCCCGCGATCAAATCGCCAAGCTTGCCCGATGCCTGGATGCTGTTGCCGGTACGAACCGCGAGAGCCATCTCATCAACAGTGACACTCCATGGCTCGGCGTCTCCCGCGCATGTAGCGATCACGCGCAAGGGGCGTGCCACATTGTTGGCGACGTGACCGAACGAGTTGCGGCGAACAAACAGCTGTTCCATGACTGCAGCTTTGATGAGGTCCTGCCATGCCGGCGACAAAGTGCGAGCAGACAGAGCCGGCATCCCGTTGGAAGAGCGAGCTGCGTTGAGCGCATCAAGTGCCGAACCTTCCGAACTGAAGTGGCGCAAGCGATGCTTGGGAGTAACGCCCCCTGCTAGCGTAGTGAGATCCCATTCATGTCCTTTGATCGCGGTGCCGCTTTGGTCCAGCGGAATCTCCCAGGCGACTCCATGCGTCGAGGCGAGCTCTTTGCCGAGCTGGATGAAACCTGAGAAGTGAGGATTCAAGACGGCGAACCTTCGAGTTCGAGAACCACTGCCTGAACTTCAGCGATTGTCCGTTCAAGCTGCAGATAGGCTGGCGAAGCCGCGTCGCCACGAGATGAGTCATGGAAGAACCGCGCCACAACCCGAAAGTCGGCTAGAACTCTCGATTGCATCTGAACGTCGTGAATCGGCATGAACTTCCTACAGCCATAGCAGGACAAGATCGGGTTGTAGGGACACGCAGCCTGCCCGGAGGTGCACCCACCGATTCCAGCGATCGGAACACCATGTGGCGCTCCGCCGATCTGCTGGGACTCCTTCAATTGCGCGAGCTCTTCCGGACCTATAAACCGATCGTGGGCAATTCGAGCCACGCGCTGATAGATCTCGGAGATTCCCAGCGCATTGTTCACCCGTTCAGCCTGGTTGGCCGATGTTTCGTAGTACACAAGCGCAGTCGTTACATCCGAGTGCCCAAGGAACTCGGCCAGTTCCTCTTGGCTTGCGCCGGCGTCAACGAGGCGTTGAGCGGCTGTGTGACGCAGATTGACGGCAGTCGCGCCCAGTTCTAGAAGATCGCGAAGTAGAGAGCTGATGCGACGACTTGCTTCATTAGCGGATGTGGCGCCGAACACCCTAGCGCCCGCATCACCGCCACTAGCCTGAAAGTGTCGATCGATCTCGACGAAGAGTGGGGTCCACTCGCGTTTCACGCGCCTAAGCATCGGCTTGGCGGCACTGGAACTCCGCTGCTTCGCCATCCGGAATGCGATGTGGACAGATGCGAGCATGCCAACATCTTCTCGACGAACTTTTACGTCACGAAACGTGAGCATTGCAATCTGAACAGGTCGCATTGCGAACTGATAAGCACAAAGCAACATCGCTGCGTCTTGAACATCCACAAGAGCCAGCAACGATTTCTTTGCCCGGATCGCCGCTTCATCTAGAAACCTAACTACCGCAGCTTCATCGTCAACCGAAATAAAGGCTTCACCCGATCGGACGACGGCATACTTGTCCTTGAAGGGTAGGGGCAGAGCAGATATGACATCGTGATAGGAGTCTGACCAGCCATTGATGCGATGTTGGCAGAGCAGTTTGAGGATCGATTTTGCGCAGGAGTAGGCGTCTCTAGGCAAGGTCTTCGCGAGGAGGGCCGTCCATACGGAAGATATTCCTGTGGGTCCAGAGCCCAAAAGCCCAGCAAGATCTTCGCTTCCAAAGTGTTTCCCTCCGAGCGTGTACATTGCGGCGGTTCTCGGCGCGAAGCCCTCTCCAATGATGTGCAGAAATACGTGTTTAAGAAGGCTTCCAAAGGCCTCTTCAACCAGAGCGAACTCGATGTTGACAACGCTTCCATTCGCATGAACTGCGAAGCGGTTGGCTGTCGCAGGACTTCGAATGGAACGAGTCGTGTCATCGAAATCGTCGTAGCACCTAATCACGGGCGGCAATGGCGGAAGCTGCGCAGCGACTTCGCTCAGCGTTGACGCGTCGAGCCGACGATGATGATCACGTTGCATATCAGGAAGGAATTGCTCTCAGAACCTCTACTCGGTCGTCAAATGCGTTGTTCCAAACCGACGATAGACGGTCTTCGAACACCGCTCTTGCATAGCGAACGGGCATCTGTGATTCTCGCGACCAGCCGAAGAATGCCCGGAGCTTCTGCAGTGCTTCATCCATTGAGTCCCCATGGTGAAGAAGTTGATTCAGTCGCACTACGGCACACGTATGACGAAGGTCGTGGGGTGTGACTGAATGTTTTCCGCTCCGCTCCATCAGCTCAGGGAGAACGGAGGGGGATAGGGCCGCGGAAATTTTCAGGAACATCTTCGTCAAGGATTCAGTGGACAGTGGACTATCCTGCTGTGTGTTCAGCAGGAAGGCGTGACCTGGCCTACCTCGATAATTTTCAACATAGGTCTGTACTAACCCCGCGATGGCTTCGCTCACCGGCAGTTGGCGGATAGAGTTCGCCGACTTGATGCTGGGTCTGGAATACCGCGGATCATCGCCCTCATCGGAATACAGGCTCTCTTGCACATTCATCCAGCAGCGAGACCTCTGTTGCCCTTCATCAAATCCGTCCTTGATCACGTCCGCGGTAAGCAACAGGAGCTCGCCGCGTCGAAGCCCCTGATGGAGCATCAGCAGAAAGGAAATGAAGGCGAGCCATCGCGTGTGCTGTCGTGCAAAAGGATTGGTGGCCGATGCCGGGTCTAGCATTTCGTAGAGCGCCTTGATCACGCTCGCCGGCAATGAACGGATCTGACTCGGTTGGCGGCTCCTGCGGACGTGGAGCTGTCCATACAGGTGGGATAGGCGATGCAGGCGAGCTTCAATCTGCCGGAGACGGTCGGTTGGCAACGTTGACTTGGACAACCAGGTGACCACGGACCCGACAAATGCTAAGCCGGTGCGCCAACGTGATTCGTCCGCAGGACCAACGGAAGGTTGATTGCGGATCGATATGAACCAGGACTCTAGGATCTCGGCGAGCACGACCTCGTTCAGGTGGCCCAAGGCGTCATCCAGCGCGTGGGCGCCGAACTGACGATCCGCATGGCCGTACAAACTCTCGATGTACCGAAGCTTCTTTACCTGGCTAGATGCGGCGAGGTCATGGTTGGACATCAACGCCCAGACGCTAGCCCAGTAACGAGGCAGCCTGTGAACATCGTCAACGAGTAAGGCGCCCCGTAGTGAGGCTGGAACCTGAGAATCCGTAAGCACGTTGAGCAAAGGCTGTTTCCTGTTGAGGAAGCAACACTATATGTACCATCGAACAAAGGCTCTGTTGCGGACGGAGGCTCCAATCTAGGACTTCCACGCAACACCGGCAGAAGTACTAGATTTTCGCATAATGTATATTATGTAAGATCGCGGGTGTGGCGATCTCACATGACCCCTAACTCATTGATCCGACGATGGATTTCCCTTGCTTGTACATGGAGGGTTTTTACCGTTGGTAGATATAACCCGTTCTTATTGTCCGGTTGACCCCCAGTCGCTCGAGGACTTCCGGTGGTTCCTTCGTGGCCAGCGGCGAAGCCCGCGCACCGTGGCCACGTATCTGTCGATCGTCAGCCGATACGTCGCCTTCGCCGACCGCGTGCCGCTTCACATGGACCCCGTGTTGCGCTTCGTAGCCCACCGGCGCGACCAACTCGCGCCGGCGACGCTGAAACTGGACGTGGCCGCGTTGCGCTGCTGGTACGGCTGGCGCCGAACCGTGGACCCGACCTGCTGGGTGCCGGTCGCGTGGCCCAAGACGCGACCGGTCAGCCCGCGTCCGGTGTTCCACCTGTGTGATCACGACGTGGGCGTATTGCTGGCGCAGCCCGACCTGTCGACGTTCGTGGGCCTCAGGGACCACCTCATCATCGCCACGCTCTACCAATGCGGTCTGCGGGCGGGCGAGCTGGCCAGGCTGCAGCTGGGAAGCGTGCGCCTGGATGGTTTCCTGTACGTCGAGGGCAAGGGTGGCCGGGACCGGCTGGTGCCATATGGCGGGGCCTGGCATGGGCTGCTGGAAGCCTATCTGCGTCAACGGGCGACGGTCGGCGCCGGCAAGCGCGCGGCGCTCTTCGTCACGCGCCATGGCAAGCCGCTGCGCGACGGCCGCTCGGTCTGGGTCATCGTCAACCGGCATGCGCGTCGAGCGCTGGGGACCGCGTGCGGGCTCGACCGCATCCGGCCCGGCACCGGCAAACCCTGGACCGGGCACTATCCTCACCAGCTTCGCTACGCGTTTGCCACGGAGCTGCTGCGCAACGGGTGCGACATGGCGGCCATCAGCCAGATGCTGGGGCACGCCGACCTGTCCACGACGATGCGGTACCTGGGCGCGGATTTCGACATGCTCAAGCGCGCGGCCGGCTTCCACCCTCGCGCACTGCGCATAATCTCCTGACTCAGAACGGGATGTCATCGTCGACGTCTCCCGGTTGAGGCTGCGCCGGTGCTCGCCCCGGCGGCGCTGAGGACCTGCCCTGGTGCTCGACCCCCGTGCGGGCATGCTCCCTGCCCCCGTGGAGCGTCAAGCCGCGCGGGTCGCAGTAGATCCATGCGCTGTAACGATCACTGCCGTCGCTGGCCTGCCATCGCTCGGTGCGCAGTTTCCCTTCGATGGTCACCAGCGAGCCTTTGCGCAGGTAGCGGTCGTCCTGGTCCGTCTCGTGGAGCGCAGCAGAAATTCGCGCGAGCGCGATGTTGAAGTACTGTTCGTCGCGCTCCACCCCGATGAACGAAAAACGGTCCAGCAAGGCGGCCTTCCCGGTACTACCACTCCCCATAAAGGGGTCCAATACGACAGCGCCCGCTGGCGTGACTAGACGGCACAGGTATCGCATTAGGTCGGTCGGCTTGACGGTCGGATGATGGTTTGCCCGCGGGGCAACCTCGTAGCCCTCATCACGCCTCGTCATGTGCTGTCCCGACGTATTGCTGACCATTCCGGCGGCTTGCCGCGCCAGTGCTTCAAGCCCTTCGTCTCGGTCGAGCCTGGACGCCTTGGCGCAGTAGAAGAAGCGCGCCGCGCTTCCGCCATCGAGCCTACGAATGCCGGGCCTCATCTTGAAACCAACCGCCCCCTCGTTCGACGAGTCGGCACTAGGTTCCTCGCCGCGTCCGCGGCGCATTGCGCCATAGACGTTCTGGGTCTTGCAAGCGGCATGGTTTGCGCTTGTGTTCGCGAGCTGACCGGGTGCGTTCGGGAACGCTTCCAAGACCTCCTCACTGCCGTCATGGATCAGGTTTGCCGGCCACCTTCCGTTGGCTTGATACTCCCGGCCAGTGCCCTTGATGTAGCCATCAATCCGACCTGATCCAAAGCCAATGTTCCCTGCATTGGATTGAACGATTCCATCCACGCGACAGGCATCTATGTTCAGGCCGCCAGTTCCATGCGAGGCATGATTAAGGGCGACAGTCCCATTCAGAGACTTGCGGGCCATGGTGATCGGCTCCAGGGCCGGCTTGAGGGCCGTGCCGCCCCAAACCCCGTTGTGCGACTTCGGAAAGCCGCTGCCGTACACCCAGGCGATCATGTCGCGGATCTCGAAGCCGGCGTCCTCAATGCGTACCGCCATGCGGTGCTGCGTGCGGGTTCCGGCAAAGGCCAGAAGGTGACCGCCTGGCTTCAAAACGCGTAGGCACTCGGCCCATATCTCAGTGCTGGGCACGTCGTAGTCCCAGCGCTTGCCCATAAATGCGATGCCGTAGGGCGGGTCGGTCACGATCGCATCGACCGAACCTTCTGGTATCGCGCGAAGCACTTCAAGGCAGGCCACATCGCCACGCTCAGACATCAACAGCCCGCCATAGCCCCACAGGCGCGCCTTGTGCGGGAGGTGAGCGCCGGATTTTGTCTCGCCCTTGGAGGCGTACTTGGTGATATAGCCGACCGGAGACCGCGCGTAGATCGCTTGCGTCATCCCATGGGGCCACCACCCCTGCTTATCCGCTGGAGACGATGCTGCGCATCCACTTTTTGCAGCAGTGGTACGCACTGAGCGATCCGGCGGCGGAAGAAGCCCTGTACGACACGGTGTCGATGCGCCGTTTCGCCAAGATCGGCGGGTTGGATGAGGTGCCGGACGAGACCACGATTCTCAACTTCCGCCACTTGCTGGAGCAGCACGATTTGGCGCGCAAGCTGTTCAACCGGGTCAACGCGCACCTGTCACGCAAGGGGCAGAGCCTGCGAGGCGGCACGATCGTGGATGCCACGATCATTGCTGCGCCCAGTTCGACCAAGAACAAGGACGGCGAGCGCGATCCGCAGATGCACCAGACCAAAAAGGGCAACCAGTACTACTTCGGGATGAAGGCACACATCGGGATGGACGATGAGTCCGGCCTGGTGCACCACGTGGAATGCACGGCGGCCAACGTGGCGGACATCACGCAAGCGCACAAGCTGCTGCATGGCAAGGAAGACACGGTGTGCGGCGACAGCGGCTACACCGGGCTGGAGAAGCGCGAGGAGATGACGAGCAAGCGCAAGCTACGCTACCTGATCGCGGAGAAGCCCTCGAAGCTGAAGCAAATCAAGAGCAAGCGCGAATTGAAGTGGGCCAAAGGCTGGGAGCACGCCAAGGCCAGCCTGCGTGCGAAGGTGGAGCACCCGTTTCGGGTGATCAAGCGCCAGTTTGGCTACGTCAAGGTGCGCTATCGGGGACTGGCGAAGAACACCGCGCAGGTGCTGATGCTGTTTGCGCTGTCGAACCTGTGGCTGAAGCGAAAGCAGTTGATGCCTGTCGTGGGGATGGTGCGCCTGTAACCCGGGGAATACCCTGGAAATGCGCCGGAAACGGCGAAAAACCGAGGGTTTAAGCGTCGTCAACGTGCTCGATGTAGCTTGCCTCATCCTACAACGGTGTTGATCAGACCTTCCCTAAGACTGCGCTTGGCGCCTCCCTGAATCTAGATCATAGCGTTGATGGGATGGCGGCTGAAAGCAGGCCAGATTGCACACATTAGGCAGCGCCCATGTGGCGGGCTAGCTCGAGCCAACTCGAGCCGACAAGGTCAGCGACCAGAATTGGACGAAGAGGAGCACTAGCCCCTGATCACAAGACTATCGACCAGTCGATACTTTCGCCTCCCCATCCCTGATAGACATTCAAATTATCCGATTGGAGCTATTAAGGTCGGCAAGGCAACACGGTTAACTCTCGCTCGGGAACATCTTGCAGAAGCTATTGGGGATCATTCAACCCACTACCTACGCCAGCGACCACTCAACCCCCTCCCCCGCCCGCATCGGCACCACCACCGAATCCGCCAGCGCATAGGTGTCGGGCACGGTCCGGGCCTTGCGCTCCAGCATGATCCGCTCCTGGTTGCGCGGCAGTCGGTAGAAATCCGGGCCGTGGAAGCTGGCGAAGGCTTCCAGCTGGTCAAGCTTGCCGGCCTGGTCGAAGGCTTCGGCGTACAGCTCGATGGCGGCGTGGGCGGTGTAGAGGCCGGCGCAGCCGCAGGCGGTTTCCTTGGCGCCGCGGGGGTGCGGGGCGCTGTCGGTGCCGAGGAAGAAGTGCGCATCGCCGCTGGTGGCAGCCTGCAGCAGGGCCTGGCGGTGGGTCTCGCGCTTGAGGATGGGGGCGCAGTAGTTGTGCGGGCGGATGCCGCCTTCGAACAGGGCGTTGCGGTTGAGCAGCAGGTGGTGGGCGGTGATGGTGGCGCCGACGTTGGCCGGGGCGTCGGTGACGAAGTCCACCGCGTCCTTGGTGGTGATGTGCTCGAGCACCATGCGCAGGCCGGGGAAGCGAGCCTGCAGCGGCAGCAGGTGGCGCTCGATGAACACGCGTTCGCGGTCGAAGATGTCCACGGCCGGGTCGGTCACCTCGCCATGCAGCAGCAGCGGCAGCTCGTGCTTCTCCATCGCCTCCAGCACCGCGTTCACGCGCGCCAGGTCGCGCACGCCGGACTGCGAGTTGGTGGTCGCGCCGGCCGGGTAGTACTTGACCGCGAACACGTGCTCGCTGGCCTTGGCCCGGGCGATCTCCTCCGGCGCGGTGTCCTCGGTCAGGTACAGGGTCATCAGCGGCTGGAAGCCGGACCCGGCCGGCAGGCAGGCCAGGATGCGCGCGCGGTAGTCCTCGGCCTGGGCCACGGTGGCCACTGGCGGCTTGAGGTTGGGCATGACGATGGCGCGCGCGAAGCGCTGCGCGGTATGTCCCACCACCGAGGCCAGGGCCTGCCCGTCGCGCAGGTGCAGGTGCCAGTCGTCGGGGCGGGTCAGTTCAAGGCGCGTGGCGGTCATGGCGCGTTCGTCTTCAAGGTCGCATTGCGGGGCGCGGCATGGTAGCGCACGCCCTCGGCACTGCCCTGCTCCGGCCCTGCCCTCGCCGCCGCTCAAAACGCGACGCCCGCGGCGGGCGCGGGCGTCGGGTTGCAGCGATGGCAGCGTCCGCCTGGGCGGTTCAGCCCGGATAGGCCGGGAACTTGTCCTTGGGGTGGCGCGCCTTCCACTCGTTGTAGGCGGCGGTGCCTTCCCAGGCGGCGAAGGCCTTGGGCGTGCGGCCGCGGCCGGTCCAGGTCTCGCCGGTGTGCGGCAGCCAGTACTTGGGCGCCACGGTGGTGCCGCGGGTGCTGGAGCCGGCGGACTTCTTGGCGCGCGGCTCGCTGGCGCCGGTCAGGGCGGCGATCTCCGCCTTCTGCTTGGCGTTGAAGTGGCTGCCGTAGGTCTGCAGCAGCTTGATCACGTTGGAAAACGCGTCCGTGGCCTCCTGCTGGCGCAGCTCGACTTCCTGCGCCTCGAGCTTGCGCAGTTCTTCGGCCAGCTTGGCCTTGGCTTGGGCGATGGCGTCCAGGTTCAGCGTGTTCTTTTCGGTCATGGGTTCGTGTCGAAAGGGATCAAAGGCAGGGCTTGCCGGCTGCGCATTATGCCTGTCCGCGCGTGCAAGCCTTGGGCTGTCGCGCCGTCGCATGCGACACTGGGTCACATGTTCGAGCCATTCAAAGCGGGCGGCGCGCTGGCGCCGCTGTGGTCGCGGGAGCGCTGGATGCGGCGCGTGGCCTTGTGGGGCGGTGCCGTCGCGGTGGCGGTGGTGGCCCTGATCTTCGCCCGGGCGGCCGATGCGGCCTTCGGGCTGTTCTCGCGGGTCATCCACCACTCGGTGTGGTGGGCGCTGCTGCTGACGCCGACGGTGTTCGCCGCGCTGGCCTGGCTCACCAACGGGGCGCTCAAGCCGACCCGCGGCTCGGGCATCCCGCAGGTGATCGCCGCGCTGCAGCTGCCCGATCGCGAGTTCCGCAGGCGCAATCTGTCGCTGGGGGTCTCGGCCGGCAAGCTGGCGCTGACCGTGCTGGCGCTGTTCGGCGGGGCCTCGGTCGGCCGCGAGGGGCCGACGGTGCACGTGGGCGCCAGCCTGATGTATGTGATCGGGCGAGCGCTGGGCTTCAAGGATCCGCGCGATGCCACGCACTTCCTGCTGGCCGGCGGCGCGGCCGGCATCGCGGCGGCGTTCAACACGCCGCTGGCCGGCGTGGTGTTCGCGATCGAGGAGCTGTCGGGCCGCTTCGAGCACACCTTCTCCGGCACGCTGCTGACAGCGGTGATCGTCGGCGGCGTGGTCTCGCTGGGGCTGCTGGGCGCCTACACCTATTTCGGCACGGTGCAGGCCGCCCTGCCGCTGGGGCTGGGCTGGCTGGCGGTGCTGCTGTGCGGGGCCGTGGCCGGGCTGCTGGGCGGGGTCTTCAGCCGCATGATCCTGGCGGCGATGGACGGCCGGCCGCGCTGGCTGGGCCGGATGCGCGCGGCCAATCCGGTGCTGTTCGCCGGCGGCTGCGGCCTGGTGCTGGCGCTGCTTGGCATCGTCTTCGGCGCCGGCGCGTTCGGCACCGGCTACGAGCAGGCGCGCAGCCTGGTGCAGGACCATGCGGTGGTCGGGCACGAGTTCGGGCTGATGAAGTTCGCCGCCAACCTGGTGTCCTACGTGGCGGGCATCCCCGGCGGGCTGTTCTCGCCGGCGCTGGCCGTGGGCGCGGGGATTGGCCACAACCTGGCGTTGCTGCTGCCGGGCGTGGACCCATCCTCGATGGTGCTGCTGGGCATGTGCGCCTACCTGACCGGCGTGACCCAGGCGCCGCTGACCTCGTCGATCATCTGCCTGGAGCTGACCGACAACAGCGACATGATGCTGCCGATCCTGGCCACCGCCCTGCTCGCCCGCGGCGCCTCGGCGCTGGTGTGCCGCAAGCCGGTCTACAAGGCGCTGGCCGATCGCCTGCTGGCGCTGATGCCCGAGCCGGTGCCGCCGGCGAAGGACGGGCGCGACGACGACGATGCAGACGGGCCGCGGCCGGCGCATACCTGAGCGATCGTCGTTACCTCACGCGGCTGCCTGCACTCGCGCTGAGGCCTCGGGCGACGACGCCTTCCGGCGCGTTGCGCAGCGGGTCTTTTCTCCAGGAGATCTACACGTGGCCTGTCAGGCGGGCCGCGACGAGACGCCGCTGCATTGCAGCAGTACCGCGGGCCACCTATCATTGTTGAGAACAATTCGCGTTCTCAAGAATCCCCTCGATGCTTTTGCCCCGCTCCGCTTCCCTGTGCGCGTGCCTGTTGAGCTGCGCGCCGTTCGCCCTGCATGCCCAGCCCGGCGACGAGACCACCGCGGTCGACGCCGCGCCCCAAGCCAGGGAACTGGATACCGTGCGCGTCACCGGCACGGCGACGAGCGGCTTCCGTAGCCGCGGGCCTGCTCAGGTCGGCAAGTCCGGATTGGCGCCCGGCGCGTCACCGCAATCGGTCAGCGTGGTCACGCGCGACCTGCTCGATGCGCAGCAGGCGCAGAGCCTGGCCGATGCCTTGCACAACGTCCCTGGCGTGGTCAGCAACACCTTCGGCCGACGCGGCTGGGACGACCTGATCATCCGCGGTCAGGTCGCCTCCGATTCGCTGTTCGTCGATGGCTTGCGCACCGCCGCGTCCAGTCGCGTGGCCGAGCAGTTGTTCGGCTACGAACAGGTCGAGGTGCTCAAGGGTCCGGCCTCGCTGATGTACGGGCTGGTGCTGCCGGGTGGACTGGTGAACATGGTCAGCAAGCGTCCGCAGGCCGAGCGTTTCGACCATATCGACACCACGATCGGCAGCCACGGCTTGGTGCAGGGCACGTTCGATCTCAACACGCCGCTGTCGGCCGACGGCAGGGCCGCGCTGCGCCTCAACGGCCTGGCCATGAACAGCGACGACGCCACCGACCACGTCTGGTTCCGGGCACGCCACATCGCGCCGGCGCTGTCGCTGGATCTGGGCCCGGACACCGATCTGACCCTGCTGGCCAGCTATCAGACCCGCGACTACCTGCGCCAGCAGGGCCTGCCGCTGGTGGGGTCGATCCTGCCCAGCCGCAATGGGCCGATCCCGCGCGACACCTTCACCGGCGAGCCGGGACAGGACCCCTACCGCGCGCGCCAGTCGCGCATCGGCTACGCCTTCAGCCACCGCTTCGGCAACGGATGGACGCTCAACCAGAATCTGCGCGTGCAGGACTTCGAGGTCACCGGCCAGTTGGTCAGCAATACGGCGATGAACGCCGACCAGCGCACCCTGCGCCGCGGCGCGCAGGACCAGGCCTACGATGGCCATACCCTGTCGGTGGATACGCATGCGTGGAAGCAGGTCGCCACCGGCGCATTGCGCCACGACCTGACCTTCGGCGTGGATTACCTGGATACGCGCGAGGACGTGCTGTCCTATACCTGCACTGTCGCCGCGCTGAACGTGTACGCGCCGGTCTACGGCAGCCCCATCCGCTGCCCTGCCACGCCCCGCACCAACACCCGCACGCGGGTCGAGATGCTGGGCCTTTATGCGCGCGATCAGCTGCACCTGGGCGAGCGCTGGCTGGTCAGTGCGGGCCTGCGCCGGGATTTCACCACCACCCGGACCACCAACCGCGCCAATGGCCGCGTCGAACGCGATCCGGCCGACGCCACCACCGGCGCGCTGGCGGTGATGTACGACCTCACGCCCGCCGTGCGGCCCTACCTGAGCTACGCCACCTCGTTCTATCCCAACACCGGCACCGACGTGGACGGACGCGGGTTCGAGCCCGAGGAAGGCCGGCAATGGGAAGCGGGCCTGAAGATCGACCTGGCGCAGGGCCGTGCGACGCTGACCACGGCGCTATTCGACCTGCGTCGGCAGCACGTGCTGCAGGGCGATCCGCTCAACGACGGTTTCAGCATCGCCATCGGCGAGCAGCGCACGCGGGGCGCCGAACTCGGCATCGCCGCGGATCTGGGCCATGGCCTGAGCCTCAACGCGGGCTATGCCTACACCGACGCGGTGATCACCGACGACGGCGGCCAGGCGGTGCCGACGGTCGGCAACCGCCTCAACAACGTGCCCCGGCACAGCGCCACGGCGTTCGCGCGCTACCAGCTGCCCGGCGCATGGTCGCGCTGGTCGGTCAACGGCGGCATGCGCGGGGAAAGCGACCGCTTCGCCTACAGCTACACGTTGCCCGGCTACGTGGTCGCCGATGCGGGCGTGGCCTATGACGCGCCGCACTGGCACGCCGCCTTCAGCCTGAAGAACATCTTCGACACCCATTACTACAGCGGCGGCCTGGCCGCGGCAGTGGCGATGGGCGACGACCGCACCGCGATGTTCAATCTCGGCCTGCGCTTCTAACTCCCCTTTCGGCGATCGGCGCGCAGGAATCCCCACGTGCTCAAGAAGCTCCTGTTCCAGACCCATTGGTTCCTGGGCATCACCGCCGGCACGGTGCTGGCCCTGATGGGGCTCACCGGCGCCAGCCTGTCCTTCCAGGACGAGCTGCTGCGCGCGATGAACCCGCCGCTGGCCCAGGTCGCGCGCCATCGTGCCGCCGGCGAACAGGCGCTGCCCCTGACCACGCTGGTCGAGCGCCTGTCGCAGGTCCGGCGCGGGCCGATCCAGCGCCTGCGCGTGGACACCACCGGCACGCATCCGTCCGAGGTGCGCTTCGATGGGCGTGGCGGCACGTCGCTGTACTTCGACCCCTACACCGGGCAGGTGATCGACGCGCCGCGCGGCGCGCGCTTCTTCGACTTCGCCGAGGACCTGCATCGGCGGCTGGCGGCCGGCGAGACCGGCAAGGCGATCACCGGCGCCTGCGTGCTCATGCTGCTGTTCTTCTGCCTGTCCGGCCTGTACCTGCGCTGGCCCCGGCAGTGGCGCAGCCCGCGTACCTGGCTGGCCGTGGAGTGGAAACGCAGCGGCCGCAGCTTCCTGTGGAGCCTGCATTCGGTGATCGGCACCTGGGTGCTGGTGGTGTACTTGCTGATTGCGTTGACCGGGCTGTGGTGGTCCTACGACTGGTACCGCGATGGGGTCAGCAGGCTGCTGGGCGGTGCCGAACGCGAGGACGCGCGCGGCGGGGCCGGCTTCGGCCGGCTCGACTTGGCCCGGGTGCAGGCCAGCCTCGACGCGGCGGTCCCCGCCCTGCGCGCGGGTGGCTACCTCGACCTGCGCTTCGCGCCCAAGGGCGATCGCCCGCTGACCGCACGGGTCAGGCTGGAAGGCGCCGCGCACGACCGCGCCTACGACACCTACCAGCTCGACCCGGCCACCGGCGCGGTGCTGGAGCGCAGCCCCTACGCCGCGCTGCCGGCGGGCCGCAAGGTGCTGACCAGCGTGTTCGCGCTGCATTCGGGCAGCTTCTTCGGCTTGCCGGGGCGGATCATCGTGATGGTCTCGGCCCTGTGCATGAGCCTGTTCTTCGTCACCGGCTGGATGCTGTACCTGGATCGGCGCCGCAGGAAACGCGCCGCGCGCGCATCGCGCCTGCCCTTGCTGCAGGCCGATGGCGAGCCGTGGCTGGTGTCCTTCGCCAGCCAGAGCGGCTTCGCCGAACAACTCGCCTGGCGCGCCGCCGGCCAGCTGCAGGCGGCCGGCCTGCCGGTGCAGGTCGAACCGATCGCGCGCCTGGACGCCGCGCGCCTGGCCCGGACCCGGCGTGCGCTGTTCGTGATCAGCACCTTCGGCGACGGCGAAGCGCCGGATACCGCGCGTCCGTTCGAGCGGCGCATGCTCGAACGGGTCCACGCCCTGCCCGAGCTGGGCTATGCCGTGCTGGCGTTGGGCGATCGCCAGTACGCGCGCTTCTGCGGCTTCTCGCGCCGGGTCGAACACTGGCTGCATGCGCAAGGCGCGCGGGCGCTGTTCCCCAGCGTGGAGGTGGACCGCAACGACAGCCAGGCGCTGGAGCACTGGCAGCGACAGCTGGCCGAGCTCACCGGCGTGGCCGCCGATGAGCCCGTGGTGGAAGACGTGCCGTTCCAGGCCTGGCGCCTGCTGGGCCGCACGCGGCTCAATCCCGGCAGCGCCGCGGCGGCGATGTGGCACGTGCGCCTGCAGCCCCCGGCCGACGCGTCCTGGCAGGCCGGCGACATCCTGGAGATCGCGCCGCGGCACGGCGCCGACCATGTCACGGCCGTGCTGGCGCATGTCGGGCTGGACGCCGCCACGCCGGTGACGGTCGATGGCCGGACGCAGGCGCTGGCGAGCGCCGCCGCCGCGCGCGACCTGCCGCAGCTGGACCTGCCGATGGCCCCGGTGCACGACGCGCAGGCGTGGATCGACGGCCTGCCGCCGCTGCCGCATCGCGAGTACTCGCTGGCGTCGATCCCTTCCGACGGCGCCGCCGAGCTGGTCGTGCGCCTGGCCACGCGGCCCGATGGCCGCCATGGGTCGGGCTCGGGCTGGCTGTGCGTGCACGCGCCGGAAGGCGCCGCGGTGCAGGCGCGCGTGCGCCGCAACCCCGGCTTCCATCGCGTCGACGGGCCCATGCTGCTGATCGGCAACGGCACCGGCATCGCCGGCCTGCGCAGCCTGCTGCACGAGGCCGCGGCGGCCGGCTCGCACGGCCACTGGCTGGTGTTCGGCGAACGCACCCGCGCCCACGACCATGTCTTCGAACAGGCGTTGGACGCCTGGCAGCGCGGCGGCCACCTGGCGCGCGTGGATCTGGCGTTCTCGCGCGATCAGGCCGAACGTCGCTACGTGCAGCACCTGCTGGCCGCGCAGGCGGAGGAAGTGCGGGCCTGGGTCGCGCGCGGGGCCACGCTGTATGTGTGCGGCGCGCTGCACGGCATGGCCGCCGGCGTGGACGAGGCCCTGCGCAGCATCCTGGGCGAGGACGGCCTGGACCAGCTGCTGGCCGCCGGCCGCTATCGCCGCGACGTGTACTGAGTTCGACACCGGCTGTCCGCGACCCGCTGAGTCAGGACACCGGCTGCCGGCAATGGTGCTGGGCCTTGCGACCCGCAGCGGCAGCAAGTCGCTGCAAGCGGTCGCGTGGGAGGGCTCCGTTTCGCAAGTGCAGGTGCGCTGTGCATCCGACTGCAGGTCCGCGCTGACGTAATCGTCATTCCGATACCCGGATCAGCCTGTGCGTTCCGGCGCGCGACGTCGGGGGCCTTCCTGCACCCGTGCGGGGTTCCCTAGCGCGCCGCGCCTTGCCGCCGAAGCGTGCGTCCGCCAGGCAAGGACTCGAGACCAAGACGGACCGAAATGCGCATCGCCTTGCCGGCAGGTCATGGCGAAGGCCGGGCCTTCTAGTAGGATGGCCCAAGCGCATCGGGCAGGGAGCCCGCGCGCCTCTCCCACCTCGCCCTGCCGCGCATGACCTCCCCGATCCTTGTGACCGTTCCGTCCCCTCGTCCGTTCGATTGGGCGGCACCGCTGTTCGCCATCGTGCTGGCCCTGTCCGCCTGCAGCGCCCCACCGGCGCCCGCGTCGAAGTCCGCCCCCGTGGTCTCGGTGCTGACGCTGCAGCCCGAGACGCTGGCGCTGGAGACCGAACTGGCCGGCCGCACGGTGGCCTCGGAAGAATCCGAGGTGCGCCCGCAGGTGGAGGGCGTGCTGCTCAAGCGGCTGTTCACCGAAGGCGAGACGGTCAAGGCCGGGCAGCCGCTGTTCCAGATCGAACCCACGCTCTACCAGGCCGCCAGCAACGAGGCCCGCGCCAACCTGGCCACGGCCGAGGCGGCGCTGGCCAGCGCCAGGCTGCAGGCCCAGCGCTACCAGGTGCTGGGCAAGAGCCAGCTGATCGCCCAGCAGGAGGTGGACGATGCGGATGCCGCCTACAAGCAGGCCGCGGCCAACGCCGAAGCCAGCCGCGCGGCGCTGGACACCGCGCGCACCCGGCTGCGCTTCGCCACGGTCACCGCGCCCATCACCGGGCGCGTGGGCCGCGCCCTGTTCACGCCCGGCGCGCTGGTGACCTCCGGCCAGGCCGATCCGCTGGCGCGCATCCAGAAGCTGGACCCGATGAACGTGGACATCAACCAGTCCAGCACCGACTACCTGGCGCTGCGCCGCGCGGTCGCAGCCGGCGGCGTGCAGCCGGCGGCCACGCCGGTGCGGCTGAAGCTGGCCGACGGCAGCGACTACGCCGTGCCGGGCACGCTGGAGTTCGCCGACATCGACGTGGACCAGGCCACCGGCAGCATCACCTTGCGCGCGCGCTTTCCCAACCCGGACGGCACGCTGCTGCCGGGCATGTATGTGCGGGCGCTGGTCGGCCAGGGCGTGCGCCAGCAGGCGCTGCTGGTGCCGCAGGCGGCGGTGGATCGCACCCCGCGCGGCGAGGCCCAGGCCTGGGTGGTCGGCGCGGACGGCGTGGTGCATCAGCGCCAATTCACCACCGTGCGCGCGGTCGGCAACCGCTGGCTGGTGGCCGAGGGCCTCAAGCCTGGGGAGCGCATCGTCACCGGCGGCCGCCAGAATCTGCGCGATGGCCTCAAGGTGAGCGTCAAGCAGGCCGCCGCCAGCGCCGGACAGGGCTGAGCGCCCGATGCTGCCGCGCTTCTTCATCCACCGGCCCATCTTCGCGTGGGTGCTGGCCATCTGCATCATGGCGATGGGTGCGATCGCCATCGCCACCCTGCCGGTCGAGCAGTATCCGGACATCGCCCCGCCGCAGGTCAACATCGCGGCCAACTACACCGGCGCCTCGGC
Organism: Pseudoxanthomonas winnipegensis; assembly: GCF_004283755.1. GTDB lineage: Bacteria > Pseudomonadota > Gammaproteobacteria > Xanthomonadales > Xanthomonadaceae > Pseudoxanthomonas_A > Pseudoxanthomonas_A winnipegensis. The sequence continues at coordinate 18,018 of NZ_SHMH01000011.1, forward strand.
CAAGACGGTGGAGGACAGCGTCACCCAGGTGATCGAGCAGCAGCTCAAGGGCATCGATCATCTGCTGTACTTCTCCTCGTCCAGCTCGTCCTCGGGCCAGTCGCGCATCAGCGTGACCTTCGACCAGCGCGCCGATCCGGACATCGCCCAGGTCCAGGTGCAGAACGCGGTCAACCAGGCCATCAACCGCCTGCCGCAGGAAGTGCAGCAGCAGGGCATCACGGTGTCCAAGTCGCAAGGCGACAGCCTGATGGTGGTCGCCCTGTACGACACCACGCGCAAGATGACGCGCGTGGACGTGGCCGACTTCCTGGTCAGCACGCTGCAGGATCCGATCAGCCGCATCAACGGCGTGGGCGAGATCAACGTCTTCGGCGCGCAGTACGCCATGCGCGTCTGGCTGGACCCGCACCGGCTCAACGCCTACCGGCTGATGCCCAGCGACGTGCGCGCCGCGATCCAGGCGCAGAACACCCAGGTCACCGCCGGCGAGCTGGGCGCCCTGCCTGCCATCGACGGGCAGTCGCTCAACGCCACGGTCACGGCGCAGTCGCGCCTGCAGACGCCCGAGCAGTTCCGCCAGATCATCCTGACCACCCTGCCCAGCGGCGCCAGCGTGCGCCTGGGCGATGTGGCGCGGGTGGAGATCGGCGCGGAGAACTACCAGAACAGCAGCTTCCTCAACGGCTATCCGGGTTCGGGCTTCTCGGTGTCGCTGGCCTCCGGCGCCAACGCGCTGGAGACCGCCGATGCGGTGCGCGCCGAGATCGAGCGGCTCAAGCCCACCTTCCCGCCCGGCGTGGAGGTCGCCTACCCGCGCGACAACACGCCGTTCGTGCGGGTCTCGGTGGAAGGCGTGGTGCACACGCTGATCGAAGCCATCGTGCTGGTGGTCGTGGTGATGTACCTGTTCCTGCAGAACGCGCGCGCCACCCTGATCCCGGCGATCACCGTGCCGGTGGTGCTGCTGGGCACCTTCGGCGTGCTGGCGCTGACCGGCTTCACCATCAACACGCTGACGCTGTTCGCCATGGTGCTGGCCATCGGCCTGCTGGTGGACGATGCCATCGTGGTGGTGGAGAACGTCGAGCGGATCATGCACGAGGAACATCTGCCACCGCTGGAGGCCACCGAGAAGTCGATGGGCGAGATCACCGGCGCGCTGGTCGGCATCACCGTGGTGCTGGGCGCGGTGTTCCTGCCGATGGCGCTGTTCGGCGGCTCCACCGGCATCATCTACCGGCAGTTCTCGATCACCATCGCCTCGGCCATGGCGCTGTCGGCGCTGGTCGCGCTGACCCTGACGCCGGCCCTGTGCGCCACCTTGCTCAAGCCGGTGGAGAAGGAGCGCAGGCCGGGGCGGTTCTTCCAGTGGTTCAACCGCAGCGTCGAGCGCAGCCAGCACGCTTACCAGCGCCGGCTGGGGGTGCTGCTGACCCGTCCGAAGCGCTGGATGGCGCTGTACGCGGTGGTGGTGGTGGTCATGGCCGTGCTCTATCTGCGCATGCCGACCAGCTTCCTGCCGGTGGAGGACCAGGGCCAGCTGTCGGTGCAGTTCACCACGCCCGAAGGCACGCCCATGGCCACCACCGAGGCGCTGGCCCATCGCATCAGCGAGTACTTCCTGGACAAGGAAAAGGCCAACGTCGAGGCGGTGTTTCTGGTGGTGGGCCGCAACAACGCCGGCATCGGCCAGAACGCGGGCCAGGGCTTCCTGTCGCTGACGCCCTGGGGCGAGCGCGACCGCCACAATACCGCCGCGGCGATCATCGAGCGGGCCAACAAGTATTTCCGCGCTCATGAGGACGCACGGATCAACGTGCTCGCGCCGCCGGCCGTGCGCGGCCTGGGCCAGTCCAGCGGCTTCGAGCTGTGGATGCGCGATGCGCAGGGCAAGGGGCGCGATGCCCTCGACCAGGCGCAGCGCACGGTGCTGGAACAGGCCGGCGACGATCCGGCGCTGACCTCGGTGCGCCTGAACGGCCTGGGCGACAAGGCCCAGCTGCAGTTGGACATCGACCACGCCCAGGCCGGCGCACTGGGCCTGTCCCAGTCGGACATCAACGCCACCCTGTCGGCGGCCTGGGGCGGGACCTACGTCAACGACTTCATCGACCGCGGCCGGGTCAAGCGCGTCTACATCCAGGGCGACGCGCCCTATCGCGCCGTGCCGGAAGACCTGGGCCAGTGGTATGTGCGCGGCGACAACGGCCAGATGGCGCCGTTCTCCAGCTTCGCCAGCAGCCACTGGACGCGCGGCCCGCAGCTGCTGCAGCGCTTCAACGGGCTCTCGGCGCTGCAGCTGCAGGGCAGCGCGGCCGAGGGCCGCAGCTCGGGCGAGGCGATGGACCGGATGCAGGCGCTGGTGGACCAGCAGCCGGGCTTCGACCTGCAGTGGAGCGGGCTGTCCTACCAGGAGCGGCTGTCGAGCAACCAGACGCTGTACCTGTACGCAGCCTCGATCGCCTTCATCTTCCTGTGCCTGGCCGCGCTCTACGAGAGCTGGTCGATCCCGGCGGCGGTGCTGATGGTGATCCCGCTGGGCGTGCTGGGCACGGTGGTGGCGACCACGCTGGCCGGGTTCACCAACGACATCTATTTCCAGGTGGGCCTGCTGACCACGATCGGCCTGTCGGCCAAGAACGCGATCCTGATCGTGGAGTTCGCCGAGGCCGAGCAGAAGGCCGGCCGCACGCCGATGGCCGCCGCGCTGGAAGGCGCCCGCCTGCGCCTGCGGCCGATCGTGATGACCTCGCTGGCCTTCGTCGCCGGCGTGATCCCGCTGGCCATCGCCACCGGCGCCGGCGCGGCCAGCCGCCGCGAGATCGGCATCAGCGTGATCGGCGGCATGCTCTCCGGCACCGTCCTGGCGGTGCTGCTGGTGCCGCTGTTCTTCGTGCTGGTGCGCGGACTGCGGCGCGAGCCGAAGGTCGAAGAGGCGCAGGCTCAGGGCTGATCCCGCGGGCTTGGCATCGAGGTCTCAGGGTCTGCCCCTCCCCTTGCGCAGCAGGGGGAGGCCGGGAGGGGGTTGGCTCAGGTCGCGGCATGGCCTGGCTTGGACGCGGATCCCCGCAGCCACGGTTAAGCGCTGGAGCTGGAGGGGTCTGGCTCCTCGCGAAGAGCACCCCTCCCCAGCCCTCCCCTTCGCCTGCGGCGAAAGGGAAGGGGCAAAGGCTTCTCGCGCCTACTCACTTGACGCACGTGTCCAGCAGCTTCGAGGTCTGCTCCTCCCCTTTGCGCGGAACGCGCAAGGGGGAGGCTGGGAGGGGGTGAGGCTCTTCGCGAAGAGCACCCCTCCCCAACCCTCCCCTTCGCCTGCGGCGAAAGGGAGGGGGCAGAAGCCTATGCCGCCCACGAACCTATCGCACGGGCGTGCCGATCGAATCAGCTCATGCCGATTGGACCGGGGTGCGGCTTACGAGGTGTGAGCCGGGTCGAAGCGTTCGACGAGGAAGTCGACGAAGGCGCGCACCAGCAGCGAGGCCTGGCGGTGCTGGGGGTAGAGGGCGTTCATCGCGATGGGGGCCGGTTCGAACGCCTCCAGCACCGGGACCAGCCGGCCATCGGCCAGGCAATCGTCGAGCAGGAAGGCCGGCAGATGGACCAGGCCGTGGCCGGCGAGCGCGGCCTGTACCAGCACTTCGCCGTTGTTGGCGTGCAGGCGGCCGGAGACCTCCACCGCCAGGGCGCGGCCTTCGCGCAGGTAATGCCATTGGCTGGTGCGGCCGTGGCCGTAGAGCAGGCAGGCGTGCTCGCGCAATTGGGTGGGCTGGTGCGGCGTGCCGGCGCGCTGCAGGTAGTCGGGACTGGCGCAGGTGACCATGCGCAGCGCGCCCAGGCGCCGGGCCACCAGCGTGGACTCGGCCACCGCACCGATGCGCAGCGCCACGTCGAAGCCCTCGCCCACCAGGTCGACCGCGCGATCGCTGAGGTCCAGCTCCACGCTGACCTCGGGATAGTCGGCGAGGAAGGCCGGCAGCACCGGCCCCAGATGCAGGGTGCCGAAGGACATCGGCGCGCTGACGCGCAGGGTGCCGCGCGGACGCGCCCCGCCCTGCTGGCAGATGGCCATCTCGGCCTGGTCGACGGCGGCGACGATCTCGCGCGCATGCTCCAGATAGGCCAGGCCCAGCGGCGTGGGGCTCAGCCGGCGCGTGGTGCGGTTGAGCAGGCGCACGCCCAGCCGGGCTTCCAGCGCGGCGATGCGCCGGCTGACCAGCTGCTTTGAAGTGCCCACGCGCTCGGCCGCGGCAGTGAAGCTGCCGGCGTCCACCACCTCCTGGAATACGCGCATGTCTTCGAGGGCGTTGATTGTCATCTCTTGGTTGACAGTATTTCCATCCGAGACGGATTTATAGCACCACGATGCGACAGTAGGATGCTCGCACGGTGAGGCCAGGCCCCACCGCCCCATCCCGAACACCCCGCCAGGAGTACCCCATGCACGACATCATCCGGGCCGACAAGCGCGGCGTCGCCAACCACGGTTGGCTCAACTCGCGTCATACCTTCTCCTTCGGCCACTACTACAACCCGCAGTTCATCGGCTTCTCGGACCTGCGCGTGATCAACGACGATCGCGTCGCCCCGGGCCAGGGCTTCGGCACCCATCCGCATCGCGACATGGAGATCTTCTCCTACGTGCTGGAAGGCGCGCTGGCGCACAAGGACTCGATGGGCAGCGGCTCGGTGATCCGCCCGGGCGACGTGCAGCTGATGAGCGCCGGCTCCGGCGTGACGCATAGCGAGTTCAACGGCTCGGACCGGGAGAAGGTGCACTTCCTGCAGATCTGGATCGTGCCCAACGTGACCGGCGCGCCGCCGCGCTACCAGGAGAAGTCCTTCCCGGAAGCCGAGAAGCGCGGCCAGCTGCGGCTGATCATCTCGCCCGACGGTGCGCAGGGTTCGCTGGAGATCCGCCAGGACGCGCGCGTCTACGCCGGCCTGTTCGACGGCGAGGAACGCGCGTCGCTGACGCTGGGCGATGACCGCCACGCCTATGTGCATGTGGCCCGCGGCTCGATCGAGCTGGACGGCCAGGCCTTGAACGAAGGTGACGGCGTGCGCGTGCGCGATGCCGGCACGCTGACCCTGGCCAGTGGTCGCGGCGCCGAGGTCCTGGTGTTCGACCTGCGCCCCAACGAGGTGCCGGGCCTGCACTGAAGCCCGAAGGCGTGAACGCTGCGGCCCGCCGCGTGTGCCCCCCCAAGGGCCGCGCGGCGGGCCGTTTTGCGTCAGCCCCAGCGGCAGACCTTGAACACCGCCGCATCCCAGCGCGAGGCATCGTCGAAGGACCAGTGCAGGCCGCGGCGGGCATGGGCCGCCGCCCGCGCCGCGCGGGCACGCGCGCAGGCGTCGGCTCGTGGGATACGCATCGCCGCCGGTCTCGACCTGGCGTTGCGCGAGGCGCGCATGCGCGATGCGGCGCGAGATTCCGCCCGGGTCAGCGAGGCCTGCCAGGCCTCGCGCGTCGTCTCGATCCTGTGCTGCGCCTCGTCCCGGTCCAGGCGCGGGCCCGGCACGGCGACCAGTTCGGCCCGCGCCCAGGTCTGCAGCGGAAGGCCGGCACAGGGCGCCTCCTGGTAGGCCGCGCCCTGCGCGGCGGCGCAGCGATAGATCGCCTGTGCCCCGGCATCGCCGGCGGCCAGGCCCATCAGCAACAACAACAGTGCGCATCCGTGTCGCATCGTCTCGTCCCTCGGTGTCCGCAGGGCCTCAGGCTCGCGCGTCGCAATGCCTAAGCCCATCGGACAACGCCGCAGGGCGGCGTCGGACGATGCCGCCCTGCATCCGCGCCGGCGTCGCCGACGTAATCCTCGGTGTCGCCCCCGGAGCCGATGCCGATGTCCCCCGTCTTGAAGCCCTTGTTGGACGCATGCACGATCCCGGCTTCGGCATGCGCCCCCATGCTGCTGACGCGCCATGCGCAGTGAGCCTGTCATGGTCAGCGCGCCTGCCCTGCCGGGGCGACGGCACGCCCATCTGAATTGCGGAGGAAACGCGGCATGGTCAACGCCTACCTGTGGCTCAACGCGCTGCTCTACATCGCCCTGGCGCTGTGGTGCACGCTGGCGCCGGAAAGCACCGCGCAGGCGGTGGGATTCACCGCGCTCACCCCGGCCGGGCAGACCGAGTTCCTGGCGGTCTATGGCGGCATGGAGTTCGGCATCGGGCTGCTGTTCGCCTATTTCGCCCGCAGCCGGCAGCCGCGCAACGGCCTGGTCCTGGCCCTGCTGTTCTATGCGCCCATTGTGGCCTGGCGTGCCTATGCCATCGCGCGCTACGGGCTGCCGGGCGGCACGACCCTGGGGCTGGTGGTGGGCGAATGGCTGCTCCTGCTGGCCGCGGCTGGGCTGTTCCTGTGGCAGCGCAGCAGGGCTGGGTGAACGTGTCGAGACCGCATTGACGGGAAGCCCCGTAGGATCTGCGGCACCTTCCGCCCTCTCTTCAGAAGACGCGCGCCGCATGGCGGATTTCCCCGAACGCGACATCCTGGCCGACGACGCCGACCAGCTGCTGCTGGCCACGGCCCGCGGCGACCATCTTGCGTTCGAGCGCCTGTACAAGGCGACTTCGCCGCGCCTGTACGCCGTGTGCCTGCGCGTGCTGACCCAGCGCAGCGAGGCCGAGGACGTGCTGCAGGAGGTCTATACCAATGTCTGGCGCAAGGCGGTGCAGTTCGATCCGGGCAAGGCCGGCGCGCTGACCTGGCTGTCGATGCTGGCGCGCAACCGCGCGATCGACCGCCTGCGCGCCGGGCGCAACGAGCGTCAGTCGGTCCCCATCGATCTGGGGCCTGAGCTGATCGACGACACGCCCGGCGCCGAACAGCTTGCCGACGCCGCCCTGCAGGCCCACGGCCTGGACGTCTGCCTGGAGGAACTGGAACCGCAGCGGCGCACCCTGATCCGCACCGCCTTCTTCGAGGGCTGCACCTACGAGGAGCTGGCCACGCGCAGCCAGACCCCGCTGGGCACGGTGAAGAGCTGGATCCGCCGCAGTCTGGCCAAGCTCAAGGCGTGCCTGGAACGATGAACACCCACGCCGAACCCTTCGAGCAGGATCCGCCCGGTCACGGCCCGCTGGCTGGCGAGTACGTGCTGGGCGTACTCGACCAGTCGCAGCGGGCGCAGGTGCAGGCGCGCATCGCCCACGATCCGGCCTTCGCCGCCGAGGTGGCGCAGTGGGAAGCGCATCTAGCGCCGCTGCTCGAACAGCTGGAGCCGGTCGCGGTCCCGGACTATGTCTGGGCACGCCTGCGCGCGGCCCTCGCGCTGCCGGAAGCCAAGCCCGTGCCGGCGACGTCTGCGCCGAAGGCGGCGCCGAGCGGCTTCTGGAACAACCTGGGCCTGTGGCGCAGCGTCGGCATCGGCAGTCTGGCCACCGCCGTGGTGGCGGTGCTGGCGTTGGTGTCCACCCTGCGCAGCGTGCCGCCGGCCCCGCAGCCGCCGCCGGTGGCGCAGCAGCCGCCCGCGTCCAGCGGCATGCCGCAGATGGTCTCCACCCTGGCCCAGGACGACGGCAGCACCGGCTACGTGGCGACCATGGACGCGCGCAACGGCCGCATGACCATCATGCCGATGCAGCCGATGCACCAGGACGGGCGCGTGCCCGAGCTGTGGATCATCCCCAAGGGCGGCAAGCCGATCTCGATGGGCGTGATGGATCCCGAGCATCCGGTCGAGCATGTCCTGCCCGAGCCGATGCGCAAGCTGCTGCGTGCCGACGCCCTGCTGGCGGTGACGATGGAACCGCCTGGCGGCGCGCCGGGCGGCGTGGCGACCGGACCGGTCGTCGCCAAGGGCGCCATCACCGCGCTGACGCTGGGCAGCTGACCGCTGCATCCGGGAGGGTGCGTGCGACGTACATCTCCTCACGCAATGCCTGAAGGAGTCTTCGTGTCAGACCCGGCCCTCGCCGATGCGCCCGTCTCCCCTGCCCCGCCCGCCGCCCGCGCGCGCTGGTGGCAGGCGCTGCGGCGCTGGTTCGACACCGCCGAAGACGCATCGCTCGATGCGGCCCGCGCCGACCGCATCGACTGGCTGCGCGCGGTACCCTTCATCGTGCTGCACCTGATGTGCCTGGGCGTGTTCTGGGTGGGCTGGTCGTGGTTCGCCGTCGCCACCGCGATGGCGCTGTACGCGGCGCGCATGTTCGCGATCACCGCCTTCTACCATCGCTACTTCGCGCACAAGGCGTTCAAGACCTCGCGCCCGGTGCAGGCGGCGTTCGCCGCGCTGGGCGCGATGAGCGTGCAGCGTGGCCCGTTGTGGTGGCCCGCGCACCATCGCCACCACCATCGTGTGACCGATACGCCGGACGATCCGCACTCGCCGCGCCAGCATGGCTTCTGGTGGAGCCACATGGGCTGGTTCCTGACCCCGCGCGGTTTCCGCACCGACTGGACCGCGATCCCGGATCTGCGCCGTTTCCCCGAGCTGCGCTTCATTGACCGCTTCGACCTGCTGCTGCCGGTGCTGCTGGCCGCCGGGCTGTTCGCGCTGGGCATGGCGCTGGAGCGCTGGGCGCCGTCGCTGCACACCGACGGGCCGCAGCTGCTGGTGTGGGGGTTCTTCGTCTCCACCGTGGTGCTGTTCCATGCCACGGTCACGATCAACTCGCTGGCGCACCGCTTCGGCTCGCGCCGCTTCGAGACGCGCGATGACAGCCGCAACAACGCGCTGCTGGCGCTGCTGACCTTCGGCGAGGGCTGGCACAACAACCACCATCACTTCCCCGGCTCGGCACGGCAGGGCTTCGTGTGGTGGGAGGTGGACCTCACCTGGTACGGGCTGAAGCTGATGTCGTGGATGGGTCTGGTGCGCGACCTCAAGCCGGTGCCGCCGGGGCTGCTGCGTCGCACGCGGGGCGCGCGATGAGCCGCATCGCGGTGGTCGGCGGCGGCATCGCCGGCATGGGCGCGGCCTGGGGACTGTCGCAGCGTCATCAGGTGACGCTGTTCGAGGCCGGCGACTATCTAGGCGGGCATACGCACACCCACGACATCGAGATCGACGGGCGGCACTACGCGGTCGATACCGGCTTCATCGTGTTCAACCCGCTCCACTACCCGTTGCTGACGCGCCTGTTCGACACGCTGGGCGTGGCCTCGCAGCCGACCACGATGAGCTTCTCGGTCAGCGATGCGCGCAGCGGGCTGGAATACAACGCCGGCACGCTGGCCGGCCTGTTCTGCCAGAAGCGCAACCTGGTCAACCCGACGTTCTGGCGGATGCTGGGCGACCTGCGCCGCTTCTACCGGGAGGCGCCGCAGGTGTTGGCCGAGCCCGCGCCGGGTCCGACGCTGGGCGAATACCTGGCGGCGAACGGCTACTCGGCTACCTTCCGCGACGCGCACATCGTGCCGATGGCCTCGGCGCTGTGGTCCTCGCCGGCCAGGACGATCCTCGACTTCCCGATGCGGCATCTGGTGCGCTTCATGCACAACCACCACATGCTGCAGCTCACCGGGCGCCCGCCCTGGCGCGTGGTCAGCGGCGGCTCCAACCGCTACGTGCAGGCGCTGCAGAAAGCCTGGCGTGTGGAAGTGCAGCTGGCCACGCCCGTGCACGGCGTCAAGCGCCAGGCGAAGGGGGTGCGGCTGTGGACCGCCGCGGGCGAACAGGACTTCGATGCGGTGGTGCTGGCCTGCCACGCCGACGATGCGCTGGCGCTGCTGGAGGACGCCGACCAGGAGGAACGCGCGGTGCTCGGCGCGGTCACCTACCAGGACAACGACACCGTGCTGCATACCGATGCGCGCGTGCTGCCGCGCGATCGGCGCGCCTGGGCCGCGTGGAATGCGCGCCTGCCCGAGCAGGAGGGCGATACCTGCACGGTGAGCTATTGGATGAACGCCCTGCAGTCGCTGGACGCGCCGGTGCCCTTCATCGTCAGCCTCAACCAGGACGCACACATCGACCCGGCGCGCGTGCTGCGCCGGATGCGCTACCGCCATCCGCACCAGACCGCCGCCTCGGTCTCCGCGCAGGCCGCGCTTCCGCGCATCCAGGGGCGCGGCCAAGTGTGGCACGCAGGCGCCGGCTGGGGCTTCGGCTTCCATGAGGACGGGCTGCGCAGCGGACTGGACGTGGCCCGCGCATTGGGATCGCCATGGCCGTGAGCCACGCCCGCGAGAACGTTTCGGCCCCTGGCCAAGTGCACGACGCAAGGACGTGTGCCGATGGTTTTGTGCGCGATACCGCCTCGACCGCGCTGGCCAGCGCGCTGTACGTGGGCCGCGTGCGCCATCGCCGCCACGCACCCAGGCCGCATGCCTTCACCTGGCCGCTGTTCATGGCCTATCTGGACCTGGACGAGCTGGACCGCGTGTTCGCCGGGCGCTGGCTGTGGTCGCGCGGGCGCCGCAATGTGGTCGAGTTCCGGCGCGCGGATTTCCTCGGCAATGCCGCGGCGCCGCTGGATCAGTCCGTGCGGGACCTGGTGCAAGAGCGCACCGGTCAGCGGCCGCACGGCCCGATCCGCATGCTCACCCACCTGCGCACCTTCGGCTACAGCTTCAATCCGGTGACGTTCTACTACTGCTTCGCCGCGGATGGCCGCACGCTGGAGACGCTGGTGGCGCAGATCACCAATACGCCTTGGAAGCAGCGCCACGCCTATGTGCTGCCGGTGGCGCAGGCCACGGTCGATGGCGACTTCCTGCAGTGGCGCTTCGACAAGCGCTTCCATGTCTCGCCGTTCATGGCGATGGAACACGACTACCGCTGGCGCTTCGATGTGCCGGGGCGTGCGCTGCGCGTGCACATGGACGTGCTGAGCCCGCCCGATCCGCAGGGCGGCAACGCGCGTCGCTTCGACGCCACCCTGAGCCTACGGCGCCGGCCGATGACCGGCCGCCACATGGCCGCGGCGCTGCTGCGCTATCCGCTGATGACCCTGCAGGTGATCGTCGGCATCCATTGGCATGCGCTGCGCCTTTGGTTGCGCGGCAATCCCGTCCACGACCATCCCGACAAGAGGGCCGCCCCATGACCCGCCTCGACGCGTCCACCACACCGTCCGCCAGCGCGCCGGCAGATTCCGGCTCGTTCGTCGAACGCCTGCTGCGCCGCCGCCTGCTCGACACCCTGGGCCAGCTGCGCGGCGGTCGGCTGGTGCTCGAGGAGGCCGGCCAGATGCACGTGCTCGGCCACTGCGAGGTCGACGAGCCCGCGCCGCTGAGCGCGCACATGCGCGTCCACGACCCGGCGTTCTGGCGCATGGCCGCGTTGAACGGTAGCGTCGGCGCGGGCGAGGCCTGGATGGAAGGGCTGTGGGACTGCGACGACCTGGTCGCGCTGATGCGCCTGCTGGTGCGCAACCGCGACCTGCTCGACGCCATGGACAGCGGCACCGCGCGCCTGGGCGGTGCGGCGATGAAGCTGCTGCATGCCTGCACGCGCAACACCCGCCGCGGCAGCCGGCGCAACATCGCCGCGCATTACGACCTGGGCAATGCGCTGTTCGCGCTGTTCCTGGACGAGAACCTGATGTACTCCTCGGCCATCTACGAGGATCAGGACGAGTCGCTGGAGGTCGCCGCCACCCGCAAGCTCGACCGCATCTGCCAGAAGCTGCAGCTGGGGCCGCAGCACCGGGTGGTGGAGATCGGCACCGGCTGGGGCGGCTTTGCCCTGCATGCGGCCGGGCGCTACGGCTGCCATGTCACCACCACCACGATCTCGCGCGAGCAGCACGACCTGGCCGCGCAGCGCATCGCGCAGGCCGGGCTGCAGGACCGCATCACCCTGCTGATGGGCGACTACCGCGACCTGGAGGGCCGCTTCGACCGGCTGGTCTCGATCGAGATGATCGAGGCGATCGGCCATCAGTACCTGGACACCTACTTCGCCAAGGTCGGCGATCTGCTGGCCCACGACGGCCAGGCGCTGATCCAGGCCATCACCATTGAGGACCATCGCTATGCGCAGGCGCGCGATTCGGTGGACTTCATCAAGCGGCACATCTTCCCGGGCAGCTTCATCCCCTCGGTCGCGGCGATGACCGGGGCGATGGCCAAGGCCAGCGACCTGCGCCTGTTCAACCTGGAAGACATCGGCCCCAGCTACGCGCTGACCCTGCGCGCCTGGCGTGCGCGCTTCACCAGCCGGCTCGACGAGGTCCGCGCCCTGGGCTACGACGCGCGCTTCATCCGCATGTGGGTGTTCTACCTGGCCTATTGCGAGGCCGGCTTCCTGGAGCGCTCCATCGGCGATGTACAGCTGTGGCTGACGCGGCCCGGCGCACGCGCCGTGCAGTACCCCTACGCGTTGGCAGGCGCATGAACGGCTGGTTGATCCTGCATGTGCTGCTGGTGGCGGCGGTGGTCATGCTGCTGGCCTGGCTGTGGCAGCGCCGCACGCGCAACGCCGGCGTGGTCGACGTGGTCTGGGCCGCGGGCATGGCGGGCAGCGCGGTGTACTACGCCCTTGCGGCGAACGGTGCGGCCTTGCCGCGCGCGCTGGTCGCGCTGCTGGGCGGGGCCTGGGGACTGCGTCTGGCCTGGCATCTGGGCCGGCGCGTGTTCGGCGATGCGCATGAGGACGGCCGCTATGCGTATCTGCGCCAGCACTGGCACGACCACCAGGGCAAGTTCCTGCTGTTCTTCCTGGCCCAGGCGCTGATGATCGTGCTGCTGTCGCTGCCGTTCTGGATCGTGGCGCACAACCCCGGCGCCGCGTTCTCGGCCTGGACCGCGGCCGGGATCGCGGTGTGGCTGGTGGCGTTGGCCGGCGAAAGCCTGGCCGATCGCCAGCTGGCCGCGTGGAGGCGCGATCCCGCGCACAAGGGCCGCACCTGCGACGCCGGCCTGTGGGCCTGGTCGCGCCATCCCAATTACTTCTTCGAGTGGGTGCACTGGTTCGCCTACGTGCTGCTGGCGATCGGGCTGCCGTGGGGCTGGGTGCTGGCCGCCTTCAGCGGCCCGGTGCTGATGCTGGCCTTTCTCTATCGGCTCACCGGCATTCCCTTCACCGAGGCCCAGTCGCTGCGCAGTCGCGGCGAGGACTATGCGCGCTATCAGCGCCGGGTCAGCGCCTTCTTCCCGCGTCCGCCTAAGGCTTAGGCGTCATGGACTTCGGGATGAGTGCTGCCAACCACACCACGTCGTTCCCGCAAAAGCGGGAACCCATGGACCTTGCTTGCCCGCCAGAAAGTCCCTGGATTCCCGCGTGCGCGGGAATGACGGTAGCTGGGTTTGTTCGCGGCTGGAAAGGTCACTCCGCTTGGAGAAGGCGACCAACGCAGACCAGCGCTGCCTAGCGCCTCGCATTCGCTACAGATCCCATCACACGCATTAAATCCCCCTGGAGTTGCCGATGTCCGCCGCCCGCCCCCTGCCCGAACACGATGCCTCGCGCGAGAGCCTCGCCACGCGCCTGGCCGAATCCGGCCGCCTGCCCGATCCGCTGCTGCGCCTGGGCATCCGCCGCCAGTGCGCGCAGCGCCTGAAGGAAGAACGCCGCGGCGGCCCCGAAGCCGTGCGCCAGCGCCAACAGGCGCTGCTCGACGCGCTGCGCCTGGACGCCATCGCGGTGGAGACCCAGGCCGCCAACCGTCAGCACTACGAGCTCCCGCCGGAGTTCTTCCGCCTGTGCCTGGGCAAGCACCTGAAGTACAGCAGCTGCCTGTGGGACGAGCACACCACCGAGCTGACCCAGGCCGAGGAGAAGATGCTGCGCCTGTATGGCGAGCGCGCCGACCTGGCCAACGCCAGCCGCATCCTGGAGCTCGGCTGCGGCTGGGGGTCGCTGACGCTGTGGATGGCCGAGCGCTATCCCAGGACCATGATCACCGCGGTGTCCAACTCGCGCCCGCAGAAGGAGTTCATCGAGGCGCGCTGCCGCGAGCGGGCGATCTTCAACGTCGAGGTCATCACCTGCGACGTCAACACGCTGCAGCTGCCGCAGGGCATGTTCGACCGCGTGGTGTCGATCGAGATGTTCGAGCACATGCGCAACTACCAGACGCTGATGGGGCGCGTGGCCGGCTGGCTCAAGCCGGGCGGCAAGCTGTTCGTGCACATCTTCTGCCATCGCGAGCTGGCCTACCTGTTCCAGACCGAGGGCGAGGACAACTGGATGGGCCGGCACTTCTTCACCGGCGGGCTGATGCCAGCGGCCGACACGCTGCTGCAGTTCCAGGAGGCGCTGACCCTGGAGGAGCGCTGGCTGCTGCCCGGCACCCACTACGAGAAGACCGCCAACGCCTGGCTGGCCAACCAGGACGCGCACCGCGACCAGATCATGGGCCTGATGCGCCAGACCTACGGCGTGGCCGAGGCGGCCCGCTGGTACCAGCGCTGGCGCATGTTCTGGATGGCCTGCGCCGAGCTGTTCGGCTACGCCGGCGGCAGCGAGTGGATGGTCGGCCACTACCGCTTCCGCAAGCCCGCCTGACGCGATCGCCTCGCCCTTCCCCTTAGCGCGACCAGCGCAAGCGACCTGCCCCTCCCCTTTCCGCGAAGCGCAAGGGGGAGGCCGGGAGGGGGTGCTCTTCGCGAAGACCCCTCAGCCGCAGCTCAACGCTCCCTCAAGCGACAGGTAACTCCACCGTCGCCACCGCCCCACCCTCTTCACCGTTGCACAGCGCAACCCGCCCCCCGTGCAGCCGCACCACCTCGCGCACGAACGGCAGCCCCAGCCCGGTGCCGCGGCGCCCGCTGGCCGGCGCGGGCAGCGAATAGAACCGCTCGAACACCCGCGCCAGCGCGTAGTCCGGCACGCCCGGCCCGGCATCGCGCACGCGCAGCACCACCGTGCCCTCGGCGGAACCTGCCGACAAGATGATGCGCCCACCCCGCGGCGAGAACGCCAGCGCGTTGTCCAGCAGATTGGCCAGCGCCTGGCGCAGCAGGAAGGCATCGCCCTGCACCACCAGCCCCGCCTCGGCCTGCACCTCCAGCGCCACTTCCGCAGCCTGCAGGCGCGGCGCCATGGCCGCGGCCACCTGCGCCAACAGCTCGGCGACCGCCACCGGCGCCCGCGTCTGCAGCCAGCCATGCTGTTCGACCTCGGCCAGCGCCAGCAGCTTGTCGATGGTCTCGGTCAGGCGCTGCTGCTGGTCCAGGATGTTGCGCGCGAAGCGCTGGCGCTCGGCCTCCGGCAGCGGCTCCTGCAGCAGCTCGGCCGCGCCACGGATGCCGGCCAGCGGGCTCTTCATCTCGTGGGTCAGCGACTGCACGTACTGCTCGACGTAGTCCTTGCCCTCCAGCTTGCGGCGCATTGTTTCCAGCGCCTGGCCCAGGTCGCCGATCTCGTCGCGCCGCGGCTTGGGCGGGGGCACCGGCAGGCCGGCGCTGACCGCCTGCGCATAGCGGTTGAGCCGGCCGATGCCGCGCGCCAGCCACCAGGTCATCAGCACGCCGATCAGCACCGACAGCCCCACCAGCCAGCCGCCGCGGCGCAGGATGCTGCGCTGGCTGGCGGCGATGAACGGCTCGAAGGTGCGGTTGGGCTGGGACAGCGTGAGCACGCCGATCAGCCGCCGCGGCGCATCGCCCGGCGCATAGATCGGCGCGGCGACGTGCATCACCGTATTCACTTGATCGCCCGGCGTCTCGGGGCTGGAGCGCGCGCCGTACTGGCCGCGCAGCGTGCGGTAGACATCGTTCCAGCGCGAGTTGTCGCGGCCCAGGTCCTGTCCACGCGAGTCGAACACCACCACCCCGCGCGCATCGGTGATGCTGACCCGGTAGTCGATGCGCTTTTTCGGGATCTGCCAGATGTGCGCATCGACCTCGCGCTGGAAGGCGGTGTCCATCTCGCGCGCGAACCGCCCCGTGCCGATGCGCCCGGCGGCCAGGTCGTCGGCGGCCATCACCGCCAGCACGTTGGCCGTGTCCACCAGCGTGGACTCCATCGCCTGGCGCACGCCCGGCTTGACCTCGGCCACGAACACGCGCATGACGAAGAACGCCGCAAGGCCAGTGATCAGGAAGAAGCCGAGGAACAGCCGCAGGCCCAGCTTCATCGGCTACAGCTCCAGCGAATAGCCCAGCCCGCGATGCGTGCGCACCGGATCGGGCTGCGCGCCGGCCGCGCGCAGCTTGGCGCGCAGGGTCTTGATATGCGTGTCCACGGTGCGATCGGCGCTGTCGGCATCGCGGTCCCAGCCGCGGTCCATCAGTTGGGCGCGGCTGAGGATCGCGCCAGAACGCTGCAGCAGCGCGGCCAGCAGCGCGTATTCGTAGCGGGTCAGGTCCAGCGGCTGGTCGCGGAAGCGGATGCGATGGCCTTCGTCGTCGATGCTGAACGCCCCTTGCGCGCGCTCGGCCGGCGCCGCGCTGGCCGGCCGGCGCAGGCGGGCGCGCACGCGCGCGACCAGCTCGCGCGGGGAGAACGGCTTGGCCACGTAGTCGTCCGCGCCCAGCTCCAGGCCCAGCACGCGGTCGATCTCGTCGTTGCGCGCGGTCAGGAACAGCACCGGCACCTGGCTGAAGGCGCGCAGCTGCCGGCACACCTCGAAGCCGCTGCCGTCGGGCAGGCCCACGTCCAGCACCACCACGTCGATGCCGCCGCCGCGCACGCGCGGCGCCACCTCGCGCGCCAGCGCCACGTGCTCGGCCTGCAGGCCTTCGCTGCGCAGCGCATAGAGCACCGCGTCGGCGATGGCGGGCTCGTCTTCCACGACCAGGACCTTGGGCATGCCGCGCAGCATAGCCGCGCCCTGCCGCGCGCTCTATCCTTGCGCGCATGAACTATCGACACGCCTTCCACGCCGGCAACCATGCCGACGTGCTCAAGCACATGGTGCTGGTCAACCTGCTGGAGGCGCTGAACCGCAAGGACAGCCCCTACTTCGTGCTCGACACCCACGCCGGACGCGGCCACTACCTGTTGGCCTCGCCGGAGGCGCGCAAGACCTCCGAGGCCGAGCACGGGGTGTTCAAGCTGTTCGGCCAGCCGCAGCTGCACCCCAGCATCGAGGCCTATCTGCGCGCGGTCCAGGCGCACAACCCGGTCGGCGCGCTGGTGGCCTACCCCGGCTCGCCGCTGCTGGTGGCCCAGCACCTGCGCGAGGGCGACCGCCTGGCCGCCTGCGAACTGCAGCCCGAGGAGGCCCAGGCCCTGCGCGAGCTGTTCCACCGCGACGCGCGCGTGGCGGTGCATGCGCGCGACGGCTACGGCGCGATCAAGGCCCTGCTGCCGCCGCGCATCGGCCAGGTCAAGTACGGCCGCGGCCTGGTGCTGATCGACCCTCCCTACGAAGCGCAGGACGCCGAGTACCCGCAGATCATCGCCGCCGTGCGCGAGGGCCTGACCCGCTGGCCCGGCGCCAGCTTCGCGGTCTGGTACCCGATCAAGCAGCGGCGCACGCTACAGCCCTTCCTGCGCAAGGCCGCGGCGCTGCCGGCGCGTTCGGTCTGGCTGGCCGAGCTGCAGGTGCGCGCCGACGATTCGCCGCTGCGCCTGGCCGGCAGCGGCATGCTGATGATCAACGCCCCCTGGCAGTTCGAGCAGGCCATCGCCCAGGGCCTGCCGCAGCTGCAGCAGGCCCTGGGCGAAGCCGGCGCGACCACCCGGCTGGAATGGCTGCGACAGCCGGACTGAAGCCTAGAACTTCTTGCGCAGGGTCACGAACACCTGCCGCGGCGCGCCGGCCTGCATGGTGTTGTTGAGCGAGGCGGCGGTGTTGAAGAACTGCCCCGAGCCCAGCGCGGCGATGTAGCGCTTGTCCAGCAGGTTGGTGGCATTGAGCTGGATCTCGCTGTTGTCCCAGATCCCGCCTGCGAGGCGGTAGCCCAGCGTCGCATCGACCAGGGTGTAGCCCGGCGTGGTGACATCGCCGGTGTAGGTCACGTTGCGCTTGGAGGTGTAGGCGCCGGACAGGTTGCCGAACAGCGTGCCGTCGTCGTAGTTGAGCTCCAGCTTGGCCAGCTGCTCCGGCGTATCGACCGGCCGCACGCCGCGCGTGGGCACCGTGGTGGTGCCGTTGACGGTGTCGTCGTCGTACTGGCTGTCGTTGTAGGAATAGGAGCCGATCAGCGACAGCGCCGGGTCGATGCGCCAGGTCAGGCCGGCCTCCACGCCCTGGCTGGTCACGCTGCCCACGTTCTGCAACACGCTGGGATTGCCCAGGATGTTGGCCGAGCTGAAGGCCGCCAGCAGGCGGTTCTCGAACTTGACGTGGTACAGCGTCAGCGAGCCGCGCAGCGCATCGGCATCGAAGCGCCAGCCGCCTTCCACCGTGCGCGAGGTCTCCGGCTTGAGCGTGCCGCGGATCGCCTCGAACCCGGCCTGGGTGGTGCCGAACGGCCCGCGGAACGAGCTCTGGAAGGCGCGCATGTTCTCGGCATAGTTGGCGAAGAACTCGCTGCCGCCCACGCGCCAGGCAGCACCCACCTGCGGCTGGAACCAGTCCTTGGCCTCGATATGGCCGTTGATGAACGGCGTGCCGGCGCGGGTGACGATGCCGTTGCGCACCTTGGCGCCCTTGAAGCCGGCGTCGATGGTCAGCCGATCGTTGACCGACCAGCGATCGCTCAGCGAGACCTGGTTGGTGATGGTGGTGAGGTCGGTGAGGAAGTCGCTGCGGAACGGATTGGACAGGAAGTCGGTCACGTCCGGGCGGTGGCTCAGACTGGCCGCGTAGTAGTTGCGATCGGTCGAACCGCGGTTGTCCTCGTACCAGTAGGTCGCCTGCAGGCTGTGCGCGCCCAGCGTGGCGGTGGCCTCCAGCAGCGCGCCATCGCGGTCCACGCCGTATTCGGTGGTGCGCACCGACAGCGGGAAGCCGTCGGGGCTGAACACCGCCGGCGTATAGATGCCGCCCGAGCCCTTGTCGGTGTGGCGGTAGTAGGTGCCCTTCAGGCTGAGCCAGTCGCCCACCGGCACTTCCAGCGTGCTAGCGCCCAGCCAGTCGCGGCGGATGCCGCCGCTGTCGTAGTAGGTGTCGTTGACGGTCTTGTACGGCGCCGGGAACTGCGTGCCGGCCGACGGGAACGGCAGCGGCTTGCGCGCCGCGGCGGCCTTGCGATTGGCATCGACCTGCGAGAGCAGGATCGCCGTGGCGTAATCCGGCGCCAGGAAGTCCAGGTCGTAGCCGATGGTGCGCAGCGTGGCCGGCGAGAGGTCGGCGTAGTTGCGCTCGCGGTGCAGCGAATAGTTGACCCAGGTGGTCAGCGTGGCGCGGCCGATCTCCTGCTCCCACTTGGTGTTGAGCTTGCGGTCGGGCTGGGTGCCGCTGCCCTTCCACTTGTCCGCGTCGTGGTAGACGCCGGAGATGGACAGGCGGGTGCCGGTGGACAGCTGGCCGGTCTCGGCGCGGGCGAAGACGTGCGTGGTCGCATCGCTGCCGTACGTCGCGGCCACCTCGCCGCCGGCCTTGTCCTCCAGCGGCCGCGAATAGAACTGCAGGCTGCCGCCCAGGTTGCTGGTCGAGGCCACGCCCAGCCCGCCCGCGCCCTGGGCGAACACCACCCGGTCGATGTTCTCGGCGGCGATGGCGCGGCTGATGTGCAGGCCGTTCCAGGTGTTGTAGAACATGTCGCCCAGCGGCACGCCGTCCAGCGTATAGCCCATCTGGCTCTGGTTGAAGCCGCGCACCGACAGGCGCGTGCCCAGCTCGTAGGTGCCGAACGGATCGGAGGACTGCAGCGCCACGCCCGGCAGCCGGGCGATGGCCTTCAGCGGCGAGCTGCCGGGCGCCAGCAGGTCGATGGCCTGGGCCGAGACGGTCTGCTCGGCGCGCACGGCGCCATCGCCGTACACCACGATCTGCGACAGCTCGGCGGGCTTGGAAGGATCGGTGGCAGCGGCGCCGTCGGTGGTCTGGGCGTGCAGCGGCGCGGCCAGCACGGTCAGGACCACCGGCAGCCGCGAGGCGAGCGCGAGGCGTGATGTCATGGGGAAATGAGGCAGATGCAAGGGCCAGCGACGATATCGGCGCTGCGCTGCAGCAATACGACGGGCAGATGACAGTCGGGTGTGGGTGCCATGTCGGTGCGGCAGGTTCAGCGGCGCGCGGATAGGCGAACCCGGTTGATGCGACGCTTGGACGTCCATGGATTCCCGCGTTCGCGGGAATGATGAGCAGAGGCCTCGGACCAAGCTGGGGGTCTGACGGCGACCGGCAAGCCAGGCGTCCGACAGCGCTCGTCCGAGACCTTTGATCCCAACCTTCGTCATTCCCGCGAACGCGGGAATCCAGGGACTTTCACGCGGCAAAGCGCAAGACGCTGTATTCCCGCCTTCGCGGGAATGACGGCCGAGGTTTTCGCTGCCGTCGTTGTCGTGGCCACGGCAGATGACGGCAGTGGCGAAGCTGTGTCCATGCCGTGTCAGCGCCGGTCGCGTCGCGCAACGGTCATCAAGCTTGCCTGGCCACGCCCATCAAGCCTGAAAGCTCACCATGACCATCAAGCTCGGAAGCTCACCCCGGTCATCGAGCTTCGAACCCCACCCTCGTCGTTCCCGCGAACGCGGGAACCCATGGACGTTCGCGCGAACCGCCCAACGCCCTGGGTCTCACCGGCACCCGGGTTTCAGCCAGGCGACCACCCCGTGTCCAAGCCATGTCACCGACACGCACAGCCCCCGCTTTCCATGTGCCCCACCCTGTCCGCTTCGTCATCACCCATGTCAATCCGGACTTCACCCGGCCCGTGCCAGCATCGCTTCCATGAGCGGGCAAAAGCGACTGCCGCCGTGGCATGAGAACTTCCGGTTGCGTGACGGCCGCGAACTGCTGATCCGCCCCATCCGGCAAGAGGATGCGGCGCCGATCCGTGGTGCATTCGAGCTGCTGGAACCGATCGAGATCCGCCAGCGCTTTCTCACGACCATGGCCGAACTTCCGGCGGACCAGGCCGCGCGCCTGTGCAGCCCGGACCCAAGAACCGAATTCGCCCTGGTGGCGGCCGAGCCCTTGCCTCCCGGCGAGGCCCTGGTCGGCGCCGTGGCCAGGGCCCGGGTGCTGCCCGACGGCCAGCAGGCCGAGTACGCCGTGCTGGTCAGCCGCTTCATCGCCGGCCAGGGCGTGGGCCGTCACCTGATGCGCAGGCTGGTCAAATGGGCGCGCGGCCGCAATCTGCGGCAGCTGCTCGGCGATGTGCAGCACGACAACCAGCCCATGCTGCAGCTGGTGCGCTCGCTCGGCTTCCGCGTCCTGCCCGAGCGCCCGGCCCAGGGGCTGGTGCGCGTGGTGCTGGACCTGGACACCGCCGACGGGCGCCTGCCCGCCGAGACCACCAGCCCGGCCTGAAGCGCCTCGCCCCGCCGAGCGCTCCGAGCGTACCGGCCGCCTCACGCGGCCGGGCTTGCCGGCCACGTTAAAATGGTGGGCTGATGAGTAAGCCCGTCCCCTCCCCGCCGCTGCCTCGCGCCGGCCACGCGCGCGCCTGGTGGCGCGCCCCCGCCTCCCCGACCGCCCTGGCCTGGTACCTGATCCAGGCCGCGCGCGCCCACGATGGCCCGCTGCTGGCCATCGCCGCGGACAACCACGCCGCGCACCAGATCGAATCGGACCTGCACACCCTGCTTGGCCCCGACGCCGCGCTGCCGGTGCTGCCGTTCCCGGACTGGGAAACCCTGCCCTACGACCGCTTCAGCCCGCATCCGGACATCGTTTCCCAGCGCCTGGCCGCGCTGAACCGCCTGCCCACCCTGGGGCGCGGCATCGTCGTGGTGCCGGTGCAGACCCTGATGCAGCGCCTGGCGCCGGTGGCGCGCATGTCCGGCAGCAGCTTCGACTACAGGGTCGGCGAGAAGCTGGACTTCGACACCGAGAAGCGCCGGCTGGAAGCGGCCAGCTACCGCAACGTGCCGCAGGTGCAGGACCCGGGCGACTTCGCCGTGCGCGGCGGCCTGCTGGACGTCTATCCGATGGGCGCCAAGGCGCCGCTGCGCATCGAGCTGTTCGACGAGAGCATCGACACCATCCGCGCCTTCGACCCGGAGACCCAGCGCTCGCTGGAGAAGACCGAGGCGATCCGCATCCTGCCCGGGCGCGAGGTACCGCTGGACCCGCGCAGCGTGGAGAAGGCGATGAACGCCCTGCGCGAGCGCTTCGACGTGGACACGCGCCGCAGCAGCCTCTACCAGGACCTCAAGTCCGGCCTGGCGCCGGCCGGCATCGAGTACTACCTGCCGCTGTTCTACGAGCAGACCGCCACCCTGTTCGACTACGTGGGCGACAAGGCGCTGCCGGTGCTGGCCGATGCCGCGCTGGCCAACGCCGACGCGTTCTGGTTGCAGGCGCAGTCGCGCTACGAACAGCGCCGGCACGATGTCGAGCACCCGGTGCTGCCGCCCGAGGAGCTGTACCTGGCGCCCAACCCGCTGCGCGAGCTGCTCAACCAGCGCCCGCGCGTGGAGCTGTGCGGCCCGAACCATCCGCGCGTGGAGGACGCCGCGCCGCTGGGCGACGTCACACTGCCGCCGCTGCCCCTGGCCCCGCGCGACGCCCCCGCCGGTCACGCGCTGCGCCAGTTCATCGAAGGCTACCCCGGCGGCGTGCTGGTGGCGGCCGACTCGGCCGGCCGCCGCGAGGCGCTGCTGGAGGTGATGCAGTCGGCCGGGCTGAAGCCGCAGGTAGTGCCCGACTTCACCGCCTTCCTCGGCGGACGCGCTGCCAGCGACGGCGAGGCCGCGCCGCTGAAGTTCGCCATCGCCGTGTCGCCGCTGGAAGACGGCTTCGCCCTGGAGGCCCCGCGCATCGCGGTGCTGACCGAGCGCCAGCTGTTCCCCGAGCGCGCCAACCAGCCGCATCGCCGGCGCCGCAGCGGCAAGGAACCCGAGGCGATCATCCGCGACCTGGGCGAGCTGTCCGAGGGCGCGCCGATCGTGCACGAGGACCACGGCGTGGGCCGCTACCGCGGCCTGGTCACGCTGGAGGCCGGCGGCATGCCGGCCGAATACGTGGAGATCGAATACGCCAAGGGCGACCGCCTGTACGTGCCGGTGGCCCAGCTGCACCTGATCAGCCGCTACTCCGGCGCCTCGGTGGAGACCGCGCCGCTGCATTCGCTCGGTGGCGAGGCCTGGACCAAGGCCAAGCGCCGCGCCGCGGAGAAGGTGCGCGACGTGGCCGCCGAACTGCTGGAGATCCAGGCCCGCCGCCAGGCCCGCGCCGGCCTGGCGCTGGACGTGGACCGGTCCATGTACGAGCCGTTCGCCGCGACCTTCCCCTTCGAGGAGACGCCGGACCAGCACGCGGCCATCGAGGCGGTGCTGCGCGATCTGGCCAGCAGCCAGCCGATGGACCGCGTGGTCTGCGGCGACGTGGGCTTCGGCAAGACCGAGGTCGCCGTGCGCGCGGCCTTCGCCGCGGCCAGCGCCGGCAAGCAGGTGGCCGTGCTGGTGCCGACCACGTTGCTGGCCGAGCAGCACTACCGCAACTTCCGCGATCGCTTCGCCGACTGGCCGCTGCGCGTGGAGGTGCTTTCGCGCTTCAAGTCGACCAAGGAGATCAAGGCCGAACTGGCCAAGGTGGCCGAGGGCCAGCTGGACGTGATCGTCGGCACCCATCGCCTGCTGCAGGCCGACGTCAAGTTCAAGGACCTGGGGCTAGTGATCGTCGATGAGGAGCAGCGCTTCGGCGTGCGCCAGAAGGAGGCGCTCAAGGCCATGCGCGCCAACGTGCACCTGCTCACCCTGACCGCCACGCCGATCCCGCGCACGCTCAACATGGCCATGGCCGGCCTGCGCGACCTGTCGATCATCGCCACCCCGCCGGCCAACCGCATGGCGGTGCAGACCTTCGTCACCGTCTGGGACGAAGCGCTGCTGCGCGAGGCCTTCCAGCGCGAGCTCGCCCGCGGCGGCCAGGTGTACTTCCTGCACAACGACGTGGAGAGCATCGGCCGCATGCAGCGCGACCTGCAGGCGCTGGTGCCCGAGGCGCGCATCGGCGTGGCCCACGGCCAGATGCCCGAGCGCGAGCTGGAACAGGTGATGCTGGGCTTCCAGAAGCAGCGCTTCAACGTGCTGCTGTGCTCGACCATCATCGAGTCGGGCATCGACATCCCCAACGCCAACACCATCATCATCAACCGCGCCGACCGCTTCGGCCTGGCCCAGCTGCACCAGCTGCGCGGCCGCGTCGGCCGCTCGCATCACCGCTCCTACGCCTATCTGGTGGCGCCGGAAACCCGCTCGCTGACCGACGACGCGCGGCGCCGGCTGGAAGCGATCTCCTCGATGGACGAACTGGGCGCCGGCTTCATGCTCTCCACCCACGACCTGGAGATCCGCGGCGCCGGCGAACTGCTGGGCGAGGACCAGAGCGGCCAGATGGCCGAGATCGGCTTCAGCCTGTACACCGAACTGCTGGACCGCGCCGTGCGCTCGATCCGCCGCGGCCACCTGCCCGACGTGGACGTGGGCGAAGAGGCCCGCGGCGCCGAGATCGGCCTGCACGTGCCGGCGCTGATCCCCGAGGACTACCTGCCCGACGTGCACACCCGCCTGACCCTGTACAAGCGCATCTCCAGCGCCCGCGACGTGGACGAACTGCGCGAGCTGCAGGTCGAGATGATCGACCGCTTCGGCCTGCTGCCCGACCCGGTCAAGCACCTGTTCGCCACCGCCGAACTCAAGCTCAGCGCCGACGCGCTGGGCATCCGCAAGCTGGAACTGGGCGAAACCGGCGGGCGCATCGTGTTCGAGGCCAAACCCAAGATCGACCCGATGACCGTCATCCAGCTGATCCAGAAACAGCCCCGCATCTACGCCATGGACGGCCCGGACAAGCTGAAGATCAAGCTGCCCCTGCCTGAGCCGGCCGACCGGTTCAATGCGGCCAAGGGATTGATGGCGGCGCTGGCGCCGGCGGGGTGATGCTGCACCGAGCCCGCAAACTGAGGTAGATTGGCGTCGTCGGCCCCGGCGTCGTGCCGGGGTCTTTTCCAAGGAGTTGGAATCATGAAGCGCGAACCGTTGATCCTGCTGGCTGTGTTTGTGGCTGCCCTTTTGATCCATTCGCTCGGCGCACCGGCCACACACTTCGCCGATGATGCATTCACCATGGGCTACCGCGTCGGGTCGGCCATTGGCGAGGCAGTGCGTGACATGGGTTACGCGGCCATCGGGCTGGTTCTATTTCGCGCCCTGGATCGACGCCGCACCGAACGCGCCACGACCGAGGGCACGCTGGGAGCGCGCTGAGCCTTTGGAGACCCCGAAGCTGCCTGCGTGTCAGCCTCGGCCCTCCTCGTACTGTCGGCAGGACCTGATCATTCCGTCCTGACGTCGCTTCGCGGCGCGACTTAACTTAGACCCGGGTGCTCGCATGAAGTTGCTCGCACACTTAGTCCTCTTCGTTGCTCTTATGGCGATCTGCGCGACAGGGCGTGCGACTTCATCCTTGTCGTTCGAGGGTCGAGGCTATTGGTTGGACCTTGAGATTGGACACGCCGATCAGCCAGTTGTAGCAAGCATCACTTTCCACAAGCCAGGAGACTCGAAGGGCGTTGTTCTGCGCGACAATTTTCTGGTGAAAATTTTCGACGTACGCAGCAAGAGACTAGTTCTTGACTACAAAGGCAGCGATCCTCGTGTAGGGCCGTTCACGCTCATTGTCCATGGTGAAAGAGCCACACTTGAAACGGCTGGAACCCACATAAATTCTGATTTCAGCTGGCTCATGTAGATGCGCGACCGCGCACCTACTAGTTCATTCAAGCCGACACCGCTTCGCGGCGCTGGTTGACTTAAAAGTTTGCGCGGTGCTTGCGCTTCAGCTGGACGCTGATGCGTGCGGGGAGTTCAACCACCTGCGCAATGCCCTTTGGGGGTTATCTCAATCACTACGAAAGAGTATTTTTGATGACTCTCTCACTCCATATATGTATAAGTCGCCTCAACCGCGCGCATTTTGTAATTGGGCCGGGTTCATTATTACTATCCCCAGCTGTGCCAGCCCGACCGACACCCAGCGCCTCGCCGAATCAGAGCCAGACCATCAATCACGCTAGCCCCTCGCGACACCTGAAAAATGAACCTGACCGCGTTACTGAGTCCGCTTTGCAGGTCAGCTCCACTCAGGCGTTGGTCGCTATCCAACATCACTCGTTCGCGGAGTCCAGATGAGTGCCGTCTTTGAAGTCAGCAAGAGAATTGATCTAACTACGACAGATGTACCTGGCACACATGGCCTTATCCGGACACTTAGCCCTTCAAGTATTACGCAAGTAAAAAAATCTATAGATAGCGGCTATTGCGGTGTCTATGTATTTTCTCTACTGGGTGGCGGAGGCAACCCAGTCCCTTGGTATGTTGGGCTTGCAAAAAAGCAGCCGTTGGGAATCGAATCAATGGAAAAAGACAAGCTGCGCAAGTACGCCGCCGCGATGTTCGGACGAAGAGGATCACCATCCATTACGTTCTTGTGCCCAATAGGCAATGCATCAATAAAAGGCATAGATGGCCTTGAAACTTTGCTAATCTGGATCGCGAGAGCAAAAAATCCGAACCTTCTTAATGAAAGGAAGGTTAGCGGCAAGCCAGGCAGCATTATCTCCTTAACCAATTCTATTCTCGTAAAAGGAGTTATAAATCGCGGCCAAGGCAAGCCATCAAACGTGGCGCTCGACTTCATCGGCATGATGGGCCTCTAACCTGCCCGAAGGTGCGCCTAAAAGTTCATGCATGCGGTAACGGAGCCAAGTTCATTCCTTAAGCAGCTTAAAGAAGCGAGATAGCGTGGGCGACCGGCACTCCGCTTCTCCCACTTTGAATCGCTGAACTGGTACCAGTCAATCGCGCCAGGGCTGCAGCCAGGTGGCCTCGCGTTCCTTCACTTTCGGTGTGGGCCTGGCGCTCGCCATCCTGATGGCGGTCTTACTCCATCTGGCACTTCATGGCGCAGCTGCCGGCAGGGCCGTTGCGCGGGCACGACAGCAGCTGGCGCCTGGCTACAAGTACGCGACGCAATCCATCCAGTGGGGTGGCGGGCGTGGCCGTGCCGTCGTGGCCGCTTACAACGACCATGAGATCAAGTACGTTCCGGTGCAGTGGGATGATCAGGAACCCTGAGGCTCCCGCACAGGAACTTTGCGCCTGAATCCGATTCCTTCCCACGGAAGCTCTGCGGACATTGGTATCCATCTACCATACGACGCTGGGCGCGGCAGACGCCGCCATATAAAGAGCATTACCAAATGAACATCCGTAAAGCGCAGCCAGAAGACCATCCATCGCTCCTTGGCATCTGGGAGCAATCGGTGCGCGCGTCGCACGATTTCCTGTCGGAGCAAGACATCCAATCGCTGCTTCCCCTCGTGCGCGATCATGCCTTGCCGGGGCTTGAAGTCTGGATCCTGTGCGACGAGGCGTCATCGCCGATCGGCTTCATGGGGTTGGACGACAACAAAGTGGAGGCATTGTTCATTGCTCCTACCAGCTTTCGGCGCGGCGGTGGAAAGGTCATGCTTGAGCATGCGAGAAAGCTGAAAGGCGCCCTAAAGGTAGACGTCAACGAGCAGAATCCGCACGCGGTCGCGTTTTACCTCTCCAATGGGTTTGTCGTCTCTGGCCGCTCCCCCTTGGATGCCCAAGGGTTACCATTCCCGTTGTTGCATCTGGATGAGGCCAGTCCGAGCGCCGCATAGCCACTCTAACCACCGTCGCTGTGCGGCTCGGTTTCAGGCCAGGGATGTGGGCGCTACAGGCGAGGTCAGGTTCGCTTGTCGAGCAGCGAGAGAATCGATCCGACCTCTCCTTCTGCTGCTCCAGACCTCCCGCTTTGAATCGCAGAACCCGTGCCGGTCATCAGCGCCAGCGCAGCGCGCGCATCGGCGTCCAGTTCGACCAGCGCCTCGAAGCGGTCGCTGGCCCAGGTCGCGATCGGCACGCCGTCGCGGTAGACCACGCGGTTGCCGGGCACGCGCGGGATGCGTTCGCCGGGCAGGACGGTGCCGAGCAGGTTGGCGGGGTCGCAGGCCGAGAGGGCCAGCAGCGTGCCCTCGTGCGGGCGGCGGCGGGTGTCGCGCAGCAGGCCGATCGCTTCGGGCAGGGCGAACTGTTCGCCGCTCAGGCCTTCGATGAAGCGGCCGCCGCGGATCTCGCCGCGCGCTTCCAGGCGCTGGTAGACGCGGGACAGTTCGCGCCAGGGCGGCAGCCAGGTGGCCTCGCGTTCGAGCAGGCGCCAGGCGACCACGCCATAGCGCTGCAGCAACACGCGGGCGATGTGTTCGACCGAGGACGTGCGGGCCTCGGCCTGCAGGGCGCGGGCCTGTGCGTCGTCGGCTTCGGCCTCCGGCGCGCTGCGCACCAGTGCCCACCGGCCCGCGTCCTGGATGCCGAACAGCGGCACGCGCCGGCGCTTGCGCGACAACGCGGACGGGCGCTTGGAGGCCGGCACCAGCAGCGCGCGCAGGCCGCCGAAGCTGTCGCAGTGGGCGCGGCCGCGGGCGACCAGTTCGGACAGGGCGTCTTCCAGTTCGGTGGCCAGCAGCCGCGTGCCCTCGGCGATCTCGTCGAAGAACGAGGCGCCATGCATCGCCAGATAGTCGGCCACCCGCTGCGCCCGCGAGCCCAGCGCGGCCTCGCCCTCGCCGCTCGGTGCAAGCCGCGTCCAGTGGGCGGCGGTGCGACGCGGCAGCAGCAGGATGGGTGTGGCGCGCAGCGACGGACTGGTGCCGGTCGCCGGCCTTTGCGCCTTGCCCGCGTTCGCGCGCAAGGCGCTGGATCCCCGCCTTCGCGGGGATGACGAACCGAAAGAGGACGAGGTCTCGGACGACAGCACCCCAGGCGTCGGACGCAGGCGCGTCCACAGGGTGCGGCCGGCGCTGCACAGCTCGTCCAGCCACGAAGGTGTGTAGTCGCGCACCCGCGCCGTGAGCAGTTCGTGCTCCCAGACCGCGGCCTGCGCCTCATAGCCTTCCAGCTGCGCCAGGACGCCGGCCAGGGCCTCGGGGCCGGCCACGCGCGACTCGGCATCCAGATGCTGCCAGCGGAACAGGAAGCGCGCGTAGTCGCGCGCCGGGACGGGCTCGATCTCGCGCCGCAGTCGACCCAGCGTGTAGCGATGGATGCGCGCCAGCAGGTGGCGCTCGCACCACTCGTCCTGCGCGGCGCCGGGCGTGAAGCGGCCGGCGATGACGAAGCCATCGGACTGCAGGGCCAGCAGGCCGGCCTGCACCTGGGTCAGCGGCAGCTGCAGGTCCGCCGCGATCACGGCCGCAGGCAGCGGGCCGAATCCGGACAGACGTGCGCGCAGCAGCTCGCGCAAGGCCGGCTCGGGCTGCCAGTCCTCCACTTCGTAGCCGCGCGGCGCGGCGATGGCCGGCTCAGGGACGGCGCCGGCGTACAGCGGGCCGAACTGGGCCAGGCGCTCGGCAGCGATCCACAGCCCCGGCGCCCCCTGCGCATCGACCAGCCGCGCGGCGCGGCCGGCCTGCGTCAGCTGCTGCAACCAGCCGGTCCAGCCGGGGTTGGCCTGGATTTCCGCTGGCGTCAGCACGCCCAGGCCGCTCAACGCCTCATGCAGCTCGTCGGCGTCGCGCGCCTGCGGCCAGGCCTCCGCGCGCACGGCGGCGATGGCTTCGGGGTCGAGCCGGCCCAGGTCATCGGCCGTTTCCGGGTCGCCGTAGCGGCGCGACTGCACGGCCTGGGTGCGGCGCTCCTCCAGCGGCGCGTCGTCGAGGAAGGCGTAGGGCCGCGCGTTGAGCGCCTCGGCCGCCAGCGGCGAGGGGCCGGTCAGATCGCGCGCCAGCAGGCGCACCTGGCCGCTTTCCATGCGCCGCAGCAGCGCCAGCCAGCCTTGCGCGTCCATCGCCTCGTGCAGGCAATCCTCCAGCGTCTGCGCGACCAGAGGATGGTCGGGGACCTCGCGTTCGCCGACGATGTTCTCCAGGCAGGCGACCTGGTCGGGAAAGACCGTGGCCAGCAGATCCTCGGACTTCATGCGCTGCAGCTGCGGCGCGGTCCGGCGGCCGCCGGTGAAGCGCGGCAGCGCCAGGGCGTTGGTCGCGTTCCAGCGCCAGCGCACGCCTAACAGCGGCGCATCCAGCAGGGCCTGCACCAGCACCTCCAGCGCGCTGCCGGACTTGAGGTAGTGCCAGACCTCCTCCAGCGGGAAGCTGTGGCTGGTGGACAGGGACAGCACGATGGCGTCCTCGGTCGCCGCGGCCTGCAGCTCGAAGTTGAAGGTGCGGCAGAAGCGCTTGCGCAGCGCCAGGCCCCAAGCGCGGTTGAGCCGGCTGCCGTAGGGGCTGTGGATCACCAGCTGGGTGCCGCCGCTGCCGTCGAAGAAGCGCTCCATCACCAGCTGCTGCTGGGTCGGCAGCGCGCCCAGCGCGGTCGCCGTGGCGACCAGGTAATCGGCGATTTGTCGCGCGGCTTCGGCGTCGAGCCGCAGCTGCGTGCGCAGCAGCGCGAGCACGGCCTCGCGTCCGCCCTGCTCGGCCGCTTCGCCCACCTCCGCGCGCAGGCGCGAGACCGCCTGTGAGAGTTCGTCGGTGCGGCCCGGCGCCTCGCCGAGCCAGAACGGGATATTGGGCGCGGCGCCGCGCGCATCCTCCACCCGCACCCGGCCCGGCTCCACGCGCAGGATGCGATAGCTGGTATTGCCCAGCTGGAACACGTCGCCGGCCAGGCTCTCGACCGCGAAGTCCTCGTTGACCGTGCCGATGGTCTGCGCCTGCGGTTCCAGCAGCACGCTGTAGTCGCCGGTCTCGGGGATGGTGCCGCCGCTGGTCAGCGCCGTCATGCGCGCGCCGCGGCGCTGGCGCAGGCGGCCGTTGACCGCATCGCGGTGAACGTAGCCGGCGCGCTGGCCGTTGCGGGTGGCGAAGCCCTCGGAGAGCATGCGCACCACCGCGTCGAAGGCCTCCCGCGTCAGCCGCGCATAGGGCCAGGCGCCACGCACCAGTTCGAACAAGGCGTCCTCGTCCCAGTCCTGGGTGGCGGTCTCGGCCACGATCTGCTGGGCCAGCACATCGCGCGGTGCCTCGAGCAGATGCAGGGCGTCCAGTTCGCCGCGCTGCACGGCATCGAGCAGCGCGGCGCATTCGACCAGCTCATCGCGCGACTGCGGAAACAGCCGCGCCTTGGGCGTGCCGCCGACCGCATGGCCGGAGCGCCCGGCGCGCTGCAGGAAGGTGGCGATGGAGCGCGGCGAGCCGATCTGGCAGACCAGGTCCACATCGCCGATATCCAGACCCAGCTCCAGCGAAGCAGTGGCCACCAGCACCTGCAGCTGGCCGGCCTTGAGGCGTTGTTCGGCCAGCAGCCGCGCCTCGCGCGCCAGGCTGCCGTGGTGCGCGGCCACCGCGTCCTTGCCCAGCAGCTCGCCCAGATGCCGGGTCACGCGCTCGGCCATGCGCCGGGTGTTGACGAACACCAGCGTGGTGCGGTGCTCCCGCACCAGCGCGGCAATGCGCTCGTGGATCTGCTGCAGCTGGTCGCCGGACAGCACCACCGACAGCGGCGTGGGCGGCAGTTCCAGCGCCAGATCGCGCTGGCGCGTGTAGCCGATATCGACGATGGCGCAGTCCGGCGTGTCGCCGTGCACATGGCGGCTGCCGACCAGGAAGCGTGCGACTTCCTCGATCGGCTTCTGCGTGGCCGACAGGCCCACGCGCACCGGTGGGGACTGGCACAAGTGGGCCAGGCGCTCCAGCGACAGCGCCAGGTGACTGCCGCGCTTGCTGGCGGCCACGGCGTGGATCTCGTCGACGATGACGGTGCGCACGTGGCGCAGGGAGGCGCGGCCCGATTCGCTGCCCAGCAGCACGTACAGCGACTCGGGCGTGGTCACCAGCACGTGCGGCGGCAGCTTGCGCGCGGCTGCGCGCTCGCGCTGCGGGGTGTCGCCGGTGCGCACGGCGGTGCGGATGGCCACATCGGGCAGCGCCAGCGCGTGCAGTTCGGCGCGGATGCCGGCCAGCGGCGCTTCCAGGTTCAGATGGATGTCGTTGGACAGCGCCTTGAGCGGCGAGACGTACAGCACCCGGGTCTCGTCCGGCAGCGCGCCGCCGGCCGCCACGCCCTCGCGCACCAGCGCATCCAGCGCCGCCAGGAAGGCGGTCAGCGTCTTGCCCGACCCGGTCGGCGCGGCCACCAGCGTGTGCCGGCCGGACTGGATCGCCGGCCAGGCCTGAACCTGGGCGTCCGTCGGCGACGGGAACGCCCCGGCGAACCAGCGCTGGACGGCGGGATGGAAGGACAAGGCGGGCATGGCGTTCGCACGGAAGCGTGAACCCAAGATGGGGACATCCAGGGCGGCGGTCAACACGCCCGGAAGGCCGGCCTGTGATGCGATGCAGAGCAAGAAATGGGACAGGTGCCTCGGAACCCCACGCAACGCAAAGACTTTCGCAACAGTCAGTTCGCGTTTTCTTTAGGTCCTCATCGATAGCGTCCTACGTGCTGCGCCCCGGCATCCCCCGACTGAGCGCGAACAGGAGCAAGAACGATGATGACGCTGAAACACGCCCACCCATCCCAGGAAGAAGAGCATCACCAGGACCCCCGCTGGTCACAGCACGTCACCGAAACCAGCCATTCGCTGGACCTCAAGCCCGGCGTTTTCGAGCAGGACGACCCGAAGGACATCGCCCACGCGCTGAAGCGTGCGGCCGAGGCCAGCACCCGGCGCAAGGCGCCGCCCTTCCGCTCGGCCATGTCGATGCTGGTCTTCTACATCAACCGCGCCGGCAGCACCCTGCCCCGGCAGCGGCTGGACATCCTGGAGCGCGCCAAGGACGAACTGCGGGCGCTCTACGGCAAGCCGCGCAAGGCGGCCGCCTGATCCAAAGCGGCGCGGGCGATCCGCAGCGCGGGGCCCGCCCTCCTCTTACTTGACGAACAGCCCGGCGTCTTCCGGCGCCAGATAGGGCGCGAGCACCTGCGCGGGCACGTCCACGGTCTGGGTGCCGTCCGAGTACGGCCCGACCTGATACGGCGGGAAGACGAACCGCAGCGCGGTGATCTTGCCGTCGGCGTTCATCACCGGCTGGAACAGGCGGAAGTTCTCCAGCTTGGGCGCGGTGCCCTCGTCGATCATCTGGGTGGCCGACTGCAGCAGGCTGGCGCGGTCTTCCGGCGACATGCCGGGATCGTCGTTGCGCAGCGAGGCGGCGGTATGCAGCTGTTCGCGCACATAGCTGCTGACCGCCTCCAGGCCCTTGCCCTGCGTCAGCAGCGATTGGGTGGTGAGCAGCGTCTGCCGCTGCGGCAGCCAGGTGAAGCGCGCCACCAGCGGCTCGCCGTGCGCCCCACCGGTATAGCGGCTGCCGTTACCCGACACCGCCACCACCTCGGGCGTGTTGGCGACCATGTCGAAGGCCAGCGACAGCTCGTATGGCGCGGTCGGCTTCTCCTGGCCGAGGTCCTTCACCGCCTCCATCAGCCCCTGGCGCGCGGCCCCGGCGTAATCGCCGACGGCCTTGGCCAGGCCCGGGTACTGGTTGATCTGCGGCGGATAGCTGATGCCGATGACATAGCGCGGGTCGGATTCGGCCACGTCAGCCAGCGCGGCCTGGGCCGGCGGCGGCGAGGCGGCAGGCGCGGTGCTGGCGGGTGTCGTTCCGTTGGCCGGCGCGTTGGCCTGGGGCGGTGTCGACGACGGGCTGCATGCGGCCAGCAGGCCCGCCACCAGCAGTGCGGGGACGATGGTCTTTCCTGTACCCATGGAAGTCATTCCTTCTTGCAAAAAACGGCAGGAGTGTAGCGGCGCGCGGGCCTGCAGGGCGGGCCTTCAGGCCCGCAGATCGGCGTACTCGGGATGGCGCTGCAGGAAGTCCGCGCTGTAGCTGCACACCGGGACGACCTTCAGACCCTCGTTCCTGGCCAGGTCCAGCGCCGCGCGCACCAGCTCGCTGGCCAGGCCGCGGTTGCGCAGCGCGTCGGGTACGAAGGTGTGGGTGATGACCATCTGCGCCCCGTGGCGGCGATACTCCACCTCGGCCTGCTGGCCGTCCTTGTCCAGGAAGAACTTACCGGCGGCGGGATCATGTTGGACGTCGGGCACGGGGCGCTGACCTTGGCTGAGAGGACGCACAGCCTGCCACGCCCGGCGTGAGACCGGCGCATGGCAGGGTCTGACCCAGCGCGTCACTTTCGCGCCGCCTGGAAGGCGGATGCGGCCCCGTGACGCCCCGCCACGCGGCGTCGAATTTTGGCACGGAAGCTGCATATGCAGTCCCCACGAACCAAGCGACGAATCAGCTAGGGGGACGTGCGATGAGTCAGATCGAAGAGGCGGGCGGCGTGGCGGGCGTGTCGTCCAGCGATTTCACCCTGCTCGAAGGCCTGTATCAGCTTTCCGTGAATGGCAACACCCAGGACTGGGAGTTCGAGCGGCTCAACAATGCCGTGTACGAGCGCCTGCTCTCGTCCTATGGCAGCGACGATGTTCCGTTCGATCAAAGCAAGAGCGCGCTGGCAGGGTCCTGATCAGCCGCGCCACCGGATTCGCGTTTCACCATTGGAAACGGGCAACGGGGGTTGCCCGTTTTTTTTTTGTGCTTTTCCGGGGCGCGTGGCCGGTCAGCACGAGTCTGAACAGGCTTCCCCAACCGCCTCGACCCAGCCGAGTGCTGACCCTCGGCCAGCCCCCTGGCCGATTCTTGGGATGGCCCGAGGCTCGCACCTCAGCGGGAGCCTCCTTCGGTGAAACCCTGCTTCTGTGGGACAACTGTCTCTCGGATCAAGCCTCAGCATCCTTGTAGAGTGGAGCTTGTGGCAATCCCATCTCGGGGACTCCGCTGGGGCTTGCCGATGATCCGGTCGAAAAGCAGCGGAGCAAGCTCCGCTCTACAAGTGGGAGCCCTGCCAAACAAGGCCTGCGACCCGAAAGATCAAGACTTCTTCAACCCGAAGTACCTGCACCCGACGCGCGCGGCAGCGGGCCGGCGGGCGGTGACCGCGCCTAGCGAGGCAGGAAGCCGAGCGCCCGAGTCAGGGCAGGATGCCCTGATCGAGGGAAAAGCGGACACCGCCCGCCGGCCCGCTGCCCTTCCGAAGCCACGAAGCGCAACCGCCGCGCTCCGCGTCGAGCGGAGCGACCCTGCTGGAGAAACTGGCTTACGATCGCGCCGCCAACCCAAGCCGCCGCCGCTGCCACCTGCCCCACCCTGGACCGCTGCCACCTGCCCCACCCTGGACCGCTACTATCGGCCTTACTCCGGGTTACCGCCTCAGCGGCGCGCTCGCTATTACTTGGCCTTGCTCTGATTGGCCACCGCCTCGGCGGCGCGCTTGGCCGCCTCCGGGTCGCCCAGGTAGCGGAAGGACTTGACCTGCAGCTGGTCGTCCAGCTCGAACAGCAGCGGGATGCCGGTGGGGATGTTGAGCTCCAGGATTTCTTCCTTGCTCACATGGTTGAGGTACTTGTACAGCGCGCGCAGCGAGTTGCCGTGCGCGGTCACCAGCACCGTCTTGCCGTCCTTGAGCGCCGGCGCGATGGCGTCGTGCCAGTACGGCAGCACCCGCTCCAGCGTGGTGGCCAGCGACTCGGTCGCCGGCAGCGCATTGCGGTCGAGCATGGCGTAACGCCGGTCCTGCGCCGGATGGCCCGGATCGGCCGCCTCCATCGGCGGCGGCGGGATGTCGTAGGAGCGGCGCCAGATCTTGACCTGCTCCTCGCCGTGCTTGGCCGCCGTCTCGGCCTTGTCCAGGCCTTGCAGCGCACCGTAGTGACGCTCGTTCAGGCGCCAGCTCTTGTGCACCGGCAGCCAGTCCTGGTCCATCTCCTTCAGCGCGCCCTGCAGCGTATGGATCGCGCGCTTGAGCACCGAGGTGTAGGCCACGTCGAACTTCAGGCCCTCGTCCTTCATCAGCTTGCCGGCCGCGGCCGCCTCGGCGCGGCCCTGCTCGGTCAGATCCACGTCGACCCAGCCGGTGAACCGGTTGGACAGGTTCCACTCGCTCTGGCCGTGGCGCAGCAGGACTAGGGTTCGGCTCACTGGGTCGTTCTCCGCGAAGCTGTCAGGGGGCGCCGATTGTACGGCCAGCGCGGGGCGGCTACAGGCGCGGGCGGCTCAGCTCGGCCAGGAAGTGCTGCAGCACCTGCGGCTCCATGATCAGCATGAACATGATCCCGTAGGCCGCCCCGGCCAGATGCGCGCTGTGGTTGACCCGATCGCCACCGCGGCGGTCCATCCAGATGCTGTAGACCACGTAGAGCACGGCGAACAGGATGGCCGGCATCGGGATCACGAACACCAGGATCTGCGACCACGGCGCCAGCAGGATGAAGGCGAACAGCACCGCCGACACCGCGCCCGAGGCGCCCAGGCTGAAGTAGTTGGGGTCCTTCTGGTGCTTCAGATAGGTCGGCAGGATCGCCATCACCAGCGCCGACAGATAGAACAGCGGATACGCCCACCAGGTGCCGGTCTGCTGTTCCATGAAGCCCTCGATCTGCCGACCGAAGAAGAACAGCGTGAGCATGTTGAAGAACAGGTGCATGAAGTCGGCATGGATGAAGCCATGCGTGATCAGCCGGTCGTACTGGTGGAGCTTGTCGATGGCCGGCGGCCACAGGATCAGGCGGTCGGCGACGCGGCGGTTGTTCAAGGCCAGCAGCGAGACGACCACGGTGATGGCGATGAGGATCAGGGTGATCATGCGGTTCCTGTAAGCGGGACGAAGGCGCGCGCGGGTCAGGCGGCCCGGTAATTGTCCTGCATCGGATAGCGCCGTGCGTAGCCGGCGAAGGCCAGCGCCGCCAGGAAGGCGAACCCGGCGAAGAAGAACATCAGGAACGCCGCCTCGCTCAGGCCCGTATCGCCGATGTGCGCCGTCACGGTGGCGTTGCGCACGCCGGCGTTGGTCAGCAGCACCCACAGGCTGCCGAAGGTGGTGGCCAGGTACCAGAAGGCCATGATCACGCCCTTCATCGCCACCGGCGCCTGGCTGTAGGCGAACTCCAGCGCCGTGGCCGAGACCAGCACCTCGCCCAGGGTCAGCAGCGCATAGGGCAGCGTCTGCCAGGCCAGCGACACCGGGTGGCCGCCATCCAGCGCCAGCTGCAGCAGTCCAGCCACCACCCAGGCCACGCCGGCCAGGGCGATGCCCGCGCCCATGCGCCGCAGCGGCGTGGGCTCGATGCCGATCCGGCGCAGCAGCGGATACAGCACCAGCGCATTGAACGGGATCAGCAGCATCACCAGCAGCGGATTGAGCGCCTGCATCTGCGCGGCGTCCTTGACCAGCCAGCTCGGCCACCACGCCAGGTGATGCGGGATCTGCATGGCCTGTCCCTGCAGCACCCAGGTCGAGGCCTTCTGGTCGAATAGCGAGAAGAAGGGCGTGGTCAGCGCGAACACGATCAGGATGCGCAGCACCGCGCGCACGCCATCGACCGCCGCATCGGGATGAATGCCCCGCGCGCGCTCCAGCTGCAGCGAGGCCCCGGCCCCGCCGAAGGCGATCACCAGCCCCAGCGCCAGGCACGCGGCCGCCACGAAGCCCAGCACCGGCGTGGCCGCCAGCGCGCCCACGGCCAGCACCGCACCCAACACCGCCAGGGCCAGCCCGGGCCTGCCCTGCCCCCGCGCGCGGGCCAGCAGCGCGCTGCGCACCACCTTGAGGAAGGCGTGCGGGTCGGACGCCGCCGGCGGCACGTGCACGTAGCGGTGCCGGCCCAGCCAGAACACGAGCGTAGCGATCAGCATCAGCGCCCCCGGCACGCCGAAGGCCACCGCCGGCCCATGGCTGCGCAGCAGGATCGGCGTCAGCAGCGAGGCGAAGAACGAGCCGAAGTTGATGATCCAGTAGAAGGCGTCGAACACCTTGCGCGCCAGATGCTTGTTGGACTGGTCGAACTGGTCGCCGACGAAGGACACCACCAGCGGCTTGATCCCGCCCGAGCCCAGCGCGATCAGGAACAGCCCGGTGTAGAAGCCCTGCCGGTCGTGCTCGAAGATCGCCAGGCACGCGTGGCCGGCGCAATAGATCAGCGAGAACCACAGCACGGTGTTGTACTTGCCGAAACAGCGGTCGGCCAGCCAGCCGCCCAGCAGCGGGAAGAAGTACACCCCGATCACGAAGCTGTGGAACACGTCCTTGGCCATCGCCGCGCGATCGGCTTCCGGCGCATGCAGCAGCAGGGTGCCGACCAGGAAGGAGGTCAGGATGTTGCGCATCCCGTAGA
This sequence comes from Pseudoxanthomonas winnipegensis, assembly GCF_004283755.1. Lineage (GTDB taxonomy): Bacteria > Pseudomonadota > Gammaproteobacteria > Xanthomonadales > Xanthomonadaceae > Pseudoxanthomonas_A > Pseudoxanthomonas_A winnipegensis. The sequence continues at coordinate 56,061 of NZ_SHMH01000011.1, forward strand.
AGCTGAAGCGCTCGCAGCCTTCGTTGCCGATGATGAAGGGGATCTGGCGCGGCAGGCGGGCCGGGGGCGAGGTGGCGTGCATGGGAACTCGACGGCAAAAAATCGTGCGCCAGCTTAGCGAGCGCCCCAGCGCGCTTGGCTGACCACCCTGTCAGACCTTCCCCACCCGCGCGCGCGGGCCGGCGCGCGCGGCATCGCTGGCATGATGGCCGCCCCTTACACCAACCCTGCCCGTCCCGATGCGCCTGCGCCCCGCCCTGCTCGCCTGTCTGCTGTTGAGTCCCCTGGCGCCGGTCGCCGCCGCGCCCAGCGATGCGGCGCTGATCAGCGCCTCCGAAGCCTCCGGCTTCACCAGGACCGGCCGCTACGAGGAAGTGGGGCGCCTGTGCGCCGCCTTCGCCGCGCGCTGGCCGCAGGCGGTGCGCTGCTTCGACTTCGGCACCACGCCCGAGGGCCGGCCGCTGCACGCCATGGCCATCTCCACCAGCGGCGCGCTCGATCCCGCCGCGGCCCGCGCCCGCGGCCTGCCGGTGGTGCTGATCCAGGGCGGCATCCATCCCGGCGAGATCGATGGCAAGGACGCCGGCTTCCTCGTCGCCCGCCAGCTGCTGGAGAGCAAGCGCGCCAAGGGCACGCTGGACAAGGTGGTCTGGCTGTTCGTACCGGTGTTCAACGCCGACGGGCACGAGCGCTTCGGACCCTGGAATCGCCCCAACCAGCGCGGCCCGGAAGAAATGGGCTTCCGCGCCACCGCGCAGAACCTCAACCTCAACCGCGACTACATGAAGGCCGACGCGCCGGAGATGCAGGCGATGCTGGCCCTGGTCGATGCCTGGGACCCGCTGATCGCCATGGACCTGCATGTCACCGACGGGGCCAAGTTCCGCCACGACATCTCGGTGCAGGTCGAGCCCTCGCACGAGGGCGATGCCACCCTGCAGCGCGACGGCCAGGCGCTGCGCGCGGCGATGATCGCGCAGCTGGACCGCCAGGGCTCGCACGCCCTGCCGTTCTATCCCTCGCTGGCCGAGAACGACAATCCGGCGGCCGGGTTCGCCGACGAGATCTATCCGCCGCGCTTCTCGCACGGCTACTTCCAACTGCGCAACCGCTTCGGCGTGCTGGTGGAGACGCACTCCTGGCTGCGCTATCCGCAGCGCGTGGCGATCACCGGCAACGCCATCGTCGCCGTGCTGCAGCAGGCCGCCGTGCACGGCGCGGCCTGGCGCGGCGATGCGGCCGCGGCCGATGAGGCGGCCACCCGGCTCGGCGGCCAGCCGCAGGTGCTGGACTGGAAGGCCAACGACACCCCGCGCATGATCGATTTCCTCGGCTATGCCTATACGCGCACGCCCTCGGAGGTCTCCGGCGGGCTGATGACCCGCTACGACGAAGACACCCCACAGGTCTGGCACATCCCGCTGCGCGACACCATGGAGCCGGCGGTGACCACCACCGCGCCGCGCGCCGGTTACCTGGTGCCGGTCGCCTGGGCGCCGATGGTCGAGCCGCGGCTGCGCGCGCACGGGCTGCAGTACCGCCGCCTCGACGCGGCGCTGGATGCGCCGGCGCAGGCCTACCGCGCCACGCGCATCGACTTCGACAAGACCTCCACCGAAGGCCACCAGCGCCTCAAGCTCGCCGGCGCCTGGGCCGACGAATCCGCACAGCTGCCTGCCGGCAGCCTGTTCGTGCCTATCGCCCAGCCGCGCGCGCGGCTGGTGGTGGCGCTGCTGGACCCAGACGCGCCGGACTCGCTGCTGCAGTGGGGCCTGTTCAACGCCGCGTTCGAGCGCAAGGAATACATGGAGAGCTACGTGGCCGAGGACGTGGCGCGGCAGATGCTGCGCGATCCGCAGGTCAAGGCGGCCTTCGAGCAGCGCCTGAAGGACGATGCGGCCTTCGCCGCCAGCCCGCGCGCGCGGTTGGAGTTCTTCGCCCGCCGGCACCCGTCCTGGGATACGCGCTACGGCCTGTATCCGGTGCTGCGCACCGACCAGACGCCGCGCTGACCGGACGCCGCGCAGCCGGATTGAAGGCCGCCGCGAAGACGTGAATATCCGTGGCCAGACGCCGCCTTGGTTTACAAGCCGGGGCGCTGCGACCAAACTGCCGGCTCCAAGCTGAATGGGGAAGGGCATGTCGGGTCGGGGACCGCGCCCACAAGGATTCTGGCAGGGACGTGGACGGCTGCTGCTGGTCGCTGTGGCGATCGCCGCGGTCGCCTGGCAGGCCACGCGCGCGCCGCGGCCTGCCACCGAAAGCACACCGGCGCCGATCGCCACCACAGCCTTCGGCGCGGCGGCGCAGGCCGACGCCCTGCCCGCCTTCCTGCCGCCCGAGGCGCGCGACACCCTGGCGCTGATCGCGCGCGGCGGACCCTTCCCGTATCCGCAGGACGGCACGGTCTTCGGCAACTACGAGGGACGCCTGCCCGCCCAGCCGCGCGGCTGGTACCACGAGTACACGGTGCGAACGCCCGGCGCACCCAACCGCGGCGCGCGCCGGATCATCACCGGTGGCACACCGCCGCGCGCGTACTGGTACACCGCCGACCATTACGAGAGCTTCCGCTCGTTCCAGGTGCCGCGTCCATGAACGCCGATCAGGATCCGCATCTGGAGGACGCCAGCCGCGCCGGCGTGTATTTCGTCGGCATGCAGGACCTGGACGTGCTGGCCGCCTACGCCTTCAGCGCGCGCCTGGTGCTGCGGCGGATCGACCTGCTCGGCGTGCGCGACAAGCAGACCCTGCTGCTGCGCGTCGCCGTGGCGCTGGACTTTCCCCTGGGCACCGGACGCAACTGGGATGGCCTGCTGGATGGCCTGCGCGACCTGAGCTGGTTGCCCGGCGCCGGCTACGTGCTGCTGCTGGAAAGCGCTGGCGAACTGCACGCGCGCAACGAGGCCGACTTCGACACGCTGGTCTCGGTGCTGGACCAGGCGCAGCTGGCCTGGCGCGAACGCGGCCTGCCGTTCTGGGCGTTCCTGGCGCTGCGCGACAAGGACATGGATGCGCTCGAGGATTAGCGCGGGCGATGCGCTGCGCTGGAGGGCCAAGCCTTCGAAGCGCTGCCAGAAGCGCGAGCCGCACGGTGCGCCATGCGATCATGGTGCATGGATGATTTCTCGACACTGCCGCTGAGCGACGCGCTGCGGCGCGGCCTCGACGCCGCCGGCTACACCCGCCCCACCGAGATCCAGGCGCGCGCGCTGCCGGCCGTTCTCGACGGGCGCGACCTCATCGCCCAGGCGCCGACCGGCAGCGGCAAGACCGCCGCCTTCGCCTTGGGGCTGCTGGCGCGGGTGGACACCGGCCTGGTCAAGACCCAGGCGCTGGTGCTGTGCCCCACGCGCGAGCTGGCCGACCAGGTCGCCCGCGCCGTGCGTCGCCTGGCCGTCGGCCTGCCCAATCTGAAGGTCTCGCTGCTGTGCGGCGGCATGGCGCTGGAACCGCAGCTGGCCTCGCTCGAGCACGATCCGCACGTGGTGGTCGGCACGCCCGGCCGCGTGCAGGAGCTGATGCGCAAGAAGGCCCTGCATCTGAACGGCGTGCGCGTGCTGGTCCTGGACGAGGGCGACCGCATGCTGGACATGGGCTTCGAGGACCAGATCCGCGAGATCGTCGGGCGCACGCCCAAGACCCGGCAGAGCCTGCTGTTCTCGGCCACCTGGCCCGAGGCGATCCGCGGCATCGCCCAGGACATGCTGCGCGAGCCGCTCGAAGTGGCCGCAGGCCAGACCGCCGCCGCTGCGCCGGATATCCTGCAGCGCTTCTGCGAGGTCGAACCCGCCCTGCGGCAGAAGGCCCTGGCCGGCCTGCTGCTGGCCCAGCGCGTGGAGCCGGCCGTGGTGTTCTGCAATACGCGCAAGGACGTGGACGAGGTGGCCAACTCGCTGCAGGGCTACGGCTTCTCGGCGCTGGCCCTGCACGGCGACCTGGAGCAGCGCGATCGCGAGGAGGTGCTGGTGCGCTTCGCCGGCGGCAGCTGCAATGTGCTGGTGGCCAGCGATGTGGCCGCGCGCGGCCTGGACGTGGAAGACGTGGCCGCGGTGTTCAACTACGAACTGCCGACCGACACCGACACCTACACCCACCGCATCGGCCGCACCGCGCGCGCCGGACGCAGCGGCCTGGCCTTCAGCCTGGTCGCCCCGCGCGAACTGCCCCGGGCGCGGATGCTCGAGGAACTCACCGGCGCGCCGCTGGAATGGATGAAGACCCCGCTGGCCACCGGCCGCCCGGCGCAGCCGCCGCGCGCGCCGTTCGCCACCCTGCGCGTGGACGGCGGCAAGAAGGACAAGCTGCGTCCCGGCGACCTGCTCGGCGCCCTGACCGGCGACGCCGGCTTGCCCGGCAGCGCGATCGGCAAGATCATGATCGGCCCGGTGCGCAGCTATGTCGCCGTGCAGGCCGGTCAGGCCGACAAGGCCGTGGCGCGCCTGTCGGCCGGCAAGATCAAGGGCCGCAGCTTCCGCGTGCGCAAGCTTTGAGCATGGGGCCGGCGCTCAGGGCGCCGGCCGCAGCTGCAGCGCGATCCAGGCGCCCAGCGCGACCAGCACCAGCCCACCGGCCAGGCTGACCCCGAGGTTGGCGAAGGCCACCATGCCGCGCCCCGTGCGCGCCAGCATCAGGCTTTCCATCATCAGCGAGGAGAAGGTGGTCAGCCCGCCCAGGATGCCGACCACCAGGAACGCGCGCAGGTACAGCGCCGAGGGCCCGCGATTCTCCAGCCACACCAGCAGGAAACCGCCAACCAGCGAGCCGATGAAGTTGGCCGCCAGCGTGCCGTAGGGGAAGCCGCTGCCGAACTGGCGCAGCATCTGCCCGCCGATCCAGAAGCGCAGGCCCGCGCCCAGCGCACCGCCGCCCATCACCAGCGCCAGCTGCTGCCACCACAGGGACGGATTCATGCCGCACCTCGCTCGGCGCGCAGCGACAGGACAAGACAGGGGTGTAAGGCGTGTTGCGGCATGACGGTCTCCGAAGGATCGATGCCGGGGCACGCACCTGCCACCCCGGCGTGGGGTTGGGCAGGCATCATCAGCACGACGGTCGCGCCGCCGGCGGTTCGAGGAGGAATGCCATCTCCTGTGGGCCGCGACGATAGCCGCTTCAGCGCGCCTTGTCAGCCCGCGCCTGGGCGCGCGCCGCGCGCAAGGCATCGAGCTTCTGCTTGAGCTTGATCTCCAGCCCGCGCTCGACCGGCTGGTAGTAGATGCGCTCGCCCATCGCATCGGGGAAGCCGGTCTGGTCCAGCGCGATGCCGCCCTCGGCGTCGTGGTCGTACTGATAGCCCTGGCCGTAGCCCAGGCCCTTCATCAGCTTGGTCGGCGCGTTGCGCAGGTGCATGGGCACCTCCTGGGTGCCGGTCTCGCGGACCTCGGCCTTGGCCTGGTTGAAAGCGGCATAGCCGGCGTTGGACTTGGCGGTGGCGGCCAGGTACAGCACCAGCTGGGCCAGCGCGAGCTCCCCTTCCGGGCTGCCCAGACGCTCGTAGATGTCCCAGGCCTCCAGCGCCATCTGCTGGGCGCGCGGATCGGCCAGGCCGATGTCCTCGATCGCCATGCGCGTGAGCCGGCGCGCCAGATAGGCCCGGTCGCAGCCGCCATCGAGCATGCGCGTGAGCCAGTACAGCGCCGAATCCGGATTGGAGCTGCGCACCGACTTGTGCAGCGCCGAGATCTGGTCGTAGAACTGCTCGCCGCCCTTGTCGAAGCGGCGCGTGCGGTCGGCCAGCACCTGCACCAGCGTGGCCTCGGTAACCTGGCCACCCTCGTCCACCGCCAGTTCGGCGGCGATCTCCAGCAGGGTCAGCGCGCGGCGCACGTCGCCATCGGCCGCGCCGGCGATCTGCATCAGCGCCTCATCGGAGACCTCCAGCCCCTGCCCGCCCAGCCCGCGCTCGCTGTCTTCCAGCGCGTGGCGCAGCGCCTGGGCGATGTCGGCCGGCGAGACCGCCTCCATCACGTGCACGCGGCAGCGCGAGAGCAGCGCCGAGTTCAGCTCGAAGGACGGGTTCTCGGTGGTCGCCCCGACGAACAGGATCGTGCCGCGCTCGATATGCGGCAGGAACGCATCCTGCTGGCCCTTGTTGAAGCGGTGCACCTCGTCGACGAACAGCACCGTGCGCCGCCCCTGGGCGAAGCGGTGCGCGGCCTCGGCCAGCACCTGGCGCACCTCCGGCAGTCCGGAGAGCACCGCGGAGATCGCCTTGAATTCCGCATCGGCGTACTGCGCCAGCAGCAGCGACAGCGTGGTCTTGCCGCAGCCCGGCGGCCCCCACAGGATCATCGAATGCACGCGCCCGGACTCGATCGCGCGGCGCAGCGCCGTACCCGGCGCGAGCAGGCGGCGCTGGCCGACCATCTCGTCGAGCGTGCGCGGGCGCATGCGCTCGGCCAGCGGCTGCAACGCGCTGCGATCGACGCTCAGCAGATCGTCGGTGGGAGGCTGGGAAGTGCGGGTGCGGGCCACACCGCCATTGTAGGCGGTGCGCGCCCAGGCGTCGTCGCGACGGCCTTACTGCGCCGCGCCGACCACGTCCACGCCGGCGGTCGGCTTGTAGCTGAAGGTGCCGGCGGCGAAGGCCGGGTTGCGCTTCCAGCCGCTGAACTCCACCTCGGTGCGCTGGCCGACCGCGTCGGTCACCTTCATGCGCTTGAGCTGGCCGTTGGCGAAGCCCAGTTCGGCCACTTCGAAGCCGCTGGTCGCATCATCCCGCTTGGGCGTGAGCGTCATCCATTCCAGGCCTTGCGCGGCCGGGGCCTGGGAGACGTCGAACTTGGCGTCCAGTTCCTTGGGCTTGAGCAGCGCGGCCAGCGGGCTGCTCTGCGCCTCGCTGCCCTGGTCGCGCACGGTGGCCTGCTGCAGGTCCGGTTCGTAGATCCAGACTTTCCTGCCGTCGGCCACGATCAGCTGTTCGTAGGGCTTGGCATACTCCCAGCGGAACAGGTCCGGCGTGGACAGCGCCACGCGGCCGCTGGAGCGCTCCTTCACCGCGCCGTTGGCGTTGTAGACGGTCTGGCTGAACTGCGCGTCCAGGCCCTTGAGGCCGTTGGTGAAGGCGACCAGCTCGGCGCGCGCGTCGGCCAGCGCGGTGCCGGCCAGCAGCGCCGTGCCCAACACGGCCAATCTCAGCATGCGGATCATGCAAAACCCCTGATGTCGTGATGCGGCAAGTGTGACGCGTCCAATCTGAATCGGCGGGCCATGGCGGCTGCCGCGAACGGGCGGGATCCGGCTGCAGGCCCGCGCGCGGCAGGCGAGGCAGCCTCGACGATCCAGCGAAGGATGGCCGGGCGGCGTTGCGCCGCTCCGTCGAAGTTCCCCGCCGCTTCAGCGCGGCGGTGGCGCCAGGACGCTGCGGTCGCCGTTGTGCTCGGGCGCACTGACCACGCCGGCCGCTTCCATCGCCTCGACCAGCCGGGCGGCGCGGTTGTAGCCGATCTTCAGGCGACGCTGCACGCCGGAGATGGAGGCGCGGCGCGTCTCGGTGACGATCTGCACGGCCTGGTCGTAGAGCGGATCGGCCTCCGGATCGTCGCTGCCGGCCGATTCGGGCAGGCCGGTCGCGCCGACCACCACGCCATCGCCCATGGTCTGCACTTCTTCCAGCACGCCTTCGATGTAGTCCACCGGGCCGCTGGCCTTGAGGTGCTCGACCACGCGGTGCACCTCCTCGTCGGAGACGAAGGCGCCGTGCACGCGGTCCGGCATGGCCGTGCCCGGCGGCAGGTAGAGCATGTCACCATGGCCCAGCAGGGTCTCGGCGCCGGACTGGTCCAGGATGGTGCGCGAGTCGATCTTGGAGCTGACCTGGAAGGCGATGCGGGTCGGGATGTTGGCCTTGATCAGGCCGGTGATCACGTCCACCGAGGGGCGCTGGGTGGCCAGGATCAGGTGGATGCCGGCCGCGCGCGCCTTCTGCGCCAGGCGGGCGATGAGTTCCTCGACCTTCTTGCCGACGATCATCATCATGTCGGCGAATTCGTCGATGAAGATCACGATGAACGGCAGTGTGTCCAGCTGCCGCGGCATCTCGTCCAGGTCCGGATTGGGCTTGAACAGCGGATCCATCAGCGGCTGGCCGGCGTCCTGGGCGTCCTTGACCTTCTTGTTGAAGCCGGCCAGGTTGCGCACGCCCACCGCGCTCATCAGCTTGTAGCGGCGCTCCATCTCGGCCACGCACCAGCGCAGGCCGTTGGCGGCCTCCTTCATGTCGGTGACCACCGGCGCCAGCAGGTGCGGGATGCCCTCGTAGACGCTCAGTTCCAGCATCTTCGGGTCGATCATCAGCATGCGCAGCTCTTTCGGGCTGGCCTTGTAGAGCAGGCTCAGCACCATGGCGTTGACCGCCACCGACTTGCCCGAACCGGTGGTGCCGGCCACCAGCAGGTGCGGCATGCGCGCCAGGTCGGCCACGGTCGGCTGGCCGGCGATGCCCTTGCCCAGGGCCAGGGTCAGCGGGCTGGCCGACTTGTCGTATTCCTTGGAGCGCAGCAGCTCGGAGAGATAGATCATCTCGCGGCTGGTGTTGGGGATCTCCAGGCCGATCACCGACTTGCCCGGGATCACGTCGACCACGCGCACCGCCTTGACCGACAGGCCGCGGGCGATGTCCTTGTCCAGCGAGGAGATCTGGCTGACCTTGACGCCCGGCGCCGGCTCAAGCTCGAAGCGGGTGATCACCGGGCCCGGATAGGCGCCGACCACCTGCACATCGATGCGGAAGTCCTTGAGCTTGAACTCGATCTGCCGCGAGAGCACTTCCAGCGTCTCTTCCGAATAGCCCTTGGCCTGCGGCTTGGGATCGTCGAGCAGGGCCAGCGGCGGCAGGCCGTCGGCCGTGCCGCCGGTGCCGTGGAACAGCGGGATCTGGGTCTCGCGCTTGGCGCGCTCGCTCTTCTCCACCACCGGCGCGGCCGGCGGCTCGATCTTGACCGGCTCGCGCTTGGCGCGCACCTCGGCGTCGGCCTTGCGCACTTCCTGGCGCTGCTCGCGCAGGGTGCGGGTCTGCTGCCAGTCCTCGGCCTGCTTGCTGCCCCGGCGCAGCAGGTCCGGCAGCGCCGAGACGCCCTGCCCGATCCGCTCCATCACCGCGAACCACGACAGCCCGGTCGCCAGGGTCACCGAGACCAGGAACAGCACCAGCAGGAACAGGTTGCCGCCCAGCGCGCCGAACAGCATCTCCAGCGAGCGCCCGACCAGGCGCCCGAGGATGCCGCCGGGCCCGTTGGCGATGTCCACCGCCGAGATGTGGCGCACGTACAGCAGGCCCGAGGCCGAGATCAGGAATCCGACCATGCCCACCAGGCGCAGCGCCGGGCCCAGGTCGGACTCGCCATCGCCGTCCTTGTCCATGCCGAACAGCGCGATCCAGGCGATCGCGCCCAGGATGATCGGCAGCAGGAAGGCCACATACCCGAAGAAGCCCAGCAGCAGGTCGGCCACGGTCGCGCCGACCCGGCCGCCGACGTTGTGGATCTGCCCGGTCACGCTGACTGACTGGGTCCAGCTGGGGTCGCTGGGCGAATAGGTGAACAGGCAGGCCAGCAGGTACAGCAGCACCGGCGCGATCACGATCAGCGCCAGATCGCGCCACAGGCGCTGACGACGGGGATTGGGCGGCGTGGACGGCTTGGTGCGACGCGCCGCGGGTGCGCCTTTGGATTTGCCGCGTTCCGGGAGCGCTTTTGCCACCTTGGGATCCGACCTCAGAAATATCGTGTTAGTGCTTGATACTAAACGAATCGAATCCGGAATTCAGCGCCGCCTCTGAGCGCGGCAGCCCTGGCGCCCGGATCGGCGCTCGCAGGCATCCGAAGGGGCCGCGGCCCTGGTGCATTCCATCGGCGCGCCTTGATTCGCCCCCGCCCCGCCGTCACCCTATGTGCGGTCCGCAGCACGCCCGATGACACCGGCTTGCGCGCTTTTCAGCCCACTTTTTCGAGTATACATGAGCACTTCCAAGCACAGCCGCCTGCTGATCCTGGGCTCCGGCCCGGCAGGCTGGACGGCCGCGGTCTACGCCGCGCGCGCCAATCTCAAGCCCGTGGTCGTGACCGGCCTGCAGCAGGGCGGCCAGCTGATGACCACCACCGAGGTGGACAACTGGCCGGGCGACGCCCATGGGCTGATGGGCCCGGACCTGATGGCGCGCATGCAGGCCCATGCCGAGCGCTTCGAGACCGAGGTCATCTTCGACCACATCCACACCGCCGACCTGTCCCAGCGCCCGTTCAAGCTGTCCGGCGACAGCCACGAGTACACCTGCGACGCGCTGATCATCGCCACCGGCGCCACGGCCAAGTACCTGGGGCTGGAGTCGGAGGAGGCCTTCAAGGGCCGCGGCGTGTCGGCCTGCGCGACCTGCGACGGGTTCTTCTACCGCGAGCAGGACGTGGCCGTGGTCGGCGGCGGCAACACCGCCGTGGAAGAGGCGCTGTACCTGTCCAACATCGCCAACAAGGTCTACCTGGTCCACCGCCGCGACACCTTGCGCGCGGAGAAGATCATGCAGGACAAGCTGCAGGCCAAGATCGACGCCGGCAAGATCGTGCCGGTCTGGCACCACGTCGTGGACGAGGTGCTGGGCGACGAGGCCGGGGTCACCGGCCTGCGGGTCAAGTCGGTGCTGGACGGCAGCACGCAGGACCTGAAGGTGCACGGCTTCTTCGTAGCCATCGGCCACACGCCCAACACGAGCCTGTTCGAGGGCCAGCTGGGCATGAACAACGGCTACCTGACCATCCAGTCCGGCCTGGACGGCAATGCGACCCAGACCACGGTGCCGGGCGTGTTCGCCGCCGGCGACGTGGCCGACCAGCACTACCGCCAGGCGATCACCTCGGCCGGCTTCGGCTGCATGGCCGCCCTGGATGCGGAGCGCTATCTGGACAAGGGCGCCTGATCCCTGCCCAGGCGGTGGTGTCGCTGGGAATGGACGCCCACGGCCTGCTGAGGGCCTGGGTGCTCGACGGCGGTTGGCTGGCCCTGCCGGTCGCCGCCGTCGTGCTGTGGGGCCTGTGGCGGGCGCGCCGCCTTGGCCTGCGCCTGGGGCTGGCCGTGCTGCTCGCCGGCGATCTGCTGTTCGCCTGGGCGCGCTTCGCCGAGCCGAATCTGCTGCGGGTGCGCCACACCGTGTTGGCGGGGACCGGAGCCAGCGCCCGCATCGCGCTGATCGGCGACCCGCATGTCGGCCTGTTCAAGGGCGCCGGCTTCCTCGAGCGCGTGGTCGAGCGCACCAACGCCGAACATGCCGACGCGGTCCTGATCGCCGGCGACCTCACGTACCAGCCGCAGGGCCAGTCGCTCGACGCGCTGCTGGCGCCGCTGGCCAGGCTTAAGGCCCCGACCTACGCCGTGCTGGGCAACCACGACCAGGGCAAGCCCGGTCCGGACATCGACCGCGCGCTACGCCAGGCGCTGGCGCGCCATGGCGTGCAGGTGATCGAAGGCCGCGCGCTGCCGTTCAAGGGCTTCACGCTGGCCGGCCTGGGCGATCGCTGGGCGGGCAAGGACGATGCGCGCTTTCTCGATGCCCTGCCCGCCGAGCGGCCCCTGCTGGTCCTTGCCCATAACCCCGACAGCGCCGACCGGCTGCGCAGCCGCCCGCATCTGCTGGTGCTGGCCGGGCATACGCACGGCGGGCAGCTGCGGATCCCTTGGCTGTACCGGCACGTGCTGCCGGTCGAGCACGGCTTCGACCAGGGCGAACAGACCTACGCCGGCCCACAAGGTCGCATCCGCGTCTACACCACCGGCGGCGTCGGTGAGAGCGGGCTGCCGCTGCGGCTGTTCAACCCGCCCACCATCGACCTGCTGGAGCTGAGCCCGTAGCATCAGCGCTTCATGCTCAAGCTTCGTGCGCTGCCTTCGCTGTCGTCGATTCCGCCCGCCACCTGGGACGCGCTGTACGACGGCCGCAACCCCTTCGTGCGCCACGCCTTCCTGTCCGGACTGGAGCAGACCGGCTGCCTGCGCAGCGACTGGGGCTGGACCCCGCACCACCTGACGCTGTGGGACGGCGAGACCCTGGTCGCCGCCGCGCCGGGCTATCTGAAGACCAATTCGCACGGCGAGTTCGTGTTCGACCATGCCTGGGCCAACGCCTATGCGCGCTACGGCCAGGAGTACTACCCCAAGTGGCTGTGCGCGGCGCCCTACTCGCCGGTGACCGGCCCGCGCCTGCTCGCCCGCGACGGCGCGACGCGCCAGGCGCTGCTGACCGCGATCTGCGGCTATATCGCACGCAACGAGCTGTCCTCGGCGCATGTGAACTTCCACACCGAGGCCGAGGACGCGGCCTTCGACGAGACCTGGCTGGGGCGGACCGACGTCCAGTACCAGTGGCACAACACGGCCGGCTGGCGCGATTTCGACGCCTTTCTGGGCGCGATGGACCACAAGCACCGCAAGAACATCCGCCAGGAGCGCGCCAAGGTCGCGCGCGCCGGCGTGCGCTTCCGCGTGGTCCATGGCGACGAGGCCAGCGAGGACGACCTGGAGGCGATGTACGGCTTCTATCTGCAGACCTTCCACGAGTACGGCAACTCGCCGGCGCTGACCCTGGAATTCCTGCGGCACCTGGCGGCGACTATGCCACGCGCACTGGTGATCTTCCTGGCCCAGCACGAGGACCGCCCGGTCGCCGGCGCGCTGTGCCTGCGCGGCGGCGACACGCTGTACGGCCGCTACTGGGGCGCCGATGCGACCCTGGCCGGGCTGCATTTCGAGACCTGCTACTACCAGGGCATCGACTACTGCCTGCGCGAGGGGCTGACCCGGTTCGAGCCCGGCGCGCAGGGCGTGCACAAGATCGCGCGCGGCTTCCTGCCCAGCTTCGTGCGCAGCCGGCACTGGATCGCCGATCCCGACTTCCGCGAGGCGCTGGCGCGCTGGTGCCGCGAGGAAGACGCCGCGGTGCACGAGCACGCGCGCGTCCTGGCCATGCGCTCGCCGTTCCGCGCCCCGGACGCGGACTGAGCCGGTGACCCGCCGCCTGCCGTTCCTGCTCGACGCCGATCCGGGCGCGCCCTTTCCCGACCCGGCCCTGGCCCTGCGCGAGCCGGACGGGCTGCTGGCCGTCGGCGGCGACCTGCACCCGGCGCGCCTGCTCAACGCCTACGACGCCGGGGTGTTCCCCTGGTACTCGGAAGGCCAGCCGCTGCTGTGGTGGTCGCCCGATCCGCGCACCGTGTTCCGCACCGACGGCGTGCACCTGTCCAAGCGCCTGCGCCGGCAGCTGCGCGGTAGCGGCTGGGTGCTGCGCGCCGACACCGCCTTCGCCAAGGTCATCGCGGCCTGCGCGCAGGCCCCGCGCCCGGGCCAGGACGGCACCTGGATCACCGCGCAGATGCAGGCGGCCTATCTGGCCCTGCACCGGCTTGGCCATGCGCACAGCCTGGAGGTCTGGGACGGCCGGCGGCTCGCCGGCGGCATTTATGGTGTGGCGATCGGGCGGATGTTCTTCGGCGAGAGCATGTTCAGCGCGGTCTCCGGCGGCTCCAAGGCCGCGCTCGCCGGTCTGGCGCACGTGCTGCGCGGCTGGGGCTGGCCGCTGATCGACGCCCAGGTCGAGAACGACCACCTGCTGCGCATGGGCGCGACCAGCATGCCGCGCGCCGTCTTCCTGGCCGAAGTCGCGCGCCAGGTCGCCCTGCCCGACGCGCCAGGCCCGTGGACCGATCGCGTCGGCGCGCTGCAGGTCGCTGATCTGGCAGGCATTTAACGGGAATTTTGCGACAGGCGGCCGCGCGGGGTACAATACGCGGCTTCGCGGGCCAGCATGTCCGCTCCCGCACTCTCAGCAGGCTTCCATGTCGAAAGACGATTCAATCGAATTCGAAGGCGCCGTCACCGAGACGCTGCCCAACACCATGTTCCGCGTGCGCCTGGAAAACGGCCACGAGATCATCGCCCACATCTCCGGCCGCATGCGCAAGAACTACATCCGCATCCTGACCGGCGACAAGGTCAAGGTCGAAATGACGCCCTACGACCTGACCAAGGGCCGCATCACCTACCGCATGAAGTAAACCGCCCCGGCGGTTTGCACCGAAGGCAGCCTCCCGCAGGCTGCCTTTTCGTTTGGGCGCGATTCGGGGATGCGCCCAGCTCGGGTCGAAAAGCGCTCCGCCTGCGTGCGGTGGCGTCAACCCGTCGATGACAGACGTGCGAGGCTGGGTGCGCCACTTCGCCAACCAGCCTGGAACCGGCTGAGCGCTGATCTACAGCCAGCTCAGCCAGCCTCCATGGCCAAACGCTTGAATTGACCCAAGCTCGCGGCTCCCACCTGTAGAGCGGAGCTCGCTCCGCTGGGGCCTTCCCCCAAGATCCGAACGAAGAGCAGCGGAGCAAGCTCCGCTCTACAGGGGACGTTGCGGGATTTGAGGAGACAGTTGCTCCCACGGGAATTGCGTCGGCCCTCCGCGAGGGCCGCACGTCGCCGCGCGCAGTCGCCGGCCATCCCGGCTGATCTGACCCATGCCCGGCCGACTCGAGGCCTGGTGAGTGAAAAGGCCACGACGTCTTCGACTCGAAGCCCTGGCCTCGACGCGCGAGGCAGGATGCCGAGCGCCCGAATCAGAGAAAAGCCGGAAACACCCGCTGGACCGCTGCCTCCCGAAGCCGAAACACGCACGCGCCAAGAAGATCCATTGACCGCCAGGAGACCAAAAAGAAAGCGGCCCGAAGGCCGCTTTCTCGTTCTTGCACGCCGGACGGCGCTTACTCGACCGTCGCCGGCAGCAGGCGCTCGGGCTCGGACTGGCTGGTGACGACCAGTTCGTCCTCGACCACGTCGATGCTGACCTTGCCGCCGTCGATGAGCTTGCCGAACAGCAGTTCGTCGGCCAGCGGGCGCTTGATCTTGTCCTGGATCACGCGCGCCATCGGGCGGGCACCCATCTGCGGGTCGAAGCCATGCTGGGCCAGCCAGTCGCGCGCGGCCGGGGTGGCCGAGAGCGTGACGTGCTTTTCGTGCAGCAGCAGCTCCAGCTCGATCAGGAACTTGTCGACCACGCGCAGGATGTGGTCGAAGCCCAGCGCCTGGAACTGCACGATCGCATCGAGGCGGTTGCGGAACTCGGGCGTGAACCCGCGCCGGATCACCTCCATCGCATCGGTGGAGTGGTCCTGCTTGGTGAAGCCGATCGAACGGCGCGAGGCCTGCGCCGCGCCGGCGTTGGTGGTCATCACCAGGATCACGTTCTTGAAGTTCGCCTCGCGCCCGTTGGTGTCGGTCAGCACGCCGCGGTCCATCACCTGCAGCAGGATGTTGAAGATGTCCGGGTGCGCCTTCTCCACCTCGTCCAGCAGCAGCACGCAGTGCGGCGTCTTGACGATCTTCTCGGTCAGCAGGCCGCCCTGGTCGAAGCCGACATAGCCCGGAGGCGCGCCGATCAGGCGGCTGATCGAGTGCGGCTCCATGTACTCGGACATGTCGAAGCGCACCAGCTCGATGCCCAGCTGCATGGCCAACTGCCGGGTGACCTCGGTCTTGCCCACGCCGGTCGGGCCGGCGAACAGGAAGTTGCCGATCGGCTTCTCCGGATTGCCCAGACCCGAGCGCGCCAGCTTGATGGCCGAGGCTAGCGACTCGATCGCCGGATCTTGGCCGAAGATGACCATCTTCAGGTTGCGCTCCAGGTGCTGCAGCACGTCCTTGTCGGTCGCGCTGACCTGCTTGGCCGGGATGCGCGCCATCTTGGCCACGATCGTCTCGATCTCCTCGATGTCGATCAGCTGCTTGCGCTGGTCCTCGGGCAGCAGGCGCTGGCGGGCGCCGGCCTCGTCGATGACGTCGATGGCCTTGTCTGGCAGCAGGCGATCGCCGATGTGCTTGACCGACAGGTCCACCGCCGCCTGCAGCGCCTCGTCGGCGTAGCTGACGTTGTGGTGCGCCTCGTACTTTGGCTTGAGGCCCTGCAGGATCTCGTAGGACTCGGCGATGGTCGGCTCGACCACGTCGATCTTCTGGAAGCGCCGCGCCAGCGCGCGGTCCTTCTCGAAGATGCCGCGGTACTCCTGGAAGGTCGTCGAGCCGATGCAGCGCAGCTCGCCGGAGGCCAGGGCCGGCTTGATCAGGTTGGAGGCGTCCATGGTGCCGCCCGAGGCTGAGCCCGCACCGATGATGGTGTGGATCTCGTCGATGAACAGCACCGCGTTGGGCACCTTCTTCAGCGCGCTCAGCACCGCCTTGAGGCGCTTCTCGAAGTCGCCGCGGTACTTGGTGCCGGCCACCAAGGCGCCGAGGTCCAGCGAATAGATGACCGCGTCCTCCAGCACCTCGGGCACATCGCCATCGACGATGCGCTTGGCCAGCCCTTCGGCCAGGGCGGTCTTGCCTACGCCGGCCTCGCCCACGTACAGCGGGTTGTTCTTGCGGCGCCGGCACAGGACCTGGATGGTGCGCTCGATCTCCTCGGCGCGGCCGACCAGCGGGTCGATCTTGCCGTTGCGCGCGGCTTCGTTGAGGTTGCTGGCGTACTCGGCCAGGGCGTCGCCCTTGGCCTCGCCCTCGCCCGCCTCGGCCTTGCCGCCCTCGCCCGGCTCGCCGGACGGCGCGGCCTCGCCGTCGCCCTGCTTGGCGATGCCGTGGGAGAGGTAGTTGACGACGTCCAGCCGGGTCACGTCCTGCTGGTTGAGGAAGTAGACGGCGTGGGAGTCCTTCTCGCCGAAGATCGCCACCAGCACGTTGGCGCCGGTGACCTCCTTCTTGCCCGAGGACTGCACGTGGTAGACCGCGCGCTGCAGGACGCGCTGGAACCCCAGCGTGGGCTGGGTGTCGCGGCCGTCGTCCTCGGCCAGGCGCGAGACCGAGGCCTCGACCGCCTGGTCCAGGTCGGTGCGCAGGCGCACGGTGTCCGCCCCGGTCGCCTTGAGGACGGCCTGCGCGGAGGGGTTGTCGAGAAGGGCGAGCAGCAGGTGCTCCACGGTCATGAACTCATGGCGTGCCTCGCGGGCGCGCTTGTAGCACTGGCCGATGGTCTGCTCGAGGTCTTTGCTGAACATGGATGGCTCCCAACTGCTGTTGCCAACAATATGCGGCCTGTCGCGGGGATTTCCACAGCCCCTTTGGAACTGGGTGTTCAGCCGGCGATGGGAACCGATCCGCGCCGGATCAGGACTGTTCCATGGTGCACAGCAAAGGGTGCTGGCTCATCCGGGAATACTCGTTGACCTGGGCCACCTTGGACTCTGCCACCTCGCGCGTGTAGACGCCACACACGCCACGCCCGCGGGTGTGGACGTGCAGCATCACCTGGGTGGCCTTTCCCAGGTCCATGTTGAAGAACTGCTGCAGCACCGAGATGACGAAATCCATCGGCGTGTAGTCGTCGTTGAGCAGCAGGACCTGGTACAGCGGCGGCGGCGCGACCTCGGGCTTGCCGGTCTCGACCAGGACGCCGTGATCATGCTCGTGTTGGGGGGAACGGGGCATGGGGCAATTATACGGATTGGACGAGGTGCGTCTGCGCACGCACAATTTGCGCCCCCCCGCGCGCGTTTCAAGCCCGGCACTGGCCTGGATTTGTTCGCAACTGTCCCGATATCGGGCCAATCCTCCCTGCAAGGAATCTCTCCCCCGTGAGCGTCGCCGAAGACCGTATCTGGCAGCCGGACACCACCGTGGCCACCGTGGTGGTGCGCGAGGGTCGCCTGCTGATGGTCGAGGAGTACGCCGAGGGGCGGCTGGTGCTCAACCAGCCCGCCGGCCACTTGGAGCCAGACGAGCACCTGTTCGACGCCGCCGTGCGCGAGACCCTGGAGGAAAGCGCCTGGACCGTGCGCCTGACCCACTTCGTCGGCGCCTACCAGTGGAAGGCCGAGACCGGCCGCCAGTACCTGCGCCTGGCCTTCGCCGGCGAGGCGCTGACCCACCACGCCGAGCGCGCCCTGGACGAGGGCATCGTGCGCGCGCTGTGGATGACCCCCGACGAACTGCGCCAGGCCGCCCCCCGCCACCGCAGCCCGCTGGTGTGGAAGGTAGCCGCCGACTATCTGGCCGGTCGCCGCTTCCCGCTGTCGGCCGTGAGCCGGCTGGCGTGAGCGCGACCCCGCGCGTGGTGGTGGGCGTGTCCGGCGGCGTGGATTCGTCGGTCGCCGCGCTGCAGCTGGTCCAGGCCGGCGAGCCGGTGGCCGGCTTGTTCATGCAGAACTGGGCCGACGACGACGCGGGCCAGGCGCAGGACAGCGCGGGTGGCTGCCGGGCCGAGGAGGATCGCCGCGACGCGGTGGCGGTGTGCGGGCGGCTGGGCATCCCCTTCCATTTCCGCGACTTCTCCAGGGAATACTGGGACGGGGTGTTCGCGCACTTCCTGGCCGAGTACGCCGCCGGGCGCACGCCCAACCCGGACGTGCTGTGCAACCGCGAGGTCAAGTTCAAGCATTTCATCGACGCGGCGCGCGCGCTGGGCGCCGAGAAGATCGCCACCGGCCACTATGCGCGCGTCGAGCAGCGCGGCCGCCGCTGGCACCTGCTGCGCGGCGTGGACACGGCGAAGGACCAGAGCTACTTCCTGCACCAGCTCGGGCAGGAGCAGCTGTCGGCCACCCTGTTCCCGGTCGGCCATCTGCACAAGCCGGACCTGCGCGGCCTGGCGCGCCAGGCCGGCCTGCCGGTGCACGACAAGAAGGACTCCACCGGTATCTGCTTCATCGGCGAGCGCGATTTCCGCCAGTTCCTGGGCCAGTACCTGCCGGCCAGGACCGGCGAGATGCGCGACCCTGACGGTGTCGTCATCGGTCAGCATCCGGGCGTGTTCTTCTTTACCCTTGGCCAGCGCGAAGGCCTGAACATCGGCGGCGTTCGCGGCCGCGCGGCGGCACCCTGGTACGTCGTCGGCAAGGACGTGGCCAGCAACGTGCTGTATGTCGACCAGGACAGCGCCAGCCCGTATCTGCAGTCCACGCGACTGCGCAGCAAGGCGATGCACTGGGTGGCCGGCAGTCCGCCCGCCGCGCGCTTCGACTGCCTCGCACAGACCCGTTACCGTCAGGCCGCGCAGGCCTGCACGGTCCATGTATTGGAGGATGGAACGCTGGATATCCAATTCGCCCACCCGCAGCGGGCCGTGACGCCCGGCCAGTCGGTGGTGCTTTACGACGGCGACGATTGCCTGGGCGGCGCGGTGATCGACCGCACCGACGCGCCGCTGGAACTGCGTCTGCGGGAGCGCGCCGCATGAGCGCGCCCCTGCCCGAACGCGTGCTGGCCCTGGCCGCCTTGGCCCAGTCGCTGGCCCAGGTGCGCCGCATCGCCGAGACCGGTCATTCGGACAACGGCGCGACCGGCGTGGTGCTGGACAGCGTGTTCCGCATGGACGCCGCGTCGACCGAAGCGGTCTACGAGCGCGCCGCCAATCTCGGACCCGGCCTGCGCCTGGTGCGCGACTACTTCAGCGGCGAGAACAAGGACGAGTCGCTGCCGCGCCTGGCGCTGGCGGTGATGCAGGTCGAGCGCCGCTTCGTGCGCGAATCCGAGACCGTGGCCGCGGTCAGCGGCGGCCTCGAGGAGATCGCCCCGCAGGCCGGCGAGCGCGGCAGCACCCATCCAGACGTGCTGATGGCGCTGGGCACGCTCTACGCCGACACCATCAGCCACCTGCGCCCGCGGGTCATGGTCCAGGGCAATCCGCATTACCTGGCCCAGCCGGGCGTGGTATCCGAGATCCGCGCCATCCTGCTGGCCGCCGTCCGTGCGGCCGTGCTGTGGCGGCAGCTCGGCGGCAGCCTGTGGGACTTCGTGTTCGCCCGCAAGGCGATGGTCAGCGCCGCGTGGGACTGGCTCAAGGCCTGAAGCGGCGCTTCAGCCAGGGCGGCAGGCGCGCGGACTAGCCGCGCCTGTCCGCGCTGGCGCTGATTTCCACGCGCCGGTCCGGCGCCAGGCAGGCGATCAGCGCGGCGCGCGCCTTGACCTTGGCGCAGTCGGCGAGCGGCTGCGTGCTGCCGCGTCCTTCGGCGCGGATGGCCGCGGGCGCCACGCCGCCTTCGATCAGCACCTGCCGCACCGCCTCGGCCCTGCGCTGGGAGAGCTTCAGGTTGTGGGCGGCATCGCCGAGACGATCGGCATAGCCGACAACCAGGATGTCCTGCACCTGGCTGGCCTCGCGCACCTGCTGCAACAGGCGCTCGATCCGCGCCCTCCCCCCTGCAGTGACCGTGGCCCTGTCGAAGCCGAACAGCGCGTCGGCGGACAGCCGCAGCGGCTGCGCCGGCAGGGCAGCCGCCGCTTCCGGCCTGGGCCTGGGCGCGGCCGGCGGATCGAGCACGGCGCTGCAGCTCTGCGGCTTCCAGTGCGCCTGCTGCGCGATGCCTTCGCGGTCGAAGATCACCATGAACTGGCACTGGAACGGTTCCTGGCCGCGGGCCGAACGGAAGTTGAACAGGTAGTTCCACTCACGCACGCCCCACATGCCCTCGCTGAAGTGCGGCGGACCGAGCAGCGCGTAGAGCTGCTCCTTGCTCAGGCCCAGCGCGTAGTGGCGCAGGTTGTCGACGTTCACGAAGGTGCCGCCGCGCGGGCGGGCGCGGGCGGGATCGGGGAAGGCGGGTTCCTCGGCGCTCGCCGGCCCCGCGTCGCGGGGCGGCGAAGTGCCGGCGCAGCCGGAAAGCGCCAACGCGAGGAATGCCAGCCACCCGACCCATGGCCTGACGCGGCCCGTTGTCCTGTCCATGGTCCCCTGCCCCCGCGACCGGTCCACGCCGCTCACCACTGGATGCCTGCGCCGACCGTCACGCCCGCATCGCCGCGCGTGTTGGTCGTCCCGCTGAGTCGATAGATCCAGCGCCCGCCCTCGGAGATCGCCGAGACGCCCAGGGCCACGCCGGCCTCGCCGTCGTAACCGCTGACCGCCATCGAGGCCATGCTGCGGCCCGCCTCGTAGGGCTGCGGCAGGCCGGCGACCGCCATCGCCGAGGCCACGCCGGCCATGGCGCGGTTGTCCACGCGTTGCAGATCGCGCCGGGTCTCCTGGTAGCGCTGGTCGACATAGTTGCGCGACCAGTCCTGCACCCCGGTCAGGCCGCGGTTGAACTGCGCCAGATTGACCGCATCGCCGTCGGCGGTGCCGGCGGCCACGTTGGTGATCTGCCGCTGCGCACCGCTGCTGCCGACCGAGACCGTGCCGACGCGGTCGGCGACCGAGCCCGCGCCCAGGGCCACCGACCGGTCGGCGGTGGCCTGCGCGCCGCTGCCGATCGCGGTGCTGCCGCTGCCCGAGGCCACCGCACCGGCGCCGCCGGCGGTGGCGTTGTCGCCGCTGGCGGAGGGCTGGCCCAGCCCGGCGGTATCGTTGGCGCGGAACATGCCACCCGACTCCACCTGGATGTTCTGCAGCTGCTGATCGGTATAGGCGTTGGCCCGGTCGATGGCGTAGTTCACCCCGCCCTGTAGCTGGCCGACATTGACCGCGTCGTAGCGGTCCGAGCCGTCGGCCACATGGGTGACCTTGCGCTCGCCGCCGGAGCTGCCCACCGACACCTCGCCGGCCGAGCTGCTGCTGCCGGCCTGGACATAGGCGCCGTCGTAGCCGCTCTGCGCGCCGACCGAGGTGGTCGAACCGGCGCCCAGCGCCACGCTGTTGTCCTGGTTGGCACTGGCCCCGGCGCCGACCGCCACGCTGCCGGTGCCCGAGGCCGCGGCCTCCGGACCGACCGCGACGCCATCGGTGCCGGTGGCCGTGGCGGCGGCGCGGGTGGACTGCACGGCCAGGTACTTCGAGCTGTAGGTGGCCGACTGCAGCTGGCCGATCCGGTTGTTGAGGTTGATCAGCGAGTTGCTGACCGCGCCGAAGGCATCGGTGACGTTGGTGAAGCTGCTGCCGGCCGTGCCGCCCGTCCCGTCGACCTGGGTGATGTTGAAGGTCGGCCCGGTCCAGGTGCCGGTGCTGCTGTCGTACTGGGTGCTTCCGCCGAAGAACTGCGAGATGGCGCCGTGGGTGGCGAACAGCTGGGCGCCGTTGACCGCATCGCTGCTGGCCGCGTTCACCGCGCCTGCGGCCAGGTTGGAGAGGCCGACCGGGGCGCCTGATCCGCTCGCGCCCAGGGTGACGTGATCCTGCACCGCGCCATTGGCATCCACGTCGTACTGCACCGCCCGCGCGTTGAGGTTGTCCATCTCCCCGCTCACCGAGCGCAGCTGGGCCATGTTGACCGCATCTTCGTCCTGCTGGCCCGCCGCCACGCCGCTGAGCGTGCGCGCCTGGCGGGAGGCATTGCGGAAACTCACGCCCGTGCCGCCGGTCTGCCCGGCCACGGTCACCGTCAGCGAGTTCGGATCCTGCCGCACCAGGCCTGCGGCGCCTTCGAGCAGATTGTTGATGTTGGTGGTGTTGCTCGTCGTGCGCCCGTCCAGGTTTTCCAACGCGGTGCCGACGTTGGTGTAGTTGGCCCGCGTGCCGGTATTGGTGCCGTCGTCCAACGAGTACACCGGTCCTGTGACCGCGCTGGTGGTCGCATCGATCCCTGCCCCGCCGCCCAGCGCGGCGACTGCCGGCGCCAGCTGGCCCACGTTCACCGCATCGTTCTGCGCCACGCCGGCGGCCAGGTTGGAGATACCGGCCGGCGCACTGGAGCCGACCGCGCCCAGCGTGACGTGATTCAGCACCGCGCCGCCGGCATCCACGTCGTACTGCACCATCCGCGCGCCGAGGTTGTCCACGTCTCCGCTCACCGAGCGCAGCTGGGCCAGGTTGACCGCCTCGTCGTCCTGCTGGGCCGCCGCGACACCGCCGAGCGTGCGCGCCTGGCCGGAGGCGTTACGGAAGTTCACGCCCGTGCCGCCGGTCTGCCCGGCCACGGTCACCGTGAGCGAGGTCGGGTCCTGACGCACCAGGCCGGCCGTGCCTTCGAGCAGGTTGGTGATGTTGGTGGTGTTGCTCGTCGTGCGGCCGTCCAGGTTCTCCAGCGCGGTGCCGACATTGGTGTAGTTGGCGCGCGTCCTGGTCCCGGTGCCATCGTCCAGCGAATACACCGGTCCGGTGACCGCACCAGTGGTCGAATCGATCGCCGCACCGCCGCCCAGCGCGGCCACGGCCGGCGCCAGCTGGCCAACGTTCACCGCATCGTTCTGCGCCACGCCGGCGGCCACGTTGGAGATGCCGACCGCCGCGCCCGAGCCGGTCGCGCCCAGGGTGACGTGGTCGAGCACGACGCCGCCGGCATCCACGTCGTACATCACCGCGGTATCGCCGACCGCCTGGATCTGGGACACCGCACCGCGCAGCTGCGCGACGTTGACCGCGTCGGTGTCCTCATTGCCGGCCGCGACGTGGGTGAGCTGGCGTTCGCTGCCGGCAGCGCCGATCGCTACTTCGCCGGCCGAGGTCTGCGCCGTCGTCATCCCGTAAGCGGTGTAGCCGCTGGCCGCGCCACGGCTGGCATTGGAGCGGTAGCCCAGGGCCACGCTGTTGGCCTGGTCGGAGGTGGCATTGGCACCCAGGATGGTCTGCCCGTTGGCCGAGCCCGAGGCGCTGTCGCCGACCACCACCGAGTGGCCGAGCCTGGCGTCGTAGTTGGCGTCGACGAAGCCCTGGGCGTACAGCGTCCTCGCATCCACGCTCGGCAGGGTGTGGCTGGCGTTGGAGCCGATCACCACTTCCTTGGACCCGTTCGCGGTCGCGCCCTGGCCGACCAGGGTCTGGTAGTCCTGGGCGGCGTTGACCGCCCAGCATTCGGCGGTGATCACGCCGAGCACGTTGACGCAATTGGTGGCGTAGGCCGGCGAGCCGTCAGGCAGCAACAGACCCAACAGGCCACCTGGATTGCCGCTGTTGACGTTGGTCAGATAGCTGTTGGAGACCACACCGCCGATCAGGGTCAGGTGCGAGTTGCCGCCCGTCGTCGCACCGCCCAAGGAGCCCAGCAGCGCGCCCACGGGACTGAGCGAGACCACGGGCAGACCCAGGACGTTGACGCTGGTATAGGCCTTCTGGACGTTGTCGGCGTTGAGCGCCGTGCTGCCGTTGATGACCCAGCCATCGCCGCCGAGCGCGCTGGACAGGGTCGGATCGAGCAGTTGCACGACCCCGCCGACCAGACCGCCATTGCCTACTACGGTGCCGGTCGGCGCGCCGGTCAGGTTGGGCGCGCTGGTGGCCTGGGCGGAAACGAGCGCCGAGGTGGACGCGCGCAGGCTCGCGCCGCTGGTCGGCGAAGCGGACGATGCAGGCGATGCGGCCGTCAGCGTGGTCGCGGCCGAACCGCGCGCAGCGACGCTCGATGTCCCGACCAGATTGGATGCGCCGGCGGCCTGGGTCGACACCAGCGCCGAGGGGGATGCCTGCAGGCGCGCGCTGCCGGTCGGCTTGATGGACTCATCGGACGCGGCGACCTTGGCGCCGGCTGTGGTCGAATCGGACGGGGACGCCGCGTCCGGCTTGGGTGCGCGTTCGACCACGATGCGGCGCTTGCCTGCGATCGAGTCGGGGCGTTGGCCTGGGTCATCCGGCGCCGTCATCGGAACGGAGGACACCGTCGACGGGGCCGGCGCGGGCTCCGAGGTCTCGGCGTCTTCGACCAGGGTGTACTTGTCCGCCAGGGCGCGCAGCTCGTCCAGTCTGGGATCGACCTGCTGGGCCTGGACACCGGCACAGGGCAAGAGCAGCAGCGCCGCCACGCAGGCGCCGGCCAGGCGACTTGTCGCGACGCCACCGCGCGTGTTGGCGCTCCGAGACGTGCTCCGTCTCGACCGAGCCAGTTCCGAGACCACCACCGGTGCGCCGAGCGCGGAATTCCATACCAAACGATAGACGCGATTCATTCGCCACCCCCTGTCCTGTCGGTCCGCTGTAACTTTTTTGTTACATCGCGGTTGCGGGGATTAGAGACCGACCCAGCCGCAGGCTGGTGCGCCATTCCGGAACGACTATGGGAAATACCGGGCATCGAATATTCGATTTCGGCAAAAACCAGACGATTAACAGGAGATCTACGCGACTGAATACGTGCCGCTCAACTCCCGGCCGAGATTCATCGCAGCGCTGCGTGACGCAATGCAATCCGCAGCCGCGCGCTCACCCTTCTCAAAGGGCGTCAACTCACCCAAACGTCCGTTGGACGAGACCCGATCGCGTCAAGCCTCGCGACCTAACCCGGCCGCGAAGCTCCTCGATTTGCCGGCTTTTTCAGTGGAAAAATGGGGAAAATGACTAGACGCCCCTTTCCTCACATGCGCCAGATCCCGACCGGAGGACTACGCAGCAGCGTATCGCTGGGCAACTCGCCGAAGATCCGCCGATATTTCCCGGCGAATTTGGAAAGGTCCCAGAGACCGCAGTTCAAGGCGATCGACTTGACCGAGTGACGGCTGGCGTCGCTGGCCGACAGGCTGCGATTTGCGGTGCACAGCCGCAGCATGGACAGATAACGGTTTGGGGATATTCCCAGCAGTTCGTCGAAGGCGTAGCGCAGCGTTCTCTCGCTGACGCCAACTGTGTTACAGATTTCTTGCATATAAACATTTCTGTGCATGTGCAGGCGCATGAAATCCTCCGCACGACGCAGGATCCGGTAATGCATGAGCCGGCCGCGCGAGCACCGCGGGCGGTCGTCCGGCGTCGCGGAGAACTTGGCCATCAAGTGGGCGCGCACGTAGGCGCTGGCGCCTTCCAGGCGATCGCTGGTCTCCTGCGGACCCGATTCGCGCGACCATTGGGCCAGCCGTGTGGCCAGCTGCTCCAGCCTGCGCGCGGTCGCGTCGCCCGAGGGCCGGAACAGCCGCACATACTGTCCGATCGTCGGCAACGAAGCCCCCAGCCCGAGTTCGGAGAGGCGCTGTTTCAAGGCGCTCAGCGGGATCAGGACCAGCGTCAGCCTGGAGCCGGCGCTGAGGACGAACTCGCTGCTCGCCCCTGGAAGCACGGTGACGACCATCCCGGTGTCCATGCTGACGCCATGACACCAACTGGCGCTCGGATCGGTGTGGTGGACATAGCCGAACAGGCACCAGTCCGGCGGCAGCGTGAAGCGCCCCCTGAAAGTGAATGCGTTCGTGATCGAATAGATCAGCGCGTCCTCATCGAGGGAGGTCGCCACGCCCGGGCACGCGCCTTGCCGGTCCAGCAGCACCACGTCCAGATCGCAGACCTTGAGCAGGCCGGCCAACGCGGCCAGGTCCAACGGCGGTGCTCCCGCCTGATCTGGCTTGGAATGCCGTTTCGATCGCGCTTCGTCCATCCCTGTCCCCCTTTGAACCGGCCCTCGAAACATCCCGAGGCCGCGCGCATTCTATGCAAGCCAAGCAAGCGCGATGTCCCACTATGCATTCGTCTTGGCGCGTGTTCCCACGCGCGGTCACCACGTGCCGCTCTATTGACCTGCAAACGCTTGGATGCTTTGGTTCCCGCGCCGCCCGGTCTAGCATCCGCACGGCCCAAGCCTTCACACTCTTTCCACAACCTTAGGCACGCTGGCCGTGTTGTTGGCGTGTAGAAAGTCAGGGCCTGACCCACCTGCAATGATTCGCGGTGATGTCCTGGGACCCAGGTCACGCTGGTCTTCACTGCGTTTGATCGGTGCTTCGCCCTGGTTGTTGGATCAATTGCGCAAGCGCAGAACGCTGCACTGTCGGAAACAGCGGCAAGCCCGCGCAACAGCTGTTGACGACGCTGCACAAGCTCAAGGCTAATCAGGCGCGTTCTTCGTCGGATGCTTGCCCGCCGACAGGGCTTGGCGCAACTGCTGGGGTGACTGGCCGAACTCATGCCGCATTGCCGCGATGAAACCCGCATAGCTGACGAAGCCAGCCGCCTGCGCCACCGCGGCCAGACTCAGACGTTCGTCGCGCAGACGCCAGCACGCACTGCGCGCGCGTTCGCGCAGCACGTACCGCCAGAGCGTGCAGCCCATGCGCGCCCGGAACGCGCGCGCCAGGTGGAATGGGCTGCTGGCCGCCGCGCGCGCGATCGAGGCGAGATCCAGCGGCTCACTCAGATGGGCATGGATGTAAGCCAACGCGCGCCCCACGCGCCAGTCCGCTGCACGAGGCCCGGGCGGCACGCGCGCCATGGGCATCAGCTGCGGGATCAGCGCCACGAACACCGCATCGCCGACCAGCGCGCCATGCGGCTGGCCGGTGGCGGCATCGGTGCGCAGCACGCGCAGCAGCCCGGCGATGGCCGGCGCGCGCCGTTGCAAGGTGGAACGCAGACCGTGCGACCGGTCGGTGACTTCATGCCCCACTATCTCGCCCAGCGCGGCGTCGGTGAAGTACAGGCAGGCCGAGTCCACGGGCCGGTCCCACCAGAAGCGTCCACCGTCGCCGGCGGCGATGATCCCGATCTCGTCCTGCCCCATGCGCGCGACGTGGCGGTGGCCGTCCACGCACATGCCCGTGCGCAGCGCGCCACGGTCCAGGGGGAGCGTGAGATGGTGGAACGGCAGCGCCGGCGCATCCAGCTGCACGGGGCCGAAGCAGGACTGTTCCATCGCGCACCACGACCACGACGCCCGCGCCGACACCGTGTGGCTCAGCCAGGGTGGCACCTTGCGCAGTTCGGGGTTGGCGGCATGCATGGGACGCTTCCAGGCCGGCGGGAACGCGCCCAACTTAGCAAGATTTCGAAGCTGGCGAAGCCGGCGGCGCGCTAGCCTTCTGGCGACCGCGGACCGACCGCACGCAACCCTGCCCTAGACCGGGAGCGCAACGATGAAACGCCTGCTGATCTTGCTGAGCCTAGGTTTCTTCCTGGTGTTGAACGCCCGCCCCGCCGCGGCCGCTGTGCCCGACACGCTTGCCCCAGGCGAGCACAGCTTCGTCTCCAACGGCGTGCGGCTCTGGTACAAGGTGTCCGGCCACGGACCGGTGGCGCTGCTGCCCACGCCCGGGTGGGGCCCAGCGCGGAGTATCTGTTCCTCTCGCTGCAGCCGCTGGAACGCGACTTCACCATCGTCTATCTGGACACCCGCGCCACCGGCCGCTCGCAGGTCCCGGCGGCCGAGGCCGTCACGATGGAGGACTTCGTGGACGACCTGGACAATCTGCGCCGCCATCTGCAACTGGACCAGCCCTGGTTCATCGGCCACTCCATGGGCGGCACGCAGATCCTCGAGTACAGCCTGCGCCATCCGCAGCACGTGCGCGGCTTGCTGCTGCTGGCGGCGGCGATCACCAACAACGCGGCGGACGCGACGCGCCAGGCCTAGGTGGAGCGTCAGGTCATGCAGCAGGTTGAGTCCCGGCGGGGCCGGCCCGGCTTCGAGGCGGCGCTGAAGGCATTCAAGGGCGATCCGCCGCCCACCACGGATGCCGAGTTCAAGGCGCAGATCCTGGCGACGGTGCCGATCGAGATGTACGACATGTCCAAGGCGGTCAACGGCAAGGACGCCTTCGAACAGGTGCGCTTCTCCCTGGTGGCCTTCCAACGCTTCGTCGCCGGCGTGCGCACCGACCTGGCGCCGGCGCTGTCGCGCATCCAGGTGCCGGCCCTGGTGGTGGCCGGCGCGGACGATGTCGAAGTGCCGTGGCAGCAGACGCTGAGCCTGCACCGTGGCCTGGCCCATTCCAAGCTGATCCTGATTCCCAACGCCGGGCACTTCGCCTGGCTAGAGCAGCCCGACGTCTGGTTCCAGCAGGTCCACGACTTCCTGCCCACGGTGGGCTATCGCGCGGATGCTCCTTGACGGTGGGAGACGAGGCGACGCCCGGGCGCAAGGCGGCTGGATTCGGAGCGCATCCGCCAGGCGTGGACCTTGGGCTGTGAGGTTCACACGCCGGCCTCAGCGCGCTGTCTTCTGCGCAGCCGCTGCCGAAGCCATCGTCACCATCTGCGCGTAAGCGGCGTCGAACCCCTGCAGCGACAGCTGGAAGGTCGCCGCCCCGCCCGACGCGATGGGCGCCACGACCTTCAGCATCTTGGCGCGACGCAATGCCTGCAAGGCGCTGTCGTCCAGATTCAATGGCACCGTGCAGCCCTGCTGCAGGCAGGTCTGGTAGGGCGCGTTGCCCACCGGGCCGTCATCGATCTGCAGACTCACCCCCGCATGCACATCCAGGCCGAACGGCAAGGTCAGCCCGGCGCTCGCATGGCGCATGCCATCGGGCTTGACCTCCATCAACAGCAGGCGCTGGTTGTCGGTGGTGCGCCGCAGCTCCTGCGCGAGCGTGCAGTAGCGCTGGCCCTGCTCGTTCCGACAGCCGATGCTCCAGGCGCCAAAACGCTGGACGGCGGGCAGCGGCTGCACCGGCGCCTGTGGCGACGCGCTCGCCGCCTTGGGGGCGGACACTGAGGTTTGTGCGAATGCGGGGTCGGCGAAGGCGGCCATCGCGAACGCCAGCACCGAGACGCACACCATCGAAGTCGAAGTTTTCATCGAAGTTCTCTCACGCGTTGAATGGCAGAAGATGGAAGCTGGAACCCTCTCATCCAGCGCCTCAGGGCACGTCTGCCGCCGTCAGCGTCACGCGCCTGTCTGGCGCCAGGCACGCGATCAGTGCCACGCGGGGCATCGCGTTGCTGCAGCCTTGGCTGACCGGATCGCTCGCCCCCATGCCGACGGAGTGCAGGCGACTCGGGTCGACGCCGCCCTGCTGGGTCAGATAGCGCGCGATGGTGGCCGCGCGTCGTTCCGAAAGCCGCAGGTTGTACGCCGCGCCGCCCAGGCGATCGGCGTAGGCGCGAAGCGTGATGCGCTTTGCCATCAGTTCCGGCGCTCGCAGCTCGGCGGCGAACGTGTCGAGCTGCCGCTTGCCTTCCGGCTGCAGATCTTTCATCTCCCAGAGGTCGAAGGGAAAGAGCACGTCGAGCTGCAACGTCCTGGCGTAGGGCTTGGCGGGCGGCGGAGGCGCTGGCGCGGCGACGGCTTGCGTCGCCGGCAGGCAGCCGGCCGGCTTCCAGTGCAGGCTGCCCACCTTGCCGTCCTTGCCGAACAGCAGCTTGAGCTGGCAGGTCGTGAAATCGGACGCGCCCGGCTGGCGCAGATGGACCAGGTAGTCCCATTCGCGCGGTCCGAAGCCCTCATGAAAATGTGGCGGCCCCAGCAACTGCAGGACCTGCGCCTTGTCCAGTCCGGGATGCAGCAGGCCCAGGCTCTCGGGGGTCGGGTAGGTCCCGTCCTTGGCCAGGGAGTTGGCGTCCTGCGGCGCGGGCCAGACCAGGGTCTGCGCACTCGATCCGTCCTGTTCGATGCCCTTGCTGAGCGTGCCGCAGCCCATCAAGGCCGCCGTGGAGAGCAACACCGTCAGCA
This sequence comes from Pseudoxanthomonas winnipegensis, assembly GCF_004283755.1. GTDB lineage: Bacteria > Pseudomonadota > Gammaproteobacteria > Xanthomonadales > Xanthomonadaceae > Pseudoxanthomonas_A > Pseudoxanthomonas_A winnipegensis. The sequence continues at coordinate 86,250 of NZ_SHMH01000011.1, forward strand.
GCCGCAGTACGCGAACGCCTGGTGTGTGGAAGGTCTTCATGCTGTCGTCCTCGGAGCAGGAACGTTGAGAAATCGCGGCGCGAGGCTTCGCGCCGCCGTGGGCCTTGCGATGCGGGCAGGCGTGTGCGCAGCGGCCCGCTTGTGCGTCGTCACCACTGATAGCCCACCCCCGCACCGACGCCGGTCTGGCCGCGCGTGTCGGCCGTACCACTGAACTTGAGGACCCAGCGGCCGTTGTCGGTGATCGCCGAGACGCCCACCGCGATCGCGGACTGCCCCTGATAGGAGCCCAGGCCCACCGATGTCATGCCCCGCCCCGGGATGTAGGACTGGGGCAGATTGGCCGTCGCCACCGCCGCGGCGATGCCGCCGTTCGCATCGCGCTGCACCTGGCCCGCCACCGCGTCGGTATAGCGGATGGCATTGCCGAAGCCCTGGTTGAGCTGGTTGACGTTGACCGCATCGGTGCCGTTGACGCCCGCCGCCACGTTGGAGACGGTGGTCGGAACTTGACCATTGCCCAGCGCGACCTGGCCGTAGTTGACCGATCCGTCGGCATTGCTGGCGTAGTGCACGCTGCCCTGCTGGGAGGCCTGCAGCTGGCTGACGTTGACCGCATCGGTGCTGGCGGTACCCGCCGCCACATTGGTGATCGTCCGCTCGCTGCCCGCCTGCCCCACCGACACCGTGTTGGCGCGATCGGCCACCGAGCCGCTGCCGAGGGCGACCGCGTTGTCCGCCGTCGCCTGCGCCTGGGTACCGACCGCCAGGCTGTTCGCACCGGAGGCCACGGCACCGCTGCCGCCGGCGGCCGCGTTGGTCCCCGTGACGGAAGGCTTGGCCCCGGCGTCGGTGTTGTTGACCTGGAAGAAGCCGTCCCGACCCGCCTGGACGTTCTTGATGTCGGCGTTGTTCTGCGCGAGCTGCTGGTTGACCTGCTGCACCTGGCTGTCGGTGTAGGCATTGGCGGTCTGCACCGCGCCGTCGAGCTGACGCAGATTGACCGCATCGGTCGCCTGGCTGCCGTCGGCGACGTTGCTGATGGTGCGGGTCGCGCCCGTGGCGGCATTGCCCACCGAGACCGTCCCCACACTCGCATTGCTCGCCCCGGAGTACTTGCCGGTGTAGCTCTCCGCACCACGCCCGCCATCGCTGGCACCAGCGCCCAGCGCCACACTGCCCTGCGCGCTCGCGCTCGCATCGCGACCGATCGCCGTCGCCCCGCTGGCTGAAGCGCTGCTGCCGGAACCCACGGCGGTCGCGCCCGCCGCCGAGGCGGTCGTGCCCACGCCTGCGGCCAGCGCGTTGCTAGCCGTCGCGCCATCGCCCGCGTAGTTGCCTCCCTGATTGCCACCGTCCGCGACGCTGTAGTAGTGCGTCGTAGCGCCTGCGATGGCGGAATTGAGCTGACTGAGATTCACCGCATCGGTGGCCGCGATGCCGGCTGCCACGTTGACGAGCCTGTTGCCGCCATTGTCCAGGCCGGAATTGCTCAAAATCACTGCCCCGCCTGGGCCGCCGGACAGGGTCACTCCGCTGCCATCCAGCCTGCTGTTTCCCGTGGTGATGCTGTTGGACACCAGATCGTCCGCCGTGGCCACGGTCACGTCCGTGCCGCTGCGGGTAATCCTGATGTTCTGCCCGTCCTTGAGCTGCACCGTATCGCCCGGCTTGACCTGGGTGGCGCTGTCGCCATTGGCCTGCAGGTTCCAGCCCTTGCTCGCGGTGTCGCTGACCGCGTTGAGCTGGTTCATGTTCGCCGCGTCGGTGCCGCTGACGCCCGCGCCGACGTTGGTGATGGCGCTGCCGCCGGCGTTGATGCCGCCGCTGGTCACGCTCGGACCACCGGCAATGGTCAGGCCGTTGTTGTTGATCGTCGTATTGCCGGTGGTCAGGCTGCCGTTGGCGCCCAGATCTACGTTTTCTGCCAGCTTGACGGTCAGCGTGTCGGTGCCGTCGGACACCACGCCGATGTTGTTGTCGGTCAGCGTGCCGGTGGCGCCGCCCTTGACGTTCAAGGTCTGGCCAAGGTCGCGGTGCGTGGCGGCGCCGCTGTCGCCGGCGAAGTTCAGGCCGGCGCTGGTCACCCCGCCGGTGGCATTGGTCAGCTGGCTCAGATTCACCGCGTCGTTGGCGTTGATGCCGTCGGCCAGATTGGTCAACCGTTGCGCGTTGCCTGGATTGGCCGCCGTACCGCCCGCCGCGGTCATCGTCGCGACATCGGCGGTTGTCGTGCGCTGCACGACGCCGACGCTGCCGTTGTTCACCGCGGTGAAGGCGTCGCCCACGGTGTTGTAGGTATTGCCACCAACCGTGTACGTCGGGGCCGTCCCGGTGGTCACATCCGCGCCGCCCCCCAGGGCGTTGTTGATGTAGCTGTTGGTCGCGAACAGCTGAGAACCGTTGACCGCCTCCGTCGAGCTCGCGGACAGAGTCGCCGCCGTCACGCCGGTGATCTTGCCGCTGCCGCCTTCGTTGACCGTGACGTTACCGAACTTCGGCGCATCGGCCATCTGCAGGGTGATCGCGCCGTTGGTCGGGTCGGTCACGGTCTTGAGGTTGTCGCCTGAGTAGGTGCCCGCGGTCGACGCGCCTCCGCTGATCGCCAGCGTCTGCCCCAGATCACGGTGCACAGTGCCGGCCGATGCGTCGTTGCCGGTGAAGTTCAGACCCTGCGAGGTCACACCGGATGTCACCGCAGCCAGCTGACCACCGTTGACCGCGTCCGTGGACCCGGCCGCGACAGTGCCATCGGCGACATTGGTGACCTTCTGGCTGCCGGCATCGATGCCCGAGGCCAGCACGCTCGGGCCACCGGTGATGGTCAGGCCGTTGGTGTCGAGCTTCGCATTGCCGGTGGTGATGCTGGTGGAGACCAGGTCCGGGTTGGTGGCGATCGTGTAGTCGGTCCCGTTCTGCGTGATGGCGATGTTGTCGCCCGCCGTCACCGTCTGGGTCGCACCCGGCGCCACGTTGGCGACCGAGGTGCCGGAGACCGTTCCAGTCCCCGTGTTTGCCGTCGTCACGTTCCAGCCCTTGCCCGCCGTCGCCGCCACCGTGGAGATCGCGTCGTTGACGTTGTTCTGGCCCGTGCCGCCAATGTTGCTCGTCGTCACCTGGCCGGTCGTCGGGTTGTATGTCGCGTTGCCGCCCAGGGTCGAAGCCGTCGAACTGCCCAGCGCATAGAGCTGCGAGCCGTTCACCGCATCGGTGGAGCTGGCCGACAGCGTGCCGGGCGCCACGTTGGTGAGGTTCTGTGCCGTGCCTGGCGCCGACCCGGACCCGCCCGGCGCGATCAGCGCAAGCTGATTGGTCGTGCCGGTGCGCTGCACGGGCCCGACGGTGCCGTTGTTGAGGTTGTTGGCGATGTTGGTGACGTCGGTGCTGAGGTTGGTGACCGCCGCGCCGACGTTGGTGACCGTGGTGGGCGTGCCGACCGCGCCGGTCGTGCCGATGTTGGCCACCGTGTAGGACGGCGCGCTGACCGCACCGGTGCTCGGTGTGTACGTCGAGCCGCCTCCCAGCGCCGCGGCCGTGGTGTTGCCCTGGTTCTGGACGATGCCGTCCTCGGCGTTCACCGCCGCAGCCAGATTGGCGCGCGTGCTCCCACCGACCGAGATCGTCGGCGCGGTGTAGACGCCGGCCGAGGTGTAGCTGCCCCCGGTGGTATTGGCGGTGTTGGTGGCGATCTGGTTCAGTTGGCTGACGTTGACCGCGTCGGTCGCGGCCGAACCGGCCGACACGTTGGTGATGCGGCGCGCCGCGCTCGCCGAACCGACCGAGACCTGCGAGGCGGGCGCGGCGGTACCCGTCGCGTAAGCCGTGCCTGAGGGCGCCGCGATGGTCGAGGCATTGCCGAGCACGACGTTGCCGTCGCCCGAGCCGGTCGTATCGACGCCGCTGCCGACCACGAACGTGTTGTTGGTCGGGATGGTGTTGTTGTTGCCGACCGAATAGCTGCCCGAGCCGGAGATGGTAGTGGGATCGCCGAAGGCACCCGAGTTCGCGCCCGACACGGTGTTACCGAAGCCGATCGCGATCGACTTCGCGCCTGTGGCGCTCCCCCCAGTTCCGATCGCAATTGCGTTGCCATTGGCTGACGTGCCAGCCTTGGCCCCGTCCCCCATGGAGATCGACGAAACGCCCGGTGTAGATGACCCTGAGCCGATCGCGATGGCCCGGACACCGGACGCCGCGGCACCGGCAGTGGCGGCCGGGGTGACCGCGCCGCCTTCCGCGGTGGTGTCTGACGAACCGAGAGCGACGGCGGCGGCACCGGAGGCCGCGGCCTGCCTGCCCAGGGCCGCAGCCCCGACCGCGCTGGCGGCGGAACGGTCGCCTAGGGCTACTGTGCCGCTATTGCTGGCGGCGGAGCTGAAGCCCAGGGCCGTCGAGTTGCTGCCGCTGGCGCTGGCCGAGTCGCCAATGCCGACCGAGCTGCCGCCGCTAGCCGCCGCGCCATTGCCCATGGCGCTGGACCCCGTGCCGGTGGCAGCGCTCCGCCAGCCCACCGACGTGGCATAGCTCGACGTCGCCTTGGCTGTCGAACCGAAGGCCGTCGAGGCCTGGCTGCTTGCCGTGGCCTGGTTGCCGACGCTGGTGGCACCGGAGGCGGAACCGATGGCGCCGTTGCCGACCGCAACGGCCGAGCCGGCACCCTGGAAGAGGGAGCCATTCGCCTGTGAGTTCACGCCGATCGAGACGTCGCCCCCGCCATTCGCGACGCTGGTCGTGCCCATGGCGATTGCGTTGTTGTTGCCGGAGCCGGAGAGGGTCTTCGACCCGTCGCCGATCGCGATGGAGGACGCGCCGGGCGCGGTCGCCCCCGCGCCGATGGCGATCGCGCGGATACCGGACGCGGCCGCACCGCTCACAGCGGCCGTCGTCGCCGCGCCGCCTTGGGCGACGGCGTCCGCTGCGCCGAGCGCGAGCGAACTCGCGCCGGAGGCCGTCGCAGCAGTTTGGCCGCCCGATCCGGCGGCGCCGAGCGCCGTTCCATTGGCGGCCGTGGCTTGCGAACTCAAGCCGATGGCGATGGCCCCCTGCGCGGTCGCGTTGGCAAGCGGTCCGACCGCGATCGCGTCGGTGCCCGTCGCCGACGAATCCGTTTTCGTCGAGTTGGCGTGGAAGTACTTGATGCCCGCGCCGTTGTTGATGTTGTTGATGACCTGGTTAGTGGCGTAGAGCTGCGAGCCGTTCACCGCATCGGTGGAGCTGGCCGACAGCGTTCCGGGCGCCACGTTGGTGAGGTTCTGCGCCGTGCCTGGCGCCGACCCGGACCCGCCCGGCGCGATCAGCGCCAGCTGATTGGTCGTGCCGGTGCGCTGCACGGGCCCGACCGTGCCGTTGTTGAGGTTGTTGGCGATATTGGTGACGTCGGTGCTCAGATTGGTCACCGCCCCCCCGACGGTGGTGACCGTGGTGGGCGCGCCGACCGCACCGGTCGTGCCGATGTTGGCCACCGAATAGGACGGCGCGCTGACCGCGCCGGTGCTGACGGTATAGGTCGAGCCACCGCCCAGCGCCGCGGCCGTGGTGTTGCCCTGGTTCTGGACGATGCCGTCCTCGGCGTTCACCGCTGCCGCCAGATTGGCGCGCGTGCTTCCGCCCACCGAGATCGTCGGCGCGGTGTAGACGCCAGCCGAGGTGTAGCTGCCCCCAGTCGTATTGGCAGTGTTGGTGGCGATCTGGTTCAGCTGGCTGACGTTGACCGCGTCGGTCGCCGCAGATCCCGGCGACACGTTGGTGATGCGGCGAGCGGCACCGGAGGTGCCGATCGACACCTGCGAGGCAGGCGCGGCCGCCCCGGTGGCGTAGGCCGTGCCGGAGGGCGCGGCGATCGTGGAATTGTTGCCCAGAACCACGTTGCCGTCGCCGGCGCCGGTGGTGTTCACGTTGCTGCCGACCACGAACGTATTGTTTGTCGGAATGGTGTTGTTGTTGCCGAGCGAATAGCTGCCCGAGCCGGAGATGGTGGTGGGATCGCCAAAGGCGCCCGAGTTCGCGCCCGACACGGTGTTGCCGAAGCCGATCGCGATCGACTTGGCGCCCGTCGCGCTCGCACCCGTACCGAGGGCGACCGCGTTCGCGTTTGCCGAAGTGCCCGCCGTGGCACTGTCGCCCATGGCGATCGAAGACGCGCCCGGGGCCGACGCCCCCGAACCAATCGCGATGGCCCGCACGCCGGATGCCGCGGCGCCATTCACGGCGACCGGCGTTGTGGCGCCGCCTTCGGCGGTCGCGTCTGCTGCGCCGAGCGCCAGCGAACTCGCGCCGGAGGCCGTCGCGCCAACCTGGCCGCCAGAGCCGGTCGCACCCAGCGCCGTCGCGCCTGTCGCGCTGGCCACAGAACTGTAGCCAATCGCGGTCGCATTCTGGCCATTGGCATGGGCCACGCTGCCCAAGGCGGTGGCGCCCGTCTGGTTCGCGCCCCCGTTACCCGCCCAGGATCCGTTGCCGACCGCGGTGGTATTGGCATTGTTGGAGGAGCCACCGGCTATGGCGCTATCACCGAAGGCCGAACTGAAATTACCGGTCGCCGAAGCGTTGCTACCCACTGCATTCGCGCCAGACGCCGTCGCTTGAGCACTGCTACCCAGCGCGTTCGCGCCAGACGCCGTTGCCTTTGAATTTGGACCTATCGACGAGGCGTACGAGCCGGTCGCCTGAGCACCCTGACCGACTGCGGCTGAGAAGTAGCCGGAAGCTGTCGCTCCGCCGATCGCGCTGGCGTACGCGCCACCTGCATTCGCGTTCACCGCAGTCGAATGCTGGCCGTTGGCGACTGAGTTGGCTCCAAGCGCAGTCGCACCCGACACGCCAGCGACGCTGTTCTGCCCCAAGGCCGTTGCCGCCCCGGCACCTTGTGCAGCGTTGCCGTTGGTCGAAGCGTTGTAGCCGATGGCAACGTCCTGCACTCCCTGGCCATTGGCGGTGAAGCCAAGCGCAAGCGCACCGGCCGACCCGGTCTTGGCTGAGGTGCCGATTGCAATGGTGTTGGTGTTGGCGCCGGTCTGGGCCGAGTCGCCCATGGCGATCGAGGAAGTGCCTGCTGCCGAGGACCCCGCGCCAATCGCGGTAGCCCTCACAGCCGAAGCAGCGGCTCCGGTCACGGCGGCCGGTGTCGTCGCCCCGCCTTCGGCCACGGCATCGGCACCGCCCAGGGCGACCGAACTGGCGCCGGATGCCGTCGCGCCGACGTTGCCATTGGAAGCCGCGCCGATGGCGGTCGCTGAAGCGCCGGAGGTCAACGCGCCACGTGCGCCGTAGTAGCCGCCGATGGCGATGCCATTCTCAGCCGTGGCCTGGGCGGCGTCGCCGATCGCGATCGTCCTGTTCACCGCCGTGGTGGACGACCCCACGTTCTGGCCGGCGTTGACGCCGATCGCGATGTTGTTGGTGCCGTACACGCTCTGGCCAGCGCTCCTGCCGATGGCGATGCGACCGCCGCTCGCGGTACCGCCCACTGTCGAACCCGCCGAATTGCCAATCGCGACATCGAACTGGGCAGAGGCATTGGCCGAGGTGCCCAACGCTACCGCGCTGGAGGCTGCGGCGCTTGAAGACGATCCGATCGCGACAGCATCCGCCGCTCCACTCGTGGTCGTCGCGCTGCGGCCGTACGCAAGAGACCGATCTCCTTGCGCTTTGCTGGCGTCTCCCATGGCGATTGCGTACGTTCCCGAGGCCGTCGACGCGGTGCCCCAGGCCGAAGAAGAACCGCCACTGGCGGTCGCGCCATTGCCGACCGCAACGGCGTCGGCACCAGAACACTTGGCGTTACCGCCGAAAGAACCTGACGCGCCTATCACCACGCAAGTACCACCGGACGCGGTCCCAGCTCCAATGGAGAAACTTTGGTTTCCCTGGACCGACCAGAGTTCCATAGACACTCAGTCGCCGCTCTGCGCGTAGCGCTTTTCGAACTCTACCGGTGACATGCCGCCAGCGGAACCATGCCGGCGAATCGGGTTGTAGAACATCTCGATGTAGT
>NZ_SHMH01000012.1 GCF_004283755.1 Pseudoxanthomonas winnipegensis
CGCATACTGTCAAAGAGCTCGAAGTCGGCCTCAGCGCCTTCCTTCGTATCCTTCAGCGTTTCGCCGAAGTGAGCCGCCCATTATAGGGCGCTTTCGAAGTTCGTCAACACCTCGTGAGGAGGTCTTTCGAACTTAGCTCCACCAGATCCGAAACCCAACCGCTGTTCGTTTCCGCCGAAGCGAGCCGCCCATTATGAGGCAGTTCCCGCATCCGTCAAGTGCTTCGTGCGAGGCGCTTGGTGGACCCCGTCTCGTCGTGTGCCGGCTGGGCCGGCCACCACCGTGGCGGGGCGCGCATTATGGGAGCGCGCGGCCGCCTTGGGAAGGGGTTTGCGAAGTTCTTTTTACTTTGTGCGCCAAGTGCCTGATGGGGCAGGCTTTTGTCGCCTGCCCGCTGGCTGCGGGCGTCAGCCGGCGAGCAGGCGGACGCGGGCGAAGTTGCGCTTGCCCACCTGCAGCACGCCCTCGAAGCCCGGCTGCAGCTGCAGCTGCGCGTCCTCGATCACCACGCCGTCGACCTTCACCGCGCGCTCCTTGAGCTTGCGGCCGGCCTCGGAATTGCTCGGCGTCACGCCCGCCGCGGTCAGCAAGGCGCCGATCCGCAGACCTTCGGCCGGGACCACCACATCCTGCAGCGGCAGCAGCGAGGTATCGCCCTCGCCGCGCACGACGGCATGCCAACCGGCGATCGCCGTCTCGGCCTGGGCCGCGTCGTGGAAGCGCGTGGCCAGCTCGCGCGCCAGCCGCAGCTTGACGTCGCGCGGATTGAGCGCGCCGGAGGCGACCTCGGCCTGCAGGGCCTTGGCCTCGTCCACGCCGATATCGAAGCTGAGCAGCTCGATCCAGCGCCACATCAGTGCGTCGCCGATCTTCATGGTCTTGGTGACGATGTCGATGGCCGGCTCGCCGATGCCGATGTAGTTGCCCAGCGACTTGGACATCTTGTTGACGCCGTCCAGGCCTTCCAGCAGCGGCATGGTCAGCACGATCTGCGGCTTCTGCCCGTAGTGCTCCTGCAGGCCGCGGCCCATGAGCAGGTTGAACTTCTGGTCGGTGCCGCCCAGTTCGACATCGGCCTCCAGGGCGACCGAGTCGTAGCCCTGGACCAGCGGGTAGAGGAATTCGTGCAGGGCGATGGACTGCTGGGCGGCGTAGCGCTTGGCGAAGTCGTCGCGCTCGAGCATGCGCGCCACGGTGTGCTGCGCCGCAAGACGGATCATGTCGGCCGCGCCCATCTTGCCGAACCACTCGCTGTTGAAGCGCACCTCGGTCTTCTCGCGGTCCAGCACCTTGAACACCTGGTCCTCGTAGGTGCGCGCATTGGCCAGCACGTCCTCGCGGGTGAGCGGCTTGCGGGTGACGTTCTTGCCGGTCGGGTCGCCGATCATCCCGGTGAAGTCGCCGATCAGGAAGATCACCTGATGGCCCAGGTCCTGGAACTGCCGCATCTTGTTGAGCAGCACCGTGTGGCCCAAGTGCAGGTCCGGCGCGGTCGGGTCGAACCCGGCCTTGATGCGCAGCGGACGGCCGGATTGCAGGCGTTGCTGCAGGTCTTCGAGCTTGAGGATTTCGTCGGCGCCGCGGCCGATCAGTTGCAGTGCGTCTGCCTGTGACACGTGAGGTTCCAGATGAAGAAAGAGACCGGCGCGGCCACCACAAAGTTGAACGCGCGGTTAAATCGAGGTTAACGCCGGACCGCAGGAAAAAACCAATCCACTCAACGGTTTGACCTGCTCCCCATGCCTGACTATGGTAGCCCGATTGGGCCTTCCGCTTGGGCCCCAGGGTGAAGACATCGATGCAGACGCACGGGGACGGCAGCCGCCGCAAGCAACGCTTTCGCGAACGACTGGAAGTCCTTCGAGAGTCCGCTCTCCACCGCCAACTGACCCAGCACCTGCCCCAGGGCCGGTGGACGCGCCGGCAGTGGATCCACGCGTCCCTGTTCACCACCATCGGCATCATGGTGGCCACCATCGTGCCGGGCTTCTCCAGCGTGGTACAGCCACAGCGCAAGCCGCTGGCCAGCGTGCCGCTGGCGCTACCCGAGATCGACACGCAGGCCGCCGCGGCCTCGGCGGGCGACAACTGGCAGACGGTGAACGTCCGCCCCGGCCAGACCCTGAGCGCGATCTTCGAAGAGATGGGCATGCCGGCCGCCACCCTGCAGCGGGTGATGGAGAACAAGGCGGCCGCGGCCGAGCTGCGCCGCCTGCATCCGGGCGATGAGATCGCCTTCGATCTTCCCGCCGAGGGCGTGCTGAAGGCGCTGCGCTACGACCGCGACATGGCCTCGCGCGTGCAGCTGGACATCAGCGACGAGGCGGTCACCGAGCGGGTGATCAAGCGCGAGGTCAGCGTGCGCACCGCGGTGCTGAGCGGCAAGGTCGGCAGTTCGCTGATCCGTTCGGCGCGCAAGGCCGGGCTGACGGCGGCCAACATCAATGCGCTGACCGACGAGATCTTCAAGTACGACATCGACTTCAACTCCGACCTGGAAGCCAACGACCGCTTCAGCGTGGTGGTCGAGCAGACCTGGCGTGAGGGCCAGCTTGTGGCCACCGGTCCGGTCCAGGCGGCGACCTTCACCGTGGACGGCAAGCTGCATTCGGGCTTCCGCTTCACGCGCCCGGGCGGGCAGCCGGAGTACTTCACCGCCAGCGGCAAACCGCTCAAGCGCAGCTTCATCCGCATGCCGATTCCCTACGCGCGGCTGAGCTCGACCTTCGGGGCGCGCCATCATCCGATCCTGGGCACGATGCGCATGCACCAGGGCGTGGACTACGCCGCGGCCACCGGCACGCCGATCATGGCCGCGGGCGATGCGCGCGTGCAGTTCGCCGGCCAGCAGCGCGGCTACGGCAATGTGGTGATCCTGGACCATGGTCAGGGCCGCACGACGCTGTACGGGCACATGTCGCGCTTCGCCAAGATCAAGACCGGCCAGCGCATCGCGCAGGGCACCGTGATCGGCTACGTCGGGTCCACCGGCATGGCCACTGGCCCGCATCTGCACTACGAATTCCGCGTCAACGGCGTGCACCGCAACCCGCTCAAGGTCACCCTGCCGCCGCCCGAGCCGCTGTCCGGCACGGTGCTGGCGCAGTTCAAGACCCAGACCTCGAGCGCGCTGGCCCGCATCCACACCGTGGAAAGCGCGATCTACGCCGATGCCTCGCCGGCCACGGCGCCGCAGCCGTCCGTGACGCTGGCCCAGGCGCTGGAGGCGTCGCGCAAGCGGCCGGATCGCCAGTGACTCCGCCGGCTGCGGCGCGCGCCGGCGGACCGCTGGCACGCAAGCCGGCGCTGGGCGACCTCTATCTGGGCATGATTTCCGGCACCAGCGCCGATGGGATCGACGTGGCGCTGGTGCGCTTCGACCCCGAGCCGCAGCTGCTGATGGGCCGCACCTACCGCTGGGACGACGCGCTGCGCACGCGTCTGATCGAGCTGGGCCAGGGCGGCGAGGCGACCTCGCTGGACGAGCTGGGCGAACTGGACGTGCAGGTCGCGCTGGCCTTCGCCCATGCGGCGGGCCGGCTGATCACCCAGTCCGGGCTGGACCGGGCGCTGGTGCGGGCGATCGGCTCGCATGGGCAGACCGTGCGCCACCGGCCGGAGGGGACCTTCCCCTTCACCTGGCAGATGGGCGACGGCAACGTCATCGCCGAGCGCACCGGCATCCCGACCGTAGCCGACTTCCGCCGGCGCGACGTCGCCGCGGGCGGCCATGGCGCGCCGCTGATGCCGGCCTTCCACGCCGCGATGCTGCACGACCCGGGCGAAGACCGGGCCGTGCTCAACCTGGGCGGCATCGGCAACCTGACCCTGCTGCCGGGCAGCGGCGCGGTGCGCGGCTTCGATACCGGCCCGGCCAATGCGCTGCTGGACGCCTGGTGCGAGCGGCATACCGGCATGGCCTTCGATGCCGGCGGCGCCTTCGCCGCGACCGGCAAGCCGGATGAAGCGCTGCTGGCGAGGCTGTTGGACGAGCCGTGGTTCGCCCAGCCGCCGCCCAAGAGCACCGGTCGCGAGCAGTTCCACCTGGCCTGGGTCGAAAGCAAGCTCGGCCAGGCCGCGCTGGCGCCGGCCGACGTGCAGGCCACGCTGGTCGAACTCAGCGCGGTCACCGTGGCCGAGGCGCTGAGCGCGACCCAGTCCGGCACCGCGCGGGTGATGGTCTGCGGCGGCGGCGTGCACAACCCGGTGCTGATGCAGCGCCTGGCGGCGCGGCTGCCGGGCGTGGTGGTCGAATCCACCGAGGCCCACGGCCTGCATCCGGACTACGTCGAGGCCATGGGCTTTGCTTGGCTGGCGCGCGAGACCCTGGCCGGGCGCCCAGGCAACCTGCCCAGCGTCAGCGGCGCCAAGGGACTGCGCGTGCTGGGCGCGCTGTATCCGGCCTGATCGCACCGGAATTCGCGGGAAACCGCGGCGCGCGGAATTGACCTGAGGGCGAAAGCGGCGGCTAGGACGCCGGGCCGCCGTGCGGCACCGCGCGCAGCGCCGCGATGGCCTCGGACAGGACGGCGACCTCCGGGTCGCTGAAGCCGTTGCGCACCTCGGCCTCGACCGCGAACAGGCCGTGCTCGATCAGGCGGCTGATGGTCTCCTCGGTGCTCCAGCCGCGCGCCTGGGCGACGCGGCGGATGCGATCGGTCAGGATCGGATCGAGGTCACGGATGAGCAGGTCGGTCATGGTCGGGTGCGGCCACTGTCCTGGAAGGCTCCTTGATACGACGCCACAGCCAGGCAAGCAAGGCCAGCGTGGGGATCACGGTCAGCGCGCTCAGGGCGAAGAAGGTCGAATAAGAGGTGGCCTCGACGATGTAGCCCGAAACACCGCCCACGAACTTGCCCGGCAAATTGGCCAGCGAGACCAGCAGCGCGTATTGGGTGGCGGTGAAGTTGCGGTCGGTCAGCGAGGACATGAAGGCCACCAGCACGGTGCCGGCAAATCCCTGCGAGATGTTGTCCGCGCTCAGCGCCGCGTAGAACGCCCACAACTGGCCCGGATGCTGGGCCATCAGCAGGAAGGCCAGGTTGGACAGCGCCACCGCCAGTGCGGCCAGCAGCAGCATGCGCCTAAAGCCGAACGCCGCCACCGCCATGCCGCCGCCGAAGGCGCCGACGATGCTCATCCAGATGCCGAACAGCTTGGACACCGTGGCGATGTCGGACTTGGTGAAGCCCGAGTCCAGGTAGAACGGCCCGGCCATGACGCCGATCACCTGGTCGGGGAACTTGAACAGGCCGACGAACAGCAGCAGCGCCAGCGCCAGCTTCCAGCCGTTGGTGGTGAAGAAGCCGACGATCGGCTGCCAGAAGGCGCCGAAGAAGTCGATCCGCCGCACCACCGTGGCCTCCGGTCGCACCGGCTCGCGGCTGACCAGCGTGGTGACGATGGGCACCAGCATCAGCGCGGCCATGCAGAAGTAGGCGATCTTCCAGTCCTCGAACTCGGCCATGTACAGCGCGCCGGCGCCGCCGACGATCAGCGCGATGCGATATCCAAGGATGTAGGTGGCCGCCAGCGCGGCCTGGGCGCTTTCCGGGGCGATCTCGATGCGGTAGGCATCGACCACCGCGTCCTGGGTGGCGCCGGCGAAGGAGCCCACCAGTACCCAGGTCACCAGCCCGGCCACGCCCAGTTCCGGCCGCATGGCGCCGAGCGCGAACAGGCTCGCCGCGACCAGCACCTGCGCGGCCAGCAGCCAGGAGCGCCGCCGCCCCAGCCCGGACAGCAGCGGCAGCGTGTAGCGGTCGATCAGCGGCGCCCAGACGAACTTGAGCAGGTAGAAGAAGCTGGCCAGGCTGATCAGGCCGATCTCGCCCAGCTGCAGGCCGACGTCGCGCAGGCGCGTGGACAGGGTCTGCGAGGCGATCAGCAGAAACGGCAATCCGCTGCCGAAGCCCAGCAGCGCCATGGTCAGCGCCGAGGGCGTGGCGAATGCGGCCTTGATCCCGCGCCAGCCCTTGTAGGACACCGGCCGCCCGCCGGGCGCGGCGCTCACCGGGCGTAGTCCACGGTGAACGGGGCATGGTCGGAGAAGCGCTGCTCGCGATAGATCGCGCAGCCGCGCAGGCGATCGCGCAAGCCGGGCGTGGCGAACTGGTAATCGATGCGCCATCCCACGTTGTTGGCGCGCGCCGCGCCGCGGTTGGACCACCAGGTGTAGTCCTGCCCTTCCGGATGCAGCACGCGGTAGGCGTCGACCCAGCCGCGGCCGGCGGCCACATCGACCTGCGCGCCCTCGTCGGCGCACAGGCCGTTGAGCCAGTCCCGCTCGGGCGGCAGGCAGCCGGAGTTCTTCTGGTTGCTGGTCCAGTTGCGGATGTCCAGCCGGGTGCGCACGATGTTCCAGTCCCCGCACAGCACATAGTCGCGGCCGCTGGCCAGCCACTGGTCCAGGATCGGCTTGAGCCATTCCATGACCTGGAACTTGTAGCCCTGGCGCAGCTCGCCCGAGGAGCCGGACGGGATGTAGAAGGACACCACGCTCAGGTTGCCGAAGCGCGCCTCCAGGTAGCGGCCCTCCTCGTCGAACTCCGGCCAGCCCAGCGCGGTGCGGATCTCGTCGGGCTCGACCTTGCTGTAGATCGCTACGCCCGAGTAGCCCTTCTTGGTGGTCGCGTCGCGGAAATACGCCTTGTAGCCGGCCGGCAGGAATTCGGGCCCGGCCAGCTGGTGTTCCTGGGCCTTGGTCTCCTGCACGCACAGCACGTCGGCGTCCTGTGCGGAGAACCACGGAAAGAAGCCCTTGGACGCGGCCGAGCGCAGGCCGTTGGCGTTGAAGCTGATGATGCGCATGGAGTTGGAGCCGAAGACAGAAGCGACGCGCAAGCATACCGCCCGATCCGGCCGCCGCCGCCTGCTAACCTTTGCCCATCCCCACACGTTCAAGACGCCCATGTCCAACCACCGTGCGCGCTTCCTTCAGCTGGCCCTGCGCGCCAACGCGCTGCGTTTCGGCGAGTTCACGCTCAAGTCGGGCCGCCTGAGCCCCTACTTCTTCAACGCCGGGCGCTTCGACAGCGGCGCGGCGCTGGCCGAGCTGGCCGGCTGCTACGCCGATGCGATCGAGGAGGCCGGGGTGTCGTTCGATCTGCTGTTCGGCCCGGCTTACAAAGGCATCCCGCTGGCGACCGCGCTGGGCATGGAGTTCGCCCGCCGCGGCCGCGACCTGCCGCTGGCCTTCAACCGCAAGGAGGCCAAGGACCATGGCGAGGGCGGCACGCTGATCGGCGCGCCGCTGGACGAGCGCCGGGTGCTGATCGTGGACGATGTGATCACCGCCGGCACCGCCATCCGCGAGGCGCTGGGCCTGATCACCGCGGCCGGCGGCGTGCCGGCCGGGATCGTGGTGGCGCTGGATCGCCAGGAAATCCTCGGCGAGGACGGCCAGCGCCTGTCGGCCGCCCAGCGCGTGGCCGCCGAGACCGGCGTGCCGGTGATCGCGGTGGCCAGCCTGCACGATCTGCTTGCATTCGCCGGGGAAAATGCGGAACTTGTCGGCCACCGCGAGCAGCTTCTGGCCTACCGGGCCCGGTACGGCAGCGCCGCGTAATCGCCACTGGCAGCAAGGGGGCTGTCATGACCAGGACCAGGTTCGCCGCGATGTTGATGATGCCGCTGGCCGCGGCGGCGCTGACGGCGGGCGCGCAGGATGCGCCCCAGGCCAAGAAGCTCTATTGCTGGAACGACCCCAAGAGCGGCCGCACCTGCTCCGATGCGCTGCCGCCGGATCAGGTCAACAGCGCGCGCGACGAATTCAGCGCCACCAGCGGTGCGCGCACCGGCGCGGTCGGCCAGGCGCTGACCGCCGAGCAGCGCGCCGACCTGGCCGCCGCCGCCGCCCAGGCGCGGGCCGACCAGGCGGCCGAGGACACGCGCAAGCGCACCGAGCAGGCGATGTTGCTGTCCTATGCGTCCGAGGACGATCTCAAGCGCGTGTTCAACGAGCGCACCACGCTGATCGACAACAACGTGCAGACCGCGCGCTTCAATCTGACCAGCATGCGCGAGGCGCTGGTGATCAAGCTGCAGCAGGCCAGCAACGCCGAACTGGCCGGCCGCAAGGTCGACGCCAAGCTGGCCGAGGACGTGCGCCAGCGCCACACCGACCTGCTGCGCCAGCAGGCGCTGCTGACCAATTTCGAGCAGCAGCGCACGCAGCTCAGCGCCGAGGTGGAGGACACCTTGAAGCGCTACCGCGATATGAAGGCCAGCGCTGCGGCGAACGGTTGAGGTGGGTGCGGGCGGTTAAGCCTGCTGTGCTGAGCAGCGCCGGGCTCGCGAAGCTGCCGGTGTTCGGCTTGGCGATGGCGGCAGGCATCTCGCTGCTTGGCCGCCAGGCCTGAACCTGTCGTGGGTAGAGCGGAGCTTGCTCCGCTGGGGCTTTCCCCATGAACCGAACGAAGAGCAGCGGAGCGAGCTCCGCTCTACAGGCAGGGCCAGTTGCTCCCACAAAGCAGTTGCTGCTCCGGAGATCGTGGACATGCCGGAGCCCGCTCCGCCTTCGCGCTATTACCGCGCCTCAGAAGCGGGGCTTGAGCTGCGGCGCCACGGCCTGCAGCTGGCTGCGGAACGCGCCGCGGATGCGTTCCAGCGCCGCCGCGTCCGAGGCCTCGAAACGCAGCACCAGCACCGGGGTGGTGTTGGAGGCGCGCAGCAGGCCCCAGCCGTCGTCCCAGTCCGCGCGCAGGCCATCGATGGTGGACAGGCGCGCACCGTCGAACCGGGCCGCGTCCACGAAGGCCTGCACGATCGCATGCGCATCGCCGGAGGGCACCTCGACCTTGATCTCCGGCGTGGACACGCCGTCGGGCAGCGCGTCGAGGATCTCGCTCGGGGTCTGGTCGTCGCGCGCGGCCAGGATCTCCAGCAGGCGCGCGGCGGCGTACAGGCCGTCGTCGAAGCCGTACCAGCGCTCCTGGAAGAAGAAGTGCCCGCTCATCTCGCCGGCCAGTTCGGCGCCGGTCTCGCGCATCTTGGCCTTGATCAGCGAATGCCCGGTCTGCCACATCAGCGGCGTGCCGCCGTTGCGCAGCGTCCAGCCCTGCAGCTTGCCGGTGCACTTGACGTCGTAGATCACCATCGCACCGGGGTTGCGCTCGAGGACGTCGGCGGCGAACAGCATCAGCAGGCGATCGGGGAAGATGACGTGGCCGTCGTGGGTGACCACGCCCAGGCGGTCGCCGTCGCCGTCGAAGGCCAGGCCCAGATCGGCGTCGAAGCGCTTCACCGTCGAGGCCAGGTCGAGCAGGTTGTCCGGCTCGCTGGGATCGGGGTGATGGTTGGGGAAGGTGCCGTCGATGTCGCAGTACAGCGGCACGACCTCGGCGCCGATGGCCTCCAGCAACACCGGGACGATCTCGCCGGCCACGCCGTTGCCGGCATCGACCACGACCTTGAGCGGGCGTGCCAGCTGCACGTCGCTGGCGATGCGCTGGACGTAGTCCTCGGCGATCTCGCGCTGGGTCAGGCCGCCGCGCTCGGCGCTGTGCAGCTGCCCTTCGCTGATGCGGGTGTAGAGATCGGTGATGGCGGCGCCGGACAGCGTCTCGCCGCCGACCACGATCTTGAAGCCGTTGTAGTCCGGCGGATTGTGGCTGCCGGTGACCGCCACGCAGGTGCCGGTGCGCAGGTGGAAGGCGGCGAAATACGCCACCGGCGTGGGCACCATGCCGATGTCGATGACATCGCGGCCGGCCTTGCGCAGGCCTTCGATCAGGCCGGTGGACAGCTCCGGGCCGGACAGGCGGCCGTCGCGGGCGACGACCACTTCGGTCAGGCCCTGCTCGGCCATCACCGAGCCGATCGCCTGGCCGATCAGCTCGGCCACCGGCACGCTCAGCGTCTTGCCGACCACGCCGCGGATGTCGTAGGCGCGGAAGATGCCCGGGTCCACGGTGGTGCCACGCACCAGCTTGGCGGCCGGCGCGGCCGCCAAGCCGACCGTCTCGACTGGCGCGTCGGTGGCCGTTGCTTCGGCATCGGCCTCGTCCGCCGCCCTGGCCGCCGCGGCGGCGCGGTGCGACTGCACGGCCTGGTCCAGGGTCAGGCCGTCGTCGGCCACGTCCTCGCCCTTGCCGCGACGCAGTTCGGGCACCTTGAGCTTGACCTTGCCGGTGGTCAGCGCGGCCACCAGTACGGCCAGCGCCAGCAGCAGCGCCGCCACGATCGCGCTGGGGAGCGCACCCAGGCCCAGCGGGCCCTCGCTTTCGTCGGGCACGGCGGCGGCCACGCGCAGGCCGGTCTGGCCGACCGGGCGCGAGAGCGCGTCGGCGGACCCGGACAGGCCCGCATCGCCGACCTCGCGCAGGGTGAAGCCGCCCTGGCGCAGGGCCAGATAGGCGCCCGGCACCTGCGCGCCGTCAATCTGGGCGGTCAGCAGCGCCATCGGCAGGCGCACGTAGAGCAGCCGGTTCTGCACCGGCACGGCCAGCGCCAGGCCGGTGCCCGTGCCGTCACGCACCGCGCCGACGATCGCGCCCTTGGCCTGCTGGGCAGCTTCCAGCAGCGCCAGCTTGCTGTAACCGAAGCTGGCGGCATCGGCGTAGGCGGACTGAAGATCGGCCGGCAGCATGTCGACGGCTTCCACCTCGGGCCAGCCGGCCTTGATCGCCGCGCCGACCGCGGCGGTGTCGTCGGCGCTCACCGCGGCCTGGAAGGCGGGCGTGGCCACCCGCTGGTCGAGCTTGGCGGTCTGGGTCTGCAGGTTCTGCTGCAGGCCCTGCACGGCGGCATCGCGCGCCTGCAGCAGCGCGTCGCGGCGCGCACCTTCCTGGTAAAGCACCCAGGCGCTCCAGCCGAACCACGCGGCCAGCAGCACCAGCAGGGCGGACAGCAGCAGCACGTGTTGCCCGCTGCCTGTCTTCGCGGTCCTTCGTTTGAATCCAGCCATGCGACGTTTCGCCCCTGTCAGCGGACGCCCGTGTGGCCGAAGCCCCCTTCTCCACGCGCGCTTTCCACGAAAGTATCCACGATCTTCAACGCTACGCGCGCGATGGGCAACACCACCAGCTGCGCGACCCGGTCCCCGGGCTGGATCACGAAGGCCTCGCTGCTGCGGTTCCACAGGCTGATCAGCAGCGGGCCCTGGTAGTCGGCATCGATCAGGCCGGTGCCATTGCCCAGCACGATGCCGTGACGATGGCCCAGGCCCGAGCGCGGCAGCACCATCGCGCACAGATGGGGATCGGCCAGGTGGATGGCGATGCCGCTGGGCACCAGCACCGTCTCGCCCGGCCCCAGCGTGAGCGGGGTCTCCAGCGCGGCGCGCAGGTCCAGCCCGGCGCTGGCCGAGGTGGCATAGGCCGGCAGCGGCCAGGTCTCGCCGAAGCGCGGGTCCAGCAGTTTGACTTCCATCGGCAGGCTCATGCGCGCAGACGCTCCCCGATCAGGTCCACCAGCGCCTCGGCCAGGGCGGTCTTGGGCGCGGAAGGGAACTCGCGCTGGCCATCCTTCCAGAACGCGGTCATCGCGTTGCTGTCGCTCTCGAAGCCGCCGTCGGGAATACCGACCCGGTTGGCCACGATCATGTCCAGGCGCTTGGCCAGCAGCTTGCCGCGCGCGTACTCGGCCACGTTCTCGGTCTCGGCGGCGAAGCCGACCACTAGCTTGAGCGGCTGCACCGAGGCGGCGACCTCGGCCAGGATGTCCGGCGTGCGGACCAGGTCCAGCGCCAGCGATTCGCTGGACTTCTTGATCTTGTTTGGCGCCGGCGTGCGCGGGGTGTAGTCGGCGACCGCGGCGGCGCCGATGTAGACATCGGCCGGGAAGGCGCCGAACACCGCCGCGCGCATCTGCGCGGCCGAGCGCACGTTCACGCGGGTCACGCCGGGCGGGGTGCCCAGGCTCACCGGGCCGGCCACCAGGGTGACCTTCGCCCCGCGCCGCGCGGCCGCCTGGGCCACGGCGAAGCCCATCTTGCCGCTGCTGCGGTTGCCCAGATAGCGCACCGGGTCCAGGTCCTCATAGGTGGGACCGGCGCTGACCACGACATGCAGCCCGGCCAGCGGACCGTCGAGCGGAACGGCCGCCTGCGCCGCCTGGCTGAGCGCGGCCACGATCGCGTCCGGCTCGCTGAGGCGGCCCGGGCCGGATTCGCCTTCGGCGAGCGGACCGTCCTCGGGCCCGATCACCTGCACCCCGCGCGCACGCAGGGTGGCCAGGTTGGCTTGGGTGGCGGCGTGCTTCCACATGATGTGGTTCATCGCCGGGCACACGGTGATCGGGGCGGTCGTGGCCAGGGCCAGGGTGGTCACCAGGTCGTCGGCCAGGCCGTGGGCCAGATGCGCCAGCAGGTCGGCGGTGGCCGGGGCGATCAGCACGCGGTCGGCCCAGCGCGCCAGCTCGATATGGCCCATGGAGGCCTCGGCGGCGCTGTCCCACAGGCTGGTGCGCGTGGGCTGGCCGGACAGGGCCTGGAAGCTCAGCGGGGTGACGAACTGCTGGGCGCCGGCGGTCATCGCCACCTGCACCTGCGCGCCGGCATCACGCAGCCGGCGCACCAGTTCCAACGATTTATAGGCGGCGATGCCGCCGCCGACGCACAGCAGGATGCGTTGTCCTTCCAGGGCCTGGGCCACGTCAGAATTTTCCGAACCAGAACTAGGGCGACAGCTTACCCGACGCCCCTCCCGGCTCTGATAACCCCAGGGCATGAGCGTCCGGAACAATCGCCATGACGCCGCAGGGAAGCGGCACGTCCCAAGCCCAAGGAAGCGCCCATGCATATCCGCGACTGGCCCGCCGAGGAACGCCCCCGCGAAAAACTGATGGCGCGCGGCGCCGCCACGCTGTCCGACGCCGAGCTGCTGGCGATCTTCCTCGGCTCGGGCCTGCCCGGGCGCGACGCGGTACGCACCGCGCGCGACCTGCTCGCCAGCCACGGCCCGCTGCGCGGCCTGCTCGACCACCCGCCCAAGGCGCTGGCGGCCCTGCCCGGCCTGGGCCCGGCGCGCGCCTGCCAGCTGGCCGCCGCGCTCGAACTGGGCCAGCGCCACCTGGCCGCCGGCCTGGCCCGCGGCGAGATGCTGAACGACCCGCACGCGGCCGGCCGCTATTTCGCGCTGAAGCTGCGGGCGCGGCCGCGCGAAGTGTTCGCGGCGCTGTTCCTGGACACGCGGCACCGGGCGCTGGCCTTCGAGGAGCTGTTCGCCGGCAGCCTGGACGCGTCCGAGGTGCACCCGCGCGAGGTGGTCAAGCGCGCGCTGGCGCTCAACGCCTCGGCGGTGATCGTGGCCCACAACCACCCCTCCGGGAACCCGGAGCCCTCGGCCGCCGACCGCGCCGTCACCGCGCGGCTCAAGGCCGGCCTGGCGCTGGTCGACGTGCGCCTGCTGGACCACTTCGTGATCGCCGACGGCCCGCCGGTCTCGCTGGCCGCGCGCGGCTGGGTGTGAGGCCCGCGCGCGGCGGCCCGGGCGCCGGGGCCGGCAAGGCGGCGGGCGTGGGCTAAAATGTCCGGTCCCGCGTGACCCATCGAGCCAGAACCCCGTGAAATCCGATCTGCGTGCCCTTATCGCCCAGGGCATCGACGCCCTGCGCCAGGCCGGCACCCTGCCCGCCGAGACCGCCACCCCGGACTTCACCGTCGAGCGTCCCAAGACCCGCGAGCACGGCGACTTCGCCACCAATGCCGCCATGCTGCTGGCCAAGCCGGCGCGCAGCAATCCGCGCGCCCTGGCCCAGGCCCTGGTCGACGCGCTGCCGGCCAGCGCCGATATCGCCCGGATCGAGATCGCCGGACCCGGCTTCATCAACTTCCATCTGGCCAACGCCGCCTACCAGCGCGAGGCCGTGGCCGCGCTGACCCAGGGCGCGCAGTACGGCCGCAACGCGTCCGGTGCCGGCCGCACGGTCGGCGTGGAATACGTCTCGGCCAATCCGACCGGCCCGCTGCACGTGGGCCACGGCCGCGCCGCGGTGATCGGCGACTGCCTGGCGCGCGTGCTGGCCGCCAACGGCTGGAACACCAAGCGCGAGTTCTACTACAACGACGCCGGCGTACAGATCGAGAACCTGGCCAGGTCCACCTATGCGCGCTTGCACGGCCTCAAGCCCGGCGACGCCGACTGGCCCGAGGCGGCCTACAACGGCGACTACATCGCCGATGTCGCCGCCGCCTACCTGCGCGGCGATGCCATCGAGATCGAAGGCCACACCATCACCGGCGCCCAGAACATCGAGGACCTCGATGCCATCCGCCGCTTCGCCGTGGCCTACCTGCGCCGCGAGCAGAACGCCGACCTGGCCGCCTTCGGCGTGGGCTTCGACGTTTACTTCCTGGAGAGCGCGCTCTACCGCGACGGCAAGGTCGAGGAGACCGTCGAGACGCTGATCAAGTCCGGCCACACCTACGAGGAAGGCGGCGCGCTGTGGCTCAAGTCGACCGACTACGGCGACGACAAGGACCGCGTGATGCGCAAGTCCGACGGCACATACACCTACTTCGTGCCGGACGTGGCCTATCACCTGTCCAAGTGGCAGCGCGGCTACGAGCGCGCGATCACCGAGCTGGGCGCCGACCACCACGGCTCGCTGGCGCGCGTGCGCGCCGGCCTGCAGGCGCTGGACGTGGGCATCCCCAAGGGCTGGCCCGAATACGTGCTGCACCAGATGGTCACGGTGATGCGCGGCGGGGAGGAAGTGAAACTGTCCAAGCGCGCCGGCAGCTACCTGACCCTGCGCGACCTGATCGAGGAAGCCGGCGCCGATGCCACGCGCTGGTTCCTGATCGCGCGCAAGCCCGATTCGCAGCTGACCTTCGACATCGACCTGGCGCGCGAGCAGAGCAAGGACAACCCGGTCTTCTACGTGCAGTACGCCCATGCGCGCGTGTGCAGCCTGCTGCGCCGCGTCGAGGAGAAGGGCTATGCGGCCTACGATCAGGCCGCCGGCATCGCCGCGCTGCCCTCGCTGGAGGACGCCGCCTCGATCGCGCTGATGGTGGAGCTGTCGCGCTATCCGGAAGTGGTCGAAGCGGCCGGCGTTTCGCTGGAGCCGCATGCCATCGCGCAATACCTGCGCGAACTGGCCTATGCTTTCCAGGCCTGGTACGACGGCGAACCGATCCTCATCGACGATGCCGATGCGCGCAACGCGCGCCTGGCGCTGGCCCTGGCGGTGCGCCAGGCCCTGGCCAACGGCCTGGACCTGCTGGGCGTGTCCGCGCCCGAGCGCATGTAAGACGACTTCTACGAGAACAAGAACAAGATGGCGGCACGACGCGGTAAATCCCAGGCCAAGCGCACCAACGGCAACGGCACGCCCGGCTGGGTCTGGCTGATCGCCGGGCTGGTGCTGGGCGCGGCGGCGTTCTTCATCGTGCCGGACCTGATGAAGAAGGACGGCGACACCTTCCTGCGGCCCAAGCCCAACCCCGACGCGCGCCCCGCGCCGGTGAGCGAGGACGACAGCGCCACGCCGCCCGCCTCGGCCCCGGCCGAGACCGGAGCCGCGCTCGCGGCGACGGCCGAAACCGCCAAAAAGTCGCCCGAGCGCCCGACCCAGTACGACTTCTACACGCTGCTGCCGGGCCGCGAAGTGCAGATGTCCGATGCCGAACTGGCCGCCAGCGCGCGCGCCGAGGCCGATCGCAAGGCCAAGCTGGCCGCGCAGCAGGCGCGCGAGGACGCGGCCAAGAACGCCGGCCAGCCCCAGCCCATCGCCGAGACCACGACCGCCGCCGCCCAGCAGCCCACGCCGCTGGATGAGATCACCAAGGTGCCCTCGGCCACGCCGACCCAGACCACCGTCGCCCAGGCCGCCGCGTCCAATGCGGTGGCCAGCGCCGCAGGCGATGTCGCCTACATCCTGCAGGCCGGCAGCTTCAGCGCGTCCGGCGATGCCGAGGCGGTCAAGGCCAAGATCGCGATGCTGGGCCTCAGCGCGCGCGTGGAATCGGGCGACTCGGCCGGCAAGACCGTCTACCGCGTGCGCATGGGGCCCTACGCCACCGCCAGCGAACTGGCCGAGGCCAAGCAGAAACTGGCCAGCGGCGGCCTGCCGGCGATGCCGATCAAGGCCCGGTGATCGCCCCGGCGACCCAGCGCGAGCGCCTGATCCTGGCGGCCGCGGTCGCCTTCACCTTGGATTTGCTGCTCGGCGTGCTGATCTGGCGGCTCCTGCCGCCCGGCTGGCGCGTGCTCGAGCTGCACGGCAACAGCCTGATCCAGCCCGCGCACTGCCTGGCCGGCGCCTTCAGCCTGCTGCTGGGCGGCTGGATCGGCGGGCGACGCTTTCTTCCGCTCGGCGTGGCGCTGATGTTCGCCCTGCAGCTGCTGGCCCTGGGCCTGCTGGTGCAGCTGGCCGACCGTCACATGCCGCAGCGGCCGCTGTGGCTGACGATCCAGGACGTGCTGGCCAGCAACGTGCTGGGCGTGGGCCTGCAGCTGCTGGCCGCCGCGCTTGGCGCGCTGGCCGGCGCGGCGCTGCACGCGCGCCGCCCCCTGTTCCCTTCTCCTCAGGAGCCCACGTGACGAGGATCCGGTCGCTAGCCACGCTATTGGCACTGCTATGCGGCGCCATCAACTGCTGCCATGCGACAACGTCGGTGGAGCCTTCCGGTTTCCGGTTCCATCAATCGCGCGGGCCTTACTCCGTCGGCCTGAAAGTCGTTGATCAATTCGATGAAAAGCGCGCCATGCCTGCCTTGGAAGGGGACAAGTCGGCGCGGGACGCCCGCGGCCGCCCTTTGCAGACGTTGGTCTGGTATCCGGCGAAGGGAGAGACCCGAGCCGCAATGACGGTCGGTGACTACGTCGCGTTGGCTGCCACGCAGTTTCACTTCGACATGCCGGATGTGAAGAACCGCTGGGCAGCCTCGCATCTGTCCGAATCGGCCGACGTGCGGCTCTGGGCAGTCCGCAACGCCACGCTGGCCACCGGTCGATTTCCAGTCGTAATCTATTCTCCAAGCCAGTCGTCGGTGGCCTGGGAAAATGCAGACCTGTGCGAATACTTGGCCAGCCACGGCTACGTGGTCATCGCCAGCCCCAGCATGGGCGCGACAACCTTCGATTCGGAAGACAATCTTGCCGATGTCAATGCGCAGGCAAGCGACATCACTTTCCTGATTGACTATGCCGAGACGCTGCCGGATACGGACATGTCCGAACTGGCCGTCGTCGGTTGGAGCTGGGGCGGCCTGGCCAACCTGCTGGCCGCCGCCCGCGATTCTCGTATCGACGCGCTGACTGCCCTCGATGGCAGCATGCGCTACTACCCAGGATTGATAAAAGCCGCCGGGGATGTACATCCGGAACAGATGCGGATCCCGCTCCTTTTTTTCACTGAAGGCGAGATCACACTGGAAGAGCTACCGGACTTCTATGCTCAAAATCTATACGCCACCGGTCCCAGTGCGCTCAATACCTGGGGTGGCAGTCGGATGATCGTTCGCATGTTCGGCATGCCGCACCCCGGATTCAGTTCGATGTTCCAGCGTCGCCAGACTGCGCAGAAATTCGCCGAAAACCAAAAAGCTGATTACGATCGGGGCGATGTCAATACCAGCTACGCCTGGATGGCGCGCTACACGTTGCAGTTCCTGGACGCGTTCCTCAAGCAGGACGCCTCGGCCAAGGCATTCCTCAAGAATACGCCTGCTGGCAACGGCGTACCTCGACACTTCATGTCCGTGGATTTTCGCGCCACTCCAATCAACACCTCGCCATGACAACATGGGTCCGCGATATGCGGGGCTCCTCTCCCGCCCGCAAGCATATCCACCGTCCATTGCCTAACCGAGTATCAAGGTAATCACATGTCCAAGACTGTCCTAATCACCGGCGCCACCTCCGGCTTCGGCGCCGCCGCGGTGACCCGCTTCGCCAACGCCGGCTGGAAGGTGATCGCCACCGGCCGCCGCGCCGAGCGGCTGACCCCGTTCGTCGAGCAGTTCGGCAGCGAGGTGGTGCACGCCGCCGCCTTCGACATCCGCGACGGCGCCGCGCTGGATGCGGCCCTGGCCGCGCTTCCTGCCGGCTTCGCCGACATCGACGTGCTGGTCAACAACGCCGGCCTGGCGCTGGGCACGGTGCCGGCGCAGCAGGCGGACCTGGCGCAGTGGCAGCAGATGATCGACACCAACGTGACCGCGCTGGTCACCATCACGCGCAAGCTGCTGCCGGTGCTGATCGCCCGCAAGGGCGCGATCATCAACATTTCCTCGGTGGCGGCCACCTATCCCTACACCGGCGGCAATGTCTACGGCGGCACCAAGGCCTTCGTGCGGCAGTTCTCGCTGGGCCTGCGCAGCGACCTGCACGGCACCGGCGTGCGCGTGACCAGCATCGAACCGGGCATGGCGCAGACCGAGTTCACCCTGGTGCGCACCGGCGGCGACCAGGCCGCCTCGGACAAGCTCTATGGTGGCGCCACGCCGATGACGGGCGAGGACATCGCCGAGCAGATCTTCTACGTCGCCACGCTGCCGGCGCACCTCAACATCAACCGGCTGGAGATCATGCCGGTGAGCCAGTCCTTCGCCGGCTTCCAGGTCGCGCGTCAGTAAGTCTCTCTGCCTGCGCCGACCGCGGACGCTCAAGCGGCGTCCGTGGCCGGCATGGGTGTGGTGCGCGGCCTGAGCACGCGGCCGCGCAGGCGCAGGAACGGCCGCTCCACCGCGTAATGCAGCAACGCGGCCGCCAGCAGCGACGCGCCGCCATAGACCAGCACCTGCGCAGCGCCCCAGCCGGCGATCGCCTGGCCCAGATGGTCCTGCACCTGCACGAACACGGCCTTGTGCACCAGGTACAGGCTGTAGGACACGCCGGCCAGCCAGGCCGCGCCCGGCAGCGCCCAACGCCCGATCAGGCTGCTGCGCCCCGCCCCGGCGAACACCAGCAGCGCCAGCCCGATCGACAGCACCGGCCAGCCCACCGCGTTGCCCACCAGCCCGGTTCGGTCGCGGAACAGCCACAGCGCCAATGCCATCACCGCAAGCCCTGCTACCAGCGCGCCGTTGGCGTACCGCTGCGCGCGCGACCATAGCGTGGGGCGGAAGGTCTTCAGTGTCGCAAGCAGCACGCCGCAGAGCAGGCCGTCCAGGCGGTTCCAGGTCGGGTAGTAGAGATCCTCGATGAACCAGTTGCGCTGCGCTGCGCTTGCGGCCTCGGCGGCGGTGTCGTGCAGCCAGATGCCGGCGCGCAGCGCGATGCCGCCGACCAGCACCAGCGCCGCCAGCAGCGCCACCTTCCACGCGACCGGCCTGCGCATCAGCCACCAGGCCAGCACGGGGAACACCAGATAGAAGTGCTCCTCCACGCACAGCGACCAGGCGTGCGAGAACGCGGGCCGGCTGTAGTCGTTGCCCAGGTTCATCACCATCAGGACGAACTTCCACAGCGGCTCCATCTCCGGCCGCTCGCGCCAGGCCGGCACCAGCGCATACAGCGCCAGCACCACCCAGTACGCCGGCAGGATGCGGAACGCGCGCCGCAGATAGAAGTCGCCGAACCGCAGCGGCTGCGCGCGCGACAGCGGTGCCAGCACCTGCCCGCCGATCAGGAAACCGCTGAGCACGAAGAACAGGTCCACGCCCATCCAGCCGTAGCGCGACAGCCAGGTCCATTCCGGCGCCAGTCCACCCACCACCCAGGCATGGAAGAACATCACCCACACGATGGCGATGGCGCGCAGCAGGTCCAGGCCCGGGTAGCGAGCGTCGGTGCGGATCATCGGGCCAAGCCAGGCGTACAGGAGAAGTGGGAAAGTCTATGTCCGCGCAGTGTGCTTGTTGCCGCCGTTGCGCCGGGCCGTGCCCCGCCTGCGGTGAAGCGCGTCAGCCCGAAGCGCCGGTCAGCTGGGCGCGCAACGCATCGACATAGGTGCGGCTGACGCGCAGCGGCGCACCGTTGTGCAGCCGCAGCAGCGCGTCCTTGTTGGAGAGCGGCTGCAGTTCGGCCACGCAATCCAGCCTGACCATGGTGGAGCGATGGATGCGCACGAAGCGCGCCGGATCGAGCTGGGTCTGCAGGCGCTGCAGCGCATCGCGCAGCAGGTATTGCCGGGATCCCACGTGCAGGGCGACGTAGTCGCCGTCGGCCTGGAGATATTCGACCTCCTCGACCGGCACGAACACGATCCGCCGCCCCACCCGAACCTCGAAGCGCGTGAGCGGCTCCGGCCGCGGCTCGTCGGGCGGCGGGACGGGAACCGAAGCGCTCGCCTGCAGCCGACGCCGCACGCGGGCCAGGGCGTCGGCCAGGCGTTCCTCGTCCAGCGGCTTGAGCAGATAGTCCAACACCTCCAGCGCGAAGGCCGGCACGGCGAACTCGGCGTGCGCCGTCAGCAGGATGACCAGCGGACGTGCGTGCGCCTCCATGGCCTGGAGCAGCGCGATGCCGTCCAGGCCAGGCATCTGGATATCGAGGATCAGCACATCCGGGCGGCACTGCGGGAGGCCGGCCAACGCCGCCTCGCCGTCGGCGTACTCGCCCACGACCTGGACATCCTCATGGCGCGCGAGACCGGCGATCACGCCGCTGCGCGCCAAGGGCTCGTCATCGATCACCGCGATCCGGATCACGCCGCATCGCCTCGCGGATCCAGGCGCTGGAACGGAATCGCGATGGCGACCACGTACACGCCGTCCTCCAGCCCGGCGGCGAAGGCGTGGCGCTGCGGATAGAGCCAGGCCAGGCGCTGGCGCACGTTCGCATGGCCCAGCGTTCGTCCGCCCTGCGCCTCATCGTCCGGCGCGAGATCGTTGACCACGCGCAGCTGCAGCTGCCCGGCGCGCGCGTGCAGCGCGATGGACAGCCGGCCCGCCGCGCTGCGTCGGGCGATGCCGTGGCGGATCGCGTTCTCCACCAGCGGCTGCAGCAGCAGCGACAGCAGCGACGCGTCCAGCACGCCGGGCCCGATGTCCCACTCCACGCGCAGGCGGTCGCCCAGCCGCACCTGCTCGATGGCCAGATAGGTCTCGGTCATCGCCAGCTCCTCGGCCACCGACACTTCATGGGAGGGCCGATCCAGCGTGGCGCGCAGGAAGCCGCCCAGCCGCGCCAGCATGGTGCGTGCCTCCTCGCCGCGCGCCTGCGCCACCAGCGAGGACACGCCATTGAGCGTGTTGAACAGGAAGTGGGGATTGAGCTGGTAGCGCAGCGCGCGCAGTTCGGCATCGCGCGTGGCCAGCAGCGCCTGCGCCTGACGGCCCTGGGCCTCCTTGAGTGCGTGGGAGTGCCCGACCAGCGCATTGGCTGCGCAATAGGCGATCAGCGCCAGCCAGCAATCGTCGACGCCGAAGAACACGCGCGGCCAGCGTGGAGGCTGTGCCCCGGACCAGCCCATCGCCTCGGGCAGCAGGAAGCCCAGCACGTTGTTGACCACCGCCATCAGATACGTCACCGCCAGCAGCAGCGGCACCGTCTTCCACGGCGACCACCCGGCTCGCCAGAGCGCACGCTGCAGCCAGATCAGCACCGGCACCCAGGACAGGAAGGCCAGCAGATACAGAGTGCGGTAGGCCAGCGCATGCCCATGCCCTACCGCCGGCACCGCCATCACCAGCAGGCACAGGCCGATCGGCAGCGCCGCCATCAGCGAGAGGCGCCACGGCGGTGGCGAGAAGACCGACGCGTCCGGCGCCATCGCCGTCAGCTGGCCCGCGCGGGATCGCGCATGGTCCAGACGACCGAGATGATCTTCCAGCCTGCCTCGGTACGGATCAGCTGCCACATTTCCCTGCCCCGATTGGTCTGCCTGCCGTTCTCCAGGTAGGCGTAGTCGAAGGCGACCGCGGCGATCTCGCCGTCGGTGTCGATCCTGACGTCGGAGAACACTTCCTCGCTGGCCTGGGCGCTGGTCACGATCGAGTCGATGAAGCTGAGGTAGTTGGACTGCGGGATGTAGCGGGCCTTCCTCGCGTCCGGCTTGACGGCACGGAACCGCGCCAGGCGCGCATCGTCGTTGACGAACTGCCAGGTCATCCGGGCCGGGTCCTCGGAGAAGAACAGCGCGGTGAACCGCGCCTTGTCCTTCTCGGCGATGGCGCTGCGGAAGGCTTCGACGACCTGCCCGATCGCGGACACGTCGCGCTCGCTGTTCTGCGTGGCCAGCGCGGGCTGGACGGTCAGGGCGAGCAGCACGAACACCAGCGCGGCCTTGGATCTGATTGCCATGGGATCGAGAGACGTCAGTGAGGGCGACGCCATTACTCCACGCGGCGCGGCATGACGCCATACGCCTTCCGGCTCCATGCGCCGAGCCGTGCCCGCGATGCGCCGGACGGCCATCCGGCAGCTGTGCGAGCGAGGCCCAGCGCGCACTTCAGCGAAGTCGCTGGGCCATGCGCGGACGGGCGTGATAACGTGCGCACGCCAGCGTCGTGCCAGCGATCTCACCCGATCGATCGAGGAATGACGATGCTGCACACCTGCCCTGTTCCCTGCCCGCCGCCACTGCCGGTGCGGCGGCCATGACCACCCGGATCACCGACGCCGACACGCTGCAGCGCTGCATCGGCGCGCTGCCCGGTCCGCGCGACATGAAGGTCATCGACCACCTGGACACCTGGGCGGTGCGCTGGCTGCAGGCCTCGCCGCTGGCGTTCTTCGGCTTCGGCGACGCCGAAGGCATCGCCATCACCGTCGGCGGCGGCCCGACGGGATTCGCCCGGACCGATACGCCGACCACGCTGGATCTGCCACCCACCCGGCTGGACGATCCGCGCCTGGCGCGCGCCGGGCAGAGCTTCTGCTCGCTGTGGCTCGTGCCGGGGCTGGGCGAGACCCTGCGCATCAACGGCCAGGTCGCCGGGGTCGAGGACGGCCGGATCGGCATCGCCGTGCGCGAATGCTATCTGCACTGCGCCAAGGCGCTGATCCGCTCGGACTTCTGGCAGGCCGCGCCCGATCCGCTCACCGCGCCGCTCACCCCCGTCCAGGCGGCCGCCCGCAGCCGCTTCCTGGTCCTGGCCACGGTCGATGCCGCCGGCCAGGCCGACCTCAGTCCCAAGGGCGATCCGGCCGGCGCCCTGCTGCAGGCGGACGAGGCGGCGCTGTGGCTGCCCGACCGCCCCGGCAACCGGCGCGTGGACAGCTTCCGCAACCTGCTCGAACAGCCGCGCCTGTCGCTGGCCGCGCTGGTGCCCGGCCAGACGCGGCTGCTGCACGTCCGTGGCACAGCCACGCTGACCACCGATGCCGCGGCCCGGGCCCGCCTGGCCGTCGGCGACAAGCCGCCCAAGCTGGTGACCCGCATCGCCCCGGCGCACTGGGCGGTGCGCGACAGCCCCGCCCTGGCCGCCGCCGCGCTGTGGCCAGCGACCCAGCCTCCCGACGACCTGGCGCCCGCGGAGATCTTCAAGGCCCATGTGCGGCTCAACCGCAGCAGCGGCCTGCAGGCGGCGATGGTGCGCGCGGCGGTCGCGGTGCCGGGACTGGTGCGCCACGGGCTGGATCAGGACTACAAGAAGAACCTGTACTAGGCGGCGCGATGGCCGCTGCATCGTCGTTCCCGCGAAAGCGGGAACCCATGGACGTTCGCATGGGACGCGCAAGGCGCTGGGTTCCCGCGTTCGCGGGAACGACGACTGATAGATCATGTGGGTCAGCGCGTCGCTGCGTGCCGTGCACGGCGCGTAAGTCCATGGATCCCCGCTTTCGCGGGGATGACGAGGTGAAGTATTGCTGCGGCTCTAGTGTCGCTTCGGCGTGATTTCGCTTGGGCTTCTGATCCCTAATCCCTAATCCCTAATCCCGAATCCCAACGCGCACCGCCCAGATCGCAGTGAAAAACAGCCCTACGCCAACGGCTCATCCGAAAGATACGTGTACCCCGTCAGCCCCGCCTCCAAGGCAGCCGACAGCTCCTGCGCGCGTTCGGTCGACAGGTCGGCGGCGGCCACGCGCTGGGCATAGGCGCTGCGCAGCTCGGCCAGGGAATAGCCCACGTAGTCGAGCATCACGTCGGTGGTGTCGCCGCGGCGCTGCTGGGTGATGCGCGTGGTGCCGTCCTGGCAGGTGACCTCCACCGCGTCGGTGTCGCCGAACAGGTTGTGGATGTCGCCCAGGATCTCCTGGTAGGCGCCGACCAGGAAGAAGCCGATGCGGTAGGACTCGCCCGGCTTCATCGCATGCAGCGGCAGCGAGCTGTCCAGACTCTCGTTCTCGACATAGGTCTTGACCATGCCGTCCGAGTCGCAGGTCATGTCGCAGACGATGCCGCGGCGCTGCGGGCGCTCGTCCAGGCGCTCGATCGGCACGATCGGGAACACCTGGTCGATGGCCCACACGTCCGGGATCGACTCGAACACGCTGAAATTGACGAAGTACTTGTCCACCAGCCGGTCGTTGAGCTCGTCCAGCACCGGGCGGTGGCTCTTTTCCTCGTGGCTCAGGCGCGCGCGCACGCCGTGGGCGATGGCGTAGAACAGATCGTCGATGCGCGCGCGGTGGGTCAGGTCGATCTGCCCCAGCGCGTAGGCGGCCAGGCCTTCGGCGTGGAAGTGCTGGGCCTCCTGGAACAGCTCCACCGCCGGGCGCGTGTCCAGCTCGTCGTGGATCTCGCGCAGGTGGCGCACCGCGGCCGGTTCGTCGTCGTGCGCATCGGGCACGCGGCCCTCCGGCGCC
Source organism: Pseudoxanthomonas winnipegensis (assembly GCF_004283755.1). Lineage (GTDB taxonomy): Bacteria > Pseudomonadota > Gammaproteobacteria > Xanthomonadales > Xanthomonadaceae > Pseudoxanthomonas_A > Pseudoxanthomonas_A winnipegensis. The sequence goes on from NZ_SHMH01000012.1 coordinate 24,586, forward strand.
TGCTCGACCTCGGACACGTTGGCGATCAGCACCGCGTGGTGGGCGGTCATGGCGCGGCCGCATTCGGTGACGATGCGCGGCGGGGCCAGGCCGTGTTCCTCGCAGGCCTCGGCCAGCGGCTGGACGATGTTGCCGGCGTAGGAGCCCAGCCCGTAGTTGATCGAGTAATAGCTGCGCGAACGCGTGCCTTCGTAGTCGATACCGAGCCCGCCGCCGACATCGACATGGCTGATCCTGGCGCCCAGCGCGGAGAGCTCGACGAAGTAGCGCACCGCCTCGCGCATGCCGTTGGCGATGTCGCGCACGTTGGAGATCTGGCTGCCCATGTGGAAATGCAGCAGGTTCAGGCAGGCCGCGTACTCGGTATCGCGCAGGGTCTTCCACAGGTCCAGCACCTGGCGCGGGGACAGGCCGAACTTGGCCTTGTCGCCGCCGCTGTTCTGCCACTTGCCCGCGCCCAGCGAGGCCAGGCGCATGCGCACGCCCAGGCCGGGCATCACCTCCAGCGCCTTGGCCTCCTCCAGCACCAGCTTCAGTTCGGAGGGCTTCTCGATGACGATGAAGGTCTCCAGGCCCAGCTTGCGGCCGATCAGCGCCAGGCGGATGTATTCGCGGTCCTTGTAGCCGTTGCACACGATCAGGCCGCCGGGGCGCGAGAGCGCCAGCACGGCCATCAGCTCGGGCTTGCTGCCGGCCTCCAGGCCGAAGCCCTCGCCGTGGTGCGCGGCCAGCGTGCCGGCCACGCCGCGATGCTGGTTGACCTTGATCGGATAGACCGCGGTGTAGCCGCCGGCGTAGTTCCAGTCCGCCTGGGCCTGGGCGAAGGCCGCCTGCAGCTTGCCCAGGCGCTGGCCCAGGATGTCGGGAAACCGCACCAGCAGCGGCAGCTTGGCGCCCTCGGCGCGCGCGGCGTCGACCACCTCCGGCAGCGCCACCACCGGGCCGCCCGGGCCCTGCGGGGCCACCGTGATGCGCCCGGCCGCGTCCACGTCGAAATACCCATCGGCCCAGTGCGGGATCGAATAGGTCTTGCGTGCCTGGTCGGTGGACCAATCGCTCATCGTGGTGCGGCCTGTGCTGTCGTGGGGAAACGGCCGCGAATTGTAACGTCCGCCCGGGTTGGCTTCGTTACAATGCGCCGCCTCGCGCGCCGGGGCTGCCCGTCGCCGCGCCTGTTATTTCGACCGGCGGCCGCGTCCGTCCGCCTTCGCACGCAAGGAATTCCCATGACCGACAACGACTCCTGGTACATCGAACACTTCCAGCCCACCGGCTCGGCGATCGGCTTTCGCCTGAAGGGCAAGCTGGACGAAGTGCAGTCCCCGTTCCAGAAAATCGAGATCTACGACAGCACCGACTGGGGCAAGTTGATGGTGATCGACGGGGCGATGATGCTCACCACCAAAGACAACTTCTTCTACCACGAGATGATCAGCCACCCAGTGCTGTTCACCCACCCGAACCCCAAGCGCGTGGTGATCATCGGCGGCGGCGACTGCGGCACCCTGCGCGAGGTGCTCAAGCACCCGGGCGTGGAAAGCGCGACCCAGTGCGACATCGACGAGCAGGTCACGCGCATGGCCGAGAAGTATTTCCCCGAACTGTGCGAATCCAACGGCGATGCCCGCGCCGAGCTGCTGTTCGACGACGGCGTGGCCTACATGGCCAACTGCCCGGCGGGCAGCGTGGACGTGGTGATCGTGGACTCCACCGACCCGATCGGCCCGGCCGAGGGGCTGTTCAACCAGGCCTTCTTCGAAAGCTGCTTCAAGGCGCTCAAGCCCGACGGCCTGCTGGTGCAGCAGTCCGAATCGCCGCTGGCGCTGCTGGACCTGATCCGCGACATGCGCGCGGAGATGGGCAAGGCGGGCTTCAAGTCGTTCAAGACCCTGCCCTTCCCGCAGCCGTGCTACCCGACCGGCTGGTGGAGCGTGACCATCGCCTCCAAGGACGCCGGCGCGGACTTCGCGTTCCGCGTCCAGGACGCCGAAGCCAAGCCGTTCCAGACCCTGTACTACACCGCCCACCAGCACACCGGCACGCTGGTGCCGCCGCCGTTCGTGGCCCAGGCGCTGGGCGAAGGCTGATCCCCGCCCGCGCCCGGACAGGGCGCACGCCAGCCAACCCAACGCCGCGCGGGGCAGCCCGCGCGGCGTTTTCCGTTGCATGCACCTGTTGGCGAAGCTTGGCAGCGGATGGAACCAAGTGCTTTGGGTCTTGCGGGCTTCGCCCGCGCCCTCCCCCTCAGTCGCCAGCCGCGACTTCGAGCTCTCCCGGTGGGAGGGGGCTCACAAAGAAAAGAGATCAGAACGTCTTCCGACCGAAGCCTTATGACTTGACGCGCGAGGCAGCGGGCCGGTGGGCGGTGGCCGCGCCTAGCGAGGCAGGAAGCCGAGCGCCCGAATCAGGGCAGGATGCCCTGATTGAAGGAAAAGCGGCCACCGCCCGCCGGACCGCTGCCCTTCCGCAGCCGAGACGCGCACGCGCTGCGATCCCGCGATCCCGCGATCCCGCGATCCCGCGATCAGCAAAAGACTCCTTGTCTTCGAAGGACTCCAGCCCAGCCCGTAACGCAATGTCACCCACACGCCATCCCCGCATGCGAGGCTGCACGGTCACGCAGGGGCGACCACGCGCGCCTGCTTCCAAGGAGTGCATGATGCGATCGACCCTGTTCCTGATGGCCTGCATGGGCGCCACCCTGTCCTTCCACGCCGCCGCACAGGACACGCCACCGACCCCGGTGCCGAGCGACCGGCCCCTGGTGATCGGCCACCGCGGCGCCAGCGCCCTGCGCCCCGAACACACCCTGGCCTCCTACGCCAAGGCCATCGCCGACGGCGCCGACTACATCGAACCCGACCTGGTCTCCAGCAAGGACGGCGCCCTGCTCGCGCGTCACGAGAACGAGATCGGCAGCACCACCGACGTGGCCGCGCACCCCGAGTTCGCCGCCCGCCAGACCACCAAGACCATCGACGGCCATGCCGTCACCGGCTGGTTCACCGAAGACTTCACCCTGGCCGAGCTGAAGACACTGCGCGCGCGCGAACGCCTGCCCAAGCTGCGCGGCACCGCCTTCGACGGCCAGTTCCAGCTGGTCACCCTGGACGAGATCATCGACTTCACCGCCGCCGAGTCGGCCGCGCGCGGACGCGTGATCGGGCTGATCCCGGAGATCAAGCATTCGACCTACTTCCAGCAGCAGGGCCTGCCGATGGAGGCCAAGGTCGTGGCCACGCTCGATGCGCACGCCTACACGCGCAGCGCGCCGGTCGTGATCCAGTCCTTCGAGATCGCCAACCTCAAGCAGCTGCACGCCCTGCTGGGCGATACGCATCCCAACGTGCGCCTGGTCCAACTGATCGACGCACCGAACGAGCGCCCCGGCGACGTGCTCGCCGCCGGCGGCAGCACCACCTATGCGCAGATGCTCACCCCGCAGGGCCTGAAGGCCATCGCCCAGTACGCCCAGCTGCTCGGCCCCGCCAACCGCATGCTGCTGCCGCTGGACGCCCAGGGCAACCTGGGCAAGCCCAATGCGATCATCGCCGACGCGCATGCGGCCGGACTGAAGGTGGTGCCCTACACCTTCCGCCCCGAGAACGCCTTCCTGCCCAAGGACCTGCAGCAGGGTCGCGCACCGGCCACGCGCAGCGACGCCGGTTCGATCCGCGAGATGCGCGCCTTCCTCGATGCCGGCGTCGATGGCTTCTTCACCGACGATCCGGCCCTGGGAAGACAGGCAGTAGACGGCTGGCATAAACCCTGAGGAACGCGTAGCGCCTGCGCCGCAGGACGTCACAACGCGCGTATCGCCCGGCACGCGTGCAACGCCGCGCCAACTTCGTAAGAAAGTTTTCATGTTCGTCGGTCAAGGTGTCCGGGCGCCTACGCGCCTTCCCTTGACCAACGACGCTTCGAACATGCACATCCGCTCCCTGACGGTCGCGGTGTCGCTCGCCCTGTGCGCTGCGAACGCCTACGCCACCGACGACACCCCGCCCGCCGCGCCGGCCGACGCCGACATCACCGCCAAGACGCTGGACAGCGTGTCGGTCATCGGCCGCGGCGAAACCCGCCAGGTGCAGCGCATCACCCAGGTCGACAAGCAGGTGCTGCCGCCGGGCACCAGCGGCCAGAAGCTGCTGGACAAGCTGCCGGGCGTGTCGGTGCAGTCCAACGACGCCTTGGGCGCCAACGAGGAATCGCAGTCCATCACCCTGCGCGGCTTCGACAAGAGCCGCCTGGGCTATACGCTCGATGGCATCCCGCTGGGCGACAACAGCTACGGCAACTACAACGGCCTGAGCATCTCGCGCGCGCTGATTCCCGAGAACCTGGCCGGCGTCGAACTGTCGCAGGGCATCGGCTCGCTCGGCGTGGCCTCCACCAGCAACCTGGGCGGCACCCTGCAGTACTACTCGCAGGACCCGGACACCGAGGCCGGCGGCCGCCTGCAGCAGACCATCGGCAGCGACCACCAGAACCGCACCTACCTGCGCGCCGACACCGGCGACCTGCACGGCTTCTCGGCCTACGTCTCCGCCGTGCGCCAGGACGCCGACATGTGGGCGCCGCCGCACCAGGCGCAGAAGACCAAGCAGTTCAACGCCAAGGCGGTGTGGAACGTGGGCGACCACCGCTTCGGCGCGTTCATCGCCACCTCGCGCGTCAACCAGCCGAACTATTCCTACCTGTCCAAGAGCATGCTCGCCCGCGGCCTGGGCTGGGACTGGAACATCTACGCCCCGGACTGGGACCGCGCCGTGGCCGCGGCCTACTGCGCGCCGGCGACCTACAACGCCGCACGCTGCCGCTTCAGCGGCGGGGTCAACAGCATCGACGATGCCTACTACCAGAGCCGCGCGCTGCGCGACGACAACCTCTACGCGCTCGACGGCGACATCGCCCTGGGCAGCGAGGCGCACCTGAAGCTGCTGGCCTACCACCACGAGAACCGCGGCCAGGGCCACTGGTGGGCGCCGGGCCAGGCCTCGTACCCCAACACGCCGCAGGCGCTGCCGATCTCGATCCGCTCGACCAACTACACCATCAACCGCACCGGCGGCACCGCGGCGCTGAACTGGCGCTGGGGCCTGCACGAGCTGGAGGCCGGCCTGTGGTACGAGTACAACGACCACAACGTCGAGCGCAATTTCTACTACGTCAGCGGCCCGTTCCTGGACGACTTCTACCTCAACCGGCCCAACCGCCGCCTGTTCGACCAGGACTACACCATCCGCACCCGCCAGTTCTACGTGCAGGACCGGATGCGCTTCCTCGACGACCGCCTGACCGTGGACGTGGGCATCAAGAGCCCGCGCACCGAGATGACCGCCAAGGCCAAACCCGGCGTGGAAACGCTGCTCGCCAGCGGCACCCTGGTGGCCAAGAAGAGCGCCCTGCCGCAGGTCGGCCTGGGCTTCAAGTTGAACCAGGACAACGAGCTGTTCGCCTCCTACGCGCAGAACATCGCCGCCTTCGTCGGCGGCGGCAGCGGCGGCCCGCTGCAGGTCACGCCGCAGTCCTTCGCCGCGGCCAAGGGCCTGGAGCCGGAGAAGTCGCGCACGCTGGAAGCCGGCTGGCGCACCTTCGGCGAGCACTACCAGGCCTCGCTGGCGGCCTACCACGTGCTGTTCGACAACCGCCTGCTCTCGCTCAACCCGTGCTCGAGCATCGAAGTCGGCACGCGCCCGGAGTGCGTCACCAAGTTCGTCAACGTCGGCTCGGTCAAGAGCAACGGCGCCGAGCTGACCTTCATCCTCAAGCCGGGCGCGGGCTTCGAGTGGTACAACGCGCTGTCCTGGAACAAGAGCACCTACGAGGACAACTACATCTCCGGCGGCCAGGTCGTGCCGGTGGCCGGCAAGATCACCGTCGACACGCCGCAGCGCATGGCCTCCAGCGAACTGAGCTGGCGCGGCAGCGGCTGGAACGTCAGCCTGCGCGGCAAGTACACCGGCAAGCGCTACTACACCTATACCAACGACCAGTCGGTGCCGGGCGTGACCACCTTCGACTTCGGCACCGGCTACGACTTCGGACCCGGCCTGGGCCTGCGCAACGTGCGGGTGTCCTTCAACGTGGCCAATCTGACCGACAAGCGCTATGCCGGCCAGCTCAGCTCGTTCGCCCCGACCGACCCGGCCGGCACGCGCTATGCCATCCATGCCGATGCGCCGCGGCAGTACTTCCTGACCTTCGGCGCGGACTTCTGACCGCCTAGGCCAGATGGGTGTGACCCCGAGCGGGGCGCGGACGTAAGTCCGCGCCCCGCTTGCGTTTTGGGCGGTCTGGGCCGGGGCAGGACGAGGCCGCCCGGAGGACGGGGGGCTGATTTCCGGCGTCTGCGGCCGGCCTGGGAAAGCCCTCGCCGCCATGGCGGCTCCCACCCTGTAGAGCGGAGCTTGCTCCGCTGGGGGCTTGCCCACGAACCGAACGAAAAGCAGCGGAGCAAGCTCCGCTCTACAAGGAGGCCGCGGCTTACCGAGCCCTCGTGGCCCCAGGCGGACGTTTGGCGCTTCGGAGCCCGCCCGATCACCCCCTCCTGCGGAACAGTCTCTGTCGGAATTTCGTTACACCCTCATGTCGGAAAGCCGTTAGAATTGTTTGCCGAACCAAAAAGTTCAGTAATTCCGCAGCTGTTGGTCCCCGGAGTCCCAACGGCCCACGCGCGAGGCAACCGACTTATGAATACCGCCCTGCTCCCCTTCCACCCCGGCGCCCGCCTGCCGGCGACCGCCAAGCTGCTCAAGCGCGGCGAGCGCGTCCTCGAACCGGACGTCTACGTTACGCCCTACGAGGGCCGCCCGGTGGTGGTCAAGGATTACCGCCGCTATGCCGGCACGCCGATGGCCCTGCTGGCCCGGCTGCTGGTCTGGCGCGAGGCGAGCATGCTCCGGCACCTGGCCGGCTGGCGCCATGCGCCGATGCTGCTGGGCACGGCCGGCGGCCTGCTGCTGGGCATGGAATTCGTCTCCGGCACCGTCCTGGGCGGCGATGCGATGGATGCCGGCAAGACGGTGTTCCGCCAGCTGCGCGCCATGATCGCCCAGCTGCACGCAGCCGGCATCACCCACAACGATCTGCACACCTCCAACCTGATGGTCAGCGGCGGCACCCTGGTGCTGCTCGACTACGCCTCGGCCATGCGCCTGCCGCGCTGGATGATGCGCCTGCCCCTGCTGCGCGAACTGCGCCGCTCGGACCTGGCCAACGCGCTGAAGATCCAGCGCCGCCTGACCGGGCGCGAGATCACCGGCATGCGCGCACGCGTGGTCGCCCAGCGCCCCTGGGTGAGCGGCGTGCGCAACGGCTGGAAGCGCTTCTACGCCTGGAGCAAGGCCTGAGCCCTGCGCGGCGGGGCTCGTCCTCGGAATTTCAGGCCCGCTCCATGAGCGAGCGAGCCCGAGCAGGAACGACGTGGGCCACCGCTTGCGAGCCTGCCTCCAGCATCAGTTCGTGTCGGGCTGGATAGAGAAGACGCCTGCTTGCCGGGCTGCACGTTGCCGTCGCCGAGCTATTGCCTGATGCCGACTCGCAGGGGGCTTTGCGCGGGGCCCCTCCCGATCGGATATGCCCTTCCACGTCGACTGCGCGTCTATCACCGCCAGGCGGCGCCCCGCCTGCTTCAGCGGATGCCCAACCTGCTCCTGCAAGGAGCATTAGCCCGCGCAGGTCTGCACCGCGCTGCGCTCACCGCGGTCCTGAGATGATGGCGAGATCGCCGTATTCGAAGGACCATCCGGTGAACAGAAGGCAGGAACATCCCGCGGTCGCGACGGACGACAAAGCGTGCGCATCCGTCCCCAAGCCGCAGCCGTCCCGCGTCGCTCGACGCCTCGCCGGCGCGCTGTGGATCGCCGCCGGCGTGATCTACCTGGCCGCGGAATACGTGGCGTCCACCGCCTTTCCCGGCTACAGCTATGCGACGAACTACATCAGCGACCTCGGCGTGCCCGAAGTGGGCGTCGTGGACGGCCGGCATCTCGATTCGCCGCTGAGCTGGGTGATGAACACCGGCTTCGTCGTGCAGGGCGTCTTCTTCCTGATCGCGACCCTGCTGGCCGCTCGCGCGCTGACGCGCAGGCCGCGCAAGACGACGCTCTGGGCGACGCTGTCGGCGCTGCACGCTTTCGGCATCGTGCTCGTGGCCGCCGTGCCCGGCAGCCAGCAGGCCATCCAGTCCGGCATGGCCGTCTTCCACGGCATCGGCGCCGCGTTCGCGATCATCTGCGGGAACCTGGCCGCGGTGGCCGGAGGCTTCGCGATCGGCGGGCGCTGGCTCCGCGGCTTCAGCATCGCCATCGCCGTGTTCGGTCTTCTCTCGCTGGTCGGGCTGTTTGCGCACAACGCGCTCGGGATCGCGGCCGTGGCGGACGGCCTCTGGGAGCGTGGGAGCGTCTACACGATCATCCTGTGGGAGCTCGTCGCCGGCATCGTCCTGATCGCGCTCAGCGGCTCGGGTCGGGCTGACGGCGGCTGGCGATCGCGCTGACCAACGCCGCAATGGTGATGCGATCGCGCCGGGTTTCGTACCCATGACCCAGATAAAGCCCTCAGACATCGAGCAGCGTAAGCTGCCAAAACTCCGGAGGGCGGTTGGCGCCCACCATCAGGCCCTGTCGGCCCTGGCGTTGCGCTCGAAGGGATACTGGGGCTATTCGCCGCAGTTTCTCGAAGCCTGCCGCGCCGAGCTTTCCTGGAGCGCGGAGGCGTGCGCATCCGGGCGCTTCTGGGTCGCCGTCGCGGACGACGATCGGATCCTCGGCTTCAGCCTGATCGGCCGAACGCCTCCCATCGGGGAGTTGTGCGCGCTCTTCGTCGATCCATCCGCGATCGGCACCGGATGCGGACGGCTGTTGCTGCAGAACGCGCTTCGCGATGCGGTGGCCCTTGGATTCGAGCGCCTCGTCCTCGACGCCGATCCGGGCGCCGAAGCGTTCTACGCCCGTTTCGGTGCCGTCAGGATCGGCCTGGTCCCAAGCGGCTCCGTCCCGGGACGCTTGCTTCCGCAGATGGCGTTCGACCTCGCTGAGACGTCCCGCGGCAGTTGAGACCAGCCCGCGACCGGGCCGCATCGGAACCGTCGCCTCTGGCGCGTGACCGCTAACGAACGGTCCTTCCACGATAATGTGCGCGAACCGGCGCGCGCGGCATCGGACTTTTCCGACCCGCCGGCGCGCGCCCGGCCGATGGTGGCGCGCGCAGGGCGCATGCGACCTTGGCCATGAGCCCACGGAGCCTGCCATGATCGATCTCAATCCCCTCGATGACCTCGCCCGCCGCCTGAGCGAGCTGGTGCCGCCGGGCCTGCGCGAATCGCGCGAGGACCTGCAGCGCACCTTCAAGAGCGCCTTGCAGTCGGGCCTGGCCAAGCTGGACCTGGTCACGCGCGAGGAGTTCGAGGTGCAGCGCGCGGTGCTGCTGCGCACCCGCGAGAAGCTCGACGCGCTGGAGCGCGAGCTGGCCGCGCTGGAGGCGCGCGTCGCCCCGCGCAGCTGACGGTTCCCTCCTTCCGGCGGACACGGAGCGTCCCCCATGAGTCTGGCCCTGGCCCATAGCCGGGCGCGCTGCGGCGTGCAGGCGCCCGGCGTGCAGGTCGAAGTGCATCTCTCCGGCGGCCTGCCGGCCACGCACATCGTCGGCCTGCCCGAGGCGGCGGTGCGCGAGAGCCGCGACCGGGTGCGCGCGGCGCTGCTGTGTGCGCAGTTCGAGTTCCCGGCACGGCGCATCACCGTCAATCTGGCACCGGCCGACCTGCCCAAGGACGGCGGCCGCTTCGACCTGCCGATCGCGCTGGGCATCCTGGCGGCCAGCGGCCAGCTCGACCGCCAGGCCCTGGCCGGCTGGGAATTCGTCGGCGAGCTGGGCCTGACCGGCGAGCTGCGCAGCATCGATGGCGTGCTGCCGGCGGTGCTGGCCGCGCGCGACGCGGGCCGGCGCCTGATCGTGCCGGCGGGCAATGGCGCCGAGGCGGCGCTGGTGGCCACCGGCCAGGCCTGCACCGCGCGCACCCTGCTGGAGGTCTGCGCCATGCTGTGCGGCACGCGCGCACCGGCGATGGCGGTGGCCGAACCGGTCGCGCCCTGGCCCATGCCGGACCTGCGCGATGTCCGCGGCCAGCTGCATGCGCGACGCGCGCTGGAAGTCGCCGCGGCCGGCGGGCACCACCTCCTGTTCGTCGGCTCGCCCGGCTGCGGCAAGACGCTGCTGGCCTCGCGCCTGCCCGGCCTGCTGCCGGAGGCCAGCGAGGATGAAGCGCTGGAGAGCGCCGTCATCGCCTCGGTCAGCGGCCGGGGCCTGAACCCGGCGCGCTGGCGGCAGCGCCCGTTCCGCAGTCCGCACCACACCGCCAGCGCGGTGGCGCTGATCGGCGGCGGCGCGCTGCCGCGACCCGGCGAGGTCTCGCTGGCCCACCACGGTGTGCTGTTCCTCGATGAGCTGACCGAGTGGGACCGGCGTGCGCTGGAAGTGCTGCGCGAGCCGCTGGAGTCGGGCACAGTCACCGTCGCGCGCGCGGCGCGCAGTGCGGAGTTCCCCGCGCGGTTCCAGCTGGTGGCCGCGATGAATCCCTGCCCCTGCGGCTGGGCCGGCGATGCCAACGGCCGCTGCCGCTGCACGGCCGAGCGCATCGCCCGCTATCGCGGCCGCATCTCCGGCCCGCTGCTGGACCGGATCGACCTGCAGATCGACGTCGCACGCGTGCCGCCGCAGGCCTTGCGCCCCGACGCACCGGCCGGCGAAGACAGCGCCACCGTGCGCGAACGCGTCACCGCCGCTCGCGCGCGACAGCTGCAGCGCGCCGGCGTGCTCAACGCACGCCTGGATCAGGCGCAGACACTCACCCATTGCCGGCTGGCGCCACCCGACCAGGCGCTGCTGGAGCGCGCGATCGATCAGATGCAGCTGTCTGCACGCGCCATGCAGCGCACGCTGCGCGTGGCCCGCACCATCGCCGATCTGGCCGAAAGCGAAGACATCACCACCGCGCATCTGACCGAAGCCCTGGGCTATCGCCAGCAGGCGATGGCGCCGCACGTCGATGCGGCGTGAGCAGGACAGCGAGCGCGGCATCTCTTTCGTCGCTGTAGTTGCAACAACGTCGAGCCGTGGCGTCAGTGAGGATCTTCAGGGGAGCCGCATTGCCGCCATTGGCCGAAAAGGCCACAAGGGCGGCTCCCACCTGTAGAGCGGAGCTTGCTCCGCTGGGCCTTGCCGATGATCCGGTCGAAACGCAGCGGAGCAAGCTCCGCTCTACATGGAGACCGCGTCTTGATCTGAGAGACAGTTGCTCCCACAGATCGCGCGATCAAGGATGAGGGACGGCTCGGGGCTTGATGGTGGTGTCGCGCGGGGCGTCTTCGCGCGCGGCAGCGGGCTGCTTCGAGGTGGCATCCTCGCTGTGGTCCGGCGCGTCGCGCTTTTCGGCGTCTTCCGCCGCATCGGCCGCATCGGCGGCGGCGTGGCCCTCGATCGGTTCCAGCAGTTGGAGGGGCTTGCCCTCGTAGCGGAACTCCAGCGCGTCCTGCAGCGCGCGCAGCTGATCGACCTGGTCGCACATCGCTTCGGCCTGGGCCTCGATGGCCTCGCTGCGCGCCTCGAGCTTGGCGTCCAGTTCGTCGCCCAGGCGGTCGGCGCGCTCGTCGATCGCATCGCTGCGACCGGTGAAGATCTGAAACAGCAGGTGCCGGGCGATGCTGCCCTTGAACGCCTCGGCCTGGTCCTCCACGTAGCGCTCGAAGTTGCCGCCGAAGGCGTCCTGCTCCCAACGGCCTTTGCCCAGCGTGCCATCGACATAGCCATGGGCCTGGGTGCGCATGCGTGCGATCTTGCGCGCGTTGAAGGAGCTGCCGGTCATGATCTCGACCACGCCGCCCAGCGCGTCGTAGCTGAGGTCGACGACCTCGTTGGCCAGCCCGGCCACCTTCGGCATCAGCGCGCGGGCCTGGCTCTCCATCTGCCACAGCCGCTGCGCATCGGCGGCGCTGACCGGGCGCAGCTTGCGGTCCACGCTCAGTTCGCCGCCGTGGAAGAAGATCTCGCGCGGCGAGCCGCTGTCGCGGTACAGCCAGATGCCGCCGCTATCGGCCAGCACGTTGAATTCGGTCCCCAGGCCGCACTGGCGCGAGGACACGTGCGGCCGGCGGTCGTGCCGGCCTTGCTGCGAAGAGTCAGGCTGCGGCTTGTCGGCAAGCGTCTGCGGCACCTTCTCGGCAGAAGCCTGGGTCTGCGGCGCCTTGTCGGCGGGCGTATTCGCCTGCTGCGCCCAGGCAGCAGGCGCCAGGCACGCCAGCATCACCACCTGCCATCGCTTGCGCATCTTCTCGAACGTCCTGTCTGCCAACTGGCAGCCAGCTTCCGCGCGGCCGCCGGATGCGAGCGCGTGCCTGAAGTCACAAGGACCGATGGCTGGACTGCTTGGTGGGAGCCGCCATGGCGGCGATGGGGCTTTCCCAGTAAAGCCCCTCGCCGCCATGGCGGCTCCCACCCGGATCCTGTCGCCCCAGGCTGTGCCTCAGGCGTCCTCCCCCATCGCCAGGACCAGCTGCAGGTCGTCGCGCTCGCCCTGGATGCGCAGCTGGCCCTGGGCTTCGCCGGCCAGTGCGCCGAGCCTGGCGCCGCAGTCGGCCAGGTCGGCCCACTTGAGCTGCCACACGAACGGCGTGGGACAGGCGCTGTCCAGCATCAGTCGGGAGACCGAGTCGGTCACCTCCAGGCTGACGTTGGGCACGCCGGGGATGGCATGGCGGCGACCGACCGCGTCGGGGCGCGGACTGGAGGCCAGGTGATCCAGCATGGAGGCGAGCATGGCGATGCCGGGGCGATCCCCGCGGAACAACAACGCATCCTGGCCGCGATAGCGGTTGTCGTGACGGGCTCGAAGCATGGCGCACCTTTCTCAGTGGGTGAACGACGCTGGTGGGTGTTCGATGACGCTGAAGCGATGCCGCGGGTGTTGCCAAAGCACCCGACGCCAGCGCGTGCCATGTCTCTGATCGAGGGCGGGGCCTCCCAGCCCGCGTCGCGCCAGACCCTCGCGCCCCTGTTCGCGAGGGTCGCCTGCGCCACGCCGCTCCTCTCAAGGTTCATCGCACGCGCCGGTGCCGGGCGCGTCCTGCCTGGTTCAAGGCGCGCAAGCTCAGGCCGCCTTGTGTTCGTAGAACTGCTCCTCCTCGGTCGAGCCGGTCAGCGCGGTCACGCTGGAGCTGCCGCCCTGGATGACGGTGGTGACGTCGTCGAAGTAGCCGGCGCCGACTTCCTGCTGGTGGCTGACGAAGGTGTAGCCCTGCTCGCGGGCCTCGAACTCCGGCTGCTGCACCTGCTCGACGTAGTGCTTCATGCCCTGGCCGCGCGCGTAGTCGTGGGCGAACTTGAAGGTGTTGAACCAGTTGATGTGGATGCCGGCCAGGGTGATGAACTGGTACTTGTAGCCCAGCCCCGACAGCTCGTCCTGGAAGCGGGCGATGGTCGCGTCGTCCAGGTTCTTCTTCCAGTTGAACGAAGGCGAGCAGTTGTAGCTCAGCAGCTTGCCCGGGCTGGCCGCATGCACGGCCTGGGCGAACTCGCGGGCGAAGCCCAGGTCCGGGGTGCCGGTCTCGCACCACACCAGGTCGGCATGAGGCGCGTAGGCCACGCCGCGGCTGATGGCCTGTTCCAGGCCGTTCCTGACGCGGTAGAAGCCCTCGCTGGTGCGCTCGCCGTTGACGAAGGGCTTGTCGTTGGGATCGAAGTCGGAGGTCAGCAGGTTGGCGGCCTCGGCATCGGTGCGGGCCAGCACGATGGTCGGCACGCCCAGCACGTCGGCGGCCAGGCGCGCGGCCTGCAGCTTCTGGATCGCCTCCTGGGTGGGCACCAGCACCTTGCCGCCCATGTGGCCGCACTTCTTCACCGCCGCCAGCTGGTCCTCGAAGTGCACGCCCGCCGCGCCGGCGATAATCATGTTCTTCATCAGCTCATAGGCGTTGAGCACGCCGCCGAATCCGGCCTCACCGTCGGCGACGATGGGCAGGAAGAAGTCGATCGCATCCTGCTCGTCCAGCTTGCCGTCGCAGATGTTCTTCCACTGGATCTCGTCGGCGCGCTGGAAGGTGTTATTGATGCGGCGGACCATGGTCGGCACCGAGTCGTAGGCATACAGCGACTGGTCGGGGTACATGGTCTCGGAGGTGTTGCCGTCGGCGGCCACCTGCCAGCCGGACAGGTAGACCGCCTCCAGGCCGGCCTTGGCCTGCTGCATCGCCTGGCCGGCGCTGATGGCGCCGAAGGCGTTGACGTAGCCCTTCCTGGCCTCGCCGTTGATCAGCTTCCACAGCCGCTCGGCGCCGCGCTTGGCCAGGGTGTGCTCGGGCTGCACGCTGCCGCGCAGGCGCACCACGTCGGCGGCGCTGTAGTTGCGCTTGACGCCGCTCCAGCGCGGGTTGGTGTTCCAGTCCTTCTGCAGGGCGTCGATCTGTTCCTGGCGAGTGCTCATGGTGCTTCTCCGGTCGTTGACGGATGCCCGTCGAATGGGGTGCAAGCGGAATGCGGATAAGGGCTGGGCGGGCTTCTTCGATCCGAAGCCCGAACCCGGCTTCAATCGATCTGTGCGTAGGCCGGCAGGGTCAGGAACTCGGCCAGCGTGTCGCTGCGCGAGAGCTGGTCCAGCAGGGCGATGGCCTGCGGCACCTTGGCCGCGCCGGGCAGCGCGGCATCGCCCAGGCGGGTGGGCAGGCGCTTGAGCGTGGTCTCCAGCAGCGCCAGGTCGATGGCGGTGCCGTCGTCCAGGTGCAGGCCGTCGGTGTGCAGCCACTGCCAGATCTGGGTGCGCGAGATCTCGGCGGTGGCTGCGTCCTCCATCAGCCAGTGGATCGGCACGCAGCCGTTGCCATCCAGCCAGGCGGCCAGGTAGCGCACGCAGACCTCGACATTGCCCTCGAACCCGGCGCGGGTGATGGTGCCGGTGGACGGGCGGATCAGGTCGTCGCGGCCGACATGCACATCGGCGCGGGCCACGCCGTGCTGGTTCGGGCCGGGCATGTGCGCATCGAAGATCTCCATCGCCACCGGGATCAGCGCCGGGTGCGCGACCCAGGTGCCGTCGTGGCCGGCGGTGACCTCGCGCAGCTTGTCGGCGCGCACGCGGGCCATGGCCTGCTCGTTGGCCGCCGGATCGTTGTTGATCGGGATCTGCGCGGCCATGCCGCCCATGGCGTGCGCGCCGCGCCGGTGGCAGGTCTGGATCAACAGCTCCGAATAGGCCTTCAGGAACGGCTGGGTCATGGTGACCTGGCCGCGCTCGGGCAGCACGCGGTCGGGGTGGGCGCGGAAGGTCTTGATGTAGGAAAAGATGTAGTCCCAGCGGCCGCAGTTCAGGCCGACGATGCGGCTGCGCAGCGCGTACAGGATCTCGTGCATCTCGAAGGCCGCCGGCAGCGTCTCGATCAGCACGGTGACCTTCATCTGCCCCTGTGGCAGGCCCAGGGTCGCCTCGATGTGCGACAGCGCGGTCTCCCACAGCGCCGCCTCCTCCATCGACTGCAGCTTGGGCAGGTAGAAGTAGGGGCCGCGGTCCCTGGCCTGCAGCGCGCGGGCGTTGTGGAAGGCGAAGGTGGCCACGTCGAACAGGCCGCCGGCGATCGGCGCGCCATCGACCAGCACGTGCTTCTCGTCCAGGTGCCAGCCGCGCGGACGCACGATCAGCACCGCCTGTTCGTCGGCGGGCTTGAGCGTGTAGCGCTTGCCCGGCTTGTCGCCGGCCGCCGGCGCCTGGAAGGTCAGATCGCCGTCGACCGCGCCGATCAGCGCGCGCTGGCCGGTCAGCAGGTTGGCCCAGGTCGGCGAGGTCGAGTCCTCGAAGTCGGCCATGAACACCTTGGCGCCGGAGTTCAGCGCGTTGATGACCATCTTCGGGTCGGTCGGGCCGGTGATCTCCACGCGACGGTCGGCCAGCGCGGCCGGGATCGGCGCCACGGTCCAGTCGCCCTCGCGGATCTGCGCGGTGTCGGCGCGGAAGTCCGGCAGGGCGCCGCCGTCGAACGCGGCCTGGCGCGCGGCGCGGGCGGCAAGGCGGGCCTGGCGTTCGGGCTCGATCGCCCGGTGCAGCGAGGTCAGCAGGCCCAGCAGGCCGGCCGGCAGCAGCGCGTCCTGGCCCGGGGCCCGGACCGTCAGCGCCAGGCCGGGCGTGGCGCCGCGGGCGGTGGGCGACAGGGCGAAGGCGGTGGCGGACATGGCGGTGTTCCTCGTCGTTTCAGCTGGGCCGCCACCGTGCTCCGGGGGTTAGTATTTGACAACTTAGTTTTATCAATTCAATTCATAAGTTCTGCTCATGAGAACGGATTCAGACCCATGCCAGCGAACGTAACCCCGCGTTTTTCCTACAAATCTGATCGACTCAAACCGCTGCGCGCGTTCTGCCAGGTGGTGCGTCTGGGCTCGGTTTCGCGGGCGGCGGAGGCCTTGTTCGTGAGCCAGCCGGCCATTTCGCTGCAGCTGCAGGCGCTGGAACGGGAGTACGGGACGCGGCTGTTCGAGCGCAGCGGGCGGCGCCTGACCCCCACCCGCGAGGGCCAGCTGCTGTACGAGATGGCCCAGCCGCTGGTCGAAGGGGTGGACTCGCTGGCCTCGGATTTCCGCCACAAGGTCAGCGGCCTGGACGCCGGCGAGCTGAACATCGCCGCCAACAGTTCGACCATCCTCTACCTGCTGCCGCGGATCGTGGACGCCTTCCGCCGCGAGCACCCCGAGGTGCGCCTGACCCTGCACAACGCCATCAGCGCCGACGGCACCGACCTGCTGCGCCAGGACGCGGTGGACCTGGCGGTGGGCTCGATGGTCGACGTCGCCGCCGACCTGAGCTACGAGCCGGTCTACCGCTTCGAGCCGATGCTGATCACCCCGCACGACCACCCCCTGGCGAAGAAGGACAAGGTGACCCTGGAGGACATCTCGCCCTACGGCCTGATCCTGCCGCCGCGCCGGCAGATCACCTACCGGCTGGTGGACCTGACCTTCCAGCAGGCGCGTGTGCCGTACACCGTGGCGCTGGAGGTCGGCGGCTGGGAGGTGATCAAGCAGTACGTGGCCATGGGCATGGGCCTGTCGATCGTCAGCTCGATCTGCCTGGGCGAGGCCGACCGCGGCCGCATCACCGCGCGCTCGCTGAGCGCGTACTTCCCCTCGCGCAGCTATGGCGTGGTGGTGCGCAAGGGCAAGTACCTCTCGCCGCAGGCGCGGGCCTTCATCGCGCTGATCCGGCCGGACCTGTTCCACCCGCGCGACCACGACGAGAGCGGGCATTCGGAGCGCTGAGCGTCCGGCCGCCCCATCCCTGCACCAGCAGCCCGGCCACCAGCAGGACCGCCAGCACCAGCGAGGCGCCGCCGGTGCCCAGTTCCAGGCCGCCATGCGCGACCGGCTTGGTCAGCAGGTCGCCGAAGGTCGCACCGAACGGCCGGGTCATCACGAACGCGATCCAGAACAGCAGCACCCGGCTGACCGGCGTGAAGCGGTAGGCCAGCGCCGTGGCCGCGATCACCGCCGCGATCAGCCCGGCGCTGGCGGCGAAGCCCAGGCCGGACGAATCGGCCAAAAAATCCCCCAGCGCCGTGCCCAGCGTGTTGCTGACCAGGATCGCCATCCAGTAGAAGCCCTCGGCCCGACGGCTGGCGATGCGCTGCACCGACAGATGCCCCTCGCTGCGATACCAGGCGGCCAGCACCCCGGCCAGCAGCGCCACCAGCAGCAGCGCGCCGCGCAGATAGCCCAGCCCCAGCGTGCGGTCCAGGAAGTCCGACATCGCCGTGCCCGCGGTGCTGGTGGACAGGATGACCACCCAGTACAGCCCGCGATGGAAGCCGCGCGCCCGCAGCTGCGCCCACAGGGTCAGCGCGAACAGGCCCAGCAGCAGCAAGGCCCCGGGCCCGTAGCCCAGCCCGAGCGTCATGGTGAGCCAGTCGCCGCCGGTCTCGCCCAGCGTGGTCGCCAGGATCTTGAGAATCCAGAAGCCCAGCGTGACCGCGGCAACCTTGTTGGCGACCGCCGGCGGCGTGCCGTGTTCGGACATGTCCAGCCCTCAGCCTCGAGTAGGGCAGACACGGTCGCAGCCGCGCTGTCGGATTTCGGTCGCACTCACGCCATGGTCCAACGGTCGCCGAGCTTCAACGCCTCCTCAGTCTCGACCGGCCGAGCCGGACGTGGCCGAGCGGATGAACGCGAGCAGGTCGCGATTGAAGCGGTCCGGTTCTTCCAGGAACGGCGCATGGCCGGACTCGGCATAGAGCACGCTGCGGATCCGCGGATTGAGGCGCTTGGCGCGCGCGATGCTCGGCTCGGCCTTCACCAGCGCGTCGCGCGCCCCGTAGAGCAGCAGCACCGGGACCTTGGCCCGGCCCAACCCGCCGGCGGCGTCGACGGTCATCGAGGGGACGGCTTTTTGCATCTCCCACGACGCCAGCGCCGCATTGGCCAGCAGCAGCGAGAAGGTGTCCGCATCCGGCTGGCGGTGGAAGCACAGCCGCAGGAAGGCGCGTTCGCCCTGCAGATGGGTCTTCAGGTCCGCGGCGACCATGTCGCGATAGACCTCCGGATGCGCCACAAGCTGCTCGGGCTTGAGCTCGATCACGCCATCGACATAGACCGCACCGCCGATGGCGTCGTCGCCGTAGGCGGCGAGGTAGTTCGAGATCACCGCACCGCCCAGCGACCAGCCGACGAGGACCGGCCTGCGCGCCTTCGTGGACGCGATGACCGCCGCCAAGTCGTCCGCCCACCGGCGCCCGTCGGTGTAGGCCGCGGCGTCGGTGGGCTTGCCGGACAGGCCGTGTCCCCGCAGGTCGTAGGTGATCAACCGATAGCGCTGCAGCTGGGGGTCGAGCAGTTGCTTGTCCCAGTTCAGCCGGCTGCCGAGCAGGCCGTGGATGAAGATGACCGGAGCGCCGTCGGGATCGCCGGATTCCTGCACGGCCAGCGCCACACCGTCCGGCGCGGCGACGGTGTACTGCCTGGTGACGGCGAGCGCGGCCGGCGCGCCGATCAGCAGCGCAAGCCCGACGATCAGCGCGCCGAGCGCGCGGTGAAACCTGGACGAAAGCATGGCGAATCCTCATCGATGCCTGGGAGGCGCGCAGTCTCGAGCCTCACACTGATGTGAGAGTCAAGCGCGGCCTGTGCTAGCGTTCGCCCATGCCCAAGGCCCGTCCCCAAGCCGACCTGTCCATCGGTGAACTGGCCCGCGAGACGGGCGCCAGCCTGCGCTCGATCCGCCACTACGACGACCATCGGCTGCTGTCGTCGGTCCGCGCCGAGAACGGCTATCGCGTGTTCTCCGCCCTGGCCGTGACCCAGGTCCGGCAGATCCAGCGGTTGATCGGCGCAGGCTTCAGCCTGGCCGAGATCCGCGAGTTTCCCGATTGCATGCGGATGATCGAAGGCGCGGCGGCCTGCTCCGAGACGACCGAGGTGCAGCGCCGGCGACTGGCTTCGATCGAGCGGCAGATCGCCGAACTCGAACAGCGACGCAGCCGACTGCGCCAGATGCTGGAAAAGGGACAGCAGGCGGATCGCGATCCGGTCTAGCGGCGGGACGGCTTCCCAGTGGGACGCCGCCCTGTCTTGCCCTGCTGCTCGGCCACGCGCTTGGCCAGCTTGGCCGCCGCGGTGGTCACCTCTTCCTGCAGCTTCAGGTAATTGGCCAGCCGGCCGGGATCGAGCTCGCCAGCCTCGATCGCCGCCTGCACCGCGCAGCCCGGTTCGCCCTGGTGGGCGCAGTTACGGAACCGGCACTGCGCGGCCAGCGCCTCGATGTCGGCGAAGCCGCCCTCGGCCAGGTCCTCCTCACCGGTGGGCTTGAGCTCGCGCATGCCGGGGGTGTCGATCAGGCAGGCGCCGGAGGGCAGCGGGATCAGCGCGCGGTGGGTCGTGGTGTGGCGGCCGCGCGAATCGGTCTCGCGCACCGCATTGGTCTTCATCTTCTCCACGCCCAGCAGCGTGTTGGTGAGCGTGGACTTGCCCGCGCCCGAGGAGCCCACCAGCACCGCCGTGCGGCCCGGCCCGAGCCAGCCGTGCAGCTGCGCCACGCTGGCCGCGTCCTTGGCGTTGACCGTGCGCAGCGGCACCTCCTGCGCGGCCAGGTCGGCGAGCACCTCGAGCGCGTCCTCGGCGTACTCGGTGCGGTCGGCCTTGGTCAGCACCACCACCGGCTGCACGCCCCCGCCGCCGACCAGCATCAGATAGCGCTCGATCCGGCGCGGATTGAAGTCGGCATCCAGTCCGCAGACGATGAAAACCACATCGATATTGGCCGCGATCACCTGCTGGTGATAGTGCTCGCCGGCGGCGGCGCGCTTGATCGCCGTGCGCCGCGGCAGCAGGGCAACAATGCGCTTGTCTTCCTCCACCAGCACCCAGTCGCCCACGGCGGGGCGCTCATGCGCCGGAAAGCGCGGGCGCTGCCAGTCCGGCAGGGACTCGGGCCGCAGCGTCTGCTCAGGCAGCAGCCCGCGCGCGACCACGTAGCCGGAGCGATGCTGCTCGATCACCCGCGCCGGCCGGGCGCCGGGATGGGCCTGGATCAGCGCCCGCCACGCCGGGTCCTCGGGCGCGCCAGGCCAGGGCCAGCCAATCCGCCGCAGGTCGGCATCGTCGAAGACAGCATCGGTCATGGTGGCGATTCTACGGGCTGGCCCGTCGGCGCCGCAGGCGAGCGGCCTGGCCCGCGGCCATGGTTTCCGCTGAAACGCCCGCAGCACGGGCCATCAGGCGTATGCTTTGGTCGTTTTTTCACCTCCACGCGCCCGTGCCATGTCCTCCGCTCCCGTCAAGCCCCTCGCCATCCGTGAACGCCTGTCCGAAGTCCGCTACGAGATCCGTGGCGAGCTGGCCCGGCGAGCCCGCGAGCTGGAGGCCCAGGGCCGCAAGCTGATCAAGCTCAACATCGGCAACCCCGGCGCGTTCGGTTTCCGCGCGCCCGAGCATCTGCAGCACGCGATCGCCGACGACATGGGCCGCACCGACCCCTACACCCACCAGCAGGGTCTGCCGGCCGCGCGCGAGGCGGTGGCCGCCTACTACGCGCGCCGCAACACGCCCGACGCGCATCCGGACCGGGTGTTCATCGGCAACGGCGTGTCCGAGCTGATCGACCTGTCGCTGCGCGCGCTGCTCAACCCGGGCGACGAAGTGCTGGTGCCCTCGCCCGACTATCCGCTGTGGTCGGCCGCGACCATCCTCAACGACGGCCGCCCGGTGTACTACCAGTGCGATGCCGCCAACGGCTTCCTGCCCGATCCGTCGGAGATCGAGACGCTGGTGTCCAGCCGCACCCGTGCCATCGTGCTGATCAACCCCAACAACCCCACCGGCGCGACCTACCCGCGCGAGCTGCTCAAGCGCATCGTCGCCATCGCCGCCAAGCACCAGCTGCTGCTGATGGTCGATGAGATCTACGACCAGATCCTCTACGACGGCGCCACCTTCGAACCGCTGGCGCCGCTGGCCGGCGAGGTGCCGTGCATCACCTTCTCCGGCCTGTCCAAGGTGCATCGCGCCTGCGGCTGGCGCGTGGGCTGGGCGCTGCTGTCCGGCGATGCGCAGCGCATCACTCCGCTGCAGCACGCCATGGACCTGCTGGGCGCACTGCGCCTGTGCGCCAACGTGCCGGGCCAGTACGCGGTGGAAGCGGCCATCAACGGCCCGGACACCATCAGCGGCCTCACCGCGCCGGGCGGCCGCCTGTACGAGACCCGCCGCGCGGTGGTCGAGGCCTGCGCGGCCAGCGAGCACCTCAAGCTGTGCGCGCCGGCCGGCGCGCTGTATGCGTTCCCGGCGGTGGTGGGCGATGCGGCCAAGGGCTTCGACGACTACGCCTTCGCGCTGGAGCTGATGGAGGACGAGGGCGTGCTGGTGGTGCCGGGCTCGAGCTTCAACGTGCCCTACCGCAACCACTTCCGCGTCACCCTGCTGCCCGATGCGGTGGCCATGCGCGAGGTGTTCACGCGCATCGACCGCGCGCTGGCCAAGCGCGCGGAGGCGGCCACCAAGGTCGTGCCGCTCAAGCCCAAGTCGCGCCCGGCCGCGGCCTGACCGCCATGGCCGGCGTGCGCCCGGCGGCGGGCAGCATCGCGCCGCACGGCCTGCGCTATCTGGCGCTGGGCGATTCCTACACCATCGGCGAGGGCGTGGCCGAAAGCGAGCGCTGGCCGGTGCAGCTGGCCCGTGCGCTGCGCGCCGACGGGCTGGGCGTGGACGATCCGCAGATCATCGCCACCACCGGCTGGACCACCGACGAGCTGCAGGCCGCGATCGATCGGGCCGCGCCGACGCCTGGCTTCGACCTGGTCACGCTGCTGATCGGGGTCAACAACCAGTACCGCGGTCGTCCGCTGGACGAGTACCTGCGACAGTTCCAGGGCCTGCTGGAGCACGCCATCGCGCTGGCCGGTGGGCGCGCGCGGCGCGTGGTGGTGCTGTCGATTCCGGACTGGGGCGTGACCCCGTTCGCGGCCGCCTCCGGGCGCGATGTGGCGCAGATCGCCGCGCAGATCGATGCGTTCAACCGCGAGGCCCGGCTCGCCTGCCAGCGCCGGCACGTGGCGTTCGTGGATGTCACCACCGTCAGTCGCCAGCAGGGGGCCGAAGCTGCGATGCTGGTCGGCGACGGCCTGCATCCCTCCGGCGCGATGTATCGCCTGTGGATGCAGCGCGCGTTTCCCGCCGCCCGGGATGCGCTAGCCTAGCGCGCTCCCGCCCCTGCGCCGAAGGATCGACGTGAGCGAAGCCACCCGTCCCATGCCGCCCCAGCAAGCGTTGGCCATCGCCCGCGCCTTCCTGCCACGCCGGCCCTGGGGCAATCGTCACGACTACTACTACACGCGCATCAAGCTGCGCACCGATCCGCTGTATCCCGGCGTGCTGGCCGCGCTGCGCGAGGCGCCCGGCCCGGTGCTGGACCTGGGCTGCGGCCTGGGCCTGCTGGCGCATGCGCTGCGCGCGGACGGCCAGCCGCGCCGCTATCACGGCGTGGACATCGACGCGGACAAGATCGCGCGCGCCGGCCGGATCGCGCGCCGCAACGGCCTGCACGACGCCCGCTTCGAGGTGGTCGACCTGGCCGCGCGCTGGCCCGAGCACCGCGGCAACGTGTGCATCCTGGACATGCTGCAGTACCTGCCCGAACACGTGCAGGCCGGCATGCTGCAGCACGCCGCGCGCATGCTCGCGCCGGACAGCAAGCTGGTGATCCGCAGCGCGCTGGGCGACGACAGCGGGCGTGGCCGCACCTCCAGGATCACCGACCTGATGGCGCACTTCACCGGCTGGATGCAGGAAGTGCCCAAGCGCTATCCCACGCGCGCGAGCCTGGAGCACCACCTGACCAACGCCGGCCTGAGCGCCAGCTTCGTCCCGCTGTACGGCAACACGCCGTTCAACAACTGGCTGATCGTGGCCCAGCGCCGCGGTTGAGCCGGCCTGGGCGCGCTGCGCGCGCCGGCCCGTCCACGCGGACGGCAAGGTCCGCACGCGATGCCGGCCGCTCAGAACCGCCAGGACAGGGTCAGCTCCACATCGCGCGGATCGCCGTAGATCCACTGGGTCTGATAGGTGACGTTCGCGTAGTAGTGCCGGTCGAACAGATTGCGCACGTTGAGCTGCGCCGACAGCGCCTGGTTGATGTCGTAGCGGGCCATCAGGCTGGCCAGCAGCACGCTGTCCTGCTCCAGCCGCAGCGTATTGCCCTGCGGACCGACGCCGCGATCGTAGAACGACGACTGCCAGTTGAACCCACCGCCGATCCGCCAGGGGCCGGTCTGCCAGGTGGTGAACACGGTGGCCTCGCGGCGCGGGCTGGTCGGGCTGACGTCCTTGCCTTGCGCATCGTCGGCGTCGAACTGCGCCCAGCCGAAGCTGATGCGCCATTGCTCGGTCAGCTCGCCATCGAGCTGGAACTCCACGCCCTGGCTAACCGTGCCGTCGGCGGCGCGATAGGCCTGATCGGTGGTGCCCGGCACCCGTTGGCCGGGATCGGCCACGGCGAAGTTGTCCTGCTCGATGCGGAACAGGGTCAGCCCGGCATTGAGCCGCCCGCCGAAGTACTCGCCCTTGGCGCCGATCTCGTAGTTGTTGCCTTCCAGCGGTTCCAGGTAGCGGCCGTTGCGGTCGCGGTTGTTCTGCGGATTGAAGATGCTGGTGTAGCTGGCATACAGCGAATGATGCGCGTCCAGGTCGTAGATCAGGCCGGCATACGGCGTGGTGCGGCCGCGCTTGGCGTAGGAGCTGGCCGGCGCCAGCCGGTCGGCGTTCTTCCAGTCGCTGATGCGGGCGCCGACGATGGCCTTGAGGTCGTCGGTCAGGCTGAAGCGGCCGGCGGCATAGGCGCCGACCTGGCGGATGTCGTTCTCGCTGCCCTTCTGCAGCGGCGTCCAGGCCGGCTGCGGCATGGTACCGGTCCAGGCGTAGACGCTCTCGGCCACCAGCGGTTGCAGCGGCAGGTTGTACCAGCTGCGCACATTGCGATCGGTCCAGGTCGCGCCCGCGACGATCTCGTGCTCGCGCCCCCACCACGTCAGCGGCAGGCTGACGTAGGCATCCAAGCTGTCTTGCCTGGTGGAGGTGGGGTAATCCCCACCGTAAATGCTGTCCAGCCCTAAGCCAGTGATCCGGTCCGGATAGCCGTAGTAGCCGTACAGCACCGACTTCCAGTCGGTCTCGAAGCACTGGTGCGAATACTCCACGTGCAGCTGCGCCCCGCCTTCGAAGCGATGGATCAGCCCGCCGAACGCGTTGGTGGTATCGGCCACGCCGCGCGCCCAGCGCGGGGTGAACGAATCCGAGCGCGAGAAGTGGGTGCGCGTGCCATCGCTGAACCAGGCCGGCACGCCGCCCCAGGTGGTGCCACGGCCGTCGTTGCGCTGCTTGCTGACACCGGCATAGCCATGGGTGTCATCGCTGAAGTCCGCATCGACGATGCCGTACAGCAGGCCGGAGGTCTTGCTGTAGTAGTCGCGGAACGAGTCCTTGTCCTCGTAGCTGGCCACCACGCGGCCGCGGACGTTGCCGGCCGCGTTCAACGGCGACTGCACATCGACGCTGCCGCGATAGCGATCCCAGCTTCCGGCGGAAAGGCTGGCGTTACCGGTGAACACGTCGCTGTCGGCATGCTTGCGCACCAGGTCGATGGACGCCGCCGGGCTGCCGGCGCCGGTGGTCAGGCCATTGGCGCCGCGGACGATCTCCACGCGGTCGTAGATGGCCAGGTTCTGCTGCACATCGCCGGTGTACTGGGTCGGGATGCCATCGACCCGGTAATAGTCGATCTCGAACCCACGCGCGCTGATGTAGGTACGCTCGGTATCCCAGGTCGGCGAATTGAAGCCGGCAACCGCGTCGGTGACGTCCTGGAAGGTCTGCAGGTCGCGATCGATGAGCTGCTGCTGGCTGATCACCACCACCGACTGCGGCGTCTCGCGCAGCGACAGCGCCAGCTTGACCGAACTGCGCGCGAGATCGGCGGTGTAGGAGTCGCTGCCTTCGGTGGCGTCGCCACGATGGCCCTCCACCTTGAGGCGATCCAGATCGACCGCCTCCTGGGGGGCGGACTGGGCGGCCACCAGAAGCGGCCAGGCGCAGGCCATGGCCAGCAGCGAACGGGACAGCGAACGTACGGAAACGACCTGCGCGGCGAGGCGCGCAGGGCAGCAGCGATGGGACATCGTCGAGAGCCTCGGGACCGGTGGGAGATGCCGTCGTGGACGGCAGCTGGCTGGGCATCGGGCCTTGTAGGCAAGGCGCCGCCGGTCGCTGGCTTCAGCGCGGAATGGTCCGCTCGCGTTAAAACGCTGTCAAGAATGCTTGCCGGCGCAACCGAGTCGCTCTTGGTATCAACGTGCGATCAAGGAAGCTCGGCACGCAGGCGGCGCGCGCGCAGCGCTTCCAGCACGCGCCGCAGGATCTCCACGTTGTGACCATGCGTGGCGCCTTCGTGCAGCAGGACGATGGCGCCGGGCTTGAGGTCGGGGACGAGGCGCGCCAGCACCTGGTCGGGCGTGCAGCGCACGCCGTCGAAGCCACGCGCGCTCCAGGCCACGCGGGTCAGGCCGTGGCGGGCGAGCACCGGCGCGATGAAGGGATTGGTGTGGCCGACCACCGAGCGGAACCAGCGCGGCGACGCGCCGGCCAGTTCGGTCAGGCCGCGCTGGTTGGCGGCGATCTCGCGTTCGAGCGTGGCCGGCCCCAGCCGCCAAAACGCGGCCTGCGGATGGCTATCGCTGTGGTTGCCCAGGCCATGGCCGCGGCGGACGATCTCGCGCACCAGGTCGGGCCGGGCGCGGGCGCACTCGCCGACGACGAAGAAGGTGGCCTTGGCGCCGTGGGCATCCAGCAGATCCAGCATCGGCCGGGTGTCGTCGGAGGGGCCGTCGTCGATGGTCAGCCAGACCCGGGGCTGCGCGCCGGGCAGGCGCACCAGCGCCGGGCAGAACAGCTGCGAGCGCGGGTGGAAGGTGGACCACAGCACCGCGCCATGGCTGACCAGCAGCACGGCCAGGCCCAGCGGCCACCCGACCAGCCACCACAGCGCCAGGGCGACTACTTGTGACAGCGCCAGCAGCCCCAACCTGAAGTAGGGCCTGGGCGTGGCGCGATGCTGCGTTGCTTCGGGCTCCATCCCGCGCATCATGCCACGCGGGTAAAATTCCCCTCCTTTCTTGTCGTCCAACCCGCCGGTAGCCCTCATGTCCCTCGATCCCGCCCTGCGTTCGCGCATCGATTCCCTGCTGCAGTCCAACCGCGTGGTGCTGTTCATGAAGGGCCAGCCGACCATGCCGCAGTGCGGCTTCTCGGCCAAGGCGGTCGGCGCGCTGTCCACGCTGGGCGTGGACTACGCCCACGTCAACGTGCTGGCCGACCAGGAGATCCGCGAGGGCATCAAGGTCTATGGCGACTGGCCGACGATCCCGCAGCTGTACGTCGATGGCGAGCTGGTCGGCGGCAGCGACATCATCGAGCAGATGACCAACTCCGGCGAGCTGGCCGCGCTGCTGGGCGTGGCCGCGCCCGACCGCACGCCGCCGTCGATCACCGTGACCCCGGCCGCGGCCGAGATGCTGGCCAATGCCGTGGCCGACGCCGGCGGCGGCGCCGCGCTGGTGCTGTCCATCGACGCGCAGTTCCAGCCGAACTTCCAGCTGGGCCCGTTCGACGCCAACGCCATCGCCGCCGAGTCCAACGGCGTGCGCATCCAGTTCGACCTGGCCAGCGCGCGCCGCGCCGAGGGCATCACCATCGACTGGGTCGACGACATCCGCGGCAAGGGCCTGGCCATCGACAACCCGAACGCGCCGCGCCCGGTCAATCAGCTCTCGGTGACCGAGGCCGCCGCCAAGGTCGCCGCCGGCGAGCTGCTGCTGGTGGATGTGCGCCCGGCCGACGAGCGCGCCATCGCCTCGGTCAACGTGCCGTTCAAGACCTTCGACGGCAACGGCCGTGCCGAGCTGGAGGCCCTGCCCAAGGACACGCAGCTCGCGTTCCTGTGCCACGCCGGCGGGCGCAGCCACCAGGCCGCCGAACAGTTCCGCGTGCTCGGCTTCTCCAACGTGCACAACGTGGCCGGCGGCATCGAGGCCTGGTCCAACGACGTCGATCCGAGCGTGCCGCGCTACTGATCTCCGTACGCGCGCATGACCCACACGACACGCCCCGCTTGGGGCGTGTTGTCGTTTGGGTGATCGATTCAAGGGAGCGGTCCCCGCCCCTTCTGTAGAGCGGAGCTTGCTCCGCTGCTTTTCGGCCGGATCGCGGGGAAAGCCCAGCGGAGCGAGCTCCGCTCTACAAGGGGCCGCGACGTGATCGGGAGAGACGGTTGCTCGCAAGGCCCACAAGGCCACTCCCGAGACTAAAAGCCGCCGCCCGCGTCTAGCCAGGCCTGTTCCTCGGGCGTGCTGGTGCGGCCCAGCGCGGCGTTGCGATGCGGGAAGCGGCCGAAGCGCGCGATCACGGCCTGGTGCGCATGCGCGAACTCCAGGTGCTTGGCGTCGCCCAGCGACTCGAACAGCGCCACCGCCCGCGCCTGCAGCGCCGCGTCCTCGGCATGGCTGAAGGGCAGATAGAAGAACGGCCGCAGCGCCAGCTCGGTGGCCTGGTCATGGCCGGCATCGAGCGCGCGCGCGGCGTAGGCCAGGGCCAGGCCGTCGGTGGCGAAAGCGTGGCCGCTGTCGCGCCAGGCGTTGCGCGGAAACTGGTCCAGCAGCACCAGCAGCGCCAGCGCGCCTTCGGCGTTGCGCAGCCAGTCCTCGTGCTCGCCGCGCGCGGCGGCGTGGTGGTCGGCCAGGAACTGGGTGCGGAAGTTGGCGTCGAACGATTCGTTCTTCGCAAACCAGCGCTCCGGCCCGGCCTGGCGCCAGAACTCCACCACTTCCTGCTGCCGGCTCGGCTTGCGCTTCACCGGCATGCGCGGCGCCTCACCTGACCTGCCTCGCCTGCCTGCTCGCGCCTGGACATGCCGCCTGCCTCAACGGGATGGATGGACCGGCGAGCATAAGAAGCGGCGATGAACGGGACGTGCAAACCCGCCGCGCCCGCCGGGCTGGCTGACAAGGCCGTCATGCGTCATCTGGCAGCCGCCGGGGTTCGACAACTGCGAAACGTCCTGCAATTTTGCCGTGACCGGATCGTCCACAATGCGCGCCGGGAGGGCGCCGCCACGGATCGACGTGACGCGCCGCAACATCATCACAAGACCTGGCAACACGGCTCACGCCGGCTTTCGAAGGGGAAAGCGCATGCGGATCGGGATCGTGGTGGACTCGGCGTGCGATCTGCCCGCCGACTTCATCCGTCAACACAACCTCGTCGTCCTGCCGATCACGGTGCGCATCGGCGATGCCATCCTGGCCGACCATCGCGACGAGGAGGCCACGCTGGAGTTCCTGCGCACGCATGTGGCCGAGCGCGGCCACGAGGCGGAAACCACGCCGTTCTCGGTGGTGCAGATCCGCGACCTGTTTCTGCAGCGGCTGGCGATCGACTACGACCACGTGTTCTGCCTGACCATCTCGCGCCTGCGCAGCCAGATCCACGACAACGCGATGCAGGCGAGCTTCGCGATCCTCAACGACTACAAGCCGATCCGCCAGGCGGCCGGGCACACCTCGCCCTTCGCCCTGCGCGTGATCGACACGCTCAACGTGTTCGCGGGCCAGGGCGTGGCCGCGATCGAGGCCGTGCGCCTGCGCGATGCCGGCGAGAGCGTGGCCAGGATCCGCACCTCGCTGGAGGCGCTGGCCGAGAACACCTACGGCTACATGATTCCGCGCGACCTCTACTACCTGCGCGCCCGCGCCCGCACCAAGGGCGACCGCAGCGTCGGCCTGCTCAGCGCCGCCCTGGGCAGCGCGCTGGACATCAAGCCGGTGCTGCGCGCCTACCGCGGCGTGACCGAGCCGGTGGCCAAGCTCAAGGGCTTCGAGCCCTCGGCGCAGAAGCTGTTCGAATTCACCGGGCAGAAGGTGCGCGAGGGACTGCTGACGCCGGTGGTCAACCTGGGCTATGGCGGCGAACTGGCCGAGCTGCATGCCCTGCCCGGCTATGCGCGCCTGCGGCAGACCTGCGAGGAGCACGGGGTGCGGCTTTACGAGTCGGTGATGAGCCTGACCGGCATGGTCAACGTGGGCAAGGGCGCGCTGGGCGTGGGCTTCGCCGCGCCGCCGCACATCTTCTCGGCCTGAACACGGGGCGCTGACGCGCGCCGTCCTAGGCTGCGCCTCAATGCCATCGCGGAGGGAACACCCATGACGACCTATTACATCGCCCTGCCAGACCCCGAGAAGGCGCGCGGGCCGGAGCCGGAATTCAGCTTCACCTCCAGCAGCGCCGAGGGCTATGCACAACAGCTGCAGGATGCGCTGCGCACCGACGTGCTGTTCGCCCGCTGGCGCGACGCGCAGGACGAGCCGGACCAGGTGCCGCCCTCGCTGGGCGCGGTCGATCCGGCCGCGCATGTGCAGGGCAAGATCGACGACCTGCACATCGACCTGGTGGTGGACACCAGCCTGCCGAGCGAGGTGCTCAAGCATCGCCTGGGCCTGCTGGCCGGCAGCGGCTGGCGTCTGCACGACGTGCGCTGATGGCGCAACGCCAGGGCTGCGAGAGGCCGCGCCATGCGCGGCCTTTCTTTTGATCGCACCGCTACTGCGACCGCCAACAAGAATCCGTCGTTCCAGCGAACGCGGGAACGACGGTTGAAGCATTGCCGAAGGCGTTTACCGGACTACATCCAACGGCGCCGCGCGGCGCGAAGGCAGCCGCCACTTCAGGTTGACGCCCAGCGTGCCGAGGATGATCAGCGCCACGCCGAGCAGCTGCACGGCGTCCAGACGATGCCCGTAGAGCGCATAGTCCAGCACCAGTGTCACCAGCGGATAGACGAAGGCGATCACCGCGATGGTCGCCACCGATAGGTGCCGGTAGGCCGAGTAGAACAGCACATACACGATGCCGCTGTGGATCACGCCCAGGCCGACCAGCCAGGCCCAGTGCGTGCCCAAGTGCAGTGCGGTGCCGGAGGAGAAGCCCGCCAGCATCACCGAGCCGACGCAGCACTGGATGGTGACCACCGCGAACGGCCGCTGGCGCCCGACGCTGCGCGACATCAGCAGGGACGCACCGCACAGCACCGCGCCCAACAGGGTCAGCCCGATGCCGGCCAGGTATCCGGCATCGACATGCTGCAGCAGCCGCAGCGGATCGGCCGAACAGACCACGCCGACGAACGCCAGCGCGGTCCAGCCCCAGTCCGCCGGCCGCGTGCGCTCGCCCAGCAGCAGCGCGGCCAGGATCAGCATCACGAAGGGGAAGAAGTGATAGACCAGCGTGGCCACGCCGATCGACGAGCGCGCCATGCCGGCGAACAGCGCCACCCAGTTGAGCACCAGCAGCACCCCGGAGATCACCGCGCCGCGCAGCAGCACGCGGTCGCGCAGCACGCCGCGCAGATGGCCGCGCGCGAGGCCCCAGGCCAGCAGGAACAGCGCGCCGAACAGGCAGCGATAGAACACGGCGGTCACCGGGTCCTGCCCGCTCTCGTGCACGAACACGCCGACCGAGCCGATCAGCACCTCGGCGATCAGCAGCTGCCACAGCGCGGTGCGCGACGCGGCGGGAGGAGAGGCAGGCGACATGACGGCGGCTTCGCGGCAGGAGGGGAACGGACAGGCTAGGCCGGCCACGCATGGCAATACAGATTCAGTTAACCTCGAATTTGACCAGTACAGATGCTGCCCATGCTGCTCTACGAAACCATCGCCGATGGCCTGCGCCGGCAGATCGCCCAGGGCACGCTGCGCGCGGGCGAGCGCCTGCCGTCGGTGCGGCAGCTGGCCCAGGCGCACCAGATCAGCGCGGCCACCGCCGTCCAGGCCTGCCTGCAGCTGGAGCGCGAAGGCCTGGTGCAGGCGCGCCCGCGTTCGGGCTACTTCGTCCATGCCGCGCCCTCCGCGCTGCCCGCGCTGCCGACGCCGCGCCGGCGCGCGCCGGGCGAAGTGGCCAACCCGGCGCTGCAGCGGCTGCTGGAGCTCCCGCAGCGTCCGGGCCTGTTCCCGCTGCACGCGGCGGTGGCCGACCATTCCCTGCTGCCGCAGGCTTCCCTGAGCGTCGCCCTCGCCCGCACCACGCGGCGGCGACCCACCGCCGCGCTGGAATACGCCCCGCCGCAGGGCGACCCGGCGCTGCGCCGGCAGATCGCGCTGCGCTACGAGCAGACCGGCACGCCGATGCAGGCCGATGAGGTCGTGGTGACCGCCGGGGCGACCGAGGCGCTCAGCCTGGCCTTGCGCGTGGCCACCTCGCCCGGCGATGTGGTCCTGGTCGAGACGCCGACCTATTACGGCATCCTGCAGACGGTAGCCGCGCTGGGACTGAAGGTGCTGGAAGTACCCAACCGGTTGGGCGTGGGCATCGATGTGGCGCGGCTGGACCGTGTGCTGCAGCAGACCGCGGTGCGCGCGGCGATCCTGGTGCCCAACTTCAGCAACCCCAGCGGCAGCCTGACCTGCGATGCCGACAAGCAGGCGCTGCTGGCCAGCTGCGCGCGGCATGGCACCGTGGTGATCGAGGACGATGTGTATGGCGAGCTGGCCTGGTCGGGCCAGCGCCCGCTGCCGCTGCGTCACTGGGACACCGGCGGCAACGTCATCACCTGCGGCTCGTTCTCCAAGACGCTGGCGCCGGGGCTGCGCGTGGGCTGGCTGGCCGGCGCCGCCTGGACCGAGGCGCTGGGCCGGGCCAAGTATTTCTCCAGCTCCAGCAATGCCAGCCTGCCGCAGCTGGCGGTGGGCGATTACCTGGCGCGCCACGGGCTGGAACGCCATCTGCGGCGCCTGCGGCGCGCCGTGGCCGACAACGGCCAGCGCATGCGCGATGCCGTCGCCCGCTACTGGCCCGCCGGCACCCGCTGCAGCGCGCCGGCCGGCGGCCTGTCGCTGTGGCTGCAGCTGCCCGCCGGCGGCGACGGCCTGGCGCTGTTCGATGCCGCGCTGGCCGCCGGCATCGGCGTTTCGCCCGGCGTGCTGTTCTCCAGCCGCGGCGACTACGGCGACTGCGTGCGCCTGAGCTGCGGCATGCCCTGGGATGCGCGCCTGGACCAGGCGATGCGCCAGCTCGGCAGGCTGGCGGCCAGGCAGACCGCTTCGGCACGCTGAAGCAGGGGCGGCGAGGCCAGCTGCGCGCAGGTCGGTCGCGACGCGTTGGCACGCATCCAGCCCGAACCCTGCGCTCACTGGCGCTGCAACCCGCCGCCGGAACGCAGCGTTGAACCGGCCGCGCCGCCATGTCCACGACATGACCACGCCGTCAGGCGCACGCTAGGCGCTCCTGACGCGACGCGCGTGCGGGGCGCCGACACTGCCGGCGCCCGCGCCCGCCACCGCGCCATTCGGTCCGTGTCCTGACGACGCGGGATCGCCAGGGCCCACGGCCCGACGTCCACGCCTGCCACGCGCGAACCCGAAGTTCTCGTGGAGATGCGTGCATGCTCACCTTCGATAGCGGTCAGGCCCCCGTCCAGCGCCACGACGCGCTCTACGACAAGCTGGCCGCGCTGCTGCAAGCGGCGGACGTCAGGCTGGATGGCCACCGCCCCTGGGACCTGCGCCTGCTGCACCCGGACGTGCCGGCGCGCGTGTTCGCCCAGGGCAACCTGGGCCTGGGCGAGGCCTACATGGACGGTCACTGGGAATGCGACCGGCTGGACGAACTCTTCCACCGCGTGCTGCGCGCCGACCTGCCCCGCCAGGTTCGGCCGCTGCAGCTGCTGGGTCATCACCTGCGCGCCCGCCTGCTCAACCTGCAGACCGCGCGCCGCGCCTGGCAGGTCGGCGAGGCGCACTACGATCTGGGCAACGACTTCTACGCGGCCATGCTCGACGCGCGCATGACCTATACCTGCGGCTACTGGGAGCACGCGCAGACGCTGGATGAGGCGCAGGAAGCCAAGCTCGACCTGGTCTGCCGCAAGCTGGGCCTCCAGCCAGGCACGCGCGTGCTGGACATCGGCTGCGGCTGGGGCAGCTTCATGGCCTATGCCGCGCAGCATTACGGCGTGGAATGCGTCGGGGTGACCATCTCGCGCGAACAGGCGGCCTGGGTCCAGCAGCGCTATCCGGATCTGCCGATCGAAGTGCGGCTGCAGGACTACCGCGATCTGGAGGGGCGCTTCGACCGCATCGCCAGCATCGGCATGTTCGAGCATGTCGGCCATCGCAACTACGCCACCTTCATGGAGGTGGCGGCGCGCTGCCTGGCGCCGGATGGCCTGTTCCTGCTGCACACCATCGGCAAGACCGTGGCCGGCGCGACCGATCCGTGGACGCATCGCTACATCTTCCCCAACGGCGAGATCCCGACGCTGCAGCAGATCGGCACCGCCTGCGAGGGCCTGTTCGTGATCGAGGACGTGCACAACTTCGGCGCCGACTACGACCGCACCCTGATGGCCTGGCATGCCAACTTCGCCCGCGCCTGGCCGCGCTTCGCCGAGACGCTGGGCGAGCGCTTCGGCCGCATGTGGCGCTACTACCTGCTGTCCTGCGCCGGCGCCTTCCGCGCGCGCGACCTGCAGCTGTGGCAGCTGGTGCTGTCCGCGCGCGGCCTGGAGGGCGGCTACCGGCGGCCGTAGGCAAGCATGGTTGTGCGTTGCCGACCGTCGCCTGGCTGCGCTAGGCTACGCGCGATTTTCGACAGGCTGTCGCCTGCCGCGTAAGCGTTCACGTCAACCAACGCGCACCCCGTCCCTCTCTCCGGACGCAGGTCGCGCGCGGGTTCGTTCTCGGGCACGACCGGCTACCGGCTTACATCCCGAGACCTGTCCATGCATGCACTTCCTTCCGACCGCGCGGCCACCTGGCGCCTGGCACGCCTGTGCCTGGCGACCTTCATCGCCTATCTGAGCATCGCCGTCCCGCTACCGGTGCTGCCGGTGTTCGTCCGCGACACGCTGCAGCAGTCCAACCTGATCGTCGGCTGCGTGATCGGCGTGCAGTTCGTCGCCACCGTGCTGACGCGCGGCCTCGCCGGCCGCATCGCCGACACCCGCGGCCCGGCCCGGGCCATGCGCCGCGGCTGCTTGCTGCTGGCCGCGTCGGGCGCCGCCTACCTGCTGGCCGCCGCGCTGCCCGGTGCAGCCTTGCCGCTGCTGATCATCGGCAGGCTGGCGACCGGCATGGGCGAGAGCCTGCTGGTCACCGGCATGCTGGCCTGGGGCATCGGCACGGTCGGCCAGCCGCGCGCCGGCCGGGTCATGACCTGGGTCGGACTGGCGATCTTCGCCTCGCTGGCCGTCGGCGCGCCGATCGGCGTGGCGATGGCGCAATCGTGGGGCTTCACCGCCGTGGCCGGCGCCTGCCTGCTGGTGCCGCTGCTGGCGTGGGCGATGACCGCCGGGGTGCCCGCGCCGCAGCCGGTCGCCGGCGCGCGCCTGCCGCTGCGCGACGTGCTGGGCCGCATCGCGCTGCCCGCAGTGGGACTGGCGCTGCAGGGCGTGGGCTTCGCCTCCATCAGCACCTTCGCCGTGCTGTACTTCAATGACCAGCACTGGCGCGGGGCCGCGTGGGCGCTGAGCGCCTTCGGCGGCGGATTCGTCCTGTCGCGGCTGCTCCTGGCGCGCAGCATCGACCGCTTCGGCGGCGCGCGCGTGGCGGTGGTCTCGATGATTGGCGAGGGCGTCGGGCTGGCACTGCTTGCGTTGGCCACCACGCCTGCGCTCGCCTTGGCCGGCGCCTTCGTCGCCGGCATGGGCTGCTCGCTGGTGTTCCCGGCGCTGGGCGTGGTGGTGGTGCAGCGCGTGCCGGCCCAGATGCGCGCCACCGCGCTGGGCGGCTATGCGGCGTTCCAGGACATCGCCTATGCGATCACCGGGCCGCTGGCCGGCATCGTGGCCACGCACCTGGGCTACGCGGCGATCTTTGCGCTGGCCACGTTGTCAGCGGCGTGCGGCGCGGGCGTGGCGATCGGCCTGACCCTCCGCACGCGGAGGGCGCAGACCTGAGGCTGCACGCGCTCGTACGGCCTCAGGCGCGCAGCGCGGCGGCGTGGAAGGCGATGTGGTCGCCGATGAAGCTGGCCATGAAGTAGTAGCTGTGGTCGTAGCCGGGCTGCATCCGCAGCGTGATCGGGTAGCCCACCTCGGCCGCGGCCTGTGCGAACAGCTGCGGCTTGAGCTGGCCTTCCAGGAACTCATCGGCATCGCCCTGATCGATCAGCAGCGGCAACCGCGGCACCGAGGTCTTGACCAGCTCGGTGGCGTCGTAGGCCTTCCAAGCCTCACGGTCCTCGCCCAGGTAGGCGGCGAACGCCTTCTGTCCCCACGGCACCTGCGTCGGCGCGACGATCGGCGAGAACGCCGACACGCTGCGGTAGCGCTGCGGATTGCGCAGGGCGATCGCCAGCGCGCCGTGGCCGCCCATCGAATGCCCGAAGATCGAACGCGCCTCGCTCACCGGGAAGTTCGCCTCGATCAGCGCCGGCAACTCCTCCACGATGTAGTCGTCCATGCGGTAATGCGCCGCCCAGGGCTGCTGGGTGGCGTTGACGTAGAAGCCCGCGCCCTTGCCCAGGTCGTAGCCTTCGGCATCGGCCACCTCGTCGCCGCGCGGACTGGTGTCCGGCGCGACGACGATCACCCCATGCTCGGCCGCGTAGCGCTGCGCGCCGGCCTTGGTGATGAAGTTCTGCTCGGTGCAGGTCAGGCCCGAGAGCCAGTACAGCACCGGCAGCTTCGCGCCGGCCTGCGCCTGCGGCGGCAGGTAGACGGCGAAGTTCATCTGGCAACCCAGCACCTGCGAGCTGTGCCGGTAGACGTCCTGCCAGCCGCCGAAGCAGGCGCGGTGTTCGATGCGTTCCATGGCGGCGGCTTCAGTAATGGATGACCGAGCGGATCGACTTGCCTTCGTGCATCAGGTGGAAGGCCTCGTTGATGTCGTCCAGCGGCATGGTGTGGGTCACGAACGGCGCCAGCTGGATCTCGCCCTTCATCGCGTCCTCGACCATGCCCGGCAGCTGCGTACGGCCCTTGACGCCGCCGAAGGCGGTGCCCAGCCACTTGCGTCCGGTGACCAGCTGGAACGGCCGCGTGCTGATCTCCTGGCCCGCGCCGGCCACGCCGATGATCACGCTCTGGCCCCAGCCGCGGTGCGCACATTCCAGCGCCGCGCGCATCACGTTGACGTTGCCGATGCACTCGAAGGAATGGTCCACGCCCCAGCCGGTCATCTCCACGATCACCTGCTGGATCGGCTTATCGTAGTCCTTCGGGTTGACGCAGTCGGTGGCGCCGAACTCGCGCGCCAGCTCGAACTTGGACGGGTTGGTGTCCACCGCGATGATGCGTCCGGCCTTGGCCTGGCGCGCGCCCTGGATCACCGCCAGGCCAATGCCGCCCAGCCCGAACACCGCCACCGAATCGCCCTCGGCCACCTTGGCCGTGTTGTGCACGGCGCCGATGCCGGTGGTGACGCCGCAGCCGAGCAGGCACACGTGCTCCGGGTTGGCCTCCGGATTGACCTTGGCCAGCGAGACCTCGGCCACCACGGTGTACTCGCTGAAGGTCGAGCAGCCCATGTAGTGATAGATCGGCTGCCCCTCGTAGCTGAAGCGGCTGGTGCCGTCGGGCATCACGCCCTTGCCCTGGGTGGCGCGCACGGACACGCACAGGTTGGTCTTGCCGCTCTTGCAGAACAGACACTGGCCGCACTCGGCGGTGTACAGCGGGATCACGTGGTCGCCGGGCGCTACGCTGGTCACGCCCTCGCCGACCTCGACCACGATGCCGGCGCCTTCGTGGCCGAGCACCGCCGGGAACAGCCCTTCCGGATCGTCGCCGCTGAGGGTGAAGGCGTCGGTGTGGCATACGCCGGTGTGGGTGATCTTCACCAGCACTTCGCCGGCCTTGGGCGGGGCGACATCGATCTCGACGATCTTCAGCGGCTGGCCGGGACCGAATGCGACGGCGGCACGGGATTTCATGGTGGAAGTCTCCTTAAGCACTAAGAAAAAAAACGGAGCGCGGCGCGCCCGGCTTACTTGAGGTACGAGCGCACCAGGCCGGTCATCTCGGCCACGCGCGCCTCGCGCTGGATGTCGTCATCGGCCGGCTGGCCGAAGGTCTCGCGGATATGGGCTTCCATGACCTCGGACATCAGGCCGTTGACCGCGCCGCGGATGGCGGCGATCTGCTGCAGCACCGGCCCACAGTCCGCGCCGGCCTCCAGCGCGCGCTCCAGCGCCTCGGTCTGGCCGCGGATGCGGCGCAGGCGGCTGAGCACGCGCTTCTTTTCCGTCACCGAATGCGGCATGGCGGCTCCTCGCGGATACTGGGGGATAGTATCCAGAGCCGCACCCGGACATGCAAGCCCGCGCACACGCACGCGCCGGCATGTGCGCGACACATGCCGGGCGATGACGCGGCGGGAGGGACGGCTTTCAGGGACCGCAGCGGGCCGGGGACAGGCCTTAAACGCCCAGGCAGCGGGCGCTGGACCACCGCCGGCTGAACGCGACCCGGGACGTGGCGGCGGATGGCACGACTGACAAACGCGACCTAAACTGGCGCAGTATTCAAGCGCTCATGAACGCCATCCTTGCCGATATGGACCCCGAATTCCGCATCCTGGTTGTCGACGACGATCCGGACCTGCGCCGTCTCACCGTCGATTTCCTGATCGGCCACGGTTATCTGGTGGACGAGGCCGACAGCGCCAAGGAGATGTGGGAGACGCTGGAATCCGGGCGCCCCGACCTGATCATCCTGGACGTGATGATGCCCGGCGAGGATGGCCTGAGCGTGGCGCGCCGGCTCAACACCGGCAACGGCCCGGCGGTGCTGATGCTCAGCGCGCTGGGCAACGACACCGACCGCATCGTCGGGCTGGAGGTCGGCGCCGACGACTACCTGGCCAAGCCCTGCAACCCGCGCGAGCTGCTGGCCCGCGTGCGCGCCCTGCTGCGCCGGCAGAAGGCGTTCGGCTCGGCGCCTGAAACGCGCGGCAGCCAGTACGAATTCGGCGGCTGGCGCCTAGACGCGGTGCGCCGCGACCTGCGCGATCCCAGCGGCACCTACATCACCCTGTCCGACGGCGAGTTCTCGCTGCTGCGCACCTTCGTCGAACATCCCCAGCGCGTGCTCAGCCGCGACCAGCTGCTGGATATGGCGCGCGGCCGCGGCACTGAGGTGTTCGACCGCGCCATCGACAGCCAGGTCAGCCGCCTGCGTCGCAAGATCAACGGCCGCGGCCACGCCGAGCTGATCCGCACGGTGCGCAACGAAGGCTACATGCTGCTGCCGGCGGTCACGCGCCTGTGAGGCCAGCGGCCGGAGGCCGCTCCGGCCGCTCGATCTTCTCCCGGACCTTCCTGCTGCTTGCGGCAGCGCTGGTGCTGGCCCAGTGCATCGGCCTGGCGGTGCTGTTCCTGCGCACGCCGGTCTACAACCCGCCGGTGCAGCTGCCCGAACTGGTGGCGCTGCTGTCCACGCGCATGCCGGCCAGCAGTCCCAATGTCTCGGTCACCGACGAGCGCGAGGCGCCGGTGCCGTCGTCCGGCATGAACCGCGAAGACCCCTTCATGCGCCGCGTGCTGGCCGGCTGGCTGCGCCAGGATCTGAATCAGATCCGCGTCTACCGCCCCCACCACGACGTGGCCCGCGGCGAACAGGAGCGCCTGAACGACGGGATGGTGCCGCTGTCGATGGGCCAGGAGCCGGCGTGGATGCGCCGGCGCGGGGTGGCGACGATTCCGGGCATGACCTCCGGGCCCTTCGTCCCGTCCCTGCCTCCGCAGGCCATCCCCCAGGACATCGCCGCGCCGGAAGCCGGCCAGAGCTCCCAGGGCAATGCCTTCGCCCGGCAACGCGAAACCCCGCTGGTGCTGCGCTTCGGCGCCGGGCTGGAGAACGGCTTCATCGCCGCGGCCCAGCAGGACGACGGCCACTGGCGCGTGGTGCGCTACGCCGGGCGCACGCTGTCCACCGCCTTCAAGCTGCAGCTGCTGGCGCTGTTCTCGTTCGGCCTGCTGCTGATGCTGCCGCTGGCCTGGTGGTTCTCGCGCGCGCTGTCCAAGCCGATCCGCGATTTCGCCGCCGCCGCCGACCGCCTGGGGCGCGACCCGGACGCGCCACCGCTGGAGCGGCGCGGCCCGGCCGAGATCCTGCAGGCCACCGATTCGTTCAACGCCATGCAGGCGCGCCTGAGCCGCATGGTCGCCGAGCGCACCCACATGGTCGGCGCGATCGCCCACGACCTGCGCACGCCGCTGGCGCGCCTGGCCTTCCGCCTGGACGACATCGACTCGCCGCTGCGCGAACGCGCCGCCGCCGACATCGATGAGATGAAGCACATGATCAGCGTCGCGCTGGAGTTCCTGCGCGACCAGTCCTTCCGCGGCCCACGCGAGCGGCTGGATTTCCGCGATCTGGTCGAGAGCGTGGTCGACGACGCGGCCGACATCGGCCAGGACGTGACCCTGACGGCGGACAGCCAGCGGGTGATGATCGACGCCGATCCGCTGGCGCTGCGGCGCGTGGTCGGCAACCTGATCGGCAACGCGGTCAAGTACGGCACCCGCGCGCGGGTCAAGGTCCGCGCCATCGACGGCCACGCCCTGCTGGAGATCGAGGACGATGGGCCGGGCATCGACCTGGCGCTGGGCGACAAGCTGTTCATGCCGTTCTTCCGCGGCGAGAACTCGCGCAACAAGGAGACCGGCGGCATCGGCCTGGGCCTGGCCTCGGCCCGCGCGATCGTGCTGCGCCACGGCGGCGAGATCGGCCTGGCCAACCTGGACCAAGGCGGCCTGCAGGCCTGGGTGACGCTGCCGCGCGCGCGCGACGACGCGTAGCGCGATCGGCTTCGAGGCGCGTGCGGAGCCGCGCCTAGCTCGCCTCACCCGAGCGGGATCGCATTGATCCGCGGCTGACACCTCCGCGTCGTTCCCGCGAAAGCGGGAACCCAGAGACTGCCGCGCGCAGTTAAAGGCACTGGATTCCCGCGTTCGAGGGAATCACGGATCTTGTTGGCGCCGGTTGGCGCTCAGCGGTAGGCGAATTCGCCGAAGACCGGGTCCACGCTACGGCCCCATGCGCCCTCGTAAAGCGCCAGCTTGGCGTCGGCCGCGCTCACGCCCGAATCGACGATGGCCTGCAGCGGATCGAGGAAGCCGGTCTCGTCGCGACCCGCGTGCAGGCGAGCGCGCCGCGCCAGGCCGGCGTGGGCGATCTCCAGCGCGCGCCGCGCCAGGTCGCGCACGCTGCCGCCACGGAACGGCAGGCGCAGGCCATGCCGCGGTACACCGTCGCGCAGGCCGTGGCGCTCTTCGCCGGTGAAGTCGCGCACCAGGTCCCAGGCCGCATCCAGCGCCGCATCGTCGTACAGCAGGCCCACCCAGAAGGCCGGCAACGCGGCCAGACGATCGGGCGTGCCCGCATCGGCGCCGCGCATCTCCAGGTACTTCTTCATGCGCACCTCCGGGAAGGC
This sequence comes from Pseudoxanthomonas winnipegensis, assembly GCF_004283755.1. GTDB lineage: Bacteria > Pseudomonadota > Gammaproteobacteria > Xanthomonadales > Xanthomonadaceae > Pseudoxanthomonas_A > Pseudoxanthomonas_A winnipegensis. The sequence goes on from NZ_SHMH01000012.1 coordinate 65,577, forward strand.
GGTGGTCATGTGATCGGACCAGTCGCGCAGCGTGGGCAGCGCACCGGGCAGCACCGGCAGCCGGCCCTTGAGGAAGTCGCGGAAGCTCTGGCCGGAGGCGTCGTGGTAGATGCCGTCGCGGTAGGAGAAGTACATCGGCACGTCGAGCAGATAGTCGACGTAGCGCTCGAAGCCGAAGCCGTCCTCGAACACGAAATCCAGCATGCCGGTGCGGTCGCCATCGGTATCGGTCCAGATGTGCGAACGGTAGCTCTGGTAGCCGTTGGGCGCGCCGTCGGTGAACGGCGAATCGGCGAACAGCGCCGTGGCGATCGGCTGCAGCGCCAGCGACACGCGGAACTTCTTGACCATGTCCGCCTCGCTGCCGTAGTCCAGATTGACCTGGACGGTGCAGGTGCGCGTCATCATGTCCAAGCCGAGCTTGCCGACCTTGGGCATGTAGGACTTCATGATCTGGTAGCGGCCCTTGGGCATCCACGGCATGTCCGCGCGCGTCCACTTGGGCTGGAAGCCCATGCCCAAAAAGCCCAGGCGCAGCTCGTCGGCGACCTGGCGCACTTCGTCCAGGTGAACGGTCAGCTCGTCGCCGGTCTCGTGGAGCGTCTCCAGCGCCGCGCCCGAGAGCTCGAGCTGGCCGGCCGGCTCCAGCGTGACCGAGGCGCCGTCGCGCAGCAGGGCGATGGTGCGGCCGTCCTCCTGCACCGGCTGCCAGCCGAAGCGCGTCAGCCCGACCAGCAGCGCCTCGATGCCGCGCTCGCCCTCGAAGGTGGGCGGGCGCAGATCGTCTGTGCGGAAGCCGAACTTCTCGTGCTCGGTGCCGATGCGCCACGCCTCGCGCGGCCGAGCCCCGGAGGCGGCGTAATCGACCAGCTGCGACAGCGTGGTGATCGGGGTATCGGCAACGTGGCTGGGACTGGACAAGGGCGACTCGCAACGAAGAGGGGGGCGATCTGGCGCCGCGGGGGGACCAGCACAACGGCCGCATGATACCGGGCGATCCCCGCCGCATCGTCGACGCTGGCGTCTCTTTAGCTTTCCGTTGCTGAGCACCCGATCGACTCAGCGGGCATGTGCGACGAGGCTCCACCGGAATCGGTCTGCGCGCGGCACTCGCATGCGGGACTCCTTGACGGGCAATCCATGCCAGACACTGGCAGCCTCGACCAACGCACCCGCTCGCGTTAGCCGATACGACATCGATCGGCATCTACTCCGCCACGCAGCGCGGCCCATCCTGCGTAGTCGATCGACCTGCTCTCAGGAACGCACACGCTTCGATCGCCCCTGCGCGAGCGCATCGCATTCGCGCCAGGCCTCGCAGTTCGCGCCGGGCGGTCGTGCTTGGCTAGGCTGTGGGCTCCTGATCGCCGGTCATCGCCCATGCGCAAGTTCCACGCCGAAGTCCACCGCAGCAACCGCACCGGCTGGCTGCGCGCCGCCGTGCTCGGCGCCAACGACGGCATCGTCTCCGTCGCTGGGCTGATCGTCGGCGTGGCGGCCAGCGGCGCCGGCCAGGGCGCGTTGGTCGCCACCGGCGTGGCCGGGCTGGTGGCCGGGGCGATGTCGATGGCGGCCGGGGAATACGTGTCGGTCAGCTCGCAGGCCGATACCGAGCGCGCGGACCTCAGACTGGAGAAGCGCGAGCTGGCCGAAGACCCGCACAACGAGCTGATCGAACTGGCCGGCATCTACGAGCAGCGCGGCCTGGAGCCCGCGCTGGCGCGTCAGGTGGCCGAGCAGCTGACCGCGCACGACGCCCTGGCCGCCCACGCCCGCGACGAGCTGGGCATCACCGAGGCCCTGCGCGCGCGGCCGGTGCAGGCGGCGCTGGCCTCGGCGGCGGCGTTCTCCACCGGCGCGGTGCTGCCGCTGCTGGCGGCGTTGCTGTTCCCGGCGCAGGCGCGGCTGGCGGTGATCGTGGCCACGCTGCTGGCGCTGCTGGCATCCGGCGCGCTGGCCGCGCGCGCCGGCGGCGCGCCGACGCTGCGCGGGGCGCTGCGGGTCACCTTCTGGGGCGCGCTGGCGATGGCGGCGGCGGATCTGGTGGGGCGTGCGTTCGATGTGTCGCCATCAGGGTTGGGCGGCTGACCATCAGCCGTCGTTCCCGCCAAAGCGGGAATCCAGTGCCCTGGTTTGGCGCTTGAACGTCCATGGATTCCCGCCTTCGCGGGAACGACGGTAGGGAGGTTTTGCCAATGGTGCGGCGCGAGCCTTGAATCCATCCGCTCGCCGAAGTTCAGTCCTCGCCCGCGCGATGAGTTCAAATCTCGTCATCTCCGCGAACGCGGGGATCCAAGGACGTCCGTGCAGGTCGAGCAACGTCCATGCGTTCCAGCGTGCGCGGGAACGACGGTACGGGGGTGTCGCGGCGCCTACTCGGCCGCGACGGCCGGCATCAGGTCCAGCCAGGTCTGCACCACGGTGCGGGCCTGGTCCACGCCCTGCTTGGACTCGGACGAGAACACCTGCACCCCGACGCTGTCGCCGAACGCCGAGGACAGCTCCTTGCGCACCGCGGCCAGGGTCTGCGACTGCTGGCCGCGGCCGAGCTTGTCGCCCTTGGTCAGCAGCACATGCGCCGGCAGGCTGCGCTGGACGGCATAGCCCAGCATCTGCCGGTCGTAGTCCTTGAGCGGATGGCGGATGTCCATCACCACCACCAGCCCGCGCAGGGACTGGCGGGTGGCGAAATACTGGTCGATGAAGGCCTGCCAGTGCGCCTGCAGGTCCATCGGCACCTTGGCGTAGCCGTAGCCGGGCAGGTCGACCAGGCAGCGCTGCGGCCGGACCTCGAAGAACACCAGCTGCTGGGTCCGGCCCGGCGTCTTGGAGACGCGCGCCAGCGCGTTGTGGCCGGCCAGGGCGTTGAGGGCGCTGGACTTGCCGGCATTGGAACGCCCGGCGAAGGCCACCTCCAGTCCGTCGTCGGCAGGCAGCTGGCGGGCGTTGTGCGCGGACAGCAGGTAGCGCGCGGCGTTGAGATAGTTGGAGACGGCCATGGGCATAGGATCGCACGGCCGTCGCGCGGCACGGCGACCATGTTGCAGCGCGCCATCTTTTCCGCACATCTGCCCGGCATCTGCGCGCAATTGGCGCACTGCGCGCGCGGGACGCGCACTCGCATTGACCGTCCGAGCGGGCCATGACGATAATCGGCCGGCTTCGCGCGGCCCCGAGCCTTGCGGTGCGCGAACCATTGGGAATCACGGAGCTCCAGCTATGCGCCACGCTCGTGTCTTGGGACTGTCCAGCCTTGCCATCGTCGCCGTCGCGGCCGCCGCCTACGCGCAGACCAGCGTGACGCCGCTGCCGGACAACACCCCGGTGCAGGCCCAGCCGCTGGAGATCGACCTGACCAAGACCCACTGGGGCGATGCCAAGGCCGGCCAGAGCAAGGCCGGCACCTGCGCGGCCTGCCACGGTGCCGACGGCAACCCGGCCGCGCCGATCTATCCGCGCTTGGCCGGCCAGAGCGAGCGCTACATCGCCCAGCAGCTGGCGCTGTTCGCCACCGGCCAGCGCACCAGCGGCATGGCCGCGGTGATGATCCCCTTCGCCCAGAGCCTGAGCCCGCAGGACATGCGCGATGTCGGCGCCTACTTCGCCACGCAGAAGGCCGGCGCGGGCGTGGCCGACGACACCCCGATCACCGAGGGCCCGTACAAGGGGCTGAAGTTTTACCAGGTCGGCGAGCAGCTGTTCCGTGGCGGCGACGCCGCGCGCGGCATCCCGGCCTGCATGGCCTGCCACGGGCCCAGCGGCGCCGGCAACCCGGGCCCGCCGTATCCGCATGTGGGCGGCCAGCCGCAGGACTACGTGGTGCGACGACTGCAGGAGTACCAGGCCGGCACGACCGCCTACAAGGATCCGGCCCACTTCCAGATCATGGCCCAGGTCGCCAAGCCGCTGACCGATCAGGAGATCCAGTCGCTGGGCAGCTACATCCAGGGCCTGCACGAGAGCGCCGCCGATGCGGCCGCGGCGCCCTCGGCCAGCGCCTCGGCGCCGGCGCCCGCCGCGCCTGCGGAACCAACCGGGCAGTCCTGAGGTCCTAGCGGCGCATCGCGCCGGCGGCCCCTGCTGTCGCCCCCGTCACACCACGACGCCGGCCATGTATGGCCGGCGTCGTGCGTTTTGCCGGACAATCCCCTCCCCACTCCGCCACCGGAAGGAGCTCTGCCGCATGAAGCTGCGCCTGTTCGCCCTCGCCCTGCTCGCCCTGTTGCCGCTCACGGCCTGCGCGTCCTCCAATGCCCCGGTGGAGGGCGAGGACTACGACGTCATCGCCGGCGGCCAGCCCTTCGCCCCGCTCACAGGCCAGCAGAAGGTCGAGGTGGTCGAGGTGTTCGGCTATGTCTGCATCCACTGCGCGCATTTCGAGCCGCAGTTCGAGGCCTGGCAGAAGCGGCAACCGGCCAGCGTGCGGGTGACCTCGGTGCCAGCGGCGTTCGGCGGCTACTGGATCCCCTACGCCAAGGCGTTCTACGCCGCCCAGCAGCTGGGCGTGCTCAAGCAGAGCCATGCGGCGGTGTTCAAGGCCCTGCACGACAGCCATGAGCTGCCGATCCAGAACGCCAGCGACCAGGAGATCGCCGGGTTCTACGCGCGCTTCGGGCCCGACCCAGACAAGTTCGCCGCGGCCATGGAATCGCCGCAGGTCGCCGCGCAGCTGGACAAGGCGCGTGCCTTCGGCATGGCCAGCGGCATCCGCGGCACGCCGACCCTGGTGATCAACGGCAAGTACCGCATCACCACGGTCGACCCGGACGACGTGCTGAAGGTCGCCGACTTCCTGATCAAGCGCGAACTGGCCGCCGCCAAGTAACGCGCACATCCCTTCTTTACGTGCGCGGCGGCACCATGCCCCGCGCGCCCGCCCGCTTCTTCGCCTGCTGCTATGGAGTCGCACCGACCATGAAGACCCGTTTCGCCCTGGCCCTGGTGGCCCTGTTGCCCGTGCTGGCCGCCTGTTCCAAGGAGGACGCCTCCGCGGCGACCGCCGCGAGCACGCCCGCCGCTTCCGCCCCGGCCGCCTCCGCGCCAGCCGCCCCGGCTGCGACCGATACCAGCGCCCCCGCCGCCAGCGCGCCGGCCGAGGCCGCCGTGCCCGATGCCCCCAACAACAATCCGATCGTGCCGCCGCAGGGCCCGGCGCCGGTGGAAGGCACCGACTACTCGGTGATCGCCGACGGCCAGCCCTTCGAGCCGGCCGACGGCAAGATCGAGGTGGTCGAGGCGTTCAACTACATCTGCCCGGCGTGCGCGCAGTTCGAGCCGGGCTTCAACCAGTGGAAGGCCAAGCAGCCGGCCGACGTGAAGGTGGTCTACGTGCCGGCGCAGTTCCGTCCGGACTTCCGCGAGTACGCCAAGGTCTACTACGCCGCGCAGGCGCTGGGCATCGAGAAGAAGAGCCACGACGCGATGTTCAAGGCGATCCACATCGATCACGCGCTGCCGGGCGAAGGCGAGCCTTTCGACGCGGACAAGGTGGCCCAGTGGTACACCCAGTACGGCGTCACCGCCGACCAGTTCAAGCAGGCCATGGCCAGCTTCGCGGTGGCCGGCAAGCTGAGCAAGGCCAACCAGTTCCTGATGCGCGCCCAGATCGGCGGCACGCCGTCGCTGATCGTGGGCGGCAAGTACCTGGTCAAGGGCCGCTCGATGGCCGACATGCTGCGCATCGCCGACCACCTGATCGCCAAAGAGCGCCAGGCCGCCAAGTAAGCCGATGACCGACGTGTCCCCCGACGCACGCCGGCTGCGGATGTTGAGCGCCAACATCCAGGCCGGCTCCAGCACCCGCCGCTACAGCGATTACTTCACCCGCAGCTGGTCGCACGCGCTGCCGGTGGGCGCCAAGCGCAGCAGCCTGGACGCCATCGCCGACCTGGCCGGCGGCCATGACATCGTCGGCCTGCAGGAGGCCGACCCGGGCAGCCTGCGCTCCGGCTTCACCAACCAGACCCACTACCTGGCCCAGCGCGCCGGCTTCCAGTACTGGAGCCACCAGCCCAACCGCAACGTGGCGCGCGTGGCCGGCAGCGCCAACGGGCTGCTGAGCCGGCTCGAGCCGGTCAAGGTGGCCATGCACCCGCTGCCTGGGCGCATCGCCGGGCGCGGCGTGCTGCTGGCGCATTTCGGCAGCGGTGAGGAAGGCCTGGTGGTGGCGGTGGCGCATCTGTCGCTGGGCAACGGCTCGCGCCGGCAGCAGCTGGGCTATATCGCCGAGCTGCTGGCCCCGCATCCGCATGCGGTGCTGATGGGCGACTTCAACTGCGTGCCGACGGTGCCGGAAATGGACCTGCTGTACGAGCGCACGCATCTGCGTCCACCGAGCTTCTGCGTGCCGACCTTCCCCAGCTGGAAGCCGGCGCGCGCGATCGACCACATCCTGGTCACCGACCAGCTGGCCCACGCCAATGCGCGGGCCGTGCCGGCAGCGTTCTCCGACCACCTGGCGCTGGCACTGGACATCGACGTCCCCGCGCAGGCGCTGCGGCAGTAGGACTTCTGAATATCCCCCCGGCGGCCCGCCTGTAGAGCGGAGCTTGCTCCGCTGCTCTTCGGCCAGATCATCGGGAAAGCCCCATCGGAGCAAGCTCAGCTGCGTTTCGTTCGGTGCGTGGGGAAGGCCGCAGCGGAGCAAGCTCCGCTCTACAGGTGGGGAGGCGCCGTTGGCGCTCCTTCCAAACCCGCACCCACCGCGGAAATCCGATTCATGCTCGCCTGCTTATCATCGCGCGCATGATGCGATCGCTCCTGCTGTTGGCCGTTACCTCGCTGTGCCTCTGCGCGCCCGCCGCCGCGCAGGACCTGGATGCGCAGCGCCCGCTGGTCCGCGCCGCGCTGGAGGCCGCCGACCGCGGCCAACCCAGCGATGCGCTGACCAACCCGGCCCTGGCCAACAGCCCGGTGCGCGGCTGGATCGAGTTCGCCCAGCTCAAGCGCGACATCGACACGCTCGACCCCGCGCGCGCGCAGGACTTCCTGCGCCGCTACAGCGGCCAGCCCGTGGCCAACGCCCTGCGCAGCGCCTGGCTGCCGTCGCTGGCGCGACGCAAGGACTGGCCCACGCTGCTGGCCAACTGGCAGCCCACCGACAACCCCGGCCTGCGCTGCGCGCGGCTGCAGGCGCTGTGGGTGCAGGGCCGCACCGATGCGGCCTGGGTGAGCGAGGCCCAGGCGCTGTGGCGCGGGGCCAGCAAGTCCCTGCCCGACGGCTGTGACCCGGTGTTCTCCGCGCTGGCCACGCAGGGCCAGCTCAGCGATGCGCTGCGCTGGGAGCGCATCGATGCGGCGGCCGCCGCGGGGCAGACGGGCGTGATGCGCGCGGCGGCCAACGGCATGAGCGCCGGCGCACGCAGCCAGGTGCTGGCGTATGCGAGCTTTCTCGATGCGCCGGGGCCTCAGGGCCTGGCCTGGGAGCCGTCCGACCGTGCCCGCGCCATGGCCACCGACGGCCTGGAACTTCTCGCGCGCAAGGACCCCGACGCCGCCGAAGGCCTGCTGCCTCAGTACGTGCAGGCCCTGGGGCTGAGCGAGACCCAGCGCGGCCAGGTGCTCTACCAGATCGCGCTGTGGACGGTGGCCTCCTATCTGCCGGACTCGGCGCGCCGCCTGGCCGCCGTGCCCGCCGCCGCCTACGACGAACGCCTGCACGAATGGCAGGCGCGCGAGGCCATGGCCCGCGGCGACTGGCCCGCGGCGCTGCAGGCCATCCGCGCCATGCCGGCCGGGCAGCGCGGCGATGCGCGCTGGCAGTGGTTCGAGGCGCGCATGCTCGACAAGACCGGCCAGCCCGGCGCGGCCAGGGCGCTGTACGCGCAGGCCGCGCGCACCAGCACCTTCCACGGCTTCCTGGCCGCCGACGTGCTCGACCAGCCCTATGCGCTGTGCCCGCGCGAGCCGCGCGACAGCCCGCAGGCGCAGGCGGCCGTGGCGCGCGACCCTGCGCTGGTGCGCGCGATGGAGCTGTGGAAGCTCGACCGCGCCGCCTGGGCGACCGCCGAATGGAACGATGCGCTGAGCCGTTTCAACGACGATCAGCGGCGCATCGCGGTGGAAGTGGCGCAGCGCAACGGCTGGTTCGACCGCGCGGTGTTCGCTCTGGGCAAGAAGCCGGAGGAAATGCAGCTCTACCGCCTGCGCTTCCCGCTGCACCACGACGGCACCATCCGCACCCAATCCCAGCGCAATGCGATCGATCCAGCCTGGGTGGCCGCCGAGATCCGCGCCGAGAGCGTGTTCAATCCCAATGCACGCTCGCCGGCCAACGCCCTGGGCCTGATGCAGGTGGTGCCGGGCACCGCCGCCGAGGTGGCGCGGCGCAACGGCATCGCCTACGGCGGCGCGCAGAGCCTGTACGACGCCGACACCAACATCGCCATCGGCGCGGCTTACCTGCGCGAGCTGCTGGGCAAGTACGGCACGCCCTACGTCACCATCGCCGCCTACAACGCGGGCCCGACGCCGACCGCGCGCTGGCAGTCGCAACGGCCCGGCTTCGACCCTGACATCTGGATCGAAACGATCAGCTACAAGGAGACCCGCGAGTACGTGGCCCGCGTGCTGGCCTTCAGCGTGATCTACGACTGGCGCCTGGGCGGCGACGCGCTGTCGCTGGACGAACGCATGCAGGGCCGGCTGGACGGCAAGCGCAAGCGCTTCGCGTGCGGGGCGCAAACAGGAGTGAGTGAAGAGGAGTGAGAAGTGAGCGAAGACAAGGCATGCTGGCATCCTGGCTCGTCTGAAGCCCTGCCCGCCCCACTCACTTCTCACTCCTCTGCACGCACTCCTGGCTTCATGAAGACTTATCTCGTCGGTGGCGCGGTCCGCGATGCCCTGCTTGGTCTGCCACCGGGCGACCGCGACTGGGTCGTGGTCGGCGCCACGCAGGCGCAGATGGAGGCGCAGGGCTTCCGCGCGGTGGGGCGCGATTTCCCGGTGTTCCTGCATCCGGACACGCAGGAGGAGTACGCGCTGGCGCGGACCGAGCGCAAGTCCGGACGCGGCTATCGCGGCTTCGTGGTCGACGCCGACCCGGGCGTGACGCTGGAGGAAGACCTGGGCCGGCGCGACTTCACCCTCAACGCGATCGCGCGCGATGCCGACGGCGCCCTGGTCGATCCGTATCACGGCGTGGACGATATCGAGGCACGTATGCTGCGCCACGTCGGCCCGGCCTTCGTCGAAGACCCCCTGCGCGTCCTGCGCGCGGCGCGCTTCATGGCGCGCCTGGCGCCGCTGGGCTTCCGCGTCGCGCCCGAGACGCTGGCGCTGATGCGGCAGGTCGCCGACAGCGGCGAACTGGACGCGCTGGTGCCCGAGCGCGTCTGGCAGGAGCTGCGCAAGGCGCTGGCCTCGCCGCGCCCCAGCGCCTTCCTGCGCACCCTGCACGAGGCCGGCGCGCTGGCGCATGTGCTGCCGGAAGTGGACGCGCTGTACGGCGTGCCGCAGCGCGCCGAGTTCCATCCCGAAGTCGATACCGGCTTGCACCAGGAACTGGTCAGCGACATGGCCGCGCGACTGGCGCCGGGCAATGAGGTGATCGGCTACGCTGCGCTGACACATGACCTGGGCAAGGCGCTGACGCCGGCCGACGTGCTGCCGCGCCACATCGGTCACGAGCAGGCCGGCATCAAGCCGCTGCTGGCGTTGTCGGCGCGGCTGAAGGTGCCGACCGAACACCGCGAGCTGGCGGTGATGGCCTGCCGCGAGCATCTCAACGTGCACCGCATCGACGAGCTGCGCGATGCCACCGTGCACGATCTGCTGGCGCGCTGCGACGGCTTCCGCAAGCCTGCGCGCATCGCTCAACTGGCCCTGGTCTGCGAATGCGACAAGCGCGGACGGGCCGGCAGCGCCGAAGACGCCTATCCGCAGGGCGAAACGCTCAAGCGCCTGCATGCGGCGGCCTGCGCGGTGAGCGCGCGCGATGTGGCCACCGAGGGCCTCAAAGGCCTGCAGATCGGCGAGGCCGTGCGCAAGGTGCGCATCGCGGCGATCGGCGCCGCGCGTTCGACGGCCGGCTGAGCCCGGCGCGCGCGACTAAGCGCCGTCCCACACTCGCCGCGACCCGACGGGCGCGGACGGCGGCCTCAATGCCCGTTGTAGCGGGCGGAGAAGCGGCCGTTCTCGACCTGGAGAAACGGTCCCTGTTCGCCGCCTCCGGTCAGTCTCAGCCGACCGGAGAAGGTGCCTTGCACGCCATCGGCATCCATGGCCGTCACGGTCATCACGAAGCTGGCGCCGTCCATGGCATCGCCGGTGTAGGTCGTGGTCCCGTTCGGCGTCTGGACGTAGTACGACGCATAGAGCTGATCGACGCCGCTGCGATAGGTCCCGGGCTTCACCTCCGGCGCCACGAGCTGGAACATGAAGCCGGGCGACGACGGGTCGTCGTCCAGGTGTCCGCCGACCGATACGAAATGCACCGTCGGCTCGGACGGCGGATCGTTGGCGCCCAGATGCTTGTCGAAGCGCAAGGGCTTGCCTTCCAGCTTCAGCGTCAGGAATTGCTCGGGGGCACCGCCGCCGCAGGCGGACAGCAGTCCGACGAGCACTGCGGTGAGCAGGAGGAATCGCCCTGTGTTGATCGGCATCGCGGAGGTCCTTCTTCGCCCATGGCGTCCATGCCTTCCAAGCTTGGCCGAGACCGCTGCGCCGCTCAAGCTTCCCGCCGCTCCATGGCCGCCAGGAACGCCGCCAGCGCCGGCGAGCGCGGACGGTTGGCCAGCTCCAGGCGATAGAGCGGACGCTGCAGCGCCGGGCCGGGCGGCAGCGCCAGCGCGCGCAGGCGCCCGACCGCGATGAGATCGGCGACCACCGCGGCCGGCAGGATCGCCACGCCGTCGCCGGCGGCCACCGCGCGGGCGATGGCCTCGTTGCCGCCGATCTCCAGCGTGCGCGCCGGCACGATGCCGCGCGCGGCCAACAGCGACTGGGCGACCTCGCGCGTGCCCGAGCCGGCCTCGCGCACCAGCCAGCGCTGCGCGCTCAGCTGCCGGGCGCTGGCCCGGCGCTGCGCGCCCAGCGTCGAGGTGGCGGCGACCACCGCCTGCAGCGGCTCGTCGCGCCAGCGCGTGGCCAGGATGCGTTCGTCGTGCGGCGGGCCTTCGACGAAGCCCGCGTCGATACGGCAATCGATCAACGCCTCGGCGACCTCGCCGGTGTTGCCGACCACCAGCGCGCTATCCAGCTGCGGATGGCGTGCGGCATGGCGCGCGAACGCCTCGGCCAGCCAGTACGCCGCCACCGTGGTGCTGGCGCCGATGCGCAGGCCGCCGCGCCGCAGCCCCACGCGCTCGCGCACTTCCTCCAGCGCCGCGCGCTCCAGCGCGAAGATGCCGCGCGCGTGGCGATACAGCGCCTGGCCGCTCTCGGTCAGGCGCACGCCGCGGCCGCCGGAGCGGTCGATCAACGGCAGGTCGAGCTGGTGCTCCAGCTCGCGCAGCGCCTTGGACACGGCCGACTGGCTGACGAACAGCGCCTCGGCCGCGCGCGAGAAGCCGTCGTGTTCCACCACCGCGGCGAAGACGCGCAGCAGGTGCAGGTTCAAGCCATGAGTTGAATTCATGGAAATCGGAGAATGATGTATTGGACGCATCCTAGCCTTGAGCCGAGCATGGCGCATCCTTCAAGGCCATTGACGCGTCATGTCCGGTTCCACGTTCCCGCATCCGCATTCGCTCACGCTCGGCACGCGGCCCGGCCCCTGGCCGGGCCTGCTGCTGGCGCTGGGCATCGCGCTGGCGGGCATCGGTCTGGCGCAGCTGCCGTGGATGCAGCACGCCGGGCTGGGCGCGCTGACGCTGGCGATCGTGCTCGGCATCGTGCTGGGCAACAGCGTGTTCCCGGCCATGGCCGCGCAGGCAGGCGCTGGCGTGGATCTGGCCAAGGGCACGCTGCTGCGCGCGGGGATCGTGCTCTACGGCCTGCGCGTGACCTTCCAGGATCTGATGGGCATGGGCCTGGCCGGGCTGGCGATCGATGTGGCGGTGGTGGCCGGCGTGTTCGGCGCCGCGACGTGGCTGGGCACGCGCGTGCTCAAGCTGGATCGCCAGAGCGCCATGCTGATCGGCGCCGGCAGCGCGATCTGCGGCGCGGCTGCGGTGCTGGCCACCGAGCCGGTGCTCAAGGCGCCGGCGCACAAGGTGTCGGTCGCGGTGGCCACGGTGGTGGTGTTCGGCACGCTGAGCATGTTCGTGTATCCGCAGTTGGCGCCGTATCTGCCGTTGGACGCGCATTCCTACGGCCTCTACGCGGGCTCGACCATCCACGAGGTCGCCCAGGTCGTGGTGGCCGGCCGTGCCGTCGGCGAGGCCGCGGCGAACGCGGCGGTGATCGAGAAGATGCTGCGGGTCATGCTGCTGGCGCCCTTCCTGCTGGCGCTGGGCGCGTGGCTGCGCCGCGGCCAGGCACGCGCCGATGCGGAGGCAATACCGCTGACTATTCCGTGGTTCGCACTGGGCTTCGTGGCGGTGGCGGGCTTCAACTCACTGCAGCTGCTGCCGCCGTCCGTGGTCGCGGTGGCCAACGGCCTGGACACGCTGCTGCTGGCCATGGCGATGGCGGCGCTGGGGCTGCGCACGCAGTGGGGGGCGATCCGGCAGGCAGGGGCCAGGCCGCTGCTGTTGGCCGCGCTGTTGTGGGGGCTGTTGCTGGTAGGCGGCTATGCGCTCAATCGTGGGGTGATGTTGCTGTTGGCATAGCAGTGGCTTGCGCAGCCGCGGTTGGCTTCGGCTGTTCCCGCTTTTGAGCAGACGCGGGCAAGTGTGGGAGCAACGCGCTTGCAGCGCGCCAAGTGCAAAGCTTTCGCGCCTGCGGCGCGACTTCCTTTTGTCTTGTCAAAAGGAAGCAAAACCGCTTCTCGCCGGGACGCACGCCGATGCTGCGCATCGGTCCCCTGCGCTCCTCGCAAAGCAGGGCATTTATCCCCTTTTAGGGACGGCGCCCAAACTCGCTTCGCTCAAACAGGGCGCCTCTTCGGCCCTGCTTTGCTGCGGTGCTCGGCGTGCTTTACGGCTCAGACAGGTAAAGCAAGTGCAAAGGCAGGGGCAAAGGCCACTGCGTCGCCGCTACACCTTGATCACGATCCCCTTCCGCTCCATCGCCTTCGCAATGCCCCACCACAGCCCGGTGAACACCAGGCCGAAGGCCAGCGATGGCGCATACGGCCCGAACTTCGGCGTCATCCAGCCCGCGAACCCGATCCGGTAGATCGCCTCCCACGCCCCCACCGCGTACAGCAGCAGGAACATCAGCGCCGAGCCCGCGTAGACCGTGATTGCATTGATGCCCAGCGATCGGCCCAGCGCCGGCCAGCCATGGCGATCGATGAGCTGGTGGAACAGCCACAGCACGGCCATCGCCCAGCCCGCCGTCCACAGCACGAACGAGGGCGTCCACAGGTTCTTGTTCCAGGGCAGCACGGCCGACCACAGCCAGCCGACCATCAGCCCGGCCAGGGCGCCCGGCAGCAGGCGATGGGCGCGGCCGCGGCGCAGCCAGCCGCCGGCGTGCAGGCCCAGCAGGGTGGTGACGAGGGACGGCAGCGTGGACAGCAGGCCTTCGGGGTCGTGGCCGCGGCCGGTGGCCGGGTCGAGCTCGTACACCAGCGGCCCCAGCAGCGCGGTGTCCACGCGGCTGGCCAGATTGGTCCACGGCGCATAGCCGCCGCCGAAGGCCAGCAACGCCCAGTAGCCCAGCAGCAGTCCCGCGGCCAGCAGGCCCAGCCAAGCGCGCGACCTGGGCAGGGTGACCAGCCAGCCGACCACGAAGAAGCAGATCCCGATCCGCTGCAGCACGCCCCAGGGGCGGAAGTGCGGCTTGTCCAGCAGCCACGACGCCAGCAGGTTGATCGCCAGGCCAATGCCGATGATGCGCAGCGCGCGCACGGCGATGCTGCGGCGGATCGGCGCGGGATCGGCGCCGGCCTCGATGCGCGGCACGATCCCCAGCGCGATCGACACGCCGACAATGAACAGGAAGAACGGGAACACCAGATCGGTCGGCGTGCAGCCGCTCCACTCCGAATGCAGCAGCGGCGCGTACACATGCGCCCAGTCGCCCGGGTCGTTGACCAGCAGCATCAAGGCCACCGTCAGTCCGCGCAGGGCGTCGACCGAGGCGAAACGGCGGGTGGCGGGGGCGTTCATGGCGCTGCAGTGTCGCTCAGAGCGAGGGCTTCCCGCCAATCCAGGTCTCGACCACGCGCAGGTCCTCGTCCAGCGCGACCAGGTCGGCGCGCAGGCCCTCGGCGATCGCGCCGCGCTCGTGCTCCAGCCGCAGGAACTGCGCCGGATACAGCGTCGCCATGCGCAGCGCCTCCTCCAGCGGCAGGCCGAGCAGGTGCACGGCGTTGCGCACCGCGCTGGCCATGTCCAGCGCGGAACCGGCCAGCGAGCCGGCGGCGTTGCGCACCACGCCGTCGATGGCGGTGATGGTCTCGCCATACAGGTCGAAGCTGGGGCGCTCGTCGCCGACCATCGGCATGGCATCGGTGACCAGCACCAGCTTGCCGCGCGGCTTGGCCGCCAGGGCCACGCGCAGCGAGGCCGGGTGCACATGCACGCCATCGACGATCATCCCGCACCAGCTGTGCGGATCTTCCAGCGCCGCGCCGACCGCGCCGGGCTCGCGGCCCTGCAGCGGACTCATCGCGTTGTAGAGATGGGTGAAGCCGCGCAGGCCGGCGTCCAGTCCGGCGCGCACCTGCTCGTAGCTGGCCGCGGTGTGGCCGGCCACCACGATCGCCCCGCGCGCGACCAGCGCGGCGATGCGTTCGGGGCCGATGGCCTCCGGCGCCACGGTCATCAGGGTCAGGCCGTTGTCCAGCGCGGTGACCATGGCGATCTCCTCATCGCCAGGCACGCGGAACTGCTGCGCGTCGTGCGTGCCCTTGCGCGCCGGCGCCAGGTACGGCCCTTCCAGGTGGATGCCGAGCACGCCGTCCACGCCGTCGGCGATGGCCTGGCGCGTGGCGGCGATGGCCGTGTCCATGACTTCGGCGCGGTCGCTGATCAGGGTCGGCAGGAAGGCGGTGGTGCCGTACTTGCGATGCGCGCGGCCGATGCGGTCGATGCCTTCGGCCGTGGGCGTGTTGTTGAACAGCACGCCGCCGCCGCCGTTGACCTGGATGTCGATGAAGCCCGGCGCCAGCCAGGCGCCGCCAAGATCGCGCAGATCCTCGGTGAAGGCCTTGGCCCCGGCGCGGTCGGTGATCGCGGCGATGCGGCCATCGCGCACCACCACAGCGCCGTCCTCGATCAGGCCCTGCGCGGCGAACACCCGCGCGTTGACCAGGGCAAAGATGCTCATACGGTTTCGGTGACCTTGTTCAGATGCGGCGGCACGTCGGGGTTGTGGCCGCGCGCCAGGGCCAGGGCGTTGATCGCCTTGTAGAAGCTCTGGATGGTGAGCAGCGGCGCGCACGCCGGATGCGGCACCTCCACCAGCGGCAGATCGCCATCGTGCGTGGCGGCCACCCACACCTGCGCGCCGCGGGCGCGGAACTCCCTGGCCAGCGTCAGCATGCCGGCCTCGGTGCCGTCGGGCTGGGCGAAGCACAGCACCGGGAAGCCCGGGCCGACCAGCGCCATCGGCCCATGCTTGACCTCGGCCGAGCTGTAGGCTTCGGCATGCAGGCCGCAGGTCTCCTTGAACTTCAGCGCCGCCTCCTGCGCCGCGGCCAGGCCCAGGCCGCGGCCGAGCACGAACAGGTTGTGCGCATCGACCAGGCCCTCGGTGACGCTGGACCAGTCCGCGTCCCAGGCCTGGCGCAGCGCGCCGGGCAGCGCGTCGAGCGCGGCCAGCAGCGCCGCGTCCTGCGACCAGTGCGCGGCCAGCTGCAGCAGCGCGGCCAGCGAGGCCAGATAGCTCTTGGTCGCCGCGACCGACTTCTCCGGGCCGGCGCACAGCGGGATCACCACCTCGGCCAGCTGCGCCAGCGGCGAGTCCTCCACGTTGACCAGCGCCACCACGCGCGCGCCAGCGGCCTTGGCCGCCTCGGCGTTGCGCAGCAGGTCCGGGCTCTTGCCGGACTGGGAGATGACGATGAACAACGCGCCGGCCAGCTGCAGCGGCGCGCCGTAGACCGAACCGATCGACGGCGAGGCCGAGGCCGTGACCACGCCGAGCTGGGTCTCGAACAGGTACTTGCCGAAGGTCGCGGCATGGTCGGAGCTGCCGCGCGCGCAGGTGGCCACGAACGGCGGCGGGTTCTGCCGCAGCGACTGCGCCAGCGCCACCACCGTGGCGTGATTGCGGGCGAACTGGGCGGCGACCACCTGCGCGGTGGAGGCGGCTTCGTTGTACATCAAGGTGTCGGCCGGGGCCGGCAGCGAAACGTCGGACGTCATGGGATCAGGTCTTGGACTCGGCGCGCGAAGGGCGCATGGGAGCGGTGGAACCGCGCACGACCAGCTGCGGCGTGAAGCCCTGGTTGTGCATGGCGATGGGGGAATCGTCGTAGGCGTCCTGGCGCAGCCGCGCGATCAGCAGGCGCGCGGCGTGCTTGGCGATGTCCTCGGTGGCCTGCTTGGCCGTGGTCAGCGCCGGCCAGGACTGCTTGGAGAACGGGCTGTCCTCGAAGCCGGCGATGGACAGGTCGTAGGGCACGTTCATGCCGGCCGACTTGGCCGCGGCCAGCACGCCGGCGGCGATCTCGTCGTTGGAACCGAAGATCGCCGTGGGCGGCTCGCGCAGCGCCAGCAGGCGGCGCGCGCCGCGGAAGCCGTCGTCGAAGGTGTAGTCGCCTGGCACCACCAGATGCTTGTCCAGGGTGATGCCGTAGTCCTTCAGCGCCTGCTCGTAGCCGGCGTAGCGCTCGGTGGACGAGCGATGCGCGGGCCCACCCATCAGGAAGCCGATGCGCTGGTGGCCCAGCTGGATCAGATGCTCGGTGATCTCGTAGGCCGCGTCGCGGTCGTCCACGTAGACGCACGGCGGGCCCTCGCCCGGATCTTCGGTGGCGGCGATGATGCGCACCAGCTGCACGCCGCGCGCGGTGAGCGTGGCGATCAGCTCGGGCCGCTCGGACATCGGCGCGGTCAGCACCAGCCCGGCCAGGCGCGAGCGCTGCACGAACTCGGCCAGCTCCTCGGCCAGCAGCGGCGAGGTCGAATCGCAGGGCTGGATCTGCAGGCCGAAGCCGGTCTCGCGGCACGCCGCCAGCACGCCGTTCTGCACGCCGATGATGTGGTACGGGTTGGGGTTGTCGTAGACCAGGCCGATCACGAACGGCGTGCCGCTGCGCAGGTTGCGCGCGGACGGGTCGGGCTCGTAGTCCAGTTCGGCGATGGCGCGCAGCACGCGCTGGCGCGTGGCCTGCATGACCGAAGGCTCGTTGTTGATCACGCGCGAGACCGTCTTGAGCGAGACCTTGGCCCGCTCGGCGACGTCCTTGATGGTGGGTCGGCGCATGTGCTGGCTCCTGCGTCAGTCCGGAAGAAGGGGCAGCGGGCTCAGCGCGATCCGGCGCCGTGACCGACGCGGTAGCCGCGCACGGCGAAGAACAGGATGTACAGATAGCAGGGCACGGCCAGGCACGCGAACACCACCTGGAAATCGGCGTGCTGCTTGAGGATGGCGAAGCCCTGCGAGAGCACCGCGCCGCCGGCGATGCCCATCACCAGCAGCGCCGAGCCGGTCTCGGTGAAGCGGCCCAGGCCCTTGATCGCCAGCGGGAAGATCGCCGGCCACATCATCGCGTTGGCGAAGCCCAGCGCGGCCACGAAGCCCACCGAGACATAGCCGTGGGTCAGCAGCGCACCCAGCGCGAACACCACGCCCAATACCGCCGACATCGCCAGGTAGGCCTGCTGCGAGAGCAGGCGCGGGATCGCCACCAGCCCGGCCAGATAGCCCAGCAGCATCGCGCCCAGGGTGAAGGAGGTGAAGAACTTGGTCTCGTCCAGCGGCAGGCCGAAGCCGTTGCCGTAGGTGCCGATGGCATCGCCGGCCAGCACTTCCACGCCGACGTAGCAGAACAGGCACAGCACGCCCAGCAGCAGGTGCGGGAACTGGAAGATGCTGCCGCGCGCCACACCGCTCTTGGCGGCCACCTCGGCGTTGGCCTCGCTGCCGCGCAGCTCGGGCAGCGGCGAGAACAGGATGCCCAGCGCCACCACCACCAGCACGCCGGCCATGGCCAGGTACGGGCCGTGGATCTTGGCGGCGAACGCATCGAGCAGCTGCTCCTTGGTGGCAGGGTCGGCGGCGGCCACCTGGGTGGCGATGTCGCCCACGCCGTGCAGCACCAGCGAGCCGATTACGATCGGCGCCAGGATACCGGCCACCTTGTTGCAGATGCCCATCAGCGCGATGCGGCGCGCGGCGGTCTCGATCGGCCCCAGGATGGAGATGTAGGGATTGACCGCCGTCTGCAGCATGGCCAAGCCGCCGCCGATCACGAACAGCCCCGACAGCGCGCCGGCGTACCAGCGATGGGTGGAGAACTGGCCGAACATCGCCGCGCCCACCGCCATCAGCCCCAGGCTCAGCGCCAGGCCCTTCTTCATGCCGGTGAGCTTGAGCACGGCCGCCGCCGGCAGCGCCAGCAGGAAGTAGGAGATGTAGAAGACGAACACCACCAGGAACGCCTTGACCTCATCCAGGTCGAAGGCCAGCTTGACGAAGGTGATCAGCGGGCCATTGATCCAGGTGAAGAACCCCATGATGAAGAACAGCAGGCCGGTGATGGCCAGCGAGGTGGCGAAGCGTTTGCTCTGGTCGGACGACATGGACGCGCAACTCCGAAGGTTCGATGGTGAGAGCGTGCTGGGTGGATGACACCCGCCGCGCCCCGGACACGCCCGGGCGCGGCGGACGGGTTCAACGTCGCAGTTCGGCGACGAAATCGTAGAAATCGTTGTGGCAGTAGGTGTGGCTCAACTCGATGGCGCTACCGTCGCGGCCATAGCCGACCCGCACCACGTGCAGGATGGCATCGCCCTGCGCCATGCCCAGGTGCTCGGCCATCGCCGCACTCAGGTTGACCGCGCGGAAATACTGCAGCGCGCGCACGACCGGCGTGCCCTGCGCATCCAGGTGGGCATAGAGCGAATCGCCCATGGACAGCGGCTCGGGCAACAGCCGCTCCGGCACGATTGTGTGCTCGTAGGCCATGACCCGCTCGTCGGCGCTGCGCAGCCGCGTGAGCGAGGCGACCTGCGCGTCCGGCGAGAGCCCTAGGCGCAGGATCTCCTCGCCCAGGGCCGGGCGCACGCGCCGCTCCAACCAGCGGCTACCCGGCTGGTAGCCCTTCATCCGCAGGGTCTCGCTGAAGCTGGTCAGACCGCTGAGCGGATGGGTGATCTGCGAGGTGACGAAGGTGCCGGCGCCCTGCCGGCGCACGACCAGGCCCTGCTCGACCAGCGCGTCCATGGCCTGACGCAGCGTGACGCGAGACACCTTCAACCGCTCGCACAGCACCCGCTCGGCGGGAAGCGCTTCGCCCGGCTTCCACTGCTCGCCGCGGATCGCATCGATCAGCTGGGCGGTCAGTTGCAGATACAGCGGCGTGGGCGCCTTGGCGTCCAGCGCGATCGCGCGCAGCCGCGGGTCGACCACGGGCTTGGCGCGCGCCATCAACCTGCGACCTGCGGCGGTGGATTGAAATTCATTGGGTCCAATTTAAAACCAATTTTTTGGAAGTCTGCAAGCCCGGCGCTCGCTTCGCCGGCACGGACACGCGACGAAGCGGAGAAGAGAGCCCGTTATTTCAGGGCTTCCGCGTAGCGCGCCTGGCATCGAATCGCCCCGAAATCACGCCGCGGCGCAGCAATACCACTGGCTTAAAAAACTTGCTCGCCCCTGTTGACATCGTTGTCATCGCCAAGGGAGACTCACCGCAAGCCACGGTGGTCTGTGAAATCGCCGTGACGCCATGGGGGCAGTTCGTGGAAGCAGATGTCGCACCGCTGAGCCATCGTGTCTTGAACGGCGCATCGCCCTTCATCGCCGCCGACGTGGGCGGCACGCATGTGCGCCTGGGCCTGGTCCGGCCGACCGGACACGACCTGCAGCCGGTCGAGATCCTCAGCTACCGCAAGTACGCCTGCGCCGATTACGGCGGGCTGGCCGAGATCATCGGCAACTTCCTCGATGGCCTGGATGGCCCGCGCGTGCGGCGTGGCGTGATCGCCAGCGCCGGCTTCCCGCTGGAAGACGGCACGGTGATCACCGCCAACCTGCCCTGGCGCCTGTCCCCGCGCGAGATCCAGGGCACGCTGGGCCTGGACGATCTGCGCCTGGTCAACGACTTCGAGGCCGTGGCCTATGCCGCCGCGCTGGTCGGCGACCAGGAAGTGCTGCGCCTGACCGGCCCGGCCACCGTGTCCGAGCGCGGGCCGACGCTGGTGCTCGGCCCCGGCACCGGCCTGGGCGGCGCGGTGTGGATCCCGACCGGACGCAGCGCCACCGTGCTGGCCACCGAAGCCGGCCAGGCTGCGCTGAGCGTGGGCACCGAGCTGGAGATGCGCCTGCTGGCGCAGATGCTGAAGAAGCAGCCGCACGTGCCGGTCGAGCACGCCCTGTCCGGCCCCGGCCTGCTCAACCTCTACCGCACGCTGTGCGAGGTGCGCGGCGTGGCGCCCGAGCATTTCGCGCCCAACGCGGTCACCGCCGCGGCCAGCCACGACCCGCTGGCGCGCGAGGCGCTGGAGGTGTTCTGCGGCCTGCTGGGCAGCACGGTGGGCGACATGGCCCTGCTGTACGGCATCACCGGCGGGGTCTACCTGGCCGGCGGCATCCTGCCGCGCATCCGCGAGTTCCTGCTGCAGAGCAGCTTCGTCGAACGCTTCCTCAACAAGGGGCCGATGCGAGCGGCGCTGGAGCGCATTCCCGTGCGACTGGTCGAGCACGGGCAGCTGGGCGTCCTGGGCGCCGCCAACTGGTACCTCGGCCAGACACAACAACCGCACTGACGTCCTTCGCACGCCGCCCTTTGGCGATCGCGCTGGACGGGACATTCGGCATCCGCATCACCTTGTCGTCCTTGAACACTGCTCGTTTTTCGCACCGCACCGATGTAAGGCCTGGCAGCCCACTGCCATAACCCAACTTCTAGACCGGGGAAGCATCATGACCTGCAAGAAATCCCTCCTCAGCGTGGCCATCCTGACCAGTCTGAGCTTCGCCGCTCAGGCCCAGCAGACCGACAGCAGCCAGACCGCCACCGACCTGGACACCGTCAAGGTCGTCGGCATCCGCGGCAGCCTGGAGCAATCGCTCAACACCAAGCGCGACGCCAGCTCGCACGTGGAAGCCGTCAGCGCCGAGGACATCGGCAAGCTGCCCGCCAAGAACGTGGCCGATACCCTGCGCGAACTGCCGGGCGTCAGCATTTCGTCTTCCTCCGCCAGCGAAGGCGGCTTCGATGAAGCCGATCGTGTGTCGCTGCGCGGGACAAGCCCTGGACCGGCCAGCCTTTCGTAGACATCCGGTTGCCATAATTGATGGCAATGACCGAGGTGTTTATGGGCAACAGCAAGCAGTACACGGATGAGTTCCAGGCCGAAGCGGTGAAGCAGGTGATCGAGC
>NZ_SHMH01000013.1 GCF_004283755.1 Pseudoxanthomonas winnipegensis
GCTCGATCACCTGCTTCACCGCTTCGGCCTGGAACTCATCCGTGTACTGCTTGCTGTTGCCCATAAACACCTCGGTCATTGCCATCAATTATGGCAACCGGATGTCTACGAAAGGCTGGCCGGTCCAAGCCTTGACGAACAAGGCTTGCGCAGCGCTCGGCGGAGATTTATTTCGGCGACATTCATTCATGGCACATGCCTTATCGGGGACTCTGCGGCGAACCCTGGACATAGCCATCGCGACGATGACGCGAGTGATCGACACTCATTCCTGAGTCCTCCTTGCTACGGGCGGGTGTTTAGTGTTCGCACCAGTACGCCGATCACCCGCCAAGAAACGGCGGGTGATCCGGGGCTTGGCGTCACGCAGCCTGTGTTTGCTTTCCGGGAAAGCGGCTATGCACCCATCGGTACAGCACTGGCAGGACCACCAGTGTCAGCAGGGTCGAGGAGATGATCCCGCCGATGACCACCGTCGCCAGTGGTCGCTGAACTTCCGAACCGGCGCCGACGTTGAGCGCCATGGGCACGAAGCCCAGCGAGGCCACCAATGCCGTCATCAACACCGGCCGCAGGCGGGTCACGGCACCGTGCCGCACCGCCTGTTCCAGCGACTCGCCCTGTTCGCGCATGTGCCGAATGAAGCTGATCATCACCAGGCCGTTGAGCACCGCAACACCGGACAGGGCGATGAAGCCGATGCCCGCTGAAATCGAGAACGGAATCCCGCGCAGGATTAGCGCCATCACCCCACCGGTCAGCGCCAGCGGCACACCACTGAACACGATCGCCGCATCCTTGACCGATCCGAAAGCCCAGAACAACAACGCAAAGATCAACACCAGTGTCACCGGCACCACGATCGCCAAGCGCTGGCTGGCCGAGATCAGTTGCTCGAAGCTGCCGCCGTATTCGATCCAGTAGCCGGTAGGCACCTGGACCTGAGCATTGATGGTCTGCTGCAAATCGGCCACGAAGCCACCCAGATCGCGGTCGCGCACGTTGGCAGTGACTGCAATGCGACGCTTTCCGTTGTAGCGGTTGATCTGGTTTGCGCCCTCGATCATTTCCACCTTGGCCACACTGCCCAGTGGCACAGTGCGCGGCTTGCCATCACCTCCCGCGTCCGGCAAGGCCGGCAACGGAATCGGCAGTGCAGCGATAGCAGCGGGGTCTTGACGCAGTGTCTCGGGCAGGCGCACCACGATGTCAAAACGACGATCACCCTCGAACAACTGGCCGGAAACTTCGCCACCGATGGCGGTAGACACCGTTGCCTGCACGTCCTCCAAGTTCAGCCCATAGGTAGAAAGCGCAAGTCGGTCTGGCACGACAGACAACAACGGCAAACCACCCGCCTGCTCCACGCGTACGTCGGCCGCACCGGACACACTGCCAGCAGCGGCTGCAATGCGCTGACCCACCTGCAACAGAGTGTCCAAGTCATCGCCATAGAGATTGATCGCCACGTCGGCACGCACGCCGGAGATCAGTTCATTGGTACGCATCTGGATCGGCTGACTGAACTCATAGTTGTTGCCTGGTACCTTGGCTGCAATGGCCTGTATTTCTGTGACCAGTGCCTCCTTGCGCTTGGATGGATCAGGCCATTGATCGCGCGGCTTCAACATCACATAAGCGTCGCCCACGGATGGCGGCATTGGATCGGAAGCAACTTCCGCCGTGCCCAGGCGGGTGAACACGCGCTCCACCTCGGGGACTTCGAGCAGGCGCGTTTCCAGTCGCCGCTGCATCTCAACCGACTGGGTCAGGCTGGTGCCGGGGATGCGCATGGCCTGCAGGGCGATGTCGCCTTCGTCCAGGTTGGGCACGAACTCGCTACCCAGGCGAGTGGCCAGGGCCGCACTGCCCGCCAGCAACACCACAGCGCCGATACCGACCAGCGCGCCGCGGCGCAAGGCGAAGCCCAGCAACGGCTCGTAGCGCCGCCGTAGCCAGGCCATCACTCGGTTCTCCTTTTCCTCGACCTTGCCCCCCAAGGCCAGGGCAATGGCCGCAGGCACGAAGGTCAGCGCCAGCACCATCGCGCCGGCCAAGGCCATCACCACGGTGATCGCCATCGGGTGGAACATCTTTCCTTCCACCCCGCTCAGGGCGAAGATCGGCAGGTACACGGCCGTGATGATGCCCAGGCCGAACAGGCTGGGACGGATCACCTCCGCAGTGGCGCTGGCGGTCAAGCCAAAGCGTTCATCAAGGGTCAGTGTCCTGCCTAGTTCGTGCTGTCGCTCGCCAAAACGGCGTAGGCAATTTTCGATGATGATCACCGCACCATCGACGATCAGACCGAAGTCCAGCGCGCCCAAGCTCATCAGGTTGGCTGACACGCCGGTGCGGGCCATGCCGGTCAGGGTGAACAGCATCGCCAGCGGGATCACCGCGGCGGTGATCAGTGCCGCACGGAAGTTGCCCAGCAGTGCGAACAGGATGACGATGACCAGCAGTGCACCTTCGACTAGGTTCTTCTCTACCGTGGCGATGGTTCGGTCCACCAGAACGGTACGGTCATAGACCGGCGTGGCAGTGATGCCCTCAGGCAAGCTCTTGCCAGCTTCCTTCAAGCGTGCCGCGACAGCTTGGGCCACGTCGCGGCTGTTGGAACCGACCAGCATGATCGCCGTGCCCAGCACTACCTCATGTCCGTTCTGGGTAGCCGCACCATTGCGCAATTCCAGGCCTTCGGTCACTTGAGCCACGTCGCGGATGCGCAGGACCGCGGCACCACGCGTACCCAGCACGATGGACTGGATCTGCGGGATGTCAGCCACCTGGCCCGGTATGCGTACCAGGAACTGCTGTCCATTACGTTCGATGTAGCCAGCACCGGCGTTCTGGTTGTTGGTCTGCAGTGCCTGTACCACGTCTTCAAGCGTGAAACCGAGCGCGCGCAGCCGTGCAGGATCAGGGGTAACGTGGATCTCGCGCTTGTAGCCGCCCAGGGTATTGACCTCGGTGACACCAGGCACGTTGCGCAACTGCGGGCGAATCACCCAGTCCTGCAACGTGCGTAGATCGGTAGCGGTGTACGTCGTGCCATCGGACTTGCGAGCCTTCGGGTCGGCGTCGATCGTGTAGTTGAATATCTCACCCATGCCGGTGGCTATTGGCCCCAGTGTCGGCTCCACACCGTCGGGGATCTGCGATTTCACCTGCGACAAGCGTTCGGCCACCTGCTGGCGGGCGAAGTAGATGTCCGTGCCGTCCTTGAACACCACGGTGATCTGCGACAGGCCGTAGCGCGAGAGCGAGCGGAAATAGTCCATCTTCGGCAGGCCGGCCATCGCCGTCTCCACCGGATAGGTGATGCGCTGTTCGGTCTCCAGGGGTGAGTAGCCAGGTGCAGACGTGTTGATCTGGACCTGGACATTGGTGATGTCGGGAGTGACGTCAATCGGTAGTTGTCTGAAGCTCCAGACACCTACCGCGATCAGCGCCAGGGTGAGGGTCATGACCAACCAACGATGATTGATCGAGGCGCGGATGATTTTCTCGAGCATGTCGGCGGTCTCCTCAGTGCTCGTGGGAGGCGCCGGACTTTTCGATGTCCGCCTTGACCAGATAGCTCTGCGCAACCACCACTTCTTCTCCGGCCTTCACGCCTTCGAGAACCTCGACATGGGTGGCATCACGGGCACCGGTCTTCACTGCACGCGCAGTGTAGGTATTACCGCTACGCACGAACACCGCGTCGCGGCCGTCCATCGTCTGCAACGCTGCCAGCGGCAGCACCAGTGCCGCATCCCGGCGAGCGGTCGTGATGCGAGCGGTCACGGCCATGCCAGGCCGCCACTGTCCATCGGCGTTGTCCAGCGTGATGCGGGCAATCGCACTCTGGCTGGCGGCAAAAGTGCCGGGCAACACGCGCTCAATGGTGGCCTGGGCGGCACTGCCGTCGTACAGGCGGGTGAGTGTGACTGGAGCACCGGCCGGCACTTGGCGGATCTGGTCGCCGAACAGGTTCAGGTCAGCCCAGACCTTGGAAAGATTGGCGATCTCGAACAATGGCTGGCCTTCGGCTGCACCACCGCCGACCTGAGCCTGCCGGCTCAACACCACGCCCGACAGTGGCGTTGCCACCGAGTATGTACTCAGGCTGAGGTTGCTCTCGATAGCCGCCAGCGACTGTCCAGCTTTTACTTGGTCACCGACGTTGGCGCGTAACGCCTGGATGCGCCCGGGGTAGCGAGCCGTGACCTGGGCCACGCTACCGTCAATCGCGGCAAGCAAGCCCTGAACTTCCAGTTCCTGTGCGATGGTGCCCGGGCCGGCCAGGGCGACCGCGATGCCGTTCGCATCGGCCTCGGCCTTGTCGATGACCGTGGACTCGGCGGCCTCTTCGTGCTCACCACCTTCTTCTTCGTGGGAGCCTTCGGCTTCCTCGTCGGCATGCGTTGACTTGTCTTCTGTGGCTGGCGCAGCGTCTTGCTTGCCGCAACCGGCCAATAACAGGGAAATCGTCAAGGCCAGCGCCGTGGCTGAGAGGCTCTTTGCAATAATCTTCATGGGGTGTTGTCCGAATGGGAGGCGGTGCCGGCAGCCGCGACGACGGGCTGGCCGGTCAGACGTTGGATTTCGATGAGGGCGGTCTGAGCGTCGAGAGCGGCTTGCAACTGGCGGCTGCGCGCCTGTACCCGCTGGTCCTGCAACATCGCCCACTCCATGTAACTGATCGCCCCGGCGCGCCAAGCGCGGTCGGCGGCCTGTTCGGCCTTCGCCAACCGTGGCAGCACGTCCCGGGAAAGGCGTTCGGTTTCCATCCGCGCAGTCGTGTAGTCGCCATAGGCGCTGGACAGCGTGGAATACAGTTGGATCGACAGCGCCTCACGTTCGACAGAACTCAGGGCCAGTTCCGCCTCTGCGGCGCGTATGCCCGGCTGGGCGCGACGCGACACACCTAGCGGCACGCTCAGGCCCGCGATCAGCGCCACGTCGTTGTCATCGCCTCGCAGGGCACGCGCGCCGATCTGCCATTGCAGGTCGGCCTTGGTCTCGCTACGCGTCAAGCGCACCTGCGCTTCGCGGATGCGCGCCTCGCCTGCCAATTGGGCCAACTCGGGCGTTCTCTCCAGCCAGGCGCTCAACTGCGCAAAATCCTCCAACGCCGGTAGCGCCAGCGGATCGCCAGCGACCGTGCCAAAGTCCGGGTCGCGCTGGTTCCAAAGTGCCGCCAGGGTCTGGCGGGCCGCCCGCTCGCGTTGTTGCGCGCGCTCACGATTCAACTCAGCCTCGGCCAGCGCCGCTTGTGCGGTCAGCACGACCGACTCGGGCGAGGCACCAGCCTCATGTCGTCGCCGTGCCGCCTCGACGCTGCGCTTGCGCTGCTCGATGTCGGTATCGGCAATCTCACGTTGCCGAATTGCGGCAGTGACCGCCAGATAGCGTCGTGCCGTCTCGGCGAGCAGATCCAGACGCGCAATCTCGCGCTGCGGCGCGAGGTTGTCGATGTTGGCTTGCACCAGGGTACGGCGGGCATCGAGCTTGCCGCCGCGTTCGAGCGTACCGGCCAGGGTGACGGTCAACTCGGCTTGGTCGAAGCCACGGTAGGTGCCGCTGCCAGCGGCATTCTCCAGCGTCGCACCCAGCGTCAGCGGCGGGCGCAGGCCGGCCGCATCCAAGTTGGCCTGCAGCACGTCGCGACGACCATCAACCAGGCGTAGGTCGGGGTGAGTTGAGGCGACCCGCTGGATCGCTTGGTCGAGGGTGAAAAGGGGAACAGGCGACCGTTCCTGTGCGTGAAGCACGGGCACGACCGCGAAGACGGCCAATGCCGCCAATCGCAACCACATGGGGATTCTCCGATGAACTCAGGGACGTGCGCCGGTTCCCAAGGAACCGGACGGGACATCAACCTGCGATCGGAGGACGGATCGGCGAAGTCTGACCAGCAGAAACCGAAAATACCGACTCGGAATGCGGTATTACAGCAGGAATCTGAGAGAAGATGAGAGACACGAACAACGCAGGAAGCGCCGTCTGGTGGCCACAGCCATGTACACCGTGCATCAGGGCGTGCAATAGATCGCCCGTTTTTCCATCGTCGTCGATGACTGCATCATCGCTGGCATCATGTGCCTGAAGGGGATGATCCAGATGCGCAGTATTGCCACGCACGGCTTCGTGCATATCCCCTACCGTGGCAAGAACCGGATTGGCCAGTACCGAAAACAACAACACCGTCAGCGCCGGAAGGCGCAATAGACGGAGAAGTTGTCGGATCGTACGGGACATAGCCTCTGATTCTAAGGAGAATTCATGTGTTAGACAATTTCATGGGGAGAGGGACTGTATAGCTTTTATCGCTACTGCTGAACAACCAATACAGGTTTCATTTGGCCACATAAGTATCGTTAACAACAGCACATGGGTCATGCTCTGAGGCTGAACATGAGTCATATCCTTTTATGAACGTGTTCCAACAGCCTGCTATCCAATGGTAGGTCCACGCTGCCGCCCAATCTCCCACGACACGCCTCGGCTGTGCGCCGTTGTGGCAAGCTGCCGCCCCAGCCGCTGTTCAATCACCGGCTGCCACGGCACCAAGCTGAATCCCTTGCCGTCGTTCAGCATCGCGTAGCGCCCGCTCGCTAGCATGATGGAGCGCCGGTAGATGCCGGCCACGCGCTGACCGTCGGCGACGGGCCGATGCTCCAGGCCAGTATCGGCGGCAATATCCTTTGCGACTTGCGCCAGCTCCCGATTGCGCAGCGTCCCCAGCAGGTTGCGAGCAAGGATCACCCGCTGCCCGCGCCGCTGGGCCAGCCCCTGTTCTTCGAGGAAGTCGGCGCGCTGTTGCATGGCCTGCTTGGCCTCGCCACCAAAGCCCAAGTCGCCCAGCCCTCGACCGCCGCCGATCAGTTGCTGGTCGAGCCAGGTGGCCCCGATCACACGGGCCTGCCGCTCGATGGGTAGGTGCGATTTCAGTTCCACCGCCACGCCGCCCAGCCGTTGCGCGTCGTACTGGCGGCCACGCTCGGCCAGGTCGTCCGGCACCTTCCATAGTCCATCGGCCACACGCTCCACGATGCCGGCCCGGCGCAGGGCTTCCAGCCGGCGAACGTGAGCCGCGACGACTTCCTGCGGATCGCGTCCAGCCGTGGCCCGGCCTTGTTCGATGGCAAGGTGGTGGTCGGCGCGATACAGGCCATCGCTCGCCAGCGCGGCGATGTTCTTGTCGGCCGCCCGTACCTCGGCAGAACCGCGCACCTCCACCACCGCACCGGTCGGGTAGTTCGCCAGCTCGTCGCGGGCATTGAGCGCGACGTAGTGGGCCTTGCCGTCCACGCCGTCGATGACCAGATAGCCGCGGTCGTGCAGCTCGTCGGCCAGCCCCTTGGCGGCCACGCGGCCGACGATGGTGCGGCCACTTCCATCGGCATTCTGGCCCGGCTCGAACACCGCCAGCTCGCGCGCCTGGCCGCTCATGGCCCGCTGCATCGTTCGGATAATGTCGCCACGCTCGCCCAGGGCGCGCAAGGTCTTCTCCGCATCCGCATGAATGGCCCAGGTGCCGGGCTGCACCTCGTCGGCCAGGCCAAGCCGCTGCAAGCGTTGCAGCCGGCCGATCAGCAGCAGGCGCTGGCGCTGCAATGTCGGTTCGTCGAAGCGTTCGATCTGTACCCGGCCATCCTCGCCGGCTTCGCGCTGCAATGTGCGGTCGAGGCTCGTCCACCGCTCTTGCTCCACCTCGCGCTGCAAGGTCTGCTGGATCTCCAGTTCGGTGCGCGGCCCCAACCATTCGGTTGCCAACTCGGCGGCGCGATGGCGGACGCCGTGGGCGATGTAGTCGCCGGCGATGATGAGGTCTTTGCCAGTGTCGTCGCGCCCGCGCACGATCAGGTGGGTGTGCGGGTTGTCCGTATTCCAGTGATCGACCGCCACCCAATCCAGCCGCGTCCCCAGGTCGGCCTCCATGCGGTTCATCAGGTGCCGGGTGTAGGTGCGCAGGTCGTCCAGCGCGGCCCCGTCCTCCGGGGAGACGATGAAGCGGAAATGGTGCCGGTCGTCCTGACAGCGTTCCTTGAAGGCGTCGAGGTCGGCTTCGTCGGCCTGCGACCCGTAGGCCCGGCCCGGTTCGCCATCGCGGCCCGCGCCGTCGCGCTCGACGTAGCGCAGGTGCTTGGCGAGCGATTGCGGGCTGGCGTTGCGCTGGTTGACCAGCAGCGTCTTGATGGTCACGCGCCGCGACATGGGCGTCAGCCTCGTCCCTGCGAAGCGCGCCGCCGTATGGCCGCGCCCCAGGCGTGAGCCGGGCCGCTGGCCCTTGTCCCCAGCCGTGGCAGGACGGCGCACCGCCGACTTGCCGCTGCTGGCCTTGCCCGCCTGCTTGAGCACCTTGGAAACGAAGCTCTGGCCCTTGCCCCGGTTCCTCGGGGCGCTGGGGCGCACCCGGAAATCGTCGTCGCGGGGATCGGTCATGGCTGCGCTCCCTGCAAGCTCTGGCCGAAGTTGTGGCGTGCTCGGGCGTGCGAAGCACGCGGACATGCCTGCATTGGCGCGACCCTCGCGCCGAACGCGGCACGGCGGCGAAGCCGCTCCGTGCCGCGTTCCCCCCATGTGCAGACAGGCTTTCGACGCGGCCCGGTGCCGCGTCCTTTTGTCTTGCCTTCCGCCTTTGCCCTTCGCTGTCGCTCCGGGCGTCGGCGGCCCGGCGGCGCTGTGCTGCTTGCAGCCAGCCCGCCGGCGAACGCAACGACGACCGCAGGCCGGGCGCGTTCGAGGCAAGACGCCTGCACGTTGGACGGCTGCGCCGAAGGCAGCGCGAAGTGCGGTGCGAATGCACCCGCACTGCACGCGCGACGACGCGGCGACGAACAGCAGGACGACACGCCCGATGGCACGATGAGAGGCACGGCAACGTGCAGCGAGTCGGCGGCCATCATGGGCGTGTCTCCAGCCAGACCGGATGCGCGTCGCCGATCACGGCGGATGCGCTGACCGGCCCGAAATAGCGGCTGTCGAACGATGCCGGATTGGTCACGCTCAACAGGAACAGCTCGCCCGGTTCGAGGCGGCGGCAAAGCTGCAAGGATGGCAGCGGCCGGCCCAATCGGTCGGCAGGCAGCGCGGCGGCCACCGGCACGCCGTCGATGCGAACCTGACGGGCGACGATGCAGACGTGTTGCGGCGCGACCGCGCCCACACGTTTGAGCAGCGGAACGCGCGTCGGCAGGTAGCCGCGCTGCGCAGCCAGCGTGGCGGCCCTGTCGGGCAGCGGCACCAGCACGATGCTGCCCACGGACAACGGACGTGGCAACGAGGCGGGCCGATGGTCGAGTGGATCGACGCGATACCAGCCGACTGCCACGCTGTCGGACGGGTTGTAGATCAGACGCGGCAACGGCTGCACGAACGCCGCCCAGGCCAGCGCAGCGAGGCCGACGGCGGCGAAGCCCGCCAGCACGAGGCGAGCGCGCAGGCGCGAGCGTGGATGCGGCGCGGCGTCGGGCGTGCGCGCGCTGGTGGATTGGGCCGTCATGGCAGCGTCCTCCCGGCCAGCCAGGCGGTGTGCCGCTCGGCGGTGTATTCGGGCAGCGCCAGGCGGGCCGCCAAGCGGTTGGCGAGAGTGCGCCAGTACGCGGGCGACACGTCGATGGCGGCGATGCGCTGCGCGTCGATGCCGTCGATGCGTTCCAGCACGGCACGCACCGCGTTCTCGCCTTCGGCGTGCAGCAGCAGGCGTGCGCCGGGCCGCACGCCGGGGATGCGCTGCACGTCGTCCGGCGGCGCGCCGGCCTGCATCACCATGAGCTGCCAGCGGATCGTGCCGTAGTCGTTGGCTTCCCAGCGCACGCGGCAGAACATGGCACGCGGCAGGAACACCGCGCAGCGCCGCCAGCGGTCAAGCCGCAGCGTGCACGCCGGTTCGCCGAAACGCAGGTAGAGCTTGAAGCGCGGTTCGATGTAGGCGAGCGATACGCGCGTCAGCAGCACGTTGCCGGCTTGGCCCGCGAGTGCTGAAAGTGACGGCGATGGCGTGGTCGATGCAGCCGCCGTGGCCGCGTTCGCGGCAGGCGCGATGGATGGGTTCATGGCAGGTTCTCCGTGCGGTTGTCGGGAAACTCCCGTTCCAGCAGGCCGCGCAGCAGTTCGGCCACGGTCACGCCCTGGCCGAAGGCGGCGATCTTGATGCGCGCGCGCAGCGCGGGCGTCACGTCAAGGGTCAGGCGTGCGGTGTAGAGGTCGCCCTTGTTGAGCGCATCGGCATCGCCCTGGCGAATCCACGCCTCGGCGTGCGGATTCGCGGGCGGACGTGCGCCGATGCCGACGCGCTTGCTGGCACGCGAACCGTTGCGGGTGGTGCTATCGCTGCTCATGCCGGCCACCGCAACAGTTCATCGACCAGCGCGGCGATCTCGCGTGCGGCGGCGCTGTCCGGCGCCGTCTCGCGGGCGAGCCGGCCAGCGGCCACGCTGTCGGCGAAGACGATGCGCTGGCGCACTTCGCTACGCAGCGCCGGCAGCGGCTGTTCGGCCAGCGACTGCCGTGCTTCCCTGCCGATGATGGTGGTACTGACGCGCCGGTTGATGACGAAGGCCGCGCGCAGCGCAGGCCGAAAGACTTGTGCCTCGCGGATCAGTGCCACCATCTCGGCGCTGGCCCACAGGTCATACGGGCTGGGCTGCACGGGAATCAGCACGCGCTCGGCCGCCAGCAGCGCGGAGCGCGCCAGGGCGGCAATGCGCGGGGGGCCGTCGATGATGACGTGATCGGCGCGGCGCGCCAGCTCGGGCGCTTCCTGGTGCAGCGTCTCGCGGGCGAGGCCCACGGCGCTGAACAGCCTTGGCAAACCCTGCTGGCTTCTGCGCTGTGTCCAGTCCAGTGATGAACCCTGCGGGTCGGAGTCCAGCAGCACGACGTGCTGGCCGCGCATCGCCAGTTCGCCGGCGATGTGCGTGGCGAGCGTGGTCTTGCCGACGCCGCCTTTCTGGTTGAGCAGAGCGACGATCATGGCGCGGCCCTCCAAGCTGGAAAGCCAGCCGGGTTTTGCCTTGCCGAACGGGGTTGGTTTCGGGGCTGTTCTTGTCTTCGGGACGGCGGCGCTTTTTGCCTTTCGGCAGTTGTCCACCGAAACGGCGCTGCTCTACTAAAAGTTAGAGAATTTAAGTTAGGAATGTTAGAGGGCGAGAAAACCCAATGCTGGCGCGGGTTTGCGGCCGATTGGCACGCCTGATAGCACGATAGGGCCACGCCTGATAGCACGATACCTCGCACGCCTGATAGCACGACACCATTCACAGCTTGTCCCAGAGTTATCCCCGTGCCGTCGGCGGCACGGGCTTGAACGTCAGCAGCTCCATGCCGTCGTCCGGCATCCGCTCGATGCCCAGGACGTAGCCGGGCAGCGACTGCCGCGCGACCAGCGCGCGCAAGTCGCAGGCGAAGTCGTAGGGCTTGGCGATGCTGCCGGATTTCTGGTGCAGGTAGCGGAAGTCGAACTGCCAGCCGTGTTCCTGCTTGCCGCCATGCTTGCGCACCAGGCGGTACAGCCAGCGTTCGATGCCTCCCGTGAGCCGGAAATACGCCGGATCGATGGTCAGCACCAGGGCGGCGTCGAGCACGCCGGCATAGAACCAGTCCGGCAGGATCAGCTCGATGCCCAGCGGCGTGCCGCTGGTGTCGGCCAGCTCCTTCCATTCGTTGATCCACGAGAAGCGATGCAGACGCCGCCCGGTCGTCTCGCGGATGGACGTGGCCACCGTGGTCGATTGCAGCCGGTCGAGCGCGGCCTTGAGGCGCTGGTAGTCGCGCAGCGACTTGCCGCGCCCGATGAAGCGCAGGATCTCGTAGGGCGTAGCGTGCATCAGGCGCGAGGGCCGCAGACCCGCGTCCTTCGCTTCCACGATCTGCGAGGCCGCCCAGATCAGCACGTCCGCATCCCAAATCGTGGCGATGCCGTGCTCCTGCGTGCCTTCCACGCGGATCGTCACGTTGCCGGCGCGAAAGTTGATCGGCGCCGTGCGCCGCGACTTCGCCAGTGAGAAGAACGGATAGGCCATCAAGTCCTGGCTGTCGCGCGGCGCCATGTCGCCGGGCAAGGCGCGAAACAGGTCGAGCTGTTCGCGCTCCTGCACCGGCCGCTGCCGGGGCGGCAGCGCGGGACTGGACATGACGGCGGCCACCCGTGAACCAACGATCAGCGGCGATCACGGTAGTCACCCGCATGGCGCTCGGCGTACTCCGGGTCGGACGTGGCATCGAAACTGCGTGCATCGGCCCAGGCATCGAGGTCGGCCACCGCGTACATGACGCGCCGGCCGAACTTGCGGAACTTCGGCCCGCCGCCGATCACGCGCTGTTTCTCCAGCGTGCGCGGCGACAGCCGCAGGTATTCGGCGGCTTCGTCGTTGGTCAGGTAGCGTTGGGGCTGCGCGGGCGCAGCGACAGCAGCGGCGGCAGGCCGCAAGGGAGCGGGTCGCATGGTGTGAACCTCCATCGGTCGGCAAAGGCCGGTCACACAGCGCGACCGGATGGAGTCAGTCTCAAGAAAGCGAGGCTTCCTGCTAAGGGACGATTTGCAGGGGGCGCGAAACGTCCCCCCTAATGCGGTGCAACTGGCGGAAGCTGCGCCAGGCTGCGATAGCCGCCGCGCATCAACGCCACGCCACGCCGCACCAGCCGCCGCACGCGGGCACGCAAGGCGCTGTCTTTGTGCCAGTCGGCGGTCACGGCATCCGCACCGAACAACCCTTCGGCGACTTCGCGCAAGGACGCGCCCGCCAGGGTCGCGTCGAGCGCCTGCAAGGTGTGCAGTTCCAACAGTGCGGCGGGTGTCGGCCTGGAACGGGCCGACGCCGCAGGTTCGGCGACCGTGGCGGCGGCCAGGGCGTCCAGCTCGGCCGCGAGCGTGCGATAGCGCGCGCAGGGCGTGGCGCAGGCGCGGGTGGCGTAGAGGTAGGCCATGCCGTCTTCCAGGCCCGGCGCCAGCGCGAGCCGCATGCAGCAGCCGGGCCAGCGCGACACCAGCACCAGGCGCTTGCCGTCGTGGATCAGGTGCTTGCGGCCGGGGACGCGCCAGAACTCGAAGGCGTCGGCTTCGGGCGGCGGGTCGGCGTCCGGGTAGAGCTGCACCACCGCATCGTGGTCGGGAAACCAGGCTGGATGCGCATCTCGTGCATCCAGGGCCGGGTCTTCCAGCAGGCGCAAGCCCCAGGCGTGCGCCGCATCAGGCCG
Organism: Pseudoxanthomonas winnipegensis; assembly: GCF_004283755.1. Lineage (GTDB taxonomy): Bacteria > Pseudomonadota > Gammaproteobacteria > Xanthomonadales > Xanthomonadaceae > Pseudoxanthomonas_A > Pseudoxanthomonas_A winnipegensis. The sequence continues at coordinate 13,192 of NZ_SHMH01000013.1, forward strand.
GCGACGACGGCGCAGCCAGTCGCGCCGGTAGTCAGGGTTTCGGCGCAGATACTCCCAGGCCAGCGCGGGGCCATCAAGGTGCAGCGTGTAGAGATACGCGGCGGTCGGATACCAGTGTTCAACGCTCGGGTCGGCCATGACGATGCCTCCTGACGGTCAGCAGGAACGTCGCCACGGTTTTCGTGGTGCGGGAGCTATCGGTTCAACATCAAAACGTCATCGTTATCGGGTTAGGCTGTGGCAGTAGGTGTCAAGACCGATTGGCTCCGGTGCATTGCGAAAATCGTCTGAATGCGACGGCTGCACCGCCAGGAATTGACGGGCTGCATCGGACACCGTGCCGCAGTCCGCGCCGAAGACCATGACTGTTTGCAGCAGGGTCGTACCGCTTCGGTGCAAGAGTGCGGATTCAGACCGGCCCGGTCTTGAGTGAGACTGAAATAGTCACAATGCGCTGCGCTTGGAACCGCTGCGCGGGCCTGCGTCAGTCCGTGATGGAGCCGTTTTCCTGCGCCAGCCGGACGTACTCCGACAGCGGCCGTGTCGGCTGGAAGTAGCGATCGCGCATCACCGGCTGCTTGTTCGGCCCGACGATGGATGCCAGGTCGGACAGCTTGACCGTACCCAGGGCAGGCATCCCGATGCCCAGGTCGATCAGCCCCCAGGCCGTATCACCATCGGCGGGATCGAGCGAGGCCAGCAGCCAAGTGACATGGGCGTCCGGGGTGAACAGTCGCAGGACGGGCAGCGGGTCGTCGGCGCGGGCCTGACCGTTGGCGAGCAGCCGACCGCGTTCTTCATCGGTGATGAGCGCTTTCATGGCTGGCCTCTCCCCTCAAAGGAACGAAGCCGCCGAACCGCATCCCCGCTTGGGCACGGAACAACAGATACGCAAGCCCGCGAATCCGCAGAAGCACAAAGGCACGAACGTGCATGGGTGCAAGTCAGTAAAGACACGAATGCGGTTCCCTTGATTTGGAGTCATCCGCAGATGCGGATTTCCGTAAAGGCACGAAAGCGTAGAACAACACCAAATGAACACTATAGATTGTAGCTCTATAGGACGCAATGGGCTGTCATCTTGGTTTTTGAGAGGAAACCATAGGTGGCGGCAGCGTACTCGTTGGCGAAGGCATTGAAGACGGTCAGGAAAGCGCGTGGCTTGAGCCAGGAAGCGTTCTCCGACGTGTCGAGCCGCACCTACATGAGTACGCTGGAGCGCGACCTGAAAAGCCCGACCATCAGCAAGCTGGCCGAGCTGTGCGACGTGATGGAAGTGCATCCGCTCACACTGCTGACGCTGGCGTATGCCGGCGACAGCACGAACCAAGCCGACGAACTGCTGGCGCGGGTGCGTCAGGAGCTTGAGGCGCTACTGAATTCAGATGGAAATTGAGAGACGATATGGCATATCGAAACGGAAATTACACCGCATTTTACGTTGCAGAGCCATTCCATCCCAGCGCACTGGGCGCCAATGCAACGAGAGATTTTCAGTATTACAACACCTTGCGGATGTGGAAAGGTGCCGATGCGACGTTCCCTTTCGTTGATTCGCACGACAAAACTTACAGCGTCCGTGATGGTAGCGATTGGGAATACACCCTGAAACCGAGACTCCGGGAGCGCATTCGGAACTCGAAAAACATCATTTTCATCTTGAGTTCGATCACGACAAACTCTCGTGCCCTTCGAGAAGAAATTGACTATGGGATTAATGACCAAGGATTGCCCGTCATTGTCATCTATCCCGGATACACCACCAAGGAAAGCCTGCTAGTCAATGGATCACTAAAACAGGAGATCAAGAACCTTTGGGGAAATCTTCCTGTGTTCCGGGATTCGATGAGCAAAGTCCCGACGCTTCATGTTCCTATGAACAAGGAACTTATCAAAAAGTCCTTGCAGGATGGTGGATTCATGGTTGGGAGCAAGAAGGCCCCAGATATCTACAGGTACAATCCGTAATTAATTGAGAAATTGGAGTAAGCGGTCCACGTCATGGCGAAGGTCGATTTTTTTGACAAGCGGGTCATCAAGAAATTCCTGGAGATCACCGCTGTCGCCAGCGGCACGCTGTCTTTCGTGGTCATTTTTGCCGACATCCCTGCCGAGTGGAAACTGACGGCCGGCTTGGCTTTTCTGGCACTACTTGCACTCACCTATCTGGCGATATGGCTCTGGTCTAACAACCTGAACAGCATCGACATCAATGTTGAGGGCAGCGATGTTTCGATCAAGACCGGCGACATTTTTCAGCAGCCGGGATTGAAGGCAATCGCCTTCAATGAGTATTTCGACACGCAGGTGGACAACAAGATTATTGGTGAGACTTCCCTCAACGGCGTTTTCATCCAGAAGCATCTTGGTGTCCCGACCTCCGAGCTGGATCGTCACATCGAGGAATACGCATTTGACGACAGCGAAGTCCTGGATGAGAACGAGGCTAGGAAGCAGGGGAAGAAGAAAAGGTACCAAATCGGCACGATCTGTCTGTATAAAGATTATCTCCTGACCGCGTTCTCCAAGTTCGACGAGAACAACAAGGCGTTGTTGACGATGCCGGAGTACCTTGAGTTCCTCATCAATTTCTGGGACAAGGTAAACAATGTCTACGCCCAGAAAAGCGTATCGACCACGATCTTCGGCTCGGGAATCACGCGAATCAAAGGGCACAAGAACATTTCCGACGAGGATCTCCTGAAGATAATGTTATGGACGTTCAGGATCAGCGAGATGAGATTCAAGTATCCCGCGAGGCTGACCATCGTGATCCATAGAGACAAGATCGACCAGATTAATCTTCTCGACATCAAATCCGCCAGGAACGGCGTGTAATCCTCCTAACAGCCCGGAGCGGGCCGGCCTCTTTCTGGATTCTGGCTGGCGCCCTGTGTGGTGCTACAGCACAGCGCCCCGTCGCAATGGGCGGGGCGCTTTGAGCGGGCGTCAGGCCGCCTTGGGCCTGCTGCGCGACCAGATCAGGTCGTGCGTGCCGTCCTCGTTCTCGATCAGGCGGGCATAGACGGTTGCCGGGAACGAAGGATCGTCAAGGGACACGGACACGTAGGGCCGCCCGGCCTCGCTGGTCTTCTTCCACCCCGCGCCGATGTCGTGGCCAGCCGCCTGAAGGCGGAAGTCGGGGGCGTTCTCGGTGTCGCCCTTGTCGTTGGGAACCAGCTTGACCTTGACGTTGAGTGTCAGGGTGCGCAGCGTGCCGGTGAAGCCGTCTTTGTCTGCGGTGAAGGTGCCGATGTTAGCCATGATGTTTCTCCTTTCGGGTTGAACAAGGTCGCGCCAGTGCGTCCTTGTTGTGATCCGGCCGGCGGGGGATGGGCTGGCCGCACCGCGCAGCGGTCGCAACACCGTGGAGAACCTGGAAGCGAAAAGAATTTGCTGGGCGAGGAAGCCGCGCAGCGGCGGGGAAATTGTTTTCGCTGGAAGGTTGCAGCCATGAAGCCCAAGGCGCAGCCATTCCCTCGCCAGGATTCACGACAAGCCAAGGACGCACGGGCCGCCCGTTCCCGAATGGAGACATGGCCGACTCGCCATCCCGCGTGACGGCTGCGCCGGCTTGCGCCCTGACGCGAACCAGGTCAAAGCCCCGACGACAAGGCCAGAGCGCCCCTGCCGCAGCTCGCGGCCACATGCTTGAGGCGTGGTGTGGAAGCTCCATCAGGCGAGGCCGGGCGGTGGGTCGATGAACCGTCCTTCGTGACGCACGGACGACGAACCGCCAGCGTCGGGGACGGCACGCTTTCGCACAACCTGCCGCAGCAAGCCGGGGCGTAGCCCCACAAGTCCCGCCCATTGCGGCGGGGCGCCATCGAAACCTTGCCCGCGCCAGCGGGCGCCGATGGCCGTGTCGCGTGCAAGGTACTTGCACGTCCGCCCCGTTGCCGCCTGGACGAAGGCGGCAACGGGGCGATTTTGACTTCGATGTTGGAACCGGGCGCGGCCACTGCCGCGCCCGGATTTTTGACCACCGGCCCCAAGGCGGCACGGCTTGGGGCCGGTGCTGACTGGACAGCGAAGCGCCCCGGCTAGAACCAGGGCGCTTGCTTGCGGTTGACGATCACGCGGCCAATGCTTCGGCCGGCTCATCCGCTACGGCGGCGGCTTCCTCCGTTGGTTCTGCGTTCGCATCCTCTGCCACGGCCTGCGCGTCCTGCTGCGGGCCTTCGGCCCGGAAGATGGCGGGCATCCAGCCGGTGCCATCGGCCAGCCGTTCGGCTTCGCTGGCAATGTCGCCTTTCTTCAACTTCGCCAGCCGGGTGACGTGCGAGGGGGCGAACGCGCCCACGGCATCCAGAATCACGGCCTTGGAAACGTGCTTGAAGTAACCTTCTGCGGTCGGCTTCCACCATGCGGTCATGTCGAGGCCCACGGCTTGCGCCAGTTCCTCACCGGGCCGGTGCGCCGTGGCACGGGGCGTCACCACGTCCACCGTGGAGGCCACGCACACGGCCAGCAGCCGCACCAGTTCGTCTTGCGACTTCGCCAGCAGCGCGGCGAACAGTTCGGCGCTGTCCTGCGGCAAGGCTTCGCCCGCGACTTCCTGCAAGGTGCGAAGCGCCAAAGCGGCAGGCGATTCCGACACGTCCGGGGCGAGGCTATCCAGCCGGTCTTGCACCGTGAGGCGCACGCCCAGCGGCAGAGCATCACGGGTGAGGCCATAGTGGCTTTCCTGCAAGACGGTCTGCACCATGCCATGCACCACGGCGGCCAGCGCGGCTTGCGGATGCCGGGCCACTTCGATTTGCAGCGCGGCGGTGCGGTGGGCGCTCAACCGCTGCGCCAGCCTGTCGGACATGGCGGCGGTCTTGGACTGCCCGGCGTCCTCGCCTTCGTCGTCGTTCCCGACTTCGCCTTCGCTGCCGAAACCCTGCCGCAAGCGTTCCAGCGTGCGCAGCGCCTTGGCTTCAACCTCGCGCAGCAGCCCGCGATGAATCACGGCTGCGCCGTCGCGGTCGATGCTGACGATGGCACCGGCTACGGCTTTCACGTTCGGGGCATAGTCCTGCAAGCCATCTTCCAGCGCCTGCAACTGCTCGCCCAGGGTTTCGCCTTCCTCCTGCAAGGCATCGGCCTTTTCCTCGTCGTCGGCGTCCAGTGCGGTATCCACGGCCTCGGCCAGTTCGTGCAGCTTGGTTTGCAGCTTCTCGATGCGCTGCGCTTCGCGCTTGTTCGGGCTGCGGCGCTCCCTGGGTGCCTGCTGAAAGACGTGCAGGTCGGCATGGGTCACGCCCGGCGTGGCATCCACCCATGCCCAGCCTTCGGCCTTCACCTCGGCGGCGATGCCCGCCAGCTTGTCCTGCGCCAGCCGTTCCAGCAGCGCGGCGTCGGTCAGATACACGCCTTTATCGCCTTCGGCGAACAGGTCGCGGCGAATGCCGCCACCTTCCTGCTCGTAGCTGTCCAGTCCGACGAAACGCACCAGCGGATGCCGGTAGGCGTCGATTTCGCGTTCGGTCAGGCGGTCGCGCAGGTTGTGCGGGCTGCGCTGCCATGTCGGCGCATCGTAGAACGCGCTTTCCTGCGCGGCGTGGTCGTCGGTGATGGCAAGGGCCATCAACTGGTCAAGGCTCACGGCCTCGGCGCGGTAGTCGGCGAGCAGACGCGGCGAGACGTTGGCGAGCTTCAAGCGGCGCTGCACCACCAGCGGGGACACGCTGAAATCTGCGGCAATGTCCTCGATGGGCCTACCTTCGGCCACCAGCGCGGCGAATGCCTCGAACTGGTCGGCGGGGTGCATGGCTTCGCGCTGCACGTTCTCGGTGAGGCTGGCCGTGCGCGCCGTGCCATCGGCCACCAGCAGGCAAGGCACGTCCCATTCCTTGCTGATGCGGTGCTTCTTCGCCAGCAGCTTCAACGCGGCCAGCCTGCGGCCACCGGCCACGACTTCGTAATGTTCGCGATCGGTGGCGGCGATGACGATGAGGTTTTGCAGCAGGCCGACACGCTGGATGCTGGCGGCGAGTTCGGGAATCGACATGCGCGGGGTCTTGCGCACGTTGCGGCCTGCGGGACGCGACACCAGCCGCGACAGCGGAACCAGAATCAGGTTCTTGGTGGGGTCGGCGGCTTCCAGCGCGGGGGCTTGGATGGCGCGGGCTTCGGTTTGGGTAACGGCGTTCATGGTGATAGCTCCTATCGGTTCAGGAATGCAGCGAAAGAAGCGGCAAGGGCTGCTGCCTGCCCCTGCCGCGTGCGCGGGGTTCAGGCTTTCAACTGGCGCAGGCCATCGGCCAGCAGCCACAGGGCACGGTTCAGGCGCACATCGGAATCAATGCCCTGCACGGGGCGGGTACGCTGGCGGCGTCCGTTGGCGCTGCGGCCAGACAATCCGCCTTTGGTCAGGTTCTCCTGCGTGCGGTTGAACACGCTCCACAAGTCCGGGCGGCGGTCATCGAACCGGCGCGGTATCAGGATTTGCGATTCGGTGATGGGCGCGGGCTTGTCGGGGTCGTCGTACTTGAGGGCCAGTGCGGCGCGGGCGAACACTTCGGATTCGCCATCGTTCAAGGTGATGGCGCGCATGGCATCGCGGTTTTCCTTCACGCGCTCGAAGCCGCTCAACACTTCGTAAGCGCCTTCGATGACGGAACCGGCCACGTCGCCTTTGTGGGGCACGCGCACATCGGCCACGGTGTCGCCGCAGACAAGGCCATTGCTGCAAACGAACCGGAACATGCCGGCCAGCATCTGATAGCTGCTGGTGCCGTCATGCGAGTTCAGCAGCACGATTTCATTGGCTTCCGCGCCGTTGATCTGGCTGGCATGGCGCAGGCGGATCATGTGCTTGGTGTAGTCGCGGCGGTCTTCGTTGCGCACGCGGGTCTGCGCCACCATGAAGGGCTGGAAACCTTCCTTGCGAAGCTCGGTCAGCACGGCGGCGGTGGGGATATAGCTGTACCGCTCGGAACGGCTCTCATGCGGGGCGTCCGCGAAGATGGACGGGGCCACGCGCTGGATTTGGCCATCGGACAGCGGGTAATCGCTGCGCAGCGACGGCGAACGGGAAGCGAAACGGGAAGCGAGTTGCATGGTCTTGACTCCTGACGAAGAAGGGTTTGCTGTTCACCGCACACCGGATTCCTAGATTCGGAGCCCAGCCTTTCGGCCTTCTGTGCGGTGGGCACGAAGAACCCGGTCGGCCTCGTTGCCACCGTCTTTCCTGAGTTCATCGCCCGCGACGGTCAGGAGCGCGCGGACGGAGGCCGTCAAGGAAACGAGCGCAGGGTTGGTGCGGCCCGCAGCGCAGCGAGGACACGGCCCTGCGCGCCTTGACGGCCTCCGGCCGTGGGCTACAGTCGCGGACAAGGTGATGAGGTCAGGAAAGATGGCTGGACAGGCAACGGCCGTCCCTTTGTGCCGGACTGCACGCAAGCGAAGCGCGCAGGCCCGAAGCTGGAAGCCGGGCCGTAGGCGTCAGCGATGGAAGCCCGACAGGGGCGAGACTCGCACCGCGAGGCTCGATGCAACGCACGACAGCGCGACCCGGCCATGCCTTCTTGGCCGGGGGACGCACATGCAAGGAAAGATGGACAGCACGGGCTTGATGCCCTGGGACAAATGCTGGTGATGCGAGGGGGTTGCCGCGCCGGCGCAGCCGGGGCGGCGGTCTTGCAGGGGCGCCAAGCGCAGCGCGGCGGGGATAGCCGCAGGGCTTTCCCCTGGAGTGCAAGCGCCAGCGCGCAGCGCCGAAGGCGCGAAGGCATCGGCACCGGGCGCAGCAGAAAAAAATGGCGCGTCACCCCGAAGGGCAACGCGCCAGGTGGATGCGCGATCAGTGCGCCGCCGGCTCCACCATCGTCTGCAACTGCTCGATCACGCCAGGTTCAACGAACACGCATGGCTGGCCGGCCGCGATCGGCACGTTGAACACCTTGGCGAACACCTCGCGCTTGAGGTGCGCCAGGCGGCCCGTCCGGTACGCCTGTTCGGGCTTCATGCGCCCGCTGCCCGCCGGCGAGCCGCTGCGCTGCGGATCGCATTCGACCAGTGCGACAAAGCCATCGTCGGACAGCTTCTGGTGTTCCGGGCACAGGCCCCAGCCGGTCGTCGTGTGGCGCTTCATGCTCGCACGCAGGCGCTTGTCGAGCAGGATGGCGCCGGTGTCGAAGCTCGCGCCGCAGACCAGGCAGATGTGTTGTTCAAGCGAAACATGGGATTTGTCGTTCATGACGATCTCCGGTTGCACGGGCGGAATTGCCCGGAACCGTGGCCAGCACGGCGCAGCGCAAGCGGTCAGTGGTCGCAGACGGCCTCCAGGCCGCAAGCGTGCGAGCACGCGCAGCCATTGACTGCGAGAACGCCGTGATACGGTGAAGGGAACAGCAAGACCGCCCACCCACACCCTCGCAGCCCCGCCGTTGGCGTGCGGAGCGGGCAGGCCCGGATCAACAAGCCGGGCCGAAGGCGTCAGGGGTCAGCGCCGAATGGCCGCGATTCGGTACGAAGCGCGGGGCGCAGCCCGCGAACCCGACGGCGGCACGCCGGGACGCCCGGATATTGCAGTCAGGATTTCTTGTCAGACTGCCGCTGCTCGATCTGTAAACGCGCCCGCTCGGTCGCCTGCTGCAACCGTTCGCCCAGCACCGCACGCGGCGGCAAGCTGGTCAGATACTCGGCAACGTGGATGCCCGACTTGTCCAGTTCCAGCAACTCGATCTGCTCGCGCTTCTTGCCAGTGCAGAGAATGATCCCCAGCGGCGAGGCTTCTTCCGGCTCCCGCTCGTGCTTGTCCAGCCAGCGCAAGTAAAGCTCCATCTGCCCCTTGTAGGCGGCCTTGAACTCGCCGATCTTCAATTCCACCGCCACCAGCCGACGCAACTTTCGGTTGTAGAACAGCAGGTCAAGGTGAAAATCCTCGTCGTCAATCGGGATACGCTTCTGGCGGGCGACGAAGGAAAAGCCCGCACCCAGCTCCAGCAGGAAGGATTCCATTTCGCGGATGATCGCCGCCTCCAGATCACTTTCCTGCCAAGTGTCCCGCAGGCCCAGGAAATCGAGGATGTACGGGTCGCGCATGACCAGCGCCGGCGTCATGCGCTGCGCATCGCGCAAGCTCGCCAGTTCCTGCGCGATCGTCTCGTCCGGCTTTTGCGACAGGGCCGTGCGCTCGTACAGCATCGAGTCGATGCGCTCGCGCAGCGTGCGCACGCTCCAGCGTTCGGCGCTGGCCATCTGCGCGTAGTAGTCCCGCTGGAGCGGGTCTTTCAGCGGGATCAGGGCGATGAAGTGCGTCCAGCTCAATTGTCGTATCAGTGATACGACAATTCGCTCGTCGGGGAAGGTGGCGGCAAACTGCACCATCCGGCGCAGGTTCTTCATTGCAAAGCTGCTGCCGTACTCTTGCACCAGTTGCGTCGCCAGCGTCAGCACGACTTCCTCGCCATAGTCGGCCCGTCGCCCCTCCAAGACCTGCGTATGGATGCGCTGGCCGATGCGCCAATAGAGCATCGTCAGTTCGCTGTTCACTGCCGAGACGGCGCGCTGCCGCGCCGCCTCGATCAGCGCCCGGATGTCGCCCAGCAGCGCCGCAGGCGCTGCGGGCGAAGGAACGGATGTTTTGCGCCTATTCATGCCACGGCCTCCTGCGGCTGCCGTGCGCCAGTAATGGCCTGCCGTCGGCTCGCCACCAGTTCGGCCGCATCCCGCACCGGCTTGTCCTCGGTGTGGACGTAGTGCATGAACATCGCCACCGTCTTGTGGCCCGTCAGCTTCATGCCGACCTTGGTCGGCACGCCCGAATTGGCGATGTCGGTCGTGGCCCGATGGCGGATGCCGTGCGTGCCGACATGCGGCACGCTGGCGGCCTTGAGCACGCGCGTCCAGCCGCCATAGTGCTCGCCGTGGGTCAGGTGCCGGGTCGGATCGTTGGGCGACGGCAGGACATAGGGGCAGCCGTCCCGGCGCGGCGCGGTGGACAGCAGCCGATAGGCTTCCTCGCTCATGGGCTTGGAGATACCGCCGGTCTTGCTGTCGGGCCAGACGACGCGGCGCTTTTCCAGATCAATCCAGTCCCATTCCAGCGGGCAGATTTCGGAGCGGCGGGCGGCGAACTCGAATTGCAGGCGGATCGCCAGCGGGATGACGTAGCTCTCCAATCCTTCCGCCTCCAGGTGTTCCAGATGCCGGAAGATCCTCACCAGCTCGTCGTCCACGATGAGCCGTGTTTCCTTGCCGGGCGGGTACATCGGGACGTGGCGGCACGGATTGGTGCCGTCCGGGCGCAGTCCCCACACTTCGGCCAGGTTGAACATCTTGCGCAAGACGCCGAAGCTCTTGTTCGCCTCAGTCGGCTTGTAGGCCAGCTTCTTCATCAGCGCAGCCACGTCCGGACGCTTCACGTCCTGCACCTTCATCCGGCCCAGGATCGGGATGATGCAGCGGTCAATCACGCCCTGATAGCCGCGTTGCGTGCTGGGCTTGTTACGCTGCTTGGAGTAGTCCTCCATGAACGTGTCGCAGAACTCCTTCATGGTCGGTGCCTTGCGAGCGGCGTTCTTGGCCGCGCTGGGATCGCCGCCCTTGCGTACCTCGGCCAGCCACTCCTGCGCCATCGTGCGCGCCTGATCGACCGTCAGTTCCCCGTACTGACCCAAGGCGGGCTTGCGGCGCTCGCCGGCGTTGGTGCGGTACTGGAGCATGAACACCTTGCGGCCGGCCGGGGTGATCTTGCACAGGAAGCCGGGCACCACGGTATCCCGCAGTTCGATGGCCTTGTCTTGGGGTTGTGCCGCATCGACTGCGGACTTGGTGAGCTTGATCTTCGCCATGATGACTCCTCGGAAAGCCCGGTTTCCAAGAGCCGCATGGGAGCCACGCGAGGGGAAGCCGGGTCAAGTTTCGGAAAGCACCGGCATATGTTGAACTCGCCTAAGTGATTGATAAACCTTCTGTATCGAGCCTTGGCGTAGTCCAGCGAATTGCGGTACTGGAGTCATCGTGAAACAAAAAACCCCGCGCTGGCGGGGTTTGATGTGTGGCAGTGACCTGCCGATCCGTTGGTGCCCAGGAGAGGACTCGAACCTCCACGGTTTTACCCGCTAGTACCTGAAACTAGTGCGTCTACCAATTCCGCCACCTGGGCAACGGGGCGCGCATTCTGCGGTCAGGGCGGGGCGCACGTCAACAGGTTTTGCGCATCGCATCGCGCGCGCGGGCAGGAAGATCGGAAAGTCGCCTCGTCGGAGTGCGGCGACGCGGACCTGTTGATGTGCTTGCGGCCGGTGAGTTCGCTTCGTTTACCAACCGCGACCCGGCCTGGTCGAGGCTCTACAGCGAAGAGATCAGGACTCCGCTCGACCCGGAGGCATTGATCAAGCGCTCTGCCCCCTCCCTTTCGCCGAAGGCGAAGGGGAGGGCCGGGGTGGGGTGCTTTTGCTCTTGCTTCTGTGGCTTGCCGGGTAAAGCCCCGACCCCTCCCCAGCCCTCCCCTGCGCTGCGCGCAAGGGAGGGGGCCTCAAGTCGATCATTTCCCGTCACTGATCGCGTTATGCGCGAGGGAAGGTGGTCTAACGCTCTCCGCAAACCGCAGCCTCGTGACCTGACGCACGAGGCAGCGGTCCGGCGGGCGGGGGGCCGCGCCTAGCGAGGCAGGACGCCGAGCGCCTGAATCAGGGCACGATGCCCTGATTGAGGGATCAGCGGCCCCCGCCCGCCGGACCGCTGCCCTTCCGAAGCCAAGAAAACTCGTGCGCCACGATCTCTCGCCGCCCAAGAAACGAACAACAAAAAACCCCGCGCTTGCGGGGTTTGATGTGTGGCAGTGACCTGCCGATCCGTTGGTGCCCAGGAGAGGACTCGAACCTCCACGGTTTTACCCGCTAGTACCTGAAACTAGTGCGTCTACCAATTCCGCCACCTGGGCAACGGGGCGCGTATGGTGCGGTGAACGGCGAGGATTGTCAACGCGGCAGGCGTGCCGGGCCAGGAAGCGCGGGCCTTGGGGTGTACCATGCGCGCATGACCAAAAAAACTGGATCGGGCGGACGCAACCCCCCATCGGGCAAGGCTTCGCCTTCCAAATCACGCAATGCCGCCGGCGGCGGAAAGAAGCCCGCCGGCAAGTCGCTCCCCCCCTGGATGCCGCAACAGCCCGACGCGCCCGCCCCGGCGCGCCCCGGCAAGGGTGCGCCCGGCGGGCGCCGCGGCGGCGATGACCGGCCGCGCGATGCCGGGCCGCGTCCGTTCGAACGCCGCCCGCGCGGTCCGCGCGTGGTGGTGCCCGCGCAGGGCGCGGGCCACGCCGGCTTCGTCGACCCCCATGCCGCCCGCGAGGCCGAGCGCTACGCCCAGCCCATCGCCAGCCGCGAAGTGATCCTGGGCACGCTGGCCGCCAGCGAGGGCCCGCTCACCGCCGAGGAAGTGGCGGCCAAGCTCGACCTGACCGCGCCGGACCGCTTCGAGGCATTGAGCAAGCGCCTCAATGCGATGGTCCGCGACGGCCAGCTGCTGCTCAACCGCCGCGGCGGTTACGCGCCGGCCGAGCAGATGGACCTGGTGCCGGGCGTGGTGATCGCCAACCCGGAAGGCTTCGGCTTCCTGCGGCCCGAGGCGGGCGGCGACGACTTGTTCCTGCCGCCGTTCGAGATGCGCAAGGTCATGCACGGCGACCGCGTGCTGGCCAGCGTCACCGGCATGGACCGGCGCGGCCGCCGCGAGGGCGCGATCGTGGAAGTGCTCGAGCGCCGCGTGCACCGGCTGATCGGCCGCTTCGCGATCGAGGCGGGCGTGAGCTTCGTGGTGCCCGACGACAAGCGCATGCAGCGCAACGTGATGATCCCGCCCGACGCGCGCGGCGAGGCGCGCGACGGCCAGCTGGTCGTGTGCGAGCTGACCCATGCGCCGGACGGGCGCCGCGAGCCGATCGGCAAGATCATCGCCGTGCTCGGCGACAAACTCACCCCCTCGCTGGTGGTGGAGACCGCCATCCACGGTCACGAGCTGCCTTACGAGTTCCCGCAGGCCGTGCTGGACGAGGCCGCCGCGGTGCCGCTGAAGGTCGAGCCGTCGATGATCGGCGGACGCGTGGACTTGCGCGACATGCCGCTGGTGACCATCGACGGCGCCGACGCCAAGGACTTCGACGACGCGGTCTACTGCGAGTCCAACCGCAAGGGCCTGCGCATCAGCAACCGCTCCGGTTACCGGCTGGTGGTGGCCATCGCCGACGTGTCGCACTACGTGCGCCCGGGCACCCCGCTGGACGAGGAGGCGCAGCTGCGCGCCACCTCGGTTTACTTCCCCGGCTTCGTGGTGCCGATGCTGCCGGAGACGCTGTCCAACGGCATCTGCTCGCTCAATCCCAACGTGGACCGCATGTGCTTCGTGTGCGACATGCAGGTCAACAAGAACGGCGAGGTCACCGAGTCCAAGTTCTACGAGGCGGTGATGCGCTCGCATGCGCGCCTGACCTACGACCAGGTATGGAAGGCGGTGGGCGAGGACGACGCCGAGGCGCAGGCCCAGATCGGCCCGGCCATCCTGCCGCACGTGCAGCGCCTGCACGCGCTGTACGGCCTGCTGGCCAAGGCGCGGCAGAAGCGCGGCGCGATCGAGTTCGAGACCAGCGAAGTGCGCTTCGTCCTGGACAACAAGGGCGAGGTCACCCAGGCCGGCATGCAGGTGCGCAACGACGCGCACAAGCTGATCGAGGAATGCATGATCGCGGCCAACGTGCAGGCCGCGCGCTATCTGCTGGCCAAGGGCGTGCCGGCGCCGTACCGCGTGCACGAGCGCCCGCCGGAGTCCAAGTACGCCGACCTGCTGGAGTTCCTCAAGGAATTCAAGCTGTCCATGCCGCCGTGGAGCAAGGTCGAGCCGCGCGACTTCACCGCGCTGCTGCACAAGATCCGTCAGCGCCCGGACGTGGCCCTGCTGGAGTCGGTGGTGCTGCGCAGCCAGAGCCTGGCGGTGTACACGCCGGACAACGCCGGCCACTTCGGCCTGGCGCTGGACGCCTATGCGCACTTCACCTCGCCGATCCGCCGCTACCCGGACCTGCTGGTCCACCGCGCGATCAAGCACGCCCTCAGCGGCAAGCCGGTGGAGAAGTTCCAGTACAGCCCGCGCGAGATGGCCGCGCTGTCGCTGCAGTGTTCCGAGCGTGCGCGCCGTGCCGACGAGGCCGAGCGCGAGGTCGACGAGCGCTACCGCGCCGCGTGGATGGAGCAGCATGTCGGCGGCATCTTCGACGGGGTGATCAGCGGGGTGACCAGCTTCGGGCTGTTCGTCGAGCTCAACCAGTCCAAGGTCAACGGCCTGGTCCACGTGACCCAGCTGCCGCACGACTATTACCACTTCGACCCGATCCGCAAGACGCTCTCCGGCGAGCGCCGCGGCATGGAGTTCCGCCTGGGCGACGCGGTCCAGGTGCAGGTCATGAAGGCCAGCATGGAGGAGCGCAAGATCGACTTCAGGCTGGTCGAGCAGCGCCAGGACGGGGCCGCCGCGGACGAGCAGCCGCCGCAGGCGTTCCCGGCCAAGCGCAAGAAGCAGAAGTACTGAGCGAGGCGGCGGACGATGGGCGAGTACAGCGGCGGGTGTCAGTGCGGGGCGGTGCGCTTTCGCGTCAGCGGGACGCTGGACGACGCCTCGATCTGTCACTGCCGCATGTGCCAGAAGGCGTTCGGTGCTTACTACGCGCCGCTGGTGTCCACCCGCGGCGCCACCCTGGAGTGGACGCGCGGCCAGCCCACGCGCTTTGCCTCCTCCAATCTGGTGGAGCGCGGCTTCTGCAACCAGTGCGGCACCCCGCTGACCTACGAGGCGCCCGACGGCGTGGCGCTGGCGGCCGGCGCGTTCGACACCCCGGCGCTGTTTCCCCCGCACATCCAGTACGGCGTGGAGGGGCGGCTGCCGTTCACCGACACGCTGGCGGCGCTGCCGACGCGCCGCACCGAGCAGGACAGCGCCTCGCTGGAATTCCTCTCCCGCATCGTTTCCTTCCAGCATCCCGACCGCGACACCTGACGAGGCGGAATCGTCTTCTGGATTCGGGAACAATCGCGCGGTGCCGACGGTCCGTCCTCGGTGCCGCCACGATCTTCCGCCCGCCCAGGTCCCACGCCCCGCCTTCCCCTTCAAGAAAGCCGATTTCCCAAGACTTTCCCTCATGAGCAAACAGAACCAATGGATCGTCGGCGTCAACGCCGTCGCCTCCGCGATCGACAACGATGCCGATCACGTGCGTGAAGTGCTGATCGACGGCAGCAGCAAGAACGCGCGCCTGACCGAGATCGAGGAGAACGCGCGCCGCAAGGGCATCGACGTGCGTCGCGTCACCACCCAGGCGCTGGACGGCGTCGGCGGCCAGGTGCGCCACCAGGGCGTGGCCGCGCGTTACGCCGCCGCGCGCACCTGGGACGAGGGCGAGCTGGCCGGCCTGATCGAAGGCGCGCAGGGCCGCGCGCTGCTGCTTGTGCTCGACGGCGTGCAGGACCCGCACAACCTCGGCGCCTGCCTGCGCAGCGCCGCCGCCGCCGGCGTCACCGCGGTGGTCATCCCCAAGGACAAGTCGGTGGGCCTGAACGCCACCGTGCGCAAGACCTCGGCCGGGGCCGCCGACCGCATCCCGGTGATCGCCGTGACCAACCTGGCGCGCACCCTGCGCGAGATCCAGAGGGCCGGCGTGTGGATCTACGGCTTGGCCGGCGAGGCGGACAACTCGCTCTACGCCCTGGACCTGACCGGCAACATCGCCCTGGTGCTGGGCGGCGAGGGCGATGGCATGCGCCGGCTCACGCGCGAGCACTGCGACGGGCTGGTCAAGATCCCGATGCCGGGCGATATCGAAAGCCTCAACGTCTCGGTCGCCACCGGGGTGACCCTGTTCGAGGCCGTGCGCCAGCGCGGCCTCTGAGGCGGGCGAAGGGGGCTACGTGCGGCAGGGGGCGGCATGACGCGGACGCATCGGCATCGCGCTGCATGGCGACGGGCGTGGGCGCTGCTGTGGCTGTGCGTGTTGCTGACGCCGGCCGCGTCGGCCCTGGCCGCCGCCTCGCTGTCGCCGGCGCCGCCGCTGCGCGACTACGCCATCGACCTGTGGACCTCGCGCGAGGGCCTGCCGCACAACTCGATCCGCGACATCGCCCAGACCCCGGACGGCTATCTGTGGTTCGGCACCTGGGAAGGGCTGACGCGCTACAACGGCCTGGACTTCACCACCTTCGACCGCGGTACCCGGCCGGCGCTGGCCGATAACGGCATCGGCGCGCTGTACGTCTCGCCGGACGGCGCGCTGTGGCTGAGCGATTCGCGCGGCAACATCAGCCGCTACGGCACCGATGGCACGTTCAAGATCTGGCCGCGGCCGGCCGATGCGCCGGCCGTGCTGCTGCCGGCGATGACCATGGACCGCCACGGCCGGCTGTGGATGCTGTTCGAGGGCCGGGGCCTGGCCTGCCTGGAGCCGGACGGCCGCTACCGCTACGAGACGCCGGGGCCGGATTCGCCGCTGCGCACGGCCTATGCGCACCTGGCCGTCGATGCGCAGGATCGCGTCCTGGTCGGCAGCACCGAGGGCCTGCTGCGGCGCGATGACGACGGCACGCTGCACAACGTGTCCCAGGAGGCCGGCCTGCCGCCCGGCGCGGCCTGGCCCTACCTGGCGCCGGACGGCGCGCTGTGGGTGGTGGCGCAGGACCATCTGTACCGCATGGAGGGCCAGGGCCTGGTGCTGCGCCATGTGCTGCCCAAGGTGGGGCGCCCCAGTTCGATGCTGCAGGACCGGCGCGGCGAGCTGTGGATCGGCACAGAAGGCGGCGAGGTGCTGCGCATCGGGCGCAACGGCGTGGAGACCCTGACCTCGGCCTGGCCGCTGCCGGGCGGGCGGATCACCGCGCTGAAGGAAGACGCCGAGGGGAGCCTCTGGATCGGTGCCAACGGCGGCCTGTTCCGCCTGCACGAGACGCTGTTCTCCAACATCACCAAGCGCCACGGCCTGGACTCGGACTACGTGCGCGCGCTGCTGGAGGCGCCCGATGGCGCAATGTGGGTAGGCCATCCGCTGGGCCTGCAGCGGATTAGCGCCGACCGCCACGTCACACCCGTGGCCCTGCCCACCCAGACGGGCAAGCCGCCCTCGGTGTTGAGCCTGGCGCGCCAGCGCGACGGCACGCTGTGGGTGGGCACGGCCAGCGACGGCGTGTATCGCGTGCCGCTCCACGGCGCGGTCACCCGCTACGGGACCGAGCAGGGCGTGCCGCAGGGCACCGTGCGCGCGATCAGCGTGGGCCCGGACGATGTGGTGTGGCTGGCCACCCAGCGCGGCTTGGCCTACATCGACGGCGCACGCGCGGTGCGGCCGCAGGTGCCCGGCCTGCCCAGCGGCCTGATCACCTCGGTCTACAGCGAGCCCGGCGCGGTCTGGATCGGCACGCTGGAAGGCGCGCTGGTGCTGCGCGGCACCCAGGTGCAGCACCTGCCGCTGGAAGGCCTGGGCGGGGCGCGCACGGTGTTCGGCTTCATCCGCCTGGGCGATGCGGTATGGATCACCACCGATCGTGGCCTGTACCGCGTGCGCGGCGGCAAGCTGGCGCGCGTGGGCCGCGAGCAGGGCATGCCGGTGGACACGGTGTTCGAGCTGCGGCCCGACCAGGCCGGCCACCTTTGGATCACCAGCAACCGGGGCGTGCTGTACACCGACCTGGCCAGCCTGGACCGCGTCGCCGACGGCCTGCAGCCACGGGTGGTGCTGACCAGCTTCAACGAGATGGACGGCATGGCCAATTCGCAGGCCAACGGCAGCTCGGGGCCGACCGCCGTGGTGCGCGGCGACGGCACGGTGTGGATCGCCACGGCCGGCGGGGTGACCATCGTCGATCCGGCGCGCATGCAGTGGTTCCGCGATCGGCCCGCGCCGCCGGTGGTGATCGACGAGGTGCAGCGCGACGGCGCGCCGCTGGCCTGGCGCACCGAGCAGCCGCTGCGCCTCAACGGCGACCAGCGCCTGACGGTCAGCTATGTCGGCCTGAGCTATCTGCTGCCCGAGCGCACCGAGTACCGCACCAGGCTCGACGGCCTGGACGGCGACTGGGTGCGGCGCGGACATCAGCGCAGCATCGAACTGGCGCGCCTGCCGCCCGGCGACTACACCTTGCGCGTGTCCGCCGCGCATCCGGACGGGGCGTGGAGCGCGCGGCAGGCGGTGCTGCACTTCACCGTCGAGCCCTTCGTGTGGCAGCGCCACGGCGTGCAGTTCGGCGCGATCGCGCTGCTGGTGCTGGTGCTGTTCGGCCTGTACCGGTATCGCGTGCACTGGTATCGCCACCGCACCGAGCGCCTGGCCGGGCTGGTCGATGCGCGCACCCGCGACCTGCAGGCCCAGGCGCAGCGCCTGCGCCTGGCCGACCAGGAGAAGACCGACCTGCTGGAGCAACTGCGTGCGCAGGCCGAGGCCTTCGAACGTCAGGCGCGCGAGGACGTGCTGACCGGCCTGCCCAATCGTCGCGCGTTCGAGGAGCGGCTGGCGCAGGAGATGGCCCGGGCCCGACGCAGCGGCCAGCCGCTGTGCCTGGCGATGCTGGACGTGGACCACTTCAAGCGGGTCAACGACCAGTACTCGCATACCGTCGGCGATGCGGTCCTGCGCGAGGTCGGCCAGGTGCTGGCCGCGCAGCAGCGCGAGGCCGACATGGCCGCGCGCAGTGGCGGCGAGGAGTTCTGCCTGCTGTTCACCGACACCACGCTGGAACAGGCCGCGCTGGCCTGCGAGCGGCTGCGCGCGCTGTTCCATGCGCGCCGCGACTGGGGCGGGATCGCCGGCCTGGCCATCACCTTCAGCGCCGGGCTGGTGGTGCTGGAGCCCGGAGATGCCGCGCCGGCCTCGCTCTATCAGCGCGCCGATCGCCTGATGTATCGCGCCAAGCGCAATGGGCGCGACCGGATCGAGCACGATTGAGTGCTTGGGGGTGTGGGGTTTGGGTTGAGGGCCGCCTTGTGAGCGTCCTTCTTTCCCGCGAAAGCGAAAACCGCGCGACTTTGATTCCTTGCGCGAACGTCCATGGATTCCCGCTTTAGCGGGAATGGCGATAGGTGGTGTGTTGCGGGCCCAGCGCTGGTCGCCGCAAGGACCATCGCTAGCGCAGCAGCGCTTCGTACAGGGCTAGGTCTTTCTGCGAGAAGCAGCAGAACAGCACCTCGCGCAGGCTCGGATATGCGACAGCCTCGGCGCGCACGGTCTCCACGGCGATCTTGGCCGCAGGCGCCGGAGGAAAGCCATAGATGCCGGTGCTGATGCAGGGAAAGGCGAGGCTGGCCAGGTCGCGTTCGCCGGCCAGGCGCAGGCTGTTGCGGTAGCAGTCGGCCAGCAGCGCCGCCTCGCCATGTTCGCCGCCGTGCCAGACCGGCCCGACGGTGTGGATCACGTAGCGCGCCGGCAGGCGATAGCCGGCGGTGATGCGCGCCTGCCCGGTCTGGCAGCCACCGAGCAGCCGGCACGCGGCCACCAGCTCCGGGCCGGCGGCGCGATGGATGGCGCCATCGACGCCGCCACCGCCGAGCAGGCTGCTGTTGGCGGCATTGACGATGGCATCGACCTGAAGCGTGGTGATGTCGGCGCGGAGGGCACGGAGTTCGGGTGGCATGGGAGCAGCCTGCGACGGCGCGCGTGGCCTGGGTGCGAAGACGGGCGTCAGTACACGACGTTGCGCACCAGCCGCAGCGGCGCCTCGCCATCGTTGCGGTAGGCGTAGTCGCCGGCATCGCTGGCGAACACCAGGTGTTCCCCCGCGGCGAACTGGCGCAGGCCGTGGACGCTCTCCAGCGTCAGCGTGCCTTCGATCACCAGCAGCAGCTCGCGCCAGCCGGCCGGATCGGCCTGCGAGGCATAGCGCTCGCCCGGCATCAGCGTCCACTGCCACAGTTCGACCTGATGGCCTGCCGGCACGCTGGACAGCATCACGCCGCACGAGGCGGGGTCGCGTCCGCGCCAGGCCAGCGCATCCACGCGCGTCGGGTCGTCGATCGCCGCGGACTTGAGCAGGTCGGCGAACTGCACCCCCAGCGCCGCGGCCAAGCGGTCCAGGGTGTTGAGGCTGACGTTGGCATCGCCCGATTCGATCGCCACCAGCATCCGCCGGCTGACCTGGGCGGCCTCGGCCAGCGCCTGCTGGCTCAGGCCGGCCTGCTGGCGCAGGCGGCGCAGATTGCCGGCTACATGTTCGAGCACGCTCATCGCGCCTCCGTCCGGTTGCGCACTATATTGCGCGTCATTAGATTGACCATCCTGCGCAATATAGTGCGCAGCCTCGCGCTCATCCACTGCAGGCTCTTCGTGTCCGCCTCGTCCCCC
Source organism: Pseudoxanthomonas winnipegensis (assembly GCF_004283755.1). Classification (GTDB taxonomy): domain Bacteria; phylum Pseudomonadota; class Gammaproteobacteria; order Xanthomonadales; family Xanthomonadaceae; genus Pseudoxanthomonas_A; species Pseudoxanthomonas_A winnipegensis. The sequence continues at coordinate 33,494 of NZ_SHMH01000013.1, forward strand.
TCGCTGAAGTCCTCGGTGCTGTTCCCGGTGCTGCTGTTGCTCGCCTCGATGGTGTCCATCCAGGCCGGCGCGAGCCTGGCCAAGACGCTGTTCCCGGTGGTCGGCGCCACCGGCGCGACCGCGCTGCGGCTCGGCTCCGGCACGGTGCTGCTGTGGATCGCCTTCCGCCCCTGGACGCTGCCCTGGCGCGCGCTGCCGTGGAAGATGCTGATCGGCTACGGCGTGTCGCTGGGCACGATGAATACCTTGTTCTATCTCGCCCTGCAGACCGTGCCGCTGGGCCTGGCGGTGGCGCTGGAGTTCACCGGCCCTCTGGCGCTGGCGCTGCTGGGCTCGCGCCGCGCGCTGGATCTGGTGTGGGCGCTGCTGGCCGCGCTCGGCCTGGTGCTGCTGGTGCCGTGGCCGGGTCGCGACGCCGCGCTGGATCCGTTCGGCGTGGCGTGTGCGGTCGGCGCGGGCGTGTGCTGGGCGCTGTACATCGTCTTCGGGCAGAAGGCCGGCGCCGGGCACGGCCCGCGCATGGTCGCGCTGGGCTCGTCCATCGCCGCGATGGTGGCCGTGCCCTGGGGCGTGATTCACGCCGGTAGCGCGCTGCTGGCGCCGGCGCTGCTGCCGGCGGCGCTGGGCGTGGCGGTGCTGTCGATGGCGCTGCCGTACTCGCTGGAGATGATGGCGCTCACCCGCCTGCCCACGCGCACCTTCGGCATGCTGATGAGCCTGGAGCCGGCCATCGGCGCCCTGTGCGGACTGGCGTTCCTGCACGAGCGCCTGTCGGGCCTGCAGTGGCTGGCGATCGCCGCGGTGATCGTGGCCTCGGCCGGGGCCACGCTGGGCGCCCGGACCCCGCCGCCGGCGGCGCCGCTGCCGGACTAGGCGCTCAGGCGCGCCGCCGCCGGATCTGTTGCGCCAGCTCCCAGGCGCGGCCGCGCAAGTCGTCCAACCGCTCATTGAGTGCGGCGTAGCCCGGTTTCCAGGCGAAGCGTCCGTCCTGGTACGACTGGCCGAGGATCAGGTCGTTGAACGATCCCATGCCGCCGTAGGCGCCGAGCAGGTCGTCCGCGCCGCGATCATCGCCTTGCGCCAGGCGGGACTTCGCGCGTCGCATCCATGCGCTCCAGTGGGTATCGCCGTCCTGTTCCAGCACCTGGATCAACGCGTCCAGCACATCGATGAGCGGCTGCAGCGAGGCGTCAGCCGGCGGCGGGACTTCGCGCGTCATTATTCGGACGCGGCCTGCATTCGCGGCCACTGGTTGGCGATGTTGCAGAACAGCCGCGCAGTCTGCTCGACGTCGTAGACGGCCGAATGCGCCTCGTCGGCGTTCCAGTGCATGCCGGCCGCCTGCACCGCGCGCGCCAGCACCGTCTGCCCGTAGGCCAGCCCGCCCAGGGTGACCGTGTCGAACACGCTGAAGGGGTGGAACGGATTGCGCTTGTGCTGAGTGCGCGCCACCGCGGCATTGAGGAAGTGCAGGTCGAAATGCGCGTTGTGCCCGACCAGGATCGCGCGCTGGCAGTTGTGCTTCTTCACCGCCGCCCGTACCGGCGCGAAGATGTGGTCCAGCGCTTCCTTCTCGGGCTTGGCCAGGCGGAAGGGATGGTCGAGCACGATGCCGGTGACCTCCAGCGACTTGGGGTCGATCTCCAGCCCCGGCGCCGGCTCCAGATGCACGCAGGCGGTGTCGCCCAGCACGAAGCGGCCGGCCTCATCCAGGTCCAGGGGCACGGCGGCGATCTCCAGCAGCGCGTGGCGGTTCCAGTCGAAGCCGCCGGTCTCCACGTCCACCACCACCGGCAGGAAGCCGCGGAAACGGCGTGCCATCGGGGTGAAGGGCGGGGCGGTGGGATTCGGCGATAGCGGGGTGGGGGCGTCGTGCATCGCGAAAGCCTAGCAGACAGGCCTCGCGCGTCCGCCCGCGCAAGGCGCTCGCGACCATGAAAAAGGGACGCGTCGTTGCCGGCGCGTCCCTTTCGATCGCCGCATGACGCCAGTGGGTCAGTGACTGGCCGCGATCACGCTGGTGATGATGCCAGTGGCCACGGCCACCAGTACATAGTCGTTGTCGACGCGGCGCCACTGGTGACCGCGCGGCGGCGGAGGCAGGTGGTGAATGCGATAGTCGCGGACGTAGACGCCGCGGTGATCGTGGCCCAGATGCTCGCCACGGCTCCAGTGATGTGGGCATCGTGATGGCGCGCCGGCGGCGGCGGACCGCGACGGTCGTCATGGCGATCGTCATGATGCTGCGGAGCGGCCATTGCGGTGGCGCTCGCGGCCAGCGACAGAGCCAGGAAGAGGGTGGACAAGCGTTTCATGGCGTTCTCCTTTGCAGAGGGCCCGATCTCCGGGCTCGCGTGCAGCCTGCGCTGGCGAATATGAATACGCTGAAAATTTTCGTTACATCCCGCACTCAGGAGTCAGGATTGCGAAAGCCCGCCTGACGGGATATTGGTGGTCGAGGTCTCGTCGCGCTTGTCGCGCGGCGGCAGCGGATGATCGCCCTGTACCAGGAACCACACGTTCTCGGCGATGTTGGTGGCGTGGTCGCCGATGCGCTCGAGGTTCTTGGCCATGAACAGCAGATGCGTGCACGGGGTGATGTTGCGCGCGTCCTCCATCATGTAGGTCAGCAGCTCGCGGAACAGCGAGGTATACATCGCGTCCAGCTCGGCGTCGCGGTCGCGCACTTCCAGCGCCAGCTGCGCGTCCTGGTCGCGGTAGGCGGCCATGGCGTCGCGCACCAGCTCGGCGGCCAACTGGCCCAGCGAGCGCAGGCCCGTGGCGTGCGGCACCGGCGGCAGCATGTTCAGCGCCATCGAGCGCTTGGCCACGTTGGAGGCGTAGTCGCCGATGCGCTCGATGTCGTTGGGGATGCGCAGCGCGGCCAGGATCACGCGCAGATCGCGCGCCATCGGTCCGCGCAGTGCCAGCTGCATGACGTCGTGGCTGACCTTGTCCTCCAGCGTGTCGATGGCCTCGTCGTTGGCGATGATGCGTTCGGCGGCGCGGTCGTCGCGGCGCTCGACCACGTCCAGCGCCGCTTCCAGCTGGGCCACGGCGATCTCGCCCATGTGCAGGATCTCGGCCGCGATGCGGCGCTGCTCCTCGTCGTAGCTCTTGACGATGTGGTCGTGCGGGAAGTTGTTCATGGGCGCGGGAAATGAGTGGAGAGGAATGTGGAGCTTCAAGCGGGAAGTGAATGGAGAGGCGTGAGGCGCGAGCGGTGAGGCGTGGAAGAGAGGATCTTGCTGTTTCTCATTCCTCGCTCCTGTTCGCCCCTCAACGTCTCATCCGAACCTACCGGTGATGTAGTCCTCGGTCTGCTGCTTGGACGGACGCGAGAAGATGATCGAGGTGGCGTCGTGTTCGATCAGATCGCCCAGATACATGAAGGCGGTGTAGTCGCTCACGCGCGCGGCCTGCTGCATGTTGTGGGTCACGATGGCGATGGTGTAGTCCTGCTTGAGCTCCTCGACCAGCTGCTCGATGCGGCTGGTGGAGATCGGGTCCAGCGCCGAGGTCGGCTCGTCCAGCAGCAGCACGCTGGGACGCAGCGCCACGGCGCGGGCGATGCACAGGCGCTGCTGCTGGCCGCCGGACAGGCCGAGCGCGCTCTGGCCCAGTTTGTCCTTCACCTCGTCCCACAGCGCGCCCTGGCGCAGGGCCTGCTCGACGCGGTCGTTCATGTCGGCCTTGGACAGCTTCTCGTGATGGCGGATGCCGTAGGCCACGTTCTCGAAGATGGTCATCGGGAACGGCACCGGCTTCTGGAACACCATGCCGACCTTGCTGCGCAGGCGGTTCATCGGGTACTTGGGCGAGAGGATGTCCTCGCCGTCCAGCAGCACCTCGCCGGTGGCGCGCAGCTTGGGGTAGAGCGCGTAGATGCGGTTGAAGATGCGCAGCAGCGTGGACTTGCCGCAGCCCGACGGGCCGATCAGCGCGGTCACGCGCTTCTCCGGGATCTGCAGGTTGATGCCCTTCAGCGCATGGAAGTTGCCGTAATAGAAATCCAGGCCGCGGGCCTCGAGCTTGACCTCGGCCGGCGGCAGCGCGCCGCGGTCGGTGGTGACCGGGGTCAGGCGCGGGGAGGGCGAGGCGTGCTGCACATCGTTCATGGTGGGATCCATCGAGAGATCAGTCATTGGAGATCCGGTTGCGCAGCAGGAAGAAGCGCGCGCCGAGGCTGACAAGCAGCACGAACACCGTCAGGACCAGCGCGCCGGCCCAGGCCAGGGTCTGCCAGGTTTCGTAGGGGCTGCCGGCGAACTGGTTCATCACCACCGGCACCGAGGCCATCGGGCGGAAGATGTTGGTGCTCCAGAACTGGTTGCCGAAGGCGGTGAACAGCAGCGGCGCGGTCTCGCCGGAGATGCGCGCCAGCGCCAGCAGGATGCCGGTGACGATGCCGGCCGAGGCGCTGCGGTAGAGCACCTGCATGATCACCTTCCACTGCGGGATGCCCAGCGACAGCGCGGCCTCGCGCATCTGCGCCGGCACCAGGCGCAGCATCTCGTCGGTGGTGCGCACCACCACCGGCAGCACGATGAAGGCCAGCGAGATCGCGCCGGCCAGCGCCGAGAAGCCGATCACCGACACCACCATCGCGTACACGAACAGGCCCAGCACGATCGACGGCGCCGACAGCAGGATGTCGTTGACGAAGCGCACGACCGTGCCCGCCTTGCGCGCATTGCCGTACTCGGCCAGCCAGGTGCCGGCCAGCACGCCCAGCGGCGCGCCGATCGCGATCGCCAGCACGCACATCACCGCGCTGCCGAAGAAGGCGTTGCGCAGGCCGCCTTCCTGCATCGGCGGCGGCGTGTTCTGGGTGAACAGGTCCAGGTTGACCCCGGCGATGCCCTTGGCCACCAGCGTCCACAGGATCCAGGCCAGGAAGGCCAGGCCGAACAGCGCGGTGATGCAGGAGACGAAGATCGCCACCGCGTTGACCACGCGGCGACGGGCATAGATGGCGGCGCTGGACATCAGTTGCCCTCCCGGCGGGCCAGCTGCATCAGCATGAAGCGCGCGACGGCCAGCACCGCGAAGGTCACGATGAACAGGATGAAGCCCAGCAGCAGCAGCGCCGAGCGATAGGTCTCGGTGGCCTCACCGAAGTCGTTGGCGATCAGCGCGGCGATGGTGGTGCCCGGCATCAGCAGCGAGGCCGACAGGCTCACGCTGTTGCCGACCACGAAGGCCACGGCCATGGTCTCGCCCAGCGCACGGCCCAACCCCAGGAAGATGCCGCCGATCACCGCCGAGCGGGTGTAGGGCAGCACGATGTCCCAGCTCACCTCCCACTTGGTCGCGCCCAGCGCGTAGGCCGATTCCTTCAGCCGCGTGGGCACGGTCAGGAAGACCTCGCGCATCACCGAGGAGATGAAGGGGATGACCATGATCGCCAGCACGAAGCCGGCGGTCAGGATGCCGATGCCCAGCGGCGGCCCCTGGAACAGCGCGCCGATCACCGGCAGCGTGCCGAGGGTGTCGTTGAGCCAGGGCGTGACGTATTCGGTCATCACCGGCACCAGCACGAACAGGCCCCACATGCCGTAGATGATCGAGGGGATGCCGGCCAGCAGCTCGATGGCCGTGCCGATCGGCCCGCGCAGCCAGCGCGGCGCCACCTCGGTCAGGAAGAAGGCGATGCCGAAGCTCACCGGCACGGCGATCAGCATGGCGATGACCGCCGTGACCAGCGTGCCGTAGATCGGCGCCAGCGCGCCGTACTTGTTCTCCACCGGATTCCAGTCGGTGGAGGTGATGAAGTGCCAGCCCTGGTCGAGCAGCACGTGACGGCCGCCCCAGAGCATGGACAGGGCGGCGCTGGCCAGCGCGACCAGCACGAAGACCACCGTGCCGACCAGCACCCAGCGGAACAGGCGATCGGCCCGCGCGTCGCGCGCATCGCGCGAGTTGCTGTCGGGAAGGGGGAGCGTTGCTGCGTTCATGCAGGATGAGGGCTCGGAGGGGGGGCGGGAGACGCGATGCGACGTGTTGCCGCGAAAGCGTGAACGCACAATCTTTCAGTTCGTCATTGCCGCGGAGGCGGAAAAGCGGTCTTTCAGTTCGGCATTGCAGCGAAGGCGGGCAAGTGATCTTTCAGTTCATGACTGCCGCGGAAGCGGAAAGCGATCTCTCAACTCGTCGTTCCCGCGAATGCGGTAAGCCATCTCTCAGTTCGTCATTCCCGCGAACGCGGGAATCCAGGGACTTTGCTTTGGCTTTGAGGCGGGTGGAACAAGATCCACAGCAACGTCCCTGGATCCCCGCTTTCGCGGGGATGGCGGCGGCATACCGCCTCCGGCAATGGCAAAGGCGACTGGGCCTATGGCCCAGCCACGCCATTGCGTCACTTGAACTCCGCCGCCCAGTACGCCTCGATCTGCTGCACCAGCGGTGCCGGGAGCGGCACGTAGTGCAGGTCCGCCGCCTGCGCCTGCCCGTGCTCGAAGGCCCACTTGAAGAACGCCAGCGTCTCGGCGTTGCGCTTGGCATCGGCCGACTGCTTGTGCATCAGCATGAAGTTGGTGGCGGTGATCGGCCAGGCCTTCTCGCCCGGCGCATTGGTGATCACCAGGTTGAAGTCCTTGGCGTTGGCCCAGTCGGCGCTCTCGGCCGCGGCGGCGAAGGAGGCCGCATCCGGCTGCACCCACTGGCCGGCCGCGTTCTGCATGGCGGTGTAGGGCATGTTGCTCTGCAGGGCGTAGGCCAGCTCGACGTAGCCGATCGAGTTCTTGATCTGCTTCACGTACGAGGCCACGCCCTCGTTGCCCTTGCCGCCCACGCCGTCGGGCCACTGCACCGAGGTGCCTTCGCCGACCTTGGACTTCCACTCCGGGCTGACCTTGGACAGGTAATTGGTGAAGTTGAAGCTGGTGCCCGAACCGTCGGAGCGGTGCACCAGGTTGATCTTCGCGTCGGGCAGCTTCAGGTCGGGGTTGACGGCCTGGAGCGCCGGGTCGTTCCACTTGGCGATCTTGCCCAGGAAGATGTTGGCCAGCAGTTCGCCGGTCAGGCGCAGCTTGCCGGCGTCCACGCCGTCCAGGTTGACCACCGGCACCACCCCTCCAATGGCCGAGGGGAACTGGCCCAGGCCCGACTGCGCCAGCTCCTCGCTGGACAGCGGCTTGTCCGACGAGCCGAAGTCCACGGTCTTGGCCTTGATCTGGGCGATGCCGCCGCCGGAGCCGATCGACTGGTAGTTCACCTGGTTGCCGGTGGCCGCGGCGTAGTCGGCCGACCACTTGGACACCAGCGGATAGATGAAGGACGCGCCGGCGCCGGAGATCTGCGCGGCATTGGGGTTCTTGGCGGCCGCGGCCGGCTGTGTGGCGCCGTCGGCGGCCGGCGTGGCGGCGGTGTTGGCCTGGTCGGCGGGCTTGCTGCAGGCCGCGACGGCCAGGGCAACGGACAGGGACAGCAGGGCCGCACGGGCCGGCTTGAAACGCATGGACAACTCCAGGGAAGCGAAGAGGGCGCAGACGAGCATCCGGCCTGCTTGGCGCTATTGGATGATGCTTTTGTTACAGGGTCATGACGCCGTGATCGGGGCACTGGCGTTGCGGCTTCGGAGGGGCAGCGGTCCGGCGGGCGGTGTCCGCTTAGCCCTCGATCGGGGCATCCTGCCCCGACTCGGGCGCTCGGCTTCCTGCCTCGCTAGGCGCGGCCCCCGCCCGCCGGCCCGCTGCATCGCGCGTCAGGTCGCATGGCTTCGGTTTGTGCGGTCGTCGAGCCCTTAGTCCCTTCGCCTATGGCGAAAGAGATGGGGCGGGGCGCGATCGGTGACGGGATGGCTTCGACTTGAGGCCCCCTCCCTTGCGCGCAGCGCAGGGGAGGGATGGGGAGGGGTCGGGGCTTTACCGGGCAAGCCACCGAAGCAAGAGCAACAGCACCCCACCCAGCCCTCCCCTTCGCCTGCGGCGAAAGGGAGGGGGCAGAGCGCTTGCCCACGCCTTCGGGTGGAAAGAAGTCCTGATCTTTACGCTCGCAGAGCCTCGACCCGGGCGGGGCGCGCGGAGAGTAGGCCAGGGATAGTCCGCGGCGGCGAGTCCGCCTTAGAGGGCGGGCCAGCCGCGCCGGCCGGGTCGAGACAGCTTGGCCAAGTGGCGTTCGACGACCCGCATTTGGCCAAAAAAAACGCGGCCCACAAAGGGCCGCGTCATCGAACGTGATGCGGACGAAAGAGGCCGCGTGCCCGCTCAGTACTTCAGGTTGGTCGACCAGTAGGTCTGGATCTGCTGCACCAGCGCGTCGGGCAGCGGCACGTAGTCCAGCGCCTTGGCCTGGGCGTCGCCGGAGGCGTAGACCCACTTGAAGAAGTCCTTGGCGCCCTTGGCGCTGGCGCTGCTCTTGGGCGACTTGCGCATCAGGATGAAGTTGGTGGCGGTGATCGGCCACGCATCGGCGCCCGGCGCGTTGGTGATGACCAGGTTGAAGTCCTTGGACTTGGCCCAGTCGGCGCTGGAGGCGGCGGCCGAGAAGGTCTCATCGCTGGGCAGCACGAACTTGCCGGCCGAGTTGCGCATCGAGGCATAGGCCAGCTTGTTCTGCAGCGCATAGGCGTACTCGACGTAGCCCACGCCGCCCTTGATCTGCTTGACGTAGGCGGCCACGCCCTCGTTGCCCTTGCCGCCGATGCCGGCCGGCCACTGCACGGTGGTGCCTTCGCCGATCTTGGACTTCCACTCCGGGCTGACCTTGGACAGGTAGTTGGTGAAGTTGAAGCTGGTGCCCGAACCGTCGGAGCGATGGACGATGGTGATCTTCTGGTCGGGCAGGGCCAGGCCTGGGTTCAGCGCGGCGATGGCCGGGTCGTTCCACTTGGCGATCTTGCCCAGGAAGATGTTGGCCAGGGTGGCGCCGTCCAGCTTCAGCGCGCCCGCGGCGACGCCGGCCACGTTGAACACCGGGACCACGCCGCCGATCACCGACGGGAACTGCACCAGACCCGAGGCCGACAGCTCGGCCGAATCCAGCGGCTTGTCCGAGGAGCCGAAGTCCACCGTATTGGCCTTGATCTGGGCGATGCCGCCGCCCGAACCGATGGACTGGTAGTTGACCTTGTTGCCGGTGGCGGTGGCGTAGTCGGCCGACCACTTGGTCACCACCGGATAGATGAAGGACGCGCCGGCGCCGGTGATGTCCGCCGCCGAGGCCGGGTTGGCGGACAGCGCCAGGGTGGCGACGACAGCACCCGCGAGCACGCGGATCTTGGAAAGGTGGGTCACGAAAGAAGCTCCTGACGGGTGGTGCACCGGCGGCATTGCCGGCGATGGGCGCCATTGCAGGACGATTCGATGATGCTTTGAAGAAATATTCGTGACACCCGGATGACACGCCCGCCGTGACGGGGTTTCGGATCGGCTGTCTTGCGAATGTCATCAAAGTGACCCGTGAGCGTCATGGGCTTAGCGGAATCTTCACGCCGTCGCCCCGGGGGAGCACCAGGGGCACAGCCCTCGCATCCACCACCCGGAGAGAACCATGCGTTCCCATATCCTTGCCGTGGCCGTCGTCGCCGGGCTCGGCCTGGCGTCGAGCCCCTACGCCCACGCCCAGTCGAGCAAGAAGGCCAAGCCCGTCGCCGCGACCTCCTCGACCGCGACCGAGATCGAGGCGCTGAAGGCGCAGCTGGCCGCGATGCAGTCGCAGATCCAGCAGCTGCAGACCCAGGTCGCCCAGCAGGAAGCCCAGTCCGACGCGCAGTCCGAGGTCAACGTCGTCCAGGCGCAGGCCATCGAGGCCTCGGCCGCCACCACCACCAAGGTGGACGGCCTGTCCAAGCTGGTCAACGACAACAAGATCGGCGGCCGCATCTTCTTCGACCTGACCAGCGTCGATCAGAAGAGCAACGGCGTGAAGACCAACTCGACCGGCACCGGCTTCGACGTCAAGCGCTTCTACCTGACCTTCGACCACAAGTTCAACGACATCTGGTCGGCCAACATCACCACCGATGCGCAGTACTTCTCGGTGACCCCGGGCCCGGGCAGCGCCAACGGCGACGGCAAGCGCGCCGACAGCGTCGAGGTCTTCATCAAGAAGGCCTATGTGCAGGGCAAGTTCGACGACGCCTTCACCGTGCGCGTCGGTGCGGCCGACATGCCGTGGGTGCCGTTCGTGGAGAAGTACTACGGCTACCGCTACGTCGAGAACACGCTGATCGACCGCCTGTCCTACGGCACCTCGGCCGACTGGGGCGTGCACGCCTTCGGCGACCTGGGCGCCGGCTTCAACTACGCCACCTCGGTGGTCAGCGGCGGCGGCTACCGCAATCCGGGCCGCAGCAAGGGCATGGACTGGGAAGGCCGCCTGGGCTTCGCGCCGACGCCGGAGACGATCATCGCCATCGGTGGCTACACCGGCGAGCGCGCCAAGGAAACCCAGAACTTCGACCCGCCGCAGACCGCCAAGCGCTTCGACGCGATGGCCGCCTACGCCGGCTCCAAGTTTCGCGCCGGCGTGGAGTACTTCCAGGCCAAGAACTGGGCCGTCACCAACACGGTCGAGGACAAGGCCGATGGCTACTCGGGCTGGGCCAATGTGGCGCTGACCGACGGCGGCATCAACCTGTTCGCCCGCTACGACAAGGCCAAGCTGAGCAAGGACGTCGATCCCAACCTGGAAGAGACCTACTACAACCTCGGCGTCGAGTTCCCGGTGACCAAGGGCTTCAAGCTGGCCACCGTCTACAAGAACACGCACCGCGACAACGACCGCAACATCGACACCAAGACCAGCGAGTTCGGCGTGTGGGGCGACGTGTCGTTCTGATCGACTTCACCTCGATCGACGTCATCCGGCGGCGGAGCGAAGGCTCCGCCGCTTTTTTGTTCCTTCGACGGAGCAAGGGGCGGCGAGCGACACTTCGCCCACCAGCTTCGACCCGGCCGGGCGTGTCTCCTCCGCTCGGTTATTCCTCCATCGCTAGCGATTGAACGGGAAGAGCCTGCCCGCGCCTTGTGCTCCGGTGGGAACCGCCACGGCGGCGATGATGCTCCACCGGGAAAGCCCCATCGCCGCCGTGGCGGCTCCCACCTGTAGAGCGGAGCTTGCTCCGCTGCTCTTCGTTCGGTTCGCGGGAAGGCCCCAGCGGAGCAAGCTCCGCTCTACACATACGCCGTTGCGAGATTTGAGGAGACAGTTGCTCCCACAGGGAGTGAGCCTGCGCTCCGCGAGAGGAAAGATCAGGACTGCTTCGAACCGAAGCCTGCGTACTGAAAGCACGCGGCAGCGGGGCGGCGGGCGGCGTCCGCGCCTAGCGAGGCAGGAGGCCGAGCGCCTTAAGTCAGGGCAGGATGCCCTGACCGAGGGATAAGCGGACGCCGCCCGCCGGCCCGCTGCCCTTCCGAAGTACGAACGCGCAGGCGTCGAATTCCCGAGCCAGGTCGCGGGTTCGAGTCCCGTCCAGTCCGCCAGTTGCAAAGAACCTCTTCGAGAAAGAGCAAAGAGGAGTGCATGAGAGCGGCAGATCGGCCGCTCTCTTTGTCCCACCACTCACTCCTGCCGCTCAACCGTCTTGTCCGGAAACCGGCACAGATCGCGGATCACACACTGCGGGCAGTCCGGCTTGCGCGCCTTGCACACATAGCGGCCGTGCAGGATCAACCAGTGGTGCGCGTTGTAGAGATACCGCGGCGGGATCACCTTGACCAGCCGGTCCTCGACTTCGCGCACGTTCCTGCCCGGCGCCAGGCCGGTGCGGTTGGCGACGCGGAAGATATGCGTGTCCACCGCCATCGTCGATTCGCCGAACGCCGTGTTGAGCACCACGTTGGCCGTCTTGCGGCCCACGCCGGGCAGCGCCTCCAGCGCCTCGCGCTGGCGCGGCACCTGCCCATCGTATTGCTCGACCAGGATCCGGCAGGTGGCGATGACGTTCTTGGCCTTGGCGTTGAACAGGCCGATGGTGGAGATGTAGCGCTTCAGGCCGTCCTCGCCCAGCGCGAGGATCGCCTGCGGCGTGTTGGCCACCGGGTAGAGCCGGCGCGTGGCCTTGTTGACGCCCACATCGGTGGCCTGCGCCGACAGGATCACCGCGATCAGCAGCTCGAACGGCGTGGTGTATTCCAGCTCGGTGGTCGGGTTGGGATTGAGCTCGGCCAGGCGCGAGAACAGCTCGGCGATCTCCGCGCGCGTGAGCGTGCGGGAGCGGTGTGTCGAAGCGGGGCTCACGTGCGCGGCGTTCCGGCGGCGCGCGCCTTGGCCCGGGCCAGGGCGGCGGCCACGGCGGGGGGCAGGGCGGGCGCCTGCGGGCTCGGCGTGGCGGCGGGCTTGATCCGGCGTGCCTGGCGCTCGGCCGCACGCTGGGCCAGACGCGCGGCGCGTGCGCGATAGCGCTCCCTGGCCGCCCAGGCGACACGCAGGCGCTGCTGCGCCGCGGCCACCTGCGCCAGCGCGGCGGTGCAGTGCGCGCAGGTCCCCGCGTCCGCAGACACGTCCATCAGCCCGGCCTCGAGCGCGGCGTCGAGCCTGTCCTCGGCCAATAGCGCGGCCAGCGCCCGCACCTGCGCGCAGTCGTGTCCGTCGATGCCCATCAGCGCCCCGAGAACTGCGGCTTGCGCTTCTCGACGAAGGCCGCGGTGCCCTCGCGCATGTCGGCGGTGGCGAACATCAGCCCGAACTGCGCGCCCTCGAACTGCAGGCCTTCGCCCAGCGCGCATTCGCCGCCATGGATGACCGACTCGAGGATCGCGCGCAGCGCCAGCGGCGCGGCGCTGGCCAGCTGCGCGGCCAGCGCATCCACGCGCGCATCCAGCGCATCGAGCGGCACGACCTCGTTGACGATGCCCAGCGTCAGGGCGCGCGCGGCGCTGATCGGCGCGCCCAGCAGGCACAGCTCCAGCGTGGCCGCGCGCCCGGCCAGGCGCAGCAGGCGCTGGGTGCCGCCGAAGCCGGGGATCAGGCCCAGGTTGATTTCCGGCTGGCCGACCTTGGCGGTCTCGGCGGCGATGCGCAGATGGCAGGCCATCGCCAGCTCCAGCCCGCCGCCGAGGGCGAAGCCGTTGACCCGTGCGATCACCGGCTTGGTCAGGGTCTCGATGGTGCGCATCAGGGTCTGCCCGCGCAGGCCGAAGTCGCGCCCGGCCATGGCATCCATCGTGGTCATGCCGGCGATGTCGGCGCCGGCCACGAAGGCCTTGGGGCCGGCGCCGGTCAGCACCACCACGCGCACGCCCGGGTCTGCGTCGGCGGCGCGGAAGGCCTCGGTCAGTGCGGCGATGGTGTCGGCGTCGAGCGCATTGAGCTTGTCGGGGCGGTTGACGGTGATGCGGCGCACCGCGCCCCCATCGGCGACCAAAACGGAGTTCTCAGCCATGCGACACGCCTTGTTCGTGAAAAATTGGTGAAGCGGGAACTTTCCCGCGGACAGGCCGGTCAATCGCGTCCATGCCTCACTGGCCGTTAAGTCCGGCGGGGGCTATCCTAGCGCGTCCATTTGGGCCGCAAGTGCTTGCTGGACCCAACCCTTGAACCCCGGAGGTTTGTAAGACATGAAGTTGCGTTTGCTTCCCGCCAGCGTGCTGGCCATGACTCTGGCCGCAGGCACCGCCGCAGCACAGACCTCGACCGCCCCGGCTTCCACGCCCGCGCCCGACCGCAATGCACTGAGCTATGCGCTGGGCTACGACCTGGGCCGCAACCTGATCGAAAGCGGCGAGTCCGTCGATCTGGCCACCGTGCAGAAGGCCTTGAACGAAGGCTACGCCAAGAAGGAACCCTCGGTTCCGGTCGACCAGCTGCGCACCGCCGTGCAGCAGATGGAAGCCCGCCAGATGGCCAAGGCCAAGGCTGCGTTCGACCAGGCCGCCGCCGCCAACAAGACCAAGTCCGACGCCTTCCTGGCGCAGAACAAGGCCAAGGCCGGCGTGCAGTCCCTGCCGGGTGGCGTGCAGTACCGCGTGGTCGAAGCCGGCAGCGGCGCCAAGCCGACCCAGGCCAGCACCGTGACCATCCAGTACAAGGGTTCGCTGGCCGATGGCCGCACCTTCGTCGATACCTTCAGCCCGCAGCAGGGCCAGACCACCCCGCCGCCGCCGGCCAGCCTGAAGGTCAGCGAGATCCCGCTGGCGGGCCTGCGCGACGCGCTGGTGCAGATGCCGTCCGGCTCGCGCTGGGAAGTGGTGCTGCCGCCGGAGAAGGCCTACGGCAACACGCCGCAGTCGCCGATCGGCCCGAACCAGGCCGTGGTGTTCGACGTCAAGCTGGTGGGCGTCAAGTAAGCCTGCGCGCTGCCGCAGTGTGACAAGACGATGCGCCGGCCCGTCCGGCGCATCGTCGTTTCAACCGTCCCAAGACTTCGTTCCGCGTCCGATCGTCCATGTCTGCCGCCTCCGCCCCCAGCCTGCTGTCGCCGTGCATCGGCGTGTGCCGCATGGGCGCCGACGGGTTGTGCGCGGGCTGCCTGCGCACGCTGGACGAAATCGCCGGCTGGGCGCGGATGGGCGATGATGCGCGTTCGACCCTGATGAGCGCGCTTCCGCTGCGTCGCATGCCTGCCGATCTTCCCGCACTGTTGCCCGAGTACCCCCAGCTGCAGCGTGCGCTGCATCCGCTGGACACGGCACCGGCGGCACGCGGCTGGAATCAGGGCGAGATCGACGACATGCTCCGCACCAAGTCGCCCGCCGCCGCCGCGGTGCTGGCCGGGCTGGTGCCGCGTGCGAACGGGACGACCGTGCTGCTGACCCGCCGCCACGACGACCTGCGCCACCACGGCGGTCAGGTGAGCTTCCCGGGCGGCCGCGTGGACCCGGGCGACGCCGATGCCATCGACGCGGCCCTGCGCGAGAGCCACGAGGAAATCGCGCTCCCGCGTCACCAGGTGCAGCCACTGGGCCTGCTCGATCCGCTGGCCACGGTCAGCGGCTTCCTGGTCACACCGGTGGTGGCGGTGGTGGATCCGGCCTTCGTGCCGGTGCCCAATCCGGGCGAGGTCGCCGAGGTGTTCGAAGTGCCGCTGGACTATCTGATGGCGCCGGACAACCTGCGCAGCGTGGAGTTGTCCTTCAAGGGCCGCGCGCGCACCGTGCTGGAATACGACTGGGCCGCGCAGCGCATCTGGGGCGCGACCGCGGCCATCCTCTACAACCTGCGCCGACGCCTGGAGGCTGTGGCATGAACTGGACCACCCTGATCGATCCCACCGTCCTGCTGCTGCACCTGCACGACCCGGACCTGCGCCTGGTCGATGCCCGCTTCGCGCCGGCCGCGCTGGACGACCCGACCGCCGGCCGAGCCGGCTACATGCAGTCGCATCTGCCGCACGCGGTCTTCGCCGATCTCAACGAGGACCTGTCCGACCTGTCGCGGATCGTCGACGGGCAGGGTCGGCATCCACTGCCGGATGAGGACGCGTTCAAGGCCCGGCTGGGGCGCTGGGGTATCGGGCCCGAGCACCAGGTGGTGGTCTACGACGCCGGCGATGGCAGCATGGCCGCCGCGCGCCTGTGGTGGCTGCTGCGCCTGCTGGGTCATGCGCGGGTGGCGGTGCTCGACGGCGGCCTGGCCGCCTGGCGCACCGCTGGCCTGCCGGAGACCGAGGCAGTGCCCACGCCGGTGCCGCTGCCGCCGTATCCCGGCCACTTCGACCGCACGCGCATCGTCGATGCCGACCAGATCGTCGCGCGCCGCGCCGAGGCGCCGGGCTGGCTGATCGACGCGCGCGCCTTCGAGCGCTACAGCGGCCAGCAGGAGCCGGTCGATCGCGTGGCGGGGCATGTGCCCGGCGCGGTCAATCGCCCGTTCCAGGACAACCTGATCGATGGCCGCTTCCGCGACCCGCAGGCCCTGCGGCTGGAGCTGCTGGCCCTGCTCGGGCCGCACGCGGCGCGCGATGCGGTGCTGATGTGCGGATCCGGCGTGACCGCCTGCCATCAGCTGCTCGCGTTCGAACACGCCGGCCTGCCCGGGCCGAAGCTCTACGCCGGCTCGTGGAGCGGCTGGATCGCCGACCCTAAGCGGCCGGTGGCGACTTCCTGAGCCGGGCCGCCATCGCCTGCAGGGCGGCCTGGGTGTCCGGGCCGAACCACTGCTCGATGAACTCCTCCAGCACCACCGTCTCCAGCGCCGCGATCATGTCGGCGCGGGCGATCGCGCGGGTCCTGCGCAGCGGCGTCTGCGGCAGCCGCGCCAGCGCCTGCAGCCGCTGCACCGCGTGCTCGATCGTGGCCGCGGCATCGTCGGCGAGCGCGTCGACCAGGCCGATGCGCAGTGCGTGCTCGGCGCTGACCATCGCCCCGGGCACGACCAGCAGGCTGGTCTGGTGGGCGCCGATCGCACGGCGCATCAGGTGCTGGATCCCGTCGGGTACGGCCAGGCCGACCTGGGTCTCATTGAGGCCGATCTGCAGCGGATGCGCCGCATCGATGCTGCGGCACATCACGCGGTAGTCGCTGCACAGCGCCAGCACGCAGCCGCCGGCCGGCGCATGGCCGGTCAGCGCGGCGGCCACCGGGATGGGCGCGGCGGCGATGACGCCGGCCAGGCCGAGGAAGGCCGACCACGTCGCACGCAAGGCGTCGCGGTCCTGCCCGTGCGAGATCAGATGCGGCACATCCAGCCCGCCGCTGAACACCCGTTCGTTGCCCGACAGCACCACGCCGGCAACCTGGGCATCGGCGAAGCTGTCCTCGAGCGCGCGCGCCAGCGCCTGCATCAGCGCATCGTCGAGCGCGTTGACCGGCGGCCGCGCCAGGCGCAGTTCGCGCACGGCACCGTGGGACAGGACCTGGACCAGCTCGGACATCGCACGCCTCCTACCAATGCAGCGGGCCCGCATGATAGCGGGCCCGTGCGGTGAGGTATGGAAAGGCGCGGGGGCAGGCCCTAGACGCTGGCCTGGCGCACCGCCTCGGGAATCGGCGCGCTCTTGCCGGTGGCCGTGTCGATCCACACCACCACCACGTGGCCATCGGAGTACAGCACCGTGTCATCGTTGTCGGCCACGATGCGGTGGCCGATGGTCACGCTGGAATTGCCCAGGCGCTCGACGAACAGCTCCACGACGATGTCGTTGGGCCACACGATCGGCCGACGGTAGTTGACGTCGGTATTGGCCACCACCGGCGAGATGCCGCGGCCCATCGTCTGGCCGCCGGTGACGCCGTGCAGCCAGCGCACGCGCGCCTCCTCCAGGTAGGAGATGTACTTGGCGTTGTTGACATGGCCATAGGCGTCCATGTCGCGCCAACGCACGGAGATCGGCACGCGCGCCAGCACCTTGCGCGCAATCGGGGTTTCGCTCGCTTCGCTCATCAGGAAGAGGCCTTCTTCTTGCTTGGGATCCTGGCGGACTTGGCCGCGGACTTGGCGGCCTTCTTGGCTGCCATGCGCGGCGGCAGCACCTCGTCCTTGGCCACCGCCGCCGGCTTGCTGGCCTTGGCCTTGGTGTCGGGCAGCAGGTGCGCCAGGAAGCGGCCGGTGTGCGAGGCCGGGTTGGCCGCCACTTCCTCCGGCGTGCCGGTGGCGATGATGGTGCCGCCGCGGTGGCCGCCCTCGGGGCCGAGGTCGACGACCTGGTCGGCGGTCTTGATCACGTCCAGGTTGTGCTCGATCACCACGATGGTGTTGCCGTCGTCGCGTAGCTTGTGCAGCACCGCCAGCAGATGCTCGATGTCGTGGAAGTGCAGGCCGGTGGTGGGCTCGTCCAGGATGTAGAGCGTGCGCCCGGTGTCGCGGCGCGAGAGTTCCTTGGACAGCTTCACGCGCTGGGCCTCGCCGCCGGACAGCGTGGTCGCGCTCTGGCCCAGCTTGACGTAGCTCAGGCCCACGTCCATCAGCGTCTCCAGCTTGCGCGCGATCGACGGCACCGGCTCGAACAGCTTCAGCGCGTCCTCGACCGTCATCTCCAGCACGTCGTTAATGTTGAAGCCCTTGTAGAGGATCTCCAGCGTCTCGCGGTTGTAGCGCTTGCCATGGCACACATCGCACGGCACGTACACGTCGGGCAGGAAGTGCATCTCGACCTTGATCAGGCCATCGCCCTGGCAGGCCTCGCAGCGGCCGCCGCGCACGTTGAAGCTGAAACGCCCCGGCGAGTAGCCGCGCGCACGCGCTTCGGGCACCTGCGCGAACAGCTCGCGCAGCGGCGTGAACAGCCCGGTATAGGTGGCCGGGTTGGAGCGCGGCGTGCGCCCGATCGGCGACTGGTCGATGTCCACCACCTTGTCGAACAGGTCCAGCCCGTTGACCTCGTCGTAGGGTGCGATCTGGTGCGAGGCGCCGTTGATCTCGTTGGCCGCCAGGCTGAACAGCGTGTCGTTGATCAGCGTCGACTTGCCCGAACCGGACACGCCGGTGATGCAGGTGAACAGCCCCGCGGCGATCTCCAGGTCCACGCCCTTGAGGTTGTTGCCGCGCGCGCCGGTGAGCTTGAGCGTCATCTTCGGGTTGGGCTTGTGCCGCGCCTTGGGGACCTCGATGCGGCGCTTGCCCGACAGGTATTGCCCGGTCAGCGAGCGCGGCGCCTTGAGTAGGTCCTCCAGCGTGCCTTCGCCGACGATCTCGCCGCCGTGCACGCCCGCGCCCGGACCGATGTCCAGGACGTGGTCGGCCGCGCGGATCGCGTCCTCGTCGTGCTCGACCACGATCACCGTATTGCCCAGGTCGCGCAGGCGCGTCAGCGTGCCGAGCAGGCGCTCGTTGTCGCGCTGGTGCAGGCCGATGGACGGCTCGTCCAGCACGTACATCACGCCGACCAGGCCGGCGCCGATCTGGCTGGCCAGGCGGATGCGCTGGGCCTCGCCGCCGGACAGCGTGTCGGCCTTGCGCTCCAGGGTCAGGTAGTCCAGGCCCACATCGATCAGGAAGCCCAGCCGCTCGGCGATCTCCTTGATGATCTTGACCGCGATCTCGCCGCGCCAGCCGGCGAGCTTGAGCTCGCGGAAGAACGCCAGCGCCTGGTCCACCGGCAGCACGGCGATCTCCGGTAGCGGGCGATCGGCCACGAACACGTTGCGCGCGGCGCGGTTCAGACGCGCGCCGCCGCACTCGGGGCAGGGCTGCTCGGAAATGAACTTGGCCAGCTCCTCGCGCACGGCCGGCGATTCGGTCTCGCGGTAGCGGCGCTCCAGGTTGGGCACGATGCCTTCGAACTTGTGCTTGCGCTGGGTGCGCCCGCCCGACTCGGTGAGGTAGGTGAAGGTCACCAGCTCATCGCCGCTGCCGTACAGCACCGCCTTCTGGACCTTCTCCGGCAGGATCATCCACGGCGCATCGACGTCGAACTTGTAGTGCTTGGCCAGCGAGGCGATCAGCTGGAAGTAGTAGGCGTTGCGCCGGTCCCAGCCGCGCACCGCGCCGGCGGCCAGCGACAGCTCCGGATGCACCACCACGCGCGCCGGGTCGAAGAACTGCGCCACGCCCAGGCCGTCGCACTTGGGGCAGGCGCCGACCGGGGAGTTGAACGAGAACAGGCGCGGTTCCAGCTCGGGCAGCGAGTAGTCGCACACCGGGCAGGAGTACTTGGACGAGAACAGCTGCGGCGGCGCGTCGGGCTGATCCAGCGACATCACCGCGGCCATGCCGTCGCCCAGCTTCAGCGCGGTCTCGAAGCTCTCCGAGAGGCGCTGCTTGATGTCCTCGCGCGGCTTGAAGCGGTCGATCACCGCCTCGATGGTGTGCTTGACGCGCAGCGCCAGCGGCGGCACCGCGTCGATCTCGTAGAGCTCGCCGTCCACGCGCACGCGCACGAAGCCCTGCGCGCGCAGTTGGTCGAACACCTGGGCGTGCTCGCCCTTGCGCTCGCGGATCACCGGGGCCAGCAGCATGTAGCGCTGCTCGCCATCCAGCGCCAGCACCTGGTCGACCATCTGGCTGACCGTCTGCGCCTCCAGCGGATAGCCGTGGTCCGGGCAGCGCGGGATGCCCACGCGTGCGTAGAGCAGGCGCAGGTAGTCGTAGATCTCGGTGATCGTGCCGACCGTCGAGCGCGGGTTGTGCGAGGTGGACTTCTGTTCGATCGAGATGGCCGGCGACAGCCCCTCGATGTGGTCCACGTCCGGCTTTTCCATCACGCTCAGGAACTGGCGCGCGTAGGCCGACAGCGACTCGACGTAGCGGCGCTGGCCTTCGGCGTAGATCGTGTCGAAGGCCAGCGAGGACTTGCCCGAGCCGGACAGGCCGGTGATCACGATCAGCTTGTCGCGCGGCAGATCGAGATCGATGTTCTTCAGGTTGTGCGTGCGAGCGCCGCGGATGCGGATACTGTCCATGCCTTGGGGGTCTGGCCTGTGCAGGAAGGGGAGGGCGCCGGCACGTGTCGATCCGTCGCGAATCGGTCAGCCTAGCGAGTCCCCTGTATGGGGGCAATTGACGGATTTCCGAAGGCCCCGTGGCGGCCGGACGACCCCCGGGGACCGCGGGCGGGTACGGCATGGGGTGACTTGCTCCAAGTCACTGATCCGGCTATCATTCCGCTTCTGTCCGCCCCTCGATGGGCGGCAGGCACGAGAATAACTACGAAAAGCCAACACAAAGAGGAAGCACCCATGTACGCAGTTCTGGTCACGGGCGGCAAGCAATATCGCGTCATGCAGGGCGAGACCCTGCGCGTGGAGAAGCTGGACGCCGAAGCCGGTAAGGCCATCACCTTCGACACCCTGCTGATGCTCGGCAGCGACGACGGCATCAAGCTGGGCGACGCGCTGAAGGGCGCCACGGTCACCGCGACGGTCAAGTCGCACGGCCGCGCCGACAAGGTGAAGATCATCAAGTTCCGCCGCCGCAAGCACCACATGAAGCACCAGGGTCACCGGCAGCACTACACCGAAATCGAGATCACCGGAATCAACGCTTCCGGCGACAACAAGTAAGGAGCGCAAGTCATGGCACATAAAAAGGGCGTAGGTTCTTCGCGCAACGGCCGCGACTCCAACCCGAAGATGCTGGGCGTGAAGGTCTATGGTGGCCAGGCGATCGAAGCCGGCAACATCATCGTCCGTCAGCGCGGCACGCAGTTCCACCCGGGTCCGGGCGTCGGCCTGGGCCGCGACCACACGCTGTTCGCGCTGGTCGACGGCAAGGTCGATTTCTCGGTCAAGGGCGCGGCCAAGCGTCGCACCGTGAGCGTGGTGACCGAGGGCTGAGCCTTCGCGTCGCTGCGTCGCGAAAGCCCCGCTTCGGCGGGGTTTTTCGTTTGTAGCCGGGATGTCGGGATTGGGGATTTGGGATTCGCGAAGGCGGATTCGGCGGGTTCTTCGATTCCTTGTCTCCGTTCTTTGCCGGGGTCGCTAAACTGCGGCGTCCGGTGGTTCTTTCCAATCCCGAATCGCGAATCCCGAATCCCATGAAGTTGGTAGACGAAGCGGAAATCCAGGTCATCGCCGGCAATGGCGGCAATGGCTGCGTCGGCTTCCGGCGCGAGAAGTTCATCCCGCTGGGTGGCCCGGACGGCGGCGACGGCGGCAACGGCGGCAGTGTGTGGCTGCAGGCCGATGAGAACCTCAACACGCTGGTCGACTTCCGCCACCAGAAGAACTTCCGCGCCCAGCGCGGCGAGAACGGCATGGGCCGGCAGATGTACGGCAAGGCCGGCGAGGACCTGACCATCACCGTGCCGGTCGGCACGATGGTGGTCAACGTCGGCACCGACGAGGTGATCGGCGACCTCACCACGCACGGCGATCGCCTGCTGGTGGCGCGCGGCGGCAAGGGCGGGCTGGGCAACATGCACTTCAAGTCCTCGATCACCCGCGCCCCGCGCCGGGCGACGCCGGGCGAGGAAGGCGAGGAGCGCCTGCTCAAGCTCGAACTCAAGCTGCTGGCCGACGTGGGCCTGCTCGGCTTCCCCAACGCCGGCAAGAGCACGCTGATCCGCGCGGTGTCGGCGGCCACGCCGAAGGTGGCCGACTATCCGTTCACCACCCTGTATCCCAATCTGGGCGTGGTCAGCGTCGAGCCGCACCGCAGCTTCGTCATCGCCGACGTGCCGGGCCTGATCGAGGGCGCGGCCGAGGGCGCCGGGCTGGGCACGCAGTTCCTGCGCCACCTGCAGCGCACCCGCCTGCTGCTGCACCTAGTGGACATGGCGCCGGTGGACGAGGCCTTCGCCGACACCGGCGTGACCGTCTCGCCGGCCGAGCAGGTGCGCGCCATCGAGCGCGAGCTGCGCAAGCACGACCCGGAGCTGCTGGAGAAGCCGCGCTGGCTGGTGCTCAACAAGGCCGACCTGATGTTCGAGGACGAGGCCGCCGAGCGCGCCCGGGCGGTCATCGAGGAACTGGGCTGGACCGGTCCGTGGTATGTGACCTCGGCGATCTCGCGCGAGGGCACCTGGCCGATCATGCAGGCGATCATGGCCTTCTTCGACCGCCAGCGCGAAGAGGCGCTCGAGGCTGCGCAGAACGCCGGCTAGGTCTCGCGGGAGGCATGGCCGTGACGCATCCAACGCAGGAATCGGGCGGTTTTCGCCTGTGTAGAGCGGAGCTCGCTCCGCTGCTCTTGCTTGCTTCGCACATGGGAGCAGCGCTTCTGGAACAGGCGGGCGACGGACAATCCTGGGCAGGATCCAGCGGAGCAAGCTCCGCTCTACGGGGGTGCCTGGCCGTTGTCTGCGGCAATCCGTGGGCAACAAAAAACCCGGCCGAAGCCGGGTCTCCTGTTGCCCTTGCCGTCAGTGGAGCGTCAAGCGGCCTTGAGGGCCTTGATGCGCGCGGTGAGGCGGCTCTTATGACGGGCGGCCTTGTTCTTGTGGATCAGGCCACGCGAGCTGAAACGGTCCAGCAGCGGCTGGGCGGTGGCGAAGGCGGCTTCGGCGCCGGCGGCGTCGTTGGCGTCGAGGGCCTTGATGACTTTCTTGACGGCGGTGCGCAGCATGGAGCGCTGAGCGACGTTGCGCGCATTGCGCACGACGGTCTGCTTGGCGCGCTTCTTGGCGGACTTGATATTGGCCACGTTGGGATCCTGAGAAGACTTGGGGTTGACGGCGGGCGGAAAAACGAACGGGAAATTATGGGCTGTTCAAGGACTTGCGTCAACCACATGGCCTGGGGTAGGGCGTGAGCACACCGAAAATGCTGAAAGGGCTGCTGTCGTTCAGCAGCATGACCATGATCTCGCGGGTGCTGGGGCTGGTGCGCGACCAGGCCATCGCCGCCAGCTTCGGCGCCAATGCGGTGACCGACGCGTTCTGGGTGGCGTTCCGCATCCCCAACTTCCTGCGCCGGCTGTTCGCCGAAGGCTCGTTCTCCACGGCCTTCGTGCCCGTGTTCACCGAGGTCAAGGAGACCCGGCCGCATGCCGACCTGCGCACGCTGATGGCCAGCGTGTCGGGCACGCTCGGCGGGGTGCTGTTGCTGGTGACCGCGCTGGGGCTGATCTTCACCCCGCAGGTGGCGATGGTGTTCAACCCCGGCTCGGCCGACGACCCTGCCAAGTTCGGCCTGATCGTGGACCTGCTGCGGCTGACCTTCCCGTTCCTGCTGTTCGTCTCGCTGACCGCGCTGGCGGGCGGGGCGCTGAACAGCTTCAACCGCTTCGCCATCCCGGCGCTGACGCCGGTGATCCTCAACCTGTGCATGATCGCCGGCGCGCTGTGGCTGGCGCCGCTGATGGGCATGTCGATCCTGGCGCTGGGCTGGGCGGTGCTGGCGGCCGGCGCGCTGCAGCTGCTGTTCCAGCTGCCGGCGCTGCGCGGGATCGATCTGCTGACCCTGCCGCGCTGGGGCTGGTCGCATCCGGACGTGCGCCGGGTGCTGCGGCTGATGGTGCCGACCCTGTTCGGCTCGTCGGTGGCGCAGATCAACCTGCTGCTGGATACGGTGATCGCCTCGTTCCTGTTCGCCGGCTCGCAGAGCTGGCTCTCCCAGGCCGACCGTTTCCTGGAGCTGCCGCTGGGCGTGTTCGGCGTGGCGCTGGGCACGGTGATCCTGCCGGCGCTCTCGCGCCACCACGTCAAGACCGACGCCGCCGGATTCTCCGCGGCGCTGGACTGGGGCCTGCGCACGACCCTGCTGATCGCCGTGCCGGCGGCGGTAGGCCTGATGCTGCTGAGCGTGCCGCTGGTGGCCACGCTGTTCCAGTACGGCAAGTTCACCGCTTTCGATACGCATATGGCGGCCATGTCGGTGTTCGGGCTGAGCTTCGGCCTGCCGGCCTTCGCCCTGCTCAAGATCGTGCTGCCGGCCTTCTACGCGCGCCAGGACACCACCACGCCGGTCCGCGCCGGCATCGTGGCGCTGGTGTCCAACATGGTGCTGAACCTGCTGTTCCTGGCGCTGCTGTACCAGCTGATGGTCAAGCCGGAGGTGCGCGCGCTGGGCGTGACCGAGGCGCTGGCGCGGACGCCCGGCCTGCATCTGGCCCTGGGCATCGCCAGCGCGGTGGCCAGCTACATCAACCTGGGCCTGCTGTGGATGTGGCTGCGCCGCGCCGGGGTGTATCAGCGCCGCGCGGGCTGGGGCGGCTTCGTTCTGCGGCTGCTGCTGGCGTGCGCGGCGATGGCCGCGGTGGTCGGCGCCGGGCTGCACTGGCTTCCCGATTTCACCGTGCTGCCCAAGCTGACGCGCGTCCTTAGCCTGCTGGGCCTGGTCGCGGCCGGCGGTCTCACCTACGCCGTGGTGCAGGTCGCGCTGGGCCTGCGACCGCGCGACCTGCGTGGGCACTGAGTCGGTGGGCCTTGCGCCTGCGCCTGACGGCTATACTTCACGGGTTTCCCCAGAGATTTCCTGGGTGGCCTCGTCTGGCCGCCCGATCGCCCAATCCCGATGAGCAGGCTGTTTCGTGACATCGAAGGCGGGGTACTGACCCCGGGTGGCAGTGTGGTGTGCATCGGCGCCTTCGATGGCCTGCACCTGGGCCACCGTGCGCTGCTGCGTCATGCCCAGGCGCGCGCCCGCGCGCTGGGGCTGCCGCTGGTGGCGGTGAGTTTCGAACCGCTGCCGCGCGAGTTCTTCCAGCCGCAGGACCCGCCGCCGCGCCTGAGCCTGCCGCGCGCCAAGGTCGAAGGCCTGCTGCAGGGCGGGGCCGACCGCATCGGCCTGCTGCGCTTCAACCAGCGCATGACCGCGATGTCGGCGCAGGATTTCGTGCACACGCTGCTGGTCGGGCGCCTGGCCGCGCGCGAGGTGTGGATCGGGCCGGAGTTCCGCTTCGGCCACAAGCGCGGCGGCGATGTGGCGCTGCTGCAGGCGATGGGCGCGGAGCTGGGCTTCGCCGCGGGCCAGATCGAGCCGGTGCACTGCGCCGATGGCGAGCGCGTGTCCTCCACCCGCATCCGCGCCGCGCTGCGCCAGGGCGACTTCATCCATGCGGAGCGCCTGCTCGGCCACCCGTACGCCATCGGCGGGCGGGTGGTGCGCGGCAAGCAGCTGGGCCGCACGCTGGGCTTCCCGACCGCCAACCTGCGCTTCCCCAAGACGCCGGCGCTGAGCGGCATCTACGCGACCTGGGTGCATGGGCTGACCGAGCGGCCGTGGCCGTCGGTGTCCAGCTTCGGCACCCGGCCCACCGTGGACGGCGTGGAGCCGCTGCTGGAGGCGCATCTGTTCGACTTCAGCGGCGACCTGTATGGGCGCCACCTGCGCGTGGAATTCGTCGCCAAGCTGCGCGACGAGGAAAAATTCGACGGCCTGGAGGCGCTGACCGAACAGATGCAGCGCGACGCCGCCAACGCCCGCCGACTGCTGTCCGCCGAACGCCTGCGGGCCACGGCCTGAACGACCATCTTCTTGAATCCAGGCCCGCGTGGCGCCGCGCAGGCCTCCCCCGCATAGCCGCAGAGAACCGCCACCTGTGAGTACCGACTACAAAGCCACCCTGCATCTGCCGGCCACGGAGTTCCCCATGCGCGGGGACCTGCCCAAGCGCGAGCCGGACACGCTCAAGCGCTGGTACGACCAGGATCTGTACGCGCAGCTGCGCGCCAACGCCAAGGGCCGGCCGCTGTTCGTGCTGCACGACGGCCCGCCGTACGCCAACGGCGCGATCCACCTGGGCCATGCGGTCAACAAGATCCTCAAGGACATCATCGTCAAGTCGCGCTATCTGGCCGGCTTCGACGCGCCCTATGTGCCGGGCTGGGACTGCCACGGCCTGCCGATCGAGATCGCGGTGGAGAAGAAGTGGGGCAAGGTGGGCACCAAGCTGGACGCGCGCGCGTTCCGGCAGAAGTGTCGCGAGTACGCCGAGGAGCAGATCGACCTGCAGCGCAAGGACTTCAAGCGCCTGGGCGTGATCGGCGACTGGGACCATCCGTACAAGACGCTGAACTTCCGCTTCGAGGCCGACGAGATCCGCGCGCTGGCCAAGATCGTCGCCAACGGCCATCTGGTGCGCGGCGCCAAACCGGTGCACTGGTGCTTCGACTGCGGCTCGGCCCTGGCCGAGGCCGAGATCGAGTACCAGGACAAGGTCTCCCCGGCGGTCGACGTGGGCTATGCCGCGCGCGATCCGCAGGCCCTGGCCGCGGCGTTCGGCGCGCAGGCGCCGGCCGGGACCGAGGTGGCCGTGCCGATCTGGACCACCACGCCGTGGACGCTGCCGGCCTCGCTGGCGGTGAGCCTGGGTCCGGAGCTGGACTACGTGCTGGTCGAAGGCCCGGCCCGCGACGGCGCCCCGCGCTGGCTGGTCGTGGCCGAGGCGCTGGCCGCGCGCGCTCTGGCGCGCTACGGCGTGTCCGAGGTGGTGGTGCACGGCCATGCCAAGGGCGCGGCGCTGGAAGGCCTGCTGCTGGGCCACCCGTTCTACGCGCAGCGCGACATCCCGCTGATCCTGGGCGATCACGTTTCCGCCGAGGACGGCACCGGCGCGGTCCACACCGCGCCCGGCCACGGCCAGGAGGACTACGCGGTCTGCCTGAAGTACGGTCTGGTCGATCGCTACACCGCCGCGCAGATCACCCCGGTCGACGGACGCGGCGTGTACCTGCCGTCCACGCCGCCGTTCGGTGAGCTGGCGCTGGCCGGCCAGCACATCTGGAAGGCTAACGACGCCATCGTCGAAGGCCTGCGCGACAACGGTGCGCTGCTGGCCTTCCATCCGCTGACCCACAGCTATCCGCACTGCTGGCGGCACAAGACACCGGTGGTGTTCCGCGCCACGCCGCAGTGGTTCATCTCGATGGACCAGGCCAACCTGCGCAGCGATGCGCTCAAGGCCATCGATGCGGTGAAGTGGTATCCCGAATGGGGCCGCGCGCGCATCGCCGGCATGGTCGAGGGCCGCCCGGACTGGACGATCTCGCGCCAGCGTACCTGGGGCGTGCCGATCGCCTTGTTCATGCACCGCGAGACCGGCTTGCCGCATCCGGACAGCGTCGCGCTGATGGAGCAGGTGGCGCTGAAGGTGGAGCAGGCCGGCGTGGACGCCTGGTACGACCTGGATCCGGCCGAGCTGCTCGGCGATGCGGCCGCCGACTACGAGAAGGTCAACGACATCCTCGATGTCTGGTTCGACTCGGGCGTGAGCCACGAGGGCGTGCTGCTGGAGCGCGGCTTCGGCAAGCCGGCCGACCTGTACCTGGAAGGCAGCGACCAGCATCGCGGCTGGTTCCAGTCCTCGCTGCTCACCGGCGTGGCCATCGACAAGGCCGCGCCGTACCGGCACTGCCTGACCCACGGCTTCACCGTGGACGAGCACGGCCGCAAGATGTCCAAGTCGCTGGGCAACGGCATCGAGCCGCAGGACATCATGAAGACCCTGGGCGCGGACATCCTGCGCCTGTGGATCGCCAGCGCCGACTACAGCAACGAGATGTCGCTGTCGCAGGAGATCCTCAAGCGCAACGCGGACGCCTACCGCCGCATCCGCAACACCGCGCGCTTCCTGCTGGGCAATCTGCATGGCTTCGATCCGGCCGTGCACCTGCGTGAGCTGGACGACATGGTCGCGCTGGATCGCTGGATCGTGCATCGCGCCTGGCAGCTGCAGGAGAAGATCGAGGCCGCCTATGCGCGCTACGACCTGCCGGCCATCGTGCAGGCGCTGCTGAACTTCTGCAGCGTCGACCTGGGCTCGCTGTACCTGGACGTGACCAAGGATCGCCTGTACACGATGCAGGAGGATTCGCGCGGCCGCCGCAGCGCGCAGAGCGCGATGTACCGCATCGCCGAAGCCTTCGTGCGCTGGATCGCACCGATCCTGAGCTTCACCGCCGACGAGATGTGGGGCTACCTGCCCGGCAACCGCCTGGACAACGTGCTGTTCACCACCTGGTACGACGGCCTGGCGCCGCTGCCGCCGGAGGCCAAGCTGGGCGAGGCCGACTTCGACGCGCTGCTGGCCCTGCGCGAGCAGGTGGCCAAGGTGCTCGAACCGATGCGCGCCAGCGGCGCCATCGGCGCGGCGCTGGACGCGGAGATCGCCATCGCCGCCGACGCGGCCACCGCCGCGCGCTGGCAGCCGCTGGCCGATGAGCTGCGCTTCCTGTTCATCAGCGGCGATGTCACTGTGCGCGAAGCCAGCGCCGAGGCGCTCTTCGTCAGCGCCCAGCCGACCGACAAGCCCAAGTGCGTGCGCTGTTGGCAGCGTCGCGCCGACGTCGGCGCCTACGCCGCGCATCCTGAGCTGTGCGGGCGCTGCGTGGACAATGTCGATGGCGCGGGGGAGGACCGGCAATGGTTCTGAACCAAGCGCAGCACCCGGGCGCCTCGACGCGGCAGCCTTCGGCACTGATCTGGCTGCTGCTGTCGGCCGTGGTCATCGGCCTGGACCAGTGGTCCAAGGCCTGGGTGCTGACCAGCCTGCCGGAGTTCCAGGCGGTCAAGGTGATCGACGGCTTCTGGAACTGGTACCGCACCTACAACACCGGCGCGGCCTTCAGCTTCCTCAGCAACGCCGGCGGCTGGCAGATCTGGTTCTTCACGGCGCTGGCGCTGGGCGTGTGCGGCCTGCTGGGCTGGTGGCTGTCGCGCACGCCGCGCGGCGACTGGCGCGTGGCCCTGCCGTACGCGCTGGTCATCGGCGGTGCGCTAGGCAACGTGATCGACCGGCTGATGCACGGCCATGTGGTCGATTTCATCCAGTGGTACGTGGGCGACCACTACTGGCCCTCGTTCAACATCGCCGACTCGGCCATCGTCTGCGGCGCGGTGGGCATTGCGCTGTTCGGGCTGAGCAAGAAGGGCGGGGCCGAGGCGCGGGCCACGGAGAAGCCGTAGGGCCCACGGGACCGCTGTTACGCGTTCCTTTCCCCTCACTCCTCTACACTGCCTGCCATGGACGTCCTGCTCGCCAATCCCCGCGGTTTCTGTGCCGGTGTCGACCGCGCCATCGAGATCGTCAAGCGCGCCATCGAGACCCTGGGCGCGCCGATCTACGTACGCCATGAGGTCGTGCACAACCGCTTCGTGGTCGACGACCTCAAGCGCCGCGGTGCGATCTTCGTCGAAGAGCTCGACGAGGTGCCGGACAACAACACGGTCATCTTCAGCGCCCACGGCGTGTCCCAGGCCGTGCGCGCCGAGGCCGGCCGACGCGGGCTGAAGGTCTTCGATGCGACCTGCCCACTGGTGACCAAGGTCCACCTGGAAGTGGCGCGCCACTGCCGCGCCGGACGCGACGTGGTGCTGATCGGCCACGCCGGCCACCCGGAGGTCGAGGGCACGATGGGCCAGTGGGATCGCGAGCGCGGTACCGGGCGCATCTACCTGGTGGAGGACATCGACGATGTCGCCACGCTGCAGATCGAGCAGCCGGACAACTTCGCCTATACCACCCAGACCACGCTGTCGGTGGACGACACGGTCGGCATCATCGAGGCGCTGCGCGCCCGTTTCCCGGCGATGCAGGGGCCGAAGAACGACGATATCTGCTACGCCACGCAGAACCGCCAGGACGCCGTGCGCGACCTGGCGCGCGAATGCGACCTGGTGCTGGTGGTCGGCTCGCCCAACAGCTCCAACTCCAACCGCCTGCGCGAGCTGGCCCAGCGCGACGGCGTGGAGGCGTATCTGATCGACGGCGCGCAGGAGATCGATCCGCGCTGGATCGCCGGCAAGCGCAGGGTCGGCGTGACCGCCGGCGCCTCGGCGCCGGACGTGCTGATCGACGGTGTGATCGCGCGCCTGCGCGAGCTGGGCGCCAACGACGTCAGCGAGCTGGCCGGCGAGCCGGAGAGCATGGTCTTCGCCCTGCCCAAGGAACTGCGCCTGCAGCTGGTGGACTGACCGGCGCGGTCAGTCGCCCATCGCGTCCAGCACCGCGCGTGCCGGCACGAAGAACACTGCCCCCGTCTGGGCGATGGAGAAGTCCAGGATGCGGTCGTGCAGCGGCGCAGGGTCGCCGATGAACACGCGTTCGAGCATCTTCTCGATCACCCACAGATGGCGCGTGTAGCCGATGAAGTAGGTGCCGTACTCGCCGCGCGCCGGCGAGGCGAAGGGCATGTTGTCGCGCAGGATGTCGTGCTCGCCCTGCGCATCGCTGATCGTGCACAGCGTCTTGTGCGATTTCTGCGCCGGCGCCGGGGCGTCCGGCAGCTCGGTGTTGTCGAACTTCCTGCGCCCGATGATCGCCTCCTGCGCCTCCACCTGCTGCGCGCGCCAGGCGTCCAGGTCGTGCAGGTACTTCTGGATCACCACATAGCTGCCGCCGACGTGGTCCGGATCCTCCTGGCCCACCAGCGTGGCCTGCGGCAGCGCCAGACCGTCCGGGTTGGCCGTGCCGTCGACGAACTCGAGCAGGTCGCGCCCGTCGAAGTAGCGGAAGCCGCTGACTTCATCGACCGGCTCGACCGCATCGCCGAAGGCCTGCAGCAGCAGCTTCTCGAACTCCACGATCAGGTCCAGCGTGGGCGCGCGCAGGTGGTAGAGCAGATCGCCTGGCGTGGAGACGGCGGTGTGGGCCGCGCCGCGGATCTTCCTGAAAGGATGCAGCTCGCGCGGCTTGGACAGCCCGGTCAGCGTCTCCCAGACCCGCGACCCGATGCCGACATTGCAGGTGAAGCCACGGCTGAGGTCGCGGCTGGTGATGGTCTTGATCAGATCGCCGGTGGCGCCGAGCGTGGCGCGCACGGCCGCGTGCGCCTGCGGCGTGTCCTTGACGTTGAGCACCAGGAACGTCGCGGCGATGGACAGCGGCGCGTCGATGGCCTGCGGCTCGGCGCCGGCGGGCGTGGCGCCGGACGAGGCGGCGGTGGTGCGGGCGGGCATGGCGGCTCCTTGCGGCGGCGAGAGCGGGGCAGGGCGCCGAGGGCGCCGAGGGCGCGTCCATGGCGATGATGCCGCGTCCCGCACGCGGCGTCGCGCACCGGCAGCGCCGCTGGACATGATCGCACCTGCCGGCTCAATTGACCGGAAGCGGCACGGTCCCTAGAATTCGCCCTCCCCGCCGGAATAGCTCAGTTGGTAGAGCGGCGCATTCGTAATGCGTAGGTCGCAGGTTCGACTCCTGTTTCCGGCACCAAGGTCATTCTGAAGGCTCCGTCGCAGCGTTGGCGGGGCCTTTCTTTTGCGTGTTCATGCGCGCCGTGTCGACAGCGCGACGCGCCGGCAGGCGTAGCATCGGAGCATGCCGCGAGCGGCGGGCGCGGCGCCGACATCCGCGTTGGGATATGGATCACACGAGCACGGTCGGCGAGATCGCGGCCGACTGACGCAATCGCGTCGGCCGAGGGATTCCTTGATGTTGCTTGGCAGCATAAGATAGTGCGGTTCTAGCGCAGGCTCTGCCAGCGTCCGGGCGCCTGTGCGGCAGCCCACGCGCGGCCTGTGTTGCGGGCGGTCGGCCAGCCGACCGTCCGTCTAGGTAGCCGATTTCTTCTCGCAACTGGATAGACCATGTCCCTGCTGAAGCTTCCTGGACGACTGCGTCCATGGGTCTTGCTGGCAAGTGTGCTGTTTCTCGGCGGGTGCCAGTCCGCCATCCTGAACCCCAAGGGGCAGATCGGCATCGACGAGCGCAACCTGCTCGTCACCTGCACGGTGCTGATGCTGCTGGTGGTGGTGCCGGTGATCGTGATGGCGCTGGTGTTCGCCTATCGCTACCGGGCCTCCAAGCAGAACCGCTACGAGCCCGAGTGGCACCACTCCACGCCGATCGAGATCGTGGTCTGGGCCATCCCGTGCGTGATCATCACCGTGCTGGGCGTGCTGGTCTGGCGCTCCTCGCACGCGCTGGATCCGTACCGTCCGCTGGACTCTGACGTGCCGCCGGTGACCATCCAGGCGGTGTCGCTGGACTGGAAGTGGCTGTTCATCTATCCGGACCAGAACGTGGCGGCGGTCAATGAGATGGCCTTCCCGGAGAAGACGCCGCTCAACTTCCGCATCACCTCCGACTCGGTGATGAACGCCTTCTTCATCCCGGAGCTGGGGACGATGATCTATTCGATGGCGGGCATGGAGACCAAGCTGCACCTGATCGCCAACGAGCAGGGCGACCTGCGCGGCATGTCCTCGCACTACAGCGGCCAGGGCTTCTCGGGCATGCAGTTCAAGGCGATCTCCACCGATCAGGCGGGCTTCGAGGCCTGGATCGCCAAGGCCAGGGCCTCGGGCAAGACGCTCGACGACGCGTCCTACGCCGAGCTGGCCAAGCCCAGCGAGAACGTGGCGCCGATCTACTACGCCTCGGTCAAGCCTGAGCTGTTCAACGGCATCATCGCCAAGTACATGATGGGCTCGCACGGCAAGGGCGGGCACAAGATGCTCGGCATGGACAACCCGGCCGAGCCGGGCACCGAGGCCGCGCAGCAGGCCGACGCCCACGCGGGCGATCACGCACCGCCCGGCGCGCCCGCCGGCGATGCGCACGACGGTCACGACATGCAGTCCATGGACGCCATGCCCGGCATGGAGCACATGCACCACGACGACGCCAAGGCGCCGGCGGGTGAGACGCGCAATCCGCAGGAGACGCACTAATGTTGTTCGGTAAACTGACGCTCGAGGCGATCCCGTACCACGAGCCGATCCTGATCGCGACCTTCGCCGGTACCGCGCTGGGCGGCCTGGTCGTGCTGGCGCTGATGACCTACTACAAGAAGTGGGGCTGGTTGTGGCGCGAGTGGCTGACCTCGGTCGACCACAAGAAGATCGGCGTGATGTACATCTTCGTGGCGCTGGTCATGCTGCTGCGCGGCTTCGCCGACGCGATCATGATGCGCACCCAGCTAGCGCTGGCCCATGACGGCGGCGCCGGCATCCTGCCGCCGCATCACTACGATCAGATCTTCACCGCGCACGGCGTGATCATGATCTTCTTCATGGCCATGCCGTTCATCACCGGCCTGATGAACCTGGTGGTGCCGCTGCAGATCGGCGCGCGCGACGTGGCGTTCCCGTTCCTGAACTCGCTGAGCTTCTGGCTGTTCGTGGCCGGCGTGGTGCTGATCATGCTGTCGCTGTTCGTGGGCGAGTTCGCCCAGACCGGCTGGCTGGCGTTCCCGCCGCTGTCGGGGCTGCAATACAGTCCCGGGGTCGGGGTCGACTACTACATCTGGGCCCTGCAGATCTCGGGCCTGGGCACGACGCTGACCGGCATCAACTTCCTGGTGACCATCCTCAAGATGCGCGCGCCGGGCATGAAGCTGATGCACATGCCGATCTTCACCTGGACCGCGCTGATCACCAACATCCTGATGATCGCCGCGTTCCCGTTCCTCACCGTCTCGCTGGCCCTGCTCACCGCCGACCGCTACCTGGGCA
The DNA here is from genome assembly GCF_004283755.1 of Pseudoxanthomonas winnipegensis. Taxonomy (GTDB): domain Bacteria; phylum Pseudomonadota; class Gammaproteobacteria; order Xanthomonadales; family Xanthomonadaceae; genus Pseudoxanthomonas_A; species Pseudoxanthomonas_A winnipegensis. Next base: position 67,087 of record NZ_SHMH01000013.1, read on the forward strand.
CGCACTTCTTCACCAACGACGGTGGCGGCAACGCCATGATGTACATCAACCTGATCTGGATCTGGGGTCACCCGGAGGTCTACATCCTGATCCTGCCGTGCTTCGGCGTGTTCTCCGAGGTGGTGTCCACGTTCTCGCGCAAGCCGCTGTTCGGCTACACCTCGATGGTGTGGGCCACCAGCTGCATCGGCCTGCTGTCCTTTATCGTGTGGCTGCACCACTTCTTCACGATGGGCTCGGGCGCCAACGTCAACGCGTTCTTCGGCATCACCACGATGATCATCGCGGTGCCTACGGGCGTGAAGATCTTCAACTGGCTGTTCACCATGTTCCGCGGTCGTCTGCAGATGACCTCGATGATGTACTGGACGGTGGGCTTCATGGTCACCTTCACCATCGGCGGCATGACCGGCGTGATGATGGCGATCCCGGCGGTGTCCTTCGTGCTGCACAACTCGCTGTTCCTGATCGCCCACTTCCACAACGTGATCATCGGCGGCGTGGTGTTCGGCTGCCTGTGCGGCCTGACCTATTGGTTCCCCAAGGCGTTCGGCTTCAAGCTCATCGACAAGCTGGGCAAGGCCTCGTTCTGGTGCTGGATCGTCGGCTTCTTCGTCGCCTTCATGCCGCTGTACGTGCTGGGCTTCCTGGGCATGACCCGTCGCCTGAACAGCTACAACAACCCGGAGTGGACCCCGTGGCTGATGGTGGCGGCCGGCGGTGCGGTGATCATCGGCTGCGGCATCTTCCTGAACATCGTCCAGATCGCCTGGAGCATCATCAAGCGCAAGGAAAACCCCGACCTGACCGGCGACCCGTGGGATGGCCGCACGCTGGAGTGGGCCACGTCCTCGCCGGCGCCGTTCTACAACTTCGCCCACCTGCCCAAGGTCAATGGCCTGGACCAGCACTGGCGTGACAAGGAGGCCGGTACCGCCTACCAGCGTCCGACCCACTTCGAGGACATCCACATGCCGCGCAACACCGCCATCGGCGTGTGGATGGGTGCCTTCAGTGTGCTGCTGGGCTTCGGCATGATCTGGCACATCTGGTGGATGGCCATCATCGGCCTGGTCGGCATGATCGGCAGCTTCCTGGTGCGCGCCTTCGACGACGACATCGACTACTACGTGCCGGCCGCCGAGGTGGCGCGCATCGAGAACGCGCGCTACGACCAGCTTGACCGCCTGCGTGCCGCCAAGACGGGGGCCCTCTGACATGTCCGCGAGCAACACCATGAGTCACGCGCACCACGACGCGCAAGCCCACGACCACGACCACGGGCACCACGATGCCGGCGCCAATTCGGTGTTCGGCTTCTGGATCTACCTGATGAGCGACTGCCTGATCTTCGCAGGCCTGTTCGCCACCTACGCGGTCCTGTCCGGCGCCACGGTCGATGGCCCCACGGCCAAGGAGCTGTTCGACCTGAAGTTCGTGCTGGTCGAGACCTTCCTGCTGCTGTTCTCCAGCCTGACCTTCGGCCTGGCGATGATCGGCGCGCACAAGGGCAGCAAAGGACAGCTGCTGGGCTGGCTGTTCATCACCTTCCTGTTTGGTGCCGGCTTCCTCGGGATGGAGCTCTACGAGTTCCACCACCTGATCGAGGAGGGCGCGGGCCCGGGGCGCAGCGCGTTCCTGTCGGCGTTCTTCACCCTGGTGGCCACCCACGGTCTGCACGTGACCGCCGGCATCCTGTGGATGGCGGTGCTGGTGATCCAGGTCCTGACCAAGGGCCTGACGCCGCGCGTGATGACCCGTCTGTCCTGCCTGAGCCTGTTCTGGCACTTCCTGGACATCATCTGGATCGGTGTGTTCACCGTCGTCTATCTGCTGGGAGCCCTGTGATGAGCGGTCCTGTCCATTCTTCCCATGACCACGCCCACGAGGCGGCCGGCCACGGCAGCGTGAAGTCGTATCTGATCGGCTTCGTCTGGGCGGTGATCCTGACGGTGATTCCGTTCGGCCTGGCGATGAGCGGCTTCTTCCCGGCCGGCGTCACCGCCGCCATCGCCGCCCTGTGCGCGGCAGTGCAGATCGTGGTCCACCTGGTGTACTTCCTGCACATGGACCTGACCCCGGCCCAGCGCAGCAACGCCATGGTGTTCATCTCCACGGTGGTGGTGATCGGCATCGTGATCGTCGGTTCGCTGTGGGTGCTGCACAACATGAACGCGAACATGATGCACTGAGGCCTCCGGGCTTCCGCTGCGTCACGAACAGGCCGCCCCTTGGGCGGCCTTTTTCGTAGGCGGAAGGCTGGCGACCGTGACCAATGGCAGGAACGTCAGGTGGGCGACAGGGGATAGCATCGAGGGTTGCCGCCCTGGCCTCATCCTCGTCCCCGGAGACTCCATGAAGATCGCTTTCTCGCCCGTCGCCCTGGCCGTCCTGTGCGCCCTGGCGGGTACCGCGCAGGCCCAGCAGTCCAGCACGCCCGCGCCGCAGGACATCCCGTACCCCGGCACCGTGCGGGTGGACGTGGATGCCACCGATCTGGGCCGGCGCATCTTCAAGGTGCGCGAGACCCTGCCGGTGAAGGCGGGCGAGCTGACCCTGCTGTATCCGGAATGGATCCCCGGCAACCACAGCCCGACCGGCCAGGTGGCCAAGGTCGCGGGGCTGAAGTTCACCGCCAACGGCCAGAAGCTGCCCTGGACGCGCGACCAGTACGACGTGTTCGCCTACAAGGTGAACATCCCGGAAGGCGTGAGCGAGCTGCAGGTGGAGTTCGACTACCTCTCGCCGCTGAACCGCGATCAGGGCCGCGTGGTGATGACTCCGGCCATGCTCAACCTGCAGTGGAATCTCACCGTGCTGTACCCGGCCGGCTACTACAGCCGCCAGATCCCGGTGCAGGCCAGCGTCAAGCTGCCGGCCGGCTGGTCCTACGCTACCGCCGCCGAGACCGCCAGCAAGGCCGGCGACACGGTGCAGTTCAAGACCCTGCCGTGGAACGTGCTGCAGGATTCGCCGCTGTTCGCCGGCAAGTACTACAAGCAGTTCGACCTGAGCCAGGGGGGGACCCCGGTCAAGCTCAACGTGTTCGCCGACGCGCCCAAGTCGCTGGAGGCCAAGCCCGAGCAGATCGCCAAGCACAAGGCGCTGGTCGAGCAGGCCTACAAGCTCTATGGCGCGCACCACTACGATCACTACGACTTCCTGCTGGCGCTGACCACCCAGATGAGCGGTATCGGCCTGGAGCACCATCGCTCCAGCGAGAACAGCGGCAGCCCGGACTACTTCACCAAGTGGGACGAGACCTGGGGCGGCCGCGATCTGCTGCCGCACGAGTTCAACCACTCCTGGAACGGCAAGTTCCGCCGCGGCGTGGACCTGACCACGCCCAACTTCAACGTGCCCATGGGCGACAGCCTGCTGTGGGTGTACGAGGGGCAGACCCAGTTCTACGGCTATGTGCTGGCGGCGCGCTCGGGCCTGTGGTCCAAGGAGCAGACGATGGATGCCCTGGCCAGCGTCGCGGCGACCTATGCCCGCGGCCGGCCGGGACTGGACTGGCGTCCGCTGCAGGACACCACCAACGATCCGACCATCAACATGCGCCGCCCGCTGGCCTATCGCAGCTACCAGCTCAGCGAGGACTACTACTCCGGCGGCCAGATGGTGTGGCTGGAGGCCGACGCCAAGCTGCGCGAGCTGAGCCGCGGCAAGAAGTCGATCGACGATTTCGCCAAGGCCTTCTTCGGCATGGACAACGGCAGCTACCAGGTCAAGACCTACGACTTCGACGAAGTGGTGTCCACGCTCAATGGTGTGGCGGCCTACGACTGGGCCACGTTCCTGCGCGACCGCCTGGATGGCCGCAAGCCGCTGACCGGGGGCATCGAGGCCAGCGGCTGGAAGCTGGTGTTCAGCGACAAGCCCAGCGCCGCGATCAAGGCCGCCGAGGGCCGCAGCAAGTCGACCAACCTGACCTATTCGCTGGGCCTGTCGGTGGGCAGCGACGGTGGCGTGGGCGACGTGCTGTGGGACAGCCCGGCCTTCCAGGCCGGCATCGCCCCGGGCATGACCATCGTGGCGGTCAACGGCCAGGCCTATTCCGGCGATGCGATCAAGGACGCGGTGACCGCGGCCAAGACGGGCAAGGCGCCGATCGAGCTGCTGGTGAAGAACTTCGACCGTTACGACACCTACAAGCTCGACTACCACGGTGGGCTGCAGTACCCGTCGCTGGAACGCGTGGCCGGCACCACGGACACCTTGAGCAAGCTGCTCGAGGCGCGTTGAGTCAGAGGTTGGCATCCGCCCGGGGTGGTGCGGGTGCCAGGCTGAAGGAAAAGGCCGCGAAAGCGGCCTTTTCCTTTCGGGCGTCTGGCAACTGTGCAACCGCGATGGCAGCAGCAACAGCAAGCCGAGCCAAAGCATCACTCCCAGTTCGTCATTCCCGCGAAAGCGGGAATCCAGGGACTTTGCTTCTTCCGCGCTTGCTCCGCCCTTGTTTCAAGACATCGTCCGAAGACAAAAGAGCGCAGCCTCACTCCACCTCAAACGCCTTCGCCAACGGCAGCTCCACCGGCACCCCATCGGCATTGCATGTCCCAGCCTTGCACAGGCGCGCGCGCAGCGCGGGCGTGGCCTGCACGATCAGGTGGTAGAGCGTGTTCTGCTCGATCGTGCCATGCACCGCCTCGCTGCCCGGTCCGATGGCCCAGACGCCGACATCGTCGCCGCCGTGGCTCTCGGACTTCATCGGGATCATGCCTTCCTGCAGATAGTCCGGATCCTCGGTGTTGACCTCGTCGAGCACCGGGCGGCCCTGCGCGGCCTTGAACTCCGAGGGCTCGTGCGGGAAGCGCTTGGGGCCGGCCGGCTGAGCGTTGCTCGCGCCGGGATAGCCCGGGCCGTTGGCGTAATTGAGCGTGGTGTAGGTCTGGCCGTTGGCATCGCGTGCGTACTGGGTGCGGTCGCCATCCTCGCCCGAGACGCCGCGCACCTTGCCCAGGATCGGGTTGCCGCGCACCGGGTAGCCGACGAAGTTCAGCGAATGCGAGTGGTCGGCGGTGACGATGATCAGCGTGTCCGGCGGCGCGGTTTTGACCGCCGCGCGCACCGCGTCGGACAGGGCGATGGTCTCGTCCAGGGCGCGGAAGGCGTTGCCGGAGTGATTAGCGTGATCGATGCGGCCGCCCTCGACCATCAGCGCGAAGCCCTGCGGCTGGCGCGACAGGGACTGGATGGCCGCGGTCGTCATCTGCGCCAGGCTGGGCTCGCCCTGCGCGCTGCGGTTGCGGTCGTGGTCGAACTGCATGTGGTCCGGCTCGAACAGGCCGAGCAGGGCCGGCGCGTCCTTGGCCGCTTCGAACTGGCCCGCGTTCCAGACGTAGGCGCCGCCCGGATGGGCCTGCTTCCACTCCTCGACCAGATCGCGGCCGTCCAGGCGCAGGCCGACCTTGTCGTCGTATTCGGGGTCGCGCTCGGTGGCGTTCTGGAACTGGCTGCGGCCGCCGCCCAGCACGACCTGTGGGCCGCGGCCGAAGCGCGCATCGGTCAGCAGCTGCTGGGCGATGTCGGTGCAGCCGGCCTGGCGCGCGGCCTCGGGCAGGTCGGCGTCGTTCTCCCAGTTGCGCTCGGGGCTGTGCGCGTAGGTCGCTGCGGGGGTGGCGTGGGTGATGCGCGTGGTGGTGACGATGCCCGTGGCCAGCCCGGCGCCGTCGGCCAGCTGCAGCCAGGTCAGCAGGCCCTTGTTCAAGCTGTCGGCGCAGTCGCCGCGGGTGCCGGCGCTGACGCCGATGGCGCCCATGTGCGACTTCACGCCGGTCATGATCGCGGTCATGGTGCCGGCCGAGTCGGGCGTCTGGGAATCGGTGTTGTAGGTCTTGCTCAGCGCCGTGGCCGGGAAGGTCTCCCAGCTCAGCGCATTCTCCTCACCCGGGGCGCCGCGGCGCTGGCCTTCCAGGATGCGGGCGGCCGCCACGGTGGTCAGGCTCATGCCGTCGCCGAGGAACAGGATCACGTTGCGCGCCTTGCCCGCCATGGCGCCGTTGCCGGCCGCGCGCGCGGCGCCGCTGCGATACCACCACTGCGGCGTCTCGCCCTGCGGGTGGGCCACCTGCGGCACCTCCGGCACTGCGGCGGCGATGGTGGGCCTGGCACCGGCGGTGCTGGCGCAGCCGGCCAGCAGGGTGAGGCCGAGGGAGGCGGTCAGGGCGAGAACGGGAGGGCAGGGCAGGCGCATGCTCGAGAGACGGGAAGAGGACCGACCGCCAAGTCTGCCTCGCCAAGACAACAGCAGGATGACGATCCGGACCGACGCGCCGGCGTGGCGCTGGCCCGGCATGTCCCGCTGCTGGTCCGCCGGGTTCCACGCCGGGCATCGCCAGGCGCGGCCACCGCGCGGTAAGGTGCGCGATGGGACACCGACGACGGGGCGTGATTTCGTGAAACTCGTGCAGGCATGGCTGAAGATCCCGTTCTGGCAGCGGGTGGTGGCCGGTTTCGTGCTCGGCGCCCTGGCCGGCTGGGCGCTCGGCCCGCGCGCGGAGACCTGGTTCGGTCCGCTGGGCGATCTGTACGTCACCCTGATCAAGATGATCGCGATCCCGCTGGTGTTCTTCGCGGTGATCAACGCGATCTCGGCGCTGAGCGGGCAGAAGTCCATCGCCGCGCTGGGCGCCCGCACCTTCGGCTGGTTCGTCATCACCGCCTGCCTGGCGGTGGGCGTGGGCCTGCTGGTGGGCACGGTCATGCAGCCCGGCAGCGGTGCGCTGAGCATCGCCATCGACTCGGCGTGGAAGCCGCGCGACGTGCCCAGCCCGGTCAAGGTGCTGCTGGACGTGGTGCCGTCCAACCCGTTCTTCGCCCTGACCGGCATCGGCACCCGGACCAACGCCGCCGGCGAGACCGTGCTGGCGGCGGGCCGCGGCTCGATCCTGCCGGTGATCTTCTTCGCCGCGCTGCTGGGCTTCGCCATGGTCAAGCTGGGGGACCGCGTGGCCGAGGCGCGCAAGGTCACCGCGCAGATGAGCGAGATCATGATCCAGGTGACGCGCTTCGTGCTGGAGGTCACCCCGATCGGCACCTTCGGCCTGATCGCCGCGCTGGTGGGCGCCTATGGCTTCGAGAAGCTGCTGCCGCTGGGCAACTTCGTGCTGGCCCTGTACATCGCCTGCATCCTGCACATCGTGGTGGTCTACGGCGGCCTGCTGCTGATCCATGGGCTCAACCCGCTGAAGTTCTTCCGCGGCGCCGCGCCGGGCATGCAGGTGGCCTTCGTCAGCTCGTCCAGCTTCGCCGCCATGCCGGTGTCGATGCGCTCGATCACCCACAACCTGGGCGTCAACAAGGACTATGCGGCCTTCGCCGTGCCGCTGGGCGCGAGCATCAAGATGGACGGCTGCGGGGCCATCTATCCGGCGCTGTGCGCACTCTTCATCTCGCAGTACACCGGCGTGCCGCTGACCGGCAACCAGTATTTCATCGTGCTGATCGCCTCGGTGCTGGGCAGCTTCGGCACCGCCGGCGTGCCCGGCACGGCCGTGGTGATGGCCACGGTGGTGCTGACCGCCGCCGGCCTGCCGCTGGAGACCATCGGCTACCTGTATGCCATCGACCGCATCCTGGACATGATGCGCACCCTGACCAACGTGACCGGGCAGATGCTGGTGCCGACCCTGGTCGCGCGCGAGACCGGCCTGCTGGACAAGCAGATCTACGATGCGGCGCCGACCAATGTCGGCGTGGAGTCCGCGCCGCAGCGCTGATCCGTCCGGTGCTGGGCCAAGGCGAAGGGCGCGCTGCCGGTCAGCGCACCCTTGCTGTTTGCGCGGCGCGTGATGCTTCTAGCTGCTTCCGTGATGCGTCCATGGTGGCCGCACAAGTTGGAGCGTGAAGATGGGGGGGGCCACGACGCCGAGCCATGCGGGCGGGGCGGCCGATCGAGCGGTACATCTCGTCGATGAGGGGCCAGACGCATCGCGCCAGTCGCCAACCTGGCCAAGGCGACTGCGCATTTCCCCGCGCCGCGCTCAGACCTCGTGGCGCGGCGTGGCCAGGCGTGTGGCGCACAGCGCCATCGGGATCGGCAGCAGCAGCGCGACCACCGTGACCCAGGCCGGGAAGGGAACCAAGGCCGCCAGCGCGATCACCGCCGCCATCACCAGCGCGCCGACCGCGATCGCCGGGGCGCTGCGGTTGGCGCTGGAGACCTTGGCCGCGACCCCGCCGCCGAGCAGCCCGGCCAGCGCACAGCCGGCGATCAGGCAGGCCAGCGCCTCGCGCGAGGCGGACACGGCGTAATCGGCCAGGTTGGAGACGGTGTAGAAGTCCGCGCCGGAGGGCAGGCGGTACAGATGCTGGTAGGCATAGGTGCCGCCAGCGACGACAGCCGCGGCGACGAGGATGCCCAGCAGCAACCCCAGGAAGCTACGCATGTGGTGTTCATTCCATTGAGCGGGAAGCCGACAGGATGGCGCGAAACTCGCCTCGCCCGCAACCGACTATGCTCGCCCGACCGGCGTTGGCGCCGGCCTCTCGACCAGCCCGGCGCGGCGCGCGCCCAGCACGATCTTCAGGAGACCCCATGCGTGGCGAGCAACGTGAACTGACCTTCCGCTTCCTGGCCGAGCCCAAGGACGTCAACTACGGCGGCAAGGTCCACGGCGGGGTGGTCATGCGCTGGATCGACCAGGTCGGCTATGCGGCGGCCGTGGGCTGGAGCGGGCATTACAGCGTCACCGTCGCGGTGGGCGGCATCCGCTTCGTCGCCCCGATCCGCATCGGCGACCTGGTGACCGTCACCGCCAAGCTGGTCCACACCGGCACCAGCAGCATGCACTTCGCCGTGGACGTGCGTGCGCGCGACCTGGAACCCGGCGAGCGCGACGCGGTCAGCCGCCTGTGCACGCACTGCGTGATCGTGTTCGTGGCCATGGACCAGGCCGAAGGCAAGCCGACCGCCGTGCCGCCGTGGACGCCGACCAGCGAGGCGGACCAGCGCCTGGCCGACTACGCGATCAAGGTGATGGAACTGAGCAAGGACATCGAGCAGACCGTGGCCGCGTTCCACGCGTAGCTTTTTTCGGCCCGGCAGGGTGGAGATGGCGACTCGTCCTTGGCCGGCATGCGGCGAGGTGAGCCCGCTGATGACAAGCGTGCGGCCGACGAACGGACTTCGGCCACCAGCCTAGATCCGGCTGGGTGTAGCGCCTCGGCTCGGTGATTCCGGGAAGGCCGACGCTTGAAAGGAAGAGGCCTGACTGCGCTTCGTACTTCGGTAGCGGCCGCCCTTGTGGCCTATCTAGCCAACGGAGGCGATGGGCTCTGCCAGGGGATACTTGAGCAGCGGTGAAGCTTCAATGGGAAAGTCCCATCGCCGCCATGGCGGCTCCCATCTGTAGAGCGGAGCTTGTGGCAACCCCCTTTTAGGGACTCCGCTGGGGCCTTCCCCACGAACCGAACTAAGCGCAGCGGAGTCCCCAAAAGGGGGTTGCAACAACCTCCGCACTACCGGCAGGCCGCTGCGCGCTTTGG
>NZ_SHMH01000014.1 GCF_004283755.1 Pseudoxanthomonas winnipegensis
GCTCGATCACCTGCTTCACCGCTTCGGCCTGGAACTCATCCGTGTACTGCTTGCTGTTGCCCATAAACACCTCGGTCATTGCCATCAATTATGGCAACCGGATGTCTACGAAAGGCTGGCCGGTCCACCCCCGGAAATGGTGACTTGCGCCAAGCCCTGCGAAATCCATCCTACGTAGGCAAGTGTGGCGAGCATCAGCACCCGCACCGGGCTGGACTTGCTGCCTTTGGATATCACACCAATGCGGCTACCACTGGCCAGTTCTGACGCCACCACGACCTGCGCGCGCGCGCGACTCCACACCTTGCGATAGATTTTGTTCACGACCCCTTCCCCCTGCTTAGTCCGTCAAAGTGACGCTGCACGTCCGCGACGTCAGCGTGGTTGCTCGAGCGAGGTTTGATGGCTCGCTCGGTTGCTACGAAAGCGACGCATCCATGCATGCGTGAACCAAACTGATGGGCCGCGCGTGGCCGTGGGCGTACGCCTCAGATGGCGTCTTTCGCCCGTGGGCTGAAGGCGTGAGGTGTGCGCGCTTGACGCGCTGATGTGAGAGGAAGTGCGCAGCGCGCCTTCCGATCGATTGGCTCGGCCTAGTCCCATGAGATCTGCTCGCAAGGCAGGCCGAGCACGACTGGCGGGCTGGGCAGAATGTGAGGCGCGGCGGCTTCGCCCTGCAGCCAATGGATGCCCGCCTCCCACGCGGCGTCCATCTGCCGCCGCGTCCCGATCCCTTCAGCGACGACCACGGGCGCGAATGCCGCCGCCATGGCCGCCAAACGCTCGAGCTGCTCGGCTGCGACCCGATTGACGACCGCGTCGTGCACCAGGTCAGCGCTGATCTTGATGACCGAAGGCCTGATGGCACGCACGAAATCCAGACGCGTGTGGCCCACGCCCAGATCGTCGATGGCAATTCGGCAACCCAGTGCCTTCAGGCGCCTGACCAAGGCGACCGCGCGGTCGAAGTCACGCAAGGGCGCGGTCTCGGTGATCTCGAAGGTCAGACGCGAGGCGACACTGGGCCTGACCCTGAGTCGGTCCAGAACGCTACCCCACCAGCCCTCGTCCGGGACGAGGCTCAATGAGGACAGATTGCAACCAAGATTCAGGTCCGGCTGAGACTCCAGCGCGAGGATGACCGCCGTAAGCACCGCCTGGTCAAACAGGCGGACCAACCCCAGGCGTTCGAGCGCCGCGACCAGTCTGCTGGTGGACAGCGGGACCTCGTCGCCAAGGGCGACCATCCGCAGCAACGCCTCCTGGTAGAGCGGAGCGGCGGTCGTCCCCAGCGTTGACGCGGACGAAAGCCGGGAGGCAAGTTGCGAGGAACTGACGATGGGCTGGAACACCAGATGCGCGCGCCGCTGCGCCAGGGCCTCGTGGAAGGCCAGCGCCGCTTCCATGTCCAGTTCGTAGCCCAAGCGCCAGGACCACCCGCACTGCGGCGGCAGCAGCAGCGGCGCGCTGCTGTGCCGGCATTCGATTTCCTGAAGCTGGAAATGGCCTCCATCCATTTGCCTTAGCCCCGCGCCGAGCGCCGCGCGGCTTACGCCGACGGCAAGCAGCGCGCGCTGCGGCCCGAAATCGAAAGGCGTGGCGCTGAAGGCGCGCTGCCACCGCTCCACCAGTGTTGTTTCCGAGCGATCTCGCTCACAGCCGTCGTCAGCCCGCACGGAAGGCGGCGCCACCAGGAAGCGCTTGTCATCCACGACCGAAACCGAACCGCCCCACGCGTGCGCGCACCGCTGCAGGGCGCGCAGCGCTGAAACGGCGAACTCCTCGCCGTACACCGCTGCCAGGTGATCGCGGTTGTAGAGCTCGATCAGCACGGGCTCCGCATAGTCCAGCGGCGCTCCTGCCGTTGGCCCCGTACCCACAAGGCGCTGCGCGTCAAGCTGGCCAAAAGTAGTGGGTGGGTACACAATGGATCGCTTGTGTGACGATCCGCACAGATGACGCAATTCGCTGTTATTTGCCCTGTTCAGCCTCGCAAATCACCCTGTGGCGATAAGGATCCGTTCTGTCAACACAAGGTGTGACCCCCGGCATACTTTGATCAGTCTTGTTCCATGGACAACGGACATTGCTGCTCGCCTTAGGGAAGCCACGCCTGCCTTCTCAAGGCGGTTCCCCCACCATGATCATTGGTTACGTCAGGGTCTCGACCGAGGATCAAAACCTCGATCTGCAGATCCAGGCCCTGCAGCGTCTGGGCTGCGCTCGCATCTATCAGGACCGCGGTGTCTCGGGCGCAACCCGATCCCGACCGGGTCTGGACAAATTGATGGCCCAGCTCAAACCCGGCGACACGTTGGCCGTGTGGCGACTGGACAGACTCGGTCGCTCGTTGCCGCATCTGGTCCAGATGCTCGAAGCGCTGGGCGATCGGGGCGTGGCCTTCCACTCCCTGACCGAAAACATCGACACCTCGACCTCAGGCGGGCGGCTGGTCTTCCATTTCATGGCGGCACTTGCCGAATTCGAGCGCACGCTGATCAGCGAGCGCACGCGGGCCGGGCTCGCTTCGGCGCGCATCGCAGGCAAACGCATCGGTCGTCAGCCGCTTCTCGATATCGGGCAGCTTCATGCGGCCGCGGTCCTGCGCGACGAAGGTCAACAGTCGTTGACAGAAATCGCGCGGGATCTTGGCGTCCATCCGCGCACGCTGCAGCGCGGACTGAGGAAGCTGAGCGCGTCGACGGATCGGGAGGGCATCGTTGGCATGCAGTAAATAACTCCGCGCCGATGTGGGCCGATAGACAGACTGAGCATCCGTATTCCGTGCGCGGATCCGGTTGACGGAGCTCAAAGCCCTGAACGCGCGTTTCGGCTTTGCTTGAACCTTGCTGTCGGCGATTTATTGGCACGGCTTATGCACGTGTCGCCCTGAAGGTTTTACCTACCAGGGCGCCTGGCGGCTTCTGTGTCCGCGCGCGTGCCTGCACCAGGAAGGACACTGAGGATTAGGATCCGATCATGATCGTCGGCTACGCGCGCGTTTCCACGCATGAACAGAATCTCAAGCTGCAGCTGCGGGCGCTGGAGGCCAGCGGATGCGCCGCAATTTTCTCGGACCAGGGCGCCTCCGGCAAACTCGCCACACGTCCCGGGCTCAGCCAGGCGCTTGAGGGACTGGAGCCTGGTGGCAAGCTGGTGGTCTGGCGACTGGATCGACTAGGCCGCTCGCTCGTGAATCTGGTCCGGTTGCTGGACGATCTGGGCCAGCGCGGCATCGGCTTTCAGTCGATCACCGAACACATCGACACCTCCTCCTCGGGCGGTCGCCTGGTGTTCCACATGATGGCGGCCCTGGCCGAGTTCGAGCACAACCTGATCAGCGAGCGCACGCGCGCCGGTGTCGCGGCCGCCCGCGCGGAAGGCAAGCGCCTGGGTCGGCTGCCCTCCTTGAGCCTGACGCAATGCCGGCAGGCCTGCCATCTGCGGGATCTGCACGCCTGGAGCACCAGGCAAGTCGCCGAACAGCTGGGGATTCATCGGCGAACGCTCCTGCGGCATATCGCGAAGGCACAGCAGTCCGGCCAGCTGTCTTACAAGGACGAACTCGTTTCACATGCGGACTGTCCCGTTTGCGCTTCAGGTGCGATTCCCTATTTCAGCGACTTGCGTGATCACCTTTAGCGGTCGGCCCGGTGCCTGAGAAGCGACCTGGTCTGGTGGATGAACTGAGCGTGCCGGGCCAAGGGACTGGGCTTGGACACCCCCTGCAACCAGAAAGCCCGGCGGATGCCGGGCTTTCTGGTGTCGCACTTCGCGAACGGATCAGGCGGCGGTCTTCTCGCCGGCCTGGTAATCCTCGATCTGGTCGAAGTTCATGTAGCGATAGATGTCCGCGGCATTGGCGTCGAGCACGCCGATGTCGGCCATGTACTCGGCCTTGGTCGGGATGCGGCCCAGGCGCGAGCAGATGGCGGCCAGCTCCGCCGAACCCAGGTACACGTTGGAGTTGCGCCCCAGACGGTTGGGGAAGTTGCGCGTCGAGGTGGAGAACACCGTCGCGCCCTCCTTCACCTGCGCCTGGTTGCCCATGCACAGCGAGCAGCCCGGCATCTCCATGCGCGCGCCGGCGGTGCCGAAGGTGCCGTAATGGCCTTCCTTGGTCAGCTCGGCGGCATCCATCTTAGTCGGCGGGGCGACCCACAGCTTGGTCGGGATGTCGCGCTTGCCTTCCAGCAGCTTGGAGGCCGCGCGGAAGTGGCCGATGTTGGTCATGCACGAGCCGATGAACACTTCATCGATCTTGGCGCCGGCCACTTCGGACAGGGTCTTCACGTCGTCCGGGTCGTTCGGGCAGGCCAGGATCGGCTCGTGCACGTCGGCCAGGTCGATCTCGATCACCGCGGCGTACTCGGCGTCGGCGTCGGCCTTGAGCAGCTGCGGATCGGCCAGCCAGGCCTTCATCTTGTCGATGCGGCGCTGCAGGCTACGCGGATCCTTGTAGCCCTGTTCGATCATCCAGCCCAGCAAGGTGATGTTGCTGTTGATGTACTCGATGATCGGCTCCTTGTTGAGGTGCACGGTGCAGCCGGCGGCCGAACGCTCGGCCGAGGCATCGGACAGCTCGAAGGCCTGTTCGACCTTCAGGTCCGGCAAGCCCTCGATCTCCAGGATGCGGCCGGAGAAGATGTTCTTCTTGCCCTGCTTGGCCACGGTCAGCAGGCCCTGCTTGATCGCATACAGCGGGATGGCGTTGACCAGGTCGCGCAGGGTCACGCCCGGCTGCAGCTTGCCCTTGAAGCGCACCAGCACCGACTCGGGCATGTCCAGCGGCATCACGCCGGTGGCCGCGGCGAAGGCGACCAGGCCCGAGCCGGCCGGGAACGAGATGCCCACCGGGAAGCGGGTGTGCGAGTCGCCGCCCGTGCCGACGGTGTCGGGCAGCAGCATGCGGTTGAGCCAGCTGTGGATCACGCCGTCGCCCGGGCGCAGCGAGATGCCGCCACGGGTGGAGATGAACTCCGGCAGGGTGTGGTGGGTCTTGACGTCCACCGGCTTCGGGTACGCGGCGGTGTGGCAGAACGACTGCATGACCAGATCGGCCGAGAAGCCAAGGCAGGCCAGGTCCTTGAGCTCGTCGCGGGTCATCGGGCCGGTGGTGTCCTGCGAGCCGACCGAGGTCATCTTGGGCTCGCAGTAGGTGCCCGGGCGCACGCCCTGACCTTCCGGCAGGCCGATGGCGCGGCCGACCATCTTCTGCGCCAGCGAGAAGCCCTTGCCGGTGCCGGCCGGCTGCTGCGGCAGGCGGAACAGGTCGGTGGCCGGCAGGCCCAACGCCTCACGCGCCTTGGCGGTCAGGCCGCGGCCGATGATCAGCGGGATGCGGCCGCCGGCGCGCACCTCGTCGAACAGCACCTCGGACTTCACCTTGAACTCGGCGATGACCTGGCCGTCCTTCAGCGCCTTGCCCTCGTACGGGCGCAGCTCGATCACATCGCCCTGCTCCATCTGCGACACGTCCAGCTCGATCGGCAAGGCGCCTGCATCTTCCATGGTGTTGTAGAAGATCGGGGCGATCTTGGAGCCCAGGCACACCCCGCCGAAGCGCTTGTTGGGGATGTAGGGAATGTCCTGCCCGGTCCACCACAGCACGCTGTTGGTCGCGGACTTGCGCGAGGAGCCGGTGCCGACCACGTCGCCGACGTAGGCGACCAGGTGGCCCTTGTCCTTGAGGTCCAGGATGGCCTGGATCGGGCCGCGCTTGCCGTCCTCCTCCGGCACGAACGGCGCGCCCTCGCGCTTGTTCTTCAGCATCGCCAGCGCGTGCATCGGGATGTCCGGTCGCGTGGTGGCGTCCGGAGCCGGCGACAGGTCGTCGGTATTGGTCTCGCCCGGCACCTTGAACACGGTCAGGGTCATGGAGGCCGGCACTTCCGGCTTGCTGGTGAACCACTCGGCCTCGGCCCAGCTACGCAGCACGGCCACGGCATTGGCGTTGCCGGCGTCGGCCTTTTCCTTGACGTCGTGGAAGGCGTCGAACACCAGCAGGGTCTGCTTGAGGCCGTCGGCGGCGATGGCGCCGACGGTGGCATCGTCCAGCAGCTCGATCAGCGGGTGCACGTTGTAGCCGCCGAGCATGGTGCCCAGCAGTTCGGTGGCGCGCTCGCGGCTGATCAGCGGGGTCTGCTCGCTGCCGAAGGCCAGCGCCGCCAGATAGCTGGCCTTGACCTTGGCGGCGTCGTCCACGCCGGCCGGCACGCGGTGGGTGATCAGGTCGACCAGGAAGTCGGCCTCGCCCGCCGGCGGGTTCTTCAGCAGCTCGATGACCTGCGCGGTCTGCTGGGCGGTCAGCGGCAGCGGCGGAATGCCCAGCGCGGCGCGCTCGGCAACGTGGTGGCGATAGGCTTCCAACATGTGCGACTCCGGTACGTAACGTGTGTGAAGAGGGAGCGGGTCAGACCCGCGGCGCGATCAGCTTCAATCCCTTGAAGTAGTCGCGGTAAAAGGCGTGGTTGTGGGTGATCAGCGCATCGCACTGCAGCAGCGCGTGGGCCCCGATGAGGAAATCGGGCAGCGCATGCGGCCCGCCGCCGCGCTGGCGGTAGCGGCGCTGCATCTCGCCGGCGCGCAGGGCCGACTTGGATTCCAGCGCGCTGAAATGGATGCCCATCTCCTCCAGCACCGTCAGCGCCTCGGCGCCGTTGCGCAGGGCGCTGCAGACCTCGGCCAGGGCGATGTCGCAGACCACGACCCGGCCGCTGGCCAGGCATTGGCGCAGGCAGGCCTCGGCCGCATCGGCCTGCGGGCCGTCGGTCAGCAGGTCCACCAGCACGGGCGAATCGATGGCGATCACAGGCGCAGGGTCAGCGCTTGGCCGGCTCGCGGGCGGCGCGCACGGCGGCCTCGGGCGAGTCGAAGCCGTCCAGCGCGAAGCGCCCACGGGCCTTGGAGATCGCATCGTCCACGCTCTTGCGCAGCACGATGCGGCTGCCGTCCAGCTCTACCTTCAGCAGCGTGCCCTTGGTCAGCCCCAGGGCATCGCGCACCGCCTTGGGCAGGGTGATCTGGCCGCGTTCGGCAACGGTGGCTTCCATGAGTGCACCTCTTGAAGTATGCACGGATTATACATACTTGGATCTCCATACCGATAGCGGAATCGTGCGCCGGCAGGCACACAGCAGGCCATCCGGACACTCCCCAGTCACGCCGGAAGGCCGATACTGAATAGCGAGGCCGTCATCGAACAGCCAGCGCCGGGCCACCAAGTCCTGGCGCAAGTCACCTCGAACAGGAGCCCGAGCATGAGCGATACCTTCAAGACCCGCAGCACGCTGGACGTGGCGGGAACCTCCTATACCTACTTCAGCCTTCCCAAGCTCGGCGAGCGCTTCGACATCGCCCGCCTGCCCTACTCCATGAAGATCCTGCTGGAGAACCTGCTGCGCGGCGAGGACGGCGTCAGCGTCACGCCCGAGCACATCGAGGCGGTGGCCAAGTGGGACGCCAAGGCCGAGCCGGACACCGAGATCGCCTTCATGCCCGCGCGCGTGGTGCTGCAGGACTTCACCGGCGTGCCTTGCGTGGTCGACCTGGCCGCCATGCGCGATGCGGTGGTCAAGCTGGGCGGCAAGGCCGAGCAGATCAACCCGCAGATCCCTTCCGAACTGGTGATCGACCACTCGGTGCAGGTGGACGTGTTCGGCAAGCCCGACGCGCTGGACCTCAACGGCAAGATCGAGTTCCAGCGCAATGCCGAGCGCTACAGCTTCCTGCGCTGGGGCCAGAAGGCCTTCAACGACTTCAAGGTGGTGCCGCCCAATACCGGCATCGTCCACCAGGTCAACCTGGAGCACCTGGCGCGCGTGGTCATGACCGCCGACAAGGACGGGGTCAGCTACGCCTATCCGGACACGGTGTTCGGCACCGACTCGCACACCACGATGATCAACGGTATCGGCGTGCTGGGCTGGGGCGTGGGTGGCATCGAGGCCGAGGCCGCGATGCTGGGCCAGCCGTCCTCGATGCTGATCCCGCAGGTGGTGGGCTTCGAGCTGACCGGCAAGCTGCCCGAGGGCGCCACCGCGACCGACCTGGTGCTGACCGTCACCCAGATGCTGCGCAAGCTGGGCGTGGTGGGCAAGTTCGTCGAGTTCTACGGCGAAGGCCTGCAGCACCTGCCGCTGGCCGACCGCGCCACGATCGGCAACATGGCGCCCGAGTACGGCGCGACCTGCGGCATCTTCCCGGTCGATGCCGAATCGCTGAACTACCTGCGCCTGTCCGGCCGCAGCGAGGACCATATCGCCTTGGTCGAGGCCTACGCCAAGGCCCAGGGCCTGTGGCACGACGCCAGCAGCCCGCATGCCCAGTACAGCGCCACCCTGCACCTGGACATGGGCGAGGTGAAGCCCTCGCTGGCCGGCCCCAAGCGCCCGCAGGACCGCGTCCTGCTGAGCGACATGCAGAAGAACTATCGCGACAGCCTGGCGCCGTTCGCCGAGGCGCGCGAGAAGAAGCGCACCAGCGACGCGCGCCAGGTGGACCGGCTGGCCAACGAGGGCGGCGGCGGCACCGCCGTCGGCGCGCACGAGTCGGTCAACGAGCCGGCCGCCAGCAGTGGCGCGGGCTGGGAGCTGAAGGACGGCGCGGTGGTGATCGCCGCGATCACCTCCTGCACCAACACCTCCAATCCGGCGGTGATGCTGGGCGCCGGTCTGCTCGCCCGCAACGCGGTGGCCAAGGGCCTCAAGTCCGCGCCGTGGGTCAAGACCTCGCTGGGCCCGGGCTCGCTGGTGGTCACCGACTACCTGAAGAAGGCCGGCGTCATGGACGACCTGGAGAAGCTCGGCTTCTACCTGGTCGGCTACGGCTGCACCACCTGCATCGGCAACTCCGGCCCGCTGCCGGAAGACGTCTCGGCCGCCATCGCCAAGGGCGACCTGGTGGTGACCTCGGTGCTGTCGGGCAACCGCAACTTCGAAGGCCGCGTGCACCCGGAAGTGAAGATGAACTACCTGGCCTCCCCGCCGCTGGTGGTGGCCTACGCGATCGCCGGCACGACCGACATCGACCTGACCACCCAGCCGCTGGGCAAGGGCAGCGACGGCCAGGACGTGTACCTCAAGGACATCTGGCCGACCAACAAGGAGATCGGCGACTTCATCGCCAAGACCATCGGCCCGGAGATGTTCAAGAAGAACTACGCCGACGTGTTCAAGGGCGACAGCCGCTGGAACAACATCGCCTCGCCCGACGGCGGCCTGTACCAGTGGGACGCCAAGTCGACCTACATCAAGAACCCGCCCTACTTCGACGGCATGTCGGCGCAGTCGGGCACCATCGACGATGTGCACGGCGCGCGCGTGATGGGCATCTTCGGCGACTCGATCACCACCGACCACATCTCGCCGGCCGGCAACATCAAGAAGGACTCGCCGGCGGGCCGCTTCCTGCAGGAGCGCGGCGTGCAGCCGGCCGACTTCAACAGCTATGGCAGCCGTCGCGGCAACGACGATGTGATGGTGCGCGGCACCTTCGCCAACATCCGCATCAAGAACCTGGTATTCGGCGGCGAGGAAGGCGGCAACGCGCTGTATTACCCCAAGGCCGGCGGCACGCCGGAAAAGCTGGCCATATACGACGCGGCGATGAAGTACAAGGCCGATGGCGTGCCGCTGGTGGTCCTGGCCGGCAAGGAATACGGCACCGGCTCCTCGCGCGACTGGGCGGCCAAGGGCACCAACCTGCTCGGCATCAAGGCCGTGATCGCCGAGAGCTTCGAGCGTATCCACCGCTCCAACCTGGTCGGCATGGGCGTGCTGCCGCTGCAGTTCAAGAACGGCGAGAACGCGCAGACCCTGGGACTGGACGGCTCGGAAGTGATCGACATCACCGGCCTGGATGACGGCACGTCCAAGACCGCGCAGGTCGTGGCGAAGAAGGCCGACGGCAGCGAGGTCACGTTCGAGGTGCGCGTGCTGCTGCTGACGCCCAAGGAAGTCGAGTACTTCCGCCACGGCGGCCTGCTGCACTACGTCCTGCGCCAGCTCGCCGCCAAGCAGGCGGCCTGACCTCGGAATCGATGCACCCGCTCCCGCGCATCCGCGCGGGAGCGTTCGAATCCGCGCAACCCTCTGCGCCACGGCCGCCCGTTCATGACATGCATGGCGCCGGTGGCCCATCAGACATCAGCGAGCACATCGTCGTTCCCGCGAACGCGGGAACCCATGGACTTCCGCACAGACAGTCAACGGCACTGGATGGTTAGACATGGGTCTGTCAAGAAGCACTTCCCGCGTGCGCGGGAATCCGGATCTGACCGGTCGCCCTTGAAACGACCGCGGCCGGCGCGCCAATGCTGCGCAAGCCCTGGACTTTCTTCTGCGCAAGACCGGTCCAAACCGCGCGCCATCGAGCGCCCCTTCAGCCCTCCGCGCCTGATCCCTCCGCCCTGACCATTCGGAAAGGTATGGAAAGATTCCGGTTTGCGGCGACTGCCGGTATGCTCATCGCGATTTTTCGGGGGAAACGCCGGATCGGCCGGCCGCGCCTCGACCCTAGCACCCTGGGAGGGGCTTGACACGATGACGCAGGAACGGCCCTGGTTTGCCAGCTATCCCGCAGGAGTTCCGCACGAGATCGACGTCGATGAGTACCGCTCGATCGTCGATGTGCTGGACACGGCCATCGCCACCTACCGCGACAAGCCGGCGTTCTCCAACTTCGGCAAGGTGCTGACCTACGCCGACATCGACCGCCTCAGCCAGCAGATGGCCAGCTACCTGCTGCATGAGCTCAAGCTCAAGCGCGGCGACCGCGTCGCGGTGATGATGCCCAACTGCCTGCAGTACCCGATCTCGATCTTCGGCATCCTGCGCGCCGGGCTGACGGTGGTGAACGTCAACCCGCTCTATACCGACCGCGAGCTGCACCACCAGCTGCACGATGCCGGCGTGTCGACCCTGATCGTGGTCGACAACTTCGGCGTCACCGCGCAGAAGGCGCTGGAAGGCAGCGGCGTGCGCCACGTCATCACCACCGCACTGGGCGACATGCTGGGCTTCCCCAAGGGCCCGCTGGTCAACTTCGTCCTGAAGTACGTCAAGAAGATGGTGCCCGATTACGAGATCGCCGGCGCCGTGCGCTTCAAGGACGTGCTGCGCCAGGGCAGCAGGCCGCTGCCCCAGCTGGACATCCAGCCCGACGACATCGCCTTCCTGCAGTACACCGGCGGCACCACCGGCGTGGCCAAGGGCGCGATGCTGACCCACCGCAACCTGGTGGCCAACATGCAGCAGGCCTCGACCTGGGTCGGCATCAAGACGCGACCGGGCGAGGAGTACATCATCACCGCGCTGCCGCTGTACCACATCTTCGCCCTGACGGCGAACTGCCTGGTCTTCATGAAGTGCGGCGGCCTCAACCACCTGATCACCAACCCGCGCGACATGAAGGGCTTCGTCAAGGAGCTCTCCAAGGCGCCGTTCACCGCGATGACCGGCGTCAACACCTTGTTCAACGGCCTGCTGAACACGCCGGGCTTCGACCAGATCGACTTCAGCCATCTGCGCCTGACCCTGGGCGGCGGCATGGCGGTGCAGCGCAGCGTGGCCGAGCGCTGGAAGAAGGTCACCGGCGTGACCCTGATCGAAGCCTACGGCCTGACCGAGACCTCGCCGGCGGCATGCATCAACCCGATGGACCTGGCCGACTACAACGGCGCCATCGGCCTGCCGGTGCCCTCGACCGACTGCTGCCTCAAGGACGACGACGGCAAGACCCTGCCCGGCGGCGACGACACGGTCGGCGAGCTGTGCATCAAGGGCCCGCAGGTCATGAAGGGCTACTGGAACCGTCCCGACGAGACCGCCAAGGTCATCGATGACGAGGGCTGGCTGCACACCGGCGACATGGCGCGGATGGACGCGCGCGGCTTCTTCTACATCGTCGACCGCAAGAAGGACATGATCCTGGTGTCCGGCTTCAACGTGTATCCCAACGAGATCGAGGACGTCATCGCCGGCATGCCCGGCGTGCTGGAAGTGGCCGCGGTCGGCGTGCCGGACGAGCACTCCGGCGAGGTGGTCAAGGTCTTCATCGTGCGCAAGGACCCGGCCCTGAGCGAGGCCGACGTCAAGACGTTCTGCCGCGAGAACCTCACCGGCTACAAGCAGCCGCGCCGGATCGAATTCAGGGACGAGCTGCCCAAGAGCAACGTAGGCAAGATCCTGCGCAAGGAACTGCGCCAACAGGAGAAAGCCGCGCGCTGAATGCGGCGGCGTGCGGTCGCCGGCGTCACGCCGGCGCGCCACACATTTCAGGAAGTGTGCGCCCGCCGCAGGCCGTCGGCGAGGGCCTCTGCGCGCTTTGGTGATGTCTATCACACTAAAAACGGACTTTCGCCCGGGTTACTCTAAGTCATTGAGTCACGGGCTTTTTTTGACGCATTTAACACTTGGTTCAGGTGTAGGATCGGCGTCGCCGCGGCCCCCGACGCGGCGACGACCCCCTTCTCTCTCACGCCCTTCAAGAGATCGCCGCCATGAACCTGATCGAAAAGCTCCAGCCGCGTCAGCGCACCTACTCCACCATCCGCACCGAAACCACCCACGAGGGCAACGCGCACTGGCTGTACATGCATGCCGACGCCGCCACCGGCGTGCGCCCGTGCTGCCGCAAGGACATGCTCGACGAGATGTGGGCGGTGATCAACCAGATCACCCTGCCCCCCTCGCAACGCGCCAGCGGCGCGCTGCGCCACTTCGTGCTGGCCTCGGACGCGGCCGCCTACAACCTGGGCGGCGATCTGAACCTGTTCACCCAGCTGATCCGCGAAGACAACCGCGACCAACTGCTGGCCTATGCCCAGCGCTGCGTGGAAGGTGTGCACCACCTGCACGTGGGCTTCGGCGGCGACGTGCGCAGCATCGCGCTGATCCAGGGCGATGCGCTGGGCGGTGGCCTGGAGATGGCGCTGGCCTGCCACACCATCGTGGCCGAGGAAGGCTGCGGCATGGGCCTGCCGGAAGTGCTGTTCGGCCTGTTCCCGGGCATGGGCGCCTACTCGTTCCTGTGCCGTCGCGTGGCGCCGCAGGTGGCCGAGAAGATCATCCTGGAAGGCCGCGTCTACAGCAGCGAGGAGATGTACAAGCTGGGCGTGGTCGATATCCTGGTGCCCAAGGGCCAGGGCGTGGCGGCCGTCGAGGACCTGATCCGCACCCAGCGCCGCATTCCGCATTCCTATCTTGCGATGAACTCGGCCCGCAACCTGGCCCAGGCCGTCAGCTACGACGAACTGCTGGAGATCACCAAGGTGTGGGTGGAAACCGCGCTGGCCCTGGGCGACAAGTCGCTGCGCACCATGGACCGCCTGGTCAAGGCGCAGACCCGCCGCGCCAGCCTGGACGTGGTGGCCTGATCAGCGGGAATGGATTCCAACCCGGCCACCGGCCGGGTTGGTCATTCCATCAAACCTGAAGACCCTGCGCACCCGTTGTCTCGGGCGCGGGATGATCAACGCTCGCCGCCATCGCGCGCCTTGCGGCGCTGCTGTGCACGCGCGGCCAGCGCCTCACGCCCCATGCGGAAGTGGCCGTCGAGCTGGTGCATGCGCTGGCGCCATTCGGCCAGCATCTGCCAGTCGGCCATGCGCATGAACTGACCGCTCTCCTCGGCCAGACGCGACATGCCCAGGTTGCCGGCGACACCCTTAAGCGCATGTGCGTATTCGCGCATGCGTTCCCAATCCGGCTGCTCGCCGGCGCGCAGCATGCCGTGGAAACAGGCCTCGGCGTCGTTGAGGCATTGCTGGACGAATTCCTGTTCGAAGGCCTCGCCCATGCCCAGCTGCAGCAGTTCGTCCAGCACGTGCGGATCGAACACCTCGGCCTGGCTCGCGCCGGCCGCCTCGTTGCCCCGCGCCACGCCAGGCTTGGCAGCCGTCTGCCGCAGACCACTGTTGCTGGCGATGTCGTTGAGCGCATCCAGCAGCTTGCTCGCCACCACCGGCTTGGCCAGGAAGGCGTAGGCGCCGGCCTGCTCGCAGCTGCTGATCGATTGCGGGGTGACATCGGCGCTGAGCACCAGCACCGGCGTGCGCGGCCCGCCGCCGGCCTGCATTACGCGCAGCTCCTTGAGCAGGTCCAGCCCGCTCATGCCGGGCATGTGCAGGTCGATGATGGCCGCGTCGTAGTCGGTCACCGCCAGGGCATCGAGCACCTCCTCGCCGCCGTTGACGCAGACCACGCGGTGGCCGGCCTTCTGCAGCAGGCGCTGCAGCACCATGCGGTTGGCCTCGTGGTCGTCGGCCACCAGGATCTGCATGCTGCGCACGCGCGCACGATGACGCAGGAAGGGGTCGGAGAAGGCGATGACATTCTCCGCGCGGACCTCCTGCGCGGTGCCCGCCTCGGCCCAGTCCTCGACCTCGTCGACGTCCTCGGCCAGCGCCGGCACCATCGGCGTCTCGCTGGGCACCACGCCGTCGAACGGCACTTCGACCCAGAAGGTGCTGCCCAGACCGACTTCGCTCTCGAAGCCGATGGCTCCGCCCATGGCCTCGGTCAGGCCCTTGGCGATGGCCGCGCCCAGGCCGGTGCCTCCGTAGCGACGGCTCAGGCTGACATCGGCCTGCTCGAAGGCCTCGAACAGCCGGTCCTGCAGCCGCGGCGGGATGCCCACACCGGTGTCGATCACCGTGAAGCGCAGGCGCACGCGCGCATCGATCGAGGGCACGGTGACGACCTGGATGCGCACGCCGCCGCGGTCGGTGAACTTGACCGCGTTGCCGACCAGATTGATCAGCACCTGACGCAGGTGGCGCGCATCGCCCATCAGCGTGGCCGGCACGTCGTCGGCGAAGTGGACGGTGTAGTCCAGCTTCTTGGCCTTGGCCTGCGGCAGCATGATGAAGCCCACATGCTTGACCAGCTCGCGCGGGGCGAACTCGCTGATGTCCAGGCGCAGCTTGCCGGCCTCGATCGCCGAGATGTCCAGCACCTCTTCCACCAGCGCCAGCAGGCTGCGGGCCGAGGCCTGGATGGTGTTCAGGCATTCGCGCTGCTCGGCGTCCAGGCGCGTGGTGGCCAGCACCTCGGTCATGCCCGACAGGCCGTTGAGCGGCGTGCGGAACTCGTGGCTCATGTTGGCCAGGAAGCGGCTCTTGGCCTCGCTGGCGCGACGCGCCTCGGCGCTGGCACGGGTCAGCTTGCGCAGCAGGTTGGAGAAGTACAGCGGTACCGCGGCCAGGCCGCCGATCAGGCCGATGCCCAGCTTCAGATTGGACAGCCAGTAGTCGGTCATCAGGACCGTGGTGGTGAAGCTGACCATCGCCATGGCCACGGCCAGGTACAGATAGTTGTTGCCATAGCGCATGCCGTTGCCGACGGTGACCCACATCACCACCACATACACCCAGCCCAGCGGCTCGCCCATCTGGATCATGCCGGCGGCCATCAGGCCGTAATCGGCGAGCATGCCGATGATCCGGCGCGTGTCCGAGCGCTCCGGACGCAGCCACATCCAGCCCAGCAGGATGCAGCCCAGGGTCAGGCCGCTGAGCACGATGGCCAGCACGCCCTCGTACTGTGCGGCCGGCAGCTGCGCGCGCACCGGCGGCAGCAGCACGTACATCAGGATCAGGCTGATCAGCGCGATCCGGACCAGGGCCTGGCCGTGTTCGTTGTCGCGACGCGCCGGCAGGCGCTCTTTGAACTGTTGCAGCAGGGCGGCCATGGGACTACTCCAATCCGGGGCGTGCTTGCAGCGTCGAATAACGGTCGCAGATCTGGTCCAGCCGCTCGCGGCCGCGGAACAGCGCGTCCACGCAGGCCGGGTCGAACAACCGCCCGCGCTGCGCGTAGAGATAGGCCAGCGCCGCATCGCGCGTCCATGCCGGCTTGTAGGGGCGTGCGGAGATCAGCGCGTCGAACACGTCGGCCACCGCCACGATGCGCGCCTCGATCGGGATCTGCTCACCGCGCAGGCCGTCGGGATAGCCGCTGCCGTCGAAGCGCTCGTGATGGCGCAGGGCGATGATCGCGCCGGTCTGGATCAGCCGGTTCTGGCTGCCGCTGAGCAGCTCATGGCCGATCTTCGGATGCCGGCGCATGACCGCCAGCTCCTCGGCGTCCAGCGGGCCGGGCTTCATCAGCACCGCGTCGGGGATGGCGATCTTGCCCATGTCGTGCAGGGGCGCGGCCAGCTCGATCGCGCGCACGTCCTCCTCGCCCATGCCCAGCTGCTCGGCCACCAGCGCGGCGATGCGCGCCATGCGTTCCAGGAAGGCGCTGGTGCCGCTGTCGCGGTACTCGATGGCGCGGGCCAAGCGCGAGAGCGTCTCGCGCTCGCGCTCCTCGACCTCGTGCATGCTCGACAGCAGGCGCTGCTCCAGCGACAGCGCGCGCTGCTTGACGTTCTCCGACTGCTGGCGCAGCTGCAGCAGGTTGCGGCAGCGGGCGCGCAGCTCGCGCGGGCGCACCGGCTTGACCAGGAAATCGATGACCCCGGCCTCCAGCGCGGCCTGGCGGATCGGCTCGTCGCCGACCACGGTGATCAGGATCACCGGGATGTCGCGGTGCATGGGCAGGCGGCGGAAGCGGCGGGCGAACTCCAGCCCGTCCATGCCCGGCATGCGGTAGTCCAGCAGCAGCAGGTCGGTGCGGTGCTGGCTGCACCACTCCAGCGCCACCTGCGGGTCGCCGAAGTCGTGCACCGCCAGCTCGGTGGCGATGTCCTCGATCACGTGGCGCAGCATGGTCCGCGCGGACGCCTGGTCATCGATGATGACGATGTTCAATTCGCTACCTGCGCCATTGGACCAGCGTTGCTGGTCCGTCGGGGAGGACACCGCAGTGAACACGCGGCTCGGGGTAAGCATGAAACACCACCTCTCGGGGGATTACGAGGCTGCCAGAATGTGAAGGAACCCCGCCGCATCGGGATTCCCGCCTCGAATCGCGGCGCACGCCACGGATCGAGACCTACTGTCAAGCATGAAGCATGCCACCGAACCCGAGTCGGATCTTTCGGCAAAAAACCGTCAATCCTTGATGGAAAGACGTCCAACCCGGTGGAAAGGGGCCAAATGCCGCCGTTTCGAGGCGTTTGGTCCGCGCGCAAAAAGTTTCCTATGCAACCAATCGAGACCCGGGCAGGCTGGCCTGCCCGGCTGCGTCACTTTTCAACCCTGGGTCTCGGGCCGCATGTAGGGGAACAGCAGCACGTCGCGGATCGAGGAGGTGCCGGTCAGCAGCATGACCAGGCGGTCGATGCCGATGCCCAGGCCGCCGGTCGGCGCCATGCCGTACTCCAGGGCGCGGATGTAGTCGGCGTCGAAATGCATGGCCTCGTCGTCGCCGCTGTCCTTGGCCTCGACCTGGGCGCGGAAGCGCGCGGCCTGGTCTTCGGGATCGTTGAGCTCGGAGAAGCCGTTGGCGATCTCCTTGCCGTTGATGAACAGCTCGAAGCGATCGGTGTAGCCGGCCTCGGTATCGCTGGCGCGGGCCAACGGCGAGACCTCGACCGGGTGATCGGTGATGAAGGTCGGCTGCACCAGGGTGTGCTCGACGGTGGCCTCGAAGATCTCCAGCAGCAGCTTGCCCCAGCCCCAGGACGGCTTGAACTTGATGCCAAGCCGCTCGCAGTGGCGCCGCAGGGCGTCGCGGTCGGTACAGTCGGCGGCGGTGATCTCCGGGTTGTGATGGCGCACGGCCTCGTCCATGCGCCAGCGGCGGAACGCCGGGCCCAGGTCGATCCGCGCGCCGTCCCATTCCACCTGCGTGGTGCCGAGCACGGTCTGGGCGGTATCGCGGATCACGCCTTCGGTCAGGTCCATCACCTCGTGGTACGTGGCGTAGGCCTCGTACAGCTCGAGCATGGTGAATTCGGGGTTGTGGCGCGTGGAGACGCCTTCGTTGCGGAAGTTGCGGTTGATCTCGTACACGCGCTCCAGGCCGCCGACGACCAGACGCTTGAGATAGAGCTCCGGCGCCACGCGCAGGTACAGCTGCAGGTCCAGCGCGTTGTGATGGGTGGTGAACGGCTTGGCCGTGGCGCCGCCGGGGATGTAATGCATCATCGGCGTTTCCACTTCCAGGAAGCGGCGCGCGTCGAGCCAGGCGCGGATGGCGCGGATGATCTTGCTGCGCTTGATGAACACCTCGCGCGACTCGGGCGTCACGATCAGGTCGACATAGCGCTGGCGATAGCGCTGCTCGACATCGCTCAGGCCGTGCCACTTGTCCGGCAGCGGCCGCAGCGACTTGGTCAGCAGGCGGATCGTGGTGGCCTTGATCGACAGCTCGCCGGTCTTGGTGCGGGTCAGCGTGCCTTCCACGGCGATGATGTCGCCCACGTCCCAGCCCTTGAACGCGGTATAGGCCTCGCCCAGCGTATTGCCCTGCAGGAACAGCTGGATGCGCCCGGACTCGTCCTGCACCTGGGCGAAGCTGGCCTTGCCCATCACCCGCTTGGCCATCAGCCGGCCGGCCAGCTTGACCTGGCGATCCAGCCCTTCGAGCACCTCGGCGGTGAAGGTCTCCGCGTCGGCGAACTCGGCCTGCAGATCGCCGGCATAGACCTCGCGCTTGAAGTCGTTGGGATAGGCGATGCCCTGCCCGCGCAGCGCGGTGAGCTTGCCGCGGCGCTCGGCGATCAGGCTGTTCTCGTCGGTGGGCGTGGTGGTGGGCTGGTCGGTCATGGGGTGAGGACTAAGGTTGGGAGAAGTGAGAAGTAAGAAGCGAGCGAGAGCAGGAGACGACGAGTGTGGCGGCAGGCACGGCCCGCCTCGACTCACGTCTCACGCCGCTCCACGCACTCCTGCCTTCAGGCGTCGACGCGCTTGGCGCCCGCGTCCAGGCCGGACTTGAGGCTGGCCTCGAGGAATTCGTCCAGGTCGCCGTCGAGCACCTTCTGCGTGTCCGAGCGCTCCACGCCGGTGCGCAGGTCCTTGATGCGGCTCTGGTCGAGCACGTAGTTGCGGATCTGGCTGCCCCAGCCGATGTCGGACTTGGTGGCTTCCAGCGCGTTCTTCTCGGCGTTGCGCTTCTGGATCTCGATCTCGTAGAGCTTGGCCTTGAGCATCTTCATGGCGCGGTCGCGGTTGGCGTGCTGGCTGCGCTCGGTCTGGCAGGCCACCACCACGCCGGACGGCACATGGGTGATGCGCACGGCCGACTCGGTCTTGTTGACGTGCTGGCCGCCGGCGCCGGAGGAGCGGTAGACGTCGGTCTTCAGGTCGGCCGGGTTGATCTCAATGTCGATGTTGTCGTCGACTTCAGGCGAGACGAACACGCTGGTGAAGCTGGTGTGGCGCCGGTTGTCCGAGTCGAACGGCGACTTGCGCACCAGCCGGTGCACGCCGATCTCGGTCTTGAGCCAGCCGTAGGCATAGTCGCCCTCCACGCGGAAGGTCGCCGACTTGATGCCGGCCACTTCGCCGGCCGAGGCCTCCATCAGCTCGACCTTCCAGCCGCGGCCCTCGGCCCAGCGTAGATACATGCGCAGCAGGATCTCGGCCCAGTCCTGGGCCTCGGTGCCGCCGGCACCGGCCTGGATGTCGACGAAGGCGTTGGTGGCGTCCATCTCGCCGGAGAACATGCGCTGGAATTCCAGCTTGTCCACGTCGCGGGCGAAGCGTTCGACATCGGCGACCACCGCGTTGGCGGTGTCCTCGTCGGATTCCATCTCGGCCAGTTCCAGCAGCTCGCTGGCGCCGTTGAGGCCTTCGGTCAGGTCGCGGATTCCGTTGACCGTGCGGTCCAGCTGGGCGCGCTCGCGGCCCAGGTTCTGGGCGCGCTCGGGGTCGTTCCAGATATCGGGGTTTTCGAGCTCGCGCTCGACTTCTTCCAGACGCTCACGCTTGGCGTCGTAGTCAAAGATACCCCCTGAGCGAGCCCAGCCGCTCGGTCAGGTCGGCGATGCGCTGGCGGACGGGATTGAGTTCGATCATGGGAGCGATGCGATGCGTGGCAATGGATAGCCCGCCATTCTAGCAAGACTGCCTTAGAGGCCTCTTTTCGGGTCTTCGCAGGAGTTCGAGCCTGGTGAACAGACTTCGGTGCCCCGCCTCCACCCGGCCGGCCGCAGCTCCTCGGCTCGATCCGCCAACCAGGGGCAATTCTCGGATGGAGCCGTGACCGCCTCATGCCTGTGTGGGAGCCGCCATGGCGGCGATGAGGCTCTACCGGTAAAGCCCCATCGCCGCCATGGCGGCTCCCACCTCCCACCTGTAGAGCGGAGCTTGCTCCGCTGCTCTTCGTTCCGTTCATGGGAAAGGCCCCAGCGGAGCAAGCTCCGCTCTACAGGCAGACCGTCGCGAGATTTGAGGAGACAGTTGCTCCCACAGGGATTGGGCCGGCATTCCGCAAGGACTGATTGCACCGGCCGCCGCTGCGGACCGTGCCGGCCCGTTCTCTGCCTAACCGGCCACATCGAGGCCAGCAGCTGATGGATCAAACCATTTCAACTTTTGACTAGAAGCCCCCTGACTTAACGCGCGCAGCAACGGGCCGGCGGGCGGTGGCCGCGACCCCTCGCTCAGACCGCCGCGCGCAGCGCCGGCTGTCCTGCGTCCGAGTCGACCGGCTGCGCCAGCAGCCGCGTGGCCAGGGTGCGGGCGGCGGCGCGCAGTTCGGGCACGGCGGTGATCTCCCACAGCTGGCCCCGCAGCAGCGGGCCCAGGCAGTACAGGCCCGGCACCGCACTGCCGGAACGATCGCGCACCTGCAGACGCTCGTCCACGTCCACGCCCAGGCCAAGCGGGTCCGCACCCAGCAGGCCTGCGTCGCGCAGGGTGGCCACCAGCGGATGGCTGGTGCGCTCGATGTCGGTATCCAGTCCCGTCGCCCGGATCAAGACGTCGAAATGCCCGACCCACGCGCTGGTCGCGCCACGCGGCCGGACCAGCGCCTCGACCTCGTGCGCGCCCAGCCGCGCGCGCAGCAGACGTCCGGCCAGCACCCGCAGCTGGCCGCGATCCTGCAGGGCCTGCAGCTGCTCGGCGACCTTGGGCGCCACCCGATGGCGCAGCGCCTCCCAGTGCGAGCGCAGGTGGCGCAGAAACCGGGCGCGGTCGGCCTGATCCAGTCCGCGCCAGAATGGCTGCAGATGCGGGCGCAGCGCATCGATCAGGCGCCGCCAGTCGTCCACCACCACGGAGAGCTGGCGCAGTGTGCGCACCAGTCCGCGCAGGTCGTGGTCGCGCAGGCTCTGCTGCACGCTCGGCGGCAGCTCGAGCGGCGCCCCGGGCGCCTCCAGATGGGGCAGCGGCATCAGGCCATGGCGCGAGAGCACCGTGATCGGCCCGCGATGGTCGCGCTGGCGCAGCGTCACCACCACATCGGCCATGGTCAGTCCGGTGCCGACGATCAGCAGCCGCGCGTTCGGCGCGATGGCGTCGATCGCCCCGTCCTGCCACGGCCAACCGATGTAGCGCCGGTCCACCGCCAGGCGCGGGCCGACGCCGGCCAGGCGCTGCGGCGGCAGCGCGCCCACGCACAGCACCACGCTGTCGCTGAGGAAGTCCTCGCCATTGCCCAGCAGCACGCGGAAGCCGCCGGGCACACGGTCCACCGCGATCACCTCTTCCTCGATGCGGGCGAAGTTCTGGGCCTGCGCCGTGGCCTGGTGCAGCTGGTCCTGCAGATAGTCGCCGTACGCCAGCCGCGGCAGGAATCCCAGCCGCCCGCCCTCGCCCAGCGCCAGCGCATCGGCGAACCCGGTCGGCGCGTCGGCGACCAGGCCCAGGTCCTTGGCGCGCGCATTGAGCAGGTGCTCGGGCCGCGCGGCACCATAGGCCACGCCGCGGCCGAAGGTCTCCGGCTGACCGACCAGCGTGACGCGGGCCTGTGGCCCGCCCTGGCGCAGCAGCTCCGCCGCGAGCGCGCTTCCACAGAAGCCGGCCCCGATCAGGGTGATGTGCATGGCGATTCTTCCTGTCTCCCAGCGGAACGCCCATCTGACCGCAGCCCGATGTGCCCGGTGTAAAGGAGGAGTTAGAAGCGTGGAAACGCTTTCTGCCGACTCGGCATGAGCACATGCCGCGTCGTTATCACGCGCTGGAGTCTTCGGCTTCGCCGCCGGCATCCAGACGCCGGCTCTCTCGGCGCGGCGCGGTGAACGGGGTCGGCGTGGCCGGTGCGGTATTGCCGATCAGCAGCGGAATGCCGGCGCGGACATCGCCGGCGGCGACCTCCAGATCGAAGCGCTCGGCGTCCAGCCGGCGCACTTCGCTGGCCGTGCGCGCCGCCACGTCCTCGTCCACGCCCATGGCCTCCAACGCGGCCTGGCCGAAGCGCACTGCCGATTCGAAGGTCTCGCGGATCTGGAAGTCCACTCCGGCCGCGACCAGCTTGAGCGAATGCTCGCGGTCGAAGGAGCGCGCCAGCACTCTGGCCTGGGTGAACTCCTGCTGGGCCAGTTCGACGATCAGGCTGGTGGTCTCCGGCCTGTCGGTGCAGATGGCGATCAGGCGCGCGGTGGACGCACCGGAGGCACGCAGCACGTCCAGGCGCGTGCCGTCGCCGAAGAACACCTTGAAGCCGAACTCCTCGGCGCTGCGGATCATGTCGATGTCGCTGTCGATGATGGTCACATCGATGTCGCGCGCCAGCAGCGACTGGCTCATGACCTGGCCGAAGCGACCGAAGCCGATGATCAGCACGCTGCCGCTCTGGTCGTGCACCGCCTCGATGCCCTCCATCGAGGCGGTCGCCTGCGGCATGAAGCGGCGCGCCACGAGCACCACCAGCGGGGTGAGCACCATCGACAGCACCACCACCGCGGTCATCGTCGCGCTGATGGTGGGGTCGATCAGGCCGGCGGCCAGCGCGGCGGCATAGAGGACGAAGGCGAACTCGCCGCCCTGCGCCATCAGCACCGCGCGGTCCAAGGCCTCGCCATGGCTGCTGTGGGTCAGGCGCGCGACCACATAGATGCACAGCGCCTTGGTCACCATCATCGCCACCACCAGCCCGGCGACGACCAGCGCGTTGTTGGCCACCACCGACAGGTCCAGCGACATGCCGACCGAGAGGAAGAACAGGCCCAGCAGCAGGCCGCGGAATGGCTCGATGTCCGCCTCGATCTGATGGCGGAACGTGGACTCGGACAGCAGCACGCCGGCCAGGAACGCGCCCATCGCCATCGACAGGCCGCCCAGCTGCATCAGCAGCGCTGCGCCCAGCACCACCAGCAGGGCGGCGGCGGTCATCACCTCGCGCGCCTTGGCCCGCGCCAGCAGCCGGAACAGCGGATTGAGCAGCCACAGCCCGGCGGCGATCAGCCCGGCCAGGCAGGCCACGCTGATGCCGATGGACATCCCGCGCGAATGCCCCCCGCTCTCGGCCGGCAGCGGCGAGAGGAACGCGACCAGCGCCAGCAGCGGCACGATCAGCAGATCCTCGAACAACAGCACCGCGACGATCTTCTGCCCATGCGGCAGCGCGATATCGCCGCGCTCGCCGAGCAGCTGCATGACGATCGCGGTGGAGGTGAGCACGAAGCCGGCCGCACCGACGAAGGCCACCGCCCCATGCAGGCCGAACAGCACGCCCACGCCGGTCAGCGCCGCGGTGCACAGCGCGATCTGCAGCGAACCCAGGCCGAAGATCTGCCTGCGCAGGCCCCACAGATGCGAGGGCCGCATCTCCAGCCCGATCACGAACAGGAACAGCACCACGCCCAGCTCGGCCACGTGCAGGATGGACTGCGGATCGTTGAACCAGCCCAGCCCGAACGGGCCGATGACCAGGCCGGCGGCCAGATAGCCCAGCACCGAGCCCAGGCCCAGACGGCGGAACAGCGGGACAGCGACCACCGCCGCGCCCAGCAGGGCGACCACGTTGACCAGTTGGCTGGATTCGGATTCGACGCTCATGCACCGAGTCTAACGGCGCATGTCAGCGCTGCAATGTGCGCCGTCGCGGATCAGTGTGTGCTGACCTGCTTGTCAGGCGGGCCGCCACGCGCGGCGGTTTCCAGCGACGCCGTGACGATCAGCACCACCGTAGTCAGCGCGTTCAACCACAGCAGCCCCAGCGACTGCGCCAGGCACGCCAGCGGCAGCAGCAACGCAAGCCCGATCAGATGCGAGAGCGGAAAGCGCCCATAGACCGCGCGCTTGTACAGCCCGTTGCCCGCCAGGAACAGCCCCGGCCCGGCCAGCATCACCAGCACGAAGGCCAGCGTCATGTGGCCATGCGGATGGGCGATCATCAGATCGTTGCCGACCGCAGTGACGATGACGCTGCCGACGATGGCCACGTGCAGATAGTGGAACAGCGCGCCGTAGCGGCCCGGATCGTCGGCCTGGACGATGACCTCGGTCGCATCACGCACGGCGATGTTGAAGTACAGCCACCACATGGCCAGGCTGCCGACGAAGGCCGTGGCGAAGGCGATCATCTCCGCCGCGTCCCAGGCCGGCGCATGGGCCAGCGTGGCGCCGGTGATCAGGATCGATTCGCCCAGGGCCACGATCACGAACAGCGCACAGCGCTCGACCAGGTGGCCGCCCTCGATGGTCCACTCGCGCGCGCTGTCCGACCGTCCCAGGCCGGGCACGGGAAAGCCGAACATCGGCGAGATGTACTCGCACGCCACCGCCAGGCCCCACGGCAACAGCCGCCAGCCCGGCTCGGCCAGGCCGCCGCCGATCCACAGCGCCGCGCACAGGATGGCCCAGGCCAGGATGCGGCTGAAGTTCGGCCCCAAAGGATGGTCGCCCAGCTGCAGGCGCAGGAACAGTGCCCGCCCCACCTGCATGACCGCATAGCAGGCGGCGAACAGCAGAGCGCGCTCGCCGAAGGCCTCCGGCAGTGCGGCGGCGAACAGCAGCCCCACGCCCATCAGCGCGAACAGCATCACCCGGATCGGCCGGGTCTCCGGGTCGAACCAGTTGGTCATCCAGCAGGTGTACTGCCAGCCCAACCAGACCGCGAACCACAGCAGCAGCGCCTGGGCCGCCCCCAGCAAGCTCAGATGCCCGAGCAGGAAGTGCGAGACCTGGGTGACGGCGAACACGTAGACCAGGTCGAAGAACAGTTCGGCGTAGCTGACCTTGGCCTCGCTGCCATCGCGCACGCGCAGCAGCGGATGCGGCGTGGTCGCGGCCGGGACATCGCGCACGGGCGCGTGCCCGTGGCTCATGGCCAGACGCCGCGACGCGGCAGCTTGAGCGCCAGCACCCAGGCCAGCGCGACCGGCACGAGGAAGATCAGCGCCTGGATCGGCGCCTCCTCTTCCAGCGTGTAGCCATGCGCCAGGCCAGTGCGCAGATTCCACAGCACCGCCAGCAGCCACAGCGCGGTGAAGCCGATCGCGCCCTGGCGGCGCAGGCGCGCCGGCATGCGCAGCAAGATGCCGAGCGCGATCAGCAGCCCGGCCACGATCAGGATCAGGGTACGCATGGGGTGCGGCGCGTCTCGGGCAGGAGGATGGCCGGCACGTTAGCGCAAGGCGGGCGCATGCCGCACCTCTTCGCCGGCCGCCTCAGGGTGCCGCGGCGCCGCACACCGGGCAGTCGGGATCCGGCGGCAGGGCCAGCTCGTGGAAGCGCATGCCCAGCGCGTCGAAGCCCAGCAGCCGCCCGGCCAGCGATTCGCCCAGGCCCAGCAGCAGCTTGATCGCCTCGGTCGCCTGCAGCAGGCCGATCACGCCGGGCAGCACGCCGAGCACGCCGGCCTGCGCGCAGTTCGGCGCCAGCGCGGGCGGCGGCGGCGCGGGGAACAGGCAGCGATAGCACGGCACCTGACCCCGCCGGCGCCCGGCGTCGAACACGCTCACCTGCCCTTCGAAGCGCTGCACCGCGCCGTATACCAGCGGCCTGGCCTGGCGCACGCAGGCGTCGTTGAGCAGATAGCGCGTGGCGAAGTTGTCGGCGCCGTCGATCACCACGTCCACGCCGTCGAGCAGCGTATCGACGTTGTCGGCCGTGACGCGCGCGGCCACCGCGTCGATGGCGATGTCCGGATTGAGCGCCTGCAACGTCTGCGCCGCCGAGCTCACCTTGGGCTGGCCGATGCGGTCCTCGCCGTGCAGGATCTGGCGCTGCAGGTTGCTGCGCTCGACCACATCGTCGTCGGCGATGCGCAGCCGGCCCACGCCGGCCGCCGCCAGATAGTAGGCGGCCGGCGATCCCAGCCCGCCGGCGCCGACGATCAGCACGCGCGCATCGCGCAGACGCTGCTGGCCGGCCGGGCCGACTTCCGGCAGCAGCAGATGGCGCGAATAACGCTCGGCGAAGCGCGCCTGCTCGGCGTCAACGAGCGGCATGACCAGGGGCAGACTGTCGGCGATCCAGCGCGTGGTGCCGCCCTCGACCGAGGCCACGCGCAGATAGCCGCGCTCCAGCAACGCCTGCGCGGCGGCGAGCGAGCGCGCCCCGCTCTGGCAGATCAGCAGGACCTCGCGCGACAGATCGGGCAGGTGCGTCCGCGGCGCGGCCTCCAGGACGGCGCGTTCGATGCCCAGCGCGCCTTCGGCCTGGCCCTGCGCGCGTTCGTGTACCTCGCGCACATCTATCAGCACCGCGCCGGCGGCCTGACGCGCGCGCGCCTGCGCGGGCGTGAGCAGTTCGATCTTCATCCCCAGGATTATCGTCGACGCCGTGTCATGCCGGCATCGGCGCCCCGAGCGCGTAGATCGCACGCCTGCTCGATGCTCGGTGGGCGCCACTGTCTCTTCCGATCACAGCACGCCCTCCCTGTAGAGCGGAGCTTGCTCCGCTGCTCTTCGTCCGGTGGGAAAGCCCCAGCGGAGCAAGCGGGGCCGCCCCAGCGGTCAGTATGGCAGCACCGTCACCGGCGTCCCCGCCGCGTAATCTCGCTCCCCCGCCTCCAGCACGATCAGCGCATCGCTGTCGGCCGCCCCGCGCAGCTGGTGCGAGGCCTCGGCCGGATTGGGTTCGACCAGCAGCACGCCCGTCTCGCCGCTGCGCAGCCGTCCGCGCAGGAACTCCAGCCGATCGTGCGTTTTGCGCCAGTCGCTGGCCAGGCAGGCGGTGAACCGCGGGCGCGGCTCCGCCCTGCCCTGCAGCGCATCGATCAGCGGCCGCCCCAGCGCCAGGAAGGTCGCCAGCACCGAGACCGGATTGCCCGGCAGACCGAGCATCAAGGCCCGCTCCAGCGCGCCGAACAGCACCGGCATGCCGGGCTTGATCCGCACCTTCCAGAAATGCACCTGGCCCTGCGCCTGCAGCAACCCGGGCAGCAGATCGCGCTCGCCGGCCGAGACCCCGCCGGCGGTGATCACCAGGTCGAACGCGCTGGCCGCATCGCGCAGCGCGGTCTCCACCCGCTGCGGATCGTCGGGCAGGCGCGGCCAGGCGACCGGCTCCAGGCCGAGCTGGCGCAGCAGGCCCATGAGCAGGTCGCGGTTGCTGTCGTAGATCTGCCCCGGCGCCAGCGGCATGCCCGGCTCGACCAGCTCGTCGCCGGTGGAGAACACGGCCACGGTCGGCTTCGGAAAGACCGCCAGGTCGGCATGGCCGAGCGCGGCCGCCAGCGACACGCGCGCCGGGGTCAGCACCTGGCCGGCCTCCAGCACCTGCGCGCCGGCCTGCACGTCCTCGCCGGCGCGGCGGATGTCGTGGCCCTCCTGAATCCCCGCCGGCACCGTGACGCGCGCGCCATCGACCTGGACCCGCTCCTTCATGACCACCGCATCGGCGCCGCCCGGCAGCGGCGCGCCGGTGGTGATGCGCGCACACTGGCCGGGCTGCAGCACCAGGCCGGCCTCGGGTCCCGCGAACTGCTCGCCGGCCAGCGTCAGCGCGGTCGGCGCCTCGGGCGAGAGGTCGGCGCTGCGCACCGCGAAGCCGTCCATGCGGCTGTTGTCGAACGGCGGCAGCGGGAACTCCGCGCCGACCACCTGCGCCAGCACGCGGCCATCGACGCGCTGGATCGCCAGCCGTTGCGGCGTGGCGCGATGCTGCGCACCGATCCGCGCCACGATCTCCAGCGCCTGCGCGTAATCGATGCGCGTGGGGAACGTCATGGGCTTACTTGCCGCGCTTGACGTGGCGGATCAGGCGCTTCTTCTTGGCGATCTGGCGCTCGGTCAGCACGTTCTTCTTGCCCTCGTAAGGGTTGGCGCCCTCGCGGAACAGGAAGCGCACCGGCGTTCCGACCAGCTTGAAGCGCTTGCGGAAGAAGTTCTCCAGGTAGCGCTTGTAGGACTCGGGCAGCACCTTCAGGCGTGTGCCGTGGACGATGAACGTCGGCGGGTTCTCGCCGCCCGGATGCACGTAGCGCAGCTTGGAGACATGGCCGCGGATGCTCGGCGGCGGGTTGGATTCGTAGGCGATCTCCAGCGCGGTGTTGACCTCGCTGGTGCTGAAGGTCTTGGTGGCCGAGGCATGCGCGCGATGGATGGCGCGGAACAGCTCGCGCAGGCCCGAGCCGTGCTTGGCCGAGATGCGCACGGCCTCGGCCCATTCGACGAAGCCCAGCTTGCGCGAGAGCAGCTGTTCGGCCTGCTGGCGCTGGTAGTCGGTCAGCCCGTCCCACTTGTTGACCGCCACCACCAGGGCGCGGCCGGCGTCGAGGATCGCGCCCAGCACGCTGGCGTCCTGGTCGGTCACGCCTTCGCTGGCGTCCAGCAGCAGCACCGCGACCTGGCACTGCTCGATGGCCTGCAGCGTCTTGACGATGGAGAACTTCTCCACCACCTCGTCCACGCGGCCCTTGCGGCGCAGGCCGGCGGTGTCGACCAGCCGGTACAGGCGGCCCTCGCGCTCCAGGTCCACTGCGATGGAGTCGCGCGTGGTGCCCGGCACCTCCGAGGCGATCATGCGCTCCTCGCCCAGCAGGCGATTGACCAGCGTGGACTTGCCCACGTTGGGCCGGCCGACGAAGGCGATGCGCATGCGCTGGGGGTCTTCGTCCAGCAGTTCGCCTGCGCCCTCGGCTGGGACGCGTTCGAGCACCTCCTCGACCAGTTCGTCCACGCCCTGGCGATGCGCGGCCGAGAGGGTCAGCACATCGGCGAAGCCGTAGCGCG
The DNA here is from genome assembly GCF_004283755.1 of Pseudoxanthomonas winnipegensis. Lineage (GTDB taxonomy): Bacteria > Pseudomonadota > Gammaproteobacteria > Xanthomonadales > Xanthomonadaceae > Pseudoxanthomonas_A > Pseudoxanthomonas_A winnipegensis. Next base: position 28,957 of record NZ_SHMH01000014.1, read on the forward strand.
CGAAATCGGCGCGGGCGGCCTCCTCGTCCACGCCGTCGATCTTGTTGAGCACCAGCAGGGTCGGCCGCGCGGTCTTGCGCAGCCAGGCCAGGATCTCGTCATCCAGCGCCGAGGCGCCTTCGCGCGCATCGACGATGAACAGCACCAGGTCGGCCTCGGCCGCGGCCGCGCGCGACTGGCGCGCGGTGGCGCCGGCCAGGCCCTCCTCGTCGCCGGCGATGCCGCCGGTGTCGACCAGCACGAACGGGGTCTCCGGCTGCAGCCGGCACACGCCGTAGTTGCGGTCGCGGGTCACGCCGGGCTGGTCGTGCACCAGCGCGTCGCGGGTGCGCGTGAGCGCATTGAACAGCGTGGACTTGCCCACGTTGGGGCGGCCCACCAGGGCGACGAGAGGCAGCATTGGAAACCAGACCTGGAAGGCGAAGAACGAGCGGGGGCCGGTGCCGGCGGCCCGCCGCACGGACCCGGCGGCGCGGCCATGGGCACGCGGCGAAGGCGGCACAGGATACGAAAACGGGGAGCCGGACGCATGTTCCGGCTCCCCGCGGGTCTTGCGTGGAAGGCTTACTTGATGCGGAACGCGGTCAGCTTGCCGTCGATGTTCTGGACCAGCAGCACGCCATCGGCGACCACCGGGGTGGCACGGATCGGGTCGCCGCCGGCGCGTTCGCGCGCGGCCAGCTCACCGTTGTCCAGGCGCAGCCAGTGCACGTAGCCGTCGTAATCGCCGACCACCGCGTAGTCGCCCTGCACCGCCGGCGCGGTCAGCGCGCGGCGCAGCAGCTTCTGGTTGGACCACAGCGAACCGCCGCTGGTCTTGTCCAGCGCCCACACCACGCCGCCCTTGTCCGAGAGCACGACGCTGGACGGGGCCAGGCCCAGGCCGGCCACGCCGCCCTTGTCGCGGCTCCACATCGGGCGACCGCTGGGTCCGTCGATGGCCAGGGTCGCGTTCTTATAGCTGGAGGCGTAGAGCGTGGTGCCGTCGATCACCGGCGGCCCGTCCACGTCGGCCATGCGGTCCAGCTCGGTGCGGCCCTCGGGCTGGCCCACGGTCTGGTCCCACAGCGCATGGCCGTCGTTGAGCGCCAGCGCGGTCATGGTGCCGTCGTCGTTGCCCACGAACACCAGGCCCGGGCCCAGCGTGACCGGGCCGTTGCCGCGCACGGTCAGCGCCGGCTGCTCGCGGTTCCAGAACCAGCGGCGCACGCCGTCGGTCACCTGGAAGCACAGCACCTGGCCGTCGTTGGCGTGCACCAGCACGTTGCCCTGGCCGATGGTCGGCGGGGCGATGATCTCGTTGCTGGCCTTGGCGGTCCACTTCTCCTCGCCCGTGGCCGGGTCCAGCGCGAAGAGCTTGCCCGACAGCGTGCCGACCACCACCAGCCCGTCGCCAGCGCCGACGGCCGAAACGCGCTCGTCCTTCATCTTGTGGTGCCACAGTTCCTTGCCGGTCTGCAGATCCAGCGCCTTGATCCCGCCCTCGATCGCCGCGGCGTAGACGTGGCCGTCGGCCACGGCCGGACCCTCGCGCACGCCGAGCAGCTTCTCGCCCTTGCCCACGCTGGTGGACCAGAGCTTGTCGACCTGGATGCTGGGCTCGAACTTCTCCAGCTTGACCGGCTCGGTGGCGGCCTTCTCGGCGGCCTTCTTGTCGTCGGTGAACCAGCCCTTGACCGTGCTGCAACCGGACAGGACCGCCACCAGCGCGACCACGGCGGCCGCACGCTTCATGTTCACAACCACTTTCATCAGATCGACTCCGCGGACCCGGGCGGCGTGCCGCCGGCGTTGGTGAGCTTGATTTCGACCATCTGGCGCTGCGGCGAGGCCACGTCCAGGCTGGTCAAGGCTTTCAGATAGGTCTCGCGGGCCTGGTCGCGCTTGCCCGCCAGGACCAGCGCATCGCCGCGCACTTCCAGCGCCGAGGCGCTGTCGTAGGAGGCCAGCAGCTTGATCGCCTCGTCCTGCTTGCCCGCGGCATTGAGCAGGCGCGCGGCGTGCAGGTCGGCGTACGGCTTGACCGGCGAATCGGCCTTGACCGCCTTGAGCGTCGCCAGCGCGGCGTCGTTCTGCTTGGCCTTGACCTGCGCCTGGGCCAGCTGCAGCAGCGCCAGCTCGGTGTAGATCGAATCGGCGTCGTGCTTCTGCAGCGCGGCGACCTTGTCCTGCGCGGCCTTCAGATCGGCGCCGCCGATGGCCTTCACCGCCTCGGCGTAGCTGGCATAGCCGGCCTGCGACTGCTGCTCGCGGTGCTGGCCGTACCACTTCCATCCAAAGATCAGCGCCAGCCCCAGCGCGATACCGCCGATAATCCCGGCGCCGTTGTTCTTGAGCCAATTGCGGACGCGCTCACTCTGCTCGTGCTCGTCCAGCAGGTCATCGATTGCCATGCGTACTCTCGCCCCGCCATTGCGCGGGGTCATCTAATTGCGACAGGTGGACCCTCGCGGGTCAGTCCTGAACCGGCGCGAGTGATCCGTCGGAGGATACCGCAAAGCGCGCCACGTTGGCCCGCTGATACGGCGTCAGGTCCACCGTACTCCCGGCTCGCTGAACCTGAACCGCGTTCGCATTGCCCAGTTTGACCCGGGCCACCTGCCCGGCCTGGAAGCTGCGCGTCTGGCCGGCCTTGAGCAAGCCGCGCTCCAGGCTCTGGCCATCGGGGCCCTGCACGTCGACCCAGCTGTCGCCGCTGAAGGTGAGCGTCAGCGCGGCGGCCGCCGGCGGGGTCTCACGGGTCAGGCGCGGGGCCATCGAGGCGGTGATCGGGGCGTTGTCGGGCTCGACCTGCGGCGCGGGCGCCGGGGCGGCCACGGGCGCGGCGGCGGTGACGTTGGAGGGCGCCAGCGGCGCCATCGCCTTGGGCACTTCGTCCAGCGAGGCGGTCTTCAGCGCCGGCTTGCCCGAATTGTTGGAGACCACCAGCCAGAACGGCACGGCGAAGAAGCACACCGTGATCACCACATACACCGCGCGGCGCGCGGTGGACTCCAGCACGCGCTGGTAGCGCGGGGTGTGGGTGCGGCTGACCAGTTCCACCGGGCGCACGGCCTGCAGCAGCGACTGGTCCAGGTAGGCGCCGATGTCCACGCCCAGGGCGCGGGCGTAGCTGCGTACGTGGCCGCGGACGAAGACAGGGGCGCCCAGCGCCTCCCAGTGGCCGGATTCGAGAATCTCGACCACCCTGGCCGGCACCTTGAGCCTGGTGCCCGCCTGGGCGACGGTCATGCCCTGCTGCTCGCGCGCCTGGCGCAGCAGCGCAGCGATCTGCGCCTGCTGCGCTTCGCCGGACGCGGGTTGGGTCGTGTTGCGATCCATCATGGTCTTGCACTATCCCCGGGACTTGCCGCAGCGGCTTGTGGGAACTCCGCCCGCAGACGCTGTCGATATCTCTCGGCGGCAGCCTTGTCGCCAAGCCTGTTCTCAATGTCAGCCGCAAGTTGTAACACGCTTGCGTCGACGGGTGCAGCCGCGATGCGCCGCTCGATGAAGGCGCGCGCGTCCATGTCGTGGCCGATCCGGTGTTCGTTGCGCGCCATCGACAGCAGCGCATAGGCATTGTTCGGGTCCAGCGCCAGCGCCTTGCGCAGGTCGCGCTCGACCCGCTCGTACTGGCCGGTCTGCAGGGCGCAGCCGCCGGCATTGGCCAGGGCCGCGGCCGGGGTCGGATAGCCCGGCGCGGCGATGGCGCGGTCGAACCAGACCAGCGCCTCGGCCGGATAGCCGTTGGCGCACAGCCAGGCCCCGTAGTTGTTCATCATGCCGCCGTCCCGCGGCGCCAGTTCGGCCGCCTGGCGGTAGTGCTCGCCGGCGCCCTTGGTGTCGCCGCGCGCGCCATCGACGATGGCCAGGATGGTGTGGGCCGCAGCGGACTTCGGGTTGGCGCGCAGCACCTTGTTCGACTCGCGCTCGGCGGTGTCCAGGTCGCCCACGCGCAGGCGCTGCTCGGCCATGCCCAGCGATTCGCTTTCCTCGATCCGCTTGCGCGTGGCCTTGTCGTCGCTGACGTGATAGTCGCTGGCCGGCGTCTGCACCGGCTTGACCCCGCCCTTGGGCCGCACGAAGGTCAGCCGCGAGCAGCCGGTCGCGGCCACGGCCACGAGCAGCCCGGCGAGCAGGAGGTTATGCGGCCGCATCGCCCAGGCCCTGCTCGCGCAGCTGGCGGTTGAACTCGGCCTGGCGCCGGGTGCGGTCCATGACCTGCCCCTTGAGCTGGCCGCAGGCCGCATCGATGTCGTCGCCGCGGGTGCGGCGCACCATCGTCAGCACCTGCGCATCGAGCAGGATCTTCTGGAACGCGCGGATCTGCGCCTCGTCCGAGCGCTCGTAGCGCGTGCCCGGGAAGGGGTTGAACGGGATCAGATTGACCTTGCCCGCCTCGCGCGACTGCATCTGGTTGCCGAACTGGCGCATCAGCCGCGCCAGCGAACGGGCGTGCTCGGGCTGGTCGTTGACGCCCTTCATCAGGGTGTACTCGAAGGTGATCGAGTCGCGCTTGGGGCTGGCCTTGAGATAGCGCGCACAGGCGGCCATCAGCTGCTCGACCGGGTACTTCTTGTTGAGCGGCACCAGCTGGCTGCGCAGCTCGTCCTGCGCCGCATGCAGGGAGACCGCCAGCGACACGTCGCTCTCGGTGGAGAGGCGGTCGATCATCGGCACCATGCCGGCGGTGGACAGCGTCACGCGCTTGCTGGCCAGGCCGTAGCCCAGGTCGTCGCGCATGATGCTCATGGCGCGCACGACGTTGTCGAAATTGGCCAGCGGCTCGCCCATGCCCATCATCACCACGTTGGTGAGGCGACGGATCTGCGCCGGCACGTTGCCCAGGTGGCGCGCGGCCACCCAGACCTGGCCGATGATCTCGGCCGTGGACAGGTTGCGGTTGAAGCCCTGCGTGGCGGTCGAGCAGAACTGGCAGTTCAGCGCGCAACCGACCTGCGAGGACACGCACAGCGTGCCGCGGGTCTTGTCCGGGATGTAGACCGTCTCGATGGCATTCTTGCCATCGGCGCCCATCGACAGCAGCCACTTGTGCGTGCCGTCGGCGGAGGGCTTGTCGAACACCACGTTCGGCACCACCACCTCGGCGTGCTGCTGCAGCTTGGCGCGCAGCGGCTTGCCCAGGTCGGTCATGCCGTCGAAGTCGGTGACGTAGCGGTGGTGGATCCACTTCATCACCTGGTGGGCGCGGTAGCGCTTCTCGCCGAGGGTCTCCTCGAAGAAGCGCTCCAGGCCGGCCCGGTCCAGGTCGAGCAGATTCTGCTTGCGCGCCGGCGCACCGGCGAGCGGCTCGCCGGTGGTGGTCACGCTGGGAATCGGCGCGATCTGGCTCATCGAAGGCTCAGCGCGAGACCACTTCGGTGGCGGCGAACCAGTACGCCACTTCGATCGCCGCATTCTCCAGCGAGTCCGAACCATGAGCGGCGTTGGCGTCGATCGAATCGGCGAAGTCGGCGCGGATGGTGCCCGGCGCAGCGTCCTTCGGATTGGTGGCGCCCAGCAGCTCGCGGTGCGCGGCCACGGCGTTCTCGCCTTCCAGCGCCTGGATCATCACCGGGCCGGAGATCATGAACTCGACCAGCGCGTTGAAGAACGGGCGGTCCTTGTGCACGGCGTAGAAGCCCTCGGCCTCGCGGCGCGACAGCTGCTTGTACTTGGCGGCCACGATTTTCAGGCCGGCCTTCTCGAAGCGGGCGTAGATCTCGCCGATGACGTTCTTGGCGACGGCATCGGGCTTAATGATGGACAGGGTGCGCTCCAGCGCCATGAGAGTTCTCCGAAGTTCGGGGCCAGGTCGACCCAAGTTGGCTTAAGAAAAAACCCGCGTGGAAACGCGGGCTTGAATTTGATTTCTGCGGCAATTCTAACGGATTGCAAGACCGCTTGCATCTGTCCGCAGGCGTCTTTGACGCACTGCAACATGACATCCGGATCGGGCTCGGCGCAAACTCAAACAAGCGTTTGATTCAGAGCCCCCCGTTCGCATGGTCACCGGCACCCAGTTCTCGACCAAGGACCGCATTCTCGGCGCCGCCGAGGAGCTGTTCGCCCTGCATGGCTTCGCCGGCACCTCCCTGCGCCAGGTCACCACCCGGGCCGACGTCAACATCGCCGCGGTCAACTATCACTTCGGCTCCAAGGAGAACCTGGTCAACGAGGTCTTCCGCCGGCGCATGGACGTGATGACCGCTGCACGCCTGGGCCAGCTGGAACAGGCCCTCAAGCGGCCCGGCGAGCTGGAGCCCATCCTGGCCGCCTTCGTCGAACCGGCCCTGGCCATGGCCCAGGACGGCCAGGGCGGCGGCGCCTTCGTGCGTGTGATCGCCCGTGCCTACGCCGAGAAGAACGACAACCTGCGCAAGTTCCTCTCCGACCACTACGGCCATGTCCTGCGCGAGTTCGCCAAGGCCATCGCCGCCTGCCTGCCGGGCCTGAGCAAGCAGGAGCTGTACTGGCGCCTGGACTTCCTGGCCGGCGCCCTGACCTATGCCATGGCCGACTTCGGCCTGATCAAGCGTCCCGCCGGCGTCACCGAAGCGGCGCATCGTGAACTGGCCGCCCGTGAACTCATCCGCTTCGCCGAGGCCGGCTTCCGCGCCGGCAGCGTTCAAGCGTAATTTCAATCAAAACAAAGGTTTGTTGAATATGTCTGAGAAACTGCTTGTACGCCGCGCCGCCGTGCTCGGCGCCGGCGTGATGGGCGCGCAGATCGCGGCCCACCTGACCAATGCGGGCGTGGACACGATCCTGTTCGACCTGCCCGCCAAGGAGGGCCCGGCCAGCGGCATCGTGCTCAAGGCCATCGCCAACCTGGGCAAGCTCTCCCCCGCCCCGCTGGCGGCCAAGGGCCTGGCCGAGGCCATCACCCCGGCCAACTACGGTAGCGACCTGGACCTGCTGCGCGGCTGCGACCTGATCATCGAGGCCATCGCCGAGCGCATGGACTGGAAGCAGGACCTCTACGCCAAGATCGCCCCGTACGTGGCCGACCACGCCGTGCTGGCCTCCAACACCTCGGGCCTGGGCATCAACAAGCTGGCCGAGGTGCTGCCCGAGCAGCTGCGCCACCGCTTCTGCGGCGTGCACTTCTTCAACCCGCCGCGCTACATGCATCTGGCCGAGCTGATCCCGGCCAAGGGCACCGACAAGGCGGTGCTCGAGGGCCTGGAGAGCTTCCTGGTCACCACGCTTGGCAAGGGCGTGGTCTATGCCAAGGACACGCCGAACTTCATCGGCAACCGCATCGGCGTGTTCTCGATCCTGTCCACCATCCACCACACCCAGGAATTCGGCCTGGGCTTCGACGAGGTCGATGGCCTGACCGGCCCGCTGGTCGGCCGGCCGAAGTCGGCCACCTACCGCACCTCCGACGTGGTCGGCCTGGACACCATGGCCCATGTCATCAAGACCATGGCCGACACCCTGCCCGACGACCCGTGGCATGCGTTCTTCAAGTCGCCCAAGTGGCTGGAGGCCCTGATCGCCAAGGGCGCGCTGGGCCAGAAGACCGGCGCGGGCATCTTCCGCAAGGTCGGCAAGGACATCGTGGTACTCGATCTGGAGCAATTGAAGAGTCTGGCCAAGGATGGCCAGGCTTCTGCGGAGGGATCCGCAGGTGCCTACCGCACGGCCGACCGTGGCGCCGCGCCGGAAGTGGTCGAGATCCTGAAGATCAAGAACCCGGCCGAGAAGTTCGCCAAGCTGCGCGAGAGCCAGCACCCGCAGGCCCAGTTCCTGTGGGCGACCTTCCGCGACCTGTTCCACTACAGCGCCTACCACCTGGCCGATATCGCCGAGACTGCGCGCGATGTGGACCTGGCCATCCGCTGGGGCTACGGCTGGTCGCTGGGCCCGTTCGAGACCTGGCAGGCCGCCGGCTGGAAGCAGGTGGCGCAGTGGATCGCCGACGACATCGCCGCCGGCAAGAGCATGAGCAGCGCGCCGCTGCCGAACTGGGTGTTCGACGGCCGCGACGGCGTGCACGGTGCGGAAGGCTCCTACAGCCCGGCCAAGGACGCCAAGCTGCCGCGCTCGGCGCTGCCGGTCTACAAGCGCCAGCGCTTCCCCGATCCGGTGCTGGGCGAGCAGTACCCGCAGGGCGAGACGGTCTACGAGAACGACGGCGTGCGCCTGTGGCACGACGGCGACGAGGTGGCCGTGGTCAGCTTCAAGACCAAGATGCACACCGTCTCGGACCAGGTGCTGGACGGGCTGCAGGAAGCCGTCGGCCGCGCCGAGCGCGACTTCAAGGGCCTGGTGATCTGGCAGCCCAAGGAGCCCTTCTCCGCCGGTGCCGACCTGGCCGGTGCGCTGGGTCTGCTGCAGACGGGCATGGTCGCCGAGTTCGAGGCGATGGTCGCCAACTTCCAGGCCACCAGTCAGCGCATCAAGTATTCGCTGGTGCCGGTCGTGGCCGCCGTGCGCGGCCTGGCGCTGGGCGGCGGCTGCGAGTTCCAGATGCACAGCGCCAAGACCGTGGCCGGTCTGGAGAGCTATATCGGCCTGGTCGAGGCCGGCGTGGGCCTGCTGCCCGCCGGCGGCGGCCTGAAGGAACTGGCCGCGCGCGCCTCGGCGGCCGCGGGGCCTGGCGGCGATGTGTTCGCCGAGCTGAAGAAGACCTTCGAGACCATCGCCATGGCCAAGGTCTCCAATTCGGCCGTCAATGCCCAGGAGCTGGGCCTGCTGCGTCCGACCGACAAGATCGTGTTCAACGCCTACGAGTCGCTGTACATCGCCAAGCAGGAGGCGGCGGCGCTGGCCGAGTCCGGCTATCGCCCGCCCCTGCCCGCGCGCCGCATCCAGGTCGCCGGCGACGTCGGCATCGCCACCTTCAAGATGATGCTGGTCAACATGCTGGAAGGCCGCTTCATCAGCGAATACGACTACGAGATCGCCACCCGCATCGCCACCGTGCTGTGCGGCGGCGAAGTGGATCGTGGCGCGGTGGTGGACGAGGACTGGTTGCTCAGGCTGGAGCGTCGCCACTTCGTCGAACTGGCCCAGCAGGAAAAGACCCAGGCGCGGATTGGGCACATGCTCAAGACGGGTAAGCCGCTTAGGAACTGAGATTGGGGATTTGGGATTGGGGATTCGTAAAAGCGAGTCTCCATACCCAACCACTCTCGCCTCCAACAAATTCATCCGCCGGGCAGATGCATTCGGACACCAGGATCCGCTCCAACGAATCCCCACTCCCGAATCCCCAATCCCGGCTCTCGGAGAAAGCCAAATGACCAAGCAGATCCAGGACGCGTACATCGTCGCCGCCACCCGCACGCCGGTCGGCAAGGCGCCCAAGGGCATGTTCCGCAACACCCGTCCCGACGACATGCTCGCCCACGTGCTCAAGGCCGTGGTCGCACAGGCGCCGGGCATCGACCTGGGCCGCATCGACGACGCCATCATCGGCTGCGCCATGCCCGAGGGCGAGCAAGGCATGAACGTGGCGCGCATCGGCGTGCTGCTGGCCGGCCTGCCCAACACCGTGGCCGGCCAGACCATCAACCGCTTCTGCTCCTCCGGCCTGCAGGCCGTGGCGCTGGCCGCCGACCAGATCCGTCTGGGCAATGCCGACCTGATGCTGGCCGGCGGCACCGAGTCGATGTCGATGGTGCCGATGATGGGCAACAAGGTCGCCCTGTCGCCGTCGGTGTTCAAGGACGACCACGTCGCCATCGCCTACGGCATGGGCATCACCGCCGAGAAGGTGGCCGAGGAATGGAAGGTCTCGCGCGAGGAGCAGGACGCCTTCGCCCTGGCCTCGCACCAGAAGGCCATCGCCGCGATCCAGGCCGGCGAGTTCGCCTCGGAGATTACTCCGTACGAGATCCACTCCTACCAGCCCAACCTCGCCGACGGCAACACTATCGCCCTGCGCAAGCTGCGGGTGGAACACGACGAAGGTCCGCGCCCGGACAGCTCGCTGGAAGGCCTGGCCAAGCTGCGCCCAGTGTTCCGCAACGGCCAGTTCGGCGGCAGCGTCACGGCCGGCAACTCCTCGCAGATGAGCGACGGCGCCGGTGCGGTGCTGCTGGCCTCCGAGCAGGCGATCAAAGACTACGGGCTGACCCCGCTGGCGCGCTTCGTCAGCTTCTCCGTGGCCGGCGTACGCCCGGAAGTGATGGGCATCGGCCCGATCGCGGCGATCCCCAAGGCGCTCAAGCAGGCCGGCCTGACCAAGGACCAGCTGGACTGGATCGAGCTCAACGAGGCTTTCGCCGCGCAGTCGCTGTCGGTGATCCGCGACAGCGAGCTCGACCCGTCCAAGGTCAATCCGCTGGGCGGCGCCATCGCCCTGGGCCACCCACTGGGCGCGACAGGTGCCATCCGCACCGCGACCATCGTCCACGGCCTGCGCCGCCGCCAGCAGAAGTACGGCATGGTGACCATGTGCATCGGCACCGGCATGGGCGCGGCGGGCATCTTCGAAGCGCTTTGAGACTGGCGGGGTACGCCTCGTCCGACGACAACGCCGTAGGCGCTGGTGGCAGCCGTGCGTGGAAGATCAGCAATAGTGATCAGCGGCGGTGATGGAGTTCGGGGTTGTTGTGGGAGCCGCCATGGCGACGATCGGGCCTTACCGGTAAAGCTTCATCGCCGCCATGGCGGCTCCCACGGCATCAGTTGGCAGCGAACGTTGCGCTGGTGAAATCGTCGGCTCGGGCCTCGCCGGAGGCTTCCGGATCTGGAAACGAAAAAGGCGGCCTGTGGCCGCCTTTTTCGTGGTCGCAGCTAGCCCGCGCGTAACGGACTCAGTCCTCGCGCACACCCAGTTCCTTGAGCGCTTCGCGCATCGCCTTGGCCGCCGCTTCGCCGATCTTCTCGCTGTGCAAGGCGTAGCTGATGGTCGCCTCGACCAGGCCGATGTGCGCGCCGCAGTCGAAGCGGGTGCCCTTGAAGCGATACGCATGCACCGGCTTCTGCTGGAGCAGCGTGGCGATCGCATCGGTCAGCTGGATCTCGCCGCCGGCGCCCGGCTTGGTGGCTTCCAGCAGCTTGAAGATGCTGCCATCGAGCACATAACGGCCGACCACGCCCAGGTTGCTCGGCGCATCGGCCGGCTTGGGCTTTTCCACCATGGCGGTGATCTTGCCGCTGCGGTCGTTGAACGCCTCGGTGGCCACGATGCCGTAGCTGTCGGTCTTGTCCGGGGCGACGTCCTGCACCGCGATCTGGCTGGCGCCGGTGGCCTCATGGGCATCGGCCATCTGCTTGAGCGCGCCGGCGCCGCTGCGGTTGACGATGAGATCGTCCGGCAGCATCACCGCGAACGGCTCCTCGCCCACGATCGGCTTGGCGCACAGCACCGCATGGCCCAGGCCCAGCGCCTCGGGCTGGGTGACGAAGATCGCGCGCACGCCATCGGGCAGCGGCTTGCGAACCTTCTCCAGCAGCTCGTGCTTGCCGGACTGCTCCAGGCGGTGCTCGAGCTCGTAGGCCTTGTCGAAGTAATCGCCGATGGCGTGCTTGTAGCGGTTGGTGACGAAGATCAACGTATCGCAGCCGGCCTCGACCGCCTCATCGACGGCGTACTGGATCAACGGCCGGTCGATGATCGGCAACATCTCCTTCGGCACGGTCTTGGTGGCCGGCAGGAAGCGCGTGCCAAGTCCGGCGACGGGGAAGACTGCCTTGCGAATACGTTGGGTCATCGGTGGTTCCTGGCCTCTCGAGTAGGGAATTGGACGACGGTGTTCATGGCCTCGTGCTCCGGCGCCGGGATGAACTCCGGGATCGCCGCATGCAGCACGCGGCGCATGGTTTCATCATCGTAATCGGCGACAGCTTGACGCAGCTGTTGCAATGCCCGCGTGACAGCCTCGAGCGAGACGTCGCGGGCGCGGGCCTCGAGGATCTTCGAATGCGCGGTCGGCCGGTACAGCTCCTCGGCATGGAACAGCGTCTCATGCAGCTTCTCGCCGGGGCGCAGGCCGGTATAGGTGATGGCGATGTCGCGCCCGGGCTGCTTGCCCGCCAGGCGGATCATCTGCTCGGCCAGGATGCGGATCGGGATCGGCTCGCCCATGTCCAGCGTGTAGATCGAAGCATGCGCGGCGCTGGCGGCGGCCTGCACGATCAGCTGGCATGCCTCGGGGATGGTCATGAAGTAACGGGTGACGTCCGGATGGGTCACCGTGACCGGGCCGCCGGTGCGGATCTGCTCGCGGAACAGCGGCACCACCGAACCGGCCGAGTCCAGTACGTTGCCGAATCGCACCGTGGTGAAACGCGTGCCGCCGCCCCGCTCGTCCAGGCTCTGGCAGGTCATCTCGGCCAGGCGCTTGCTGGCGCCCAGCACGTTGGCCGGGTCCACCGCCTTGTCGGTGGAAATGAAGACGAAGGTGCCGACCTTGGCCTCGCGGCAGGCGCGCGCCATGGTCTCGGTCACCAGCACGTTGTTGCGGATCGCCTCGCGCAGCTGGCCTTCGAGCAGCGGCACGTGCTTGTAGGCGGCCGCGTGGAAGACCGCGTCGGGCTGGACGATGGCCAGCGCGCGGCGAATCGCCGCCGGATCGCCGCAGTTGCCCAGGAACGGGATCACTTCCAGATCGGGGAAGGCCTTGGTCAGCGCCTGGTGCGAGCGGATCAGCGCCCATTCGCTGATTTCCATCAGCGCGATGCGGGCCGCACCGTGGCGCGCGCACTGCCGGCACAGCTCCGAGCCGATCGAACCACCGGCGCCGGTCACCAGCACCGTGCGGCCACCCAGCCAGCCGCGGATCAGCTTCCAGTCCGGGGTCACCGGCTTGCGGCCGAGCAGGTCGTCGATCGCGACCTCCTTCAGCTCGCCCGGCATCGAGCGGCCTTCCAGGATGTCGACCAGACGTGGCACCGTGCGGAACGGCAGCCCGGCGTTCTCGCAGATGCCGACCACACGCTGCATCTGCGAGGCGTCCAGCGAGGGCATCGCGATCACCACCAGGCGCGCGGCGGTTTCGCGCGCGATGTTGGCGGCATCGTCCAACTTGCCCAGCACCGGCACGCCACGCAGCTTGGTGCCCTGCAGCTTCTCGTCGTCGTCCAGCAGGCCGACCGGCTCCCAGGCGCCACTACGGCGCAGGTCGCGCAGCAGCGCCTCGGCGGCGCGGCCCGCGCCCAGGATCAGCACGCGCTTGGCGCGCACATCGACCGCGTCGGCGACCTGATGGTCCTTCCAGGCCCGATAGAGCAGCCGCGGCAGGCCGAGCAGGCCGACAAGACCGAACGGGTACAGCAGCAGCGCCGCGCGCGAGACCGCGTCGATGCGGTTGTAGATCACCAAGCAGATGGCGATGGCGAGCAGGCCGATCAGGCCCGCCTTGAAGATGTTGGCCAGGTCAGGGACGCTGGCGAAGCGCCACAGGCCGCGATACAGGCCGACGCGCCAGAACACGATGCCCTGCGCGATCAGGACGATGGCGCTTTCGGTGGACCACCACGGCAGCGGCGGCGCGCCCGGCACCATGGCGTAACGCAGCCAATGCAGTCCGTGCCAGCACAGCCACACCATCAGCAGGTCGTGGCACACGATCGCCACGCGCGGCACGGTGACCGAGAGGCGCGAGCGCCAATTCTTCATGCAGTCCTCATCCCTGGAATCCGGTCCTGGCCTGCAGCCGCACCCAAGTCCATGAGGCGAAGGCAAAGCAAGTTGCTGCGATCACCAGGGCGGACCATCCGTCCCAGTGCCATGACATCACCATCATGATCGTAGCGGTCAGCGTGAAGATGGCACAAGCGGCTGTCACCCTGGTATGCCCCAGACGACGGGCGGTGCGCTGGTAGGCGTGCGTGGTATGCGGCTGCCACCACGGCTCGCGAGACAGTACACGACGTGAAAGGGTGAAACCCGCGTCAACGCTGAACATGGTCAGCGGCAGCAGCACCAGGATCGGCGAGGCAGCCTGCGCGGCGGCCACCGCTGTAAGCGCTGCCAAGGCGTATCCCAGCGCACCGCTGCCGACATCTCCCAGGAAAATGCGCGCCCGCGGAAAGTTGAACGGGAGAAAACCCAGACAGCCCGCGCACAGCGTCAGCGCCAGCAGGGACCAGCCCGAAGGCAGCACCAGCGCGAACCCGGCCGCGGCGATCGCGGCCTGGCTCGCCGCCAGCCCGTTGATGCCGTCCATGAAATTCCAGATGTTGATCAGGCTGGCGGCCAGGACGAAGCCGGCCACGACCAGCCAAAATGCATACCCCAGCCGCCATAGCGCGATCGCCAGCAGCACGGCCGCGATCAGGTGGATGGAGAAGCGCAGCCGCGCCGAAAGCGGGCGATGGTCGTCCAGCCAGCCGATGCCGGCGACCAGGGCGAAGCCCACCGCGAACAAGACAATGGGTGTGCCCTGCCCGGCGTCCGCGTTCCAGGCCTGCCAGACGCAGCCCAGCACCACGACCGCCACGATGGCGATCCCGCCGCCGCGTGGGGTGGCGATCTGATGACTGCGCCGCTCGCCCGGGGCATCCATCAGCCCGCGCCGTAGCGCGTAGAGGCGCGTCAACCCGGTCAGGAGCGCGGCAAGCGCGGCCAGACCCACGCCATAGGCCAGGACCGGCATCAGACGACGGCGTAGTTCAGCAGCGGCTTGACCGTGCCCCACTCCTTGCAGCTCGGACATTGCCAGTGGTGGGTGCGCGCGCCGAAGCCGCAGCGCGTGCAGCGATAGCTGGGATTGCGCACCAGCAGCTGGTCGGTGATGTGCTTGAGGTCGTGCAGCGTGGCGTCCGCATCGGTGCCCTCGGACAGGGTCAGGTCGATCAGCGCCGCCTCGCCGCGCACCGAAGGCCGGTCCTTGAGCTGGCGCGCCAGGTAGACGCGCGCCTGGTGCAGGCCATCGTGGCGCTCGACCAGCCGGGTCAGCGCCAGCACCGGCGCGATGCCGCGGTAGTGCTCGCACATCTCCGACAGGAAGGCGCGCGCGCCCGGCACGTCGCCCACCTGCTCGTAGCTGGCCAGCAGCCCGGGCAGGATTTCGGGCAGGTAGTCCGGGTCGTGACGCGCGGCGCGCTCGAAGGCGCGGATCGCGGCCTCCGGGTGGCCGGCCTCGACCTCCAGGCGCCCTTCCAGGATACCGGCGCGCACGCTCTTGGCGTCGGCCTGATAGGCGCGCGCGACGGCGGCGCGCGCGGCCTCGACGTCATTGGCCGTGCGATAGCGCTCGGCCAGCTCGCACTGAAACATCGCCACCAGCTTGCCCATCGGCTCGCCGGTGACTTCCTCATAGCGCGTGGCGTTGTCGATCGCCTTCTCCCAGTCGCGTTCGGCCTGGTAGATGCTGATCAGGTGACGCAGCGCCTGTGGGGCGCGCTGGTCGATGCGCGCCAGGTCGGTGAACACCGTCTCGGCGCGGTCGAGCAGGCCTGAGCGCATGTAGTCCTCGCCCAGCGCCAGCAGCGCCTGCACGCGCTGCGCGTCGGTCAGGTCGTTGCGCTGGACCAGCCCCTGGTGCAGGCGGATGGCGCGATCGACCTCACCGCGGCGGCGGAACAGATGGCCCAGGGCGACCTGCGTCTCGAAGGTCTCCTTGTCCAGCTCGGCCACATGCAGGAACAGCTCGATGGCCTTATCGTTCTGCTCGTTGAGCAGATAGTTCAGGCCGCGGAAGTAAGTGCTGGACAGGTGGCTGACCTGGGTGACGTTGTGGCGCTGGCCGCCACGACGGCCGATCACCCAGCCCACCAGTGCCGCCAGCGGCACGAACAGGATGAACCAGAACCACTGGTCGAGGAATTCCATCGGGGGTCAGACTCCCGGACCCGGCGGCACCGCGTCGTTACGCGTGGCAGGGGCGCTGACGCGACCGGCCTTGCGCAGGCGTGCGTACAGCGGCCAGGCCACGGTGGCCAGCACGATCAGCGCGCCGATGCACACGCCGGCCAGCAGCGAGACGATGATGGCCGCGCCCGAGCCGGTGGAGATCTGCGTGACCAGCAGGTTGAGCGTGATGGGCTGGGTATTGAGGATGCCGATGATGAGCCCGATGGCCAGACAGACCAGGGCAATGATCAGGCGAACGATATTCATGGGATCCCTCCAGGAGGCGAATGGCGCCTAGCTTAGCCGAGGCAGCCAACTGGGGAAGGCTGGGCGTAAGCCCTTGTTGCGGAAGCGACGCTACGGCGCGAGTGGCGCGCTAGTCGCTGCCGATTTCTTCGATCGGGGCCACGGTGCTGACGCGTTCGCGCAGCTCCTTGCCCGGCTTGAAATGCGGGACATGCTTGGCCGGCAGGGCCACGGCGTCGCCGGTCTTGGGGTTGCGCCCCATGCGCGGCGGACGGTAATGCAGGGAAAAACTGCCGAAGCCACGGATCTCGATACGCTCGCCGCGGGTCAGCGCGCTTCCCATCATCTCCAGCAGCGACTTGACCGCCAGGTCGACGTCGTCCGGCTTCAGGTGCGGCTGTCGGCGGGTCAGAATCTCGATCAGTTCGGATTTCGTCATCGGCTGCGGGGTGCGCGTTGGGCATGACCATGGCCGGCCCGGACGAACCGGGCCGGCATGGTTTTCAAGCGTGTTGCGGGATTACTCGGACTTGCCGCCGTCCAGCTGCGCGCGCAGCAGCGCACCCAGGCTGGTGGTACCGGTGGCGGCCTCGGCGGCGGTCTTGTTGTACTCGGCCAGCGCCTCGGCGGTTTCCGCCTCGTCCTTGGCCTTGATCGACAGCTGCATCGTGCGGCCCTTGCGGTCCATGCCGATGAACTTGGCCTCGACCTTGTCGCCGACCTTTAGGTGCTGGCTGGCATCGTCCACGCGCTCGTGGCTGATGTCGCGGGCCGAGACATAGCCCTCGATCCCGTCGGCCAGCTCGATCGTGGCGCCCTTGGAATCGACTTCCTTGACGGTGCCTTCGACCTTGGAGCCCTTCGGATGCGAGGCCATGTACTGGCCGAACGGATCCTGCTCCAGCTGCTTGACGCCCAGGCTGATGCGCTCGCGCTCCGGATCGACGGCCAGCACCACGGCGTCCAGCGTGTCGCCCTTCTTGAAGTTGCGGGCGATGTCCTCGCCGGTCGAGTTCCAGCTGATGTCCGACAGGTGGATCAGGCCGTCGATGCCGCCGTCCAGGCCGATGAAGATGCCGAAGTCGGTGATCGACTTGATCTGACCGGACACCTTGTCGCCCTTCTTGTGGATGGCCGCGAAGGTCTCCCACGGATTGGCGGCGACCTGCTTCATGCCCAGCGAGATGCGGCGACGCTCTTCGTCCACGTCCAGGACCATGACCTCGACCTCGTCACCGACCTGCACGACCTTGGACGGATTGACGTTCTTGTTGGTCCAGTCCATCTCGGACACGTGCACCAGGCCTTCCACGCCCGGCTCGATCTCGACGAACGCGCCGTAATCGGTGACGTTGGAGACCTTGCCGAACACGCGGCTGTTGGACGGATAGCGGCGGGCGATGTTGTCCCACGGATCCTCGCCCAGCTGCTTCAGGCCCAGGCTGACGCGGTTGCGCTCGCGGTCGTACTTGAGCACGCGCACTTCCAGCTCCTGGCCGACTTCCACCACCTCGGACGGATGGCGCACGCGCTTCCAGGCCATGTCGGTGATGTGCAGCAGGCCATCGATGCCGCCCAAGTCGACGAACGCGCCGTAGTCGGTGAGGTTCTTGACCACACCCTTCAGCACCACGCCTTCCTGCAGCTTGTCCATCAGGGCCTCGCGCTCCTCGGAGTGCTCGGACTCGACGACGGCGCGGCGGGAAACGACCACGTTGTTGCGCTTGCGGTCCAGCTTGATGAGCTTGAACTCCAGCTCCTTGCCTTCCAGGTAGCCGGGATCGCGCACGGGGCGCACATCGACCAGCGAACCGGGCAGGAACGCGCGCACGTCCTTGATGTCGACGGTGAAGCCGCCCTTGACCTTGCCGCTGATGCGGCCGGTGATGGTCTCGTTCTTCTCCAGGGCTTCTTCCAGCTCGTCCCACACCATGGCGCGCTTGGCCTTCTCGCGCGACAGGACGGTTTCGCCAAAGCCGTTCTCGAGCGAGTCGAGCGCGACCTTCACCTGGTCGCCCACACCCACGTCGATCTCGCCGGCGTCGTTACGGAACTGTTCGATCGGCACGATGCCTTCGGACTTCAGGCCGGCGTTGATCACCACCACGTCGTTGCGCACCTCGACCACGGTGCCGACGACGATGGCGCCCGGCTTCAGCTTGGCCAGATGGGTCTGGCTCTGCTCGAACAGTTCTGCAAATGATTCGGTCATTGTTGATTACTCAGTTGGACACACGGACAGGTGCTCACCGCCTGCGCGGCCTCGCCCCTGTCCACCCGTTGCGGCACCAAGGTCGGCTGCCGTGTGTTGGTTGGTTGGATGACCACCCCGGCCGACATGGACGAGGTGGGGTTGATGTCTGCCGCGATCGACTCAGGCGGCGGGCGATGGCACCAGGGCCAGCACCCGCGTCACGACGGTCTCGATGTCCAGGCCGGTGGTGTCGATGAGGACGGCGTCTTGCGCCGGCCGCAGCGGCGCCACCGTGCGCTGGGCATCGCGGGCGTCGCGCGCGAGGATCTCGCGCAGCAGACCGTCGATTGTGACTGAAACTCCCTTTTCTTTCAACTGCTTATAGCGACGCTCGGCCCGCTCCTCGGCGCTGGCGGTCAGGAACACCTTGTAGGGGGCGTCCGGGAAGATGACCGTGCCCATGTCGCGGCCGTCGGCGACCAGGCCGGGCGCGGTGCGGAACGCCCGCTGGCGCTCCTTCAGCGCCGAGCGCACCTCGGGGATCGCGGCGATCGCCGAGGCCACCGTGCCGGTGGTCTCCAGGCGCAGTTCGTCGGTGGCGTCCACGCCGTTGACCAGCACCCGCATCTCTGCGCCGTCCTGGTCGCGGAAGCTGACGTGAGTGTCGAAAGTGCAGCGCACCAGCGCGGCGGCGTCGGACAGGTCCAGGTCGGCCCAGCTGGCCGCCACGCCGACCGCCCGGTACAGCGCGCCCGAATCCAGGTAGTGCCAGCCCAGCCGGGTCGCGGCCAGGCGGCTGACGGTGCCCTTGCCCGCCCCGGACGGACCATCGATGGTGAGAACGGGGACGGAGGCTGTCATCATGGGGCGGCTCGGCAGGGGAAACGCCGCATTATCGCCGACGCGCGCCTCCTCGCCGGCACCCTCCGCAGCGGACGCGAAGAAATTTCCGGCCAACTGCTTGAATCGACTCGGAAAGCCAGGCTAGAATGGCGGGCTTAGTAGGTTCCATCCCATTCCACGCCGAGGTTTTACGTCATGAAGGTCCTGTCCTCCCTGAAGTCGGCGAAGGCCCGTCACCGCGACTGCAAGGTGGTCCGCCGTCGTGGCAAGGTCTTCGTGATCTGCAAGTCCAACCCGCGCTTCAAGGCCCGCCAGCGCTGAGTTCCAGCGCTGTACGGTGCACCGGAAACCGCCCTTCGCCGGGCGGTTTTTTGTTGCGGTCGCTCTGCTATAAAGACGACCTTACCTGGGGGAACCTCGTGATGAAGCCTCGCATGCGCCTGCTGTCCCTGATTGCCCTGGCTGCGCTGGCCGGCCCGTCCGGCGCGGAGACCCTGCTGGTCGACCGGGCGCGCGATCCGGCCTCCAACCTGCCCGTGCGCGGGCTGACCACCAGCCAGGTGGAAGCCAGGTTCGGCGCGCCGCAGCAGCGCCTGGACCCGCGCGGCGGGCAGAAGCGCCAGTGGCCGACGATCAACCGCTGGGTCTACCCCAACTTCACCGTGTACTTCGAGAAGAACAAGGTGATCGACGTGGTGACCAACAAGGCCAGCCCCGGCGAGATCGGCCCCAAGCCGCCGATCCGCTGAAGCCGGTTCACGCGCGGCCTGCGATGCGCGGGCCGGCTTGCGGTCATCGCCCCGACGCGAGCACCGCATAATCAAGCAAGACCTGCCGGTGTGCGATCCCGGCGCAGCTGATGGAAAACCCGATGACCAATGTCCGTTTCCCCGCGGAGTGGGAACCCCAATCCGCGATCCTCATCGCGTGGCCGCATGCCGGCACCGACTGGGCCGCGCGCCTGGAATCGGTTGAGGAGACCTATATCGCGCTGGTGGCGGGCATCACCCGCTTCGAGCCGGTGGTGATCTGCGTGGCCGACGCGGACCTGCAGGTCTACGCCGAGGCGCGCCTGCGCTCGGCGCGCGTGGACATGGACCGCGTGCGCTTCGTCGAGGCGCCGTACGACGACACCTGGCTGCGGGATTCCGGCCCGATCAGCCTGCGCAGCGGCGAGGGCTTCAAGCTGATGGACTTCCGCTTCACCGGCTGGGGCGGCAAGTACGAGGCCTCGCTGGACGACCTGCTGGTCGGCGCGCTAGCCGGGGCCGGCGTGTTCCGCGATGCCTACGTGCAGCGCGTGGACTTCGCGCTGGAGGGCGGCGGCATCGAGACCGATGGCGCCGGCACCCTGCTGACCACCTGGCGCTGCCTGCACGAGCGCCATCCCGATGCCACGCGCGGGCAGATCACCGACACGCTGAAGACCTCGCTGCAACAGGAGCGTGTGCTGTGGCTGGACCATGGCTATCTGGAAGGCGATGACACCGATGCCCACATCGATACCCTGGCCCGCTTCGCACCGGGCGATGCCATCGTCTACCAGGCCTGCGACGACGCCGGCGATGCGCACCACGCCGAGTTGACCGCGATGGGCGATGAGCTGGCCGCGCTGCGCACGCCCGATGGCGCGCCCTACACACTGTATCCGCTGCCGTGGGCGCAGCCGATCCTGGACGACGGCCGTCGCCTGGCCGCCAGCTACGCCAATTACCTGATCCTCAACGACGCGGTGCTGATGCCCGCCTACGGCGACCCGGCCGATGGCCCGGCCGCCGAGGTGCTGGCCAAGGCCTATCCTGGCCGGGAGATCGTGCAGATCCCCTGCCGTCCGCTGATCTGGCAGAACGGCAGCCTGCACTGCGTGACCATGCAGCTGCCCGAAGGCCTGCTGGCCGCGTGAACCTGCGCCGTGCGGCTCGCGCCCGGCCGCGTGAGCGGCCTTGCGCGGGCGCAGGGCGTCCCACACATCCGCGTTACCATTCCTCTCCCCCTGCTGTCGCACTGCCGCCATGACCCGTCGCACCCTGCCCGTTGCCCTGATCCAGGAAAAGAACCACGGCGACGCCGAGGCCAATCTGACCGTGATCGAGCAGCGCGTGGCCGAGGCCGCCAAGCGCGGCGCCAAACTGGTGCTGCTTCAGGAGCTGCATAACGGCGCCTATTTCTGCCAGCACGAGTCGGTGCACGAGTTCGACCTGGCCGAGCCGATCCCGGGCCCGAGCACCGCGCGCCTGGCCGAGCTGGCCAAACAGCACAAGGTGGTGCTGGTGAGCTCGCTGTTCGAACGGCGCGCCGCCGGGCTGTACCACAACACCGCGGTGGTGTTCGACGCCGACGGCAGCACGGCGGGCAAGTACCGCAAGATGCATATCCCGGACGACCCGGGCTTCTACGAGAAGTTCTACTTCACCCCGGGCGATCTGGGTTTCAAGCCGATCGATACCTCGGTCGGCCGCCTGGGCGTGCTGGTGTGCTGGGACCAGTGGTACCCGGAAGGTGCGCGCCTGATGGCGCTGGCCGGCGCCGACCTGTTGCTCTACCCCACCGCCATCGGCTGGGATCCGGACGATGCGCAGGACGAGAGGACCCGCCAGCGCGACGCCTGGGTACTGAGCCATCGTGGCCACGCCGTGGCCAATGGCCTGCCGGTGCTCAGCTGCAACCGCGTCGGCCACGAGGCCTCGCCGCTGGGCGCCTCGGGGATCGATTTCTGGGGCAATAGCCATGTGCTGGGGCCGCAGGGCGAGTTCCTGGCCGAAGCCGGCGGCGAAGCAGAGATCCTCAGCGTCGAGGTCGACCTGCAGCGCAGCGAGCACGTGCGCCGCATCTGGCCGTTCCTTCGCGACCGCCGCATCGACGCCTACGGCGACCTGACCCGCCGTTACATCGATTGATGGCCCAGCGCGCGCCGTCCGCATGAACGCCGCGCTGCCGCGCATCCGACCCGTGCGCGTCGAGGACATGCCGGCGATCACGGCGATCTACGCCGCGCAGGTCGCCGGCGGCGTGGCCACCTACGAATACGACCCGCCGGACGTCGACGAGATGCGGCGCCGCATGCAGGCGCTGCTGGATCAGGGCTATCCGTATCTGGTGGCCGAGTGCGACGGTCGCGTCGCCGGCTACGCCTACGCCGGCAGCTACCGCGCCCGCAGCGCCTACCGCTTCACCGTGGAGAACACGGTCTACGTGGACACGGCCTTCCACGGCCGGCGCATCGGCAGCGCGTTGCTGCAGGCGCTGATCGAGGCCTGCACCGCGCGCGGCTTCCGCCAGATGATCGCGGTGATCGGCGACTCGGCCAACGCCGCCTCGGTGCGCTTGCACGAGCGCGCCGGCTTCCGCACCGTGGGCGTCTTCCAGGGCATCGGCCGCAAGCACGGCCGCTGGCTCGACCTGCTTCAGATGCAGCGCGCGCTGGGTGAAGGCGCTGCTGGCGCTCCTTTCGACGAGTAATCCATGACCGATTCCGATTCCACCGCCCTGCCCGCCACGCCTGCGCACGAGGAGGCGGCCGAACAGCCGCAGCGCGTGGTGCAACGCGATGGCGTGCGCTACACGCTGCTGGGCACCGCGCACGTGTCCAAGGCCAGCGTGGAGGCCGTGCAGCAGGCCATCGACAGCGGCGCCTACGACGCGGTGGCGGTCGAACTGGACGCCCAGCGCCTGCAGGCACTGAGCGATCCGGACGCGCTGGCCAAGCTGGATCTGGTGCAGGTGATCCGCAAGGGCCGCGTGGCGCTGTTCGCCGCCAACCTGGCGCTGGCCGCCTACCAGCGGCGCCTGGCCGAGCAGCTGGGCATCGAGCCCGGCGCCGAGCTCAAGCGCGCGGTGGACGTGGCGCGCGCGCGCGGGCTGGCCGTGCACCTGATCGATCGCGAGGTCGGCCTGACCTTCAAGCGCGCCTCGGCCAAGCTGGGCCTGTTCGGCAAGCTCAAGCTGGGCGCCGGCCTGCTCGGCGGCCTGTTCGCCTCCGACGAGGTGGGCGAAGCGGAGATCGAACAGCTCAAGCAGGGCGACATGCTCGAGGCCAGCTTCGGCGAGTTCGCCAAGGAGAGTCCGGCCCTGTACGAGGCGGTGATCGCCGAGCGCGACCGCTACATGGCCGCCAGCCTGCGCGAACAGGCCGGCGGCGCGCGCGAAGTGCTGGCCGTGGTCGGCGCCGGCCATCTGCAGGGCCTGGCCAGGCATCTGGCCGAGGACCAGGCCGACCCGGCCGTGGTGCGCAGCGAACTGGAATTCGTCCAGCCCAAGCGCAAGCTGCCCTGGATCATGATGCTGCTGAGCATGCTGGTGCTGGGCGGCATCGTCTGGGGCTTCTACAGCGGCGGGCTGAAGGTCGGCAGCACGCTGCTGGTGCAGTGGCTGCTGCTGACCGGCGGCCTGGCCGGACTGGGCTGCCTGGCCGCGGCCGGCCATCCGCTGAGCATCCTGGCGGCGATCGTCGCCGCGCCGCTCAAGCCGTTCCGCCCCGGCCTGCCGGCCGGCGCCTTCAGCGCACTGGTCGAGGTGCACCTGCGCAAGCCGGCCTACGGCGACTTCCTGGCGCTGCGCGACGATGCGCAGACGCTCAAGGGCTGGTACCGCAACCGCGTCTGCCGCGTGGTGCTGACCTTCATGCTGACCAACCTGGGCAGCATGGCCGGCTTCTGGATCACCGGCGTGCTGGTGGCGCGCAAGCTGCTGGGCTGAGGCGCCGCCCGGCGACGGACGCCGACCGGCACGGCGCTCAGGCCGTGCCGACCGCCGCCTCCTGCGGCACGCCGCGGGCGCGGCGCACCAGCCGGCCCATGCCGGCGCGCAGGTCGTCCAGGATCGCGTAGATCGTCGGCAGGAACAGCAGGCTGACCACGGTCGAGAACGCCAGGCCGCCGGCGATGGCGCGGGCCATCGGGAAGTACGGCGGGCCGTCGCCGCCCATCTGCGTGCCGCCCATGGCGATGGGCACCATCGCCAGGATCGCCGTGCCCATGGTCATCATGATCGGGCGCAGGCGCTCGCGGCTGCCTTCCACCAGCGCGTCGGTGCGGCTCAGGCCGCCGCGGCGCAGCGTGTTGATGTGCTCGATCATCACGATGCCGTTGTTCACCACCACGCCCATCAGCACAAGGATGCCGATGAAGGACATCACGCCGAAGGCGGTGCCGGTGAGCCAGAACAGCCAGAACACGCCGAAGATCGAGAACACCACGCCGGACATGATCGCCGCCGGGAACAGCAGCGACTCGAACACCGCTGCCATCACCAGATAGATCATCAGCAGCGCGATGACCATGTTGAACAGCATCTGCTGCATGGCCTCGCCGTCGTCCTGGTAATCGCCGCCGTCGAAGGTGTAGTGGTAGCCGGCCGGGAAGGCCATCGACTTGAGCACCGCCTCCATCGCCTCGCGGCCCTTGGGCGCGGTGACCTGCCCGGCCAGGTTGGCGGTGATGGCCAGCGTGGTCTGGCGGTTGCTGCGCGAGATCTGAGAGGCCGACGGCGCCATGTCGATGCTGACCATCGACATCAGCGGCACGCTGCGCCCGTCCTTGGCGCGCACCATGAAGCCCTCCAGGTCGGCGATGGTCGACTGCTCGGCGCCGGCGAAGCGCAGGGTCACCGGCACCTCGGTATCGCCGCGGCGCAGCTCGCGCAGCTTGCCGCCGCGCAGGGCGATGTTGACGAAGCTCGCCACGTCCTGGGCCGAGAAGCCGAACGCGGCGGCGCGTTCGCGATCCACGTGCACCTTCAGCTCGCTGCTCTGGTCGCCCGCGTCGATGCGCACATCGCGCAACTCGGGGCGGCTGGCCAGCGCCGGCAGCACATCGCGGGCGATCTCCTGCAGCACGGCGGTCGAATCGCCGGTCAGCTGCACCTGCACGCCGTTCTTGTTGCCGCCGCCGTTGCCATTGCCGCTGCCCATCACGATCTCGGCGCGCGCCGACTTGGGCATGCCCTTGCGCAGCAGCTCGACCCGGCGCTTGGTCTCGTCCGGATCGGTGGTGTCGAACTTGACCGAGCTCGAGGCGCCTTCGCTCTCGCTGAACCACGAATAGATCTGGGTGATGCCCAAGGCCTTGCGCTGGCTTTCCAGGTACTGCTCGGCGCGCGCGACTTCGGCCGACATCTGATCGCGCGTGTAGGAACCGCGGAACTGGTACAGCACCGAGGTCTCGCCTGCCTGCCCGCCGCCGAACATGTCCATCTCGGTCAGCTTCATCGGCACCAGGCTGGCGGCCACGATCAGCACGATGCCCAGCACGCTCCAGCCGCGGTGCTCCAGCGTCCAGCGCAGCAGGCGCGCATAGCGGCGCTGCAGCCACGGGATCAGGCCGCGCTCGGAGCGCAGCAGCGGCGGGGTCTTCATCCGCGCCGACAGCATCGGGATCAGGCTGATCGCCACCAGCCAGGA
This sequence comes from Pseudoxanthomonas winnipegensis, assembly GCF_004283755.1. Classification (GTDB taxonomy): domain Bacteria; phylum Pseudomonadota; class Gammaproteobacteria; order Xanthomonadales; family Xanthomonadaceae; genus Pseudoxanthomonas_A; species Pseudoxanthomonas_A winnipegensis. The sequence continues at coordinate 54,376 of NZ_SHMH01000014.1, forward strand.
GGCCAGCAGCGAGACCGAGATGGTCACCGCGATCTGCGCCATGAAGATGCTGATCTGGTTGGTCTCACCGAACAGGTTGGGCACGAACACGATGCAGTGGCATAGCGTGCCGGCCGACAGGGCGATGGCCACGTGCCTGGTCCCGAGCAGCGCGGCCTTGACCGGTTCGCCCGGCATCTTCTCGCGCTCCTGGAAGATGCTCTCCACCACCACCACGGCGTTGTCGACCAGCATGCCGACCGCCAGCAGCAGGCCCATCATCGTCAGGATGTTGAGCGTGACCCCGGCGAAGTACATGAAGCCCAGGGTCATCACGAAGCAGATCGGGATGGCCAGGGTCACCATCAGCGTGGACGGCCAGTGGCGCAGGAAGAAGAACAGCACAGCGATGGACAGCAGCAGGCCGATCGCGCCGGCCTCGGCCAGTTCCAGCAGCGAGGAGGTGACGTTCTCGCCCTGGTTCTCCATCACCTTGATCTGCACGTCGGACAGCTCGGGCTGGGCGCGGATCGCGTCCACCTCGGCCAGCGCGTCGCGCGAGACCTGCACCAGGTTGGCGCTGCGCTCCTTGTAGATGTCCATGCCCACGGCCGGCTTGCCGTCCAGGCGGCGGCCGTAGTCCATGCGCGAGGGCTTGAGCTGCACGCTGGCGATGTCGCCCAGGCGCAGGCCGCTGTCAGCGATCACCAGCTCGCGCAGCTGCTGCAGGTCGGCGACCTCGCCCATCGGCTGCACGCGCAGGCGCTGGCCGTGGTCGTCGATCTGGCCGGCGGAGATCGAGAAGTTGGCCGCCTGCAGGCGCGTGGTCAGGTCGTTGAGATTGAGGCCGTGTGCGCTCAGGCGATCCGGCGCGATCGCCACCTCCACCTCGTTGGGCGCCGCGCCGGAGATCTCCACGCGCGCCACGCCGGGGATGCGCTCCAGCCGGCGCTTGAACTCGCGCTCGATCATGTCGTACGAGGCGGTCATGTCGCGATCGCCGGCCAGGCGCACGCGCAGGATCGGCTGGTCGCTGCTGGACCACTTGAACACCGAGTAGCGCTTCAGATCGTCCGGCAGGTCGCCGCGGATCGCGTCCAGGCGCACGCGCGCGTCGGAGGCGGCGATGGCGATGTCGCGGTCCCAGTCGCTGAACTCGATGAAGATGCTGGCCGCATCGGCGGTGGCGGTGCCGCGCAGACGCTTGATGCCTGGCATGATCGCCAGCGCCTCCTCGGCCGGGCGCAGGATGTTGCGTTCGACCTCCTCCGGCGTGGAGCCCGGATACGGAAGCTGCACGAACAGGAACGGCGCGGAGATGTCCGGGAAGGCCTCCAGCGGCAGCCGCACCGCCGCGATCGCGCCGATCACCAGCAGCGAGACGAAGCACATCACCGTGGTCACCGGCCGGCGGATGCTCAGCGCAGCGATGCTCATCCTTCACCTCGGCCACAGGCGTGGGGTCCCCGCGCGGGACCGGGGCGTCCAGGCAGGACTGGAGACAGGCGAGCGCGCGGCATCATGGCGTGCACACCGCCACGCGCATCGCGCGCTGGTCGATCATCAGCACGCTGTCCTTCAGGGCCAGTGCGCCGACCAGCAGCTCCGGGTAGCGATCGGACACCCGGGCGTCGAGATCGCGCAGGACCAGCCCACCGACCTGGACCGGCCCGTGCACGGTCGCCTTGCCGAGTTCGATCGCGGTGTGGCTCAGCTGGCCCGAACCGGCCTCGGCCAGCGGACCGGCCTCGATCTGATCGTAGAGCGCCTTGGGCAGCACCAGCGCCACGTTGGCGCCGGTATCCAGATTGCCCTCCAGCTGGCGCTCGCCGATCCGCACGGGGACGCGGAACGGCCGGGTGTAAGACAGCACGTCCGCCCGATCGCCGGGCAGCGACAAGCTGCGGCTGAAGGACAGCATCCGCGCCGGGTAGTCGATGATCAGCAGGCCGTTGGCGAAGAACTCGCGCGCGAGGATGCCGTCGAAGGCGGCTTCGTCCTTCAGTTTAGCGCGATAGTCGCGCGTGATCGCCTCGATGCCTGCGCGGCGCAGGCCGTCCAGCTCGAGCTTGTCGATACGGACCGTCTGCGCCACCGCGGTCTGCACGCCGTCCGAATTTCCGGACTGGCCCGCAGCGGGCAGATGCAGGCTTTCCGTCAGGCGCGCATCGGCCCGAGCCAGGCCGCTGGCGCCGGTGTCGACGGCGAAACGATAGCCCGAGCGGCCGTTGACCTTGGCGCGGACATAGATGCGCCCGTCCACCGTTTCGAAGGGCACATGGACCAGCAGCTGGTCGCGGGCGGCAGAGGCCAGCGAAGGACAGGGATCGCCCTCGCCCGCAGGCAGCTGTGCCCACCCCGCGCCGCTGAGCATCATCAGCCCGGCCAACAGCGGAAGCGTGCTGAGACTAGGCCAGTGGCGAGGCGTTCGAGAAGCTCTGAACATGCTGTGACTCCAAGGATGGGGATGGGGGATCGGGCGCGGCAGGGATCGGCGATGGCGAGGCGAGCTCAGGACGCCACGACCGCCGCTTCCGCGCCCGGCTCGTCCACCGTGCGCACCGCGCCGCGCCGGTCCAGCAGGTCGTAGACGACCGGGATCACCAGCAGGGTCAGCAGCGTGGACACCAGCAGGCCGCCGATCACGGTGATGGCCATCGGCGCGCGCACCTCGGCGCCTTCGCCGGACGCCAGCGCCAGCGGCAGGAAGCCCAGCAGCGTGCACAGGGTGGTCATCACGATCGGCCGCAGGCGCGAGCGCGCGCCTTCCACCAGCGCCCGCCGCTTGGCCATGCCGGCCGCACGCAGCTGGTTGACCGAATCGATCAGGATGATGGCGTTCTTGGTCACCAGGCCGACCAGCAGGATCAGGCCGATGAACACCACCACCGACACCGGCGAGCCGCTCAGCTTCAGCGCCAGCACCGCGCCGACCAGCGCCAGCGGGATGGTGAACAGGATGACGAAGGGATGCAGCAGCGACTCGAACTGCGAGGCCATCACCAGATACACCAGGAACACCGCCAGCCCGAAGGCGAACAGCAGCGAGCGCACCGAATCGCCCAGCTCCTCGCCCTGCCCACCGATATGCATCGACACGCCGGCGCCCAGCGGATGCGCGGCGGCCAGCGCCTGCACCTCGCGCACCGCACCGCCAAGGTCGATGTCCTTCAAGCCGGCCGAGACGATCGCTACGCGGCCCTGATCGGCGCGATGGATCTCGCTGGGTCCGGTGGTGGCGATGACGTCGGCCACCGCGTCCAGGGTGACCGGCCGGCTGCTGGAGGGATTGACGATCAGCCGGCGCACGTCCTCGACCGAGGCGCGGTCCGAAGCCTGCGCGCGTACCAGCACGTCGATCTTGCGATCGCGGAAGCTGTAGCGCGTGGCCACCTCGCCGCGCACCTTCTGCACCACCGCATCGGCGACCTGGCGCGTGGTCAGGCCCAGCGCGCCGGCGCGCTCCTGGTCGAAGCGGATCTGGATCTCGGGGAAGCCCTGCTCCACCGTCGAGCGCACATCGGTGTAGTGCGCATTGCCGCGCAGCAGCTGGGCCAGGCGCTGACCGGCGACCTCCAGCGTGGCCAGGTCCTGGCCGCGCAGCTCCACTTCCAGCGGCGTGGACAGGCTGAACAACGCCGGCCGTGCGAAATCGACCTGCGCGCCCGGCCAGGCCTGCATCGAGGCGCGCAGCGCCTCGGTCTCGCGCGCCTCGATCTGCGGACTGCCACCATCGGCCATGACCACGGTCAACTTGCCGATGTTCTCGCCGCTCTCGGTCGGGTTGGCATCCAGCCGCGTGCCGCTGCCGCTGACGCCGAAGATGGCCGCCACGCCGGCGTCCTTGACATGCTGTTCCTGCAGCGAGCGCAGCACCGCGTCGGTGTCGCGCAGCGGCGTGCCTGGGGGCAGCTTGACCGTCATCTCGAAGCGGTCCTGCGCCAGCTGCGGGATCAGGTCGGTGCCCAGGGTCGGCACCAGCGCCGCGGTGCCGGCCAGCGCCAGCGCGGCCAGGCCCAGCACGCGCCACGGGCGGGCCAGCGCGGCCGGCAGCAGGCGCAGGTAGCCGCGCTCCAGCCAGCCGTAGGGCTTCATCGCCACCGTGCTCAGCCGGCGCATCAGCGGTGCGATCAGGAACACCGCGCCCCGCCCCAGCCTGACCAGCAACCAAGCCAGCCCGAACACCGCGCCGCGCACCGCCGCGCCGATGCCGCGGCCGCCCAGCGCGAACGGCTTCTGCCAGCGCGGCTCCGGCTGCCAGCGCGGATGCGGCGCCTCGGTGGCGAAGCCCAGCGGCGCACGCCCGCGCAGCGAGCTCAGCATCGGGATCAGCGTCATCGCCACCACCAGCGAGATCGCGATCGCGATCGCCACGGTCAGCGCCTGGTCGCGGAACAGCTGGCCGGCGATGCCGTCGACGAACACCAGCGGCAGGAACACCGCGATCGTGGTCAGCGTCGAGGCGACCACCGCCATGCTCACCTCGCGCGTGCCGGCGATCGCCGCCTGCACGATCCCCAAGCCCCGCTCGCGCGCCTTGGCGATGCTCTCCAGCACCACGATCGAATCGTCCACCACCAGGCCGGTGGCCAGCGCCAGGCCGCCCAACGACATCACGTTGAGGCTCAGCCCCAGCCGGTCCATGAAGAAGAACGTGGCCACGATCGACACCGGCAGCGACAGGCCGATCACGAAGGTGCTCCAGCCATCGCGCAGGAACAGGAAGATCACCAGGATCGCCAGCAGGCCGCCGATCACCGCGTCGCGCTTGACCTCGCCGATGGCGTGTTCGATGAAGCGCGACTGGTCGTCCAGCGTGTCCAGCGAGACATCGGCCGGCAGCTGCGCGCGCAGGCGCTCCAGCCGCTGCGACAGCGCCTTGGCGGTGGCCACGGTGTTGGCGTCGCCCTCCTTGTAGATGGCCAGCTCCACCGCCTCGCGCCCGGCCAGGCGGATCACCGCCTCGCGTTCCTTGTAGCCCTGGCGCACGGTCGCCACATCGCGCAGCCGCACCGGCATGCCGCCAGCGACGGCGGTGCTGCTGGAGGAAGACGCGCTCTGCACCGAGGCGGCGGCGGCGAGCACTTCGGCCGAGCCGCTGGAGGCGGCGATGGCGGCCATCTGCGCGGCCGCGTTGGCCGCGGCGTTGTCGCCGCCGCTGCGCGTGGTCAGCAGCAGGTCGCCGATGTCCTCCACGTTGCCGAACTGGTTGACCGTGCGCACCAGATAGCGCTGCGTGCCCTGCTCCAGGCGACCGCCGGACAGGTTGACGTTCTCGGCCTTGAGCCGCTCGATCACGGTGGACAGCGGCATGTGCAGCTGGGCGAGCTTCTGCTGGTCGATATCGACCTGCACCTCGTCCTCCAGGCCGCCGCCGACCTTGACCGCGGCCACGCCGCTGACCGGCTCCAGCTTCTTCTTCAGGTCCTCGTCGGCGAAGCGACGCAGCGCCACCAGCTGCCGCTGCGCGGCCAGCGCGTCATCGGCCGGCACCTTGGCCGACAGCGCCAGACGCATGATCGGCTCGGTGGACGGATCGAAGCGCAGCAGCACCGGCGCGCTGGCCTCCAGCGGCAGCTGCAGCGCCTCCAGCTTGTCGCGCACCTCCAGCCCGGCCTGGTCCATGTTGGTGCCCCAGGCGAACTGCAGCACCACATCGCTCTGCCCGGTGCGCGAGACCGAGGTCAGCCGGCGCAGGTTCTTGACCACGCCCACCGATTCCTCGACCGGCTCGGACAGCAGCGTCTCGATCTCGGCCGGCGCCGCGCCGGTGTATTCGGTGCGCACCGTCAGGGTCGGATAGCTCAGGTCCGGCAGCAGGTTGACCTTCAGGCTGCGCAGCGCGATGACGCCGAACAGCAGCAGCGTCACCGTCACCATCGCCACCGTCACCCGGCGCCGCACCGCCAGGGCGACCAGACCGCCGCCGGCGCCGGTCTCGTCGTGCGCGTGCTCCCCATTCCCCGTGTGCATCGCGACGTCCTCAGCGCTTGCCGGCCAGCGCGACCTGCGTCGCCGGCGCCGGCGGCGCCTCGATCACCGTCACCGCGCTGCCGTCGCGCAGGGCGACCTTGCCGGCGGTCACCACCGCATCGCCCACCTTGAGCCCCTTGCGGATCTCGACCCAGGCGCCATCGACATAGCCCGGCTCGACCGCGGTGCGCACCGCCTTGCCGGCGCGCACCAGGTAGACCGCCGGATCGCCATCGTCCAGCAGCGCCGCGCGCGGGATCACCAGCGCGTCGGCGCGGTGGTCGTACTCGATCCGCAGCCGGCCGAACATGCCCGCCTGCAGCTGGGTGCCACCCTCAAACGCGCACACCACGCGGAAGGTGCCGCTGCCGGCGTCCACCACCGGTGCGACACGATCGACCTTGCCGGTGAACGCCTTGCCCGGCAGCGCATCGGCCTGCAGGGTCACCGGCTGGCCGGCGCGCAGCGTGGCCAGTTCGCGCTCGGGCACGTTGAGCGTGGCCTCCAGCCGCGAGCGATCCACCAGGCGGATGATCGGCGTGTTGATCTGCACGAAGTTGCCCGGCTTGATCGAGCGCGAGGCGACCACGCCGGAGATCGGCGCCACCACCGTGGTGTAGGACAGCTCCAGCCGCGCCAGGCGGTTCTGCGCGCGCATGTTCTCCAGGTCGTAGCGCAGCTGGTCGACGTCGTTGGCGCTGATCATCTGCTGGTCGACCAGCTTCAGGGCGCGCTGGTAGTTGTTCTCCAGCTTGCGCATCTGCGCCTCGGTCTGCGCCACCGACAGCCGCGCGCGGTCGGCGTCCAGACGCACCAGCGGCTGGCCCGCCCGGACCTCCTGACCCTCCTCCACCAGCACCGCCAGGGCCACGCCGGAGGTCTTGGCGATGACCTGCGACTCGGCGCGCGGCTCCAGCGTGGTGGTGCCGGCGTAGCTGGCGGCCACGGCGCGATGGGTGGCCTTGACCGCTTCCACCGGCACGGCGTCGGCCGCTTTTTCTTTTTCCTTGTCCTTGTCCTTGCTCTTGTCGGCCTTGGCGTCGGCGGCCTTGGGATCGGCACCCTGCGCGCTGCCGCAGCCGGGCAAGGCGGTGATCAGCGCCAGCGCGAGGGCGGCGGCCCCCAGGACGGTGGCGGGACGGGCATGGGCGGACTTGGACATGGCGATGCGTCGCTGTTGGTGTTGTAGGCAACTACACCACCAAAACAACAACTCGCCATGCGCCGAAGGTCATGGTGACCTGTGTCCTTGATTGCCCATCCCACCGCACGCGCGCCGGCAGCACGGCGCCGCGCGAATCGCGCGTAAGTTGTTGCGCTGCGGCATTTTTTCCGCTGTCGCGCGCTTGCCGGAGACGCTGAACGGCAGGCTATACTCGCCACAAGCCAAGCGCCGCGGATGGGACGGGGCGCGCGCGAATCCCGGAACACGACATGACGCGATCGTTGTTGCTCGCCGCCTGTTTTGCCCTGCTGTACGCCGGCGTGTCCGGCACGGGCCAGGCCCGCCAGGACGCCCCGGCCCCGGCTCCGGCCGCTGCCCCGACTCCCGCACCCGCCGCCACCCCGCGCGGCAACGCCGCCGCCGGCAAGCAGCTGTCCTATACCTGCCAGGGCTGCCACGGCGTCATCGGCTACAAGAACGCCTACCCCAACTACCACGTGCCGCGCATCGGCGGGCAGTCGGCCGAGTACCTGGCCCAGGCCCTGACCGAGTACAAGGCGGGCAAGCGCAAGCATCCGACGATGCAGGCCCAGGCCCAGAGCTTCTCCGACCAGGACATCGCCGACCTGGCCGCCTACCTGTCCAGCCTGAAGTAAGCCGACCATGCGCACCGCCTTCGCTACGCGTCTGACCTTCGCCCTGGCCGCCGCCCTGGCGCTGGGCGCCTGCACCAAGCTCGAGTCCACCGACACCGCCGCGGCCGATCCTGGCCATGCCAGCGGCGAGCACGGCAGCGCCTCCTCGGCCGGCCTGCCGCCGGGCAACATCGCCGCCGGCGAGAAGAAGTCGCAGGAAAAGGGCAAGGCCACCGGCCAGAGCTGCATCGACTGCCATGGCGCCGAAGGCGACAAGCCGATCGCGGCCACCTACCCGCATCTGGCCGGCCAGTACGCCGACTACCTGGCCCACGCCCTGCAGGCCTATCGCGCCGGCGATCGCCAGCACGCGCTGATGACGCCACAGGCCAAGGACCTGAGCGACCAGGACATCGCCAACCTGGCCGCCTACTTCTCCTCGCGCAAGGGTGAGCTGCGGGACTTGCACGGGTTGGATTGAGGCTCCGAGGGCGGCCCAGCCGGTTAAGCCGCTTCTCGCCGAACGGTTGCCGTCAGCCCGCGTCACGACGGGCGCAAGCCGCTTTCAAATCGCCTGGCCTCTGGCCTAAACGCAGCCGACCAACCTTCTACCGTCGTTCCCGCGAAGGCGGGAACCAGTGGCTTTCGCGCCGAAGCGCCAACCACCTGTGGCTCGCCTCGCGGGATAAAGGCTTTGCGCCGGTCCGCTTCATAGGAAGCGAAAAGGGAGAAGTAACAGCACCTCTCCCCAGCCCTCCCCTTCGCCTTCGGCGAAAGGGAGGGGGCCAAAGCGCTTGGTGCTGTGGTTCCAAGCGCGAAGCGCACGACCCAGGACTTCGGCGGGCGAAGCGTTTGGCTTTTGAGTTCCATAAGCCGAGCGCTCAGCAGTGGACTCACGCTCCGTGACAAATGGTGCGAGAGCTGGCGACCTGGTGCCCCTCCCTTGCGCGAAGCGCAGGGGAGAGGTCGGGGCTTCCCAATCAACGCTCAGCCGTCAGGCACCATCTCTGCCCCCGAGAACACGGGAACCAGCGGCTTCGAGCGACGAGATATTTCGCGAGAGCGACCGCCTTTAGGCTCCCCGCCCCTCAACTCCCCACCGGAATCGGATTGCGCTTGACCGGGATGTCCGGCGGCGGCCGCGCCGTGGCGGGGTGGTCGTTGAGGTTGGGGTCGTAGACGCCGCAGGCGCCGCCGGCCTGCAGGATCGACACCACGCACTTGATGCGCTTGGACGTGCCGGGGATCGGGATCTCCAGGTCCTGGATGCCGGCGCGGACCCAGTCCTGCAGCAGGGTGCCGCCGGGCATCCAGTACTTGTCGAACATCGTCGGCTCATAGCCGAACGCCGGACGGTCCAGCCAGGTGCCGGCGTTGTTCGCATCGATCTTGGCCTGCTGGCGCGAGCCCGGCGCGCCGGGGCGGTCCGAGCGCCCGCTGCCTGACGCATCCGGCAACTTGACGCTGCCGTCTGCGTTGAATAGCCCCTGCAGGCCCTGCCCCGCGCTGCCCTGATTACCGGCCTGCGCGTTGCGCGAGGCGCCCCAGTCGTCGGCGCGCGTCTGGCCCGGCGTGCCCCACTCGTCCGCGGCACGTGCACCCGCGCCTGGGCTGCTGGCCTGACTGCCGGCGGTCTGGCCGCCCTGCACCGGCGACGGCGGCGCGCCGCTGTTGGTGGCCGTGTTGGAGGCTTGCTGGCCGGTCTCGGCCGCCGCTTGGCTGGCGCGCTCGGCCTGGCCCTGCTGGGCCTGCGGGCTGCCGGCGTTGGCCGCGCTGGATGCGGCCTCCGCAACGGACTGGGCCGGCGCGGCCGGTGCGGGGGCCGCCGGCATCGGGATCTCGCGCACGCGGGCCTGGGCCGGAGTCGAGGCCGGCAGTTGCACCGGCGCCGGCTCGGGACTGCGCAGGGCCTGCAGCGCCGGCGCCTGCACCTGGGGCACCGGCTCGGGATTGGGGATCTCGCGCTGGCGCACCTGTGTGGGCGGCGCGGCCGGCGCCGGCAGGTCGACCGCGCGCGGGGCGACCTGTTGCACGGCCACGGGCTGCTGGGTCTGCACCGTCTCCACCTCGCGCACGCGCGCGGCCGGCGGCTGCCACTGCACCTGGGGCGCGGGCAACTGCACCTGTGGCGGCGTCGTCGGCGGCAGGATGAAGGTCTGGGTCGGCTGCGCGGTCTCGGTCACCTGCAGCGGCTGTTCGACCGGCGGCGTCGGCGGCGCTGGGGTTTCGGGCTGCGGCGGGGTGGCCGGCTGCTCGGCCGCCTGCGCCGACGCGGGCTGCGCGGGGGCCGGCGCCGCGGCCTCGGGCGTGGCCGCCGCAGGCGCGGGCCGGCTC
>NZ_SHMH01000015.1 GCF_004283755.1 Pseudoxanthomonas winnipegensis
CGCCGGCGCGAATCCGCGCACGCGGATCTGCGCCGGCGTGCTCCTGGGCGGGCGCGATCGACGCGCAGCGGCGATCCCGGCCGCTGCTCTGGCTTCTGCCCGCGGTGGCCCGGCAGGGCCGCCGGGGGCGCTTTGCGCTGGCCAGCTCGCGCACCAGGTCGTGCGGTGGACGCCGGCGCGGGGCTGTCCGGGCGGTTGACGTGGCCACCAGGCCACGCGCCCGGCCGCGCCGGTGGCCGACGTGCTCGGGGCCGGCCCGGTAGGTCGCTTCGGCGACCAGGCCGGCATGCTCCGGGCGTCGGCGCGAATCCGCGCATGCGGATCTGCGCCGGCGTGCTCGGGTGGGGCGGGGTAGCGGCCCTGGGGGACGCGCCGGCCCATGCCCTGCGCCGCGTAGGAGCGCGCCAGCGCCCCGTGGCGTGCCTGCGGCCGCTGCGGGCCGGCGGCCGCAGGCCGCCGGCCCGTGCTCGTCGCCGGCGACATCGAGGCGCGACCGGCTGGCCGGCAGAATCCGCGCAGCGGATCCGCCGGGCAGAAAAAAGGCGGCCCGCGGCCGCCTTCCCGGTGCGCCAACCTGGCCCGGCGTCAGGGCGACGCCGGCACGGCGACCTTGCGCATAGCCGCGTTCACCAGCTCCATCAGCCTGAACTCGGCCATGCCGCTTTCGTTGCCGTCCAGCAGCAGCTTAGTGGGGTGGTATTGCTCGCCGCTGGCCACCACGACGATTTGGTACTGGTGGTCGGCAACGTCGATGCCGCTTAGCGCGACTTCCGCGTAGATTTTGGTGATGGTGTCCAGGCGCAGCCATTGCCACCGGCGGCCATCTTCGGTAGTCGGCAGCTTGCCGTCTTGCCGGGGAATCACATGCACCCATGACGGCACGGGGTCGATGTCCGTCTTGATGCCGTCGCTGGTGGAATGGACGAGTTGCGGCCGGTTGGTCATGGTCGTTGCCCTTGTCGATCAGTCGATGGGGAGCGGCCGCTGCGCGCCGGGCATCTGCTCGGGGTAGCGAGCGCGGAAGCTGGCCAGCGCGTAGCGGATTTCGCGCGTGAGGCCTTGGCCGAGCTGCGCGGGAACCGCAGGGTTTCGCAGCAGGTCAGCGATGGCGGCCAAGTGGCCGCCCAGCTCGTCAATTGGGGTCGAGCTGTTGGTGGTCACGGTGTCCGTCCCTGGGAATGGGTGGCTTGGGCTTTGGCGCGCTCGGTGCCGGCGTCCTGGCTGTCGCGCAGCGATGCGCCGTAGAGGTACACCACCAGGGCGAGGAACAGCGAAAGCATGGCGCTGGCCATCCTGCCACGGCCGAGCGACACCAGGCCGCCGGCGAGGAACAGAATGAACAGCACAAGCATGGCGAGCGGCACGGCGTAGCTCCTTTATCAGTAGTTGTAGCCGTGCGAGGCCAGCACTTGCGACATGTTCGATCCTTCCCAGGAACCGGGCCGAGTTTCGACCATGCCCAGGTCTTCGGCGAGCATTTCCAGCGCACCGGCAACGGTCAGCAGGCCATGTGTGCAGGCCTGCTCGACCTTGACCTGGTGCGATGCGTTCACGGAGTGCAGCAACCGGCGGATGGTGGTATGCAGATCACGCGGGAGCTTCACGTCAACGATGACGGTGTTGGCGTCGGCGATGACGGGTTCCGGCTCCAAGCCTTCTTCTTCGACGCTTCTCTCGATGGCCAGCTTCCGCGATTCGATCAGCCTTTCCGTGTCAGCCTCGGCAAGCTGGATCGTCACATGGTTGGGCTTCACGCCGGGCCGCCAATTGTTGGCCTCATCGAAAAACTGGTCGCGGTTCTCCCTGCTGGTGAGGAAGCCCGCCGAAACTTCCGGCGTGTAGCCGTACTGGGTGCCGAGAACGTCGGGGTCATCGGCAATACCCTTGTCGCTTTCGTCGATGAATCCGGGCAGGGACAAGCTAACGGTCGCCTCCGGATCGCAGTCGGCAAGGATAGCTTGCAGCTCGCGGACGGTGAGGCTCTTCTTGGCTTTGGCGTCGGTGCTCATGTGTTCCTCGCTTCAAGGGTTTTTGGGTATGTATTCGCGTGCAATATCATTGCACACAACAAGCAAAAAAACAAGCTGTCAAGCGTAGTTAGACCAATAAACTTTACTGCCATTCCACGGGTGTGCGTACACACCCGCCGCCAGCTTCACGCCGTTGCGCGGGTTGGCCCGCTTGCGGATCGGCTCGCCGACGTAGTGGCCGGGGCGGGGGACGGCATGGCCGGACATCGGCCCGGTTGCCTCGCGCTCCTGGGCCAGCTCGCGCAAGGTCACGGTACGGTTCTGCACGGCGACGACTTCGTAGAAGTCCACGTTCGTCTGCTCGTAACCGTAGCTGGAAACCAGGATGTCGCCGACGGCGAGCGTGTGCGGCCGCTTGGCGGCCGCGCGACGCTCGGCACCGGCGGCGGCGACTTGCTCGCGGCGCTGGGTGAAGCGGGCGATTTCGTGGTCGGCTTCGGCCTGCGAGCGGAACGCGAAGCGGTCGAATTTCAGGCTCTTTCCGTGGAACTCGGTCACGATGACACGGCCTGCTTCCTCGGCGACGTAGTAGCGCGAGCCGTCGGTCAGGTCGTGCGGTTGCTGGGCATAGCGCGGCCCCGCGATGATGTCGCGCCAGCGGGCGCGATCTTCCGGGGTCAGCGTGGCGGGATGGGGTAGGGAACGGTAATTCATGGTCGTGTCCAGGTCAGTGGGTGGTGGCCAGCAGCTCGGCGGCCGCGCGGTCGTGGTCGGCCTGCTCGGCAAGGGCAATGGCTTTGCGCGCCAGCTCGTGCGCCCGGTGCAGGCTGCGCACGCCGCCGGCGGGCAGCTCCCGCAGCAGCCGGGCCTCACGGCGCAGTCGGGCCGCGTGCTCGCGGCAGGCGCGCTCGTGGCGTCGGTGGTCGGCGATCAGCTCGCGCAGGTTGTGGGCGGCGTTCATGCGGCACCTCGCCGGCGCTCGTAGCGGATGGCGGCAAGCTGGGCTTGCGCGGCTTCCCACGCGGTGGCGCGGATGCTCGCGCCCAAGCGGACGATCTGCCGCAGTCGATCCTCGGCAGTCGGACGACGGGTGCGCTTCGGGTTCGTGCTCTGGCTCATCTTCGGTTTCCTCTGCTGGGGTGGGCCGTGGTGTGCAATTAGCTTGCACACCACAAGGCAAAAAAAGGTCAGTCCTCGCGGGGCTGCATGATGGTCATGGCCGGCGCGCCGTCATCGTCGTGGCCAAGGTGCAGGTACAGGGTGACCAGGCGCGGCCGCTGGCCACGACCGGAGCGCGGCACCCGGTACACCGGAAACGCGGCGCGGTTGCCCTGCGCGTTGCGCGCAGCGAAAACGCGGGCCATGTACACCACGTCCCACAAGCGGCCGGATTCGTCCTGCGGCACGCCCTTGCGTCGGGTGTCTGCATCGCTCCACGCGATGCAGTCCTCCCACACGGCGCGGGAAACGGCCACGGGAATCTTGAACCCGGCTTCACGGGCGACGGTGGACACGTCCACCAGGTCGCCGTCTGCGAGCATGTCGGCGCGGGTGTGGGAATGGATGAGGTCGGCGGCGGTGAACATGGTCTTAGGCTCCTTTGCTGCGGGCCGCGTCGAAGGCGGCATTGGTGAAGTCGTCCACGTACTCGGTGATTTCTTCCAGCCAGCGGGCGACGGCCGGCGGCAGCTCGTGCTCGCCGCAGTCCAGCTCGCCGGTGTCGCTGGCGCATCCGAACGTGGCGCAGGCCTCGCGCGGGCCGTACACCATCGCAACGGTTCCATTGCCCGGATCGTCCGGGCAGGCCTCGGCCGGATCGAGAACAACGCGATAGCGCCGGTCGGCAGGGCAGTAGTGGGTTTCGACGTTGGCGGCCATTCGGTCGATGAGTTGCATTGCTTGGTTCCTCCTGTGGTGGTCTATGGCGTCGGCGATCAGCCGTGCCGACGTTCCAGCTCGTCGGCCAGCTCGTTGGCGGCCTGCAAGTCGTTTTCCAGGCTGGTGGCGTGGTCTGCGATCACGTCCCAGCCGTCGTTCCCGTACACGAACAACACCGAGCCGACGCGCTCCCAGCGCGGGGCGTCGTCGGTGGTCGGGAGCGGGCGGTAAGCGATCAGCGTTTCCTCATCGGTCGCGCCCATCGCGGAAAAGATGGCCTTGGCATCGCGGGAGCGGCGCAAGGCCACTTCCTCCCCGTCGTACACGCTCACGAAGTAGCCGGCGGCCAGAAGGCCGGCAATGGCGGCCTTGGCGATGCGATTCTCGATGCGTTGGCGTTCTTGGATGTTCATGGTTCCTCCTGCGGCAGGTGTGGTGTGCATTGTTATTGCACACCACGGGCGAAAAATCAAAACAGGGCGATTTGCTCGGTGCGCTGCGGGTCGGTCTGTTCCAGCCAGTCGCGGGCGAAGGCCTCGACGCGGCCCGCCGGGATGCACGAACCCATCCACCCGCCGGAACTGCGGCCGCTGGCTTCGTCCAAGCTGTAAATGCGGCCGTCCTCGCGGAAAGCGATGCAGACATGCGTGGCATCCCACAACATGCCCGGCTTGCCGTAAGCGCCGCCAGCGGCCAGCTCGGCAGTCAGGCGGTACGCGGTCAGGCTCCGGCCCATCAGCTCCGGCCGTTCCTCCACGCGCTGCGCGACCTTGGCCAGCAGGCCGGTCAGCGCCGGCGACGGCTCGGCATCCCACATTTCCAAGTGCAAGGGAAACATCAGCGGTTCCCCAGCGTCAGGCCGCGCCGCTTGGCTTCGGCAGTACGCGCGAACGGCAACCGCTCGGCCAGCTCTGCATCGGTGATGGTGTCCAGCGACACCAGCCCGCCGCCATACCGCGCCCAGCTCATCAACGTGCGCGTTCCGTCCGGCAGTCTGCCCTTGAAATCCCGGTGCTCGTGGCGGTAGATCAGGTTAAACGCCTGCTCGCGCTCCTTCCCCCCCATCGCAGAACCCGAGTTCTGAGCCGGCTCTTGATGTTGCTGTTGCTGGTGATTTGCGTGGTTCATTGCATGCCTCCTGTGGTGGTTGGTGTCCATCGCGTCGCCGTCGTCCTTCGCCGTGCTTCCCGCGTAGGTCGGCCGGGCGGACAAGCTGGCGTTCAAGGGGTGGAGGGGCGGCTGGCGCGGCCCGCAGCGAAGCGAGGACACGGGCCGCCCCGGAAAGCGATAGCGGCCCCTTTAACGACTGCGCGCCCGGCCTACCTTTCAGCGGGGGCGAAGGGGGACGGTGATGCGAGGCTTGGACACGCCACGGGTGGCAATGAACGCGATCAGCGGCGGCGATAGCTGCCGTGCCGTGCGCCGGCGCGAATCCGCGCACGCGGATCTGCGCCGGCGTGCTCCTGGGCGGGCGCGATCGACGCGCAGCGGCGATCCCGGCCGCTGCTCTTGGCGGATGCAGCGAAGCGAAAAAAACGGGGCTTTCGCCCCGTCCCTCCTTAGTTGAGTTTTTCGACCAGCGCCGCGATGGCTGTTACCAGCGTCGCCAGGGCCGTGATGATGGCCGGCAGGTTTTCCAGCACCGTTTTGAGGACTTGATGCGTGCGGTTTTTCATAGTGCGTTCCTTTCGGCGCGGGGTTGTTGATCGCGCACCGATAAGGCGCATGGCGGACAAGGGCGACGTTCAAGGGCGAACCCGGAAGCCGCAGCGCAAGCGACCGCAGGGAGTGCGAACGGGTGAGGATTCGGCGTAGCGAACCCTTGTGCGGCGGCCGCGCCATGCGATGTTCGGTGCATGCTGGCGATCAACAACGCTGCGTCGATGCTAAGGAAGCGCACTATGAGCACGCATCGAGGCCGGGGTGCTGGATGCCGGACATTGGCCTTGGCGACGCTGGTAATCGCGGCGCTGGTCGAAAAGCCAGTGCAGGGCGGGGCGTCCGCTTTTTTCGCGCAGCGGAATCCGCCGGCGGCCAGCGGCCGCCTGCCGTTGCCGTTGCTTGGCGCGGGCAAAAAAAAGCCGCCGAGAATCCCCGGCGGCGGAAGCGGGCGGCCGAGAATCCCCAGCCGCCAACCTGGTGCGTATTACTCGGGCAGGTTCCAGTCCTCGCCCTGGTCTTTTTCCCTCGGCTCGCGCTTCTTCACGATCAGCGTGATTTCCCCATCGACCGCAACCGGGACGGTGCGCAGCTTGAGCGTGAAGCCGCCGCTTTGGGTCGGGAAGGCCACGCCGCAGCGGAACCATTCGGTGCCGGTTTCGCCGTCGCGCTTGGTGTATTCGTGGGGGGTCACCACGTCGAAGCGGTCGCGTTCGGCCGGCGCGGGGGCAGCAGCGGATTTGGAAGCGTTCTTGGCCATCGTCTTAACTCCTTCGGTTGTTGGGTATGCGCTTGTGCGCGTGGTCGCCATCGGGTGGTGAAGCGAGCGGTCAAGGGGTGGAGGGGTGGCTGGCGCGGCCCGCAGCGCAGCGAGGACACGGGCCACCCTGGAATCCCCTTTACCGCGCAAAGCGAGCTGCCCGACAGTGCCACGGTTACAGCACACGCGCCCAACAATCCGGGGGAGTTGATGGCCATGCGACCCGAACTCCGCCGCGCCGCGCTGGCCGCGACCGCGTGTGGTGGCCAGAATACACCTTGCAACGGCATTGCACACTTCCGCTGCGGCGTGGCCTTCCCGACCCGCGGCTTCTCGCGTTGCACCGGCTCGGTGTCGATGGGGATGCTGATCGTGAGGGGCCGAAAGGAAAGGGCGAGGCCTGCGCCTGCCCGATGCACCGGGTTGGCGGCTGGCTCGGCCGATAGTGCCGGCGTGTTCGGCGGCTGATTTGCCCGCGTGCTCTTGCTTCTGCAAGCGGAGCGCGCAGGGGCGAGGATTAGGGCCGACTGGCGATGACGCGGGACGCGGCATCGGTGCGCAGCACCCCAAGCCGATGACCGCTTGCGGTCACGCCCGCGAATGGGTTTGCTCGGGAGACTTGGACTTTCTCAATCGAGGCAATCCCGGCAATTTCAGTTGCGCACGATCACTAGGCTGGATGTTCTTCTGCTTAGGCCTGCTCGGCTTCTTCTGCGACCCCGACTTCGATTCACGCTTGAGCTTTGCCAGCGTCTTGATCGCATCGGGCCGGCCCCGTCGGTACGGTTTCGGATCGCGGACGTAATTCACCGGCAACACCTCAAACGACGACACGCCCAAGGCCAGCAGTTGAGCGGCGGCAGTATCGAGCGACGCGAACAAGCGGGGTTCGCCTCGCTGGCCATGCAATTGATTTTCGGTCTGGCCTACGCGCACCATCACGGCATAGCCGCCTCGCTGGCCGACCAGTTGCACGGCACGCAAAGCGCCCGCGGCCGCCAAGGCGGCGAGGGTGGTAACGGAAATGGCGGTTGTCATGATCGACCCATCAAACATACAAGTTTGATTGTCGAACATGCGAAGGTCGGGCTGCAAGCCCTACCGGGATGAAGGGGAATCCGAACATAACCGCCAATTCCGCGCAGTCGGCACGCTGCCCGCGATCCGGCTCGGAAAGCCGGGACTTTGCCTTTCATCGCATTTCGCCGGCGCGAATCCGCGCACGCGGATCTGCGCCGGCGTGCTCCTGGGCGGGCGCGATCGACGCGCAGCGGCGATCCCGGCCGCTGCTCTGGCTTCTGCCCGCGGTGGCCCGGCAGGGCCGCCGGGGGCGCTTTGCGCTGGCCAGCTCGCGCACCAGGTCGTGCGGTGGACGCCGGCGCGGGGCTGTCCGGGCGGTTGACGTGGCCACCAGGCCACGCGCCCGGCCGCGCCGGTGGCCGACGTGCTCGGGGCCGGCCCGGTAGGTCGCTTCGGCGACCAGGCCGGCATGCTCCGGGCGTCGGCGCGAATCCGCGCATGCGGATCTGCGCCGGCGTGCTCGGGTGGGGCGGGGTAGCGGCCCTGGGGGACGCGCCGGCCCATGCCCTGCGCCGCGTAGGAGCGCGCCAGCGCCCCGTGGCGTGCCTGGGGCGGGCAAGGGCAGGCCGCAAGGGCTGCACGGCCCGCCTGCGGCCGCTGCGGGCCGGTGTGCGGCCGCCGGCCGCCGGCCCGTGCTCGTCGCCGGCGACATCGAGGCGCGACCGGCTGCCCGGCAGAATCCGCGCAGCGGATCCGCCGGGCAGAAAAAAGGCGGCCCGTGGCCGCCTTCCCGGTGCGCCAACCTGGCCCGGCGTCAGGGCGACGCCGGCACGGCGCGGTTGCGCCAGTTGGCCAGCGTCGAGCGTGCGATGACGCGGCCGACCAGCGGGCCGAGAACGGCGAAAGCGATCACCAGCACCACCCGCCACGCCGACCATTGCCCGGTGGCGATCATCGGGTAGGCAATGGGGAGCGGTGCGAGCCAGCAGCCGCCGGCGGCGATCATGCCCTTGACCAGGGCGAGCACGGGGTGGCGCAGCAGCTTCAAACGGCCGCTTCCTCGGCAGCGGCCGCCGCCTTTGCCTGGAGCTGGGTCAACGTCGTGATGGCGCTGCGCAGATCGACGTTGCGGGCGTTACGCGCGAACGCGGCCGCTGGCGATTCCGGGTCGTTTGGATCGGTGTGCAAATGATCCTGGAACTGCTGGGCCAGCAGGCCGGCCATGAACGCGACGTGTTCATGGTCGGCCTGCAACACGCTCCGGCCGATAGCGTCGAAGTTGTGCAGGATGTCTGACAACCACATGACATCGAGCGCAGCCGTTCGGCTGGCGAGGTTCGCATCGGCCCGGTAGGCGCTGTATTGGCGTATCGCCAGCGCGGTGTTGCCGGTGAACAGCACCAGCGCGGCCAGCTCGTCGGTGTAGTCGATGCTCATGCTTTCGCCTTTCGCTTCTTGGCCGTCTTGGCGGCGGGTTTCTTCGTCGCCGGCTTGGCGGCCTTGTCCTTGGGGGCGTGCAGGTCGAGGAACGCGCCCAGCGCGGCCCGCGAGCTGCGCTGTTCGTCGGTCAGCGCGACGCCCTTCTCGCCGGCGAGCTTTTCCGCGAAGGCGAGCTGCTTCTCGCTTGGCGGGAGATTGCCGTAGGCGTCGCTGTGGGCGTCGAGGAACGCCTGCACGGCGGCGTGGGACGTTTCCACGTCCGCCGGCAGCGGGACGCCCAACGCAACGGCAATCGCCCGTGCATAGCGCACCTGGCCCTCGCTTGGGGTGCGGTTGGCGGCCGCCTTGGCGGCGTCGCCACGCACCGATTCGATGATGCGGGCGACGTTGGCGGCGATCTTGGAAACGAATTCGTCGCGGGCGGACACCGGAACGGTGCCGCGGCGAAGTTCGTCCAGCTTTTCCTCCCACAACGCCGTCGTCGCAGCATCGGTGAGCGGAGCGGGCAACATGCCGATCAGCTCGCGGGCCAGCGGCGTGCTCACGATGAACTTGCCCTGCGGTTCCAGGTAGCCGCGTTCGCGCAGGTTCTTGATGATGCTGCCGCGCGTGGCTTCGGTGCCGATGCCCGCGTTCTCCTTCAACCGCTTGCGCACTTCGGGGTTGGTGGCGAACTTGCCGACATCGAGCATGTCGCCGATGAGGTCGCCCTCGGTGTATCGCTTGGGCGGCCGGGTTTTCTTCGGCCGCAAAGCGGCCGCGGCGACATTCGCGCGTGTGCCGTCGGCGATGTCGGGCAGGGTGGAAGTGGCTTGCGCCTCGTCGTCGTCGGCGTCGGGGTCAGCGCCAAAGACGGCCTTCCAGCCCTGCCCGACGGGCACGCGACCGCTGGTGGTGAAGGACACGCCGCCGGCGTCGAGCGTCATCCGGGTTTCGTGAAAGGTGTAGTCCGGCAGCAGCGCGGCGAGGTAGTGCTGTGCGATCAGCAGGTAAGCGGCTTGCTCGTCGTCGCTTACCTCACGGCCGGCCAGCGGTTCGCCGGTCGGGATGATCGCGTGGTGCTCCTCTCGCTTTTCCTCCATCTTTGCGGAGTTGAACACCGTCGGCCGGATCGTCGGCTTGTTGACGGTCAGCTCGGCGACGTGGCGGGCAAGGCCCGGCACCTGGCCCAAGGCGGACAGCACGCGCGGGATTTCCGCCTCCTGCTCGTTGGGAAGCAACGCGCAGGGCGTGCGCGGGTAGGTGGTCAGCTCCTTGTCGTACAGGCTTTGCGCGATTTCCAGCGTCTTGTCGGCGCTCCATCCGAACCGACGGGATGCCAGCTTCTGGAAGCGGGAAAGCGTCATCAGGGATGGCGGTTTCTGCGCTTTGTCCTGGTGCGTGACGGCGATGGGGCCACTGGCTCCGGTGACGGCCGCAACAATGGCTTCGGCGTCGGCGCGGTTGAAGATTCGGCTCTCGTCCGCCGGCGCGTGCGTGAGCGTCACGCTCGCGCCCAGCGCGGTTTCGGCGGTGATTTCGATTTCGTAGTAGGTGGCCTCGCGGAACGCTTCGATTTCCGCATCACGGCGCACCACAAGGGCAAGCGTGGGCGTCATCACGCGGCCGATGTGGCGCGGGCCTTTGCCGCCGGCGGCGCGGGAGCGAAGCGTGTAGGCGCGGGTCAGGTTCATGCCCATGAGCCAGTCGGCGCGTGCGCGGGCCTGGCTCGCCCAATACAACGGTTCGCTACTCTCGCCGGGGCGCAGCGCGGCAATGGCCTTGGTCAGGCTGGCGGCATCGAGGGCGGAGTACCAAAGCCGGCGAACCGGGCCGCGATAGCCGGCGTGGTCGAGCAGCTCGCGGGCGATGGCTTCACCTTCGGCCCCGCAGTCCGTGGCGATGATGATTTCCGACGCCTTGGGGATGTTGGCCAGCAGGACGCCCAGCTCGCGCTCCTTCTCGGGGTTCGGCTGGTGCTTCCATTGGTCGGGAATCATCGGGAGCACGTCGAAGCTCCACGCCTCCCAGGCTTTCGCGTAGGCGGCCGGGCCGACCTGTTCCAGCAGGTGGCCACGCGCCCAGGCGACGCGGCCGTCGTCGGTGTCGATGTAGCCGTGGCCTGGCTTGGGATTGCCCAGCAGCGGGGCGATGTGCTGCGCCTGGTCGCGCTTCTCACATATCCATAGGCGCATGGGTTCAGTGCTCCGCGTCGTTGGCCGCTTCATCGCCGGCGTCGGCCACCTGCACGGGTGGCGACATCAGCAGCCAGAACAGGCCGAGTGCGACGAACCCGGAGACGATGGCCAGGAAGGGATGGCCAAGCCAGAAAAGCGCGATGGCGGCCAGCATGCCGACGATCACGATGCTGGCGCGGGCAGGCCGCGACCACTGCGACATTGCATACAGCAGTTCGCCGATGCGGAAGGCGATGCTTTTCTCGTTCGTGCTCATGCGATTGCTCCGGCGGTTGTTTCGTGCGCCGCGCCCTGGGCGCGGTCGCACGAAAACGGGACGGCCCGGCGTGGTCACGCGCCGGGCTTGTTGCGCTCGGCAAAGAACGCAGCGAAGTCGCGGTTGCCGTCGAGCGCGTGCTCGATCAGTGCCACGGCGGCGTCGTTCCAGTCGGGCTTGGCACCTGCGGCCTGCGCGTAGAAGTCGCAGAACGCTTCGACCCGCCGCACCAGCAGTGGGTCGAATTGCAGGCGCTTGGTGACACGTTCGGTCTTGACGGGGATTTTCGGCAGCGCCGACGGCTTGCGGGCCATGTTGTTGCTCCTAGATCGGGTAATGGTTGTTGACGGCGGTAGTGATGACCACGCTGATGGTGACGCCTTCCTTCTTCGCGTACTTGCTGACGGCGTTGTGCAGCGGGGTGGACAGATGAAAGCGCAGTCGTTCTCGGTCGGGCTTGCGGTAAATACCGCCGGCGACTAACTCGGTGGGTCTATGCAGAAATTCCTCCGTGAGTTGTTGCATGAACATGCGCCGGCTTAGCCCGGCACGCTGCGCATCGCGGTCAATCGCTTTCATCTGCTTAGGTGCCACGCTCGCAACGACTTGACGGCGAGTGGCTTTTGCAGGCATAGCTTTTGGCTCCGTTGGCTGGTTGGTAAAGCCTTCGGAGTGTAACGACATTGCACTGTTTCGGTCACTGGCTTCACGGGACATACGGGGAGAGGGCCAAGTCTTTGTTCACCATGACGGCGACCCGCTGGCCGGGCCGGATTTCCAAGGTCGGCTGGATGTTGATGCTGCGCTGAACGAGTTGGGAACCGGCTTGGTTGATCTGCTGCGCCGCACCTTGGGCGGCGGCCTGGCCCGCGTCCCGCTCAAAGGCCGAATAGCTGTCGCCCTCGGCGACGGCGACGGCGGCCGCCACGGAGCTGGACAGGACAACGCTGGCGATTACTTTGCCCCAATGGTTGTTCACCTTGTCCCGTACTCCGGCGTATCCAGACAGGTCAACGCCCGGCATGGCTTCCAGGTCGAGGCTGGAACCGTTGGGGAAGCGCAGCCGCTGCCACACCAGCAGGACGCGGTTCTGGCCGAACGTCACCCGCGAATCGTAGGAGCCGATCAGCACCGCGCCCTGGGGGATGATGACGTGGCGGCCGGTGGGCGTGTCATAGACCGGCTGGGACACCTGCGCCGTGATCTGGCCCGGCAAGTCGCTATTGATGCCGGTCAGGAACAGGGCAGGGATGAGCGTGCCGGCGCTTACGACGGTCGGTGTCGCCGGCGGCGTGAGCGGACTTTGCAGCGTGCCGGTATCCCGGCGCTCGTTGGTGAAGTCGCGCTTGTCGTCCTGTCGGTTGGCATCGTCGCGGGCGGTCTTGTTACCGCCTCCGGCGGCGGCCGCCGCCGCCGCGGCTTGGGCGGCGAGCATTTGCTGCTGCAAGGCGTCCGGCGATGTCGGCGGCAGGCCGCCGAAGGCCTGCTGGGCGGCATTGGTCGCGCCACCCAGCCCGGCGCTTTGCTGGAAACTGGTCTTGGCGTAGCGGGCATTGGCGGCCCGTTGCAGCCGTTCCAGCTCCTGCTGGGCGGCGAACTGCTCGGCGGCCGTCTGCCGCTGCGTGCCGCCGCCGTAGGCCTGCGTTGCGGCCCGCTGCTGGGAATCGTATTGCATCTGGCCGATTTCACCCGGCATCGGGTCGCCCAGCTTCGGCGCACGCGCGGCCCGCTGTTGCGCGGCCGTGGCGTAGTCGCCAGGCAGGGCGTTGTAGGCCTCCGGCTTGGCAGACATGCCGCCGGATGGCGCTTCTTCCTCCTTGGCGTTCTGCTTGGGCTTGGTCGTGAAGGCCTGGACGAACAGGAAGGCGATCAACACGCCGGCGACGCCGGCGAGGATGCCGACCTTCTTCTTGTCCAGGGTCTTGATCTTGGGCTTGGGCGTGGCCAGCGGGATCGGCGCATCTTCCGGCGGCGTGTAGCCGCCGGTGGCTTCGCCGGTCACCGGGTCGCGGTCGTCGTCGGCCGGGATTTCATTCGTGGTCTGCATGCTGCACCTTGCGTTTTAGCGGCGGCGGATGGTGATGGCCTGCTTTGCGCCGACGCGCAGCTCGGCCCGGTCGAAAACGCGATCCACAATGTAGGTCGGGCCGGTGTTGCCGTCGGCCACGCCCTTGACGCGGTAGTTGACCATCAGCGGCTCGCCTTTCTCGATGATGAAAAGCGCGGGCGCATCCGTGGCGTTGAGCGACGCGGGCATGCGGATGTAGGTCTGCGCGCCATCATCGAACACCTGCACCGGCCGCCACGAATAGCTGCGCCGGCCGCTGATGTCGTAGTTGAAGTGCAGCGCTTCGGGCGAAGCGCCGACCGGCTCTACCGATTCACGCTTGGCCGCCGCCACCTGCTGTTTCTTCCAGGTGTCGAGCGGGTACTGCCACGACACGCTGGGCATGCCCCAATCGGCGACGCTGCGCGCCGTCACGATGTAGGTGCGGCGGTTGGTGGCGATGAACAGGTCGTTGGTCAGGCCTGCATCGACCGCTTTCAGCACCAGGTGCGTTTGTTCGCCTTGTTCGGAACCGCTGGACGCCTGGCTAATCAGCCAGCGAACAGTGTCCGAGCCGTTGACTTCGGCGGTGAGCTGTTCGCCCGGCTGCAAGTCGATGACGGTCTGGCGGCCGGCACCGACGTAGATGGTGTAAAGCGCGCCGGGTTGGTAGTTAAACACCGTCTGGCCGCCGACGTTGGCGGTGCTTCGGCTGGTCGGCACCTGGCGCGCTTCGGCGACGTACTCGGCGACCTGGGCGCGCTGCTTGCTGTCGAAGTCGGCGCGGGCCTTGGCCACGCGAGGCGAGACGGTTTCGTAGCGCACCGGCGCGGGGACGTAGGCCGGCGCAGCAGGCGAGGCCGTGGCGGCGGGAGCCGCCGGCGTCGTCGCAGCGAGCGGTGCCGTGGCGGCCGGCGCGGGGTTGGTGTCGTTGAGCGCGGTCGTGATGGCGGGAACGGACGGCGTGGTCTGCGCATTGGCAACGCCGACGGTCAGCAGAAGCAGTAGGGCAATGTGCGTTTTCATGGTTTGCATAGTCCTTGCAATCGTAGGCGGAAAAAAAATCACGGGGCGGTGCCGGCGCTGCCGATGTCGCGTTGCCAGTTGAAGTCGGTAATGAACAGGCCCAGCGGGTTGATGAGTTCGATCTTCGGGTCGGGCGTGCTCTGCTTGATGGTGAACGTGGCAGTCCACGTCGCCTTGTCGTTGACCTGGCCTTGGTCAGTGAAGCTGGTTTCAAGCCAGCGAACCTGGTAGCTGTCGGCGGACACCGGCACCACGGAAGTCACTTGCGTGATGACGGTCTCGCGGCCGACCTTGCTCATGCTGGAACCGGGAACCCGCGCTTCCGCGTTGAGCTTGTTCGCCGATGCCGGGGTCATGAACGCATAGGCTTCATTCCATGCGGACTTGACCACCACCGGGTCGAGCGGCACGGTGCGGACAAGTTCAACCCAATGCTTGAGGAAGTAGCGGATTTCCGTCGCGCTGGGCGTGTAGTTCGGCGTGGCGTAGCCGACGGCCTGGGGGCTTCCGTCCACGTTGACGCGGGCAATAAGCGGCTTCGGCGGCGGCCGATTCGCGGCCGCGATCAGCCCGGCGGCCATGCCGACGGACAACACGAAGCCACCCACGGCGGCCCAGCGCCATGCGCGCTTGTCGCTCTCGGATTTTTCCAGCCGATCGTTCCAGCCTTTGCGGGCCGAATCGTGGTGCGGGGACATCGGCGGCGAGCTTGGACGCTGGCCGACGGGCGTTTGCAGTAAGTCCTTGGTGCTGCTCATGCGTGGTTAGCTCTCATCATTGGTGGGGCGAATCGAGGGGTTGCCGCTGCCGCCGCTGCTGGTGGACGTGGCTCCTTTAACCGCGGTGGTCGTCGCCTTTGCGACCGTCGCGGCGCTGTTGAACTTGCTCTTGCCGGCTTCCAGCCTTTCCGGCGAGGGCGCACCGGCGGCGGTTGGCGCGGGGCCACCGCTGCCGGCGGCCACGCCTTGCGACCAGGCTTCCTTGACGCCCGAGCCGGCGCTGGTGAGGGGTTGGGCGGCGATCTGGCCGGCCTGCTTCAAGCCGGCCGCTCCGTACTTGGCCGTGGCGGTTACGCCCTTATCGACGGCGGCCGCAGCCTGGCCGCCGTACTTGATCGCGGCTTGGCCCAGGCGGGAGTTCGCGGCGCGCTGTATGCCGGAAGCGACGGCTTGGCCGGTCTTGGTGGTGCTGGCCGACATCATGCCGGCCATGATTCCGCCGCGGACGCCGGGGTTGGACACGATGGAGCCGAGCGCAGCAGCGCCGGCGCCAGTGCTGCCGGCGGCGGCCGCGCTGCCCGCGCCGTGGATCTGTCCCGCTGCGGTGATGGTCTTGGCGGCGCTGGCCGCGCCCATCTTCCCGAGGGCAGCGGCACCGACGCCCGCGCCGAGTGCGGCGGCACCGGCACCGATGGCGACGCCTGCGGCGCTGCCGGCGGTGAGGGACGGCGAGCCGGACAACAAGCCGCCGGCGACGGCGGGCGCGTGGACGGCGATGATGGCCATGACGAAAGCGGATGCGGCCAGCAGCCAGGTGTCCATGAGCGGTGGCGCGGGTTGCAAGGCGAACGTGTTTAGGACGCCGCCGTAAACTGCGATGATGAAACTGAGCACCATCAGCTTCACGCCTTGCGCGATGACCGCGCCGATGGCCTTCTCGGCGAGGAACGATGTGTGGTTGCTTATGCCCCAAGGGACGAGGATCAGGCCGAGCACCGCGACCAGCGCGAACTCGATCTGCGTCAGCAGGCAGGTGATGGCGATGATGACGAAGGCGACCAGCACGGACAGCTCGGCGATGGTGTACTGGATCACCACCGCGAACACGGCGATTTTCTGATACCACGGCCCATCTTGGATTCGCTTCACTTCGTCCTCAATGGGCTTGATGACCACCATTGCCTGGTCGAGGATTTTGCTCGGGTCATTCACCAGCGGCGTCCCGCCGCCGCCAGCCATTGAGCCGATCTGCGCGAGGCCTTGCGCGGTGCCCTGGGTGAGCGTCGGCCACGACGCCACCAGGAACGCGAAAAAGCCGATGCGCAGCAGCTTGCGCAGGAACGGCGCGGTGAAGTCCTCGCCTCGCACGGCCCAGAACAGCGCCGCGATGGCGATTTCCAGGGCCGCCAGCGTGCCGATGATCGCCTGGGCGCGGGGCGTGATGATCCCGAACCCATTGGCGAACACGTTCTGGAAGTTCTGCAACAGTTGTGTGAGGAAGCCGGTGGTGGTCGGGTCCATCGTGGGAAGTCCTTATTCGGTCTTGGGCGCGCTGCTGGGTTTGGCCGGCTCCGCGGCCGGCCACCATTCCGAAACCGGCTTGGCCGGTTCGGTGGTGGACGGGGCGTAGGCGTCGGTCTGCTTCGCTGGCTTGGCTGCGGCCGCCGGCGACGGGCATTGCTTCTGCGCCGGATCGCCGTAGGCGCGGTCGGTGTCCAGCCTGCTTTTCAGGTTGTCCGCGGCGCTGCGGCCGTAGGCGCTGTCGATGATGGCCCGGCACTCGTCATCGAACAGCAGCGCGCAGCCGCACTTGCTGGGGATCGACCCCGGCAAGGGCTTGGGTGCCTCGCAGGTGGCCGACGCCTCGCAAGGCTTGCCGGCGGCAACGGCCTGCTTGGCTTCTTCGACCTTGGCGGCGTCGGCTGGATGCTTGTTGCAGCCCGTGATGGCCGCAACAAGCACCACGACCAGGGCCAGGGTGCGGCCCTTCACCACCAACCCCACACGCTGTTGGCGGCGGGCGCGCTGGACTTGTCGTAAGCCTTTCCGCCGCTGTAAGCGTTGTCGATGTTGCGCTGGGTAACGCGATCCCCTGCGATCTGGCGAGCCTGTTCCTCAAGGATCGCCTGATTCATCGCGGCGGTTTGCGCGTTGAGCTTCATCATTTCCTGCCCGACCAGCATGTTGATCTGATTGCCGGCCTGGGTGGCTTCCAGCGCGCCATTGGCGGCCTGCGAAGCCTGGCCCAGCGTGTTGAACTGCTGGTTGGTGCTGGCCAGCGAATCGAGCACTGCCGCGCCGCTGTAAAGCGCATCCTCCACGTTGTTCAGCCCTTGCGTGCGCCACTGGTCGGTCAGTTGCGAAAGCTGCTGGAACGTGGTGTCGCCGGTCACTTCCGGGAAGCGTTGGGCGAACATATCGCGGGTGTTCGCAAGGTTCGACATGCTGCCGCGAAGCTGGTTGATGCTCTGCTTGTAGGAATCGAACACCTGCTGGTACTGCCCGAAGATATTGGTCGGCAGCGAGGCGAGATTGCGGGCGTCGTTGGCGACTTGCTGGATTTGCAGGTTGAGCTGGTCGAGCTGGGTTTTGTATTGCTCCACCTGCTTGGCGTAGGCCGAGATTTCCTGAATCTGCTGCATCAACTGCGTGACCAGGTTGCTGCAATTGGCGCAGACGATGGCCTGCGCCGGCGGGGCGTACACGGCCGAGCCGCCGGCGAGGGCGATCCCGATGGCGAAGGTGAGTGCGGCGGTTGCGCTACGGACTTTCATGTTCGTTCTCCTTGATGGTTAGGCTGCTGCGGTGGTGTCGCGGGATGGTGCTGCGTTGCCGCCGTCCAATGAGCGCACGAAGTCGAGCGCCCATTGCAAGGGGGAGGCCGTCCGTTCGCCCGCCGGCTTGGTCAACTGCTCCTGATCGTGCTTGTTGACCAGGTGCGCGAGGTAGGCCTCGTTGAACTCGCGCGTGCCGGTGGTGTTCCTGCGGATGGCCAAGGCCTCCCGCTGGATTTCTTTGCCCGTTGCGCCGCAAATCGCCAGTGCGAGCGGCCCAAGGCCGAGCGAGAACAGGCGGTTGCCCTGCGGGCTGGTGAGGTAGTAGTCGCTTTTCGGCGTGCTGTTGGCGATGATGTCGAGCTGCTTATCGTTCAGGCCGAACATGCGATAGACGCCGGCGACTTCCTCGTTGCGGGCGCTCTTGTTCGGCAGGAATATCTTGGTCATGCACGCTTCGATCAGCGTGGGCAGAATCTTGGACTGCGCCACGTCGGCAAGGCTCTGCGTAGCGAACCACACGGCGACGTTGGCCTTGCGCAGCACCTTGAGCCATTCGCGGATTTTGGCCGAGAACGCCGGGTGGTCGAGGAACAGCCACGCCTCATCGAGGACTAGCATGCTCGGCCGCTTGGCGTCGAAGCGCTGTTCCAGCTTGTGGAACAGGTAGGACAGGACGGGCATGACCACCTGCGGGGTATTCATCAGTTCTTCCATCTCGAAAGCCAGCCAGCTACCGAGCGACACGTCATCGTGCGTGGCGTCCAGCAAGTGGCCGTGCGCGCCGTCCACGGTGAACGGATGCAAGGCCTGCTTGATGTCGGGGTCTTGCACCAGCACCGTGAACGCTGAAATGGTGCGCTGCTCGCGCGGGCCGACGGCCATTTCATTCAGGGCATCCCAAATGGCCCGCTTGCGCTGCGGGTTCATTTCGATGCCCTCGCCGATGATGATGTCGATGAGCCATTCCTGCGCCCAGGAGCGTTGAAGATCGTTGTCCACGTCAGCAAGCGGCTGGAAGGCCGGGCTGCCGACGCCGCCCAGGTCGTAGAACGTGCCGCCCACGTTGTCGGTCACGATGCGCGAGCTGCCGCCCTTATCGAAGATGTAAACCTGGGCGTCCTCGTAGCGCCGGAATTGCGCCTCTGCGGTGTTGAGGAATACCGACTTGCCCGCGCCGGTCGGCCCGACGATCAGGGTGTGGCCCACGTCGCCCACATAGGTGCTGAACCGGAACGGCGCGGTGCCGCCGGTGACCGCGAAGATATGCGCCGGCGAGTGGTTCAACCTGCTGTTGCCGGGGAACAAGTCGTTCTGGCAATAGACCGGCCCGGCCCACACGCCGGAGCTGGGCATCGCGTGAGCGAGGTTCAGCGTCGATACCATCGGCCGCCGGATGTTGTGCTGCGCATTGCCCGGCACCGCGCCCAGGAACGCATCAATGGCGTTGCCATCGCGGGCCTCGTCCACGGTGACGAAGCCCAGGCCGTTGATTTCGCGCTCCACGGCGCGCAGCTTCGTTTCCAGCCGGCGCGGATCGCTGTCGAGCACGATCAACGATTGCGTGAAGTACCCGTAGCCGACCGCCTCGGCGGCGATCTCCTGCATCGCCGCGTTGGCGTCGGCGGCGTTGGCCAAGGCCTCGGGGTTTTCCAGCGCCGATTCGGACTTGCTCATCAGCTCCTTGAGGATGACCATGAACGACTTGCGGCCGCTGAACCACTCACGCTGGATTTTCTTCATTTCCTTGTCGGCGGTGGCCTTGTCCAGGGCGACCCAACGGGTCACCCAGCGGAAGGCCATGCCGAGCCGGTTCAGGCGGTCGAGGATGCCGGGCGTGGTGTGCGTCGGGAACTGGCGCACGGTGATGACGCCCATGTAGTGCTTGCCCAGGCGCGGCTCCTTGCCCCCGATCAGGGGCGTGTCGGGCAGCACGCGGCAAAGCTCCTGCGACACGTCGCCCGGCACCACCGGGTGGCGCTTGGTGCTGATCGTGTCGTGCAGGTAGGTCAGCAGCTCGGAATCATCGAGCGCGTGGACTTCCGGCAGGATCGCGGTGAAGGCTTCCAGCAGGCGCGTGCGCTCCACCAGGAACTTGTCCAGCCAGTCGGTGATGGTCTGCCGGTCGCGGCTGGCCGCGTTCTTGCGCTGGCCGTCCGGGTCGGTGAAGAACCAGGCGCGGGCGGCGCTTTCGCTGGCCTTCGGTGGAAGCCAGCCGAGCGTGAAGTAGTAGTTCGTCTCGAAGTGCACGCCCGTCTCGGCGACCGACCGGCGTTCCTCGTCGATCATGTAGGTGATCGGATCGGGGAAGTTCTCGCCGCTGGGGTAGCTGGTGCTGGGGGTGCGTTGCGCGTCGATCTGGAAAAACCAACCGTCGCCGAGCCGGCGGAAAAGGTTGTTCATCTGCGCCGATACCGCGATCAGTTCGTACTTGGTCGCTGAATCGAGGTCGGGGCCGCGATACCGCAGCGTCGTGATGAGCGACGCATTGCGGTTGAGCACCACACCGGGGGCGACCAGGTACGCCCACGGCAGCAGGTCGCCGATGTCGGTGGGTTCGTTGCTGTATTTCGGAAGTCGCTGCATGGGTTGGCCTTCGCTGGGGTGGTCGCCGGCGTCGATCCGCGCATGCGGATCCTCGCCGCCGTCTGTCCGCTATGCGCGGTAGTGGGTTTTCAGCCGCAAGGCGCGCTTCAACGCCTCCGGCCATTGGGTGTCGTATTTGGTGAGGACGACCAGGCCGACGTGGATCAGGATGTAGAGCGGGACGCTCCACCACGATTGCAGGCCGAACACCAGGGCCGCGGCAATCGTGAACGCCACAATGGCTATGTCGCGGGGGATACCCGCGACAAGCCGGGGCGTGGAAAGCGCCCGATGGACTGGAACCTCGTAGCCTTCGGGGTTTCCGTTCTCGTCCATGTCAGAACACCGCGCCGCCGCCGTAGCCGAGGAAGTTCAGGAAGAACGACGCGGCGGTGAAGGCGATGGACAGGCCGAGGCACACCATCAGCAGCTTGCGCATGCCGGAGCCGCCTTCGGAGAAGGCGATGCCCAGGCCGCAACCGACGATGGCGATGACGCCGATGGCCTTGGCGACCGGCCCGGTGATGCTGTTGAGGATTTGGTCGAGCCAGCCTTCCCACGGCATGCCGGAGCCGCCGGCGAAGGCGACGGCCGGCACCAGCAGGCAGGCCAGTGTGAACAGTTGGAGCGTGCGAGTGTTGCGGAGCTTCATCGTGGTATCCCTTGGAGTTGTCGGTGGCAATGTGATTCTCGTCCCTGCGATTGGTTGCAAAAACATTGCACACCATCGCAGGCGCGAATCTAGCACGCCATTGCACACCGTGCAATGTGCTGCGAAACGCTGCCACAACAAGGGATTTTGGCTTGAAGCCTTGTAGGACTTTTCCTACATCATGTGTAGGAAAACCCTCACTGGCCGCCGCGCCGGCGGGCGGGTCAGATCGCGGCCACGAACTTGTATTCGTGGCCCGCTGGCCCGGCCTCGATGCCGGCCACGCGCAGCACTTCGCGCACGCGCCGCACCGACTTCCGCCCCTCGGGTGTGTCGATGGACACGAACCCGATGCTCACGATGAGCTGGATGGTGCGGGCGATCTTGCGCGGAACCGGCAGGAACCCGCCTTGCACCAGCAAGTCCTCGATGCGCTCCAAAGCCTCCTTCGCGCTGTTGGCGTGGATGGTGCAGAGGCCGCCGGGGTGGCCGGTGTTCCAGGCGTCCAGCATGTCCATCACTTCCGGCCCGCGCACCTCGCCGACGATGAGCCGGTCAGGCGTCATCCGCAGGGTGTCGCGCAGGAGGTGGGTCATGCTTCGGGTGATCTGCTCGCGGTTGCGCACGGTGCGCAGGCGCACCACTTCATCGGCTTCCACTTGCAGTTCCAGCGTGTCCTCAATCGTGATGACGCGACCCGTGACGCGGCCCAGCTCGCGCAGCATCGCGTTGGCGAAGGTGGTCTTGCCGGTGTTGGTGCCGCCGACAATGGCGATGTTGTCACGGTCGTGGATGGCTTTCACGATGAGGTCGCGCTGCTCGGTGGTGAGCTGCCCGCTGGCAACGTAGTCGTCCAGGGTGAGCCGCAAGCTGGTTTTCTTGCGGATCACGAAGGTGGGGCCGTCGGGCGATTCCGGCGGCAGTACCGCGTGGAATCGGTAACCCGATTCGGGCAGCTCGGCCGGGAAGCTCGGGTTGTCCTTGTCGGCAATCTCGCCGACGTGATCGGCCACGATCTTGATGACGCGGGCGCGGGTGCTCACGTCGAGCGTATGCTCGTGGCAAATCCGGCGGCCGTCCTTCGCGTACCAAAGGCGGCCGTCGGGGTTGACCCGGACTTCCTCCACCGCGTCGTCGTCCAGCAGTTCGCCGATGGCACCGCCGAGCGCGGACTTCATCATTTCCAGCAGTCGGCCGTGGCGGGTGATGCTCGTGGGGTGTGCCGCGTTCATGGGGTGTCGTCCGTTTCGTGTGGGGTGTCGTCTGGCGTTTCGGTCGCCTTGGCCAGCGCGTCGAACTCGGCGTCGGTCTGCGAGCGCAGGAGCGAAGCCGTGAGCTTGTCCAGCAGCGGCGTGCGACCGCTAAAAATCCGCTCTACCGACGCGATGAGGGCGTTGTAGAAGCCCTCGCCGGCGGCATTGCTCGCCGGGGTCGCCGCCGGTAGCCGCGCGAACAGGTTCTTGGTGGTGAGCGTGGTCAGCTCCACCAGCATCTGATTCCCGAAGTGGACGTTGCGCACTTCGTTCCGCAGCGCCCGCAGCTCCTTGAGCACCAGCATTTCCTCGGCCTTGGCGTGCTCGGGGTCGTAGCGTTCGGCCAGCGCCGCCTCCACGACGGCGCGCAGCGGAATACGCCGCTCCATCGCTTCGCGCTTGGCCAAGCTCATCAAGCGGCCATCTATTTGGGTGTGCAAAGCCACCTTGCCGGGAGACATCTTCATGGCAGCATGTAGTCGATGTCGCCATCGGCAGCATCCATGCCGTCGGCCTTGGCGGCGGGGCTGACGACGTGCTCGCGGCCAGCGGCCGCGCCGTCGTCGGCATCAAGCATCGGCTCGGCGGCCGGCTGCTGCTCTTGCTCCGGTTCCTGGTTCTGCTCCGGTTCCGGGGTTTTCGCCACGTCGCGGGCATCGGCAACGGCAGGCTGCAACGATGCGGCCACCGCGACCGGCATCACCGCGGGCTTGACCTGGCTCCACGGGTTGACGGGCGCGGCCGGCCCATAGGGGTAAGGCCTCGCCCTGGTGTCGGCCGGCGGCGCGTACTTGTGCGCAGGGTCGAGCACGCGCCCGCGCGGATCGGTCGGCGGCACCACCTGGCTAAACCGCTCGTCGCTGTAATAGCGGATTTTCTTCGCCATGATCGGCGGCAGGCCTGCGACCACGACGATTTCCTTGTCCGGCGGCATTTCGCGCACTTCGCCCGGCGTCATCAAGGCCCGCGCCGATTCCTGGTTGGACACCATGACGTGGCCCAGCCAACCGGAAAGGCGGCCGCCGGTGTAGTTGGTCTGCTGGTGGATTTCGGTGGTCATGCCAAGCGAATCGCTGATTCGCTTGGCCGTCTCGTCGGTGTTCGGCGCATACCAAACGTGGATGTGCGCGCCGTCCATGACGGTGTTGCTCGGGCCGTAGTATTTGACGATCTGGTTGTAGCTCTGGTTAATCATCATGCACTTGATGCCGTAGCCGGCGACGAATCCCAGGCCTTCCTCGAAGAACTCCAATTTCCCAAGCGAGGGAAATTCGTCCACCAGCAGCAGCAGCCGGTGCTTGTTGCCTTCCGGGTGCAATTCCTCGGTGAGCCGCCGCGTGATCTGTTGCAGCATCAGGCGGAACAGCGGCCGCAGCCGGGACTTGTCGCTCGGCGGGCTTATCAGGTACAGCGAAAGCGGGTACTTCGCCCGCATCAGGTCGGTGATGCGGAAGTCGCTTTCGCTGGTCGCCGCGCCCACGATGGGGTCGTAGTAGAGGTTGAAGAAACTGCGAGCCGTCGAGTGGACGCCGCTGCGCTCGTTCGCGCTCTTATTGAGCATTGCCCTCGCTCCTATCGCCACGACGGGATGCACTCGCCCGTCGCGGTGCTTGGTGTCGAGCATGTATTGCAACGTCGCCTCAATCGTCCGCTCCGGGTTGTCCAGGAACATGGCGATTCCGGTCAGCGTCTTGTTCGGCTCGGCGTACAGGACATGCAGCACGACGGCCAGCAGCCACGAATCCGCCTCCTTGCTCCAATGGTCGGGCTTGCCCTTGCCGTCGGGGTCAACAAGCATGTCCGTGACGTTCTGCGCGTCCTTCACTTCGTTGTCGCCGGGCCGGATTTCGGCTAGCGGGTTGTAGCGGCAGGTGTCGCGCTGGGCGGGGTTGAATTTCAGCGCGTACCCGATCCGGCTCCGGTAGCCCGCGGTCAGCTCCCAGTTCTCGCCCTTGATGTCGTTGACGACGACGCTCTCCTGCCAGTTGAGTAGCGTCGGCACGACGATGCCAACGCCCTTGCCCGACCGGCTCGGCGCGGTGACTTCCAGGTGTTCGGGGCCGTTGTGGGTGAGGTATTCGCCTTCGTCGGTAATGCCGAGCACCACGCCGGCATTGCCCAGCAGCCCCGATTTTTCGATTTCCTGCGCTTTGGCCCAGCGCGCCGACCCGTGCGTGGTGGCCGCCTCCTGGGCGCGGGTGCGGTAAATGGCAACCGCGACCATGACGCCGAAGCCGACGGCGACGAACCCGGCGACGATGTAGATGCCGTGCGTGAAGATTTCGGGCGCGTAGGCGTTGTAATTCCAAAGCCACGGGAAGTATGACCACGGTGCGTACAGGCCGTGCTCGCCCAGCCGCAGCCACGGCCGTCCGAGCTGTGGCTGGTAAGCCAGCGCATAGGCGACGTACTGCCCCGCCGCCCACACGCCCGCGAAGATGCAGACCAGGCAGGCCACGATGGGGCCGCCGCGCAGTCCGCCGGCGTGGCGGGTTTTCTCTCGTTGCTTGATGGCTCCGGCCATGTCCTTAGCTCCGTGTCAGTCCCAGCAGTTTGCCCTTGTCCAGCGTGTCCATCGCGGCGAACCGGATGCGTACCGACTGGAAGGCCTGGCTCATGCTCTGGCCCTGCGCCAGTTGCACCGCCACGTTGTTCCCGAGCTGGCGCTGCAAGCCGTCCTTCGCCGGCACCACGGCGAACGTCCCGTTCTGGACGATGACGGCATGCGGCCCGCTCGGCAGGTTTTCGATGGCCTGCACCTTCCCGTGGAAGCGCCTGGCCATGTCCAGGTTCACCGGCTGCCCGTACTTCGCTGCGAGCCGTTGCTGCGCCTCGGCCAGCTCGCGCTCGCGCATCGCCTCCGAGAATCCGGCCGCCAGCCGGATCCCGGTAGGCGTGCGCTCGGCCATGCGCAGCTCCACCAGCCGGTCGGCGCGTGCCTCCAATGCTTCCAGAAACTGCACCTGGGCGCGGGTGCGGATGCCGTTG
This sequence comes from Pseudoxanthomonas winnipegensis, assembly GCF_004283755.1. Classification (GTDB taxonomy): domain Bacteria; phylum Pseudomonadota; class Gammaproteobacteria; order Xanthomonadales; family Xanthomonadaceae; genus Pseudoxanthomonas_A; species Pseudoxanthomonas_A winnipegensis. Next base: position 25,206 of record NZ_SHMH01000015.1, read on the forward strand.
CCCTTGAGCTGTTCCAGTCGTCCGCTCGCCAGCTCGTCGTCCAGGAACGTCCGCGCCAGGAGCTGGGATTGCCGGCGCAGCGGCCCCTTGCCGTCCACGTCCAGGCGCACGAAAGCATTCTTGTCGCGCCCTAGCGCGGGGTCGCCGGCAAGCCGTTCCGGCAGGTCGGCCGGCACGCGGTAGGTGCCATCTTGCAGCTTCTGGACGTGGCCGCGGCTGGCCAGCGCATCCATGCGCCGGGCGTGCGCCTCAACATACGCTTCCGGCGTCGCTCCGCCGGGCAGTTTCGTTTGATCCCAGCCTCGCACTTCGTCCAGGTGTCGGGACGGGCTGTAAACACCGTCCTGCAACCGCCGCAATACGTTCTTGTCGGCCGACGTGGCGGCGGGCGGCGTGTACGTCCCAAGCGTCACGGTGTCGCCGACGCGGGCGCGCTCGGGCATGTGGCGCTCGGCATGTATGCCAAGCGTCGCATAATGCACCTGGCCGTCGAAGCCGCCGACGATGACGTACTCCGTCCCCGATAGCTTGTCCGCCAATCCCCGATCCAGCACGATGCCCCGCACGGGTGCGACCTTGAGACTTTCTTTGTCCGCCAGCATGCCGCTCCGGCTGTGCTCGGCGTCGAGGTGGGGTTTGAGGTCTGTCGCCAGCTTGCGCTGCTGGGCCATCGCCCGCATCGCCTCCGGTGCCTTCTCGTGGATCGTCCAACGTCCGGGCGCGTGTTCGGTTGCCAAGCCGTGTTCCCGCAGCACCGCGAGCCGCTGTAAGCGTAGCTGACGCTGTGCGTTCTGGAAGGCATCGGCAGGCACGCGCCCGGCTTCGATCATGCCGCTGGCGCGCGTCTGCTGCTCACGCATCATGGATGCGTCGAGGCCTGTCCAACGCTCCTGTCCAACCTCCTTGGCGGCGGAACGGTAAATGTCCATGTCCGTCCGGTAGCCAAGCTCGCGCGTCGCCAGCTCCCGCGCCCGCTCGCGCATGCCATTGCTGATGTAGTCGCGGCTGATTACAAGGTCGCCGCCCTTGTCATCGACGCCGCGCACGATGATATGGACGTGGGGATTGTCGGTGTCGTGGTGAGCGACGGCCATCCAGTCAAGCCGCGTCCCCAAGTCCTGCTCCATTTTCTGCATCAGCTCGCGTGTGTAGCCTTCAAGGTTCATGTCGGCCCCGTTCTCCGGCGAGACAATGAACCTGAACGAATGACGATCTTCAGCGGCACGCTCTGCGAACGCCGCCGTGTCGTCTCGGGTCAGCTCCCCGCCTTCGGTGAATGGCCGTGCAGGCCCGCCATCCTTGTCAACGCCGTGCCGCTGCACGTAGTCAACATGGCGCTGCATCGCGGCCTTGCTCCCGACGCGAGGCGATGCCTGTACGCGGGCCTTGACGGTGACACCCTGCTGCCGATTTCCGGCACTAGTGCGGACACCGGCACCGCGCCCGGCATGGTGCTTGTTCGCGCCGGATGCACGCCCGGTTCGTGCCGCCCGCTTTGCCGCGCTCTTGACCCGGCTAATGACCTCGTTGACCTGGGCGTTGTTGCGCGCCTGTCGGCCCTTGGACAGGCGAACGCGCAGCGGTGTCTCGGCGCTCCGCGCCGGTGCTGCGCCTTCGCCCTGACCACGCTGTGGGCCGCTGGATTTGGTGTTGCCCGCCCCTGCCATAGCACCGCTCCACGCCGAGGATGGACTATGTTGTAACTTACAACATGGTCAACCGTCAATGTAGTAAATAATTTCTTTGAATTTCAGGCTATTAGAACCAACCTACCACACACACTTTTATCTTGCCCTAATCTTCCCGCCCCTCCGTTTCCCCTCCCGACGCCTGAAACCCTCCCGCACCTGGTCAACACCCCGCGACCTGCGGCCGCCGGCGGGAAGATGCTGTTGCTTCGGCCTCTGCGCCCGCCCTGGACGTGGCTGTTGCCCTACCCGCCAGACAAGCGAAAGCGGGTCAGCGTGATGGGGGTGGCGCAGCCTTCGGGCCAGTCCCCGGAAACCCGGTTGGCGCTGTCCTCGGATACACCACGGGAACAGCAGGAGTTTGGGCGTCGATGTTGCCTCTGCCGGTGCCATTCCCGCTTGCGGGAAACGCTACCGGCACGCCGGCCACGCGCGCGACTTTGGACACGTATCCATTCCGCATTCCGCGTGTTTCATTGCCCGTGTTGTACATCGACAAGGCGGCCAGCAGAGCGGGTTTTTCGGCTTGGTACTTGGCCCATGTCTGCGCGTAGTTCTGCCGCAGGATTGTGGTTCCAATGCGGATGTTCGTGCAGGGGTCTAGCAATGCCTCCGGCGTCACGTTGTACCGCCGCAGGTGCTGCGAGTTCACTTGCATCAGGCCTATGTCCGTGCTTCGGCCTGCCGCGATCTGCTCGTAAGCAATCCGCTTGGCGTCGTTCAGGTTCGACGGGTAGTAGCTGCGCACTTGGTTATTGATGGCGTAGGGATTGCCGCCGCTTTCGTGCTGGATGATGGCCTGCACGGTCTGCGGATGCACGCCTATGGAGCACGCTAGAATCAGGGATGCAAGGTCGGCCATGTCGTCACTCCTTCACCGGCCCGCGTGTCCAGATTGCAGTCAGGTTCCCGTCGATATTTGACACCGGAACGAACCCGTAATAGCGCCCGTCATAGCTGTTGGGAAGCCCGTCCCCTACCGGGAAAAAGTGACCAGGAGGGACGCGGCTGCATCCTTTCAGTTCGTGCGGTAGCGGCTTCCCGGTTCTGTCGGTGTCAGCTACCGGGCCGATGCGCGTGAACGTCGCCGGCTTGCCGGGTTCGCTGGGCGTGGCAACGGTTGCTTCCGAACCTACGCAAACGGTATCCCCGGCGACCGCGGCAACGCGCTTGATGTACCAGCTTCCGGGTTTCATCCATCCCTGCTCGTACCCGTATTGCGCCGCTGCATTGTGGGGCTTGAACGCGACGATTCGGCCTCGCTCTGCTGTGCGGTTGTTGTGGTTCAGCAGGTAGATTCCTTCCGCAATGCTGGGCGTAAGATTGGCGGTGAACGTGTACCCGAGCGCAGACAATCCGAGCGCAGCCGCGCACGCAGTAAGCGGGACGATCAGGGCCAGTGCCAGCCCAATTTTCAGCCCCTTCCGGGTCTTGCTTCGATGGGTCTGCATGTGCCTTAAACCTTCCTTTTCCGTGGTAGTTTGGCTCTCACGTCGGCGGTGTAAACCTTCAACCGCGCCAGTGGCATGCGTTGAAAAAACTGCTCTATACGGGCCAATTGTAGCCGGTCTAGGTTCCCGATTTTTGCCGCATTCAGGGCCAGCCACGCGACGTATCCACGCACCCGCGTTGCACCCGTTATGTCGGCCAGAATGGCGACATTAGGGCGTACAGACGGCACGCTCACACCCTCCATTCCGGGCCGCAACGCCTCGCACAACACCACGCGCCAGCGCGTCGTTCCGAAGTCGTTTTGTTCCCACAAGTCCAGCGCGAAACGGTCGCCCGGCGCGAAGCGCAGCAAGCGGCGGCGCGTACCATCCTCGCCGACCACCCACGGCCCGGCGTGCCGGGGCTTGCCGGCCAGTACACGGCGATTCGCCCTGCCCTTTTGGAAGGCCTCGACCACCTCCGCGCCCGCGATCATGGCTGCATGCGTGACTGCTTGCATGCTTGCATGCTCCTACCAGCATCACCGATGCGGCATGCATGCATGCTTGCATGCGTGAGTTCTTGCACGCTTGCATGCTTCCGTCCGGGCTGCATGCGTGGCGGCTTGCATGCTTGCATGCTTGATTTCGTGCCAGCTTGCAGGCTTGCATGCACGTCATTGGTGTGCCCGTGGATTGGCATGCTTGCATGCGTGCAATCAAGCATGCCAACCGGCTTGCATGCTTGCATGCTCATTCCTCCGGTGTTGGGTCGGGATCGGCCAGTGCGGACAGAGGGGCCAGCCCGAACGATTCCAGGAACATCGAGATTCCCTTGATGGCGATGTCCTGCACGTTCATGTTGTGGGTGTAGCGGAATTCGCCCAGCCGCTTGAGGTCGTCGGCAGTCAGGTAGCGAACGGTGATGGTGCGGTTAGCGCCGGCCTTCGGCATGACCTTGGCCGACGATGGCCGCGCCTTGCGTGCCGGCTTCTCGGCGGCCGGTCGCGCCGGCCGCTCACGCGCCGGCTTCTCGGGGTGGTTCTTGTCCAGGGCAGCCAATCGGCCGGACAGTCCGGTGCTCATGCGTTGCCTCCTTCCGTCGTGGTGGCGAGTAGGGCGTTCACTTCACGCCATAGGGCGCGTATCTCAAAGGCCGCCTTCCCGGTCGGTTCAAACTCGGCGACGGCTTGCCCGTGGGCGAGGGCGCGCCGGTACGCCGTGCGGTCGTGGATGACGGTCTGCAATACAGGGATGCCGGTGCTGGCCAGCTCTCGCTCCACTTCGCGGGTTTCGCTCGCGCGGATCGGCGCGCTGGACAGGATGAACGCGCCCGGTTTGCCACTCGCGTGAAGCAGGCGAATGGACGCCGGCGCGGCGGCCAGGTCTAGCAGACTGGGGCGAATCGGCATCAGTGCCAGGTCGGCATGCTCCAACGCTGCCGCGATGCCGGCCGATGCGTGGGGCGGGGTGTCCACGATCAGCAGGTCATAACCTTCCTCCGCGGCGGCCTGCACCGCCTTCCCGACGTTCGCCGACGTAATCGCTACGACTTCCAACGTCGAGGCCTTCCGCGTCTCCGCCCACGTCTTGGCCGAACCCTGCGGATCAGTGTCGGCCAGCGCAACGCGCAAGCCGGCTTGCTCGGCCGCAACTGCAAGGTGGACGGCGATGGTGGTCTTGCCTGCGCCGCCTTTCTGGACGGCTACGGCTACGGTTTTCATGCGCTGCGCTCCTGATTGGTGGTTACTCGCTGCCTGCGAGTGTGCAATACCATAGCGCGCTGCATGCAAGCCTGCAAGCTGGCACGAAATCAAGCATGCAAGCATGCATCTGGCGTCGCACTGACGGAACAATGACGGCGGAATCCAGCTGCTGGCGTTCTATTCGTGGAACGTCCTGCGCTCGTGTTCGTTCCGGGGGCGTTTGCACCTGGTCATGCGCCGCAGCTCATCCCCCGGCGACGCCTTTCCTCGGCGAACGTCCCGAAGCCGATACCCGCTCAAAGGGCGATGTTCCTACCGACACCGCACCCACCCACTCCCTGCTGACCCGCTTTTGGGGTGAGGGAGCCGCCGGCGGAGCGCACGCGCGATGTTTCCGGGTACGGAGCGCTTGGGCGCGTAGCCGGTGGGAGAGGGGCATCGCCCCTCTCCGGGGAGTCGAAGTTGCGAGCATCGCAGCCCCGCAGGGGCGAGAAGCGCAGGACAGAGGGGGCGCAGCCCCCTGCAACTGGACAAGGCTTCAAACGTTGTCGGCGGCGCGAAGCGACGGCGACGCCGATCAAGCTGTTGCGACTGACAGGGCTTTATAGCCAGAGGCGACTGGAAGGCCGGCGAAGTAAGCAGGAGAAATAACGCGACTTGCCCACAACGTCATGCACAAGTGCTGTGGATAAGTCGGTCATGCGGCTTCGGCGGCGCTTCTGGCCGCCTGCGGGGAGCGGACGACGCCGAGGGTGGGGAGGCATCAGGACGCGCCCGAGACGCGCTTGTGCGTCGATTGAGGGCGTTCTGGCGGGGTTTCCAACGGGCGGGGCAGGGCCGAGCCGCCCCGGCGGGCTATTTCAGCAGGTCGAGGATGTCGGCGATGTGCTGCTGGCCGCTCCTGCGAGCCGCCGGTGGGTCGCCGTTCGGCGGCGGCCTGGTCGGCACCGGATCGGCGGCAACGGAGCTGGCAGCGTCCAGCTCGCGGGCGACAACGGCCGGCGCGGCGTCGCCCTGCATGGCGGCGGCGTGCTGGCCGCGCTGCTGCGCGGCCTGGCGGCGGTCGAGGGCCAGCAGGTGCGCCGTGCCGGTCAACCTGGCCAGGAAGTCGAGATTCACGAAGCGAACGCCGGCGGCGCTCCGGTATTCGTTGTCGTCCACCATCCTGCGCACCTGCTTGGTGGGGCGCAGGATGCCTAGCGCGGTGAGCACGGCCACGGCCGAGCGCACCAGGCGCAGGGCCGATTCGCCCTGCTCGCCGAACGCGAGCTGGGCGATGTCGGCCTCGGTCTTGCGCTCGTAACGCCCGCCGCCGGGACGAGGGGTGCCGACGAACCCGGTCAGGGTCGATGCGCTGGTGAGCAGGACATCGAGGACGACGCCCGCGTTGCCGGCGGCATCGCTGCGCCATTGGCGCACGCGATCCCGGCAGCGGGCGAGGCCGTAGCGCGGGACGATGGCCCGCGTTCGGCAGTAGGCCCAGAACGCGCCCTGGCGGTGGAACAGGGCGCGCTCGATTTCGGCCCTGGCGGCCTCAATGAACCGCGGCCGCCGCTTGCCGGGAAGCCGCCCACGCCAAGCGGCCCGCCGATGTTGGCGGGCGCTGTGGGGCTTCCCAGGGTGCGCGGTGGCCGGTTTCTTCATCTACGCCCCGCGGGTGCGGGGCGTGATGGTGTCCGGGCTTGGGGTGCTGTCGGATTCATCGCTGCCTGTTGACAAGGGGGTGCCCTTGCGGCAGGATTGGAACCAGTGACCGCCAAGTCCGCTGGATTCTTTGTCTCTGCCGCTTAGGATTCGCTTTCAAAAACCCGCCCTGCCAAGGCGGGTTTTTTCGTTTTGGGGTTCCGGTTTGCCGGGTGCCAGCCCGGCAAACTGTCCGGGAGTGTGAACCGGAGGTGTGCAAATTTCAAGGGGTTAGCACTGTGTATTCACATTGCACACTACGATGCACACCTGCGCCGACGATGCGATGACGCCGCCGCATAGCGAAAAGGCCGGGATTTCCCCGGCCTTTCGCGTGTACCTGGTCGAACTGGCGAACGGTCGTTAGCCGCCGCCAATCATCTTGGTGATGGCGACAACTGCGCCGGTCAGCGCGGCGAACAGCGCGCCGCCGCCGCCCAGCAAGCCAGCAGCCACGACGACGGGGTGCCACTTGGATTCGGCGCGGAGCTTGGTCGTCTCTGCTTCGGCCTTGGCGGTGCGCGCCGTCGATTCGCGGATTTCCTGCAAGGCGCGGGCAGTCTCGGCCAGCATCTTGCCGATTTCGGCGTGCAGCTTGTCGGCGTCGGTGTTGGGAATGGCGCTCATGATTCGATATTACTCCTGTTGGTGGTGGGTTGGTGAAGTCGGGGAGCTGCCCGCCGCCGTGGCGGGGGCAGGCTCCGGGTCGGGTCAGGCGTAGCTCGTCCAGCCCTTCGGCTGGCCATCCCACGGGCTGGCCCACGAATAGCTGTTCAGGCGGATCGAGTTCTTGCCGCTCGGCCGCTTGCCCTTCATCACGTCGCCGGCATAGCTGCCACGGCGCGGGGTGCAAGTGCCGGTCATGTCGCCGGTGTAACGCTTGTCCTGGTGTAGCGGAACGATGTCCACAACGGCCCCGCGAACGGCAACGACTTCGTAAAAGTCGATGTTCGTTTGCTCCCATCCCCAGCTTGAATAAAGCACGTCGCCGACGGCGAGCGTGTGCGCCTTCTGCCTCTCGGCCAATCGTTGCGCGATCACCTCGTTTTCAGCGGTGAGCCATGTCGCCGCGTAGCTGTCGCGCTCGGCTGCATCCTTGAACCGATACCGGAAAGCCGGCTTTGTCGAACGGCCCCGGAATCCGAAGGCGCAAGGGTAAGCGCCGTCCGCCGCCACCACGGCCGTGATGCCGTCGAGGCCTGCGCGATAGTCCCGCTCCGGGAAGTGCGCCAGCTTGTCCATGCGTGCGTTGCGCAGCTTGTCGGCGGTGGTCATCGCTTCGATGCCCTTCCCCCCCATCGCAGAACCCGAGTTCTGAGCCGGCTCTTGATGTTGCTGTTGCTGGTGATTTGCGTGGTTCATTGCATGCCTCCTGTGGTGGTTGGTGTCCATCGCGTCGCCGTCGTCCTTCGCCGTGCTTCCCGCGTAGGTCGGCCGGGCGGACAAGCTGGCGTTCAAGGGGTGGAGGGGCGGCTGGCGCGGCCCGCAGCGAAGCGAGGACACGGGCCGCCCCGGAAAGCGATAGCGGCCCCTTTAACGACTGCGCGCCCGGCCTACCTTTCAGCGGGGGCGAAGGGGGACGGTGATGCGAGGCTTGGACACGCCACGGGTGGCAATGAACGCGATCAGCGGCGGCGATAGCTGCCGTGCCGTGCGCCGGCGCGAATCCGCGCACGCGGATCTGCGCCGGCGTGCTCCTGGGCGGGCGCGATCGACGCGCAGCGGCGATCCCGGCCGCTGCTCTGGCTTCTGCCCGCGGTGGCCCGGCAGGGCCGCCGGGGGCGCTGTGCGCTGGCCAGCTCGCGCACCAGGTCGTGCGGTGGACGCCGGCGCGGGGCTGTCCGGGCGGTTGACGTGGCCACCAGGCCACGCGCCCGGCCGCGCCGGTGGCCGACGTGCTCGGGGCCGGCCCGGTAGGTCGCTTCGGCGACCAGGCCGGCATGCTCCGGGCGTCGGCGCGAATCCGCGCATGCGGATCTGCGCCGGCGTGCTCGGGTGGGGCGGGGTAGCGGCCCTGGGGGACGCGCCGGCCCATGCCCTGCGCCGCGTAGGAGCGCGCCAGCGCCCCGTGGCGTGCCTGCGGCCGCTGCGGGCCGGCGGCCGCAGGCCGCCGGCCCGTGCTCGTCGCCGGCGACATCGAGGCGCGACCGGCTGGCCGGCAGAATCCGCGCAGCGGATCCGCCGGGCAGAAAAAAGGCGGCCCGCGGCCGCCTTCCCGGTGCGCCAACCTGGCCCGGCGTCAGGGCGACGCCGGCACGGCGACCTTGCGCATAGCCGCGTTCACCAGCTCCATCAGCCTGAACTCGGCCATGCCGCTTTCGTTGCCGTCCAGCAGCAGCTTAGTGGGGTGGTATTGCTCGCCGCTGGCCACCACGACGATTTGGTACTGGTGGTCGGCAACGTCGATGCCGCTTAGCGCGACTTCCGCGTAGATTTTGGTGATGGTGTCCAGGCGCAGCCATTGCCACCGGCGGCCATCTTCGGTAGTCGGCAGCTTGCCGTCTTGCCGGGGAATCACATGCACCCATGACGGCACGGGGTCGATGTCCGTCTTGATGCCGTCGCTGGTGGAATGGACGAGTTGCGGCCGGTTGGTCATGGTCGTTGCCCTTGTCGATCAGTCGATGGGGAGCGGCCGCTGCGCGCCGGGCATCTGCTCGGGGTAGCGAGCGCGGAAGCTGGCCAGCGCGTAGCGGATTTCGCGCGTGAGGCCTTGGCCGAGCTGCGCGGGAACCGCAGGGTTTCGCAGCAGGTCAGCGATGGCGGCCAAGTGGCCGCCCAGCTCGTCAATTGGGGTCGAGCTGTTGGTGGTCACGGTGTCCGTCCCTGGGAATGGGTGGCTTGGGCTTTGGCGCGCTCGGTGCCGGCGTCCTGGCTGTCGCGCAGCGATGCGCCGTAGAGGTACACCACCAGGGCGAGGAACAGCGAAAGCATGGCGCTGGCCATCCTGCCACGGCCGAGCGACACCAGGCCGCCGGCGAGGAACAGAATGAACAGCACAAGCATGGCGAGCGGCACGGCGTAGCTCCTTTATCAGTAGTTGTAGCCGTGCGAGGCCAGCACTTGCGACATGTTCGATCCTTCCCAGGAACCGGGCCGAGTTTCGACCATGCCCAGGTCTTCGGCGAGCATTTCCAGCGCACCGGCAACGGTCAGCAGGCCATGTGTGCAGGCCTGCTCGACCTTGACCTGGTGCGATGCGTTCACGGAGTGCAGCAACCGGCGGATGGTGGTATGCAGATCACGCGGGAGCTTCACGTCAACGATGACGGTGTTGGCGTCGGCGATGACGGGTTCCGGCTCCAAGCCTTCTTCTTCGACGCTTCTCTCGATGGCCAGCTTCCGCGATTCGATCAGCCTTTCCGTGTCAGCCTCGGCAAGCTGGATCGTCACATGGTTGGGCTTCACGCCGGGCCGCCAATTGTTGGCCTCATCGAAAAACTGGTCGCGGTTCTCCCTGCTGGTGAGGAAGCCCGCCGAAACTTCCGGCGTGTAGCCGTACTGGGTGCCGAGAACGTCGGGGTCATCGGCAATACCCTTGTCGCTTTCGTCGATGAATCCGGGCAGGGACAAGCTAACGGTCGCCTCCGGATCGCAGTCGGCAAGGATAGCTTGCAGCTCGCGGACGGTGAGGCTCTTCTTGGCTTTGGCGTCGGTGCTCATGTGTTCCTCGCTTCAAGGGTTTTTGGGTATGTATTCGCGTGCAATATCATTGCACACAACAAGCAAAAAAACAAGCTGTCAAGCGTAGTTAGACCAATAAACTTTACTGCCATTCCACGGGTGTGCGTACACACCCGCCGCCAGCTTCACGCCGTTGCGCGGGTTGGCCCGCTTGCGGATCGGCTCGCCGACGTAGTGGCCGGGGCGGGGGACGGCATGGCCGGACATCGGCCCGGTTGCCTCGCGCTCCTGGGCCAGCTCGCGCAAGGTCACGGTACGGTTCTGCACGGCGACGACTTCGTAGAAGTCCACGTTCGTCTGCTCGTAACCGTAGCTGGAAACCAGGATGTCGCCGACGGCGAGCGTGTGCGGCCGCTTGGCGGCCGCGCGACGCTCGGCACCGGCGGCGGCGACTTGCTCGCGGCGCTGGGTGAAGCGGGCGATTTCGTGGTCGGCTTCGGCCTGCGAGCGGAACGCGAAGCGGTCGAATTTCAGGCTCTTTCCGTGGAACTCGGTCACGATGACACGGCCTGCTTCCTCGGCGACGTAGTAGCGCGAGCCGTCGGTCAGGTCGTGCGGTTGCTGGGCATAGCGCGGCCCCGCGATGATGTCGCGCCAGCGGGCGCGATCTTCCGGGGTCAGCGTGGCGGGATGGGGTAGGGAACGGTAATTCATGGTCGTGTCCAGGTCAGTGGGTGGTGGCCAGCAGCTCGGCGGCCGCGCGGTCGTGGTCGGCCTGCTCGGCAAGGGCAATGGCTTTGCGCGCCAGCTCGTGCGCCCGGTGCAGGCTGCGCACGCCGCCGGCGGGCAGCTCCCGCAGCAGCCGGGCCTCACGGCGCAGTCGGGCCGCGTGCTCGCGGCAGGCGCGCTCGTGGCGTCGGTGGTCGGCGATCAGCTCGCGCAGGTTGTGGGCGGCGTTCATGCGGCACCTCGCCGGCGCTCGTAGCGGATGGCGGCAAGCTGGGCTTGCGCGGCTTCCCACGCGGTGGCGCGGATGCTCGCGCCCAAGCGGACGATCTGCCGCAGTCGATCCTCGGCAGTCGGACGACGGGTGCGCTTCGGGTTCGTGCTCTGGCTCATCTTCGGTTTCCTCTGCTGGGGTGGGCCGTGGTGTGCAATTAGCTTGCACACCACAAGGCAAAAAAAGGTCAGTCCTCGCGGGGCTGCATGATGGTCATGGCCGGCGCGCCGTCATCGTCGTGGCCAAGGTGCAGGTACAGGGTGACCAGGCGCGGCCGCTGGCCACGACCGGAGCGCGGCACCCGGTACACCGGAAACGCGGCGCGGTTGCCCTGCGCGTTGCGCGCAGCGAAAACGCGGGCCATGTACACCACGTCCCACAAGCGGCCGGATTCGTCCTGCGGCACGCCCTTGCGTCGGGTGTCTGCATCGCTCCACGCGATGCAGTCCTCCCACACGGCGCGGGAAACGGCCACGGGAATCTTGAACCCGGCTTCACGGGCGACGGTGGACACGTCCACCAGGTCGCCGTCTGCGAGCATGTCGGCGCGGGTGTGGGAATGGATGAGGTCGGCGGCGGTGAACATGGTCTTAGGCTCCTTTGCTGCGGGCCGCGTCGAAGGCGGCATTGGTGAAGTCGTCCACGTACTCGGTGATTTCTTCCAGCCAGCGGGCGACGGCCGGCGGCAGCTCGTGCTCGCCGCAGTCCAGCTCGCCGGTGTCGCTGGCGCATCCGAACGTGGCGCAGGCCTCGCGCGGGCCGTACACCATCGCAACGGTTCCATTGCCCGGATCGTCCGGGCAGGCCTCGGCCGGATCGAGAACAACGCGATAGCGCCGGTCGGCAGGGCAGTAGTGGGTTTCGACGTTGGCGGCCATTCGGTCGATGAGTTGCATTGCTTGGTTCCTCCTGTGGTGGTCTATGGCGTCGGCGATCAGCCGTGCCGACGTTCCAGCTCGTCGGCCAGCTCGTTGGCGGCCTGCAAGTCGTTTTCCAGGCTGGTGGCGTGGTCTGCGATCACGTCCCAGCCGTCGTTCCCGTACACGAACAACACCGAGCCGACGCGCTCCCAGCGCGGGGCGTCGTCGGTGGTCGGGAGCGGGCGGTAAGCGATCAGCGTTTCCTCATCGGTCGCGCCCATCGCGGAAAAGATGGCCTTGGCATCGCGGGAGCGGCGCAAGGCCACTTCCTCCCCGTCGTACACGCTCACGAAGTAGCCGGCGGCCAGAAGGCCGGCAATGGCGGCCTTGGCGATGCGATTCTCGATGCGTTGGCGTTCTTGGATGTTCATGGTTCCTCCTGCGGCAGGTGTGGTGTGCATTGTTATTGCACACCACGGGCGAAAAATCAAAACAGGGCGATTTGCTCGGTGCGCTGCGGGTCGGTCTGTTCCAGCCAGTCGCGGGCGAAGGCCTCGACGCGGCCCGCCGGGATGCACGAACCCATCCACCCGCCGGAACTGCGGCCGCTGGCTTCGTCCAAGCTGTAAATGCGGCCGTCCTCGCGGAAAGCGATGCAGACATGCGTGGCATCCCACAACATGCCCGGCTTGCCGTAAGCGCCGCCAGCGGCCAGCTCGGCAGTCAGGCGGTACGCGGTCAGGCTCCGGCCCATCAGCTCCGGCCGTTCCTCCACGCGCTGCGCGACCTTGGCCAGCAGGCCGGTCAGCGCCGGCGACGGCTCGGCATCCCACATTTCCAAGTGCAAGGGAAACATCAGCGGTTCCCCAGCGTCAGGCCGCGCCGCTTGGCTTCGGCAGTACGCGCGAACGGCAACCGCTCGGCCAGCTCTGCATCGGTGATGGTGTCCAGCGACACCAGCCCGCCGCCATACCGCGCCCAGCTCATCAACGTGCGCGTTCCGTCCGGCAGTCTGCCCTTGAAATCCCGGTGCTCGTGGCGGTAGATCAGGTTAAACGCCTGCTCGCGCTCCTTCCCCCCCATCGCAGAACCCGAGTTCTGAGCCGGCTCTTGATGTTGCTGTTGCTGGTGATTTGCGTGGTTCATTGCATGCCTCCTGTGGTGGTTGGTGTCCATCGCGTCGCCGTCGTCCTTCGCCGTGCTTCCCGCGTAGGTCGGCCGGGCGGACAAGCTGGCGTTCAAGGGGTGGAGGGGCGGCTGGCGCGGCCCGCAGCGAAGCGAGGACACGGGCCGCCCCGGAAAGCGATAGCGGCCCCTTTAACGACTGCGCGCCCGGCCTACCTTTCAGCGGGGGCGAAGGGGGACGGTGATGCGAGGCTTGGACACGCCACGGGTGGCAATGAACGCGATCAGCGGCGGCGATAGCTGCCGTGCCGTGCGCCGGCGCGAATCCGCGCACGCGGATCTGCGCCGGCGTGCTCCTGGGCGGGCGCGATCGACGCGCAGCGGCGATCCCGGCCGCTGCTCTTGGCGGATGCAGCGAAGCGAAAAAAACGGGGCTTTCGCCCCGTCCCTCCTTAGTTGAGTTTTTCGACCAGCGCCGCGATGGCTGTTACCAGCGTCGCCAGGGCCGTGATGATGGCCGGCAGGTTTTCCAGCACCGTTTTGAGGACTTGATGCGTGCGGTTTTTCATAGTGCGTTCCTTTCGGCGCGGGGTTGTTGATCGCGCACCGATAAGGCGCATGGCGGACAAGGGCGACGTTCAAGGGCGAACCCGGAAGCCGCAGCGCAAGCGACCGCAGGGAGTGCGAACGGGTGAGGATTCGGCGTAGCGAACCCTTGTGCGGCGGCCGCGCCATGCGATGTTCGGTGCATGCTGGCGATCAACAACGCTGCGTCGATGCTAAGGAAGCGCACTATGAGCACGCATCGAGGCCGGGGTGCTGGATGCCGGACATTGGCCTTGGCGACGCTGGTAATCGCGGCGCTGGTCGAAAAGCCAGTGCAGGGCGGGGCGTCCGCTTTTTTCGCGCAGCGGAATCCGCCGGCGGCCAGCGGCCGCCTGCCGTTGCCGTTGCTTGGCGCGGGCAAAAAAAAGCCGCCGAGAATCCCCGGCGGCGGAAGCGGGCGGCCGAGAATCCCCAGCCGCCAACCTGGTGCGTATTACTCGGGCAGGTTCCAGTCCTCGCCCTGGTCTTTTTCCCTCGGCTCGCGCTTCTTCACGATCAGCGTGATTTCCCCATCGACCGCAACCGGGACGGTGCGCAGCTTGAGCGTGAAGCCGCCGCTTTGGGTCGGGAAGGCCACGCCGCAGCGGAACCATTCGGTGCCGGTTTCGCCGTCGCGCTTGGTGTATTCGTGGGGGGTCACCACGTCGAAGCGGTCGCGTTCGGCCGGCGCGGGGGCAGCAGCGGATTTGGAAGCGTTCTTGGCCATCGTCTTAACTCCTTCGGTTGTTGGGTATGCGCTTGTGCGCGTGGTCGCCATCGGGTGGTGAAGCGAGCGGTCAAGGGGTGGAGGGGTGGCTGGCGCGGCCCGCAGCGCAGCGAGGACACGGGCCACCCTGGAATCCCCTTTACCGCGCAAAGCGAGCTGCCCGACAGTGCCACGGTTACAGCACACGCGCCCAACAATCCGGGGGAGTTGATGGCCATGCGACCCGAACTCCGCCGCGCCGCGCTGGCCGCGACCGCGTGTGGTGGCCAGAATACACCTTGCAACGGCATTGCACACTTCCGCTGCGGCGTGGCCTTCCCGACCCGCGGCTTCTCGCGTTGCACCGGCTCGGTGTCGATGGGGATGCTGATCGTGAGGGGCCGAAAGGAAAGGGCGAGGCCTGCGCCTGCCCGATGCACCGGGTTGGCGGCTGGCTCGGCCGATAGTGCCGGCGTGTTCGGCGGCTGATTTGCCCGCGTGCTCTTGCTTCTGCAAGCGGAGCGCGCAGGGGCGAGGATTAGGGCCGACTGGCGATGACGCGGGACGCGGCATCGGTGCGCAGCACCCCAAGCCGATGACCGCTTGCGGTCACGCCCGCGAATGGGTTTGCTCGGGAGACTTGGACTTTCTCAATCGAGGCAATCCCGGCAATTTCAGTTGCGCACGATCACTAGGCTGGATGTTCTTCTGCTTAGGCCTGCTCGGCTTCTTCTGCGACCCCGACTTCGATTCACGCTTGAGCTTTGCCAGCGTCTTGATCGCATCGGGCCGGCCCCGTCGGTACGGTTTCGGATCGCGGACGTAATTCACCGGCAACACCTCAAACGACGACACGCCCAAGGCCAGCAGTTGAGCGGCGGCAGTATCGAGCGACGCGAACAAGCGGGGTTCGCCTCGCTGGCCATGCAATTGATTTTCGGTCTGGCCTACGCGCACCATCACGGCATAGCCGCCTCGCTGGCCGACCAGTTGCACGGCACGCAAAGCGCCCGCGGCCGCCAAGGCGGCGAGGGTGGTAACGGAAATGGCGGTTGTCATGATCGACCCATCAAACATACAAGTTTGATTGTCGAACATGCGAAGGTCGGGCTGCAAGCCCTACCGGGATGAAGGGGAATCCGAACATAACCGCCAATTCCGCGCAGTCGGCACGCTGCCCGCGATCCGGCTCGGAAAGCCGGGACTTTGCCTTTCATCGCATTTCGCCGGCGCGAATCCGCGCACGCGGATCTGCGCCGGCGTGCTCCTGGGCGGGCGCGATCGACGCGCAGCGGCGATCCCGGCCGCTGCTCTGGCTTCTGCCCGCGGTGGCCCGGCAGGGCCGCCGGGGGCGCTTTGCGCTGGCCAGCTCGCGCACCAGGTCGTGCGGTGGACGCCGGCGCGGGGCTGTCCGGGCGGTTGACGTGGCCACCAGGCCACGCGCCCGGCCGCGCCGGTGGCCGACGTGCTCGGGGCCGGCCCGGTAGGTCGCTTCGGCGACCAGGCCGGCATGCTCCGGGCGTCGGCGCGAATCCGCGCATGCGGATCTGCGCCGGCGTGCTCGGGTGGGGCGGGGTAGCGGCCCTGGGGGACGCGCCGGCCCATGCCCTGCGCCGCGTAGGAGCGCGCCAGCGCCCCGTGGCGTGCCTG
>NZ_SHMH01000016.1 GCF_004283755.1 Pseudoxanthomonas winnipegensis
GCTCGATCACCTGCTTCACCGCTTCGGCCTGGAACTCATCCGTGTACTGCTTGCTGTTGCCCATAAACACCTCGGTCATTGCCATCAATTATGGCAACCGGATGTCTACGAAAGGCTGGCCGGTCCAAGTAGGTCATGGCAATTCTTCACACATCTCAGCCCCACGAGCCTTGGAACAAGGGAAAGCTGATCGGACAGAAGGCTCCGCTCAAGCTGAAAGATATCTGGGCCATCCGGATCAGACTTCAGCTTGGCCGCAAGGTCCGAGATCTCGCCCTATTCAATCTAGCGATTGACTCCAAGCTCCGTGCCTGTGACCTGGTGAAGCTTCGGGTATCAGATGTCACTCATGGTGGGCAAATGGCATCCCGCGCCATCGTGATGCAACAGAAGACCGGCCGCCCTGTCCAGTTCGAGATCACCCAATCGACTCGCGAGGCTGTGTATGCTTGGATCATCCACGCCAATCTCAAGGCCTCGGATTTCGTGTTCACCAGCCGAGTGTCGGACTCACCTCACCTTTCGACGAGGCAGTACGCCAGGATTGTCCATCGCTGGGTGGAAGATGCTGGCCTCGAGTCGGGCTCTTACGGCACGCACACTATGCGCAGGACCAAGGCATCGCTGATCTACCGGCGGACGCGAAACCTCAGGGCGGTCCAGCTATTGCTGGGGCATACGAAGCTAGAAAGCACCGTTCGCTACCTGGGCATCGAGGTCGATGACGCCCTAGAGATAGCCGAGCAGACGGATGTCTGAATCCATAAGGCCCGCTCCTCGAGCCTCTGAGCTCGAGGAGCGGCCACAAGCGGCCATTCAGATCGATGGGCAGGCAAAGCCAGAGTCCTTCCACGCTCATGCGCGTGTCGTGGCGCGGCAGTTCCCCAGGCAGTCAAGATCCTGCTGCCGGAAGCGTGGGCGATCTGTTGGACTTCAGTCCCGAGGCCCTCGTGCACCGCACCGCGACGGGCCGCGAGACCGCCGACGCATTTCTGGTGCAGTACGCGAAGTGGCTCGAGACCGTGACGGACTTCCGCACGAAAGTGACCCGTGCCCGTAAGGGCCTGAGCCGAATCACTCGGCTCAGGCCAGGTCCTTGAGCGTGTTGGCGTAGACCAGGTCGCCCAAATAGGCGCGCCACGCGGCTTCATGCTGGCGAAGCCCGTCGCGCGTGTTGGCCTTGATGTTCGTGAGATCCGGCGGCGGCGCGGGTTGAGTGATGGCGTTGCCCAGCGCCACGTAGGCTCGACGGTGACGCACGCCCAACTCCGCGAGCAATCGCGCAGCGACATTCGGCGCACCAAAGCGCAGATGTTGCGTGAAGTTCGACACGCCCGCCGCGATTTCCAGGTCATCAGCCTGCAGGCGGCGCGCCAGCAGGCTCAGGCCCTGCTCCACCAGCGTTTGCAGGATGTAGGTGATTGCTCGCGTGTGGAGGGCCAGCAAGTCGTCCATGTCGATCTGGAGCCGTTGACCGATCTCGACGAACGGCTCTCCCGACATCCAGCGTCGGACGATCTCGAAGAATCGCAGCTTCGCGACCTCCGCCTGATCTGCCTCGACACGAAACACCTGCAGCACCGCGTGCTGCAGTTCGTCGTGCGTCCAGGCCCATTCTAGGATGACCGTGCGCAATCCATCATCCAGGACATCGACCGGATCCTGCCAATTCGGCCGAGCCGGCCACAGCCCGGCCGATACCGATGCGAGCATACGCACCTTCGCGCCCGTCTCGCGCACCCATGCCAACTGGCCGGTAGGTCGCAAGCCAATGAGCCGGCGAGCCCGTAGCTCGAAGACATCGCGCAGCAACTCCGTGTGGGCGGGTTCCAACTGCCTAGCCGCAAAGGTCTGCTCGGCGAGTTCCCGAGCGCGTGCGACGAACAGTTCTTCTCCCACCTCCTCGGAAATGAGGTCGATCAAGGTCGAGTCGACGCCGTCCACGACGGGGTACACGGCGCCGACGCCCTCGAGGAACTCGTTGCTCAGCGCCATTCCCTGGCGTGCGAGGAAGTTGCTCAATTGGCGAACCAGGCTCACCAACGAGCCACGCACGGGCTCACCGGCGCCTTGCACCGCGACCGGCAGCACCAGGCCCCATTGGCCGGGGTTGGCACAGATCACCAAGCCCTTGGTGTTCACGCCCGCACGGCCGGCGCGGCCAACCAGATTCTTGATGTCCCGCGCGAGCATAGCTTCGGGCTGCTGCCTACCGGGTCTGCGACGCTGCACCGAGTACAGGACCAGACTCCGGATGGGCAGGTTGACGCCCTCGGCCAGGGTGCTGGTGCAGATCACCAGACGAACAGCATTGTCCCGGATCAACGCCTCTAGGACTTCGCGCGTCTCTTGCGGAATGTCGCCGTGATGAAGCACTGCACTGTGGCGCACGGCTTGCGTGCCGATCCACGCGGTCCCGTACTCGGCTCTAGGTAAGCGATGCACGGTGGCAAGGCCCCGGGTTGCGCATAGTCCATGGGCGCTGGCAACGGCAGCGGTTGCGCCAATTGGTTTACGAGTTCTCTCGCGAGGCCCTCGGCTCCCTGATCGCCTCGCTTGTTGGCGGCGAAGATCGCGGTAGTCCCCATCGGCAGGAGCTTTCGGGCGGCGGCGACGGCCTGCGTCTTGACGGAGGCGAAGCCGTAGGTGTTCTGGCGCCGTGTGAGTGGATTGGTGAAGGTAAAGCTGTTGCGATCAAGGAAGCGATCGAGGGTGAAACGCCGCTCGGGCGCTTCGTGCGGGTGCATGGCCAAGCGAATAGTCGCGGCCGCCCCGGTGCCCAGCGGCTGAAGCACGGCGAACTCGGCCGTCGCAGGGCGATATGCGCTTCGAATGACCGTCTGGTCGGTGCCGCCGAGCCACGCATTGATTTCCTCAATGTTGGGCACGATGGCGGACACGAAGACGAAGCGCGGTGCGGCTCCGGCACGTGATTTCATGCGCGCTAGCAGCAACTCGAGCCCGATGCCCCGCGCATCGCTGTCCAACAAGTGGCCCTCGTCGCAGATCACCAATGAAATGCGCTGGGCGAAGGTCGGCTCGGCGCTGAGGATTCCCGACAACGACTCGGGCGTCGCCACCATGGCCCGGATCTGGTCCAGGCCGTGGACTTCGTCGCCCGAGGGCACCGTGCCACCGTACGCGCAACGCGCAGGCAAGCCCATCGCGTTCAAGCGGGTGACGAGGGTTCCTTTCAGTTCCGAAGCGAGGGAGCGGAAGGGCACGAGCAGCACCGCGACATCATTGGGATGAGCGCTCAGGTGCCAGTAGAGCAGGGTCTCGCACAGCGTCGTCTTGCCGGCGCCGGTTGGCATCTGCATCGCATAGCTGTTCGCGTTGGTCAGCAACCCGCCGTGAATGGCCTGGATCTGCGAGGGAAAGAACTCCCAACTCGAGGGCTGTCGGTCGACCAGCGAACGCACCAGCGGCGTCCACAACGGGGTGGTGCCTTGCGGCAGGACCGCACGCAAGTTGGTCTGCTGGAAACGCTCGAGCAGGCCGCGCAGCAGCCGCGCCACGATCCAAACCTCGGGGCCCTCTTCTAGGGCGCGGGCCTCTCGCTCCCGCAGTGCCGCACCCCGCAACGCAATGCGATCAAGGTCGCCAGCTTTGAGCTCGTCCTGGACCGCACGCGAAAAATCGGACTGCAACGTCCCCGGTCGCGCCAGAAAGTCGTAGCAGGCAGCGCGCAGGCTGGCCGGATTGGCCGGTCGTGCAGAGCGCCGCATCGCTAGGCACGCCGATGCCGGGAAGTCGCCGAAATAGAAAGCCGCCGCGGCGAACAACGTCGCGTCCTCGCGGGAAATTCCCCGATCACCTAATTGGTCCTCGCTCATCTCGACTGAGAACTGCAGGAACGCATTGCCCAGCTGCGCCCAGTCCGCAGGCGCGACTTGGGGTTGGTGCAGGTTCGCGAATAGTTCCCCGACCAGCGATATGTAGTAATCATCGAGGCGATGGTCGATGGCCCCCAGCTCGATCGGTAGTTGCGCGAACTGGAAGTAACGCAAGTGCCGGGCCGTACCGGCATTGTTGATCCACCGCTGCAGGGACGGGCGCATGACTAGGCCGAGGCCTGCGCGGCAGCGAATGCCGCCGTGTACGTCTGCTGCAGGTTTGGCACGCCGATCACGACGAGGGTGAACTCCGGATCGGCCACGCTCGGCGCCGCAACCAGCTCGTTGGTCAACAGCGCGTTGCAGATGACAGCCACCGCGCGGAAACGTTTGGCGACCGGCGGGCTGTCCACGGCTTGGATGAATCGATCCAGCAACGGCAGGTCGACATCTCCGAGGTCCGTGGTCAGGGCCCGCTCGCGAAACCACACCAGCGTGCTGGCCAGGCGGCTGGTTCGATCCTTCTTGCAGTCGGCAATGGCATCCGCGATAGGGGTGGACGCGCCGGCAGTGGCCTTGGCCTTGACCTCGGCACATAGGATCGCGTCCGCCTCACTGGGATGCGGACGGTTCGGCATCACGAAATGCACCACGTCCGACTTGGGTGCCGGCTTGGTCCGGTCCTGCTTCAGGCGCCACTTCTTCGGGCCGATGGCGGTGGCCGGAAGTTCGCGGGCCGCCTGATAGAAGTAGCCGAGCACCTCGCCGAAATCGCCGGACATGGTCGCCCCGGCGTCGGGGAGCTTGGAGTGGACGATCTCGGCACGCGTCACGCCTGGTCGCTGCGCGGCGGCATCAAGATCGGCGTCGGTGATGTGGCAACGCCTTAGTGGCACGCCAATGCTTTCCTCCAGTTGCGTGACACTCGCCGGGCTGACATGGATCAGGACGTACGGCTGGTCCTGCGCGTGTGCGAACCATGGCACGGCGTCCACGAAATCAATCCCAAGTTCATCCATGGCGACGACTCCCCGCAGTCGGCGTCAGTATGCCCGACTTTTCCGAATGTCGGGAGCAAGGGATGCCCTAATAGGCCGGCGTTGCTCGAGGGCAGATCGCTGTCTCAGGCTGAGCGGCAGTGAGCGGAGCGACGGTCTTCCGGAGCGAGACCGATTCCCAGCATCTACCCGCGGCGTCTGTCGGGATGGCACGCCATCGAGTGCGAGAAATTTCCTATCCCCCTCGATCGGGATCTGGTCGCCACACCGTTGCACGCCGAGCCGACGTTGCCGTTCAATCACTACATTTAGCCAGTGGACCCCAGAAGACGACCTCGATGAGTTCCTACCAACCTATCAGGCCGGACGATTCCCGGCTCCACTACACGGGTGTGCTAGTCGCCGGCGATGCGTCGGATACCGTTGGCCACAGCCTGCTGCCCTTGGGGTCTGGCTTCTTCGTCGCGCCGTTCCTCGTACTGACGGCGCGCCATGTCATCGACGAGGTCTCCGAGCAGTTCCACGGCTGCCGCATCCACGAGATCGTCGGGGACATGAAGTTCGGCGTGGACTTTTCGATCCAGCATCCACGACACGGCCAGATGAAGTGGGCCGTGATGGGCTACGGATATACACCTACCATCGACGTGGTGGCCCTGTGGGTTGAGCTGCGCGAGCCGGCCGAACTGCCGGCGGACTTCGCGTGGGAACTGCCAACCCTGTCGCTCGCGCAGGCGAGGGTCGACCAGGCGATCAACGCGCTCGGCTATCCGCATTCCACGCATCGCCTGGATGAGCAGGGCCATGCGAAGGTCGGCCTCAATCCCCACGAGTCCTTTGGAACCATCGCCGCGATCCACGAGCGCAGCCGAGACCGCGTCATGCTCCCGTACCCGTGTTTCGAGGCGAGCGCTGCAACTAAGAGTGGAATGAGTGGCGGGCCGGTTTTCTCGAGCGAGGGTCACGTCATCGGAGTAGTCGGGTCCAGTTTCGAGCTGGGGGAGAGCGACGAGTGGGAGGTGTCCTATGTCTCGGCCATCTGGCCTGCGATCGGTATCGAATTGCGGCACACCGCCGCCCCGGTGACGACGGCGGCGATGCCCTATCTATTGCAGGCGCTGGTGGATTCCGGCGCAGTTCGCGCCGTCGATCGCTTCACCTCGGTGGATGCGGCGGGTACGGTCACGCTGCGCATTCCAGGCTGAATGGCGTACACCAGCGGCGAGATCTCGCGAACCGTGCCGATCAAAGCCAAAAAACTCAGCGTCCGGTACGGGTCGCTTAGCGCCTGACGGCTAGAAGCGGACGCCTCTATCGAGTTTCGACACGGGACTTATCCGGACTGGACATAGCCATTAAATAGGCTTCGGCTCGCTCTTGCGAATAGTGGTCGACCAGGACTTGCGCGATGACCAAGGTAAGCAGGCCTGCCGCAACGCCGTGCAACCAACTCCGATCCGAAAGCAGGAGCGCCAGCAACCCGAGCATGGCAACAATCGCGACCGCCCGACGGTTGACAGCGTACTTACCGATGACCGTGCTGATGCGTTGGCGTTCGATCTCGAGCCGCCGTTGTAGTGTCCGCTTGCTCATCGAAAGGCGCGCGGCGACCGCTTCGATTCCCGATTGACCACCCGGAAGGAGTTCGAGCAGCGCGGAACGAACACGCTCCGCGGTGTTGGCATTCGCGTCCAGCTCGCCCAAGCGCTTGCGCAATTCGGGCTCGAACACCTGCCACATCGCGTCATTGGCAGT
Source organism: Pseudoxanthomonas winnipegensis (assembly GCF_004283755.1). GTDB lineage: Bacteria > Pseudomonadota > Gammaproteobacteria > Xanthomonadales > Xanthomonadaceae > Pseudoxanthomonas_A > Pseudoxanthomonas_A winnipegensis. The sequence continues at coordinate 6,590 of NZ_SHMH01000016.1, forward strand.
GAGGAATGGTCGCTTCGCATCGATGGCCGTGAAGCCAATGCTCGCGGCATCGCCTTCCCTAGGGGCCACACCGAAGAACTTCGCATAGGCTTTCGCCTGCGCACGGGCGGGCAATTGCGGCATGGTCACGCGCAGCGCCGCGACGGGCTCGCGCGTGGCCAGTCGCGCGAGCCGAAGTAAGAATGCAAGCTCGCTGGCCATGACCACGAACGGTACCTGTGCCTGCGCCTCCAGCCAGTGCGGCGTCAGTGTCAGCGCGCCGTCGCGACCCACGTCCACTGCCAATGTCATCGGCGCAATCAGCTTCTTGTAGGTGGACAACCGCTGCCCTGCTTGCAGCATGTTCGCGCTGCACAGTGCAGCGAAGATCGGCGGGATGAACGACTCGGCCTGGATCGCCTCCACCAAGCGCAAGGGAAGCAGCGGATCGCCTGCCTCCGCCTGCAGGGCCTCCCAGAAACGGAAGTACTCCGCCGTGGTCAGACCGTTGTTGGGACGTGCCAGCAATTCCTCCGGCAAGCCCGCGCGCCGCAACAGGGTATCGCTACGGATACCCAGATCCTTCAGCAGCGGACGCCAACCGGGATCGACAGGAAAGGTGTTGTTGCGGGGCATGTCAGCGGAACTGGCTCATGATCAGGCGATCATAGACGCGGTCGCCGAAGTATTTGCGCACGAACATCAGCGGCCGCGCCAGATTGCCGGCCACGTAACGCGTCTTCGGGCGGCGCGCCTGCACTGCGCGGGCAATGGCGTCTGCCACCACGTTCGGTTGCGACATCGGCGACTTGGACCCGGCGATGGCATGCGCCAGCTTGCCGTACGGGCCATGGCCGGAGCGATCCAGCATCGGCTGGGTCATCACGTCACCGAACTCGGTGGCAATGATGCCGGGCTCGATCACCACCACATCGATGCCGAACGCCTTCAGCTCGATCCGAAGCGCATCGCTCCAACCCTCTACCGCACGCTTGGTGGCGTGGTACCAGGCGCCCAGCGGGGTGTAGATCTTGCCGCCCATCGAGGAGATGTTGACGATGGTGCCGCGCCCGCGCTCACGCATTGCCGGAATCAGCAACTGGGTGAGGCGTGCCAGGCCGAAGAGATTGACCTCGAACTGCGCGCGCGCATCGTCGATCGAAGTCTCTTCGACCGAACCATAGATGGCGTAACCGGCATTGTTGACTAGGACATCCAATGCGCCGTTCTCCTTCTGGATGCGTTCGACCACGGCCGCCACGTCCGCCTCCTGCGTGATGTCCATGCGTAGTGGGATGGCGCCTTGCGCCTGTAGATCCTGCATGGCCTCCACGCGTCGCGCCGCGACGTAGACCGTATGCCCCTGCTGCAGCAATTTCCGCGCGGTGGCCTTGCCGATGCCGGACGATGCGCCGGTGACGAGGATGATGCTCATGGCTGGAACCTTGGGCTGCGCCCGTTGGGAATGTGACGCCACTTTGGGCGGCATCACGCGCCATGAAACTAGCGACTTGCGCCAAATGACTCGCTGAACGTGCCAAGCAGCCTCTGCCTAGTGACTAACCGTGCAATGTCCCGAGGTCCGCTTCGGGTCGCATCACGCCTTGCTTCTGGGTGTAGGAGAAGCCTGACCAACCCTTCATCAGGAGTTGGGCATGGCAATTCTTCACACATCTCAGCACCACGAGCCCTGGAACAAGGGCAAGCTGATCGGGCAGAAGGCACCGCTCAAGCTGAAAGACATCTGGGCTATTCGCATTCGCCTTCAGCTCGGCCACAAGGTCCGTGACCTCGCCCTCTTCAACCTGGCGATCGATTCCAAGCTACGCGCCTGCGACTTGGTGAAGCTGCGGGTATCGGATGTTTCCCATAGCGGTCAAATGGCATCCCGCGCCATCGTGATGCAGCAGAAGACCGGCCGACCCGTCCAGTTCGAGATCACCCAATCGACTCGCGAGGCCGTGCAGGCTTGGATCACCCACGCTGAGCTCAAGCAGTCGGATTTTCTATTTAGAAGCCGTATTTCTGTCTCGCCCCACCTGTCGACGAGGCAGTACGCCCGCATCGTCCATCGCTGGGTAGAAGATGCTGGCCTCGAGTCGGGTTCCTACGGCACGCACACGATGCGCAGGACCAAAGCTTCGTTGATCTATCGCCGGACGCGAAACCTCAGGGCGGTTCAGCTATTGCTTGGGCATACGAAGCTAGAGAGCACCGTGCGTTACCTAGGTATAGAGGTCGATGACGCCCTGGAGATCGCCGAGCAGACGGATGTCTGAAGCCATAGGGCTCGCTCCTCGACCGTAGAGGGTCGGGGAGCGGCCAGAAGCGGACATTCTGTCTGTTGTCTCCGCACCAACTCATTCCTTGGGCGCTTTGATTGTGTGTTAGCGCAAAACAGGTAGCGATCCAACCGCGGCGCGCAACTCATCAAACACCACCCGAACCCTGCCTGATACGGGCCCGCGCTGAGGCCGGTAGACGTACAACCCCCATGCAGGAGGTCCCTCCTGCTCCAGTACCTGCACGAGCTTTCCGCTGGCGATGTAGGGAGCCGCCATGTAGTCGGCCAGTTGAGCGAAGGCAATCCCGGCCAACGCCGCCCCCATTTCCATATCGGCGTTATCTGCGATGAAGGCCGGCGAAGTGGGCGTCCACTGGTGTCCCGCCTTGAAGTGCCAAGGCCAAGGGCGGCCGGTATTGATATCCACGGCAGCTGTAACCGGCAACCTTGCTAGCGATTCGATCCCTTCAGGTACGCCCACTTTCTTGATCAGGCGCGGAGCCGCAACGATCGGAAGCCGCATGTCGGCCGCCTTTCGCGCAACGAAGCGGCTGTCGCGCATGAATCCGACCCTGATCCCGACGTCGATTCCTTCGTCAACGGGGTTGCTGACGCGATCGGATAGGCGCACGTCCAGCGTGATGCCGGGATGGCGCGCGGCAACGCGCTCCAATGCGGGTAGAACTGCCCTGGTGCCGAGGCTGTGTGGCGCGGTGATCCGAACCGTGCCCGACAGGGAAGCCTGCTGATCCGCACCAGGTATCCGCCACAGGTCTTCGAAGCGCTCCAGGGCAGGACGCACCTGTTCCAGCAAGCCCTCGCCAAAAGCCGTGATGCGCACCTGCCGTGTGGTTCGATGGAACAATACCTCGCCGTAATACTCCTCCAGGCGCTTGATAGCGCGTGTGACGCCTTGGGGCGATGTCCCCAGCCGTACAGCCGCATCACGAAAACTGCTGCTCTCTGCCGTCACTCGGAAGATACGTAGCAGCTCGAATTCCTTGTTCACAGTGCGTCTGCTCGGCCGGTTGCGATGTTCGACTTTATTCCATATTGAGGAATTATGAAATCGCAACAATTCCATATACATAGCCTGAGCGGGTTCCCAAACTTGTCCTCATTCCGGGATGCCCCGGATCCTCCCACACGCACACGGAACCCGAATGAACACTTCGAATCTGATTGCCGCCTACTACGACGCCTTCAATCGCGGCGACCGCGAGGCCATGTTGTCGATGCTGACCGATGACGTCGCCCACGACCTGAACCAAGGAGCGCGCGAAACCGGCCGCGATGCGTTCCGCGCCTTCCTGCAACGCATGGATCGCTGTTACGGCGAGCAGTTGCGGGACATCGTGCTGATGGTCAGCGCCGACGGCCTGCGCGCGGGCGCCGAATACGTGGTGCACGGCGAGTACAAGGTGACCGACGAGGGGCTGCCGGAAGCCGAAGGCCAGCGCTACGTGCTGCCGGGCGGCGCGTTCTTCGACGTCCGTGACGGCAAAATCGCGCGCGTCACCAACTACTACAACCTGGACGACTGGATCGCCCAGGTTGGCGGGAACCGCTGACATGGCGGGTGACATTCGCGTGCTGGTCCGCCGCGGTGCCGACATGGTCGAGTGGTTCGACGACGTGGCACGCCTGCGCGCCGAGGTCTTCCGCGCTTTTCCCTACCTCTACGAGGGCGACGCCGAGTACGAGAAGCGTTACCTCGCCACCTATGCCCGCTCGGCAGGCAGCGTGCTGGTGCTCGTGCTCACCGGCGACGCGGTGGTGGGGGCATCCACCGGATTGCCGCTAGGCGAAGCCGAACCGGCCTTCCAGGCGCCGTTCCTCGACCGAGGCATCCCGGTGGAGGAGGTGTTCTACTGCGGTGAATCCGTCCTGCTCCCGGCGTTCCGCGGACAGGGCCTTGGGCATCGCTTCTTCGATGAGCGTGAGGCGCATGCCCGTTCGCTGGGTGGCATCCGCTGGATCTCGTTCGCATCGGTGAATCGGGCAAGCGATGATCCACGGCGGCCGGCCGATTATCGCGGCAACGACGTGTTCTGGACCCGCCGTGGGTACAGGCGGCAGTCGGACATGCAGGTAACCCTGCCGTGGAAACAACTCGGCGAAGCGCACGAATCCGAGCAGACGCTGACGATGTGGCTGCGTCCGCTGGAGGCCGGGCAATGAAGATCGCCGTCGCCAAGTACGCGGTTGGCAACCCCGCCGACTTCGAGGCCTTTGCCGCACGCCAGCGCCAGATCCTGAGAGAAGCATGCGGTGCCGGCGTCGAACTGGCCGTGCTGCCCGAATACCTGTCGCTCGAACTGGCGTCAACGTTCGCGCCCGAAATCAGCCGCGACTTGAACGCTTCGCTGGCCGCGCTGCAAACGCTGCAATCCGAGTGGCTGGCGCTGTACGCCGACCTGTCGCGCGAGCTGCGCCTGGTCATCCAGGCCGGCACGTTCCTGACCGAAGTCGCCCCGGGACGCTATCGCAACCGCGCATGGTGGTTCGCCCCGGACGGCACGCGCGGCTATCAGGACAAGCTGCAGTTGACCGGATTCGAGCGGGACGCTGGCGTCATCGAGGGCGGCGACGAACTCAAGGTATTCGACTTGGCGGGCGTGCGCGCCGGCATCGCTGTCTGCTACGACAGCGAATTCCCCCTGCCCGTGCGCGCCCAACGCGAAGCCGGCGCCCGTCTGCTGTTGGTGCCGAGCTGCACGGACACGCAGGCGGGCGCGACCCGGGTGCGCGTCGGCTGCATGGCGCGCGCACTGGAGAACCGGATGTTCGTAGCGCAGGCGGTAACCACCGGGACCGCCGACTGGAGTCCGGCTCTGGATACGAATACCGGCGAGGCCACGATCTACGCGCCGATGGACCACGGCTTTCCCGATGACGGCATCCTCGCGACGACCCGCGGCGGGCAAACGTGGGCGATCGCCGATCTCGACATCGACGCGCTCGAACGCCACCGCGCGCAGGCCCAGGTGGCCGTCGACCTCGATTGGGATGGCCAGAAGGCGCCGGCATTCCGGCAGGCCCGGCATTCGTGACCGGCAATTCCTTTCAAGCAAGCCCTCAGCAGCGCCCGCAAAGACGCAAACGGTGGGTTCAACCTCGACATGTGGGGCACCGTCGTGGCGACCGACGGCACGGTCTGCGCCGTGGCCTACACCGGTGCCAAGGTCGGCGACCAGTGGCTCGGCAGTCGCGTGATCTCCGCGCAGAAAGCGAACACCGCGAATGCCTTCAGCCTGCCGGGCCTCGCGCTGTCCACCGCCAACCTCTATTCGGCCACGCAGCCTGGCGGCAGCCTGTTCGGCCTGCAGTTTTCCAACCCGGTCGATACGCAGGTAGCCTACGCCGCCATTGCCGCGAACTTCGGCACGGCGAAGGATCCGCTGGTGGGCGCGCTCGGCGTCAGCGGCGATTCCTCTTGCGCGGACCACAACATCGCGTGGAAGACCCGCCACGCGCTCGCGCTGGACTACGTGCCGGCCGGCGTCAGTCCCGCGAAGGACGACAACATCGTCTATCTCGACAAGGCCGAGCAGGCCAATGGCTTCAAACACCCGATGTGTGGCGGAACCGAGGACAAGGTGACCCTGCCCCCGGTGCGAAAGCAGTAAGTTGAGCCACAACGGGCGGGCACGCCCCGCCCTTGTGCAACGACCGGGAAGTCGAATGCCGCCTATGCCGCCTGGGATCAGGCCAAGGCATTCGTCAAGCGCAGCGGTCCCAGCCAGCGCCACTTCATCTTCGCAATGCGCCGACGAAGCTGATGAGGCAGATGGGATATCACGAAGGCTACCGCTACGCGCATGATGAGCCCAACGGCTATGCCGCTGGGCAAACCTATTTTCCCGAGGGCGTGGCGCGGCTGGGCTGGTACCAGCCAACGGACAGGGGCGTCGAGCGAAGGCTGGGAGAAAGGCTTACTTGGCTGCGCTCGCTCGATGACGCGACGCCGCCAAGCCCGGACGCTTGACCGACATCCCCCCGAAATCGTCCGATCGCTACCTCACGAACTACAGGATAAGAACATGCCAGCCTCTTCTTTCGGCGAATCCTCTGCGGATATCAGACGGAGACGAGTTGCCCGCTATCTACGCACTGAGTCTGGGGCTGCGGTGCTGCTGGTGATCGTCACGGTTGTGGCGCTCCTGTGGGCGAACTCGCCGCTATCCGATGCCTATTTCGGGTTGTGGCACCTGGGCGTCGGGTTCAACTTTGGGCCATTGGGCCTGCACATGGATCTGCATCACTGGGTCAACGACGGCCTGATGGTCGTCTTCTTCTTCCTGATCGGCCTGGAGGTGCGTCAGGAATTCGCCCACGGGTCGCTCAGGGACCGCAGCCGTGCCCGTCTCGCTCTGATCGCGGGGGTCGCGGGTGTCGTGCTTCCCGCGCTGGTGTATGTCCTGATCGTGGGGCTGGCCGGAGGTGAGGGCCTGCACGGGTGGGGGGCGGTGGTCGGTACCGATACGGCGTTCATGCTGGGCACCCTGGCGATCGTCGGCCCGCGGCTATCCGGTCAGTTGCGCGTGTTCCTGCTCACCCTGACCGTGGTCGATGACTTCCTCGCCGTGTCCATCATCGGCATCGTCTATAGCGAGGAGATCCGGGTCGTCCCGTTGCTGATCGCCCTCGCCAGTCTCGTCGGGTTGTGGTTGCTAGGGCGCACCCGCCAGTGGCGGGCAACGCCGTATGTGCTGATCGTGATCGTGCTGTGGCTCGCGACCGTGTACTCCGGCATCCATGCCTCCCTCGCCGGGATGGCCGCGGGGCTGCTGATCCCCGCCTACGCAACGCAACGTCACAAGGTCGTCGCGGCAAGACAGTTGTTCCGTGACTTCTGGCAGTCTCCGAGTGCCGCATCGGCTCGCGCAGTGGACTGCGGGCTGTCCCAGGGTATCTCGGTGAACGAGCGGCTGCACGAGTACCTGCGGCTGCCGACAGCGCTGCTGATCGTGCCGGTGTTCGCCTTGGCGAACGCCGGGGTGGACCTGCGTGGCGGGCTGCTCGCTGAGGCCTTCGGCTCGCCCGTGACCTGGGGCGTCATCGCGGGGCTCGTGCTCGGCAAGCTCCTGGGCATCGGGCTCATCACTCTCGCTGCGGTCCGCCTCGGCCTGGGGCGCCTGCCGGCGGGTGTCGGAATGGGGAGCGTGTTCGGTGGTGCGGCACTGTCCGGGATCGGGTTCACCGTGTCGCTGCTCATCATCGGGCTCGCGTTCGGCACGACCTCCGACCTGGGCCGCCAGGCGACGGTCGGCGTGCTCGTGTCGATGATGCTCGCCACGTTGCTCGGGTGGCTCACCTTCAAGGTTGCCGCTCGCAGGTGGGGTGAGGAGACCGCCGATCTGCCGATGGTGCTTGAGCCGCCGGTCGATCCCGAGGTCGATCACATTCGCGGGCCAGAGGACGCGCAGCTCACGCTGGTGGAGTACGTGGACTTCGAGTGCGAGTACTGTGCGCACGCTACCGGTTCTTGGGAGGATCTGCGCGCCCACTTCGGGGACGACCTGCGGTATGTGGTGCGCCACTTGCCGCACCACCCGCATGGGCCGATCGCCGCGCGTGCGTCCGAGGCGGCATCGAATCAGGGGATGTTCTGGCCGTGGCTGGACTTCGTGTTCACCCGTCAGCACGCGCTGGAGCGCGAGGATCTGATCGGCTACGCCGCAGAGCTTGGGCTCGACGTCGATCGGTTCATCGCGGATCTCGACAGCCCTGCGGTGATCGAGCGTGTCGAGCGCGACCTCGCCAGTGCGGTCGCCAGCGGTGCGCACGCCACGCCGACGTTCTTCGTCGAGGGTCGCCGCCTGCGCGGCAGCTACGACGCCCGCTCTGTCACCGCAGCGCTCGAAGCTAGCCGCCGCGGCACCCGAACTCAGGAAGTCCCGTCCTGAGCGGGACGAACTGCAAGATAAGAACATGCCAAACAAGTCTTTCGGTGAATCCTCTTGTACCGCTGCGGCCAGCGGCCTCGTGCAGGTGCGTGGCGCGCGCGAGAACAACCTCAAGGAGGTGGACGTCTCCATCCCGCGTAACGCGCTGGTGGTGTTCTCGGGTGTCTCCGGCTCCGGGAAGTCCTCGCTGGCCTTTGGCACCATCTATGCCGAGGCCCAGCGGCGCTACTTCGAGTCGGTAGCCCCCTATGCGCGGCGACTGATCGACCAGGCCGGCGTGCCGGACGTCGATGCGATCGACGGCCTGCCGCCGGCGGTGGCGCTGCAACAGCAGCGGGGCTCCAGCAACGCGCGTTCCTCTGTGGGCAGTGTGACCACCTTGTCCAGCCTGGTGCGGATGATGTATTCGCGTGCCGGCGCCTACCCAGCCAACCAGCCCATGCTGTACGCCGAGGATTTTTCGCCCAACACGCCGCAGGGAGCGTGCCCGACCTGCCACGGCCTGGGCCATGTGTACGAGGTGACCGAGGCCATCATGGTGCCCGATCCCTCCCTGAGCATCCGCGAGCGGGCGATCGCCTCCTGGCCCCCCGCCTGGCAAGGCCAGAACCTGCGCGACATCCTGGTCAGCATGGGCTACGACGTGGACCGACCGTGGAAGGACCTGCCGAAGAAGGATCGCGACTGGATTCTGTTCACCGAGGAAACACCGACGGTGCCGGTGTACGCCGGCTTCACGCCTGCCGAGACCCGCGCCGCGCTCAAGCGCAAGATGGAGCCGAGCTACATGGGCACCTTCACCGGCGCCCGGCGGTATGTGCTGCACACCTTTGCCAACACCCAAAGCGCGCTGATGAGAAAGCGCGTGTCCCGGTTCATGGAGGGCAAACCGTGTCCCACCTGCCACGGCAAGCGGCTCAAGCCCGAGGCGCTGTCGGTCACGTTCGCCGGCGTGGACATCGGCGAGTTCATGCAGGTGCCGCTGGACCAGTTGGCGGCCTTGCTCGAACCCATCGCCCAGGGCGATTTCCGCGCCCATGCAACGGGGGCGGCTACGGACAAGGAAGCGACCCGACGCGACCGTGCCGAACGCGCGGCCTCCGGCCGCGCCGTCCATGCGGTATCGCCCGACGTGCGCCGCACCTCGGCGCTATCGGAAGAAAAGCGCCTCGCCGCGCAGCGCCTGGCCGGTGGCGTGATGGCGCCTGCGTCAACTGCGTGGGCTGGGTTTGGGTTACCTGACGCTTGACCGAGCCACGCCGACGCTTTCAGCCGGCGAGTTGCAGCGCCTGCGGCTGGCGACGCAATTGAGTTCCATGCTGTTCGGTGTCGTGTACGTACTCGACGAACCCTCGGCGGGCCTGCACCCCTCCGACAGCCAAGCCCTGTACGACGCGCTCGACCGTCTGCGCGAGGCCGGCAACTCGGTGTTCGTGGTGGAGCACGACTTGGACCTGATGCGCCGTGCACAATGGCTCGTGGATGTCGGGCCGGATGCCGGCGAGCGTGGCGGCCGCGTGCTCTACAGCGGCGAGCCGGATGGCCTGCGCAAGATTGCCGAATCGCGTACTGCACGCTACCTGTTCGATGAGATCCCCGCGCCGGGAAGCCGGGCACGCGAAGCGACCGGCTGGCTGGAGCTGCAGGACATTCACCGCCACAACCTGCATGGCGTGAATGCGCGCATTCCGCTGGGCGTGCTGACGGCCGTCACCGGCATCTCCGGCTCGGGCAAGTCCAGCCTTGTCGCGCAGGCCCTGCCGGAGCTGGTGCTGCTGCACCTAGGCCACGGGCCGGAAGACGATGTAGCCGAAAGCGCCACCAGCGAAGGGCCGGCAGTGATCGAAGCGACTGGCGGTCGTCTGGCGGGCGACGTGGACGCCATACAGCGCATGGTGCAGGTCGATCAGAAGCCGATCGGGCGCACGCCCCGATCCAACCTGGCCACCTACACCGGCCTGTTCGACCATGTGCGCAAGCTGTTCGCCGCCACACCCGATGCGCGACGCCGCCGCTATGACGCCGGGCGCTTCTCGTTCAACGTCGCCAAGGGACGCTGCGAGACCTGCGAGGGCGAGGGCTTCGTCAGCGTGGAACTGCTGTTCATGCCCAGCGTGTACGCGCCGTGCCCGACGTGCCATGGCGCACGCTACAACGAGGCCACGCTGAAGGTGCAATGGAACGGGCGCAACATCGCCGAGGTGCTGCAGATGACCGTGGACGAAGCCAGCGAATTTTTCGCGGGTGAAGACGCTGTGGCAAGGCCACTGCAACTGCTGCGCGATATCGGACTTGGCTATCTGCGCCTGGGACAGCCGGCGACCGAGCTTTCCGGTGGCGAGGCGCAGCGCATCAAGCTGGCGACCGAGCTTCAGCGCAGCCAGCGCGGCCGAAGCCTGTACGTGCTCGACGAGCCGACCACCGGGCTGCATGTGTCGGATGCCGACCGGCTGCTGATCCAGTTGCAGCGCCTGGTCGATGCCGGCCACACCGTGGTGATGATCGAGCACGACATGCGCGCGGTGGCGCAGGCCGACTGGGTGATCGACGTAGGGCCTGGTGCAGGCGCTGCCGGCGGCAGCATCGTGGTGGGGGGCTCCCCTCAGCAGGTGGCCCGAACGCCTGGCAGCAGAACCGCTCCGTTCCTTGCACAGGAGTTGGCACGGGCCGAGTAGCTCAGTTCGCCAAATGTTGCCAATTTTCGCGGGGCCTTGATCGTCGCCACACGACGGTGGCGATCAATGCCCGAATCGCGTCATCCTTCCTGAGTCAGAGCAAGATAGGGGTTGTTGGGCGGTATTTCGGCGAGTGCCAAGGACCCATCTTCGAGGAGGTAGCCATGCAGTCGGCGGGACTTCCTCGGGCCCGTGACTTCACAGGTCCAAGTGTTCAGTCCTGGGCTGCTTTCGATGTAGCTGCAGCTTCTCGAAGCGCTTCTGCACCCACTGCCAATCCTGTTGATTCTCCTGCTTGGCGAGTGCGGCCACTTCGGGATGCTCCTGCGCATAGCGTTGGAACACACCCGGGCTGACCAGGTAGGCCGTGTCATTCACCGTATGCACGAGTGCCTTCGCGTCGTTGATGATGAACCGTCGTGAGGCGATTCCCTGCTTCAGCCAAACCATGAACTGTTCCCCGGATGGCTTCGTTGCCGATGGCCCAGGCGTAGGCGCGGGTGCAGGTGATGGAATGGACGTCGCGGCTGTTGCTGGCGCGGGGGTGTGGAGGAACTCCTCGGCATCCTGGCCAACGCCGGCCGAATCACCCAAGCCCACCATCGCGAGCAAATCCTCCATGACGTCGGGCACGGGCTGGGCTGCGGGCGGTGAAACGATGGTGGTGCTGTCGCCCTCCCAAATCGGCCTCGGCACTACCTGAGCCGGAGACGATGTACGAGTTCGGCGGGCGGCGAAGCAAACCGAGGCAACTTATCAATTAAAGATCGTGATGGCGCACAACACTCGGTAGACGCCATCGATTCACAGCTTCGCAAGATCGAAGGGCAGAGCCTTGGGTATAAAGTGGCTCGTTTCTTCGGTCTTCTGGGGCGGTGACTTACGCGACCTGCAGTGTCGGATAGTCTGTATAGCCCTTGGCGCCACCTGCGTAGAACGTGTTGGAGTCAGGCGCGTTCAGCGGTGCCTTGGCCCTGATGCGTGCGGGCAGGTCCGGGTTAGCCAGGAAGGCGGTGCCAAAGGCCACAGCGTCAAGCTTACCTTCGGCAATAGCTGCCTCTGCCTCATCAGCGCTGTAACCCATATTGCCCACCAACACACCCTTGTACTTTTCACGCGCTACGGGCATGACATCGGCCTTCTGCACGCCGAAGAAATCGGCGCGCATCACGTGCAGGTAGGCTAGCTTGAAGGCATTAAGCCTATCGGCCACGAAGCCGATGAGGGCCAGCGGGTCGCTGTCTTTCATACTGTTGAAGCTGTTGAGGGGCGACAGGCGCAGACCCACACGTTCGGAACCGATCGCCTGGGTCACGGCAGTGAGTACCTCGAACAGCAAACGTGCACGGTTTTCCAGCGATCCGCCGTAAGCATCGGTGCGCTGGTTGGGCGTGTCGCGCAGAAACTGGTCAATCAGGTAGCCGTTGGCGCCGTGTACTTCCACACCATCAAAGCCGGCGGAAATGGCGTTGCGTGCGCCTTGAGCAAACGCAGCCACGATGCCGGGAATCTCTTCGACGGTCAGGGGGCGGGGCACCGCGTGCGGCACCTTGCCTTGGGGCGTGTGGATCTCACCCTCAATAGCGGTGGCGCTGCTGGAGACAATGGGGGCGCCATCGGCAGCGCCAGGGTAGGCTGCGCGGCCAGCGTGCCAGATCTGCATGAAGATGCGTCCGCCCTTGGCGTGCACCGCGTCGGTCACCTGCCTCCAGGCTGCAATCTGCGCGTCGTTGTAGATGCCAGGCTCATTGACGAAGGCCGATGTACCGGGCGCCACCATGGTGCATTCGGAAATCAGCAGGCCGCCGGTGGCTCGCTGGCTGTAGTACTCGGCCATCAGTGCGTTGGGCATGTGGCCAGCGTCGGCACGGGTGCGGGTCAGCGGTGCCAGAAGGATACGGTTGGGCAGGGTGAGGGTGCCTACTTGAAGTGGATTGAATAGCATGTGGATGAAAACCCAGATTAGTGAACAGAAAACAGTGGTAAAGCTAACAGTATTCCCAATACTCTGATCTTTGAAAGGTCACTGAACTTTGAAAGGTCACTAAAGACTATTTTGGCACGGCTGGTGCTTTTGCACCCAACGCACGATGTAGTAGACGCAAGTGGGTAAGCCTTTGCTTCCGACAGTTTCGCGGCTGTCTCCATCCGTACATGCACCAAACGCTTTTGGTCATCCACCGCGTCGCAACTCCCTGACACCCCGGCCCAGCTTGCGGCGCAACAGGGCCCGCAGGGTCACCCCATCCGAGTACCCGACCTGTGCGGCGACCTGGTCGACGCTGGCGTTCCCGGTGCGCAAGAGATGGACGGCATGCTCCACGCGCAGGTCCTGGAAATACGACAGCGGTGTCTTTCCCAAAACGCTTTGCAGCCGCCGCGCCAAGGTGCGCTCGCTTGTGCCCGCGGCGCTGGCCGCCTCGGCCAGCGAGAACCCATGCGCGAGCCGACGTCTGGCCCAGCACTCGAAGCGCTCCACCATCGGGTCGGCATGCGCAAGGTGGTCGGGAATCACGAACTCGGCTTGCGAACTGCGTGTCTCGACCAGCAGATAGCGTGCCACCAGGGCCGCCAGCGCCGGACTGCGCCCTCGGATGATGCGCAAGGCCAAGTCGACGTGGGCCAAAGCGGCACCCGCGGTGGTGAAGCGTGTCGAGTTCACGATCATGCGTGACTCGTCCAGAGTGACGTTCGGATAGCGCTGCCGAAACATCGGCCCTAGCCACCATGACGTCGTCGCACGATGCCCATCAAGCAGGCCACTCTCTGCAAGCAAGAAACTACCGGAGCAAGCGGCACCAAGGTGCGCGCCAGCGGTGCACCACTGCTGTAGCGCCGCGACCGCGTCGGGCACATCGGGGCGTGTGAGTCGAGCCGAGAGCGTGTCAGGCATCTTGTCGCCAAACGCCGGCACGAGCACGACGTCTGGTTCGGGCACACCATGCGCAGTGACCACGGGGACCGTCAAGCCTTGCGCAGTTCGAATGCGACGCCGCACGCCCACCAGCGTGAGCTCTATGTGCGCGGGAGCCTGTGGCAGCGAGCCCGCCATCGCATTGGCTAAGCCCACTGTGTCAGTGAACGCCGCAAGCCCCAGATCAAACACGCCATCACAAACAAGGAGGTGGAGTTTCATGGCAGCAATGATATCAATGTTGTCATTATTGCCAATAGAGATGTCTGTCATGAAGACTCAGACTGCAGTCTCGTCGATCCCTTTACCCACTTTTCCATTTACCCAAAGGAATACAGCATGACCAAGCTCGCCCTGTTTGTTCGCCTCGAAGCTAAACCCGGCCAGGAAGCTGCGCTTGCCGACTTCCTGGCCAGCGCACTGCCGCTCGCCAACGCCGAGTCCGGCACCACGGCCTGGTTCGCATTGAAGTTTGGCCCTTCGACGTTTGGTGTGTTCGATGCCTTTGCCGATGAGGCAGGTCGCCAGGCGCATCTGAACGGCCAGATCGCCGCGGCCTTGATGGCCAACGCCGCGACCTTGCTCAGTTCTCCGCCCAATATCGAGAAGTGGACCGACCAGAGTTCCATAGACACTCAGTCGCCGCTCTGCGCGTAGCGCTTTTCGAACTCTACCGGTGACATGCCGCCAGCGGAACCATGCCGGCGAATCGGGTTGTAGAACATCTCGATGTAGT
>NZ_SHMH01000017.1 GCF_004283755.1 Pseudoxanthomonas winnipegensis
ACTACATCGAGATGTTCTACAACCCGATTCGCCGGCATGGTTCCGCTGGCGGCATGTCACCGGTAGAGTTCGAAAAGCGCTACGCGCAGAGCGGCGACTGAGTGTCTATGGAACTCTGGTCGGTCCAACTCCTGATGAAGGGGGTGGCCAGGGTTCTCCTACGTCAAGAATCAAGGCGTGATGCGACCCGAAGCGGACATCTGCTGATTGAGGGTATTGCCAACGGACTGTACAAGGCCGAGGTGATCCACCGTCGCTCCTGGCAAAGCCTCGAGGCCGTCGAGCTGGCCACGCTGGAATGGGTGAACTGGTTCAATCTTCGACGCCTGCTGGAGCCGATCAGCAACATCCCCCCAGCCGAAGCTGAAGCAGCCTACTATCAGCAGACCCGTGAGCTCGCCATGGCGGCGTGACTCACACCAACGAGCCTCCGGGATTTCCGGGGCGGTTCAGCCAGCAGATCGCTGGATGTTGACGCTTGACTTTCGGCATGGCAGGCGCAATATGTTGCAAAGTCTTGCAAGAACTTCCTCAGGCGAGGCCGGGTGACGACGGAACTTGTGGGGGTGATATGACAGCGCGCCAGCAGGCGATCTTCACACTCGACGAATTGGCTGCCTACTTGAAAGTCGGCAAGCGGACGCTTTACCGGCTCGCCTCGCACGGGGAGATTCCGGCCTTCAAGGTCGGCGGGACGTGGCGGTTTCGCCAAAGTGAAGTCGATCGATGGATCAATGATCAGACCCAAGCAGGCAGAAAGAAGGAGGGGATACGCACAGATGAGCAGCCAAAGTCAGCGGAACACTCCGTGTCGCCTGGGCGCGCTGTCCGTCGCCGCAGGCAAGCGGAGTGAGCGAGAGTCTTCAATTTTTCTTCTGGAGGTGTGACATGGACATTGATTTCAAGAAGTTGGCTCCCTGGAACTGGTTCAAGAAGGAGCAGGAAGAACAACAGAGCACTGCCTCGCTGCCGGTGCAGCGCAATGACCTGCCGGTGGCGGGTGGGTCGGTCAGCCCCATCCTGCAATTGCATCGCGAGATCGATCGCCTGTTCGACGACGCGTTTCGAGGCTTCGGTTTCCCGACGCTGGCCATGCCACGCTGGCCGTCGGAGTGGCCGGGCCTGCTGAAGCCGGCCCTGGACATCCAGGAGACCGACAAGCAGTACAAGATCGCCCTGGAAGTGCCCGGGGTCGAGGAAAAGGACATCCAGATCACGCTCGATAACGATGTGTTGCTGGTGCGCGGTGAGAAGCATCGGGAACAGGAAACGAAGGATGGTGGTTTCCACCGCGTGGAGCGTTCCTACGGCAGCTTTCAGCGCGCCCTGAATCTGCCGGCCGATGCCAACCAGGAAACGATCAAGGCCGCTTTCAAGAACGGCGTGCTCACGATCACGATGGACAAGCGCGAGGCCAGTGCCCCCAGGCAGGGGCGCTCGATCCCGATCAACGGCTGACGCCGATCGGCTCGTCCTCCGAAAAACAACCAAGTGAATGGCGAGGCGCCGTGACCTTCGGTGCCTCGTCAAATCAGTCCCTTTAAGGAGCATCAGCATGGCCAGAAAGCAGTGCCAAGTCTGCGGCCAGCCCGCCACGGTGCGGGTGGAAGCCAATCTCAATGGTCGCCACAGCACCATGCTGTTGTGTGACGATCACTATCGCCAACTGGTGCGCCAGCAAAAGCGCACCGTCTCGCCGCTGGAGGCTCTGTTTGGCTCGCGCAGCGGTTTGTTCGAAGACTTCCTCGGCAGCGACTTCTTCCGCATCGGTGACGATGCACCGTCCGTGGCGGCTGATGCCGACGAAGTGGTCGATGCGTCTTTCGGCGAATCCGCTCCCGCAACGGCGGGCACGGCGCGCCGCCGCGGCAGTGGGCTGGCCAGCCGTATCAGCGAACAGTCTGAGGCCCTGTTGCAGGAAGCCGCCAAACATGCTGCCGAGTTCGGCCGGCCCGAAGTCGATACCGAACACCTGCTGCTGGCGCTGACCGACAGCGACGTGGTCAAGACCATCCTGGGGCAGTTCAAGATCAAGGTCGATGACCTCAAGCGGCAGATCGAATCCGAAGCCAAGCGTGGCGACAAGCCGTTCGAAGGCGAGATCGGCGTGTCGCCACGTGTCAAGGATGCGCTCAGCCGTGCCTTCGTGGCCTCCAACGAGTTGAGTCATTCCTATGTGGGGCCAGAGCACTTTCTGATCGGCCTGGCCGAAGAAGGCGAAGGCTTGGCAGCCAACCTGCTGCGCCGCTACGGGCTCACGCCGCAGGCGCTGCGCCAGCAGGTGAGCAAGGTGGTCGGCAAGGGGGCCGAGGACGGCCGTGCCGAGACGCCGACCAATACGCCGGAACTCGACAAGTATTCGCGCGACCTCACCAAGATGGCGCGCGAGGGCAAGCTCGATCCGGTCATCGGCCGCGCGCAGGAGATCGAGACGACCATCGAAGTGCTGGCCCGGCGCAAGAAGAACAACCCGGTGCTGATCGGCGAACCCGGCGTCGGCAAGACCGCCATCGTCGAAGGGCTGGCGCAGCGCATGGTCGCAGGCGAAGTGCCCGAAACGCTGCGTGACAAGCGCCTGGTCGAACTCAACATCAATGCCATGGTGGCCGGCGCCAAGTACCGCGGCGAGTTCGAGGAGCGCGTGCAGAAGGTGCTCAAGGAAGTGACCGAGCACCAGGGGGAGCTGATTCTCTTCATCGACGAGGTGCACACCATCGTCGGTGCCGGCCAGGGTGGCGGCGAAGGCGGGCTGGACGTGGCCAACGTCTTCAAGCCGATGATGGCGCGCGGCGAGCTGAACCTGATCGGCGCCACCACGCTCAACGAGTATCAGAAGTACATCGAAAAGGATGCCGCGCTGGAGCGTCGCTTCCAGCCGGTGATGGTGCCCGAGCCGACGGTAGCGCAGACCATGATGATTTTGCGCGGCCTGCGCGACACCTTCGAGGCGCACCACAAGGTCAGCATCACCGAGGATGCGATCATCGCCGCCGCCGAGTTGTCCGACCGCTACATCACCGCGCGCTTTTTGCCCGACAAGGCCATCGACCTGCTCGACCAGGCAGCCGCACGCGTGAAGCTGTCGGCCACGGCGCGCCCGGTGGCGGTGCAAGAGCTGGAGTCCGAACTGCATCAGTTGCGGCGTGAGCAGGACTATCTGGCCTCGCGCAAGCAGTACGACAAGGCCGCCGAGCTGGGCAAGCGCATCGAGGCCAAAGAGGCCGAACTCAAGAAGCTCGTCGAGGAATGGGAACGCGAGCGCGCCTCGGGCAGCGCCGAAGTCAAAGCCGAGCATGTCGCGCAGATCGTCTCGCGGCTGACCGGCATCCCGGTCAACGAGCTGACGGTGGAAGAGCGCGAGAAGCTGCTGCATCTGGAGCAGCGGCTGCACGAGCGCGTGGTGGGCCAGGACGAAGCGGTGCGCGCGGTGGCCGATGCCGTGCGTCTGGCGCGCGCGGGCCTGCGCGAAGGCAGCAAGCCGGTGGCGACTTTTCTGTTCCTCGGGCCGACCGGCGTGGGCAAGACCGAGCTCGCCAAGGCGCTGGCCGAGTCCATCTATGGCGATGAAGGTGCGCTGCTGCGCATCGACATGTCCGAGTACGGGGAACGCCATACCGTGGCACGCCTGGTGGGCGCGCCTCCGGGTTATGTGGGCTATGACGAGGGCGGCCAGCTCACCGAGAAGGTGCGTCGCAAGCCCTACAGCGTGTTGCTGCTGGACGAGATCGAAAAGGCGCACCCCGACGTCTACAACATCCTGCTACAGGTGTTCGACGACGGTCGCCTCACCGACGGCAAGGGCCGGGTGGTGGATTTCACCAACACCATCATCATCGCCACTTCGAATCTGGGCTCGGACATCATCCAGCGTCGGCTGAAGGCCCGTGGCGCCGCCGGCGAGGAATACGAGAAGACCAAGTCCGAGGTGATGGACGTGCTGCGCGGACACTTCCGCCCCGAGTTCCTCAACCGCATCGACGAGATCATCGTCTTCCATGCGCTGGGCAAGGAGGAGATCCGCCATATCGTCGGCCTGCAGCTCGATCGTGTGGCCCGCAACGCCGCCAGCCAGGGCGTGACGCTGACCTTCGATCAGACCTTGATCGATCACTTCGCGGAGGAAGGCTACAAGCCCGAGTTCGGCGCGCGTGAGCTCAAGCGGCTGATCCGCAGCGAGCTGGAGACGGCACTGGCGCGCGAGATGCTGGGTGGCGGTATCGGCAAGGGCGATCACGCCAGCGCCCGCTGGGACGACAAGGCCGAACGCGTCGTCTTCGAGCGCAAGGAGCCACCCGCGCAGCCGGCCGAGCCTGATAAGCCCGATGCCGCGAACGTGGCCGAGGCACCGCCGAACGGCGAGAGCAAGCCTAAGCGCAAGAAGAAGCCGGCGGGCGGCGAATCTTGAGCGATGGGAGGCTGTCGTGTCCGACCCCAACGGGCTGACATGGGCAGCCACCCTCGTGTCGCTGGCGGTCGCTGTCCCCACAGCGGGGCACGCGGTCATCTACAAGCGTGACCCTCGATCGGCCACGCTGTGGATACTGCTGATCGCCTTGTTGCCGCTGGGCGGTTCGCTGCTGTATGGGCTGTTCGGCATCAACCGTTACCAGCGGCGGGCGCGGCGGCTCTTCCCGGGGGCAGATCCTGCTGTTCGGCAGGACCTCTCGCCCACGATGCCCGAGGCTGTATCGCCGCCGCTTGCCGGTCTGGCCCACCTGGTGGGACGCGCCACCGGCCAGTCGCTGACCGGCGGCAACCGCATCGAGCCGCTTGTCGATGGCGAGCAGGCCTACCCGGCCATGCTCGCTGCCATCGAATCGGCGCGGCACAGCGTTGCCTTGGCCTCGTACATCTTCGACAGCCAAGGCATCGGGGCGCAGTTCGTCGATGCGCTGCGCCGGGCTCATGAGCGCGGCGTGCAAGTGCGGGTGCTGATCGACGACGTGTATGCCCGCTGGACGCCCAGCAGCGCCTACCGCGCCTTGCAACGCGCCGGCGTTCCGGCGGCGACGTTCAACCCGACGTTGATTCCCGCGCGCCTGCATGCCGCGCATCTGCGCAATCACCGCAAGCTGCTGGTGATCGATGGCGAGACGGGTTTCACCGGTGGCATGAACATCTGCAGCCCGTATTGGCGGCCCGATGCGCCGGGCCAGGCCTGTCACGATTTGCACTTTCGTCTGCGCGGGCCAGTGGTTGCGCATCTGATGCGGTGCTTCACCGATGATTGGTGCGATACCACGGGCGAGCGGCTCAGCGAGGGTTACTGGGGCGAACCGCCGGTAACGGCTGATGAGCAGGGAACCTCTTGGGCGCGCGGCATCGAGGCCGGTCCCGATGACGCCCTGGACCGGATGCGCTGGACCTTCATGGGCGCTTTGAGCGCCGCGAAGCATTCGGTGCGCATCTGGACACCGTATTTCGTCCCCGATCAGCCCATGATCGCGGCGCTGAGTACGGCTGCGTTGCGCGGCGTGCGTGTCGACGTGCTGACGCCTGCGAACGGTGACCATCCCACGGTGCAATGGGCCGCGCGCGCCCACTACTGGCAGGTGCTGGAGCACGGTGTGCGCATCTTCGAACGGCCTGGCCCGTTCGACCACAGCAAGCTGATGCTGATAGACGGCCAGTGGTGCTGCCTGGGTTCGGCCAATTGGGATGCGCGCAGCCTGCGCCTCAACTTCGAGTTCAATGTGGAGGTGTACGACACCGCGCTGTCTACGCGGCTGGAATCCCTTTTTGATGCCGCCCGTGATGCATCGAACGAGATATCGGCCATGGCGTTGCGCGCCCGCCCGCTGGCCATCCGCTTGCGCGACGGGGTGGCCCGTCTGTTCACCCCCATTCTCTAGCGGCACGACTTGCGAGGTACCCTGCCCATGGAAAAGAAAGATCAATGGAACATTGGCTACTGGATCGTCGCCGGTCTGTTGCTGCTGACGCTGCAGAACTACTGGCAGGCGGCCAAGATCGCCGGACAGCCGGGGCAAGACCACCATCGTGGCCACGCGCGTCGAACCCGACCTGGCCGAGCGGCTGTCCAAGTACGACGTGCCTTACGCGCGGGTGGTGGAAAGCACCTGGCTACGTGATGTGCTCTCCTGGATTCTGCCGGCGGTGGCCTTCTTCGGCGTCTGGTTCTTCCTGTTCCGCCGCTTCGCCGACAAGCAGGGCATGGGCGGCTTCCTGAGCATCGGCAAGAGCCGCGCCAAGGTGTTCATGGAGAAGAACACCGGCGTCACCTTCGCCGATGTCGCTGGCGTCGACGAAGCCAAGGCGGAGTTGGTTGAGATTGTCGATTTTCTGAAGAACCCGCAGGACTACGGTCGTCTCGGCGCGCGCATCCCGAAAGGTGTGTTGCTGGTGGGCCCACCGGGCAGCGGCAAGACATTGCTGGCCAAGGCTGTTGCCGGCGAGGCGGCGGTGCCTTTCTTCTCCATCTCCGGATCAGAGTTTGTCGAGATGTTCGTCGGCGTAGGGGCGGCGCGCGTGCGCGACCTGTTCGAACAGGCGCGCGGGCAGGCGCCGGCCATCATCTTCATCGACGAACTCGATGCACTGGGCCGCGCGCGCGGCGCCGACGGGCCCATCGGCGGCCACGACGAGCGCGAACAGCCCCTCAACCAGCTGCTCACGGAGATGGACCGCTTCGACAGTTCGGTGGGGCTGATCATCCTCGCTGCCACCAACCGGCCGGAGATCCTCGATCAGGCCTTGCTTCGCGCCGGTCGCTTCGACCGCCAGGTGCTGGTGGACCGGCCCGACAAGAAGGGACGGCTGGACATCCTGAAAGTCCACGTCAAGAAGGTGACGCTGGCTCAGGATATCGATCTCGAACAGGTGGCGGCGCTGACCACCGGCTTTTCCGGCGCTGATCTGGCCAATCTCGTGAACGAAGCAGCGCTGAACGCGACGCGGCGCAAGGCGCAGGCTGTGGAACTGCAAGACTTCACCGCCGCCATCGAGCGCATCGTGGCGGGCCTGGAGAAGAAGAACCGCGTGCTCAATCCCAAGGAGCGGGAAACCGTGGCCTATCACGAGATGGGCCATGCGCCGGTGGCGCTGGCGCTGCCCGGCACCGACCCCGTGCACAAGATCTCGATCATCCCGCGCGGCATCGGCGCGCTGGGCTACACGCTGCAACGCCCCACCGAAGACCGCTTCCTGATGACGCGCGCCGATCTGGAGTACAAGATCGCCGTACTGTTGGGCGGGCGCGCCGCAGAGAAGTTGGTGTTTGGCGAACTGTCGACCGGTGCCGCAGACGATCTGGCGCGAGCCACCGACATCGCGCGCGACATGATCACCCGCTTTGGCATGGACGAGGGGCTCGGCTACATCGCGTTTGAGGCGCAGCGGCCGCGTTTTCTCGACGTCCCCGAGCTGGCCCACGGCGGCTGCCGGGTGGCCGAATCCACCCAGGCGCGCATCGATCAGGCCATCCGCGACATCGTGATGGGCGTGTTCGAGCGCGCCTACCGGATCCTCGACACCAACCGCGCGGTGCTGGAGCGTTGTGCGCGCGAACTGCTGGCGCGGGAAACGCTCGACGAGAACGACATCCTTCAATTGACCCAAGGACTTATTCTAGATAGAAACGAAAAGTAGTAGGCGCTATTCAGAGTGAGCCGGCGGCTCTGTTCGGTGCGTCATCCAATTCGCCGGCATTGTTCAAGGAGAACCGATATGTCTGCATTGACTCCGTGGGACCCCTTCCGGGAACTAGATGAATTGCAAAACCGCCTGGCGACGATGTTGGGACGGACACCCCAGCGACAGGGCGCCCGTACCGGCAACGAAGCCATGACCACGGCGGACTGGGCACCAATGGTGGACGTCAGCGAGGATGAGAACGCATTCATCCTCAAGCTGGATCTGCCGGAGGTCCCCAAGGATGCCGTGCGCGTCAGCGCGGAAAACGGCGTGCTCACCATCAGCGGCGAGCGCAAACTGGAAAAAGAGGAGCAGGGCAAGAAGTTCCACCGCATCGAACGTGCGTATGGCCGCTTTGTGCGCAGCTTTGTCTTGCCTGACAACGTTGATCCGACCAAGGTGACGGCTTCGATGAAAGACGGCGTGCTGGAAGTGCGGCTTGTCAAGGCCGAGCAAGCCAAACCGAAACAGATTGAAATCTCAGTCAACTAACTTCAATCAGGAGCCCAAGATCATGAATATCAAACAGCCACAATACATCTTCTCCGCACTTGCCCTGGCGGTCGTCGTCGGACTGAGCGGACCGGCTCTGGCCCAATCGGCGGCAGGTTCTAGCCCAGGTGCTGCAGCACCCTCTGCCGCATCCAAGGCGGCACAGCCACAGGTAGATGACAAGGTCGCCCGGGAAGCCGCGGGAAAGCGCGCCAAACTCGCCCAAGATGCAATCACTGCGCTGGCCAAGACCCATGAGGCATTGATCCTCCTTGATGCAAGGAAGACCAAGGAGGCGCTCGCTGCGCTGGAACTGGCCAGCGGAAAGCTGGAACTGGTATTGGCGCGTGACCCAAAACTTGCTTTGGCGCCCGTCGATGTACGCGTCATCACCCATGACATCCACGCCGACGTGGAATCGGTCAAGAAAGCGGTCAAGTTGTCTCGGGAGTTGTTGGATGATGGCGAGGTGCAAAAGGCACGGCCCATCGTCGCCAATCTTGCCAGCGAAATCGTGATCGAAACCGACAACCTGCCGATGGCAACGTACCCGGCAGCGATCAAGTCGGCCGCACGGCTCATCGACAGCGGCAAGATTGACGATGCCAAGGCGGTGCTCGCCGGAGCGCTGAACACGATGGTGATGACCTCGGTCGCCTTTCCTCTGCCCGTGCTACGGGCCGAAGCCGCGATGGCAAAAGCGGAAAAGCTGGCCGAGACCGGCAAGCGCAATGCCAAACAGAGCGAGGAGCTCAGCGCCCTGCTGGCCTACGTGCGCACGGAAATCGAGCTGGCGCAGATCCTGGGTTATGGCAAGAAGGCGGACTTCAAGCCCATCTTCGATCAGGTGAAGGCTATCGAGCAGAAATCCGCCGGAGGAAAAAGCGGCAAGGGGTGGTTCGACGAGTTGAAGATGCGCATCCAAAGGCTGTCTTGATGTGGTGAAGGAGCTGACTGCACCATTGGCTAGTCTCGCGATGGGCGCAGTCAGCCCAATAGATTCGCCTATTTTCACTAACTCATACGAGGCATATCACCATGAATGAGCAAACATCGAATCCCAATGCGACGAACAAAGAAATAAACGAACAGGCCGCGGTAAGCAGCCTTCCTGTCAGTCCAGAGGCCAAGCCTGAAGTCGTCACGGAGGTACAGCCTGAGGTTCAGAAGGAAACGGACTCGCAGGCGGCAGACAAACGTAAACAAGTCCTCGATGAGGCCGTCTCGGCCTTGGCGCTGACCAAATCAGCGCTGGCCGCACTTGACGGCAAGGACGCTGCACGCGCATTGGCAACGCTGGCCGAAGTGACGGGAAAGCTGGAGCTGATCGTTGCGCGCGAACCCACGCTCGCCCTGGCCCCCGTTGATGTGCGCACCATCGTGCACGACTTGTTCGCCAACACGGAAACCATTGAGGCGATGACCGACGAGGCGCTGGATGCCCTCAAACATGGCGAGGTGCAACAGGCACGTCACGTGCTGGCTTTGCTGGCCAGTGAAATCGTGATCGCGGTCACCAACATCCCTCTGGCGTCCTATCCCGCAGCCGTGAAGTCAGTCGTGCCGCTGATCGATCAGGGCAAGATTGAAGAAGCCAAAGCCGCGCTGCAGGCAGCGCTCAGCACGCTGGTCGAGACGCGCAGCGTGCATCCGCTGCCCGCCCTGCGCGCCAGGCTGCTCCTGAAGCGCGCCGAGCCCCTGGTAGAAGATGGTCAGCGGAGCGAAGCGTCCAATGAGCGCCTGGAGACATTATTGAACGAAGCCCGGCAGCAGTTGGAAATGGCAGAACTGCTGGGCTATGGAAAAAGGAAGGACTTTGAGCCCCTGTACGATGAACTCAAGAAAATCAAGCAAAAGACGGCTGGGGGAGGCGGCGGAAAAGGCTGGCTCGATGAAATCAAGGCAAAGCTGTCCAAGTTGTTCTGAAACCGCTGGATAGGGCGTAAGAGGGGCGCGTCGCACCCCTCTCTTGGCTCAGGAGTGTTTGCTTTTTCACCCCATTAGATCTTTAGGAGATATAGCGTGAATACAGACACCATCACCAATTCCAATGCGGATGACCCCACCAAAGCACTGTGTTCGCTGAGCCAAAATTGGTGGCTTTTCGCGCTGCGTGGCGTCTTGGCATTGATTTTTGCAGTCCTTGCGTTCTGGGTGCCGCAGTCGGCTCTGTTGGCCATGACTTTGGTGTTTGGCGCATTTTCCTTGGTCAATGGCGCGTTCAATCTTGTTGCAGCGGTGCGCCATATCCAGGAAAAAGAGCGCTGGGGCTGGCTGCTGTTCAGCGGCATTGTCGGCATGCTTGCCGGCGTCGTCGTCCTGGTCGCCCCTTGGGTCGTCACGTTGGTCATGGCTTCTTTTTTATGGGCTAGCGTGGGGTTCTGGGCGATTTTCACCGGTGTGCTGGAGATATCCGCCGCGGTTCGGCTGCGTCAAGAAATCAAGGGTGAAATCTGGCTTGCCTTCAGTGGACTGCTCTCGATTGTCCTTGGCGCTATTGTCTTGTGGATATTTTTTTCCCGTCCGGCCGAGTCATTCCTGGCCGCAGGCTGGCTGTTGGGCTTCTATGCGGCAGTCTATGGTGTCACGCTTTTGTTCTTGAGTTGGCGTCTTCGCAAAACGCGCCAGGGATAAGAGCAGGTCAAACTAAATTCTATGGATATGAGCATTTTCGGTTCGTGGCTCCATAGAAATGACATCAAAGGAGTCATGCATGCAGATTCAATATAGCTTTCGAGCTATCGACAAAGAGTTTCATGAACCATGGCAGAGAGCTTTGGGAAATGTGATCGAGCGCGACCTCAAGCCACTGCTCGACAAACACACTAAAGATTCAGTGCGACTTCAAATCGTCCTTGATCGCGACAAGACCAAGCGGCAATTTCTGGCCAGTGGCTATATGCACCTGCCCGGCAAAAAGATTGTCAGCGTTACTGCATCACATGACGAGCTGACGCCCCTCGCGCAGATGCTCGCACAGTCGTTGTTCCGTCAGGCCAAGAAGCATTTTGACCGGCTGCATGCTCAGGACCAAATCAAGCGCAAAGCACGACGCGAGCGCTTGCGCGAGCTCAAGGTGCGAATTGCCGCAAAACCCGCGTCAGCCGCCCATGAGGCCAAAGTGACCCGAATGCCTCTACTGTCGAAACTTGAGGCTGTCGCAAGGCGTGAGCTGGCTTATCTGCGTGCCGTCGGCGATTTACCGCGCGATTATCCGACGCTGCGCGACGTGGTGGATGAAGCGATTGTCCGAGCTAAGGTGGAATGGCAATCCGTGCCGGAAGAAAAAGCGGCTTACTTCGGTCTTCTGAAGCATCTGTTCGCCGTCCTGGATCACGAAGTGGCAAACAGCCGGCAATTTGGCGAATTCGTTTCTCTGGACGCGCCGATCGAAGCGGATGCCCAGGACGTCGCCGAGGCCATGGTGGAAGAGGAAGTCTTCGAATTCTATCAGCCCGATGACACACTCAGGCTAGCCGATATCATCGCTGACAGTCAGCATCCCGATGCCGCAACGATCGCGGAACAGGAGGAGCTAGTTGATCGGTCGAGCGAGTTCGCTTTTGCATTCGACCTGCTGAAGGACATGCCGCGTTTGTGGCGGCGCATTTTTCTGCTTATCCGTGTGGACGGGCTGGATACCAGCAGCGTCTCTGAAATCCTGCTGATTCCTGGTAAGGAAGATACTGTCCAAAGGTGGCTCATGCAGGCCGAAGCGTTCATCGCTGCTCATTTGGAAGAGGCCGGAGTAAGCAAAGACGGGAACGATTGGCTCCAAGGCGTTGATTGGTCGGCATTGTCTGTGAACCGAAGCGCGGCAGCCTCACTGTGGTCCAAGGAGGCGAACCATGAAGAATGATCTTCACCTCGTCTGTCCGCATTGCCAGTCCATCAACCGCGTACCGACTGCGAAGCTATCGGAACATCCCAACTGCGGCCGCTGCCAGCAGCCCTTGTTCACGGGCGAACCCATCGAGTTGACCACGGCGACGTTCTCGCGCCACGTGGAGCGCAGCGACCTGCCACTGTTGGTCGATTTCTGGGCACCTTGGTGCGGGCCGTGCAAGATGATGGCCCCTCAGTTCCAGCAAGCGGCGCGCCAGCTCGAACCCAGGGTCAGGCTGGCCAAGGTCAATACCGAGGCAGAACCCCACCTGGCCGCGCAGTTCGGCATCCGCAGCATTCCGACGCTCGCCCTGTTCCAGGGTGGGCGGGAGATCGGGCGTCAGGCCGGCGCCTTGGGCGCGCAGGACATCGTGCGCTGGGCATCTGCACAGGTGGGGCGTTGACCGATGCAGGACTTGCTCGGCGCCACCCTGATCCTGCTGGCGGCATGCAGCCTCGCGGCGGTGGCGACGGCGGCGTTCAGAGTACCCGCCTTGCTGGGTTACCTCGCCGTCGGCGCCTTGCTGGGCCCGTCGGTCAGCGGTGTAGTCGCGCCGGGAGAAGCGCTTGATTTTCTGTCCGAGCTGGGCGTGGCCCTGCTGCTGTTCATGGTTGGGCTGGAATTCTCCCTCGGGCACTTTTGGCTCACTCGCAAGACCGTACTGGTGGCTGGCAGTTTGCAGATGGTCGTTGTGGCTGCGCCACTGACCCTGGTGCTGATCGGGTTGGGTCAGCCAGCCCAGAGCGCTGCACTGCTCGGCGCCGCAGCGGCCATGTCGTCCACGGCGCTGGTCAGCCGACAGCTGGCCGACCAAGGCGAGCTCACCACCCGCCACGGCCGCAGCGCCATCGCCGTGCTGGTCTTCCAGGACCTGGCCAGCGTGCCGCTGCTGGCTCTGCTGGCGATCTGGGCGCGCGGCGAGTCGCCGAAGATCGAGAGCGTGCTGCTCGAAGTGCTGGGCGTGCTGGTGTTGTTCGCGGCAGCGGCCCTCGCCTCACGCCGTCTGTTGCATGGCCTGCTGGGCTGGGTGGCGCGGCAGGGCCACGAGGAATCGTTCGTGCTCGTCTCCTTGTGCGTGGTGGTGGCTGCCGCCGCTGCTGCACACGCGATCGGCGTATCCGCCGCCCTGGGTGCGTTTTTGGCCGGCATGGTGCTGGGCGAGAGCGACTTCCGTCACCACATGGAAAGCCACCTCAAACCGTTTCGCGATGTGTTGTCGGGGGTGTTCTTCGTGACCATCGGCCTGCAGTTGGACGGAGCGCAGATTCTTTCGGCACCACTGGCGGTGTTCGCGTGGCTGGCAGTGCTGGTACCGGTCAAGATCGGGCTCAACACCCTGGCCTTGCGGGCGACGCGCCTGTCCGCCCTCGATGCCTGGCGCACGGGCATAGCGTTGGGGCATGGCGGCGAGTTCGCCCTGCTGTTGTTGGGCATGGTCTTGCAGCAGCATCTGATTCCCGCGACCGTCGTACAACCCATGCTGGTCGCGCTGGTGCTCAGCATGGCCCTGGCACCGCTGCTGATCCGCCATCACGATGTGCTTGCCCGGTTCTTGAGCCGCACCGGCGGCGTCGTTCAGCCACCCCAGGCTGAAGATGTCGAGATCGCCGCGCAGGCAGCGCGATATCGAGACCATGTCATCGTTTGCGGCGCGGGCGAGCTTGGCCTGACAGTCAGCGAAATTCTTCGACACGCGGGCGTGGCGCATCTGCTGCTGGAAGCAGACGAGCAGAAGGTCGAGGCCGCACGTGCCGCCGGCGCGCCGGTGTTCCATGGCGATGCCAGTCGCCCCGATACCTTGCTGGCTGCCGGGTTGGCGCAAGCGCGTCTGGTGGTGCTCACGTTCGACCATGCCCAGCAAGTGCTGCGCATCGCCCAGGCGATTGCCGAGCGCCGTCCGGCGCTGACCTTGTGGGTGTCATGCAGAAGTACGACCGCGGCCGATGCACTTCGCGCCATGCCCAACGTGCATGTACACCAGCAATCCTTTGCCGCGGCCCTTGGGCTGGCGGAACAGGTGATGTCGTCGCTTGGCATGTCGGCCGAGCTCGTTGAACGAAACATCAGTGCGATGCGCCGCCGTCTCGACAGCGGCAATGTCGCAGGGAGTCCATCTGCATGAAGTCAACAGGCCGCAATCCATTTCAGGTCTTCCGTGACCAATGGGCCATCATGAGTTTATACGATCGCTTCGAGCAGGTCGTCGCCCTCGTTCTGTCGGCGGTAATTGCCGTCATCATCGTGGTGTCGCTGTTCCAGCTCATCGCCATCGTCTTCACGCTGCTGGTCCTCGATGCCTTCAATCCCCTGGATCACAAGGTATTCCAGAGTGTGTTCGGCATGATCATGACGCTCTTGATCGCGATGGAGTTCAAGCATTCCATTGTGCGCGTGGCGCTGCGTCGGGACAGCATCATCCAGGTCAAGACCGTGATCCTCATCGGTCTGATCGCGCTGGCGCGCAAGTTCGTGATCCTTGACCCCGAGGCGAGCCCCGCAAAGATAGCCGCGCTGGCAGGCGCCACGCTGGCTCTGGGTGTGGACCGGCCAGCCTTTCGTAGACATCCGGTTGCCATAATTGATGGCAATGACCGAGGTGTTTATGGGCAACAGCAAGCAGTACACGGATGAGTTCCAGGCCGAAGCGGTGAAGCAGGTGATCGAGC
>NZ_SHMH01000018.1:2500-5475 GCF_004283755.1 Pseudoxanthomonas winnipegensis
ATAGCTGCTGGAGGCAAACCCGGTGAACTGAAATATCTAAGTAACCGGAGGAAAAGAAATCAACCGAGATTCCCTGAGTAGTGACGAGCGAACGGGGAACAGCCCTTAAGCTGATATGGTTTTAGAAGAACAGTCTGGAAAGACTGGCCATAGAAGGTGACAGCCCTGTATTTGAAAGGGCCATATCAGTGAAGACGAGTAGGGCGGGGCACGAGAAACCCTGTCTGAACATGGGGGGACCATCCTCCAAGGCTAAATACTCCTGACCGACCGATAGTGAACCAGTACCGTGAGGGAAAGGCGAAAAGAACCCCGGAGAGGGGAGTGAAATAGATCCTGAAACCGTGTGCGTACAAGCAGTAGGAGCCTCGCAAGGGGTGACTGCGTACCTTTTGTATAATGGGTCAGCGACTTACTGTTCGTGGCAAGCTTAACCGTGTAGGGGAGGCGAAGGGAAACCGAGTCTGATAAGGGCGCATAGTCGCGGGCAGTAGACCCGAAACCGGGTGATCTAGTCATGGCCAGGGTGAAGGTGCCGTAACAGGTACTGGAGGCCCGAACCCACGTCTGTTGCAAAAGACGGGGATGAGCTGTGATTAGGAGTGAAAAGCTAATCGAACCCGGAGATAGCTGGTTCTCCTCGAAAGCTATTTAGGTAGCGCCTCATATGTATCCTCTTGGGGGTAGAGCACTGTTATGGCTAGCGGTCCATCGCGGATTAGCAAACCATTGCAAACTCCGAATACCAAGACGGACTGTATGGGAGACACACGGCGGGTGCTAACGTCCGTCGTGAAAAGGGAAACAACCCAGACCCACAGCTAAGGTCCCAAATTTCGTGCTAAGTGGAAAACGATGTGGAAAGGCACAGACAGCCAGGAGGTTGGCTTAGAAGCAGCCACCCTTTAAAGAAAGCGTAATAGCTCACTGGTCGAGTCGGTCTGCGCGGAAGATTTAACGGGGCTAAGCACGAAACCGAAGCTTGGGGTGCATCGCGATAAGCGATGCGCGGTAGAGGAGCGTTCCGTAAGCCTGCGAAGGTGGATTGAGAAGTCCGCTGGAGGTATCGGAAGTGCGAATGCTGACATGAGTAACGATAATGCGGGTGAAAAGCCCGCACGCCGAAAGCCCAAGGTTTCCTTGCGCAACGTTAATCGACGCAGGGTTAGTCGGTCCCTAAGGCGAGGGCGAAAGCCGTAGTCGATGGGAAGCAGGTTAATATTCCTGCACCTCGCGTAAGTGCGATGGAGGGACGGAGAAGGTTAGGCAGGCCAGGCGTTGGTTGTCCTGGTGAGAGCGTTGAGGCGGTTCCCTTTGGCAAATCCGGGGGAGCAACGTTGAGACGAAGGACCAGCCCTTTAGGGCGAAGCTGCTGATATCACGCTTCCAGGAAAAGCTCCTAAGCTTCAGCTTACGCAGACCGTACCGTAAACCGACACAGGTGGGTAGGATGAGAATTCTCAGGCGCTTGAGAGAACTCGGGTGAAGGAACTAGGCAAAATAGCACCGTAACTTCGGGAGAAGGTGCGCCTCTTCTGGTGAATAGCTGGGGGAGGCCGAAGTGACCAGGCCGCTGCGACTGTTTATCAAAAACACAGCACTCTGCAAACACGAAAGTGGACGTATAGGGTGTGACGCCTGCCCGGTGCTGGAAGGTTAATTGATGGGGTCAGCCGCAAGGCGAAGCTCTTGATCGAAGCCCCAGTAAACGGCGGCCGTAACTATAACGGTCCTAAGGTAGCGAAATTCCTTGTCGGGTAAGTTCCGACCTGCACGAATGGCGTAACGACAGCGGCGCTGTCTCCACCCGAGACTCAGTGAAATTGAAATCGCTGTGAAGATGCAGCGTTCCCGTGGCAAGACGGAAAGACCCCGTGAACCTTTACTATAGCTTTACATTGAACGTTGAGTTCGTCTGTGTAGGATAGGTGGGAGGCTATGAAACTGTGGCGCTAGCTGCAGTGGAGCCAACCTTGAAATACCACCCTGATGTGCTTGACGTTCTAACCTAGGTCCGTTATCCGGATCGGGGACCATGTATGGTGGGTAGTTTGACTGGGGCGGTCTCCTCCCAAAGAGTAACGGAGGAGCACGAAGGTACGCTCAGCGCGGTCGGACATCGCGCACTGTGTGCAAAGGCATAAGCGTGCTTGACTGCAAGATCGACGGATCAAGCAGGTACGAAAGTAGGTCTTAGTGATCCGGTGGTTCTGTATGGAAGGGCCATCGCTCAACGGATAAAAGGTACTCCGGGGATAACAGGCTGATACCGCCCAAGAGTTCATATCGACGGCGGTGTTTGGCACCTCGATGTCGGCTCATCACATCCTGGGGCTGTAGTCGGTCCCAAGGGTATGGCTGTTCGCCATTTAAAGTGGTACGCGAGCTGGGTTCAGAACGTCGTGAGACAGTTCGGTCCCTATCTGCCATGGGCGTTGGAGATTTGAGAGGGGCTGCTCCTAGTACGAGAGGACCGGAGTGGACGAACCTCTGGTGTTCCGGTTGTCACGCCAGTGGCACTGCCGGGTAGCTATGTTCGGAAGCGATAACCGCTGAAAGCATCTAAGCGGGAAGCGCGCCTCAAGATGAGATCTCCCGGGACACAAGTCCCCTAAAGGAACCATCAAGACTAGGTGGTTGATAGGTCAGGTGTGTAAGCGCTGTAAGGCGTTGAGCTAACTGATACTAATGATCCGTGTGGCTTGACCATATAACCTCAAGTGGCTTCGCCCTAGCGAAGACCACCTTAGCCTCGACGCACGTCGATGCTCACTAATCGCTCTCTACATCACAAGTAACTACGCGAGACTGAGCGCCTAATCCAGCTGTATCGGATGGCGACGCTCCAACCGTCTCCCTGGTGAAATTAGCGCTGTGGTCCCACCCGATCCCATCCCGAACTCGGAAGTGAAACGCAGCTGCGCCGATGGTAGTGTGGCTTAAGCCATGCAAGAGTAGGTCATCGCCAGGGTCTT
>NZ_SHMH01000019.1 GCF_004283755.1 Pseudoxanthomonas winnipegensis
TGGACCGACCAGAGTTCCATAGACACTCAGTCGCCGCTCTGCGCGTAGCGCTTTTCGAACTCTACCGGTGACATGCCGCCAGCGGAACCATGCCGGCGAATCGGGTTGTAGAACATCTCGATGTAGTCGAACACGTCCGAAGCAGCAGTGGCTCGCGTCGGGTAGATCCGCCGCTTGATCCGCTCCTTCTTCAGGACGCTGAAGAAGCTCTCGGCCACGGCGTTGTCGTGGCAGTTCCCGCGACGGCTCATGCTCGGCACCATCCGGTGCGCCTTCAGGAACGACTGCCAGTCGTTGCTGGTGAACTGGCAGCCCTGGTCGGAGTGGACCAGCACGCCCGGGCCGGGCTTGCGTCGCCATGCCGCCGCCATCAGCGCCTGCAGCACCAGGTCGCTGGTCATCGTGGATGCGGTTGCCCAACCGACGATCTGGCGCGAGTACAAGTCCATCACCGCCGCCAGGAACAGCCAGCCCTCGTAGGTGCGGATGTAGGTGATGTCCGTGACCCAGACCTTGTTCGGGGCGTGCGGCGTGAAGTCCCGGTTGAGCACGTTCGCCACGGCACCGACCGGGCCGCCGCGGTGGCGCGGCTTGCCGCCATAGCCCACCTGCGCCCGCAGGCCCTCGGCCTTCATCAGCCGCCGGACGCGGTGCCGGCTGCAATGCTCGCCGGCTTCCCGCAGGTCCAAGGTGATCTTGCGATAGCCATACACCGCGCCGCTGGCCAGCCAGTGGTGCCTGATCAGCCCCAGCAGGCGCTGATCGTCCCGCTCGCGGGCACTGGCGCCTTGGCGCAACCAGGCGTAGTAGCCGCTGCGGTGCACGCCCAGCACCCGGCACATCGCGACCAGGCGGAACTCGCGGATGTGCGCGCGCATGAACGCGTACTTCGCCCTTACCCCTTGGCAAAGTACGCGGCGGCTTTTTTTAGGATGTCGCGCTCCTCGGTCACCCGCCGCAGCTCGGCCTTGAGACGGCGGATCTCGGCTGAGTCGCTCGGCGCAACCGTGGCTCCAGCGGCCGGCATCGACTTCTTGGCCGCCTGCACCCAGCCATACAACGTGTGCTTGGGAATCCCGATCCGGGAGGCGACGTCCACCACCGTGAAGCCACGCTCGATCACCTGCTTCACCGCTTCGGCCTGGAACTCATCCGTGTACTGCTTGCTGTTGCCCATAAACACCTCGGTCATTGCCATCAATTATGGCAACCGGATGTCTACGAAAGGCTGGCCGGTCCA
>NZ_SHMH01000002.1 GCF_004283755.1 Pseudoxanthomonas winnipegensis
CGCATACTGTCAAAGAGCTCGAAGTCGGCCTCAGCGCCTTCCTTCGTATCCTTCAGCGTTTCGCCGAAGTGAGCCGCCCATTATAGGGCGCTTTCGAAGTTCGTCAACACCTCGTGAGGAGGTCTTTTCGAACTTCGCTCCACCAGATCCGAAACCCTACCGCTGTTTCGTTTCCGCCGAAGCGAGCCGCCCATTATGAGGCAGTTCCCGCATCCGTCAAGTGCTTCGTGTGAGGCCCTTGGTGGACCCCGTCTCGTCGTGTGCCGGCTGGGCCGGAACCGTCGAAGCGGGCCGCGAATCATAGGCGCTTCCAGGAATTGGTCAAGCGCTTTTTTCATGCCGGTGTCATCGGCGTTGCATTGCTGTTGCAGCGCGGGATCGGCAAGCCCAGGCGGGCGTTGCCCATGTCGCTCAGGCGCGCAATGGAAGCGGCACGTTGTGGCGCTGCAGATGGCGCGCAGCCGGGCGGCCATCGACAATGCGCGTCCCAGCCGGGCGTGCGGCCCAGGCCTTTCCCGCAGGAGCGCTCCACGATGTCGCAAGGGTTCGTGTCGTCCGACCACATCCGCAGTCTGTTCGCGCAGGCGATGTCGGACATGTATCGCACCGAGGTGCCGCTGTACGGCACGCTGATGGAGCTGGTGGCGCAGGTCAACGCGCAGACGCTCCGCGCCGATCCCGCCCTGGAGGACCGGCTGACGCGCAACGACGAGCGGGCGCGACTGGATCAGGAGCGTCATGGCGCGATCCGGGTCGGCACGGCCGAGGAGCTGTTGATGCTGCGCCGGCTGTTCGCGGTGATGGGCATGGCGCCGGTGGGTTACTACGATCTGTCCGTCGCCGGGGTCCCGGTGCATTCGACCGCCTTCCGCCCGACCACGGCGCAGGCGCTGGCGGCCAATCCCTTCCGCGTGTTCACCTCGCTGCTGCGGCTGGAGCTGATCGACGACGCCGCGCTGCGCGCGCAGGCCGCGGACATCCTGGCCAGGCGCGACATCTTCACCGCTGGCGTGCGGGCGCTGATCGCCCAGTACGAACGCGACGGCGGGCTGGGCGAGGAGGATGGCAGGCGCTTTGTCGCCGAAGCGCTGGAGACCTTCCGCTGGCATGGCGATGCGACGGTCTCGCGCGCCACCTATCAGGCCTTGAGCGAGGCGCATCGGCTGATCGCCGACGTGGTGTGCTTCCACGGCCCGCATATCAACCATCTCACGCCGCGCACGCTGGACATCGACGCTGCCCAGGCGCAGATGCTGGCGCGCGGGATCGAGGCCAAGGCGGTGATCGAGGGCCCGCCGCCGCGCGCGGTGCCGATCCTGCTGCGCCAGACCAGCTTCAAGGCGCTGGAGGAGGCGGTGTCCTTCCCGAACGGCGAGGCGGCCGAGGCCGGCACGCATACCGCGCGCTTCGGCGAGATCGAGCAGCGCGGCCTGGCGCTGACGCCGAAGGGCCGGGCGCTGTACGACGCGCTGCTGGACCAGGCGCGCGATGCGGGTGCAGGCAGCACCGGTGCGGACTATCCGGCGCGGCTGGCGGCGGCGTTTGCGCAGTTCCCCGATGATCTGGACACGCTGCGGCGCGAGGGCCTGGGCTACTTCCGCTACGCGCTGACCGGGCGCGGACGCGCGGCGCCGGTGGCCGAGCGCGATGCGCCGGCCGAGGTGCTGATCGCGCGCGGCCTGGCCACGGCCGACCCGATCGTCTACGAGGATTTCCTGCCGGTCAGCGCGGCCGGCATCTTCCAGTCGAACCTGGGCGGCGCCGAGCAGCATGCCTATGCGGCCAATGCGCGTCGGGCCGAGTTCGAGGCAGCGCTGGGGGCGCCGGTGGCCGATGAGTTCGCGATCTACGCAGGGCTGCAGGAGGCCTCGCTGCAAAGCCTGCGCTGAAGGGGCTGACCGCCCTTCCACGGCGACGATCGAGATTCGTCAGGTCTCGCGTCGCCGCGATCACCGCAATCTCCACCGCGATGCTCTGGTCTGCGGCGTTCAGGACTTGGCTCCGGAACACCGCCACGATGGGGCTCGCCTGTCGCCGCCGGGCCGCGTCGCATCCGTCGAGATGGCGGGCGCGTAGCCTGCGCACATGAGCAACTTCATCAAGGGCCGCGGCGCCGGCAGTCACCTGCCCGGCCGCTTCGAACGGACCGTCAACCAGGCCGAGGATGACGGCTGGCATGCCGAGGACAGCGAGGAATTCGCCGCGCCGCGCTTGCGCACGCAGGTCAGCGAGGAGACCGCGCGCAGCATCATCAGTCGTAACCAGTCGCCGGACGTGGGCTTCACCCAGTCGGTCAACCCTTACCGCGGCTGCGAGCACGGCTGCAGCTACTGCTTCGCCCGCCCCAGCCACGCCTATCTGAACCTGTCGCCGGGGTTGGATTTCGAGACGCGGCTGTTCGCCAAGACCAATGCGCCGGAGTTGCTGCGTCGCGAACTGGCCAGGCCCGGCTACGTGCCCAGCCCCATCGCGCTGGGGATCAACACCGACGCCTATCAGCCGATCGAGCGCAGGCTGCGGCTGACCCGGCGGCTGATCGAGGTGTTCGCCGAGACCCGCCACCCGTTCTCGCTGATCACCAAGAACGCGCTGGTCGAGCGCGACCTGGATCTGCTGGTGCCGCTGGCGCGCGACAATCTGGTCAGCGTGCACTTCTCGGTGACTTCGCTGGACCCGCGTCTGTCGGCGAGGCTGGAGCCACGCGCATCGGCGCCGCATGCGCGGCTGCGCGCGATGCGCACCCTGCACGAGGCCGGAGTGCCCGTCGGGGTGATGGTGGCGCCGGTGATCCCGTGGATCAACGACCAGGCGCTGGAAGCGGTGATGGAGGCAGCACGCGACGCCGGCGCCGAGTCCGCCGGCTACGTGCTGCTCCGCCTGCCGCACGAAGTGGCGCCGCTGTTCCGCGACTGGCTGCAGGCGCACCATCCCGACCGCGCCGCGCACGTGATGAGCACGGTGCGTCAGGCGCGCGGTGGCAAGGACTTCGACAGCGCCTTCGGCAAGCGCATGCGGGGCCAAGGGGTGTATGCCGACCTGCTGGCGCGACGCTTCGCGGTGGCGCACAGGCGCTTGGGTTATGCCGATACTCCCCGCCGAAGTCTGGACTGCAGCCGCTTCGTCAGGCCGTTGCCGCCGCGGCCGGCATCGCCGCAGGGCGTGTTGTTCTGAGCGCTTGCGTTCGCGAACCGCAGCGCTGTCGAGCTCGCCTCGCCATAGCCTTGCCGCGGCGCGGGAAGCCTCACTGCAGAGCCTGCGCTGAGGGCCTCACGGCGCTTCCAGCCGCTCCCACGGCGGCGGGTCGCCCAGCCGGGCGGTCAGGAATTCGACGAACCGCCGCACCCGCGGCGGCTGCAGCCGCGTCGGGGTGACGGCGCTGATGGACGTGACCGGCGGGCGCCAGTCGGGCAGCACCGCAACCAGCCGCCCGGCGCGCAGGTCGGCGGCGACATGCCAGAGCGAGTGCACGGCGATGCCCTGCCCGGCAAGCACGGCCTCGCGCAGGACCTCGCCGAAATTGCTCTCGAAGCGACTGGCCATGCGCACCCGCACGCTCTGCCGGTCCGGGCCGACCAGGGTCCAGACATCCTGGCGGCCGTCGCGCCCCATCAGCAGCACGCCATCGTGGGTGGCCAGGTCGGCCGGCGTCCCGGGCGTGCCCATCCGGCGCAGGTAATCGGGTGAGGCACACAAGACACGCGCATTGGAGGCCAGACTGCGCGCGTAAAGGCCCGAGTCGGCCAGCGGGCCGATGCGGATGGCCAGGTCGAAGCCTTCCTTCACCAGGTCCACCAGGTGATCGCTCAGATGCGCGCTGACGCGCAGCCGGGGATGCAGACGCTGGAATTCCGGCAGCAGCGGCGCGACGTAGAGCATGCCGAACGACGCCGACAGGGTGACGCGCAAGGTCCCCGAGACCTGCTGGGCGCTTTCGCGCAGGTCCTCGCCCAGGGCCTCCAGATCGCGGACCAGCACGCGGCCGCGCTCGGCCAGGGCCTGGCCCTCCGGCGTGGGATGCAGGCGGCGCGTGGTCCGGTGCAGCAGGCGCACGCCCAGCTCGCGCTCCAGGCGCTTGAGCCGCTGGCTGGCCACGGCGGCCGACAGGTCCAGCTGGCGGGCGGCGGCGCTGATCGAGCCCAGGTCCAGCACCCGCAGGAACAAGGCGATGTCGCCGACGCGGTCCATGGCCATTCTCAATGAAATATTGAAAGCGATTCAGCATAGCAGCGGTTTTTCTTGCGCGGTCTCAGGCGCAGGCTGTGGAGCTCCCCTCCCCAAGGCGCCCCCATGCCTGCCTCCTCGACTCCTTCGCGCATGCCGCTGGCGGTGTATGCGCTGACCGCCGGCGCCTTCGGCATCGGGACGACCGAATTCGTGATCATGGGCCTGCTGATGCAGGTCGCGACCGATCTGCACGTCGACCTCGCCAGCGCCGGGCTGCTGATCTCCGGCTACGCCCTGGGCGTGTTCGTCGGCGCGCCGGTGCTGACCGCCGCGACCGCACGCATGCCGCGCAAGGCGGTGCTGGTGGCGCTGATGGTGGTGTTCACCGTGGGCAACCTGGCCTGTGCGCTCGCTCCGAACTACGCCTTGCTGATGGCCGCGCGCGTGGTCACCTCGCTGGCGCACGGCACGTTCTTCGGCGTGGGCGCGGTGGTGGCGACCTCGCTGGTGCCGGAGGCGCGCAAGGCCTCGGCGATCTCGATCATGTTCACTGGCCTGACGGTGGCCACGCTACTGGGCGTGCCGGCCGGCGCATGGCTGGGGCTGCACCACGGCTGGCGGGCGACGTTCTGGGCGGTGACGGCGATCGGCGTGGTGGCCACGCTGGTGATCGCGACCCTGGTGCCCCACGACCGCAATGCGCCGGCGCCGGGTTCGCTGCGCGAGGAAGCGGCGGCCGTGCTGCGCGCGCCCGTGCTGCTGGGCCTGCTGATGACCGTGCTGGGATTCGGCGGGATGTTCACGGTCTACACCTACATCCAGCCCTTGCTGACCCAGGTGACCGGCTTCGCCGAGGCGGCGGTGTCGCCGATCCTGCTGGTGTTCGGGGTCGGCATGATCCTGGGCAACCTGCTGGGCGGTCGGCTGGCCGACCGCAGCCTGCGTCCGGCGCTGCTAGGGACGCTGCTGGCGCTGGCCGTGGCGATGGGGCTGATCGGCCTGGCGCTGCACAGCCGCTGGGCGATGGTGGTGTTGACCGGACTGCTGGGCGCGGCGGCGTTCGCCACGGTCTCGCCCTTGCAGCTGTGGGTGCTGCAGAAGGCGCGCGGCGCGCAGAGCCTGGCCTCGAGCCTGAACATCGGCGCGTTCAACCTGGGCAACGCCCTGGGCGCTTGGCTCGGCGGCGTGGTGCTGGCGCGTGGCGCCGGCCTGACCGCGCTGCCGTGGATCGGCGCGCTGGTGCCGCTGTCCGCGCTGGTCGTGGCGGCCTGGGCGCTGCGCCTGGAGGCGCGCTCGGCCGCTGGCACTGCCTGCCCTCAACGCCTCGAAAGCGAACAGGCTCGCTGAGCCTGGTCACCACACTCCCTCTTCTCGATACAGGATCACGCGCATGTCGATGGAAACCCGACTGCTTGGCCGCTCCGGCCTCAAGGTGCCCGTGCTGGGCTTCGGTGCCGGCACCTTCGGCGGCAAGGGGCCGCTGTTCTCGGCCTGGGGCGACACCGGCGTCGAACAGGCCAGGCGGCTGGTCGATCTGTGCCTGGAAGCCGGCGCCAATCTGTTCGATACGGCCGACGTGTACTCGGACGGTGCGTCGGAGGAGATCCTGGGCGCGGCGCTGGCCGGGCGCCGCGAGCGGGCGCTGATCTCGACCAAGACCGGGCTGCGCCTGGGCGAGGGGCCCAACGACGCCGGCGCCTCGCGCCTGCGCCTGCTGCGCGCGGTCGACGACTCGCTTCGACGCCTGCGCACCGACTACATCGATCTGCTGCAGCTGCACGCCTTCGACGCGATGACGCCGGTGGAAGAGACCCTGTCCACACTCGACGGCCTGGTCAGGGCCGGCAAGGTGCGTTACCTGGGCGCGTCGAACTACGCCGGCTGGCAGCTGATGAAGTCGCTGGCGGTGGCCGACGCGCATGGCTGGAGCCGCTTCGTCGCCAATCAGACCTACTACTCGCTGGCCGGGCGCGACTACGAGTGGGAGCTGATGCCGCTGGGCCTGGACCAGGGCCTGGGTGCGGTGGTGTGGAGCCCGCTGGGCTGGGGCCGCCTGACCGGCCGGCTGCGCCGCGGTCAGCCGTTGCCCGCGCAGAGCCGGCTGCACGACACGGCCGCCTTCGCTCCGGCGATCGGCGATGAACGCCTGTTCGCGATCGTCGATGTGCTCGACGCGATCGCCGCCGAGACCGGCCGCACAGTGCCGCAGGTGGCGATCAACTGGCTGCTGCAGCGTCCGACCGTGAGCACCGTGCTGATCGGGGCGCGCACCGAGGCCCAGCTGCGCGACAACCTCGGCGCGGTCGGCTGGTCGCTGAAGGCCGAGCAGCTCGCCCGCCTGGACGCCGCCAGCGCGGTGGAGCCGCCCTATCCGTACTACCCGTACTGGCGTGGACAGTTCGCCGAGCGCAGTCCGGTGGCGGTTCCTGCTCCTGTGCCGACCCTGATTTGACAAACGAAGCGCTTGGCGTAGATTCGGAAAAACGCGACGCTTCGCGCGATCGAAGCCTGGCGGCTGATGGATCCAACGCTCGTTTCCTCGTTTAGAGAAGGAGTTCGAAGATGGAACGCTGTCTAGTAGGGTTGTGTGCGGGCGCGCTGGCGCTCGCCAGCTTCGGTTGCGCGGCCACAGAGCTCACCGTGGCCAGGTATGAACAGGGCGTCGTGCCGGTGCTTGTGTCGGTCAACCGCCATGGCAAGGTGACGCTGGTCCGGGCGTCGCAAGCCCTGCGGCCCTCGATGGATAGGCTGCTTCGCAAGAATCTTAACGAAGCCATCGCCGGGCCGGCGCTGCGTGGCGACAAGCCGATCAACAGCCAGATCGTGATCCGCATGAAGCTGGATGTCACGCCGACACAGGACGGTCGTTACGCCGCCCAGTTCGTGCCAGTGGACAGCAAAGTGGTGCCGTACGGCGCATGGTCCTGGCGACTCGATGGCGACCGCTATGCCTTGGTGGACGAGTTCCTCGGATCTCCGCTGCCGAACCAGGCCATGCCCCCGCAATTCAGGCAGGCACCATCGAGCCCGACGCCACCGCCTTCGCAACCCCCGACTCCGCCGCCGTCGAATTCATCCGGTTCGAAACGCGTCTGACCTGACACGGCCGCGGGTGACCTCGGCAAAGGCCTGGGGGACAGCACGGGCAGCAGTCCCGGCTCAGGCCTTTGTCGGACCGCGTCGTCTCCTTCACTGAAGTCCACTGAAGCAGTTTGCATGTGATCTCGCAGGTATGCGCTGACCGCTGGTCTTCTGCTGACGGCGGCAGTTCCCGTCCCCGGCCAAGGAATTGGCCATTGCGACTTATAAGAAGGCGTCATCCCCGTGCTGATCACCCTCAACAAGGAGGGCGAGGTCACCAGCATGGTGCCCCCCAGCGCCTGAAGCCCTCGGTCAACCGCCTGCTTCGCGAGACCATCGACCAGCTGGTGATCGATCCTGCCCAGCGCAACGGGGAAGCCTCCAGCTCCCAGGCGGTCATCCGCATGAAGCTGGAATCGGTCGCACGCGATGACGGGCAGTACGATGCGCGCTTCGTCCCGATCGAGATCAAGTCCGTGCCCACGAGCGCCTGGGGCTGGAAGATCAACGGTCAGAGCTACGCGCTGGTCAACGGGAGCGACAATGCCCGCAACTACAACGATGGCGTGCGGGAGAAGCCGTCTGCAAGGCAGTCCGAAGTCGGCGCGCCGCCCTCCAGCGGCACCCCCAACACGCCGCCGTCGGGCAAGAGCATCTGAAACGTGACTGGCCGCCCACGGCATGACCTTCGTGCCTGACGGCGGTCATCAAGACTCTGCACACTAGGGGGCGCTCCGAGAGGGGCGCCTTCTTCGTTTTCAGCACAGAGTCCACGATGAGCCAGCACGACGACGATTTGCCCGAGTCCTCTCCCTCCGATCCGCAGCGCCGCCGGTTGCTGGGCGGGCTTGCCGCCGCGGGCGCCGCGCTGG
This sequence comes from Pseudoxanthomonas winnipegensis, assembly GCF_004283755.1. GTDB lineage: Bacteria > Pseudomonadota > Gammaproteobacteria > Xanthomonadales > Xanthomonadaceae > Pseudoxanthomonas_A > Pseudoxanthomonas_A winnipegensis. Next base: position 8,118 of record NZ_SHMH01000002.1, read on the forward strand.
GGCTGGGCGGCGAGGCCGCCGCCAAGACCGCCGGCGTCGGAGCCGCGGCTTCGGCCAAGGCCGGCAACCGCGCGGCCACGCCGGTCACCGATGCCCAGCTGCGCGAGCAGGTGCAGACCATCGTGGTGCTCTATGCGGAGAACCGCAGCTTCAACAACCTGTTCGCCGACTTCCCGGGACTGCAGCAGCCGTTGAATGCGCTCGACCCGGCCAAGGCGGTGCAGAAGGACCGCGACGGCACGCCGCTCAAGACCCTGCCGCCGATCTGGGACGGCATGGTGCCCGATGCCCAGGTGGTCAATCACCGCAGCTATCAGATCAAGCAGGAGGACATCACCGGCCTGCCCAACGCGCCGTTCGCGCTGCGCACGCCGGCCGGCGAGCCGCTGCCGCATGGCGTGGTCACGCGCGACCTAGTGCACGAGTTCTACCGCAACCAGATGCAGATCAACGGCGGCAAGAACGATGGCTTCGTCGCCTGGGGCGACACCGGCGCGCTGCTGATGGGGCACTACGCCGACACGGCGGTTAACCTGCGCCTGTGGCGGCTGGCCCAGCAGTACACGCTGTGCGACAACTTCTTCATGGGCGCCTTCGGCGGCTCGTTCCTCAACCACCAGTACCTAGTCGCCGCGCAGCCGCCGTTCTATCCGAACGCCGACAAGAGTCCGGCCAAGCTGCACATCGCCAAGACCGCCGACGGCAAGCCCGACGGCAAGGCGCTGATCCCGGCCGAGAACAGCCCGGCCAGCGCGATGGACGGCGTGGCCAAGTTCACCTCGCGCCCGACGCTGACGCCGGACTACTGGGCAGTCAACACGATCGGGCCGCCGTACTCGCCGGGCTTCAACGTGGACAAGGCCAACCCCGCGCTGGCCGATGCCAGCAGCGCCAACACCTGCCCGCCGCAGTCGCACAAGCACATCGGCGACATGCTGAGCGCCAAGGGCGTGGACTGGGCCTGGTACGCCGGTGCGTTTCAGGCGGCGCTGGACGGCATGGGCGACAGCAACGACGGCAGCTTCCCCAGCCATCCCAACTTCCAGGCGCATCACCAGCCGCTGAACTACTTCGCCTCGCTGGCGCCGGGCAGCGCGGCGCGCAAGCAGCACCTGCGCGATGGCGGCCTGGGCGAGACCGCGGCGACCAACAAGTTCATCGCCGACGCGCAGGCCGGCAAGCTGCCGCCAGTGGCGTTCTACAAGCCGCAGGGCAATCTCAACATGCATGCCGGCTACTCGGACATCGAGGCCGGCGACCGGCACCTGGCGGCGATCGTGCACGCCCTGCAGAACAGCCCGCAGTGGAAGCAGATGGTCGTGGTGATCACCTTCGACGAGAACGGCGGCTGGTGGGACCACGTGGCGCCGCCCAAGGGCGATCGCTGGGGGCCGGGCACGCGCATCCCGGCGCTGGTGATCTCGCCCTTCGCCAAGCGCGGGCATGTGGACCACACGATCTACGACACCGGCTCGATCGCGCGCCTGATCACGCGCCGCTTCGGCCTGGAGAAGCTGCCGGGCCTGAAGCTGCGCGAGGACGCGATGGTCGCCGCCGGCGGCCCGCCGCCGGGCGATCTGACCGGCGCGCTGGATTTCAACCAGGCTTGAATCAGTCGTTGGCGGCCGCGGGCAGCGTTTGCGCCTGCTCGCGGGCGTCGAAGGCCTCGCGCGCCCGCTCGACATCGGGCAGGTGCTCGCGGGTCCAGGCGTGCAGCGCCTCGAACGGCGCCTTGAGCGTGCGGCCCAGCGCGGTGATGCGGTACTCCACCGCGATCGGCGAGGCGGTGACCACGCGACGCTCGATGATGCCGTTGCGCTCCAGCCGGCGCAGGGTCTGGGTGAGCGCCTTCTGGGTGATGCCTTCCAGCGTGCGCTTGAGCATGTTGAAGCGCAGCGGCTGGCGGCAGAGGGCGGCCAGCACCAGCACCGACCACTTGTCGGCGATCTGGTCCAGCAGCAGGCGGCTGGGGCAATCGGCGGCGGAGAGCACCTGGGGCTGCGGTGCGTGCATGGTGGTTTCCTCGGGGATACCTGGTCGCTTGAGGGTGCCTGATTGACACCTGGTATACGAAATATACCCTCTTGCGCCTTCCTTCCCCACGGAGTCGTCCATGTCCTCTGCTGCTGCGCAGGTGCTGTTCCGCCCTTTCCAGGTCAAGTCGCTGGCGCTGAAGAACCGCATCGTGATGGCGCCGATGACGCGCGCGTTCTCGCCTGAGGGCGTACCTGGCCCCGACGTGGCGGCCTATTACCGGCGTCGCGCCGAACACGAGGTCGGCCTGATCCTGTCCGAGGGCACGGTCGTGGACCGGCCGGGCGCGCGCAACGACCCGGGCATCCCGGTCTTCCACGGGCAGGCGGCGCTGGCCGGCTGGCGTGCGGTGATCGACGGGGTGCACCAGGCCGGTGGCCGGATGGGCCCGCAGCTGTGGCACGTCGGCGCGGTGCAGAGCTTCCAGACGGCGTGGGAGCAGGACGGCGTCGAGAGCCCGTCGGGCCTTGAGGCGCCGGGCAAGCAGCGCGGCCGGGCGATGACCGAGGAGGACATCGCCGACACCATCGCCGCCTATGCGCGCGCGGCGGCCGACGCCCAGGCCCTGGGCTTCGACACGCTGGAGATCCACGGCGCGCACGGCTATCTGCTCGACCAGTTCTTCTGGGCGCCGACCAATACGCGCGGCGATCGCTACGGCGGCGCGACGCTGGCCGAGCGTTCGCGGTTCGCCGTCGAGGTGGTGCAGGCCATGCGCGCGGCCGTGGGGCCCGACTTCCCGATCATCCTGCGCCTGAGCCAATGGAAGCAGCAGGACTACAGCGCGCGCCTGGCCGACACGCCCGAGGCGATGGCCGCCTGGCTGGTGCCGCTGGTGGAGGCCGGCGTGGACGTGCTGCATTGCTCGCAGCGGCGCTTCTGGGAGGCCGAATTCCCGGAGATCGACGGGGCCGAGGGGCTCAACTTCGCCGGCTGGGCGAAGAAGCTCACCGGCGCGGCGACGATCAGCGTGGGCTCGGTCGGCCTGTCGGGCGACTTCATGGGCGCCTTCGGCGGCGAGGGCTCCAGCGCGGTCGGCCTGGACCGGCTGGTGGCCCGCATGGAGCGCGAGGAGTTCGATCTGATCGCCGTCGGCCGTGCGCTGCTCAGCGATGCGCGCTGGGCGGAGAAGATCCACCGGGGCGCCACCGACGAACTGCGCGACTTCGACGCCGCGGCGCTGGGCCGGCTGGACTGATCGCTCAGGCGGCGCCGGCCTGCATCGGGTCGGCGCCGCGCGCCAGCGCCAGCAGATGGCGCAAGGGCGGCGGGGTATGGGCCTGCGTCGGCATGGCCGCCAGCGCCAGCCGCGCCATCGGCACCGGGCCCTCGATGTCCAGGTAGCGCACGCCGGGCAGCTGCAGCTGGGCGGTGGATTCGGGCACCACCGACACGCCCAGCTCGGCCGCGACCAGGTTGACGATCGAGGACATCTGCGGCGCCTCCTGGGTGATGGCCACGCTGAAGCCGGCCTGGCGGCAGGCGGACAGGATCTCGTCGTACAGGCTGGTGCCGAAGCTGCGCGGGAACAGGATGAAGGGCTCGCCGGCCAGCACCGACAGCGGCGCGCTGCGCCGGGCCGCCAGCGGATGCGCGGCCGGCACGGCGATCTTCATCGGCTCGTCCGGGAAGCGGATCAGCGCCAGCTCCGGCGGGGTGGCCACGCTGTAGCGGATGAAGGCCGCATCCAGCCGGCCCTGGGCCAGGCCGTCGAGCAGGCCGGCGGTGTTGGTCTCCTCCAGCGCCAGTTCGACCGCGGGCCAGGCGCGACGGTAGTCGCGGATCAGCTGCGGCACCACCGGATTGAACGCGGCCGAGGCGGTGAAGCCCAGCCGCAGGCGGCCGCTCTCGCCGCGGGCGGCCCGGCGTGCGCTGTCGGCGGCGCGCTCGACATCGACCAGCACGCGCCGCACCTCCAGCAGGAAGGCCTGCCCGGCATCGGTCAGCTGGGCGCCGTGCGGGGTGCGCACGAACAGCGGCGTGCCCAGCTCCTTCTCCAGCGCCTGGATCTGCTGGCTCAAAGGCGGTTGGCCGATACCGACGCGCGCGGCGGCGCGGGTGAAGTTGGCCTCCTCGGCCACGGCCAGGAAGTAGCGCAGGTGTCGCAGCTCCATGGGACTCCATATGCGAGACGTATGGCGACTGCCTGCATCATATATTGGACGCATGGTCGGGGCGGTCAGATACTGCCCTCCCCCACGCGCCAGCCTCGTTCGCCATGCCCCGCGCTTCCGCCTCCGCTCTGGACGCAGGTCCAGCGCCCGCCGACCTCGACACGCCCCTGCCGCTGGGGCGCATCCGCCTGGCGCTGTTTCTGGCCGGGTTCGCCACCTTCTCGCTGCTCTACAGCGTGCAGCCGCTGCTGCCGGAGTTCGCCAGGAGCTTCGGGGTGAGCGCGGCCGCCAGCTCGCTGCCGCTGTCGCTGGCCACCGGTGGGTTGGCCGTGGCGATCTTCTGCGCCGGCGCGGTGTCGGAGAACCTGGGCCGGCGCGGGCTGATGTTCGCCTCCATCGCGCTGGCCGCGGTGCTCAACGGCGTGGCCGCCTTCCTGCCGCACTGGGAGTCGCTGGTGGTGGTGCGCATGCTCTCGGGCATCGCGCTGGGCGGCGTGCCGGCGGTGGCCATGGTCTACCTGGCCGAGGAGCTGCCGGGCCACAAGCTGGGGGCGGCCACCGGCCTGTACGTGGCCGGCAACGCCTTCGGCGGGATGATGGGCCGGATCGGCATGAGCGTGCTGACCGACCACCTGGGCTGGCGCACGGCGCTGGCCACGCTCAGCGCGGTCGACCTGCTGGTGGCGATCGGCTTCGTGCTGCTGTTGCCGCCCTCGCGCAACTTCGTGCGCAAGACCGGGGTGCGGCTGGGCTACCACGTGCAGGCCTGGGGCGGGCATCTGCGCGACCGCTATCTGCCGTGGCTGTTCGCGATCCCGTTCCTGCTGATGGGCACCTTCGCCAGCGTCTACAACTATGCGGGCTTCCGCCTGGGCGGGCCGGAGTTCGGCCTGAGCCAGAGCCAGATCGGCCTGATCTTCTCGGCCTATGTGTTCGGCATCGTCTCGTCCTCGGTGGCCGGATCGGCCTCGGATCGCTTCGGCCGCGGGCCGGTGGTGCTGGCCGGCACGGTCTGCGCGATCGTCGGGGTGGCGATGACGCTGTCGCATGTCCTGTGGCTGGTGATCTTCGGCATCGTGCTGCTGACTATCGGCTTCTTCATCGCCCACTCGGCCGCCAGCGCCTGGGTCGGCCGGCTGGGCAAGGCCAGCAAGAGCCACGCGGCCTCGCTGTATCTGCTGGCCTACTACATCGGCTCCAGCGTGATCGGCTCGGTCAGCGGCTGGTTCTGGCAGCACGGCGGCTGGAGCGCGCTGGTGATCTTCTGCCTGGCGCTGCAGGCGCTGGCGCTGCTGGCCGCGCAGGTGCTGCGCAAGGGCGCCGACGACAGCAGACCCTACGGACGCTTCGGGCCGCATCCGCCCAGAGGAGAATGAGCGATGAAAGTCGAACGCCTGGACCACCTGGTCCTGACCGTCGCCGACGTCGAGGCCAGCTGCGCCTTCTATGCGCGCGTGCTGGGCATGGAGGTGATCACCTTCGGCCAGAGCCGCAAGGCGCTGGCCTTCGGTCAGCAGAAGATCAACCTGCACCGGCATGGGCATGAGTTCGAACCCAAGGCGCGCAGGCCCACCCCGGGCTCGGGCGACCTGTGCCTGCTGATCGACACGCCGATCGAGCAGGCCCAGGCGCAGCTGCAGGCGCTGGGCGTGGTCATCGAGCAAGGCCCGGTCGCGCGCACGGGCGCCACCGGGCCGATCACCTCGCTGTACTTCCGCGACCCGGACGACAACCTGATCGAGATCAGCCGCCCGGCCTGACGCGCGCCGCCGCTTCAGTACGTCGAGTAGGTCGTGGTCAGGCTGATGTTCCGGTAGCCCCCGGTGCCGCCGACCAGGCGGATGAAGTAGCTGTCGGACACCGGCAGGGCGGTCTGCATGTTCTGCGTGGTGCCGGCGCGCACCGAACTGGCGTCGGCATCGCTGCCATCGGCGCTGGGCGCCCGCGTCGCGCGCACGTACATCTTCACCTGGCCGCTGCCGCCGAGCGTGCGGATCTGCAGGTTGCGCGCATTGACGGGCACGTCGATGCGGAACAGCTGCGTGCCGCCCTGCGCCGCGCTCAGGCCGCCGAGCACCTGTCCCTTGCCCAGCATCACTGCATTGGCTTCATCGCCACCGCCGGCCGCGCCCGAGGCGCGTGCGACGGCCCTGCTGGCGTCCAGGATGCCCGCGCCGATGCGCAGGGTCGGCTTGATCGGGAACACGTTGGAGGTCTGCGTCAGGATTTCCCGGATCTGCTGGGGCGTGGGGATGGGCTTGCCGGCGCTGTAGGCGGCACTGATGACCAGCGCGACGACGCCGGCGGTGTGCGGCGAGGCCATCGACGTGCCGGTGTAGCCCGCGTAGGCCGGCTCGCCCGGCTCATGCGCGCCGCGGTTCAGGGTGGACCAGACGAAGCCGGCGCGGGGCTTGGTGCCGGTGTTCGGGTCGTCGTTGGTGTAACCGCCGCCGCCCGGCGCGGACAGGGTGATGCTGCTGCCGTAGTTGGAGTAGTACGCGCGCTTGCCGGTGATGCCGGTGGCGGCCACGTTGATCACGCCGGGGCAGCTGGCCGGGGTATAGGCGCTGGCATCGCTGTTGTCGTTGCCGGCCGCCACGACCACCGTGGTGCCGCGCGCGATCGCCCCGCTGATCGCCGCGGCGGTGACGCCGTCGCTGGCGCAGCTGCCGTACCCGCCCAGGCTCATGTTGATCACCTCGGCCGGGTGCTGGTTGTCCGGCACGCCCTCGACATGACCGCCCGAGGCCCAGGTGATCGCATCGGCGATATCGGCGGTGGTGCCGCCGCAATGGCCCAGCGCGCGCACCGGCAGCACCTTGGCCTTGGGCGCCACGCCGATCATGCCCACGCCGTTGTTGGTCAGCTCGGCGACGGTGCCGGCCACATGGGTGCCGTGCCAGGAGCTGTCGGACTGCTCGTAGCTCTGCGCGCAGCCGCCGTTCTCGACCAGGTACTTGTCTTCGCTGGTCCAGTCGCCCAGGTCCCAGCCGCCCGGGGCGCGACCGTCGGTGGCGCGGCCGGACATGTAGCCGCTGCTGATGAAGTCGTAGCCGGCGTCGGCAAGTGAGGTGTCCAGGTCGGGATGGGCGGTGATGCCGGTATCGATGACCGCCACCACCACACCCTCGCCGTCGCCGTACTGCCAGGCCGGGATCGCGTTGATGCCGCCCCAGTTGGGGAAGTTGACCGTGCTGCCGTCCGCTTCGGTGTACTCGGCGTGGCCGTCGGCCGCGCGCATGTGCCATTGCACGACCGCGCCGGGGTCGTTCGGCGTCTGTCCCGGCGGCAGGATCGCCTGGGCGGTCGCGCGGATCGGCTTCATCAGCAGGTTGGGCTCGACATGGGCGACCGAAGGATCGGCGCGCAGGGTCTGCATCAGGCTGTTGAGCTGTTCCTGGCTGAGCGCGCGGGCCGGGCGCACCAGATCGGCGCCGGTGGCGATGCGGCGCACGCGGTTCAGCGCCGGCGGTGCCTGGCGGAACTGGGCACTCCACTGGCTGCGCACGGCGGTGGTGGCCATCGCCGATTTCAGCTTGGTGGCCGCGGCCGCGCCGCTGATGCGCTCGCTGCTGCCGCTGCGGTAGGTGATCAGCAGGCCATCGTAGACCGCCAGAGGCTCGCTGGCGACGCCGGTCTGCAGCGAGCCGAAGCGCGAGACCTGCGCCAGGGCGGGACACACCGCCGCGGCCAGCGAAATCGCCAGCACGCTGCGGCGGAAGGGAATGGACGTCGAATTCATCGTGGGACCTCGGGCAAGGAGCGGCCGCTGCGTCGGCGACCGATTCGGGGCGAAAGGAGACAAGCGAAGGACTGCACCGCCCGGCGCGAGGCCAAGCGGAAGCAGGGGCGTTACAGGTCGATGCCGAAGCCGACGCCGGCGGAGGCGTCCTCGCCACTGAAGGCGCCGCCGATGCTGAAGGAGGCGCGCTCGCCGATCTGCCTGGCGTAGCCCACCGACAGCGCGGCCTGGCCGTTCTGCCAGCCGGCGCCGGCGGCGAGGCGGCCATTGGCGGTCCTGGCATTGGCCGCGTTGATGGCCATGTTCATCATCGCCGAGCCCATCGCCCCCATCCGGTCGATGCGCTTGTCCTGCGCGGCCAGCCGGTGGCCGAGATCGTTGGAGAGCTGGCTGAAGCGGTCATCGAGCGCGGTCAGCTTCTGATCGGTATAGGCATTGGCCGAGCTCAGCGTCCTGGTCGCGGTGGTGTCGGTGTAGGCGTGCGCGGTGGCCACGGCCTGCGCATCGCCCGCCTGCACCTGGCCGACATTGGCCGCATCGGTGGCGGCGGTGCCGGCCGCAACGTTGGTCACGCGGCGCTCCTGGCCGGCGCTGCCCACCGAGACGGTGTTGGCCTGGTCGGCGAGCGAACCCTGGCCCAGCGCCACCGCGCCGGTGGCGGTGGCCGAGGCGCCCTGGCCGATCGCCGTGCCGGACGCCGCGCCGACCGTGGCACTCTCGCCGACCGCCACCGCATTGGTGGCGGCGGCCGCGATGACGGTATTGGCACCCACCGCGGTACTGCCATCGGCATTGACCTTGGCATTGCCGCCGATCGCGGTGTCGTTGGGCCCCGCCGCGTAGGCGCCGCCGCCGACGGCGGTGCCGTTCTGGCCGCCGCTGGCCGCACCCGCGCCGATGGCCACGCCGTTGCTGCCGTCGGCCACGCTGGCGCCGTTCGCGCTGCCGCCGCCGACCGCCACCCCGCCGGCGCCGCTGCCGGCCGCCGGTGCGGCCTCCAGCGAGGCCAGGCGCGTGGAGAGGCCGGAGAACGCGCCATCCAGCGCGGTCAACGCGTCGCCGACGTTGGTGAAGCTGGCGCCCTGCAGGCTGTAGCGCGGCAGCACGAAGCCGCCGGCCGCCGAATACCCCGCGCCGCCGCCCAGCGCCGCGGCCATCTGGCCCAGGCCGTCGACGGTCGCGCCGCCGGCCAGGGTCAGCGTGTCGGCCAGCGCGTGCAGCTGCGAGAGGTTCACCGCATCGGTGTCCTCGGTGCCGGCGGCCACGTTGGCGAGCTGGCGCTCCGCGCCGGCCACGCCGATCGAGACGCTGTTGGCGCGATCGGCGAAGCTGCCGGCGCCCAGCGCGACGCTGTTCGCCCCGGTCACCGCGCTGTTGGTGCCCAGCGCCAGCGCGCCGTCGCCCAGTGCACTGGCGCCCGAGCCGAACGCCGCGGCGCCCAGGCCGGACGCGCTGGCGATGTAGCCCACCGCGGTGGCCTCATCGCCGTCGGCGAAGGTCTGCGCGCCGAGCGCGGTGGCGCTGGCGCTGGTGGAGATCGCCTGCGCGCCCAGGGCGGTGGCGTACATCGCATCGGCGTGGCTGTCGAAGCCCAGCGCCACGCCGTAGTCCGACAGCGCCCACGAGCCCGCGCCCACCGTCACCGCACCCAGCCCGTTGGCCTGCGCGGACACGCTGGCGTTGCTGGCGCCGATGGCCACGCTCTGCTGACCCTGCGCCATCGCGCCTTCGCCCAGCGCCGTGCCGCCATCGCCCGCGGCGGTGGTGCCGTAGCCGATGGCCACACCGGCGAACCCTTCGGCCAGGCCGTAGGTGCCGATGGCCACGGCCGCGTCATTGGTGGCCCGGCTCGCATAGCCCAGCGCCATGGACGCCGCCCCGGACGCGGCGCTCGAGCTGCCGAATGCCGTGGCGTACTGCGCCTGCGCGCTGGCCGAACTGCCCACGGCCACCGCCCCCGCTTCGGCCGCCGTCGACGACCAGCCCAGGGCCGTGGCGTTGTCGCCGATCGCCTCCGCATAGGCGCCCAGCGAGACCGCGCCGAAGCCGGTGGCGCGCGCGCCGTCCGAATCGCCAAAGGCGCTGCCGAAGAAGCTGCCGCCGATGGCCACCGCCGACTGCCCGGTGGCCTGCGCCCCGTCGCCCATCGCGATGGCGGTGTTGCCGGCGGTGACGTTGTGGCCGATGGCGATGCCGTAGGCGTCGCTCACCGTGGCCCGGGCCCCGATCGCCACGCCGAAGTTCCCCGCGGCGTCGGCGCCGGCGCCGATGCCTACGGCGCTGGTGCCGCCGGCGGCCGCGTTGTCGCTGCCGTCGCCGGCGCCGCTGGCGGCGAAGTAGCTGGGATCCACCGCCGCCGCCACGACGGCCGTGTCATCGGCCTGCGGCGCGACGGTCTGGCTCGCCTGGGCGGTCGCCCCTGCGGGCGGGTCCACGGCCGCCGCCGGCATGGCGCCGGCCGGCAGCGCCAGCGCGAGCAGCAACGCGACGGTCAACGGACTGCAAGACAGGGCAGGCAGGATGCGATGGGAGGACGTGCGCCCACTGCGCACGGACGACATGGCAAGGCTGGGCATGGCGATAGGTCCGGAAAAGGGAAGTCGCACCGGCTCCCCGCACGGCACGCGTGGAAGGATTTACCGACAGCCGCCGCGCGCGCTCAATGCCCGCAATCTCATGGCCGGCTCACGCTAGACTCACGGCCCATGGGGAGATCTGATCGCAGTCGGTTCTGGCGCCTGCCTTGGCGCCCGCCGCTGTGGCGTCAGGCGGTCGCCTGGCTGCGCAGGGTGCCGGCCTCAGATCCGATCGACCGCCGCAATGCGCCAGCGCTGCAGGTGCTGCTGCTGTTCCTCGGCACCGAGATTCCGCTCAACAAGGCCTACCACCTGCTGACCGCGGCGCGGATCCAGATGGACGCCACGCAGCTGGCCGTGGACATCGGCACCGACGCGGCGATGACGCTGGCCGCGTGGATCGGCGTGTGGCTGATCCGGCGCGGCCAGGTCAAGCCGGCCACGGCGCTGTTCATCGGCGTGACCCTGTGTTCGGGCATCGCGGCCAACATCGCCTTCGGCTACCAGCTGCAGGCCTTCGATCCCTATCCGATGATGCTGCTGACGCTGGCGGCCCTGGTGATCGGGCGCTGGGCGCTGTGGGCGGTGTATGCGTGCATCCCGCTGATGTTCTGGCTGGGCATGGAGAGCCCGGAAGGCCAAGCGCCGAACGCCTCCGGCAACCCCTTCCAGAACCTGCCGTCGCTGGCGATGAGCTATTTCATGATCACCCTGGTGCTGGACCGCACCGTGGAGGCGCTGCGCGAAGGGTTGTTCAGCGCCCGGCGTTCGGCCGAGCGCCTGCGCGTGGAGATGCGCGAGCGCGAGCGCGTGCAGGCACGGCTGCTGCACCTGCAGAAGATCGAGTCGGTCGGCCAGCTGGCCAGCGGCGTGTCGCACGATTTCAACAACATCCTCGGCGCGATCATCGGCTACACCGCCCAGCGCCATCGCCTGCACGAGCTGGACTACGACCCGGTCGTCGACGCGCAGGCGATGGGCGATGCGCTGGAGGGCGTGGAGCTGGCCGCGCAGCGCGGGGTGGCGATCAGCCGCAAGCTGCTGAGCTTCAGCCGGCGCGAGCTGGCCGTGCCGCGCGACTTCGACGTGGCCGATGCGCTGGGCGAGCTGCAGCCGATGCTGCGGCAGCTGTTCGGCGCGTCCGTGCAGGTGCGGCTGCGCACGCCGGACCTGCCCTGCGTGGTGCATCTGGATCGCGCGCAGTTCGACCTGGTGATGCTCAACTTCGCCGCCAATGCGCGCGATGCGATGCCCGAGGGCGGCACGTTCTCGATCGAGGTGAGCCTGGAGGAGGTGCAGGTGGTGCTGCGACTGTCCGATACCGGCATCGGCATGAGCGCCGAGGTGATGCAGCAGGCCTTCGAGCCGTTCTTCACCACCAAGCCGGCGGGCCAGGGCACGGGCCTGGGCCTGGCGGTGGCGCAGGAGCTGACCCAGCAGGGCGGCGGCAGCCTGTGGGTGGACAGCGCGCCCGGCCAGGGCACGCGCTTCACGCTGCGCCTGCCGCAGGTCGCCGCGCCGCTCAGTCCGCCTGCGGATTGAACAGGTAGCCGGCGCCGCGCACGGCGGTCAGCGGCAGCGCCAGGCCGGCGCGGTCCTGCACCTTCTGGCGCAGGCGATGCAGCAGCGCATCGAGACGATGCGGATCGATCTCCAGCCCCAGCTCGCCGCCGAGCGTGGCCAGCAGCGACGCACGCGAGACCAGCTTGCCGCGCGTGCGCCACAGGCACAGCAGCACGCGGCGCTCGGACTGGGTCAGCGCCACGGCCTTGCCCTGCGGCGAGAACAGGCACCAGCCATCGTCCTGCAGCTGCCACGCCGGCGCCTCGTGCGCCGCCGCGCGACGCTGAACAAGGTCGCGGCCAGCATCTCGATCTCCACCGGCTTGGTCAGGTAGGCATCGGCGCCCTGGCTGAGGCCACGCACCATGTCCGGCGAGGTATCGCGCCCGCTGAGGATCACGATGCCCATGCCCGGACGCCCGGCCTGCAGCTGGCGCGTGAGGGTGAAGCCATCGCCATCGGGCAGGCCGATGTCGAGCACGATCAGGTCGAAGCTGGCCTGCGCCAGCGCCGCCTCCAGCTGCGCCACCGTGCGCATCGGCGCCACGTCGAAGCCATGGCGCGCCAGCCCCGGCAGCAGCACGCGCTCGCGCAGCACGTCGTCGTCCTCGAGCAGCGCCAGGCGCAGCGGGGCGGGCACAGGACCGGGGGACGATGGCACGGGCGAACTCACGTGGAAGGCGCGGACTCGATGCAGGGACGGTGATCGGATGGCACAAGGCCCAAGGCGCCGTGCGCCCCGCATCCTGCGGGTCGGCCGAAGTATCCCGGATGGACCGGGCGGCGGCAATTCGCCGCATCGCGGTCGCGACAGGATGCTGCCATGCGCCGGACGTCCTTGCGTTGTCTTCCGGGACACCCAAGATAGGACGCATGTCCTCGCCTGCGCATCCGCCGTCATGAGCGCCCTGCCCGACACCCTGCACCGCCGCGCATGGCGGGCCTGGTCGCGTGCGAAGGCCACGACGGCGCGCCTGCGCGCGCGTGTCGGGAAGTCGATCGCCAACGGGTGCCAGGAACGCGCATGAGCACGCCACAGGACCTGCAGCAGTTCATCGCGCGTCACGAGCGTCTGTTCGTGCTGACCGGCGCGGGCTGCAGCACCGATTCGGGCATTCCCGATTACCGCGACCGCGACGGCGCGTGGAAGCGGCCGCAGCCGGTGACCTATCAGGCCTTCATGGGCGAACTGGCCACGCGCCAGCGCTACTGGGCGCGCAGCCTGGTCGGCTGGCCGCGCTTCGGCGCCGCGCGGCCCAACGGCGTGCACCGTGCGCTGGCGACGCTGGAGGCGCGCGGGCAGCTCTCGCTGCTGCTGACCCAGAACGTGGACCGCCTGCATCAGGCCGCCGGCAGCCGCCAGGTGATCGATCTGCATGGCCGGCTCGATGTGGTGCGCTGCATGGGCTGCGAGCGACGCACGCCGCGCGAGGACTTCCAGGCCGAGCTGGTCGCGCGCAATCCAGGCTGGGACCGGCATCACGCCGGTATCGCGCCCGATGGCGATGCGGATCTGGAGGGCGTGGACTTCGCGGCGTTCGACATCCCGGCCTGCGCGCACTGCGGTGGGGTGCTGAAGCCGGACGTGGTGTTCTTCGGCGAGAACGTGCCGCGCGAGCGCGTGGCCGCCGCGCGCGAGGCGCTGGAACGCAGCGATGCGCTGCTGGTGGTGGGCTCTTCGCTGATGGTGTATTCGGGCCTGCGCTTCGTGCAGTGGGCGCATGCGGCCGGCCTGCCGGTGGCCGCGCTCAACCACGGCCGCACGCGCGCCGACGCGTTGCTCACGCTGAAGGTGCAGCACGACTGCGCGCAGGCGCTGGCCTTTCTCGAGGACGGTGTGACGGCGTGAGCGTCGTGCGCGCGACAGGCTGATCCAGCGGTGCGCTTGCGGGGTGCTAACGCCGCGCGTTGCAATGTGGGCTCTCCCCCCGTTGTAAGGCCACACTTCGTGAGCACGCTGTTTTCGCCCCTGTCCCTGGGGCCGCTGTCGTTGGACAACCGCATCGTCATCGCGCCGATGTGCCAGTACTCCTGTGATGATGACAATGGACAGGCCAATGCCTGGCACGCCATGCATCTGGGTCATCTGGCGCAGTCCGGCGCCGGCCTGCTGATTCTGGAAGCCACCGCGGTCGAGGCGCGCGGGCGCATTTCCTGGGCCGATCTGGGCCTGTGGGACGACGCCACCGAGCAGGCCCTGCGTCCCGTAATCGAAGGCATCCGGCGCTGGTCGCCGATCCGGCTCGGCATCCAGCTGGCCCACGCCGGGCGCAAGGGCTCCACCCACAAGCCGTGGGAGCATGATGGCGCGGCCATCGCGCCGGATGCGCCGCACGGCTGGCAGACCGTCTCCTCCACCGATCGTCCGTACGCGGAAGGCGATCCGGCGCCGCAGCGCCTGGACGGGGCCGGCATCGAGGCGATCGTGCAGGCCTTCGTCGACAGCGCGCAGCGCGCGCACCGGCTGGGCTTCGACCTGATCGAGCTGCACGGCGCGCACGGCTATCTGCTGCACCAGTTCCTCTCGCCGCTGAGCAACGATCGCACCGATGCCTATGGCGGCTCGCTGGAGAACCGCCTGCGCCTGCCGCTGCAGGTGTTCGACGCGGTGCGCGCCGCGGTGCCGGACAGCATGGCGGTCGGCATGCGCATCTCGGCCAGCGACTGGGTCGAAGGCGGCTGGGACGTGGCGCAGAGCATCGCCCTGGCGCAGGCGCTGGAAGCGCGCGGCTGCAGCTATCTTCACGTGTCCAGCGGTGGCTTGGATCCGCGCCAGCAGATCCCGGTGGAACCCGGCTATCAGGTGCCGTTCGCCCGCGACATCAAGGCGGCGCTGTCGACCATGCCGGTGGTCGCGGTCGGCCTGATCACCGAGCCGGCGCACGCCGAGCGCATCGTGGCCGAAGGCAAGGCCGACGCGGTGGCCATCGCCCGCGCCGCGCTGTACGACCCGCGCTGGCCCTGGCACGCGGCGGTGGCGCTGGGCGCGACCCTGCCGATCGCCTCGCAGTACCTGCGCAGCGAACCGCGCGAGGCGCGCGGCGTGTTCAAGCCGCGCTGAGGCAATGCCGAGACGCGCGTTGGTTAGGCCAACGCGCGTGGCGAGGACAGGTACTGATCGCGAATGGCCGTCGCCGACCAATAGGTCAGCGCGGCCACCAGCCCGGTGGGGTTGTAGCCCAGCCCCTGCGGGAAGGCCGACGCGCCGGGGACGAAGACGTTGTGCACGTCCCAGCTCTGCAGATACCGGTTGAGCACGCTGGTGCCCGGGTCGGTGCCCATGATCGCGCCGCCGTTCAGATGCGTGGTCTGGTAGCTGGTGGTATCGAAGTGATCGCCGAAGTCGCGCACCAGCTTGCGGGTGGAGGCCGGGCCCATCGCCTTGGCGATGCCGTCGAGCTTGTCGGCCATGAAGCGCGCCATGCGCGTGTCGTTCTCCTGCCAGTCGAAGGTCATGCGCAGCAGCGGCAGGCCGTGGACGTCGGTATAGGTCGGGTCCAGGCTGAGGTAGTTGCTGCGATAGCTCATGTGCGCGCCGTGCGCGTCCATCGACACGGTGTGGGTGTAGTGCTCGGCCACCGCGCGCTTCCACGCCTGGCCCCAGCCCGGCGTGCCCGCCGGCAGCGCGATGCCGCTGATCGGCTTGACCCCGGCCTGGTTGACCCACATCGGTGAGCCGCCGACGAAGCCGGCCGCCGCATGATCGAAGTGATCGGCGTTGAAGTCGTCGATCGCCACGCCGTTGCCGCCGGCGCCGATGAATTCATTGCTGTGCACGTCCCGGCCGAAGAACGCCTTGACCGTGGCCATGTTCTGGTAGGCGAAGTTGCGGCCGACCACGCCGGTGTTGCTGGCCGGGTCGTAGGGCGTGCCGATGCCCGAGAGCAGCAGCAGGCGCACGTTGTGGAACTGGAAGGCCGAGACGATCACCAGATCGGCGGGCTGGAACACCTCGCGCCCCTGCGCGTCGACGTAGGTCACCCCGGTGGCGCTCTTGCGATCGGGCGCCAGCTCCACCCGGGTCACCTCGCAATGCGTGCGCAGCTCGAACAGCGGCTGCTGGCGCAGCGCCGGCCACACGTTGACGTTGGGCGAGGCCTTGGAATAGTTGTAGCAGGCATAACCGCTGCAATAGCCGCAGAAATTGCACGTGCCCATCTGGCAACCGTAGGGGTTGGTGTAAGGGCCGGAGGCGTTGGCCGAGGGCGTGTCGTAGGGGTGATAGCCCAGCCCGGCGGCGGCCGAGAAGAAGCGCTGCGCCGAGACGGTGCGCTTCTGCGCCGGCAGCGGGAACGGCGCCGAGCGGTCCGGCGCCAGCGGGTTGCCGCCCTTGTCCCGCCCCACCACTTCGCCCTGCACGCTCCAGGCGCTGCCGGAGGTGCCGAACACCTTCTCGGCGAAGTCGAAGTGCGGCTCCAGCTCCTCGTAGCTCACGCCGAAGTCCTGGATGGTCATGCCCTCGGGGATGAAGCGCTTGCCGTAGCGCTGCTCGTAATGACTGCGCAGCTTCAGCTCCACCGGGTCGACGCGGAAGTGCACGCCGGACCAGTGCAGGCCGGCGCCACCGACGCCATCGCCGGGCAGAAAAGCGCCGAGCTGCCGGTACGGCAGCGCGGTATCCGCCTCGGTATGGCGGATCGTGACGGTGCTGCGCGAGAGATCCTGGAACAGCTTCTTGCGCACGCTATAGGTTAGCTCGTCCAGCGTGCCCGGGTAGGCGCCGTCGGGCTGGGTGTCGCGCGCGGCGCCGCGTTCCAGCGCGACCACGCGCAGGCCCGCCTCGGTCAGCTCACGCGCCATGATCGACCCGGCCCAGCCGAAGCCCACCACCACCACATCGGTCTTCTTCATCGTGGTCGCCATGGCTCAGCCCCGCACCCCGTCGATGGACACCGGCGGCAGCGGATAGGCCACGTCGCGCTCGACCCAGTCCATGAAGTCCGCGCGCGCGCCGGGGAAGCCGATCAGCTTCCAGCCCACCAGGTCGCGGTTGCCGCCGTGGCGCGGATCGCAGAAGAAGCCCTCGCGCGCGTTGGCCAGCAGCAGGCCGAACAGCGCCTTGGGCGGCACCTGCGCCAGCGCCAGCGCGCCGGCTTCCAGCTGCTGCAGCACGCCGTCTTGAGCCGCGGCGTCGAGTTCGGCGAAAGCCTTGCCGTGCGCGGCGCGGCAGGCTTGGTCCAGATCTGCCAGGCCCAGCCGGTAGAGCTCGCGCGGCGCCAGCCGGAGCTGATACCCCAGCGTGGCCGGCGCATCGGGCTGAAACGGCCCCTGCATGAACCACAGCCGCCCCGCCGCCCAGGGCGTGCCCATCTGGCGGTCGATGTATTCGGGCACGCCGGCCTCCAGCGCGCCCGGGTCATGGGCGTCGCCGGGGATCAGCCGGGCCACGACGGCCTGCAGGCAGGCCCATTCGGCCGCGCTGAAATACGTGGGCTGATAAGGCGCGGGATCCGCGGCGCTGGCGCCTTCGCGCCGGCCGGCCTCGCCCTGCTGGCCGTCGCACGCGCCAAGGGCGACCGCGGCCGGGGCCACGGCCAGCGACAGGCGCAGGAAGGCGCGGCGGGTCGTCGCGGTCGGCGCATCGGCCTGGGGCGTCTGGGGAGGCTTGCTCATGCGGGTCACCAAGGGGCAGCGGCGCGCATCAATCGCGCGTGGAAGTCGGGTCGTGGGGTTTGGCGCGCTCGGCGCGCTCGCGCTCGAGCTGGGCGCGGACCTTGCGCACCTGGGCGGCGCTGACCGGGTCGGCGCGATTGCCCCAGCCCGCGCGCACGAAGCTGGCCAGCTGCGCGATCTGCGCATCGTCCAGCCGCCAGGCGAAACCGGGCATGCCCAGGTCCGAAGGCGCCGCCGGCGTGGCCGGCATCCTGCTGCCGTCCAGGATCAGGCGCAGCAGCGAGGTCGGCGCGGGCGCCAGCACGGTGGGGTTGCCGGCGATCGATGGGAAGGTGCGCGTATCGCCGGCGCCGTCGCTGCGGTGGCAGCCGGCGCAGTTGTCCAGGTACAGCGCCGCGCCGGGCGTGGCGTCCTGGCCCTGCGCCAGGGCCGCGGCGGTAGACGGGTCGGCACGGAAGCCGGGATGCGCCGGGTCCTGCGCCGGCAGGCTCTTGAGGTAGGCCGCGATGGCGTGCAGATCGTCCGCGCGCAGGTACTGCATGCTGTGGACGGTGACATCGCCCATCGGGCTGCCGACGGTGCCCGCGTGCGGATTGCGGCCGGTGCGCAGCGAATCGACGATGTCCTGCTCGGACCAGCCGCCCAGCCCGCCGCCCACATCGCCGCGCAGGTTGATGGCGGTCCAGCCATCGATCACCTGGCCGCCGCTCAGGTAGGCCTTGTTTGAGGCGTCCAGCGCTTCCTCCTGCATGGTCAGCGCGCGCGGGGTGTGGCAGCTGCCGCAGTGGCCCAGGCCTTCGACCAGGTAGGCGCCCCGGGCGAGCCGGGCGTCGGCCAGCGCAGGCCTGGCCGCCAGCGCGTCGGGCGAGGGCGCGAACATGCGCCGCCACAGCGCCAGCGGCCAGCGCAGACTGAGCGGCCAGGCGATGCCGGTGGGCTGGTTGTGGTGTTCGACCGGCTTTACGCCCTGCATGAAATAGACATACAGCGCGCGCACGTCGTCGTCGCTGATGCGCGCATAGGACGGATACGGCATGGCCGGATAGAGCGTGCCGCCGTCGGCGCGGATGCCGTGCCGCAGCGCGCGGTCGAACTGGTCCAGCGAATAGCGGCCGATGCCGGTGTCCGGGTCCGGTGTGATGTTGGTGCTGTAGATGGTGCCGATCGGCGAGGCGATCGGCAGACCGCCGGCGAACGGTGCGTCGCCCTGTGCCGTATGGCAAGCGGTGCAGTCGCCGGCCGCGGCCAGATAGCGGCCCTGCTCCAGCAGCGCGGCGGCCTGCCCTTGCGCGACCGGGGCGATGGCGCGGGTCCGCGTGGGCAGCAGCGCGATGGCGAACGCCGACAGGAACAGGATCGCCGCCACCAGCGCGGCGATGAACAGACGCTTCTTCCGCATCATGCCGCCGCCGGCACCGGCGCGTCGGCGTCGATCAGGCCCTCGTGCCTGAGCTCATCCCACAGCGCCTGCGGCACCGCGACCGCCATCGAGGCGACGTTGGCCTGCACCTGCGCCGGCGTGCGCGCGCCCGGGATCACCGCCGACACCACCGCCGGCGCGTTGGCGAACTGCAGCGCCACCGTGCGCAGGTCCACGCCGTGGCGATCGCACACCGCCTGCACCCTGGCGCGCTTGGCCGGTGCCCAGTCCGGCACCTTGCCGTCGTAGAGATAGCGCTCGCGCCCGGCCAGATAGCCGGCCAGCAGCGGCGCGCCGACCACCACCGACGCGCCGTGCGCGGCGATCTTCGGAAAGGTCTCGTGCAGGGTCTTGGCGTGATCCAGCAGCGAGTACTGGCAGGCCAGCAGGAAGATGTCCGGGTCGGCCTGCTCGATCGCGCGCAGCGCCGGCTCGGGCCGGTTGACGCCGAAGCCCCAGGCCTTGATCAGGCCTTCCTCGCGCATGCGGGTCAGCTCGGGCATCGCGCCCTTGGCGGCCTCGGCGAAGCGCTGCTCCCAGGGCATGCCCAGATCTTCCTCGTTGTCCGGCGACAGGTCATGGATGAACACCACGTCCAGCTGCGCCACGCCCAGCCGGTTGAGGCTGTCCTCCACCGAGCGCCGCGTACCGGCGGCCGAGTAGTCGTAGCGGTAGCGGAAGGGCGAAGGCGATTGCCACATCGTCTCCTGCAGCGGCCCGGCGGTGGCGGTGAGCAGCCGCCCGACCTTGGTGGAGAGCACGTACTGATCGGCCGGATGGGTGTGCAGATGGTGGCCGAAGCGGCGCTCGCTCAGCCCCAGCCCATACCAGGGCGAGGTGTCGAAGTAACGCACGCCCGCCGCCCAGGCCGCGGCCAGGGTCTGTTCGCTCTGCGCGTCGGTGGCCGGGGCGAAGCCGTTGCCGATCGCCACGCCGCCCAGGCCCAGGCGCGAGCTGGGCCGGAACCGTCCGCTGCGCGGCGCATTGGACGGCAGCGGGGCGCCGGTGCCGCGCCCCTTGGTCGGCAGCACGCTGCCCGGCCCCGGCGCGGTCGACTGGGCCAGCAGCGGGCTGGCCGCCAGGGCGGCGGTCCCGGCAGCGGCGGCGGTCAGGAAACGGCGGCGATGCAGCATGGTGTGCTCCAGTGGCGAAAGGGGAACATCGGCGGCGCAGGCCCTCATGGCGCACCCGCCGCGCTGAGCGGACCGGCCGGATCGGTCGGCAGGCGCACCAGCAGGTACGGCGGCTGACGCAGGTCCTTGCCGCCGTTGAAGCTGGGCAGGCGGTCCCACTGGCCCAGGGTCACATACACGTAGCGATCGGTGGCCGCGATGCCGTCGGGCCAGACGATGCGCGGATCGCGGCCGACCACGTCGAAGTGCCCGTCCGGCCAGCGCCGCACGATCGCGTCGTGCTCGCTGTCGGTGATGTACAGCCGGCCCTGCGCATCGCTGTCCATGCCATCGGCGAAGCCCTTCTCGCCCAGGTCGCGCACCGCGGCGGCGAGCGTGGCCTCGTCGTTGTCGAAGTTGGCCAGCACGTCGGTGGAGATGCTGTAGAGGCGCCGGCTGCTCAGCGGCGCGAAGTAGAGCGTGCCGTTGTCGGGGCTCAGCGCGACGGCATCCACGCCGCCCACCGGGAAGGTCGGTGACCTGGCGCTGTAGCGCATGGGCTTGCCGTCGAGGGTGGCGACGAAGCCCGGGTCGGGCTGCGTGGAGGGGTGATGGGCCAGCACGCGGCGCTGGCGCCCGCTGGCCAGGTCCACCACCACCAGTGCCGGCGAGGTGCCGAAGGAGGAATCGCTGATATAGGCCGTGCCCTTGGCACCGTGGCTGAGGTCCACCCGCAGGTCGTTCATGTGGCTGTCCTGCAGCAGCGTCGGCGCCTTGAGCACCACCGAGGCGAGCACCCGCCCGCTGGCCGGGTCGAACCCCACCACCTTGGCCGCGCCGTCCGGGATGCCCGGCACGCCGGCGCGCTTGCCGTCGTCGATCACCCACAGATTGCCCTTGGCATCGGTGGTCATGCCGTGCACCGAGACCAGCCGCTGCGCGTCCGGCACCTGCGAGGGCAGGCTCATGGCCGCATTGGGAAACGGCACCAGCCGCCCCTGCACCAGCTCGCCCAGCGTCATGCCGGCGTGGTTCTCGGCGTGGCGCGGGAAGCCGACGAACACCCGTCCTGAGGGCGTCACCGCGATGCCCGAGGGGCCGGGCCCATCGAAGCGGGCCACCACCTCCAGCTGGCCGACCGGCAGGGCGGCCGGGTCGTGCGCCTCGCCGGCCCGGGCCAGCAGCGGGGACAGCAGGCAGGCCAGCGCAAGCGCGGCGCGCAAGGGGGTCATGTCAGGTCTCCGGTCGGGCGCGGCGGCGCGTCGGTGCTGGCGCGCGCGACGATGGAAAAGCCGGTGTCGATCACGCGCGCCTGCGGCGTGGCGCCGGCCAGGCGCTCGAGCAGCAGCGTGGCCACGGTGTGGCCCATGCCGCGCCGGTCCACGGCCACCGAGGACAGCGCAGGCACCACGGCCGCGGCGATCGGCGCATCGTTGAAGCCCATCAGCGCCAGGTCCTGCGGCACGCGCAGGCCCCGGCGCTGGGCCTCGAACAGGGCGCCGGCGGCCAGGTCGTCGTTGGCCAGGAACACCGCCTGGACCTGCGGATGGCGCCGCAGCAGCTCGGCCAGCAGCCGGCCGCCGCCGGCGATGGACGAGGGGCCCTGGCCATCGAGGATGTAGTCGTCGCGCAGCCCGCGCGCCGCCAGCGCCTCGGCGAAGGCCTGCGCGCGGCGCGCGGCGCGCAGGTCGTGCTCGGCGCCGGTGCTGACGATGGCGATGTGGCGGAAGCCGCGGTCGGCGAACCAGTCGGCCACCGCCCGGCCCACCGCCCGATGCGAGAAGCCCACCATCAGGTCGATCGGCTCGCCGTCCAGGTCCATGAATTCCACCAGCGGCCGGGTACGCGCCAGCGCCTGCAGCCGCGCGCGCAGGACCGGCGTGTGGTCGACGCCGGCCAGCAGCAGCCCGGCCGGCGCCCAGCCCAGCAGGCCCTCGACCAGGCGCGCCTCGCGGTCCTGACGGTACTCGGTGGTGCCCAGCAGGACCTGGTAGCCCTGCTCGTCCAGGACGGCGTTGACCCCGTCCAGGAACGGCACGTACACCGGATGGGCCAGTGTGGGCACCACCACCGGCACGATCCGGCTGTGGCCGGCGGCCATGCTGCTGGCGGCGTGGTTGGCGACGTAGCCCAGTTCGGCCACGGCCTGTTTGATGCGGGCGCGCAGGGCGGCAGAAACCGCGGCCGGCTCGCGCAGCGCGCGCGAGACCGTGATCGCCCCCACGCCGGCCCGCGCGGCGACGTCCTTGAGCGTGACCGGCCGCTTGCCGACGCGTCCGCCGCTCACGCGGCCCCCCGCGAAGCGAGCGCGCAGCGCGGGCCGAAGCCGGGACAGCCTGGGGTAAACCGGGGGGCGGACATGACGATCAAAGCGCGGATGGTTGCGCAACCATACCAGCCCGGGACGCGATCACCGCATGAAAACGCGCACAAGCCCGACAGGCGGTGCCGCACCCGGGCGCGCTTCGCGCCTCCCATACCCGCGTGGGCCGACACTGGTCCCCCATTCCCCCGAAGCGACCTTCACGATGGACATCGGATTCCTAGGCCTGGGCACGATGGGCGCGCCGATGGCGCGCAATCTGCTCAAGGCCGGCCACAGCCTGCGCGTCTGGAACCGCGGCGCGGCGCCGCGCGAGGCCCTGGCCCGCGAAGGCGCCCACGCCTGCGACACGCCGCGCCAGGCCGCCGCACCGGTGCTGATCTCGATGCTGGCCCACGACCAGGCGGTGCGCGAGAGCGTGCTGGACAGCGGCCTGCTCGACGCCCTGCCCGAGGGCGCGATCCACGTGAACATGGCCACCGTCTCGGTCGCCTTCGCACGCGAACTGGCCGATGCGCACGCCGCGCGCGGAGTGGCCTACGTGGCCGCGCCGGTGCTGGGCCGCGTGGACGTGGCACAGGCCGGCAAGCTCAACATCCTGGCCGGCGGCGAGCCCGCGGACATCGCCCGGGTGCAGCCGCTGCTGGACGTGCTAGGCGCGAAGACCTGGCACTTCGGCGCCCGGCCCGAGCAGGCCAATGCGGTCAAGCTGGCGGCCAACTTCTGCCTGGCCAGCGCCATCGGCACCATGGCCGAGGCCGGCGCGCTGGTGCGCGGGCACGACGTGGCGCCGGCCGATTTCCTGACCATGCTCACCTCCACGGTGTTCGCCGCGCCCGCCTACCAGGGCTATGGCGGGCTGATCGCCCGCGAGGAGTACTCGCCGGCCGGCTTCAAGATGACCCTGGGCCTGAAGGACGTGCGCCTGGCCCTGGCCGCCGGCGAGGCGAAGCATGTGCCCATGCCCATCGCCAGCACCCTGCGCGACGGCCTGCTCGAAGGCATCGCCCAGGGCGACGGCGAATTGGACTGGTCGGCGCTGGCCAAGGTCTCGGCTCGCCGTGCCGGGCAGGCCTAGGCGCGAGCGGCGGACCTGCGTCGCGGATCGCCGCGGCGCGGCTTGAGCCGCGCGGCGCGCTGCGACTAAGGTGCGCAGGCGCTCGGCACGACGGCGCGTTCAACGGAAGGACACATGCACGCATCCAGGGACATCCACCACCGGCACGGCCCATGGCCGCGATGAGGGCCTCGGCACCGGAGCAGGCGCAGTCCTCCGAGGTGATCGGCCCGGAGCATCCCGAGCACCCCGAACACCGCCTCTACACCCAGATCGCGCGCGGTGTGCACCGGCTCGATGCCGAGGCCGGGCGCACGCCGGACGCGGCCAGCGCGCGCATGATCGCCCGGCTGATGCCGCTGGCGCGCGAGCAGGGCTTCAGGCGCGTGGACCACGTGGTGCTGAGCCGCCACATCGGCCTGGTCGAACAGGGCGAGCACGTGTTCCTGGTGCAGGGCCGGCTGGACGATCCCAGCCACAAGCGCGCCTTCATCACCACCGACGAGGCCACCGCCACGCCCGTGGCCGATTCGCTGCGCCGGCTGGACGAGGCCAACGCGCGCCGGCGGCGCCAGCGCCGCGGCCGCGGCGAAGACGGCACCGACTGAAACCGTCGCCGCCGCGGTGGGCCTGTGCGTAAGATGCGCGCCCTATGCCCCGCGACCACATCCTCACCCTCTCCTGCCCGGACCGCACCGGCATCGTCTACCGCGTGAGCGGCCTGCTGTTCGACGCCGGCTGCAACATCCTCGATGCGCAGCAGTTCGGCGATGCCGACAGCGGACGCTTCTTCCTGCGCGTGCACTTCGACCGGCCCGAGGCGCTGGAGCCAGAGGCGCTGCGCGGGCGGCTGGCCGAACTGGGCGCGGCCTTCGACATGGACTGGCAACTGCACGACGCGCAGGCCCGCGCGCGCTTGCTGGTGCTGGTGAGCAAGCACGGCCACTGCCTCAACGACCTGCTGTTCCGCGCGCACAGCCGCCAGCTGAAGGTGGACATCGCCGCGGTGGCCTCCAACCACGAGGACTTCGCCCCGCTGGCGGCGTCCTATGACGTGCCGTTCCACTACCTGCCGGTCGATGCGGCCACGCGCGCGACACAGGAGCGCGCGATCCTGGACCTGGTCGAACGCGAGCGCATCGACCTGGTGGTGCTGGCGCGCTACATGCAGATCCTCTCGCCGGCGCTGTGCGCGGCGCTGGCCGGACGCGCGATCAACATCCACCACAGCTTCCTGCCCAGCTTCAAGGGCGCCCAGCCGTATCACCAGGCGCACGCGCGCGGGGTCAAGATCATCGGCGCCACCGCGCACTACGTCACCCCGGACCTGGACGAGGGCCCGATCATCGAGCAGGACGTGGCACGCGTGGACCATGCCATGACGCCGCGCGAGCTGGTGCGCCTGGGCAGCGATACCGAATCGCTGGTGCTGGCGCGCGCGGTGCGCCGCCATGTCGAGCACCGCATCCTGCTCAACGGCCACCGCACCGTGGTGTTCCGCTGATGGGCGCGTGGCTGCTGCTGATCCTGATCGCGCTGGCGGCGGGCTTCGTGATCGCGCTGGTCGCGGTGGGCATCAAGCTGCTGCTGGAGAAGCGCAAGCGCTGAGGCTTCCAGCTTTCTGGAACAACCTTCTCTCCCGCTCACCTCGCGCCCTCCTTGTAGAGCGGAGCTTGCTCCGCTGCCCTTCGTTCGGTTCGTAGAGAAGGCCCCAGCGGAGCAAGCTCCGCTCTACAGGTGGCAACCACCACCACCACAAGCCGGTAGGCTTGCGCTTCTGCTTCGATCCGGGAGGGTGCGATGAGCGATCCGATCTATCACGTGGTGGGCAGCTATGTGTCGCCCTACGTGCGCAAGGTGCTGGTGGTGATGGCGCTCAAGGGCCTGCGCTACACCATCGACCCGATCGCCCCGTTCGTCGGCGGCGACGCCTTCCAGCGCATCAGCCCGCTGCGCCGCATCCCGGTGCTGATCGACGGCGCGCGCGTGATCAACGACTCCAGCGTGATCTGCCAGTACCTGGAGGATCGCCACCCCAGCCCCTCGGTGTACCCGGCCGACATCGGCGAACGCGCGCAGGCGCGCTGGCTGGAGGAGTACGCCGACGCCCGCCTGGGCGAGGTGATCGTCGCCGACCTGTTCTATCAGCGCGGGCCCAAGCGCTTCCTGTTCAAGGAGCCGGTGGACGAGGCGCGCTTCAACCACGCCCGCGACGTGGCCCTGCCCGCCAGCCTGGACTGGCTGGAGGCGCAGATGCCGCAGGAGGGCTTCCTGCTCGGCGCGCTGTCGATCGCCGACATCGCCATCGCCGCGTTCTTCCGCAACGCGGCGATGGTGCGCGTGGAAGTGGATGCCGCGCGCTGGCCGCTCACCGCGGCCTGGCTGCGGCGCGTGCTGACGCTGCCGGAGTTCGCGCGTCTGGCCGGCATCGAGGACACCATCGCCCGCACGCCGTTGAGCGAACAGCGCGCGCTGCTGCGTTCGCTCGGCGAACCGCTCAGCGAGGCCACGCTGGGCACCGAGGTGGCGCGCAAGGGCGTGATGCGGCTGGACTAGCGCCGCGCTCGTGAATCACGCGCGATGTCAACTGTCCGCATTGCCCTCATGGCCACGCTGCGTTGCGAGCGCCTGCTGGAATGCCTGCACGGCGTTCTGCAGGCAAACGTCGACCGAACCTTGTCGAGGCGGGCAGGAAGGCCCGTCGTGCGAACCGGGTGTATCCACTTTTGCGTCCTTCCTCCGGGCCAGCCCTGGCCAAGGCGAAATCGTCTCCAGGCGACTTGTCTCGCTGGGCTTGGCCTCCACAGGACCGAGCCGGATGTCGGGCTCTACACCAGCGCCATCGATGGGCATGCCATCGAGCCTAAATAATTCCGCGACGACGACCGTTACTTCCACCTGGTCATTTGCGGATTTTTCAGCCGGATCGCTCATCAGGATATTGCTTCTGATCCTCATGTCGCCTGCTGTGCGTCGACCGATGATCAGCGCACGACTTCTATCCTGCAGAACAGCCGCGAATGCCTCGGCGCCGCTCCCGGTATCTTGATCGACCAAAACCGCGACGGGTCGATGCCAGACCTGTTTTCCTGTTGAATTCACACGATCAACCGCGCCGTTCGCTGCTTTGATCTGCATCGCGGGCCCTTCTCCAGCGAATAGTCCCACGAGCGCAAGCAGATCCTTCAGGCCGAATCCCGGATGCGACCGCAGATCGACGATCATGCCATCGGCATCGTGCCGACCGAGTGCCTTGAGCTCGGCGCCCAAATCGGCAGTATTCGGCAAGAGGACGGCTGTCGTAATGCTTTTGTTTCCAGGCCGGACGATGGCGATGTTCCCCATCATGCTGGAAGTCGTGGGTATCGTGTCATTTCGGGCGGCCTTATCGGATACCGAGTAAGTTTTTCCGCCGACCGAGAAAACATTATTCCGGTACTGAAGCCCCGCGATCGCGGATATCAGGATGGAGATGGCCTCATCTTTATCCGCCTCACTGATGACGGCGCCACTCTGCTCTTGATCCGCATAGAGCGTATAAACAGGACTTAGGTCGCTCCTCCACGCTCCACTGGAGAATTCGCCCCGGAATTTCTGTGTATCTCCGGCGATCGCCATCTTTATCTTGCCGCGCTTGGAGAGCTCCCGCAGGTAAATTTCGAAGAGCCGCTCCGAATCCAGGCTTTGCCAAGGATGTGCGCCGTAAACTTGAGGATGACTTACCAGTCCGATCGCCAGATTGACCAGATGTAGTCTCTCCTTTTCGGTCCAACGCTGCGGTTCGACTGCGTTTGCGGCGGAGACATGAATGCATACCGCGCACAGGAGCCAGAGAGTAAGTCGCTTGATAGGCATCATTTTCATTCCTTGGAAGAAAAGTTCATCTTCCAGGCCCCGCCGGAACGCACGAACCTTTTTTATCACCGCCCTACCAGTGCTGGAGAATGCTTGCTTTTACGTGTTTACTCCGGCGCGCGCACCTTGCGCCCCATCGCGCGCAGCACGGCATAGATCAGCACCAGGATCATCAGCGCCACGCCGATGGCCTGCCATTCCTTGCGCGTCAGCGTGGTGACGATGGCCGCCATCGATCCGACCGCCAGCACCGGCACCAGCGGGCCGCCCCACAGCACGAAGGGTTCGCCGCGCTCGCGCAGGTCCAGGCGCTGGGCCTGCCAGGCGGCGATGGAGACCAGCAGGTAGACCAGGCAGTTGGCGCCGCCGGAGACCAGCACCAGCGCATCGAAGCTGCCGCCCAGGGCCAGCGCCAGCGCGATCGCCGCGTGCACCGCCAGCGCCAGCAGCGGCACGCGGTGGCGCGCGCTGACCCGGGCGAAGGCCGACGGCAGGAAGCCGTCGCGCCCCAGCGCGAACAGCGAGCGCGAGGACGCCAGCAGATTGCCCAGCACGAAGCCGGCCATCGACACGCAGGCGGTGATCAGCAGCAGCGCGCGCGCCGGCGCCCACAGCGCGGCTGCGGTGTCGGCCAGCGGCACGCCGCTGTGCGCCAGCGCGGGCCCGAGCAGGCCCTGGCTGACGATCTGCAGCCCCAGGTACAGCACGACCACCAGAAGAATGGCCGCCAGCGTGGCGCGCGGCACGTTGCGCGACGGGTCGCGCACCTCGCCCGAGGGGATCAGCGCGGTCTCCACGCCCGAGTAGGCGAAGATCACCAGCACCATCGACATGCCCAGCGCGCTCCACGACGGCACCTCGCCCGGCAGGAAGCTGACCTGGCTCCAGTCCACGAACCAGATCCCGCACGCCACCAGCGCGAACAAGGGCGTCAGCTTGACCGTGGCCAGCACCGCGATCGCGCGCGCGCCGAGCTTGACGCCGAAGGCGTTGAGCGCGAACAACACCGCATACAGCGCCGCGATCAGCCCCATGCGCGCGCCCGGGCCGGCGAGCGCCGGCACCATGTTGGCGACCTGGGTGGCGAAGGCCGCGGCCACGCCCGCGCTGGAGGCCACGTTGCCGATCCACATCAGCGCGCCGGTGATGAAGCCGGCGAACGGGCCGAACGCAGTGCCCACATAGGTATACGGCCCACCGGTGGCGCTGGCGCGGCTGCCGATGGCGGCGAAGCACAGCGTCACCGGGATCACCGCCAGCGCGCCGACCAGCAGCGCCAGCGGCGCGGTCGGCCCCATCTGCAGCGACAGCGCGGCCGGCATGCGGAAGATGCCGCCGCCGACGATGATGTTGATCACCGCCGCGGTCAGGGCGAAGGCGCCCACGGCGCGGATCAGGGCGGCGTCGCCCTGCAGGGGTTTGGTCGGGGTGGGGGCGGACATGGGCGCGGCGCTGGGAAGACGCGGCAGCGTCGCATGCCCGCCCGTGCCGCGCCATGGTTGGCGTGCTTCGCATGGAATACCGCGTTGCCGCGGCGTCGTTGAGCGGGCCCGAATGCCGCGCGCATGATCGCCCCCGCTTCCGTTGCGAGTCGAGAGGTGCCCCGATGCTTGCGCTGACAGGACTGCTACTGGGCGGGATGCTGGCCATCCCGACGCCCACCTCGCCCGATCCCGCGCTGGCCAAGCGCCTGGACGCCGTGCTCGACACGGCCGTGGCCGAACAGCGCATCGTCGGCGCGGTGGTGCTGGTGGCCCGCGACGGGCAGGTGGTGTATCGACGCGCGGTGGGCCAGGCCGACCGCGAGGCGGGCACGCCGATGACGCCGGACACGCCGTTCCGGCTGGCGTCGATGACCAAGCCGGTGGTGACGCTGGCCGCGCTGCGCCTGGCCGAACAAGGCAAGCTGGAGTTGCAGGCGCCGGTGACGCGCTACCTGCCGTGGTTCCGGCCGCGGCTGGCCGATGGCACCGCGCCGGCCATCACCCTGGCCCAGCTGCTCACCCACTCCGCCGGGCTGGGCTATCGCTTCGAGGAACCGGCCGATGGCGTCTACGCGCGGCTGGGCATATCCGACGGCTTGGACGATGCGGGCCTGGGCCTGGAGGACAACCTCAAGCGCCTGGCGCAGGCGCCGCTGTACTTCCCGCCGGGCCAGGGCTGGCGCTATTCGCTGGGCATCGACGTGATCGGCGCGGTGATCGAACAGGCCACCGGAAAGCCGTTGCCGGAGGCCGTGCACGCCCTGGTGACCGGGCCGCTGCGGCTGGACTACCTCGCCTTCGTCGCCGCGCCCGGCACACCGCTGGCCGTGCCCTATGCCGACGGCCACCCGCCGCTGCGGGTGACCGAGAACATGGACGTGCCCCTGCCCGAAGGCCTGGGCTCGGCGGTGCGCTTCTCGCCCAGGCGCGCCTTCGACGCCAAGGCCTTCCCGTCCGGCGGCGCCGGCATGATCGGCACCGCCGACGACTATCTGCGCCTGCTGGAGTTCGTGCGCACCGGCGGCGGCGGCCTGCTCAAGCCCGCCACGCTGGCCGACGCGCGCCGCGACCAGGTCGGCGCCCAGGCGCAGACGCAGGGCCCCGGCTGGGGCTTCGGCTACGGCTGGGCGGTGCTGGACGATCCGGCCGCCGCGCACAGCCCGCAGGGCGAGGGCACGCTGCAGTGGGGCGGCGCCTACGGGCACAACTGGTTCGTCGACCCGGCCAACAGGCTCAGCGTGATCCTGCTGACCGACACCGCCTTCGAAGGCATGTACGGCCCGCTGGTCGGCCAGGTGCGCGATGCGGTGTACGGCCGCACGGTGCCCTCTTCCCAGCCCTAAGGGCGGCGGCGCGCCCTGCGCGAAGGTCTGCGGCGCGCGAGCGCGGCCGTCGCGGCTACGGGCACGGCGCGCCAGCCAGCCGCTCGCGCAGGAAGTCGATGAACACCCGCAGCTTGGGCGCTAGGTGTTCGCGCTGCGGGTAATAGACGTACCAGCCCGGAAACGGCGCCTGCCAGTCGTCCAGCACGCTGCGCAGGCGGCCGGCGGCGATGTCCTCGCGCACCTGCCAGGCGAACACCTGCCCCAGCCCCAGCCCGCGCCGCAGCGCGTCCAGGCCGAGCACGGTGTCGTTGACCACCAGCGGGCCATCGACCTCCATCTCGAAATCGCGGCCGTCGCGGGTGAACTCCCAGGGCTGCATCCGGCCGTCGCTGCGGCGCCAGCGCAGGCAGGCGTGCCCCGCCAGGTCATCGGGCGTGGCCGGCACGCCATGCCGGTCCAGATAGGCCGGCGTGCCCACGATGGTCTGCCGCTGCAGCGGGCCCAGCGGCAGGGCCACCATGTCGCGCTGCAGGCATTCGCCCAGGCGGATGCCGGCGTCGAAGTGGCCCTCGACGATGTCGGCCAGGCGGCGGTCGACGAACAGCTCCACCGTCACCTCCGGGTAGCGCGCCAGGAACTCGGGCAGATACGGACACACCAGCTGTTCGGCCGCCACCGCGGCCAGGTTGATGCGCAGCGTCCCGGCGGGCCGGTCGCGCAGGAAGTCCAGGTCGGCGAAGGCGGCATCGATCTGCTGCAGGCCGGGCGCGACCCGCTGCAGGAAGCGCTCGCCATGTTCGGTCAGGCCCACCCGGCGCGTGGTGCGGGCCAGCAGGCGCACGCCCAGCTGGCCCTCCAGCGCGCGCACGCTCTGCGACAGCGCCGAGGTGGACACGCCCAGCTCGGCGGCGGCGCGGGTGAAGTTGCCGTGCCGGGCCACGCAGGCGAAGGCGACGACGGCGGGCAGCGGATAGGCGGCCATTGTGAAGCCTTGCTTCAAGGACGATCCGGATCATCCCGGTTTATCCGCAGGTCCGCCAGTTCCAGACTGTCGCCCTCCCCCCAACGAGGCCCTGCCATGTCCCTGGACCACTACCGTCTGCTCGGCCGCTCCGGCCTGCGCGTCAGCCCGCTGTGCCTGGGCACCATGACCTTCGGCGCCGACTGGGGCTGGGGCGCCGACGAAGCCGACGCCCGCCGTCTGTTCGACACCTATGTCGATGCCGGCGGCAACTTCCTCGACACCGCCAACATCTACACCGACGGCAGCTCGGAGACCCTGCTGGGCCGTTTCGCCGCCGGCCGGCGCGACCGGCTGGTGATCGCCAGCAAGTACACGCTCAACCCCTTCCCCGGCGATCCCAACGGCGGCGGCAACCACCGCAAGGCGCTGAGGCAGTCGGTGGAGGCCAGCCTCAAGCGGCTGGGCACCGACTATCTGGACCTGCTCTACCTGCACATCTGGGACGGCACCACGCCGGTGGAAGAAGTGATGCGCGGCTTCGACGATCTGGTGCGCGCCGGCAAGCTGCTCTACGCCGGCATCTCCGACACGCCGGCCTGGCAGGTGGCGCGCATGCAGACCCTGGCCGAGCTGCGCGGCTGGGCGCCGCTGGTGGCCCTGCAGATCGAATACTCGCTGGCCCAGCGCACGGTCGAACGCGAGCTGGTGCCGATGGCCGCCGGCCTGGGCCTGTCGGTGCTGGCCTGGTCGCCGCTGGCCATGGGCATCCTCACCGGCAAGTACACCCACGCCGACCTGGCGCGCGCCCGCGCCCAGGGCAGCGGCAGCACGCCCGGCGGCGAGGGCGGCCGCGGCGCGGTGGCCTATTCCCATGCGATGTTCGACGAGCGCACCCTGGCCATCGCCGAGGTGGTCAAGGCCGTGGCCGGCGAGACCGGGCATTCGGCCGCGCAGGTGGCGCTGGCCTGGCTGCTGCAGCGCCCGGACGCGCCGATCCCGATCATCGGCGCGCGCACACAGCAGCAGCTGCAGGACAACCTGGGCGCGCTCGACGTGCGCCTGGACGCGTCCCAGCTGCAGCGCCTGGACGAGGTCAGCGCGGTGGCGCTGGGCTTCCCGCACGACTTCGCGCGCAGCCCGATCCCGCAGCAGCTGGTGTTCGGCGGTACGCGGGTGCAGCCGCGCGCTGCCTGAGTCCCTTCCCTACAAGACGACAGGAGTTCCCCCATGAAGACCCGCACCCTCGGCCGCAATGGCCCCACCGTCTCCGCCCTCGGCCTGGGCTGCATGGGCATGAGCCACGCCTACGGCACCGGCGACGACGCCGAATCGCTGGCCACGCTCGATCGTGCGCTGGAGCTCGGCATCGACTTCTGGGACACCGCCGACATCTACGGCCCGCACACCAACGAGACCCTGCTCGGCCGCGCGCTCAAGGGCCGACGCGATCGGGTGTTCCTGGCCACCAAGTTCGGCTTCATCGCGGGCAGCGGCCAGTTCGGCGCCGGGCAGGGCCCGCGGGTGGACGGCTCGCCGGCCTATGTGCGCCAGGCGGTCGAGGCCAGCCTGGCGCGCCTGGGCACCGACCACATCGACCTGTACTACCTGCACCGGCTCGACCCGGCCACGCCGATCGAGGACACCGTGGGCGCCATGGCGCGCCTGGTGGAGGAAGGCAAGGTGCGCCATCTGGGGCTGTCGGAAGTCTCCGCGCATACCTTGCGCCGGGCGCAGGCCGTGCATCCGATCACCGCGCTGCAGAGCGAGTACTCGTTGTGGACGCGCGAGCTGGAAGGCAACGGCGTGCTCGGGGCCGTGCGCGAGCTGGGCATCGGCCTGGTGCCGTTCTCGCCGCTGGGGCGCGGCTTCCTCACCGGCGCCATCGCCACGCCGGACCAGCTGCACGAGGACGACTTCCGCCGCAAGAACCCGCGCTTCCAGGCCGAAGCGCTGGCCGCCAACCTGCGCCTGGCCGACACGGTCAAGGCGGTGGCCGCCGACGTCGGCGCCACCCCCGCCCAGGTCGCGCTGGCCTGGGTGCTGGCACAGGGTGAGCCCGCGCGCGCCACGGATGGTCGCAACGAACTCCACATCGTCCCCATCCCCGGCACCAAGCGCCGCAAGTACCTGGAGGACAACGCCGGCGCGGTGGACGTGAAGCTGGACGCCAATGCGCTGGCCAGGCTGGAGGCGGTGTTCGTGCCCGACGTGGCCGGCCCGCGCTACGGCGCGACCGAGGCGGCGATGGTGGACCGGTCCCCTTGATCGCCTTTCGCGGGCCCTGTTCCCAGGCCGCGTCCCGCAGAGCGGGGCATCGGCGCGCAGGAAACAGTGCGGCGCATCCATGTGCACCGTCGCCTACGCATCCGCACCAGACAATGACGACAGATCGCCGCGCGCGCGCGGCCGCTGCACCGATTTCCCTCCACAGGAGCACGCAATGAAAACCCGCACCCTCGGCCGCAATGGCCCCACCGTCTCCGCCCTCGGCCTGGGCTGCATGGGCATGAGCGATTTCTACGGCGCGCGCGACGACGCGACCTCGATCGCCACCATCCACCGCGCCCTGGACCTGGGCGTGACCCTGCTGGACACCGCCGACATGTACGGCCCGCACACCAACGAAGAACTGGTGGGCAAGGCGATCCAGGGGCGCCGCGAGGCCGTGTTCGTCGCCACCAAGTTCGGCATCGTGCGCGACCCGGCCAACCCGCAGGCGCGCGGCATCAACGGCCGTCCCGAGTACGTGCGCGCCTCCATCGAAGGCAGCCTGCGCCGCCTGGGTACCGACCACGTGGATCTGTACTACCAGCACCGCGTGGACCCGACCGTGCCGATCGAGGACACCGTGGGCGCGATGGCGCGCCTGGTGGAGGAAGGCAAGGTGCGCTACCTCGGCCTGTCCGAGGCCGCGCCGGACACCCTGCGCCGCGCGCACGCCGTGCACCCGATCACCGCGCTGCAGACCGAGTACTCGCTGTGGACCCGCGACCCGGAAGAAAACGGCGTGCTGTCCACCGTGCGCGAACTGGGCATCGGCTTCGTACCGTACTCGCCGCTGGGACGCGGCTTCCTGAGCGGCGCGATCAAGCGGCCGGAGGACTTCGACGCCGACGATTTCCGCCGCCACAACCCGCGCTTCCAGGGCGAGAACTTCGCCAGGAACCTGGCGCTGGTGGACAAGGTGCGCGCGCTGGCCGAGGCCAAGGGCGTCACCGCCAGCCAGCTGGCGCTGGCCTGGGTGCTGGCCCAGGGCGAGGACCTGGTGCCGATCCCCGGCACCCGCCGCATCGCCAACCTGGAGGAGAACCTGGGCGCGATCGATCTGGTGCTGGATGCGGCCGACCTGGCCGCGATCGACGCGGTGTTCCCCGTCGGTGCCGCGGCGGGCACGCGCTATCCGGAGCAGAGCATGGCGGCCGTGCATCGCTGAGGGACTCGGGCGGGCGCCTCTGCCTTTGCGCAGGGGCGCCTGGCCGAAGCGAGCGGCGTAGAGACGACCACTCGCGACTCCACTGTCACGCACGAGAGCGGCCCTGTGTGCCGACCATCGCCATGACGCGGCGCCTCAGGCACGACTAGACTCAGGCTTTGACCGGATAAGGAACATCCCATGTCGCATCGCCCGCTCGCTTGGCTGGCGGCCCTCTCGCTCGCCGCGCTGTCGCCCGGCCTGCAGGCCGCTGGCGTTACGGCCCAGTCCGCCTACGACGCCAAGGACTGGAAGACGTGCGCGGCCTTGAACGCGCAGGCGGCGGACCGGCCGGTGCCTGTCTCCGGCGCGGCCTACAACGCCGCTTGCTGCCTGGCTTTATCGGGCGACACGGACGGCGCATTCGCACGTCTGATGAAGACGCCTTCGGACAGGTTGCCGGGCGTGGACAAGCTCAAGGCCGACGCCGATCTTGTCTCCTTACACGGCGATCCGCGCTGGAGCGTCCTGCTGGACAAACTGGCGCACGACCAGACCCAGCGCGAGCTGCACTACGACCAGGCCTTGCGCAAGGAACTCGCGCAGCGTGTCGCCAAGGACCAGGCGCTGCGGGACCGCTGGATCCAGGACGACAAGAACGAAGCGCTGCAGGCGCAGGTCGAGGCCACCGATCGCGAGAACACCGCCTGGCTCAAGCAGATCGTCACAACGCAGGGCTGGCCGCCGATCAGCAAGGTCGGCCGTGATGGCGCGCAGAACGCATGGCTGCTGGTCCAGCACGCCGACCTCGACCCGGCCTTCCAGGAACAGGTGCTCTCGCTGATGCAGGCCGCGGTCGCCAAGGGCGAGGCTTCCGGCATCCAGTTGGCGTATCTGACCGATCGCGTTCGCCGCGCGCAGGGCAAGCCGCAGGTCTATGGCACCCAATTCGGTCCCATCGTCGACGGAAAGCTGGAGCCGGAGCCGATCGAGGATCCCGAGCATGTGGATGCGCGGCGCGCCGCCGTCGGTCTGGGCACGATGGCCGAGTATCGCGAACAGCTGGCTGCCATCTATCTGCACAAGGGGTCATAACGGACCTGCGCGGGCGCCTGAAACGCTGACCGACGCCTCGGAATTTCCGGCTCCGGCGGTCCGGCATCGCACGGGCCGTAAAATGCCCGCATGAACACCCCACAAGAGTCCCTGCTCGGTCGCGAGGTCGCCTATCCCTCGCACTACGACCCGGCCCTGCTGTTCCCGATCCCGCGCGCGGCCGCCCGCGCCGAGATCGGCCTGGACGCGGCCGCCCTGCCCTTCACCGGCCACGACCGCTGGCACGCCTACGAACTGGCGTGGCTGGACACGCGCGGCAAGCCGCAGGTCGCCACCGCCACGCTGACCGTGCCGGCCGATGCGCCGAACCTGATCGAGTCCAAGTCGCTCAAGCTCTACCTCAACTCGCTCAATGCCGAGCGCTTCGAGACCCTCGATGCGGTCTGCGAACGCGTGGCGGCCGACCTGTCCGCGCGCGCCGGCGGCGCGGTGACGGTGCAGGCCGGCCTGCCGCCCTTCGGCGAGCAGCCGGGCACGCTGCTGGATGCGCTGGAGCTGGACATCGACGACTACGGCCCGCCCAACCCCGCGCACCTGGCGGCCGACGCGGACGACCCGGCCAGCGAGACGCTCGTCTCGCACCTGCTCAAGTCCAACTGCCCGGTCACCGGCCAGCCGGACTGGGGCACGGTGGTGCTGCGCTACGACGGCCCGCGCATCGACCACGCCGGCCTGCTGCGCTACCTGGTGAGCTTCCGCGATCACGCCGGCTTCCACGAGCAGTGCGTGGAGCGCATCTTCGCCGACGTGTCCGCGCGCTGCGCCCCGCAGCGCCTGTCGGTGGAGGCGCGCTACACCCGCCGCGGCGGCCTGGACATCAATCCCTGGCGCATCACGCCCGGCTGGGACGCCGGCATCACCGCGCCGATCCGCGAACTGCGGCAGTGACTCGCTGGGTGGGAGCCGCCAAGATCGGCCCCTCCCCTTTCGCGTAGCGAAGGGGGAGGCTGGGAGGGGGTGCTTTTCAGCTTTCCCGCGAAGAGCAACCCCTCCCCAGCCCTCCCCTTGGCCTGCGGCCAAAGGGAGGGGGCCAAGCTCGCATCTCCGACGCATGCGGAGACAGTTGCTCCACCACACCATTCACCGCTTACCGCTTACCGCTTACCGCTGCGCGCCATGCTGGCGAACACGCCATCGCGGCGCACCCAGGCGTGGAACAGCGCGGCGGCCAGGTGGCCCAGCACGGTGGCGAACAGCACATAGGCCAGCACCGTATGGGCCGGGCGCAGCAGCGCGTACAGGTCGGCGCTGTGCGGGGCGATCGGCGGCAGATGCACGCCGCCGAACAGCACGATCGGATAGCCGCCGGCCGACAGCATCCCCCAGCCGATCAGCGGCATGGCGAACATCAGCCCGTACAGCAGCCAGTGCGAGGCGTGCGCGGCCAGCCTCTGGATCGCCGGCAGGTCGGCCGGCAGCGGCGGCGGCGGGCTGCGCAGCCGGTTGATCAGCCGCACGATCACCAGCAGCAGGATCGCGATGCCCAGCGGCCGGTGCAGGTCCAGCAGCGTCGGCCGCCAGGCCAGCGAGACCACCATACCGGCGCCGATGAACAGCATCGCCAGGATCATCGCGGCCATCAGCCAGTGCAGCGCGCGCGCCAGCGCGTCGAAGTGCCCATAGCGGTTCATTTCGCGTCTCCTTTCGTGGCGCCGGTGGCTTCGGGCGCCTGGCCCGTGCCGATTTCGTGCTCGCGGCGGTTGAAGGAGACCGAATACACCGCCGAGCGCGCCGCCAGGATCGGATCCTTCGACGGCGCCATGCCATCGGGCAGCACCGTCGGGTCGTAATTGATGTCGCGGCAGGCGCCGGTGTCCTGCGGCGAGATGGCGGTGAAGGTCACCGTGCCGGCCACGACCTGGGTGCGGTCGTCGGGCCAGGGCTGTGAGGGATCGTCGATCGGATCGCCGTCGCCGGCCTCGGTGACGACCAGATCCCACTTCACCGGGCCCTTGGCCAGACGCGTATCGAACTCCTCGCTGAGGAAGTCCGCGTCGGACTGCGCGCGCTGCGCTTCGCTGAGCGCCTCGAACGGCGCCTGCGGCCGCAACGACCAGCGCACGGCATGGCGCTCGCCTTGCGCATTGGTGAACCAAAAGCTGTTGACGCCGTTGAACTGGGTATTGGCCCAGCTGTTGGACCACGGCGCCGACTTGGCCCAGGCCAGGAACTTCTTGGCTTCCGGATACCGCGCCAGGAACGCGGCCATCTTGGCCGGATCCGGCTTGCCGGTGGCCGGATCGGGCGCCGAGGCGAGGTTCTGCGCCTGGAAGCCTTCCGGCGTGGCGACCACGAAGAACGGAAAGCTGTTCATCGCCGTGCGCCATTCCTGACCGTCATCGGTCTTGAGCAGCAGCGCGACGCTGCGCACGCGCGCTTTGCTGTCGGCGCCATGCGGATCGCCGCCGCCGATCGATAGCCGCCCCAGGATCGGCGTGCTGGGCTGGGTGAACACCCGCGCCTTGGACAGCTGCGGCGCCTGCGCGCTGGGCGTGAACGCGCCGGCCACGCACACGCCCTTGGTGTGGGCACGGCGGAAGCCTGGATGCGGCTTGCCGGCCTCGATGGTGTCGGTCATCTGCTGCGGCGTCAGGCCGCGGCCGAACCAGCCGCCGACCCAGGCGAAGGCCACGGCCAGGACGGCGACGATGGCGGCGATCCCGGCCAGCGCGGGCACGGCGCTGCGCTTGGGCGGGGGAGCAGGGGGCTGGGACATGGGCGGACCTGGCGATGGCTGGGGAGTGCAGGTAGGACGTCGCGGCGGGGGATTTATTCCCGCATCGCGCCGCAGCGCTTTTTTGCCCCCTCCCTTTCGCGCGCAGCGTGAAGGGGAGGGAGCAGTCGGCAGCAGCTTCGATGGTCCATGCGCCTGCAGACCCGCCGCTCACGCAAAGCCTGCCATTCGGGAATACCCTGCGCCCTGGTTCGTCCTACCCAGATCCCCGCGACGCCTGGCCGCCATGCCCACCCCCACCGATCTCGACGACGCCACACTGCGCACGCTGATCCCGCGTCTGCGTCGGTTCGCGCGCTCGCTGGTGCACGAGCCCGCCGCGGCCGACGACCTGGTCCAGGCCACGCTGGAACGCGCACTGCTCCACGCCCGCCACCGGCACACGCCCGATGCGCTGCAGGCCTGGCTGTTCTCGATCCTCTATCGGCAGTTCATCGACGAACACCGCCGCGGCCAGCGCTGGCGGCGGCTGGCGCAGCTGTTCGGCGGTGACGATGCCGAGACCGCGCCCTCGGCCGAACGCGTGGCCGCCTCGCACGCCACGCTGGCGGCATTCGACACCCTGCCGGCCGAACAGCGCGCGCTGTTGCTGCTGGTCAGCGTGGAGGGCTTCAGCTATCGCGATGTCGCCGACACGCTGGGCGTGCCGATCGGCACGGTCATGTCGCGCCTGGCCCGCGCGCGCCAGGCGCTGCGCGCGGCCAGCGATGCCGAACCCAAGCCGGCGCGGCCGGCGCTGAAGGTGCTGCGATGATCCATCTGGCGCCCAGCGAAGCGGACCTGCACGCCTATGTCGACGGCCAGCTCGACGCGAGCGCGCGCGCCGAGATCGAGCGCTGGCTGGCCGCCCACCCCGAGCGTGCGGCGGTGGTGGCCGACTGGAAGCGCGACGCCGAACGCCTGCGCGTGCAGCAGGCGCTGCCCGAGCACTGGCCGGCCAATCCGCTGTTGGACCCGGCCCGCTTGCGCCGCCAGGTCCGCGCGCGGCGCCGCACCCGATTGGGCATGGCCGCGGCGATGGCGCTGTCGCTGTGCGTCGGCGTCGGCCTGGGCTGGCAGGCGAAGCAGGCGCAGAACCCGGTCGCGCGCCTGCCGATGGCCGATGCGGTGGCCGCCTACCGGCTGTTCGCCACCAGCGACACGCTGGCCTCGCTGGACAGCGCCTCGCCCACGCAGCTGCGCGACTGGCTGGCCCTGCACTTCGGCGCGCTCGACCGGGTGCCCGACCTCTCGGCCCAGGGCTTCCACCTGGTCGGCGGCCAGCGCCTGTCCACCGAACAGGGCGCGGCGGCCATGCTGGTCTACGCCGACGCGCAGGGCACGCGGCTGGGCCTGTACGTGCGCCCGGGCGGCTGGTTCCGCCGGCCCGGACAGCGCCGCGACGGCGACCTGCTCGCCCAGTACTGGTCGCGCGGCGATGCCAGCTTCGCGGTGGTCAGCCCGTTCGACGATCCGCGCGCCCGCAGCGTCGCCTCGGCACTGGCCCCGCGCGGCTGAGGCGCTGTTGACCTGGTAGGGCTGTTGGCTTGGTGGGAGCACCTGTCTCCTCAAATCTCGCGGCGACCGGCCTGTAGAGCGGAGCTTGCTCCGCTGGGGCCTTCCCTACGAACCGAACGAAGAGCAGCGGAGCAAGCTCCGCTCTACAGGTAGGAGCCACCATGGTGACGATAGGGCTTTCCTGGTAGAGCCCATCGCCACTGCAGTGTCTCCCACAAAGCAAAGCCCGCGGATCAGGCCGCCTGCAAGGCATTGATCTCCACCGTGACGTGCACCAGCTCCTCATGCACGGCCAGCGCCGCGCGCACCGCCTGCGGCGACAGCCCGGCGGCGCTGACCAGGGAGACGATCGCCGCATACTGGCCGCGGCCGACACGCCACACATGCAGGTCGCTGATCGCCGTCGGCTGCGGCAGCGCGGCGACCACCTCGCGCACTTCCTCCACCACCGGCGCATCCATCTCCGCATCCAGCAGCACCCGGCCGGTGGCGCGCAGCAGGCCCACGGCCCACACCGTGACCAGGACCGCGCCGGCGATGCCCATCACCGGGTCCAGCCAGGCCGCGCCGAAGAAGCGCCCGGCCAGCAGCGCGGCGATCGCCAGCACCGAGGTGGCCGCGTCGGCCAGCACATGCAGGTAGGCGGCGCGCAGGTTGAGGTCGGCGTGATGGTCGTGGTCGCCGTGGGCGTGCGCATGCCCATGGTGATCGTCGTGGTGGTGCGCGTGGCCGTGGTCGTGCCCGTGGTGGTGATGGGTGTGGTCGTCCTTCAGCCACCACGCGCAGACCAGGTTGACCGCCAGGCCCAGCACCGCCAGCACGATGGCCTGGTCGTAGCGGATCGGCAGCGGATCGACCAGGCGCTGCACCGACTGCCAGGCCATCAGCAGCGCCACGCACAGCAGCAGCACCGCGCTGGTGTAGCCGCCCAGGATCTCGATCTTCCAGGTGCCGAAGGCGAAGCGCGCGTCGCGCGCATAGCGCCGCGCCGCCGCGTAGGCCAGCAGCGACAGGCCCAGCGCCAGCGCGTGCGAACTCATGTGCCAGCCATCGGCCAGCAGCGCCATCGAGTTGAAGAGCCAGCCGCCGGCGATCTCGGCCACCATCATCAGCGCGGTCAGCACCACGGCGCGGCGGGTGTTGCGCTCGCCGGCCGCATTGCCGGTGACGAACTGGTGGTCGTGGCGATGCGCATGCAGCGCGTGGTCGAGGGACATGGGCCGGGTCCGGGGTGTAGGATACCCCCCCATGGTATACACGAGCCCGGCCCCATGTCGCATGTGATCCACGACGCCCCGCGCCTGACCCCGCGCGTGAAGCGCCTCAAGGGCCAGGTCGCCGCCCTGGAAAAGGCGCTGGCCGGCGAACCGGAATGCCTGGCCGTGCTGACCCAGATCGCCGCCATCCGCGGCGCGGCGCAGAGCCTGCTGCTGGAGGTGCTGGAAGGCCATATGCAGTCGCACGTGGCCGAGGAGAAGAATCCCGCCGCGCGCCGCGCCGAGGTCGCCGCCGTGAACAAGATCCTGCGCTCGTATCTCAAATAGCGGGACGCCGGGCGCGGGCGTTGCCGGCGTCGGCACGCGCGCGCAGGCATGCTGTGCGCCCCTGGTGTCGCCCTGGACCTGCGCGTGCCCGATCTGCATTTCTATCGCCCCGCCGACGGCCACGGCCTGGCGCACGATCCCTTCAAGGCCATCGTCGCGCCGCGGCCGATCGGCTGGATCGGCTCGGTCTCGCCCGAAGGCGTG
This sequence comes from Pseudoxanthomonas winnipegensis, assembly GCF_004283755.1. Classification (GTDB taxonomy): domain Bacteria; phylum Pseudomonadota; class Gammaproteobacteria; order Xanthomonadales; family Xanthomonadaceae; genus Pseudoxanthomonas_A; species Pseudoxanthomonas_A winnipegensis. Next base: position 49,806 of record NZ_SHMH01000002.1, read on the forward strand.
CGCAACCTGGCGCCCTACAGCTTCTTCAACGCCTTCGGCGACACGCCGCCGCTCATCGGCTTCAGCAGCTCGGGCTGGAAGGACAGCGTGCGCAACATCCAGGCCACCGGGGTGTTCACCTGGAACCTGACCACCGCCGCGCAGGCTACGCAGATGAACCAGAGCTCGGCGCCGTTCCCGGCCGAGGTCGACGAGTTCGAACGCAGCGGCTTGGAGGCCCTGCCCGGGCGCGTGGTCGATGCGCCGTTCGTGGCCGGCACGCCGGCCGCCTTCGAGTGCCGGCTGACCCAGCTGATCCAGCTCAACGACGCGCAAGGCCGCGCGCTGCCGCAGTGGCTGGTGCTCGGCGAGGTGGTCGGCGTGCACATCGACCGGCGCTTCCTGGTCGATGGCGTGTACGACACCGCCGCGGCCGCGCCGATCCTGCGTGCCGGCGGACCCGGCGCGTATGTGCGCGTGGGCCCGGAGGCGATGTTCGACATGCGCCGTCCGACCAAGGCATGAGCGCACGCGAGTCGCTGCTGCTGTTGCCCGGCCTGCTCAACGACGCCGAGCTGTGGCATGCGCAGCTGGAGGCGCTGGCCGACCTGGCCGACTGCCAGGTCGGCGACCTGACCCAGGGCGAGAGCCTGCACGCGGTGGCGCGGCAGGTGCTGGCGGCCGCGCCGCCGGCGTTCGCGCTGGCCGGCTTCTCGCTGGGCGGTTACGTGGCGCAGGAGATCCTGCGCATCGCCCCGCAGCGGGTCACGCGGCTGGCGCTGCTGGACACCTCCTACCTGCCCGACACGCCGGCCCGCGCCGAACAGCGCCGCGCGCAGCAGGCCGCGGTCCGGCGCGGCGCCTTCCATGGCTTCGGCGAGGCGCTGATGCGGGCCTATACCGATCCCTCGCACCACGGCGATGCCGCGCTGCTGGCGCGCATCCGAAGCATGACCCAGCGCCTGGGCGCCGAGGTCTTCCTGCGCCAGAGCGCGTTCGCGCGCGTCGATGGCAGCGCGGTGCTGCGCGCCTTCTCCGGGCCGGCGCTGGTGCTGGTCGGCGAGCACGACGCGATCACCCCGCCGGCCGTGCACGAACAGATGGCCGCCCTGCTGCCCGACGCCACCCTGGTGCGGGTGGCGCAGTGCGGGCACCTGAGCCCGCTGGAGCAGCCCGACGCGGCCAGCCGCGCCCTGCGCGACTGGCTGTTGCGCTAGCAGCCACCGGGCGCGACACACGCCCGCCAAACCGGCTGCCTATGCTCCGCGCACGCCGCCCCTGTGAGTCGATGCCGATGTCGCTCCCGTCCTTCCTGCGCCCCTGCAGCGGGCTGCTGTTGCTGCTCCTGGCCAGCCTGGCCCAGGCCGAGGTCTATCGCCTCGACGCCCCGCCCGAACGCGCGTCCGCCGACGCCACGCCGCGCAGCCGCGCGTTGGGCGAGCTGACGCTGAACAACGGCGTGCGCCTGCCGGCGATGCAGCTCATCGCGGTCGATCCGATGGAAGACAGCGGCTGGAGCACCGCGGACGCGCCGCCGCTGACCCTGGACGCCACGCTGGCTCCCGCCCTGGCCGCCCGGCTCACCGCCTGGTCCACTCCGCGCGGCTGGCTGCTGGTGCCACGCGGCTGGCAGCCGGTACGCGGCGCGCTGGGCGTGGATGGCTCGGCTTCGATCGCCTTCCTTGCCGAGGACGGCCAGGGCGAGGTCTCGCTGTACGACGCCGGCGCCTGCGTGGGCTGTGCGGTCGGCGCGGCCAGCGCCTTCTTCGCCCAGGCCCGCGAGCAGGGGCGCAAGGAAGACTTCTTCGTCTACGAAGGCGCCGGCCCGGACCTGAAGACCACCGCGCTGGGCCCGCACACATTGGGCTACCACAGCCAGGCCGGCGCTCTGTCGGTGGACGGGCTGGCCTGGTTCGACGGCAAGGCCGACCTGCCCTACCACGACCTGCGCGTGCGCCTGCCGCCGGACCAGCACGCCCTGGCCCGCGCCATCCTCGACTGGCGCCTGCCGGAGAAGGACGCGCGCTGAGCGCGGACCACGGGCCGCACTGGCAGCGGCGAGCGCGGCAACATGAAGGCGCAAAAAAGAACGGCCGCCTCGCGGCAGCCGTCCAGTGGGCCAACGATACGCGTCAGCCCTTGATGCACAACACCTGACGCAGCGTGTGGACCACCTCCACCAGATCCGCCTGGGCCGCCATCACCGCGTCGATGTCCTTGTAGGCGGCGGGTGATTCGTCGATCACGCCCTGGTCCTTGCGGCATTCGACGTGGGCGGTGGCCTGGCGGTGCTCGGCCAGGGTGATGCTGGCGCGTGCCTGGGTGCGGCTCATGACGCGGCCGGCGCCGTGGCTGCAGCTGTGGAAGCTCTCGCCATTGCCGCGGCCACGCACGATGTAGCTGCGCGTGCCCATGCTGCCCGGGATGATGCCCAGCTCGCCCGCCCTGGCGCTGACCGCGCCCTTGCGGGTCACCAGCAGGTCCTGCCCTGCGTGCGTCTCCTTCTGCACGTAGTTGTGGTGACAGTTCACCGCCTGTGCCTGCAGCTGGAACTTCGGCAGACGGTGACGCATCTCGGCCAGCACCCGCGCCATCATCGCCTCGCGGTTCTCGCGGGCGTAGTCCTGCGCCCACGACACCGCCTCCACATAGTCGTCGAACAGCGGCTCGCCTTCCATGAAGAAGGCCAGGTCCTTGTCCGGGACGTGATAGCCCAGCACGCGATGCGCCAGCTGCTCGCGCGCACGTTCGATGAAGTACGTGCCGATGAGGTTGCCGGTGCCGCGCGAACCGCTGTGCAGCATCACCCACACCGCGCCGGTCTCGTCCAGGCACAGCTCGATGAAGTGATTGCCGCCGCCCAGCGTGCCCAGCTGACCGTCCAGCTTGTCGGTGCGGATCTTGCGGTGCCTGGCCTTGATCGCATCCAGGCGCGCGGCCAGGCCCGACTGCGCCACACGCGTGCCGATGCTGTCGGGCAACCTGTGGTGTTCGCCGCCGCGGCCGTTGCCGACCGGCACGCTGCGCTCGATGCTGTTGCGCAGCTGGGCCAGGCTGTCGGGCAGGTGCTCGGCGCGCAGCGTGGTGCGCACGGCCGCCATGCCGCAGCCGATGTCCACGCCGACCGCCGCCGGGATGATCGCGCCCTGCGTGGGAATGACCGAGCCGACCGTGGCGCCCTTGCCCAGGTGCACGTCCGGCATCACCGCCACCCATGGCCCAACGAAGGGCATGGCGGCGATGTTGCGCAGCTGCGCGTGGGCCTGTTCCTCCAGCGGCACACCGCGCACCCAGCCCTTGATCGGCGTGGCGCTGCCCTCGGCGTGCAGCAATTCGAATGTATTCATCTGTTTCACCTCGATCCTTGGTTGAACCGGCACGCGCCGCGTCCTTGCGGCGCGCCCGGGGTGTTGCTACTTCAGCGTGACCAGCTGCTTGAGCACGCCATCCAGGCCGCCGAACACGGTCAGGCGATCGATCTTCTCGGTCACCTTCTCCAATGCCTCCAGCTCCTTCAGGCGCATCAGCACCGGGCTTTCGTCCACCAGCCTGGCGGTGTTGAGCAGCGAACGCGTCGCGTTGGCCTCCTCGCGGCGGCGGATGAGGTTGGCCTGGGCCTGCTTCTCCGCCTGCACGACCCCGTTGAGGATCTGACGCATTTCGCCGGGCAGGATCACGTCCTTGATACCCACGCCCAGCACCTCCACGCCGAACGCGTCGAGCTTGCCGCGCACGGCGGCGAAGATCTCCGCATCCAGCCCGGCCTTGTCGCCCAGCAGTTCGTCCAGGGTCCTGGACGAGACCACCTTGCGCAGCCCGTGCTGCAGCTCGCGGTACAGCTGGTCGACGTACTTGGCCACCTTGGTGCGCGCGGCGACCGGGTCGGTCACGCGCACACTGGCGGCCAGGTTGACGCGCAGCGAGACCTTGTCGCGGGTCAGCAGCTCCTGGCCCTGCACCTCGATCGCCTGCACGCGCAGGTCGATCAGGTCCACGACCACGTTCTTCTGGAAGTTCCAGAAGGCCGTGCTGCCCGGCGCCAGCGTGCGCGCCAGCTTGCCGTCGATGAACACCAGGCCGGCGAACTCGGCCGGCACATCGGCCACCACCGCCTGCCTGGACAGCGCGCCGAGCTGGCGCAGGCGCCGCATGACCTCGGCCGGGACTTCCAGGCCGGCGGTCAGCGGCAGCGCGCGCACTTCGACGTCGACCGGGCCGCGCCAGTACAGCTTGCGCGTGCCGGGCGGCAGCACGTCTTCGAGCTTGCCGTTCTTCATGACCAGGCCGACCTCATCGGCGCCCAGGTCGGCCAGCACGAAGCTCGCGTCCAGGCGCGCACCCAGCGCGGCGCTCAGCACCTCGCTGTCCTTGCCGGCGTACTCGGCCGGCACGGTGGGATGCACGCGCACCTCGATCTTGTTGAAGGCGTCGAACAGGCGGTACACGCCCGGGCCGAGCACCCGCTGGAACTGACGATCCGCAAACACCAGGCCGCGCTCGCCGTCACCGATCACGACCCGCTTGGTCCAGAACATGGCACTTTCTCCTTGTGGTCTGGTGTCGTCGATCGAAAGAGACAAGCCCGCGCGCAGATCGACGAAGACGCGCGGACGGCGCCTGCGGCACCGCGCCGCAGGCAGGAGGAAGAAGGTGGAAACACCCCTGGACGTCGACCGCACGGAGCGTGAGGCGCGCGGGGTGCCGGGGCCGACGGCGCCGCAGCGCGCGCACCGCGATGCATTGCGATGCGCACGTTCCGACCTCCGTCGCCGCGACCCACGCGGGCCTCGGCCCGGTGCGAACGCCGCTGCGCCGCGCCTGTCGCCCGGCGGTCCTTCGCCGGGGCGACCCCGCTTGCGCACGGAGTGTTTCCTGATGGGCTTGCGCCCGGTGCTCTTGCGAGCGTGGAGCGGGATTCGAACCCGCGACTGACGGATTACAAGTCCGTTGCTCTACCCAACTGAGCTATCCAGTGGTGGGCGTCCAGGTGTCGAACCTGACCCTCCGGGTCGCCCCGGCGCTCTCTCCAGGTGAGCTACCGCCCGCATCGTCGTGGCCGCATTTCTGCGTGCTTCCGGCATACGCCACTGCAGCGCCGCGCGCACCGGCCGGAATCAAAATCCGGGCCGCTGGAAACATCAGACAATACGTCCCCGATTACCCGCGCAGATCCGCGCGGATAATGTGGTGCGTCCGATTTTGTTAATCGGACGAGTTAATGATGGGTTCCCGCCCCGCGCCACCCGCGCTGGAGCATCACCACGCGGCGCACATGCGCCGGTTGCAGCCGCGCCCTTGCCTCAGGGCGTGCGCCAGCACGCCTGGATGCTCCAGGGCAGAACCTGTCGGTTCCGGATCGGAAAGCCATATTGGTGGGTTGTGCGTGGTCGCACGCAAAAGCCTTTGCGAATGCCTGGAAAGAAAAAACCCCCGGGTTTTCAAGACCCGAGGGCATTCGCAGTGCCTCGGGAGATCGCCGGTGGCCGATCTCCCATGGAGTCGACCGGCGTCAGCGGTTGTCCGCCTTGTGCGCGCCGTGCGCCGCTTCCAGCGCACGCAGGCCCGCGACGCGCAGCAGCTGCGTCATGCGGATGATCTGATGGCGGGGCTGGAAGTTCATGAGCTTGGATTGGCTGGATTAAAACGCAGGAGCGTCCTGCGATGGGCGCGCACGATACACCGCACATAATCGGTGCGCAAGCACTTTTTCTAAAAATAATCGGCCCGCCGAGATAATCGGCGCGACCCGCACATATCGCCGCATCATCGCCGGGCGCCGCGGTGACGGCGCCCGGCGGATCGATCAGCCTTTCGGCGGCAGCAGTTCGAACTGCACCGCGCTGCCGTTGGCCGACGAGTCGGTGACCCACAGGTCGAACAGGCCGGGCTCGGCGCCGAACACCAGGTCGGTGCCGGTGAAGGCCAGCAGATGGCGGTCCAGCTGGAACTGCACCTGCGCCGATTCGCCGGCCAGCAGCGCGATCTTGTTGAAGCCCTTGAGCTCGCGCACGGGGCGCACGCGGCTGGCGACGCGGTCGTGCACGTACAGCTGCACCACGGTCTCGCCCGCCACCGCACCGGTGTTGGTGACGGTGGTGGTGATCACCAGCGTCTCGTCCCAGCCCAGCTGCGCCGTGGACAGCTGCGGCGTGCCGTAGGCGAAGGACGTGTAGGACAGGCCATGGCCGAAGGGATACAGCGCGTCGGCGGTGAACTCGCGCCAGCGCGACTTGTACTCGTGCACGTCGGGCAGCTCGGGACGGCCGGTGCGCGGGTGGTTGTAGAACAGCGGCTGCTGGCCCGAGTCCTGCGGGAAGCTCACCGGCAGGCAGGCCGAGGGGTTGTAGTCGCCGAACAGCACGTCGGCCACGCCATGCCCGGTCTGGCTGCCCAGGAACCAGGTCACCGCGATGGCCTGCGCGTCGCGCACGGCGCCCTGCAGCGCCAGCGCGCGGCCGTTTCGCAGGAGCACCACCAGCGGCTTGCCGGTCGCCGCCAGCGCTTCGGCCAGGGCCTGCTGCGCGGCCGGTACGACGATCTGCGTGCGCGACTGCGCCTCGCCGCTGTAGCGCTGCGGCTCGCCGATGGCCAGCACCACCACGTCGCTGGCCTGCGCCGCGGCGACGGCGGCCTCGATGCCGCCCTCGATCGCCGCTTCCAGCCCGCAGCCGTCTTCGACGATCAGCTGCGCCTGCTCACCCAGCGCGGCGCGCACGCCGGCCTCGAGGGTGACGTAGCGCGACTTGTCGCCGAACAGCGTCCAGCAACCCTCGATGTTGTCGTGGTCGCGCACGAACGGGCCGATCAGCGCGATCTTCTGGCCCTGCTTGCGCAGCGGCAGCACCGCATCGTCGTTCTTCAGCAGCACGATGGAACGCCGCGCCGCGTCGCGCGCCAGCGCTTCGTGCTCGGCCAGGTGCGTGGTCTCGGCCTCGCGCGCGGCGTCGAGCGAGCGGTAGGGATTGTCGAACAGGCCGATCTGCTCCTTCACCCACAGCACGCGGCGCACGCCCTCGTCCAGCTGCGCCATCGACACCTCGCCGCTCTCCACCAGCGCGCCCAGGTGGCGTTGGTAGAAGCCGCTCTGCATGCTCACGTCCAGGCCGGCGGTGAACGCGCGGCGCGTGGCGTCGCGTTCGTCGGCGGCATAGCCGTGCGCGATCAGTTCCATGTCGGCGGTGTAGTCGGACACCACCAGGCCGGGGAACTGCCAGGCGCCGCGCAGCAGGTCGGTCATCAGCCAGCGGTTGGCGCTGGCCGGCACGCCGTTGATGTCGTTGAAGGCGCTCATCACCGTGATCGCGCCGGCATCGAAGGCGGCCTTGAACGGCGGCAGGTGCACATCGCGCAGGGTCTGCTCGGAGATGTCCACGCTGGCGTATTCCAGGCCGCCTGCCACGGCGCCGTAGGCGGCGAAGTGCTTGGGTGTGGCCAGCAGGCAGTCCTCGGCCTGCAGCCCGGCCTGGCCCTGGAAGCCCTGCACGCGCGCGGCGGCGAAGGCGCAGCCCAGCACCACGTCCTCGCCGGCGCCCTCGGCGCCGCGGCCCCAGCGCTGGTCGCGGGCGATGTCCACGGCCGGGGCGAAGGTCCAATGGATGCCGGCGGCGGTGGCTTCCACGGCGGTGGCGCGCGCGGTGCGCCGGGCCAGGTCGGGCTCGAAGCTGGCCGCCTCGCCCAGCGGGATCGGGAACACCGTGCGCATGCCGTGGATCACGTCCGAGCCGAACAGCAGCGGGATGCCCAGGCGCGACTCCTCCAGCGCGATGCGCTGGGCCTCGCGCCCCTGCGCCGCGCCGACGCCGTTGAACAGCGCGCCGATGCGCCCGGCGCGGATGCCTTCGCGCACCTGCGCGGCGTCCAGCGCGTTGGCCTCCGGGTTCACATCCGGGGCGAACGGCCGCAGCGCGTCGGCAAAGATTCCCAGCTGGCCCACTTTCTCTTCGACCGTCATCTGCGCGATGAGGGCTTCAATCCGTTCGGAATTTGACATCCGGTCTCGCCATGAAAACGTTTACAGCCATTCTAGGCCATGCCCCGGGGATGCCAAGCCCTCGGGGGCTCCAAACAGCCAAGGCTGCACCCGGTCGGTGCCTTCTGTCGAGCCACGAGTGAGCGCGCGGTCACGGGCGGCGGACGGCAGTGGTTCGGGAGAGCGCGCCTGAACCCGGGAAGCGCGCTGCAACCGCCCCCAAAGGCCCCCCTGTAGAGCGGAGCTTGCTCCGCTGAGGCTTTCCCAATGATCCAACCGAAATGCAGCGGAGCAAGCTCCGCTCTACAAAAAGGCGGCGACGCGATCGAAAGCGACGATGGCGCCCACGCTAATGCAGCTGCGGCGAACCTTCGTCTTCGCGGCGCTCGGGCGGATCACCGGCCTGGACCGGACACGGCGGTTCGCCGCTGCCCGGCGGCAGCGGCAGGAAATCCTCGGACTCGTGGGACGGTCCGGGCTGGATGAACCAGCGATGCGCAACGCTCACGACGGCCTCCTCGCGCCGCGATGCTAAGGCGGCGGCGCGCTGCGGAATGTCCATCCGGCCTCGTCATGCGCGGGTGGACGCCGTGCCGGCAATCCTTCACGCCGCGCAACGGTTTCGTCAGGGCGCGCTGGCCTGGTCCAGCGCCTGGATCTGCTCTGGGGTCAACGTCAGCTGCGCCGCGCGCAGGATCTCCTGCAGCTGCTCGACGCTGCTGGCGCTGGCGATCGGCGCGGTGATCGAGTCGCGCGCCATCAGCCAGGCCAGCGCGATCTGCGCGGGCTTGGCGCGCTGCTGGGCGGCCACTTCGTCCAGCGCCGCCAGGATCCGGCGGCCGCGCTCGTTGAGATATTTCCTGACCGCGGCTTCGCCACGCGGGCTCTTGGACGCATCCGCCGGGTCGCGGTACTTGCCGGTCAGGAAGCCCGATGCCAGCGCGTAGTAGTTGATCACGCCCAGCCCATGCGCCTTGGCCAGCGGCTCCAGCGTCTGCTCGTAGTCGGCCCGGTCGTAGAGGTTGTACTCCGGCTGCAGCGTCTCGTAGCGCGGCAGACCCTGGGCCTGCGCCACCTCCAGCGCCTCGGCCAGGCGCTCGCCGCTGTAGTTGGAGGCGCCGATCGCGCGCACCTTGCCCTTCTCGATCAGCCGCGCGAAGGCGCCCAGCGTGGCCTCCAGCGGGATCGAGGGGTCGTCGGCATGCGCCTGGTACAGGTCGATGGTGTCCACGCCCAGGCGCTTGAGCGACTGGTCCACCGCGGTCTTGATATTGTCCGGCGACAGGCCGGGCAGCTCGTCCCACTTGCCGACCTTGGTGGCGATCACCACCTCGTCGCGCTTGCCGCTGGACCTGAGCCACTGGCCGATCAGCGTCTCCGATTCGCCGCCCCGGTTGCCCGGCACCCAGGCCGGATACACATCGGCGGTGTCGATGAGGTTGAAGCCGCCGTCGACGAAGGCATCGAGCAGCTTCGCCGTCCCGGCCGCGTCCTTGACGCTCCAGCCGAACACGTTGCCGCCGAAGGCCAGCGGCGCGACGGTGAGGCCGCTCCTGCCGAGCGGACGTTGCGAAATGGTCATGTGGCACTCCTGTCCTGAACGTGGGGAAACAACAAGGACGTCCCACGGTAGGCCGCGGGCGTTTAACGCCGCGTCCACGCCTGGTGACGTCCACACGACATGCTAGGCTCGCGCGCACCTTCGCTGATGGGATGTGCTCATGCGCAGATCGCTTGCCGTTCTCACCCTGTGCGCCGCGCTGGCGCCGGTGGCCCTCGCACAGCAGGCGAGCCCGCCCTCTCCTGTGGCGCCCGCGCTGAAGGCCAGCGTCGATGGCAGTTGGCGCAAGCCGGACAATGTCGAACGCGACAAGTACCGCCATCCGGGCCAGACGCTGACCTTCTTCGGCGTGCAGCCGCACGATACGGTGATCGAGATCACCCCGGGCAACGGCTGGTACTCGGAAATCCTGGCGCCCTACCTGCAGGCCGAAGGCCAGTACATCGCCGCGGTGGTCGACCCGGCGGCGGTGGCCGAATCCTCGCGCGCCTACCAGCAGAAGGCCGCCGACAGCCTGCAGGCGCTGTTCGACGCCGATCCGGCGCATTACGGCAAGGCCAGGCTGGTGCGCTACTCGCCGGCCGCCCCGGTGTTCGGCCCGCCCGGCTCGGCCGATGTGGTGCTCACCTTCCGCAACGTGCACAACTGGCGCATGGCCGACAACGCCGAGGCGATGTTCAAGGGCTTCTATGCCGTACTCAAGCCCGGCGGCACGCTGGGCGTGGTCGAGCATCGCGCCAAGGGCGACGTGGCCGACGACGACAAGAGCGGCTATGTCGGCCAGGCGCAGGTGATCGCGCTGGCCACCGCGGCCGGCTTCCGGCTGGAGGGGCAGAGCGAGATCAACGCCAACCCGCGCGACACCAAGGACTATCCCGGTGGCGTGTGGACGCTGCCGCCGACCAACAAGCACCCGCCGGCCGACGACGCCAAGTACCGCGCCATCGGCGAAAGCGACCGCATGACGCTGCGCTTCATCAAGCCCTGAGCGAAGAGGACCCGGCATGCGCGGGCGAGCCCTGCTGACCGGCGCGGTCGCGCTGCTGGGCGCGGTTCTGGCCGCGATGGCCGTGCTGATGCTGGCGACTGCGGTCGCAGGCAATGTCGCGCAGGGACAGATCGGATGGGTCATGCAGGCGATCGGCCTGCTGCTGTTTTCCGCCCCGGCGCTCGCATGGCCCTTCTCGTCGCGCGTGGCGCGCGCCCTGCTCTTCCTGGCGCTGTCCGCGCTGGCGTTGCTTTCGCTCTGGCTCGTGTTCTGGCCGCAGGGCGTAACGCAGGTGCCGGTACTGACACGGATCGCAGTGATCGCGTTCGTCGTGCTGTTGGTCTTCCGCATGTGGATCTCGGCAAGGCGGAACAGGGCGGCAACGGGAACGGAGGTGCGGGAATGATCCGGTTCGAGGCCGAGGAGAAGGCGGCGATCGTGCGCCGGATCCAGCTGTATTTCGATCAGGAGCTTCGGCAGGAGATCGGCCGCTTCGATGCGGAGTTCCTGCTGGACTTCTTCGCCGAGGAGATCGGCGATTACTTCTACAACCGCGGCCTGTACGACGCGCAGGCTGTGTTGGCTGCGCGCGTGGACGATCTCAACGAGGCCATCGTGCAGCTCGAGAAGCCGACCGAGTTCCGCAGGTAGCGGCACCCGCGCTGCGATCCTCGTGATGGGGTCGCTGCGCACGGGGGATAATGCGCGGCCCCTGCATCCCGCGCCGCTTCGCCGTGCTGATCGCCTTCAACAAGCCGTTCAACGTGCTGTGCCAGTTCACCGACCGCAGCGTTACGCCGCGGCCGACGCTGGCCGACTTCGGACTGCCCAAAGACGTCTATGCCGCCGGCCGGCTGGACTACGACAGCGAAGGCCTGCTGCTGCTCACCGACGAGGGCGCGCTGGCGCATCGGCTGACCGATCCGCGCCACAAGCAGGACAAGACCTATTGGGTGCAGGTTGAAGGCACGCCGCAGCCTGCGGAGCTGCAGGCGCTGAGCACGGGCGTGGTGTTGAACGATGGCGCCACCCTGCCCGCACGCGCCGCCCTGCTCGATCCGCCGCCGGCGCTGTGGCCGCGCGATCCGCCGGTGCGGGTGCGCAAGACCGTGCCCGATGCCTGGCTGGCGCTGACCCTGCGCGAGGGCCGCAACCGGCAGGTACGGCGCATGACCGCGGCGGTGGGGCTGCCCACCTTGCGGCTGGTGCGCGTGGCGATGGGCGGCATCGCGCTGGATGGCCTGCAGCCGGGGCAATGGCGCGTCGTGCAGGGCTGAAGCAGCCAACGCCCAAAACGCGAACACCCGGCGAAGGGCCGGGTGTCGGTGAAGCTGGCTCGGCCGCCGCTACCGCCGTTGCGGCGCGAAGGCCGAGGACTCAGCGTGAAACCTTTAGTCCTTGGCCGGGGTCGCCTTCGGTGCCACGCGGCTGTAGCGGGTCGAGCGCGAACGCACGCCGGCATTGCCGCGGGTGGTCGCCGGCTCCAGACGCCGGGCGCTGCCGTTGAGCGGCTGGCCCTGCTTTTCCTTGTACTTGCGATAGACGGCATAGCCGATCAGGCCCACGCCCACCGCGGCGGCGGCGCCCACGGCCACCGGATTGCGCTTGACGAAGTTGCCGGCGACCTTGCCGCCGGTGCGCACCGCACCCAGCGCGGCGCTGCTCTTGAACAGCTTGGCGGCCTTGGAGCTGCGCGAGGGCAACAGGTCGCGCGCGCTGCTGCCGGCATGACGCAGGCCGTCGCCTGCCTGGTGGACCAGATCCAGGGCGGTTTCCAGGGCGCGATCGCTGATGTCGGAGAACTTGCTCATGGGGGACCCCCTTGGGTGATGACAGGCGGCCAGTGTCCCGGCCGCAGTGTGGAAGGCTTGTGTGCGCCACGCCGCGAGGCCTGCCGCAGGCTGAATGCCGGGATTCGCTTGGGATTGGCTCTTGGGTAGGAGCAACCGTCTCGACAAATCTCGCAGCGGCCTGCCTGTAGAGCGGAGCTTGCTCCGCTGGGGCTTTCCCACGAACCGGACGAAGAGCAGCGGAGCAAGCTCCGCTCTACAGGTAGGCGCGAAAGCGAGAAAAAGGGCTCAGGTGCCGCGCGGCTTGGCGCGGTGGGTGGCGGTGGCGCTCCAGGGGTCGTCGGGCCAGGGATGGCGGGGATAGCGGCCCTTCATTTCCTTGCGCACCTCGGCATAGGTGTTGGCCCAGAAGCTGCGCAGGTCCTGGGTGACCTGCAGCGGCTTGCCGCCCGGCGAGAGCAGGTGCAGGGTCAGCGGCACGCGCCCGTCGGCGATGCGCGGGGTATCGCCCAGGCCGAACAGCTCCTGCAGCTTGACCGCAAGCACCGGCGCGCGCGGGCTGCCGTCGTGCTCCAGGCCGTAGTCGATGGGCCGCTCCAGGCCGGAGGGCACGGCGATGCGGGTGGGCGCCAGGGCGTCGATGCGCTGGCGCAGGGACCAGTCCAGGCCGGACTTGAGCGCCTCGCCCAGCGTGGCCTCGTCCAGCGCGTCCAGGCGCGTCTTGCCGGCGAAGGCGGGCTTGAGCCAGTGGTCCAGCGTGGCCAGCAGCGCCGCATCGGAGCGGTCGGGCAGCGCCAGCTCGGGCATCCAGGCGCGCAGGCTCTGCACGCGCGCCTGCCATTGGCGCAGGCCCGGCGTCCACGGCAGCGCGTCCAGGCCGAGCTCGCGCACCGCCTCGGTCAGCGCGCCGGCGGCCTGCGCCGGGTCGACGCGGCCGGCCGGGCGCGCGTCCAGCACGATGGCGTCGAAGCGCGTCTCGCGCTGGGCCACCAGCGCGCGCCGGTCCGCGTCCCAGCGCACGTGGTCGCCGGTGGAGAAGCGCCCGGCGAAGGCCTGGCGCAGCGCGGCCTCGTCCACCGGCGCGCCGCGCAGGATCAGGCCGTCGCGCGCCTCGAAGCGCAGCTCGCTGGCCACGATCCACGGCTCGCCGCGCAGGCTGCTGTCGTCGAACAGGCGCGCGGTGCGGCCGTTGCTCAGCGCGTAGCGCAGCGGATCGGTCGCGTGGCGGAAGCCAATACGGTCAGGAAAGGCGTGGATGAGCAGATCGCCGAGCACGTGCGCGTCCAGTTCGGCCGGGGCGCTGGCGTCCTCGCGCACGCGGCGGCGCCACTGGCGCGCGGCGGCGTCGATGGCCGCCAGGCCGCCGCGATGCGCATCGCCCGGCACGCGCCCGTTGCGGAACGCCGCGAGCGCGCGCCAGCGCGCGGCCAAGCCATCGCCGGCGTGGCGCAGCGGATCGCGCGCCTCGATCAGGGCGGCCAGGTCGCAGGCCACGGCGCGCAGCGGTCCGGCCGGCGCGGCCAGCAGCATCGCGGCCAGGCGCGGATGCGTGCCCAGGCGCAGCATCCGCCGCCCGGTCTCGGTGATGGTGCCGGCCTGGCTGAGCGCGCCGAGCTTGCGCAGCAGGTCGCGCGCGGCGGCCAGCGCGCCGGCCGGCGGTGGATCGGGGAAGCGCAGCGCGTCGCTGCCCCAGGCGGCCAGCTCCAGCGCCAGCGCGGCCAGTTCGACCTGGGTCAGCTCGGGGCGGCGCTGCGGTTCGAGCCGCTGCGAGGCCGGCCACAGCCGCCAGGCGACGCCCTCGGCGACGCGCCCGGCGCGGCCGGCGCGCTGATCGGCCGAGGCCTGGGCGATGCTCACCACATCCAGCCGCGAGAAGCCGCTGTTGGGGTCGAAGCGCGGCTCGCGCGCCAGGCCGCTGTCGATCACCACGCGCACGCCAGGCAGGGTCACCGACGACTCGGCCACGTTGGTGGCCAGCACGACGCGGCGGCGGCCGTCGGGATCGGGCTGCAGCACCTCGGACTGGCGCTCGACTGGCAGCTCGCCGTGCAGGGCCAGCACGCGCGCCTGGCCCAGCGCCGGGCTGTGGCCCAGCGCGGCTTCGACCTTGCCGATCTCGCGCTGCCCGGGCAGGAACACCAGCAGGTCGCCGGGCTGCTCGGCCAGCGCCTGCTCGATCGCGCGGCGCACCTGCGATTCCAGCGCCTCGTCGCGGCGCGCGGGGAAATGCGACACCGCCACCGGGAAGCTGCGGCCGGCGCTGGTCAGGCGCGGCGCGTCCAGCCATTGCGACAGGCGCTCGCCATCCAGCGTCGCCGACATCACCACGATGCGCAGGTCTTCACGCAGGCCGGCCTGCACGTCCAGCGCCAGGGCCAGACCGAGGTCGCCGGCCAGGTGGCGTTCGTGGAATTCATCGAACAGCAGCGCGCCGACGCCTTCCAGCAGCGGGTCGTCCTGCAGCATGCGGGTGAGGATGCCTTCGGTCACGACCTCGATCCGCGTGCGCGGGCCGACCTTGTTCTCGAAGCGGATGCGGTAGCCGACGGTCTCGCCCACCGCCTCGCCCAGCTGCCGGGCCATGAAGCCGGCGGCGGCGCGCGCGGCCACGCGGCGCGGTTCGAGCATCACGATCCTGCCGCCTTCCAGCCACGGCGCGTCGAGCAGGGCCAGCGGCACCTGGGTGGTCTTGCCGGCGCCGGGCGGGGCCTCGAGCACCAGGCGCGGATGGTCGGCCAGCGAGGCGGTGATCTGCGGCAGCAGCGAAGCGATGGGGAAGGAAGGTGCGGACATCGCGCACAGGATAAGGCGCGCGTCGGCCACGCCCTACAATGGCTGCCCCCACGTTCGTGCGCCACGCTCCATGCAGCTGATCGACATCGGTGCCAACCTCACCCACGAGTCCTTCGACCGCGACCGCGACGCTGTGCTGCAGCGCGCGCGCGCCGCCGGCGTGGCCCAGCTGGTGATCACCGGCGCCAGCCGCGAGCATTCGCCCAAGGCGCTGGACCTGGCGCGCGCGTATCCGGGCGTGCTGTTCGCCACCGCCGGCGTGCATCCGCACCACGCGGTCGAATACACCGAGGAATGCGATGCCGAGATGCGCGCCCTGCTCGCGCAGCCGGAAGTGGTGGCCGTGGGCGAATGCGGGCTGGACTACAACCGCGACTTCTCGCCGCGCCCGGCGCAGCGGCGTGCCTTCGAGCGGCAGCTGCAGACCGCGGTGGACACCGGCAAGCCGCTGTTCCTGCACCAGCGCGATGCGCATGCGGACTTCATGGCGATCATGAAGCAGTTCGACGGCCGGCTGCCGGCGGCGGTGGTGCACTGCTTCACCGGCACGCGCGAGGAGCTGTTCGACTACCTCGACCAGGACTGGCATATCGGCATCACCGGCTGGCTGTGCGACGAGCGCCGCGGCGCGCACCTGCGCGCGCTGGTCCCCAGCATCCCGGCGCAGCGGCTGATGATCGAGACCGACGCGCCCTACCTGCTGCCGCGCACGCTCAGGCCGCTGCCGAAGGACCGGCGCAACGAGCCGGCCTTCCTGCCGCACATCGCCGAGGAACTGGCGCGCGACCGCGGCGAGGACGCGGACCGCATCGCCCAGGCCACCACCGCGACCGCGCGCGCGTTCTTCGGCCTGCCTGGCCAAGCGGCCTAGGACTCGACCTTGTCGTCTTCGCGCTTGGCATCGGCCATCGCCTCGGGCTCCAGTTCCTCGGCGGCGCGGTTGAAGCGCACGAACACGCCCCAGGACACCAGCAGCAGCGCGGCGGTGGCGCCGATGGACGCCGCATAGGGCAGCTGGCTGGGCGCCTCGTGCGCCATCTCGAACACCGACACCAGCGTCTCGATCGACAGCGCGATCACCACCACCACCAGGAAGCGCGACAGGTAGCGGCGCACGCGCGTGGGCCCGCTGACCTTGACGTCGCGCAGCACCTCTTCCTCGAAGATCGTCTGGCCCAGCTCGATCGACACCAGCGCGATGGTCAGCAGGCCCACGCACTCGAGCACGGTGTTGAAGCGCGCGCGCATGTCCGCCCCGGCCGGCGCCTGGACCAGGCCGTGCCACAGCTCCTGCGCGGCCAGCCACAGCAGGGCCACGCCGCACAGCATGAACATGAAGATCACCAGCACGTGGCCGGCCTTGAACAACCCGGACAAGCCCTTCATCGACACCGCTCCCCTAGAACGCAACGCCGCGCAGCATCGGCAGCGGCGCGTGGCGGCGGCGCGAAGGAGTCAGCCGAGCTGCGCGGCGTAGACCTGCAGGTGGATCCAGGCCGTGTCCAGGCGCGGCACGCGCAGGCCGAAGTGGGCGGCGCGATGGGCCATGTCGCCGACGATGTGCGCGGCTTCCACGCGCTGGCCGGCCTGCAGGTCGCGCAGCATCGAGGCGGTCAGCGACGAGCCGGGCTGGGTGAGCACCTCCAGCATTGAGGCCTGCGCGGTCTCGGGCACCTTGGCGCCCGCCGCGGCGGCCACGTCCAGGCACTCGCGGTACAGGCCGGTCATGAAGTCGCGCCCACCCTCGCAGGCCACGATCGCACCGACGCTGCCGCGCATCAGGCAGGTCGCCCCCGCCAGCGCGGTGAGGAAGCTGTACTTGGTCCACTGCGCCACGGCGATGTCGCTGCGCGCCTCGTACTGCACCCCGGCCTGCGCCAGCACCGCGGCCAGGGCCTGCACGCGCGGTGTGTCGCCGCTGCCGTCGTGCTCGCCGAAGGTGATCGAGGCCGCCTTGCCCAGGTGCACGATCTGGCCCCGCTCGCCCTTCATCGCGCTGATGAAGCACAGCCCGCCCAGCACCCTGTCCGCGCCGAAGCGCGCATCCAGGGCCGCGTAGTGCAGCAGGCCGTTGAGGATCGGCAGCACGGTCGTGTCCGGGCCGACCGCCGGGGCGATGGCATCGAGCGAGCTGTCCAGGTCGTAGGCCTTGCAGCTCAGCAGGACCAAGTCGAAGGGCCGCTGCGCCGCCAGCGCCGGCAGCGCCTCGGCGGTGACGCAGGCCACGGCCAGGTGCGCGTCGCCCAGCGGGCTCTCGATCACCAGCCCGTCGCGGGCCAGCTGCTCGGCGCGCGCCGGGCGCACCAGGAAGGTCACATCGACCCCGGCCTGCGCCAGGCGACCGCCGAAATAGCCGCCGGTGCCGCCGGCCCCCAATACTAGGATGCGCATGCCTTGCCTCTTACTCGGTCAACGGCAGGCATGTAAGCACGCAGGCGCGTGCTGCGCCATCGCGCGCATCTGCGCCGAAGGCGACGCAGGCGGACGTTGCGGTCATTGCTTGACCAGTTCGACCCGGCGGTTGCTGGCCTTGCCGTCCTCGCTGCTGTTGTCGGCCACCGGGTCGGCCTGGCCGAAGCCGGCGGCGGACAGGCGCGCGGCCTCCACGCCCTGCGCGGTCAGCGCCGCCACCACCGCCTTGGCCCGGCCTTCGGACAGCGCCTTGTTGTGCGCCGGATCGCCGGTGTTGTCGGTGTAGCCGTTGACGGCCAGCTTCAGCGCCGGATCGTCCTTGAGCAGCTGCACGACCTGGGCGATCTGCGGCTGCGAGTCGGGCAGGATCTCGGTCTTGTCGGTGGCGAAGTTGACGTGCAGCGCGACCTTGCCGGCCTTGTCGATCTGCGCCTTCAGCGCGCTGGCCGGCAGCAGGCCGGCGGTGATCTGCAGCGGCTTGGTCTCGGCGATCAGCAGCCCGGCGCCGAACTGATAGCTGCACAGGTGGATCCAGATGTCGCGGTCGGCGCGATGGACCACGAACACCTGCACGGGGTTGTTGTAGAAATCGCCCAGGCCATCGACGAAGCGGGTGGTCGGATCGCCGCGCCAGCTCTTGAGCTGGTCGCGCGCCTCGGCGGGGATCTGCCCGTCGAAGATCTTGCGCCCGCCCATGGCCGCCACCGCGGCCTCGATGTTGCGGGTCAGCTCCAGCTGCGAGAACGTCCTGCCCTGCGCCGCGCTGACATTGGTCCACCAGATCCGGCCTTCCACCGGCTCGAGCCGGTCGCCGGTCCACAGCGGCACCTGGTCGAACTCGGCCAGCTCCGCCTTGTTGGTCGGCACGTAGCCATCGGGCAGCTTGAGGTAAGGGAAGTCGCCCAGCGCCACGCTCGACACCGGCAGGCTGGCCGGATCGAAGCCCTTGACCGCGGCCGGCGCGGTGTCCTTGGCCGCCGCGGGCGCGGCGGCGTCCTGCGCCGAGGGCGGCTGCGGCTGCGGCTTGCATGCCACCAGCGCCAACGCGCCGCTCAGCACCGCCACGGTCATGACCACCTGCCTCATGTCGCACTCCTTTGCCTGGGATGGCCGGCAAGTGTAGTGCGCGGCGGTGGACCGCCGCACCGGCCGGGCCGTGCGTCGCTGACGCAGGGCCCGATGCGGCCGTCAGCTGCGCAGCCCCACGCCGCGCTTGAGCAGGTAGAGGCCCAGCGCGGCCAGGGCGACGACGAAGCCCAGCATCAGCGCATAGGCCACCCACAGCGGCACGTCCGAACTGCCCAGCAGGCCGTAGCGGAAGGCGTTGACCATGTAGAAGATCGGGTTGAGGTGCGTGGCGCCTTCCGCCCAGCCCGGCAGCAGCTTGACCGAATAGAACACGCCGCCCAGATAGGTCAGCGGGGTCAGGATGAAGGTCGGCACGATGGCGATGTCGTCGAACTTCTTGGCATAGGCCGCGTTGACGAAGCCGGCCAGCGAGAAGATGGTCGCGCCCAGCAGCACGGTGCTCAGCGTCACCAGCGGGTGCGGCACGCGCACCGGGGTGAAGAACATCGCGATCGCCAGCACGATGGCGCCGACCATCAGACCGCGCAGCACCGCGCCGGCCACGTAGCCCAGCAGGATCACCCAGTTGGGCATCGGGCTGACCAGCAGCTCCTCGACATGGCGCCCGAACTTGGCGCCGAAGAAGCTGGAGGAGATGTTGCCGTAGCTGTTCTGGATCACGCTCATCATCACCAGGCCCGGCACGATGAACTGCATGTAGGAGAAGCCGCCCATGTCGCCGATCTTCGAGCCGATCAGGCCGCCGAAGATCAGGAAGTACAGCGTCATCGTGATCGCCGGCGGCACCAGGGTCTGGCCCCAGATGCGCAGGATGCGGGCGATCTCGCGCCGGGTGATGGTCCACAGCGCGGTCAGGTTGCGGCGGGCGTTGCTGGTGGTCGGCACCAGGGTCGGGGTGCTGCTCATGCGGAGGTCTCCTGCGCGGCGGCGGGCGCAGCGGTCATGCGGACGAACAGCTCTTCGAGCCGGTTGGACTTGGTGCGCATCGAGCGCACGCGGATGCCGGCCTCATCGAGCGCGTCGAACACGCGGTTGAGTTCCATCTGCCGCGGCATGTCCAGGTCCAGCGTATGCGGGTCGGCGGCCAGCAGCGTGGCGCCCTCGATCACCGGCAGCTGCGCGGGCAGCTCGCCGTCGATGTCCAGCAGGAAGCCCTCCACGTCCAGCTGCGCCAGCAGCGCGCGCATCGGGCCCTGCTGGACGATGCGGCCGTGGTTGATGATCGCCAGGTTGCGGCACAGGCTCTCGGCTTCCTCCAGGTAATGGGTGGTGAGGATGATCGTGGTGCCGGCGGCGTTGATCTCGCGCAGCGTCTTCCACATGCCGCGGCGGATCTCGATGTCCACCCCGGCGGTGGGTTCGTCCAGGATCAGCAGGCGCGGGCGGGTCATCATGGCGCGGGCGATCATCAGCCGCCGCTTCATGCCGCCGGAGAGCGTGCGGCTCATCAGGAAGGCCTTGTCCCACAGCTGCGCGCGCTTGAGCTCCTCTTCCGCGCGCGGAACGGCCTCATCGCGTGGGATGCCGTAGAAGCCGGCGTAGTTGACCAGGATGTCGAAGGGCTTCTCGAACAGGTTGAAGTTGATCTCCTGCGGCACCAGGCCGATCAGGCGCATGGCCGCGTCGCGGTGCGCGACCAGGTCGGTGCCGAACACCTGCACCTGCCCGGAGGTCTTGTTGACCAGCGAGGAGATGATGCCGATCAGCGTGGACTTGCCGGCGCCGTTGGGCCCGAGCAGGGCGAAGAAGTCGCCGGGCTCCACGCTCAGCGACACGCCCTTGAGCGCTTCGACGCCGTTGTCGTAGCGCTTTTTCAGATCGACGATGGACAGCGCCGGCACGGGACCGGCGACAGGGGAGAGCGAGGTCATGGAAGGCCTTGGCGCGGGCGTTGAGCCCGCATGACAGACAGAGCCCTATTATAGGTGCCCCGCCCCGGCAGCCCGGGCATCACACCGTTCCAACGCCTTGGCCATCGCGCAGTTTCCGCTGGAATTCATCGCTCGCCGCATGCTGGCCCCGAGCGTGGGCCATTACGTGTTCCGCCGCGCCGACCAGGCCGCGCTGGATTTCATCCCCGGGCAGTTCGTCCAGGTGCACTTCACCATGGCCGACGGCAGCGCGGCGCGGCGCAGCTATTCGCTGGCCAACGTGCGCACGCCCGGCGCGGCGGCCGACGGCACGGTGGAGATGGCGGTGAGCTATGTGCCGGGCGGAGCGGCCACGGCGCTGTTCGAGGCGCTGACGCCGGGCCAGGTGGTGCAGGCCAGCGGGCCGTTCGGCCGCTTCACCCTGCAGCCGGGCGATGCCAATGCGCGCTATGTGCTGATCGCCACCGGCACCGGCGTGACGCCGTACCGGGCCATGCTGCCGGCGCTGGCCGCGGCCATGGCCGGGCGCGGCGTCGAGGTGGTGCTGCTGCAGGGCGCGCGCACCCTGGGCGAGCTGCTCTACCACGACGAGTTCGCCGCCTTCGGCGCCGCACACCCGGGCTTCTCCTACCTGCCCTGCCTCTCGCGCGAGCAGCAGGCCGGCGCGCACCACGGCTACGTGCAGCAGGCCCTGCCGGGCATCGCGCCCGACCCGGCCCGCGACATCGCCTACCTGTGCGGCAACCCGGACATGGTCGACGCCTGCTTCGAGGCGCTGAAGGGCGAAGGCCTGCCGATCCCGCAGATCCGTCGCGAGAAATACGTCAGCTCGAAATAGCGCCTGGCCGCGATGTAAAGCGTGCTTGACACGCCGCCGCTGCCGCGCGCAGGATGGTGTCAACCTTCCTTGACATCGCGCTTCGCATGGACACCGCTTCCGTTGCACGACCGCGCCCAGGCGCGCCGCCTTTCGCCACAGGCGGGGCACGCCGATGAATGACCAGACCACGCCGCCGCCGCGCTCGCTGCGCTGGCGCCTGCCGCTGATCGCGGCCCTGGCCGCCGCGGTGGCGGTGCTGGCGCTGGTGCCGGGCCTGCTGCCCACGCTCAGCGCCGAGGGGCGGCAGACGCTGCTGGGCATGGCGGCGGGCATGGGCACCGCGCTGGCCGTGCTGCTGCTGGTGCTGCTGATCCCCGGTGCCCGCCGCACCTATTTCCTGCTGCTGGAGGCCCGCGAACAGGGCGCCTGCGCCGACCGGCGCGTGCGCTGGTTCAGCGGCATCGCCCTGGCGCTGTACGTGCTGCTGGTGCTGCTGGCGCGCTGGGGCGTGCCGCAGACCGCCTCGCCGCTGCAGGTGCTGGTCCTGGGCGCGCTGCCGCTGCTGGCGATGGGGCTGTTCGTGGCGGCCACCGTGCTGCGCCTGCGCCAGCTGGACGAGCTGATGCGCAAGCTGGAGGTGGAAAGCTGGGCGCTGGCGGCGCTGCTGGTCTCGCAGGGCTATTTCGCCGTCTGGCTGCTGCTGCGCCTGGGGCTGGTGCGGATCGACGCCGGCAACGCCCTGCTGTGGGTGGGCGTGTGGCTGATGGTGGTGCAGCTGGTGGTCTACACCTGGCAGCTGCGCAAGTACCTGTGAACAGCCGCGTGCGCGAACTGCGCGAGGCGCGCGGCTGGTCGCAGGCGGCGCTGGGCCAGCGCCTGGGCGTGTCGCGCCAGACCGTCAACTCGATCGAGACCGGCAAGTACGACCCCAGCCTGCCGCTGGCCTTCCAGATCGCCCGGCTGTTCGGCGAGCCGATCGAGGCGATCTTCCTGTTCGAACCGTAAGCGGCGCCGCACCCGGTCACATCGGCCGGCGCCGCGCGTCATGTCAGCATCCACATCCGGACCACGGATGCCTTCCAAGGAGAGTCCCATGCAACAACGATGGTGGTGGCCAGCCCTGCTGCTGGCGGCCAGTGTCCCGGCGGCGCAGGCGCGCACGCTGGGCACGCTGGAGTTCAAGCCCTGCACGCTCAGCGCGCCGCTGATGCCCGCCTCGGTGGAGGCCCAGTGCGCCACGCTGCAGGTGCCGGAGAACCGCGCCGCCCCGGGCGGACGCAAGATCGCCCTGCGCATCGGCTGGGTGCCGGCGCAGAACGACACCTCCGCCGAGCCCGATCCGGTGTTCATGCTGGCCGGCGGCCCGGGCCAGTCGGCGCTGGATACCTATCCGCAGCTGCAGACCGCCTTCGCCAAGGTCAACGCCAAGCGCCACGTGATCCTGGTCGACCAGCGCGGCACCGGCGGCTCCAATCCGCTGCAATGCCCGCAGCCGGACAAGGCGCAGGACATCGACACGCCCGATGGCGCCGGCGCCTATGCGCGCAGCTGCCTGGCGCAGCTGGAGAAGAAGGCCGACCCACGCTTCTACACCACCGGCGATGCGATCGCCGACCTGGATGCGGTGCGCCAGGCCATCGGCGCGGCCAAGATCGATCTGGTCGGCGTGTCCTACGGCACGCGCGTGGCCCAGCAGTACGCGGCCACCTATCCGCAGCACACGCGCGCCATCGTGCTCGACGGCGTGGCGCCCAATTCGCTGGTGCTGGGCAACGAGTTCGCGCAGAACCTGGAAAGCGCGCTGGACCTGCAGTTCGGCCGCTGCGCCAACGACAAGGCCTGCGCCGACAAGCTGGGCAACCCGCGCCAGCGCCTCAACGCGCTGATGCAGACCCTGCGCACGCAGCCGCCGACGGTGAACTTCCGCGACCCGGTCACCGGCGCGGCGCGCCAGGAAACCCTGCACGCCGGTGATGTGGCCGGGCTGGTGCGCATGTCCGCCTACATGCCGCTGATGACCGCCACCCTGCCCCTGCAGTTCGCCGAAGCCGCGCAGGGCCGCTACGACACGCTGGCCGCCACGGCCAGCCTGATCGGCGGCTCGCTCTCCGATTCGATGGCCATGGGCATGCAGCTGTCGGTGATCTGCGCCGAGGACGGTAGCGAGCTCGCACCCGATCCCAGGCAGGACGGCTCGCTGCTGGGCAACGCCATCGTCGAGGGGCTCAAGGCGCAGTGCGCGGTATGGCCCAAGGGCACGCGCGCGGCGAACTTCCGCAAGCCGTTGTCCACCGATGTGCCGGCGCTGCTGCTGAGCGGTCAGTTCGATCCGGTGACCCCGCCGCGCTACGGCGCGGAGGTGGCCAAGTCGCTGCCCAACGCGCGCCACCTGGTGCTCAAGGGCCAGGGCCACAACGTCATCGCCGTGGGCTGCGCGCCGCAGCTGCTGGGCCAGTTCCTGGACAAGGCCGACGCCAAGTCGCTCGACGCCACGTGCCTGGACCGCCTCACCGACACCCCGCCTTTCACCGGCTTCTACGGATGGGACCCATGATCGCCCTGCAGAATCTCCACAAGACCTTCCAATCGAAGAAGACCGTGGTCAAGGCCGTGAGCGGGGTGGACTTCACCGCCGCCGACGGCCAGATCACCGGCCTGCTCGGTCCCAACGGCGCCGGCAAGACCACCACCCTGCGCATGCTCTACACGCTGATGCAGCCCGACCAGGGGCAGGTGCTGATCGACGGGCTGGACGTGGCCGCAGATCCGCAGGCCGCGCGGCGCGCACTGGGCGTGCTGCCCGACGCGCGCGGCGTGTACAAGCGCCTGACCGCTCGCGAGAACATCGCCTACTTCGGCGCGCTGCACGGCCTGGACAAGGCCACCATCGCCGCGCGCACCGAGCGCCTGGCGCACGCGCTGAACATGACCGACTTCCTGGACCGGCGCACCGAGGGCTTCAGCCAGGGCCAGCGCACCAAGACCGCCATCGCCCGCGCGCTGGTGCACGACCCGCGCAACGTCGTACTGGACGAACCGACCAACGGCCTGGATGTGATGACCACCCGCGGCCTGCGCGAATTTCTCAAGCAGCTGCGCGGCGAAGGCCGCTGCGTGGTGTTCTCCAGCCACATCATGCAGGAGGTGGCCGCACTGTGCGATCGCATCGTGATCATCGCCAAGGGCACGGTGGTGGCCGCCGGCACGCCCGATGAACTGCGCGCGCTGTACGGCCGGGACAACCTGGAGGACGCCTTCGTCGAAGCGATCGGTTCGGAGGAGGGCCTGCTCGCATGAACAGTCTCAAGACCCTGTGGGTGGTGATGCGCAAGGAGTTGCTCGACTTCTTCCGCGATCGCCGCACCGTGGCGCTCTCGCTGCTGCTGAGTCCGGTGCTGGTGCCGGTACTGCTGATCGGCCTGTTCACCCTGACCGAGAACCGCATCCGCGACCTGACCGACAAGCCGCTGGAGTTGCCGGTGATCGGCAAGCAGCACGCGCCCAACCTGATCGCCTGGCTGGAAGGCCAGAACGTCACCATCGTCGATCCCCCGGCCGATGTCGCCGCGGCCATCGCCGAGCAGAAGGCCGACGTGATCCTGCGCATCGGCGATGACTACGGTGAGAAGTGGCGCAAGAGCGAACCGGCGCCGGTGGAGATCCTGAGCGATTCGACCCGGCAGAACGCCGAGGTGCCGGTCAAGCGCGTGCAGGCCTTGCTGCGCGCCTACAACAGCCAGGTCGGCGCGCTGCGCCTGCTCGCGCGCGGTGTCAGCCCTGCCGCAGCCGCGCCGCTGCAGATCAGCGACACCGACATGGCCTCCGAGGAGGCCAAGCGCGGCCGGCTGGTGGGCGTGCTGCTGCCGTACCTGCTGATCCTCAGCGCCTTCATCGGCGGCGCCTACCTGATCATGGACGGCACCGCCGGCGAGCGCGAACGCCAGTCGCTGGAGCCGCTGCTGGCCACGCCCGCCCCGCGCGGCGCGGTGGTCAGCGGCAAGGTCGCCGCGGCCTGCGCGGTGGCACTGCTGTCGCTGGCGCTGACCCTGCTGATGTTCAAGCTCACCGCGGTGATCTCGCCCACGGTCGGGCGGCAGATGGCGGTGAGCTTTTCCACCATCGCGCTGCTGCTGCTGATCCTGATGCCGATGGTGTTCATCGGCACCACGCTGCTGACCTACCTGTCGGCCACGGCCAAGAGCATGAAGGAAGCGCAGAGCCACATGAGCTGGCTGATGCTGCTGCCGATGCTGCCCTCGATCGTGCTGATGGTGAACCCGGTCAAGACCCAGCTGTGGCAGTTCGCCGTGCCGTTCCTGGCGCAGAACCAGCTGATCCTGAAGGTCGTGCGTGGCGAGGTCGTCTCGCCGGCGCAGTGGGGCATCTATCTGGGCGCCAGCTTCGCCCTGGCCGGGCTGATGTGGTTCCTGGCGGTGCGCCGCTACCGCGGCGAGCAGCTGGCGATCTCCGGCTGAGCCTGCATCGCCCGCAACGAACAAGGGCCGGCAATGCCGGCCTTTTTTTTTGCGTTGCCGGGCGCGCTCAGCCCGGGTTGAAGGCGATCGTGCGGCGCGTGGTGCTGGTGGCGCCGGTGGGCTCGAACTTCCAGCGCTTGACCGCGGTCAGCGCGGCGCGATCGAACACGCGCGGCGGCGTGGCCTGGACCACGCGCACGTTGCTGACATCGCCATCGCCGCCGATGGTGATCTCCACCACCACCTGGCCACTGGTGCCGGCGCGCAGCGCATCCATCGGATAACGCGGCGGCGGCGCACTGAGCAGGCGCCGCTCGCCGCTGGAGGCGGCCGGCGCGGACGAGGGCGATCCCGATGACTCGGCGGGCGCTGCCGCAACCGGCGCCGGACGTTCGGCGGCCGCCTGCGGGCGCGGCGCCGGCGCGGACGCCGGTGCTGCCGGCGCATCGCGGGTGTTGTCCTCGCGCGCGGCGCGCGGCTGGGCGGCCGGCGCCTGCGCTGCCTGCTTCTGCTGGGCGGCCTGTTCGGCCAGGCGCTGGGCCTCCCTGGTCTTGGCCTCGGCGGCGGCCTTGGCCTTGGCCACCTCGTCGCTGCTCTGCTGGGCCAGCAGCTTCTCGCCGGCCTCGGTGGCCGCCGCTAGCCGTGGCAGGGACGGCGCGTTCGGATCGGCCTTGCGGATCAGCGCCTGCAGGCGCCGGGCCTCGTCGAAGTCCTTGCGGCCGATGCTCTGCTCGGCGGCGATCACCGTGTAGGGCATGAAGTCGGTCAGCGCACTGGTCACCGCCGGATCGTCGGGCTGCTTGTCGCGCAGGGCCAGGTAGTACTCCACCGCATTGTCGCCAGCCGGTGCGTACAGACGGTTCTGGCCGATCGCACGCGTGGCGGCGGCGCGTAGATCGTCGGTGCTCATGGCCTGCACGCTGGCCGCCACCGCGCCCTTGGGCGCGGCATCGGCGGCGATGGCCTGGGCGGCGCTCTGCGGGTCGGCCGGCGGCGGCGTGCTGGCGGCCGGCGTGGAAGCAGGCTGCTGCGAGCAGGCGGCGAGCAGTCCCAGCAGCGCAAAGGCGGCCACGGGCCGCAGGGCGGTCGGTGTGAGCTTGGACATCGATGGTTCCCCTGAAGGGTCCGCATGGCGCAGACCAAGTGGCGAAACTCGCGTCAAGCGCCGCGGTTGTCAACTGCCCGGGCGGGTCACTTGCCGATGCAGAACGTGGAAAAGATCCGGCCCAGCAAGGCGTCGGGCGAGATCCTGCCGGTGATCTCGCCCAGCGCGTCGTGGGCCAGGCGCAGTTCTTCGGCGGCCAGCGCCAGGGATTCGTGATCGAGCTCGCGTTTTGCCAGTGCCGCGTGCTCGCGTGCGTCTTCCAGCGCCTGTACGTGGCGGGCGCGCGCCGAGAATTCTCCCTCCACCGCGGCGCCGGCCTGGCCCAGCGCCAGGGCCTGCAGGCGCGCCACCAGCGCATCGAGGCCGGCGCCGGTGCGCGTGGACAGCGCCAGCGCGGCCTGGTCCAGGCGCGGCGCGTCGGGCAACAGGTCGAGCTTGTTGTGCAGCCACAGCTTGGGCGTGGCCGGATCCAGCACATCGGCCACCGCGGCGCGGCCGGCCTGCGGGTCGCGCGCGTCGAGCATCACCAGCGCCACATCGGCGCGGCGCAGTTCGTCGCCGGCGCGGCGCATGCCCTCGCGTTCGATCGCATCGCCGCCCTCGCGCAGACCGGCGGTGTCGACCAGGGTCAGTTCGACGCCGTCGATGCGGATCACTTCGTGCAGCGTGTCGCGCGTGGTGCCGGCGGTGTCGGTGACGATGGCGCGTTCGCGCCCGGCCAGGGCGTTGAGCAGCGAGCTCTTGCCGGCGTTGGGCGGCCCGACGATCACCACGTGCAGGCCATCGCGCAGCCGGCGACCGCGCTGGGCTTCGTCCAGCAGCTGTTCGAGATCGGCCAGCAGCGCCTGCACGCCGGCATGCACCGCCGCGCCGCCCAAGGTCTCCAGCGGCTCGTCGGCGAAGTCGATCGCCGCCTCCACGTGGACCCGCAGCCGCAGCAGCTGCTCGGCCAGGGCTTCGACGCGGCGCGAGAACACGCCATCGAGCGAACGCCGCGCCGCACGCGCCGCGCGCGCGTCGCCGGCGGCGATCAGGTCGGCCACCGCCTCGGCCTGGGCCAGGTCGAGCTTGCCGTTGAGGAAGGCGCGTTCGGAGAACTCG
Source organism: Pseudoxanthomonas winnipegensis (assembly GCF_004283755.1). Taxonomy (GTDB): domain Bacteria; phylum Pseudomonadota; class Gammaproteobacteria; order Xanthomonadales; family Xanthomonadaceae; genus Pseudoxanthomonas_A; species Pseudoxanthomonas_A winnipegensis. Next base: position 77,759 of record NZ_SHMH01000002.1, read on the forward strand.
CCCGGCCGCGCCTGGCGCGCACCCAGCGCGCAGGCGCGCGCCACCAGCGCACGCAGCACCACCGGGCTGCCGTGCGCCTGCAGTTCGACCACGTCCTCGCCGGTGAAGCTGGCCGGCGCGACGAAGGCCAGCGCGATGCCGTCGTCGATCACCTCGCCCGCGCCATCGACGAAGCGCGCGTAGCGCGCCTGCCGCGGCGCCAACTCGCCCGCGCCCATCGCCTGGGCGATCTGCCTCGCACGCGGGCCCGACAGGCGCACGATGCCCACCCCGCCCGCGCCGGCGGCAGTGGCCACGGCGGCGATGGTGTCGGTGTGCGAGGGCGATGCGTGCATGGCGTGCGGATTCGATAAGGACAGTGCGGCGGACGGCATCGTGCCCGTGCCGCCGCCCAAAAACAAAAGAGGCTTCGCCGGCGTGCGGGGGACACGCCGGCTGATGACATGAGCGCGGTCATGGAGAGCGGACTTCGCCGAGCAGCCTCGACCCGGCCGGGCGCGACTCCTCGGCTCGGTCCGCCATCCCTGGCCCGCTCTCCGCGCGTCCGCCAGGGTCGAGGCTTTCGCGGCGGATAGACCACGGCTCCTTCCGACCCGAAGGCATCGAGCAAGCGCTCTGCCCCTTCTCTTTCGCCGCAGGCGAAGTGGGGGGCCGGGGTGGGGTGCTTTTGCTCTTCGCTTCTGTGGCTTGCCCGGTAAAGCCCCGACCCCTCCCCATCCCTCCCCTGCGCTGCGCGCAAGGGAGGGGGCCTCAAGTCGATGCCTTCCCGTCGCTGATCGCGTTGGTCGGGAGGGAGAGGCTTGAACGACCGCGCAAACCGAAGCGTTGTGACTTGACGCGAGCCGCCCCTGCCCATCCGAAGCCACAACGCCCACACGCCGCGATCCATCAACGTGAAAGAGACAAAAGAAAAGCCCGCCGATGACGGTGGGCTTTTGCGGTGAAGCGTGGAGCGACTTACTTGCGGACCGTCTTGTCCGGCTTGTCGCTTTCCGGCTTGCCCAGCGAGGGCTGGCCGTGGACGCGGCCCATCCACCACTGCTGCAGCAGGCCCAGGCTGCCGTTGGTCACCCAGTACAGCACCAGGCCAGAGGGGAAGAAGGCCATGGTCGCGCCGAAGATCAGCGGCATGAACTGCATCATCTTGGCCTGGGTCGGGTCCATGCCCGTGGTCGGCGAGAGCTTCTGCGTCAGCCACATCACCAGCACGTTGAGCACCGGCAGGATGAAGTAGGGATCGCGCGCGGTGAGGTCGTGGATCCACAGGATCCACGGCGCCTGGCGCAGCTCGACCGACTCGTTGAGCACCCAGTACAGGCACAGGAAGATCGGCATCTGCACCAGGATCGGCAGACAGCCGCCCATCGGGTTGATCTTCTCCTTCTTGTACAGCTCCATCATGGCCTGCTGCAGCTTGGCCCGATCCTCGCCGTAGCGCTCCTTGAGCTGCTGCATGCGCGGCTGGAACTTGCGCATCTTAGCCATCGACTTGTACTGGGCCGAAGACAGCGGGAACAGCACCAGCTTGACCACCACCACCAGGCCGATGATCGACCAGCCCCAGTTGCCGAGCAGATCGTGCAGATGGCTCAGGATCCAGAACAGGCCCGAGCCGATCACCGCCAGCGGCGCGAAGCGGCTGTAGTCCACCGCGCTGTCCAGGCCGGGAATGCCGGAGGCCTTGATTGCCTTAACCAGCTTCGGGCCGACCCACAGCCGAGCATCGGTGGTGCCGGTCTGGCCCGGCGCCACGGTCAGGCTGGGTCCGGTCTCGCTGACCAGGTAGCGGCGCACGCCGCCGACGGTGCGCTCATCCAGCGACACCAGCGCCGGCTGCTGCGGATCGGGCACCCAGGCGCTGAGGAAGTGATGCTCCAGCATCGCGATCCAGCCGCCCTTCATGTCCTGATTGAGCTTGCCGTCTTCCAGGTAGTCGTCGCCGAACTTGCGGCGCTCGTAGGCCCCGCTGGCGGTGCGCCAGGCCGCGCCGACCAGGCTGAAGGCATGCGGATTGGTGATGCCGCCCTTGACCGGCGGCGGCGGCGTGCGCTCGAGCTGGCGATAGATCACCGCCGTCCACGGCGCGCTGCCGGTGTTGGTGACCTGGTCGGAGACGCCGACCAGATAGGCGCCGCGGGTGATGGTGAAGGTGCGCACGATGCGCACGCCATTCCCTTCCCAGACGAAGGGAATGCGCAAGCTGTCCTGGCCGCTGGCCAGCATGTAATCGCGCTGCGGCTGCTCGGGGCGGAACACCGCGCCCGGGCCCGGCGCGGCGCTGCCCTGGCTGGTCCAGGCCAGGCCGGCGGTGTAGAGCTGGGCGGGGTTCTGGTTGAACAGTTCCACCGGCGGCGCGCCGGGATCACGGCTCTGCGGGTATTGCAGCAGCTGCGCGCGCAGCACCTTGCTGCCGTCGATGACCAGCTTGAGCGTGTCGGTGGTGACGGTGACCTGGGTCGAAGCCGCGGCCGGCGCGGCGGCGGCGGAATTGGCCGGCGCGGTCGTGGACGCGGCGGTGCCGGGCGACGGCGTGGTCGCCAGCCCCTCGGTGCTGGGCACGCCGCTGCCGCCGGCATCGGCCGCGGGCGTCGTCGTGGCCGCCGCCACCGGGGTGGCCGGATGGTCCTGGGCGGTCTTCCACTTGCCCCACTCCATCCACAACAGGGTCGCCACCATCAGCCAGGCGAAGATCAGGAAAACACGGGTCTGGTTCATGGAAGCAGGCAGTCTCAGCCGGTTGCAGCGTCCGGCGTGGAAAGGGAAGAGGAGGGGCGCGCTGGCGCGGGGCGCATTGTGCCGCCCGCATCCGGGGCGGGCAACGCGCCGGCGCGCTGCAGCAGCTGATCGAAGGCCGCGCGCAGCTGCGCGGCCGAGGCCTGCGCGGCCGCCGGGCGTGCCACCAGCACGTAGTCGCCGGCCGGCAGCGCCAGGCGCAGCGCACGGAAGTGGTCGCGCAGCACGCGCTTGATGCGGTTGCGTCCGACCGCGCGCTTGTCGACCTTGCGCGAGACCGCCAGGCCCAGGCGCGCCTGTTCGCCACCGGCCGCCAGGTGCAGGGCGATCAGCGGCGTGGCGTGGCGGCGGGCGAGGCCGAAGACCCGGGTGTACTCGGCCGAGGTGCGCACGCGCGCCCGGCGGGGAAAGGTCTTGGACGAAACGTCAGGACTCATGGCACGACAAAGCCCGCGCCGTTGCGCGGCGCGGGCTTGGTGTGCAAACGCATGCTGTGATGACCGGCCGCGCACAAGGCGCGGCGCGAGACATCAGGCGCAGAGCGTCTTGCGGCCCTTCGCGCGGCGACGGGCGAGGATCTTGCGACCGTCAGCGGTCTTCATGCGGGCACGGAAACCGTGGTCGCGCTTGCGCTTGAGGTTGCTGGGCTGGTAGGTGCGCTTGGTGGCCATGGGGCACTCTCAGGCGATAAGGGGTGGAAAGAACCGGAAATTCTACGGGGCGGCCAAAGCGCACGTCAAGCTTGCGTGTGCCCGGCCTGTGGATGGAACTGTGGATGAGCGGTGGTCGGACGGTGGGCAAAGCGGACGACGTGGTACCCTGCCCGACCCTCTTTTCCACGTGCCGTCGGGCTGCGCGAGCTGGCCCGGCGCTGGATGACCGATCTCTCAAAGATGGATGCCTGGCCCCGCTGCCTAGAACGCCTGGAAGCCGAATTACCGGCCGAAGATGTCCACACCTGGCTCAAGCCGCTGCAGGCCGAACAGCGTCCCGACGCGGTCGTGCTCTATGCGCCCAATGCCTTCATCGTCGACCAGGTGCGCGAGCGCTACCTGCCGCGCATCCGTGAGCTGATCGACCATTACGCCGGCTTCGACCAGGTCTCGCTGGCGGTCGGCTCGCGGGCCAAGGCGGCCGAGCCGGCCGCCGCCTCGGGCAACGGCGCGAGCGCCTCGCTGACCACCGCGGCCACCGCGCCGGTCGAGCCCTTCGCCGGCAACCTCGATACCCACTACACCTTCGACAACTTCGTCGAAGGGCGCAGCAACCAGCTCGGCCGCGCCGCCGCCTGGCAGGCCGCGCAGAAGCCTGGCGATCGCGCCCACAACCCGCTGCTGCTGTACGGCGGCACCGGGCTTGGCAAGACGCACCTGATGTTCGCGGCCGGCAACGAGATGCGCCGGCAGAACCCGGCCGCGCGCGTGCTGTACCTGCGCTCGGAGCAGTTCTTCAGCGCCATGACCAAGGCGCTGATCGAGCGGACCATGGATCAGTTCAAGCGCCGTTTCCAGCAGGTCGACGCGCTGCTGATCGACGACATCCAGTTCTTCGCCGGCAAGGACCGCACCCAGGAAGAGTTCTTCCACACCTTCAACGCGCTGTTCGACGGTCGCCAGCAGATCATCCTGACCTGCGACCGCTACCCGCGCGAGGTGGAGGGCCTGGAGCCGCGGCTGAAGTCGCGCCTGGCCTGGGGCCTGTCGGTGGCCATCGACCCGCCTGACTTCGAGACCCGCGCGGCCATCGTGCTGTCCAAGGCGGCCGAGCGCGGCACCCACATCCCCGACGATGTGGCCTTCCTGCTGGCCAAGAAGATGCGCTCCAACGTGCGCGACCTGGAAGGGGCGCTCAACACGCTGGCCGCGCGCGCCAACTTCCTGGGCCGGGCGATCACGCCGGAGTTCGCCCAGGAGACCCTGCGCGACCTGCTGCGCGCCCAGCAGCAGGCCATCGGCATCCCCAACATCCAGAAGACCGTGGCCGACTACTACGGCCTGCAGATCAAGGATCTGCTGTCCAAGCGCCGCACCCGCTCGCTGGCGCGCCCGCGCCAGGTGGCCATGGCCCTGACCAAGGAGCTGACCGAACACAGCCTGCCCGAGATCGGCGACGCCTTCGCCGGGCGCGACCACACCACCGTGCTGCACGCCTGCCGGCAGATCCGCACGCTGATGGAGTCCGACGGCAAGCTCAAGGAAGACTGGGACAAGTTGATCCGCAAGCTCAGCGAGTGAGCGGGCGGGCCCCGCGGTGGCTATGCTGTGCGGGTCGCCGCATTCATGGAACATCCGGTGGGCGGTAGGGGGTCGAAGCTGTGGATAAGGCGTGGATCGATTTGTCGATGAAAGTTGTCCACAGTTTTTCCCGCAGCAAACCGACACGCCATCCACCGGGTTTCAAGCGAATAAAAACGAGGCTGATCAATAGGTTAGATCGGTTTTCCCGGAAATCCGCGGCAACCATCACCATCAGCTTTTAAGATTTATACACTTCTAAAAACCTAGAGCACCGGGACACCCACGATGCGTTTCAGCCTGCAGCGAGAAGCTTTCCTCAAACCCCTGGCGCAAGTGGTCAATGTGGTGGAGCGTCGTCAGACCCTGCCCGTGCTGGCCAATTTCCTGGTGCAGGTGAACAACGGCCAGCTCTCGCTGACCGGCACCGACCTCGAAGTCGAAATGATTGCGCGCAGCGCGGTCGAGGACGCCCAGGACGGTGAGACCACGATTCCGGCACGCAAGCTGTTCGAAATCGTGCGCGCCCTGCCCGATGGCAGCCGCATCACCGTCAGCCAGACCGGCGACAAGGTCAGCGTCGCCGCAGGGCGCAGCCGCTTCACCCTGGCCACGCTGCCGGCCAACGATTTCCCGTCGGTCGACGAGGTCGAGGCCACCGAGCGCGTCACCGTGCCGGAAGCGGCGCTGAAGGAGCTGATCGAGCGCACCGCGTTCGCCATGGCGCAGCAGGATGTGCGCTACTACCTCAATGGCCTGCTGTTCGACCTGCGCGATACCTCGCTGCGCTGCGTGGCCACCGACGGCCACCGCCTGGCGCTGTGCGAATCGGGCCTGGAGACCGGCGGCAGCCTGACCAAGCGTCAGATCATCGTCCCGCGCAAGGGCGTGACCGAGCTGCAGCGCCTGCTGGAAGGCGGCGACCGCGTGCTGGAGCTGGAAGTCGGCCGCAGCCACATCCGCGTCAAGCGCGACGATGTCACCTTCACTTCCAAGCTGATCGACGGCCGCTTCCCCGACTACGAGGCGGTGATCCCGATCGGCGCCGATATCGAGGTCAAGCTGGACCGCGAGGTTCTGCGCGCCGCCTTGCAGCGCGCCGCGATCCTGTCTAACGAGAAGTACCGCGGTGTGCGCGTGGAGCTCTCGCCCGGCCAGCTCAAGGTCAGCGCGCACAACCCCGAGCAGGAAGAGGCGCAGGAAGAGATCGAGGCCGACACCAAGGTCGAATCGCTGGCGATCGGCTTCAACGTCAACTACCTGCTCGATGCCCTGTCCGCCCTGCGCGACGAGCACATCGTGATCCAGCTGCGCGATGCGAATTCCTCGGCGCTGGTGCGCGAGGCCGGCAGCCAGCGTTCGCGCCACGTCGTCATGCCACTGCGCCTCTGACGCGGTGCTGTTCCACGTGAAACACGACGCGACGCCCGGAGTTTTCCGGGCGTCGCCGTTTGGGAGCGTTCGACCTTGGACGTGACGCGGCTGGTCGTGGGCGGGCTGCGCAGGTTCGAACGGGTCGAGCTGGCGCCTGCCCAAGGCCTGAACCTCATCACCGGCGACAACGGCGCCGGCAAGACCAGCCTGCTTGAGGCCTTGCACCTGATGGCCTGGGGGCGCAGCTTTCGTGGCCGCGTCCGCGACGGGCTGATCCGGACCGGCACCGACGCGGTCGAGGTCTTCGTCGAATGGACCGAAGCCGGCCACGAGCGGCTGCGCAAGGCCGGCCTGCGCCACAGCGGTCAGGAGTGGCAGGGGCGCCTGGACGGCAACAACGTGGCCCAGCTCGGTGATCTGTGCGCTGCGCTGGCCGTCGTGAGCTTCGAACCGGGCAGCCATGCCCTGGTGACCGGGAGCGGCGAGCCACGCCGGCGTTTCCTGGATTGGGGCCTGTTCCACGTGGAACAGGACTTCCTGCCGACCTGGCGGCGCTACAACCGCGCCCTCAAGCAGCGCAACGCCCTGCTGAAGGCCGGCGGCAGCCTGGCCCAGTTGGACGCCTGGGATGCGGAGCTGGCCGATGCCGGGGAAGCGGTCACCGCGCACCGCCTGGCCTACCTCGACCGTCTGCAGACGCAGCTCTCGGAGGCCGCGGAGGCGCTGGTGCCCATGCTGGGGCGTGCACAGCTGGCTTTTGCGCCCGGCTGGAAGCGCCAGGAGCTGTCGTTGGCCGACGCGCTGCTGGTGACGCGGGATCGCGACCGGCAGTTCGGCCATACCGGCGTGGGGCCGCATCGCGCGGACTGGCGCGTCGATTACGCCGCCCTGCCCCAGCGCGAAACCCTGTCCCGCGGCCAGGCCAAGCTCACCGCCCTGTCCTGCTTGCTTGCCCAGGCACAGGACTACGCGGTGCAGCGCGGGGAATGGCCGGTGATCGCGCTGGACGACCTCGCCTCGGAGCTGGACCGCCGCCATCAGCAGCGCGTGCTGGACCGCCTGCTCGGCAGCGGCGCCCAGATCTTCCTGACCGGGACCGAGCCGCCTGCCGGGCTCGGAGACCGCACGCCCGGCGCCTGGTTCCACGTGGAACACGGCGCGGTCGCGCCTCGCTAGGACAGGGGCCATCAGGGGGCCAACCCCGGCCAATGCTATAATTCGCGTCCTTTCCCAGTGCCGGTCGCGCCTGCGCATGCTGCGTGGCGGACCGGCCGTGCAGGCAATCGATACGCGAATGACCGAGCAGAACCCGCCGACCACTCCCGGCCAGAACGGCAACTACGACGCCAACAGCATCACGGCCCTGGAAGGCCTGGAGGCGGTGCGCAAGCGCCCCGGCATGTACATCGGCGACGTGCACGACGGCACCGGCCTGCACCACATGGTCTTCGAGGTCGTCGACAACTCCATCGACGAGGCCCTGGCCGGCCATGCTGACCATGTCGCCGTGACCATCCACGCCGACGGTTCGGTGTCGGTGTCCGACAACGGCCGTGGCATCCCGGTCGGCAAGCATGCGCAGATGAGCGCCAAGCTGGGCCGCGAGGTCTCCGCCGCCGAGGTGGTGATGACCGTGCTGCATGCCGGCGGCAAGTTCGACGACAACAGTTACAAGGTCTCCGGCGGCCTGCACGGCGTGGGCGTCAGCGTGGTCAACGCGCTGTCGGAAAAGCTGCTGCTGGACGTGTTCCAGAATGGCGCCCACTACCAGCAGGAATTCAGCAACGGCGCGGCGGTGGCCCCGCTGCAGCAGCTGGGCGAGACCACCAAGCGCGGCACCACCGTGCGCTTCTGGCCCTCGGTCGTGGCCTTCCACAACAACGTGGAATTCCACTACGACATCCTGGCCCGGCGCCTGCGCGAGCTGTCCTTCCTCAATTCCGGCGTCAAGATCGTCCTCGCCGACGAGCGCGGCGAGGGCCGCCGCGACGATTTCCACTACGAGGGCGGCATCCGCAGCTTCGTCGAGCACCTGGCCCAGCTGAAGACCCCGCTGCACCCCAACGTGATCTCGGTGACCGGCGAGCACAACGGCATCACCGTGGAGGTAGCGCTGCAGTGGACCGACTCCTACCAGGAGACGATGTACTGCTTCACCAACAACATCCCGCAGAAGGACGGCGGCACCCACCTGGCCGGCTTCCGCGGCGCGCTGACCCGCGTGCTCAACACCTACATCGAGCAGAACGGCATCGCCAAGCAGGCCAAGATCAACCTGACCGGCGACGACATGCGCGAAGGCATGATCGCGGTGCTGTCGGTGAAGGTGCCCGACCCCAGCTTCTCCAGCCAGACCAAGGAAAAGCTGGTCAGCTCCGACGTGCGCCCGGCGGTCGAGAACGCCTTCGGCGCGCGCCTAGAGGAGTTCCTGCAGGAGAACCCGAACGAGGCCAAGGCCATCGCCGGCAAGATCGTCGATGCCGCCCGCGCCCGCGAGGCCGCGCGCAAGGCGCGCGACCTGACCCGCCGCAAGGGCGCGCTGGACATCGCCGGCCTGCCCGGCAAGCTGGCCGACTGCCAGGAGAAGGATCCGGCGCTGTCCGAGCTGTTTATCGTCGAGGGCGACTCGGCCGGCGGCTCGGCCAAGCAGGGCCGCAATCGCAAGAACCAGGCGGTGCTGCCGCTGCGCGGCAAGATCCTCAACGTCGAGCGCGCGCGCTTCGACCGCATGCTCTCCTCCGATCAGGTCGGCACGCTGATCACCGCGCTGGGCACCGGCATCGGCAAGGACGAGTACAACCCGGACAAGCTGCGCTACCACCGCATCATCATCATGACCGACGCGGACGTGGACGGCGCGCACATCCGCACCCTGCTGCTGACCTTCTTCTACCGGCAGATGCCCGAGCTGATCGAGCGCGGCCACGTCTACATCGGCCTGCCGCCGCTGTACAAGCTCAAGCAGGGCAAGCAGGAGCTGTACCTGAAGGACGACGCGGCGCTCAACGCGTACCTGGCCAACAGCGCGGTCGAAGGCGCCTCGTTGATTCCGGCCACCGGCGAGCCGCCGATCTCCGGCGAAGTGCTGGAGCGGCTGCTGATCCTCTATGCCAACGCGCGTGAGGCGATCGGCCGCAACGCCCATCGCTTCGACACCACGCTGCTTGAGGCGCTGATCGACGCCGCGCCGGTCGATGCGCTGGTCGGCCTGGCCGACGATGCCCTGCGCAGCGAACTGGGCAAGCTGGAAGCGGCCCTCAACAGCAGCAGCATCGGTAGTCCTCGTTACACTCTGGAACTGCAGCCGGCCAACGACCAGCGTCCTGCAGCCCTGCTCTCGCATCGCCGCCACATGGGCGAAGAGCTGACCCAGGTGCTGCCGCTGTCCTCGTTCGAGACCGGTGAACTGCGCGCGGTGCGCGATGTCGCCGCCCAGCTGTACGGCCTGGTGCGCGAAGGCGCGCAGATCCAGCGCGGCACCCGCAGCCAGGAAGTCTCCAGCTTCGCCCAGGCCCAGGCCTGGCTGCTGGAGGAAGCCAAGAAGGGCCGCCAGATCCAGCGCTTCAAGGGCCTGGGCGAAATGAACCCCGAGCAGCTGTGGGATACCACGGTGAACCCGGACACGCGCCGCATGCTGCAGGTGCGGATCGAGGACGCGGTCGCCGCCGACGAGATCTTCAGCACGCTGATGGGCGATGTGGTCGAGCCGCGGCGCGAGTTCATCGACGCCAACGCCCTCAAGGTCACCAACCTCGACATCTGACGCCGTGACGAACGCGCGCACGGAGGCGCCCGCCCTGCCCGGCGCCCCCCCGCCGCTGCCCGCGGCGGCGGTCCCGGCTCCCCTGCCCCTGGCGTCCGCGCTGCGCCGGTTCGGGCTGGAAGTGCTGATCATGGGCGTGCTGTTCGCCCTGCTCTCGCTGGTCGGCGCGGTCGCCTGGGGCTTCTGGCGCGGGCTGATGCTGGCCATCCACGGCACGGCGCCGGCCGATGCGGCGGCGATGATGCAGGCCATCGGCCGGCCTGGCCCGCTGGCGGTGATGGCCATGAGCGTGCTGTCCGTCGGCGGCACGGCGCTGCTGGCGATGGCCTGGCGCGCCCCGGCGCGCAAGGGCGAGCGTCAGGCCGCCGCCGCCGCCCTGCGTCGGGTCCCGACCTGGCTGCTGGTGCTGTTCACCGCCGCGGCCACGATCACCTGCAGCATCGTCGGCGCCCAGCTCGCCGCCGCCTTCCAGGAGACCCTGCAGCCGAGCAATCTGGAGCTGGTGCGCGGCACCGTGGGCCGCCATCCGCTGCTGCTGGTGCTGTTCGCGGTGGTGCTGGCGCCGCTGTACGAGGAAGTGCTGTTCCGGCGGGTGCTGTTCCGGCGCCTGTGGCGCGATGGCTGGCCGCGCCTGGGCATGGTGCTCAGCGGCGTGCTGTTCGCCCTGATGCATGAGCCGCCGATCCTGGGCGGCAAGCCGCTGATCGCCGCCGCGCCGCTGTGGCTGGTCTACACCGGCATGGGCATCGCGTTCGCCTGGGTCTACCGGCGCACCGGCTCGCTCTGGGCGGCGGTGCTGGCGCATGCGCTCAACAACGCCTTCGCCATCGGCATGCTGCTGCTGTTCGGGATCGATGCCTGAGTCTGCCGCGCTTGACAAGGGCGTCACCCGACCCCGGCAAGACTCCCGCCCCATGACCCGCCGTCCCCGCGCCCTGCTCGCCCCGCTCTGTGCCGGCCTGATGGCCGCGCTGCTGGCGGCCTGCGCCACCACGACCTCCTCGACCGGCCGCCGGCAGAACGTCGGCGCCGTCTCCCAGGCCGAGCTGGACCAACTCGGCGCCCAAGCCTTCGCCGAGGCCAAGCAGAAGCAGCCGCTGAGCAAGGACCCCAAGCAGATCGCCTACGTGCGCTGCGTGGTCAATGCCCTGGTCGCCCAGCTTCCGGCCAGCGAGCGCGGCATCGCCTGGGAAACGGCGGTGTTCGAGGACAAGGAGCCCAACGCCTTCGCCCTGCCCGGCGGCAAGGTCGGCGTCAACACCGGCATCTTCACCGTGGCCAAGAACCAGGACCAGCTGGCGGCGGTGATCGGCCACGAGATCGGCCACGTCGTGGAACATCACTTCGACGAGCGCATCACCAATCAGGTCCGCACCTCGCAGGCGCTGGCTATCCTCGGCGCGCTGGCCGGCGACTACGGCCAGCTGGTGACCGAAGGCGGCGGCATGGCGGCCAATGCTGGCTTCCTGCTGCCCAACTCGCGCCGCCAGGAGAGCGAGGCCGACGTGGTCGGCCAGCGGCTGATGGCGCAGGCCGGCTTCGACCCGCGCCAGGCGGTGAACCTGTGGCAGAACATGCTCTCCGCCGGCGGCGCCCGCCCGCCGCAGTGGCTCTCCACCCATCCCGATCCGCAGTCGCGCATCCGCGAACTGTCCACGCGCGCCGACACGCTGGTGCCCGATTACGAGGCCGCGCGCGCCGCCGGCCGCAAGCCCCGCTGCGGTTGAATAGCGAAACCGGCCATTTGTAGGCCCGGGACAACGAAATCCGCACACATTGCGCTGGCGATTCTGCTAGTTTCGCCGACCCGGTCACTTGTTGGCCTGCTGTTCAGCCCCCCGCACTCACGCAAGACCGATCCACACGAGGTGATCCATGTTGTTGCGCACCCCCAAGCGTGCCCTGCTGTCCCTGGCCGTCATCGGCCTGTTGGCCGGCACGGTGTCCGTCGAAGCCTCGGCCCAGCAGACGCGTGAGCGCGCCGGCCGCAACAAGGGCGACGACGCCAAGCAGCAGGTGCTCTATCCGGATGCGACCCGCGTCGCGCCGGAAGGCAAGAATTCGCGCAAGGGCGGCCCGATGGCCGAGAAGATGATCAAGGCCTACAACGATCAGGACTGGGCCAAGGCGCGCGCCGACGCCGATGCGCTGATCGCCAGCCCCGATTCGAACGACTACGACAAGGCCCTGGCCGCGCAGATCGCCTCGCAGGCCGCCTACAGCACCGACGACGAGGCCGCCGCCAAGGCCTATCTCAAGCAGGCCATCGACCTCAACGCGCTGGACAACAACGGCCACTACCAGGCCATGTTCATGCTGGCCCAGCTGCAGCTGCAGGACGAGCAGTACGCCGACGGCCTGGCCACGCTGGACAAGTACCTGGCCGAGACCAAGTCCAAGAAGCCCGAGGACCTGGCGCTCAAGGGCCAGGCCCTGTACCAGGCCGAGCGCTACGCCGAGGCGATCGAGCCGCTCAAGCAGGCCATCGCCACCTCGTCGGATCCCAAGCCGCAGTGGAGCCAGGTGCTGATGGCCAGCTACGAGGCCAGCAACCAGTCCGGCGAGGCGCTCAAGCTCGCCCAGGACATGGCCGCCAAGGCGCCCAACGACAAGACCGCGCAGATGAACCTGGCGGTGGTCTACTCGCAGAACGACCAGCCGGAAAAGGCCGCCGAGATCCTCAACAAGCTGCGCGCCTCCGGCCAGTTGACCACGGACAAGGAATACCGCCAGCTGTACGCGACCTTCTCCAACATGGACAAGCACGAGAAGGACACCATCGAGGTCATCAACGACGGCCTGGCCAAGGGCATCCTCAAGCCGAACCTCGAGGTGTATCAGATCCTGGCCCAGTCGTACTACTATTCGGAACCGCCCCAGATCGCTCAGGCTATCGACGCCTGGCAGAAGGCGGCACCTCTGGACACCACCGGCGAGACGTATCTCAATCTCGCGCGTGTCCTGATGCAGGAGAATCGTCCCGCCGAGGCCAAGAAGGCCGCTCAGTCGGCGCTGGACAAGGGGGTCAAAAAACCGCAGGACGCGAAGGCGATCATCGGCTCCAAGTGATCGCTTGGAAGCGCTTACAAAGCAGTGGATAACTGCTATGAAAGCGGTGAAGGATTGGGTTAAGCTCACGATTCCCCTGCGTTTTCTCGCGGTGGAATCCTACGAACCGACATCGGTGTGCGTCGCGGCGCACACCCCGTTTCCATCGAGTCCACTGGCGCATGGCTGAACAACTTGTCATCAACCGTTACAAGGATCAGGAAGAAGACTCCGGTCTGAACTGGTCGCGCATCATCGGCTATGCCTTCGTCATCGCCCTGCATGTCGCGGTCTTCCTGCTGCTGCTGATTCCCGCCGTCGCACCGCCGGCCCAGAAGGAGGAGGAGCAGAAGATGCTGGTGCAGATCGTCGATCCGCCGCCGCCGCCGCCCCCTCCGCCGCCGCCGCCGCCGAAGCAGGACACCCCGCCGCCGCCGGTCAAGGAGCTGTCCCCGCCCAAGCCGACGCCGGTCCCGCCGCCGCCGGAAGCCCCGCCCGTGGAAGTGCCCGATCCGCGTCCGGTGGATACCTACACCCCGCCTGCCCCGCCCGCTCCGCCGGCCCCGTCGCCTGACATCGGCGCCAGCGTGGACATCTCGTCCAAGAACATGAATCCGCCGCGCTATCCGCCGTCGGCCGCACGTTCGGGCATCGAGGGCACCGTGGTGCTGATCATTGATGTCGATGCCAGTGGCAACGTCACCAACGTCTCGGTCGAGAAGTCCAGTCGCAACCGCGATCTCGACCGCGCCGCGATGGAAGCAGCACGCAAGTGGCGCTTCAACGCCGGCCAGTCCAATGGCCAGAAGGTGGCCGGTCGCGTCCGCGTCCCGGTCGACTTCAGCATGGGCGGCTGAGCCGGACCCGTTTCACCCATTTAGCGTCACCACCACCTCTCCATTCAATTTTCAACAAAGGTAAGCGTCATGCTGCAGGAAACTCTGATCGCCGCCGCTTCGGGGGGCAACAACGCCGCTGCTGCCCTGAACCAGATGGGCTTCTCCCACCTGATCCACGAAATGACCTCCAACCCGGGCGCCTTCGTGGTGTCGTGGGTGGTGCTGCTGACGCTGGTCTTCATGTCGGCCGGTTCCTGGTACTGGACCATCGTCAACATCATCAAGGCCGTGCGTCTGCGTTCGCAGGCCGACCGCGTGACCACCGCGTTCTGGGAAACCCCCAACGCGCAGGACGCGATCCGCGTGATGGAAGAGCAGCCGCGTAACGAGCCGTTCTCCAAGATCGCCCTGGACGCCGCCCAGGCCGCCGCGCACCACCAGCGCGCCGAGTCCACCGGTGCCGGTGAGACGCTGAGCCGTTCGGAATTCGTCGACCGCGCCCTGCGCCAGGCCGTCACCCGCGAGAGCACCAAGATCCAGAGCGGCATGATCTGGCTGGCGACCGTCGGCGCGACCGCCCCGTTCGTGGGTCTGCTGGGTACGGTGTGGGGCATCTACGGCGCCCTGATCCGCATCGGTGCCACCGGCAACGCCGGCATCGACGCGGTGGCCGGCCCGGTGGGTGAGGCGCTGATCATGACCGCCATCGGTCTGTTCGTCGCGATCCCGGCCGTGTTCGCCTACAACTTCTTCAGCAAGCTCAACGCGACCACCATCGCCAAGTTCGACACGTTCGCGCACGACCTGCACGACTTCTTCGCCACCGGCGCCCGCGTGCGCTGATCCGGCCTAGACACGAACTTACCGACAGGTATCCGGAGGCCACATGGCATTCAGTAGCGGGGGCGGCAGTGGCGGCCCCATGGTAGACATCAACGTGACGCCCCTGGTGGACGTCATGCTGGTGCTGCTGATCATCTTCATCATCACCACGCCGCTGATGCAGCAGAAGGTCAAGGTGCAGTTGCCCGAGACCACCTTCCTGCCGAACCCGGACGAACTGGCCAAGCGTGCGCCGCCAGTGAACATCGCGGTCACCGAGGACGGCTCGATCTACTGGAACGACGAGCCGGTCACCAAGGACGTGCTCGAGTCGCGCTTCTCCTCGGCGGCCCAGCAGACGCCGCAGCCGTCGATCAACCTGCGTGGCGACAAGACCACCAAGATGTCCACGATCAACGAGATCACCCGCATCGCGCAGGGTCAGGGCATGTTGGACGTCGGGTTCGTTTCCACGAAGCCGAAGAAGGGGGGCTGATCCATGGCCTTTAGCAGTGGAAGTGGCAAGGGCGCCATGGCCGAGATCAACGTGACGCCGTTGATCGACGTCATGCTGGTGCTGTTGATCATCTTCATCGTGACCGCGCCGATCATGACCTACCCGATCGACGTCGCCCTGCCGCAGCGGTCGCAGACGCCGCCGCCGACGACAGAGCCGCCGCCGCCGATCGATCTGCGGATCGACGCGTCCAACACGATCTACTGGAACAACAATCCGGTGGCCGTGAGCGCGTTGCAGAGCATGATGGAGAACGAGGTCCAGAAGGATCCGACCAACCAGCCGCAGCTGCGCATCGACGCCAATCCGGACTCCCAGTACGAGACGATGGCCCAGGTGCTCGCCGCCGCCAAGAACGCGCAGATGATGAAGATCGGTTTCATGCAGCAGTAATCGATCGGCTTCGTTCGCCAGTTCGCTTCGACGCCGCTCCGCAAGGGGCGGCGTCGTCGTTTGTGCGGCGCGCGGCTGCAAGTTGCGTCCGGTCGGATCTGTTCCCGCCGGGTGTGCTGCAAGAGACGCAACGCGATGCATGGGGCGTCGAGCCCCGCCGGGATATCAGCACATCACCACGGACCATTTGCCAGAATGAAATTTCGCCCTTCTACTTTCCGGCCCTTACGCCTGCGCAGCCCGTGATTTCCTTCCAGCACGTCAGCAAGTCCTACCGCAGCGGCGGCCGCGAGATCCACGCCCTGCGCGGCATCGATCTGGAAGTCCACCGCGGCGAGGTGCTGGGCGTGATCGGCCACTCGGGCGCGGGCAAGTCGTCTCTGCTGCGCCTGATCAACGGCCTGGAAACGCCGACCTCGGGCGCGGTGCTGGTCGAAGGGCAGGCCGTGGACCCGAAGGCCAAGGCCGCGCTGATCGCGCTGCGGCGCCGGATCGGGATGATCTTCCAGCACTTCAACCTGCTCAGCGCGCAGACCGCCGCGGGCAATGTCGCGTTTCCGCTGCGCCTGGCGGGCCTGCCGCAGGCCCAGGTCGAGGCGCGGGTGCGCGAACTGCTGGCGCGGGTCGGGCTGGAGCAGCAGGCCACGGCGTATCCGGCGCAGCTGTCCGGCGGGCAGAAGCAGCGGGTCGGCATCGCGCGTGCGCTGGCGACCGGGCCTTCGATCCTGCTGTGCGACGAGGCGACCAGTGCGCTGGATCCGCAGACCACCGCCTCGGTGCTGGACCTGCTGTCCGACCTCAATCGCGAGCTCGGGCTCACCATCGTGCTGATCACCCACGAGATGGAAGTGGTGCGCCGCATCTGCGACCGCGTCGTCGTGCTGGATGGCGGCCGCGTGGTGGAGCAGGGAGCGGTCAGCGAGGTGTTCCTGCATCCGCGGCATCCGACGACGCGGACTTTCCTGCACGAGGATGCGGCCGGGGTCGAGCGCATCCGCGCTGGCGAGGGGCAGCAGTTGCTGCGGGTGACCCTGGTGGGCGAGCAGGTCCATTCCCCGGTGCTGGGCGCGACCCTGCGCGCGCTGGGCGCCGAGTACTTCATCACCTCCGGCCGCGTCGATACGCTCAAGCACCTGCCGTATGGCCAGGTCACGCTGTCGGTGGACGCGCAGCTGAGCGACGCGGTCGTGCAGCGGCTGGCCGAGCAGGGCGTCCACGCCCAGGCGGTGACGCCGTGATCGGACTGCTGCCGGCCGGCTGGTTCTCGCATT
Organism: Pseudoxanthomonas winnipegensis; assembly: GCF_004283755.1. Lineage (GTDB taxonomy): Bacteria > Pseudomonadota > Gammaproteobacteria > Xanthomonadales > Xanthomonadaceae > Pseudoxanthomonas_A > Pseudoxanthomonas_A winnipegensis. The sequence continues at coordinate 94,753 of NZ_SHMH01000002.1, forward strand.
TGGATGCGCAGAAGTGGGGCGAGATCGCCATTGCGCTGAAGGACACGCTGGTGATGCTCGGGCTCGCGTTCCCGCTGACGCTGGCTGTGGGCATCCCGCTGGGGCTGGTGCTGTTCCTGACCGGGCGCCAGCAGCCAGGCGCCCGGCCCGTGCTCAACGCCATCGTCGCCTTCGTGGTCAACGTGCTGCGCTCGGTGCCCTTCATCCTGCTGATGATCTGCCTGATCCCCATCACGCTGTGGGTGGCCGGCACGTCGCTGGGCGTCAAGGGCGCCATCCTGCCGCTGGTGGTGGGCGCCGCGCCGTTCTACGCGCGCCTGGTGGAATCGGCCCTGAGCGAAGTGGACCGCGGCGTGCTGGAGGCCAGCCAGGCCATGGGCGCGACCACGCACCAGCTGATCCTGCGCGTGCTGCTGCCCGAGGCGCTGCCGGGCCTGATCGCCGGCGCCACCGTCACCGCGATCGCGCTGATCGGCTTCACCGCGATGGGCGGTGCGATCGGCTCGGGTGGTCTGGGCGACCTGGCTTATCGCGAGGGCTATCTGCGCTCGCACACCGACGTGGCCGTGGTCACCGTCGTGCTGCTGGTGGCGATGGTGCAGCTGGTCCAGGTCGCCGGTGAGCGCCTGGCCGCGCGTTTCAACCATCGCTGAGATCTTCTCCCTCAACCCTGGAATCTCCATGAACCTCCTGCGACTTCTTGGCGTGCTGACCACCCTGGCGCTGGCCGGCTGCGGCAACGGCACGCCCTCCACCGGTGATGCGCACAGCGCGCCGCTCACTGTCGCCGCCACGGCGGTGCCGCACGCGGAGATCCTGGAGGTCGTCAAGCCGATCCTGGCCAAGGAAGGCGTGGCGCTGGACATCAAGGTCTTCAACGACTATGTCCAGCCCAACGATCAGGTCGTGCAGGGGCACATCGACGTGAACTACTTCCAGACCGAGCCGTATCTGGCGGCCTACAACAAGGATCGGGGCACCGATCTGCAGACCATTGTCGGTGTGCACATCGAGCCGTTCGGCGCCTATTCGCGCCGCTTCAAGTCGCTCGATGCGCTTCCCAACGGCGCCGATGTGGTGATCCCCAACGACCCCAGCAACAACAGCCGGGCGCTGATCCTGCTGGACAAGTTCGGCGTGATCAAACTCAAGGATCCGGGCAATCCGCTGTCCACGCTGCGCGACATCGTGGCCAACCCCAAGCAGCTCAAGTTCCGCGAGCTGGACTCGGCGATGCTGCCGCGCGTGCTGGACCAGGTGGACCTGGCGCTGATCAACACCAACTACGCGCTGGACGCGGGCCTGGATCCCACCCGCGACGCGCTGGCCATCGAAAGCCGCGACTCGCCCTACGTCAATTTCCTGGTCGGCCTGCCCGCCGCCAAGGACGACCCGCGCGTGCAGAAGCTCGCCAAGGCGCTGACCGGGCCCGAGGTGCGCGCCTTCATCGAGTCCAAGTACAAGGGCGCGGTGCTGCCGGCGTTCTGAAGGGCGCCGGCCCATCGAGGTGATGGAATCAGCGTGCAGCAAAACCCGCGGCAGCGGATCGAAAGCGCGGATCTTGCGCCCGATCGCATGAGTCTGGCGCTGGCGGATGTGCTGGACGGGAAGAACTTCGGCAGGCGGATGGTCAGGCTCGACTGAGTCGCGCGGTTTGCCATGAGCTCATGCGTGCTCGGAATTTGTCGCGGCGCATGCCTCAGGGTTTACTGGAGCTGCGATCCACGTGACGCGCCCCTTGGGTTGGGGGAAGGGCTGCACCAGTCGTCGCCTTGTGGGAGGCGGCGGCTGGTGCAGCAGGCTGTCGCGCTGCTGAGCTCCGTGGATTTCTCTTTCGCCTGTTCGACATCGTGCGCCGACTACGCTGCGCTGATTGGTGTGCTTGATCGGTTCGGCTTCGGTTCTTCTCGCGGTTGACGATTGCGGCGTGTGCGCTTGCTGGCTTCGGTGGGGGCAGCGGGCCGGCGGGCGGCGTCCGCTTATCCCTCAATCAGGGCATCCTGCCCTGATTGGGGCGCTCGGCATCCTGCCTCGCTCGTCGCGGCCACCGCCCGCCGGCCCGCTGCGGCGCGTCATGTCAGGGGCTTCGACGCGAAGAAGCCTCGATCCATCCGCCGCGCCACGCTGCCGGCATCAAAGCCGCTTGGTTACCGATTCACGGCTGTGTGCAGGTCGCGCTCGGATCGTGGCGTGCGTGCTTGGCGGTGTCAGGGCTGCGGGGCGGCGCCGGTGATGGCGAGGTAGCGGCGCACGGTGGTGTCCAGGCCGTCGTAGAGGGCTTCGGAGATCAGGGCGTGGCCGATGGAGACTTCCTGCACGTGGGGCACGGTGTCTAGGAACAGGCCCAGGTTGTCCTGGCTCAGGTCGTGGCCGGCATTGACGCCCAGGCCGAGCGCCTGGGCGGCGCGGGCGGTGGCGGCGAAGGCGTCGAGCGCCGGTTGCGGCGTGCCTGCGGCGCAGGCCTCGGCGTAGGGGCCGGTGTAGAGCTCGATGCGGTCGGCGCCCATCGCGGCGGCCTGCGCCAGTTCGCGGCAGCCGGCGTCGACGAACAGGCTGACGCGGCAGCCCAGCGCCTTGAACTGGGCCACCAGCGGTGCCAGGCGCGCGCCGTCCCGGGCGAAATCGAAGCCGTGGTCGGAGGTGAGCTGGCCGTCGGCATCGGGCACCAGGGTGACCTGGGCCGGGCGGACCTGTTCGCACAGCGCGACCAGGCCGGGATAGCCGGGCCTGGGGGGTGCGAAGGGATTGCCCTCGACGTTGAACTCGACCTGGAACTGCGCGGTCAGCGCGGCCAGGGCGATGACGTCCTCGGCGGTGATGTGGCGCCGGTCGGGGCGCGGATGCACGGTGATGCCCTGGGCGCCGGCCGACAGGCAGGTGCGCGCGGCGTGCAGCACGTCGGGCTCCTCGCCGCCGCGCGAGTTGCGCAGCACGGCGATCTTGTTGACGTTGACGCTCAGGGCGGTGCGCGGCTCAGGGGCCATTGCGCGGGTCCACGGTGGGGGCCTGTTCGGCGGCCTTGCGCGCCTTGGCCTGTTCGCGCAGGCGGTGCAGTTCGACCGGGTCGATCATGCCGCGGCCATCGGCGCTGCCGTTGCCGGCGCGGGCGGCGTACCAGCCCAGTGCCCAGGCCACCAGCAGGCCGAGCGCGGCCAGCAGCATCACCACCATCAGCGCCATCGACGTGGTGCGCAGGGCCACGCCCATCGCGCCCAGCGAAAGCAGCAGAAAGAGCCAGTACATGGGATACCGCGCAGGCCGGGAGGACGGCCTGGATTCTACCGTCCCGTGCGCGCGGCGGGCGCTGCCGCCGCGCTAGAGCAGGGGCGAGGCCAGGCGGGCCAGGGCCTCGGGCAGGCGGTTGCGCCACAGCGAGCGGTTGCGGGCGTTGTGTACGGGCGTGGCGCTGGCGAACTCGCCTTCCAGCAGCGTGGCCAGGCGGCGGCCGAAGCCCTCGTCGCGGAACAGCAGGCCGACCTCGAAGTTCAGCCGGAAGCTGCGGTGGTCGAAGTTGGCGCTGCCCAGCACGGCCAGGCGCTCGTCGCACAGCAGGGCCTTGGTATGCAGCATGCGCGGGCCGTATTCGTAGACCTTGACCCCGGCGGCCAGCAGCTCGTCGAAGTAGGAGCGTGCGGCGTAGGTGACGAAGCGCGAGTCGCTGAGCTTGGGCACCAGCAGGCGCACGTCCAGGCCGGCCAGCGCGGCCGAGGTCAGCGCCATCATCGCCGCCTCGCCAGGCACGAAGTAGGGCGTCACCAGCCAGACGCGCTCGTCGGCGTCGTGGATCGCGCCGACCTGCAGGCGGTGGATGGCCTCCCAGTCCGAGTCCGGCCCGGAGGTCAGCACCTGCACGGGAATCTCGCCCGGTGGCGCGTCTTCCTTCGGCGCCCATAGCACGGTGCCGGCGAAGTCGGCGCGGCCCTGGCCGCTGGCGTAGATCCAGTCCTCGACGAACACCTGCTGCAGGCCGCGCACGACTTCGCCCTCCACGCGCAGGTGCAGGTCACGGTAGGCGTCGGCGCGCAGGGCGTCGTTCTCCTCGTCGGTGATGTTGATGCCACCGGCGAAGCCGACCGTGCCGTCGATCACCACGATCTTGCGGTGCGTGCGCAGGTTGACCCAGGGCCGGCTGAAGGGCTTGAACTGGGTCGGGTGGAACCAGCACTGCTCGCCGCCGGCGTCCAGCAGCGGCTTGAGGAAGCGCCGGTTGGCCTTGCCGGCGCCGACCGCGTCGAGCAGCAGGCGCACGCGCACGCCGGCGCGGGCGCGCTCGATCAGCGCATCGCGCACGCGCGTGCCGGTGCGGTCGCGCTCGAAGATGTAGTACTCCAGGTGCACGTGGTTGGTGGCGGCGGCGATGGCCGCCAGCAGCGCCTCGTAGGTGGCCGCGCCATCGACCAGCAGGTCCGCGCGCGTGGCCCAGGAGGGCGGCAGGCCGGTCACCGCCTGGCCGAGCAGGGCCAGCTCGGTGCACAGCTGGTCGGGCGGGCAGATCGCCTCGTGCGCGTCCATGCCGTCGCGCGAGCGGTGGCGGCGCAGGCGCTGGCGCTTGATCTTCTGCGGGCCCAGCGCGAAGTAGATCAGGAAGCCGATGTAGGGCAGGGCGGCCAGCGACAGCAGCCAGCTGAGCGTGGCCGCCGGCTCGCGCTTCTGCAGGATGATCCAGCCGGCCAGCACCAGCAGGTACACCACCCAGGCGGTGGTGAGGTAGGTCTTCAGGTGCGGGATGTCCGCGATGTCGTGCCACAGCGTGGCGAGTGCGTCGAGCATCGGGCGATTGTAGAAGGCGCGTGCGACGCGCAGGCGACCGAGCGCGGATCTTTGTTGCGCCGCGCCAGCACGGCGGATAGGCCGGCCGCGGTTCTTTGTCCCCGCCGGCCGTGTCGGGCCGCAGGCCTTCTTTGTAGCGTGCCTGCCACGGTCGGGCGCTGCCCGGCCATCTCGACGGAGCTTGATCGATGGTCACGATGAAGGCGGCAGTGGTGCGGGAGCAGGGCGGCAGCTTCGCCATCGAGCAGATCCAGCTGGAGGCGCCGCGCGACAACGAGGTGTTGGTGCGGATCCTGGGCGTGGGCATGTGCCACACCGATCTGGTGGTGCGCGACCAGTACTTCCCCACGCCGCTGCCGGCCGTGCTCGGGCACGAGGGTGCGGGCGTGGTCGAACAGGTCGGCGCGGGGGTGACCAAGGTCAAGCCGGGCGACCACGTGGTGCTCAGCTACGCCAGCTGCGGGGTCTGCGCGAACTGCCAGAAGGGCCTGTACGGCTACTGCCCGGACCTGTACGGGCGCAACTTCAGCGGCGGCCGTCCGGACGGCTCCAGCCCGTGCTGCGATGCGCACGGCCAGCGCGTGAGCGCCTACTTCTTCGCCCAGTCCTCCTTCGGCGAATACGCCCTGGCGACAGAACGCAACGTGGTGAAGATCCCCGACGATGTGCCGGTGGAGATCATGGGCCCGCTGGGTTGCGGCATCCAGACCGGCGCTGGCGCGGTGATCAACGCGCTCAAGCCCGGCGCGGGCACTTCGATCGCGATCTTCGGCGCCGGCTCGGTCGGCCTGGCCGCGGTGATGGCGGCCAAGGTGGTGGGTTGCACCACGATCATCGCGGTGGACCTCAACGAAGGCCGCCTGGCCCTGGCCAGGGAACTGGGCGCCACGCATGCGATCAACGGCCGCGAGGACGCGGTCGCCGCGATCCAGGCCATCACCGGCGAGGGCGTGCAGTACTCGCTCGAATGCACCGGCCTGCCCAAGGTGCTGCGCCAGGCGGTGGACAGCCTGCGCCTGACCGGCGTGTGCGGGATCATCGGCGTGGCGCCGCTGGGCACCGAGGTGTCGCTGGACATCAACGGCCTGCTATTCGGCCGCACGGTGCGCGGCATCATCGAGGGCGACAGCGTGCCGGACGTGTTCATCCCGCAGCTGGTGGACCTGTGGAAGCAGGGCCGCTTCCCGTTCGACCGGCTGATCCGCAAGTACCCGCTGTCGCAGATCGACGCGGCCGCGCACGCCTCCGAATCCGGCGAGGTGCTCAAGGCGGTGCTGATCCCCGAGGGGGCGGGAGCCTGAAGGCCATGCTGCGGCCGACCATGACCCATCTGGTGCGCGCGGCGGCCGAACGTTTCGGCCAGCGCGTGGCCCTGACCCTGCCCGGCGAGGGCCAGTACACCTACGGTCAGCTCGACGACCTGGCCGGGCGCTTCGCCGGGGGGCTGGCGGCGCTGGGCGTCGGCGCCGGCGATCGGGTGGTGCTGTATCTGCCCAATGGCTGGCAGTGGATCGCCGCCTACCACGCCATCGCGCGGCTCGGCGCGGTGGTGGTGCCGGCCAACATCCTGCTCAGCGCGCAGGAGGTGTCCTACATGGCCAGCGATGCGCAGGCGGTGGCGGTGATCCTGCCGGCCGAGCGCAACGCGGCGGTGAGCCTGGACGCGGCGGTGCTCCGCATCGCGCTGGGCCGGGCCGAGGGCGCGCATTCCTTCGACGAGGTCCTGGATGGCGTCTACCGGTTGCCGGTGGAACGCGACCCCGAGGATCTGTTCACCATCGGCTACACCTCCGGCACCACCGGCAAGCCCAAGGGCGCGATGTTGACCCATCGCTGCCTGTTCGCCAGCCTGTCCGGCACGGCCACCGTGCATGTGCGCCACGAGCACGATGTGGTGCTGTCCTGCCTGCCGTTCCCGCACGTGTACGGCAACATCGTGATGAACGCGATGTTCCTGGCCGGCACGCGGCTGGTGGCCACGCCGAAGTTCGACCCGGGCACGGCGCTGGCGCTGATCGCCAGCGAGCGGGTGACGCTGTTCGAAGGCGTGCCGACCATGTACTACCAGCTGCTGGCGCACGCCGACATCGGCCGCGCCGACCTGTCCAGCCTGACCCGTTGCACGGTGGGCGGGCAGACCATGCCGGTGGCCAAGCTCGAGGCGGTGGTGCGCAGGTTCGGCTGCCCGCTGCTGGAGCTGTGGGGCATGACCGAGCTGGCCGGGCCGGCCACCAGCCATTCGCCGTACTGGGCGCCGCGGCCCGGCTCGATCGGGCTGCCGTTTCCCGGCATGCAGGCGCGCATCGCCGACCTGGACGAACCCGGCCGCGATGCCGCGCCCGGCACGCCCGGCGAGCTGCTGGTGCGCGGCCCGTTGGTCACCACCGGCTACTACAACAACCCGGCCGCCACCGCGCAGGCGCTGGACGCGCAGGGCTGGCTGGCCACCGGCGACATCGCCTACGCCGACGCGGACGGTTATCTGTTCGTGGTCGACCGCAAGAAGGACATGATCATCACCGCCTGCTACAACGTGTACCCGGCCGAGCTGGAGCAGGTGGTGGCCATGCACCCGGACGTGGTGATGACCGCCGTGGCCGGCTTTCCCGACGAGGAGAAGGGCGAGATCGCCGTGGCCTTCGTCGTGCGCCGTCAGGGCGCGGCCCTGGACGAGGCCACGCTGCTGCGCCACTGCCGCCGCCACCTGGCCGCCTACAAGGTGCCGCGCTCGGTGCGCTTCGTCCAAGACCTGCCCAAGACCAGCACCGGCAAGCTGATGCGCCGTGCGCTGGCCGACATCGCCTGACGGCGCTCCTTCCCGTTCCGCACACATCCCCGCACGAGGTGACCTGACATGCCCATCGACTTCTTCAAGGACTACACCCTGACCATCGACGGCCAGGCCGCGACCTCGGCCGTGACGCTAGAGGTGATCAACCCGGCCAACGAGCAGGTGATCGCACGCGTGCCCGACGCCAGCCGCGACCAGCTCGACGCCGCGGTGGCCGCGGCCAAGCGCGCCTTCCCGGCGTGGAGCGCGCTGCCGCTGGCCGAGCGCCAGCGCTATGTCGCGCGCATCGGCGATGCGATCGAGCGCCAGGCCGAGGACTTCATGAAGCTGCTCACCCTGGAGCAGGGCAAGGCGCGCCAGGGCGCCGAATGGGAGATCGGCGGCGCGGCGATCTGGTGCCACGAGATCGCCAAGCAGGAGCTGCCGCTGCACGTGGTCGAGGACACCGGCACGCGCCGGGTGGAGACACGCCGCGTGCCGCTGGGCGTGGTCGGCGGCATCACCCCGTGGAACTTCCCGGTGCTGCTGGCGATCTGGAAGATCGCCCCGGCGCTGGTGGCCGGCAACACCATGGTGCTCAAGCCCTCGCCCTACACCCCGCTGACCACGCTCAAGCTGGGCGAGCTGCTGCGCGGCGTGCTGCCCGACGGCGTGCTCAACATCGTCTCCGGCGGCAACGAACTGGGCGCCTGGATTACCGCGCACCCGGACATCGCCAAGGTCAGCTTCACCGGCTCGACCGCGACCGGGCGCAAGATCATGGAATCGGCCTCGGGCAACCTCAAGCGCATCACCCTGGAACTGGGCGGCAACAACCCGGCCATCGTGCTGCCGGACGTGGACGTGGAGGAGGTGGCCGAGAAGCTGTTCTGGGCGAGCTTCCAGAACAGCGCGCAGTTCTGCGTGGCGGCCAAGCGCCTGTACGTGCACGAGGACATCTACGACGACCTGGCCAAGGCGCTGGTGGCCTACGCCAAGACCGTGCAGGTTGGCGACGGCGCGCTGCCGCAGACCCAGCTGGGCCCGATCCAGAACCGCATGCAGTTCGAGAAGCTCAAGAACCTGCTGGCCGACGCCAAGGCCAACAAGCTGCGCTTCCTGCTCGGCGGGGAAATCCCCGACCAGCCCGGCTACCTGGTGCCGATCACCCTGATCGACAACCCGCCCGACGACAGCCGCGTGGTGCGCGAGGAGGCCTTCGGCCCGGTGCTGCCGCTGCTGAAGTTCAAGGACGTGGACGAGGTGGTCGCGCGCGCCAACGACACCGAATACGGCCTGGCCGCCTCGGTCTGGTCGCGCGACGTGGAGGCCGCGCGCCAGGTGGCCGAGCGCATCGACGCCGGCACGGTGTGGATCAACGAGATCCACACCTTCTCCCCGCACGTGGCCTTCGGCGGGCGCAAGCAGTCCGGCATCGGCATCGAGAACGCGCTGGAAGGCCTGGCCGAATACACTGCGGTGCAGACCCTGGCCATCAATCGCGCGCAGGCCAGCGGCGCGGGACGCAAGGCCGCCTGAGGGCGGCCACGCCCGGCGCCGCCAGGCCGGGCATCGATGCGTTCGTTGTGCAGTGCGCGATGCGTCTTGCCTCGCGCCGCTGCCACCCTGCGCGTGCCCGCACGTTTCGCAACACGAGACCCGATGTGACTGTCCTCACCAGCCTGATCGACCTGGACGCCGCCTCCAGCCAAGCCAATGCCCAGCACAACCGCGCCCTGGCCCAGCAGCTGCGGGAGCGCGTGGCCAGCGCCGCCCTGGGCGGCTCGGCGCAGGCGCGCGAGCGCCATCTGGCCCGCGGCAAGCTGCTGCCGCGCGAACGGGTCAACCGCCTGCTCGACCCGGGCTCGCCTTTCCTGGAGATCGGCGCGCTGGCGGCCAACGGCATGTACGAGGATAGCGCGCCCGGCGCCGGGGTGATCGGCGGCATCGGCCGGGTCAGCGGGCGCGAGGTGATGATCCTGGCCAACGATTCGACGGTGAAGGGCGGCGCCTACTTCCCGATGACGGTCAAGAAGCACCTGCGCGCGCAGGAGATCGCGCTTGAGAACCACCTGCCGTGCATCTACCTGGTCGATTCGGGCGGCGCCAACCTGCCGCACCAGTCCGAGGTGTTCCCCGACCGCGAGCACTTCGGCCGCATCTTCTACAACCAGGCGCAGATGTCGTCCAAGGGCATCGCCCAGATCGCCTGCGTGATGGGCAGCTGCACCGCCGGCGGCGCCTATGTGCCGGCGATGAGCGACGAGACCATCATCGTGCGCGGCCAGGGCACGATCTTCCTGGCCGGCCCGCCGCTGGTGAAGGCGGCCACCGGCGAGGAGATCTCGGCCGAGGAGCTGGGCGGCGCCGACACCCACGGCCGGCGCTCGGGCGTGGTCGACCACGTCGCCGAGGACGACGAACACGCGCTGCTGCTGGTGCGCCAGATCGTGGCCACGCTCAACCATCCCAAGACGGTGGACATCGACCTGCAGCCGCCGCGGCCGCCGCGCCTGCCGGCCGAGGACCTGTACTCGATCATTCCGCAGGACGTGCGCGCGCCCTACGACGTGCACGAGGTGATCGCACGCCTGGTCGATGGCTCGGAGCTGCACGAGTTCAAGCCGCTGTACGGCACCACGCTGGTGTGCGGCTTCGCGCGCATCTGGGGCATCCCGGTGGCGATCCTGGCCAACAACGGCGTGCTGTTCTCCGAAAGCGCGCTCAAGGGCGCGCACTTCATCGAACTGGCCTGCCAGCGCCGGGTGCCGCTGCTGTTCCTGCAGAACATCTCCGGCTTCATGGTCGGCGGCAAGTACGAGGCCGAGGGCATCGCCAAGCACGGCGCCAAGCTGGTCACCGCGGTGGCCACCGCCAGCGTGCCCAAGATCACCGTGCTGATCGGCGGCAGCTTCGGCGCGGGCAACTACGGCATGTGCGGGCGCGCCTACAGCCCGCGCTTTTTGTTCACCTGGCCCAATGCGCGCATCTCGGTGATGGGCGGCGAGCAGGCCGCCTCGGTGCTGGCCACCGTGCACCGCGACGCGGCCAGCTGGACGCCCGAGCAGCTGGAGGCCTTCAAGACGCCCATCCGCGAGGTCTACGAGCGCGAGGGCAATCCCTACTTCGCCACCGCGCGCCTGTGGGACGACGGCATCATCGACCCGGCGCAGACCCGCGACGTGCTGGGGCTGGCGTTCTCGGCCACCTTGAACGCCCCGATTCCGCAGGCCGCACGCTTCGGCGTGTTCCGCATGTGATCGCCAGGAGAGTCCCATGATCGAGAGCCTGCTGATCGCCAACCGCGGCGAGATCGCCCGCCGCATCCTGCGCACCGCCCAGCGCCTGGGCGTGCGCACCATCGCCGTGTATTCCGAGGCCGATGCCGGCCTGCCGTTCGTGCGCGAGGCCGACCAGGCCGTGTGCATCGGCCCGGCGCCGGCGCGCGAGAGCTATCTGTCCGCCGACAAGCTGCTCGCCGCGGCGCGCCAGACCGGCGCGGCCGCGATCCATCCCGGCTACGGCTTCCTGTCGGAGAACGCCGAATTCGCCGACGCGGTGATCGCCGCCGGGCTGGTCTGGGTGGGCGCGCCGCCGGCGTCGATCCGCGCGATGGGGCGCAAGGACGCGGCCAAGGCGCGCATGCAGGCGGCCGGCGTGCCGGTCACGCCGGGTTATCTGGGCGAGGACCAGTCGACGCCGCGCCTGGAGCGCGAGGCCGATGCCATCGGCTACCCGGTGCTGATCAAGGCCGTGTCCGGCGGCGGCGGCAAGGGCATGCGCAAGGTCGACGCCGCGGCCGACTTCGCCGCCGCGCTGGACAGCTGCCGGCGCGAGGCCGCCGCGGCCTTCGGCGACGACCGCGTGCTGCTGGAGAAGTACGTCAGCAACCCGCGCCACATCGAGGTGCAGGTGTTCGGCGACACGCACGGCAACGTGGTGCACCTGTTCGAACGCGACTGCTCGCTGCAGCGCCGCCACCAGAAGGTGATCGAGGAAGCGCCCGCGCCGGGCATGGACGCGGCCACGCGCCAGGCGCTGTGCGCGGCGGCGGTGAAGGCCGCGCGCGCGGTGGATTACGTGGGCGCCGGCACCATCGAGTTCATCGCCGACGGCTCGCAGGGGCTGCGCGCCGACGCGATCTGGTTCATGGAAATGAACACCCGGCTGCAGGTCGAGCACCCGGTGACCGAGTCGATCACCGGCCAGGACCTGGTGGAATGGCAGCTGCGCGTGGCCTCGGGCGAGGCGCTGCCGCTGGCGCAGGACCAGCTGGCGATCCATGGCTGGGCGATGGAGGCGCGGCTGTACGCGGAGAACCCGTCCAACGGCTTCCTGCCGTCGATCGGTCCGCTCGAGCGCCTGCGTCTGCCGGAGGACATCCGTATGGACAGCGGCGTGGAGGAAGGTGGCGAGGTCAGCCCGTTCTACGACCCGATGATCGCCAAGCTCATCGCCGATGCGCCCACGCGCGCGCAGGCCGCGCGCCGCCTGGCGCAGGCCTGCGCCCAGGTGCAGGTGTGGCCGGTGCGCACCAATGCGGCGTTCCTGGCGCGTACGGCGGCGCATCCGCAGTTCGTGGCGGGGCAGGTCGATACCGGCTTCATCGCGCGGCATCTGGACGCGCTGCTGCCGCCGGCCGTGCCGCCGCCGGCGCTGCTGGACCAGGCCGCCAGTGCGCTGCTGCCGGCGCAGGACGGCAGCCCGTGGACGGCGCTGCGCGGCTTCCGCGCCAATGCGCCGCGCGAGCATCGCGCCGCGGTGCGCGTGGGCGAGGCGATCCACCTGGCGCAGTGGCACGCCGGTCCCGCGCCTGCGCTGGTGACGGTAGAGGGCACGCAGCTGCTGTTCGACGCCGGCCAGGCCTGGCCGGTGGCGGTGCCGACGCTGGGCGAGGCCAGCGCGGCGGGCGAGACCGGCGACGGCGCGCTGCTGGCGCCGATGCCCGGGCGCATCGTCGCGGTGCAGGTGGCGCAGGGCGAGCAGGTGACGCGCGGACAGGCGTTGGTGGTGCTGGAGGCGATGAAGATGGAGCAGACCCTGCAGGCGCCCTTCGCCGGCACGGTGCGCGAGCTGAGCGTGCAGGTCGGCGCGCAGGTGAGCGAAGGCAAGGTGTTGCTGGTGATCGAACAGGAGCAGGCGGCGTGAGCGGCGGACGGCACTTTGAGCAGTGGGCGATCGGCGATCGCATCGACCACGTGATGCGCAGGACGGTCACCGAGACCGACAACCTGCTGTTCTCCACCATGACCCACAACCCGCAGCCGCTGCACCTGGACGCCGAGGCGGCGCGCGCCAGCGAGTTCGGACAGATTCTGGTCAATGGCACCTTCACCTTCGCGCTGATGATCGGGCTGTCGGTGGGCGACACCACGCTCGGCACGCTGGTGGCCAACCTGGGCTACGACAAGGTGGTGATGCCCAAGCCGGTGTTCATCGGCGACACGCTGCGCGCGCAGACCGAAGTGGTGGACCTGCGGCCCAGCCGCTCGCGGCCCGAGGCGGGGCTGGTGACCTTCCGCCACCGCATGCTCAACCAGCGCGACGAGGTGGTGTGCGAATGCCTGCGCACCGCGCTGCTGACGCGCTCGGGCCAGGCGCCGGCATGAGGCTGCGCTCGCTGCTGTTCGTGCCCGGCGACCGGCCGGAGCGCTTCGCCAAGGCGCAGGCCAGCGGCGCCGACGCGATCATCCTGGACCTGGAAGACGCCGTCGCGCCGGAGAGCAAGGACGCCGCGCGCGCGGCGGTGGCCGCGTTCCTGCAGGCGCGCGCGACCGCGCAGGGCGGCACGGTGCTGGTGCGGATCAATCCCATCGACGGTGACGCCCTGGCGCGCGATCTGGCCGCCGCGCACGGCGCCGATGCGCTGGTGCTGCCCAAGGCCGAAGGCGCGGCCACGGTGCACGCGCTGGCCGCGCATCTGGGCGATGCGCCCGTGCCGATCCTGCCCATCGCCACCGAGACGCCGGCCGCCATCTTCCAGCTGGGCAGCTATGCGCAGGTCGCCGAGCGCCTGTTCGGGCTGACCTGGGGCGCCGAGGACCTGCCGGCGGCCATCGGTGCGGCCACCAGCCGCGAGGCCGATGGCCAGTACACGCCGCCCTACCAGACCGTGCGCGCGCTGGCGCTGTTCGCCGCGCATGCCGCCGGCGTGCCGGCCATCGACACGGTGTATCCGGCGCTGCAGGACGAGGCCGGCCTGACCGCCTACGCCGCGCGCGCGGCGCGCGACGGCTTCACCGGCATGCTGGCCCTGCATCCGGCGCAGGTGCCGATCGTCAACCGCGCCTTCACTCCAGATGCCGAGTCGGTGGCACATGCGCGCAGGATCGTCGCCGCGTTCGCCGCCGCGCCCGGCGCCGGCGCATTGCAGGTCGATGGGCGCATGGTCGATGCGCCGCATCTCAAGCAGGCCCGGCGCCTCCTCGCGCAGACAGGAGAGGGTTGATGGGCAAGGTCTACGACAGCGCCGCGGCGGCGCTGCAGGGCCTGGTGTTCGACGGCATGACCGTCGCGGCCGGTGGCTTCGGCCTGTGCGGCATCCCCGAGCGCCTGATCGACGCGCTGCGCGACACCGGCGTGCAGGGCCTGACCTGCGTGTCCAACAATGCCGGCATCGACGGCCAAGGCCTGGGCACGCAGCGCGGCACGTAGAGACCCCGCGCCTGGCAGCAGGCGCAGGCGGTTGTGAAGTCAAGGTGGCGCATGCCTCAGGACGCGGCCAGGCCGGCGGCCAGGTGGTCGATCCAGGCGCGTGCGCGCGCCGGCAGGAAACGGTTGGGCGGGTACAGCAGCCAGGCCGTGCCGGAGTAGGCCGTAATGTGGCGCCAGCCGGTCAGCACCGGCACCAGCGTGCCGGCCTCCAGCGCGGGGCGGGCGGTAAAGCCGGGCAGGGAGGCGATGCCCAGATCCGCCAGGGCCGCCTCGCGCCGCATCTCGCTGTGGTTGGCCTGGTAGCGGCCGCGCACCGCCACGCTGGCGCTGGCCGCCTCGCCGCCGCCGGCGCGCTCGAAGCGCCAGTGCCGGTCGCGCTCGTCCTCGCCCAGCACGATGCAGTCGTGCTGGGCCAACTCGCGCGGGTGCTCCGGCAGGCCGCGCCGCGCCAGGTAGGCCGGGCTGGCGCAGACCAGGTGCTCCACCGTCTCCAGCGGCCGGCCCGCCAACCCCGGCGGCGGGGTGTCGGTGATGCGCACGGCCAGGTCGATGTCCTCGGCGAACAGGTCCACCGTGCGGTCGGTCACCACCAGCTGCAGGTCCACCTGCGGGTGCGCGGCCAGGAAGGCCGGCACCAGCGGATGGATGCGCAGCCGGCCATAGGCCTTGGGCGCGCTCATGCGCACCAGCCCGCGCGGCGCGCCGTCGGCATCGCCGGCCAGCGAGAACACCTCGCGCGCGGCGCTCTCCAGCTGCTGGCAGCGGGCATGGGCTGCGCGCCCGGCCTCGGTCAGGCGCAGCTGGCGCGTGGAGCGCTCCAGCAGGCGCACGCGCAGCGCGCGTTCCAGCCGTGCCACCTGCCGGCTCACGGCCGAGGGCGTCAGCCCCAGCCCACGCGCCGCGGCGGAGAAACTGCCGGCCGCCACCACGCGTGCGAACACCGCCATGTCGGACAGGCTGTCGAGGGCCTCATTCGTGCGCATGGGGAACAGAACCTGTGCTGGAGAGGCGGATTATCGCGGCGGGATCGCGAATATACGCTGCGCCCATGTCCACTTCCGCTCCCACCCTCGCATCCTCGCCCTCGCCAGCCGCGCCCAGGCTGCTGCGTGCCGCCGACGCCGCCCTGCTGCTGGTCGCCATCGTCTGGGGCACCAGCTACGGCGTGGCCAAGGGCGCGCTGGCGTTCTACCCCGTGCTGGGCTTTTTGGCCGTGCGCTTCCTGCTGACCACCGCGCTGCTGGCGCCGGCGTGTCTGCGCGCCACCCGGGCGCAGTGGCGCGGCGCCGTGCGCGCCGGTCTGCCGCTGGGCGGGCTGCTGCTGGCGATCTTCCTGTGCGAGACCTACGGCGTGGCGCACACCCAGGCCAGCCACGCGGCCTTCCTCATCAGCCTGTGCGTGGTGTTCACGCCGTTCGCCGAATGGGCATTGCTGGGCCGGAGGCCGGCCGCGGTGGTGGTGGCCTGTGCGGCGGTCTCCCTGGCCGGGGCGGCCCTGCTCGCCGGCGGCCCGCGGATGCACTGGGGCTGGGGCGATGCGCTGATGCTGGCTGCGGCCGTGCTGCGGGCGATCACGGGCTGTGCCACCAGCGGGCTCGCGCGCCGGCATGCGCAGGCACCGATGCTGCTGCTGACCGCCGTGCAATCCGCCGTGGTCGGCACCGGGTGCCTGGCGCTGGCGTGGGTCCTGCTGCCCGCCGGCCTGCCCGCGCTGCCGCAGGCCGGCGCCTTCTGGTGGGCCTGTCTCTACCTGGTGCTGGGCTGCACGGTGTTCGCCCTGGTGGCGCAGAACTGGGCGCTGCGCCGCGGCACGCCCAGCCGCGTGGGCCTGCTGATGGGCACCGAGCCGGTGTGGGGCGCGCTGTTCGCGGTGGTGTGGCTGGGCGAACGGCTCACCGTGGCCGGCTGGCTGGGCGGCGCGCTGATCGTGGGCGCGGCGCTCTGGACGCTGCGCAGCGGGAAAGTTTGAACCGTTCGAACCACGCGCTTTGCCGTGCAACTGCACAAAAAAGACGGCGCCGAAAGGCGCCGTCCTTTGTCTGAAGCCGATGGACGCGGCTTACTTCTTGGTCGCCGCGACGACCTTCAGCTTGGTCGCATTGACGCTCTTCACGCCTTCGATGGCCTTGGCCTTGGCAACGGTGCGGTCCTTCTCGGCCTTGGTGGCGGTGGTACCGCTCAGCCAGACCACGCCGTCCTTGGTCTCCACCGACACGTCGGTGCCCGAAACGCCCTTGCTGGCCAGCAGATCGGCCTTGACCTTGGTGGTGATCCAGGTGTCGGTGCCCGGCTGGTCGGACTTGTCCGGCGGCATGGCGTCGCTGTGCTGCATGCCGGCGTGGTCCATCGGCTTGTCGGTCTGCGCGCTCTGCGCCCAGACCGGAGCCGACAGGCTCACGGTGAGCAGGGTGGCGATAGCGAGCGAAGTACGGTTGCGGAGTTTCATGGCGCGCTCCTTAGTTGGCGCTTTGGTGTGGCGCCACGGTGCACGCCCCCGCATTCAACGCCAGTGACTGAAAGCGCTTGCGCTTCGTCGCGCCGCCTGAACGCGCCGGGCAGGTCTAGTTCAGCCCCGGCTCGTCCAGTCGCAGCGTCAGGCACTTGGCCGAGCCGCCGGCCTTGAGGAACTCATCCAGCGGTGTCTCCCGCACGCGATAGCCGTGCGCGGCCAGCGCCTGGCGCAGCGCTGCACTGGCGCGGTTGAGGATCACCACGTTGTCCAGGTTGACCGCGTTGCAGGCGAAGGCCAGCGCGTCTTCCTCGGACACCGCGATGCGCTTGTCTTCCGGCACGCGTGCGGCGATGGCCGCCTGCGCGGTCTCGTCGAAGGCCGCGGGGAAGTACAGCAGCTCGCCGCCGGACAGCGGGCACAGGCAGGTGTCCAGGTGATAGAAGCGCGGATCGACCAGCCGCAGCGGCACCACCTCGAGGCCCAGCCGTTCCTGCAGCGCGGCGGCGGCGCGCGCATCGCTGCGGTGGCCATAGCCGAACCACAGCCGCGGCGCGGCGCGATCGAGCAGCGCATCGCCAGCGCCTTCGAACTCGATCCCGTCCAGCAGGTCCACCGCGAAGCGCGCCCCGGCGAACCACTGGGTGAAATGCGGCTCCTCGCCGGCGCGCTCGGCATGGCGGAAGCGGCTGGGCACGGCCAGGTCGCGATAGACCAGCCCGGCGTTGGCGGTGAACACCATGTCCGGCAGGCCCGGCACGTGCGGGATCAGTTCCACGTCGGCCGCATCGGCCACCATGGCGTGCAGGTTCTCCCACTGGCGCTGCGCGCGGCCGCGGTCGGCCTGGTCGCGGTTGCCGGTCATCCAGGGGTTGATGTCGTAGTCCACCGAGAAGTGCGTGGGCGGGCACATCAGCACGCGCGGGCGGGGCGAGGTCGACATGGGCAAGCGTCTCGTGATTGGCGTTGTGGCATCCTAGGCCGCGCGCAAACCAGCAAGAAGCGCGCAGATCGCCAGTGTTTGCCGGATTTCTGTCAAATCGATGACAGGCGCTGGCGAATCGCCAGACTTCCATTCGCCCTCCGGAGGCCCGCCATGGCCGAAGCCCTCGACGTCCTGGATCAGGATCTCATCGCCTTGTTACGGGCCGACAGTCGAACGCCCGCCGCGCTGCTGGCCAAGCAGCTCAAGGTCTCGCGCAGCACCGTGCAGAACCGCATCACCCGCCTGCAGCGCAGCGGCCTGCTGCTGGGCTTCACCATCCGCCTGGCCAACGAGGACGGCCTGCACGGCGTGCGCGCCATCACCCAGATCGAGGTCCGCGGCGGCGCCACCGACAAGGTCGTGGCCGCCCTGCGCCGCCTGCCGGAGGTGGTGAGCGTGTATTCCACCAACGGCCGCTGGGACCTGGTGGCCGAGGTGCGCACCGACGACCTGGCCGGCTTCGACCAGGCCCTGCGCCGCCTGCGCGACATCGAAGGCATCGCCGCCTCCGAGACCAGCCTGCTGCTGGCCGAACAGCGCTGAGGCTCAGCCGGCCTTGCGGCGCCGCAAACGCGCCAGCTGGCGGGCTTTGCGCCCCGCGGCACGCAACAGCGCGCGACGCGCCCGGATCCGGCCCACGAGTTGCCAGACGAGCAGACCGACGAACAGCACGACCAGCGCCGCTTCGCCGCTGTGAGCCAAGGTCTGCAGCAGCACCGTCGCCGACACCACGGCGCCCAGGCCGATCCACGACCAGCGCGCGCCACGCAGCTCCTGCTGCAAGGCCTCAGCGGCCATCTCGCGCACAGCGGCGCCGGCAGCTGCAGGCGCGCGACGAGCTGTGCGATCGGCCCGCGTCGCCAGCGCGGCAGGTCGGTTGCGCGGAGGTGAGGGGTCGGGAAGGGTGAGGCGTCCATGTCCGACTCGTGCGTCAGGCAGGCCCTCAGGATAGCGGCGTGATGCGCCTTTGGCGCCCGCCGGCCCTAGCCGCCGTAGAGCTTGGTCGCGGGCTGGAACAGCACCCAGCTGGTGGCGATGTACTTGTCGCCGCCCTGCGGACGGTTGCCGCGGTGGGTGTGGGTGAAGGCGGCCGGGGCGATCAGCAGGCTGCCGGTGCGCGGGGCGATCTTGCGCTGCTGGTGGAAGAACTCGGTCTCCCCGGCCTGGAAGCCATCGTTGAGGTACAGCGTCCACAGCAGGTGGCGGTGCAGGGTCTCGGCCTGCTTGTCCTTCGGGTACAGCTCGCAGTGCCAGTAGGGGTAGCCGCCCTCGCCGGCGCGGTAGCGCTGCAGGTTGATCCGCCCGGGGCGGAACACCGCCGTCATCAGGTCGGACAGGGTGGCGTCGTCGATCGTCTCCAGGTCTTCGTAGCCGATGCGCCGCGCGCTGCCGCCCTGCGGGGTGTACTGCAGCATCACCGGCGCGATCAGCGCGAAGGGATAGGTACGCAGGTATTCCTTGAGCCCGGCGAACACCGCCTGGTTGAGCGCCTGCTCCACGTCGGCCCAGCCGTGCTGGCCGCTGATGGCGATGTCGCTGGAGCGCTTGAGCTCAGGGAAGTGGCCGCCGCCGATCCGGCCCGGCGCTTCCTGACCGCTGGCTTCGAAGCGGGCGACGATGGCGGCGCAGGTGTCGGCGGGGACGGCCCCGTCGATCACCGCGATGAGATCCTGTTCGTGCATGGCCTGCACGATAGCAGCGCTCAGCGATTCGTGGCCTCGCCCAGCGCCGGCGTGCGCCAGCCGGCGCGCACGCCCCACAGGTAGAACACCACGCCCACCACCGCCACCACGGCCAGGTCCATGCCGTAGCTCAGGTAGCCGTGGCCGCCGAAGGTGGTGCTGCCGCCCCAGGACAGCAGTGCCACCGCCGGCAGGTAGGTCAGCAGCCAGGCCGCGCCGCGCAGCTGGCGGCGCAGGTCCGGCCAGCCGCGGCGGTGCTGCGACCAGGCGTAGACCGGCAGGGCCACGGCCATCAGCAGGATGATCTCCCCGGTCAGCGGCCAGCGCGCCCAGTACAGCAGTTCGGTGGCCATGACGAAGGCCACGCCGGCCAGCAGCGGCAGGCCGGGCAGGCGCAGCGGACGCGGCAGGTCCGGCGCGCTGCGGCGCAGCGCCATCGCGCTGACCGGACCGGTGAGGTAGGAGATGATCGTCGCCACCGAGATCACCGCCGCCAGCGTGCCCCAGCCGCGGAAGAAGAACAGGAACAGGTAGGACACCACCAGGTTCAGCCACATCGCCGGGCGCGGCACGCCCCAGCGCGGATGCAGCCGGCCCAGCAGCGCCGGCAGGGTGCCGTTGCGCTCCATGCCGTAGATCATGCGCGAGGTGGTGGCGGTGTAGGTGATGCCGGTGCCCGAGGGGCTGATGAAGGCATCGGCGTAGAGCAGCATCGCCAGCCAGTGCAGGTTGACGATGATCGCCAGCTCGGCGAACGGCGAGCGGAAGTCGATGCCGTGCCAGCCGGCCTTGGCCAGCAGGTCCGGCGGCACCGCGCCCAGGTAGGCCACCTGCAGGATCAGGTAGATCACCGTGGCCAGCGCGATCGAGCCGAGCACGGCGAAGGGGATGCTGCGGCCCGGGTTGCGCGCCTCGCCGGCCAGGTTCACCGGGCTCTGGAAGCCGTTGAAGCTGAACACGATGCCGGCCGTAGCCACCGCGGTCAGCACCGCGGCCAGGTCCAGCGTGTCGCGCCCGCCGTGCACGCCGACCGAGAAGTTCTCCTGGTGGAAGCCGCTGGCGATCAGCGCCACGCCGGTGGCCGCCGGCACCACCAGCTTGAACACGGTGATGGCCGTGTTGGAGTGGGCGAAGAGCTTGACGCTCCAGAAGTTGAGGAAGAAGTACACCAGCACCAGCGCGGCGGCGATCAGCAGCCCGGGCTCGGCCAGCTCGCCCTGGCCACCCGGCAGATGCATGTACAGCGCCTGCGCCCAGGGATAGGGCCAGGACGCCATGTACTGGACCGAGGCCTCGGCCTCGACCGGGATCACCGAGACGATGGCGATCCAGTTGGCCCAGCCGGCGATGAAGCCCACCAGGGCGCCGTGCGAATAGTGGCTGTAGCGCACCATGCCGCCGGATTCGGGGAACATCGCGCCCAGCTCGGCATAGGTCAGGGCGATGGTGGTGATGATGGCCGCGCCGAACACCCAGGCCCAGATCGCGCCTGGACCGGCCAGGCCCGCCGCGCGCCAGGCGCCGAACAGCCAGCCCGAGCCGATGATCGAGCCCAGGCCGGTGAGCATGAGCGCGAAGGGGCCGACATCGCGGCGCGGGGAAGCTGAAGCCATGGGACCAACACCTGTTCGGACGCCGCCTGGACGCGGCCGGAAGCCCGGGATTGTCTCAGGAAGCTGACGCCGACGTCAGGTGGCGGTCATCCGCGGCCCGCGGCGCAAGGCCTCAATCGGCGTGATAGCGCTCGGCCGCCTCGACTTCCTCGCGCGAGCCGATGAACACCGGCACGCGCTGGTGCAGCTGTTCGGGCTGCAGGTCCAGGATGCGCGCCCGGCCAGTGCTGGCCAGGCCGCCGGCCTGCTCGATCAGCAGGCCCATCGGGTTGGCCTCGTACATCAGGCGCAGCTTGCCGGCCTTGGACGGGTCCTTGAGGTCGCGCGGATAGATGAAGATTCCGCCGCGCGTCAGGATGCGATGCACGTCGGCCACCATCGAGGCGATCCAGCGCATGTTGAAGTCCTTGCCACGCGGGCCGTCCCGGCCGGCCAGCAGGTCGGCCACGTAGGCGTGCATCTGCGGCTCCCAGTGGCGCTGGTTGGACATGTTGACGGCGAACTCGGCGGTCTGCGCCGGCACCTGCATGCGCGGCTGGGTCAGCACGAACAGGCCCTGCTCGCGGTCCAGGGTGAAGCCGTGGGTGCCGTGGCCAGTGGTCAGCACCAGCATGGTCTGCGGCCCGTAGATGCAGTAGCCGGCGGCGACCTGGTCGCGGCCCGGCTGCAGGAAGTCGGCGTCGGTGGGCGATTCGACATGGTCCTTCGGGCAGCGCAGCACCGAGAAGATCGTGCCCACCGAGACGTTGACGTCGATGTTGGAGCTGCCGTCCAGCGGGTCGAACAGCAGCAGGAACTCGCCGTGCGGATACTCGTCCGGCACCGGCATGGCGTGGTCCATCTCCTCCGAGGCGCAGGCGGCCAGGTGGCCGCCCCAGGCGTTGGCTTCCAGCAGGATGTCGTTGCTGATCACGTCCAGCTTCTTCTGCGCCTCGCCCTGCACGTTGCCGGTGCCGGCCTCGCCCAGCACCCCGCCCAGCGCGCCCTTGCTCACCGCCACCGAGATGCTGGTGCAGGCGCGCACGACGACGGAAATCAGCTGGCGCAGTTCGGCGCTGATACGGCCGGCGCGCTGTTCTTCGACCAGGTAGCGGGTCAGGGTGACGGGCTGCATCGTGGTGGGGACCTTCGGGCGACGTGGGGGCCGGCATTGTCGCCGCAATCGTGTGACCGCGGATATGTCGGCGACGGATCTCGTCGTCCGGCGACGCGCCCGCCGTCGCCTTTGCCCCTGCTTCCGCTCCTGCCCCCTCCCTTTCGCGAAGCGAAGGGGAGGGCTGGGGAGGGGTTGGCTTTTGTTCTTGCCTTTGCTTTTGCTGTTACCTGCGGCAAGAAGCAACCGCAACCCCAACAGCAAAAGCCAACCCCTCCCCCTCAGTCGCTAGCCGCGACTTCGAGCTCCCCTGCTTCGCAAGGGAGGGGGCAGAAGCGCGTCGCCGGTTGTGGACGCGCGATGCTCCGCCCGATGCAGCCTCAAATCACCCGCAGCGTGATCGCCTTGAGCACCGCCCGGGTGCGGTCGCGGGTGCCGAGCTTGTCCAGGATCACCGACACGTAGTTCTTCACCGTGCCTTCGGCCAGGAACAGCGTGCGCGCGATCTCCTTGTTGGAATACCCGCCGGCCAGCAGCCGCAGGATCGCCACCTCGCGCTCGTTGAACGGCTCGCGCGGGGCGTCCTGCTCGCGGTAGGCGTAGCGCGCGCGCACCGGCTCGGTGCTGACCGGCTGCAGCAGCGTGTCGCCGCCGGCCACGCGCACAATGGCATCGCGCAGATCCTCCGGCGCGGCGTCCTTGAGCAGGAAGCCCTGCGCACCGGCTTCGGTCGCACGCAGCAGCAGGTCGGCATCGTCGAAGGTGGTCAGCAGCAACAGCGGGGTGGCATCGCCGGCCGCGCGCAGCCGGGTCAGCGCCTCGATGCCGTCCACGCCGGGCATGCGGATGTCGCTGAGCACCACGTCCACCGGCTGGGCGGCCAGGCGCTCGATCAGCTCGGCTCCATCGCTGACCTCGAACGCCACCGCGATGCCCTGCTGCAGCAGCAGCGCGCGCAGGCCGGCGCGCACCAGCGCCTGATCGTCGGCCAAAGCGACGGTGATGGAAGCGGAGGGGCTCATGCGGGGATCCTGGCGGTCAGGCGCAGCGCGCCGTGGGGGGTGAGATCGATGTCCAGGCGGCCGTGAGCGGCGGCGATGCGCTCGCGCATGCCGGACAGGCCGTTGCCTTCGCGCAGGCGCGCGGCGCGCTGGCCGTTGTCCTCGATACGCAGCAGCAGCGCCTCGCCTTCGCGCGCCAGGCGCACGTGCAGCGTGTCGGCATCGGTATGGCGGGCGGTGTTGGTCAGGGCCTCCTGCACCACGCGCAGCAGGGTCTCGGCCAGCGCAGGGTCGGTGACGGTGGCGTCGGCGGCGATGTCCAGCGCCAGCGCCGGGCGCGGCAGCGGCGCGGCCAGCGCGCGCAGCGCGGTGTGCAGGTCCAGCCCGCGCGTGTCGCGCAGGGCCTGGACCACGCTGCGGATGTCGTCGAGCAGCTCGCTGGACAGCTGCTGGGCGATGCGCACCTCGCTGCGTTCGGCCAAGGCGGGGTCGCCGGCCAGCGCACGCAGGTTGAGCTTCATCGCGGTGAGCTTGTGCCCGGCCACGTCGTGCAGCTCGCGCGCCACGCGCAGGCGCTCGGCGTCGCGCGCACTGTCGGCCAGCAGCGCGCGCGTGGCCAGCAGGTCGGCATTGACCAGGGCCAGCGCGTCGCGCGTGCGTTCGGCGTTGCGCGCGTAATAGGCCACCAGCGCCGAGAACGCCTGGAAGCTGGCGTAGATGACCACCATCAGCCACTGCCGCCTGACGCCCACGGCATCCAGCGTCAGGTACAGGCCCACATTGATCGCCACGCCGAAGGCCAGCACCACGGCCGGCCGCCAGCACATGGCCGCATGCGCCACCAGCATCACCAGCAGCACCGGCGCGGTGCCGGCGCGCGGTTCCAGGTACACCAGCCACAGCGCCAGCGCTGCCTGCACGCACAGCGCCGCATCGCGCAGGACCGCGTGGCCCTTGATCCAGTCGTAGGTGATGAACAGCCCGGCGAAGCCGCCCAGCAGCCACCAGCGCAGGACGCCGCCGTCGGCCTCGAAGCCGAACGACAGCGTCACCGCGGCGATGGTGATCAGGCCGGCGATATTGAGGGGCTCGAAGAACTCGCGCAGGGTCGGTCGCATGGACCGATGCTCGCCCGCCCCCGCGCAGCCGGCAATGGGCGGGCGGCAAGTCGTGACTTCCGGCAGGTCGTGTCGATGACGCTCGGCACCGGCCTGTGACGCAGGCCCGGCGCACACTGATCCCACTGCGCGACAACGCGCCCAGCCGGAAGCCATCGCCATGACCGTCGACCTGCCGCAACTGCTGTTCTGGATCGCCTGCGCCGCGTGGTGGGCGGTGGAAGTGTTCATCAGCCACCGGCGCCGCAGTCAGGACGATCCGGCGCGCGACGGCGGCACGCTGCGCATGCTGTGGACGGTGCTGTACGCGGCGATCGTCGTCGGCGTGGTGCTGAGCGTGCTGGGCATCGGCCGCTGGCCGCCGGGATGGCGCCTGCCGCTGCTGTGGACCGGCACGGCGATGGTGGTCGGCGGGCTGGCGTTCCGGCTGTGGGCGATCGCGGTGCTGGGGCGGCAGTTCACGGTGGATGTGGGCATCCAGCCCGGCCATGCGCTGATCACCGCCGGGCCGTATCGCTGGTTGCGCCATCCTTCCTACACCGGCGCGCTGGCGTGCTTCTACGGCCTGGGCGTGGGCCTGGGCAGCTGGGCCTCGCTGGCGGTGATCGCGCTGGCGGCCACGGCGGCCTTCGCCCGCCGCATGCGGGTGGAGGAAGCGGTGCTGGCCCAGGCCTTCGGCGCGGCCTGGGACGCGCACGCTCGCCGGACGTGGAAGGCGTGGCCTGGCGTGTGGTGATTGGTCAGACCTCTTGAGGCGATAATCGTCGCGATTGACATTGCGCGAGTAGGGGGCGCCTAATTTAGGCCAGGCCGGGCGTTATTTGGTATGACCAATTGAGTGGCGATCGCACGCAGGTGCGGCGCGCCCCCGGCCGATGGGACGGGCGAGGGCGCCCGGCCACCGCCGCGAGTCCTGCCATGCCCCGATCCCACCCCGTGTCCGCCGATGCCACGCCCGGTGCCACGCGCCCGGCCGAGCGCGTCCCCGACCGCGTGGCGGCCCAGCTGCGCGCGCTGATCGACCGCCGCGGGCTCAAGCCCGGCGAGCGCCTGCCGGCCGAACGCGCCCTGGCCCTCGAACTGGCGGTCTCGCGTTCGGCCCTGCGCGAGGGCATCGCCCAGCTGGCCAGCCAGGGCCTGCTGGTCAGCCGGATCGGCGGCGGCACCTATGTGCGCGCGCCGGCGCCGCTGGACGCGGCCCTGGATGCGCAGCTGGCGCCGTACCTGCCGCTGTTCCAGGGCGACCCGGAATACCGCTTCGACGTGCTGGAGATCCGCCACGCGCTGGAAGGCGCCACCGCCTGGCACGCGGCCCAGCGCGCGACCGAGGCCGACCGCGCGCGCATCGCCGCCGCCTTCGAGGCGCTGCTGGCCGCGCACGAGCAGGGCGACGCGGCCCGCCAGGCCCAGGCCGATGCGGACTTCCACCTGGCCATCGCCGAGGCCTCGCACAACCTGGTACTGCTGCAGGTCATGCGCGCGCTGTTCCGGCTGCTGCAGTCCAACATCTCGCAGAACCGCGAGAAGCTCTATACCTCGCCGCAGACCTTCGCACCGCTGCTGGCCCAGCACCGCGCGCTTAAGGACGCGGTACTGGCCGGCGATGCCGACCGCGCGCGCCATGCCGCGCACGAGCACCTGGCCTTCGTGCACGGCTCGCTCAAGACCCTCGACGAGGACGAGGCGCGTCGCGCCCGCGCCTCGCGCCTCCCGCCGGACCGCCCGCTGCCATGATCATCGCCTCCTCTACCGATTACCGCGCCGCCGCGCAGCGCCGGCTGCCGCCGTTCCTGTTCCACTACGCCGACGGCGGCGCCTACGCCGAGCGCACGCTGGCGCGCAACGTGACCGACCTGGGCGAGATCGCGCTGCGCCAGCGCGTGCTCAAGGACATGTCGCGGCTGGACCTGTCCACCACGCTGTTCGGCGAGACCCTGGCCATGCCGGTGGTGCTGGGGCCGGTGGGCCTGACCGGCATGTTCGCCCGCCGCGGCGAGGTCCAGGCCGCGCAGGCCGCCGCGCGCAAGGGCATCCCCTTCACCCTGTCCACCGTGTCGGTGTGTCCCATCGAGGAGGTCGCGCCGACGCTGATGCGGCCGATGTGGTTCCAGCTGTACGTGCTCAAGGACCGCGGTTTCATGCGCCACGCGCTGGAGCGCGCGCAGGCCGCCGGCGTCAGGACGCTGGTGTTCACCGTGGACATGCCGGTGCCCGGCGCGCGCTATCGCGACCTGCACTCGGGCATGAGCGGGCCGAACGCGGCACTGCGCCGCTACTGGCAGTCGCTGACCCATCCGCGCTGGGCGTGGGACGTGGGCCTGCACGGCCGCCCGCACGACCTGGGCAATGTCTCGCGCTACCTCGGCAAGCCGACCGGGCTGGAGGACTACATCGGCTGGCTGGCGGCCAACTTCGATCCGTCGATCTCGTGGAAGGACCTGGAGTGGATCCGCGAGTTCTGGAAGGGCCCGATGCTGATCAAGGGCATCCTCGATGCGGACGACGCGCGCGATGCGGTGCGCTTCGGCGCCGACGGCATCGTGGTGTCCAACCATGGCGGGCGCCAGCTCGACGGCGTGCTGTCCAGCGCACGCGCGCTGCCGGCCATCGCCGATGCGGTCAAGGGCGACATCAAGCTGCTGGCCGACTCCGGCATCCGCACCGGCCTGGACGTGGTGCGCATGCTCGCCCTGGGCGCCGATGCGGTGCTGCTGGGCCGGGCCTGGCTGTACGCGCTGGCCGCGGCCGGCGGCGCAGGCGTGGAGCATCTGCTGGGCCTGATCGAGAAGGAGATGCGCGTGGCCATGACGCTCACCAGCACGTGCAGCATCGCCGACATGGGCCCGCACATGCTGGTGCCCGCCGACGCGCTGCCGGCCGACCGCCTGCCGTGAGCGCGCGCGGCGACGCGGCCCTGCTCGACACGCTGCGCGGCATCGTCGGCCGCCGCCACGTGCTGACCGACGACAAGCGCACGCGCCGCTTCCGCAAGGGCCAGCGCTTCGGCGAAGGGCCGGTGCTGGCGGTGGTCCAGCCGGGCACGCTGGTCGAGCAGTGGCGCGTGCTGCAGGCCGCCGTGGCCGCCGATGTGATCGTGATCCTGCAGGCCGCCAATACTGGCCTGACCGGCGGCTCGACGCCCGATGGCCAGGACTACGAGCGACCGGTCCTGCTGCTCAGCACGCTGCGCCTGACCGGGGTGCAGCTGATCAACGACGGCGCCCAGGTGGTGTGCCTGCCCGGGGCCACGCTGGATGCGCTGGAGCGCGCGCTGGCGCCGCTGGGGCGCGAACCGCATTCGGTGATCGGCTCGTCCTGCATCGGTGCCTCGGTGCTGGGCGGGGTATGCAACAACTCCGGCGGTGCGCTGGTGCGGCGCGGCCCGGCCTATACCGAGCTGGCCCTGTACGCGCAGCTGGGCGCCGACGGCGTGCTGCGCCTGGTCAACCACTTAGGCATCGCGCTGGGCGAGGACCCGGAGGACATGCTCATGCGGCTGCAGGCCGGGCGCTACACCGCGGCCGATATCGTCAACGATCCGACCAGGGCCGCCTCGGACCACACCTATGCCGCGCATGTGCGCCAGGTCGATGCCGCCACGCCGGCGCGCTTCAACGCCGACCCGACGCGGCTGCACGAGGCCTCGGGCTCGGCCGGCAAGCTGGCGCTGTTCGCCGTGCGCCTGGATACCTTCCCGATGGAGGACACGGTGGTGTTCTACGTCGGCAGCAACGCGCCGGACGACCTCACCGCCGTGCGCCGCCATCTGCTGACCGCGCTGCCGTCGCTGCCGGTGGCCGGCGAGTACATCCATCGCGACGCCTACGACATCGGCGAGCGCTACGGCAAGGACGCCTTCCTGCTGATCGACCGCCTCGGCACCGCGCGCGTGCCCAGGGCGTTCGCGCTGAAGAGCCGCGTCGATGCGTTCTTCGAGCGGCTGGGGCTGCACGGAGTCAGCGACCGCGCGCTGCAGTGCCTGGCCGGCCTGCTGCCGCCTCACCTGCCGCGGCGCATGAGCGAGTTCCGCGCGCGTTTCGAGCACCACCTGCTGATCCGCGTGGCCCAGGACAGCGCCCAGGCGACCGCCGCCTTCCTGCGCGCCTACTTCGCCGGGCGCGAGGGCGACTGGTTCCAGTGCGATGCGGAGGAGGGGCGCAAGGCCTTCCTGCACCGCTTCGCCATCGCCGGCGCGGCGATCCGCTACCGCCAGGTGCACCGCGACCGCGTCGAGGACATCGTCGCGCTCGATATCGCCCTGCGCCGCGACGACCGCGACTGGGTCGAAACCCTGCCCGCGGACCTGGACGACCAGCTGATCGCCAAGCTCTACTACGGCCACTTCTTCTGCCACGTGTTCCACCAGGACTACATCGCGCGCAAGGGCAGCGACCCGCTGGCGATCGAGCATGCGATGTGGAAGCGCCTGGACGCGCGCGGCGCCGAATACCCGGCCGAGCACAACGTCGGCCACCTCTACCGCGCCAAGCCGGCGCTGGCCGCCTTTTACCGCCAGCTCGACCCGACGAACCGCTTCAACCCCGGCATCGGCCAGACGCCGCGAGGGCGCGGGTGGGTGTAGGGGGCGGAGATGGGGGGATGAAGGGAGGAGTGAGCGGAAAGGAGTGAGGAGTGAGCAGGAGCCGCGTGTGGGCGGATCTGCGTGGCCTTGCGCCTCCCGGCTCTTGCTCCCGACATCCAAGCGCGACACCCAACGCCGTCATTCCCGCGAAAGCGGGAATCCATGGACGTTGACGCTTCGGCGCGAAAGTCGCTGGATTCCCGCTTTCGCGGGAATGACGATGGTGAGCTCCGAGGCGGTACTGAGCAGGTGGCGCTGAGATTGCAAAAAAGAGCGAGCAAGCGCCCCGCGTGCGCGCACCTTCCCACTCGGCGCCCGCTTCCTGACTGAGCTCGCTTCCGACGTCCAAGCGCGATGTTCAACGACGTCATTCCCGCGAACGCGGGAATCCAGTGCCTTTCAAGCGGCAGCTAACGTCCATGGATTCCCGCTGTCGCGGGAATGACGGTGAGTGAGAGGTGATAAGTAAGACATCCGCTCACTCCTCACCCTCGCCTCACCCACGCACGGCTAGCCCTTGACCACCTGGGCGATGGCCTGGGCGACGCGCTCCAGGTTGCCGGCGTTGAGCGCGGCCACGCAGATGCGGCCGGAGCCGATGGCGTAGATGGCGTGTTCCTCGCGCAGGCGGTCCACCTGGTCCCGGGTCAGGCCCGAGTAGCTGAACATGCCGGCCTGCTTGGAGATGAAGCCGAAGTCGCCGGCACCGGCGTCGGCCAGCTTCTGCACCAGGCCCGCGCGCAGCGAGTGGATGCGCTCGCGCATGGCGGTCAGCTCGTCTTCCCACTCCGCGCGCAGCTCGGGGTTGTTCAGCACACCGGCCACCAGGGCGGCGCCGTGCGTGGACGGGCTGGAGTAGATGGTGCGGATGATGCGCTTGACGTGCGACTGCACGGCCTTGGCCTGCTCGGCGGTGGCCGCCACGATCGACAGCGCGCCCACGCGCTCGCCGTACAGCGAGAACGACTTGGAGTACGAGCTGGCGACGATGAAATCGCTGATGCCGGCGTCGACGATCACCTGCAGCGCGGCCGAGTCCTCGCGGATGCCCTTGTCGAAGCCCTGGTAGGCCAGGTCGATGAAGGGGAACAGGTCGCCGTCCTTCAACACCTGCGCCACCTGCTTCCACTGCTCGACGGTGAGGTCGGCGCCGGTGGGGTTGTGGCAGCACGCGTGCAGCAGCACGGTGGTCTTGGGCTTGAGCGCCTTCAGGTCGGCCAGCATGCCGGCGAAGTCCACCCCTTGGGTGGCCGCGTCGAAATAGGTGTACTCGCCGACCTCGAAGCCGGCGGCCTCGAACACGGCGCGGTGGTTCTCCCACGAGGGCTTGCTCAGCGCTAGGGTGGCGTGCGGCAGCAGTTTGCGCAGGGTCTCGGCGCCCACGCGCAGCGCACCGCTGCCGCCGACGGTTTGGGTGGTGGCCACGCGGCCGGCGGCCAGCAGCGGCGAATCCTTGCCGAACAGCAGCTCGCGGGTGGCCTGGGTGTAGGCCGGCAGGCCGTCGATCGGCAGGTAGCCGCGCGGCTTGGCCTCCAGCGCCAGGGCTTCCTCGACCTTGGCCACGGCCTTGAGCAGCGGGATGCGGCCGGTTTCGTCGTAGTAGATGCCCACGCCCAGATTGACCTTGCCCGGGCGGGGATCGTGGTTGTAGGCCTCGGTCAGGCCCAGGATGGGATCGCCCGGGACCTGTTCAACGGATGCAAAAGAAGACACGGCGTGACTCGACATGGCGGGAGGAAGGGGGCGCGACGCGGCGCGTTCCGCGTGCCGGCGGCGATGGCCCCCGGCGCGCGAAAGGGCGCCAATCGTAGCAGGCGCGGGCAAGCGCAGAGCGCGCAACGGCGCGGGTTTGTCCCATCCTGCGGTGGTTGCGGGCGACACCATTCAGCCGTGCGACGCGATTGAAGCCGGCCTGGCCGGGGACCACACTGGGGGCCCGCCCCGCCGGAGCCGCCCATGCACTTCCTGCTGTTCTACCAGACCGCCCCGGACTACCTGCAGCGCCGCCCGCTGCATCGGGCCGCCCATCTGGCCTATGCGCGCCAGGCGGTGGCGCGCGGCGAGCTGGTGCTGGGCGGTGCGGTCGGCGATCCGCCCGAGTCGGCGCTGCTGCTGTTCCAGGGCGAGGACGACAGTGCTGCGCGGCGTTTCGCCGAAGGCGATCCCTACGTGGTCGAGGGCATCGTCGCCAGCTGGACGGTGAGGCCGTGGACCACGGTGGTTGGCGCCGACGCGGCGCATCGTGTGCCGCTCGGCTAGCGGCGCGCGCGCGATGGACACCGCGAATCTGGTGTGGGGGTTGCTGTTCGGCGCGATCGGAAGCGGCTATCTGGTGTATGGGGTGCGGCAGCGGGCGCTGGTGCCGGCGTTGTGTGGCTTGGCGTTGGGGGTGTTCACTTGGTTTGTGGATAGCGCTTGGGTGACGGTAGTGATGGGATTGGGGTTGATGGCCGTGCCGTACTTCGTGCGGTTCTGATGGCGTGCTTCGGTGCACCCGCGTCGGCGCTTTGAGTAAGGCGCGCGCCTGCGGCGCGCAAAGTGCAAAGCTTTCGCGCCTGCGGCGCGACTTCCTTTTGTCTTGTCAAAAGGAAGCAAAACCGCTTCTCGCCGGGACGCACGCCGACGCTGCGCGTCGGTCCCCTGCGCTCCTCGCAAAGCAGGGCATTTATCCCCTTTTGGGGACGGCGCCCAAACTCGCTTCGCTCAGACAGGGCGCCTCTTCGGCCCTGCTTCGCTGCGGTGCTCGGCGTGCTTTACGGCTCAGACAGGTAAAGCAACAGCAAAAGCAGAAGCTCTCGAGCAACAGCAACAGCAACAGCAACAGCAACAGCAACAGCAACAGCAACAGCAGAAGCAGCCCATTCAGATCGTCATTCCCGCGAACGCGGGAATCCAGGGACTTTGCTCTTGCGCACTTGCCTCCGAGCGACGCCAACAGGGCAAGCGGCGAAGGCAGAACCTAAACCTTCCCCTCCGCCTGCAACGCTTCGAACTCCTCATCCGCGAACAGCCGCGAGCGCACCAGGAAGCGCACCCCTTCGCCGTTGTCCAGCGAGAACATGCCGCCGCGCCCGGGCACCACATCGATGATCAGCTGGGTGTGCTTCCAGTATTCGAACTGCGAGGGGCTGATATAGAAATCCGCCCCGCCGATCTCGCCCAGGCGCACATCGCGGTCGCCGACGATGAAGTCGCCGACCGGGTAGCACATGGGCGAGGAGCCGTCGCAGCAGCCGCCGGACTGGTGGAACAGCACCGGGCCGTGGCGGCCCCGCAGCCGCTCGATCAGCTGCAGGGCGGGCAGGGTGGCGATGACCTGGCGGGTGTCCATGACGGGCTCCTGATGGGTTGGGTGGGGGGCGATCAGCCGTCGCCGCCCCAGGTCCAGCGTGCGCCGACCATGACGCCGCGGCCCGGGCCGGGTTCGTAGTAGCGGCCATTGCCTTCGTTGACGATGACCGAGCCGATGTAGCGCTGGTCCAGCGCATTGTCCACGCGCACGAAGCCCTTCAGCGCGCCGCTGGCGTAGCGACAGCGGTAACCGGCCTCAAGCCCGACCAGGAAGTACCCTGGCGCGCGCGCGGTGCCGGCGTCGTTGACGGTGACATCGCCCACGCCTTCGCCGTCCAGCTGTGCGCTCCAGTCGCCGTGGCGCCAGCCCAACGTCGCGTTGAGCTGGTTGCGCGCGGTGCCGGGGATGCGCGTGCCGGCGGCCACCAGGGTGGTGGGGTTGTTGCAGCCGGCGGCGGTGCAGATCGGGAAGCTGTCGCGGAAGGTGGCGTCCAGATAGGTATAGGCCAGGTCAAGCGACCAGTCCTGCGCTAGCGGCAGGCCGGCGCTCAGCTCCACGCCCTGGCGGCGCGCGCTGCCGACGTTGCGATAGCTGCTGCGGCCGCCGACGTTGCGCGCCACGGCCAGCTCGTCGTCGGTGTTGGCGCGGAACAGCGCCAGCTCGGCATGCGCGCCGGACTGGGCATGCCACTTGGCGCCCAGCTCGACATCGCGGCTGATCGAGGGCTGCAAGTCGAAGGCCAGCCCCGCGCCGCCATCGGCGCGGTAGCCGATCTCGTTGAAGGTCGGCGTCTCGAAGCCGCGCCCGGCCGACACGTACAGGCTCAGATCCTCGCGCGCGGCGAAGCTCAGGCCGGCCACCGGCGTGGTCTCCGAATAGGTGCGCCGGCCGCTGTCGTCCGGGTTGCCGGCGGTGATGTAGAAGTCGCGCGAGGAGAAGCGCACCTGGCTATGGCGCAGGCCGGCCAGCAGCGACAGGCGCGGCACGAATTCCCAGTAGGCCTGCGCGTACTGGTCGAAGTTCTCGACCACATCGCGCTCGTTGCGGCGCAGCCGGCCGCGCACGCCCAGCGTGCTGCCGACGAAGTTCTCGTAGCCGCGCCGCTGCTGGCGCTGCTTCTCGAAATTGGTGCCGGCGGTGAACTCGAGCGGCCGCCCGGCCGCCTCGCCCTGCCACGACCAGCGCCCGTCGGCGCCGCCGTAGTCGCTGTCCAGGTCGATCACGCCGCCGGCCTGCAGCGGATTGGCCTGGGTCGCGGCGGGAATGGACTGGTACTGCACCACTTTGCGGTTGCCGCCCCAGGCGGACACGCGCACGGTCTGCTGCGCGCTCAGCGGCAGGGTGTAGAGCGCGCCCAGCTGGTTCTGCTGCACCGACTTGCGGGTGTTGTACTGATCGGCCTGCGGCGTGGCCTGGGTGCGGTCGGCGTCGACCTGCGCCTTGGTCAGGCCCAGCGGATCCTGCGCATCGCTGCGGAAGGCGTTGCCGACCAGGTCCAGCGTGCCGGCGCTCCCCAAGTCGAAGGTGAACTTGGCATTGCCCGAATCGCGGTCGGCCGCGCTGTGCTGGCGATAGCCGTCGGTCATGAAGCGCTGCACCGCCACGTTGTAGCCCACCGCGCCGGCGGTGCCACGCACGCGGGCGCCGGCGGTCCAGCTGTCGTCGCGGCCGTAGGTGGTCTGCACCGTGAGCTCGGGCGCCTGGGTCGGCGCGGCGCTCCACAGCTGGATCACCCCGCCGGAGGAATTGCCGTACAGCGCCGAGAACGGCCCGCGCAGCACGTCCACGCGGCCGCCGCCGAGCAGGTTGAAGTGCGAGACCTGGCCCTGGCCGTCGGGCATCGCCGCCGGGATACCGTCGGCATACAGGCGGATGCCGCGCACGCCGAAGGTGGTGCGCGCGCCGAAGCCGCGCACCGACAGCTGCGTGTCCTGGGCGTAGTTCTGCCGGTCGCGCGCCAGGATGCCGGGCACGCCCTGCAGCTCGTCGGACAGGTTGACGTCGTTGTGGCCGCCTTCGCCCAGGTCGATGCTCGACACCGACGCGGGCACGCGGAAGGCCGGGACGCGCTCCAGGCGCGTGGTCACCACGATGCGATCCAGGGTGAGCGCATCGGTCGGCGCGGCGGGCTCGTCGGCCAGGGCAGGGGCGGAGGCGGACAGCGCGGCCAGGCAGGCCGCGTGCAGCGAAGTCGGGCGAAAACGGGTCATCAACGTCAAGGCATCATGGGGAAGGAAAGAAGGCGCACCGCGCAGCCTCGGGCTGCGCGGGTGGCGCGTGCGTCGGCAGGCCGGGCGCACGCGACAAGGAGAACACGCCGGTCCACCGCAAGGGTGAAGATCCACGTGCGCGACGCGGATCCCGGCAGGCGCGCGCGGTGCGCAAGCATGGCCTGTTATGCCGCCATGTCCAGCACTACGCGGCCTTCGATCTGGCCGGCGTGCATCCTGGCGAACACCGCGTTGATGTTGTCCAGCGTGTCGGTGGTCACCGTCGCGGCGACCTTGCCGGCCTGGGCGAACTCCAGCGACTCCTGCAGGTCCAGGCGCGTGCCGACGATGGAGCCGCGCACGGTCACCCCGTTGAGCACCATGCCGAAGATGTCCAGCGGGAACTGGCCCGGCGGCAGGCCGTTGAGCGAGACCGTGCCGCCGCGGCGGACCATGCCGATGGCCTGCTCGAAGGCCTTGGGCGAGACCGCGGTGACCAGCGCGCCGTGCGCGCCGCCGATCTCTTTCTTGAGAAAGGCCACCGGATCGGTGCTGCGCGCGTTGACCGTCACCGTCGCGCCCAGGCGCGTGGCCAGCGCCAGCTTGGCGTCGTCCACGTCCACCGCGGCCACGTTCAGCCCCATCGCCTTGGCGTACTGCACCGCCATGTGACCCAGGCCGCCGATGCCGGAGATCACCACCCAGTTGCCGGGCCGGGTGTCGGTGACCTTCAGCCCCTTGTACACGGTGACGCCGGCGCACAGGATCGGCGCGACCTCGACGAAGCCGACGTTCTTCGGCAGATGGCCGACATAGCCGGCGTTGGCCAGCGCGTACTCGGCGAAGCCGCCGTTGACCGAGTAGCCGGTGTTCTGCTGCGCCTCGCACAGCGTCTCCCAGCCGCCCAGGCAGTGCTCGCAGTGGCCGCAGGCCGAGTACAGCCACGGGATGCCGACGCGGTCGCCTTCCTTGACGTGGGTGACGCCTTCGCCGACGGCCACGACATGGCCGACGCCCTCGTGGCCGGGGATGAAGGGCGGGTTGGGCTTGACCGGCCAGTCGCCCTCGGCCGCGTGCAGGTCGGTGTGGCATACGCCGCAGGCTTCGATCTTGACCAGCAGATCGCCGGCCCTGGGCCGCGGCACGGCCACCTCCTCGATCGTCAGCGGCTGGCCGAAGGCGCGGACCACGGCGGCTTTCATCGTCTTGTTCATGGGATTCACAGCTCCTGTGGGGGTGTCTCCAGCCGCAGGCTAGGCCGACGCATCGGCCCCCGCCTTGATCCCGGTCAATTCGCCGACCGGACAATTCCCGACCCTGGGTGCATGCAACGCGGCTCAGCCGAAGACGAACTTGCCCTTCATCAGCGTGGAGTGGCCCGGGAAGGAGCAGAAGAAGCTGTAGTCGCCGCCCTTGGTCAGCTTGGACGTGGAGAAGGTCACCATGTCGCGCTGACCGCCGCCGATCACCTTGGTGTGGGCGATCACGCGCTCGTCGCCGGCCTTGAGGAACCCGGCGGCCATGCCGGCCTTCATGCCATCGGCATCGATGCCGGCCATGTCGGCCGTCTTGGCCAGCACCCAGTCGTGGCCCATCACATTGGCGGCCAGCTTGCCGGTATGGGTCAGGGTCACGCTCACCTGGGTGCAGGCCGCGTCGATCCGGATCTCGGTCTTGTCGAACTTCATCGCATCGTCCCCGCTGATGGCGACGTTGCAGGTCTTGGCGAACGCGGCGGGGGCCATCAGGCCCAAGCACAGCAACAGCAGGGTGGGGATCAGCTTGCGCATCGGGTTGGGTCCTCGTGTCGTGCGGGGGAAGCGGGGATGGAGCGGCTTGCGCTCGGTAGGACCCACGCCGCACGCACCCCCCGCGGATGCGCACGGCGTGGGGTGGAACGCTAGAAGAAGATGATGCCGCCGACCGAACCGCCGTTCATGTCCACGGTGGTGCCGTCGAAGGCTTCCGAACGGGTGCGCCCGCCCTCCAGGGCCAGCGTCACCGCCTTGGTGAGCTGCCAGTACACGCCCAGCGTCGCATTGGCGTTGGACTTCAGCCCGCCGGTGCCGGGCGTCTGGTCGCGGTTGCGGCTGATGCCGTAGTTGGCGCCCAGCTTGACCTTGTCGGTCAGGCCGAAGGTGCCCTGCGCCAGCCAGTTGGTGGACTTGGTGTCCTGCTGGTCGCCATCGGCCAGGATGCCCAGGCCGGTGCCGGTCTGGACGTTGACCAGCCCGCCGAAGCGCCCGGCCGTCACCGCGGCGCCGGCCTCGAAGCCGCGCATGGTGAACTGATCGTCCTCGTCGAGGCGGTTGTAGAAGCGCTGGGTCTTGGCGCCGACCCAGGCCCTGAAGTTGTCGTTCTTCCACAGCAGCTGCGCCTGCACCTGCGGCACCGACTTGGCCTCGTAGGCGCCGTTGTTGCCGACCGGGCTCACCACCGCGACGGTGGCGCTGAAGCCGCCGGCCGCCGGCGAGGTCCAGGCGATCTGGCCGTAGTTGCCCAGGTAGGTGTAGCCGGCGCCGATATGGCCCAGCGAGACGCGGCCGCGCTGGGTCGCCTGCACCGGCGCGCCCACGCCCATCAGCGTCATGTCGCTCAGGATCGCGTTGGAGCCGAACACGCCGTAGTCGCGGCCCAGCTTGAAGCTGCCGATCCGGTCGTTGCCGATGGTGAAGAAGGCCTGGCGCACGTCCACGCCGCTGTTGGCGTCGATGGCGCTGTCGGTGGCGGTGTGGGCCATGATCCCGATCGTGCCGCCGAGCTGGTAGCCCTCCTGCTCGGTGGAGAACTTGGTCACCAGCGCGTTGGGCAGCAAGCCGTTGCCGATCGTGGTGCGGCTGGATTCGCCGCCGCAGCCCAGCGCGCGGCCGGCCAGGGCCAGGCCGCCGACGGTCTGGCTGCCGCAGCTGACCGAGGTGTAGTACGCGTTGATGTAACCGCCCACATCGATCTTCCAGTCGCCGGCGGTCATCTCCACCGCTTGGGCGGCCGGCAGCGCGGCCACCAGCAGGCCGGCCGACAGCAGGCGCAGCGGCAGGTGGCGATGGCGGTGTTGGCGGGCGTGTGCTTGCTTGCTCATGTCAGTTCCCTCCCCGGGATGCACGTCGTTGGGCCGGTCGATACCGCGGCCGGCGTCGGTTGGACCTGGCGCACGGCCGCAGGGCGAGCGGGCGTCAGGCAAAGCGGCGGCTGGCGCACGTCGCCGGTGGCGTCGTGCGGGCTGCCTGGGTGCTGCGTGGCGTGCGTCCGTCGGGATCGGACGTTGCCCGGCTCGCCCGGCGCAGGGCCGAGGATCGACGCTGCGCGGGGAGCGCCGTCGACGGGGCGGTGAGGCGAGCGCCGCGACGGGATGGCCGTCGCGGCGGCGTTGCGCTTACGGCTCGTTGCCGCGGTAGACCAGCGGCTCCTTGGAAGCCTTGGCCTCGTCGAAGGTCAGCGGCTTGTCGCCGGCCGGGTAGCCGTTCTCCTGCAGGAGGAAGGCCATGATGTTGGCGTAGGTGTCGTGGTCCAGGCTGGCCGGCTGGGTGGCGGGCATGTTCTGCGAGACGATGGTGAAGATGTCGCCCACGTGGAAGCCCGCCGCCGGGTTGGCGAAGTGCTTGCCCTTCAGTGCCGGGCCGGCGCGGCCGGCCAGCGTGTCGCCGTGGCACAGCGCGCAGTTGTCGGCGTACTCCTGCTTGCCCTTGTCGGCCTGCGCGGCGGTGAACAGCTTGGGCGCATCGCCGGCCGCGGCCGTGGCGGCCGCCGCGGGGCCTGCGCCGGCGCCGTTCCAGGCCAGCTGCGCGCCGCGCCTGAACATCGCCTGCGTGGTCGCGTTGGCCTGCGCCTTGCCGCTGCCTTGCGGCGTGGCCAGCACGGCGTAGGGATCCAGCAGCCTGCCCAGCGTGCCGTCGGCGCCGAGCGTGGCGACGCTGGCCTCGAAGGCCTGCGCGGCCGCGGCGTTGGCCGGGTCGTACAGGGCCACCAGGTTCCAGCGCGCGTGCGGCTCGTCCAGCTCGGCGTAGTCGAACGGCGCGGCGTCCTTGTGCGCGCTCAGCCAGCCGACCACCGCCGGACGCCACAGCATGGCCGCGCCGACCTTGTGCTGCTCCAGCGCCTCGATGGCGTCGTCGTTGGTCAGGTGCACGTCGGCCTGCAGCTTCGGGTAATCGGCGAAGTACAGGTTCGGCGTGGTCTGGTAGGTCACCGCGACCGGGCTGCCCGCCGGCAGCATGGCCAGCGAGCGGGCCTGGCTGCCGTGCGGGGTGACCAGCACGAAGC
Organism: Pseudoxanthomonas winnipegensis; assembly: GCF_004283755.1. Classification (GTDB taxonomy): domain Bacteria; phylum Pseudomonadota; class Gammaproteobacteria; order Xanthomonadales; family Xanthomonadaceae; genus Pseudoxanthomonas_A; species Pseudoxanthomonas_A winnipegensis. The sequence continues at coordinate 133,232 of NZ_SHMH01000002.1, forward strand.
CGGTGCGCCCGTAGGCGGCGGTGGCCTTGAGGCCCTCGGGCACGCCCGAGGCGCTGGCATCGACCGGGAAGCCGAGCACCAGCTGGCAGTCCTTACTCGCCAGCTTGTTGAACTCCTTCAGGTCGAAGCCTTCGTCGTCATCGCCGGTGCCGTCGAATTCGTGCACCGACAAGGTGGTCTTCTGCTGCTTGGCCACGGCCGCGGCGATGGCCTTGTCCATCGCCGCGGTCGGGCTGGAGCTGTCCACGCAGACCGAGACGGCGGCCTGGGCGGCGCCGATGCCGCCGGCGCACAGCGCCAGCGACAGGACGGAACGGAGGAGGGTGGGGTGCGGGGTGTGTTTCATGGCCTGGCTCCGGGGTGCGAATGCTTACAGCGAGAACACGTACAGGTGGCCGCCGAGCGGGATGTTGCGGACCTTCGGGTCCTTGGCCATCTCGCCGCCCCAGATCGGCACGCCGCCGCCCCAGCCCGCGTACACGCCGACGTACTGCTTGCCGTTGACGGTCCAGGTGGAGGGCACGCCCAGCACGCCGGAGGCCATCTGCGGGCTCTTCCACAGGACCTTGCCGGTCTTGGCGTCGAAGGCGTACAGGTAGCCATCGGCGCTGCCGGAGAACAGCAGGCCGCCAGCGGTGGTCAACATGCCGCCGTTCCACGGCAGCTCGGACGGGAAGTTCCAGACCTGCTTGCCGGTGTTCAGATCGATCGCCTGCACCGCGCCCCAGTGGTTGGGGAAGGCGGGATCACGCTTGACCAGGAAGGTCTCGCCCAGGAACGGCAGGCCGGCCTTGTAGCTGACCGCCGCGCCCTTCATGGTCATGCAGGTGTGCAGGGTCGGCACGTAGGCCATGTGCGTGTCGGGGCTGACCGAGATCGGCCACCAGTTCTTGCCGCCCAGGAAGCTGGGGCAGGTGAACACTTCCTTGTCCACGGTCGGGCGCATCGCCGGATCGGTGACCGGCTTGCCGTCCTTGAAGCCGCTGACCGAGGTGGCCGTGGCGAACTTCTCGGCATAGATCAGCTTGCCGTTGGTGCGGTCGATCGCATAGAACCAGCCGTTGCGGCTGGCGCTGACGATGGCCTTGTACTTCTTGCCCTTGTAGGTGATGTCGGTCAGCACCGTCTCGTTGGTGCCGTCGTAGTCCCAGGTGTCGTTGGGCGTGTACTGGTAGTGCCACTTGATCTTGCCGTCGGCCGGGTTCACCGCGATGACCGAGTCGGTGTACAGGTTGTCGCCCGGGCGCAGCGTGGCCAGCCACGGGCCGGGATTGCCCACGCCCCAGAACAGCGTGTCGGTGTCGGCATCGTAGCTGCCGGTCAGCCAGGCCGCGCCGCCGCCGGTCTCGGCCGCGCCCTTGGGCCAGGTGTCGCCGCCCGGCTCGCCCGGCAGCGGGATGGTGTGCAGCTTCCACACCTGCTTGCCGGTCTTGGCGTCCAGCGCCTCGATGAAGCCGCGCGCGCCGTACTCGCCGCCGGACACGCCGACGATCACCTTGCCCTTGACCACCAGCGGGGCCAGGGTCATCGCATAGCCCACATCGGGCGCGTTGAGCTGCTCGTTCCAGGCCACATCGCCGGTCTGCGCGTTCAGCGCGACCACGTGGTTGTCCAGGGTGGCCATGTAGACCTTGTCCTCGTACAGCGCCACGCCGCGGTTGACCACGTCGCAGCAGATGGTCTTCAGGCCGACGTTGGACAGGTCGTGGGCGTACTCCCACAGCTTCTTGCCGGTGCTGGCCTGGAAGGCGATCAGGTGGTTCTTCGGCGTGGTGATGAACAGATAGTCGCCGTTGACGATCGGCGGGGCCTCATGGCCCATGTCGAACTCGCTCTTCCAGTCCCAGGCCGGCTTGAGGTTGGCCACGTTGCCGGTGTCGATGGTCTTGAACGGCGCATAGCCGCGGCTGGTGTAGTCGCGGCGGTACATCAGCCAGCCGCTGTCGCTGGCGGCGGCCTTCAGGCGCGCGTCGGTCACCGGGGCATACGGGGCATCGGCGGCGCTGGCCGCGCCGCTGCAGGCCAGCACGCTGGCCACGGCCAGCGCCTTGAGCGCCTGGGTGGTGGGACGATGGATGTGCATGTGTCGCTCTCCTGGGTAATGGGTTGCCTTGGGGATGCGGTGGACTAGAAGCGGTAGCGGGCCCCGACCCAGCCACCGCGCGGGGCGCCCGGCCCCAGGAACCGGGGATCGGAATCCCCGGGGAAGACGTCGCCCGGCTCGCCCAACGTGCCGAAGCTGGCGTAGCGCTTGCCGGTGAGGTTCTCGATGCGCGCGCTCAGCTGCAGGCGCGGGGTCACGTCCCAGCGCGCGTGCAGGCCGAACAGCGCATAGCCGCCGAGCGGTGCGAGCTGGTTGGACTCGTCGCCGCGCAGGTACTGGTTGCTGCGGTACTGGCCATCGATGCCGATGCGCAGGGCGTCGCTCAGCGCGAACTCGACCCCGGCCTTGAGCTGGTGCCGCGACAGGCCCGGGATGCGATCGCCGCGCTGCACGGTGATCTGCCCGTCGGCGTCGGCCTGCGGGTTGTGGACCGCGTTCTCGGTGAAGCCGTCCTGGTAGGTCGCATCCAGCCACACATAGCTGGCCGACCACTCCACCCGGTCGCCCGCCAGGCGGCCCTGTGCGGACAGCTCCAGGCCCTGGCGGCGGGTGTCGCCGACATTGGCGAAGAAGCCCTCGTTGGAGGTCGCCCCGCCGACGGCCTGGAACAGGATGTCGTCATGGCTGGTGGTGCGGAACACGCCGGCCTGCCACTGCACGCCAGCGCCGCGGCCGCGCAGGCCGGCCTCCCAGCTCTTGGCCACCACCTGGTCGAGCGGCGGATCGGCGACGAACTGGTTGGGCAGCTTGCACGGCGCGTCCTCGTCCGAGCAGGTCAGTTCCACCGGCGTGGGCGCGCGGGTGGACTCGCTGTAGCTGCCGTAGGCGGTGAGCGAGTTGCTCAACTTCCAGGCCAGCCCCGCGGCCGGATTCAGGCGCGAGAACGTGTGCTCGCCGTTGAGGTCCGGGTTCTCGCCCGAGCGATCGGCGATGCGCGTGCGGGTGTGGTTGTAGCGGGCCGAGACGGTCAGCGCCAGCGCGTCGGTGAGGCTGAAGGTGTCGGTGGCGTACCAGGCGTAGGTGCGCGTGCTGGCGAACACGTCCAGCGCCTGATCGGGAATCTGCAGGCCCGAATCGCGCGAGGTGCTGCGGTCCTCCAGCAGCACCGCCGGCTCGACGATGCTGGAATAGCGTACGTTGCCGCTGAGCCAGTCGCCGCCGAGCACCAGCTGGTTGTCGTGGCCGCCGAGCGGGCGCGAGAACACCAGCTGCACGTTGCCGCCGTGCGCGCGCTGGCGGCGGTGGCCGATGTTGTTCACCGCATCGTAGTCGGAGGAGACCGGATCACCGTTCTGGTCGGTGACGAAGGCCTGCTGGCCCTGGTCGTCCTCGTCCTCGCACAGGAAGGCGGGATCGTCCTCGCAGGCTTCCGCGTCGCTGGTGTCGCCGTTGAACGAGCGCGTCTTGACCGTGCGCTGGTAGGCCATCGCGCTCAGCACCAGGTCGTCGGCGATGTCGTAGCGGCCGTGCAGGCTGGCCTGGGTGAGGTCGTTCTGCGTCTGGTCCGGCGCGGTGAAGATGCTGGCGTAGTCGCGGCGCATGGCCTGGATCGACTGCGCACCGTTGCCGGTGAGGTCGGTCCTGGCCTTGGCCAGGTCCAGATCCAGCGCGGCGCGCTCGCCACGCCAGCCGAAGTTGGCCATGTAATGGCGGGCATGGGTGGGCGAGAGATCGCGCCAGCCCTGTTCGTACAGGTTGTCGGCCAGCACGTAGTAACCCAGCGTGCCGTTGTTGCCGCCGGACTCGACGCTGGCCACCTCGCGGCCGAACGAACCGGCCTCATACGACAGCGCCGTGCCCGGATCGTCGAAGCCGTTCTTGGACCGCAGCACGATCGCCCCGCCCAGCGTGTTCAGGCCGAACACCGGATTGGCGCCGGTGACCACGTCCAGCCGGTCGATGCCCTGCTGCGGCAGCAGGTCCCAGTTGACCGTGTCGCCGAAGACCTCGTTGACGCGCACGCCGTCCTGGTAGACCGCGATGCCCTGGGCGATGCCCAGCAGCGGCGAGCCGGTGAAGCCGCGGAACTGCACATCGGGCTGCAGCGGATTGCCCTGCACGCTGTTGAGGCTGATGCCGGCCACCTGGCGATCCATGGCCTCGGTCAGGTCGACCGAGGTCATGCGGTCCAGCTGGTCCGCATCCAGCCCACGCACCGGATACGGCGACTTGTCCGCCGGCAGCGTGGCATCGCCATTGGGCGTCACGCCGACCACGTCGAGCGTGGGCAGCGTGGTGATGCCGGGTGTTGCGGTGTCGGCGGCCAGCGCGGGCATGAGGGCAGGGCAGGCTCCAAGCAGGGCCAGCGCCAGCGCACGGCTCAGCGCGCGCCGCGACGGCATCCGCTGGGCAGAAGAGGTGGAAGACGGGGTGGGAAGACGGACGGCGGCCGGCACGTGCCGGACACCGCTTCGCCGCTGGTCGTCGTTGTAGACGGCCATAGGGAGCTCCTTGAGCGCGGTTGCAGAGGCTGCGGCGCGCCGGCCTGTGGCCAGGCCGGTGCATCGCGGCGATGGATCGCATCCCGACGCGGGGAGGTGCGATGCGATCCTTCCAACCGGTCAGAAGAAGCCGAGCTTCTTCGGCGAGTAGCTCACCAGCAGGTTCTTGGTCTGCTGGTAGTGGTCGAGCATCATCTTGTGGTTCTCGCGGCCGATCCCCGACTGCTTGTAGCCGCCGAAGGCCGCATGCGCCGGATAGGCGTGATAGCAGTTGGTCCACACGCGGCCGGCCTGGATCGCGCGACCCATGCGGTACAGGCGCGAGGCATCACGGCTCCACACGCCGGCGCCCAGGCCATAGAGCGTGTCGTTGGCGATGGCCAGCGCCTCGGCCTCGTCCTTGAAGGTCGTCACCGACACCACCGGCCCGAAGATCTCCTCCTGGAAGATGCGCATCTTGTTGTGGCCCTTGAACACGGTCGGCTTGACGTAGAAGCCGCCCTCCAGCTCGCCCGGCAGCTTGTTCTGCGCGCCGCCGGTGAGGACCTGCGCGCCTTCCTGCTTGCCGATGTCGATGTAGGACAGGATCTTCTCCAGCTGCTCGCCGGAGGCCTGCGCGCCGACCATGGTGTTGGGATCCAGCGGGTTGCCCTGCTTGATCGCCTCCACGCGGGCGATGACCTTCTCCATGAACTTCTCGTAGATCGATTCCTGGATCAGCGCGCGCGAGGGGCAGGTGCAGACCTCGCCCTGGTTGAAGGCGAACAGCACGAAGCCCTCCACCGCCTTGTCCAGGAAATCGTCGTCCTCGGCCATCACGTCGGCGAAGAAGATGTTGGGCGACTTGCCGCCCAGCTCCAGCGTCACCGGGATCAGGTTCTGCGAGGCGTACTGCATGATCAGCCGGCCGGTGGTGGTCTCGCCGGTGAAGGCGATCTTGGCGATGCGCGGGCTGGAGGCCAGCGGCTTGCCCGCTTCCAGGCCGAAGCCGTTGACCACGTTGAGCACGCCGGCGGGGAGCAGGTCGCCGATGACTTCCAACAGCACCAGGATCGAGGCCGGGGTCTGCTCGGCGGGCTTGAGCACCACGCAGTTGCCGGCGGCCAGCGCCGGGGACAGCTTCCAGCACGCCATCAGCAGCGGGAAGTTCCACGGGATGATCTGGCCGACCACGCCCAGCGGTTCGTGGAAGTGATAGGCGATGGTGTCCTTGTCGATCTCCGAGATGCTGCCTTCCTGCGCGCGCAGCGCGCCGGCGAAGTAGCGGAAGTGATCGGCGCACAGCGGCACGTCGGCGTTGAGCGTCTCGCGGATCGGCTTGCCGTTGTCCCAGGTCTCGGCGTAGGCCAGCAGCTCGAGGTTGGCTTCGATGCGGTCGGCGATCTTGAGCAGGATGTTGGCGCGCTCGGTCGGCGAGGTGGCGCCCCAGGCGTCCTTGGCGGCATGGGCCGCGTCCAGCGCCGCCTCCACGTCCTGCGCGTTGGAGCGCGGAATCTGGGTGAAGGCCTTGCCGGTCACCGGCGTGATGTTGTCGAAGTACTGGCCGCTCTTCGGCTCGACCCACGCGCCGCCGATGAAGTTGGCGTAGCGCTTCTTGAAGATGGACTGCGGGTCGGTGGACATCGGCTTGGTGCTGGTGACGGCGTTCATGCGGGTCTCCTGATGCGGGGTTTGTGTCGCCCAATGGGTGTGCCCAGTAGCGCAAGCCCGATGCCAAAAATCCGGTGCTGCGCCGCGTCACGACCCCGAGCCGCAGCCGGCCAAGGTTCATGACCCGCGGCTGTTGCGGCGCACCACGTCTGCCCGTTGCAAGCGTCGACGCGCTGTGATGTTTATTGGGACATCGCCCCGTTGCGCTGTCGCAAAATGCGACACCTTGAGGAGTTGGGAATGGCACAGCCGCTGACTGCTTCGGATCGCGCCTTGGGCGCCGCACGCCGCGCGTTCTTCGAACACGGCGGCGCGCCGGTGGGCAAGGTGCCCGACACCATCCTGCGCTCCTGGGTGCGCTGCCAGCGCCTGGGCCTGCCGGCGCAGGGCGCGCCGCAGATCGAGCCGGTCAGCGCCGCCCGCCTGAGCGAGATGCGCGAGCGCCACGAGAAGCTCTGGCGCCTGGCGCGCGCCGAGCTGGAGCTGCTGTCCTCCGACGCGGCGGCCACCGGCAGCATCGTCATCCTCACCGACGAGGACGGCTGGATCCTCGATGCCGAGGGCAGCGCCAGCTTCCTCGACCGCGCCGGCCGCGTGGCGCTGATGCCCGGCGCCTGCTGGAACGAGGCCCAGGTCGGCACCAACGCCATCGGCACGGCCATCGTCGAAGGCCGCCCGGTGGTCGTCCACGGCGGCGAGCACTACCTGGCACCGCACGGCATCCTCAGCTGCTCGGCCACGCCGATCTTCGACCCCTACGGCACGCGCATCGGCGTGCTGGACATCTCCGGCGATGCGCGCGTCTCGCACATGCACGCCCTGGGGCTGGCGCGGATGGCGGTGGCCAGCATCGAGCATCGCTACTTCGACGACGGCATTCCCGATGCCGAGCTGCTGCGCCTGCACCGCGACCCGGCGCTGCTGGGCACCGCGCGCGAGGGCCTGCTGGCCTTCCGCAATGGCAAGCTGGTGGCCGCCAACCAGGCCGGCCTGCAGCTGTTCGGCCTGGAGCGCGGCGAACTGGGCCGCGCCTCGTACACCGGCCTGTTCGCCGACGCGCCCGGCCGGCTGCGCGACGACGGCGTGCTGCTCGACCGCCAGGGCCGCGCGCTGCACGGCCGCGTCGAGGACGGCCAGGCCCGTGCCCGGCGCCCGGCCGCGCGGCCGCCGATCACCGTCTCGGCCGCCGTCGACCCGCAGGCCAGCGACGCGCCGCTGTTCGACGCCGAGCAGGACGCCGCACTGGCGCGCGCCCGGCGCGTGCTCGATGCCGGCCTGCCGGTGCTGGTGCAGGGCCAGACCGGCACCGGCAAGGAAGTCTTCGCACGCGAACTGCATCGCCGCTGCGCGCGCGCCGGCCGGCCGTTCGTCGCGGTCAACTGCGCCGCCCTGCCCGAAGGCCTGATCGAGGCCGAACTGTTCGGCTACGAGGACGGCGCCTTCACCGGCGCGCGCAAGCACGGCAACCCCGGCCTGCTGCGCCAGGCCGACGGCGGCGTGCTGTTCCTGGACGAGATCGGCGACATGCCGCTGGCGCTGCAGCCGCGGCTGCTGCGCGTCCTGCAGGAGCGCGAGCTGCTGCCGCTGGGCGGCGGCAAGCCGGTCAAGCTGGACTTCGCCCTGATCTGCGCCACCCACCGCGAGCTGGACCAGGCCATCGCCGAGGGCCGCTTCCGCCCCGACCTGTACTACCGCATCGCCCACCACACCGTGCGCATCCCCGCGCTGGCCGAGCACGGCGATCGCGCCGGGCTGGTGCACGCGCTCTGGCAGCGCCTGGGCCAGGGCCGGCGCCTGACCGACGACGCCCACGCCCTGCTGGCCAGCTACGACTGGCCCGGCAATCTGCGCCAGCTCAGCGCCTGCCTGCGCACCCTGGTGGCGCTCAGCGAGCCGGGCGAGACCATCGGCGCGGACATGCTGCCGTCCTACCTGCACATCCAGCGCCCGGCGCTGCCCGTCGCCCCGGCCGCGCTCGCCGCCCCGGCCAGCGCGCAGGACCTGGACGCCCTGGCCGAAGCCGCGATGCGCCAGGCCCTGGCCGACTGCGACGGCAACGTCACCCGCGCCGCGCGCAAGCTCGGCATCAGCCGCAGCACCCTCTATCGCCGCCTGGGTCAGGACCTGCGCGATACCACGCACTAGCTATCGTGGACGTGGCGCAACGGACTCCTCGAATCTCCCAGCGGCCTGCCTGTAGAGCGGAGCTTGCTCCGCTGGGGCTTTTCCCACGAACCGAATGAAGAGCAGCGGAGCAAGCTCCGCTCTACAGGTGGGAGCCGCCCTTGCGGGCTTTCGGAGAGCGGCCGGCGATGAGGCTTTCCCGATGAGCCAAACGCGTTTATCGCCCGAAAGGCCGTACGGCGGCTGCTACGCGTCAGGCGGCTGTCGCCTGCGCTGCCTGCCGACGCAGCATCGCGTCCATCAGCGCGCGCATGCGGGCGAGATCGCGCTGGGCGGTTTCCAGCACGCGGGGTTCGTTCGCTTCGAGCAGACGCTGGGCGGCCTCGGCAACGTCATGCAGCACCGCCGCCGCGTCCATGTCCAGGAAGATGCGCAGGCTGCGCACGTGGCGCTGGAGCGCCTGCTGCAAGGCCAGGTTGGCGCCGCCGGCGCAGGCCGCGATCGCGTCCAGGGTCAGGTCAAGCTGGGCCAGTTCGTCGAACAGCTCATCGGCATTGGGGCGCATCGGTCGTATCCGGCAGATCCCCTGTTCAGAACAGGAACGGGGTTCGCAGGATCCTCCGGTCAGCACCGTGAACGCCGGGTTAGGGCGGCCGGCTGGCGGTGCTGCGCGTCAGCCGGCGTCCAGCAACTGCAGGCCATCGGGCGTCACGCGCGCCTGGAGCGCCAGGTAGTCGCGCACCTGCCGGTGCGGCGTCTCCAACGGGTGCGCATGCGCGGCCTGGATCACCAGCACGTCCGCGCCGGCGGCCTCGGCCGCGGCGATGCCGGCCGGCGCGTCCTCGAACACCAGGCAGTCCTCGGCGGGCACGCCCAGCCGCGCGGCGGCCAGGCGATAGCCGGCCGGATCGGGCTTGCCGTGGACCACGTCCTCGGCGGTGACCAGCACCGCCGGCAGCGCCAGGCCGGCGGCCTGCATGCGGCGCAGCGCCAACGCCCGCGGCGCCGAAGTCACCACCGCCCAGCGCGTGGCCGGCAGGCCCGCGATGAACGCCGCCGCGCCGGCGATGGGCGCGACGCCCTCGACGTCGGCGATCTCATCGCGGGTGATGCCTTCCGCCTCGGCCTGCGCATCCACGCCCGGCAGGCCGAGGCCGGCGATGGTGTCGATGGCCCGCGCGCCGTGGATGGTCGGCACGAACGTGGCCGGGTCCAGGCCATGCCGCAGCGCCCAGCGCGTCCACACGCGCTCGGCGGCGGCGATCGAAGTCAGCAGCGTGCCATCCATATCGAACAGGAAGGCGGGGTAAAGCGCAGAGGGATTCAAGAAGCACAACCGAAGCGACGCAGGGGCCCACCAGCCTACCGCCTCACCCGCAGGCCACGCGCGAAGGCGCGCGCGACCCGACACGTTGTTCGCACCTCTCCCCACCAGCGCGAGGCGCGCCAGTCCCAGCCCGCGCAGGAAAGGGAGGAGGCAAAAAGCGCGCGCGGTGCGAGAGGTGGACGGCGCCTGCAACATGCGAGGTGCGCCAGCGCCCAAGATCCGCCCCTCCCCTTTGCGCGCAGCGCAAGGGGGAGGCTGGGAGGGGGTGCTCTTCGCGGTGAATCTCCGGCGCCCGAGGCTTCGCGCGAAAAGCACCCCACCCCGTCCCTCCCCTTCGCCTCCGGCGAAAGGGAGGGGGCAAAAGCGCGCTCAGCGCGCTGGTGCCTGCGCCGTCTGCCAGGCCATCCAGTCCACCGCCAGCCGCGGCCAGGCCGCCAGGGTCAGGCCCTGGATGCGGCGCACGCCGAAGCCGTGGCCGCCCTTGGGGAAGATGTGCAGTTCGCTCGACACGCTGGCACCGAGCAGCGCCTGTTCGTACACCAGCGTGTTCTGCACCGGCACCACGTCGTCGTCCTGTGCGGCCAGCAGAAAGGTCGGCGGCGTGCGCGCGCTCACGCGGTTCTGCATGGAGTAGTCGTGCACCAGCTGCGCATCCGGATGCGGCCCCAGCAGGCGCTTGCGCGAGCCGGTATGGCCGATGGCATTGCCCATGTCGATCACCGGATAGATCAGCAGCGAAAAATCCGGCCGCGCGCTGAGGCGGTCGACGGCATCCACCGGCGCGTACACCGCATCGTCGAAGCGCGTGGACAGACTGGCCGCGACATGGCCACCGGCCGAGAAGCCCATCACGCCCACGCGCGCCGGGTCCAGGCCGTCCTCCTTCGCATGCGCCCGGATCAGGCGCAGCGCGCGCTGCGCATCGGCGAGCGGCGCGTCGCGGCCATCGGCATGACCCTCGTCCGGCAGCCGGTAGCGCAGCACGAACAGGGTGATGCCGGCCCGGTCGGCGAAGGCCGGCACCAGCGAGCTGCCCTCGTTGTCGATCACGATGTGCGCATAGCCGCCGCCGGGCACCACCAGCAGCGCGCTGCCGTTCGGATGCGCCGGCCGGTAGACGACCATGTACGGCGCGCGGATGCCGCGGATGGAGCGGTCCGGCACCGCCGGATCCTCGCTGTGGTCGACGATGGTCGGCTGCGCCGGCGCGCCTTCCGAGCCCGGCCCGGTGCCGCCCGGCCACAGCAGGATCCGGTGTCTGAGCTCCTCGGGGGTTTCGGCCGAAGGCCGCTCGGCGGCCTGCGCCGAGACCGCCACGACCAGCAACAGCAGGACCTGCATCCAACGCATCGCCGTTTCCCTTGCCCAATGGAACAGGCCCGAATGCTAACCCCCGCGGATGGCGCGCCGTCGCGCGGACGCGACACGCGCCGCGAAGCTCAAGGCGATGGGCTCAGGTCCTTCCACTCCTGCGAATCCAGCCGATAGCGGAACTGCGCCGCATTGGTCGGATGGAAATCGGCGCCGCTGAGCAGGAACACGAACTGCTTCCCGGTGACCGATGCCTTCATGCCGCCGAGCGTCATGATCCAGCCAGGCCATTCTTGGATCACCAGCACCGCCGGCACGCGCGCCGCATTGGTCTGCATGACGTCCTCGACGTGCACGCGATAGCGGATGAGATTCGTGAATCCCGGCCCCGTGCGCGCCTCCAGATCGATGACCGGCCGTCCCTGCGCATCGACCATGTCCACCTCGACGACGCGGCCGACGAGGACGTGATCGGACTTGGCCAGGATCTCGGACAACGGTGTGGGCACAATCGAGGTCGCATCGGCCGCGCCACCGCAGCACAACGCCAGCAGCAGCATCCATCGCTTCATCGCCACGCCCTCCGGGACCGATGCGGCGAGCTTAAGCGCGGCGACATCTCCTCCGCGTCGCCGCGCCTCACACGTCCCCGCCGTCGGCCCAGCCCTCACCGGCGCCGCGCTGGAACACGCGATCCCGGTCCAGCACGCGCCCGGCGGGCAGCGCCTCGGCATGCTCGAGCTCGGCGTAGAGCGGGGTGAAGTCCGGCGCGGTGGCCTGGATCAGCTGTTCAAAGCTGTCGATGACGAAATAGGTCTTCTGGTAGTCGTCGATGCGGTAGCGCGTGCGCATCACCCGCGTCAGGTCGAAGCCGATCCGGTTGGGCGCGGCCGACTCCAGGCAGTACAGCGACTCGCCCTTCGACGAGACGATGCCGGCGCCGTAGATGCGCAGGCCCTGCGGCGTGTCGATCAGGCCGAACTCCACCGTGTACCAGTACAGCCGGGTCAGGTTGACCAGCGCCTGCGGGCCGATGCCGTGCGCCTTGACCCCGCCGCGCCCGTAGGCCTGCATGTAGTCGGCGAACAGCGCGTTCATCAGCAGCGGCACATGGCCGAACAGGTCGTGGAACAGGTCCGGCTCGGCGATGTAGTCGATCTGCTCGGGCCGCCGGATCCACCAGGTCACCGGGAAGCGCCGGTGCGCCAGGTGTTCGAAGAAGTCCAGCTCCGGCAGCAGGCCTTCCACGCCCACCAGCTGCCAGCCGGTGGCCGCGCCCAGCACCACGTTGAGATCGTCGAAGCGCGGGATCTCGTCCGCGCTCAGGCCCATCGCATCCTGCGCGGCGAGGAACTCGTCGCAGGCCCGGCCCACCAGCAGCGCGCGCTGGCGTTCGAACAGCTGGCCCCAAGTCCGGTGATCGGCGGCGCTGTAGCTGGCCCAGGGCTGCTCGACCACGGCCGTGGTGTAGACCGGCACATAGCCCTTGTCGGTGAGCTGGTTCTCGACGCGGCGCGGCGTGGTGTCCATGGCGGTCTCCTGCGGGCAGCAAAGGCAGGCTCTCACGCTACCGGCAAGCGCGCGCAACGGGCTTGCGAAAGTTGCAGGATCTGGCCCTCATGGCGCAATCTTGTTGCGTCATTGCATGTTGCGACGCGACAAATGGACGTACCAAGCCCGCTCGATCGCACGGATCTTCGTCTGCTTGCCCTGCTGCAGACCGACGGCCGCGCCAGCAATGCCGAGCTGGCCGCGCGCATCAACCTGTCGCCCTCGGCCTGCCTGCGCCGCATCCAGCGCCTGGAGGCGGCCGGCATCATCGCCGGCTACGGCGCCCGGCTGGAGGCGCGCGCGCTGGGCCTGGGCCTGCAGGCCTTCGTGCGCGTCCAGCTGGCCCAGCACGACCAGCCGGCGATCGAGCGCTTCGCCACCGCCGTGACCAGCTGGGACGAGGTCGTCGCCTGCCATGCGCTGACCGGCGACATGGACTATCTGCTGCACATCCTGGTGCGCGACCTGGACCACTTCTCGCGCTTCCTGCTGGACCGGCTGCTGGCCCAGGCCGGCGTGGCCGACGTCAACTCCAGCTTCGTCCTGCGCACCGTCAAGGATGCCGCGGGGATCCCCCTACCCACGACCTGACCGGAGCCGAACATGCAGGCCACCACCTTGACCGCCTTGCAGCCCTTCGTGCCGGGCGGCGCGGATTTCGCCGCCAGCCGGCGCCTGTTCGCCGCGCTGGACTTCGTCGAGGACTGGGAGGCCGGCGATGTGTGCGGATTCCGCAGCGGCCCGGTGTCCTTCATCCTGCAGGACTTCCACGACGACCATGTCGCCCACCACCTGATGCTGCGCGTGGTCGTGCCCGACGTGGACGCGTGGTGGACCGAAATGGCGGGGCGCGGGCTGGAGCAGCGCTTTCCCGGCTTCCGCCTCGGCACGCCGACCGACTTCCCCTGGGGCCGCGAAGTGCACATGATCGACCTGGCCGGCGTGTGCTGGCATATCGCCAGCGACTGAAGCGACGCCATGTTGAAACTGCTCGGCAAGCCCACCTCGATCAACGTGCGCAAGGTGCTGTGGCTGGCGGCCGAGCTGGACCTGCCGCTGGCGCATGACGCGATGGACGGCCCCGGCGATGCGGACGCGCTGCGTGCGCTCAATCCCAACGGCCTGGTGCCGGTGCTGATCGACGGCACCGCGGTGCTGTGGGAATCCAACACCGTCTGCCGCTACCTGGCCGCGCGCCAGCGGCGTCACGACCTGCTGCCCGCCGAACCCCTGGCGCGGGCGCGGGTGGAACAGTGGATGGACTGGCAGGCCACCGAGCTCAACGGCGCGTGGCGTCCGGCCTTCATGGCGCTGGTGCGGCGCGCGCCGCTCAGCCAGGACGCCGGCGCGGTGGAGGCCAGCATCGCGGCCTGGAACCGGCTGATGGGCCTGCTGGACGCGCAGCTGGCCACGACCGGCGCCTTCGTCGCCGGCGCGGACTTCACCCTGGCCGACATCGTGCTGGGGCTGTCGGCCAACCGCTGGCGGATGACGCCGATGGTGCGACCGGTACTGCCGGCCGTCGATGCCTGGATCGCACGCCTGGAGACGCGGGCCGGCTATCGTGCCCACGGCGGCAACGGCATTCCCTGAAGAAGCTTGAGGACACCCATGGCAACCGACGCGGACTTCATCGACTACGTGCACGCCCAGGCCGGGCTGGGCGCGGCGCTGGAATCGAAGAAGATGTTCGGCGAGTACGCGCTGTACCTGGACGGCAAGGTGGTCGCGCTGGTGTGCGACAACCAGGTCTTCCTCAAGCCGACCGCGCCCGGGCGGGGCCTGCTGCACGAGGTGATCGAACAGCCGCCGTACCCGGGCGCCAAGCCGCACTACCTGCTGGCCGATGCGCTGGAGGACACCGACGCGCTGCAGCGCCTGCTGCGCGCCACCGCCGACGCCTTGCCCCTGCCCAAGCCGAAGGCGGCCAAACAGGCGCCGGCAAAGAAGGCCGCAACCAAGAAAGCGCCCGCCAGGAAGCCTCCGCGCGGCTGACCGCCTCGCCTCCCGCCACTGGTTACCATCGGCGCCCATCCTTCGATGACGAGGCATGCCGCATGCACGGCCCCAGTCCCGAGACCCCGCATCCGATGCAGGGCTTTCCCCAGGTGTGCTTCATCCGCAACACCGTGCGCAACCCGCTGATCGAGGTCGGCGAGTACACCTACTACGACGACCCGGAAGACTCCGAAGACTTCGAGCGCAACGTGCTCTACCACTTTCCCTTCATCGGCGACCGGCTGGTGATCGGCAGGTTCTGCGCGATCGCGCGCGGCGCGAAGTTCATCATGAACGGCGCCAACCACAAGCTGTCCGGCATCTCGACCTATCCCTTCCAGATCTTCGGCCACGGCTGGGAGGCGGTGATGCCGCAACCGGGCGAGCTGCCGTACAAGGGCGATACGGTGATCGGCCACGACGTGTGGATCGGCTACGAGGCCCTGATCATGCCGGGCGTGCGCATCGGCAACGGCGCGATCGTCTCGGCGCGCGCGGTGGTCACCGCCGACGTGCCGGCCTACACCATCGTCGGCGGCAACCCCGCGCGGCCGATCAAGGCGCGCTTCGCGCCTGAGCAGGTCGCCCGGCTGGAGGCCATCGCCTGGTGGGACTGGCCGGTCGCGCACATCACCGCGCACCTGGACCGGATCGTCGCCGGCGACATCGACGCGCTGGAACGCGTCGCGCCCGCGCGCGACTGAGCACGCTGCTGCACGCGCATGCCGGCTTCAGCGGCGGCGTCGCTGGCGCGCGGCGCTCGCCGTCGTCGTTCTGCCCGGCATCGTCTGCGTCTGTTGCGCGTGCTCCTGCGCCTGGCCGCGCAGCCAGTCGCGGAAGGCGAGGAAACCGCGGTGGTGGGCGGAACGTTCCGGATAGACGAGATAATGCGACCAGGCGGTCTTCAGCCGCCGCGTCGACAGCGGTACCAGATCGCCCGACTCCAGCAGCAGCCGCGCACGCGTGATCCGGCCCAGGGCCACGCCCACGCCGTCCATGGCGGCGCGATGGTGCGATTCGGAGCTGTTGAGCACGGCCACGTAGCGCGCAGGCGGTGTCAGGCCCTCCCGCGCGAACCAGCGCTCCCACTCGCCGTCCGGGTCGCCGAGCAGCGGCCATTCGACCAGCGGCCGGCGCTTGCCGCCCATGCGCCGGATCAGCGCGGGGCTGGCCATGGGCGTGAGCCATTCCTCGAACAGGGGTTCAGCCATCACTTCGGGCCAGACGCCGTGGCCGATGCGCAGCGCCGCGTCGATCTGCGGCTCGCGGGCGAAGTCCACCAGCGCCTCGCTCGACAGCAGGTTGACCTCGATCTTGGGATGCAGTGCCAGGAACCCGCTCAGCCGCGGCACCAGCCAGGCCGACGCCATGGAGGGCGTGATGCTCAGTGTCAGCACTTCCTCGCGCCGCGCCGCGTAGGGCGTGAAGGCCTGGGCAATGGCGTCCAGGTGCGGGCCGATGCGATCGAGCAGGCGCTGGCCGTCCCCGGTCACGCGCACGCCGCGCGCGTGCCGTTCCAGCAGGCGGTAGCCCAGGCGCTGCTCGAGGCCGCGCATCTGATGACTGAGCGCGCTGACCGTCAGATGCATCGCGTCGGCGGCACGCGAGAGGTTGCCCAGGCGCGCGGCGACGACGAAGCCCTGCAGGGCGTGCAGCGGGGGACGCGACATGGGACTTCCCTTGAGCTGGATTCAAGACTCGCTTGCGAAAGCCTCGCTTCTCGCGGCCTGAGCCTGCGCCTATTGTCGATTTCACTCAAGTGGAGATGCCGATATGAACCTGTTCAAGGCCCTGCTGTTCCACCACGGGCATATCGTCGATGTGGAGCTGGCCCGCTCCCTGGCGGGCGTCGAGCCCGCGCAGGACGCCGCCGCGCAGCGCGCCCGCAGGATCAAGCGCGCGCGGCGCCTGGCGCGCAAGCAGGCCCAGTCGGCGCGCGCGAACGCACCGCTCACCGGGTTCCGCTGAGGACGGCCGCAAACGCAGACGGGCCGCCTGATTTGCGGCAGGCGGCCCGTCGGGGTCACGCGTCGAGGCGGCTTACTTGCCCAGCTTGGCCAGCGCGTCGTTGAAGGTCTTGCTCGGGCGCATGGCGGCGGCGCACTTGGTGAGGTCCGGGTGGTAGTAGCCGCCGATGTCCTGCGGGCGGCCCTGGGCACCGTTGAGCTCGGCCACGATGGTGGCCTCCTGCTCGGCCAGCGCCTTGGCCAGCGGGGCGAACTTGGCCTTCAGCTCGGCGTGCTCGTCCTGCGCGGCCAGGGCCTGGGCCCAGTACAGGGCCAAGTAGAAGTGGCTGCCGCGGTTGTCGATCTCGCCGACCTTGCGCGCCGGCGACTTGTTGCTGTCCAGGAACTGGCCGTTGGCCACGTCCAGCGCCTTGGCCAGGGTCAGCGCCGCGGGGTTGTCGTAGGTCTGGCCCAGGTGCTCCAGCGAGGCGGCCAGCGCCAGGAACTCGCCCAGCGAATCCCAGCGCAGGTAGCCCTCTTCGACGAACTGCTGCACGTGCTTGGGCGCGCTGCCGCCGGCGCCGGTCTCAAAGAGCCCGCCGCCGGCCATCAGCGGCACGATGGAGAGCATCTTGGCGCTGGTGCCCAGCTCCATGATCGGGAACAGGTCGGTGAGGTAGTCGCGCAGCACGTTGCCGGTGACCGAGATGGTGTCCTCGCCCTTGCGGATGCGTTCCAGCGACAGCGCGGTGGCCTCCACCGGCGAGAGGATGCGGATGTCCAGGCCGGTGGTGTCGTGGTCCTTGAGGTACCGCTCGACCTTGGCGATCAGCTGCGCGTCGTGCGCGCGCTGCGGATCCAGCCAGAACACCGCCGGCGTGCCGCTCAGGCGCGCGCGGGTGACGGCCAGCTTGACCCAGTCCTGGATCGGCGCGTCCTTGGTCTGGCACATGCGCCACACATCGCCGGCTTCCACCGCGTGCTCGAACACCGTCGCGCCGGCCTCGTCGGTCACCACCACCTTGCCGTCGCCGGGGATGACGAAGGTCTTGTCGTGGCTACCGTATTCCTCGGCCTTCTGCGCCATCAGGCCGACGTTGGGCACGCTGCCCATGGTGGCCGGGTCGAACGCGCCGTGCGCCTTGCAGTCCTCGATCACCACCTGGTACACGCCGGCATAGCTGCGGTCGGGGATCACGGCCTTGGTGTCCTGCAGCTCGCCCTTGGCGTTCCACATCTTGCCGCTGTCGCGGATCATCGCCGGCATCGAGGCGTCGATGATGACGTCGCTGGGCACGTGCAGGTTGGTGATGCCCTTGTCGGAGTTGACCATCGCCAGCGCCGGGCGCTTGGCGTACTCGGCCTCCACGTCGGCCTTGATCGCCTCGGCCTGCTCGGCCGGCAGCTTGCCGATCACCGCGTACAGGTCGCCGATGCCGTTGTTGGGGTCGAAGCCCACCGACTTGAGCGCCTCGCCGTGCTTGGCCAGCACGTCCTTGTAGAACTCGCCCACCACGATGCCGAACAGCACCGGGTCGGAGACCTTCATCATCGTGGCCTTCAGATGCACCGAGAACAGCACGCCCTTGGCCTTGGCGTCCTCGATCTGCGCATCGATGAAGCTGGCCAGCGCCTTGCGGCTGAGCACCGAGGCATCGACCACCTCGCCTTGCTTCACCGCCACCTTGTCCTTGAGCACGGTGCTGCCGCCATCGGCGCCGACGAAGGTGATCTTCAGCGCGCCGGCCGCGCCCAGCGTGGCCGAACGCTCGCTGCCGTAGAAGTCGCCGGACTCCATGTGCGCCACATGGGTCTTCGAATCGGAAGACCACTTGCCCATGCGGTGCGGGTGCTTGCGGGCGTAGTTCTTCACCGACAGCGGCGCGCGGCGGTCGGAGTTGCCCTCGCGCAGCACCGGGTTGACCGCGCTGCCCTTGACCCGGTCGTAGCGCGCCTTGGCGTCCTTCTCTGCGTCGGTCTTGGGCTCGTCGGGGTAGGCCGGCAGCGGATAGCCCTGGTCCTGCAGCTCCTTGATCGCGGCCTTGAGCTGCGGCACCGAGGCGGAGATGTTGGGCAGCTTGATGATGTTGGCTTCGGGCGTGGTGGCCAGCGCGCCCAGTTCGGTCAGGTCGTCGGAGACCTTCTGCGCATCGCTCAGCAGGTCGGGGAACTGCGCCAGGATCCGCCCGGCCAGCGAGATGTCGCGGGTCTCGACCACGATGCCGGCGGTGTCGGTATAGGCGTCGACGATGGGCAGGAACGACTGCGTGGCCAGGAACGGGGCTTCGTCGGTCAGCGTGTACAGGATCTTGGGCGTGCTGGACATTGCGGGCGTTGTCTCTCTTGCAGTGACAGGGGCAGCAGGCGCGGGGGCGACTGCACGGGTGACGCCGCCGGTGGCGAAGGCGGCCCGGACATCGAGGCGGGGGCAGCGGCTGGCGGCGACCAAGCACACCATTGTGGCCCCCCGGGCAGGGCGGGGCAAAGCGCCACAGCCGGCATGCGGGGACCGCAGTGTTCCGGCAGCCGGGACGAGTGCGCTGCCGTAGGCGCCGCCGCCTCTCCCAATCAGCCCGCGACCCCTTGTAGAGCGGAGCTCGCTCCGCTGCTTTTGAACCGGATCATCGGGAAGGCCCAGCGGAGCAAGCTCTGCTCTACAGGTGCCCGGCCTTCTACAATAGGCCGATGAACATGCCTAATCCTGCCGTCCGCCTGAAGAACGCCTGGCGTTCCAGCCATCCGTGGATCTTCCAGAAACTGGTGGACAAGCCGCCGCAGAAGCCCAAGCCGGGCACCATCGTCGATGTGTTCGGCGTGGACGGCGATTGGGTGGGGCGCGGCTTCTACAACGGCCATTCGCGCATCGCCGTGCGCATCCTGGAGACCGATCCGGACGTGCAGGTCGATGCGGCCTGGTTCCACGACAGGATCGCCCAGGCCGTGTCCCTGCGCCGCGAGGTGCTCAGGCTGGACGAGACCACCGACGCCTGGCGCGTGGTGCATGCCGAGGGCGATGGTCTGTCCGGCCTGGTGGTGGACCGCTATGGCGACCTGATCGTGGTGGAGTTCTTCGCCGCCGGCATGTTCCGCCATCGCGAGTGGATCTTCGACGCGCTGCGCGCGCAGTTCCCGGGCTGCCGCTTCCACAGCTTCGCCGACGAGCACGTGCAGAAGCAGGAGAGCTTCGACTTCCACAGCACCTCGGGCACCGAGAGCGAGGTCATCACCGAGTACGGCGTGAAGTTCCGCGCCGACCCGGCCGGCGCGCACAAGACCGGCTTCTTCGCCGACCAGCGCGAGAACCGCCAGTGGCTGAGCCAGCACGTGGCAGGCAAGACCGTGCTCGACCTGTGCTGCAACACCGGCGGCTTCGCCGTGTACGCCGCCGCGCGTGGGGCCAGCGAGGTGCTGGGCGTGGACATCGACCAGGACGTGATCGCCATCGCCAAGGGCAATGCGCGCCTGAACAACGTCAAGCCCAAGTTCGTGCAGGCCGACATCTTCCCTTACCTGCGTGATGCGGCCGCGCGCGGCGACGCCTATGACGTGGTGATCCTGGACCCGGCCAAGATGACGCGCGACCGCGAGCAGGTCATCGCCGCGCTGAAGAAGTACCTGGACATGAACAAGCTCGCGTTGGGCGTGGTCAAGCCCGGCGGGCTGTTCGCCACGTTCTCGTGCACCGGGCTGGTGAGCGAGGAGCAGTTCCTGGACATGCTGCGCCGCGCTGCCTACTTCTCCGGCCGCACCATCCAGATCCTCAAGGTGGCCGGCGCGGGCCCGGACCATCCCTTCATGGCCCACGTGCAGGAATCGCGCTACCTCAAGGCGGTGTTCTGCCGGGTGTTCTAGCGGCGCGGGCCCAAGCGCTTCAGGCCTTGGGCCACTGACGGAAGACCACGCACACCGTGCTTGGGTCGAGCATCGCGAATTCCCGCGCGCCCCACGGCTGCAGTCGCACCGTGGGCAGGTTGGGGTGCAGCCGCTGCGGCGCGCGCGCGGCCAGCTCGGCGTGCACCGCCTCGATGTCGTCGACCTCGATGCCCAGTTCGGGCCGGTCCTTGGCCGCCCACTCGGCGTTCTCCACCAGGTAGGCCTTGGCCCCGTCGCGCGCGACCACCGCCATGTCCGCGTCCTGGTACAGCACCGCAAAGCCCAGCGCATCGACGAAGAAGGCCAGCCCGTCCTCCAGCCGGTCGTAGAAGATCTTGGGGATCAGGTTGTGGAATCGCATGGCGACGCAGCTCCTAGTTGATGGGGCTCAAAGTGCCGGTCGCGTCGGCTGCACTCGGGTACCTCGGCGAGCCCAATCCCGGCCGAACGCACTGCCGGCCCAACCACAGGCATATCAGGCGACCTGGAGAGTGCGTTGACAGGGTCGGTCTGCCTTTGTCCGAGGCGCGTCGGCACGCTCGGGTCCTTATTGGATGGTCACCGTGCGTACGCAGCGATGCTCGGCGGCGCCGTCCGACTCACCCTGCGGATAGACGCTCACCCGCAGGCCCGGCTTGTCGAACCATTCCTTGACCAGGCGCCCGTGCTCGGCGTTGTACGGCGTGCGGGTGAAGCCCAGCGCCTCGAGCCGCTGGCCGAAGGCGTCGTAGTCCAGCTGGCAGACCGGGGTCATCGCCGCGTCCGCCGAGGCCGGCGTGAAGTTGAACGCGAACTTGGCCGCATCCGGGGCCGTGGCGTCCAGTTCGATCGTGTAGGACCACGGCGGGTCCAGCGCGGCACCGACGCCGTAGCGGGCGCTGCCGTCGCGCGCGCGCTCCAGGCGGATGCCCATCGTCTGCTCGACCCGTGCCGGGGTCAGATCCGCCAGCGCATGGCTGCCCTGGATCAGGTCGAGCACGCGCCGCAGGACGGCACCCGCCTGCGGGGGCTGCGTGGCGGTGGCGGAAGGGGGGGCGGTGGTCACGGCGGGTTCCTCCTTGGAAGGCGCGGACAGCGGGGCCCGCGAACAGGCCGGCAATGCCACGCAGGCCGCCAGCAGGGGAAGGATCGAAGCGGCAAGGCGCATGGGGGCGGGCAATCCTCACACAGCGGTAGGTCGCTGCTGGCCCCAGGGTGGCATCCAGCCAGGCGAGGGGCCGAGTGAACCACCTGGGCCCGTGCCGTGCAACCTGGGGCAGGCGTCGTGCGGCCGCGTTGTGGGCAAGGCATTCCGGATTGACGGCTATGATCGCGGTCATCCATCTGGCTACCCGAGCCTCCATGAAAACGACGGCGCTTTGCTTGTCCCTGGCCTTGGCCCTTCTCGCCGGGCGTGCAGGTGCGGTCGAGTTCACCCAGGCGGAGCTGGCGCGCGCGAAGGCGCTGCAGAGCAGGCTGCTGACGCTGGATTCGCACCTGGACACGCCGGCCAACTTCCCGCGGGCGGACTTCGACCTCCTGGCCGCGCATCCGGGCAACGCGCTGTCGCAGGTGGACTTGCCGCGCATGCAGGCCGGCGCGCTGGATGGCGGCTTCTGGGCCATCTACACCGACCAGGGCGATCGCAGCGCCAAGGCGCACCTGGAGGATCGCGACGCCGGCCTCAAGCGCCTGTCGCAGATCCGCGAGATGCTGGCCGCGCACCCGCAGCAGTTCGCCGAAGCGACCAGCCCGGCCGACGC
Organism: Pseudoxanthomonas winnipegensis; assembly: GCF_004283755.1. Classification (GTDB taxonomy): domain Bacteria; phylum Pseudomonadota; class Gammaproteobacteria; order Xanthomonadales; family Xanthomonadaceae; genus Pseudoxanthomonas_A; species Pseudoxanthomonas_A winnipegensis. The sequence goes on from NZ_SHMH01000002.1 coordinate 155,299, forward strand.
GGCGCGCATCAAGGCGCAGGGCAAGCGCGTGGTCTACATCAGCATGGAGAACGCCAGCCCGCTGGCGGCCGACCCCACGCTGCTGTCGTTCTATTACGGACAGGGCCTGCGCCTGATGAGCACGGTGCACTTCATCAACAACGAGTTCGCCGACTCGGCCACCGACCCCAAGGGGCCCGAGTGGCATGGCCTGAGCCCGGCGGGCCGACAGCTGGTGCAGGCCGCGCAGAGGCTCGGCATCGTCATCGACCAGTCGCATGCCTCGGACGAGGTGTTCGACCAGCTGATCGCGCTCTCGCCGGTGCCGATCCTGCTCTCGCACAGCGGCGCGCGCGCCGTGCACGACCATCCGCGCAACATCGACGATGCGCGCCTGAAGGTGCTGGCCGCGCACGGTGGCGTGATCCAGATGAACTCCTACCAGGGCTATCTGATCGACGCCGGCGCCACGCCCGAGCGCAAGGCCGCCGAGCAGGCGCTGCAGGACAAGTACGGCGGCGAGGCGGGCATGAAGACGGCCGACGGCGTGCGCCTGGCCGCCGACCTGAAGGCGCTGGATGCCAAGTACCCGGTCAGGCACGCCACGCTGGACGACTTCTTCGCCCATCTGGAGCACGTGCTCAAGCTGATCGGCCCCGAACACGTGGGTATCGGCATGGACTGGGACGGCGGCGGCGGGCTGCCCGGCATGGAGGATGTCGCCGACCTGCCGAAGATCACCGCCTGGCTGCTGCGCAAGGGCTATAGCGAACAGCAGATCGCCGATATCTGGAGTGGTAACGTCCTGCGCGTGATGCAGCAGGCGCAGGATTGGGCGGCGGCGCAGCCGAAGTCCTAGCGCAAACCGGCCGCGCCGCACGACCGCCCCAGGACAAGGACGCATCGCCAATGACATCCACGCTGATCCCGCCGATGGCCGCGCATGTCGCGCTGGCCGCCCTGCTCTACGTCGCCCTGACCGTGGCGCGCGCACCGGCCGTGTGGGGCATCGGCCGCGCGCGCGACGGCGGCAACCCCTTCGCGCAGCTGGAGCCGCGCATCAGCGCCAACCTCTCCAACCAGTTCGAATGGCCGCTGTTCTTCCACGTGGCCTGTGTGCTGCTGCTGATGCAGGGCACGACGGGGCCGTTGGTGGTCGGCCTGGCCTGGCTGTTCGTCGCCGGGCGCGTGCTGCACAGCCTCGTGCAGATCTTCATCCCCAACCTGCGCCTGCGCGGGCTGGTGTTCACCGTGAACTTCCTGGCGGTGTTGGCGCTGTGGGCGGTCCTGGTGGCACCGGTCGTGCGGCTTCACTGAGTCCGCTGCCTTGGTCATGAGGGAGCGCGCGTATCGCTGGCGCTTGCTGCGCCGGGCGCTGTTCTGGACGCTGACCGCAATCGCTGCGTCGGTCGTCGCCCTGTTCCTGTGGGCCGCCGCGCCGCTGGCCCTCACGCTTGCCCGCGGCGGGCGGGGCGAGCTGTGGTTTCTCGGAGAAGGCGCCATGGTGCTGGCAGCGGCCCTCGCGTATCTGGTCGCCGCGGCGCTCGTTGTCGCCCGGCAAAAGGCCAGGGAAAGAAACGGATGAGACCACCAACAAGGACCTGCACCATGCTCCGCACCCTGCTGCTAGCACTGCTTGCCGTGCCCTTCGGCGCCGGCGCGATCGTCATACGAGACGATGTGGACGATGCGAAGTATCGCGTCGCGTCGTCGGAGTTCCCGGCCCTGGTCGACCTGCCTGGCGAAGGACATGGTGTCCTGATCGCGCCGCAATGGGTGGTGACCGCCGCCCATGCGGTCATGTGGCAGACCGAGATCAAGCAGGTGACCTTGAACGGGACGCCCAGGGAGGTCGAACGCCTCGTGGTCCATCCTGGTTACAGGAAGCCGTCGCAGGCGTTGCTCGACCAGGCGCTGGCGACCTGGGACTGGACCCTGTTCCGCGTGGTGCTCTCCTCCTCCGATGACATCGCACTGATCAAGCTGGCGCGCCCCGTTACCGACGTCACGCCCGTCGCGCTCAACGTAGGCGAGGACGAGTTGGGCCAGACCATCAAGATCCTGGGCGCCGGCGCCACGGGCAACGGGATCAAGGGCTACGCATTCAGCAGCCCGCATCGCACCGAACTTCGTCGCGCCTACAACAAGGTCACCAGCGCCGACGGCCGCTGGCTCTGCTACATGTTCGATCCGCCATCGGCAGCGCTGCCGCTCGAGGGCGGCTCGGGAAGCGGGGACAGCGGCGGTCCGGTCCTGATCCAGGCCGGGAACGACTGGCGACTGGCCGGACTGACCTCATGGTCGGACCCGCAGAGCGGCATCAGGACGCCAGGGCGGTATGGCCAGATCACCTGCAACGTGCGCCTGAGCCATTACCAGGATTGGATCAAAAGTGTCACCGCCGGAGCGGCGCAGGCCGGTCCTCGCCCAGGCGCAGCTTGATCCGCACGCCGGTCGTCGGGCCGACCGGCGCGCCTTGACGAGCGATGGCTGTCTTTGTCCCGCGATGCCTGCGCTTTGTTGCATAAGCCATATGCGGACGCGGCAGGCATATTCGCGACGACGCGAATTTTCTAAAGCCGACGAGGCGAGAAAAATCATGCTTGCAGGGCGGAAATGATCTTGACGGCTCGATCTTCCCAGCCGAACAATCGCCACGATGCTCCGGACGGAGTCCACGCGGTGCCGGCCCTCATGAAAGCCCGTCAAGTCTTCATCGCAGGCCTGCTGGCTTGCGCCGCGTTCTCGAGCGCAGCAAGCGGCGCCGATCTCACCCAGGACGACGCGGCCCTCATACGCCACATCAAGGCCACCAACGCAGTGTTCGTCAAAGTGCTCGGGCCTTGCACCGCGGAAACGCTGTCGCGCGGTGAGACGAGCAAGTTCACTTACAGCGGCACCTGCGAGCTCAATCCGCTGCCCGACAACAGCGATTGCGGAAGCTACAAGGTCACGGCGACTGATACCGTGGATACCAAGACCTGGGCCACCGTCAGGGATTTGCGCCTCGCGCTGCAGTGCTCGGCGTAAGGGCTGGCAACGCATTCAACGCGAGACCGTTTCTCGAAACGGGTTGGGTATAAACGAGATGCTGGTCTTTAGGCAGCTTCACGCGCCGAAATCTAACGGGTCTGCCGAGGCGAATGGCTCACTCGCGCTTGTTCCCGCGCCATGATGCTGGATGCGTTGGGGCCACGGATCTGCATCATGGGACCCTCCAACAGCGGCAAGTCCACGCTGGCGGAGGCGATAGGCCGTGCGCGGAGCCTGAAGGTCGTCCACCTCGATCAGCTCCATCACCTTCCCGACACGAACTGGGTGCCCAGGCCCTTCGAGGAGTTCGCCGCACTCCACGATGCGGCGATCTCCGACTCGCGCTGGGTGGTGGACGGCAATTATTCCCGGTTGCTTCCGCAACGGTTGGAGAGGGCTACTGGGCTCATCCTGCTGGACGTTCCCACGGTGACAAGCCTTTACCGCTACTTTCGCCGTTGCTGGTTCGAGCGCGATCGTCGCGGCGCCTTGGCGGGCGGGCAGGACAGCGTGAAGTGGGACATGATTCGTCACATCGTCGGCGCGACAAGAGTTAACCGCAGCCGCTACCGGAGCATGTTCGCCGGCATCGGCCTAGCGAAGGTACTGATCGATTCGCCCAAGGCCCTGGATGATTTCTATCGTTCGAACAGCTTGAAACGTTGAGTCGGTGGCCCTGGCCTTTCTTTCTGGGAAGTGACTGGTTCGCCAGCCATCGAGTCGCATATGCTTCAGACTTATGGGGCGGGGGTAGCGCATAGAAAATCTTCCAAACCATGGAGTAGTGGGCAGGGCCCAAGCACTCTTCGTCGCTATCTTTGGCGGTGTAGTGCCGGAAAATGCATCTGAGCCAAGACCGCTCAGCGGTTAGGCCTAACCTAGGTATTGGCTAACTACAAACATGGTCGCCATCTTCGAATTCACCTGCTCCTGTTGCGGAAAACGGCATGAGGGATCACCGAGTTTCGGGTACAAGGCTCCGATGTACTACGACGTTCTCTCGGAGCAAGACAAGGAGTCGCTCGCCACACTCACCGATGACCTGTGCGAGATAGACAGCCCTGAAGGAACCGACTACTTCGCCCGCGTTGTCCTGGAGTTGCCGATTCATGGCGTGGAAGAACCCTTTCTCTGGGGTGTGTGGGTTTCACTCAGCGAAGAGAGTTTTGAAAGATACACGTCCACGTGGGGAGAACACGACGAGTCTGACAGCTACTTCGGCTGGTTCAGCAACCGCCTTCCCTACTATCCGGACACGATCAACCTCAAGACGAACGTTCGACCTCGGAATGGTGGATTGAGGCCCTACCTTGAGTTGGAGCCAAGCGCTCACCCGCTCGCCACGCACTACTTCGAAGGTCTTTCCATCCAGGAGGCGCAAAGGATCGCGGAAGAGGTCATGCATGGAGGCAGCTAAGACTTCTTGGAACCGAATCCGTTCTTGATAGATCTGAAACCAGCGAGACTCACGCTCGTTTCAGTCTGGATGGATTGTCCATTCCTATCTGGACCTTTTGCTGTTGTTCTGCTAATCGCGGTCAAGGGGATTCGCTGCTCTTTACTCGAAAAATTTGTCCAAATGGCCAAATTCTGTGAGACAGCCAACTTTATTGTTGTCACGCACATGGGGAAATCATGGTAACTATTGCTCTTGGCCTTCTCTGTACGACGTTTGGCCTGATATTTCTAACGGGGTGTTTCCTCAGAGTCGACTCTCCTGCTTTTATCGAGCGAGCAGCGGGCGACCAGAACAAGATCACCAAGCTGAGAACCATGCAGGACGCATGGACGAGGTTGGGCAAACCCAGGCAGTTCATCGCCTCTACTTCTGCATACCTCATTATGGGGGTCGGCTTGCTGCTTTTGAGATACCTCCCAAAATTCGCTGAATTTTGGTGGATCGTGCCGGCACTGCTCGCCGTCAATGCGCTCATCCTCCTGCGTGTGAGGAAATATGCGCACTCCAGCCTTGATGATCAGCTCCCAGGGCACGCAGAGGTACTTAAGGTCATCGATCGTCACGTAAGAATGTGCATAACATTCGGCGTGGTCTTCGGCATCTTGGCGCTGGGCTTCTAGCTGCGTTCAACCAGACGATTTCTCTAGGCGGTTGATTGGCTTGGCCCTCCATGCCCTTAGTGGTCTTCGACTACGCGATTTCTTTGTCGGCCCTTCTTATTGGGGACATTCGCCGGCCAGCGTTTGCGTCAAACGTCCAGGACTTCGGTGGAGCAGCATCCGGTGCGCGAGTCGCCTTATCTGCAAGAGTGGGAGGCACATGAAATCAAGCTGGTCATCGCTGCCCACCGCCTGGCAAGACGCATTCGGCCTTGCCGTGGACTCGTACCTCAGGCGGGACGCTGCGCCGATTGGCGCGGTGGTCACGGATGGGGCAGGCGCGATCGTTTCCAGGGGTGGGAACGCGATCTCGAGCCACCGTTTGGCGCATGCCGAGATGGAGGCTTTCGCCGGTGTCCCGGCGACGCTGGATCGGCGCGCGGCCCGGCTCTTCGTGACGGTGGAGCCGTGTCCGATGTGCGCAGGGGCGCTGCGCATGATGCAGCTCGGCAACGTCCACTTCGCGGCGAGGGATTCGGCGGCTGGCGCCACCCGACTGCTGCAGGACGACGGCTTCATGCGTGAGATCCCCTGCGCGGTGCATGCGCCGCGGATTCCCGCGCTCGAACAGGTTGTCGTTGCGCTGGTGACCGAGCATCGGATGCGGACGGGTCACACGCGCTGGCAGTCCGCGTGGGAGGCCTATCAGCCCGTGGCTTTCGCCGTCGGAAGGCGTCTGGCCGCCGAGGGCGCTCACGCGCAGTGGCGGCATGCGTCGGTCGGCCCTGCGGCGCTCTACGAATCCGTCGTTTCGTTCTGCGTCGGGACCTGACGCGTCGCCAAGCCGACGCGCTATGGTCGGCTGCCCGGCCAATCCGTTCCGGGACCCGTGGAGCTACGTGTGACCAAGACCATCACCATCAGCCTGCCCGTCGCCGATCTGGAGGCGTCCAGGGCGTTCTACACGGCCGTCGGTTTCACGCCCAGCGCGAAGTTCGCCGACCCCACGGCGGCGCTGATGGAGTGGAGCGAGACCATCAGCGTGATGCTGCTGACCCATGCGCGCTGGGCGACGTTCACCACGCGGCCGATCCCGCCGAGCACCTCGAGCGAGGTGGCGTTGAACATCTCCTGCGCCTCGCGCCAGGAGGTGGATGCGATGGCCGAGGCGGCCGGCCGTCATGGCGGCACGACCGACATCAATCCGGTCGAGGACCACGGCACCATGTACGGCCGCGATTTCTGCGACCCGGATGGCCACGTCTGGGGCGCGATGTGGATGGATGCGGGCGATGCGCAGGACGAAGACGCGCCTACCGCTGATTGATTGCCGGCGAGGTGTCGGCGAATCCTGTGGCAGGATGCCGCAGGGGCGATGCCCCATTACGCACAGGGACTCGCGACGCTATGGCCATCCTCTTTTTTGCGCTCTATTCGGTCTTCTGCTTCTGGGTCGTGTTCCTGGACGGCGCGGACACGCTGGAGGGATCGCGAGCTCTGGTGACGCTGGACTGGTTCGCCTGGACGCTCACGGCGAGGGAGCTGCGGTTCTACGTGGGCATCTCATGGCTCGCCTCGCTGGCAGGGCTGCTTTTCAGCCTGTTCGGCGGCACCTGATCGGTGTGAGTCAGCCGCGCGGTGCGTCGCGCGTGAGCGGGTAGCCGGAGAACGGCTTGACCTCGTCCATCAGGAAGTGGGAGACGATCTTCTCCACGCCGTAGTCGCCGCCCAGCAGGCCGCGCGCGATGTCCTTCCAGTGGTGCACGTCGTGCACGATCACGCGCAGCAGGTAGTCGTACGAGCCGGAGACGCGGCTGGCCTCGACCACCTCGGGCATGTCCAGGATGCGGCGGTCGAACTCGGTGAACTCGTCCAGGGCGTGCTGCTTGAAGGTGACCTGCGCCAGCACGATGGTCGCCGAGCGGATCCGGTCCACCGCCACGTGGGCGCGGTAGCTGCGGATCAGGCCGCGCTGCTCCAGCGCCCGCACCCGCGCCAGGCAGGCGCTGGGCGACAGCGCCACCCGGTCGGCCAGGGCCTGGTTGGTGATCCGTGCATCCTGCTGCAGTACGTCGAGGATCTTCAGGTCGGTGCGATCGGGCGCTTTGGCTGACATGGCGGGCTTCTTGAGGCGTTTGGGCTACCCGCCGCGCTGCACGATGTGCGCAATTGGCGGGCCGGGACTGCAGATCCTGCGTTATTGCCGATGGTAACCCGCCGTTCCTGCGGCGTGTGCGGAATAAATTCCTTTTCAGATCAATCGATTGAGGGCGTGAGTCGCCCCGTGGTTTCTGCTGGACGCGGTTCGGGATTTCACCTACTACTGATCCCGAGCAGGAGTTCGCTGCCAGGCGATGGGGAGGTCGCGCTGGCCATCAGGGGGACATCGGAGGTTCCGCCAACCCGCCAACCGTCCAAAGGGGACCGTCCGCCATGAAGTCGTTGCCGATCACCGCTCTCTCCCGCGCCGTGCGCGCCGCCTGTCTGCTCGGCATCGCCGCCTCCGGCGCCGCGCCGGCCTTCGCCCAGGACGGCGACAGCGCCGCCGCGCCGCAGACCAAGGACCTCAACACCGTCGTCGTCACCGCCGGCAAGCGCAACGAGTCGGTGCGCGAGATCGCCGGCTCGGTCAGCGCCGTCACCGCCGCCGAACTGGACGCGCTGGGCGCGCAGAGCCTGTCCGACTACATCCAGCGCACGCCCGGCGTGGTGTTCAACAGCTATCAGCCGGGCGTGTCGCAGGTGGTGATGCGCGGCATCGCCACCAGCGCGGGCAATGTGCAGGGCCAGGCCACCACCGGCTTCTTCCTCAACGAGGTGCCGCTGACCGAGCCGGGCTGGACCATCGTGGTGCCCGACATCGACACCTTCGACCTCAACCGCGTCGAGGTGCTGCGCGGCCCGCAGGGCACGCTGTTCGGCTCGGCCTCGATGGGCGGCGCGATCAACTACATCGCCAACGTGGCCGACACGAGCGGCTTCGACGCGGCGGCCGAGGCCACCGTCAGCCAGACCAGGAACGCCGATGTCGGCTTCGGCGCCAAGGCGATGGTCAACGTGCCGGTCAAGCAGGACCTGCTGGCGTTTCGCGCCGTGGCCCAGTATCGCGACGACCCGGGTTATCTGGACAACATCGGCACGGGCAAGAAGGGCGCCAACACCACCACGCTGGCCGGCGGGCGCTTCTCCGCGGTGCTGACCCCGGCGCAGGGCACCACGCTGTCGTGGCTGAGCCTGCTGCAGAACACCGACTCGGACGACAACGCCTACCAGATCAAGGGCCTGGCCGACCTGACCCGCAAGACCGCGGTGCCCGAATACACCAACACCAGGGTCGCCGTGCACAGCCTGCGCCTGGACCAGGACCTGGACGGCATGACCCTGACCGCGCTGCTGGCCTACCAGAAGAAGAAGCAGGACTGGCGCTTCGACTACACGCCCATCCGCGGCGCCTACAACGCCGATCTGGATCTGGACCTGACCAGCCCGCTGTCGATCTATTCGGGCGGCGAGAGCACCGGCAAGAGCCTCGAGGTGCGCCTGGCCTCGGACAAGGGCAGCCGCTTCGAATGGCTGGTCGGCGGCATGTACTTCGACACCAGCAAGGATCTGTACGAAACCATCGGCGCCGACGGCGCCGCCGCGGCCTTCGACCAGTCCTCGCTGTACGGCCCGGGCGCCGGTGCGGTGATCGCGCCGGACGGCCGCATCTTCAATGCGTACTACACCCACCTGTCGGGCTCGGAGGCGGCGCTGTTCGGCGAAGGGTCGTTCTCCTTCACCCCGGAGTGGAAGCTCACCCTCGGCGGCCGCCTGTTCCGCACCAAGGTCGATTCACGCTCGACCCAGGTCGGCTTCTCCACCTATCCGGGCAATCCGATCGTCACCCCGTCGCAGACCAAGGAGGACGGCTTCAACCCCAAGGTCGCGCTGTCCTACACGCCCAATGAGACGGTCATGTTCTACGGCCTGGTCTCGGAGGGCTTCCGCTTCGGCACGCCCAACACCAGCGGGCTGAGCGCCTATCCGATTCCGTCCGGCTCCAAGTCCGACAGCCTGGTCAACTACGAGCTGGGCACGCGCACCAGCTGGGCCGGCGGCCGCTTCCTGCTCGACGCCACCGCCTTCTACGTGGACTGGAAGGACATCCAGCTGCGCCTGCAGACGCCGGACTTCTACAACTACGCGGCCAACGGCGGCAAGGCGTACAGCCGCGGCATCGAGCTGTCCACCCAGTGGCGCCCGACCGACCAGTTCGAATGGGCCGGCAGCGTGACCTGGCAGCACGCGCGTCTGGACCAGGATCTGTTCATCCTCTACTACGGCACCGCGCCGGCCGGCTCGCAGCTGCCGGGCTCGGCCGACTGGTCGATCAACAACACGCTGCGCTACCACTTCGATGCGGCCTACGACCCGACCCTGTCGCTGTCGCACCAGTACCTGTCCAAGGGCATCAGCGATCTCAACTCGGCCGTGCCGGGGATGACGCCCAACGTGCAGGGCAACTACAACCTGTTCGATCTGCGCTACAGCATGACCTTCGGCAGCACCGAGGTCAGCCTGTGGAGCACCAACCTGACCGACAAGCGCGGCATCACCCGCGAGGTGGCCGAGGTCAACGGCATCGGCCAGGGCATCGTGCGGCCGCGCACCGTCGGCATGACGGTGCACTGGAAGTACTGAGCCGCCGGCGGGTCGATGCGTCGCCGCGTTGCGGCGCTTCGGCCCGGATCGCATCGATGCGCCGCCTGAGCCTCCACGCCATGTCCGCCTCCTTCGCCATCGATTCGCGCGCCGGTGCACGCACGTCCCATGACCCCCAGGATCCCCACCATGGCTGATGCCTCCCGCCCGCTGGACCGCTGGCGCCAAGCCCTGCACCGCAAATCGATCGACGTGGTGGTGGCCGACACCGAACGCGCCGGCCTGCAGCGCAAGCTCGGCGCCGGCAGTCTGCTGATCCTCGGCATCGCCAACATCCTCGGCGCCGGCATCTATGTGATGACCGGCGAGGCCGCGGCCAGCTTCGCCGGGCCGGCGGTGCTGCTGTCCTTCGTGCTGGCCGCGCTGGCCTGCGGCTTCACCGGGCTGTGCTACGCCGAGCTGTCCTCGGTGATCCCGGTGTCCGGCTCGGCCTACAGCTATTGCTACGTGACCCTGGGCGAGGGCTGCGCCTGGGCGCTGGGCTGGATGGTGATCCTGGAATACGTGCTGTCGGCCTCGGCGGTGGCGGCGGGCTTTGCGGGGTATCTCACCAGCCTGCTCGGCGACATCGGCGTGCACGTGCCGGCGTGGCTGGCCACCTCCACCATCACCGCGCTGCAGCAGGACGGCCATACCGTGCTGGCGAACAGCGGCGGCCTCAATCTGGTGGCCGCGCTGGCGGTGCTGGCGGCGGCCTGCGTGCTGATCGCCGGGGTCAGCCAGTCGGCGCTGGTCAATGCGGTGCTGGTGGTCATCAAGGTGGGCGTGCTGGTGTCCTTCATCGCGGTCGGGGCGCGCTATGTGGACAGCGCGCACTGGCAGCCGTTCCTGCCGGCCAACGAAGGCGGCTTCGCCTACGGCTGGCCGGGCGTGCTGCGCGCGGCGGCGATGCTGTTCTTCGCCTATCTGGGCTTCGAGACCGTGTCGATGGCGGCCTCGGAGACGCGCAACCCGCGCCGCGATGTGCCCTTCGGCATCCTCGGCTCGCTGGTGGTGTGCACGCTGCTGTACGTCGCCGCCGGCGCGGTGCTGACCGGGATCGTGCCGTTCCGTGAGCTGGGCGTGCCCGATCCGGTCGCGCTGGCGGTGGATCGCATGGGCTGGCCGTGGTTCGCGGTGCTGATCAAGATCGGCGCGCTCACCGGCCTGGGCTCGGTGCTGCTGGCCAATGGCTATGGCGTGTCGCGCGTGGCGGTGAACATCGGTCGCGACGGGCTGCTGCCGGGGCTGTTCGCGCGCGTGCACCGCACCCGGCGCACGCCGTGGCTGGGCAATCTGACCTTCGGCGTGATCGCCGCGGTGCTGGCGGCGCTGCTGCCGATCGGCGTGCTCGGCGACCTGATCTGCTTAGGCATCGCCTCGGCCTTCATCGTGGTGTGCATCGCGGTGATGTGGCTGCGTTCGGCCCGGCCGGAGCTGCGTGGCGGCTTCCGCGTGCCGCTGGGCGGGGTGTGGATCGGCAAGGCCTGGATCGGCACCGTGCCGGTGCTGGGCATCGTGCTGTGCCTGACCATGATGGCGCCGGTGCTGGGCGACATGGTCCAGCAGGTGCGTCGCGGCGATCCGCTGGCCGCGCTGATCCTGGCCGGCTACGTCCTGGCCGGCGCGCTCGTCTACGTCTTCTATGGCCAGCGCCGCGGGCGGCGCCTGGCGTATGCCGCCGCGCAGCCAACGGAATCCTGATGTCCTTGCCCTCTGTATCGCTGTCCCAGGCCTTGTCGCTGGGACGCCTCGACGCGCACGACCAGGCCGCGCTGCTGGCGCGCGGCGAGCTGTCGCCGGCCGAACTGACCGCCGCCGCGATCGCCCGCGCGCGGCACTTCGAGCCGGCGCTGGGCGCGCTGAGCCACACCGACTTCGCACGCGCGCTGGCGCAGGCCGCCGCGCTATCGCGGCCCGACGCCGACGCGCCGATGCGCGGCGTGCCGTGGCTGCCGAAGGACTCGCTGCGCGTGATCGGCATGCCGACCCGCGGCGGTTCGCGCAGCCGCACCGGCGTGCCGGCCAGCGACCAGCACGCGTTCGCGCAACGCTGCGCCGACGCGGGCCTGGTCGCGCTGGGCAAGAGCGCGATGCCGGAGTTCGGCCTGATGGGCGTGACCGAATCGCTGCTCGGTCCGGTCACGCGCAACCCGTGGTCGCTGGCTTATTCGCCCGGCGGCTCCAGCGGCGGCGCCGGCGCGGCGCTGGCCGCGGGCGTGGTGCCGCTGGCGCACGGCAGCGACGGCGCCGGTTCGATCCGCATCCCCGCCTCGGCCTGCGGGGTGGTGGGCCTCAAGCCCGGCCGCGGCACCACGGTGCGCGTGCGGGCGCGCCATCCGATCGAGGACCTGATCGTCACCGACAGCCTGATGTCGCGCAGCGTGCGCGACAGCGCCTGGGCCTTCGCCGCGCTGCATCCGGATCGCCCGGCGCCGGTCACCGCGCCGCTGACGCGTCCGCTGCGCATCGCGCTGGTGGCCGAGACGCTGCAGGGCGTGGCGCCCGATGCGCAGGTCGCCGCGGCGCTGGCGCAGGCGGCGGCGCTGTGCGAATCGCTGGGACATCGCGTCGAGCTCGCCTCGCTGCCGCTGTGCGGTGCGCAGGTGTTCGAGGCGGCGATGACGCTGTGGTCGCATCTGGGCGCCGATGCGCTGGACCTGGCCGAGATCGCCTTCGGCGCGGCCGGCGCGCGCGCGGCGCTGGAGCCGTTCACCGTCGGTCTGTCGGACTGGAACCGCGCTCACTGCGGCGTGGCCGAGCTGGAGCGCGCCTATGCGGTGCTGGCCGCGCTGCCGGCCGCGTTCAAGGCCTTCCATGCGCGCTATGACGTGCTGCTGACGCCGACCCTGCGCGCGCCGCCGCCGCTGATCGGCACCTTCGCGCCGGACGGCGATTTCGCCGCGGTGTTCGGCGGCATGTTCGACTGGATGGGCTACACGCCGCTGCAGAACCTGGCCGGCACGCCGGCCATCAGCCTGCCGCTGGCCCACGGCGAGGACGGCCTGCCGATCGGCGTGCAGTTCGCCGCCGATCGCGGCCAGGAACCGCTGCTGCTGGCCCTGGCCCTGCAGCTCGAATCGGCCGCGCCCTGGCGCGACCGCTGGCCGCCGGTGTCGGTGGCCGCCTCTGAATCCGGCAAGGACACACACTGATGGGACATGCCCGCGACAGCCGCTTCGCCGCGCGCGACACCGACGACCTGCTGCGCCTGCTCGCCACCCAGCCGCTGGCCTGGCTGGTGTCGGCCGGCGGCGAGGATGCCTGCTTCAGCCCGCTGCCGCTGCGCGCGCAGCTGGACGAGGCGGGCGAACTGATCGGCCTGATGGGCCACCTGGCCAGGCGCAATCCGCACGTGGCGCGCCTGGCGCGCGATCCGCAGGCCACCGCGCTGGTGCTGGGCCCGCAGGCCTATGTCTCGCCGAGCTGGCTGGACGATCGCACCCAGGCGCCGACCTGGAACTACGCCGCGGCGGTGTTCCAGTTGGAGGTCACCTTAAGCGAGGCGCCGCAGGACATCGCGGCCGAACTCGATGCCCTGGTCACGCAGATGGAGGCCGGGCGCGCGCGCGCCTGGGCGCTGGAGGAGATGGGCGAGCGCTATGCGCGCCTGGCGCTCGGGGTGACCGCGCTGCGCGGCCGCATCGTGGCCCGGCATTCGACCTTCAAGCTCGGCCAGGACGAGGCCCGCCACGACTTCGCCCAGATCCTGGCGGGGCTGAGCGCCGGCGGCGAGGACACGCTGGTGGCGTGGATGCGCGACTTCGCCGAGCGCGAACACGGAGGCGCCGCATGAGTGCCTCGCTGGATGCGCTGGACCCGCAGCTGCGCCGTTTCGTCGAGGGTGTATGCGAGGAAGGCACGCGCCTGCGCGCAGGCCGCGCGCTGGACTGGCCACAGCGGCGCGAGATCGCCGCGCAGGTGCGTGCGCCCTGGTGCGCGGGCGGCCCGGCGATGCAGCATGTCGAAGACCATAGGCTGGAAGCCGAAGGCCAGGCCTTCCGCGTGCGCGTGCTGCGCCCGTCCACCGCACCGAAGAACGCACCGGCCCTGTTCTACCTCCACGGCGGCGGCTGGTGCATGTTCAGCATCGACACGCACGACCGGCTGCTGCGCACCTACGCGCACGAGGCAGGCGTGGTGGTGGTGGCGATCGATTACGCGCTCTCGCCCGAGCATCGCTATCCGCTGGCGCTGCAGCAGTGCGAGGCCGCGCTGGCCTGGCTGCGCGCGCAGGCAGGGACGCTGGGTATCGACGCCGGGCAGCTGGCGCTGGGCGGCGACTCGGCCGGCGGCAATCTGGCCGTCGCCACCGCGCTGCGGCTGCGCCAGGCGCAGGCCTTGTCCGGCGTGCGGGCCCTGCTGCTCAATTACGGGGCCTTCGATACGCGGATCTCCGCCGCCGCGGCGCGCCTGGGCACACCGGAGGATCTGCTGACCGTGGCGGAGATGGAAGAATTCTGGACCAGCTACCTCGGCCCCGACGCGATGAGCAACGACGATCCCCTGGCGCAGCCGCTGCGCGCCGACCTGCACGGCCTGCCGCCGGCCCTGCTGCTCTATGGCGATCGCGACGTGCTGGGCGAACAGAGCGTCCTCATGGCCCAGCGCCTGCGCGAGGCCGGTGGTCAGGTCGAGCTGCGCCGCTACCTGGGCGCGCCGCATAGTTTCGTCGAGGCCATGGCCGTGTCCGAGCAGGCACGCGCGGCGGTGGCCACGGGCGCGGCCTGGCTGCGCCGCCATCTGGTTTCTTCCTCGCAGGAGAGCGCCGCATGAAGCGGATCGTGTTGAGCTGCCTGTTCGCCGTGTGCTGCGGCATGGGCGCGATGTCGGCGGGGGCGCAGACGCCCGCGTCCCCGCATCTGCCGACGCCGGCCGACTTCGTCGCGCTGGCGCAGGTGGGCGATCCGCAGATCAGCCCGGACGGCGCGCGCATCGCCTACGGGGTGGCTACGCCGCAGGACGATGGCAAGCCCGCGCGCCGCCAGCTGCAGCTGATCGCCGCGACCGGCACGGCCGCGCCGCGGCCGCTGGACGGCGCCGGCAAGGCCGACGACAGCGCGCCGCAGTGGTCGGCCGACGGGCGCCAGCTCCTGTTCCTGTCCGATCGTGCCTTGCCCGGCGCCGAGGCGGCGCCGAAGCCCGCGGCGACGCAGGTCTGGCGCGTGGACGCCGAAGGCCGCCAGGCCAGGGCGCTGACCCGCGCGGCCAGCGACGTCGCCAGCTTCGCGCTGTCGGCCGATGGCACGCGACTGGCGTATCTGGCGATCGATCCGCCCTCGCCGGCGATGCAGGCGCGCATCGCCGCCAAGGACGATGCGGTCGAGGTCGATCATCCGCGCCTGTTCAAGCGCCTGTGGGTGCAGGACCTGGCCGGCGGTGAGGCCCGCGTGCTGAGCCCGCCCGGCCTGCAGGTGCAGGACGTGGCCTGGGCGCCGGACGGCCGGACGCTGGCGCTGCGCGTGTCCGACGACACCACGCTGAACGGCTACTGGTACCGGTCGCGCGTGGTGCTGCTGTCGCTGGCCGATGGCACGCTCAGCCCGCCGCTGGAGCCGATGGCCTCGGCGTTCCCGCTGCAGTTCTCGCCCGACGGGACCCGGCTGCTGTACGGCCGCATCGCGCCCTACGGCATGGTCGCCACCGTGTACGCGCACGACCTGGCCAGCGGCAAGCGCGTGGCGCTGGCCGAGGACTGGCCCGGCACGCTGTGGCTGGCGCGCTGGCAGGACAGCCGCACGCTGATCGCGCAGGGGCTGCGCGGCGTGCGCGGCGAATTCCTGCGCGTCGATGCCGACACCGGCGCATGGCGCACCCTGGCCACGCCGCAGATCGCCTATCCCAGCTTCAGCACCGCGCGCACCGGCCGCACCGCCTTCATCGGCCTGCGCGATGCCCAGCCGGCCGAGGTGTGGACCCTGGACGGCGGCAAGCTCACCGCGCGCACCGACACCAATCCGCAGGTCGCCGGCTGGGCGCATGGCCAGGTGCGCGAGCTGGCGTGGACGTCCTCGAAGGACGGCCGCCGCATCACCGGCGTGCTGCTCACCCCGCCCGGCTGGAAGGCCGGCACGCCGCTGCCCACGCTGGTCCAGGTGCATGGCGGCCCGGCCGAGGCCTGGTGGTCGGGCTGGATGGGCTCCTGGCACGACTGGGCGCAGTTGCTGTCCACGCGCGGCTATGCCGTGTTCCTGCCCAACCCGCGCGGCTCGGAAGGGCAGGGCCGCGCCTTCACCGAGCTGGCCCGCCACGACTGGGGCGGCGCCGACTTCCAGGACCTGCTCGACGGCGTGTACATGCTCGAACGCGAAGGCGTGATCGACCCGCAGCGCCTAGGCATCGGCGGCTGGAGCTACGGCGGCTACATGTCGGCCTGGGCGGTGACCCAGTCCAGGCGCTTCAAGACCGCGATCGTCGGCGCGGGCGTGATCGATATCGGCGCGGCGGCGCTGACCACCGACGTGCCGACCTACGCGCCGGGCTACTTCGGCGACCCGGTGACCCACCGCGCCGAGTACGACGCGCATTCGCCGATCCGCTACGTGGACCGGGTGAGCGCGCCGGTGCTGATCCTGCACGGCGAGGCCGACGCACGCGTGCCGCTGAGCCAGGGACAGATGTTCTATCGCGCGCTCAAGTTCCATGGCACGCCGGTGGAGATGGTGACCTATCCGCGCGGGCCGCACTGGTTCACCGAGCAGGCCGCCGGCCGCGACGTCCAGCAGCGCGTGCTGGACTGGCTCGACACGCACCTGCGCTGAGGCTCCGGACAGGCCCTAGCGCGCCGGCGCCCAGGTGAAGGTCGCCAGGGTGCGCGCGGGCAGGGTGGCGTGGAAGCCGACCGCGCCCTCGCGCACCGAGAACGTGCGCGGCGCCTGCGCACTGTTGGTGACCACCAGCACGCGCCCACCGTCGGCGTTGACGAAGGCCACATTGTCCACGCCGTCCACCTCGCCGCTGGACTCGACGCGCCGCGCGCCGGGCCGCACGAAGCGGCTGGCATGGGCCAGCGCGTAGTACTCGTCGGTGCGGGTGACCGCGCCGCTGCGGGTGTCGACGTCGACCACGCCGCGGCAGGTGTCGCAGCCGCCCGCGTGCGGGCCGCCGTCCTGGTCCAGCACCAGGTTCCAGAACAGCACGCCGCGCGCGCCGTGGCGCACCGATTCGATGATCAGGCGGCGCGCCTGCAGGGTCAGGCCGCCGCTGCGCAGCGGTTCCCAGTCGCCGCCCGAACACTCGGTCAGGTAGACGTCCTTGTCGGGAAAAGCCTGCTGCACCCTGGACTGCGCGTCCGGCGTGCCACCGTAGCAATGCCAGGCTACCGCGGCAATGTAGCGGTTGGCCTTGGTATCGCGCAGCACGGCCAGCGGTTCCTCGGGCTTGTCCCAGTTGTGGTCCCAGTCGAACAGCAGCGGCGCCGCCCGGCCGCGCGCCGCCAGCAGCGGGCCGAGGTGCTCGCCGATGAAGCGGGCCCGCGCCGGCGCGTTGAGGCGCATGCCGGGATAGTCCTTGGGCTCGAAATCCGGCTCGTTCTGCACGGTCAGCGCCCAGATCGGGATGCCTTGCTGTGCGTAGGCGTCGACATAGCGCAGCAGATAGCGGGCGAACGCGTCGTAGGCCGCCGGGTCGAGCGTGCCGCGCACCAGGCTGCGGTTGGACTTCATCCACGCCGGCGCGCTCCACGGCGAGGCCATGACCTTGAGCTGCGGATTGATCGCCAGCGCCGCGCGCGTCACCGGCACCACGTCGCCCAGGTTGGGCGCGATGGAGAAGTGCGCCAGCTGCGGATCGGGCGCATCGCCCGGCGTGTCGTCCAGCGAATAGTGATGGCGCGAGAAATCCGAGGCGCCGATGGTCAGCCGGGTGAAGCCCAGGCCCAGCCCGCCGTCCTGGCGGCCGAACAGCTCGCGCAGCAGCGCCTCGCGCGCGGGCGCCGGCAGCTGCTGCAGCACCTGCGCGGAGGCATCGGTGATCGAGGCACCGAAGCCGACCATCGTTTGGCGCGGCGCCTCGGCCTGGACCTCGATCGCGATCGGCAGCGCCGCCGGCGCGCCCAGCGCGATGGGCGCCATCGGCGCCAGCGCCTGGCGATGATCGTGCGTGGTCAGCCACGCCTGCACCTGCGGCGGCGCCGGCTCGGACGCAGTGGCGGACAGGGCGAAGGCGAGGAACAGGCCGGGCAGACCTGTGCGAAACGACTGCCGGTTCATGCTGCGCGGCCTCATCGACGGCCCCACAACCTGCCTCAAGCCTGCGCCAATGACATGCTGCGCCGCGCAAGATCCGCATCGCGCGGCGTGTGTCGGCGGCGCTCTGGCGTGGCGCACGTGCAATCGATTGCTTCAAGGCGTGCAATCGATTGACACGCTTTGGCAGATGGCCGTATCACGGCGCCTGTCAGACGCCTGGGAGGGCAATGAAGATGACGTCCACTCCATCACGGGGGCCGTGCGCCTCCGCCCGTCGCATGCCGGTCGTTCGCCGTCTGGCCAGCGCCTGTTGCCTGGCGCTGCTGGCGCTGCAGGCGCAGGCCCAGCAGACCGATCCGGCCTCTGCAAGCCAGACGCAGGATGCCAAGACCTTGGACAGCGTCAAGGTCACCGGCATCCGCGCGGCCATCGCCAACGCGGTGGAGAAGAAGGCCGAGGCGACCTCGATCGTGGAGACCATCTCGGCCGAGGACCTGGGCAAGCTGCCCGATGTGTCCATCGCCGATTCGCTCTCGCGCCTGCCCGGCCTGGCCACCCAGCGCGTGGACGGCCGCGCCCAGGTGATCAACATCCGCGGCATGTCCGAGCAGTTCGCCGGCACCCTGCTCAACGGGCGCGAACAGGTCAGCACCGGCGACAGCCGCGGCGTGGAATTCGACCAGTACCCGTCCGAGCTGATCAACGCGGTCACCGTCTACAAGACCCCGGACGCGGCGCTGATCGGCCAGGGCCTGTCCGGCACGGTCGACCTGCAGACCATCCGCCCGCTGGACCTGTCCGAGCGCCGCATCGTGTTCGGCGGGCAGGGCGAGTACAACTCGCTGGGCAAGCTCAGCGACGATGGCAAGGAGCGCGGCTATCGCGCCAGCGCCTCGTACGTGGACCAGTTTGCGGGCGACACCATCGGCGTGGCCCTGGGCGTGGCGCGGCTCAACTCACCCTTTCAGGAGCAGCACTACAAGTCGTGGTGGTGGGCGGACCTGGACGGCGTGGACTGGGGCGATCCGCCGCAGGCCGGGCGCCCGGCCAACGCGATCACGCTCGAAGGCGCCGAGGGCTGGATCAAGTCGCGCGACCTGCAGCGCGATGGCGTGATGGGCGTGTTCGAGTTCAAACCCAACGACCGCTTCCACTCGATCCTGGACCTGTACTACTCCAAGTTCGACCAGGACGAGGTGATGCACGGGACGATGTGGAACAACGACCCGTGGTTCGTCGGCGAGAACGGGCAGGGCGTGAGCTTCTCCAACGCCGCCACCACCGACAAGGACGGCCGTCCGGTGGTGACCAGCGGCACCTTGAACAACGTGCAGCCGCTGGTGCGTAACGACAGCAACCGGCGCCAGGACAAGCTGTTCTCGGTCGGCTGGAACAACGTCTTCAAGCTCGGCCAGGCCAGCACGCTCACCGCCGACCTGAGCTATTCGCGCGCCAAGCGCGACCAGTCCGCGCTGGAGCTGTACGCCGGGCGCCTGGACGGCCAGTCGATCGACTTCGACCTGAAGACCTCGCCGGGCTATTCGCAGTTCGCCCTGCCGGACATGGCCGATCCCAATGCCGTCTATCTGTGGGATCCCCAGCACTACAACCACGACGGGCGCCTGGAGAACTCGCGGCAGAAAGACACCATCAAGGCCGGCCGCTTCAACTTCAACCATGAGCTGGACAACGCCGTGGTGCGCAGCGTCGATGTCGGCGTCAACCTCAACAAGCGCACCAAGGAGAAGTCGGCCGAGGTGTATTTCGCCTTCCTGCCGGGCGAGGTGCCGCAGCGGGTCGATCCTTCGCTGCTGGACGCGCCGGTGTCGCTGGACTTCACCGGCGTGGGCGATGTCATGGCGTTCAACCCGTGGGCGCTGATGGACCGCTACTACGACGTGGTGCTGAGCGAATCCAACGACGATCAGCGCAAGGACTTCACCGTCGAGGAGAAGGTCAACACCTACTACGTGCGCGCCAACCTCGACATGGACCTGACCGACCGCATCCGCGTGCGCGGCAACGCGGGCATGCAGTACATCACCACCGACCAGTCCTCCACCGGCTTCAACGCCTCCAACACCTCGCAGATCACGCCGCTGACGCTGGGCACGCAGTACAGCGACTTCCTGCCCAGCGTGAACCTGATCTTCGACTTCGGCGAAGGCTGGCTGATCCGCGCCTCGGCGGCCAAGGTGATGATGCGCCCGCCGATCAACTACCTCAGCGCCGATGCCGGCGCCGGCGTGATCGACAGCGGCGCCGAGGCCGGCCGCTGGTCGGGCAGCGGCGGCAACCCGCGGCTGGAGCCGTACCGGGCGATGGCCTTCGACCTGTCCTTCGAGAAGTACTTCGGCGAGGGCAGTTACGTGGGCCTGGCGCTGTTCCGCAAGAACCTGCAGACCTACATCTACCGGCAGAACCTGACCTGGGACTTCAGCGGCTACACGCCCGATCCGGACGGCACCCAGCCGATCTCCAACATCGGCAACTTCAACACCTGGGCCAACGGCAAGGGCGGCTACATGCGCGGCGCCGAGCTGTCCACCGCGCTGTCGGGCGGCCTGATCAGCGATGCGCTGTCCGGCTTCGGCACCCAGCTCAACATCAGCTACACCGCCTCCTCGATCGATCCGGACCCCAACGACAACACGCCCGGCACCGACACCATCCCGGGCCTGTCCAAGATCGTGGCCAACGCCACGGTGTACTACGAGCAGCATGGCTTCTCGGCGCGCCTGAGCCAGCGCTATCGCGACGGCTACCGCGGCGAGTACAGCGCCCTGTTCGGCCAGCGCCAGTACCGCAACACGCTCAGCGAGCGCACGCTGGACTTCCAGCTCAGCTACGCCTTCCCCAAGGGCAGCGCGCTGGAGGGCCTGACCCTGATCGGGCAGGTCAACAACCTCACCGACGAGCCGTTCCGCACCGAGGTCAGCGAGAGCACCGGCACCGGGCTGTTCTTCCCCGAGGAGTACACCAAGTACGGCCGCCAGTACCTGCTCGGCTTCCGCTACGAGCTGTAGAGCGGAGCTTGCTCCGCTGCGGCTTCCCCAATGATCCAGCTGCCATAGAGCGGAGCTTGCTCCGCCGGGCCTTCCCAACGATCCGGCCGAAGTGCAGCGGAGCAAGCTCCGCTCTACCGGGCGGCGGGGCGGTTCATGCAACACTGCTTGAATCGCTGACAGAATCGTCAGCGTGCTGTCAGGAAGGCGTTGGGACCCGGTGGACACACTGGGTCCGTACTTTTCGACAGGACCGCCGCATGAGCATCGCTCCCGCCACCTACCACGACGCCATGAAACTGCTGATCATCGAGGACGAGCCCAAGACCGCCGGCTACCTGACCCGGGGCCTGGGCGAGCAGGGCTACAGCGTCGATCACGCCGCCAACGGCGTGGACGGCCTGCACCTGGCCCTGACCGGCGACTACGACGCCATCGTGCTGGACGTGATGCTGCCGGGCATGGATGGGCTGCAGGTGATGCAGTCCCTGCGCGCCCAGCGCGACACGCCGGTGATCATGCTCACCGCGCGCGATCAGGTCGACGACCGCCTGCGCGGCCTGGGCGCGGGCGCCGACGACTACCTGATCAAGCCGTTCTCCTTCCTCGAACTGCTCGCCCGGGTACAGGCCATCACCCGCCGCGGCCGCGCCCACGAGTCCACCCAGATCCAGGTCGGCGACCTGCACATCGATCTGCTCGCCCGTCGCGCCACCCGCCGCGGCCGCCGCCTGAACCTGTCGGCCAAGGAGTTCGCGCTGCTGGCCGCGCTGGCGCGCCGCCGCTCGCAGATCCTGTCCAAGACCGTGATCACCGAAACGGTGTGGGACATCAACTTCGACACCAACACCAATGTGGTGGAAGTGGCGATCAAGCGCCTGCGCGCCAAGCTGGAGTATCCGGGCGAGACCAAGCTGCTGCACACCGTGCGCGGCATGGGCTACGTGCTGGAGCAGCGCGAGGGCGAAGTGGCATGACCACCCGCTCCATCGCGGCGCGGCTGGCCCTGATGTTCGGGCTGGCGGCCACGGTGGTGCTGGCGGTGCTGGCCGTCTCGCTGTTCCTGTTCCAGTCCTACGAGCTGCAGCGCAACCAGCGCGAGCAGCTCAGCGCGCGGCTGATGCTGGTCGAGCGGCTGGCCCAGCGCGCCAACGACGCCGAGCACTGGTCGTACTTCCGCGAGAAGCTGGCCGATTTCACGCCCGAGGACGGCAGCCTGTACTTCCTGGCCGACAGCGCGGACACGCGCTTCCGCGTAGGCAACGGCTTCCTGGACCGGGCCAGCTTCGATGCGCATGGCGAGGGCTTCGGCAGCGCCTCGCTGCCCAACGGCCAGCGCTACATCACCCTGACCCACGCCCTGCCGGCGATGGGCGAGCGCCCGGCGGTGCAGCTGATGGTCGCCGCCGGCCGGCGCGACGTGGAGGCGGCCGAGTGGCTGCAGGCCGTGGGCATCGTCGTGCTGTGCGTGGTCGCCATCGGCGCGGTGTCCGGGCTGGGCTGGTGGATCGCCCGGCGCGGCCTGGCGCCGGTGGACCGGCTGAGTGAACACGCCCGCCGCCTCGACGTGCGCGACGTCACCCTGCGCCTGCCCGCCAATGATCTGCCGACCGAGCTGGACGGGCTGGTGGTCTCGCTCAACGAGGCCCTGACCCGGCTGCAGCGCGCCTACGAACAGCTCAACGCGTTCAACGCCGACGTGGCCCACGAGCTGCGCACGCCGCTGGGCAACCTGATCGGCGAGACCCAGGTGACGCTCTCGCGCGCCCGTACGACCGAGGAGATGGAGGCCACGCTGCAGTCCAACCTGGAAGAGCTCGAGCGCCTGCGCAACATCGTCAACTCGATGCTGTTCCTGGCCCGCGCCGACCGCGGCGAGACCGCGCGCGACCTGGTCGAGGTCTCGCTCAACGAGGCCACCACGCACGCGGCCGAATTCATGGAAATGCTGATGGAGGACGCCGGCCTGGAGCTGCGCATCCGGGGCGATGCGCGCGCCTGCGTGGAGCAGTCGCTGTACGCGCGCGCCATCACCAACCTGCTGGACAACGCGCTGCGCCATGGCGCGGCCGGCAGCGCGGTGGCCGTGGATATCGCCGAGGGGCCGGACGCGGTGACGGTGACCGTGCGCAACCAGGCCGCGCCGATCCCGCCGGAGAAGCTGGCGCACCTGTTCGACCGCTTCTATCGCGCCGACCCCTCGCGCACCGGCAGCGACCAGAGCCACGGCCTGGGCCTGGCCATCGTCAAGGCGGTGGCCCAGCTGCATGGCGGCAGCGTGTTCGCGCAGTCGCGCGGGGGCGAGGTCGCCATCGGCCTGCGCCTGCCGCGGGTCACCCCGGCCCAGTCGCTGGCCCGCGTCGACAAGCCCGGCCGCGCCGGGCGCGAACCCGCGCAGCTGCCGCAGCCCTCGCACTGACCGACGCGTTTACAGTGCACGGGTCGGCCCCCAGGGCCGCCGTGCCGAAGGACCGCGTCGCCCGCCATGCTCGTCCCCCTGCTGTCCACCCTCCTGGCCGCCGCCGCGGCCACCGCGCCGCCCGCGCGCGCCGTCACCGTGCAGACGCAGGTGCCGGCCCACTGCCTGGCCCTGTACCAGGACGCGCCGCACGGCAGCCATCTGCTGGTCTCGGCCGACACCTTGCAGGCGCTGGCCGAAGAGCGCAGCGACGGCCTGCCGCTGGATGCGCGCATGGTGCGGATCATGGGCAAGCGCGCCAAGGCGGTGCTGGCCGCGGCCAAGGACCAGCCGGCCGATGCGCAGGGCTGCCAGCCGGTGTCGCTGGCGCCGCTGCACGATGCCGGCTACGTGGCGATCCCGCTGATCGAGGCCGGCCGCGTGGCGGTGTGGTCGGCGCAGTCGAATGCGCTGGCGGCCACGCTGCGCATCCGCCAGGACAGCTGCGGCCTGGACGCCCCGGCCGGCGGCTTCAGCGCCACCATCGACGGCGAGGCCACCGCCTTCTTCGCGATGATCACCTGCGTGACCTGACCGCCAGCCGCGGGTGATCTGTGGGAGCAGCTGTCTCTTCCAATCGCCTCGCGCCCACCTTGTAGAGCGGAGCTTGCTCCGCTGCTTTTCGTTCGGTCCGTGGGGAAAGCCCCAGCGGAGCAAGCTCCGCTCTACAGGTGGGGGCGCTTTGGGCCGATGGCGGCGAGGGAATTGAACGGCGAAGCCTCATCGACGGCGTGCCGGCTCCCACGGAGCGCTTCTTCAACCTCCTAAGGTTGCAATCGGTCCGTTCCGGCCAGCGCCTGCAGGCGCTGCGCCAGCAGCGCGTGCAGCTGGCGCACGGCGGGCGAGAACTGGCGCCGGTGCGGGCACACCAGCAGGATCGGGAAGGGTTCGCCGAACTGCGGCAGCAGCCACTCCAGCCGGCCGGCGGCGATGTCGCGATGCACGTCCAGCCACGACTTGTAGGCGATGCCGTGCCCGGCCAGCGCCCACTGCCGGGTCACATCGGCATTGTTGCTGAGCAGCTGGCCGCGCACCTGCACCACCTGGCGCTGGCCGTCCACCTCGAAGTTCCAGCGGTCGTAGGCGCGGCCGCTGAGCATGTACAGCACCGCCTCGTGCTCGCGCAGGTCCTCCAGGCGTTCGGGCCGCCCGCGCTGGGCGAGGTAGCGCGGTGAGGCGACCAGCACGTGGCGGTTGTCGGGCAGCAGCGGCAGGGTCACGTAGCGCGCGTCGTCGAAGCGCCCCTGCCGCACCGCCGCGTCCACCGGCTCGCGGAACACGTCGGTGACCTGGTCGGACAGCAGCAGCTGCACGCTCAGCCTGGGGTGGGCGGCGTGGAAGTCGTCCAGCCACGGCAGCAGGATGTTGCGGCCCAGGTCGGAGGGCGCGGCCAGGCGCAGGGTGCCGGACAGCGGCGCATCGTCGCCGCGCAGGCGTTCGCGGCCCTGGCGCAGGGTGTCGAGCACCTCGCGCGCGGTCTCCAGGTACTGCTCGCCCTCTGCCGTCAGGCGCAGGGCGCGGGTGGTGCGCACGAACAGGCGCAGGTCCAGCTCGCGCTCCAGCCGCTTGATCGCCGCGCTGGCCTGGCCGGGCAGCAGGCCGGCCTCGCGCGCGGCCGCCGAAAAGCTGCCCAGCGCCGCGGTGCGCACGAACAGGGCCAGGTCCTCAAGCCGGATCATTTGCGTTCCTGGAGTGAAAGTGATGCTCGATTCTGCCGGTTAACATGGCAAAACGCGCGGAGGAAGATGGGCGCCTGTCCCCACCTCACGGAGCTTCCCCATGAAAGCCGTCGCCTATCTCCAGGCTGGCCTGCCCATCGACGACCCGGCCGCACTGGTCGATGTCGACCTGCCCCAGCCCGTGCCGGGCCCGCGCGACCTGCTGGTCAAGGTCCACGCCGTGTCGGTCAACCCGGTCGACACCAAGGTGCGCCATCGCGCACAGGTGACCGAGCCGCGCGTGCTCGGCTGGGATGCGGTAGGCACGGTCGAGGCGGTGGGCGAGGCGGTGACCCTGTTCAAGCCGGGCGAGGTCGTCTACTACGCCGGGTCGATCAACCGCCCGGGCAGCAATGCGCAATACCAGCTGGTGGACGAGCGCATCGTCGCGCGCAAGCCGGCCAGCCTGGACGACGCCCAGGCCGCGGCGCTGCCGCTGACCGCCATCACCGCCTGGGAGCTGCTGTTCGACCGCCTGCGCGTCCCCGAGGGCCAGGGCGAGGGCCAGGTGCTGCTGGTCACCGGCGCGGCCGGCGGCGTGGGCTCGATCCTGGTGCAGCTGGCGCGCAAGCTGACCGCGCTGACCGTGGTCGGCACCGCCTCGCGCCCCGAGACCCAGGCCTGGGTACGCGAACTGGGCGCGCATCACGTGATCGACCACAGCCAGCCGCTGGCTCCGCAGCTGCAGGCGCTGGGCATCGAACAGGTCCAGCACGTGGCCAGCCTCACCCACACCGGCAGCTACTACAGCCAGTTCATCGAGCTGCTGGCGCCGCAGGGCCAGCTGGCGCTGATCGACGACCTGCCCTCGCTGGACGCGATGCCGCTCAAGCCCAAGAGCATCTCGCTGCACTGGGAATCGATGTTCACCCGCTCGGTGTTCCAGACCCCGGACATGCAGGCCCAGCACGACCTGCTCACCCGCGTGGCCGCGCTGATCGACGCCGGCACCCTGCGCACCACCTTCGGCGAGCACTACGGGACGATCAACGCCGCCAACCTGCGCCGCGCCCACGCGCTGATCGAGAGCGGCAAGGCCAAGGGCAAGCTGGTGTTGGAAGGCTTCGACTGAGCTCGGCCGCGTCCAAGCCCGGCGCGGCGCTTCGGCCCGCGCCTGCCGTGCGCGGTGCGCGCGCGGCATACTCGCGGCCCACACAGGGAGCGAGTCGCCATTGGACGCGCCAGCGCCACACCCCGCACAGCACTACCGCGCCACGCCGGCCGCACGCATCGGCGCGGGCGTGCTGGCGGCGCTGCTGCTGGCGCTGAGCGCGGCCGGGCTGCGCGGCGGCAGCCTCGGGCTGGCGCTCTTCGCGTTGGTGCCGGCAGCGCTACTGGTCGCCGGGGTGTGGCGGTTGCGGCTCACGCTCGAGGCCGGCTCGCTAGAGGTCCGCACTCTGTTCGGCGTGCGTCGCATCGCGCTGGCGCAGGTCGCGCGCGCCTGGCTGTCGGCGCCGCGCGGTCTGTGGTCCTACGGCCGCGCCGTGCCCATGCTCGGGCTCGCGCCGCGCCAGGGGCCGCCGCTGGTGATCGGCCTGCAGGCCTTGCCGGCGGCGGCGCTGGTCGAGCTGGGCCGCCGCCTGGCGCCCTACGGCGTGCGCATCGAAGTGGCCGACACACCCGCCGCGCGCCGCCTGGCGCGCCGCATCTGGCAGTTGCCCAGGCGCTGAAGCCGGCACCCAGGCGCAATGCCTGAGACCCGCGGCCGATACACTGCGCGCCATGCAAGTCGACACTCTGATCCTGGGCGCGCTGATCGCCCTCGTCCTGCTCCTGCAGCTGGTCCTGCTGCTGCGCCGCGGCCAGCACGCCGCGCTCGAACAGGCCCTGCGCGAGGAACAGCGCAACGGCCGCAGCGAACTGCGCGAACAGCTCGACGGCCTGGCCCGCCAGCAGGACGCGCGGCTGGATCTGTTCGCCCGCAACCTCACCGACCTGTCCACCCGCACCGACACGCGCCTGGACCAGCTGCGCGAGGCGCTGGGCGAGGACGCGCGCAAGGCCCGCGCCGAGGGCAGCGAGGCCCAGCAGCGCACCGCCGAACTGCTCGGCGCGCGCCTGCAGGACATGCGCACCCAGCTGGACGCCTTCGGCCATCAGCAGGAGGCGCGCATCGTCGCCTTCGGCCAGCAGCTGGCCGAACTGATCGCGCGCAGCGACACGCACATGGCGACGCTGCGCGAGCAGCTGGCCGAGGACAGCCGCAAGGCGCGCAGCGAAAGCGGCGAATCGCTGGGTCGCTTCAACGAGCAGCTCGGCCTGCGCCTGACCGAGCTGACCCAGCGCAACGAGACCCGCATCAGCGAGATGCGCGCCACGCTCGACCAACAGCTGCAGCGCCTGCAGGCCGATAACGCCGCCAGGCTCGAGCAGATGCGCGTGACCGTGGACGAGAAGCTGCAGGGCACGCTCAACGAACGCCTGGATGCGTCCTTCAAGCTGGTCTCCGAGCGGCTGGAGCAGGTGCAGCGCGGCCTGGGCGAGATGCAGCAGCTGGCCACCGGCGTGGGCGACCTCAAGCGCGTGCTGACCAACGTCAAGTCGCGCGGCGGCTGGGGCGAGGTGCAGCTGGAGAGCATCCTCGAACAGACCCTCACCGCCGAGCAGTACCAGCGCGGGGTCAAGCTGCGCGAGGACGGCAACGAGATGGTCGACTTCGCCGTGCGCCTGCCTGGGCGCGGCGCGCAGGATGCGCCGGTGTGGCTGCCGCTGGATTCCAAGTTCCCGCACGAGGACTACGAGAAGTTGCTCAACGCGCAGGAGGCCGGCGACGCCGAGGCCGTGCGCGCCACCGGCGTGCAGCTGGAACGCGCCATCCGCGTGCAGGCCCGGTCCATCTGCGAGAAGTACATCGTGCCGCCGCGCACGACCGATTTCGCGGTGATGTTCCTGCCTACCGAAGGCCTGTACGCCGAAGTGATCCGCCGCCCCGGCCTGGTCGATCTGCTGCAGCGCGAGCATCGCGTGGTGATCGCCGGCCCGACCACGGTGACCGCGCTGCTCAACAGCCTGCAGATGGGCTTCCGCACCCTGGCCATCGAGCAGCGCTCCAGCGAGGTGTGGGCGCTGCTGGGCGCGGTGAAGGGCGAGTTCGGCAAGTTCGCCGGCATCCTGGAAAAGGCCGAGAAGCAGATCCACACCGTCGGCAAGAGCCTGGGCGATGCCAGCCGCAAGACCCGCACCATCGAGCGCAAGCTGCGCGGCGTGGAAACGCTGGTCGGCGCGCAATCGCAGGCGCTGCTCGGCGAGGACCTGATCGGCGACGCCGACGAGGGCGCCGCTGCGGGCGGCGAGGACGAGGAAGCTTGATCGCGCGGCTGGGTGTCTGGCGACGCGTTCGCCGACGCCCGCAGCCGTGCGATCCTGCGTCTGCAGCGACAGACGCGCTGGAGTGCTGCCGTGCAGGCTCCCTCGCGTAAGACCTCACTATCGTCGTTCCCGCGAAAGCGGGAATCCAGTGACTTCCTCCGCAAACAGCAAAGACGCTGAATCGTCAGACATGCGTCTGCCGAAAAGCACCTCCCGCGTTCGCGGGAATGACCGACGCTTTGTGAGTGTCCAGTCTTGGAAGCGAAGTTCAAAGTTCATAGCGAGTGCGCGTCCATCGCGCGGAGCGTGGCATCCGCGCCGCCATGAAGCACTGCGTCTGTGCGGCCCCTCACGTTTCCGGAACGGCCGCGCGCGTAGGTTCCAGATCTGCGACTGGGTGCGACCGGCATGTGGCGCATACCAGGAGCTGGATCCATGGCGCAGTCGCAGGTGGCGATGTTCTCGTTCACCCTTGGCGGGAACAACAGCATCGGTCCCGCCGAACTGCGTGAGCTCTGGGCCCGCGCCAGCGGGGTCAACGCGGTCCATGTCGGCCGGCGCCTTCAGCCCTACGGCGATGACCGTCCCACCTACACCTTGTATGGCCCGCAGAACCTGTGCGGCGTGCGCGAAGTCAGTCAGCGCCTGTGCGCCCTGCTCGAGGCCCGGCATCTGAATGCCAGGGTCGTCACGCTCTGCGGCATCGCCGGTGTGTGATCCCGCGCAAGGAGACCGCCACGAAGGTCCGGCCGTCCCACGTGCGTCGCAGGAGTCTTCGATGAACGACCAGGTCCGCCGCTACTACCGCTTCGTCCGCGCCAATACCAGCACGGAGCGGATGATGCGCGAGGTCGTCGGCTCGCTCGAGGAGCTGGGCCTGCTCGGCCATACCGTGTCCATCGGCGCCATCCACGGCCCGCCCTGCGTCGATGCGGCGGGCACCTGCACGCTGGTCGTCAGCGTGCGCGCCTACCCGGACTGGCTGCTGGCCGCCGCGCCGGTGCTCGACCGGCGTGGCCTGGTCGCCCGCGCGCGGGACTGACGATACGGGCGTTCACGTGCCTGCAGGGTTGGCGGAAGCGGGCGTCAACATTTCCAGCCTAGACTAGCGGCCCGTTCTCCCATCCAGCCCGAGTCCGCGCCGATGACCAGCCTGTACGACATTCCCCTCACCACCATCGATGGCCAGCCGGCCAAGCTCGGCGATTACCGCGGCAAGGTGCTGCTGGTGGTCAACGTCGCGTCCAAGTGCGGCCTGACGCCGCAGTACGCCGGCCTGGAAGCGCTATACCGCGACAAGCACGACGCCGGCCTGGAAGTGCTCGGCTTCCCTGCCAACAACTTCAAGGAGCAGGAGCCGGGCAGCGATGCGGAGATCGCCAGCTTCTGCAGCACCGAGTACGACGTGACCTTCCCGCTGTTCTCCAAGATCTCGGTGGCCGGCAACAGCGTGCATCCGCTGTACCAGGCGTTGGTCAACGCCCAGCCGGTGGCCATCGGCGAAGGCCCGCTGCGCGAGAAGCTCAAGGGCCTGGACATCAAGGTCAATCCGGCGCCGGGCGTGCTGTGGAACTTCGAGAAGTTCCTGATCGGTCGCGACGGCCGCGTCGTGGCGCGCTTCTCGCCGGACGTGGCGGCCGACGACGCGCGCCTGCGCGAGGCCGTGGACGCCGTGCTGGCCGCCTGATCGCCGACGCCCTGGCGCAAACGAAGAAGGCCGCCTGCGAGGGCGGCCTTCTTCGTCGAGGCGCACCTGGAATCAGCGCGCGTTGGGCATGATGGTGGGAATGGCGTCCATCGGCACGGTCGGATTGTCGTCGTCGTCGCGCAGATAGGCCGGCAGGTCGTCGTTGGCGTGACCCTTGCGGCGGCTGCGCTCGCCTTCGTCGCTGATCTGGTAGTTGCGGCGCTGCAGCCAACCGTCGCGGAACAGCGCGTACTCGTCCACCGCGCCTTCGCGGATCGAGTCCAGCGACATCAGCTGGGTGCGCACGTCGACCAGCTGCAGGCCCTGCAGGAAGATGCGCGCCTTGTCGTTCTCCACGCGCTGCACCGGCGAGAGCGGCGCATCGCCGATCAGGCCGAAGGTGTCGCGCACGGTGCGCGGCCCGAACAGCGGCAGCTCAAGATAGCGCGACTGGCGCCAGCCCCACACGCCCAGGGTCTGACCGAAGTCCTCGCTGGTGTTGGGCACCTGATCGCGCGTGGCCACATCGACCACGCCGCCGACGCCGGCGGTGGTGTTGATCAGGAACCGACCCAGCGCGTCCCAGGCCTCGCCCGGCTTGCCCTGCAGCAGGCTGTTGACCACCGTCAGCGGCTGACCCAGGTTGTCGAAGAAGTTGTGCACGCCGTTGCGCACCGGGCGCGGCACCACCTTGATGTAGGCGGTGGCCAGCGGCTTGGCGACCGTGCGATCGACCACGTTGTTGAAGGCGTGGACCTTGCGGTTCCACTTCTCCCACGGGTCGTAGCTGGGCGGCGCGCCCTCGGCCGGCGGCGGCAGGGTGGGATCGGCGACCGGGTCGTAGATCGCGCTGTAGTCGTTCTCGGCGCTGGTCGGCGGCGCGCTCGTCGCCGTGCTGGGCGCGGCCGCGGTCGGCGCGGTCGCCTGGGCGGTCGGAGCGGCTGGCGGCGGTTCGACCGCGGGCGCGGCGGCGGCAGGAGGGGGGGGCGGCACGGTGGCGCCGGCCGACGGCGCCGCCGGCTTGGTGGCGTTGGAGGCGCAGCCGACCAGCAGCAGGCCGGTCAGCAGCGGGGACAACAGATGCAAGGTCTTCATTCCTAAGATCCCTCTGGGGGGCGGACCGACGCTAATGTCGGTGCCGGGCAATCAAGCCGGCTGATAATCCAGCGCCGGTGTCAGGCGATACGCAGCGCACAGCTCGGCCAGGCCGGGCGCGGCGCCTTCCACGGTGACCGGGCCGCTGCCCGCGGCGCGCAAGCGCGCGGCCAGCGCGACCAGCAGCGCCAGGCCGGCGCTGTCCAGTGCCGACACGGCCGACACGTCCAGCCGCTGCGCGCCGTCCAGCGCGCGCTGCGCGGACGGCCACAGGGCCTGCGCGGCGGCCCGGTCCAGCGCCCCGCTGAAGACCAGGGCCGTGCCCTCGCGCCGGAGTGTCGCGGTGCTCATCGGCGGCTCAACGCTGGCCGGTGTCGCCGGAGGCCTGCATGCGGCCAGCGCGCAGGTCGGCGGTGACCTGGGCGATGGACTTCTGCCGCAGCGGACCGTCGAACTGGTTCTTGAAGGTCTGCACGTAGGAGATGCCTTCGATCATCACGTCGAAGATCTTCCACTGGCCGCCGACGTTGCGCATCAGGTAGTCCACCGGCACCGGGTCGCCGCTCTCGCGCAGCATCTCGCTGGACACGCGCACGCCCTTGCCGTTGGGCAGCGGGGTCTCGGACTTGATCCGCACGCGCAGGCGCGAGTTGAAGTCCAGCAGCGACTGGCCGTAGCGCGCGGTCAGGTTGTCGGCCAGCGCATCGGCGAAGCCGCTCACCTCGGCATCGGACGCACCGCGGCCGTGCACGCCCAGCACCAGGCGCGCGGCGTAGTTGCCGTCGAAGGCGGTGTTGAACTCGGTCTTGATGAACGCCTTCAGCGCAGCCGGATTGGCCTTGAACTCGGCGCGGCGCTGCTCCAGCGTGGTCAGCACGCGGGTGGACTGGCTCAGCACCACCGCGCTGGCCGAGCCCTGCGCCGGCGCGGCGGCCGAAGCGGCCGAGGCCTGCGCCAGGACGGCGGTCGGTGCGGCGGCGGCCAGGACGGCGGCCAGGGCGAGAGTGATCGTGGAACGCTTCATGGGGTATCTCCCTTGGGGGCGGTCGCCGCCGGCGCAGGCGCCGGGCTGGCGGTGGAATCGTCGCCAGCCGGCTTGCCACCGCCGCTGAACATGTACTTGCCGACCAGCTGCAGCAGGTCCACTGCGGGCTGGGTGTAGGTGATCTCGTCGCCGGCCTTGAGCACGTCCGGGTCGCCGCCGGGCGACAGGCCGACATAGTTCTCGCCCAGCAGGCCGCTGGTGAAGATGCCGGCCGCGGTGTCGGCCGGCAGGCCCTTGTACTGGCCGTCGATGCGCAGGGTCACCACCGAGTCGAAGGACTTGGGATCCAGCGCGATGCTGGCGACCTGGCCGACCACCACCCCGCCGATCTTCACCGGCGCCTGGACGCGCAGCTGGCCCAGGTTGGTGAAGCGGGCCTTGAGGTCGTAGCCGCCTCCGCCGAAGCCGAAGGAACGGTTGGTCGAGGCCAGCGCCAGCACCAGCAGCGAGGCCAGCGCCAGCAGCAGGAAGGCGCCGACGGCAAATTCGAGTCGTGGTCCGCGTGCGGCCATTAGAGGTCTCTCACTGAAACAACAGGGCGGAAAGGATGAAGTTGAGCATCAGCACCAGCAGCGAGCCGTTGACCACCGCGCGGGTGGTGGCCACCGAGGTGCCCTCGATGGTCGGCTCGGCGTTGAAGCCCACGTAGGCCGCGACCAGCGCCGCCACGCCGCCGAACACCGCCGACTTGAGCAGGGCCACGCCGAAGTCGTCCCAGAGATCCACGCTGCCCTGCAGCGCCGACCAGAACGTGCCGTTGTCCAGGCCCAGCACCTTGACCGCCTCGAACCAGCTGGCGCTGATCGCCAGCGAGCAGAAGAAGCCGGTCAGCAGCGGCACGGTCAGCACCGCCGCCCAGAAGCGCGGCGCCACCGCCTTGGCCACCGGATCGATGGCCATCAGCTCCAGCGCCTTGATCTGATCGGTGGCGCGCATCAGGCCCAGCTCGGCGGCGATCGAGCTGCCGGCGCGGCCGATGAACAGCAGCGCGGTCAGCACCGGGCCCAGTTCGCGGTACAGCGACAGGCCCAGCAGCGTGGACAGCGCGTCGGAGGCGCCGAAGGTGGTCAGCGTGCGATAGCCCTGCAGGGTCAGCACGAGGCCCACGAACGCACCCCCCACCGCGATGATCGGCAGCGAACGCGCGCCGATCTTGTAGATCTCTTTGGTCAGCTCGGCCCAGAAGTCGCGCGTCGGCACCGAGGCGCGCAGCACCGAGAGCGAGAACAGCCCGGCGGCGCCCAGCGAGCGGATGGAAGCGGCGAAGGCCATCGGCACGGGTCCTATGCGGCGCGCGCCGAGGCGGCGCTGTCGAAGGGGATGGGGCCATCGGGCGCGCCGCGCAGGAACTGGAGCACCAGCGGGTCCTCGCTGGCCTCCAGCTGCGCCGGCGTGCCGGAGAACACCAGCTCGCCGTTGGCGATCACCAGCGCCTGGTCGCACACCGGCAGGGTCTCGTGCACGTGGTGGCTGACGATGACGCTGGTCAGCCCCAGCGAATGATTGAGCCGGCCGATCAGCGACATGATCACGCCCGAGGCGATCGGGTCCAGCCCGGTCAGCGGCTCGTCGTAGATCATCAGCGGCGGATCCAGCGCCAGCGCGCGAGCCAGCGCCACGCGCCGGGCCATGCCGCCGGACAGCTCGCGCGGATACAGCCCACCGGTGGCGCGCAGGCCGACCGCGTTGAGCTTCAGATCGACCAGCTGGTCGATCAGCTCGCCCGGCAGCGCGGTGTGCGTGCGCAGCGGCAGCGCCACGTTCTCGGCCACGGTCAGGTCGGTCAGCAGGCCATTGCCCTGCAGCAGCACGCCGAGGTTCTTGCGCAGCTCCAGCAAGGCGCGCGCATTGCGCGGGATCGGCTGGCCGAACAGCTCCACCGTGCCGGCCGCCGGTACCAGCTCGCCGGTCAGCGCCGCCAGCAGCGTGGACTTGCCGCTGCCCGACGGTCCCAGCACGGCCGTGATGCTGCCCTGGGGCACCACCAGGTCCAGCCCGGACAGGATCGCGCGCCCGCCGCGATCCAGGCGGACCGCCTCGAACTTCGCAGCAGGGGAATTGGAATGCGGCATGCGTGGGCAGGCGAGGCGGGAGGAGGGCGGAATGCGAAAAATCGGTTAAGCATGGCCTGCATGGACTGAATGCCACCATGACTGGACTGGCCAGTTTAGAAATTGTAGCCCGTCGGCGTCGATGCTTGCACGCCGGTCCGTTCCCGCTGTCGCAACGCTGCGTGACAGGAGCGGTGTGATGGTGGTGCTTTCGCGTGGCGGATCGCGGAGCGTTGAGCGAAGTAAAAGAGGCCGCGGGCCATGCCTGGCCCGCTCTGCGAACGTCAGATCGGGTTGAGGCTCTGCGGCGACTGGATCAGTACTTCTTCCAACTCGAAGACATCGAGCAGCGCTCTGCCCCCTCCCTTTCGCCGCAGGCGAAGGGGAGGGCCGGGGTGGGGTGCTGTTGCTCTTGCTTCTGTGCAGGGGTGAGATAAATCAGGGGGGAGCAGCGCGATAAATGACCGGAAGAGCTCGGAAGAGAGCGGTGAATTCCGGATGACCTGTGCAATCGCGTTGCATCTGGCGCAATAGCCAGGAAGTCAGCCGCCCTGGTCGAACAATCCCATCTGATCGAGGGTCGAGTCGCGCTGGGCGGCGCGGCGCAGGAGCTGGCGGATGCCTTGCTCGGACATTGAGTACTCCTTGGCCAGGCTGGCGACCGAAGTGCCGCTGCGGTGGGCGTCAAGGATAGCCCGGTCCCTGGGCGAGAGGCGGAAACCGGCCCGGTTGGGCACGTAGATGTTCTGGCCGCCCCAATCTTCGGCCAGGGCGTCGGCGACGGACGCGCCCAGCTGCTCGGCCTGATCGGCGGCCATGCCGAAAGACCGCGCCTGCTCGGCGGCGGTCGTCGCCACGCTGGCCAACAGCTCGTTGCGGCGGGCTTCCATCGGCTTCATCGGGGTGCCTGCGCGCTCCGGCTGGCCCGGCGGTCGGCGTCGATCTGCAGGGCGGCGATGACCTTGGCCAGCTGGTCCGGCGAGCACCACTCCAGGCGCACCACGCCCTTGCACAAGCGCCGGGCCAGGGCGTGGGCGTACTCCCACTCGCGCCCCGCATCGGCGAGCAGGGCCTCGATCTTGCCCAGCTGCGGGTTGAGGTCGCCCCTGGGCTTGCCCACGCGCTGGCGGGCCGCCTGGGCCGCCCTGGCGGGCTTGCCGGTCTGCTTGCGCAGCTCGTTGGCGATGGCGTTGAGCTGGCGCTGGTCGCACTTGCCGGCGCTGCGCTGCTCCAGGCCGTGCTCGCGGCTCACACGGGCCACCAGGTCGCGGTACACGTCCTCATCCAGGCCCAAGGCCTTCGCCTGGGCATGGATGGCCGCCAGCGTGCGCCTGCGCAGCTTCGCCGGGTCCTCGGTACGGCGGGTCAGCCTGGCCATTACCAGCTCCCGCCGCGCGGCGCGGAGCCCATCGGATTGCGGACATGGGGCCTGTTGCGGCGGCCCTCGTGGTCCTGGGGCGCAGGCAGCGCCGGGTTGTCGCCAGCACCTTCCTGGCCATCCAGGGCGTCGCCCTCGTGGCTCAGGGCCACGAAGCCGGTGGGCTTCATCCGGCCGCGGCCGACGGTGCGGAGCATGTCCACCTCGACCTTGGCGCTGTTGATCATGGTCTGCGCCAGATCGCCGATGGCCTTGGCCTTCGCTACGTCCATCTTCGGATCGCCCTCTCGCAGGGCCTTGATGGTCGCGGCCAGGTCGCCGCGCAAATCGTTGATCGTGTAGTCAGTCATGGGGGCTGTCCTCGCGGTTACGGCGGTTGATGACACGGCTCAGCACGCTGCGCAGGTGTACGGCGTGCGCCACCTCTTTGGGGTAGTTGTGGAAGCTGTTACGGAGCATGTTCTCGCGCAGGCTCACCAGCTCCAGGCGGTCGAGCGTGATTTCGGCCGACACGAGCGTCTTCATGCCCTCGCGGAAGCGGACGACATGCCCCTCGGGCACCGGGCCGTGTGTGGCTTCCCACACGATCTTCGCGACGGGCTGCCAGCGGTTCGCCGGGAAGATCGACGGGTCGTCGGTGACCTTGCGGACCAGCGCGTTGCGCTTGGGATCGATCTTCTCGGTCCCGATCGGCACGTAGTTGCGGGACTCGCACGCCGGGCGTCCCTTCCGGAACTGTGTCTCCGCCATGCGTCCGGGCGCGAATCCAGGCCGGCGCACGCCCTTGTTTGCCGGAACCCGGCCGGGCTTGAACCGCGCGGCGATCGTCGCCGGGTTGTTGACGCTGTTCCACAGGTGCGCCATCGGATTGCGCCAGTGGTCCGGATGCTTCTCGACGCCCAACCGTGCGGCTCTCTGGTAGACCGAAGTGACGCTGTGCCCCACCAGGTACGCGATCAGGAACGCCGGCCACATCGGGAAATTGATGCGCACGGTCTCGTCCTCATCGGCGCTCCAGCGCCTGCGTGTCCTCGTTGAGATCAGGTCGCGGCTCATCGGATCACCGCCAGCGTGTGGATGGTGAAGTCGCTTCCGTAGTAGGCCCACTCACGACCCGCAGGATGGCGGCTCATCCAGGCCTCGTTGAGCTCCCACCAGCTCTCGGCGACCGCGGTATCCCCGGTGTCAGTGGGGCATTCTGGCCTGCGTGCGACGTGCCGTCGCACGCGCTCCATGAAAGCCTCAGCGCGATCGCGCGACGCGTATGCCCTGATCGGCGTGTTGCACTCGTGGTCCGCGTCTGCGGTGATCACGTAAATCTTCATACGGCCTCCGAGAGCTTGAACGCCTGCTCCAGCACCGCGAACAGCCTGGCCAGCTCGCCGGCCATCAGCGCGAAGCGGGCGTGCAGCTCGGCCAGCGCGTTTTCCGCATCGGCGCTCTCCAACGACTCCAGGGCGCCATCAAGAAACCGCAGCTTGCGCACCACCATCGTCTCGTCGAGGTCGAACGAAACGTGGTCGTCCAGCACCAGGGCCAGGCGCGTGCATTGGCGCCCTGCCTCCAGGTGCTCGGCGACCTCCTCTCCACGCAGTTCGAGGCGGTAGCACTTCACGGTGCCGCCGCCCTCAATGGGATCTTCGAGCGTGCAGTCTTCACCCAAGGCCAAGCCTGCGGGCATCTGGTCGCCGGCGAGCCAGCCGGTCAGCACGGAGCGCGGTGAGATTTCGCAGTTCAGCGGCAGCGCGGGTAAGCTGCCCAGCGCGTTGCGGATCTCGCTCACCATGCCCTCCGCCGCGCGGCGGCTGGTGGTGTCCACCGCGATGTAGGCCTGGCGCCGGTCCAGCAGCGCATCAAGGCGAGAAGGCTTCACGAACGCGCCGGGCAACAGCTCGGCGACGACGTCATCGCGCAGGCGCTTGCGTGCTCGGCCCCCAGGACGTCGCCCCTCGCGGCGATAGATCGCTTCCAGGCGCTCGTTGAGCACCTTGTCGATCACCGCCGGTGGCAGCAGCTTGTCCTCGCCGGACAGGGTCAGCCAGATCGCATCGCCGCACTGATGCGTCGGCGCCTCCTGGTCGCGGCCGAGGGGCGACGTAAACCCGCGCGAGCTGAACTCCAACGCACCCACCGGCTTGAGCCAGTTGGCGCGCACGCCGTCGTCCAGCTGGTCAAGCACCAGGCTGTGCGGATAACGATAGAAGGTCAGGGCGCGGAAGAACATGGTCAGGGGCTCCCGGGCGACTTCTTCTTGGCGGGCTGCACCAAGGGGATGCGCAGGACCCGTTCAATGGCGTCCCAGGACAACCCGAGCAGGCGCAGCACATGCAGGAACGCAAGCCACGTGTTGACGACCGGCACCAGCGGGGCGATCAGCAGCAGCTGCACGGCTCGGCCTAGCGTGGCCGTCGGGAGGTAGAACGTACCCTCGCGCGCGCGCCTGTCGGCCTGGATCAACCCGTGCAGCACACAGGCGCCGCGCCCCAGCGCCAGCGCCGCGCTGACGACGTAGATGATCAGGAGGATGTCACGCATGTCCGCTCTCCAGTTTCTTCTGGCCCTCGCTCAGGCCTTGGTTGAGCTCGGCCCGCTTGCCGGCCCAGTAGCCAGCTGACTTATCACCCGGGTCACGCTGGCCTGACTTGGCGAGCTTGCGTCCCTCCGCGGCTTCCACCGGACCGAGGCGCGTGCTGATAGCCGCATCGAGCGCTTTCGCGCGACCCTCTGGCAGCGCATCAGCCGGGAACAACCGTGCCACCGCATGCACCCACCCCTGCGCAAATTCTTCGCCGCGGACTTGGCGGTTCGCCGCCTTACGTACGCGTGCGATGTGCCTGCGGCGGTCGGTGTCCAACTGGCGCCGCAGCACGGTGAATGCGTAGACCGCAATCTGCGCGTCGGCGCCGGCGCCGAAGAACCGCAGTGCGGTCTTGCCGCCCTGCCAGTGCCGCTCCCGCACCACGACAACACTGCAGCGGTAGCCGGAAGCCACCATATTGGCCAGCCATAGCAGTGACTTCGGGAGATCGCCGCCACGGAAACCCGTCTTCGCATCCAGGTCGTGGATCTCGGCCGCCAGCGCGTCGTCCTCCGTCAGCCCGTACTTGTCCATCAGCGCCCGCGCTTGCCGCAACGCCGTCGCCGCCTCAGTGGGGTTGCTACTGCTGGCCAGCCGCAGACAGGCCAGCACCTTGCGGATCGCCTGCTCACGCGTCATGGCGCACCTCCGGGTCCACGATCTTCCAGCGACTACGGCCGCCGCCCAGATCCTCCAGCCGTACTACGTCAGCGCTGGGCCCATAGCCCAGCTGCGTGGCGAGGCGGCGAACGGCTTCGGCGGCTGACCACGCGCAACTGGCAACGCGGCCAGCCGCTCGGGCTATGTGTTCGGCGCCGGTGGAGCGCACGCGCACTTCGCGCTCGCTCAGGGTTGACGGGATCGGCGCACGCTTTGCGGCCATGTCACACCCCCGCCACGTCGAGGCTGATCGGCTGGTACTGGCCGCGCTCGTCGCGCTCGTAGAAGCGCACGTAGGTCTTGCTGCCGACCACGGTCACCGCATCGCTGATCGCCGCCATCGCCTGCTGCCAGCGCGTGTCCTCGAACTGCAGGCGGCGTAGCGACAGCACCTCGCCGGTCTTGATGTTGCCGTCCTGATCGACCCGGAACGCGTTGTTCACCAGGGTCCGCAGCTCGGCGCGCGCGCCCTCGGTCCAGTCGTTGAGGCACTCGTCGATCAGCGCCTTGGCCGCCTGCAGGCGCTCGTCGAAGGTGATGCTGTCCTGGATCGCGCGCACCACCTTGTACCGCCCGTCGAAGGACAGCAGGGTCACGTTCCCCTTGTCGCCGCCGATGCGTGCGCCG
Organism: Pseudoxanthomonas winnipegensis; assembly: GCF_004283755.1. GTDB lineage: Bacteria > Pseudomonadota > Gammaproteobacteria > Xanthomonadales > Xanthomonadaceae > Pseudoxanthomonas_A > Pseudoxanthomonas_A winnipegensis. The sequence goes on from NZ_SHMH01000002.1 coordinate 194,852, forward strand.
TACTGCTCGGCCGACAGCTGGACGAAAGCGGCGATGTCGTCGAACACGCCGCGCTTGAACGCGCGCAGCTGATCGCGCAGCGCGAGGGCGAGCTGGATCTTCTCCTGCACCAGGGTGTCGCGCGCCAGGTCGATCGCTTTGATCTGCGACTCGGGCACCATGTGGCCGGCGCGGTTCTCGCGGTAGCCGTCGGGGATGGGGTGAGCGTTCATCGGACTGTTCCTTGGTTGACGCCTGGCCGGTTGCCGCCGGTGTTGGCAGGAGGGAGCTCTCGCGGTTCGGGCTTGATGCGCGGATCGGGCGTGATGAAGCTCGGCACGCCGTCGATCTCCACCGGGCTCAGCGCCTGCAGCAGATCGCGGCGCCACTTCGCGGCGGCCGACTTGTTGAGATCCAGCAGGCCGCCGATCTGCTTGACGGTCAGCAGCTGCACGGGCACGTGCTGGGCCCACAGCGCGAAGCGCATCGCCCGGATGCGGTCATGCTTGGGGCGGCCCCGCGGCCGGGGGTTGCGCTGTGCGGAGGTACGGTGGACGCCCATCGCGCTACTCCACGCCGAAAATGTCGTAGAACCGGCGGTGGAGCGAGTCCACGATGCGACCACCCACGCAGGGCGGGAGTTCATCATCGGGTGATTCGCTGCGCTCGCTGCAGACCACGCCCACTGAGGGAGCCAGCGGGCCGAATGTGAAGGCCGGCCCGCGATATGCCAGAGGCTCGCCGGCAGGGGCTGACACGCGGGCCCGTGGGCTGGGGGAGGCAGATGCAGGCTCCGCTGGCCGCTTGGCGAACACGGAGGCGTCGAGATCGCCCTCCCAGCTGGCGGACAGCCGGTAGGTGTAGGGCTTCTCTGCGCTGACGCGCTCGATCATCCCGCTGAGGTGGGCCTTGGCGACGATGCCCGCGACGTACGGCCGGTAGCGGTATCCCAGCGCCATCACACGCTCGATCAGCTCGAATGCGGTGAGGACGGTGCCACCGGCCAGGACCTGCGCGATGGAAGCCTGCGCGCTGCGGTTGAGCTGGGCGACGCTGATGGTCTTGGCGGTGTCAGCCACGGAGCACCCCCGTCGATTTGAACCGATCGGTGGCGATGCTGACCGTTCCAACAACGCCGTCGAGTTTCTGCGAGTCCGCCATCGGCGCCCCGCCCTCGTGTTCGCTCCACTCCAGCTGCAGGCCCTGGTACTCGGCTGCGAGCACGCGCTCGATGCCTCCACGGCCGTTGGGCTGACGGCGGCGCACGTGGCCCCGCATCAGCGGTGGCGGCCGGTCGATGATCAGCACGAGGCGCCGGCCGTTGCTGTAGTGGGCCAGCACCTGGATGCCGCCGTTCTCCAGCTCGCGCGCGGTGTTCGCTGCGGAGAACAGGACGTCTGACTTGCGATCGTTACTCATGGGAATCCTCGTTGTCGTTGGGCTGTGGCAGCCCGAGTTGTCCGTACAGGTCCGGCAGCGCCACGCGCTTCATCGCGCTGATCTGCTGCAGGGAGGTCATGGCGCGGCCGAGCAGGAAGCTGCAGGCCCGATCCAGCTCGGTGGCGTCGGCCGCGAAGTGGTAGCCGAGCGCGGGGTGGGCGCAGATCGGATGCCCATCGCGGCGCAGCTTCTCGATGATCTGGCGCAGGCGGCGCTCGTCGGCGGCGCTGACGCGCTGGCTGATCAGGTAGACCAGGTCGCGCGCCGTGATGCCGTTGACGGCGCCGCGCCGACCCTGCAGCTGCGTGAGCACCGCCTCTGGCGTGAGCTCCTGCGGCAGCAGGGTCAGCTGCATCAGTGCCGGGCCTCCGAGCCGGTGTGGCGATCGAGGTGATCGGCGGCATCTCGCAGTAGCAATGCGACTTGCCCGCGGACGTGGGATGGGACGTTGCAGCTCACCGCGATGATGACGAGCCCACGCATGCAGCCGCTCAGAACGGCCAGCTGCGCGCTCAGGTCTAGACCTAGGTGCATGGTCAATGCCTTACTGATGGCGACCGTTGCGCGATCCGCTGGGGTAAGAGAGTCGTCCATGTCAGCCCTCCTCCTGCTCGTCATCGCGCAGCTGGTCGATGAGCCGGCTCATGCCGGCGCCCGTGAGCGAGCCGAGCAGTTCGCCCATGTGCTGGCCGTCCTTCCACGGGATGCCGGCGCGCTGGAAGATCAGGCGGTGCATGACGGTCACTTCGCGGGTCGGCAGCTCGGCCTCGCGCAGCAGACGCAGCGCATAGGAGATCTGCACGGCAGTGGCGCCGGTCTGCGGTGCGGTTTGGGCGCGCATGTCAGCCCCCCCTCACGACGTCGGCGGTGACCAGCGGCACGCCCAGGTCCGCCGCGCGATTCATTGCCGAGGCCAGGGCGTTGTGCAGCGCCAGCGGGTACAGCAGCGAGCCCTCGCTGCGCGTGGGCGTCAGCTTCTCTCTCAAGGCCGGGATGGCGTCGCGTTCGAGCACCTTGTCCAGCGTCAGCCCGACACGCTTGAAGCGGTGGGTCAGGTACTCATCCAGGTGCGGGCCCAGCGGCGCGAGCGTGACGATCTCGATGCGCTGTACGACCTCGCGCACTTCGGGGTTGTGCTCGGACAGCTTCACCGACAGCTCGGGCTGGCCGATCAGGATCACAGACAGCAGCGGCCGCAGGCCGTCCTTGAGCTCGCGGAACCGCTTGAGGTGCTTGAGCGTGGCCAGCGGCAGGCTGTGCGCCTCCTCGATGATCAGCACGTGGCTGTGGCCGGCGCGCGAGCTGTCGCGCAGCGCCTCATGCAGCTGGCGGAAGCGCGCCTCCGGGCTTGACTTGGTCTTGGCCAGCGGCGCGACCGAGGCCATGATCGACTCGGAAATGTGCTGGCTACGCAGCGTCTTGCCGACCGCGTCGGTGCCTTCCATCGCCAGCACGTAGGGCTCCACCACGACCACCGCCTGTTCCTCGCGGCGGATGCGGTCGATCAGCTCTTCGCGCAGCGTGCTCTTGCCGGCGCCGCTTTCGCCGATCACGGCGATGAAGCCACCGTGGCGCGCCACCTGGTACATGGTCTCGCGCACATAGCGCGTGTCCGGAGAGAGGAACACGTCCTCGGAGCTCGCCGGATCGGCGAACGGGTCGGCCGTCAGGCCGAAGTGGCGCCGCGCCTGCGGCGTCAGGGATTGCTTGCGGAGTAGCATGTTCGGGTACCTGCTCGACGGCGCGCACGAGCCCTTTGGCAACAACTCGGCCTCGCACGTCCGCTTCGACGTCGATGCCGCGAGCGATCGCTGGATGCCGATCTGCCGGACGTGGGACGGCACGCGCGCGACGGGGTCGATGCGCGGAGGGTTGAATCTGCCGCTCGGCCGCATCGGCTACCAGCGCTACAACAAGCTGGTGCCGCTGTTCCCGCTGTACGTCTTCGGTGACCGGCCCAGCAACATGCGTAGTCCGATCGGTTACGCCCCGCACCTGCGCCAGGTCGACCTACGGCTCAACGCGCCTAAGGAGATCATCTCGATCGGCGGCGAAGACTGGCAGGTGTTCCCGGCCATCCAGCGCACCGACACGCACGACGTCTACGGCAGCGTGGTGCCCAGCTCGGGCTACTACGGCTACGCGATTCGGAAGATCGCTTGATGATCGCGCCTGGGCCCATCGCCGCTGTCGGCACCTACATCAATCCCGCGCTCGGCCAGCGCCGGCCGCTGTGGCCGGCGCCGGTCGGCGAGGATCTGAGCGTAGGCGTCGCCGGCATGCGTGGCGCGCGGCCGGCGCTCGAGGAGCCCGACCTGACAGCCACGGGCGCCTATGGCGACAACTTCAGCATGTTGAGCTGGTACCAGCGCGTCCACCTGTCGATCACCACGCTCGCGCTCGGCAACCTGGTCAGCAGCCAGCTTGTGCAGGTGCGCGTCTGGAATGGCTACCTGGATCGCAGCGTCGTCGTCACTGCCGTGGACGTCGCCGCCGGCGAGGGCATGACGCTGAGCGCGCCGGCGCCGCTGCCGCTGACGCTGGCCACGCTTGAGGCGCAGGCGTGGTCGCTCGCGGTGTCGGTCGACGGCCCGCCCGTCATCGATGCCACCCTGACGTGGACCGTCACCGGCGAACCTGCGCTCAAGCTGCACGTGACAGGCAGCCGCGTGACCGCCTGGGGCTGGACGCCGGACTGGGCGGACGGCATCAAGGAGCGCCTGTCCTGGCTCACGGACGTGCTGGCTAGCCCCTCGGGCGCCGAGCAGCGCCGGAAGCTGCGGCATTGGCCCGTGCGCACCTGGTCGGCCACCGTGCTGGTCGACGGCGATGACCGCGTCAGCATGGACCTGGCGCTCTACGGCTGGGGCGCACGCACGTGGGCGCTGCCGATCTGGACCGACGTGACGTGGCTTGCCGGCGGAGTCGAGGCCGGCGCCCAGGCGATCGCCCTGGACACCACCCACCTGGATTACCGCGCCGGCGGCCTGGTCATGATCCGCGGCGAGACCGCCCAGGATCTCGAAGTCGCGGAGATCCAGGCCGTGCGCGCTGGCGGCCTGGATCTGGTCCGGCCGGTCCAGCTCGACTGGGACCCGGGCTGCCGCGTGTATCCGGTCCGCCTGGCCATGCTCACCGAGCAGCCGCAGCTCACGCGCAAGACCGATGACCTGGTCAGCGCGGACGTCAATTTCCGCTCGATGGAGCCGTGCGACTGGCCCGCCGCGCCGCCGCCGGCGACGTACCGCGGTGCGCCCGTCCTCGAGGAGCGTCCGGAATGGTCCGAGGACCTGTCGGCGCAGTACGAACGCCTGCTCTCGACCCTGGACAACGGCATCAACAACCCGGTCAACACCGACCTGGTGGGAACGGGCATCGCCCTGCAGCAGCACACCTGGTTCCTCGCGGGGCGCGCCGAGCGCGGCAGCTGGCGCGGCCTGGCCTACTACCTCGCCGGCCAGCAGAAGACGCTCTGGCTGCCCACGTTCGCCGATGACTTGCGCATCGTGGCCACCACGGCGGCCACTTCCTCTGCGCTGGACGTGGCCACGGTGGGCTATAGCCGCTTCGGTGTCGGCGGCAAGACCGGCCGGCGGCACATCCGCATCGAGCTGCGCGACGGCACGCGGATTTATCGCCGCATCCTGGGCGCGACGGGAATCGATCGCGCGACCGAGCGCCTGTCCCTCGACAGCGCGGTTGGCGTCGAGCTGACCACGGCCAACGTGCTCCGGATCAGCTGGCTGCAGCTGGTGCGCAGTGCCACCGACGACATCGAGGTCGACCACACCACGGACGTGGATGGTGTCGCCCGCGCCAGCCTGATGCTGCGGGCGGTGCGCGACGATCTGGAGCTGCCGGCATGAGCTTCGACGAGCGCGAGCGCAGCGTCGCCAGCGGCGAGCCAGTGCTGCTGCTGGAGTTCTCGCGGGGGCCGATGGTCTGGCGTTACACCGATGCCGGCCGCGATTACGACCTGGGCGGCATCGTCTACACGGACGTGCCCGGCATGGAGGCTGACTCGATCAACCAGACCGGCGAAGCCCAGCGGGATATCTACAAAGTCACCGTCCCGAAGGGACTGGCGATCGTCCAGAACTACGTGGGCAACAAGCCATCGACCCGCACGCGCGCGGTGGTTCGCACGTGTCACTTCGGCGAGACGGAAGCTCCAGTGCAGTGGATCGGCTACGTTCTCGGCATGCGCCGCAGCAAGGTAGGCGTGCGCGAGATCGCGTGCCAGTCCCTGCAAGCGACCTTCGACAATCCCGGTCTGCGCCTATGCTGGTCGCGCGGCTGCCCCTACGTCGTGTACGACGACCAGTGCGGCGTCAATCCCGACAACTTCAAGGTTGCGGGTCCGCTGACCGTGCTGGATGGCCAGCGCATCACGTCTGCGGCGCTCGCCGGCGCGCCCAGAGCCGACTACTACGTGGGCGGAATGGTCCGCTGGATGAGTGCGGATGGCATCCAAGAGAGCCGCGGCCTCGACGCGTTCGACGCCGCGACCGGGATTGTCTCGGTCTACGGCGGCACGCTGGGCATGGCCACTGGCCAGGCCGCGACCTTCCACCCCGGCTGCCGCTACACCGTGGACGGCTGTGACGAGGACTTCGACAACCTGGTCAACTGCGGCGCGCACCGCGGCATGCCGGGCAAATCCCCCTTCGACGGCACGGACGCGTTCTGACTATGGGCTACGTTGAGATCGCTCTCATCATCATCGCGGTCCTGTACGCGGCCTATGCCGCCCGCCAGATCCGCGCCAAACGCCTGGCGTTCGAGGACTCGGACTTCCCGACGTTCGAGGAGGGCACGCCGCAGTACGTGGTTTTCGGCGACTGCTGGTCCGCGGACTGGTGCGTGATCGCATGGGGCAACACCCGGGCCAAGAAGGTCTACAAGGGTGGCTGGCTCAACAAACATGAGGCGGGCTACCGCTACTACGCGACGATCCAGATGGGCCTGGGACGCGGACCGGTCAATGCGATCACCGTGACGACCGTGGGCGACAAGCTCCTGTGGTGTGGCGCGCAGCTCACGCAGATCAACGTCGGTGCATTCAACCTTTTCGGAGGGGATGAGGGACAAGGCGGCATTGTCGGCACCCTGGAGCACTTCGACGGCAACGCATCCCAGGTCGCGCCACCGCCCCTGGTGAAGCTGCTGGGCAGCAAAGCGACGGGCTGCAGGGGCGTGTCGACCGTCATGTTCGACGGGATGCTGTGCGCGATGAGCAAGTCGCCGCAGCCGTGGAAGTTCCGCCATTGGCGCAACACGGCGGGCTGGCATCGCGATACGCCCTGGTACCCGGCCAAGGCCGAGATCCTGCTGCGCAATGAGCTGGCGGACCTGTCCGACTATCCGGCAGGGCAACGCGATGCCCTGCGCAACATTCACGCGATGAATGGCGCGCACATGCTCTTCGAGATTGCTACGAACGGCGCCTGGGGCCGGCGCATGGACATGAGCGAGCTGGACCTGGCCAGCTTCACCGCGCTGGCTGATCTGCTCTACAACGAGCAGCACGGCATCTGTCTCCGCTACACGCGCGAGAGCAACTTGTCCGAGTTCGTCCAGACGGTGCTCGACCACATTTCGGCGGCGCAGTTCATCTCGCGGCAGACCGGGCTGCTCACGGTCCGCGCGATCCGCGGCGACTACAACGTCGATGACCTGCCGGTCTTCACTTACGACTCCGGCCTGCTGTCGATCGAGGAGCTGGATGGCAGCACCGACGACGCGGTCAACGTGGTCGTGGTGAACTACAAGGACCCGGTGCTCAACGAGTCGCGGCAGGTGCGCGCACGCAACGTCGGCGCTGTGCAGGCGACCGGCGCGATGGTATCGACGACGCGCGACTACCAGGGTATCCCGGTTTGGCCCTTGGCCCAGCGCCTGGCCGAGCGCGATCTGCGCGTGCTGACGGGCGGCACGCGGAACTTCAAAGTGACGCTCGATCGACGTGGGTATGCGATCGAGCCAGCGGGCGTGTTCGTGGTGCGCGCGCCCGAGGATGACCTGCCTCAGCTCGTGCTCCGCGCCGCGAAGCTGGAGATCGGCAGCATCAAGGACGGCAAGATCACGATCACGTGCGCGATCGACGTGTTCGGTCTGAGCGCAACCCGACTGACCACCGAACCGGACAGCGCGTACACCCGCCCCGACAACAGCGCGGTGCCGGCGACCGCGCAGGCGGCTTGGGAGCTGTCCCGGCGTGATCTGGCGATGGCGATGTCAGCGGCAGACCTGGCCTCGCTGCCGGCCGAGGCTGGCCTGGTCGGCGCGGTGGGCAAGCGGCCCTCCGTGGCCACCACGGACTTCGCGCTGGCCACGCGCGTCGGCACAGCTGACTTCGCCTCGGTCGCAGATGCCGAATGCGCGCCCCACGGCCGCCTGAGCGCCGCTGTGGGCCTGAGTGACACCGCTGTGGTGCTGACTGGCGCCACGGACCTGGAGGACGTGCTCGTGGGCTCTGCGGCGCTGCTGGGCGACGAGCTGGTGCGGATCGATAGCATCGACGCGACCACCGGCGCGGTGACGCTCGGCCGTGGCTGCGTGGACACGGCCCCGGTCGCGCATGCCGCGGATACTCCGGTCTGGCTGTACGAGCGGCAGATCGGCATCGACCCGGTGTTCCGGTCAGCCGGGCAAACGGTGAACGCGAAGCTGCTCACGCGCACCAGCGGCGCGCAGCTCGACCTGGCCGATGCGCCGACCAGCAGCGTCACGCTGGCCAGCCGCGCCGCCCGGCCCTACCTGCCTGGCCGTGTGCGCGTCGCCGGCGTCGCCGCGCCTTCGGTCGTCAGCGGTGAGATCGGCATCGTCTGGGCCCATCGCAATGCGCTCACGCAGACCGGTGAGCTGGTCGACCACGAAGCCGCATCGATCGCCGCGCCGGCTGACGTGCGCTACGCCCTGCGCTTCCTCGATGCCAGCGGCTCGCTGCTGGTCGAGAAGCTCGACATCGCCGGCGAGAGCGCCAGCGCGGTGTTGGCCGTCGCAGACAACAGCACGGTGACGATGCAGCTCTACGCGATCAACCCCGCCGGGGAGAGCTGGCAGCGGCACGTGCGCCAGTTCGTGTACACCCCGCCGGCCGGCACCACCGCCAGCGCCATCACGGCCGGCAGCTGGACGCCGGTGGTGACCGTCATCGATGGAGGTCTGGTCAAGCCATGAGCCTTGTCGAGCTGCCCTATCGATTCCGCGTGCGCGGCGGCACCGCGGCAGACCTGGTCACCGTCAACGAGATCCCGCTCGAGCGCGAGCTGGTGGTCGAGGTCGACACGGGCAAGATGAAGCTGGGCGATGGCGTCACCGCGTGGATCGACCTGGACTACATCAGCAGCGGCGGTGCTGACGGATTGGAGATGCGCGTTAACGCCGGCTACGTCCAGTACACGACCGACGGCACGCTGTGGCACGACCTGATCGCCACCGCCGACCTTGCCGGCCCTCCGGGTGACCCCGGTGCCCCTGGCGACGACGGCGCGCCAGGCGCACCAGGTGAGCCTGGTGAGCCAGGCGCTGACGGGCGCGAGATCGAGCTGCAGCGCAGCGGCTCGTACATCCAGTGGCGCTACGTGGGCGCGCCGACCTGGGCCAACCTGGTACCGCTGTCCGACATCACGGGTCCGCCGGGCGCCGATGCTGTGGGCGCGGCTTCCCGCACGACCGTGACGATCAACAGCGGCTCGGGATCGGTCACGCTGAGCAAGTTGGCGCTGCTGCTGCGGCTTGTCACGTCCGCCGAGGCGCGATGCCGGTTCTACTGCAGCGCGGCGGCACGCGACGCCGATGCCTCGCGCGCAGCGACCGTTGCCGCGGCCCAGGGCGCCGGCTTGCTGCTGGAGTTCATCAGCACCTCGACGTTCCTTGGGGCACCCCTGACGCCAGGCGTGATTGCATACAACCTCGATTCCCCGGTGACCGGGAGCATCTACTACAACATCCAGCCGGTCGGCGGCGCGATGACTGTTGACCTTACCTACCTGGCGCTGGAGCACTGACATGGCATGGACCAAGATCTCGTCGACCGATAGCGGCGCGCCTCAGGCTCTGTCCGTCAATGGCTCGCTCAACAGCATCCTCCGGTACGCCCTCAACATCCTTGGCTGGGCCACGGAGTACGGCACCACCGGCAATGCTTCAGTCTTCCGCGCCGCGGCCGGCAACAGGCTTCGGCTGCACGTGCGGCACGACTCTTCCGTGTCCGGCGACCCGGCATTGGCCTACGTTCGAGGCGCGCACACGGCAACAAGCGCCACAGCAATCGGCTCCCCGTTCCCGACCGCCACGCAGGTGCCCAATGCCAACTCTAATTGGCGGTGCGGCGTGCCCGGGGACGCTACGACCGCCGTGCCGTGGGTAATCTACGGCAACGACAGGTTCTTCTACTTGATGATGTGGGACCCGAACTACAAGTGGGACATTTTCTACTTCGGAGATCTGCCTAGCGATTACGCCACTGGCTACGAGACGGTGGTTTGCGTTCGAAATAGCAATTCCCCTTACGGATCTCCATCAATGGGGGCTTCGGGTTATGCCTACCCTGCATATGACTATTGCAACTACTGGGCGCGAGGGATCAACGCAACCTCCATCTCGATGATGGGCTCTCGGCAGTTCAGTTCTGCGGGCTCGGCTATGGGACGAATCCCCAGCACCCCCGTGATGCGCGGCGGCTATCAGAACAGGCTCATGCGGGAAAAGGTTGCCATGAGCGACTTTGGCAGCGGCACTACGACATACGGGGTGCTAAGTATCAATCGGCGAGGCTGGTTGCCCAACCTGTGGAACCCGATCCACAACGATATCGGAGGCAGTGTCGTGGACCAGGACACTTTTACGGACACGGTCTATAACGCTTCGGCGATTTTCAGAATCTACGATTCGAGCGTCGGCTTGCTGATCATGGAAGAGACCGATACCTGGGTGAAGCCGTAATGGCTGCGCGCGGTGACATCTCACGAGCAGAGGTGATGGTTAAAACCCTCTACTCTTCGACGGTGCCCGGTGCTCTGGGCATGGGCAACACCGACTTCGGCCGAGAAGCGCCACCTAAGAGCGGCACCGGTGGAGGTGGCACGGGTCCGACGCTGCCGACTTACGGGCAGATCTTCCCGACCGGACGCTAACAAGACAGGGCGACGGGGCGATGCCGGCAAGCATCGACCCGCCGCCGCAACACACGCGATCAGCCGCGTGGCATTGGCCGAGGACCCTGCGCTCCCGCGAGAGCCAGATCAGTCTGCCGGCCGCCATTCCCACAGGCTGAGACCCTTGAAAACGCAGACCCTGATTCCCTGGCCCGGCGGAAAGAGCCGCCTGGCTGCCCAGCTCCTCCCGCTCTTTGACAGCACGCACAAGACCTACTGCGAGCCCTTCGCCGGCGCGGCCGCCATGCTTTTCCTACGCCCTGAGCCAGCGAAGGCCGAGGTGCTCAACGACATCAACGGCGACCTGGTCAACCTGTACCGCGTGGTGAAGCATCACCTCGACGAGCTGGTGCGCCAGTTCCGCTGGCAGCTCACAGCCCGCGAGGAGTTCCAGCGGCTGCTGGCCACGCCGGCGGAGACCCTCACGGACGTACAGCGCGCTGCGAGGTTCCTCTACTTGCAGAAGCTGGCCTTCGGTGGCCGCGTGGCCGGCCAGACCTTCGGCGTCGATCGCCAGGGGCCGGCGAGAATCAACCTACTGCGGCTGGAGGAGGATTTGAGCGCGGCGCATCTGCGGTTGGCCAGGGTCACGATCGAGCGTCTGCCTTGGCGCGATTGCATGGCACGCTACGACGGGCCCGAGGCCTTCTTCTTCGCAGATCCGCCGTATTGGCAGACCGCCGGCTATGGCGTCGAGTTCGGCCTCGAGCAGTACGCCGCCCTGGCCGACACGATGCGCGGAATGCGGGGACGGTGCCTACTGACCGTCAACGATCATCCCGACATGCGCCAGGCGTTCGCCGGCTTCAGGATCAAGCGGCTGGCCACCCGCTACAGCATCGGCCGCTCCGCAGCCTCCAAGGCCCAGCAGCGCGGCGAGATCGCGGTTCTGAACTGGTAGGCGGGCGGGCCGTCACGGGCCGTGAGACCAGGCCGGGGCAGGCTGGGCAGCCCTCGGCACCGGAACCCGGCGTGGCACTCCCCCGGCTCGATGAACGCTTCTACTGGACCGGGTCGCTGCGGTGCGCGGTGCTGACTTGGGACGGGCTGCCCTGCGGCTGGGTCGACCGGGAGGGCAACTGGCGCGCGGACTGGCGCGGCCATCGCCACGCCGGCTGGCTGCCAAGCCACCGGCTGGCCAGGCGGATGATGGAGCGGTGGTTCGCTGCTCGACAGTACAAGCCGCCGCGGGACAAGCGCTCGCGGCGGACATCGATGGAGCATCTGTGGTGGCCGGTCCAGGACTTCCTTGCCGGCGAGAGGGCAGGCTTTCCCGGCGTGGCGGCGGCCGATGACGAGCTGCTTTTCTGAACGAACCGGGCTGCCTCTTCCCCGCCTGCTAGGCTTGCATCCTCGGCAATTTCGTTACGCCTGGTGCAATTCCCTGTCGCGGCCATTTATCTCACCCCAGGCGCCGATTTATCGCGCGCCGCTACATGCTTCTGTGGCTTGCCCGGTAAAGCCCCAACCCCTCCCCCTCAGTCGCTAGCCGCGACTTCGAGCTCCTCTGCGCTGCGCGCAAGGGAGGAGGCCGCAAGTCGACGACTTCCCGCTCCTGGCCCTGATCTGCCCCCTCCCTTTCGCCGCGGGCGAAGGGGAAGGACCCTCGCCTGGAGTCGCCATGGCGCGTCTGCCCCGACACACCTATGCTTCGACGCAATCCCCGCGAGACGCCCCCGATCGTCTCTCCCAAAGAACGCGATTGGCACGACATGACAGGCGCTGACGACGCGCAGGACCACGCGGAGATCGATGCGCTGATCGCCGCCTTCTATGGCGCGTTCGACAATCGCGGCGGACGGGCGATTCCGGTCGAGGCGCTGCGTGACATGTTCGTGCCCGAGGCCATCGTCACGCGGGCAGCAGGAAGCGGAACGGACACGATGACGGTCGACAGCTTCATCGCGCCCCGGGCGCGGATGCTGTCCGACGGCACGCTCACCGACTTCCACGAATGGGAGACGCACGCGCGGACACAGGTGCTGCGCGACATCGCCTGCCGCCATTCGACCTACGAGAAACGCGGCCTCTACCAGGGCGCGCCCTACGACGGCGGGGGCGCCAAACTGTTCCAACTCGTGCGAACGCTCCGCGGCTGGCGGATCGCTTCCATCGCCTGGGAAGACGACCCATGAGCTGCCGGCCGGGCTCAGGACCGACTTGAGGCAACCGATGCGCGCGATCTCCGCCTGGATCCAGCGCTGAAACGCACATGTCGCTCCTCTTGCGACGGCGACGTTCGCCGATCAGCTCGCTCAGCCTTTGAGGGCCAAGGTTCCTGCAGGCATCCAGACACGTTCCGAGCCACCTCAAGCGAGGAAGCATCTTGGAAGAACCGCTGCTGCCAGCAGTTGCAGCCCCTGACCCGATCTCAACCCCGGCGACCTGTCTGCGGCACAATCCCGCACGATGCCCGCGCCGCCGCCCGCCGACTTCCGGCTCTATCCCTCCAATGCCCTGGACCTGCTGGCGCAGCTGCTGGCGGCCGAGCTGCGCACGCCCGTGCCCGGCCAGTCGATCCTCACGCCCGAGGTGATCCTGATCCCGCAGGTGGCGATGCGGCGCTGGCTGCAGGCCACGCTGGCGGCCGAACACGGCGTGGCGGCCAACCTGGAGTTCCTCACCCCGGGCGAATTCGTCGCCCGCGCGCTGGCGGCCAATCCCGCGCCCGGCCAGGCAGCGGACGCGGCCCGCGATGAACTCGACGCGGCCACGCTGCACTGGCGCCTGTATGCGGCGCTGACCGACCAGGCGCTGCTGGCCAACCCGGCGCTGGCGCAGCCGGCCGGCTATCTGCGCGGCGACGACGCGCTCAAGCCGTGGGCGCTGGCCGGCGAACTGGCCGGCGTGTTCGAGAAGTACCAGGCCTGGCGTCGCGACTGGCTGCTGCGCTGGGAAGCCGGCGCCGATCCGCGCGATCCGCAGGCCCTGCTGTGGCGCCATGTCGCCGCCGGCACCACGCACCGTGCGCGGCGCATCCAGGACTACCTGGACCGGTTCGAAACCGGGGCGCTGCCGCAGGGCCTGCCGCGGCGCGTGTTCGCCTTCGCCACGCTCAATGTCTCGCCCGACGTGCTGCGCGTGCTGGCCACGCAGGCGCGCGTGGGCACGCTGCACTTCTACCTGCCCACGCCCGCGCAGGGCTACTGGGGCGATCTGCAGGCGCTGGGTCCGCGCGCGCGCGCGGCGGCTTCGGCCGATGCGGACCTGTTCGAGGGCACCGCCGGCGACAACCGCCTGCTGCAGGCCTGGGGCGCGGCCGGGCGCGACTTCATGGCGATGCTGGGCAGCTACGAAGTGGTGCACCCGAGCGCGGAGATCGAGGTCTATGCCGACCCGCTCGACACCGGCCAGCGCACGCTGGCCGAGGGCGGCCTGGGCGATACCTTGCTGCGCCGGCTGCAGCACGACCTGCTGCGCCGCGCCGCGCCGTCCGAGCCCGCACCGCTCACCAAGCTGGACCCGACCGACCCCAGCCTGCAGGTGCACGCCTGCCATACCCGCCTGCGCGAGCTGCAGGTGCTGCACGACCAGCTGCGTGGCCTGCTGGAAGATCCGCGCTTCGATCCGCCGCTGCAGCCGCGCCAGATCGCGGTGCTGGCGCCGGACATCGATCCCTACCTGCCGTATCTGGAAGCCGTGTTCGGCGGCGACACGGCCGGCGCGCGCATTCCCTATGCGCTGGCCGACACCAGCCCGCTGGCCGGCGAGCCGCTGGCCGAGGTGTTCGTGCGCCTGCTGGACCTGCCGGTCTCGCGCTTCGGCCTGCACGAGATCCTGGACCTGCTCGCCAGCCCGCCGCTGGCGGACGCGGCCGGGCTGGACGCGGCCGCCTTCGAACGCCTGTACGGCTGGCTGGCCGCCGCCGGCGCGCGCTGGGGCGTGGACGCGGCCCACCGCGTGCGCCACGGCGCGCCGTCAGACGACGCCTACACCTGGGCCTTCGCGCTGGACCGGCTGCTGCTGGGCCACGCCAGCGGCAGCAGCGACGAGATCGCCGGCGTCGCGCCCTATCCGGCGCTGGAGGGCAGCGCGCTGGATGCGCTCGACGCGCTGCTGCGCCTGCTGCGGGTGCTGGCCCGCACCCAGCGCAGCCTGGACGAGGCGCTCTCGCCCACCCAGTGGCGCGAGCGCCTGCTGGCCCTGCTCGACGCCCTGCTGCCGCAGCCACCGGCGGCGGCGAACACCCAGCGCGCGCTGGACCGTCTGCGCACGCTGATCGATGCCTTCGCCCAGGACGCGGCGCGCGCCGGCTTCGCCGCCGCCGTGCCGGCCGAGGTGGTGCGCGCGCACTTCGCCGCGGTGCTGGGCCAGGCCGACACGCGCGCGCCGCTGCTGACCGGCGGCGTCAGCATCGGGCGCATGGTGCCGATGCGGCTGTTGCCGTTCCGCGTGATCTGCCTGCTGGGCATGAACGATGGCGAGTTCCCGCGCCGCGACCCGGCCGCCGGCCTCAACCGCCTCACCGCCGAACTGGGCAGCGAGCGGCGCCGCCACGGCGATCGCTCCACGCGCGAGGACGATCGCTTCCTGTTCCTGCAGCTGTTCGCCGCCGCGCAGGACGTGTTCTACGTCAGCTACCTGGGCGCCGATGCGCGCGATGGCAGCGTGCGCGAGCCCTCGGCGCTGGTCAGCGAGCTGATCGCCGAGGCCGCGCGCTACCACGCCGATCCGGTCGCGGCGGCCAAGGGGCTGACGGTGCGCCACGCGCTGCAGCCGTTCGCGCCAGCCGCGTTCGGCGCGAACGGCGATCCGCGCCGCTTCAGCTATCGCACCCAGTGGCAGCCGGCCTCGGCCCGCATCGGCGGCGCACGCACCGCGCTGGCGCCGTGGTACCAGGCGGGGCTGCCCGCGTCGGGCGGCGAGCCGGACAGCGTGCTGCCGCTCGAAGCGCTGCGCCGCTTCCTCACCGCGCCGGCCGAGCAGTTCCTGCGCCAGCGCCTGGGCCTGCGCCTGGCCGAGGACCACGACGTCGGCCAGGACGTCGAGCCGCTGCTCGCGCCCGCCGCCGGGCTGGAGAAGGCGCTGTTGCAGCAGCAGGTGTTCGACGCGCTGCTCGAAGGCAAGGACGAGGGGCTGTACGAGACGCTGCGCGCGCGCGCGCTGCTGCCGTCCGGGCCGCTGGGGCGCCAGCAGCTGACGGCACTGGTCGCGCGGCTGCAGCCGTATGCCGAGGCCTTCATCGCCTGGCGCGGCGCCGCGCCGCGCGGCAGCGTGCGGGTGGAGGTCGAGCTCGATGCGCTGCGCCTGCAGGGCCGCCTCGAGGGCGTCTACGAGCACGGCCTGGCCCATGTGCGCCTGGGCGCGATGAACGGCCCGGCCGCGATCCGCCAGGGACTGGACTGGCTGCTCGCCAGTGCGGCCGGGCTGGCGCTGCCGCTGGTGCGCTTCTTCGATCCGGGCAATCGCGACCTGCCTGGCGTCGGGCCGTTCGTGCGGGCGCCGCTGGCCCCGGACCAGGCCCGCGCCGCCCTGCAGCGCCTGCTCGAGGTGCGCGCCCGCGGCCTGCAGGCGCCGCTGCCCTTCGGCCCCTACAGCGGCTGGGAATACTTCAACGCCGAGGACCCCGACAAGGCGCTGAAGGCGGCCGCTGCCCGCTGGCGCGGCAGCGAGCGCTCCTGGGGCGAAGGCAACGGCGAGGCCTACCAGCTCGCCCTGCGCGGCCGCGACCCCTTCACCGACTCGGCCCTGCTGCGCGACTTCGCGCAGACCAGCTTCGACATCTTCGGCGCGGTCGAACACGGCACCCTGCACGCCGGCTTCGACGACGCGCACGCCTTTGTCGCCGAAGCCGAAAGCGAGGGAGAACCATGACCGGGCAAGGCGGCTCACGCGGGCACTGCACGCAAGGTGCGCACGTCGGACACCGCGAACATGGCGCGCCCGGCGGACGCGCCCGGCGGCCCTTCGGTGTGTTCGCGAGCGGCTCAACGACACAGCCGTCCTCCAGTCGCGATGCACGCGAACCTCGCCCCAAACCTAAATTCCGTCATTCCCGCGAAAGCGGGAACCCATGGACGTCCGGCCCGTCCACGCAAACGCGCGGCACATCACCGCAGCCGCTCCCCGCCCCATGCGCCCGCCGCACAGCGCAGCACGCCCGCGCATGACCCCGCCCACCGACCCCTTCCTCCACCTGCCCCTGACCGGCACGCGCCTGATCGAGGCCAGCGCCGGCACCGGCAAGACCTTCACCCTGGCCACGCTGGTCACGCGGCTGGTGGTGGAGCGACGCCTGCGCATCGGCCAGATCCTGGCGGTGACCTTCACCGACGCGGCCACGCAGGAACTGCGCAAGCGCATCCGCGAACGCCTGGCCCTGGCCGCCTCCCTGGTCCCCGACCCGGTGGGAGCTGCCATGGCAGCGAGTGGACCCACCGACCAAACCGCCGAGTCCTCCGATTTCCAACAAGGGCAGGGCGGCGCAGACGCAGTAACCGGGGAAAGCCCCTCGCCGCCATGGCGGCTCCCACCGGGGCAACAGGACCCAGCACAGGACGCAGCCGAAGCGCCCGACATCGCCCTCAGCCGCGCCATCATCGCCGCGCACCTGCAGACCGGCGACGAGACGCCCGCGCAGCTGCGCTGCCGCCTGCGCCAGGCCGCCGACGAGATCGACCTGGCCGCCATCTTCACCATCCACGGCTTCTGCGCGCGCGTGCTGCGCGAGCATGCGCTGGAAAGCGACCAGACCTTCGCCGCGCCCGACCTGCTGGCCAACGACCGCGCGCTGCGCGACGAGCTGGCCGCCGACCTGTGGCGCACCACCGCCGCCGACGCGACGCAGGCGCCGCTGCTGATGACGCTGTGGCCCGCCGGCCCCGAGGCCCTGGCGCGCGACCTGGACGCCTTGATCCGCCAGCCCGTACTGCTGCCGCCGCTGCCCGCGCAGGCCGACGACCCCGAGCGCAGCGCGGCCGAACTGTACCGCGCCTCGCAGGCGCTGGCCGACGCCTTCGCCACGCATGGCGATGCCTTGCGCGCCGCGCTGCTGGAGGCGGTCGAAGCCAAGATCCTCAACGGCCAGAGCTACAAGGCCGCCTGGATCCACGAACTCTGGGACGACCTGGCCCAGCGCTGCGCGCGCGGCGACTGGGCCATCCCGCCGCACCCCAAGCTGGCGATGCTGGCGCCCGAGGCGCTGGAGACCAGGACGAACAAGGGCAAGGCCGCATCCACGCCGACCTCGCCGCTGTGCGCGCTGATCCCGCCGTACCTGGCCGCGCTCGCCGAGCTCACCGACGCACAGGAACGCGCCAGCGTGCGCCTGCTCCACGCCCTGCGCGACACCGCCCGCACGCGCCTGGCCCAGCGCAAGCGCCAGCTGCGCGTGCAGACCTACGACGACCTGATCGACGGCGTGGCCGGCGCATTGGCTGGGCCGCACGGCGCCGCGCTCGCCCAGCGCCTGCGCGCGCAGTACGCGGTGGCGCTGGTGGACGAATTCCAGGACACCGACGCGCGCCAGTGGGCGATCTTCGACACGGTGTTCGGCGAAGGCGCGGGCGAGGGCGCGGACGGCCGCTTCCTCGCCCTGATCGGCGACCCCAAGCAGGCCATCTACGGCTTCCGCGGCGGCGATGTGCAGACCTATCTGCGCGCCGCGGCCACCGCGCAGGCCGCGCCGCCGCTGGCGCGCAACTTCCGCTCGCGCCCGGCCGTGCTGCGCGCCATCCAGGCGCTGTACGCACAGGCCGGCGCGCAGGCCTTCCTCGACGAGAACATCGCCTTCCACCCGGTGCTGCCCGGCACCCAGCGCCGCGATGCCGACTACCGGCGCGCCGGGCGCGACGCGCCCGCACTGACGCTGTGGCAAGCCCCGCCGCCGCCCAGCGACGAGGCCGGCAAGCAGAAGCCCTACAGCGCGCAACGCTCGCGCGAGCTGGCCACCCAGGCCTGCGTGGCGGCCATCCACGCGGTGCTGAGCGAGGCCCGCGCCGGCAGCGCCACGCTCAACGGCGCGCCCGTGCAGCCCGGCGACATCGCCGTGCTGGTGCGCACGCACCGCGAGGCCACGCGCATCCAGCAGGCGCTGGCCGCGGTGGGCATCCCGGCGGTGGCGGCGGGCAAGCAGAGCCTGTTCGCCACACCTGAAGCACGCGACCTGCTGACCCTGTTGCTGGCGCTGCTGCACACCGCCGACGACGGCCGCCTGCGCGCGGCGCTGGCCACCGTGCTGCTGGGCGTGGACGCGGCCGGCATCGCCGCGCTGGAAGAGGACGGTGCCGCGCTCGGCGTATGGCAGCAGCGCGCCGTGGCCTGGCGCGAGCGCTGGCAGCGCGGCGGCCCGCTGGCCCTGGTCTCGGACCTGTGCGCCGACAACGCCGAACGCCTGCTCGGCCTGTTCGATGGCGAACGCCGCCTCACCAACTACCTGCAGCTGGGCGAACTGCTGCAGCAGGCCGATGCGCGCGCGCTGGGCCTGGCCGGGCTGGTGGACTGGCTGGGCCAGCGCATCGCCCAGGCCGACCCGGACGACGAGACCCAGCTGCTGCGGCTGGAATCGGACGCGCGCCGCGTGCAGATCGTCACCCTGCACAAGTCCAAGGGCCTGGAGTACCCGCTGGTGTTCCTGCCCTTCGCCGGCATCGGCGGCAAGCCGCCCGACCCGGGCCGCGCCTGCGTGGTGGCGGGCGAAGACGGCATGCGCGCGCTGCACTGGAGACTGCAGGTCGAGACCTCCGGCTGGGGCACCGCCAGGCAGCGCTGGATCGACGCCCAGCGCGCCGAGGACGCGCGCCTGCTCTATGTCGGCCTGACCCGCGCCGAGCACGCGCTGTGGATCGCCACCGGCGCCTTCTACGAGCACCGCAGGACCCCGCTGTGGCCGATGCTCTACGGTCTGCCCGAGCTTGCCGACATCGTCCGCGACGACGCCCAGCCCGCCGCGCTGTCGTGGCTGCCGCCGCCGCATGCCGGCGACACGCCGCCCGCACGCCAGGCCACGCGCCACCTGGCGCCGGACTGGTGGGTCTACAGCTTCACCCAGCTGGCCAACGCCGAGGGCGGCAGCGTCGACACCTCCACGCGCGCCACGGTGGCCACCGCCGGCGGCCGCGACGAACCCGAGGCCGACCCCGCGCCGGACGCGACCCAGCCGGCCGAGGCCTTCGACGCGCGCTTCTCCGGCAACCGTTTCGGCGTGGTGCTGCACGCGGCGCTGGAGGAGGCCGACTTCGGCGCCTGGCGCGACTGGCAGGCCGGCGACCCCGCGCCGGCCGACGAGCGCAGCACGATCGAGACCGCGCTCAAGGCCGGCGGCTATCCGCTCGACGCCCTCGACGACGGCGTGGCCGCGCTGACCGAACTGATCGGCCAGACGCTGACCGTCGCCCTGCCCGAAGGCCTGCGCCTGTGCGAACTGCCGCCCGAGGCGCGCCGCGCCGAGATCGAATTCCAGTTCGCCCTGCAGCCCACCCAGGTGGACGCGCTGCTGCAGCTGCTGCACGCCCATGGCGTGATCCGCGAGCGCCACGGCTTCGGCCTGCGCCGCGTGCTGGAAGGCCTGATGACCGGCCTGATCGATCTCACCTACACCCATGACGGGCGCTGGTACGTGCTGGACTACAAGTCCAACCGCCTGCCCCAGTACGACGCCGCGGCCATGGCTCAGGCGATGGCGCACAGCGAGTACGACCTGCAGGCGCTGATCTACACCCTGGCCCTGCACCGCTGGCTGCGCTTCCGCCTGGGCGCGGCCTACGACTACGCCCTCGACTTCGGCGGCCTGCGCTACCTGTTCTGCCGCGGCCTGGACGCCACCCGCGCCGACTCCCCTGGCGTGCATGCCCAACGCTTCGCGCCGGAACTGATTCACGCGCTGGACGCCCTGTTCGCCGGCAACGTCGCCGAGGCCGCAGCATGAGCGCTCACTCGCACGCTTCGGTTCACCCTCACGCGCACCTTACTGCTCCCTCTCCCCCGCTCGCGGGGGAGAGGGCTGGGGTGAGGGGGCGCCTCCGAAGTCACAAACAAAACGCGCGCAGCACCCAACCCGAAGAAGCAACGCTGCCGCTCCGCGGCGCTCAACAGAACACGCCTTTCTTCTCCCCCCCCACCCACAATCCCAAGCACGCTCGCAATCACGGTGCCGAAGCACCAAGCGAGCGCACACCATGAGTTCCACCCCCTCCCTCCTCACCGCCCTCCACACCCAAGGCCACCTGCGCACGCTCGACCACGCGTTCGCACAGAGCCTGCGCCGCCTGCGCCCCGACACACCGGACGCGGTGCTGGCCGCCGCCGCCCTGGCCTCGCTGGCCGTGGCCAACGGCCACGCCGGCTTCGACCCCGCGCGCCCGCGCCTGCTGATCGACGCCGGCCCCGCCGCCAGCGCCGACCCGCCGCTGCCCTGGCCCGATCCAACCGACTGGATCGAACAGCTGCGCGCCTCGCCCTGGATCGCGCAACCCGACGGTCTGCTCGCCACCTCGGCCACCGACGCGCCGCTGGTGTTCGAACACACCGGCGAGGGCACCGGCCTGCTCTACCTGCGCCGCTACCGCGAGTACGAAGCGCGCCTGGCCGCCGGCC
The DNA here is from genome assembly GCF_004283755.1 of Pseudoxanthomonas winnipegensis. Lineage (GTDB taxonomy): Bacteria > Pseudomonadota > Gammaproteobacteria > Xanthomonadales > Xanthomonadaceae > Pseudoxanthomonas_A > Pseudoxanthomonas_A winnipegensis. The sequence continues at coordinate 215,965 of NZ_SHMH01000002.1, forward strand.
TGCGCCGCATCGCCGCGCAGCCACCGCTCACCGACGATCCCGGCCGCGTGCGCGAGGTGTTCGCCGCGCTGTTCCCGCACGCCGCCCAGGGCGAGGACCGCCAGGCCTGCGCCGCCGCGTTGGCGCTGCGCCGCGCCCTGCTGCTGGTCACCGGCGGCCCCGGCACCGGCAAGACCACCACCATCGCCCGCCTGCTGGTACTGCGCATCGCCCTGGCCGCCGCCTCGGGCGCGCCGCCGCCGCGCATCGCTCTGGCCGCGCCCACCGGCCGCGCCGCCGAGCGCATGGCCGAAAGCCTGCGCCGCGCGGTGGCCGCGATGCTGGCCGCCGGCATCGACCCGGCCCTGTGCGCCGCGCTGCCCGACACCGCCAGCACCCTGCACCGCCTGCTCGGCGTCATCCCGGATAGCCCCGACTTCCGCCACACGCCCGACAACCCGCTGCCGCTGGACGTGCTGGTGGTGGACGAGGCCTCCATGGTCGACCTGCCGCTGATGTGCAAGCTGGTCGAAGCCGTGGCCGACGGCACCCAGCTCATCGCGCTGGGCGATGCCGACCAGCTGCCCTCGGTCGAGGCCGGCGACGTGCTGGCCGCCATCCTCGCCGCCGCCGGCCCGGGCGATGCCCTGCGCGAGGACGACGCGCGCGCGCTGCAGCCGCTGCTCGGCCCCGGCACGCCCATCGATGCCGACGCCACCGGCCTGCGCGGCCATCGCGTGCAGCTGCGTCGCGGCTACCGCCAGGACGCGGACTTCGACCTCGCCCCGCTGGCCGAGGCCGCGCGCAGCGGCGAGGCCGACACCGCGCTGGCCCTGCTGCGCGGCGGCGGGCTGCAGGGCGTGCACTTCCACGAAGACGTGCTGGACCCGTTCGACGTGCAGCGCGAGGCCCTGCTGGCGCACTGGCGCAGCCTGGCCGACGCCCCAGACCCGGCCACCGCCCTGGCCCGCGCCCAGCGCCTGCGCCTGCTCACCGCCGTGCGCGAAGGTCCACAGGGCGCGCGCGGCCTCAATGCCCGCATCGAGGAACTGCTCTCCGGCCGCCGCACCGGTCCCACCCCGGCCTGGTTCCACGGCCGCCTGCTGCTGATCACCCAGAACAGCTACCGCCACCGCCTGTTCAATGGCGACATCGGCATCTGCCTGCGAAGCGAAGCGAGTCCCTCTTCGGGACGCAGCGGAGCAAGCCCCTTCTCGGGGCGCAGCGAAGCAAGCGCTCCTGCGGCACAGGACGACAGCGCCACCCTGATGGCCTGGTTCCCCGGCGACGCGCCTGGCGAAGTGCGCGCCTTCCACCCCGCCACGCTGCCCGCCCACGACAGCGCCTTCGCCATGACCGTGCACAAGGCCCAGGGCAGCGAATTCGACGAAGTCTGGCTCCAGCTGCCCCGCAACGACAGCCGCGTCCTCTCGCGCGAACTGATCTACACCGCCATCACCCGCGCCCGCACCCGCCTGCACATCGCCGGCAGCGCCCAGGTCCTGCGCGACGCCCTCGCCCGCCACGCCGAGCGGATGTCGGGATTGGCGTGGCGGTTGGGTGGGGCAGAGGAGCGCGACGTTGCTCCGAAGCCTGCGCAAGCGCAGAAGACCTCATGGTCGGACGCTCCCCCTGAGCAGGGCGCACTCTTCTAAGAAAGTTACCGCGCGAGTGCGCCGTGGTGGGGCTGCTCCATCAAGCGCGAATGGGCTTCTTGAGTGGGCGCCTGCACGGCCTGCTGGTTGGCGATCTCAAGCCTGTGCAGATGGTCGGCCAAGGGCTGCTTGATCGCTTCGCCCTTGTCGATGTGGACGCGCATGACGTCCTGATCGTTTCCCGGATTCTTCCAGACCGCAAACAGGTTGCCGTTGGCCGGATTGGCGACCACTTCCTGGATCCCCGGCAGACGGCCCTGCTTGGCTTCTACCGCAAGCGCACCCGCCATCCGTTCCTTGTCCTGCTGGTTCGTGTAGACGCCTGCCTCGGGACCAAGCCTGTCCAGTCCTGCCAGCGCCTGCCTGAAATACGGGTCGTTGCGCAGCTGGGCTTCGCGATCGGCATCCAGGGCGGGGTGCCCGGCACTGGAGACACGGCCTGAATTGCCGAGCCCAGGCACGACCGGCTTGATCGACTCATCCAGCTGCCGACCCGATGCGGGCGCCCAATGACCAGTGAATCCATCCTGCTTGGGCTCCGGCAGCTTTGCGTCCCGCAGCACGCTGTCTGCGAGCGTGTTGGAGTTCTGCTCCAGCGGGTCGTAAGGGTATCTGTCGTCCTTGCTTCTGGCGTTGGCGATCATCTGCTGCCAGGTCTTGGACAAGTCCGGACCGTGCGCGATGCCCTCCCGATACTGCTTCTGGCCCACCGCGTTGGGGTTGGCGGGATGGTCGGGATTTGTCCTGTCGTAGGGAAGGTCGGTTTCGACGTGCATCCTTCCATAGGGCAGGCCGGGCTGAGGATCCCCCGTCCATCCGCTGATGGTGTGCTGGTGACCCTGCTTGTCCGTATAGAGCAGGAACTTGTGGTGATAGTCCTTGCCCAACTGCGACCCGATGTTGCGGTACCCGACCTCGATCTTCTCGTCCATGAGGCGCTCCAGGATCCCTACTGGTTCTTGAGGTGCAGCGCTTCGATCCCGGACACCTTGCCATCCGCATCCAGATGGAAGGTGATCACGACAGAGCGCGCATCAGGGTCCAGCATGGCCTGACCATGGTTGTCGCGTACCACCAGCTTGTCCGCGGTGTCCTCGACCACCTTCGAGGTGGAGGAGTTTGCGAACGCATCAACGACGGTGGCCTTGTCGGTGCCGACGGGGAAGTGCCTGCGCACGATGTCGCTGACATCCAACTGTTCGAACCGGACAGGTTTCCGGGACGCGTAGATTTCTTCCAGCATGGGACCAACTCCCGATTTCATGGAGGCTTCCTGTGTCGGCGCGCGGTACGCCGTGCCCGTATTGGTGCAGGATGCAAGCGGCAGGGCCGCGGCGGCAATCAAAGCCATCGATGCAGTCCAGCCGCAAGGCGTGAAGCGTGGCATGGCGATCTTCCTTTTCCTGAAGTCCACCGCATGGAGCGAGCGCCATGGCGTCTGACGGTCCCGGACCGCGCCGGTGGAGCGTGTCCGGCTTCCATGCGAGGACCACAGCGTACGCCTGATCCGGTCGGCTGAGCCCGCGTTGGTGGGCTCAGCCTGGCACATCACTTGGTTTCGACGCGCCGGTACTGGTCGCTGCCGGTGTTGAGGTGGCCGTTGGCCTCATCGATGGCGAAGGTGACCGTCTCGCCGTCGTTGTTCACCTGCAGCGCGCCGTCCTTGTAGATGGCCGGGTAGCTGTCGGTCTGGGGTTTGCGGCTGAAGAACTTTGGCGTGGTGCTGCGGACCATGAAGGCCTCGCCGCTGCGCTCGATGTCCATCGTCTCGTCCTGCATCTGCACGTTGACCCAGTGGCCCACGAACTTCTCGCCCTCCACCCTGGCGCAGCCGGACACCAGCAACGCCGTGGCCAGTGCGGCCCCCATCCACTTCATCATCGTGTGTACTCCGTCAGTTGATCTGGTGGCGAGGATGCAGGGCGGGGGATGTAGGGGAGGTCAAGGATGTAGCTCGGGGTAGTGGCAGGGGCCGGTGAGTCTTGCGAAGAAATTGCACCCTGACCACTGTTTTCGGTCGTCTGGCTCGGCTTTGCGCATGAGCCTTAGAGTCCCAATCTTCGATCAGTATTCAACCTCAACATCTACGTCATCGACGCAAGTCTGATTACTAGAGTGATTGTCAGCTGTATGCCAAGGTCCATCTTGAGCAAGTACATCACTCAACTCGTCAATAAATAAGCATCGCCAATTTTCTGGTGATCCTGGCCTTGCGTCTCGTCCGCTGCTGCTTGTGCCACCGAACTGGTAGAAAAGTGCCTTCTCTCTGCCATTTTTGTAGCCAATAACATGGGGGCACATTTCTCGTGGATGGCCGTGGTAGACAGCAAGGATCTGCTGCTTACTCAAGATCGCATTCCGGATAATTTGATAGGCGGGACTTGGCACTTAACACCTCCGTTGTGAGAAGTAGATTTTCTGGACTCAAAGAAATTTGGCCGAAAGCTAGAACTTAACGGCTCAAATTTCTCTCAGATTTTGCTTTTAACAGCCGTCTCAGCAATTTTTACGATTGGGTCTCTAAGCTCTTTGAGAATCTCTAGCACCTCCTTCTTTGATATGGAATTTTCCGCTCTGCTTCTAACTGGATTCATGTGTATTTCTGCAAGAACCTTTTGCATGTAAAGCGAATAATCTTCGCCTCTGCTATCGCTGCTAGATATTTGATCTGAAAATCCAACAATAGATCTAACAAGTACGCTTTTGTATGCGTACTCCTCGGCTAGATTCCGCTGCTTAATATACTGCGAAGCAGAGAACCAAGCACCACCAATTAGGATGGGAATCAATGAGATGCGACCGATAACAAGTTCAATCGTCGTTCCCGAACTCAGAGTCACCCAGATGCCGATGCCTATTGCCCCAGCAATAAATATTGCTGCCGCGATGATCCATGATCGAGTCGTCTTGTCTGACTTCGCTTCATTCTGCTTCTCGGTAAATGCTGCGCTTAGACCCTCTGCTGTTTTATATCCAAGTGCAACCCTGGCGCTTTCTATCAGAGAATTCGCATCTCCAAGAAGCTTGATTCTTTCATTAGAAAATGCGTCTAGAGCTGTCTTATAGTCGTTTGTTCTGACTTCTTGATTCTCAAGCTGCACTTCGCGGCTAGCAATTTTCTTTGCAAATTCTTCGATGCTGACCTGAAGGGCATCAACATCAAGCTTGCTTTCAGATATCTCTGCCTGAGACTTTTCGCAATCTTGTTTAATTGATTCAATTTGGTCGAAAGACTGGGCGGATTCTTCGAGCTTTTGGGCGATTGAGGCGCTGGACTCGTCAATTTTACTAGTGGCTAGCTGGGCTTCTGCGATCGTTTCTTTCATCACTTCAAGCTCAGACTCCACCAAACTCTTAGTGTTTCTTAGCCGCTCAATCTCAGAGGCTAGGTCAAGAGCTTTTCGTTGCAGATGGTCCACATGATCTTCAAATGCAACCCTGCGCTCGTCCGAGTCGCGGACTCCATAGGCTCTTATTAGGGGTTTGATCTGCTCCAACACCGTCGCAGCGCTCGTCAGGTCCAAGTTCTTACAGTGATTTAGAAGATTGGCCAGATTCGAGTTGATCGAGCTTCGCTCTGAGTTGGTTGATTTCTTTAAAAATTTTGCTGGCGCGGAGCAGAGTGTTTGGAGATCTATCAAGATTGAATCTATGCCGCCAACAATTGACTTGGCCGTATATTCTGACTCAGCACCAACACGTTGCGTTCCGAAATCATGAGTGCGCATCCTTTTCAATGCTTTTTTTATCTCAGATGAGTGTTCCTTCATCTGGTTTATCGACTTAATTTCCATTTCAATCAAGGCCGAATATGTTTGGTATGTGTGGTTTTTTGCCTACATTGATCTTTAGGCTGTTCTGCTATGTTAGAAGAAAGGGGGCGGAGTGAATTTTCTATGTATTCATCCAGTTCCCCGACATTTCGGAAACTGGCTACAGCCCAGGAAGTTTTCGCCAGTTTGGCGGTTGGTCCGCTGTACTAAGTCGCTGCCGCACCGCTGGCAAACGGAAGCCTCAACGCGCGCAGCCGCAGTCGGTGCCTCAAAGGCAACCATCGCCGGATTAACACGTGGTGTCACCGACACAGGTGCAGCCCCAGCCTGCCGCTGTACCACCCGGATCATCTCCAGCAGCCGTATGCCACTAACCAACTCAATCGGTTTGCCTTGGGCGAAGCGCTCAGCGTCTTTGGTGTAGCTGCCGATGCAGACGATCTTCACTGCGTGGGCGTGGTGATGGGCGAGCAGGCCGGCCATTTCGCGCACGACGCTGACGCCGATTTGCTGGCGCTTCCATTGCTTGCATTGCACCAGCGTGCGACGGCCGTCCTTGCGCAGGATGAGGTCGATGCCGCCATCGGCACCGCCCAGGCCGGTTTCCTCCACGGCATAGCCCTGGCGGCGGAAGGCTTCGCCCACCAGCAGTTCGAACTGGCGCCAGCCGCCTTGGCTGAGGCTTTCCAGATCGGTGCGCGTGTCGAGTAGCTTGCGGCGATGGCGGCTGCCGAGGAAGGACGCCAGCGCGCCGATCCAGCAGATGGCCAGCACCATCCACGCCAGCGGCGAGAGCATGGTGCCCGAGCCCTGATAGAAACCTTGGGCGAGCGGCCCGCCTTGCCGAGCCATCCACCAGTCAAAGCCGTAGCGGACCCCGATAAAGCCGATCAGGCCAGCGGCGACACCTACTGGCCACGGCAAGGCCGCGAATACTTCGATGCCGTTCTGCTTGCGCCTGCGTCCCATGCAAGACCCCCAAGTCCTTGCCCGAACAATAGCCTCCGGCAGGCTTCCTGTCAGCGGTGAGCGGGATTGTCCCGGTGAGTAGACGGAGCGGTTAAGACGTCGCGGCTACGGAGATGTGCCGTGAGCAATCAAGCGCGGCGCCTCACCAAAAGCCACCTGTGGTCAGCCGGCCAGTGCTCGCTCGAACTTCGAAACGAATGCCTTGAGAGAGGTTCCACAGGCGGTGCAGAAATCACGCAGTTGCAGCAGATCCATCCGCCGCTCACCGCGTTCGACATCGCTTACGTAGGACTGGGGACGGCCTAGTGCGGCGCTCAGGCCCACCTGCGTCAGCCCTGCAGCCAACCGGATATCGCGCAGCTGTTGAAGCAGGATTGCGTACTCCGCCTTATGGATCGACTTGGTGGACATGGCAGGGAAAGTCGCGCGGGAGCAACGACGCTATATCCCCTTTTCAAATATCCGAAAAACAGATAAGTTCGGCTCATGGACGCTCTGTCCGCCCTGTCGAGGAAGGGTGCCGTGACAACTTCTAGGGCCTTGAGAAAATCCGCCAAAGCCCGGGCGAAGGCCACCGCGCCGCCTAGTGCGACCTATGCGTTCGGCGCGACACAGGCGCAGATCGATCGGTTCCACCAGCTGCTGCGCACCATCAGCGCGCACAGCGACATGGTGGCGGTGTGCGCGGGCGCGCAGATGGACGACGCCAGCCTGAGCACGTTAGGGGAGAGCATCTTCGCTGCGGCGCACGAGGTGCGTGTGCTGGTCGATACGATTTACGCGCAGCGGCTGCGGGGCGGGGAGCCGCTGGCCGAGGGGTGAGCCGCCTGTGTGTCGAGATACAAAGGGGTTGTCAGGGCTAGGGGTTGCCCGCACCGAGCCGCGCCACCACGCGCCAGAACGCGTCGGCGTCTTCTGGGGGCACGGCGTTGATCAGAGAGCGCTGCACAGCGGAGGCGTGGACCCGGCGGGCGGCGCGGACGGCGTCGCGTCCGTCGGCGGTGGCGACGATCTGCCAGTTGGCGGTCGAGCCTTCGCGGCGCAGCAGCCCGCGCGTTTCCATGCGGGTCAGTTGACGCGAGAGCCGGCTGCGCTCCCAGCCCAGATCATCGGACAGACGCTGCTGGCGGATCTGGCCCGCGGGCGTTTCGACCACGCGCGTCAGCACGGAAAAGTCCGCCGCCGACAGGCCCGTGTGTGCGGTGATCTCCGCGACGACCGCGGCCATCACGGCCTCGGTGGCGCGCTTCCAGGCGATCCATCGCTGCATGTCCTGTTCCGAAAGCCTGCTCATGCGCATCCCCGCCTTGTTGACATGGCAACAATAGCGGACGCATGCTGTTGACATGACAACACAACGCACAGTACTCATCACCGGCGGCACGTCCGGCATCGGCCTGGGGCTGGCCAAGCGCTATGCCCAAGGCGGCGCGCGGGTCGTGATCACCGGCCGCTCCGCCGAGCGCCTGGGGCAGGCGCGGGCCGAGCTGCCCGGCTGCGTGACCATCGCCGGCGACCTGGCGCGCGCCGACGCGCGCGAGCGCCTGGCCGACCGCATCGTCTCCGAGCTGGGCGGCCTGGATGTGCTGGTGAACAATGCCGGCATCCAGCGTCGGGTCGACATCGCCCACGACACCGCGGCCTGGCCCGAGCGTCAGGCGGAGATCGATCTGCTGTTCTGCGCGCCGATCCACCTGGGCACCCTGCTGGTCCCGCTGCTGCGCGAGGCCCGCCAGGGTGGGCAGCTGGTCAACGTCACTTCAGGCGGCGCCTTCAATCCGCAGACTTTCGCGCCGGGCTACAGCGCGGCCAAGGCGGCGTTGCACAGCTACACGATGAATCTGCGCCGGGCCCTGGCCGGGACCGGCGTGACGGTCACCGAGCTGATCCCACCGGCGGTGGCCACCGCCCTGGCGGGGCCGGGACAGGCGCACGGCGCGGATCTGGACGCGTTCTGCGATGCGGTGTTCCCGCGCATCGAGCGCGGCGAGGCCGAGGTCGGGTTCGGGCCCACCGACACGGCGGAGTTCCGCGAGCGTCTGTCCGCCGAGCATGCGCGGTTCGAGGCATTCGCCCGGCGCAACGGTTAGGCGCTCGGGTCGGCACGTCATGCGGGCGTCGGGTACGAGCGTCTGCTGAACACGATTGGCGCGGCGGTGCCTGGTGGTCGATGTTCCACAGGTGCCATGTCGGCATCGGCGCTCGTGAGATTGCGCTCCGCCCCGCAAGCGCCGGCTGCATCGAGGGTGCAGCGCCAGCCTCGGCGATCCGGCCCGGGCGGGAAAGGACATGGACGAGCGGGCCTGCAGTCCCGCGTCGCAGCAGCAGCACCGCGGCCTGGATGGCGCCGCGGGTGTAACGCTACTGGCCCGAATTGTTGTCGGGCATCATCAGCACCAGCGGCGTACACGCGCTGGCGGAACAGCCAAAGGTGCGTACCACGTTGCCACGGGCCCACGTCGCGGTGGCGGCGGCATTGATCGTATAGGACCAGGTCTTGCCTTCCGCCTGCAGCTGGCCGCTGATCGTGCAGGGCAGGGCGTAGAACGCATCGCCTGTGCCGTCCGGATATTCGCGGCTGGCGCCGAAGAAGCGCGCGACGCCTTCGCGATCCAGCTTCCACGCCTTGCAGGCCGCTTCCAGTCCCGGATCCGCTGCACGTCCCGCGTCCGGCGCGTAGACCGACGTGCCCACGCTCAGCACTTGGACGTTGCCGCTGCCTGCGGCGGCCGGCGCCGCGCCGGTGTCAGCGGGTCGGGCCTGCGGGCTGTTGCACGCCGCCAGCAGCGGCAGCGCCAGGCACGTACAGGCCATCGCCCTCGCCCGCAGTCTTGTAGGAAATGGTGTCGTGCTTGTAGATGTCATGGTTGTCCAATCCATACTGCTGCTGCAGCACGCCGACCAGACGATTGATCGAGGCGGTCTGCTCGGCGGTCGGCGCGTCCCAGGTCTTGGTCGTCGCGTTGTAGGCGCCCACGACCTCGATCCCGATGCTGTCGCTGTTGTTGGGATAGCGGATGGGATAGGGGTTCGCGTTCTCGTGGCTGTTGATGGCCGTGGGCTTGAAGCCGGTCTGCGCGTGCCAGGTCTTGTCCGGCTCGATCAGCGTGCCTTCCTCGGCCCCGCGCGAGCGGATCTTGCCCACGTGCCAGGTCTGGTGGTCCAGGCTCGCGGTCTGATAGATGGTGCCGTCCTTGTCGATCAGGAAGTGCGCGCCGGCAGGCTGGCCGCCGGCGTTGTAGCCATCCAGCGTGCTTTTCGCCGTGGAGGATTCGGTGCGGTGCATCACGATGGCTTCCGGCGAGGTCAGCGCGCCATGTTCGAGCGCGGTGACGCGCGCATTGCGGATCTCCGGGACCGTGAGCATGCCGTCCTTGTCCACCTGGGAGGCAGGCAATGCGAAGGGTCGCAGGCTGTCCGCCGCTGGCGTCTGCGCGCTCGAGGTCGGCGCGCTGGCCCGCATGGGGTCCGCCCCATAAGGCGGCGTGTAGGTAGCGAAGACGGAGGGGACCTTCGCGGACGGATCGCCCAGCACCACCTGGCTGATCTGCTCCGGGAAGCGCGGATCGGCCTTGACCTGCGCATAGAGCGCGGCGGCGACGTTGGCGTTCTGGTCGCCCTGCCAGCGGTGCAGCCCCTCGACGCCCCGCAGCAGTTGCTGATACAGCGCGTGGTCGGGGTGGGAGGGATCGCTGGGCATCCGGTTCGGATCTGCCATGTCAGCTCCTTTGCATGGTGGGGTGCGTCCCCTCTCGATACTAGCGCACGGGATCGAGCCCCCCGTTTTGTCCGGCGGCCAAATCGAGATGCGCATCCCTGATTCGCCGCGGTGCGATGCGACGCGGCGGGCCTGGCGCCGTCGGTGGCGACCGGCGCGCCGCGCAAGCGCTCGCGGCTGATGGCCTGCCGAATCCGCTGCCTGCCAGGCGTGTCGGCGACCGGGCGGCCGCTCGCGACATCAGGCCTCGGAGGGCGTCGCGCTGCGCACGTAGCGCTCCACCGGCTTGCCGTGCAGCTCGGTGTTGCCGTCGAAATGCAGGCCCAGGCGCTCGGCCACGCGCCGCGAGGCGATGTTGCCCGGGTCGATGAGGGCGTGGAACTGCGGCTCGCGGCGGGTCTGGAAAACGTAGTCGAGGACGGCTGAGGCGGCCTCGCCGGCCAGGCCCTGGCCCCAGAACGGGCGGTAGATGCTCCAGCCCAGTTCCAGGCCGTTGTGGCCCTCGCGCAGGAAGGCGCCGACATGGCCGGCCGGCTCGCCGCCCTCGCGCAGCGTCACCGACCACCAGCCGGCGCCGTACAGCTGCCACATGCCCACGTGCGAGCAGAAGAAGCGCCAGGCGGTGGGGCGGTCGACCACGCCGAGGAACTCGGCGCTGATCGGGTCGGACAGGTGCCGGGCGAAGGGCTCGAAATCGCTGGCGCGGTATTCGCGCAGGATCAGCCGCGGCGTCTCCAGCAGGGGAACGGTCACGGCGGCGGCGGGCGTGGCAGGCGACATGGAGGCGGGCCGATCGGGCGGGTGAGAAGCCGTATTGGGCCAGTCGGTGTCGATCCGGTGCAAGCGCGGTGCGTGGTGTTGCGGTCTTGCGCACGCGCGACCGAGGGCCTGCTCGCTTTCTCATCAGGCGAGGCGTTTGATGCTCTGCGCTCGTGCGCTAGTCACGTGAGTGGGTGTCGAAGCGAAGGCGCCGGCACCCCCACCTTCGGCCTGCCTCAGGCCGTCGGCCAACACCCAAGCGCAGGCCCCAATCATCCGCCTGAGCCCACCCGCCCCGCCCTCAGCGATACGGCCCCGGCCCCTTCCACACCAGCTCGCCGCGGTGGTACACGCGCTGCATGTTGATGATGTCGCGCGAGTCGCCGATGCCCTTGAGCTCGGGTGAATCCGGCGGCAGCGCGCGGCACGGGCCGGAGCCGTTGCGCAGCACGATCTCCAGCGGGCACACCATCAGGTATTCGGTGCCGGGCAGGGGGATGAAGAACTCCTTCATGCCCTGCGCCATCCAGGTGCGCACGCGTTCTTCCACGCGCGGTTCGTAATAGGCCTGGTAGCCGCCGACGGACAGGCTGGCGCCATCCATGCCGCTGTCGCGGCCGCGGCCCTGGTTGAGCGCCGGGCTGTCGTCGAAGCCGGCGTTCTCCGGCGCGCTGTCCTGGGCGATGTAGCCGGGCGGATGGCCCCAGTTGGGCGAGCGGCGGTCGGTCGGCGGCGGGTTGGCCGGCGGGCGCGTGGACGCCTGGGGCGGGGTCTGCGCCGGCGCGGGCACGGGCGGGCTGGGCGTGGCGCTGGGCGCGGGCGTGGTGTCGGCCTCGGTCAGCAGCGGGTCGGCCGCGTGGTCCACGCGCGTGGTCTGCAGGCGCGAGGCCGGCGGCGGCTTGCGCGCGACCTTCGGCTTGGGCGGGACCGGCGTGGGCGGGGTGGGCTGGCGCGAGGGCGGCGGGCTGGGCGGGGCCGGATCGGCCGGCGCGGTGCTCTCGCCGATGAAGTCCACCCGCGTGCGGCCGCCGGCCGGCGCGCCCTGGGTGGTCTGCACCATCGGCACGTCGGCATGCAGCAGTACCCACAGCATCAGCAGGTGCAGCAGCAGGCTCAGCAGCGCGCCGACCCAGGGGTCGACGCGGTCGTTCCAGGGCCGGGTCCGCGCACGCGCGGGGTTCGACGCGTCGCTCATGCCGTCGGTGCGTCGAGGGGGCGGGACTTCATGGCGCTCTGGTGCGTGCGGCGGTGGGGTGTGCGCATCGTAGCGCGCCGGCGCGCGGCTTCCGTGGCAGGCGTTGACGCAAGGCCGCGTGGGTCGGGGCGGGCGCGGGCGGCGCAATGGCGTTTGCGCCGGGCTGCCCGGCGCGCTTCGGGAGCCGGGCGTGGCGCGGCGCGGCGGGGCCAAGACACGCTCTGGACGCGCAGTGTGCGATCTACGGATCCGACAGCCGTTGGATCGATCCGAACCCCGGCGCGGAACGGCCCGGGTGTCGGGAGGAGCGGCGAGTGCAGAACGAAAGCGTGCAACACCAGGACCCCGCCAGGGGCCCCGACCTTGGGCAAGGTGCCGACCTGGCGATGGCGCGCCTGCACGGGCTGGCCTGCGTCACCGATCGCACCGGCCGCCCGCTGCAGCTGGGCCAGGACCTGCGGCGGCTGATCTTGGCCGATGAGGCCGAGATGCCGACCTCGCTGCTCGACCTGGTGGCGGTGCAGGGCCGGCCCGGGCTGCGCGACGCCCTGGATGCGCTGGCGTCCGACGCCGCGCCGCAGACGCTGGAGCTGCCACTGCGCACGCCGGCCGGCCTGCGCTGGTGCGCCTTCGAGGTCAGCGCGCAGCCGGCGCTGGGCGGCGGGACGCCCACCCTGCTGTGGCGGGGCACCGACATCCATAGACGCCAGCCACTTCCTACCGTCATTCCCGCGAAGGCGGGAATCCAGGGACTTTCGCGCGTTGGATCGAGGCGCTGGGTTCCCGCGTTCGCGGGAACGACGGGTTGGGTTTCCTCAGGAAGGAAAGTCTGACTTCTGGGTACAGCTGGGAGGACCGAGAAAGCGGGGAAAGCCCGTCGCCACGGGCGGCTCCCCTGTAGAGCGGAGCTTGCTCCGCTGCTTTTCGTTCAGTTCGTGGGAAAGGCCCCAGCGGAGCAAGCTCCGCTCTACAGGCAGACCGTCGCGAGATTTGAGGAGACAGTTGCTCCCGCAAGTGCAGTGACTGACAGCCGCCAGCCACTTCCTGCCGTCATTACCGCGAAGGCGGGAACCCAGGGACTTTCGCGCACAGCGCCCAAGGCGCTGGATGCCCGCGTTCGCGAGATTGACGGTTCTTTGCGCCTTCAGCGGCCGCTCGAGCGTTCCAGCACGGTCTTGACGGCGGGGTCGCGCGCCATGGCCTGCATGAAGCGGGCCAGGTTGGAGTACTTGCGCCAGCTCTCGCCGGCCTTGTCCGACCAGCGCGCCATGACGAAGGCGTAGGCGTCGGCCACGCTGCGGCGGCCGGCGTAGACGTGGTCGGTGTCGCCGATCAGCGCGTCCAGGTGGGCCAGCACGCGTGCGATGCGTGCGGGTGCGGCGTCGCGCACCGCCTGCAGCGCCGCCTCGCTGGCGTCGGTGGTGTAGCGCTCAGGGGTGAAGAAGGGCCAGAACGCCGGATGCATGTCGCCGGTCAGGAAGGCCAGCGTCTCGTTGAACACGAACTGCGCCTCGATGCCCGCGTCGGCGCCCAGCCCGGCCTCGGGATGGCGCTGGACGATGTACTGCAGGATGGCATCGGCCTGGGTCATCGCGCGTGCGCCGCCGATGTCCAGCGCCGGCACCGTGCCCAGCGGGTTGATGGCGCGGTAGGCGTCCGCGTGCGGGTCGACCTTCACCGCCTCGTAGTCGGCATCGGCCCATTCCAGGGCGATCCAACAGGCCAGGGCGCAGGTGCCGGGGGCGTAGTAGAGCTTCATCATGGGACTGTTCCTTGCGTATGTCCGGCGGGTGCGGGCCGCATGATTCCACGCGCCGGGTCGATCTGCTGTCGTCGGGTGCCCTGCGGCGTTGCAGGCCCGTGCCATCGAGCATGGTCGATGCGGATTCCGAGCTTCCTTCTGCCATGTCGTCCGCTCTCCCACTGTGCTGCTGGTCGGCGACGTCAAAAGCAGCAGCATCAATCGCCGCCGTGCCGGTCGCCTGCGCCGGGTGAACAGTGCCGCGTTCCTACGGCTCCCGGCATTGCGTCAGGACCAGTTCGCGCAGCCAGCGATGCGCCGCATCGCCGTGCAGGCGCGGGTGCCACATCTGCGAGACGGTGATGCCGGCCAGCGGCACCGGCAACTTGAAGGCGTGGAGCGAGGTCGCGTCTGCGGTGCCCTGGCTGGCGGCATAGGAGGCGGGCACCAGCGCGATCAGGTTCGAAGCGCGGGCCACGGCCACCGCGGCTGGAAAGCCGGGCACCACCGCGACGATGCGACGCCGCAGGCCGAGCCTGGCCAGGGCGTCATCGACCGGGCCGTGGTCGCGCGCATGGCGCGAGGCGACCACATGGCCATGCGCGACGTAGTCCTGTGCCGTGACCTCGCGCGGCCTGGCCAGCGGATGTCCCGCGCGGACCACGCCGACGAAGTGGTCGCGGAACAGCGCCTGCACGCGCACTTCAGGACCCATCGCGTTCAGCACGCCGATCTCCAGATCGGCCTCGCCCTCGCGCAGCGGCGCGGCGGTCTTCTGCGCCTTGGCCGCGAAGCGCAGCTGCACGCCAGGGGCCGCGTGCGCGACGGCGGCGATCAGGCGCGGGCCGAAGGCTTCGATGAAGCCGTCGTTGGCGCGGAGGGTGAACACGCGTTGCAGCGTGGCCAGGTCGAGTGTCGTCGGCGGCGGCTGCAGGACGGCGCGCGCATCCTCGACCGCGGTGCGCGCACGGTCGCGGAGCGCTTCGGCATAGGGCGTGAGCACCATCTGCCGGCCAGCGCGCACCAGCAGCGCATCGCCGGTGGTGTCGCGCAGCCGGGTGAGCGTGCGGCTCATCGCCGAGGGGCTCAGGCCCAGCCTGCGCGCGGCGCCGGCGACGCTGCCGCTGGCCAGCAGCGCGTCCAGGGCGATCAACAGGTTGAGGTCGGGGACGGACATGGCGTGCGGCGGCGGGTCGGGGACGCGTGCATGCCGTGCACTCTATCAATGCATGCCGTGCGCCTTCCGCATGCGTGGGGACGCCCCTAGCCTGAGGGGACTGGCGCACGGCGCCGCACGGGAGTCGCACCATGAAACCCTCATCCAACACCGTCCTGCTGATCGGCGCTTCGCGCGGGCTTGGCTACGCGATGGTGGAGCAGTACTTGGCGCGCGGCTGGCGGGTGATCGCCACGGCCCGCGCGCATTCCACCGAGCGCCTCGACGCGCTGTCGCGCCTGCGTCCCGGGGCGTTGCGCGTGGAGACGGTGGATATCACCGAGCCGGCGCAGATCGCCGCCCTGCGCGCACGCCTGGAAGGCGAGACGATCGACCTGCTGTTCGTCAATGCCGGCGTGGTCAACACCGATGACGAGGCGATCGTGGCGGACGTGGCCACCGACGAATTCCTGCGGGTGATGCTGACCAACACCCTGAGCCCGATGCGCGTGGTCGAAGCGCTGCAGGACCTGGTGCCTTCAGGCGGCACGATCGGGCTGATGTCCTCGGGCCAGGGCAGCCTGACCAACAACACCCGAGCCGGGCATGAGGCCTACCGGGCCAGCAAGGCGGCGCTGAACATGTGCATGCGCAGCTTCGCCGCGCGCCATGCCGAGGACCCGCGCACGCTGCTGCTGATGGCGCCGGGCTGGGTCAAGACCGACATGGGCGGGCCGGATGCGCGGCTGACCATCGAGGAGAGCATCCCGAACCTGCTCGACACCATGGAGGCGCAGCGCGGCCGCGCCGGGTTGCAGTATCTGGATTATCTGGGGCGTACGGTGCCGTGGTGAGGTGAGGTTGGGGGGGGCGGGTGTGCGGTGGCGGTGGATAGTTTGTGGATTCGGGATTCGGGATTCGGGAATCGGGATTCGGGAATCGGGAATCGGGAATCGGGAATCGGGAATCGGGAATCGGGAATCGGGAATCGGGAATCGGGAATGGCGCTTGGGCTCGGACTCGTGGGAAGCGTCAGCGCAGGTGATCTGCCCCCTCCCTTGCGCGTAGCGCAGGGGAGGGTTGGGGAGGGGTGCTCTTCGCGGTTAAGCAAGGAGAAGCGAAAACTCATCGGTAACGGCAGGCGCCGACAGCAACAGCTAACAGCAACGGCTAACAGCAACGGCTAACAGCAACCGCTAACAGCAACCGCTAACAGCAACCGCTAACAGCAACCGCTAACAGCAACCGCTAACAGCAACCGCTAACCCCTCCCCAGCCCTCCCCTGCGCTGCGCGCAAGGGAGGGGGCGGGTCATGCGACTTGCAGGGGAATACGCGCGCGGCAGCTTCGACATGCGACGCACTGGCCGCTGCGGTGCTAGGGTGCGCCGCTGTCCCGATCCCTTGCTTGCTGGAGCCTGTCATGCCCCTGGTTCGCCGCGCCGCCGCGTCCGCTTCGATCCTTCCCCGTGCCCGACTGGCCGCCGCGCTGGGCCTGGCGTTGCTGGCCGGCACGGCCTCGGCGCAGATTGTGCGCAAGGCTGATGTCCCGCCGCCACAGGACGTCGCCTATCCCGGCCAGATCCAGCTCAAGGTCGATGCCAGCGATACGCGCCAGGGCATCTTCCGCGTCCACGAGTCCCTGCCGGTGCAGGCCGGCCGGGTCACGCTGCTGTATCCGGAGTGGATCCCCGGCGCGCATTCGCCCAGCGGCCCGGTCGCGCAGCTGGCCGGGCTGAGCTTCAGCGCCAACGGCAAGCCGCTGCCGTGGAAGCGCGATCCCTATGACGTCTATGCCTTCCATGTC
This sequence comes from Pseudoxanthomonas winnipegensis, assembly GCF_004283755.1. Taxonomy (GTDB): domain Bacteria; phylum Pseudomonadota; class Gammaproteobacteria; order Xanthomonadales; family Xanthomonadaceae; genus Pseudoxanthomonas_A; species Pseudoxanthomonas_A winnipegensis. Next base: position 232,716 of record NZ_SHMH01000002.1, read on the forward strand.
GACGTGCCGGCCGGCGCGACCACGCTGGAGGCGGACTTCCAGTATCTGTCCAGCCGCGGCGGCGGGTTCCAGATGACCGACCGCATGCTGATGCTGGACTGGGACCAGATGTCGCTGTATCCGGCCGGCTACTACACGCACGGCATCCAGGTGCAGCCCAGCGTGACGCTGCCGGCCGGCTGGCAGTTCGGCAGCGCCCTGCGCGCGGCGTCGAAGGACGGCGCCAGCACCACCTTCAACCCGGTGTCCTACGAGACGCTGGTCGATTCGCCGATCTACGCCGGCCTGCACTTCAAGCAGGTCGATCTGACGCCCACGGGCGGCGCGCCGGTGATGCTCAACATCGTCGCCGATGAGCCAAAGGACCTGGAGATTACGCCCGAGCAGCTGGCCGCGCATCGCGCGCTGCCGGTGCAGGCCACGCGCCTGTTCGGCTCGCACCATTACGACCACTACGACTTCCTGTTCTCGCTGTCCGACGAACTGGCCGGCAACGGCCTGGAGCATCACCAGTCCAGCGAGAACGGCCTGGACCGCAGCTACTTCACCGGCTGGAAGGACAACCCGACCGACCGCGACCTGCTGGCGCACGAGTTCACCCACTCCTGGAATGGCAAGTTCCGCCGCGGCGCGGACCTGTCCACGCCCAACTTCAGCGAGCCGATGGGCGATTCGCTGCTGTGGGTGTACGAGGGCGCCACGCAGTACTGGGGCTTCGTGCTGACCGCGCGCGCCGGGCTGTGGACGCCGCAGCAGTTCCGCGACGCGCTGGCGATGGTGGCGGCCAACTACGACCGCAACCGGGTCGGCTTCCAGTGGCGCACGCTGGAGGACACCACCAACGATCCCACCGCCGCCCATCGCGAGGCGCTGCCCTACCGCAGCTGGCAGATGAGCGAGGAGTACTACAGCGCCGGGCAGATGGTGTGGCTGCAGATCGACGCACGCCTGCGCCAGCTCACCGGCAACCGCAAGTCGCTGGACGATTTCGCCAAGGCGTTCTTCGGCGTGGACGACGGCAGCTACGTGGTCCATCCGTACACCTTCCAGGACGTGGTCAACGCGTTGGATGGCGTGGCCCACGACGACTGGGCGGGCTTCCTCAAGACGCGCGTGCAGACGGTGGCCCCGCCGCTGCTGGACGGCATCGCCGCCAGCGGCTGGAAACTGGTCTACACCGACACGCCCAGCGAGTACGAGGCCCAGTACAACCGCGCCGCGCAGTCGCCGCGGCATCGCTACAACTTCGCCTGGTCGATCGGCCTGACCATGAACCCGGACGGCAGCATCAACGACGTGCGCTGGAACGGGCCGGCGTTCAAGGCCGGGGTCAGCACCGGCGCCAAGCTGGTGGCGGTGAACGGGCAGGAGTATTCGACCGAGACGCTGGCCCAGGCGATCACCGCGGCCAAGGGCGGCCAGACGCCGATCACCCTGCTGCTGCAGTTCCAGGGCGGGCTGCGCACGGTGCAGGTGGACTACCACGATGGGCTGCAGTATCCGCACCTGGTACGGGTGGAGGGCACGCCGGATTACTTGAGTCAGATCATCCAGCCCAGGGGTTGAGCGCGGCTGGCGGGGCTGTGGTGGCCGGGGTGCGGATAAGCCACGGTCATCCCCGTAAACACTTTCATTCGTCCGCGTAGCCATAGCCGTCGTTCCCGCGAACGCGGGAACCCATGGACGTTTGCGGGAGGCGCTAAAGGCACTGGATTCCCGCTTTCGCGGGAATGACGGTAGAGGGGTCTGCGTGTGCTGAAGCGGCGTTGCGCCGCGCACGCGATCGTCCTTTGCCGGAACGACGGCGTAGGCCGCCGGCCCTGGCGCTCAGCCGCCGCGCGCCGCGGTCTCGACGATGCGGTAGAGCTTGAGGACGGCCTCCATCTCGGCGTCGCTCATGTCGCCGAAGGTCTTCTTGCGCAGGGCGTTCAACTGGGTCTCCAGCTGCTGGCGGATGGCTTCGCCGGCCTCGGTCAGCCAGAGCTTGTTGGCGCGGCGGTCGCTGACGTCGTTCTCGCGCCGGACCAGGCCGGCGGCGGCCAGCTTGTCCAGGATGCGCACCAGCGAGGGGCCCTCGACGCCGATCAGCTGGGCCAGCTCGATCTGGCGCACGCCGCCGCCGGCACGGCCGATCATCAGCAGGGGCGTGGTCATCGCGTTGGACAGGCCGTGGCCGGCCAGCGCAGCGTCCACCACCTTCTGCCATTGACGGCCGGCCTGCATCAGGCCGGAGGACATGCGGAAACGAAGCGGATCGGAGGCGGCCATCGGGGCGGTGGGGACGCGCGTGGAGTGATGAACATACTATCGATTGCGCGACGCTTGTCACGCCGAATTCACGCTCTTTTTGTCTGGGCGGCGCGGACGGCGATCGAAGCCGACCGCGGGGCGACGGGCGCCATGTGCTGACGCGACCTCGACAAGAGCGCCCACATGCTCCGTCCTCCCCACTGCGGCTCCCCACGATGCCCAACGCTCCAACCCCGAAGTACGCCAGCCCCTCGCGCGTGCGCGAAGGCCGCCCCTTCCCCCGCGGCGCCACCTACGACGGCAAGGGCACCAACTTCGCCTTGTTCAGTGCCAACGCCACCGCCGTGGAGCTGTGCCTGTTCGACGAGGCCGGCAACGAGACCCGCATCGAGCTGCCCGAGTACACCAACGAGATCTGGCACGGCTATCTGCCCGACGTCGGCCCCGGGCAGCGCTACGGCTACCGGGTGCACGGCCCCTACGCGCCGGCCGAGGGCCACCGCTTCAACCCCAACAAGCTGCTGCTGGACCCGTACGCGGTGGAGATCGAGGGCGACCTGATCTGGGCCGACGAGCTCTACGGCTACACCGTCGGGCACCCCGATGGCGACCTGAGCTTCGACGAGCGTGACAGCGCGCCGTTTATGCCCAAGGCCGTGGTGGTGCAGGACGACTACGACTGGGAGGACGACGAGCGGCTGCTCACGCCGTGGAGCCAGACCCTGGTCTACGAGACCCACGTGCGCGGCTACACCAAGCGCCATCCGCAGGTGCCGCAGGACCTGCAGGGCACCTTCGCCGGCCTGGCCCAGGCGCCGGTGCTGGACTACATCAAGTCGCTGGGCGTCAGCGCGGTCGAACTGCTGCCGGTGCACGCCTACCTGGACGACCAGCACCTGTTGGATCGCGACCTGCGCAACTACTGGGGCTACAACACGCTGGGCTTCTTCGCGCTGAAGTCGCGCTACCTGGCCAGCGGCCACCGCGACGAGTTCCGCGACATGGTCAAGGCCATGCACCGCAAGGGCCTGGAGGTGATCCTGGATGTGGTCTACAACCACACCGCCGAAGGCAACGAGATGGGGCCGACGCTGTCGTTCAAGGGCATCGACAACGCCAGCTACTACCGCCTGGCCGACGACCCGCGCTACTACATCAACGACACCGGCACCGGCAACACGCTCAACCTGAGCAACTTCCGCGTGGTGCAGTTCGTCAACGACTCGCTGCGCTACTGGGCGCGCGAGATGCATGTGGACGGCTTCCGCTTCGACTTGGCCACCATCCTGGGGCGCGAGCCCAGCGGCTTCGACCAGCGCGGCGGTTTCCTCGACGCCTGCGGCCAGGACCCGCTGCTGAGCCAGGTCAAGCTGATCGCCGAACCCTGGGACTGCGGGCCGGGCGGTTACCAGGTGGGTCACTTCCCGCCGGGCTGGGCCGAATGGAACGACAAGTTCCGCGACAACGCGCGCGCGTTCTGGCGCGGCGACGAAGGGAAGCTCGCCGAGTTCGCCACGCGCTTCACCGGCTCGGCCGATCTGTTCGACCGACGCGGGCGGCGGCCCTGGTCGTCGGTGAACTTCATCACCGCCCATGACGGCTTCACCCTGCGCGACCTGGTCAGCTACAACGAGAAGCACAACGAGGCCAACGGCGAGAACAACCAGGACGGCTCCAACAACGACGGCTCGTGCAACTACGGCGCGGAAGGGCCGACCGACGATGCGCAGATCAACGCGCTGCGCGAGCGGCAGATGCGCAACCTGCTGGCCACGCTGCTGCTGGCCAAGGGCACGCCGATGCTGCTGGCCGGCGACGAGCGCGCGCAGACCCAGGGTGGCAACAACAACACCTATTGCCAGGACAACGAGATCACCTGGATCAACTGGGACGCCGACCCGACCGAGGGCCGCCTGGCAGACTTCGTGCGCCAGCTCACCGCGCTGCGTCGTCGCTATCCCATCCTGACCCGTGGCCGCTTCCTCAATGGCCAGTACAACGAACAGGCCGGGGTGCGCGACCTGACCTGGCTCAACCCGGGCGGCAGCGAGATGGAGGACGCGCACTGGAGCGATGGTGGCGCGCGGTCGGTGGGCCTGCTGCTGGAAGGCAAGGCGCAGGTGTCCGGCGTGCGCGAGTACGGTCAGGACGCGACGCTGCTGATCCTGATCAACGCGTATCACGAGGGCGTCAATTTCAGGTTGCCCGATTCGGAGACGCATCTGAAGTGGGAGCTGGTGCTGTCCACCGACGATGCGCTCGGCACCGATGTAGTGCCCGAAGGGGCGCAGGATTTCCTTGCACCGCCGCGCAGCATCAGTGTGTTCGAGTGCAAGAGCTGAGGGCTGGGCGCGGACGCTGAGCGATCGGCGTCGCGCGCTTCTTCTGAAGATGCGAGGTGAAGCGTCGCTCGCAAGGGCGGCGCTTCTTGCGTTGTGCGCGCGCTGGGGCGTGGTACGGCCTGGCGCGCGCGTGGCCACCGTGTCGCAGTGCTTTGTCATGCCCGCATGACGAATCGCCGCGGATAAGTTCACGGTCGCTTTTTACGCGAGCCGTGAGGATGGGTCACTGCCGCACGCGCATCGCCGTGCCCCATCGACACATCGACCGCAGGAGTCTCGCCATGCCCGACTATCCCCGCCCGCCGTTCCCGCCGCAGCAGCAGAGCTTCCCGGGCAAGACCAGCAAGATGGATCCCAAGCCCGACATCGGTGAGGACAGCTATGAGGGTCACGGCCTGCTCAAGGGCAAGCGCACCCTGGTGACGGGTGGCGACAGCGGCATCGGTGCGGCCGTGGCGCTGGCCTTCGCGCGCGAGGGCGCCGACGTGGCCATCGCCTACCTGCCCAGCGAGCAGGACGATGCCGATGAGGTCGCCTCGCTGATGGAGCAGGCCGGCGTCAAGGTGCTCAAGGTTGCCTGCGACATCAGCCAGCCGAGCGAAGTCGAGCGTTTGGTCGGCGAGGTGAAGTCCGCCTTCGGCGGCCTCGACGTGCTGGTCAACAACGCGGCCTACCAGAAGTATTTCCAGTCCATCGACGAGGTCACGCTTGAGGAATGGCGCAAGACCTTCGATACCAACGTGCATGGCACGTTCTACCTAACCAAGTGCGCGCTCGAGCTGCTTGGCGAGGGTGCTTCGATCATCAATACGGCTTCGGTCAATTCCAAGGATCCCACGCCCAACATCCTGCCGTACTCGACCACCAAGGGTGCGGTGGCCAACCTCACTTTGGGCCTGGCGCAGTGGCTGGCCGAGCGCAAGATCCGCGTCAACGCGGTGCTGCCGGGACCGATCTGGACACCGTTCATTCCGGCCGGCATGGCCGAGGACAAGGTGAAGAACTTCGGTTCGCAGACGCCGTTCGGTCGTCCGGGTCAGCCGGCGGAACTGGCTTCGACCTACGTCATGCTGGCCAGCGACAGCTCCAGCTACACCTCGGGTGCGTTGATCACCATCGCCGGAGCGCAGGCGGTGCTGTAAGGCGCAGCGCCTCACCCGTAGAGCGGAGCTTGCTCCCCTGCTCTTCGCTTGGTTGGTGGGAAGCCCCAGCCGAGCATGCCCAGCTGCTTCTGGTTCGTGGGGAAGGCCTCAGCGGAGCAAGCTCCGCTCTACAGGTGGGCGCCGCCGTCGTGGCTTTTTCAGCCAATGGCGGCAATTAAGCGCTATCGGTAATGCCAGCGGGGTTGGTTTATTCGCTCTCGTCATGCTGGCCCGCGACAGGTCCAGCTGTGTCTCGGGTGCGTTGATCACCATCGCCGGGGCGCAGGCGGTGCTGTAAGGCGCAACGTCCCACCTGTAGAGCGGAGCTTGCTCCGCTGCTCTTCGCTTCGGTTCGTGGGAAGCCTCCAGCTGAGCAAGCTCAGCTGCTTCCGGTTCGTGGGGAAGGCCTCAGCGGAGCAAGCTCCGCTCTACAGGTGGGCGCCGCCGTTGTGACCTTTTCGGCCAATGGCGGCAATGAAGCGCTATCGGCATTGCGTGAGCGGGGTTGGCTTATTCGCTTTCGCCCTGCGCGCCGGCCGACAGCGAACGATCGTGCAGCGGGCAGCCGGACTTGCGGGCGCGGAAGTCCTGTGAGGCCTGGTAGGCGCGCTTGCGGATGCGCATGATGTCGCCCAGCGGGCGGTGGTCCTGCACGCCGTGCCAGGGACTGAAGCCCATCTGATCGTCGACCAGGCGGGCCCTGTCCTGGCTCCAGCCGACCTGTGGCGATGCGGTCAGGCGCGCCACCGTGCGGAACGGGCTCTCCTCTTCGTCCCAGACCACGGTGGCATCGTCGATGGGCAGGCGCTCCAGATCGGTGGACAGCTGCGCGCGCAGTTCCCACACGCCGCCCTGCGAGGCGAAGTGCGCACTGACCGCATCACGCAGTGCATTGGCCTGCTTGAGGTCGATCCGTTCGTCCTGGTGTGCCAGCAGCGCCGGATCCACCGGGACCAGCTGCAGCTTGGCCACGTGCGCGCCGTAGCGCAGCGGCAGCTGAGTGAAGAAGGTCTCGCCCAGGATGTGGTGCGGCGGCTCGCCGCCCATCGCCTTGAGCTTGGCGCTCTGGCCGCCGACCGCTTCGAGCGCGCGTTCGGTGCCACGCAGCAGGGCGGAAAGCACCTGCTTGGTGCGCTCGGCGCGGTCGGTGGTCGGCGCCAGCAGCTTTAGGCTGCGCAGGAAGGCCTTGGCGTTGGGCGCGTTGAACTGCGGGCCGTTGACCATGAGCAGGTCCTGGCAGTGCGCCGCTTCGCTGCCTTCCAGGCGCTCGCCCGGGACATCGAGGAACTTCAGCGCCAGCCCGCGCGGTGTGGATACGCGGTCGGGCAGCAGGTCGCCCGGCGTGGTGGAGAAGCGCATCACCGCCTCGTAGCGACCGGGCTGCGCGAACAGGCCCTGGGCCAGTTCCGGTGGCAGGCCGGGCAGCACCTCCAGCGTGGCGGCGAGCAGGCCGTGGCTCTTGGCGTGCACGCTGCGCAGCGCGTGGTGGCTGTCCTCCCAGGTCTGCTGCGAGATGCGCAGCAGGACCTCGCTCATCTCCTCGGCCAGCGCGGCCTCGTCCGGATGGGGGAGGGCCATCTGCGGTGAGTAGGCGGCATAGCGGCGGGCGTCTGACATGGCGGGGCGGTCCTGTGGCCGGCGAGGCGAGCGAGATCGCGCGAGCCTTGCCCGGGTGCGGTAAATGCGCTGCGAAGCAAGTGGCGGGCAGACCTCACCCGGCGTTACGCGAGCGCGGGGCTTTGGCGCGGGTAGAGACCCGCCGGATCTCCAACCGACTGCTTGTCGAACCGAACAGCACGGGACGCTGCCCCAGACCTGGCCTTCGTCGCGATCCAAATCCTCGTCGCTCCCGCGCACGCGGGAGCCCATGGACGTTGCGCCACCGGACCGAACGTCCATGGATCCCCGCGTTCGCGGGGATGACGTGCCGAGGTTGGCTGAGGCCGTTTCCTCGGCCGCGCGATGTACACGCCGTGCGAAGCCAACCTGCACACGCCCCACACCAGGCGGACGCAATGCTCGCGCTCCACCTCAACCGCCCCGGCCAGGCCATGCCCCAGCTCCAGCTGTTCTTCCTCCACGCGCTCGGCGCCAGTGCGGGCGAATGGGAGCGGGTGATCGCGCGGCTGGGCGACCGGGCCGATTGCATCGCGCTGGATATCCCCGGCTTCGGCGGCACGTCCGCGGGCGAATGCACCGATGTGCCGGCGCTGGTGGACTGGTTCTGCGCCACCGTGGCCGTGCGTGCGCCCTCGCGCTGGTGCGTGGTCGGCCACAGCATGGGCGGCAAGATCGCCACGCTCGCCGCCGCGCGCGCGCGGGAGGGCGCCCCGGGCCTGGCCGGCCTGTGCGGGGTGGTGCTGGTCGCCGCCTCGCCGCCGTCGCCCGAGCCGATGGAGGAGCAGCGCCGCCAACAGATGCTGGACTGGTTCGCCGGTGGCGCGCCCACGCCCGCGCAAGCCGCGCAGTTCGTCGACGACAACAGCGCGCGCCGTTTGGACGAGGCACCGCGCGAGCGGGCCATCGCCGATGTGCGGCGCAGCGATCCGCGCGCCTGGCGCGCCTGGCTTGAACAGGGCAGCAAGGAAGATGCCTCTGCCCAGGCAGGCCGGATCGCATTGCCGGCGCTGCTCCTGGCCGGCGCCGAGGACGGCGACCTGGACGCCGATGCGCAGCGGCGCCTGAACCTGCCGCACTACCCGGAGGCGGGCGAGGTCGTCGCCATCGCCGATGCCGCGCATCTGATCCCCTACGAACAGCCCGATGCGCTGGCCGCACACATCGACGCGTTGCTGCAGTGGGCGGAAGCCAGCGCCTTGCCGCCCGCGTTCATCGACCTGCTCAACCTGCCGCGCGTGCAGCCGCGCATGCGCGCCACGCTGCTGGCGCGCCATCGCGGCCCGCCGCGCGATGCGCCGCGCGTGCTGTCCGACGCGCAGCGCGCGGTGCTGGCCGCCGTGGTGGCCAGCGTGCTGGCGTTGGACGACGCGGCGCAGGCGGCCGACCTGGCCCGCCGCCTGGACGTGGGCCTGGCCACCCAGACCGGCGATGGCTGGCGCTTCGCCGATCTGCCGGCCGATGCGCAGGCCTGGCCGCTCGGGCTGGATGCGCTCGACGCGATGACCGGCGGCTGGTGCGCGCGCGATCCGCTGGCGCAGGAGGCGTGGCTGACCCGCATTGCGCGCGGTGACGCGCAGCCCGGCCCGCAGAACGCGCTGGATGGCGCACAGCTGGCGCGCTGGTTCGAGGACGTGCGCGCCGAGATCGCGCGCACCTGGGCCAGCCTGCCGGCGACGATGGCGGCGATGGGCTACGACGGCTTCGCCACCGGCAGCGCGCCAGGCGAGGGCGAAGGCTATGTCCTGGCCGGCGCCGACCAGCGCGAGCCCTGGCAGCGGCTGCCGGACCCGCGCGAATGACGGCGGCGCGGACGGACCGCGTCGAAGCGGTGATCGTGGGCAGCGGCGCCGGCGGTGCGCCGCTGGCTGCGCGCCTGGCGCAGGCGGGTGTCTCGGTGCTGGTGTTGGAAGCGGGTGCGGCGTTCGCGCCCACCGATCATCTGCCCGACGAGCTGACCACCGACCTGTACTGGATGGAGGAACGGCTGAGCGGCGGCGCCACGCCGACGGCCTTCGGGGCCAACAACTCCGGCCAGGGCGTGGGCGGCTCGACCCTCCACTGGGGCGCGTTCTGCCCGCGTCCGGATGCGGCCGAGCTGCGCCTGCGCCGCAGCAGCGGCCAGGGCTGGGACTGGCCGATCGCGCACGCCGAGCTGATCGACTACATCGCCCGGGTCGAGGCCTTCATCGGCGTGTCCGGCCCCTCGCCCTATCCCTGGGACCCGGCGCGCGCCTATGCGTACGCGCCGCCGCTGCGCAACGCGCCGGCGCAAGCCATGGCGCGCGGCTGCGCGGCGCTGGGCATCACCGCCACCGACAGCCCCGCCGCGCTGGTCACCGCCGCGCACGCGCAGCCGCACTGGGGCACGCGGCGCGCCTGCACCAACTGCGGCGGCTGCCATCAGGGCTGCATCTACGCCTCCAAGGCCGCCACCGACACCAGCTGGCTGCCGCTGGCGCGCGCGCACGGCGCGCAGGTGCGCGCCGACTGCCGCGTGGTCGATGTGCATCGCGACGCGCGTGGTCGCGTCGCCGGTGTGGTCTATCGCCATGACGGGCGCGAAGTGAGCGTGGGCTGCGACGCGCTGTTCCTGTGCGCCGGCGGCGTGGAGACCCCGCGCCTGCTGCTCAACCTGGGGCTGGCCAACTCCAGCGGCCAGGTCGGGCGCAACTTCATGGCGCACGTGGCCACCCAGGTGTGGGGCAGGTTCGACGCGGACATGCGCATGAACCGCGGCTACCCCTCGTCCCTGATCAGCGAGGACATGCGCGCGCCGGCCGATGCCGACTTCGCCGGCGGCTATCTGATCCAGAGCCTCGGCGTGCAGCCGCTGACCCTGGCCAACACGCTGGCGCGCGGCGCCGGGCTGTGGGGCCGTGCGCTGACTTCGCGGCTGCGCGACTACAACCAGCTGGCCGGCGTCGGCATCAACGGCGACTGCCTGCCGGCGCAGGGCAATCGCCTGACGCTGTCCGACGAGGTGGACGCCTTCGGCCTGCGCAAGGCGCGCGTCGACTTCAGCTACGGCCCCAACGAACGCGCGCTCGATGCCCATGCCCGGCGCACGCTCACCGCCATCTGGGAGGCCGCCGGCGCGCGCGACATCCTCGCCGCCGACCGTTCGGCGCACACGCTGGGCACCTGCCGCATGGGCAGCGATCCCGAGCACGCCGTGGTCGATACCGACGGCCGCAGCTTCGACATCGACAACCTCTACGTCTGCGACAACTCCACCTTCCCCAGCGCGCTGGCGGCCAACCCGGCCCTGACCCAGATGGCGCTGGGCCTGCGCACGGCCGAGCGCTTCCTGGCGGCCTGACCTACCCCCTATCCACCACGAGGAGCACAGCATGGATCTCGAAATCAACGGCCGCATCGCCCTGATCAGCGGCGCCGACTCCGGCATGGGCAAGGAGACCGCGCGCCTGCTGCTTCAGGCCGGCGTGCGGGTGGCCATCACCGATCGCGCCGACGGCACCCTGCCGCAGGCGCTGGAAGAGCTCTCGCCGCTGGGCGAGGTCATTGCCGTGCCTGGCGACGTCACCCAGGCGCAGGACGTCGAGGACATCTGGCAGCAGGTGCGCGCGCGGCTGGGCGAGCCGGACATCTACGTCAACGCCGCCGGCGTGACCGGCGCCACCGGCGACTTCCTCGAGGTGGACGATGCCGGCTGGCTGCAGACCCTGGACATCAATCTGATGGGCGCGGTGCGCATGTGCCGCCAGGCGATCCCGGCGATGCGCAAGCGCGGCTGGGGCCGCATCGTGCTGTTCGCCTCCGAGGACGCCGTGCAGCCCTATGTGGACGAACTGCCGTACTGCGCCTCCAAGGCCGGCATCCTCAGCCTGGCCAAGGGCCTGTCCAAGGCCTATGGGTGCGACAACGTGCTGGTCAATACGGTCTCGCCGGCGTTCATCGCCACGCCCATGACCGACGCGATGATGAAGAAGCGCGCCAAGGAGAAGGGCGTGAGCTTCGAGGAGGCCATAGCCAGCTTCCTGGACGAGGAGCGCCCCGGCATGGTGCTCAAGCGCCGCGGCCGCGCCGAGGAAGTGGCCGCGGCGGTGGCCTTCCTGTGCTCCGAGCGCGCCAGCTTCATCAACGGCGCCGGACTGCGCGTGGATTCGGGCTCGGTGTTCACCATCGCGGGTTGAGCGCGCGCGGAGGTACGCGGTCGACTTTTATCCCCCTCCAATCTCAAGCCGTCATCCCCGCGAACGCGGGGATCCATGGACGTCCGGCCGGGTCGCGCAATGTCCATGGACTCCCGCTTCCGCGGGAGCGACGAGCGTTTGAATGTCGGAGAGGGAAGCTGCGTCGCCCACACAGATCATTGATCCGTCATCCCCGCGAACGCGGGGATCCATGGACGTCCGGTCCGTTCGCGCAACGTCCATGGGCTCCCGCTTCCGCGGGAGCGACGAGCGTTTGGATGTCGGAGAGGGAGGCTGCGTCGCCCACACAGATCATTGATCCGTCATCCCCGCGAACGCGGGGATCATGGACGTCCGGTCCGTTCGCGCAACGTCCATGGACTCCCGCTTTCGCGGGAGTGACGAGCGTTTGGATGTCGGAGAGGGACGCTGCGTCGCCCGCGAAGCACTTGAATTCGTCATCCCCGTGAACGCGGGGATCCAGGGACTTTCTGTCCGATCGCGCGAAGTCGCTGGACTCCCGCGTTCGCGGGAGTGACGGTGGGTTGGATGACGAGGCGCGGTTAGATGGCCGCTGGGGGTTGGAGCGCCAAGCCGTGGATCGCGGGTTGCATCGCACCCGAAAACCAAGCACATGCGGCACATCCCACCCCCTCATCCCCTGCCTTCAATCTCCGCCAGCGTCGACAGCGCCATGACATGCGCCAGATGGCTCAACCCCTGCGGCGTGTTGCCCAGCAAGGCGCCGGTGCCCGGGTCGATCATCTCGCTCATCACCCCATTGCATGGCGTCAGCGCCTGGCCCAGGCGTTCCAGCCGGCGCCGCGCCTCCTGCGGATCGCCCAGGCGCGCGTAGCTCTCCGCGATCCAGAACGAGCACGCCAGGAAGCAGCCTTCCTCCTGATCCATGCCGCTGTAGCGATAGTGGAAATCGCCGGCGCCCAGCTCCCGGTCCAGCGCCGCCATCGTCAGCTTCAACCGCTCCGGTCCGTCGAAGCCGAAGCGCGCCGCCAGCGCGATGGCCGCGTCCAGCTTGTCGCTGCCCGGGTACATCGCGAAGGCCTGCAGGTCCTCGGACCAGCAGTGCGTCTCGATCCAGTCCTTGATGCGATCGCGCTCGCGGCCCCAGCGGTCGCGGCAGGTGGTCGGCAACTGGCCCTGGTCGGCCAGTTCGACCGCGCGCGCCAGCGCCTGCCAGCAGCTGACCTTGGACATGGTGTAGTCCTGCAGCTCCTGCAGCTCCCACATCCCTGAATCGGGCAGGCGCCAGCGGTCGGCGCATTCGTCGGCGATGTGCGAGAGCAGCTCGGCGCTGGCCGGGTCCAGGATGTTGCCGCAGTCGACGAAGCAGTACGCGGTCTCGAAGATGTCGCCGTAGATGCCGTGCTGGTGCTGGGCGCCGGCCAGGTTGCCTCTCACCACCGGCTGGCTGCCGCGATAGCCCGGTGCGCGCAGTTCCGACACGTCCGGCACCAGGGCGCCGTCCAGGGTGAAGACCACGCGCGAGCCATGCCGGCGCAGCTGGCGCAGCAGCCAGGTGAAGGCGGCCTTGGACTCGGCCTCCAGCCCCGCCGCCAGGAAGGCCTGGATGGTGTAGCCCGCGTCGCGGATCCAGGCGTAGCGATAGTCGTAGTTCTTGTGCCCGCCGATGCGCTCGGGCAGCGAGGTCGTGGCGGCCGCGGCGATCGCGCCGGAGGGCGAGTACAGCAGCAGCTTCAGCGCCAGGGCGCTGCGCACGAAGGCCTCGCGCTGGTCGCCGTTGAAGGACACGTTGCGCGCCCAGTCGCGCCACTCGCGGTCGGTCAGGTCGATGCGGCCGTCGATCTCCTCGATGGTCGGGGCCACCAGCGGCTCCTCCTCGCCGACCACCAGTGCCACGGTGATGCGCTCGCCGGCGCTCACCTCCACCATGCCGCAGGCGCCGGCGTCGGACCAGGCGATGTCGAGGCGGTCGTGGTGGATCATCAGTCCCAGCAGCCGCTCGACATGGAAGACGGTGTGCGGGCCGATGCGCGAGTGGTACGGGTTGGCGTTGCGCGCGCGCATGCCCAGCTTCATCTCCAGCCCGAAGCGCACCTGCCCGCGCAAGCCGTCGATGCGCCGGGCCAGCTCGGACCAGGGCAGGCGGCCGGCGTTGCCGCTGTTGAGCGACTCGGTCAGCGTCGCCTCGCCGGTGTCGGTGGTGAAGGTGGTCACCAGCACGTTGCTGTCCGGCAGGTAGCGGCGCCGGGCGGTGAACGCGCCCTCCGGCGCCAGGGTGAAGTGGCCGCCCTCCGGGCCGTCGAGCAGCCGGTCGAACAGCGGCGGGCTGTCCATGTTCGGCGCGCACCACCAGTCCAGGCCGCCATCGAGCCCGCTCAGCGCCACCGAGCGGCCCTCCCCCAGCGCGCCGTAATGCGCGATCGGCAGCACCCCCTCCACGCGCTGCGGCGCGCTGGCGCCGGTCTGGGCCCCGCGCGCGTCAGCCGACATGGCGCGGGCCGGTGCGGGAGGTGCGCGGGCACCGGGCAGGGGAGGGCGTCATGCCGGCATCTTTTCGTTGGGCGGGTGGGCCCTGGACGTTAGGGGCGCCGCTGCCCAGGCCGGGTGAAGGTGGCCGGGCAACACGGCGTTGCGCCGCGCGCGCGGGCGCGGCGCCGGCCGGTCCGGTACGATGCCCGCCCCCTTTGGTGGTGCAGCAGAAGGCTGTTCCGATGAGCGAATCCGACAACACCCGCGGCGGCGTCAGCCGCGACCAGGCCGAGGATGCCGTGCGCACCCTGCTGCGCTGGGCCGGCGAGGACCCGCAGCGCGAAGGCCTGCTGGACACGCCCAAGCGCGTAGCCAAGGCCTATGGCGACTGGTTCAGCGGCTACCAGCGCGACCCGCACGAGTACCTGGCGCGCACCTTCGAGGAAGTGGCCGGCTACGACGAGCTGATCGTGCTGCGCGACATTGAGTACGAAAGCCATTGCGAGCACCACATGGCGCCGATCATCGGCAAGGTCCATGTCGGCTACCTGCCCGACGGCAAGGTGGTGGGCATCAGCAAGCTGGCGCGCGTGGTCGATGCCTACGCCCGGCGCTTCCAGGTGCAGGAGAAGATGACCGCGCAGATCGCCCAGTGCATCCAGGACGTGTTGCAGCCGCGCGGCGTGGGCGTGGTGGTCGAGGGCGCGCACGAGTGCATGACCACCCGCGGCGTGCACAAGCGCGGGGTCAGCATGGTCACCTCCAAGATGCTGGGCGCCTTCCGCGAGGACGCGCGCACCCGCGCCGAGTTCCTGCGCTTCATCGAGGTCGGCGGCAAGCGCTGACCGGATCGTCAGCGCCGCATCGGCGCCGCGCTGGCTAGGATCGCGCTGGAGCCCCCACCGCCCAGGCAATCGCCATGACCCAGGTCGAGACCGCGCGCTACAGCCGGCGCGCCCGCATCTTCCACTGGACGACCTTCGCCCTGGTCGTCGCCGCCTACGTGACCATCAACCTGCGCAAGGCCTTCGAGCGCGGCAGCGACGCGCGCATGCTGGTGGTCGAGTCGCATTTCCTCATCGGCATCGCGGTGCTGCTGGTGGTGCTGCCGCGGCTGGCGGCGCGGCTGGGCGAGCGCGCGCCGCCGATCGTGCCGCCGCTGCCACGCTGGATGCAGCGCGCCGGCGATGCCACGCATGTGCTGCTCTATGCCTTCCTGATCGTGCAGCCGCTGCTGGGCATCGTCGCGCGCCTGGCCACGGGCCGGGGCATCGGCCTGCCGTTCACCGACTGGGCGATCCCGTCCTTCTTCGGCACCCACGAGCACCTGGCGCACACCCTGGAATCGGCCCATGTCTGGCTGGGCGAGGCGTTCTACTGGGTGATCGGCCTGCACATCCTGGCGGCCCTGTTCCACCTGCTGGTGCGGCGGGACAACGCCCTGCAACGCATGACCTGATCGGGTGTGTATACTGCGCGCCCCCGAAAGGCGCTCAGTGCGGCTGACGGGGTCTCCTTGGGGAGTAGCCAGCGTCCGCCCAACAGCGCACGCGTAGCCGTCAACACACTTGGCCTGTACCGGCCATGGCGGATGCAACCACACCGGTTGGCGAGACCAGCGAGCAGTCCAGCACGGCTGATGGCCGGCGTGTTGGGCGGTTCGTGTCGTCCGCATTCCCGGCCTGGTGTTCCAACCCCCATGAACCCGATTTCCATCCTCCTGCTCGGTCTGGCCATGTCCACCGATGCGTTCGCCGCCGCCCTGGGCAAGGGCGCGGCCATGGCCAAGCCCACGCTCGCCCAGGCGCTGCGCGTCGGCCTGATCTTCGGCGTGGTCGAAGCCATCACCCCGGTGATCGGCTGGCTGATCGGCTCGGCCGCCTCCAAGTACGTGGAGCGCTTCGACCACTGGATTGCCTTCGTCCTGCTCGGCGCGCTGGGCCTGCACATGATCTGGAAGGCGCTGCACGAAGACGACGAGGATGCCGCCGAGGCCGGCGAGAACCGCCACGGCAATATCGTCACCCTGGCCCTGACCGGCCTGGCCACCAGCATCGATGCGATGGCCGTGGGCGTGGGCCTGGCCTTCGTGCAGGTGCCGATCTACCTGGTGGCCGGCGTGATCGGCCTGTGCACCTTCACCATGGTCACCATCGGCGTGCTGGCCGGGCGCGCGCTGGGCGCGGTGATCGGCCGCCGCGCCGAGCTGGTCGGCGGCGTGATCCTGATCCTGGTCGGCGCGGCGATCCTCTACGAACACCTCAGCGGCGCGGCCGGTGGCTAAGCCGGCACCGAAGGCGTGCCCCTGCGACAGCGGCGCGCCCTACGCGCGCTGCTGCGGCCCGCTGCACGGCGGCGCGCCGGCAGCGGATGCCGCGGCGCTGATGCGTTCGCGCTACAGCGCCTATGTGCTGGGCGAGGCCGACTACCTGCGCGCCAGCTGGCATCCGTCCACGCGTCCGGCGCAGCTGTCGCTGGCCGACGCGCCCGGCCAGCGCACCGTCTGGCTGGGGCTGAAGGTGGAATCGCAGACCGTCACCGGCGCCGACACCGCCGAGGTGGTGTTCACCGCGCGGCTGCGCGTGGGCGGCGGCTCGGCCCAGCGCATGCACGAACGCAGCCGCTTCGTGCGCGAAGGCGGTCACTGGTTCTACGTGGACGGCGACGTCGGCTGAAAGCGGCGCGGCGCGCGCGCACGAAGTGGCGGTCAAGACCAGCCGCGCGCGATGCAGCGTTGCAGTGCTGCGGTGGGTTTCTCGCGCAACGGGTCTAGCATCTGTCGCATGACGTTGCGCCTTAGTGCGCGCGCTTTCTTCGACACTTCGCCAAGGAGACTCCCCCATGTCCCAAGCCCACGGCTATGCCGCGACTTCCGCCGATGCGCCGCTGGCGCCGTTCGTGTTCGAACGTCGCACCCCCGGTCCGCACGATGTGCAGATGGACATCCTGTACTGCGGCATCTGCCATTCGGACCTGCACACCGCCCGTAACGAGTGGCAGAACACGATCTTTCCCTCGGTGCCGGGCCACGAGATCGTCGGCCGTGTCACCGCCGTCGGCAGTGAGGTCAAGGGCTTCAAGGTCGGCGACCTGGCCGGCGTCGGCTGCATGGTGGACAGCTGCCGCACCTGCCCTTCCTGCGCGGCGGGTGAGGAACAGTACTGCGACAACGGCTTCACCGGCACCTACAACGGCCCGCTGTTCGGCGGCGGCGAGAACACCTACGGTGGTTACTCGGACCATGTCGTGGTCGACGAGCGCTACGTGCTGCGCGTGACCCACGGCACCGACAACCTGGCCGCGGTCGCGCCGCTGCTGTGCGCCGGCATCACCGTGTACTCGCCCATGGCGCACTGGCAAGTCGGTCCGGGCCAGTCGGTGGGCGTGGTCGGTCTGGGCGGCCTGGGGCACATGGCGGTCAAGATCGCCAAGGCGCTGGGGGCGCACGTGGTGTTGTTCACCACCTCGGAGAGCAAGCGCGAGGACGGCAAGCGCCTGGGCGCCGACGAGGTGGTGATCTCCAAGGATCCCGAGCAGATGGCCGCGCAGGCCGGCAAGCTGGATTTCATCCTCAACACCGTGGCCGCCTCGCACAACCTGGATCCGTTCCTCAATGCGCTCAAGCGCGACGGCGCCATGGTGCTGGTCGGCGCACCGGAACATCCGCATCCGACGCCGACGGTGTTCAACCTGATCATGCGCCGCCGGACCATCGCCGGCTCGCTGATCGGCGGCATCGCCCAGACCCAGGAGATGCTGGATTTCTGCGCCAAGCACGGCATCGTGTCGGACATCGAGATGATCGAGCCCCGGCAGATCAACGAGGCCTACGAGCGCATGCTCAAGGGCGATGTGAAGTACCGCTTCGTGATGGATCTGGCCAAGCTGGACAAGGCCGCCTAAGGCCTCATACGACAGGCGGCGAAGCGACGGGCGGCTACACTGGCCGCCCGTCTTCATGGGCGATGTCATGACCCACACGCTGACCGAGACCACGCTGCACGGCCTGCCCGTGCTGCGGATCGAAACGCCGCTGTGCACCGCGCAACTCTCGCTCTACGGCGGCCAGCTGCTGTCGTTCGTGCCCGCCGGCGGCGCCGATGTGCTGTGGCTGTCGCCGCTGGCGCAGGGCGCGCCCAAGGCGATCCGCGGCGGCGTGCCGGTGTGCTGGCCCTACTTCGCCCGCGAGCATCAGCCGGCCGACGCGATCCAGCATGGCTTCGCGCGGATCAGCGCGTGGACGCTGGCCGAGGCGCGCGAGGACGGCGACGGCAACGTGCACCTGACGCTGGACCTGCCGGCGCACGCCTCCACACCGCTGCGCCTGAAGCAGACGCTGGTGCTGGGCGCGGGACTGCAGCAGGCGCTGACCACGCACAACCCTTCCGCGGAGGCGGTCGCCTTCACCGATGCGCTGCACAGCTACTTCCACGTCGGCGACGTGCGCCAGGTCCGGCTGAGCGGACTGGACGGGCTGGAGTACGACGACAAGTTCACCGGGCGGACCTACCCCCAGTCCGGTGACTGGACCCTGTCCGACCCGCGCGATCCCGGCCGCAGCGACCGCATCTACCACGATGCCGGCGGGCACTACGTGCTGCACGATCCGGTGCTGTCCCGGCAGCTGCGCATCAGCACCACGGGCAGTCGCTCGGTGGTGGTGTGGAACCCCGGCCAGGCCGGGGCGCAGACCATGGCCGACGTGCCCGATGACGCGTGGCCGGCCTTCGTCTGCGTCGAGGCCGCCAACGCCGGGCGCGACGTCATCAAGCTCGCCCCCGGCGGAAGCCACACCCTCGGCCAGGCCGTGGAAGTGCTGCCCGCTTAGTCGGCGTCCGCCTCATGCAGGCCGCGCGCCCGAAGATGCGCGGCCTGGCGTTATGGAACAGCCGCCGTGGCGCAGGCCCGCCGCGCGCCGCACGCAGGCGCGACCAGGCTCAGCCGTCGACCCGCACCCATCGACACCGGCACGCCGGCCGCCGCGTCCGGCGACGGCAGCGCGCGCGGGATCCATTGGTGCGTGCCGGCCAGATCGGCCGCGCCGCTGGCTTCGCAGCCGACCTCGCCGAACCGCTGGCGCAGCAGGGCGACGCGTCCGCGTCCGGCCAGCGGCTCGGCCGCACCCAGCCCGGCATCGGTCGTCAGCGCGCAGACCAGGCTGTCGCTGGACGCACGGCTCGCCGCGGGTGACGTGCTGATCTGCGAGGGCGCGCGCACGTCCGCCTGGGGCCGGCAGCCGCACAGGCCGACGGCGATCAGCAGGCTGCCCAGAATGGCCCCTGCCTCTTTCCACTCCCTCATCCGAGCCTCCCGGCGGTCCACACTTCGGACCGCACAGCTGGAAGAACCTCGATTGCGTCGGGAACCGGCCATCGGCGGCCGGCGGCCCTCACAGCCTGGGATAGGCGAAGCGCCCCAGCTGCACCAGCTTGGCCAGCGCCGCCTGGCGCTCCATGCCCTCCAGGCCGTTGGTCAGGAACACCAGTGTCTGCCCGTCCCGGGCGATGGACAGCACCGCGATATCGGCCAGCACGCCGCGCTCGAGATCGCGCGGCTCGACCACGGCGGTGGCGTAGTGGCCCAGGCCCGGGGGCGAGACCAGGCGGACGCTGGCGCGCGCGCCGGGCTTGCTCGCGTCGATGAAACCGGTCACCAGGTCGCTGACCTCATCCTGCGGCGTATGGCCCTTGGAAGGCCACTGCTGTACCAGCAGGCGGCCGAAGTCGCCGTTCCACTCGCAGGCCTTGATGCCGAAGGTCTGATGGTGCTCGGGCGTGGCGGTGGAGGTGCCGCTGAAGACGGTCTCCAGCTCGTCCGCGGTGATCAGGTCGCACACCGTTTCGGCCTTGGCCGCGGCCACCGGCGCCGTGGACGGCGGCGCAGCGACGGGCGCGGCGGCAGGCGGCGGCGGACGCGAGCACGCCGCCAGGACCAGGGCCAGCGCGAAGGACGACGAACGCAGGGCATGCATCAGGGCAGGAGACACGCGGACCTCCGGCGTGGCGCCGGGCGGGGGAATCCCGGCTTGTCCCTGTGCTAACACTAAAAGCGGCCAATTCAGGACACCTGTCACGTTTTCGGCCCGTGGCACAGCCCGAGGTGGGGACGCAGGCACCGTCACCGGTTCTGTACATCTGCCGCGTTTGCCTGCCGACGTTGCAGCGCTGCAACGGACACGCCGCGGCGCGCACCTACACTGAACCACCGTCTCTGCGGCGTTCGATCAGATGGAAGACAGCGTGCGTTCCCCGTCCGGGGCGAGGGAACCGCAGGGCACGATGCGCGCCAAGGAGCGCATCGACATCGTCGATGCCGACGGCCGGGTGCGCCTGACCAGCGCGGCGCATCCCGATCCCCAGCCCGGCGATCTCTGGCTGGCGCGCTGGGACCAGGCGCAGCGCGCTCAGCTGCGACAGGCGCTGGACGCAGCCTGGGCCGGGGAGCCGGAACGCGGCGTCGCACCGCAGGCCCAGACCGCGGACGGCGAAGCGGACGGCTGGGAGATCCACATGGCCCCGCTGCGCGATGTCCACGGCGCGATCGACGCGGTGGTCGCGATCAGTCGCCGGATCAGCGAGGAGCGCCCCGACCAGGCTGCGGCGTACGCCCACGACGCCCTTCCATACGCGGGCACGCTTCTGCAGGCCGCAGCGGCGGCCGCCGAGGATGGCGTACAGCGCGAGCCCGACCCGCACAGGGCCGACCATCGGCTGCTGCGCGCCCGCGACGACATGGCCCTGGGCGTGCGCCGCGAACAGGCGCTGCAGGACCAGCTCGACCTGGCCACCGTGGCCCGCGACAGCGCCGAGCAGATCAGCCGCCAGGCGCAGAAAAGCGCGGCCATGGGCCAGCTGGTGGCCGGCATCGCGCACGACTTCAACAACATGCTCCAGATCGTGCAGACCACGCTGGACATGATGGCGCTGCAGGCCGCGGCCGATCCGCGCCAGGCGCGCCTGCTGGCCCGGTCGCAGGAGGCCGTCGGTCACGCGGTGGACCTGGCCCGGCGTCTGCTGGCGTTCGGACGCGAGCACCCCTATCGCGCCGAAGCCCTGGACCTGGCGCAGGTGGTGACCGACATGCTGCCGCTGATCGCGCACGGCCTGGGCGCGCGCATGGCGATGGCCCTGGCGCCGACCGAGGTGGCGCTGCCGATCCGCTCGGACCGGCATTCGATCGAGCAGGCGCTGATGAACCTGTGCGTCAACGCGCGCGACGCCTGCCAGGGGCACGGCCGCATCGACGTCGCGCTGGGCCTCGAAGACGTCGCCGCCGGGCAGGACGGCACGCTGCGTCGCGCCGGCGGCCGCTATGCCTACGTGGAGGTGCGCGACGACGGCTGCGGCATGGACGCGGCCACCCGCGCGCGCATCTTCGACCCCTTCTTCACCACCAAGCCCGAAGGCATGGGCACCGGGCTGGGCCTGGCCCAGGTGTCCGGGCTGATGCGCCAGTCCGAAGGCTTCGCCACGGTGTGGTCCGAGCCGGGCCAGGGCGCCTGCGTGCGGCTGTACTTCCCCGCGCTGCAGGCGTGAGTCTCGATGCGCTGCGACCACACGTCCGGGTATGGCGCCGCTGACCGCGCTGGTAGGCTTGGCGCGATGCCCTCCCACCCTCGTCCGACCCCGCATGCCCGCTGACGCCGCCCTTGCCCCCGTTCCCCTGGCGCGCGCGCTGCGTGAGGCGACCGCCCAGGCCCACGCCGCGGTCGAGGCGTTGCCGCACATGCACGCGCTCGCGCACGGCGCGCTGCCTTCCGATCAGTACGTGCGGGTGCTGCAACAGCATCTGGCCCTGGTCGAACCCTGGGAGCGCACGCATGCGGCCTGGCTGCAGACGCTGGCTGCGCAGGGCTGGCATTACCGTGCGCGCGGGCCGGCGCTGCGCGCCGACCTGGCCACGCTCGGCGTCGCCGCGCCCGCGGCCGCGCCGTTGACCGGGGCGGAGCCGGCGGCCGCGGCCTGGGGCCAGCTGTATGTGATCGAAGGCTCGCTGCTGGGCGGGCGCCTGATCGCGCGCGCCTTCCGCGCCGCCCAGCCGGCGCTGTCCGCCGCGCTGGCCTACTTCGACCTGGGCAGCGAGGCGCCCGGCGCCTGGCGCCAGTTCCAGGCCTGCCTGGAGGCGGCGCTGCCCTCCGCCGCGCAGCGCCAGGCCGCCATCGGCGGCGCGCAGTCGATGTTCGCCCGTTTCCATCAGCAGCTCGCCGCCGGGGTGGCCGCATGAGCCTGTCGCTGGACACCGTGGACATGGATGCCTGCGCGCGCGAGCCGATCCATATCCCCGGCTCGGTCCAGCCCTACGGCGCGCTGCTCGTCATCGAGCCTGCCAGCGGGCAGGTGCTGCAGGCCAGCGGCACCGCCGCCGACCTGCTGGGCGTGCCGCATGCGCAGCTGATCGGCCAGCGCTGGGACGCGCTGCTGACGCTGGAGGCGCGCACGCTGCCGGCGGCCGATGCGGTACGCGAGCCCCTGCACCTGGCGCACGAAGCCGTCGGCTTCCCCCAGCGCGCCGATGCGCCGTCGGAGGTCTACGTGGCGGCCTGGCATCTGGCGCCCAGCCAGTGGCTGGTGGAGATCGAGCCGCGCGACTCGCAGGCCTCCGATGTCGGCGTGCGCGACGTGCTGCCAGTGCTGCGTCTGGTCGAGCGCGACCGCCACATCCATGAGGCCAGCCTGCGCGTGGCGCGCGAGATCCACGCCCAGCTCGGCTACGACCGGGTGATGGTCTACCGCTTCGATAACGACTGGAACGGCGACATCATCGCCGAGGCCCGGCGCCCCGAGCTCGAGGCCTACCTGGGCTTGCACTACCCGGCCACCGACATCCCGGCGCAGGCGCGCGCGCTGTACCTGCGCAATCGCGTGCGCCAGATCGCGCACGTGGGCTACCGCCCCTCGCCGATCGAGCCGCCGCTGGACCCGCGCGATCACGCGCCTGTGGATCTGAGCGACGTCAGCATCCGCAGCGTCTCGCCGGTGCACCTGGAATATCTGGGCAACATGGGCGTGAGCGCCACGCTGGTGACCTCCATCGTGGTCAACGACGTGCTGTGGGGGCTGATCGCCTGCCATCACTACGCGCCGCTGTTCGCCAGCCACGCCATGCGCGATGTCGCCGATGCGCTGACCCGCGGCCTGGCCGCGCGCATCGGCGCGCTGCAGGCGGTCGAGCGAGCGCGCACCGAGGCCGTGCTGCTGACCGTGCGCGAGAAGCTGATCACCGCCTTCAACAATGCCGACACGCTCTCCACCGAGATGCTGACCGAGCTGGCGCCGGAACTGATGGACGTGGTCGATGCCGACGGCGTGGCGATCTACAACGGCGATGAGGTGATCGGCTACGGCACGCTGCCGTCGGTCGAGGATCTGGTGCGCATCCGCCAGCAGATCGAAGCGCGCGACGACGAGGTCCTGCGCGAGGGCGTGGTCGGCGCGCTGCACGTGGACGCCATCGGCAGCGCCTTCCCGGAACTGGCCGACCTGGCGCCGCTGGCGGCCGGCCTGATCTTCGTGCCGCTGATGCCGCAGGCGCGCAGCGCGCTGCTGTGGACCCGCCGCGAGCAGATCGAGACGATCAACTGGGCCGGCAACCCGGAGCTGGCCAAGCTGGTGGACATCCCCAACTCGCGCCTGTCGCCGCGCAAGAGTTTCGATCTGTGGCAGCAGACCGTGCGCGGCCAGGCGCGGCCGTGGTCGCTGCTGCATCTGGAATCGGCGCGCAGCCTGCGCGTGCTGATCGAGCTGATGGAGCGCAAACGCGTGCAGCAGGACTTCAGCCTGCTGGAAGCCTCGCTGGCGCGCCTGCGCCAGGGCGTGGCGATCATTGAGCGCGGGCCGACCGGGATCGGCCGGGTGCTGTTCGCCAACGACGCCTTCGCCCACCTGGCCGACGAGGACGCCAGCGGCATGATCGGCCGCGACATGCGCGCCCTGCTCGACCCCTCGGTGTCCGAGGCGCAGCTGCAGGCGCTCAAGCAGGGCCTGCACGCGCGCGAGCCCAGCAATGCGGTGCTGCCGCTGCGCGTGGCCAACGCCGACCCGGTGCTGCAGCAGTTCGACTTCGAGCCCCTGCCGGCCACGCGGGGTCAGGTCAGCCACTGGCTGCTGCAGCTGCGCGACCCGGACTGATCCCGGGCGTGAAGCGGCGCCGGCGGCTGGCCTCAGCGCCTGACCTTGATCTTGACCGGCCTGACCTTGGCCACCGACGACTTGCCGATGGATAGACGCGCCGCAACCGAGGCATCGAGCGCCTGGCGCGCACGCTCGGACAGGATCGCCATCTGCGGCTTGGCGCTGCCATTGTCGTTCGGCTGCACGCTGAACATGTAGTCGCCCCACCACGCACCGCCGGCCCAGTAGGTCCAGCCCAGCCAGACCTCGGCGTTGTCCTGTATGTAGCCCAGCATGCCGTCCAGCGCGGCCAGGCAGGTGGCGTTGGCGGCGGCGCCGAACTCGCCCAGGAAGCCGCGCTTGCCGTTGGCGCGCAGCCAGTCGGTGAAGGCCGTGAGCTTCTCGGCGCCGATGGTGGGGCTCACGCAGGTGGGCGAGGTGCCCGAGGAATCGCTGTCCAGATACTGGTGGACTTCGTAGGCCAGGTTGCCGGCCGGGTCGCGCACGCCGACCAGCGCATCGGCGTTGGACACGCCGCCGCCGGCCTCGGCACTGGTCCAGCTGTGCGCGCCGGTCCAGGCCACGCCCGGCACCAGGATGAGGTTGTTCGCTCCGGTGGCGCGGATGGCGTCGATGGCCGTCTGCGCCGCGCGCGCCCAGCGGGTCGCCTCGAGGCCCACCGGCTCGTTCATCAGGCCGAAGATCACCGTCTCATCGTTGCCGAAGGCCAGCGCGAGCCGCCGCCAGAGATCGGCGAAGGCCGAATCGGGCACCGCCTGCGAGCCGATCGCCTGGTCGTTGAACGCCGCGTAGTTGTGCGGATCCAGGATCAACACCTGGCCATGGTCGCGCGCGCGGGTGACGGCGGTGCGCAGCTGCGCCAGCTGGGCGCTATCCAACGCGCCGCCGAGCGCCGGCTGCAGGCGCTCCCACAAAAACGGCAGGCGGATGACGTTCATGCCGCGATCGGCGAAGTAGCCGAAGTCGCCGTCGGAAGGGTAGGTGTAGTCCTGGAACAGCACGCCGGGCTTCTTGTCCGAGGCGAACTCGGCGCCAGCCAGGTTGACGCCCACGTACGCGAGCGCGCGGGTCTGCGCGGTGGCGAGCGCCGGCAGGCAGGCCAGCACGACGGCCAGGGCGAAACGCATCAGGACTGGGAAGGCGATCGGGCGCATGGCGATGGCTCTGGTGTCGGTCACCGTCGGAGCGGACGCGGGCGACGGCAAACGGGCGAAGGAGCGGCGAGCACGAGGCAGGCCGATGGCGGCGTTGCGAAGAGGGCGAACTCGGCGGCGACCACGATCCTGCGCAGACGCTAAAGGCGCTCGATGCTGCGATCGTGCCGCGTCCTCACCGATGCGCTCGGTGGTTGGTCCCTGGGCTCGGGAGCCGAGCGCACGCACCCAGCATAGGCGCAAGCCGGATGCCGGATTCGATGGATCCTCGGGTCGTGTCGCGTTCTGGAACACGCCGCATGCTTCGTTCCGGACCGATCGCGCAAGCCGCGCGTGGCCTTGCGTTGTGCGCTATCCAGCTCGCGCCGTGGCCGTGCCTCCCGGCCGCGTGCGCCAACGCCGGACCGCCGCCTACACGGCGGCGATTCCGGCTGGGTGGCGCCGGGTCAGTCGTGCGCGGGCTTGCCGGTGACCTGCCCGGCGTACTTGCGCAGCGTCGGCAGCTGCGGCTTGGCGCTGCCATCGCGATTGGGCTGCACGTTGAACGGATAGCTCGGTGCCCACCACGCCCCGGCCGCCCAGTAGCTCCAGCCCAGCCACTGCTGCGGATGGGCCTGGATGTAGGCCAGCATCGCGTCCAGCGCCGGGATGCATTCCGCGCTGGCGCCGAACTCGCCCAGAAAGCCGACCTTCTTGTTGGCCTCCAGCCAGCGCGTGAAGCCCTCCAGCCGGCGCGCGCCGATCTGCGGATCGTCGCCGCACTCGGGCTTGGTGCCGGAGGAATCGCGGTCCAGATACTGATGCGCCTCGAAGGCCAGGCGGTTGGCCGGATCCTTCAAACTGGCCAGCGCATCGCCGTTGGAGACGCCGCGCCCGGCCGAGGCGCTGGTCCAGCTGTGCGCGCCGCTCCAGGCCGTGCCCGGCACCAGGATCAGGTTCTTCGCGCCGGTGCCGCGGATCGCATCGATCGCCGCCTGCGCGGCGGCGGCCCAGTCGTTGGCGCTGATGTCGTGCGGCTCGTTCATCAGCCCGAACAGCACCTTGTCGCTGTTGGCGAAGGCCGGCTCGCTTGCCAGCCGCCGCCACAGGTCGGCGAAGGCCGCGACCGGCACGGCGGCGCTGCCGATCGTCTGGCCGTTGTAGCCGCCGTAGTTGTGCACATCCAGCAGCAGGGTGATGCCGTGCTTGCTCGCGGTCTGCGCGGTCTTGCGCAGCAGGTCCAGCTGGGCGCGGTCGAACTCGCCGTTCAACGTCGGCTGCAGGCGTTCCCACAGGAACGGCAGCCGCACCACGTTCATGCCCTGCGCGGCGAAGTAGGCGAAGTCCGATTCGGACGGATAGGTGTAGTCCTTGTACAGCGTGCCGGGCTTCTTGCTGGACTGGAATTCGGCACCGGCCAGGTTGACGCCGGCATAGCGCAGGGCCTGTTCGGCGTGGGCCAGGGGGGCGAAGGCCAGGGCGGTCGCCAGCAGCAGGCCGGCGGGGCGATAGCGGATCGGGCGCATGGGACGTCTCCGGATCAGGCGCCGCCGGCCGTCGGCGGTTCCGCGCGGGCGCGGAGCACGACAGGCCACGATGCGAAAGACTCACGGCTGCGAGCAGCCATCGGCGGCAGGTGGGGGAACGGCCGCATCGTGATCCCGAGCCTAGGCGATCGTGTGCGACCGCAGCATGAAACCCGCGATGACTGACGCAGGTGTCATGCCTTGCGGGGTTTCAGGACGAGCAACGTCAGCACGCCGCCGACCAGGCCCCAGAACGCCGCGCCGATGCCGGCCAGGCTCAGGCCCGAGGCGGTGATCAGGAAGGTCACCAGCGCCGCCTCGCGGCTGCCCTCGTCCTTCACCGCCGTGCCCAGCGCGCCGCCGAGCGTGCCCAGCAGCGCGATGCCGGCGATGGCCATGACCAGCTCCTTCGGGAACGCCGCCAGCAGCGTCACCACCGTGGCGCCGAACAGGCCGACGACCAGATAGAACAGCCCCGCCCAGACCGCGGCCATGTAGCGCCGCGTGCGGTCCGGATGCGCCTCGGGGCCCATGCAGATCGCCGCGGTGATCGCCGCCAGGTTCAACGAGAACGCGCCCAGCGGCGCCAGCAGCGCGGTGAGCACGCCGGTCCAGCCGATCACCGGCGAGACCGGCACCTCGAAGCCCGAGGCGCGGATCACCGCCACGCCCGGCACGTTCTGCGAGGCCATGGTCACCACGAACATCGGCAACGCGATGCCCAGCAGCGCGGCCAGCGAGAACCGCGGCGTCACCCAGTCCGGCTGGGCCAGGGTCAGATGCGCCTGTTCCAGATGCAGGGTGCCGCTGGCGGCGGCCACCAGCACGCCGACCAGCAGGCAGGCGATCACCGCATAGCGTGCCCACCAGCGGCGCATCACCACGTAGGTGACCAGCATCGCCAGCACCAGCAGCGGCTGGGTCTTGAGCGCGACGAAGGTGTCCAGGCCGAAGCGCAGCAGCACCCCGGCCAGCATGCCGGCCGCCAGCGGCAGCGGGATGCGATGCAGCGTCTTCTCGAACAGGCCGGAGAACCCGGCCACGGCCACCAGCACCGCGCACACCACGAAGGCACCGATCGCCTCGGGCAGCGGCAGGCCGGTGTGGCTGGCCGCCAGCATCGCCGCCGCCGGCGTCGACCATGCGGTGACCACCGGCACGCCGTAGCGCAGCGACAGCGCGATGCAGCTCACGCCCATGCCCAGCCCCAGCGCCAGGATCCACGAGCCGATCTGCGCCTGACTGGCCCCCACCGCCTGCGCCGCCTGGAACACGATCACCACCGAACTGGCGAAGCCCACCAGCACCGTGACGAAGCCGGCCGCCATGGCCGAGAGCGAAGAATCGCGCAGCACGCGCGCAGGCAAGGCAGGCATGTTCGAGGCGAAACGAGGGGAAGGAAGCGTTGAGCTTAACGGGCGGCTTCAACGACGCCCAGTTCGGTTGCATTGGCAACCGGATGCAGGACGTGGAAGGCCGCTGGATTCCCGCCTTCGCGGGAATGACGAGGTGAGGTCATGCGCGGGCGGTGTAGCTCCCCGCTCCGGTAACCAAAGCTGCGCGATAGTCCAAACCCCGTCGCTCCCGCGCACGCGGGAGCCCATGGACGTTACGCGGTCTGCCAGGCCGTCCATGGATTCCCGCGTTCGCGGGAATGACGATGGGGGTCTCTGTTCGTCGGGTGCTGTCAGCCCAGCAGCAGCTCGGCGATGCTCTGGGCGGCGTCGCGGCCTTCGGCCACGGCGGTGACCACCAGGTCGGCGCCGCGCACGGCGTCGCCGCCGGCGAACAGCTTGGGGTGCGTGGTCTGGTAGGGCAGGCGCTCGTCGCCGCCGGCGACGATGCGGCCGTTGGCCTGGCCCTCAACGCCCACCGCCGACAGCCAAGTGGGCAGGGTCGGGGAGAAGCCGAAGGCGATGATCACCACGTCGGCGTCCAGCAGCGATTCGCTGCCCTCGATCAGCTCGGCGTTGCGGCGGCCGCGCGTGTCGGGCTCGCCCAGGCGGGTCTCGGCCACGCGCACGCCGACCAGCTTGCCGTCGGCGCCGGCCTCGATCGACAGCGGCTGACGGTTGAACAGAAAGCGCACGCCTTCCTCGCGCGCGTTGGCGACCTCGCGCGCGCTGCCGGGCATGTTGGCCTCGTCGCGGCGGTAGGCGCAGGTGACCTTGGCCGCGCCCAGGCGGATGGCGCTGCGCACGCAGTCCATGCCGGTGTCGCCGCCGCCCAGCACGACCACGCGCTTGCCGGTGAGGTCGGGCAGGGTGATCTTGTCCTCCCAGCCCGCGATCGGCCGGCCCCAGCCGTCGCTGCCGGTGACGATGCGGCTGTTCTGGACCAGGAAGGGCAGCGCCGGCAGCACGTTGGGCAGGTCCTGCCCGGGCAGACCGCCGTCGGTGTAGCGGTACGCGCCGGTGCCCAGGAACACCGCGTCGAACTCCTCCAGCAGCGCATCGAGGCTGACGTCGCGCCCGATCTCCACGCCGAGGCGGAACTCCACGCCCATGCCCTCGAGCACCTCGCGGCGCTGGGCGATCACGGTCTTGTCGAGCTTGAAGCTGGGGATGCCGAACTGCAGCAGCCCGCCGATCTGCTCATAGCGGTCGAACACCACCGCATGAATGCCGGCGCGCGCCAGCCGGTCGGCGCAGCCCAGCCCGGCCGGGCCGGCGCCGATCACCGCCACGCGCTTGCCGGTGGGCTGCACGCTGGACAGGTCCGGGCGCCAGCCGGTGGCCAGCGCGGTGTCGACGATGTACTTCTCCACCGCGCCGATGGTGACCGCGCCGAATTCCTCCAGCGTGCAGCTACCTTCGCACAGGCGGTCCTGCGGACACACCCGGCCGCAGACTTCCGGCAGCGGGTTGGTCGAGTGGCACAGCGTGGCGGCCTCGTGGATGCGGTTCTCCTGCACCAGCTGCAGCCACTGCGGGATGGCGTTGTGCACCGGGCACTTCCAGCTGCAGTACGGGTTGCCGCAGTCCAGGCAGCGGCCGGCCTGGTACTGCGCGTCGGCCTTGTCGAACTTGCCGTACAGCTCGCCCCAGTCGCCGGACGTGCGCAGCTCCACCGGGATGCGCGAGGGCATCTGCCGGGGCAGGTCGAGGAACTGGAAGGCGTGCTTGCGGCTCATTGTCTGGGGAATCGGGAATAGGGAATCGGGAATGGCAAAAGCAAAAGCGGCTCTGCCTGCGAGGTAGGAAACGGGGGGAACCAGGCTTTTACCACTCCCGATTCCCCATTCCCGATTCCCGGCGCCGCCGTCAGGCAGCGCGCCGCAACGCGTCGGTCAACGACTCGATGCTGGCGGCCTTGGGTTTGACCAGCCAGAACTTGCCGATGTAGTCGCGGAACTCGTCCAGGATCTGCTGGGCCCAGATGCTGCCGGTGAGTTCGCGATGGCGCTGGATCAGGGTGTGGATGTGCTGGCGGTAGCTCTCGAAGCCTTCGCCGCTGATGCGGTGGATGTCGATCAGCTCGTGGTTGTAGCGGTCCACGAAATCGCGGTCCACGTCCAGCACATAGGCCAGCCCGCCGGTGAAGCCGGCGCCGAAGTTCAGGCCGACCCGGCCCAGCACCATGACGATGCCATCGGTCATGTACTCGCAGCAGTGGTCGCCGGCGCCTTCCACTACCGCCAGCGCGCCGGAGTTGCGCACCGCGAAGCGTTCGCCGGCGCGGCCGGCGGCGAACAGCTCGCCGCCGGTGGCGCCGTACAGGCAGGTGTTGCCCAGGATGGCGGTGTTGCGCGCCTCGAAGCGCGCCCCGCGCGGCGGGCGCACCACCAGCCGGCCGCCGGCCATGCCCTTGCCCACGTAGTCGTTGGCCTCGCCTTCCAGCTCCATGTTCAGGCCGCCGGCGTTGAACGCGCCGAAGCTCTGCCCGGCCGTGCCGCGGAAGCGCAGCTGGATCGGCGCATCGCTCATGCCGTGGTTGCCGTGGGCGCGGGCGATCGCGCCGGACAGGCGCGTGCCGATCGAGCGGTCGGTGTTGTGGATCAGGTGGCGGTGGTCGCCGCCGGCCTTGGTCGCGATCGCCCGGGCCAGCTCCGAATCCAGCTGCGTGGCCAGGCTGTCCGGCGGCTCGTACATGCGCTGCGCGGCGCAGGTGCCGCCGTCGACCTGGGCGCCGGCCAGCAGCCGCGTCAGGTCCACGTGCACGCCCGGACGCGGGCTGTGGACGACCTGCTCGAGCAGGTCGGTGCGGCCGACGATCTCGTCCAGCGAGCGCACGCCCAGGCGCGAGAGCCACACGCGCACTTCCTCGGTGAGCAGGCGGAAGTAGTTCTCCACGCGCTCGGGCAGGCCGGTGAAGTGGTCCGCGCGCAGCCGCTCGTCCTGGGTGGCCACGCCGGTGGCGCAGTTGTTGAGGTGGCAGATGCGCAGGTACTTGCAGCCCAGCACGATCATCGGGCCGGTGCCGAAGCCGAAGCTGTCCGCGCCCAGCAGCGCGGCCTTGATCACGTCCAGGCCGGTCTTCAGGCCGCCGTCGGTCTGCAGCACGGTGCGCTCGCGCAGCTGGTTCTGCACCAGGGCCTGGTGGGCCTCGGCCACGCCCAGCTCCCACGGCACGCCGGCATAGCGGATCGAGCTGATCGGCGAGGCGCCGGTGCCGCCGTCGTGGCCGGAGATGGTGATCAGGTCCGCGCCGGCCTTGACCACGCCGGCGGCGATCGTGCCCACGCCGGCATGGCTGACCAGCTTCACCGACACCAGCGCCTTCGGGTTGACCTGCTTGAGGTCAAAGATCAGCTGGGCCAGGTCCTCGATGGAATAGATGTCGTGGTGCGGCGGCGGGCTGATCAGGCCGATGCCGGGCTTGGCGTAGCGCAGGCGCGCGATCAGCTCGTTGACCTTGTGCCCGGGCAGCTGGCCGCCTTCGCCGGGCTTGGCGCCCTGGGCGACCTTGATCTGCAGCACCTCGGCATTGACCAGGTACTCGGGCGTGACGCCGAAGCGGCCCGAGGCCACCTGCTTGATCTTGGAGCGCTTCTCGGTGCCGTAGCGGGCCGGATCCTCACCGCCCTCGCCGGAGTTGGAACGCCCGCCCAGCCGGTTCATGGCGCTGGCCAGCGCCTCGTGCGCCTCGGGCGAGAGCGCGCCCAGCGAGATGGCGGCGGTGTCGAAGCGGCGCAGCACGTCGCCGGCCTCGGCGACCTGATCCAGCGGCAGCGGCGTATCGGCCAGCTTGAGCTGCAGCAGGTCGCGCAGGGTCGAGACCGGGCGGTTGTGCACCGCGTCGGTGTAGGCCTGCCAGTCCCTGGCATCGCCGGTGCGCGTGGCGCGCTGCAGCGTCATGACCACGTCCGGGTTGTACATGTGGTACTCGCCGCCGTGGACGTACTTGATCAGGCCGCCGACCTCGGGCTTGCGCAGGTCGTTCCAGGCGTTGCGGGTCAGCTGCCGGGCCTCGGTGTCCAGGCGCTCGAAGGCCACGCCGCCCACGCGGTTGGCCGCGCCGGGGAAGCACAGCTCCACCACCTCGCGGTCCAGGCCGACCACCTCGAACAGCTGCGCGGCGCGGTAGCTGGCGATGGTGCAGATGCCCATCTTGGAGATGATCTTGGACAGGCCCTTGTAGACGCCCTTGCGGTACTTGCGGCCGATCTGGGCCACTTCGCCGCCGGCCTTGAGCAGCAGGATGCCACGCCGGCCCAGGTCGAACAGCGTCTGGTAGGCCAGGTACGGATACACCGCCGTGGCGCCCACGCCCAGCAGGCAGGCCATGTGGTGCGGATCGCGCGCGGTGCCGGTCTCGATGATCAGGTTGACGTCGCAGCGCAGGCCGACGTTGGACAGGTGGTGGTGCACCGCGCCGGTGGCCAGCAGCGCGTGGACCATCGGCCGGTCGGCGACCGGATAGCGGTCGGACAGCAGCAGCATGACCATGCCTTCGCGCGCGGCGGCCTCGGCCTCCCGGCAGATGCGCTCGATGCCGGCCTTGAGGCCTTCCTCGGGCGCATAGGACAGGTCGATCAGCCGGTTCTTGTGCGCGTACTGGTCCATCTTCAACAGCTGGCGCAGCTTGCGCTGGGACAGCACCGGCGAGTTGAGGATGACGTGGTTCACCGTCTCCGGGCCGGCGTGGAAGATGTTGGTCTCCCGGCCCAGCTGGGTGGACAGCGACATGGCGATGCCTTCGCGCAGCGGGTCGATCGGCGGGTTGGTCACCTGCGCGAAGGCCTGGCGGAAGTAGTCGTACAGCGGCCGGGTGTGCTGGCTCAGCACGGCCATGGGCGTGTCGTCGCCCATCGAGCCGGTGGCCTCCTGCTCGGTCTCGGCCAGCGGACGCAGGATCTGCTCCACTTCCTCGGTGCTGAGCTGGAACAGCTTGTGGTAGCTGCGCAGGGTCTTCTCGTCGAAGGGCTCCTCCACCAGCGAGGGGTCGATCAGCTCGGTCTGCAGATAGGTCACGCCCTGCTGCAGCCACTGCTTGAACGGCGCCCGGCCGCGGTTGATGCGATCGATGGCGTCCGAATCGAGCAGGTCGCCGCGCTTGAGGTCGATGGCCATCATCTCGCCCGGGCCCAGCTTGCCCTTGCGGGTGATGCGCTCGGCCGGCAGTTCCCACACGCCGGCCTCGGAGGCGACCAGGAAGTGGCGGTCGGAGGTCAGCATCCAGCGCGCCGGGCGCAGGCCGTTGCGGTCGAGCATGCACGCCGCATAGCGCGCATCGCAGGCGACGATGCCGGCCGGGCCGTCCCACGGCTCGGTGTTCAGGCCGTAGAACTCGTAGAACGCGGCCAGGTCGGCGTCCTTGAACTCCAGCGAGGCCGTCGCCGGCGGCACCAGGATGCGCAGGGCCTGGATCAGCTCCATGCCACCGGCGACCAGCAGCTCGAGCATGTTGTCCAGGCTCTGCGAATCCGAGCCGTGCATGGAGATGACCGGATCGAACTGGGCGATGTCGAACTTCGGCGTCTTCCACACCTTGCTGCGCGCCTGCGCCCAGGAGCGGTTGCCCTCGATGGTGTTGATCTCGCCGTTGTGCGCCAGCAGGCGGAACGGATGGGCCAGCGGCCAGCGCGGCATGGTGTTGGTCGAGAAGCGCTGGTGGAACACCACCGCGCTGGAGGTCAGGTCGTTGCGCTGCAGGTCCGGGTAGAACACCGGCAGCTTGTCGGGCAGCACCATGCCCTTGTAGCCGATCACGTGCGGCGAGAGGGTCACCACATAGAAATCGGGCGTGGTCTCGCGCAGGGCCTGCTCGGCGCGGCGGCGCGCCAGGAACAGGGCCAGGGCGAAGGTCTCCACGTCCTGCTCGGCACCGGCCTCGACGAAGATCTGCTCGATGCGCGGCAGGGTGGCCTTGGCCAGCTCGCCGCACACCGATTCGTCGGTCGGCGGCACGCGCCAGCCGCACACGCGCACGCCGGTGGCGGTGAGTTCGGCCTCCAGGCGGTCGCGGCAGTCGTGCGCGGCATCGCCGTCGCCCGGCAGGAACACCAGGCCGGCGGCGAAGCGGGCGCCGACCTCGAGATTCGCCTCGCGCGCCAGCGCCCGCAGGAAGCCTTCCGGTTTGCGAATCAGCAGGCCGCAGCCGTCCCCGGTCAGGCCATCGGCCGCCACGCCGCCGCGATGGGTCATGCGCGACAGGGCGGTGATGGCGGTATCTACGAGCTGGCGCGAGGGCTGGTCGTCCAGCTGCGCGATCATGCCGAAACCACAGGCATCGCGTTCGTCGTTGGGGTCGTACAGCCCGTGGCGGTTGCGGGGGGCCATTGGTGCTACCTCGAAAACGAAGGAGGGGCAGGCGGCACCCGAGCCCTTCGATGGGCGGCGCAGACGTGAAGAAGGTGTCACCGGACTTGCGATGACACCACAACTTGGTGCGCCGCCGCAACGCCTGCGCCACCTTGGTGCAGTGACGGTTTCAGGGGCAACGAAACCGCCGCTTTTTCAGGGGTTCCGCGCCCGGGGCCGACCCGGGCGCGGGCGGGCTGTTCAGCCGCAGCGCACCGACACCGCCACGCCCTTCTCGTCGACCTCGATGTTGAGCCGGCTCTCGTTGAATTCCAGCGTCACCGGCTGGTTGGGCTTGAGCGTGCGCGCGCTCTTGGCGCCGGCGTCCTTCTGCGCCTGGTCCACGTCGGCCTGGGCCGGCGTCTTGCCGACGATCCACTGCGCCTGGGTGGCGTCGCAGGCGCTGGCGTCGGCCGGCGGCGCGGCCTCCGGCGTCGGGGCGGCGGCGGCATCGGCGCGCTGCTCGGACTGGGCCACGGCCTGTTCCTGTTCGTCGGGATTGGGCGCGGCGCAGCCGGCCAGCGCGAGCAGCAACATCAGCGAGAAGGCGGAGAGGGGGGACATGCGAAGGCTCCGTGACGATGAGGGCCTCATGTTAACCAGCCGACGCGCCCGCGCATGCGTCGGTTGACGGCGCTTTCATGCACGAGCAGACAACGTGCCGCCGGCATGGCTGCCTCTCCCAATTCCCGCAAGCGCACCCCCGCCCCGCCCGTGGTCCCGCCGCCGATGGCCGACGTCGCCAAGCTGGCCGGCCTGGTCTATGTCAGCGATGCCGAGCCCGGTTACTCGCGGCGACGCGCCGGCAAGGGCTTCGGCTATCGCGACCCGGAGGGGCGCGCGGTGCGCGATGCGCTGACCCTGACCCGCATCCGCGCGCTGGCCATCCCGCCGGCCTATACCGAGGTCTGGATCTGCCTGCAGGAGCGCGGGCATCTGCAGGCCACCGGGCGCGATGCGCGCCGGCGCAAGCAGTACCGCTATCACCCGGACTGGATGCAGGTCACCGGCGAGGGCAAGTTCGACCGCATCGTCCAGTTCGGCGCCGCCCTGCCGCGCCTGCGTCGGCGCCTGCGCCAGGACCTCAAGCGCACCGGCTTCCCGCGCGAGAAGGTGCTGGCGATCGTGGTGGCGGTGATGGCCGAGACGCTGGTGCGCATCGGCAACGCCACCTACGCCCGCGAGAACCGCTCCTTCGGCCTGACCACGCTGCGCAACCGGCACGTGGCCTTCGCCCGCGACCGGGTGCGGCTGAAGTTCCGCGGCAAGGGCGGGCTGGAGCACGACATCGGCATCGACGATGCGCGCCTGGTCAAGCTGATCCGCGCGGTGCAGCACCTGCCGGGGCAGGCGCTGTTCCAGTACCAGGACGACGACGGCACGCTGCAGCCGGTCGACTCCGGGCAGGTCAACGCCTACCTGCACGAGGTGATGGGCGAGGACTTCACCGCCAAGGACTTCCGCACCTGGGGCGGCACGCTGGCGGCGTTCAAGCTGCTGGCGGCCACGCCGCTGCCCGAGCCGCCCAGCAAGGCCGCGCTGAATCGCGCCAAGAACGGGGTGATCAAGGAGGTCGCCCGGGCGCTGGGCAATACGCCGGCGGTGTGCCGCAAGGCGTACATCGACCCCTGCGTGTTCGTGGCCTGGGAGGACGGGCGGCTGCAGAAGATCGCCGGCGACGCGCGCGGCGAGCGGCAGTGGGAGCAGGCCGCGCTGAAGCTGATGGCCAAGGTCCACAAGGTCCCGCTGGGCAAGGCCAAGCGCGCGGCCGCGGCCTGATCGGATCCCGGACACGACGACGCCGGCGCGAACGCCGGCGTCGGGACAGCGGATGCGCCCGCGAAATGCTTACTGCATCGCCACCGTGGTGCCGCTGCAGCCGATGGCGGTGATCGCGTTGTGCTCGCCGACCTGCACGTGCACGGTCGAGCCGCCTTCGGTCGCGGTCGCGGCCTGATCACCGGTGGACAGCGCGGTGCTGTCGCTGTCCACGCGGATGCGCTCCAGCGTCGGCTGCGCGGCGGCCAGGCCGACCGCGCCCTTGACCATGTCGGTATGGCAGGTGCCGGAGACGGTGCCGTCCAGCGGCTGGAACGCCAGCGGCGCCGAGGCGCAGGCGGACAGGGCCAGGGACACGGCGGCGGCGGTCAGGGCAAGACGCATGGCAACTCTCTCCAGTGGGCAGCGGAGCCAAGCATTGCCGCGATCGTGTTGCGGCGTGATGAAGCCGCGTGTCATCGCATGTCAGAGGACCCGGCGTGCCCTAGAGCCGCGCCAGCGTGCGGATGCGCACTTCGGCGGCGCCCACGCCGTGGCGATCGGCCGCGCGCTGCTGCAGGTCGTGCAGCCAGGCCGCGTCTGCGCCGGGCAGCGGGTCGCCGGGCGGCCCGGCCTGGATTAGCTGGCCCCAGGCGATCGCCTGGCCGCCCACCCACACCTCGTAATCGACGAAGTAGCGCGCCGCGACCGGCGTGCGCGCCGGGCCCGGCTCAGGTGCCCACATGGACATCGTCCAGTTCGCTGCAGCCCAGATGTTCCAGCGCCAGCGACAGGGCCAGGGTGTAGCTGTGCGCGCCGTAGCCCTGGGCCCGGCCGACGCGCCGGCCGCTGGCGTCGGGCAGGCAGGCCTCGGGCTGGCCGGGCGGGTCGTCGTGCACTTCGATGTAGGGCAGGGGCTGCTGTGCGAGCAGCGCCTGCAGGCGCGGGCTGGCGCTGCAGGCGCCGGGATCGAGCAGCACCAGCTCGACCTGGGTGCGCCGGCACAGGGTGAGGGTCTGCAGCAGCTCGCGCTCGCTGGCGCAGCTGCGCAGGGCGATGGTCTTGCCGGCGCAGCAGGCCAGCTCGGCCAGGCCGTGCATCACCGGCGAGGGCAGGGAGGCCGGCGGTGCGGGTGTGGCATGGAGGCGATCGGGGCCGCGGACGATGACGATGGACATGGCGGCGGCCCTCAGTGCGCGTCGAGCGGTGCGGCGACCAGGCGCGTGGCCACGGCCAGCGCCATGGTCAGGCGCGCGGCGGCGTCGCGGTCGACGTTGAACACGGCCAGCGCCTCGTGCTGCGGACGGGCCCAGTGGGCGAATTCCTGGGCGCTGTGGTCGTGCAGTTCGATATACGGCGCGTCCAGCGCATCGAGCGCGTCGCGCAAGGCCGCGCCGTGCAGGGCGCAGTCGCGCGCGGACCACGCGCCGGGGTCGAGCACCACCAGCGGCGCGCGCTGGCGGCGGGCCAGGTGCAGGCCGCCGACCATGGCCGGCAGCGTGTCGCACTGGATCAGGTCGATGGACAGCACGGCATGCGGGGGCAGTGAGACCGGGCCGGCAGCCGGCCCTTGGAGCAACACGATGGACATGAACATGGCAGCTGACAGCGCACCACGGTGCGGGACGCGCATGGTTCGCGCCGAGGGCATCAACGCGCCATGCGCATTGGCGCCTGCGGCATAAATTCTTCGCAATCTCTGCGCCACGCAGCACGCGCGCCTGGCGATTTGATGCGGTTTTTATGTCAGAGGCAGCGGGCGCGGATGGTGTCTTTACGCCGCCCCTTCCTATCTTGCGCTGGCCTTGCAGCGTGGCGTGGCGAGGCCACCCACGCACCCAACCCAGCAGATCGACATCCCGTGTGAAGGCCACGGAATGTCGTCATACCGCGCGTCCGCTGATTGCCGGGCGACGCCAAGGAAGCTTCGTTTTGAACATCGAGACCTCTCTCAACGCGCCGCGTGGGCGCGCGCCGCTGGCCTCTGGCGCACTCGTGCTGCTCGGACTGGCCTGTGCGGCCCCGGCCATGGCGGCC
The DNA here is from genome assembly GCF_004283755.1 of Pseudoxanthomonas winnipegensis. Lineage (GTDB taxonomy): Bacteria > Pseudomonadota > Gammaproteobacteria > Xanthomonadales > Xanthomonadaceae > Pseudoxanthomonas_A > Pseudoxanthomonas_A winnipegensis. Next base: position 271,001 of record NZ_SHMH01000002.1, read on the forward strand.
GGCGACGACGCGCCGCTCTGCACCGATCGCCCGACCAAGAGCAATGCGGTCTGCACCGTTCCCGCCGGCGATTGGCAAGTGGAAGCGGATGTCACCAGCTACACCCGCGATACCCAGCCCGCGACCAGGACCGAAACCTTCGTCTTCGCCAATACCGGGCTGAAGTACGGACTGAGCGACAACACCGACCTCCAGCTGTACTGGTCCCCGCAGGTGGAAGTGCGGACGCTGGATCGCACCGATGGCGCCATGTCCCGCCTGTCCGGCGGCGGTGATGCGACCCTGCGCCTGAAGACCCGCTTCTACGAGGGTTCATCGGTGAGTGTGGCGGTGATTCCGTTCGTCAAGATGCCCACCGCCGCCGACGGCCTGGGCAACGACAAGTGGGAAGGGGGCGTGGCCCTGCCGATCAGCCTCAGCCTGCCGCGCGGCTTCACCCTGCTGCTGGGGCCGGAGCTGGATGCGCTGGCCGACAGCGACGGCAGCGGCACGCACCTGGATGTGACCAATCTGGTCAACCTCTCCCATGCGCTCACCCCGCGACTGGGCGTGGCGGTGGAGCTGTGGTCCTCGGTGAACAAGGACCCCGCCGGCACGATCAGGCAGGCCTCCGCGGACGTGGCGGTCAGCTACCTGCTGGCTCCCGGGTTCCAGGTCGATCTCGGCGCCAACTTCGGTCTGAACGACCGGACGCCCGATGTCCAGGGCTACGTCGGATTCGCGCATCGGTTCTGAGCCGCGCGGCCTGGCCGGGCGGAGATTTGATGAAGAATTTACGCAGGGCGGCGCATCGCGCCTAGCGCCTTTACCGGCACGCGCTCGACACTTTCGCCCGTTCCGGCACACCCGGGGCGGGCGCCGCATGCAGGGAGCTGCATGCCCCCTTCCCTCATTCCCCTGCGGATCGCGCGGCACGCATGGCCGCCGACCGCAGTCCATGGAGACACAACCAATGCCTGGCTGGCTAGCTTTGACCTGTGGTGCGCTGGTGATCCTCGCCGCCGCCTACCTGCTCTACGTCGTGCTGCGACCCGAAGACTTCTGAAGGAACCCACGACATGCTTGAGATCTTCCTGATCCTGTCCGCCGCGCTGCTGCTGGCCTGGCCGCTGGGTCTGTACCTGGCCCGGGTGATGCGCGGCGCGCCGATGCGCGGCGATGCGCTGTTCGGCCTCGTCGAGCGGCCGCTCTATGCGCTGCTGGGCGTGGACCCGGCGCGCGGCATGTCCTGGCGCGGCTATGCCGGCGCCTTCGTGCTGAGCAATGTGGTGGTGGGCGTGCTGGTGTGGGCGATGTTCATGACCCAGGCCTGGCTGCCGCTCAATCCCGACGGCGTGCCCAACATGCGCTGGGACCTGGCGCTGCACACCATGGTCTCGTTCCTGACCAACACCAACCAGCAGCATTACTCCGGCCAGGCGCAGCTGTCCTACCTGTCGCAGATGGTGGCCATCACCGGGCTGCAGGTGATCACGCCGATGATGGGCCTGGGGCTGGCGGTGGCCACGCTGCGGGCGTTCTTCGGCAAGGGCCGCGCCGCCGATGCCCAGGAAGGTGACGCGCGCGCGGTCGATGTGGGCAACTACTACAGCGATGTGATCCGCGCCTGCGTGCGCTTCATGCTGCCGCTGTGCCTGCTGTGGACGCTGCTGCTCGGCAGCCAGGGCGTGCCCTCCACGCTGCAGGCCGGTCCCACGGCGACGCCGATCGCGCACAGCGCGGACTTCAGCGCGCAGAAGCTGCCGCTGGGCCCGGTCGCGGCGATGGTCGCGGTCAAGCAGCTGGGCACCAACGGCGGCGGCTGGTACGGGCCCAACAGCGCGATGCCGCTGGAGAACCCGACCCCGTTGTCCAACGCGCTGGAATGCATCGCGCTGGTGCTGATCCCGATTGCGGTGGTGGTGATGGTCGGCGCGTTCACCGGCCGGCGCAAGCTGGCCGGGCTGATCTTCGGCAGCATGCTGGCGATGTCGGCCGCCTCCACCGCGGCGCTGGTGTGGGCCGAGGGGCATTCGGCCAGCGCCGCCAGCCCGCTGCTGATGGAAGGCAAGGAGGTGCGCTTCGGCGCCGATGCCTCGGCGCTGTGGGCGGCGCTGACCACGCAGACCTCCAACGGCTCGGTCAACGCCATGCACGACTCGCTCAGCCCGCTCAGCGGCGGCGTGGCCATGATCGACATGCTGATCAACGCCATCTGGGGCGGCATCGGCTGCGGCCTGCAGCAGTTCATCGTGTATCTGCTGCTGGGCGTGTTCCTGGCCGGACTGATGACCGGGCGCACGCCGGAGCTGTTCGGGCGCAAGATCGAGACCGCCCAGGTCAAGCTGCTGGCGCTGCTGATCCTGCTGCAGCCGATCGTGCTGCTGCTGTTCACCGCCATCGCGCTGGCGGTGCCCGCGCTGACCGCCAACTCCAATCCCGGCTTCCACGGCATCAGCCAGGTGTTCTACGAGTACGCCTCGGCCTTCGCCAACAACGGCTCGGGCTTCGAGGGCCTGGGCGACAGCACGCCGTGGTGGAACCTCAGCTGCACCCTGGTGCTGCTGCTGGGCCGCTACCCGGCGCTGATCGTGCCGCTGGTGGTCGCCGCGCAGCTGGCGGCCAAGCGCGCCGCGCCCGAGTCGCCGGGCAGCCTGCAGATCGAAACCCCCACCTTCGCCCTGACCCTGATCGCGGTGATCGCCGTGCTGACCGTGCTGCAGTTCATGCCGGTGCTGGTGCTGGGCCCGGTCGCCGAACACCTGGCGCTGATGGCGCACTGAAGGACGCTGAACATGAACTCCCAAGTCCATTCCCACCGCGCGCCGCAGCGCCTGCTCGATGGCGCGGCCATCCGTGCCGCGCTGCGCGATGCGGTGCTCAAGCTCAATCCCGCCAAGCTGGTGCGCAGCCCGGTCATGGCCGTGGTCATGGCCGGCACCCTGGTCGCGCTGCTGGTCACGCTGACCGGCAACGCGCCGCTGGGCTTCGGCCTGGCGGTCAGCGCGATCCTGCTGCTGACGGTGCTGTTCGGCAATTTCGCCGAGGCCATCGCCGAGGCGCGCGGCCGCGGCCAGGCCGCCTCGCTGCGCACGGCGCGGCAGGACCTGATCGCGCGCAAGGTCGATGCCATCCAGGGCCACGCCAGCGAACGCAGCCTGCCGGCCGCGCAGCTGCGCCCGGGCGATCTGGTGATCGTCTCGGCCGGGCAGCAGATCCCGGCCGACGGCGAGATCGTGCGCGGCCTGGCGACCATCAACGAGGCCGCGGTCACCGGCGAGTCGGCGCCGGTGCTGCGCGAGGCCGGCACCGACCGCAGCGGCGTGATCGGCGGCACCAAGGTGCTGACCGACGAGATCGTGGTCAAGGTCACCGCCGAGCCGGGCAACAGCTTCCTGGACCGCATGATCGCCCTGGTCGAGGGCGCCAACCGGCAGAAGACGCCCAACGAGATCGCCCTGACCCTGCTGCTGGCGGCGATGACGCTGACCTTCCTGATCGTGGTCGCCACGTTGCCGGCCATCGGTGCGTTCGTCGGCGTGCGCGTCGACCCGCTGCTGCTGATCGCACTGCTGGTGTGCCTGATCCCGACCACCATCGGCGGCCTGCTGCCGGCCATCGGCATCGCCGGCATGAACCGCGCCCTGGCGGCCAACGTGCTGGCCAAGTCCGGCAAGGCGGTGGAAGTTGCGGGCGACGTGGACGTGCTGCTGCTGGACAAGACCGGCACCATCACCCACGGCGATCGCCAAGCCACGCATTTCCACACCCTGGCCGGCATCGACGCGACCCAGTTGCGCGAGGCCGCGCTGCTGTCCTCGCTGGCCGACCCGACGCCGGAGGGCAAGTCGATCGTGCGGCTGGCGCGCGAGCAGGGCTGCACCGCCACCGAGCCCGACCAGGCCGAGTACCTGGCCTTCACCGCGCAGACCCGCATGTCCGGCGTGGACGTGGCCGGTCGCGCGATCCGCAAGGGCGCCTCCGATGCCATCGCCGCCTACGTGACCGCGCTGGGCGGCAGCGTGCCTTCCGAACTGGCCGGCCGCGTCGAGCAGGTCGCGCGCGGCGGCGCCACCCCGCTGGTGGTGGCCGAAGGCCGGCACGTGCTGGGCGTGATCGAGCTGTCCGACGTGGTCAAGCACGGCATCAAGGAGAAGTTCGCCCAGCTGCGTGCGATGGGCATCAAGACGGTGATGATCACCGGCGACAACCCGCTCACCGCCGCGGCCATCGCCGCCGAGGCCGGCGTGGACGACTACATCGCCCAGGCGCGCCCCGAGGACAAGCTCGCCCGCATCCGCGCCGAGCAGGCCGGCGGGCGGCTGGTGGCCATGGTCGGCGACGGCACCAACGACGCCCCGGCGCTGGCCCAGGCCGACGTGGGACTGGCGATGAACTCCGGCACCCAGGCCGCCAAGGAGGCCGGCAACATGGTCGACCTGGACAGCGACCCGGCCAAGCTGCTGGCGGTGGTGGAGGTGGGCAAGCAGCAGCTGATCACGCGCGGTGCGCTGACCACCTTCTCGCTGGCCAACGACGTGTCCAAGTACTTCGCCATCCTGCCGGCGCTGTTCGCCGCGGCGATTCCCTCGATGGCGGCCTTGAACGTCATGCACCTGTCCAGCCCGCGCAACGCGGTGCTGGCGGCGCTGATCTTCAATGCGTTGGTGATCCCGGCGCTGATCCCGCTGGCCCTGCGCGGCGTGCGCTTCCGCCCGGCCACGGCCACCGTGCTGCTGCGCCGGAACATGCTGATCTACGGCGTGGGCGGCGTGGTGCTGCCGTTCGTGGCGATCAAGCTGATCGATCTGGTCCTGGCCGCGATGGTGGGCGCATGAGCCGCGTCGACCTCGCCCAGACCCTGATGTCCCGCCCTTCCGGAAAAGGAGCTGCCATGTCTTCCCACGTTCTGCAGGATCGCGCCGCGTGGCGGCCGGCCCTGGTGCTGTCCCTGATCGCGCTGCTGGTGATGGGGCTGCTGTACGCCCTGGCCGGCACGGGCCTGGCGCGCGTGGCGTTTCCCGAGCAGGCCACCGGCAGCCTGCTGCGGCGCGGCGACACCGTGATCGGCTCGGCGCTGGTGGCGCAGCCGTTCGCGGGCGATCAGTGGTTCCAGCCGCGCCCTTCGGCGGCCAAGTACGACCCGATGTCGGCCGCAGGCAGCAACCAGGCGCGCAGCAATCCCGACGCGATCAAGCGCGTGGACGATGCGATCGCGCAGGTCGCCGCGCGCGAGGGAGTGACACCCGCGCAGGTGCCTTCGGACCTGGTGACCCAGTCCGGCGGCGGCCTGGACCCGGACATCTCGCCGGCCGCGGCGCGGATCCAGATCGCCCGCGTGGCCCGTGCGCGCGGCTTGCCGGTGGAGGCGGTGGCCGCGCTGGTGAAGTCGCATACGACCGGCAAGCAGTTCGGCGTGTTCGGGCAGCCGCGGGTGAATGTGGTGGCGCTGAATCTGGCGTTGGAGGACGCCTCCAAGCGCTGAGATCGAGGCCGGCGTCGGCTCCCCCAATCCGTCATTGGCGTCGGCTTCCCCCACTTCGTCATTCCCGCGAAAGCGGGAATCCAGGGACGTTGCTTCTCGCTTTGCGCATGCGGCGCACTCCCAGCGACAGAACCCGGAGCAAAAGCTTCACCCCACGGGGTACTGACTTGGAATAAGGAAGCCCAAGGCAAAGGCAAAAGCGCAAAGTCCCTGGATTCCCGCTTTCGCGGGAATGACGGATTTCAGGTTGGCGCCCCGTGCCGGCGCTTGGCTCCGCGCAGATCGAAAGCCCCCCAACCCACAAAACCGCAGGCAACCCAAGCAAAATCTCCCCATGACCGACCCCCGCACCCGCCAGGCCGACGCCCTCATCGAGGGCTTGCAACGCGAGCATGGCGGCCAGCTCACCGTGTTCCTCGGCGCGGCGCCCGGCGTGGGCAAGACCTACGCCATGCTCGGCCGCGCGCGCGAGCAGCTCCGGCGCGGCACCGACCTGGTGGTCGGCATCGTGGAGACCCATGGCCGCAGCGAGACCGCCGCCCTGGCCGAAGGCCTGCCGCAGCAGCCGCGCAAGCGCGTCGAGTACCAGGGCCGGGTGCTGGAGGAGATGGACCTGGACGCGCTGCTGGCGCGCAAGCCGGCCTTGGTGCTGGTGGACGAGCTGGCGCACCGCAACGCGCCGGGCAGCCGCCACGAGCGCCGCTGGCAGGACGTGGTCGAGCTGCTCGATGCCGGCATCGACGTGTGGACCACGATCAACGTCCAGCATCTGGAAAGCCTCAACGACATGGTGCTGCGCATCACCGGCGTGCGCGTGTCCGAGACCGTGCCCGATGCGGTGTTCGACCGGCTCAACGACATCGTGCTGGTGGACATCCCGCCGCGCGAGCTGGTCGAACGCCTGCAGCAGGGCAAGGTCTACCTGCCCGACCAGGCGGCGCAGGCGCTGCAGGCGTTCTTCTCGCCGTCCAATCTGACCGCGCTGCGCGAGCTGGCCATGCAGACCGCGGCCGAGCACGTGGACAACGCGCTGCGCGAGGACGCCGCCGCGCGCGGCCAGGCCGGCGTGCCCGTACGCCGGCGCGTGCTGGTGGCCATCGACGGCGGCGGCCAGAGCGAATACCTGGTGCGCGTGGCCCGGCGCATCGCCGAACGCCGCGGCGCGCCGTGGACCGTGGTCACCGTGCAGCGGCGCGGGTTCGACGCCGAGAGCCAGCAGGAGATCGACCGCGCCTTCGCCCTGGCGCGCCGCCTGGGCGGCGAGGCCGAACTGCTGCACGGCCCCAACATCGCCGACGCCCTGCTCGACCACGCCGGCCACACCGGCGTGTCCACCCTGGTGCTGGGCCGCACCCGCGAGCGGCCGCTGGCGCGCATGGTCAACCGCACCCTGACCCAGCAGCTGATCCAGCGCGGCGCGCACCTGGAGATCAACATCGTCAGCACGCCGGCCGCGCGCGCCCGGGCGCGGCGCAGCCTGCATGCGCTGCCGCAGCGGCTGAGCCGGCACGATGCCGGCTTCTCGCTGCTGGCGACGGTCGCCGCGGTGGCGCTGGCCTGGATCGCGCAGCGCTGGGTCGGGCTGGACGACCTGTCGATGGTGTTCATCGTCGCGGTGGTGGTGGTGGCCGCGCGCACGCGCATGGCCGCGGCGGTGCTCAGCGCCGTGCTGTGCTTTTTGGCCTACAACTTCTTCTTCATCGAGCCGCGCTTCACCCTGCACATCAGCGCCGAGCAGGGCGTGGTGACGGTGTTCCTGTTCCTGGCCGCCGCGCTGGTGGCCGGGCGCCTGGCCTCGCGCCTGCGCATGCAGGTGCTGGCGCTGGCGGCGGCCAACCGCCACGCCACGGCGATGCAGCAGCTGGGGCGCGAGCTCTCCACCGCCGCCGACCTGGGCCAGGTGCTGCGGGCCGGGCGCCGGGCGCTGGATCGCGCCCTGGACGCGCAGGCCTGGCTGCGCGTGGGCGAGCAGGTCGAGGCCGCGCCCACCGCCGCGCTGGGCGACACCGACCACGCCGCCGCGGCCTGGACCCAGCGCCACGGCGCGCCCAGCGGCCGGCATACCGACACCCTGGCCGGCGCGGGCTGGTGGTTCGTGCCGATGACCGCCGGCGAGCGCACCACCATCGGCGTGGCCGGGCTGCGCATGGACGATCCCTCGCCCCCGGGGCTGGAGCGCCGCCGCCTGGCCGAGGCCATGGTCGAGGACATCGCCCAGGCTGCCCTGCGCACGCGCCTGGTCGGCGACCTGGAGAACGCCCGCATGAGCGGCGAGACCGAGCGCCTGCGCTCGGCCCTGCTGTCCTCGGTCAGCCACGACCTGCGCTCGCCGCTGGCGGCGATGATCGGCTCGGCCAGCAGCCTGTCCGGCTACGGCCAGGCCATGCCGGCCGAGGACCGGCGCGCGCTGCTGGACACCATCCTCACCGAAGGCGAGCGCCTGGACCGCTACATCCAGAACCTGCTGGACATGACCCGCCTGGGCCACACCGGCCTGACCCTCAACCGCGACTGGATCGGCGTGGACGAGCTGATCGGTTCGGCGGTGCGCCGGCTGCAGCGCTACCAGCCCGGCGTGCGCGTGGAGACGGCGCTGGCGCCGGAGCTGCCGATGCTGTGGGTGCATCCGGCGCTGGTCGAGCAGGCGGTGTTCAACGTGCTGGAGAACGCGGCCAAGTTCTCCCCGCCGGACCAAGCGGTGCGCGTGTCGGCCCAGCTGGCGCCCGGCGGCCTGCGCATCGATGTGGCAGACCGTGGCCCGGGCATCCCCGAGGACGAGCGCGCGCGCATCTTCGACATGTTCTACAGCGTCGAGCGCGGCGACCGCGGCCGCCACGGCACCGGCCTGGGGCTGACCATCTGCCAGGGCATGATCGGCGCGCACGGCGGCAGCGTGGAGGCACTTCCCGGTCAGGATGGGCGCGGTACGCTGATCCGCATCACCCTGCCGCTGCTGCAGCCACCGCCCCGCAACGATGCCGACGACGACTGAAGCCCCCACCACGCCCGCGCGCGTGCTGGTGATCGACGACGAAGCGCAGATCCGCCGCTTCCTCGACATCTCCCTGCGGGCGCAGGGCTACGTGGTGCTGCAGGCGGCCGATGGCCGCGCCGGCCTGGAGACGCTGGCCACGCAGGGCGCGGACCTGGTGATCCTGGATATCGGCCTGCCCGATCTGGATGGGCACGAAGTGCTGGCGCAGCTGCGCCAGTGGAGCCAGGTGCCGGTGCTGATGCTCAGCGTGCGCGCCGCCGAGAGCGAGAAGGTCGCCGCGCTCGACGGCGGCGCCAACGACTACGTCACCAAGCCGTTCGGCACGCAGGAGCTGATGGCGCGCGTGCGCGGCCTGTTGCGCCAGCACGTGGTGGCCGATGCCAGCGCGCCGCCGCTGTTCGACGACGGCCACCTGCACATCGACCTGGTCCGCCGCGAAGTGCACCTGGACGGCGCCCCCGTGGTGCTGACCCGCAAGGAGTTCGCCCTGCTCTCCCTGCTGGTGGCCAACGCCGGCCGCGTGGTCACCCAGCCGCAGCTGCTGCGCGAGGTCTGGGGCCCAACCCATACCGAAGACACCCACTACCTGCGCGTGCTGGTCGGCAAGCTGCGCGCCAAGCTCGGCGATTCGGCGCTGGCGCCGAAGTACCTGGCGACCGAGCCGGGGGTGGGCCTGCGCTTTCTGGGGTGTTGAGCGGCGGGTCGCTCCTCCACCCGCCCGGATCGGGCTTCGCGATGCAGTGCCGGTCTTCGGCCTGACTTGAATGTGCCGATCTCAAGCTGTCGGTGCTCAAAGCAACTTGGACGCGACGGCTTGGGCATGCCCAGCGCATGAGCTCATGCGCGATCGCCATATCGAGGGGTCCGATGCGCTGCCTACCATGGCCGCGAAGCACGCATGGGGTGCGTGCACGAGCCCTGGACCTGCACGATGTCTGCCACGCACGACGACGCCCTGCGCCCGCAGGATGAGGAACACGCCCACCGCCTGGTGGACCGACACGGGCGCCTGGTGCGCAACACGCCGCAGGATCAGGACTGGGCCGATCTGCTGTCGCCGGCGCGGCGCCGCCTGATCGGGGCGAGTGCGCTGGCCGCCGGTGGGCTGGCGCTGTCGGCGCAGGGCGCGGTGGCGGCGCCGGCGGCTGGCGAAAATTTCACCGCGCCGGGCAAACCCGGCTTCCGCGCCATCGTGCCGCCGCCGGACGCGGGCAAGAGCCCCTGGGGCGAGCACACCGCCGCCGAGGCCACGCCGCGTCCGCGCAGCATCCGGCCCGGCGAGAAGACGCTGCCGGCCAGGCCGCGCGCCTATACCGACGTGAAGAGCTATCACGCGCATATCTACTTCGACGAGGACACCTACGAGAAGGCCGCCCTGATCCGCCGCTGGACCGCCGAGCGTTTCCCGGTGGAGCTGGGCAACTGGAACCTGGAGCCGCGCGGCCCGCACGTCACCCCGTCGTTCTACTTCGGCTTCACCAACGATCTGCTGCCGGTGGTGGTGCCGTGGCTGCAGTTGAACAGCCTGGGCCTGACCATCCTGCTGCACCCCAACACCGGCGACGAGCGCGCCGATCACCTGTACTACGCGCTGTGGGTCAACCGCTCCCAGCCGGTCAACGGCTATCTGATGCCCGACCTGGAGAAGGGTGCCGAGCCGCACCTGGAGCGGATCTACCCGAACATCGTGCCGACGGTTCCCCTGGAGACCTGACACCCACGCCGTTCGTCGGCCATGACCTCCGGCAGGGTTGACTACAGTTGTCGGCACGGCTAGGTTGACTACAAGTGTAGGCAACCGGAGACGGCCATGCGCCGCAAGAGCATCGGGGACCAGGAGCTGGCGCTGCTCCAGTACATCGGCGAGCAGGGCGAGGCGACGGTAGGCGAGGTGGCCGCCGGCTTCGGCGAGGCGCGCGGGCTGGCGCGCTCGACCGTGCTGACCATGATGGAGCGCCTGCGCACCAAGGCCTACCTGCGGCGCAAGCAGGTCGACGGCGTGTACCGCTACGCCGCCACGGCCGGCCAGGACGCGGTGGTCCAGGGCGCGGTGCAGAGCTTCGTGGAGAAGACGCTGCAGGGCTCGGTCTCGCCGTTCGTGGCGTGGATGTCCCAGCGCAGCGAGGTCAGCGACGATGAGCTTGCCGAACTCGAGGCGCTGGTCGCCAAGCTGCAGTCGCAGCGCAAGGAGGGCTGAGCATGGACGCCTTCGCCTCGGAACTGATCACGCGCCTGGCCACGACCAGCGTGCAGACCGCGCTGCTGGTCGCGCTGGTGTGGGCGCTGTGCCGCGCGCTGCCGCGTCTGCCGGCGTCCACGCAATGCTGGCTGTGGTGGACGGTGGCGCTGCAGGCGGTGATCGGCCTGGTCGCCGCGCCGCTGGAGCTGCCGTGGCTGCCGGCCGCCGCGCGCGCGTCCGTCGTGTCGCCCGTCGTCATGCCTGCGGCCGAAGCGACCGCGCCGCTCGTGATCGCGCCGGTCGCGCCGCTCGCTTCGGCGCCCACCCTCGCGCCGCTGTGGGCGCTGCCGGCCTGGCAGACGGTGCTGCTGGCGCTGTGGCTGGCCGGGATCGTCGTGACGGGCCTGCGCACGGCGCTGGCCTGGCGCGCGAGCCGCGCGCTGGTGCGCGCCTCGCATCCCTGCGACGACGCGGTGCTGTCCGGCGCCCTGCGCCTGGCGGCCGAGGCCCACGGCCTGCGCACCGCACCGCCGCTGCGGCTGTCGCGCCAGATCAGCTCGCCGCAGCTGGTCGGCGTGCGGCGCCCGGTGCTGCTGCTGCCCACGCCCGAAGCCGCCCGCATCGGCGACGACGAGCTGGACATGGCCCTCACCCACGAGCTGGTCCACCTGCGTCGCCGCGACCTGTGGTGGGGCCTGCTGCCCGCGCTGGCCCAGCACGTGGCCTTCTTCCATCCGCTGGTGCATTACGCGGTGCGCGAATACGGCGTGGCCCGCGAGGCTGCCGTCGATGCCGCGGTGATCGCCGGCAACCGTCACTGTCGCGGCGATTACGGCCGCCTGCTGGTCCGCCTCGGCGTCGCGCCGAGACCGGGGGCGGGCCTGGCCAGTGCCTCGCCGTCCTTCCTCAGCCTCAAACGGAGACTGCTCATGCTGCAGAACACGCACTCTTTCCCGCGCATCGGCGCGGCCCTGATCCTGGCCGGTGTTGCGGTGGCCGGCGTCACTCCGCTGCGGCTGGTGGCGGCCGCGCCGGCCCCGCAGACGCCGGTAGCCGAAGCCAAGCCCGCTGCCGCCGCGCAACCGGCCGCCGCCGCCGCGCCCGCGGCGCCTGCGGCCCGGGCGGCCGGCATGCGTGCCCTGCTGGCGCCTCCCGCTCCGCCGCCGCCGCCGCCGCCCGCGCCGCCGGCAAATGCGGTTCCTGCGCCGCCGGCCCCGCCCAAGCCGCCGGTCACGGCGTTCAGCACCCGGGGCCTGTTCCACCAGTCGCATGACGCCAGCCGCGACGCCTACGTGCTGGTGCAGGGCAATGAGAGCACGATGAGCGGGTCCTCCGAAGATCTGCGCCGGGCGCGCGCGCTGGACGACGGCAAGGGCGTGCTGTTCGTGCGTCGCGCCGGCAAGAGCTACGTGATCCGCGACGCGGCCACCCTGTCGCGCTTCAAGGCGGTGTATGCCGAGACCTCTCGCATTGGCGAGGCCCAGGGCAAGCTCGGCGAGCAGCAGGGCGCGCTGGGCGAACGGCAGGGCCGCATCGGCGGGCGCATGGGCGAGATCGGCAGTCGCCTGGGTGATCTCGCCGTGCGCGAGGCGCAGCTGAGCCTCGCCGGCGGCGACAGCGCCGCCGCACGCAAGGCCATCGAGGACGCCCACCGCGCCACCGAGAAGGCCCGCGCGGAAATGGAAGACCCGGCCATGCAACGCGAGATGGCCGAGCTGTCCCGCCAGCAGGAGGCGCTGGGCCAGCAGCAGGCCGTGCTGGGCAAACAGCAGGCCGCCGCCAGCGCACGCGCGCAACGCGAGGCGGAGCTCATCATCAACCAGACCCTCCAGAGCGGCCTCGCCCAGCCCATCGACGGCTGAGTGCTTGGTGCGAGAAGCGGGCGGGTCGTGAACGAGGCTTCGGCACCCGCATGATGCGGGTGCCGAATGCTTTCCGGGTTCTTCGAATCGCGGCACCGCCGCCGGTCTCGGCACTCGCTGGGCCACGGCGACGGTGAGAGCGAAGCAGACATGCTGCAGGCCGGCATCCCGTCAGTGAGGCGAGCAGCGGCTACGGGACGCGTCGCGAATCGAAGCTTGGAGCGATCTCCCTGAGCGGCACGCTCAGGGGCCGTCCTCGTCAGCCCTCGGGCATGAACCAGCGTCCCGCAGCGGCTTCCATCCGCTTCGCCGCGACAGCGGTGCCGGCTTGTCGGGTAAGATGCGCGCCGGTCTCGGGCACCGGCCGCTTGCTGACGCCATGTCACGGTGAAGCCCCGAAGCAGTGAATCCTCACCCTCGAAGCATTTCGCAGGTGGGCAACGCAAGCGCCCCACCCCCATCGAAATGCCTCGGATGAGGAGTGAGCGATGTCGTCCCGACACGCCCAGCAAGCCGGAGCGGCGCAGCTGTTCCTGACGGCTCCGGTTGGCCGTCTATTCGTTTCCAACGCCCTGCCGATGGCGATCGTGTTGTCGCTGGGCGGCCTGCTCAATGCGGTCGATGGCGTCTTCGTCGGGCGCTTTGTCGGCCCCGACGCACTGGCGGCCGTCAGCGCGCTCTTTCCCCTGGTCATGCTGACCACGGCGCTGTCCGCGCTGGTGGGCGGTGGCCTGTCCAGCCGCATGGCCCGCCACCTGGGTGCCGGGCAACACGCCGCAGCGTTCGATGACCTGCGCGCGGCACGGGCCTTAGCCCTGGTCATCGGCTTCGGACTGATGGCGCTGTTCCTGACGTGCGGCAGGCCGCTTGCGGCGGCGTTGGCAGGCGGCGGCTCGTGGGCGGCACAGCTGAGTCACGACTACCTGCGCGTCATCGCGCTGGCCGCGCCCTTGCAGCTGCTGCTCGGCGTCTACGCCGACGCCTCGCGCACCGAGGGCCGCGCCGCCCTGGTCGCGCGGCTTTCGGTCGTGATGAACCTGGTCAACATCGCGGCCAACGCGGTGCTGATCGCAGGGTGCGGCCTGGGCGTGGCCGGTTCCGCGCTCGGCACGCTGCTGGCGCAGGCCGTGGGATTGGTCCTGTTGGTCGCCGCACGCCGGCGCGCGGTGCGGGGGTTGCCGACGCCCCCGCGACCCGGCGCGATTCCCGCCCAGGCCTGGCGCAGCATCCTGCTGCTGGGCCTGCCGGTCAGCCTGGGGCTGCTGGGCACCGTCGTGGTGTCGGCGACGGTGATCCTGGCGCTGCGCACGGCGCCGGATCGCGAGACGACGCTGGCGGCCTATGGCATCGTGACCCGCCTGATGGGGTTGGCCTTCCTGGTGCAGATGGCCATGGCGCTGGCGGTGCAGACGATCGTGGGCCATCACCTGGGCGCGGGCCTCCCGCAGCGCGCCACGGCGTGCGTGCGTCTGGGCATGGTCGCCGCCGCGCTCTGGTGCCTGTGCGTGGCGGTCCTGCTGCTGGCCGGCGGTGCCGAGCTGGGGTGGTGGTTCACCCCCTCGCGCGAGGTTGCCCACGACGTCGCCAGGATCCTGCACGCACAGCTGCTGTTCTACGTCTGCTCCGGGCCGCTGCTGGTATTGGCGCTGTCCGTCCAGGCGGCGGGCAGGGCGCGCGAGGCGGCGCTGCTCACGCTGCTCAAGCCCTGGTTGCTTACTCCGGGACTTGTCCTGATCTGCGTCGCGTCGTGGGGCAGCCGCGCGCTGTGGTGGGCGTTTCCATTGGCGGACGCGATGCTGCTGTGCGCCGTGTTTGTCGTCTGGCGTCTGCGCCGTGGGCGAGGTCCGGTTGGCGATGCGACCCGCGAGGGGACGCCATGACCCTGACCCTCATCGAAGCCAAACGCCAGGCCAAGGCATTGCGCCTGGCGCTGCAGGCGCAGGGGACGGCAATCCGTCATGCCCAGGCGCTGGAGGCGATCGCCGCCCAGCACGGCGCGAAGGACTGGAACACCTTGCATGCGCGCCTGGCGCGGCAGCAAGGGCTGCCCGCCCTGGACTTGAACGCGCGGGTGCATGGGCGCTACCTGGGGCAGCCTTTCACCGGCCGCGTCGTGACGTTGTCTGCCGTCGGCGACTTGTTCCGGATCGAGATCCGGCTCGATGCGCCGGTGGATACGGTGCGGTTCGCCAGTTTCTCCAACCTGCGCAGCCTGGTGCGCGCCACGGTCGATGCGCACGGGCGATCGCCGCAGAAGACCTCCGACGGCGTGCCGCATCTGGTGCTGGACGCAGGCGCCGGGCGGCGCTGAACGCGTCCGCGTCGCGACACGTACGCCCGGCATCAGCGGTCGAGCCTCGAATGCGATGCCTGCAGACAGGCGGCCCCGGCGCAGGTTGAAGTCGTCACCGAAGTGCGCTTAGATCGGCCTGCCTGCTCGGAGCAGGCCGATCTCCCTCCCGCCAAGGACGCTGCCCATGAAATCCGCATCGGTCATCGCGCCCGGCCTTCTTCTGGCGCTCGTCGCCACCGCCTGTGGATCCACGCCCATGCAAAGCCAAGTCCCGCGCACCCATGTGGACGTCAAGGACAACCAGCCCCCGAAGCCGGTCATCCACCGCAATCCGCATCCCACGGCGTACGAGGTCACCGTGGCCATCAAGGATGCGCCGGGGCCGTTCGAGGTGGTCAAGGCGGCCATGCAGTACGAGGTCCTGGACCCCGCCTGCCGTCCCGATCTCGGCGGCATGGCCGGCACGCGCGCCAGCCTGCTGGAGTGGGTGCCCGTCGAGCTGGCGAAGCAGGCCGATGGCACCTATCGCGGCACGATCTACGACGGGCTTCTGAAGGACGAGGACTACTACGGACT
The DNA here is from genome assembly GCF_004283755.1 of Pseudoxanthomonas winnipegensis. GTDB lineage: Bacteria > Pseudomonadota > Gammaproteobacteria > Xanthomonadales > Xanthomonadaceae > Pseudoxanthomonas_A > Pseudoxanthomonas_A winnipegensis. Next base: position 286,370 of record NZ_SHMH01000002.1, read on the forward strand.
CGGTGTTTGCCATTGGTCGCTGGTGACCGTGCAGTTCAAGCTGAAGGCGCACGACAACGAGGCAGATACCGAGTTTTCCTATCATCTCTGGCACGAAGATATTGCCGCTGGTGCGGCCAAACGCGCTTACTTCCCGAGGCGGGCCTACCCAAGCACCTCAATCCCTGGCATGACATTCCCTGGCGAGGAAAAGATCGAGCGTTTCAAGCCAGAAGCCCGCGACAAACTGTTCACTCTCAATCTGTCCATCAAGGAATGATGTGCCATGACAGTCAGCACTCAGGCGAGTGCAGCGCTTGCTGCTGATGCCTATGTCTTCTATCCCAAGGACGACTGGAAGAAGGGCGTCGTCGCCGACGGTGTTGAGTATGAGATCGTCGATCAGGTTTCCAAGCCAAGCGGCTACCAGGGGACGCTCTATCGCAACAAGGATACGGGCGAGTTTGTTGTAGCCCATCGCGGCACCGAGTTTGATCGGCAGCTCGTGAAGGACGGCATCGTCGCCGATGGCGGCATGGTGCTGGTGGGTGTGAATTCTCAGGCGCATGACGCGGTGGCGTTTACCCAACGCGCCATCGATCGGGTCAACGAGATAGGCGCTAACGGGCTCGAGGTCAACCCGCCAATCGTCGTCGGTCACTCCCTTGGCGGCACGCTTGCTCAGATCAGTGCTTTTGAACTGGGCCTCAAGGGCGAGACCTTCGATGCATACGGCGCCGCAGGCCTGACGCGGCACATCCCGGAAGGTGGCCAGGACGTGGTCAATCACGTGCGCGCGACCGACTTCGTAAGCGCCGCCAGCCGCCATTACGGTGAAGTCCGCACCTATGCGACCGAGCAGGACATCGCCGCGCTCAAGGGCCACGGCTACGCCAACGACCACCGCGTGCTGACCGATCTGCGCAATCCGTTCGGCGTGGCGCTCGGTGTCGGGGTCGTCGCGCACTACAGCAGCAACTTCCTGCCGACCAATCCCGAAGGGGGCGGCTCGATCATCAACGCCGAGGACGCGGCGCGTTACGCCGAGTATCGGCCGATGATCGACAAGTACCGCGACGACATCCATCTGGTGCATCAGGGCCTGGCCCTGCCGCGCAACGTCGTCCACGGTGTGGCCGATGTGCTGGGCCATGGGCGCGAGGCGCGCAATGGGCAGGTCGGTGGCGAGGTCGAGCCGGTCTCCGTGCCGCTGCCGGGCCGTGCGGATCTGCGGCTGGATCCGATGTTCCAGCAGATCCAGGGGCATGTGGCCCGGCTGGATGCGAGCCTGGGCCGCACGCCGGATGCCGCCAGCGAGCGCATGAGCGCCAGCCTCTACGCCAAGGCGGTCGAGTCGGGCATGACCCGGGTCGATGGCGTGCATCTGAGCATCGAGGGCGCACAGTCCCGCGCCGGCGAACGCGTGTTCGCCGTGCAGGGCAACCCGTCCGATCCGGCGCATCTGCGCACGTCCGTGTCCACGCAGGAGGCGGTGCAGGCGCCGGTCGAGCAGTCCCTCAGCCAGGCCGAGCAGAGCCGAACCCTGCAGCAGCAGGCGGCCGCGCAGGCGCGGCAGGCGCGGCAGCAGCACGAATCGATGGGTGCGCTCGGCCGCTGAGCGCGTCCTGACGCTACGGCGTCTCTTCGAACGACAGCACCTCGCGGTCGTCGGCTTCGGCCTGCACCAGACGCTGGAACAGCTGGACCAGCGTGACCCATCCTGGTGGTTGTGCTCGGCGACGCGGCGCAGGTTACCGGCGCTGCTGCAGTAGCGAAGCTGTCTTGTAAGTGCGACGTTCGCACAGGCCTGGCGAGCCACCTCGCAGGTTGAAGTCGCTCTCGAACTGCGCTTAGATCGGCTTTCATGCTCGGAGCAGGCCGATCTCCTCGTCGCCAAGGACGCTGCCCATGAAATCCGCATCGGTTTTCGCGCTCGGCCTTCTCGTGGCGCTCGTTGCCACCGCCTGTGGATCCGCGCCCATGCAAAGCCAGGTCCGGCGCACCCATGTGGACGTCAAGGACAACCAGCCCCCGAAGCCGGTCATCCACCGCAATCCGCATCCCACGGCATATGAGATCACCGTCGCCATCAAGGATGCGCCGGGGCCGTTCGAGGTGGTGAAGGCTGCAATGCAGTACGAGGTGCTTGACCCGGCATGCCGTCCCGACCTCGGAGGCATGGCTGGAACCCGGGCTAGCCTGCTGGAGTGGGTGCCCGTCGAGCTGGCGAAGCAGGCTGACGGCACCTATCGCGGCACGATCTACGACGGGCTTCTGAAGGACGAGGACTATTACGGACTCGGTGTCTGCCACTGGTCGCTGGTGACCGTGCAGTTCGTATTGAAGGCGCATGACAACGAGGCAGATACCAGATTCTCCTATCATCTCTGGCATGAAGATCTTGCCGCCGGTGCAGCCAAACGCGCGTACTTCCCAAGGCGGCCCTACCCAAGTACTTCGATCACAGGCATGACATATCCTGGGGAAGAAGACATCGAGCGCTTCAAGCCAGAAGTCCGCGACAAGCTTTTTACTCTCAATCTGTCCATCAAGGAATAATGCGCCATGACGGTCAGCATTCAGGCCAGTACATCGCTTGCTGCTAATACCTATGCCTTCCATCCGAAGAACGACTGGAAGAAGGGCATTGCCGCCGACGGTGGTGAGTATGAGATCGTCGATCAGGCTTTCAAGCCGAGTGACTAACAGCGGGCGCTCTATCTCAACAAGGATATTGGCGAGTTTGTTGTGGCGCATCGTGCGCACCGAGTTTGACCAGCAACTCCTAAAGGGTGGCATCGTTGCCATTAGAGGAATGGTGCTGGCGGGGGCGAACTCTCAGGCGCATGATGCGCTGAGATCGGTTTGCCTGCTCGGAGCTGGAATATTCCCTCGTCGCCAAGGACGCTGCACATGAAATTCACATCGGTCATCGCGACCGGTATTCTCCTGGCGCTTTTCGCCATCGCTTGTGGATCCACGCCCATGCAAAGCCAAGTCTTGCGCACCCATGTGGGCGTCAAGGACAACCGGCCCCCGAAGCCGGTCATCAACCGCAATCCGCATCCCACGGCGTACGAGGTCAACGTCGCCATCAAAGATGCGCCGGGGCCGTTCGAAGTGGTCGACGCTGCCATGCAGTATCAAGTCCTTGATCCAAGTTGCCGACCCGATCTGGGCGGCATGGCGGGGACGCGCGCGGCGCTTGTGGAGTGGGTGCCGGTTAAGCTGCTACCCGCTTCGAATGGTGGTTACCGGGGTGTTATCTATGAGGATTTTCTCAAGGACGATGACTACTACGGACTAGGCGTATGCCATTGGACGATGGTGGCGGTTCAATTCCGGCTCAAAGCGACCTCAAAACCCTCGGATGCTGAGTTTTCATATCACCTGCATCGAGATCACATTAGCGATGGCGCAAGTCTCAAGGCTTACTTCTGGAAGGGGATGTACCCGAGATCACCCGTCGATGGGATGACCGTGCCTGGTAACGAAACTCCTGACAAGTTCAAGACCGAGGTCAGGAATCAACTCTTCTATCTGCAGATGGACCTGAAGAAGGAAGCATATAGCCATCTCCACTGAGCAGGATGCTGTAGCGAAGCGAGGGCCGCGCTATGGCGCCTCCTCGAACGACAGTACCTCGCGATCGTCGGCTTCGGCCTGCACCAGGCGCTGGAACAGCTGGGCCAGCGTGACCACGTCCTGGTGGTTGTGCTCGGCGACGCGGCGCAGGTTGCCGGCGCTGCCGCCGCGCAGGAACGACAGCCACGCGGCCGGCGCCTCGGCGCCGGGCAGATCGTCCTGGCGCACGATGCGCAGCAGCTGGCGCTCGATGGTGGCGAGCCGGCAGTTCTCCCAGGTGCCGCGATAGCGGCGGCGGGTGGGGAACAGCAGGTCGACATGGTCGAGCGCGGACAGCGGCTCGGCCATCCTCGCCAGGCGGTAGCGCGTTTTCAGCAGCGGTGCGTCGTAGCAGCGGCCGTTGTAGCTGGACAGCACCGTGGTCGGCGACAGCCAGCCGGCGAAGGCGCGCAGCATCGGCGCTTCGGCCGCCATGGTGGAGATCATCAGCTGGCGCACGCGCAGGCCTTCGCCGCCGTGGGCGTCCACATGCCAGTCCGCCGCGCCGATCATGAAGGCGCGGGTGCCGGTGCCGCCGGCCAGGCCGGTGGTCTCGGTGTCGAAGAACAGCAGGTCGCGCGGGTGCACGGCTTCTTCGTGGCGCTTGGCGAAGGCCAGCGACAGGGCCGCGCGCGGGATGGGTTGCGGCAGGAAGGCCTCGATCAGGTGCAGGCCGGGCGAGAGTTCGCGCCCGGGCAGGCTGCGATCCAGTGAGGCCGGCTTGCGTGCCGGTACCGGCGTCGTGCCGGGTTTGCGTTCGCGGGTGGCGATCAGCCGGCGCAGGGCGTCCAGGCTGCGCGGGGGTTGGGTGTCGTTGGCGGCGGGTGCCGAGGGTGTCCCCAGGCGCATCGGGCGTGTGGACTTTGGATCAAGATCAAAAGCTTGACCCCTCCCCAGCCCTCCCCTTGCTTCGCAAAGGGAGGGGGCAGAAGCGGGACTGGCGCGGTCGGAGGTACTGAGGGCGCTCTGTCTTTCGCGCTGCGAGGCGGAGTTCGGGATTGCGGGAAACGACTGAGAAGGTTGGGCGCCGCTGTCCTGCGCCGTTTCCACAGCAGCAGACGCGGCGGTGCTCTCCGCCGCAGGCGCCTGCCGTACCGTCGTGTCGCCCGCCTGTCTGCGCAGCGCCCGCAAGCGCTCCAGGCTCATGCTCACGAGCGCGCCTCCCGGGCCGGACGGTCTTCATCCAGCATCTGCAGCGCGGGGTCGATCGGCGCGAACACCGCTTCGCCGTCGAAGGACGCTTCGTGCCGTGCGTGCGCTTCCAGGTCCGACAGCAGCGCCAGCACCTTCAGCGCCAGGGTCTTGGGCGAGGCGCCCTTGCCGTCCTCGTGCGCGGCCAGGACCGGGCCGACGCAGGCGGGGCAGCCGGCGCTGCAGTCGCAGCGCTGCACCAGCTCGCCGGCGCGCTGCACCAGTTCGGCCTGGCGCAGCCACAGCGGTTCGCTCAGGCCCACTCCGCCGGGGAAGTTGTCGTACAGGTAGACGGTGGGCACGAAGGCCTGCTCCAGTTCCACCACGCCTTCGGCGCCATCGGCGCCGCGCAGCTGGCCGCGGCCGGTCTGGTCGGCCAGCGCGAACCACGCGCCATCGCCATTGCCCACCGCCTTCTGCAGGTCGCGCGCGTCGGCCATCACCGCCACCGTGGCGACCACGTGCAGCGCGTAGGCGGCGCCGAGGAAGCCGTCCAGTGCGTCCTGCTTGGAGGCGAAGGCCTTGCCGAGCGTGGCCTGCGGCAGCTGCCACCACAGCGCGGTGGTGTGCAGCTCCTGGTCGGGCAGGTTGACCGGGCCGTAGCCGATGTTCTCGTGGGTGTAGTAGCGGATCTTCTTGTAGCCGCTCACGCGCCGCACCACGTGCACCTCGCCGTGGTGCGCGTCGCCGCGCCCGGCCGGGCCGCCGTCGAAACGCTCCAGCACCTTGAGCTTGGTGTAGTCGATGCTGTCGGTGTAGTAGTCCACGTGCGTGCGGGTGACGAAGGCCTTGCGTCCTTCCCAGTCCAGGTGCTCGACCTGGTAGGGCGTGGACTGGACCATGTGGATCGCGCCCTCGTACAGGGTCAGCGCGGCGGCCGAGTAGTCGACCTCGGCGATGATGGTCTGCTTGCCGTTGGTCTTGTCGACCACCACGAAGTTGCCGTCGGCCACCGAGCGCAGGCTGACCGCGTTGGCCGGATAGCTGTCGGCGATCCACTCCCAGCGCTCGCCTTCCTGGTGCACGACCTCGCTCTCGGCCAGGGCCTGCAGATAGACCAGCGGGTCGATCGGGCCGAAGGCCTCGCCCGCATTGAACGGCAGCTCGAACGCCGCGCAGCGGATATGGTCGAACAGGATCAGCGGCTGGTCCGGCGCGGTGCGCGCGTGTTCGGGCGGCGCGTCGGCGAAGAACTCCGGGTGCCGCACCACGTACTGGTCCAGCGGCTGCGAGCTGGCCACCAGCACGCCCAGGCTGGCGCGCTGGCGGCGGCCGGCGCGGCCGAAGCGCTGCCAGGTCGCCGCCACGCTGCCCGGATAGCCGTTGAGCACCACCACGTCCAGGCTGCCGATATCCACGCCCAGCTCCAGCGCGGAGGTCGAGACGATGCCGTCGATGCGGCCGTCGCGCATCGCGCGCTCGGCCTCGCGCCGTTCGGTCGGCAGGTAGCCGCCGCGATAGGCGCGGATGCGCGGCGCCTTGCGCGGGTCATGATCGAAGATGTCCTTCAGGTACTTGGTCAGCACCTCGACCATCAGCCGGCTCTGCGCGAACACCAGCGTCTTCAGCCCCGACTTGATCGCGATGCGCGCGATGCGGTTGGACTGCGAACGCGCCGAGGCGCGCAGGCCCAGGTCGGCGTTGACCACCGGCGGGTTCCACAGCAGCACGTGCTTGTCCCCGGTCGGTGCGCCGGATTCGGTGATCGCATGCACGCGGTCCTCGATCAGGCTTTCGGCATGCGCCTGCGGGTTGCCGATGGTGGCCGAGCACAGGATGAACTGCGGGTTGGCGCCGTAGAAGGCGCAGATGCGCTTCAGCCGCCGCAGCACGTTGGTGACGTGGCTGCCGAACACGCCGCGGTAGGTGTGGATCTCGTCGATCACCACGAAGGCCAGGTTCTCGAAGAACTGCGCCCACTTGGTGTGATGCGGCAGGATCGCCTGGTGCAGCATGTCCGGGTTGGACATCACGATGTCGCCATGCAGGCGGATGGCCTGGCGCGCATCGCCCGGGGTGTCGCCGTCGAAGGTGAAGGCCTTGACGCCCAGCTCGCCGGCGCGGTTGAGGTCCAGCAGCTCGGCCACCTGGTCCTGCGCCAGGGCCTTGGTCGGGAACAGGTACAGCGCCTTGGCCTTGCCGCGCATCGCCGCGCTCACCACCGGCAGCGTGTAGCACAGCGACTTGCCGCTGGCGGTGGGCGTGACCACGGCGATGTGCTCGCCGCGCTGCGCGGCGGCCCAGGCCTGCGCCTGGTGCGCGTACAGCTGCTCGATGCCGCGCGCGCGCAGGGCGTCGGCCAGCGCACGCGGCACATCGTCCGGGATCGGCGCGTAGCGGCCTTCGCGCCCGGGCAGGGTGAAGCGCCCGGTGATGCGGTCGGCATAGCGCTGGGCCAGGCGCGCGCCCAGCACCGCGCCGTCGCGCGAGGGCTGCCCCTGGGTGGTCGCCAGGGCGCGTTCGCTGGCTTCGGTGCGGGGGGCGAGGGAGTAGGTCATGCGAGGGCCCGGGCGGTCAGGGCGAGGCAGGGGAGCACGGCGGCGTCTCAGCCGGCGAGACCGGCGCGGGCGCCTTCGCTTCGTTTCGACCCGGGTTGCGGCTACTGTCTGCGCACTTGCCTACCTGGATGTCCTGGATGACCGCCACCCCTGTGCCTTCTTCCCCGCTGCGGCCCTTCGCGGCGCGCGTGCTGGTCGTGCTGGCGATCGGCGCGCTGGCGCTGCTGGCCTGGCAGCTGTCCGAGCTGCTGCTGATCATGTTCGGCGCGGTGGTGGTGGCCGTGCTGCTGCACGGGCTGACCCTGCTGGTGCGGCGCTGGATCCGGGTGCCCGACTGGGCCGCGCTGGGCCTGGTGGTCACCGTGCTGGTGGTGGTGCTGGCCGGGATCTTCACCCTGTTCGGCACCGAGGTGGCCGGGCAGATCGACACCTTCCGCGAGACCCTGCCGGCGGCCTGGAACAAGTTCCACGCCTGGCTGCAGGCAAGCCCGCTGGGCCCGCAGCTGGAGCGCCTGCCCGAGCAGCTGCGCCAGGGCGCCTCGACCCTGGCCGCGCACGCCGGTGCCTTCGTCATGTCGGCCGGACGTGGGGTGACCGACGCCGTGCTGATGGTGGTCGGCGGCCTCTACCTGGCCGCGCAGCCGGACCTCTACCGCCGCGGCGTGCTGCGCCTGCTGCCGCTGGACCAGCGCCCGGTCGCCGACGAGGCCCTGAGCAGCAGCGGCAAGGCCCTGCGCGCCTGGCTGGGCGGGCAGCTGCTGGCGATGGCGGTGATCGGCACGCTGACCGGCCTGGGCCTGTGGGCGCTGGGCGTGCCGGTGGCGCTGGGCATCGGCCTGCTGACCGCGCTGCTGGATTTCATTCCCATCGTCGGCCCGGTGCTGGCGGCGATCCCGGCCATCCTGCTCGGTTTCACCGTCTCGCCGGAGGTGGCGCTGGGCACGCTGGCGCTGTTCGTGGTGCTGCAGCAGCTCGAAGGCCATGTGCTGCAGCCCCTGATCCAGGCGCGCGCGGTGGACCTGCCGCCGGCGCTGCTGCTGTTCTCGCTGTTCGGCATCGGTGCCCTGTTCGGGCCGATGGGCGTGGTCCTGGCCGCGCCGATGACGGTGGTGCTGTACGTGCTGGTCAAGCAGCTCTATGTGCGCCACGCGCTGGGCGATACCGAAGTCGATCCTCAGGCCTGAACCGCCCCTGCGCGCGGCGGGCGTGCTCGCCGGCCGCGCAACGGAAAACCAACCCGCGGCCCCGGGCGATGGCGGTAGAGTCTGGCGCGCCGTGCAACGGCGCCTTTCGCACTGACGGCCGACAAGGAGCAGCACTCTGAGCAGGATCGCCATCGTCCGCAGCCTCTGGCTGGCCATGCTGGCCTGCGCGCCGCTGGCCAATGCGCAGCAGGTGCCCGACGACCGCTCCGCCGGCACCCAGGCCACGCAGGACACGCAGGACACGGCCGCGCCGCCGCCCGGCCTGAGCGCCGGCAGCGACGTGCCCACCCTGGGCGAGGTCAAGGCGCTGCCGCCGGAAGAGGGCGAGGTGGTGGATCTCTATCGCTTCCGCAATCCGATCCAGGTCGATCCGAATCCCTTCTCCAAGGCCTATCAGCCGCCGCCGTCGGTCAAGGACATCTCCGAGAGCGGCGGCTATGTGGCCTACGGCCTCTCCAAGCTGGTCGGCGCCGCCGCCAAGGGCCTGCAGGCGATCCCGGGCGTCAAAGGTCAGGTCCACCCCCCGACCGCGCGCCCGCCACCGCTGAGCCTGGAGCAGATGGACCGCGCCGCCCGCGCCTGCGGCGAGGACGGCCAGGGCTGTACGGACGGCGCGTCGGCCAACGATGTGAGCAGGTGAGCGCATGAGGGCGCCGCGGCGTGCGCGGCTGCTCGCCTACGCCGTGCTGGCGTCATGCATTGGCGCGACTCCGGCCTTCGCTCAACAGGCATCGCCCGCGCCACCCACAACGCCGCCCACCGCCGTCACCACCCTCGATCGCGTCCAGGCCCTGCGCCCGGACGAGGAGGTGCTGGATCTCTACACCTTCAAGAATCCCGTCACCGTCGAGCCCAATACGTTCGACAAGGTCTACAACCCCGGCATCAGCCCTGAACTGATGGGCAAGGATCCTCGCGACGGCGGCTATGGAGGCTACGTCTACTACGGCATCAACCAAGGCCTGCTGCACACCTGGAAAGGCATCAAGCAAGTCACCGGCATGCGCCCCTACGAGCACCCCGCCATCGCCCGCCCGCCGCCGTTGACGGAGGAACAGATGCGCAGAGCGGTGCAAGAGTCAGGGGTCACCGATTAAACGCGCTCAGTGCTTTGCTCTAAGGTGGCATCCGCTGCAGCATCGTCCTGCGGCCTAAGGGGGGAGGCAGGATGCTCAAGAAAATACTGCTGGTGCTCTGCACCTGGGGGCTCGCCTGGGCCGTCGTCGCCAATACGCCGTGTTCCGGATCCAAGGGCGGCGTCAGTCACTGCGCCAACGGACGCTTTGTCTGCAACGATGGCTCGATCAGTGCCTCCAAGCGCATCTGTAGTGGTGGTGGGGACGCCACGGATGCGCTGCAGTTGGCGCCGCCTTCCCCCGCTGCCTCAGGAAGTTGCCCTTGCAGCACCGCAACGTTCTGTACCGGCCCGCGCGGCGGACGCTATTGCCTGACGCCCTCTGGCCGCAAGAGCTATATCCCCAGGGACTGACGCCCGAATGCGAAAGGGCATCTCGATGCGAACACGCGAACATCAAGGAAGACGTCATGGGTGAGGTCTATCTGACCGTCATTGTCGGGACGTTGCTGCTAACGCTGTACCTCCTGTATAGCTTGCCGGCGCCCGAGATCACTCCATTGGTGCGGATCATGACGGTGCTTGGGTGTTGCGTGCTTGGATACTGGATGCTGTCCGCCATCCAGGATTCATTCGAGTTGGGCAGGATCGATTGTGGACGGCGTCTACATCACACCTGCAAACGGGATAAGGATCCTTTTAGCTTCATCGCCGCGCAGAGCTTGCACGTTGGTGTAGCGATCGTGGCCTTTTCGGCGGCCATCCATTCGCTAATCAAGCGCAGTAACTAGTGCGACGAAACATACTCCGCCACCGCCTGCTTGGGCGGCACGGCGAAGCTGTCGCGCATGCGCCGCACCTCGCGCGCGGGGGTCAGGCCGAACAGGCGCTTGAACTCGCGGTTGAACTGCGAGGTGCTCTCGTAGCCGACCGCGTGGCAGGCCGCGGCGGCGGTCATGCCTTCGCGCACCATCAGCAGGCGCGCCTGGTGCAAGCGCGTGGACTTGAGGTACTGCATGGGCGAGGTGCAGGTGACGGCCTTGAAGTGGCTGTGGAAGGACGGCGCGCTCATGCCGGCTTCCTCGGCCAGCTGCGCGACGGTCAGCGGCTGCGCGTAGGCCGCATGCAGGTGGCGCAGCGCCTTGCCGATCCGGCCGAAGCGGCCCTGCATCGCCAGCGCCGCGCGCAGCGTGGGGCCCTGCGGTCCGGTGAGGAGCCGGTAATACAGCTCGCGCAGCTGCTGCGGGCCGAGGATGGCCGCCTCCATCGGCGTGGCCAGGGCCAGCAGCAGGCGCTGCACGGCCTGGTGCAGCGGCGGATCGATCGGGCTGGACAGCAGGCTCTGCGGCGCGGCGCGGCGGTGCGGGGCGGGCCGCCGTGGCGGTCGATCTCCAGCATCAGCTCGACGGCGAGCGGGAAGTCCAGGTGCAGGTACAGCGCCAGCAGCGGCGCTTGCGCGGTGGCGTCGGTCTCCATGGTGAAGGGCACCGGCACCGAGACGGCCAGGTACTGGTGCGCGTCGTAGACATAGGTGCGCCGGCCGAAGTAGCCGCGCTTGCGGCCCTGGCAGACGATGACGATGCCGGGGTCGTACAGCACCGGCGTGCGCGCCAGCGGCCGGTCCGAGCGCAGCAGGCGCACGCTCTCCAGCGTGGTCAGCGTATAGCCCTCGCGCGGTGCCAGCGCCTGCACCAGCGGCGCCAGCGGCAGCAGCCCGGCGCAGGTCGCATCCGACGGTGATGGAGGGTCGTTCATAGGAATAGGCAAGGATCGGAGGCGGATTGGCCTTCGAAGGCGGGTTGCGGATTTCTATTGTGCACTACCCTCACACGACCGGAGCCCGCCCATGTCCAAGTCCAAACAGCTGCTCATCACCGGTGTCAGCAGCGGCTTCGGCCGCGCGCTCGCCCAGGAGGCGCTGGCCGCCGGGCATCGCGTGGTCGGCACGGTGCGCAGCGTGCAGGCGGTCGACGCGTTCGAAGCCCTGGCGCCGGGGCGCGCCGTCGCCCGCGTGCTGGACGTCACCGACACCGCGGCGATCGCGCCGGTCGTCGAGGGCATCGAGGCCGAGTTCGGCGCGATCGATGTGCTCGTCAACAACGCCGGCTATGGCCACGAAGGCGTGCTGGAAGAATCGCCGCTGGAGGAGCTGCGCCGGCAGTTCGAGGTCAACGTGTTCGGCGCCGTGGCGATGATCCAGGCGGTCCTTCCGCACATGCGCGCGCGACGCGCCGGCCACATCCTCAACATCACCTCGATGGGCGGCTTCATCACCCTGCCGGGCATCGCCTACTACTGCGGCAGCAAGTTCGCGCTGGAGGGCATCGGCGAGGTGCTGGGCAAGGAGGTGGCCGACCTGGGCATCCGCGTGACCTCGGTGGCGCCTGGCTCGTTCCGCACCGACTGGGCCGGACGCTCGATGGTGCGCACGCCGCGCAGCATCGGCGACTACGACGCGCTGTTCGATCCCATCCGCCAGCGCCGCCAGGAAGTCAGCGGCAAGCAGCTGGGCGACCCGCGCAAGGCCGCGCGCGCCATGCTGGCGGTCATCGATGCGCCGGTGCCGCCCGCGCATCTGCTGCTGGGCAGCGACGCCCTGCGGCTGGTGCGCGAGAAGCTCAGGGCACTGGAAGCCGAGCTGGCGCAGTGGGAAGCGCTGACGGTCTCGACCGACGGCTGAAAGCGGTGCGCCCCAAGCGCTAACCCAAGCTCGCCGCCGCAGCCAAGAACAAGGTCATTGGCGCCGTGGCCAGGGCTGCGGAGGAATCCCGATGTCGGCGACCCGATGCGATCGTCCTTGGCGCTCCCACCAGCGGCTGCTGCGCGCGTGCGAGGTTGCGCAGTGCTGCCCTGGTCACGCCCAAGCCCAGCGGACACTCATCGAAGAGCTATTAATCAATAAGCCCCAACGCGGGATTTGACGCCCGCGATGGGGGTGGTTCAATGCGCTGCGGAAGGGACCTAGAACGCGTACTCCGCCGTCAGGCCCAGCAGGGCGGTCGAGCGCTTGGGACCATCGAAGCGGATGCCGGTGGCCGGGTCGCGCACCTCGCCGGCCTTGGCCCGGAAGTAATCGTAGTGCAGGCCGACGCTGAAGTTCTGCGTGGCGTTCCAGCCGGCACCGATGCCGGCGTAGTAGCTGTTGCGACCGCTGTCGCCGCCGCTCTTCAGGCCCAGGTTCTGGCCGACGGAGTTGTAGTAGTCGATGTTGTTGTCCGAGGCGCGGAAGTAGCCGCCGCGCGCGCCGATGTACCACTGCGGGGTCACGTTGAAGCGTGCGTTGCCGCCCACGTGCCAGCCGCGCAGGGCGTTCTCGCTGTCGCGCTGATTGACCTCATCGCTGTTGAACGCGTTGGAGACCTTGAGGTTGCCGAGGTCGGCGTAACCGCCTTCCACGCCGAGGCCCCACTGCGGGCCGACCTTCCAGCGGTACCCCACGCTGCCGTCATAGCCGGTGCGGCGGCCATGGCGGCCTTCGAACACGTTGAAGTCGCCGCTGCCGAAGCGACCCGCGGTGCCTCCGTCGGTGCGGCCGACGCTGCCCGAGACGAACCAGTTGCCCTGGCCGACCTGCAGGTCCGGGCGATAGGTATCGCCGCCGCTTTGCGCAAATGCGGACGGGGCGATGAGGGCTGCGCTGATGGCCGCAGGGAGGAAAATCTTCTTCATACAAATGACCTTTCGACTGGGGGCGAACGTGGTGATGTCCACAGGGATCGCCGGTTTTAGAACCGTCGCTGGCGCAGGTGCGCGGTGTGCGACACAAACCAGTAGGAGGCTTCGCATCTGAAGCGCATCCAAACCTTCACGTTTGTCTCAGATGGATTTAACGCGTGAGTTCAAGCGGGAGTTATGCGGGTGAGAAGCGTGCGAAGAAGCGCACTGTGCGTACGAGTTGTCACCAGCGATTGCGGCCACGGGATACCGTCGCCGGTGCTCAGCACTCATGGGCGAGGCAGGAAGCGCTACATGACGGCTCTCGATATCCAGGACGTTGAAGCTGTCCTGTCCGCGCACGATCTCGCGGTACCGCAAGGCCTCCATGACGCCCGCTCCTGGCGCACCGACGACCTCTGACCCCACAGCTGGCGACAGTGCGTCGTGCGGGCAGGACCGGTCGCCCGGGACACCGCTAGCACCAAGGCATTAGCTCCAATGGGCTATCTGCCGCGTCGTCGCGCTGGTCTATAACTCCGCACCGGCTCTTCGCGTCTGTCTTCGATGTCAGTCGCGCAGGGCACGACAGCCTTGGGAGGGGTGGACGATGCGACGATTGATGCATGCGATGCGCGGGTGCATGGCCTGCCTGCTGCTGGCGACGATGCCGGCATGGGCGCAGGCCGGCGAGACGGCGACACAGACCCTGGCGCTCTGGCCCGAAGGCAGCCTGCCGCAGGTGGTCAAGGGGCCGGAGAAGATCGGCAAGCAGGGCAGCGCCACCGGTTCGGTGAGCCAGATCTCCAACCCGCGCATCGAGATCTATCGCGCCGCGCATCCCAACGGCACCGCGGCGCTGATCGTGGGCGGTGGCGGTTATTTCCGCATCCAGGTCGGCACCGCGGCGCGGCCGATGGCACAGTGGCTGGCCTCGATCGGCGTGACCAGCGCGGTGCTGTACTACCGGCTGCCGGCCGATGGCTGGAAGGCCGAGGCGCCCTTCCAGGATGCGCAGCGGGCGATGCGGCTGATGCGCCAGCATGCGGCGCAGTGGGGCTTCGACGCGGACAGGATCGGCATCATCGGCTCCTCGGCCGGTGCCAACCTGAGCGGCATCATCGCCACGCGCTGGGACTACGATTTCTATCCGCGCGTGGACGCGGCCGATGCGCTGTCCGCGCGTCCGGCTTTCTTAGGGATGCTGTATCCGGTGGTGTCGATGAAGCCGCCGCTGGACAAGACCCGCAGCGCGCGCGAGCTGTCCACCCAGGCCGACTACCGCACCGCGTATTCGGTCGAGGACCACGTGCGCGCCGACATGCCGCCGGTGTTCCTGGCCCAGGCGGTGGACGACCCCATCGTCGATGTCGGCCACAGCCTGCTGATGTACCAGACCGCGCTGAAGGCCAAGGTGCCGGTGGAACTGCACATCTTCGAACGCGGCGGCCACAGCTGGGGGCTGGGCAAGCCGGGCACCGAACCGGCGCAGTGGCCGCGCCTGTTCGCCACCTGGGCGCGCATGCATGGCTTCATGCAGGCGGCCGGCGCGTCCGGCGCCGATCCTGCCGCGTCCGGCACCGCCGACGGCGAATGACACCCGCGGCCCGCGGGCCGCACCTCTACGGGGAATCCTCACCATGAAGCACGTCCGACACGCCGCGCTGGCCGCGGCGATCGCCAGCGCCTTGTCCACGCTCAGCGCCCCGGCGCTGGCCGACAGCGCCACCGAGGCGCAGCTGCGCAAGATGATCGAGCTGCAGGCGCAGCAGATCGCGCAGCAGCAGCAACAGCTCAGCGCGATGAACGCACGCCTGTCGGCGCTGGAAGGCGGCAAGCCGGGCGCGGCGGTGGCCGGCACGTCGGCCGATCCCACCCAGGCCCAGGTCGCCGCGGCGGTGGCCGACACGCGCAGCGACGACGAGCTGGCCATCCTCAAGGCCCAGGTCGCGCAGATGGCGGTCGCCGGCGGCGGCGCCAAGCGCGACGGCAACGTCAGCTGGAGCGACGGCGGTCCGGAGTTCAAGAGCGCCGATGGCCGTTTCACCTTCCATCCGCGTGGACGCGTGCTGATGGACTTCACCAGCACGCACGGCTCGCGCTTCGACGCGCGCAACGTCACCGGCACCGACATGGCCAGCGGCCGCCTCGGCGCCGAGGGCGAGGCCGGCCCGCTGGGCTACAAGATCGAGGCCGACTTCGCCGGCAACGAAGTGACCATGAAGGACGTCTACCTGTCCTGGGACACCAAGCTGGGCGGGCTGCCGGCCGAGGTCTACGTGGGCAGCAAGCTCAAGGACCGCAGCATCGACGGCGCTACCGGCGGCACCACCACGCCCTTCATGGAGCGCAACGCGGTCGGCTCGGTGGGCGGCATGCAGAGCGGCTTCTTCGGCCTGGGCGTGACGACCAAGCTCTACGGCAGCAACTGGCACGCCAGCCTGGCGGTGACCGGCGACGACATCGGCGGCGACAGCAGCGCCAGCGACACCATCGCCTACACCGCGCGCGCGCACTGGAATCCGGTCAAGACCAGCGCCGGCTTCCTGCATGTGGGCGGCTGGTATTGGTACGAGGACCTGGGCAAGGACATCACCAGCATCAACAAGACCTCGCGCGTGGCGCTGGGCTGGAACGGCCAGGTCGCCATCTCCGCCAGTTCGATCGGCGGGGTGACCGACGACCACGCCTGGGGCGCGGAACTGGGCGGTACCTGGCGCAGCGGCTGGGCCTTCGCCGAGACCACGGTGCGCACCATCAATTCTTCCACCGAGGCCTCGCGCGAGCAGAAGGCCAGCAGCTACTACGCCGGCTGGCTGCTGACCGGCGAGAAGCCGGGCTTCTCCTCGCGTTCGGGTGTGTGGACCACCACCAAGGTGCTGCGTCCGGTGACCGAGGGCGGCTGGGGCGCGTTCGAGGTGCTGGCGCGCTACGACGACTACGACTTCACCGACGCCGCGCGCGGCGGCGAGGGCGAGGCCTTCACCTTCGGCGTCAACTGGTATCTGACCAGCTTCGCGCGGCTGATGCTCAACGTCGTGCACTGGCGCACCGACAACAAGGTCGGCAGCTACCAGGGCCCGGACTCGGGCAATACGGTCGGCGTGCGCGCTCAGGTCTCGTTCTGAGCCGAGGCCTTCAGTCGGTCGGGGTTTTCGGCGCGCAGGCGCGTCCACAGGCGCGCGTTGGCCTGGGCGTCGGGTTCGAGCGCGGCCAGCTGGGCCAGGGCGTCGGCGTCGCTCAGCTGGTCCAGGCGCGCCAGCGCGGCCAGTGCGGCGGCCAGGCGGCCGTAGCGCAGGGCGATGCCCAGCGGCGTGGCCGGGACCTGTCCATCGCGCTGCGGGCGCTGCTCCATCAGCGCCTCGGCCATCGGCAGCGGCAGGTCCCAGCCGGCGGTGACGGTGCGGGCGGTGGCGATGGTATGGCGGTCCAGCAGGGTCGCGGCCACCGCGAGCTCCGGCGCGGCGCCTTCATGGCGGGCGTAGGTCTCCTGCAGCACACGCAGCACCACCACCGCGCCCAGGCCCTGCAGCAGGCCCAGCAGCTGCGCGGACAGCGCGTCCTCGCCGCGCCCGTGGCGCGCGGCATGGTCGGCCGCGGCGGTGGCCGCGTGCAGGGCGTAGCCCCAGATCGCGGCGGGGAGCTGGGCGAACATGCCGCCTTCCAGGCTCAGCACCGGCTGCATCAGGGCGGTCGCGGCGATGCGGCGGATGCCATCGGTGCCGATCAGCGCCACGCCGCGTTCCAGCGTGTCCACCGGCGGCGCGCCGGCGGCGCGGTACAGCGCGCTGTTGGCGATGCGCAGCAGGCTGGTCGCCAGGGCCGGGTCCTGGGCGATGATCGCGGCGATCGCGCGGCCGTCGGCGGCCGGATCGTTGACCGCGCGCATCAGCTGCGGCAGCAGGTTGGGGCGGCGCGGCATGTACTGCGGCTGCAGGTCCAGGCAGTCCAGGATCGAGTTGGCCTGGTGCAGCACCTGCGCCTGGAGGCCCTCGATGGGCTGGGTCGCGTCGGCCAGGTCCGGCCGGTGCATGGTCGCCGCGTACAGCCTGCGCATCAGTGGATGCAGGCGCGGGACCTCGGCCGGGGTCGAAGGCGGCGGCGCATGCTCGGCCGCAGGCGTGGCCGCGACCACGGCGAGGGTCTTGCCGGGTCGACGACGCCGTGCCGCCCACCACACGCCAACGACGAGCAGCAGCACGAGACCCAGCAGCAGCGGCGCAAGTGTCATGGCGTTCGCCTGACGCAGAAGTTGGAGCTGCGTCACTATCCGTTGCCTTGCCGGTGCCGGCAAGGGCTCAAGCAGCGTCGGCGCAAACGACCGCGCCCCCGCAGGTGTCCTGCGGGGGCGCGGTGTTGGATCGCTTCGACCGAGGGTCGGCCGGGCGTGCGGGCTCAGCCGAAGACGCGGAAGCGCTGGGCGTCGTCGATGAAGTCCTTGCCGCCGATCTCGGCCTCGTGCGAGCCGAACGGCATCTGCGCGCGCAGCTTCCAGCTGGCCGGCAGGTTCCACTCGGCCGCCGCGGCGGCGTCGGGCAGCGGGTTGTAGTGCTGCAGGCTGGCGCCCACGCCGACGGTGGCCAGCGCGGTCCACACCGCCAGCTGGGCCATGCCGCTGGACTGCTCGGACCACACCGGGAAGTTGTCGGCGTACAGGGCGAACTGCTCCTGCAGGCCCTTGACCACGTCCTGGTCCTCGTAGAACAGGATGGTGCCGGCGCCGGCCGCGAAGCTGGCCAGCTTCTTCTCGGTCGCATCGAACGCATCGGCCGGCACGATCTTCTTCAGCTCCTGGCGCACCAGGTCCCAGAACTTGTCGCTCTGCGCGCCGTAGAGGATGACCACGCGCGAGCTCTGCGAGTTGAACGAGGACGGCGCGTGTTTGACCGCTTCCTGGATCAGCGCGGTGAGCTCTTCGCGCGAGACGGGCAGCGACTTGCCGAGGGCGTACTGGGTGCGACGCGTCTTGTGCGCGTCGAGGAAGGCGTTGGTCATGGCGGCAGGGCCTTAAGGTGAGAATCCAGCGGCCAGCCTAAACAGGCCCGCGCCGGGCAGACAGCCCGCTGTGCGACAAAGTCCGTTGCCGATGCTGCAACAGCACATCGCCTTGGGCGCCCAGGCCCTGCCAGCGCGGGATCGGCCGTCGGCGCGATGCGGGGGCGCGCCCGGCCTGTCTGTACGGACGTTCAGGCAGGTCCGCCCGCGCTCACCACGGCATGCCGCCGGCGCAGGCAGGCTGCAGCGGGCTGTGTTCCGAACCGGGCGCGCTGGCCCGATAATTCCTCGAGGCCGGCGCCGTGCCGGACGGTCTTCCACGAGACGTTCGCATGTCTGCACCCGCCGATCCTGCCAAGCCGACGCCCCCGCACGAACCCGATCGACTGGCCGCCTTGCGCGCGCTGCAGGTGCTGGACACCCCGGCCGAGCCGATGTTCGACGATCTGACCTGGCTCGCCGCCTGCCTGTGCCAGGCGCCGATCGCGCTGGTCAGCCTGGTCGACGAGGAGCGGCAGTGGTTCAAGGCGCGCGTCGGCCTGGGCCTGCCGCAGACGCCCCGGCACATGGCGCTGTGCGCGCACGCGCTGGAGCACGGCGGGCTGCTGGAAGTGTCCGACCTGAGCGCCGATGCGCGCTTCGTGGACAACCCGCTGGTGCTGGGCGAGCCGCACATGCGCTTCTACGCCGGCGCGCCGCTGGTGGGCAGCGGCGGCCATGTCTACGGCGCGCTGTGCGTCATCGACACGGTGCCGCGCCAGCTCACCGAGGCCCAGCGCGAGGGCTTGCTGCGGCTGGCCACGCGCACCACCGGCGCGCTGGAGACACGCAGCGTGCTGCACCACGCCGAGGCGCGCGAGCAGACCCTCGAGCGCCTGCTCGAGTCCATGCCCGATGCGGTGGTCACCTGCGACGCGCAGGGCCAGCTGGGCCAGTTCAATCGCCAGGCGCGCGCCTGGCACGGCCTGGACCCGGCCAAGGTGCCGCAGGCGCAATGGGCCCGGCATTTCGACCTGTTCCAGGCGGACGGCAGGACGCCGTTGAGCACCGACCAGATCCCGCTGGTGCGCGCGCTGTCGGGCGAACACGTGCAGGAGGCCGAGATCGTGATCCTGGCCGCCGGCCAGCCCTCGCGCTCGGTGCTGTGCAACGGCGACCCGCTGCGCGCGCCGGACGGTTCGCTGCTGGGCGCGGTGGTGGTGATGCACGACATCACCCGGCTGCGCGCCTCGCAGGAGGCGGCGCTGGTGGAAGGCCAGCGCTTCCGCGAAGCGTTCTCCGCCGCCGCGCAGGGCATGGCGCTGGTGTCGCTGGAAGGCCAGTGGCTGGACGTCAACGACGCGGTGTGCGCGATCTTCGGCTATACGCGCGATGAGCTGATGCGGCTGGACTTCCAGCGGCTGACCCATCCGCAGGACCTGGATGTCGATCTGGACCTGCTGGACGAACTGCTGCGTGGCGAGCGCACCAGCTACCAGCTGGACAAGCGTTACTTCCACCGGGACGGCCACCTGCTCCACGCCCACCTGTCGGTGTCGCTGATCCGCGACGCGCACGGCGCGCCGCTGCACCTGGTCTCGCAGATCCAGGATTTCACCCAGCAGCGGCAGGCCGAATCCGCGCTGCGCGAAAGCGAGCAGCGCCTGCGCACCATCACCGACAACGTGCCGGCCCTGGTGGCGCGGGTGGGCCAGGATCTGCGCTACGAGTTCGTCAACAGCCATTACGCGCACTGGCTGGGGCGGCCGCCCGGCGATGTCATCGGCCGGCACATGGCCGAGGTGCTCGCCCCCGAGCACTTCGCCAGCCTCCTGCCGCACGCCGATGTCGCACTGGCCGGGCAGACGGCCGAGTTCGACCTGGACGTGGTCGACCGCCACGGCGAGCTGCGCCACATGCACGCCATCTACGTGCCGGACGCGACCCCGCGTGCGCCCGGCGATGCGCGCCGCGCGGGCTTCCTGCTGACCGTGCACGATGTCACCGCCCAGACCCGGCTCTCGCGCATGCTGCAGGAGCGCGCGCTGACCGACCCGCTCACCGGCCTGCCCAACCGCCTGGCCTGGATGGTCGAGCTGGACATCGCCCTGGCCCGTGCGCGCACCACCGGCGAGCCGCTGGCGGTGCTGTTCATCGACCTGGACGGCTTCAAGCCGATCAACGACACCTACGGCCACGAGACCGGCGATGCGGTGCTGTGCGGCTTCGGCGAGCGCCTGCGCCAGACGCTGCGCCCGGAGGACTTCGTCGCCCGCCTGGCCGGCGATGAATTCGTGGTGCTGCTGCACCACGTGCACGATGCCTCGGACCCGGAGGCCGTGGTGCGCAAGCTGGAGTACGCCATGCGCACGCCGCTGCTGGCCAATGCGCACGTGCTGCAGGTGACGCCGAGCATCGGCGTGTCGGTGCAGTACGGGCCGCATTACGACATCGCGGCGCTGATGCGCGAAGCCGACGTCGCTATGTACCAGGTCAAGCGCGCGCACGCCGCGCGGGCCTGACCCTCATCCGGGCTCATCGCGCAAGTGCTTGCCGCAGTGCGGCTTGACTGCGCCAGCGAAGGCGTCCGGTGCAGCCCGGCGATCACATTCCCAACCGCTTGTTCAGTGGCAAACGCCGTAGCGGCAAGGCATGCGCGCTCTGCAATGCGGATGGCATCTGGCCTACACCCCTCGTAAACATCGCTGTGCCCACCATGCCGCCCGGTTTTGACCCGCCGCCAGGCAGCGCATCGCATGAACGCAGTAAGACAACAGCCTCTGTCGGCCGCGGCCCGCGACATCGAGGAGCGCATCTTCCGCCGGGGCGTGAGCGACCAGGAAGTGCGCCAGGCCATCGATCTGGTGGCCGAGTACGTGGCCACGCACACCGAGCAGGCGCCCGAAGGGCAGGACTGGTGGAGCGCGTTCGCCGAGGTCTACGAAGACCTGACGCGCAACTTCAGCGTCGCCCAGACCGAGGCCTTCGAGATCGCCACCGATACCATCCTGGTCGGCTGCGGTCGCCCGCGCTGGAGCTGCATGCGCGGCGGCGCCGGCGCGCGCCGCGCCATCCCGCAGTCGGGCGGCATGCCGGGCCGCTGGTCGTCGGCGGCCTGAGGCGCGCCATCGCAGCTCTCCGCTCCCCCCTGTAGAGCGGAGCTTGCTCCGCTGCGTTTCGATTTGGTTCGTGGGAAGGCCCCAGCGGAGTCCCCCAGAGGGGATTGCCACAAGCTCCGCTCTACAGACAGGCCACTGCGGGATTTGAGGAGACAGTTGCTCCCACCGAGCGGCCAGGTCCTGTGATCCGGGGCGAAAGTCGTGACCGGGTGTGCAGTCCTGCGCGCATTCGGACTTTTCCTACGCCGTAGCGGGATATCGCCCGACGGCCTGCGTCAGGCGAGACGGGCGATGCTCGATCCGCCCCGGCAGCAGCCCTCGCAACGGCAAGGAACGCCGCTCGCAAGGACCATGGGCGCGACCCTGAGCAAGTCGCACGCAGGGCCGGTGGCGTTCTCCTTCTGGCCGGTTCCCCCCGGCCTTTTTTTGCCCGCGCCCCGCGGCTACGGCAGCGCGACCGGCGCGGCCAGCGGCGAGACGCCGCGTTCGTCGAAGGCTTCCACCGACACCACATAGCCAGGGTCGGTGTTCAATGCGCGCAGGTCCAGCGTGGTGCCGCGGTCGGCGAAGACCTGGTAGGTCAGGGTCAGCCGGTCGGCGCGCAGGCCCCAGCGCACGTTGTAGCCGACCGCGCCGGGGACGGGGTTCCAGCGGACGGTCGCGTTGCGGCGATCGGTCTCGCGCGTGGCGCGTAGGCCGGTGGGCGCGGGCGGGGCGGGGCCGTCGGCGTTGCCGAACACGCGCAGGTCGCTGATCGCCAGGTGCTGCGCGCCGACATGGCCGTGCACGTAGCGGATGTAGCGCGTGCGCACCGGCTCGGGCAGCGGCAGGTAGGCGTTGGGGCGGTCGCGGCGCGTGGCCGGGTCGTCGCCGACCTCGGCCAGCGGCGCCCAGTGCTGGCCATCGTGCGAGTGCTGCAGCCGGAAGCTGGTGTACACCTGCGGCCCGTCGCCGAACACCCCGGACTGGAAGTCGGCGAAGTCGACCTGCACCGCGCGCACCGTGCGCTCGCCGCCCAGGTCCACGCTCAGCATCTGGCCGGCGTCGGCCGAGGCGGCCACCCAGAACGTGCGCGGATCCTCGTCGGTGACATTGGCCGCGCGATGGGTGCCGTCGTCGGACGAGGCCGTGGCCCGCTTGCGGTAGGACAGCAGCATCCAGCCGGTGAACAGCGCCTCGGGATCATCGACCGGGCCGTCCGGCATCCAGTGCGGGAAGTCGCCGAAGCGCGTGGACACGCGCATCTGGCCATCGGGGTAGAAGCCGGCCGGGAACAGGGCGATGCGCCGCTCGAAGGTCCAGTTCGCCCCGATCCACGGCGTGCCGCTGTTGAACCAGTTGCCGTGCGCGTCCTGGAAGGTCGAGCCGTGTCCGGCGCCCTGGACGAAGCCGCCCGGCTTGTAGGCGACCGGGTTGTACGCCGCGTAGGTGAACGGCCCCAGCGGCGCATCGCCCACATAGGTGCCGGTCGCGTAGCTGTTGTGTTCGGTGCCTGGCGCGGCGTACTGCAGGTAGTAGCGCCCGGCGTGCTTGGTCATCCACGCGCCTTCCAGGTAGTTGCCCACCGGCCGGCCGTCGGGGAAGACCGCGCCGCGATGGTCCTGGCCGAAGCGCTCCCAGCCGTGGTGCGCCGGGTCCAGCGCCAGCAGGGCCTGGGGATGGCCGCGATAGGCCAGGCCGCGCGCGGTGCGGTCCAGCGCGATGCCGTAGAGCGGGAACACGTCCGAGCTGCCCCAGTACAGATACCACTGGCCGTCGTCGTCGATGAACAGGTCCGGGTCCCAAGGGCCCGACGGGATCATGCCCGGCGGCACCTGGCTGTCCCAGTTCTCCTTCACCGCATCGGGCAGTTCGGGCAGCAGGCGGGTGAGGAAGTCCAGCCGGCCGCTGGCCGGATCGGTGCTCTGCAGCACCGCGCGCGGGGCGAAGGCCGACTGCATCAGCACCAGGCGCTGCCCGTCGGACACGGCCGCCGGCGCGACCAGGGCCTCGAACGGCCAGCGGCTGGGCCGGACGAAGGTCCAGTGCAGCAGATCGGTGGAGCGCCAGTAGCCGTCGGCGATGGTCAGGAACAGGTACCAGGCATCGCCGTGGCGCACGATCGCCGGGTCCGCGCCGGTGCGGTAGCTGATGCCTTCGTTGAGCTGCTCGAAGTTGTAGCGATAGTCCAGGTCGACCGGATTGGCCCAGGTGCGCGCCGGCGGCTGCTGGGCGAGCGCGGCGCCGGCGCACAGCGTCGTGCACGCCAGCAGGAACAGGGGACGGAACATGGCGCTCCCGGCGCGCGTAGGGGAAGCGCATGGTGCCGCAGGATCGCGCCGCCGGCTGGCGCGGCGCAGCACGCCCGGGTGGCCAGGGAGTGGGATTGCCGTCACGCCGGCTTCCCGGCCGCCGGGTAACTTCCCACCCCATGGATCAGGACGCGAGCCGGCGCGATTGGCCAGACTGGCTGGACCTCGAGGTCGAGCAGGAATACTGGCGGACGCGCTTCATGGACCTGCCCTGCGCCAAGGCGGGCGACGACATCCACCGCTGCTGGCCGCTGATCGAGCTGGTCTACACGCTGTACGTGCGTTACCCGCGCGCCTCGCTGATCGAGGCGCTGGCGCATTACGAGGCCGGATCGCGCGGCCATCCGCACGGCATGGACCATCCGCAGCTGACCGAGCTGTTCGCCCGCATCTGGGGCCGCATCCTCAAGGTCGCCCGCGGCCGCACGCTGCCGGCCTGGGCGCCCGGCGGGCCGGGCGCGGCGCGTTCCTGACTGCCGCCGTGCGCGGCATATGCCATCGAAGGCGGACGACATGCCCGATGGCTATTTCAGTCGCCGTCTGACGGCCCCTAGGGTGGCAGGTCCGGCGGCGCACGGCGCCGTTGGACGTGATCCCTCCCGGAGCCGCCCATGGCTGTCGCTGCCCACGCCGTTTCCCCTGCCATCGCCGATGCGGTGGAGATCGTCCCGTTCGATGCGCCGCTGGGCGCGGAAGTCTGGGGCCTGGACCTGTCGCGCCCGCTGAGCGCGGCGACCTTCGCGCGCATCCACCGCGCGCACCTGGACCACCACGTGCTGGTGTTCCGCGATGCGCGCATCACCCCGGCCCAGCAGGTGGACTTCAGCCGCCGCTTCGGGCCGCTGCAGATCCACGTGCTGCGCAACTTCCAGCTGGCCGGGCATCCGGAGGTGCTGGTGGTGTCCAACATCAAGCAGGACGGCAAGCCGATCGGCCTGGGCGATGCGGGCCACTACTGGCATTCGGACCTGTCCTACAAGGAGCGGCCCAGCCTGGGCTCGCTGCTGCATGCGCAGGAGCTGCCGCGCGAGGGCGGGGACACCTTGTTCGCCAACCAGCATCTGGCCTTCGACACGCTGCCGGCCGAGCTGCGCCGCGCCATCGACGGCCGCCTCGCCGAGCACAGCTACCTGGCCAAGTACGAGGAGCTGCGTGCGCGCAATCCCTATCGCCCGGCGCTGACCCAGGAACAGATCGACGAGGTCGTGCCGGTGCGGCATCCGGTGGTGCGCACCCATCCGGAGACCGGCCGCCGCGCGCTGTTCGTCAGCGAGCATTTCACCACCCGCATCGTCGACCTGCCGCAGGACGAAAGCGATGCGCTGCTGGCCGAGCTGTTCGCGCTGAGCACGCGGGAATCCTTGGTGTACCGCCATCGCTGGCAGCCGCACGACCTGGTGTTCTGGGACAACCGCTCGGTCATGCACCTGGCCGCCGGCACGCCCGACAGCGAACGCCGCCTGCTCTACCGCACCACCATCGAGGGCGACGCGCCGTTCTGAAGCAGCGCGCCCAATCCCCAATCCCCAATCCCCAATCCCCAATCCCCAATCCCCAATCCCCAATCCCGAGCCTGTCAAATGCCCCCACGTTCCGCATCGACCCGCGCGTTCCTGCGCCGCCGTCTGCTGCCCGCCACGGCGCTGCTGCTGTGCGCCGCGCTGCTGGCGGCCTGCGGCAACGCCGGCCAGGGCGAAGCGCCGGCGGGCGCGGCGCCGCAGCAGGCCACGCTGCGCATCGGCAAGCAGTTCGGCATCGTCTACCTGCTGCTGGACGTGGCCGACGCCAAGGGCTTCATCGTCGAGCAGGCCAAGACCCAGGGCCTGGCGGTCAAGGTGGAGACCCGGCAGCTGTCGGGCGGCGCGGCGATCAACGATGCGCTGCTCAGCGGCGCCATCGACGTGGCCGGCGCCGGCACCGGGCCGCTGTTCACCCTGTGGGACCGCACGCGCGGCCGCCAGGACGTGCGCGGCGTGGCCTCGCTGGGCAACTTCCCCTATCAGCTGATCAGCAACGCGCCGTCGGTGCGCAGCATCGACGATCTGCGCCCGAGCGATCGCATCGCGGTGCCCGCGGTCGGCGTGTCGGTGCAGGCGCGCATCCTGCAGTACGCCTCGGCCCAGCGCTGGGGCCAGGCGCAGGCGCTGAAGCTGGACGCGCAGCAGGTCGCGCTGCCGCATCCGGACGCGGCGGCGGCGATCATCTCCGGCGGCAGCGAGATCACCGCGCATTTCTCCACTCCGCCGTTCCAGCAGCAGGAGCTGGCGCGCAATCCGGCCGCGCACGTGATCCTGGACTCCTACCAGGTGCTGGGCGGTCCGTCCTCGGCCACGGTGCTGTACGCCACGGCGAAGTTCCGCAAGGACAATCCCGCGCTGTACCACGCCTTCCTGGCCGGGCTGGACCAGGCGGCCAAGTTCATCGTCGCCCATCCCGAGGAGGTGGCCGAGGTCTACGTGCAGCGCAACCCGGGCAGCGAGCGCGAGCAGGTGCTGGCCGTGCTGCGCGATCCGCAGGTGCAGTTCACCATCGCGCCGCAGAACACGCTGGGGCTGGGCCGCTTCATGCAGCAGGTCGGCGCGATCAAGCAGGCGCCGGGCGCGGTGGGCGACTACTTCTTCGACGACCCGCTGATCGCGGGCGGGAGCTAGGCCGGTGAACGTGCACGCATTGCCGCAGCCGATGCTGCAGGTGGACCACGTCAGCCTGGAGTACGCCGAGGCCGGGCGCGTGGTGCGCGCCACCCACCGGGTGAGTTTCGACGTGCATGAGGCCGACCGCTTCGTGCTGCTGGGCCCGTCGGGCTGCGGCAAGTCGACCCTGCTCAAGGCGGTGGCCGGGTTCCTGACGCCGAGCGAGGGCCAGATCCGCCTGGACGGGACGCCGGTCGCCGCGCCGGGGCCGGATCGCGGCGTGGTGTTCCAGGAGTTCGACCAGCTGGCGCCTTGGAAGACGGTGCGGCAGAACGTCGAGTTCGGCTTGCGCGTCGCGCGCAGGCTGGGCCGGGCCGAGGCGCGCGAACGCGCCGGCGATGCGCTGGAGAAGGTCGGCCTGACCGCCTTCGCCGACGCCTATCCGCATACCC
Source organism: Pseudoxanthomonas winnipegensis (assembly GCF_004283755.1). GTDB lineage: Bacteria > Pseudomonadota > Gammaproteobacteria > Xanthomonadales > Xanthomonadaceae > Pseudoxanthomonas_A > Pseudoxanthomonas_A winnipegensis. The sequence goes on from NZ_SHMH01000002.1 coordinate 313,065, forward strand.
TCTCCGGCGGCATGAAGCAGCGCGTGGCCATCGCCCGCGCGCTGGCGATGCAGCCGCGCGTGCTGCTGATGGACGAGCCCTTCGCCGCGCTGGACGCGCTGACCCGCCAGCGCATGCAGGCCCAGCTGCTGGCGCTGTGGGAGCAGGTGCGCTTCACCCTGCTGTTCGTCACCCATTCCATCGACGAGGCGTTGGTGGTCGGCAGCCGGGTGCTGCTGCTCTCGCCGCACCCGGGCCAGGTGCGCGCCGAACTCAACGCGCACCAGTTCGATGCCGGCAGCGGCGCCAGCGTCGCCTTCCAGCAGGCCAGCGCGCATATCCACCACCTGCTGTTCGAGGCGCCGCATGCCGCGCCGACGCCGCTGCGCACGCGCACCGAGGCCCAGGCATGAGCGCGGTGGCCACCCCGCTGCGCCGGCAGCCGCCGGTGCGCCCGGAATACACGCGCAGCGTGGTGCCGGTGGAGGCCGCGCGCGCGATCCCGCAGGCGCGGCGCCGGCCCTGGCCGGACGGCCTGCGCCGCGCGCTGGTGCTGGTGGTGCTGGCCATCGTCTGGGAGATCGCCGCGCGCCTGGTCGGCAACGACCTGCTGCTGCCGAGCTTCCTGCAGACCACGCGCGCCTTCTACGACGGGCTGATCTCCGGCGAGCTGCCGCGGCGCGTGGCCGCCTCGCTGTGGGTGCTGGCGCAGGGCTATGCGCTGGGCGTGCTCGGCGCGTTCGCGCTGACCGCGCTGGCGGCCTCCACGCGTATCGGCCGCGATGTGCTGGGCACGCTGGTGGCGATGTTCAATCCGCTGCCGGCCATCGCGCTGCTGCCGCTGGCGCTGCTGTGGTTCGGGCTGGGCACCGGCAGCCTGGTGTTCGTGCTGGTGCACTCGGTGCTGTGGCCGCTGGCGCTGAGCACCTTCGCAGGCTTCGAGGCGGTGCCGCAGACCCTGCGCATGGCCGGGCGCAACCTGGGCCTGCGCGGACCGCGCTATGTCGTGCAGCTGCTGGTGCCCGCGGCGCTGCCCTCGATCCTGTCGGGGCTGAAGATCGCCTGGGCCTTCGCCTGGCGCACGCTGATCGCCGCCGAGCTGGTGTTCGGCGCCACCTCCGGCCAGGGCGGGCTGGGCTGGTACATCTTCCAGAACCGCAACGAGCTCTACACCGACAAGGTGTTCGCCGGCCTGGCGATGGTGATCGTGCTGGGGCTGCTGGTGGAAGTGGTGGTCTTCAGCGGCCTGGAGCGGCTGACCGTGCGGCGCTGGGGCATGCAGCGCAGCTAGGAACGCGGGCGAAGCGGGGCGGTGAGCGCACCGCCTGGCGTTCGCCCATGCCCGCCACCAGGCTCAGGAAGGCGTCGGCTCGCCGACCTGCACCCGCGCGCGGCGGAACAGCACCAGCGTGGCCACCAGGCCGATCAGCGCGGCCAGCGACAGCCACAGCGCCGGGGCCGCCTTGCTGCCGGTGGCATGGATCAGCCAGGTCGAGACCGCCGGGGTGAAGCCGCCCATGGTCGCCGTGGCCAGGCTGTAGGCCAGCGAGAAGCCGGTGGTGCGCACCGAGGCCGGCATCACCTCGGTCAGTGCCACCACCATGGCGCCGTTGTAGGCGCCGTAGAGCAGCGAGAGCCATTCGCCCGCGATCAGCAGCCGCACGAACGAGGGCGAGGCCACCAGCCAGTGCAGCAGCGGCCAGGCGGTGAGCAGGGTGGCCAGGGATGCGGCCACCAGCAGCGGGCGGCGGCCGACGCGGTCGCTCAGCGCGCCGAACACCGGCAGCCAGACGAAGTTGGACAGGCCGATGCAGCAGGTCACCAGCAGGCTGTCCAGGTCGGACAGCTGCAGCGCGTCGCGGCCGTAGGTCGGCATGTAGGCGGTGATCAGGTAGAAGGACACCGTGGTCATTATCACCATGCCCACGCCGGCCAGCACCACGCCGGTGTTCTGCCGCAGCGAGCGCAGCACCGCGCGGCCGTCCGGGCGCTCGGTGCGCGCGGCGAACTCCGGGCTTTCCTCCATCGAGCGCCGGATGAGGAAGATCACCGGCACGATCAGGCAACCGATGAAGAACGGGATGCGCCAGCCCCAGGCGTCCATCTGCGCCGGCGCCAGCCACGCGTGCAGGGCCACGCCCAGCGCGCCGGCGAACACCACCGCCACCTGCTGGCTGGCCGACTGCCAGGCCACGTAGAAGCCGCGGTGGCCGGGCGTGGCGATCTCGGACAGGTAGACCGATACGCCGCCCAGCTCCGCACCGGCCGAGAAGCCCTGCAGCAGCCGGCCCAGCAGCACCAGCAGCGGCGCCAGCACGCCCAGCGTGGCGTAGCCGGGCACGAAGGCGATCAGCAGCACGCCCAGCGACATCAGCCCCAGCGTCAGCAGCAGGCCTTTGCGCCGGCCGTGGCGGTCGATGTAGGCGCCCAGCACCAGCGCGCCCAGCGGGCGCATCAGGAAGCCCGCGCCGAAGGTCGCCAGCGACAGCATCAGCGAGGCGAAGGCGTTCTGCGAGGGGAAGAAGGTGTGACCGATGGTCGTGGCGTAGAAGCCATAGACCATGAAGTCGTACATCTCGAGGAAATTGCCGGCGGTGACACGGATCACCGCGGGCGCGCCGTGGGGGGGCGAGGCTGGATTCATCGTGGCGGAAGTGGGGGAGACAGGGGGAGAGCGGAAGCGGCAAACATACGCCGCGCGGGGAAATGTTCCGTGAGAAACAGGAGCGAGGGACGAGGGGAGAGGAGCCAGAAAGGAGCAAAAGCCGGCAACAAACCCACTACCGTCATTCCCGCGAATGCGGGAATCCATGGACGTTCGCGCGGTGAAGCCAGCGGCGCTGCATGGTCAGACGTGCGTCTGCCGAAAAGCACTTCCCGCGTTTGCGGGAACGACGGTGGGAGGTTCAAGGGAGGCGCTTACGCGTCGTCCCTTGTTCCTTCCTACCCGTCCCTGCGCAACGCTCCTCAGAGCTCGATCACATCGAACTTCACGTCCGGATCGACATCGGCGTCGTAATCCACATCGTCGCGCTCGAAGCCGAACAGCTTGAGGAACTCGCGCTTGTAGTTGGCGTAGTCGGTCAGCTCGAACAGGTTCTCGCTGGTGACCTGCGGCCAGATCGCCTTGGCCGCGGTCTGCACCTCGGGCTTGAGCTCCCAGTCGTCCAGGCGCAGGCGCTGCTCGTCGTCCAGCTCGGGCGCGGCGCCGTCGGCGCGGTACATGCGCTCGCGGAACAGACGGTCCAGCTGCTCGATGGTGCCCTCGTGCAGGCCCAACTCCTTCATCACCTTGAAGACGATGGAGATGTACAGCGGCATCACCGGGATGGCCGAGCTGGCCTGGGTCACCACCGACTTGAGCACGGCCACGTTGGCGCTGCCGCCGGTCGCGGCGAGCCTGGCGTTGAGCCGCTGCGCGGTCGCGTCCAGGTCGGCCTTGGCCTTGCCCAGCGCGCCGTGCCAGTAGATCGGCCAGGTGATCTCGGTGCCGATGTAGCTGAAGGCCACCGTCTTGGCCGCCGGGGCCAGCACGCCGGCCTGGGCCAGCGCATCGATCCACAGTTCCCAGTCCTGGCCGCCCATGACGGTGACCGTGTCGGCGATCTCCTCCTCGGTGGCCGGCTCGATGCTGGCGGTGGTGATGGTGTCCTTGTTGGTGTCGATGGCGGTGGAGGTGTAGGGCGCGCCGATCGGCTTGAGCGCCGAGCGCTTGAGTTCGCCGGTGGACGGCAGCTTGCGCACCGGCGAGGCCAGCGAATACACCACCAGGTCCACCTGGCCGCCCATCTCGGTCTTGATCAGCTCGATGACCTTGGCGCGCGCCTCGTCGGAGAACGCATCGCCGTTGATCGAGCGCGCGTACAGCCCGGCCTGCTTGGCGAACTTGTCGAAGGCGGCCGCGTTGTACCAGCCGGCGGTGCCGGCCTTCTTGTCGCTGCCGGGCTTCTCGAAGAACACCCCCAGCGTGTCGGCGCCGAAGCCGAACGCCGCGCTGATGCGCGCGGCCAGGCCGTAGCCGCTGGAGGCGCCGATCACCAGCACCTTCTTCGGACCGTCCTGGCGCACGCCGCGCGCGCGCGTGGCGGCGATCTGGTCGCGCACGTTGAGCTCGCAGCCCAGCGGATGGGTGGTGGTGCAGATGAATCCGCGGACCTTGGGATGGATGATCAAGACGATGCCTCTCGAATGGGGAACACGTTGCGCGCGGCATCTTAAGCCCCGCATCGCCCCACGGCCACGTGCGCCGGCGTATGGCGCGGCCCGGCGCCGCAGGCTAGCGGCGCGATTCGGTGGCGATGCGCACCGCCAGCGCGGCCAGCACCGTGCCCATCAGCCAGCGTTGCACGCGCTGCCAGGTCGGCCGCTGCGCCAGGAACTGCGCGATGCGGCCGGCGAACATGGCGATCACGGCGTTGACCGCCACGCTGATGACGATCTGGGTGGAGCCCAGCACCAGCGACTGGCCCAGCACATCCCCGCGCGTGGGATCGACGAACTGCGGCAGCAGGGACAGATACATCACCGCGATCTTGGGATTGAACAGATTGGTGAGGAATCCCATCGTGATCAGCTTGCGTGCACCGTCCTTGGGCAGGTCGCGCACCTGGAACGGCGAGCGGCCGCCGGGCCGCAGCGCCTGCCAGGCCAGCCACAGCAGATAGGCCGCGCCGGCCAGGCGCAAGGTGTCGTAGGCATAGGGCACGGCCACCACGAAGGCGGTGATGCCCAGCGCGGCGCACAGCATGTAGAACACGAAGCCGAGCGCGACGCCGATCAGGGAGATCAGGCCAGCGGACGTGCCCTGGCTGATCGAGCGCGAGATCAGATAGATCATGTTCGGTCCCGGCGTGAGGACCATGCCGAAGGCGACAAGGGCGAAGGCAAGCAGATGGCTGATCTCGGGCATCGGGGACGTCCCTGGAGCGGAAGGAGCCGGAGCGCTGCGCGCAGGCCTTCAGTATAGCGAGCGCGTCGCCTGGTCCGCGCCGCAACCGCAGCCGATGCGCCGGTGTGACATTGGCAGGCCAACGAGATCTGCTACTTTCGCCCGCCCGCTCCGCCGCGTGACGCTCGTGATCTCAAAACGCCTGCTCCTGCTGTCCTGCTCCGTTCCCGCCGCGCTGGCCGGCTGCGCCTCGGCGCCCGCTACGCGCTCGGCGCTGGCCGATGGCGCCACCGCGCAGGTGGCGATCCTGGAAACCACCGACGTCCACTCCAACATCCTCAGCTACGACTACTACAAGCAGAAGCAAGACCCGACGCTGGGCTATGAGCGGGTGGCCACGCTGATCCGCCGCGCGCGGGCGGAGTTTCCCAATACCTTCCTGTTCGACAGCGGCGACACCATCCAGGGCTCGGTGCTGGCCGATTTCCAGGCCAAGGTGCAGCCGGTCGGCTGCGAGGAGGAGCTGGGCATCTACCAGGCCTTCGACGTGATGGGCTACGACGGCGGCACCGCCGGCAACCACGAGTTCAACTACGGCCTGGGCTTCCTGTCGCAGGTCACCGGCACGCCGATGAACGTCGAGGGCGGCACCAAGGCCAAGTGCAAGGGGCCCGACTTCCCGCTGGTGCTGTCCAACGTGTTCAGCGCGCGCGACGGCCAGCCGATCTTCCAGCCCTGGACCATCGTGTCCAAGGACATCACCGTCACCGGCGCCGACGGCAAGCCGGCGCGCGTGCCGCTGCGGGTGGCCATCATCGGCTTCACCCCGCCGCCGATCCTGGACTGGGACAAGCAGAACCTGGAAGGCAAGGTCACCGTGACCGGCGTGGTCGAGGCCGCGCAGCGCTACCTGCCGCAGATCCAGGCCCAGCACCCTGACCTGGTGGTCGGCATCCTGCACGGCGGGCTCAACGCCGCGCCGTACACGCCGGACATGGAGAACGGCGGCTGGCACCTGGCCGGCGTGCCCGGCATCGACGTGCTGCTGCTGGGCCATTCGCATACCGAGTTCCCGGGGCCGCGCTACAAGGATCTGCCGCAGACCGACGCCACGCGCGGCTTCGTGCGCGGCAAGCCGGCGGTGATGGGCGGCTTCTTCGGCAAGGACCTGGGCGTGATCGACCTGAAGCTGGTGCGCCGCGACGGACGCTGGGCGATCGATCCGGCCGGCACGCACAGCGAGGTGCGCCCGATCTGCACGTCCAAGACCGAGTGCGTGCCGGTCGATCCGGCCATCGCGCCGCTGGTGGCGCGTGCGCATGCGGCCGCGCAGGCCTATGTCGACACGCCGATCGGCACCAGCACCGTGCACTTCTCCAGCTACTTCGCCGATGTGGGCAACAGCACCGCGCTGGCCGTGGTCAACGCCGCCCAGCGCGACTACGTGCTGCGCGAGCTGCCGGTGCAGCATCCGGAACTGAAGGACGTGCCGGTGCTCTCGGCCGCCGCGCCGTTCCGCACCGGCTTCGGCGGGCCGGACGACTACACCGACGTGCCTGCCGGCACGCTGACCCTGCGCAGCGCCGCCGACCTGTACTTCTATCCCAACACGCTGACGGCGGTGAAGACCGACGGCGCCGGGGTCAAGGCCTGGCTGGAGACCTCGGCCCAGCGCTACAACACCATCGACCCGGCCAAGCCCGGCCCGCAGGCGCTGATCAACACCCGCTACGTGCCCTACAACGTCGACCAGCTGCAGGGCGGCGTGGCCTATGTGATCGATGTGACCAAGCCGGCCGGCCAGCGCATCACCCAGCTGACCTACCGGGGCAAGCCGATCGACCCGAAGCAGCCGTTCGTGGTGGTGACCAACAACTACCGCGCCAGCGGCGGTGGCGGCTTCCCGGGCCTGGATGGCCGCAACATCGTGCTGGCCGCGCCCGACGGCAGCCGCGAGATCCTGGCGGCCTGGATCAAGGCCAAGGGCAGGATCACGCCGTCCGATCTCGAGCCGACCTCCTGGCACTTCGCCCCGGTCAAGGCCGCCGGCCCGCTGACCTTCGACTGCCCGGCCGGCAAGCTCGACATCGCCCGGGCGCAGCAGCTGCCGCCGATCCGCGAGCTCTCCGGCGGCGGCGACGGCGCGGCGGTGTGCGCGATCGATCTGTCCGCGCGCAGGTAGGCCAACACAGGCCTGCCGGCCAGACCCTCAGCCGGGCAGCAGGCCCTGACTTTCGTCCTTGAGCGCCACGCCGGTGGCGCCCAACAGCTGCGCCGCGCCGATCAGCCACCAGAGCTTGGCGGCGGCCTGGGCCGGCGACAGCCCGGCGCCGTGGATGTTGGAGATGCAGTTGCGGTCGGCATCGGTCAGGCCCGGGCCCGGGGTGTGGGTCAGGTAGATCCCCAGGCTGTCGCAGGTGCTCAGGCCCGGGCGCTCGCCGATCAGCACCGCCACCATCGGCGCGCCGAGCAGATCGCCGCAGGCATCGCCCAGCGCCACGCGCGCCTGCCGGGCCAGGACCACCGGGCCCACCGACCAGTCGGCCGGGCGCTGGGCCAGGATCTGGGCGCAGACCGCCACGGCGTGCCGCGCGATGGCGGTGGCCGACAGGCCATCGGCGATCACCAGCAGCAGGGCGTCGTCCTGGCGCAGGCGCGGGTGCTGGCCCAGCGCCTGGCGGCTCTCGGCGGACAGCTGCCGTCCAAGGTCGGGACGGCGCAGATAGCGGGCGCGATCCGGCGCTGCGCTGTCCACCTCGATCGCCTGCAGGCCCAGCCGCGCCAGCGCGGCGCGCAGGGCCGCGCAGTCCATCGCGGCGTGGACCGCATCGCGCGCCCGCGCATGCGCCACGCCGGCGGCGAGTACCTCGCGCGTGGGCAGGCTGGTGCCGCTACGGCCCAGGCCGATCCTGGCCGGGGTGTGCTCGCGCAGGGCCTGCCAGGGGTCGGGCAGGGGCGCGCGCAGGTCCGGATCGGTGGCCTCGCTCATGGGCCGGCCTGCGGCGGCATGCGCTCTAGCAGGCGCTGCATCATGTCCGGCTGCCGCCCGTGCTGCAGCAGCGCGCCGTTGGCGTCCACCAGCGACACGCGCTGCAGCCAATGTTCGAACTCCGGCGCGCGCCGCAGCCCCAGCAGCCGGCGCAGGTACAGCGCGTCGTGGAAGGCGCTGCTCTGGTACATCAGCATGATGTCGTCCCCGCCGGGCACGCCCATCATGTAGGTCAGGCCCGCGGCGGCCAGCAGGGTCATCAGATTGTCCATGTCGTCCGCGTCGGCCTGCGCGTGGTTGGTGTAGCAGACGTCGCAGCCCATCGGCAGCCCGAGCAGCTTGCCGCAGAAGTGGTCCTCCAGCCCGGCGCGGATGATCTGCTTGCCGTCTAGCAGGTATTCGGGGCCGATGAAGCCCACCACCGTATTGACCAGCAGCGGCTGGAACCAGCGCGCGACCGCGTAGGCGCGCGCCTCGCAGGTCTGTTGATCCACGCCATGGTGCGCACCGGCCGACAGCGCGCTGCCCTGCCCGGTCTCGAAATACATGACGTTCTGGCCCACGCTGCCGCGCCCCAATGCGCGCGCGGCCTGGTGGCCCTCCTCCAGCAGCGCCAGGTCGATGCCGAAGCTGGCGTTGGCAGCCTGGGTGCCGGCGATGGACTGGAACACCAGGTCCACCGGCGCGCCGCGCTCGATCATGCGCAGGCTGTTGGTGATGTGGGTCAGCACGCAGCTCTGGGTGGGGATCTCCAGCCCGGCGATGATGTCGTCGAGCATGCGCACCTGCGCGGCCAGGCCGCGCGGATCGTCGCTGGCCGGGTTGATGCCGATGACCGCATCGCCGGCGCCGTACAGCAGGCCATCGACGATGCTGGCGGCGATCCCGCGCAGGTCGTCGGTGGGATGGTTGGGCTGCAGGCGCACCGATAGCGTGCCGGCCAGCCCGAGCGTGTTGCGGAAGCGCGTGACCACCTCGCAGCGGCGCGCGATCAGGATCAGGTCCTGGTTGCGCATCAGCTTGCTGACCGCGGCCACCATCTCCGGGGTCAGGCCCGGCGCCAGCTGGGTCAGCGCCGCGGTGGTGGCGCGCTCGGACAGCAGCCAGTCGCGCAGCTCGCCCACGGTCAGGTGCGCCACCGGCGCGAAGGCGACCGCGTCGTGCGTGTCCAGGATCAGCCGCGTCACTTCGTCCTGCTCGTAGGGGATCAGCGCCTCGTGCAGGAAGCGCCGCAGCGGCACCTCGGCCAGGCACAGGCGCGCGGCCATGCGCTCCAGTTCCGAGTCGGCGGCCAGCCCCGCCAGCTGGTCGCCCGAGCGCAGCGGGCTGGCCTTGGCCAGCAGCGTGCGCAGATCGCAAAAGTCCCAGACCGTGCCGTCGATGACGTGGCGGTAGCTCATCGCGTGGGCCCGGCGCCCGCCATCACCAGGGCGCTGGCGCCGCTGTGCAGGCCCAGCGCCTGGCCCGCGCGCACCGCGTCGAGCAGGGTCTCGGCCCGCGCCTGCAGGGCCAGCGCGGCGCGTGCGATCTCCGCGGCCTCCTGGCGTGGCAGCACCAGCACGCCGTCGGCATCGGCGACCACCGCATCGCCGGGCTGGACCACCACGCCGCCGCAGCTCACCGGGTGGTTGAGGCGACCGCCCCAGTCCAGCAGGCGGGTGGTGACCGATGAGGTGCCGCGGCACCACACCGGCAGGCCGCTGGCCTGCAGCTGCTCCAGGTCGGTGCAGGGGCCATCGAGGATCACGCCGACGGCGCCGGTGCGCTGGATCGCCGCGGCGACGATGCCGCCCAGGCAGGCATGGTCGCGATCGCCCAGGCGGTCGATCACCAGCGCATCGCCGGGGCGCAGCAGGCTCAGGGCGTGGTGCAGCAGGGTCGAGTCGGCGCCCGGGATGGCCAGGGTGACCGCGGTCCCCACCAGGCGCAGCCCGGGCGCGACCGGACGCAGGTCGCGGCGCATCAGCCCCCACGGGACGCCATGGCCGACGGTGGAGGTTTCCACCTGGGCCAGTGCGGTGCGCAGGGCGGCGTCCAGCGGCTCGGGGAAGTCGCCGAGCCGGTAGCGGGGCAGGGCGCTCATGCCTCGGCCTCCGCGGTCGAGGCCAGCCGGTGCGCCGGGTCCTCCAGCGTCGCCGCCACGCCGGCGCGCAGGAAGCCCACGTCCGCGCCCAGCGTGACCAGCCCATAGCCGCGCGCGGCCAGGCGCGCGGCGCCGTGGCCGGGCAGGACGGTGCCGCCCAGCGCCAGCCCGGCCTCGCGGCAGCGGCGCTCGCCCTCGTGCCAGAGCTCGAGGAACTCCGGCGCGTCGTAGCGGCCTGGCACGCCGATGCTGGCCGACAGATCCAGCGGGCCGAAGAACAGCATGTCCAGGCCCGGCACCTGCGCCAGCTCGGGAATGGCGGCCACGCCGCGCGCCGACTCGATCATCGCCACCACCAGCGTGTTGGCCTCGGCCTGCGCGGCATAGGCCGAAGCCTGCGCGCCCCAGCCGGCGGCGCGGCAGACCGTGTAGTGCAGGCCGCGCCGGCCGGCGGGCGGGTAGCGGCAGTGCGCGACCAGCTGCGCGGCCTGTTCGGCCGACTCCACGTTCGGCGCGAGGATGCCCTGCGCGCCGGCATCCAGCAGCGGCTTGATCAGCCGGCTGTCGGCCGCGTCCACCCGCGCCAGCGGCGTCGGGCCGTGCGCGCCGATGGCGCGCAGCTGGGCCAGCGCCAGGTCCAGGCTGGTCGGCGTGTGTTCCAGGTCGAGGATCAGCGCGTCCAGGGCGAAGCCGGCCAGGATCTCGGCGACATCCGCACTGGGGGTGAACAGCCACGCCCCGCGCGAGACCGCGCCTGCGCGCAGGCGTTGGACCAGGCGATTAGTCGGCAGCTCATTCATCGCCCAGCCCCCGCTGCCGCAGGAAGAAGCGCGCCGCGGCGGCCTGCAGCGGCGCGCGCTGGTGGCCGGCCCCGGGCACCAGTTCGAACTGGTGATGGACGCCGCAGCTGCGGTAGTTGGCCGACAGCGCCTGCAGGCGTTCGATGCGGGTCTGGCCCGCGCCATGCTGCAGGGTCGGCACGCCGGGCGCGGCGCGCGGCGAGAGCGGCGGCAGTTCGGCGTTGTCCAGTTCGCCCACGGCCAGGTGGATGGCGACCTGGCGGATCGCCGGCAGGTCCACGGCCTGCCCGTACTGCTGCTCCAGATCGGCCACGCCCAGCCAGCACGGCGCGTGCAGGTTCAGCGGCGTGGGATGGCCGGGGGCGCAGATCGACACCGCCTCCAGCGTGCGCGGATGCAGGTAGAGGAAGCGATGCGCGAAGTGGGCGCCGCCGGAGAAGCCGAACAGCTGCAGCGGCGCCGGCTGCAGGCCGTAGCGCTGGCGCACCTCCTCGACCATGCGCAGCAGCACCAGATCGAAGCGGATGTCGTGGTAGCGGATGTACTTGTAGTTGTCCATGTCGTCCGGGTCGCCGATGCCGCAGGGAAACAGCGGCGCCAGCACGACCGCCCCGGAGCGCTCGGCCAGCTGGGCGAAGCCATCGCAGTAGTCCTGGTGGCTGCGCTCGCTGCCGTGCATGGCGACCACGATCCGCGAGGCGGTGGTGTACGGCGTCTGCGGCAGATACAGGCAGTAGCTGAAGCGCTGGTCGTAGCGGCACGCGAGCTGCGGGGTGCGGCCGCGAGTGAACAGCTTGCTGTTGTTGACGGTGATGTTGATGACGCGACTCCGGAATAAATGGGGAAATCCAGGGCGATCGGTGCACATCAATCCGTCGGAGCCTGCGTGCGTGCGCGCCGAAAAAACCGCGCTATGATCCGGACGCAGGCGCTCGGGGTTGCACCAGCGCGGCCCTGGCGATCGGTCGGCACGGATGCGCGAGGCAGCGCGACGCAAGGCGCTCGGTGGGCCGCAGCATCGGCCCGCGACCGGCCAGGACCCCGCAAGCGACCCTGGGGAGGGGCGCTACACGCCCGGACAGGACGACCGGGTTCGCCATTGCCGCTTCCTGGCCCGCAGCGGGCCGGGGCGAGATGCTTGGGGACATCCGTCTCATGCACGCCATCGACAATTCGTGGGAACTGCCCGACATGGTGCCCGCGGCGACCAGCGTCCAGGATTGCCTGCGCAATGCGCTGCAGATCGCGCGTCGCTTCGGATTCGACGCGCTCATCTACGACTTCGCCCCGGTGCCGACCACGCCCGAAGGCGTGCTGATGATGCCCAGCGTGATCGAGCCCTGCAACGTGCCCTCGGACATGCGCGACCTGTGGGTGCGCCAGGGGCTCTACCAGAAGGATCCGGTGCAGGCGCTGGCGCTGCGCGGGTCCTGCCCGTTCTTCTGGTCCTATCACCGCAAGGAGGCCTCGGCGCTGCAGCCGCATCTGGACGAGGACAGCCACGCGGTGGCCGAAGTGCTGCACGACTGGCACTACACGCGCGGGGTCACCGTGCCGCTGCACATGCCCGGCAACCGCTTTGCCACCATGACCGCGCTGTGGCACGACGCGTGTTTCGCCGAGGCGCGTCAGGCGCTGGACCTGCACGTGCTGCGCCTGGCCTACCTGGCGCATGCGACCAACGATCGGCTGGCGCAGCTGTTCGGCCGCGAGGAGCTCACCCCGGTCGGCATCGGCCTGAGCGTGCGCGAGCAGGAGTGCATCGTGCTCTCGGCCCAGGGCCTGTCCTCCAAGCAGATCGCCTGGAAGCTCAAGCGCTCCGAGTCGACCGTGGTGCTGCATCTGCAGAGTGCCGCGCGCAAGCTGGGCGGGCGCAACCGGGCGCAGGCCATCGCCCGTGCCGCGCATTTCGGCTATCTGCGCGAGCCGCTGGATTGATGTGCGGATTCTCAAAGAGCGGGCCGTCGCCGCGGCGGTGAGGCCGGCGGGGTCTGGCGGGTTGCGGATCCATGCTAGCGACCGGCCCTCGCAATAAAACTGCAATTTCTTACAGTTGTCGCAAGGCCGCCGGATCGCGAGTCTTGGTTGCGAAGGGGACTGTCCCCGCAACCGGAACGATCGATGCACCAGCGCAGTGTCCCCCGCGAAGGCCATGTCTCTTTCAGGGGGCATGCCACGTGGTATCGGGTGATCGGCGACCTGCGCTCCGGCCTGGTCCCGCTGGTGTTGCTGCACGGCGGGCCAGGCTGCACGCACGACTATCTGGAGGCCTTCGCCGACCTGGCGCGGGGCGGCCGGCCGGTGGTGTTCTACGACCAGCTGGGCAACGGGCGCTCCACGCACCTGCGTGAGGCGCCAGATGCCTTCTGGACGGTGCAGCTGTTCCTGGACGAGCTGGACGCGCTGCTCGAACACCTGGGCATCGCCCAGCGCTACGACCTGCTGGGCCAGTCCTGAGGCGGCATGCTGGCGGCCGAGCACGCGGTGCGCCGGCCGGCCGGGCTCAACGCCCTGGTCATCGCCTCCTCGCCTTCGTCGTTTCCGCTGTGGGTGCGCGAGGCGCAACGGCTGCGCAAGGCCTTGCCGCAGGACGTGCGCGAGGCGCTGGAGCGCCACGAGGCCACCGGTGACTACCAGCATCCGGACTACCAGGCCGCCACCCAGGTCTTCTACCAGCGCCACGTCTGTCGCCTGGACCCATGGCCGGCGGAAGTGCAGCGCACCTTCGCCGCGATGGCCGACGATCCCACCGTCTACTTCAGCATGAACGGGCCGACCGAGTTCCACGTCATCGGCAGCCTGCGCGACTGGGACATCGGCGCGCGCCTGGACCAGGTGCAGGCGCCGACGCTGGTGATCTCCGGCGCCCATGACGAGGCTACGCCGGCCTGCGTGGCCGCCTATGTCGAACGCATCCCCGACGCGCGCTGGGTGTGCATGCCGGCCTCCTCGCACATGTGCCATGTCGAGGAGCGCGAGGCGACGATGCGGCATATCGATGCCTTCCTGGCCGCGCACGACCGCCTCGGTGGAGGCGCGGCATGAGCGCGCCGGTGCAGGTGGCCGCCGTGCAGCTGTGCAGCGGCGCGGACGTGGCCGCCAACAACGCCGCCATTGCCGCGGCGGTGCGCGCGGCGGCGCACGCCGGTGCGCAGCTGGTGTGCCTGCCGGAAGCGGCCAACCTGCTGCTGCGCGACAACCGCGACTATCCGGGCACCTGCCTGCCCGAGGCGCAGGACACCACGCTGGCCCTGTGCGCCGACCTGGCGCGCGAGCTCGGCATCTGGCTGCACACCGGCTCGCTGCTGCTGCGCACCGAGGACGGTACGCGCATCTGGAACCGCAGCCATGTGATCGACCCGCGCGGCGAGGTGGTGGCGCGCTACGACAAGCTGCACACCTTCGACGTGCGCCTGGGCGGCGCCGGCGACTTCCAGGAATCTGCCAGCGTGCGCCCCGGCCAGGGTGCGCCGACGGTGGTGGAGATCGTGCCGCTGGGCCTGCGCCTTGGGCTGTCGATCTGCTACGACCTGCGCTTCGGCTATCTCTACGAGGCCCTGGCCCAGGCCGGCGCCGATGTCCTGCTGATCCCGGCCTCGTTCTCGGTGGTGACCGGCCCGCTGCACTGGGAGGTCCTGCTGCGCGCCCGCGCGATCGAGACCTGCAGCTACGTGGTCGCGCCGGCCCAGTGCGGCCAGCGCGATGGCGTTTACACCTACGGCCACAGCCGCATCGTCGCGCCGTTCGGGCAGGTCATCGCGGCCGCCGGCGATGACCCCGCCGTGCTCGGCGCGCGCCTGGATCCGGCCGAGGTCATCGAAGCGCGCCAGCGCTTGCCCACCCTGTCCCAACGGCGGCAGCTGCCGCCGACGCACTGCATCCGCATCGGCGACTGACCCGCTCAGCGCACCCGCTCCTCCCGACGTTCCACTGCTCGCCAGCCCTCCCTGTCAGCCTTCTCAGGAACACCTCCCCATGACCCGCTCCGCCCTCCCCGTCGTGTCTCATGCCCATGCGCGGCGCGCCCTCGCGCGGCCCCGCCTGCTGTGTTGTGTCATCACCGCCGTGCTGCTGGGCGCGGCCGGCCCGCTTGCCGCGCAGACCGCCACGCCCGCCGACGGCGGCGAGGACAACGTCAAGGAACTGGGCAAGGTCATCACCAAGGGCACCCGCCAGATCAAGGACGTGACCGGCGGCGCGCTGGGCGTGGTGTCCAAGCTCAACACGCCGTTCTCCATCTCGGCCGTGTCCTCCGAGGCCCTGCAGGACAAGCAGCCGGCCTCGCTGTACGACGCCTTCGGCGGCGACGCCAGCGTGACCCGCCAGGCCGGCAGCGCCTACACCGGCTGGTCGTCCTTCATCTCGGTGCGCGGCATCGCGATCTCCTCCACCGACGGCAGCCAGAAGCTCAACGGCGTGCCGGTCACCACCTGGGGCCTGAGCCTGCCGATCGAGGTCATGGACCAGATCCAGCTGATGAAGGGCGCCTCGGGCTTCATGTACGGCTTCACCTCGCCGGGCGGCGCGGTCAACTACGTGACCAAGAAGCCGGTCGAAGGCAGCCTGCTCAGCGCCGACGTGGGCTGGACCTCCAACAACATCCTCAAGGAGCACGTGGACATCGGCCGCGGCGCCTCGGACGGCAGCGGCCTGGGCTTCCGCCTCAACGCGGTCAACGAGGACGGCACCACGCCGACCGGCACCGACGTCAAGCGGCGCGCGCTGTCGCTGGCCACCACCGCCAACCTCACCGATGCGCTGACCTGGTCGTTCGATTCGATCTACGTCAAGTCGCGCTTCGGCAAGCCGGCGCCGATGGTCTTCCTGACCTCCTACAACCAGGAGCGGCTGCCCTCGCCCGAAGGCGTGGTGCGCAATCCGCAGGCCGACCAGGCCTACGACAACCCGCGCTTCCTCTACGTGGGCACGGGGTTGAACTGGAAGTTCGCGCAGGACTGGAGCGCCGACCTGCGCCTGACCCACAGCCGCACCGACCAGGTGTTCTCCAAGGACTACCTGAGCCTGATCAACGCCGCCGGCCGCTATCAGGACCGGACCTTCGAGGGGCTGCAGATCTACAACAACGACGCGGTGCAGCTGCTGCTGACCGGCACGGTGGACGTGTTCGGCCTGGAGAACCGGCTGGTGCTGGGCGGCACCACCATCAAGCAGCGCGAGACGCGCGGCCTGTCGCACCAGCTGCCGGGCTATCGCAACTACGGCTATCGCAACCTGTATGTCGATCAGGACTTCAACTACACGCCGATCGACGTGGACGGCCAGGCGCGTTTCCCCAACAACTGGAACCGGCAGCAGGCGCTGTTCGTCAGCGACACCGTGCAGCTGACGCCGCACTGGCTGGCCATCGCCGGCGTGCGCTTCACCCATTACAGCCAGCAGCAGAGCCGCTACACCTTCGCCTCGCCCACCAGCTACACCAAGTCCAGTCTCGAGGTGACCACCGACGAGACCACCCCGACGCTGGCGCTGATGTACAAGCCGCGCGAGCAGACCACGGTGTACGCCAGCTATTCGGAGGCCCTGGAGCCGGGCAGCGCGGTCGGCGCGCAGTACGTCAACTATGGCGAGCTGAAGGAGCCGGGCACCAGCAAGCAGTGGGAGCTGGGCTTCAAGAACGACGGCAGCCTGGTGCGCACCGCGCTGGCCGCCTTCCGCGTGGACCGCGCCACCGGCTACGGCAACGAGCGCAACGTCTGGGTGCAGAGCGGCATCAGCCGCTACCAGGGCCTGGACGGCCAGCTGGACCTGAAGCTCAGCGACGATCTGGTCGTCGGCGGTTCGGCCGTGTGGCTGGACAAGGCCGATTACCTCAACGCCTCCTTCCCCTGGCTGCTCAACAAGCGCGTGCCCGGCGCGTATCGCACCAGCGCCTCGCTGCACGCCGACTACACGGTGCCGACGGTGGAAGGGCTCTCGTTCTCGGCCCAGGCCCGCTACACCGGCAAGACCGTGGCCTACCAGAACACCGCCCTGAAGCTCACCGTCAGCACGCCCAGCTACACGCTCTACGACCTGACGGCCAAGTACCAGCAGCTGGTCGGCAGCCACGCGGTGACCTACCGTGCGGGCGTGAGCAACCTGTTCGACAAGACCTACTGGATCGGCGGCTCGGCCACGTACATCTTCCTCGGCGATCCGCGCACGTTCTTCGCCAACGTGACCTTCGACTTCTGATCCAGCGCCATGGCCTGGCATCGGTCCGTCGGCCCGATGCCAGGTCCGGTTCCCCCCACCAGAGGATGCAATGAGCATGGGTGAGCAGAGCGCGCGTACCACCGGCGCAGGGATCCGGCCCTGGGTGCCGTTCTTCTTCGCGCTGGCGCCGATCAATCTGATCCTGTCGGTGGATCGCAACGCCTTCGTCATGGTGGCGCCGGTGATCCAGCGCGAGTTCGGCTTCGGACTGGCGCAGATGTCCTACATCCTGGCGGCCATCTCCTGGACCTATGCGCTGTTCCAGCTGCCCTCGGGCTGGCTGATCCAGCGCTACGGCTTCCGCAGGCTGCTGGCGATCGCGCTGTTCGGCTGGTCGCTGGCCATCGGGCTGATGCCGCTGGCGGCCGGCTTCTGGACCATGCTGCTGCTGCGCCTGCTGTTGGGCGCGGCGCAGGCGCCGGACTGGCCCAGCTCGGTGGCCGCGATCGCGCGCTGGTTTCCCGCCGAGCGGCGCTCGCGCTTCACCTCCATCGCGCTGTCGGGTCAGTACCTCGGCCCGGTGGTGGGCTCGATCCTCACCGGCGCGCTGGCCTACCGCTACGGATGGCGGGTGTGCTTCTACGCCTATGCGCTGATCGGCGTCGGCCTGTGCGGGGTGTGGTGCCTGCTCACCCGCGGCCAGCCCGGCGGGCCGGTCGCGGCGGCCGACGGCCAGACGCACATCTGGCCCGAGCTGCGCCAGATGCTGGCCTCGCGCACCACCTGGCTGCTGTCCTCGTTCTACTTCTGCCTGATCAGCGTGCAGGCCTTCTTCCTCAGCTGGCTGCCGCTGTACCTCACCGGCGAACGCGGCGTCACGCTCACCGCCTCGGGCTGGTACAACGCGATGCCGTGGCTGGCGCTGTATGCCAGCGTGACCGCCTACGGCTTCTTCGCCGATCACCTGCTCAAGCGCGGCGGCTCGCTCAAGCAGGCGCGCCTGCCGGCCGGCGTGCTCGGCCTGTGCATGGGCGGCGGCGCGCTGGCGCTGGTGCCGTTCATCAGCAACCTGCACCTGGTGGTGGTCACGCTGTGCCTGTCGCTGTGCGGCGTGGGCCTGGTGCAGGGCGTGCTGTGGTCGTCCGTGCAGGACTTCGGCGGGCGCCGCACGCCGCTGCTGGCGGCCTGGACCGCATTCTGGGGCAACGTGAGCGCGGGCATCTTCCCGGTGGTGATGGCGCAGCTGGTGGCACACACCGGCAACTGGACCTATGCGCTGTGCGTGCCGCTGGTGTTCTGCGTCATCGGCATCGTGCTGATCTGCCTGCTGCGCTTCCCCGCCCAGCGGGCGTAGGACAACGCGGATCAAGTCGCTGCAGCGCGAGGCGTCCTACCGAGCTGGATCATGACGGTCTTCGGTCAGTGATGTGCAGTCGTTTCGCGCCCAGCACAGGTTCGCCCGCCCCAGCGCCGCGAAGCCGCGGTCGGTGTTCTTGTCCAACCCGCCATAGCGCACCTTGGCAAAGCTCCACAGCCGCTTCGCCACCACGAACACCGGTCTGGTGCATCTTGAGGATCACGCGCCTTGCCCGCGTGCTTGGTCGAGCTTGGCGCCCCGACGATCGTCGCGTCCACGCTTGTAGCCGTGCCCACCTTCAGCCCCCGCAGGGTGAGCATCAACGACGTGGCCTGCGCATCGCAGGCGCTGGCCTGGCGCGCGGCCTGGCGCCGCTGCAGCGGCTTGAGCTCCACGTCCTGCACGCAAGCGCAGGTCGCGCCGATCACCACCAGCACCGCTGACACCTCAGCGGCGGTGCGGTTGAACCAGAGTCCTTGCCACCATTTCTGCGCAGGGGGTGATTGCGGCACGGCTCGGTTCGCTCGGCCCATCCTCCAGCGCTATCGACGCTTGCGTCGGCCTGTCTGCCAGCACGGCTGACGCCGCTGTTCCCGGACACATTCGTCTACCTGGCCAGCGGCCAGCGCAGTTCGAAACGGGTACCGCCGCCGACCGACACGCACAGCGCATCGCCGCCATGCGCCACGGCGATGGCCTTGACCACCGCCAGGCCCAGCCCGCTGCCGCCGCTCTTGCGCGCACGCGACGGATCGCCGCGGCGGAACGCATCGAACACCCGCGCGGCGATCTCCGGCGCGATACCGGGGCCGGCATCCTCCACGTAGAGCACGCACTGGCCTGCGTGCGCCTGCACCCCGACCCGCAACGCGCCCGGCTCGGCGTAGTGCTGCGCGTTTTCGAGCAAGGCCATCAGCGCCTGGCGAATGCGCATCGCATCGCACAGCACCGGCGTGCGCAGGGCCAGCGTCGCTTCCAGCACCAGCCCGCGCGCGCTCAGGCTGCCGCCGAACGCATGCAGCACCGCCGCGACTTCCTGGGCCAGATCGGCCGGCGCCGGATGCAATTCCAGGTGACCGCTGTCGTTGAGGCTGAGCACGCGCAGATCCTCGATCAGCCGGGTCAAGCCCTCCACCTGCCGCAACAGGCTCTCGAACACGGCCACGTCCGGCACGAACACCCCCTCCGCCAGGCCTTGCAGGCGTCCGCGCAGGATCGTCACCGGGGTGCGCAGTTCGTGGGCGACGGCAGCGTTCCAGAACGCGCGCTCGCGGGTCATCGTCTGCAGGCGGTCGGCCATGGCGTTGAAATCGCGCACCAGTTGCGCGGTCTCGCCCAGCGCATGCGCGCCCATCGTCGCGCGCGCATGCAGGTTGCCCTGGGCGACTTCGCGCAGGCTGTACGCCACCGAGTTCAATGGCGTGAGGATGCGCCGCGACAGCCGTACCGCCACCGCCACCGCGATCGCCACGGCCAGCGCCGCAGTGGCGCCGATCCACAGCATCTCCACGTGCGACGGCACCCAGGTGTCGGAGATGCTGTCCGGCCGGTAGGCCACCGCCAGCGCGTAGAACACGTAGGAACCCACGACCGACAACAGGATGATCCACAGCGCCAACGCGCCCAGCGACAGGATGACCTGGCGGCGCAGTCCCGGCGCGCGGCTCATGCGCCGGATCCGAAGCGGTACCCGACGCCACGCACGCTGGTCGGCGTGCCCTGGACGCCCAGCGCCTCCAGCTTCTTGCGCAGCTTGCTGATGTGGCTGTCGATGGTGCGCTCCTGGGTATCGCCTTCCGGCAGACAGGCGTCGCGCAGCTCGGCGCGGCTGAACACCCGCTTGGGCGCGCGCATCAACCGCACCAGCAGCTTGAACTCGGTCAGCGTCAGGTCCAGCGTGTGCCGGCGTTCGCCCACGCGCACGCTGGCCTCGTGCTGGTCCAGGTCGATGTGGAAGGCCCCCACGCGCAGGCTGCGTGTCTCCTCTCCCCCACTGCCGCGGATGCGCCGCAGCACCGCCTGCACCCGCGCCACCACCTCGGCCGGGTTGAACGGCTTGACCACGTAGTCGTCGGCGCCCAGGCGCAGACCCATCAGTTTGTCGATGTCCTGATCCAGCGCGGTGAGCAGGATCACCGGCGTGTCGCCGCGGTGGCGCAGCTCGGCCAGCACCTTCCAGCCGTCCACCGCAGGCAGTTGCACGTCCAGCAGGATCAGCGCCGGGTCCAGCGCCAGATGCAGGTCCAGCGCCGCGCGGCCATCGGCGGCGTGCGCGCTGCGCAGTCCACTGCGCGCCAGGTAGGCGCTGAGGATCTCGGCGATCTCGCTCTCGTCTTCGGCGATCAGGACCAGTGGCGCGGACGCGGGCGCGGCGGCGCCCGGAGAGGAAACGGACATGGCGTGGCGGCGAAAGGCGCGTCGGCCCAGACGGGCGCGGATCTCCATCATATCTCCACACAGTATCGAACGCCGCGCAATCCGCGGCCGCCACCATGCACGGCTTTGGCGTCGCCGCATCCGCGGCGGCAGCGATGAGGCACGAGGCATGGGCAAGCGGCAACAGCGACGGAATCTGGGTATCGGCGTGGCGCTGGGGTGGGCCCTGGTCGGCTGCGGCGGTGGCATGCCGCCGCCGCCGGCGGCCGCGCCGGTGCAGGTCACCGCGCTGACCCTGCGCCCGGCGCCGATGACGGTCAGCGTGGACCTGCCCGGACGCATCGCCGCGGTGCGCAGCGCGCAGATCCGCCCGCAGGTCGGCGGCATCGTGCAGCGCCGCTTCTTCGAACAAGGCGCCGATGTGCAGCGCGGCGACGCGCTGTTCCAGATCAATCCGGCGCCGCTCAAGGCCGACGTCGACACCGCCGCGGCCGCGCTGCACCGCGCCCAGGCCGCGCAGGGCCTGGCCGACGTGCAGCACGCGCGGCTGCAGCGGCTGCTGGACTCGGGCATGGTCAGCCGGCAGATGGTCGACGAGGTCGCCTCGCAGCGCGCGCAGGCCACCGCCACGGTGGCCGAGGCCCGGGCGACGCTGGCGCGGCGGCGCCTGGATCTGGCTTTCGCCACCGTCGATGCGCCGATCGGCGGTCGCATCGATCAGGCATTGCTCACCGAAGGCGCGCTGGTCTCGCCCAGCGACAGCGCGCCGATGGCGGTGATCCAGCAGATCGACCAGGTCTACGTCGACGTGCGCCAGTCCGCCGCCGACCTGGATCCGCTGGATCCGGTCGCGCGCGCGCAGGCCGCCGCCGGCGACGGCCTGCCGGCGCAGATCCTCGACCGCAACGGCACGCCGTCGGGCGTCGGCGGACGCGTGCTGTTCTCCGGCATCAACGTCGATGCCGGCACCGGCGACGTGCTGCTGCGGATCCTGGTCGACAACCCGCAGCGGCGCCTGCTGCCGGGCATGTACGTGCGGGCGCGGGTGCCGCGCGCGCACTACGCGCAGGCGCTGCGCGTGCCGCAGCAAGCGGTCACCCATATCGGCGAGCGCGCGCAGGTGTGGGTGGTGAACGCCGACAAGCGCGTGCGCAGCGCGACGGTGCAACTGGGCGAGCTGATCGAGCGGCAGTACCGCATCGTCTCCGGCCTGCAGGCCGGGCAGCAGGTGGTGGTCGAAGGCATCGACCGGCTCAGCGCCGGCGCCCGCGTCCACGTCAGCCCATGGCAGCCGCCGGCCGCCACGGTCGCGGACTGAGCCGGGGACGCCGCCATGCCGCAGTTCTTCATCGAGCGCCCGGTGTTTGCCTGGGTCATCGCGCTGTTCATCGTGCTGTTCGGCACCCTCGCCATCGGCCAGTTGCCGGTGGCGCGCTACCCGTCGGTGGCGCCGCCGTCGGTGGCGCTGTACGCCACCTACCCCGGCGCCACCCCGCAGACCCTCAACGACTCGGTGGTGAGCCTGATCGAGCGCGAATTGTCCGGGGTCAAGAATCTGCTGTACTTCGAGTCCTCGGTGGACACCTCGGGCAGCGCGCAGATCACCGCCACCTTCAAGCCCGGCACCGACCCGGAGCTGGCGCAGGTGGACGTGCAGAACCGGATCAAGGCGGTGGAGCCGCGCCTGCCGCAGGCGGTGCGGCAGAACGGCCTGCAGGTGGAATCGGCCGCCTCCGGCTTCCTGATGCTGGTCGGCCTGATCTCGCCCGACGGCCGCTACGACGAAGTGGCGCTCAACGACTACCTGGCGCGCAACATCGTGCAGGAACTGCGGCGCGTCGACGGCGTCGGCCGCGTGCAGTTGTTCGGCGCCGAGCAGGCCATGCGCATGTGGGTGGACCCGGACAAGCTCATCGCCTACGGCCTGACCATGACCGAGCTGGCGCAGGCGATCGAACAGCAGAACGCGCAGATCGCCCCCGGCCGGCTCGGCGACGCGCCGACCGTGCGCGGTCAGCGCCTGACCGTGCCGCTGACCGTGGCCGGACAATTGACCACGCCGGCGCAGTTCGCCGCCATCGCGCTGCGGACCGACAGCGGCGGCGCGCGGGTGACCCTGGGCGATGTGGCGCGGGTGGAACTGGGCGCGCAGTCCTATGCCTTCTCCAACCGCGAGAACGGCGCCGCCGCCACCAGCGCGGCGATCCAGCTCTCGCCCGGCGCCAATGCGCTGCGCACCGCGCAGGCGGTACGAGGTCGCATGACCGTACTAGCCGCGAGCATGCCGGCCGGCATGGCCTATTCGATTCCGTTCGACACCGCGCCGTTCGTGAAGCTGTCCATCCAGCAGGTGCTCAAGACCCTGCTGGAAGCGATGGTGCTGGTGTTCCTGGTGATGTACCTGTTCCTGCAGAACGCGCGCTACACGCTGATCCCGGCCATCGTCGCGCCGATCGCGCTGCTGGGCACCTTCGCGGTGATGCTGCTGGCCGGCTTCTCGATCAACGTGCTGACCATGTTCGGCATGGTGCTGGCGATCGGCATCATCGTCGACGATGCCATCGTGGTGGTGGAGAACGTCGAGCGGATCATGGCCAGCGAAGGTCTGCCGCCGCGGCAGGCCACGGCCAAGGCGATGCGCGAGATCACCGGCGCGGTGGCCGGCATCACCCTGGTGCTGACCGCGGTGTTCATTCCCATGGCCTTCGCCAGCGGCTCGGTGGGGGTGATCTACCAGCAGTTCACTCTGGCGATGGCGGTGTCGATCCTGTTCTCGGCGTTCCTGGCGTTGACCCTGACCCCGGCGCTGTGCGCCACCCTGCTGCGTCCGGTCGCGCCCGGCCATCACGCCAAGCGCGGCTTCTTCGGCGCCTTCAACCGTGGCTTCGAGCGCCTGGCCGGCGGTTACGCCGCGCGCGTGAGGTGGTTGTTGCGGCGTGGCGGGCGGGTGATGGCGGTGTTCGCGGCGCTGTGCGTGGCGCTGGTCTTGGCGATGCGCGTGCTGCCCTCGGCGTTCCTGCCGGAAGAGGATCAGGGCTATTTCATGACCTCGATCCAGTTGCCCACCGGCGCCACCAGCGAACGCACCCTGGACGTGGTCAAGGCGTTCGAGCGCCATGTCGCCACGCGCCCGGCGCTGGCGTCCAATCTGGTGATCCTCGGCTTCAGTTTCTCCGGCGCCGGGCCCAACGCGGCCATCGCCTTCACCATGCTCAAGGACTGGGACCAGCGCGGCGGCGCCAGCGCGCGCAACGAGGCCGAACGCGCGCAGCAGGCCATGGCCACCCTGCCCGAAGGCACGGTGATGAGCCTGCTGCCGCCGGCCATCGAGGAGCTCGGCACCTCCTCCGGCTTCACCCTATACCTGCAGGATCGCGGCAACCGCGGCGAGGCCGCACTGATGCAGGCACAGGCGAAGCTGCTGGAACTGGCCGCGGGCAGCATGGTGGTCCGCGACGTGTATCCCGATGGCCTGCCGCCGGGCAAGAGCATCCACCTGGAGATCGACCGTCAGCAGGCCGAGGCCATGGGCCTGTCGTTCGCCGCGGTGAGCAATACGCTGTCGGCGGCGATGGGCTCGCTGTACGTCAACGACTTCCCCAACGCCGGGCGCATGCAACAAGTGATCCTGCAGGCCGACGCTGCCGCGCGCATGCAATTGGACGACGTGCTCGGCCTGCGCGTGCGCAGCGACGGCGGCGGCATGGTGCCGCTGCGCGAGGTAGTGCGCCCCAGTTGGACCGATGCCCCGCAGCAGCTGATGCGCTTCCAGGGCTTCCCGGCCGTGCGCATCGCCGGTGGCGCCGCGCCCGGCGTGTCCAGCGGCGCGGCCATGGCCGAGATGGAACGGCTGGCCGCGCAACTGCCGCCCGGCTTCGCCGTGGCCTGGACCGGGCAATCGCTGCAGGAGCGGCAGTCGGCCGCGCAGGCGCCGCTGCTGATGCTGCTGTCGGCGCTGGTGGTGTTCCTGGTGCTGGCAGCCTTGTACGAAAGCTGGTCGATCCCGCTGTCGGTGATGCTGGTGGTACCGCTGGGCCTGCTCGGCGCGGTGGCCGCGGTGATGCTGCGCGGTCTGCCCAGCGACGTGTTCTTCAAGGTCGGTCTGATCACCATCATCGGCCTGTCGGCGAAGAACGCCATCCTCATCGTCGAGTTCGCCCGGCAATTGCACCGCGATGGCCAGGGCCTGGTCGAGGCGGCGAGCAACGCCGCGCGCCTGCGCCTGCGCCCGATCCTGATGACCTCGCTGGCCTTCGCCCTGGGCGTGGTGCCGCTGATGCTGGCCAGCGGCGCCAGCGCCGAGACCCAGCACGCCATCGGCACCGGCGTGTTCGGCGGCATGCTCAGCGGCACCGTGCTGGCGATCTTCTTCGTCCCGGCATTCTTCGTGTTCGTAGTGGGAATGCAGGAACGGATTGCGCGTTGGCGTGCGCGGCGCAGCGATGGTACGTCAGCCTAGGGCACCGCGGATCAAGTAGCTGCAGCGCGGAGCCTACCGATCTGGATCATGACGGTCTTCGATCAGTGATGTGCACTCGTTCCGCGCCCAGTTCCAGGCGCTCCTGGCTGCCTTTGTGCTGCCCGGTGCGGCTACCCTGCCAACCGCGCACGTGCCAGGGACAGGTTCGCTAGCCCCTCCGCAACTGTGCACGCACCTCAGCGAACCGCTGCGAACCCAATTCATGCTGCTCCAGCAGGCGTCGAAACCTCAGCAACGTCGTCGTCTCCAGCGCCCGCTCCCGGCCCAGGTCGATTCCCACGAAGCGCCGCAGCGCCGTGCCGTCCAGCAGCGCCTCCTCGCAGGTCTCGTCGGCCAGCTTGAACCCGCGCTGCACGAAGTACATCCGCGGCATCGGCTCCAGACCGACCGGGGGCCGGCCTTTGCCTGCTCTGGGGGAGCACGGATCAATCACCGCGCACAGCGTCGACCACGACACAATCCGCTCCCTGGTCGCCAGGAGCACGTCCCGCCGCGTCGGCCGGCGATGCTGCTCGAACCCGGCACCCCTGATCAGCGGCCATCGCCAACGCCTGCTGTTTTATCGGTCCTTTTCCGTCTAGCTGACCATGCGGCGATCTTCGCAACTGATGCGGACTTGTTCAGCGTTGCCGTAAGCAACCCGACGGCGGTGAGCTGCCGCCTAACAATTCATTCAAGCCCTAGCCGCACAAGGCAGGGAAGCGCGCCGCGGTCTCAGCGCGGCGCGTCGGACTTGCCCAGCTCGGCCTTGCGCCGCCCGTAGGCCAGGTAGGCGACCAGGCCGATCAGGTTCCACACCAGGAAGTAGAGCTGGGTGCGGCTGGGCAGGCTGAAGAACAGATACAGGCAGCCGGCGATGGCGACCGGCCCGACGACCCAGGCCAGCGGCGTGCGGAAGCTGCGCGCGCGGCCCGGTTCGCGCTTGCGCAGCACCAGCAGGCAGGCGGCCACGGCGGTGAAGGCGGCCAGCGTGCCGGCATTGGCCAGCGCGGCGATCTCGTCCAGGCGCGCCACGCCGGCCAGCGCCGCGACCAGGATTGCGGTGAACAGCGTGGTCGCCACCGGGGTGCCGGTGCGCGCGTTGACCTTGGACAGCCCGCGCGGCAGCAGGCCGTCGCGCGACATCACGAAGAAGATCCGGCTCTGCCCGTACAGGAAGGCCAGCAGCACCGTCGGCAGCGCGATCACCGCGGCGATGCCGATCACCGCCGCGGCCGTGCCGTGGCCCAGTTCGCGCAGGATCAGCGCCAGCGGCTCGGCGCTCTTGCCGAACACGGTGAAGTGCATCGCGCCTACCGCCGCCAGCGCCACCAGCACGTAGATCAGCGTGCAGCCGATCATCGAGCCGACGATGCCGATGGACAGGTCGCGGCCGGGGTTCTTGGTTTCCTCCGCCGCGGTGGAGATGGCATCGAAGCCGTAGAAGGCGAAGAAGATGATCGCCGCCGCGGCCATCACCCCGTGCTCGACGCCATCGGCACCCACCGACTTGGAGAAGCCATAGGGCATGAACGGGGTGAGGTGCGCGCTGTCGAAGGCCGGCAGCGCCAGCGCCACGAACACCGCCAGCGCGATCAGTTTGATCACCACCAGCACCGCATTGAGCGTGGCGCTCTCCCTGGTGCCGGCCATCAGCAGGCCGGCCACGGCGAAGGTGATCAGCACCGCCGGCAGGTTGAGTACGCCGCCGGCGTGCGGGCCGGCGATGAGCGCATGCGGCAACGAGACGCCCAGCCACTGCAGGAAGCCGACGAAGTACCCCGACCATCCCACCGCCACGGTGCTCACCACCAGCGAGTACTCCAGGATCAGGCTCCAGCCCACCACCCAGGCGATGACCTCGCCCAGCGCCGCGTAGCTGTAGGTGTAGGCGCTGCCGGCCGCGGGCATCATCGTGGACATCTCGGCGTAGGCCAGCGCCGCGCAGGCGCAGACGATGCCGGCGGCCAGGAACGAGATCAGCACCGCGGGCCCGGCCAGGTTGGCGCCCACGCCGATGAGCGTGTAGATGCCGGTGCCGACGATGGCGCCGATGCCCAGCGCCACCAGATGCGGCCAGGACAGCGTGGGCACCAGGCGGTGCCCGGCTTCGTGGACGGTGATCTGGTCGAGCGGTTTGCGGCGCAGCCAAGCGGACATGCGGTAAGCCTTGGAATCCGGACGGGTGCGCAAGTGTGGCCGAAGCACGGCGCCCATTGCACGCTGCGGCGACGCGGCGCTTCGTGGGTGGCGCGTAGGATGTCGGCTTTCAGAAGGAGTCCGCATGAAACCCAAATCGCCGCTCAAGGCCGCCAGCGAGGACGACCAGCAGCGCCTGGCCGTGCTGATCGATGCCGACAACGCCCAGCCGGCGGTGATCGAAGGCCTGCTGGCCGAGGTCGCCAAGTACGGCGTGGCCAGCGTCAAGCGCATCTATGGCGACTTCACCAGCTCGCGCATGACCCAGTGGAAGGCCGCGCTGCTCAAGCATTCCATCGCGCCGGTGCAGCAGTTCGCCTACACCAGTGGCAAGAACGCCACCGACAGCTCGATGATCATCGACGCGATGGACCTGCTGTACACGCACCGCTTCGACGGCTTCTGCCTGGTCTCCAGCGACAGCGACTTCACCCGCCTGGCCCAGCGCCTGCGCGAGGAAGGCCTGGTGGTCTACGGCTTCGGCGAGCGCAAGACGCCCGATGCCTTCGTCCAGGCCTGCGACAAGTTCATCTACAACGATGTGCTGCGCGCCGAGCCCGCCAGTGCCGCGCCGGAGACGGCCAAGCCCGCGCCGGCCAAGCGCGCGAGCAAGCAGGCCGCGAGCGCCGCGGCGAGCGAGCCGGTGCAGGCCAAGGGCAATACGCCGCCGCTGTCGCTGCTGCGCCAGGCCATCGAGGAGGCTTCCGACGAAGAGGGCTGGGCCTCGCTGGGCGCGGTGGGCACCTATCTCAACAAGATCCGCCCCGACTTCGATCCGCGCCTGTACGGCCATCGCAAGCTCAGCGACCTGTTCCGCAGCCAGTCGCGCCACTTCGCCGTGCAGGAGCGCGCCGCCGGCGGCAACGGCGGGCAGCTGGTCTACGTCCGGGCGCTGTAGCCGGCCATGTGCTGGCCGGCGTCAGCTGCGCTGCGGTAGGGTGCGATGCATCCACGCCTTGGGAGGGGCACCACGATGGCCTACACCGGACAATTCACCAGCCCCGAGCCGGCGCGCACGCAGATCGACGCGATGCCTGGCCTCACCGCCCTCGAGTTCGGCACCGCCTGGTGCCCGCACTGCATCGAGGCGCAGGCGCATTTCAAGCGCGCCTTCGACGCGCGCGGCGACATCGCCCACATGAAGATCGAAGACGGCCGCGGCCGCCCGCTGGGCCGCTCGTTCCGGGTCAAGCTGTGGCCGACCGTGGTGCTGCTGCGCGACGGCGAAGAGATCGCGCGCATGATCCGCCCCCGCACCGCCGAAGACGTCCAGCGCGCCCTGGCCCTGCTCGACTGAGCCACACGGCAGGGCGCACGGGGCGCACGGCAAGCGCACAAGCTTTTAGCCCCCTCCCTTTCGCGCAGCGAAGGGGAGGGCCGGGGAGGGGTGAGCTGTTGCTGTTGCTTTTTCCGTTGCTACTGGCGTGGAGCAACAGCAACAGCGCAAGAGCAACCCCCTCCCAACCTCCCCCTTGCGCTGCGCGCAAAGGGGAGGGGCAGAAGCGGAGCGCTTGGAAAACACGTTACCCGCTCAGCCGACGGCTTCCTGCTTCCAGGTCCATCTCAATGCCAATGCCGGCGCCGCTGTGAGTCCAAGTGCCAGCCCCGGCAATTCCAGCTGCGTCGCACGCGCTACGCCGCACGCCGCTGCGCCAGCGCGCAGAAGAACTCCACGTACTGCGCATGGCCACCGGGGAACACCACATCCAGCCGCAGCGGATCGTCCGCATCGGTGATGCCGAGCGCCGCGGTGCGCGGATCGAAGCCCGCATCGCCCGCGCCCGCCGACAGGCGCGCCGCATCCAGCCCGGCCCGTCGTACTGCTCCGGCGCTGCTGTCCACGAACAGCACGCGATTGTCGGTGCCGAAGGCCTCGCCCAGGCGCTGCACCAGGGTCAGGAAGCCGCGGTCGCTGCCGCCGCGCAGCTGCGCGCCGTCGTGCGCCACGCTGGTGACGGTGTCGCCCACGCCGACCAGGCGCGGCATGTCGGCCGGCGCGATCTGCGCCCGCGCCAATGCCACCTGGGCCTCCAGCGTGCGCGGTGCCTGGCGCGCATTGAAATCCGCGCCCAGCGGCCAGCGGCCGGTGCGCGCGTGCACATGGTGGTTGAGCAGCACCAGCACGCCGGCTTCCTTGACCGCGCCCTCGAGCATGAACTGGAAGTCGGTGGTGCCCGCATCGCCCTCCGCGGCCGGCTTGAGGCGCTCGGCACCGGCGTCGTCGCGCCCCAGATTGGGCGCGTAGTGGACGAAGAACGCGCCGTCCAACCCCTCCGCCCGCGCCTCACGCAGCAGCGCCTGCATGAAGTCCGCCGCCTGCCGCTGCAACTGCGCGTACAGCGCCGGCTGCTCGGCCAAAGCATGGTGCAGGGCGTTGAGGTTGAGCGTGGGCGAGGCCGGGTTGTCCAGTACGCAGGTGGCCGCCAGCGTGGCCACGCGATGCGGTTCGAGGTGGTAGGGCGCGCCGAGCAGCAGCGTGGAGAGCCAGCGCGTCATGCGCGTGGGCACGCCCTGCAGGAAGGCCAGTTCCGCATCGCTGACGCCCGGATGGCTGAGCGTGCCGAAGCGGTCCTGCAACTGCACGCCACCGGCCGCCAGGCCGGGCAGGTAGGCGCCGTGCGCGGCGGCATGGCCGGGCGCGCCGAACACGCGATCGACGATGGCGTTCACCCCGCGCGCGCCGATGTGCTCGCCATTGGTCAGCACGGCGAACGCATCGCCCAGCCGGGCCGCCGCCTCGAGGTAATCACGCTCCAGCGTGCGCGTCAGCGGGTCGTGCACCAGCCCCATGCACACCCCGTCCAGATCCTGGATCAGCAGCAGGTCGGGCGTGGCCGCGAGCGAATCGAGCAGGGCGGCGTGGTCCTGCGAGAAGCCGTGGTTTACAGCAGAGGTCATGCGCACAGGGTAGCGTCCTGGCGCGCATCGGTTCGTGACCGCGCCGCGCCAGCGACACGAAAAAGCCTCCTGCAACCCGGTGACGGTGGCGCCTGTCGCAGCGGCCGCGACCTCAGCGTCCGCCGTCGTGCGCGGGCGCGGCCTGATAGCGGCGGCGCGCGCTGCGGATCGCATCGTGGTGCGTCTCCGCCCAGGCCACCAGCGCCTCGATATGCGGCACGAAGCTGCGGCCCAGCGGTGTCAGCGCGTACTCCACCGCCGGCGGCTTGCTGGGGAACACCGTGCGCGTGACCAGCCCGTCTTCCTCGAGCCCGCGCAGGGTCTTGGCCAGCATGCGCTTGGACACATCGTCGATGGCCCGCTGCAGCGCGGCGAAGCGCAGCGGCGCGTCCTTCAGCGCCTGCAGCACCAGCGTGCTCCAGCGATCGCCCAGGCGGTCGAGCACATCGCGCACGGGGCAGTGGGCGGCGTAGGGGGCGGTGGAGCGGTGGAGGGTCATGGCGTGGGATTGGGGATTCGGGATTGGGGATGTTGGGGACCTGGGTGACGGGGTTACCTGGGGGTTACCTGGACACGTCGGGTTCCCTTCTTGGCAGACGCGGGCGTGACGCCCATGATGGCATGGTTATTTTTCGTAACCAGCTAGGAGTCGCTCCAATGGCATCCATCGCTCTGCTCGGCGGGACCGGCAACGTCGGTCGTCGTCTTCTGGCCGAGGCCCTGCGCCGCGGCCACACCGTCACCGTCATCGCGCGCAAGCCGGTCGACGATCTGCCCGAGGGCGTGGCCTTCGTCCAGGGCGACATCACCGCCGACCCGGCGGGGCTGGGCGCCAAGCTGACCGGCCACGATGTCTTCATCAGCGCCGCCAGGTTCGCCGAGGTCACGCCCGAGCACGTGCTGACCGCGGTGCGCGCCGCGAAGATCCCGCGCCTGGCCGTGGTCGGCGGCGCCGGTTCGCTGGAAGTCGCCCCGGGCGTGCGCCTGGTCGACACGCCGGAGTTCCCGGCCGCGTACAAGTCCGAAGCGCTGCCCGGCGCGACCTTCCTGGATGAGCTGCGCGGGGTGAAGGACATCACCTGGACCTTCCTGTCGCCGGCGGCGTTCTTCGGCCCGGGCGAGCGCACCGGCCAGTTCCGACTGGGCGGCGATGCCTTCCTCACCGATGCCAAGGGCGAGAGCCGCATCTCCTACGAGGACTACGCGGTGGCCCTGCTCGACGAGATCGAATCGCCCAAGCACAGCGGCCAGCGCTTCAGCGTTCTGTACTGAGCTGACTATCGAACATTGCGCGAAAAGCACCCCCTCCCAGCCTCCCCCTTGCGCTGCGCGCAAAGGGGAGGGGCGAAAGCAGGCGCACGCGGCCTTAGCCGGCCGCGTCGGCCTCGCCCGCGACGGGCTGCACGATGTCTATCGCGAAGCCCCAGATGCGCTCGAACGGCGCCAGCGGCTGCATCATCGGCACAGCGCAGGCGCTGAACAGCTTGAGCAGCAGCAGCACGTCGGTGGGCACCAGGTCGGCCCGGCAGCGGCCTGCGTCGACCGCGCGCTGCAGCGGCGGCTGGAAGATCGTCACCAGCCGCATCATCGCCACCTCGATCTCCGGCTGGTCGCGGCCCTGGGTCTGCCAGTAGTCCACCAGCGGCGCATGGGTCGCCACCCGGTCCAGCACGAAGCGCAGCAGCGGCACCAGCGCGTCGGCATCGTCGCCCAGGCGCTGGGCCTCGGCCTCGATCTGGTCCAGGCCGCGCTCCAGCAGCGCCAGCACCAGGGTGTGGCGGTCGGGGAAGTTGCGGAACAGCGTGGCCCGGCCGACGCCGGCGCGGCGCGACACCAGCTCCAGCGGCGCCTGCACGCCGTGTTCGGTGAACACCTCCTCGGCCGCCTGCAGCAGCAGGGTGCGGTTCTGCTCGGCGTCGGCGCGGCGTTTGGGGGCGGGGGCGATGGCGCTCATCTTCAAGAAGCGTCGGCGATGTGACCGTAGGCACAATACCGGCAAACGGCGACAACCGCTGCGTCCGCGGAGCGGTCAGCCGATCACGCGTGCGAACGGCGGCAGGGCGTCGATGATCTGGCGGCCGTAGCGGCGGCTGAGCAGGCGCGAGTCGAGGATGATCACCCGGCCAGTGTCGGTCGAGGTCCGGATCAGGCGGCCGGCGAACTGGGTCAGCGTGCGCAGCGCGTGCGGGATGGCGATCAGGTTGAAGGCGTTGTGCCCGCGGCTCTCCAGCCACTCGCTCAGGGTCGCCGTCTGCGGGTCGGTCGGCACGGCGAACGGCACCTGGGTGATCACCACCGTGGTGCAGGCCTCGCCGGGCAGGTCCAGGCCTTCGCCGAAGGAATTGAGGCCGAACAGCACCGAGCCCTCCCCGGCGGCGATGCGGCGCAGGTGCTCGCCGATGATCTGCGACTTGTTGCCCTCGCCCTGCACCAGCACGCGGTTGCGCTGGCTCACCGGCAGCAGGTCGGCGACCTTCTCCATCTTCCAGCGCGAGGTGAACAACACCATCGAGCC
The DNA here is from genome assembly GCF_004283755.1 of Pseudoxanthomonas winnipegensis. Taxonomy (GTDB): domain Bacteria; phylum Pseudomonadota; class Gammaproteobacteria; order Xanthomonadales; family Xanthomonadaceae; genus Pseudoxanthomonas_A; species Pseudoxanthomonas_A winnipegensis. The sequence goes on from NZ_SHMH01000002.1 coordinate 345,764, forward strand.
CTTGCCCCAGTCCAGCTCGCGCACCAGATAGCGCGCGACCTCCTTGGGATGGCCCTCGCGGTCGTCGGGCGCGGCGGGGAACTTCGGCACCACCAGCTGCGCCTGGCGCGGCAGGTCGAAGGGCGATTCCAGCGTCACCGTCTCGGCATGCTCGGGCAGGCCGGTGTCGATGGCCAGCGCGGTGAAGCCGTTGCCGCCGGTCAGCGTGGCCGAGGTCATCAGCACCGAATCGACCTCCTTCCACAGCAGCTGGCGCAGCACCTGCGCGGCCGAGACCGGCGAGCAGTGCAGCACCAGGTCGCCATCGCGGTCGCGGGTGATCCAGCGCGCCATCGGCGGTGCGCCGTCCGGGTCCTCGCGGCGCCAGCCGGCCCACAGGTCGTACTGCGCCTGGACCAGCTCCAGGGCCATGCCGAGGTTGCGCTGCACGCGCTCCTTGGTGGCGTCGTCCTGCTTGGCCTTGCCCACCAGCGGCGCGGCGGCGCTGACCCAGTTCAACAGGCTGCGCGTGTCGTCGGCCAGGGCCTCGATCGGCACCGACCAGTCGGCCGGCAGCCGGCCGTTGGGCGCGCGCCACTGCGGCTCGCGCTCGGACGGGTCGGGCGTCCACGCCGCCTCCAGCAGGCCGTGGAAGGCCTTGAGCTGGCGGCTGACGCTGACCGCCAGCTCGATCGCCTCGTTGGGATGCAGCTTGGCGATGGTCTCCTTGTCGACCAGCCGATAGGTGGCCGCGATCAGCGTCTGCAGGCGGCTGGTGCGCCGGCCCATGTCGTCCAGCGGCAGGCGCGCGGCGCCCTGGTCGATGGCCACGCCGGCCACGTGGTGGCCTTCGTCCAGCACCAGCAGCATCTCGCCGGGCGCGGCGATCAGCGGCTGGCCGTTCTCGTTGTCGCCCAGCGCCAGGGTGGACAGCAGCAGCGCGTGGTTGGTGACCACGATCTGCGCCTCGCGCACGGCGGTGCGCGCCTTCAGCACCGGGCACTGGTTGGCGTAGGAGCACTTGCGCCCGGCGCAGCCGGCGGCGTTGGTGGTGATGCGCCCGCGCAAGGCCGGGCCGACCGCCTCGGGCGCGGCGTCCAGGTCACCGTTCCACTGGTTGTCGGTGAACAGCTTGGCCAGCCGGTTGGCCAGGGTCGCGTCGGCCGGGCTCAGCGGGCGGTCGTACAGCGCGCCTTCGTCGCCGAACATCGAGTCCTGCGCCGGCGCGGTGCCCTGCAGTTCGGCCACGTTGCGCGTGCACAGATAGCGGGTGCGGCCCTTGGCCAGGGCCACACTGGCCTGGATGCCGGTGGCCTTGAGAAAGGCGGGCAGATCGCGTTCGACCAGCTGCGACTGCAGCGCGACCGTGCCGGTGCTGATGACCAGCTTCTTCTTCGCCGCCAGCGCGATGGGCACGCCGGCGGTCAGATAGCCCAGCGACTTGCCCACGCCGGTCGGCGCCTCGACCACGCCGACGCCGCCGCTGCTGCCCAGCGCGCGCGAGGCCACGCCGATCATCTGGCTCTGCGCGCGGCGGGTGGTGAAGCCGGGCGTATTGGCGCGCAGTGCGGCGTAGGTGTCGCGGATGCGCGCCTTCAGGGCGTCATCGAGGCTGCGCTGCCCCTCGCCCGTGTCCTTGCCTGCCGCCGGGCGGGTGCCGTCACTCATGCGCGCTATTTTCGCATGGGGTGTCGCAGGGGGCGCGATTGGGTTTGCGCTCGCGCTACGAGCGGCTGATAACCGTCGTCTCCACAAGTGAAGCCGTCTTTCCCGCGAAAGCGGGAACCCAGCGCCTCAAGCGCTACGCGCAAAAGTCCATGGGTTCCCGCCTTCGCGGGAACGACGGGAGTGGGACGCTGGCGGCGCGGTGGGATCGCGGCGCCGGTCGGACAGCGATAAGTCGCGGCGCCAGCGCGGCGCGCTACGCCGCCGCCTGCGCCGGTGCCGCGTCGTCGAAGCGGTAGATGTCCATCGCCAGGAAGCCCATGTCGATGCCCGCATCGATGCGCGTGGCGCGGAACCGCTCGCCGGCCGCGCCCAGGGCCACGTAGATCGGCTGCCAGTGCTCGTCGGTGGGATGGGCCTGCGCGGCGTTGGGCGCGCGCAGGCGGTAGTCCAGCAGCGCCTGCACGTCGCCCTGGCGCAGCGTGGCCTCGACCCAGTCGATGTAGGGCTGCACATACGGCGCCTGCCGGGTGCGGTCGGCGCCGCGCCAGTCGTGCAGGTTGTGGGTGAGGCTGCCCGAGCCGATCACCAGCACGCCCTCATCGCGCAGCGGCGCCAGCGCGCGGCCCACCGCCAGCTGGTGCGCCGGCCCGGCCAGCGGCTGGATCGACAGCGGCACCACCGGCACGTCGGCGTCGGGATAGAGCAGGCGCAGCGGCACCCACATGCCGTGGTCCAGGCCGCGGTTCGGGTCGATGTGCGGCGCCAGGCCTGCCTGGTCGAGCAGCTGTGCCACGCGCCCGGCCACCTCCGGCGCGCCCGGCGCGGGGTACTGGATGTCGAACAGCGCCTGCGGGAAGCCGCCGAAGTCGTGGATCGTCTCCGGCCGCGCGCTGCCGCCCACCAGCGGCGAGCGCGCCAGCCAGTGCGCCGAGGCGACGACCACCGCGCGCGGGCGCGGCAGCGCGCGCGCCAGCTCGCCCAGGCGCACGCCGAACAGCTTGGGGTCCAGCGCGGTCATCGGCGAGCCGTGGGAGATGTACAGCGAGGGCAGGCGGGCGGAGGCGTTCATGGGCGAACCTGTCACGACAGGGAAGCAGGCCACCACCCTATTGTGGCAACGCTCGGGGATAAACTGTGCCCCGGGCCAGAATTTGTTACAGGGCGAGCAACAATGGACACCATCGATGCCATGCGCGTCTTCGCGACCGTGGTCGAACGCAGCGGCTTCTCCGCCGCGGCCGAGGCCCTGGACATGTCCACGCCCAGCGTCACCCGCCACGTGGCCTGGCTGGAGCAGCGCCTGGGCACGCGCCTGCTCAACCGCACCACCCGCCACGTCAGCCTGACCAGCGCCGGCGCGGCCTACCACGAGCGCTGCCTGAAGCTGCTGGCCGAGTTCGACGAGACCGAGGCCGCCGTCACCGCGCAGACCCTGGAGCCGGCCGGCCTGCTGCGCATCAACGCGCCGGTGAGCTTCGGCATCGCCCGCCTGGGCGGACTGGTGGCGCGCTTCGCCGAGCTGCATCCGCAGGTCACCGTGGACGTGGACCTGTCCGATCGCCTGGTCGACCTGGTCGAGGAAGGCTACGACCTGGCCATCCGCATCACCCGCCAGCCCACCCCCTCGCTGATCGCCCGGCCGCTGGCGCAGGCGCAGATGTTCCTGTGCGCTTCGCCCGCCTATCTGGCCCGGGTCGGCACGCCGCAGAGCGTGGCCGATCTGGAGCGCCTGGGCGTGCTCGGCTATCGCTACTCCTCCGGCGGCGACACCTGGACGCTGGAAGGGCCGGGGGGCGCGGAGAGCCTGCGCGTGACCGAACGCCTGCGCGCCAACAACGGCGACCTGCTGCGCGAGGCCGCCATCGCCGGCATGGGCATCACCCTGCAGCCGGACTTCATCGTCGGCCAGGCGCTGGAGGATGGCCGCCTGGCGCGGGTGCTGCCGGACTACGAGGTGCCGCCGCTGCGGATCTTCGCCGTCTACGCCAGCCGCAGCCACCTGGCGCCCAAGGTGCGCAGCTTCATCGACTTCCTGGTCGAGTTCTTCGCCACCGGCTGCCCGCAGCCGCTGGTCGAGACGGCGCCGCCCGAGGCCGCCAAGGCCAGGCGCCGATGAGCGCGAGCCCGTTCGATGTCGCCATCGTCGGCGGTGGCGCCGCCGGCACACTGGTGGCGATCCAGCTGCTGCGTCAGGCCACCACGGCGCTGCGCATCGCGGTGCTCGAGCCGCGCGCCGTGCTGGGCCGCGGCGCCGCGCACGCGACCGAGCGCCCGGAGCACCTGCTCAACGTGCGCGCCGGCGGCATGAGCGCCTTCGACGCGGCGCCCGGCGACTTCGTCGACTGGCTGCAGGACGCCGAGCCCGACACGCCGCGCGCGCGGATCGCCGAGGCCTTCGTGCCGCGGCAGCGCTTCGCTGACTACCTGGCCGCGCGCCTGGCCCAGGCGAGTGCGGACAGTCCCGCCACGCTGCAGCACCTCCCGGCCCGCGCGCTGAGCCTGGAACGCGAGGCCGAGGGCTTCCTGCTGCAGCTCGACGGCGCCGGCCCGGTGCGGGCGCGGGCGGTGGTGCTGGCCACCGGCAACGCGCCGCGTCCGCTGCCGGCGCGCGGCGCGCGCTCGCTGCCGCCGGCGCGCCGGATCGAGGCCTGGGACAACGCGGCGCTGGCCGGCATCGAGGCCGATGCCGCCGTGTGCATCGTCGGCTCCGGCCTGAGCATGGTCGATGCGGCGCTGGCGCTGCTGGCGGCCGGGCATCGCGGCCCGCTGCATGTGCTGTCCCGCCACGGGCTGACGCCGCTGCCGCATGTCGACGGCGCACCGGCGCAGGCCGTCGATGTGGAGGCCCTGCTCACCCTGCCGCTGCGGGCGCGCCTGCTCGCCGTGCGCCGCGAGGTCGCCCGCGCCCAGGCGCAGGGCGTGCCGTGGCAGGCGGTGATGGATGCCCTGCGCCCGCACGTGCAGCGGCTGTGGACCACGCTGTCCGGCGCCGACCAGCGCCGCTTCCTGCGCCACGTCGTGCGCCTGTGGGACGTGCACCGCCACCGTATCGCCGCGCCGGTGCACGCGCAGCTGCAACAGGCGCTCGCCCGTGGCCAGCTGCAGCGCCATCGCGCGCGGCTGGACACGGCCATGGCCGGCGCGCGCTGCGTGCAGCTGCATGGCCACGGCCCGCACGGCGAGATCCTCGCCCTGGAAGTGGCCCACGTGATCAACGCCACCGGCGTGGAGCTGCGCGTGCAGGCCATGCGCAATCCGCTGCTGGCCGAGCTGGTCGGCAGCGGCCTGGCCGCGCCCGGTCCGCACGGCATCGGCCTGGACACCTGTCCCAACGGCCGCCTGCGCGATGCCGACGGCCAGCCCGTGCCCGGGCTGCTGGCGATCGGCAGCCTGCGCATCGGCGCGCTGTGGGAATCGCTGGCGATCCCGGAGCTGCGCGGGCAGGCCGAGACGGTGGCGCGCGAGGCGCTGGCGGTATCCGGGCCGCGTTGAAGGGCGGGGCGCCTCGCGCCAATCCGGCGGTCGTCGCGCGCAACGCGCTTCGCCGCCGCCACGCGCAGCTTCAGATGAACGAGTCGGCCAGCCGCGCGATGCCCTCGCGGCTGCGCTTCCACGCCGGCCGCCTGTTCCAGCGCTCCAGCGTCAGCTGCTCGGCCTGGGCCAGGTAGCCGGCCTCGATCCTGCGCATGCTGGCCACCACGTCGGCGTCGTAGCAGAGCATGCCGACCTCGGCATTGAGCGCAAACGAGCGGATGTCCAGGTTCATCGAGCCGACCAGCGCGATCGAGTCGTCCACGCTCATGTGCTTGGCATGCAGGAAGTGCGGCCGGTAGTGCGCGATCTTCACTCCCGAGGCCAGCAGCTCGCCGTAGTAGGACTCCTGCGCCCAGGCAGTCAGGGTCTGGTTGTTGCTGGCCGACAGGATCAGCTGGGTGTCCACGCCGGACAGCGCGGCGATGCGCAGCGCACTCAGCGTGGCGTCGTCGGGCACGAAGTACGGGGTGACCATCACCAGCTTCTGCTGGGCCAGATGGATCAGCGCGCACACCATGTCGCGCGCATTGGAGAACGGATAGGCCGGCCCCGAAGGCAGCAGCTGCGCGGCCACGTTGGCGTCGCGCACCGGGGTGGTGGCGATCACCTCCAGGCGCTGCCCGGTTTCCAGGTACCAGTCGCTGGCGAACACCGCCTCCAGATGTGACACCGCCGGGCCCTCCACGCGCGCGACCAGTTCGCGGTTGGGATAGCCGCGCACGAAGGCGCCGGCATCGGCCAGGTTCTGCGAGCCGACATAGGCGGCGCGGTTGTCGATCACCGCGATCTTGCGGTGATTGCGCAGGTCGATGCGCCCGCTGCGGCGCCAGCGCAGGCCGCCGGGCAGCAGCTCCTGCACCTGCACGCCGCCGGCGCGCAGGCGCGCGGTGTAGGCGCGCAGGCCGCGCTTGGCGCCGACCGCATCCAGCATCAGCCGGCACTGCACGCCGCGCGCGGCCGCCTGCAGCAGCGCCTCGCACACCAGATCGCCGACCTGGTCGTCGAACATCAGGTAATAGAGCAGGTGCACCCGGTCGCGCGCGCCGGCGATGTCCTCCAGCAGCGCGCGCAGCGAACCCTCGTAGTCGTCCAGCAGCGTTACCGCGTTGCCGTGGGTGGGCATGAAATCGCCCAGCCGTTCCACCAGCGGCACCATCTCGGTGTCGGCGCCGTCGCCGGTCGGATGCCAGCGCAGCTGGACCAGGGGCTTCTGCTCGTCGCGGATCATCTGCGAGGCCTCGGCCTGGCGGCGGATGCGCTCGCGCGAGAGCCAGGGATGGCCGAACAGCAGATACAGCGGCAGGCCCAGCAGCGGCACGAAGCCCACCAGCAGCAGCCAGCTGCGCGCCGCCGCCGGCGTGGTGCGCGAGGGAATCCACGCCAGCGCCGCCAGCCGGATCACCCAGTCCAGGAACAGCAGCCAGCCGCCGATGGCAGAGGTCTCGGTCATCCAGTCACCGCGGATCGGGTCATCGCCCGATTCTGCCGATCCGCGCGCCGCGCCGATAGCCGGTGCAGCCCTGCACACCCCGATCCGGTCGACGCTGTCATCCCGAAGCCCCTGCTGTTGTGGGAGCCGCCATGGCGGCTCCCAACTGTAGAGCGGAGCTTGCTCCGCTGGAGCCTTCCCCACAAACCGAACGAAGAGCAGCGGAGTCCCCAAGAGGGGATTGCCACAAGCTCCGCTCTACAGACAGGCGGCTGCGAGATTGAGGAGACAGTTGCTCCCACCGAGCAACGCGCATCGAGCTCGGTGCCCCACCATCCGCCCACGAAAAAGCCCGCCTTGCGGCGGGCTTTTTCTGGAGGCGCTGGATCCCCGCTTTCGCGGCGATGACCTCACGGCAAAGGCGGGCGCTTGCGCCCGCGCCGTGAGGTCACTTGATCTTGCCTTCCTTGTAGACCACGTGCTTGCGCACCACCGGATCGTACTTGCTCATTTCCATCTTGCCCGGGGTGTTCTTCTTGTTCTTGTCGGTCGTGTAGAAGTGACCGGTGCCTGCCGAAGAAATCAGGCGGATCTTGTCGCGCTTGCCTGCCATGATTGATCTCCTTTAGATCTTTTCGCCGCGCGCACGCAGCTCAGCCAGAACGGAGTCGATGCCGTTCTTGTCGATGGTGCGCAGGGAGTGCGCGGAAACCTTCAGCTTGACCCAGCGGTTCTCGCTGGCGACCCAGAAGCGGCGCTCGTGCAGGTTGGGCAGGAAACGGCGGCGGGTCTTGTTGTTGGCGTGCGAGACGTTGTTACCCGTCATCACTCGCTTGCCGGACACTTGGCATACGCGGGACATCTGTGCACCTCGATGTGATTTTGATCGCCCATAGCCTGGGAGATGGCGGCCCCGGCCGATGCCGCCGATGCGGTCAGGCCATGCGATACGGGATGGGTCCGCTGCCAGGCGGGCAAGGAATCGCGCTTCCTGACCCTGATCCGGCCGAAAGCCAGACGCAGCGAGCCGCGCATTATGCGCAGCTTTCCCCAGTCCACGCAAGCACTTGGCGCCGGCCCCGCGTCGTTCAGCCGCGCAGGGAGGCCTCGGCGCCGGTCGGGCAGGCGACCTGATCAGACCCGCAGCCCGCAGAACTCGGGGCGGCGCTAGGGCCAGGGCTGGCCGCAGGCCGAACCGCGCCTTGCTCCTGCAGCGCGCCGCTGGCGCTCACCCGCTCGGTGGTCGGGGTTGCGGTTTCGGGCAAGGGCTGGTCGCGCACGGCGCTGATGACCGAGCCGATCGACAGGCCCAGCGCGAAGAACAGCAGGGAGGAGAGCAGTCGCATGACGCACTTCCAGCAGCCCCGGGGAGCCAGCTTCCTGCCGCCCATGTGCGGGCGGTGTGACGGCGAGCGAACCGCATGGACGCCCGCTCATCAACGCTCAGCGCCCGCTGAAGACCGCGGGGCGCTTCTCGAGGAAGGCGCGCATGCCTTCGCGCTGGTCGGCCGTGTCGAACAGGCGCTCGAACAGGCGGCGCTCCAGGGAGAGGGCGGTGTCCAGCGGGGCGTCGGCGCCCAGTCGCAGGGCCTCGCGGATGGCCTGCACGGCCAGCGGCGGCATCCCGGCGATCTGCAGGGCGATCTCACGCGCGGCATCGAGCGCCTGGCCGCTGGGGACGAGCCTGGAAACCAGGTTCGCGGCGTAGGCCTCGCCGGCTGGGATCATCTCGCCGGTCAGCGCCCACAGCGCGGCCTTGTAGCGGCCGGCGGCGCGCAGCAGGCGCTGGGTGCCGCCCGCGCCGGGCATGATGCCGACCTTGATCTCGGGCTGGCCGAAGCGGGCGTCCTCGGCGGCGACGATCAGGTCGCAGGCCAGCGCCAGCTCGCAGCCGCCGCCCAGCGCATAGCCCTCGACCGCGGCGATGATGGGCTTGGAGGCGTGACGCACGACCTCGAACAGGTGTCCCGAGCGCTGCAGCACATGATTGATCGGCCGCATGTCGGCCATCTCGGCGATGTCGGTGCCGGCCACGAAGTAGCCGCCGGCGCCGGTGAGCACGATCGCCGCGACCTCCACGTCGGCCAGCGCCCCTTTCAGCGCGTCGACCAGTTCCCGCTTCACCTGCAGGTTGAGGGCGTTGCGGCGCGCCGGCCGCGACAGGGTCACCACCGCCACGCGCGCCTGCGTGGCCACGCTGACGAACTCAGCCATGCGACACCTCGTGCGCGCGCGCCTGCAGCCAGGGCGAGACGCGATAGTGGTCTTCCCCGTAGCCCTGCGACAGATGGGTCAGCACGGCGGCGACATAGTCCAGGCCCACGCGGCGGCCCCAGGCCAGCGGCCCGATCGGGTAGTTCACCCCGCCGGTCATGGCCGCGTCGATGTCGGCTTCCGAGGCGATGCCTTGCTGCACGGCGTCGGCGGCTTCGTTGACCAGCATGGCCACGGTGCGCGAGACCGCCAGGCCGGCGGCGTCGCCCAGCAGCGAGACCTGCTTGCCCAGCGCGGTGAACAGGCCTGCGGCCTGGGCGATGACGTCGGCGGGTGTGCCCTCGGCGGCCGACAACGCGATCCGCTTGCTGGCGGCATAGTCCAGGGCCAGGTCGAACAGCACCACCGGCTCGCCCAGGGCCTGGCTGCGTGCGCCGGCGCTGCGGCCATCCGTCAGCGCCAGGGCGACGCCGTCCACGCGCAGCAGGCCCGCGCCTTCGGTCTTTTCGACATTCAGGCCGGCCTGTTCCAGCAGCGCCACCAGGCCGTGCGCGGGGCCGAGCGCGCCTTCGATGCGGACCTTTGCCGGCGCGGGGCCCTGAAGGTCGCGCACATCGGGGCGCGGCGCATCGTCGCGGTAGTCGTAGAAGCCGCGACCGCTCTTGCGCCCCAGCCAGCCGGCGTCCACCAGCTGCTGCTGCACCAGCGAGGGCTGGTAGCGCGGATCGTGGAAGAACGCCTGCCACACCGAGCGGGTCACGGCGAAATTGACGTCATGGCCGATCAGGTCCATCAGCTCGCACGGCCCCATGCGGAAGCCGCCGCACTCGCGCATCACCGCATCGACGGTCTCCGGCGTGGCCTGCTGTTCCAGCAGCAGGCGCAGCGCCTCGCCGTAGAACGGGCGCGCCACGCGGTTGACGATGAACCCGGGCGTGGACTGGCACACCACCGGCGTCTTCTTCCAGGCGCGCGCGGTGGCGACCAGCGTCTCGACGAGGGCCGGGTCGGTGGCGTGGCCGCGGACCACTTCGACCAGCGGCAGGATGGTCGCCGGATTGAAGAAATGCAGCCCGGCCACGCGCTCCGGCGCGGGCAGGCGTGCGGCCAGCGCGGTCACCGACAGCGAGGAGGTGTTGGTGGACAGGATGGCATCGTCGTCCACGCGCCTGGCCATCTCGGTCAGCGCGGCGACCTTGATGTCGAGGTTTTCGACGATGGCCTCGATCACCAGGCCCACGCCTTGCAGCGGCGCGCTCGGGCCCGCGGCGATCACCCGGGCGAAGGCGGAGGCGGCATCCTCGGCGCTGGCCTTGCCCTTGGCCACGCGCCGGTCGAGGCTGGCGCGGATCTGCGCACGGCCCCGGTCCAGCGCGGCCTCGCTGGTGTCGCACAGGTAGACGCGATGGCCGGCGACGGCGGCCACCTCGGCGATGCCGGCGCCCATGGTGCCGGCGCCGATGACGACCACGGCGCGATCCAGCGCGAGGGCATGGGCATCAGCCATCGGCCGGCTCCGTGGCAAGGAAGGACGGACGCTGCGCCAGCGTGGCGTACCAGGCGGCCAGCTTCGGCGCACGCGCGCGCCAAGCGAACGCATCGAAGCGATAGTCCAGATAGCCCAGCGCGCAGCCGATCGCGATCTGACCGATGTCGATCGTCGCGCCGGGGCGGGTTTCGATCTCGCGCTCCAGGCGTGCGAGCGAGGCCTCGGTCTTGAGCGCGAAGGCATCGATCAACGACTGCAGCGGAAGCGCGCGTTCGCGCTCGTTGCGCCACAGGATCAGCACGTCCAGCAGCCCGTTGCCCAACGCCAGCTGCTGCAGGGCCTTCCAGCGCGCATCGCTGGACGGGAACAGCGCGCCGTGGAAGCGCGCGTCCAGGTACTCGCAGATGACCGCCGAATCGAACAGCACCTGGCCATCGTCCAGCACCAGGGTGGGGATCTTGGACAGCGGGTTGTCGGCCATGATGGCCGGATTGGGCTTGAGCATCGCCGCCACCGAGCGCTGCAGCTGCAGCGCCTCGACGCAGCCCAGCTCATGGGCCACCACCATCACCTTGCGCACGAACGGCGACTTGGGCGACCAGTGCAGTTTCATCAGATCACTCCCTTGGCCCGCAGGGCCTGGATGTCATTGTCGGTGTAACCCAGCGCCTGCAGCACGCGCTCGCTGTGCTGGCCCAGCAGCGGCGGCGCCACGCGCGGCTGCAGCGGCGCATCGGCGAAGCGCATCGGGCTGGACACCAGCGGCACCTCCACGCCCAGCGGATGCGGGACGCGGCGGACCATCTGTCTGGCCACCACCTGCGGGTCTTGGAGCACTTCGGGTACCGAGTTGATGGCGCCGGCCGGCACGCCGGCCGCATCCAGTGCGGCCAGCAGGTCGGCGCGCCGCCACCCGGCGAAGGCCTCGGAGAGCCGCGCGGACAGCGCCTGGATGCCTTCCACGCGCCCGGCATTGGTGGCGAAGGCGCCCTCGGCCAGCGCGGGCTGGCCCAGCACCTGGCACAGCTTGGCGAACTGGCCGTCGTTGCCGACCACCAGGATGACGTCGCCATCGGCGCAGGCGAACACGTCCTGCGGCTGGATGTTGGGATGCGCATTGCCGTTGCGCTGCGGCGTGCGGCCGGACACCAGGTAGTTCATCGCCTGGTTGGCCAGCGAGGCGACCTGGACATCCAGCATGGAGATGTCGATGGTGTCGCCCAGGCCGGTGACGTGGCGCCGGTTGAGCGCGGCCAGTACCGACACGGCGGTATACATGCCGGTCATCAGGTCGACGATGGGGATGCCGACCTTCTGCGGGCCGCCGCCGGGCTTGCCATCGTGCTCGCCGGTGACGCTCATCAGGCCGCCCATGGCCTGGATCAGGAAGTCGTAGGCCGGCTGTTCGGCGCGCGGGCCGTCCTGGCCGAAGCCGGTGACCGAGCAATAGATCAGCCTGGGGTTGATGGCGCGCAGGCTGTCGGCGTCCAGGCCGTAGCGCTTGAGCGTGCCGACCTTGTAGTTCTCCAGCACGATGTCGGCCTGCGCCGCCAGCCTGCGCACGATGTCCTGGCCCTCGGGCGTGTCGATGCGGAGGGTGATCGACTGCTTGCCGGCGTTGACGGCCAGGTAGTAGCCCGCCTCGCCGGTGTTGCGGCCGTCGGCGTCCTTGAGGAAGGGCGGCCCCCAGGCGCGGGTGTCGTCGCCGACGCCGGGCCGCTCCACCTTGATCACCTCGGCGCCCAGGTCGGCCAGGATCTGCCCGGCCCACGGTGCGGCCAGGATGCGGCTCAGATCCAGGACCTTGATGCCCGACAGCGGGCGTGCGTTGGAGCTCATCGGGATATCCGTGCGACATCGCCGCGCGGCGGCGATGGGAGAGGGAAGGAGGGCATCAGCGGCCGACAAAGACCGGCGCGCGCTTCTCGCGGAAGGCAGCCTGCGCCTCGCGCGCGTCCTCGGTGCGGCCGATCGCGGCGGTCATGTCCTGCTCGTAGCGATAGCCGTCGCGCAGGCTCAGCTGCTCGATCGTGTTGAGCGTGTGCTTGCTCATGCGCGTGGCGACCGGGCTCTTGGCGGCGATGGTGTGGGCGATCTCCAGCGCGGTGGGCAGCAGCGCCTCCGGCGCCACGCAGGCTTCGACCAGGCCAAGCCGGTAGAGCTCGGCGCCGTCGACGCGCAGGCCGGTCAGCGCCATGCGGCGCAGGCGCGAGTGGCCGAACAGCCGCATCGCGTGGCGGCAGCCACCGAGCAGGCCGACGTCGATCTCGGGCAGGCCCAGCGAGGCGCGCTCCGAGGCGACCAGGATGTCCGAGGAGGCGACCATCGCCAGGCCGGAGCCGAGCGCGGCCCCGTTGATGGCCACCACCACCGGCTTGGCGCATTCGCGGATCGCGTGGAAGCATTCGCGGGTGCGGCGCAGGTGCGCGCCCAGATCGCCCGGGCCCTTGATCACTTCGGCACGTCCCTTGAGGTCGGCGCCTGCGCAGAACACCTTGCCGGCGCCGGTGAGCACCACCGCGCGGACCTCATCCAGCTCGCCGATGCGGTCCAGCGCCAGCACCAGCTCGTCGTTGAGCGTGCGGGTCAGCGCGTTGACCGGCGGCGCATCCAGCGTCAGCACCGCCACGTGGGCTTGGATCTCCACGCGCAGCTGGGTCAGGTCGTCCATTGCGGCAAGGCCTTGATGATTCGTCGAAGGCCAGTCTAGGAAGCCCCTGCGCGCGCGCCGACGCGATGCCAGGCAGAGCTGCTATGCGGCTGCGCGCATAGCCGTTAGGACCAAGGTCGTATTGCGCGCGCGCCGCGCCGGTCAGGCATACAGCGCGCGCGGATGGTCTTCCAGGATCCGGCGCGCCAGCGCGGCATCGCCCGCCCAGTCGCGGAAGGTCGCAAGCAGCGCGCCGGTGTCCGGCGCCGGTTCCACGCGCAGATGCGGCCAGTCGCTGCCCCACAGCATGCGGTCCGCGCGCGCGTGCTGCAGCGCCTGCTGGAAGGCACGGCCTCGCTCGGGCTGCGGCTTGCGCAGCAGGTTGCGGTACATGCACAGCTTGATCCAGGTGTTGCCGCCTTCCAACAAGGACAGCAGCGCGCGGAACGCCGGCGCGTCGACGCCGGCCTCCAGGTCGAAGCCGCCCGCGTGGTCGATCACCAGGGGCACGGGCAGTTCGCGCAGCGTGCCGGTGACGCCGGACAGCGCCGCGGTGTCGCTCCACAGTTCGGCATGCAGGCCCGCCGCGGCCAGCGCCGGCGCCAGCCGCTTCAGATCCTCCAGCGTGGCCGCGCCGGGGAAGTCGCCGCCGCTGCGGTGGCTGAAGCGCAAGGCCCGCACGCCGCGCTCGCGCAGCCCGCGCAGGTCCATACCATCCTGCACGCGCGCCACGGCCACCCCGCGCAGCTGCGGAAAGCGGTCCAGTGCGTCGAACAGCGCGGAAAAGTCCCGGCCGTAGGCGCTGGGATGGATCAGCACGCCATGCTGCAGGTCCAGCGCCTGCAGCAGCGCCAGGTACTGCTCGACGCTGGCCTGCGGGGGCGAATGCACGCTGGTGTCGGCCAGCGGAAAGCGCGCATACGGGCCGAAGACATGCGCATGGCAGTCCCAGCCGCTCACAAGCCGTTGCGCTGCGGCAGGTCGAAGGCCGGCGCGACGCCCTCCGGCAAGGGGATCTCGTGGGTGTTCAGCGTCATCGCCACCATCGTGTAATAGCCGACCAGCGCGGTGAGCTCGACCACGGCCTTCTCGCCCAGTAGGGCCAGCGCCCGCGCGTAGGTCGCATCGCTGACCGAGTTGGCGGCGTTGAGCTCGCGGGCGAAGCAGACGATGGCGTGCTCGGTCTCGTCCAGCCCCGCGGGGATCTGCTGCGCCAGCAGCGCCTCGAGGATCTCCGCGGACAGGCCGGCCTTCTCGCCCTCCAGCCGATGCGCGTGCCACTCGAACGGCGAGTTGCAGGCCCGGCCGGTGACCAGGATGGCCAGCTCGCTCTGGCGCGGCGTCAGGGACGTGTCGTAACGCAGCAGTTCGCCCAGGGCCGACCAGCGCGCCGCCAGCTCCGCGTTATGCAGCGCGGCACGCAGCGGGCCCTGGATCCTGCCGCGCTTGCCGTTGACGATGCGGTCGTGGACCGCGCGCTGGTCGGCATCCATGTGGGCAGGATCGGGCAGGGTGATGCGGGGCATGGCAACTCCGGTTCGAACGCAGGACGGCGCGCATCGGACGCGCGATCGGTCGTTATAGGGTGGGGCGACGGGGCGCGCTACGCGTCCGCCGGCATGTCTGCTATGCGTCGGGGGTCGGGGCGAAGGCGCGCTGCCACAGGCCTTCGGCGGCCAGCGACTGGAACGCGTGATCGATCTCGCTGGCCACGGCCGAGACCGCGCGGGCCGGCCCCTTGGAGCGGCTCAGCGCCATGGAGACGATCCGCTGCATGGGCGGATCCACCAGGCGCGCGGCCTGCAGCACGCCGTCGGCCAGTTCCTTCCACACCGCGTGGATGGGCAGCACCGTGTAGACGCCGTCGCCGGCGGAGAGCGATTTCTGCAGCGGCAGCGAGTCCGCCTCGATCGCCGGCGAGAGCCCGATATGGCAGCTGCGCGCCAGCGCATCCAGCGCTGTGCGCAAGCCGTTGGGCGCGCTGGGGACCACCAGGGGCAGCTGGTCGAGACGGGTGAACGGCACGGTCTCGGCGGCGGTCAGCGCATCGCCGCGTCGGCCGATCAGATAGCTGTCGACCACGGCCAGGGACTGCTCGCCTTCCGGCAGCGAGGTGCCATAGCGGTACAGGACGGCGATATCGACGCGGGCATCGGCCAGCCACTCCTCGACCTGGCCGCCGGAGCCTTCCAGGATCTTGAGCATGACCGCGGGATAACGCGTGCGCAGGGTCGAGAACAGGCGGCCGGTCACCGCCTGCGAGATCGACGGCAGCATGCCGATCGTGACCCGGCCGGTCGGCTCCAGCGCTTCGCCGCGGATGTCGCGCTCGAGCTGCGCCGCGTCGGCCAGCAGCGCCTTGACCTGCGGGAACAGGCGTTCGCCCAGCTCGGACAGCTGCACGCCGCGCCCGGTGCGATTGAACAGCCGCGCGCCGCAATCGCGCTCCAGCGCGTTGATCTGGCGGCTGAGCACCGACTGGTTGGTGTCCAGGAACAGCGCCGCGCGCGTGACGCTGCCCAGCTCGCCGATCGCCACGAACGCGCGCCAGCGCCCCAGATCGGTCACCAGATCGAGCGAAAGATTGGTGACCTTGGGTGTGGGCATGACGGAACGGCGGGCGCGCTGGATCAGGTGAACGAGGGTAGCAAACCGCCCGATGGCCAACGGCGCCAAATGCCTCCCGACGCGCCCTTCGACTAAAGGATAAGGGCCGCTGCGACGCCTTGAATCCCCTGGAAACCTCGCGTTTGCGGGCGATCGGCAGGGCCGCTGCGAGCCATCGCATTCGCGCCATAGCTGGATTGACCGTCGACGGCGTGCGCCCGAAAAAACACCGTGCCTAGACTCCGCCCCATCGACGCCTGCAGCGCAACGCAGGTCCACACCATCGAGGAGGAGGGCCTCATGTCCAGCCAGGACGCGCGCCAGGCGATCGCCTGCGACACGCGACAGGTGCCGGTGCCAAGACCGGTCCACTAACACCGTCCGGCCGCGTCAGGCCGGTCATCCGATTGAAGTCCGTCGTGCCGTCGTCCCCGGGATGCGGCGCACAGGCGTCGTGCGGCCGCGTCCGGCCCGGCGCCTGCAATACCGGGAGGGATTGCCTGATGAAGCGCTCGTGGGTGCGTGTTCTGTTCTGTCTGGCCTTGCCGGCCACCGTGGGCGCCGCCGAGGCGGCAGGTGCGCGTGCGCATCGCCAGCTGAGCTGCGGCGATGCCAGCATCGACGTGGTGGTGGAAGGCCAGGGGCCGACCATCGTGCTGCTGCCGTCGCTGGGCCGCGATTCGCTGGATTACGACCCGATCGCCGAGGGCCTGGCCGCCAAGGGCTACCAGGTGCTGCGCCCGCAGCCGCGCGGGCTGGGCGAGAGCCGCGGGCCGATGGAAGGCATCACGCTGGCGGATCTGGCCGACGATGTGGCCTGCGCGATCGACCAGGCCGGCAAGGCGCCGGCGATCGTCGTCGGGCATGCCTACGGCAACTGGGTGGCGCGCATGCTCGCCGCACGGCATCCGCAGTCCGTGCGCGGTGTGGTGGTCGCGGCCGCGGCGGCCAAGACCTATCCCAAGTCCCTGTCGGCCAGCATCATCCGTATCGCCGATCCCAGGACCTCGCGCGAGGATCGGCTGAAGGAGCTGCAGGCGACCTTCTTCGCGCCGGGCAACGATGCCTCGGTGTGGCTGGACGGCTGGCACCCCGAGGTGCGCACCAGCCAGCGCAACGCCAGCGATGCCACGCCCAAGGCGTTGTGGTGGAGCGCGGGCGGCAAGGTGCCACTGCTGGACCTGCAGGCCGAATCCGATCCCTTCATGCCGGCCGATCGCCGCCAGGAGCTGCGCGAGGAACTGGGCCCGCGCGTCAGCGTGGTCACCATTCCCGGCGCCAGCCATGCCCTGCTGCCAGAGCAGCCGCAGCAGGTGGTCGAGGCCATCGCCCGCTGGTCGGCCGGCCTGCGTTGAGCCGGCGCGCGCCCGTTCCGCGCTTCATCCATCCAGCGTGCCGCCGCAGGCGGCCTCGCTCCCGCTTCTCGCATCCACTCCTGGGAGGGAACTCGATGCCTGTCCGCAACACCTCGCCGCGTCCGCGCCGCCATCGCATCGCCGTCGGCGCCTGCCTGATGGCCATGGTCGGCAGCGGCCATGCCGCCACCTTCGGCAACGAAGACGCCAACATCGAGTTCTTCGGCAACCTGTATCCGCAGTACCAGTGGACCTCGTTCGGTCAGCACACCGCGGTTGGCAGCCAGGTCAGCACGCTGACCACCAAGTCCAACACCAGCACGACCCTGCGCAGCGTCACCGACAAGCCGGATGCCGACCGGGTCAACTGGTCGCAGTCGTTCTTCGCCATGCGCGGACACTACCGCTTCAACCCGGACTGGGACGTCGGCTTCCGCCTGGACGAGCAGGTCACCGAGCCCTACGACAACAGCGAGTACTTCAACCGCAGCCGCGATGCGTACGTCTACGTGGCGCATCGCGTCCTGGGGACCTTCACCGGCGGACGCATCAACAGCATCCTGTCCAACTGGGGTGATCCGGTGCGCATGCTCGGCGTGAGCGAAAGCAATTTCGTGTCGACCTCCGCGCTGCTCGGCGGCGCGGCCTTCGGCACGGGCAGTCGCGCAGGGACGACGACGTGGGTCACCCGCGCCAGCCATGGCTACAAGTGGGAGAGCGCCAAGTGGAACGGCTTCTCCCTCGGGACCAGCTACATGCCGCACCGGGACGGCCCGGACTACGGCCGCCCTCGCCGCGCCTACTCCTACGGCATCCGCTGGGAGCAGGGGCCCTGGTACGCCGCGCTGCAATACGAGCGGCATACCAACCATCTGGTGATCAGTGGTGTGCCGACCACCACGCCGGCGGCCACTTCGATCACCAACCAGGGCGGCGGTTCGCAGGACCGCAACCTGCGCCTCAGCGCCGCCTACCAGGCCAAGCGCGTCAAGCTGGGCGTGGACCTCTCGCGCGTGCAGTACGCCGAAGACCCGACCGCGGCCTACGGCAAGTTCAAGTCCTACACCGTGCCGACCTGGAAGGTCAGCGCGGAATGGCAGGCCACGCCGAAGCTGACCCTGGCGGCCAACTACATCCACGCCGGCGCCGGCCACTGCGTGCTGTCGGGCGCGGCGCCATGCAGCAGCTACGGGCTGGGCGCGCAGGCCTACAACGTCGGCGTGCAGTACAGCCTGTTCAAGTACACCTCGCTGGTCGCCCTGGCCGGTCGCATCGACAACGGCGTCTCGTCCAGCTACGGCTCGCCGGTGCGCGCGCCGGTGGGCGCCACGGTCGACAACCTGGCCCTGGGCCTGCACGTCAAGTATTGAATGCCTGCCCGCAGCCTCCTCCTAACGCAGCGCGTCGCCGCCGGCCAGTCTGGCGGGGCGCGGCGCCGCCTGACACCCTGATGCGAGATTTCCGATGAGTTCCCAGGTGCAACCCTCTTCCGCTACCGGCGTGGCCGCGCCCTCGCCGGCCGATGCCACCTACCGCAAGATCAAGTGGCGCATCCTGCCGTTGATCATGCTGTGCTACACCGTGGCGCTGATCGACCGCAACGTGATCGGCTTCGCCCGCCTGGACTTCATGCACCAGCTGGGCTTCAACGAGGTCATGTACGGCATCGGCACCGGCATGTTCTTCATCGGCTACTTCGTGTTCGAGGTGCCCAGCAACCTGTGGCTGCAGAAGATCGGCGTGCGCCTGACGTTCCTGCGCATCATGATCCTGTGGGGGCTGGCCTGCGCGGCATTCGCGATGATGCGCTCGCCGACCGAGTTCTATCTCTATCGCTTCCTGCTGGGCGCGGCCGAGGCGGGCTTCTTCCCGGGCGTGCTGCTGTACATCACCTTCTGGATCCCCAAGGCGCGCCGCGCCAGCGTCACCGCGCTGTTCATGGCCGCGCTGCCGATCGCCGGCATGCTGGGCGGACCGCTGGCGGGCACGATCATGCGGCTGTTCGACGGTGCGCTTGGCCTGCACGGCTGGCAGTGGCTGTTCATCGTCGAAGGCCTGCCGGCCTGCGTGCTGGGCGTGGTCGTCTACTACTTTTTGGACAACAAGCCGGCCGACGCCAAGTGGCTGACGGCTCCGGAGAAGGCGCTGGTCCAGGCCGACGTGGACCGTGACAGCGCCGCCTCGCCGGGCCAGCACCACTCGCTGTGGCAGGCCTTCGGCGACAAGCGCGTCTACATCCTGTCCTTCGTCGCGCTGGCGGTCTTCAGTGGTGCGGCGGCCAATGCGTACTGGATCCCGACCATCATCAAGAACTCGGGCATCAAGGACGTGCTGCACGTCGGCCTGCTGTCCTCGATCCCCTTCCTGGCCGGCCTGGTCACCCAGTTCCTGGTGGCGCGCCACTCGGACAAGGTCGGCGAGCGCCGCTGGCACGTGGCCCTGTGCCTGGGCACGGCCGCCGCCGCCTGGCTGGTACTGGGCACGACCCACCTGACCACCGCACCGGCGATCGCGCTGCTGACCGTGTGCACCGCCGCCACCCTGGGCGCGACCGGACCGTTCTGGACCCTGCCGGGCAGCACCTTCTCCGGCCCCAAGGCGGCGGGCAGCATCGCGCTGGTCACCACGCTGGCCGGCCTGGGCAACGTGTTCGTGCCGATGATCGTCGGCGTGCTGATCGACAAGACCGGGACCCTGGCCGCGTCGCAGCTGGCCTACGGCACGCTGCTGCTGGCCGGCGCCATCACCATCGTGGCCGCCACGCGCGCGCCGGCCCGGCCCTGACTTCCCCCTCGCTTCACGGAGTTCCCATGCAGGACGTTTTCATCTGCGATGCCGTGCGCACGCCCATCGGCCGCTATGGCGGTGGCCTGGCGCCGGTGCGTACCGACGATCTGGCCGCGCTTCCGCTGCGCGCGCTGATGCAGCGCAATCCCGGCGTGGACTGGTCGGGCCTGGACGAGGTCTTCATGGGCTGCGCCAACCAGGCGGGTGAGGACAATCGCAACGTCGCGCGCATGGCGCTGCTGCTGGCCGGCCTGCCCCAGGAGGCGCCAGGCGTCACGCTCAACCGCCTGTGCGCGTCCGGCATGGAAGCGGTGGGCGCGGCGTACCGGGCCATCGCCTTGGGCGAGATGGAGCTGGCGATCGCGGCGGGTGCCGAGTCGATGTCGCGCGCGCCATTCGTGATGGGCAAGGCAGGCAGCGCGTTCGGCCGCGATCAGAAGCTGGAAGACACCACCATGGGCTGGCGCTTCGTCAATCCGCAGCTCAAGGCGCTGTACGGCGTGGACACCATGCCGCAGACCGGCGACAACGTGGCGGCCGACGCGGGCGTGTCGCGCGAGGACCAGGATGCCCTGGCCCTGCGCAGCCAGCAGCGCGCCGCGCGGGCGCAGGCTGCGGGCTACTTCGCCGAGGAGATCGTCCCGGTGCGCATCCCCGGGCGCAAAGGCGAGACGGTGGTCGATACCGACGAGCATCCGCGCCCGCAGACCGATGCGGCGACTCTTGCCGCCCTCAAGCCGGTGAATCCGGGTGGCACGGTCACGGCCGGCAACGCATCGGGCATCAACGACGGCGCCGCGGCGATGATCGTGGCCTCGGCCGACGCCGTGCAGCGCCACGGCCTGACGCCGCGCGCACGCGTGCTGGGGATGGCCAGTGGCGGCGTCGCGCCGCGCGTGATGGGCCTCGGCCCGGTGCCGGCGGTGCGCAAGCTGCTGACGCGGTTGCAGCGCCCGCTGCAGGCCTTCGACGTGATCGAACTCAACGAAGCCTTCGCCGCCCAGGCGCTGGCGGTGACCCGCGCGCTCGGCCTGGCCGACGACGACGCCCGCGTGAACCCGAACGGCGGCGCCATCGCCCTGGGCCATCCGCTGGGCATGAGCGGCACCCGCCTGGTACAGACCGCCGTGCACCAGTTGCATGTCGGCGGCGTCAGGCTGGGCCTGGCCACGATGTGCGTCGGTGTCGGCCAGGGGCTGGCGATCGCGGTGGAAAGGGTCTGACGCTGCGCGGTCCGTGCGGCGCCGTGTTCGCCGTCGCGCGGCCAGCCTCTAGCCGGCGAGGGCCTGGCGACACGCCTCCGGCCTGGCGGAGAAGCGCGCGGCGTTCAACTCGATGCGCTGGAGCCTCACCATCTCCCGCCCGAGGGGCCTGAAACGCAGGCGATGCTGGCCGGACGCGTCCTGGGCCACGAGCGTGATCTCGACCTGTGGGTCGGCCGGGTTTCCGCCGGATTGCGAGAGCAACTTCATCCCATCCCGCAGTCCCGCGGCATAGGCCATGGAGGCAGGGTCGAGCCCGGTGATGACGTCGCCCTGCCGCGTCGTCGCCTCGGTGTCCCAGCCTCTGTCGAACACCGGCGTGTCGACGGAGACCACGCGGGCGCATTCGCCAAAAGCGTCTTCCGGCAGCAGCACGGGCGCTGCGTGGTCGACGTACCTGGAGATCTCCGGCCGCAGGTCCAGCCCGGCGTGGGCGGCCGCCGCGACCAGCGCGTCCTGCAGCGCAAGCGCGGGATCGGCCTGCGCGCGCCTGCGTTGGTCCTGGAGTACATCGTCGAGGCTCGTGCGCCCGCCGGAGCGCTGACGCAAGCGGCGATCCCAGACCGCAGCCAGCAGCGCGCCGCGCTGGTACGGCATCATGCGGGCGCGCTCGTCCTTCCAGAAGCGATCGGCGACGACGGCATTGGGCGAGGTGCGATACGGCGAGCGGGCGTAGTGGGTGAGGACGTCGTTCCACTCCTCGACGAACCGCTCCGGCGAAAGCAGCCCCGCCCGCAGCATCAGCCTGCGCGCGAAGAAGTCGGTGAACCCCTCGCTGATCCAGTACGTCCGGGCCTCGGTCGCGTCTTCGGTATGCCCCAGCTGCCTGGGATTCCAGCTATGGAAGTATTCGTGCGCAAGGAACCAGGCCAGATCCGGCAGCGGTGTGTCCTGTCCGATCCAGGTGGCAAAGGCATCGCCCAGGCCCGTCCCGCTGAATCCCGTCTGCTTCGGCTCCGAAGCCAGGGGGATGGCCGTGATCAGGAAGGGGCCTGCCTGGTCGTCGCCCCAGAACGCGCGCTCGGACGCAATGACCTTCCCCGCAAGGCGGGCGAAGGCCGCCATATCGAAACCGAAACGGCCGATGGAGGCCACGCGCAGCGGCTCACCGCCCACCCGCATGGTCGAGACCCGCAGGCCGCGGCCGCCGATGGCCACGCTTTCCCGGATGTCCTTGCCCGTGCGCGGTTGGTGCATCAACCCTTGCAGGTGCTGCGCGTCCGAAGCGAAGCCGATGCCGTGCGGACCGCGCCAGGTGAACGTCGCCGGCAGGTCCTCGCGTCCGGCGGGCTGGGCATAGAGCGAGAACCCGACCGCGTAGAACCAGTCGGGACGCACGATCGGATCCGGCTGCCTGCTGTTCGAGACAGCGGGAGCGGCCTGATGGGCCGACAAGATCCGATAGCGCATCACCAGCGGCGCGCCGGGCGCCGAGTCCACGATGCGTCCCCCGTGTGGCGCCACCGCGGTGCGCCGCGCACCTTCGACTGAAATATCGCGCGCCCACTGGCCCAGATGCTCCTCGCCCCCCCATTGCTCGGCCCAGTCGATCACGGTCCGCCCGGAGGGGTCGGCCTGCAGCCGGATGGTCACATCGAGCGCGGTGATCCGGCCGTCATCGGTCTCGGCGCTGAGCTCGTAGCGCGTCGAAGCATCAAGCCGTGGTTGGCCGGAAACCAGCGACAGCAGCGTCAGCGCCCCTGCAAGTGCATGGCTCGGCATCACTTCGATCCTCCATTGCGGCGCGCGAGATCGCCCGGCTGGAAGTCTCTTACGCAGGCCACGTGCCAACCGTCGGCGTCCGTGGTGCGGCGTGTTCTGGATGCAGGGTGTCCGACCGGACAGCGTCGCGTGTCCGGTCGGACGCGGGAGGGTGAGCGACGGCCCGTGCCCAAAGTCAGGGCGGAACTCAACGCACCTGGGTGGAACGACCCGGACGCCGGACAACAAAAGCCCCCGATCGCTCGAGGGCTTTGGGCGGCTCCGTCATGATCCGGAACGAGTGCTGGCGCGCCTGGAGGGATTCGAACCCCCGACCAATGGCTTCGGAAGCCACTACTCTATCCGGCTGAGCTACAGGCGCATGGTGCAACAACACGCCGCGGCGGGCCGACGGCGGCGCGCATTATCCCTGAAAACATCGGCCGACGCGAACTTGCCGCCAGCCGCGCCAGCCAATGGCGCGTCGCCGCGTGCGTCCGATGCAGCCGGGCGGGACCGCCGCACCCGCGCAACGCGCCCCGGGTGCTGTGCAGGCCGCTCGCGGCGGATCTCAGTACGCCTGCGCGCGATGCCAGCGCCAGGCGCTGCCGATCATGGCGTCCAACGTGGCGTGCCGCGGCTGCCAGCCGAGCACCGTGCGCGCCCTGTCCCCGGAGGCCACCAGCATCGCCGGATCGCCCGCGCGGCGGGGCGCGAGCGTGTAGTCGATCTGGCGCCCGCTGATCGCGCGCGCGGCCTGCAGCACCTGCAGCACGCTGAAGCCCTGGCCGTTGCCCAGGTTGAACGCATGCGCGCCGGGCGCCCGCTCCATCAGCGTCAGCGCGCGCAGGTGCGCGTCGGCCAGATCCAGCACATGGACGTAGTCGCGCACGCAGGTGCCGTCGGCCGTGTCGTAATCGTCGCCGAAAATCTGCAGCGCCGGCCCGCGGCCCAGCGCCGCGCGCAAGGTGTTGGGGATCAGATGCGTCTCGCGGGCATGCGATTCGCCGATGCCTTCCTCGGCCGCGGCGCCGGCCGCGTTGAAGTAGCGCAGGCACACCGAGCGCAGCCCGTAGGCGCGCGCGGCGTCGGCCAGCATGCGCTCGACCATCAGCTTGCTGGCGCCGTAGGGGCTGATCGGGGCGCAAGGATGGGCCTCGTCGATCCGTGCGCCCTGCGGATGGCCGAAGATCGCCGCGCTCGAGGAGAACACCAGCCGCTCCACCCCGTGCCGGCGCATCGCCTGCAGCAGGTTGAGCGTGCCGACCACGTTGTTCTCGTAGTACGCGTACGGATCGCGCACCGACGCGTCCACCAGCGAGTGCGCGCAGAAATGCATCACCGCGTCGACCGGGCGCTCGAAGGCCGCGTCCAGCGTCCGCGGCTGCAGCAGGTCGGCCTCGACCAGCCGCCCCCAGCGCACCGCCGCGCGGTGGCCGGTGCTGAGGTTGTCCAGAACGGTGACCTCATGGCCCGCACGCGCCAGCGCCAGCGCGGCGTGCGCACCGATGTAGCCGGCTCCTCCACAGACCAGAACGTGCATGCGATCGAGTTTTCCTGGGGTGTGGGCGGTAATGGGGGCATCGGGGGGGCGCGCAGCGCGCCCTGCGGGGGACTAACGCCAGTTGTGGCCGGAAGCGGCAATGCGGCGCGGGGCGGCGTGGGGAAGGCCTCTCGCCGCCATGGGCCGAAGGGCTGCTCCCGCCTGTAGAGCGGAGCTTGCTCCGCTGGGGCTTTCCCGCGGACCGGGCCAAGAGCAGCGGAGTCCCCAAAAGGGGATTGCCACAAGCTCCGCTCTACAAGAGGGCGCGACGTGATCGGAGGAGACAGTGGCTCCCCCGCGAGGCCGACGAAGAGAGGCAGGCGACGACTTCGGGCGAGCGCACGCCGCCGTGGTGGCTTGCGCGGGCCTGCTACCCTTTTGCGATGGCTTACGAACGATTCGACGCGCCGCCGGCGCCGCGGCCCGGGCGGCTGGCGGAATACTGGAAGCTGGTCCGTGGCGACCGGCCGATCGGGGCGCTGCTGCTGCTGTGGCCGACCTGGTGGGCGCTATGGCTGGCCGCGGGCGGGCTGCCGCCCTGGTGGACGCTGCTGGTGTTCACCGCCGGGGTCTGGCTGACGCGCTCGGCCGGGTGCGTGATCAACGACTACGCCGACCGCTGGCTGGACCCGCAGGTCGAGCGCACCCGCGAGCGGCCGCTGGCCGCCGGGCGGGTCAGCGGCCGCGAGGCGCTGTGGGTATTTGCGGTGCTGATGCTGGTGGCCTTCGGCCTGGTGCTGACCATGAACCGGCTGACCATCGGCCTGAGCGTGGTGGCCGCCTTCCTGGCCGCCAGCTACCCCTATCTCAAGCGCTATACCTACCTGCCGCAGGTCTATCTGGGGCTGGCGTTCGGCTTCGGCATCCCGATGGCTTTCGCCGCGGTGCAGGGTACGGTGCCGGCGCTGGGCTGGCTGCTGTACGCGGCCAACATCCTGTGGGCCACCGCCTACGACACCTGGTATGCCATGGTCGACCGCGAGGACGACCTGCGCGCCGGGTCCAAGTCCACCGCCATCCTGTTCGGCGATCTGGACCTGGTGATCCAGGGGCTGCTCTACGCGCTGGTGTTCGTGGCGCTGGCGCTGGTCGGGCGGCAGGCGGCGCTGGGCTGGCCGTACTGGCTTGGCCTGGGCGTGGCCGTCGCGCTGGTGGCCTACGAGTTCTGGCTGTGCCGGCACCGCGAGCGCGGGCCGTGCTTCCGCGCCTTCCTGCACAACAACTGGGTCGGCGCGGCGGTGTTCGCCGGGATCGCGGTGTCGCTGGCGCTCAAGGCCTGACGCGCCGCGGCCGGGCGGCCGTCGCCTAGACCATCGTCCAGCAGACCGCGCCGGGCCGGGGCTTGGACAATGCCGGTCGGGGATCGGATGACGAGGGCAGGCTCATGGCGGCGAACGAAGGCGAGGCCCGGCAGGGCGTGATGGCCCGCGCGGCACTGCGCAGCGCGGCCTGGGCCGAGAAGTGGTTCCCCGATGCCTACGTGTTCGCGGTGCTGGGCGTGATCCTGGTGGCCATCGCCGCGATGCTCGCCGGCGCCACGCCCAAGGCCACGGCCGAGGCCTTCGGTGGGGGCTTCTGGAGCCTGATCCCCTTCACCATGCAGATGGCCTTCGTGGTCATCGGCGGCTACGCGGTGGCGACCGCGCCGATCGTGGCGCGCTTCATCGACCAGCTGGCCCGGGTGCCGCGCAGCGGCCGCGGGGCGATCGTGTACGTGGGCCTGGTGAGCATGTTGGCCTCGCTGCTGAGCTGGGGCTTCTCGCTGGTGTTCGGCGGCCTGCTGGTGCGCGCGCTGGCCAGGCGCAGCGAGCTGAAGATGGATTACCGCGCCGCCGGCGCCGCCGCCTACCTCGGACTGGGCGCGGTGTGGGCGATGGGCCTGAGCTCCTCGGCCGCGCAGCTGCAGGCCAATCCGGCCTCGATGCCGCCCGGCCTGCTGGAGATCACCGGCGTGCTGCCCTTCACCGAGACGATCTTCCTGTGGCAGTCGATCGTGCTGACCGCGGTGCTGATCGGGGTCTCGCTGCTGATCTGCTGGGTCACCGCGCCGCAGGGCCGGGCCGCGCGTACCGCGGCCGATTTCCCCGAGGCGGCGCAGAGCGAGCCGGACAAGGCGCTGCCGCCGCGCGCGCGTCCGGGCGAATGGCTCGAATACAGCCCGCTGCTGACCGTGCTGCTGTCGCTGCTGGCCTTCGGCTGGCTGGCCGGCGAGTCCGCCTCCAAGCCGGTGGTCACCGCGATCGCCAGCCTGAACACCTACAACTTCCTGTTCCTCTCCCTGGGCCTGCTGCTGCACTGGCGCCCGCGCAGCTTCCTCAACGCGGTGGCCAAGGCCGTGCCCAGCACCACCGGCGTGCTGATCCAGTTCCCGCTGTATGGGGGCATCGCGATGATCCTCACCGGGGCCAAGGGCGCCGATGGCGACACCCTGGCGCACCATCTGTCGCAGCTGTTCGTGCACGTGGCCACGCAGGACACCTTCCCGGCGGTGATGGGCGTGTACTCGGCCATCCTGGGCTTCTTCGTCCCTTCCGGCGGCGGCAAGTGGCTGATCGAGGCGCCGTATGTGATGCAGGCGGCCAACGAACTGCACGCTCACCTGGGCTGGGCGGTGCAGGTCTACAACGCCGCCGAGGCCCTGCCCAACCTGATCAACCCGTTCTGGATGCTGCCGCTGCTGGGCGTGCTGGGGCTGAAGGCGCGCGACATCGTCGGCTTCACCTTCATCCAGCTGCTGGTGCACATCCCGCTGGTGATCGGCCTGCTGTGGCTGCTCGGCCTCACCCTGCCCTACGTCCCGCCGGTGATGCCGGCCGGTTGAGCGACGGGCTCAGGCCGCCAGGCGATGCCCGCGCAGGCGGAAGGCGACCACCAGCTGCAGCACGCCGTAGACGATCGCGCCGATGCCGAACCACAGCGCCATCGTCAGCAGCCCGGCCGCCGGGTAGACGAAGAACAGCACGCCCAGCAGGATCGACAGCACGCCGCTGAGCACCAGCAGCCACTCGCCGCGGATGTGCTTGCGCACCTGCACGGCGAACACGATGCGCGCCACCCCGGCGATCACCAGCCACACCGCCAGCAGCCACAGCAGCGCGGCGGCCATCTGCGCCGGCTGGGCGATGGCGAGCACGCCGAAGGCGATGGAGATCAGCGCATAGAGCGCCAGCAGCCAGCGCGGCAGCACGTGTTCGCGACTGAAGGCACTGATCAGGCTGACGATGCCATCGGCCAGCGAGAACGCGCCGAAGACCAGCACCAGCGCCAGCACGGTGCCGCCCGGCCAGATCAGCGTGGACACGCCGAACAGCACGGCCACCAGACCGAACAGCAGGAACACCCACCAACTGCGCGAAACCGAAACGGCGGCGAAGGACATCGGCATTCTCCTGACAAGCGGGCGAGGGCAGGATGACACGCGGGCGCGCTGCCGCGGCGGTCTGCCCAGCAGCATAAACCTCTCGCCGTTGCTCCAGCATTCAAGACAGGCCCAATGAGCAGCCGACTCATTCCACCCGTGAGCAGACCCAACCATCGACTCGCGCGACACCGGCGCGCAGCAGGGCGCGCGTCGCGGCGTGCAGGGTGGCGCCGGTGGTCATCACGTCGTCGACCAGGGCCACGTGCGCGGGCAGGGCGGCGCCTGGCCGCACGGTGAAGGCACCGCGCAGATTGCGGCGGCGGGCTTGCGCATCCTGTTCGGACTGGGGGGCGGTGTCGCGGCTGCGCAGCAGCGCGGTGTCCAGGACCGGCAGGTCGAGGCGGCGGCCCACGGCGCGCGCCAGTTCCAGGGCCTGGTCGTAGCCGCGGCGGCGCAGGCGCCGGTCGTGCAGCGGCACCGGCACCAGGGCCTGCGGCCGTGGCGCGCCGGACATGGCCTGGGCCATCAGCGCGGCGAGCAGCCGGCCGGCCGCCAGGTCGCCGTGGAACTTCAGGCGCGGCACCAGCCGGTCCAGCGGCGGGCCATAGACCAGCGCGGCGACGGTGAGGGTCATCGGCGGCGGATGGCGCAGGCAGTGCCCGCAGGTCTGGGCGTGCAGCATCGGCAGCGCGCAGCGGGGGCAGGCGGTGGTATTCCACGGCAGGGCGGCGGCGCAGTCCGCGCACAGGTCCAGCCCGCTCTCGCCGCGCGCGTCGCAGACCAGGCAGCGCGGCGCCAGCAGCGCGCGTCCCAGGCGTTGCAACCACTGTGTCGGGGAAGCCTCCATGCGGATCGTCCAGGGCAGTCCTTGCCGATGCATACGGCGACTTTAGCGCCTGTCGGGCCGCCGGGCGCCATGGCCGGGCCGGCGCTGGCGGATACGCGGCGCCTTTAGGCGGCGTGGCCGGTCATCCGGGTCGCCACCGGCTGGATTACGCTAGCCGGCCGACCCACGCCAGACGCACAGGACGCAGCATGGCCCGCCCCGATCTGCACGACCGCATCGCCGCGCTGCGCAAGCTGCGCGTGGCCCAGGACCGCGTGCGGGTGCGCCGCGCCGTCGGACGCCGCGACGGTGTGCGGGTCGAGGTCGACGGCCGCTGGCTGGTCGAATGCTGTGGCAACGACTACCTGGGCCTGTCGCAGCAGTTCCAAGTGACCAACGCGCTGGCCGAGGCGGCCGCGCGCGAGGGCGCCGGCGCAGGGGCCTCGCCGCTGGCCGGCGGCTATCACGCCGCGCACGCGGCGCTGGAACGCGACGTCGCCGATTGGCTGGAGGCGCCGGCGGCGCTGCTGTTCGGCAATGGATTCCTGGCCAATCTGGCCGTGCAGCAGGCGCTGCTGGGCGAGGAGGGCGATGTCTGCGTGCAGGACCGGCTCAACCACGCCAGCCTGATGGACGCCTCGCGCCTGGCCGGCTGCCGGCTGCGCCGCTATCCGCATGGCGACGCCGAAGGCGCGATCCGCCAGCTGCGCAACGTGCCCGATGGCGCGGCGCTGCTGGCCACCGATGGCGTGTTCGGCATGGACGGCGACGTGGCGCCGCTGCGCGCGCTGGCCCTGGTGGCGCGGGTGCAGAAGGCGCTGTTCTACGTCGCCGATGGGCACGGCGTGGGCGTGCGCGGTCCGGCCGGTCGCGGCAGCGTCGCCGAGGCGCGCCTGACCGTGGAAGACGTCCCGCTGCAGCTGATCAATCTGGACAAGGCGCTGGGCGGCTACGGCGCGCTGGTTGTCGGCGATGCCGCGCTGATCCAGCACCTGGCCGAGACCGCACGGCCCTACAGCCACAGCACCGCGCTGCCGCCGGCGCTGGCCCGCGCCAGCAGCGAGGCGATCCGCCACGCGCGGCGCGACGACTGGCGGCGCGAGCGGCTGGCCGGCCTGATCGATCGCTTCCGCACCAAGGCCGCGGCGGCCGGGCTGGACCTGCTGCGTTCGGACACGCCGATCCAGCCGGTGCTGTGCGGCGCCGACGCGCAGGCGGTGGCCTGGTCGGCGGCGCTTGAAGCGGCCGGCTACTGGGTCAAGCCGATCCGCCCGCCGACCGTGCCCGAAGGCACCGCACGCCTGCGCGTCACGCTGACCGCCCTGCACACGCCCGAAGACATCGACGGCCTGGTCGAGGCATTGGCCCGCACCCGCGCGCCGCAGCTGCAAGAGGCGGCCGGGGTGGCGTGAGCGCTGCGCCTGTCGCCGTGCCGCGCGGGGTCGATGCCCGTTCGCCGTCCGCGCGCGTGGCAGATCGCTTGCAGCCCACACCGCGACCCTCATGACCCTGCACATCGAAACCCACGGCCGCGGCGCGCCCCTGGTGCTGGTGCACGGCTGGGCGCTGCATGGCGGCGTGTTCGCGCCGCTGGTCGAACGCCTGGCCGACCGCTTCGAACTGCACGTGGTCGATCTGCCGGGCCACGGCCTGAGCCGCGACAGCACGGTGCCGCTGGCCCTGGCGGCCACGGTCGCGGCGATCTGCGCCGCCACGCCGCCGGCGGCGTGGCTGGGCTGGTCGCTGGGTGGCCTGTTCGCGCTCAAGGCCGCGGCCAGCTCGGGCCAGGTGCGCGCGCTGGCGATGCTGTCCTCGGTGCCGCGCTTCACCGCCGCGCCGGACTGGCCGCACGCGGTGCCGCCGGCGGTGTTCGCCCAGTTCGGCCGCGACCTGACGCAGGACTATCGCGGCACGCTGGAGCGCTTCATCGCCCTGGACACGCTGGGCAGCGCGCACGGGCAGGCCACGCTGCGCAGCTTGCGCGCCATGCTCTTCGCCCGCGGCGAACCGGCGCCGACCGCGCTGCAGGCCGGCCTGGCGCTGCTCGAACGCAGCGACCTGCGCCACCTGCTGCCGGGCCTGGGCATGCCCTCGCTGTGGATCGCCGGCGCGCGCGACCGGCTGGTGCAGCCGCGCGGCATGGCCGCCGCCACCGGGTTGGCACCGCAGGCCGGCTTCGTGGAGATCGCCGGCGGCGGCCATGCGCCGTTCCTGGCGCACCTGGACGCGGTGGAGGCGGCGTTGGTGCCGTTCCTGGATGGCGCCTTGCGCGGACGGTGAACTGGAGCGTGCCAGCGTCGCGCCTGACGCGGGACGGTGCGCTGGCGGACAATAGGCCCATGCCTCTGTTCGATGTCCGCCATCAGCGCCGCGCCCTGGCGCGCGCCGCCGGCACCTATGCCGATGCCGCCGTCCTCCACCGCGAGGTCGAGCAACGCCTGTTCGAATCGCTCGACTACCTGGACCAGCGCGTGCCGCAGGTCGTGCTGGACCTGGGCAGCGGCCCGGGCAGCGCGGCGGCCAGGCTGCGCAAGCGCTGGCCCAAGGCGCAGGTGGTGGCGCTGGATTTCTCGCTGCCGATGCTGCGCGAGGCGAAGAAGCAGGCCGGCTGGTGGAAGCCGTTCGCGCGGGTGTGCGCCGATGCGCGCGCGCTGCCGCTGGCCGAGGGCAGCGTCGATGTGCTGTTCGCCAACCTGTGCCTGCAGTGGGTCGACGACCTGCCGGCCGCGTTCGCGGGTTTTCGCCGCGTGCTCAAGCCCGGCGGGCTGCTGCTGTGCTCCACCTTCGGCCCGCAGACGCTGATCGAGCTGCGCGAGGCCTTCGCCGGCGATCCGGCGCCGCACGTGAGCCCGTTCCCGCAGATCGCCCAGTTCGGCGATGCGCTGATGATGGCCGGCTTCCGCGATCCGGTGCTGGACCGCGATCTGTTCACCCTGACCTATCCCGATCTGCCGGCCCTGATGCGCGAACTGCGCGCGCTGGGCGCGACCAATGCGCTGGCCCAGCGCCGCGCGACGCTGACCGGCAAGGCGCGGCTGGCGGCCGCCGCGCGCGCCTACGAGGCGATGCGCACGCCGCAGGGCGTGCTGCCCAGCAGCTGGGAAGTCATCTACGCCCACGCCTGGGCGCCGCAGGCCGGCGCGCCGATCCGCGAAAGCGGGCGCGACGTGGCCGCGGTGCCGGTCTCGCGCATCCCCATCCGCCGCCGCGGCGAATGAGCCGCGGCGACGCGCGCCCGCTCAGGGCTGGCCGATCACGACCTCGCTGATCTGCATGACCGGCTCCAGGTCGGTGTAATTGGGGATGTCGCCCAGGATTTCCTGCGCATGCGGCCCGAAGCCCGCGGTGAAGCTGTCCACCGAGTCGCTATAGATGTGGCACATGGCCACGAAGGCCGGATCGCTGCCGGGCAGCCCGCCCGACAGGCCCTTGTCGACCGTGTAGAACAGACAGGCATCGCCCATGCGCGCCTTGAGCAGCGGCATGTGGGTGTTGGCGTAGTAGGCGTGATCGAACCGCGCGCCGGCCACGTAGGGATACATCACGCTGACCTTGATCATTGCAGGCTCCGTTGAACGGACAGGGACGCAGGGGGACGCCAGCATCGCACGCCCGCGTCGATCGCCATGGCACGCCGCAGCAACGGCAAGGGCGCCCGGCACGTCGCTGGCGCCCGGGACGCGTGGAGCGTGCGATCCCGCCGCGGCCTCAGCCGCCGACCTGGGCGATCCAGTCCTGCAGGTTGTAGTAGTTGCTGACCCGCGCGATGCGCTCGTCCTCGATCTCGAAGAAGGCCCCGCCCGGCAGCACATAGGTCTGGCCGGAAGCCTCGGGCAGCCCGGCATCGCTGTGGTGGTAGGTGCCATGCACGACGTACTCGGCCGCCGCGCGCCGGCCATCGGGCGAGACCATCACCACGATGTCGCGCAGCTGCTCGCTGTAACTGGCATCCATGCGCTGCAGGAAGGCGGTGAACGCCTCGCGCCCGATCTCGCGCGCGCCCTGGTTGAGGTCGTGGGCCACATCGTCGGTGAGCAGGGCCAGCATCGCCGCGCGATCGCTGCGGTTGAAGGCCGCGTAATAGGCCAGCACCAACTCGGTGGCGCGGTCCTGGCGCCGGGTACCGTCGATCTTCATGTAAGCCAGTCGCTTCTGTGGGGTGAGGCGGAATGATAACGCCCGGGGGATGGCGGGGCTCGAAGGGGCCGGCCTAGACCGCTTCGAGCACCAGGTCGCGGTGGAAGAAGTACAGCTCCTGCAGGAAGAACTTCCAGCTGGCCCGGACGCTGCGGAAGCGGCTGGTCGGCGTGGCCGAGGCGAGCGCGCTGATGCCTTCCTGGCGCGCCAGCCGCATCGCCCGGGCCATGTGCAGCGGGTCGGAGACGATGATCGCGGTGTGCAGCTGGTGCGCCTGCATCAGGCGCGCGGCCTGCTGCAGGTTCTGGCGCGTGGTGCGCGAGGTGGTCTCGATCAGGATCGCCTGCTCGGGCACGCCGGCCTTGAGCGCATAGCGTCGCCCGACCTGCGATTCGGCGAAGCGCGCCCCGGCCCCGCCGAAGCCGCCGGTGAAGATCAGATGCCCGGCCAGGCCGCGCTGGTACAGGTCGATGCCGTGGCGCAGGCGCTCCTCGAACACGGGCGAAGGCCGCGCGTCGTAGGCCGCCGCGCCCAGCACGATGATCGCGTCGGCCGGCGCGGCCTGGTCGCGCCAGCCCACGCCGATGATGTAGGCCGAGACCCCGACCAGCCACAGCAGCAGCACGCAGACCAGGCGCCACGCCCAGCCCCACAGGCCCCAGCGGCGACGCGTGCGGCTCACACCCTGGACCAGGGCAGCGCGTCCAGGTCGACGTTGCCGCCGGACAGCACCAGGCCCACCCGCTTGCCGGCGAAGGCCTCGCGGTTGGCCAGCACCAGGGCCAGGACGATGGCCGAGGAGGGCTCGACGATCTGCTTGGTCACCTGCCACAGCAGGCGCATGGCGGCGATGGTGTCGGCGTCGGACACGGTGACCACGCGGGCCCGGTGCTGACGCAGCAGGTCGAAATCGGGCGCGCCCAGCGTGCCGCGCAGGCCGTCGCAGACCGTATCGGGGACGAAGTCCAGCTGCAGCGTCCCGGCCGCCAGCGAGCGCGCGGTGTCGGCGGCGCCTTCCGGCTCGGCCAGCCACAGCTGCGCCTCGGGATGGCGCGCGTGCAGGGCAAGCGCCGAACCGGAGGCCAGCCCGCCGCCGCCGACCGGTGTGACCAGCGCATCGAGCGGGCCGGCCTGTTCCAGCAGCTCCAGGGTCGCGGTGCCCTGGCCGGCGATCACGAACGGGTTGGTGTAGGGATGGACCAGATGCGCGCCGGTCTCGGCCTGGATCCGGGCGGCGCCCGCCTCGCGCGCGGGGATGGTCGGCGCGCACAGGTGCAGCACCGCGCCGTTGCGGCGGATCGCGGCCAGCTTGGTCTCGACCGCGTTCTCTGGCACCACCACATGGCAGGGGATGCCGCGCGTGGCCGCGGCCAGCGCCAGGGCGCCGCCGTGGTTGCCCGAGGAATGGGTGACCACCCCGCGCGCGGCCTGCGCATCGTCCAGCGCCCAGACCGCATTGCAGGCGCCGCGGAACTTGAAGGCGCCGGTGCGCTGCAGGTGCTCGGCCTTGAAGAACAGCCGGGCGCCGCTCATGGCGTCGAGGGTGGAGGAGGTCAGCGTCGGGGTGAGGCGCGCATGCGGCGCAATGCGGGCGGCGGCGTCGAGAACGTCGTCGAAATGGGGCAGGTCGGACATGCCCTTAAGCGTACCCGATGCGCTTTTGCCGCCGCACTGCAGCAAGTCACGCGCCTGACAGAATTAATCACGGGTTCAATGCGTTAGGCCCAATCTGGCGACCTTGAGAACGGTGCAGACCGGGGGGTCCACCATGAAACGCCTGCTGATCGCCGCCATCGCCCTCACCGCGCTGGGCGGTTGCGCCACCTACGACTACGCCGGCGGCAGTGGCCCGGGTGGCTACTATCGGGGCAGCCCGACCTACCGCTACACCTATCCCGACGGCTACTGGGGCGGCTACTACGGCGGCGCCCCGGGCTATGGCTATTACGGCTATGGCGGCGGCTATGGCGGCTATGGGTATGGCTACGCGCCGTACTACTACAACCGCCCCTACTACGTGATCCGCCCGGTGCCGCGCCCGCCGCACGACGGCCGACCCGGCGATGGCGACCATCGCCCGCCGCCGGGCGGCTGGCCGCGCCCGCCGATGACCGGCGACAACGGGCGTCCGCAGCTGCCCGACCGCCTGCGCCCGCAGCGGCCCTCCAATCCGGCCAACCCGGCCGGCATGTCGCGCCCGGCCATGCCGCCGCGCGCCGAAGGCGTCGAGCGGCCGATGCGGTCCATGCCCAGCCGCCCGGCCCTGCCGCCGCGGCTGACCCCGCGTTCGCGCAACGAGGAATAGGCAATGCCACGGGCGTCTCACTTCCGTCATCGCCCGATCGGCAACGATGAATGAGTGCTTGCGTCCGAGCCGGTCGCGCCCGCAAGCTAGCGCCACGTTGACCGGTTGCGTCGTTTTCTGACGTAACACGAGCTGACAACGGCTTCCATGCCGACGCCCGGTGGGGAAATCTGGATCCCCCCTGTTCCGGCCCTTGCCGGTCGTCGGCGCCTAAACAGCACAACGCCCGGCCATGCCGGGCGTTGTGTTTTCTGGGGATCCGCTGGATTCCCGGCCAGGGCGCGCCGCTGTTCGACCGCCGCCGTGGCCACAAAAAAAAGAGGGGCCGGCAGTCCCCCGACTGCCGACCCCGGCGTCCCCAACGTGCGCTAGCGGCTGGCCCCTGTTCCAATACCAGCCTTAGGCGCCCGAAGTCGCTTGCCACGATGGGTGCCGATGGGGTTACGCAGAAGCCGTGCCAACTTTTTCGCGCCGGCCCCGTTGCCGGGCCCGCGACCGCCCTTCGCATGAGAAAATCCGCGTCATGAATGCGTCCTTCCACCGCTACGAGGTCATCGTGGTCGGCGGCGGCCATGCCGGCACCGAGGCCGCGCTGGCGGCCGCGCGCGCCGGTGCCCGCACCCTGCTGCTGACCCACAACATCGAGACGGTCGGGGCGATGAGCTGCAACCCGGCCATCGGCGGCATCGGCAAGGGCCACCTGGTCAAGGAGATCGACGCCCTGGGCGGGGCCATGGCCCACGCCGCCGACCTGGCCGGCATCCAGTGGCGCACGCTCAATGCCTCCAAGGGCCCGGCCGTGCGCGCCACCCGCTGCCAGGCCGATCGCGCGCTGTACCGCAGCGCGATCCGGCGCATGGTCGAGTCGCAGCCGGGCCTGACCGTGTTCCAGGCCGCGGTGGACGACCTGCTGATCGAAGGCGACGCCGTGCGCGGGGTGCTGACCCAGACCGGGCTGCGCTTCGAGGCGCCGGCCGTGGTGCTGACCGCCGGCACCTTCCTGGCCGGCAAGATCCATATCGGGCCGACCCAGTACGCCGCCGGGCGCATGGGCGATGCGCCGGCCACGACCCTGGCCGCGCGCCTGCGCGAGCGGCCTTTCGCCATCGACCGGCTCAAGACCGGCACGCCGCCGCGCATCGACGGGCGCACGCTGGACTACGCGGCGATGGTGCCGCAGCCCGGCGACGATCCGCTGCCGGTGATGAGCTTTCTGGGCGATGTGCGCGAGCACCCGCGCCAGGTCAGCTGCTGGATCACCCACACCACCGAGCGCACGCATCAGATCATCCGCGACGCGCTGCACCGCTCGCCGCTGTACAGCGGTCAGATCGAGGGCATCGGCCCGCGCTACTGCCCCTCGATCGAGGACAAGGTGGTGCGTTTCGCCGAGAAGGCCAGCCACCAGATCTTCGTCGAGCCCGAAGGCCTGGACGTGGCGGAGATCTATCCCAACGGCATCTCCACTTCGCTGCCTTTCGATGTGCAGCTGGAGCTGGTGCGCAGCATCGTCGGCTTCGGGCAGGCGCACATCACCCGGCCGGGCTATGCGATCGAGTACGACTTCTTCGACCCGCGCGGGCTGAAGGCCTCGCTGGAGACCAAGCTGGTGGCCGGGCTGTTCTTCGCCGGCCAGATCAACGGCACCACCGGCTACGAGGAGGCCGCCGCGCAGGGCCTGCTGGCCGGGCTCAACGCCGCGCGCGTGGTGCAGGGCCGGGACGCCTGGTCCCCGCGCCGCGACCAGGCCTATCTGGGCGTGCTGGTGGACGACCTGATCACCCACGGCACCTCCGAGCCGTACCGCATGTTCACCAGCCGCGCCGAATACCGCCTGCAGCTGCGCGAGGACAACGCCGATGCGCGCCTGACGCCGATCGGCCGCGCGCTGGGTCTGGTCGACGACGCGCGCTGGTCGCGCTTCGAGGCCAAGCGCGAGGCGGTCGAGCGCGAGACCCAGCGCCTGCGCGCGCTGTGGGCCACCCCGGCCAACGCGCTGGGCCGCCAGCTTGAGGCCGCGCTCGGCGTGGCGGTCAGCCGCGAGAGCAGCGCGCTGGACCTGATCAAGCGCCCCGAGCTGGACTACGCCAGGCTGATGCGGGTCGAGGGCATCGGCCCGGGCGTGGACGATGCGCAGGTGGCCGAGCAGGTCGAGATCGCGGTGAAGTACGCCGGCTATCTGGATCGCCAGCGCGTAGAGATCGAGCGCCAGCAGCGCAACGAGGGCACGCCGATTCCGGAGGCGTTCGACTACGCCGGCGTGCGCGGGCTCTCGGCCGAGGTGCAGGGCAAGCTCGAACGCGTGCGCCCGCAGACCGTGGGCCAGGCCCAGCGCATCCCCGGCATGACCCCGGCGGCGATCTCGCTGCTGCTGGTGCACCTGGAACGCGCGCGGCGCGGTGCCAGCCGCGTCGCCTGAGGCGCCAAGCCCTCACTTCAACGCGTGACCGATCCGACGCCCGGCGATGCCGGGCGTCGTGCGCTTCACGGTGCGGGCTTCGCCGGCACGCGTGGGCGGCTGAGGAAATCGGTCACCGCGCGCACCCAGCCGGCGTGGCCGTCCTCGATGTGGGCGACGTGGTCCGCATCCGGCAGGGTCACCAAGGTCTTGTCGCCGCTGCCCAGGCGCCGGTACAGGTGGCCGCTCTCGTCCTGGGTGGCCAGCGGGTCGTGGGTGCCGCGCAACAGCAGCACGGGTAGGCGCACCTGTTCGGGGGCGAAGCGGAACTGCTCGGTCGCGCGCCAGTCGCTGCGCACCGGGTCGGCGGCCAGCGCCTGGGCGACATAGGCCTCGCGCACCGCCGGCGGGAACGCGCCGGCGGTGATGAAGTCCGAGGCCGCCGCTTCGGCGGTGGTGGGCTGGCGCGGGGGCTGGGCCGGCGTGTCGGCGGGCGGCGAAGGCGGGGCGTCGACATCGACCGGGAAGCCGTACAGCACCAGCGTCGACAGCGCGGCCGGCTGCTGCTGCGCGACCAGCAGCGCCACCAGCGAACCGTTCGAATAGCCCAGCAGGGCAGGCGCCGGCAGCTGGGGATGGCGTTGAGCGATCCAGCGCAGCGTGCCGATCACATCGCTGGCCGCGCGCTCCGGGGTATCCCAGCCGGAGGCGTCGCGCGGGGTGGCGCCGTAGCCGCGCAGATCCAGCGCGTAGGCCGCGTAGCCCGCCTTGGCCAGCGCCCCGAGCACCGAGCGCGCATCGGCCGGCTCGCCGGGAACCTGCAGGTCGAAGTTGGGACGCGAGCTCCAGGTGCGCCCGTGCACCAGCAGGATCGTGCCGCGCGGATGCGCCGGCACGCGCGCCCAGACCGCCAGGGGCAGGCCATCGTCGGCGGGCACGGTCAGGTGGGCGGTGGGCGGTGCCGCGCCCTGCGCCGGCGTGCGCGCCGGGGCC
The DNA here is from genome assembly GCF_004283755.1 of Pseudoxanthomonas winnipegensis. Lineage (GTDB taxonomy): Bacteria > Pseudomonadota > Gammaproteobacteria > Xanthomonadales > Xanthomonadaceae > Pseudoxanthomonas_A > Pseudoxanthomonas_A winnipegensis. Next base: position 384,002 of record NZ_SHMH01000002.1, read on the forward strand.
AGGGACGAGGCGAACAGGCCCAGGATCAGCAGGGCGGCAAGGCGGCGCGACATCGACGATCTCCCCAGAAGCGATGGACCGCGATTATCGGCCACGCGCCGGCCTTGCGATGCCCGGCGCAGATGGCGATCGCGCATGGGCTCATGCGCGCTGACGGGCGCATGCCCGCGCCGCGGCGGCTCAGCGCGCGGCGGTGGCCTGGGCGTCGGCGCCGCCGCCCAGCACCTGGTACAGCGTGACCCGGTTGCTGGCGTCCTGCTGGCGCAGGGCGATCAGCGCCTGCTGCGCGGCGTACAGCGAACGCTGCGCATCCAGCACCGCCAGGTGACCGTCCAGGCCGGCGCGATAGCGCGCGTCGGCCAGGGTGTAGCTGCGCTGGCTGGCGTCCACCAAGGCCTGCTGCGCGGTCAGCTGCGCCTGCAGGTGGTCGCGCGTGGCCAGGGCGTCGGCCACTTCGGCGAAGGCCGACTGGATCGCCTTCTCGTACTGCGCCACGGCGATGTCCTTGCCGAGCTCGGAGGCATCCAGCGAGGCCTTCAGCGCGCCGGCGTGGAAGATCGGCGCGGTGATGCTGGGCACGAACGACCAGGTGCGGCTGCCGGCCGAGAACAGCGTGGACAGCGCATCGCTGCTGCGGCCGGTGGACGCGGTCAGGCTCAGCGAGGGGAAGAACGCCGCGCGCGCGGCGCCGATGTCGGCATTGGCCGCCTGCAGGCTGTGCTCGGCGGCGAGCACGTCCGGGCGCTGCAGCAGCACCGCCGAGGACAAATGCGCCGGCAGCGGGGCCAGGGCGACGCTGTCCTGCAGCGCCTGCTCGGTCGGCAGCAGGGTGGCATCGACCGGCGCCCCGACCAGCAGCTGCAGCGCATCGCGCGCCTGCGCCAGCTGGGTGGCGGCGCTGGCCACAGCCACCCGCGCCGACTCCACGCTGGTCTGCTGCTGGGCCAGGTCCAATCCCGACACGCTGCCGACGCTGTGCTGGCGCTCGGTCAGCTGCAGGGTCTGCGCCTGGCTGTCCAGGGTCTGCTGGGCCAGGGTTAGCTGCGCCTGGTCGGCGGCCACGGTCAGCCAGGCCGCGGCGACCTGGGCGATCAGGCTCAGGCGCACGCTGCGCTGGTTCTCCGCGCTGGACAGCCAGTTCTGCTGGGCCTCCTGGCTGAGGCTGCGCAGCTGGCCGAACAGGTCCAGCTGCCAGCTGCTCAGGCCGACCTGGAGCGCGTCGCTGGTGCTGACCTCGGACACGCCGCCGTCGTTGCTGGCGGCGCTGGTGCGACCGCGGCTCATGCTGGCGTTGGCATCGAATGACGGCAGCTGCGCGGCGCGCTGGAGGCGGTACTGCGCGCGGGCCTTGTCGATGGACAGCATCGCCACGCGCAGGTCGCGGTTGTCCTGCAGCGCCAGCGCGATGGTCTGGCGCAGGCGCGGATCCAGGAACACCTGCTGCCAGTCCGGCAGCGCCAGCGTGTCGACGGCGGCGCCGGCGGCGGGCGCGGCATCGGCCGCGGCCAGGTCGGCCGGCACCGGTGCGGCCGGGCGCTGGTAGGTCGGCGCCAGGGTGCAGCCGGCCAGGGCCAGCAGCGTGGCCGCGGTCATGCCGATGCGGGCGGGCGTGCTCATGCCTGCACCTCCTTGCTGGCCGCCGTGCGATCCGGGAACAGCCGCCGCACGATCACGTAGAACAGCGGCACGAAGAATAGGCCCAGCGTGATCGAGGCCAGCGTGCCGCCGGTGACGCCCGTGCCCAGCGAATGCCGCGCGGCCGAGCCGGCGCCCTTGCTGAACACCAGCGGCAGCACGCCGAGCAGGAAGGCCAGCGAGGTCATCAGGATCGGCCGCAGGCGCATCTGCACCGCATGCAGGGTGGCGGCGAGCAGGCTCTCGCCCTTGTGCTCGAGCTCGCGCGCGAACTCGACGATCAGGATGCCGTTCTTGGCCGCCAGGCCCACCGTGGTCAGCAGGCCGACCTGGAAGTACACATCGTTCTCCAGCCCGCGCAGGCTCATCAGCGCCACCGCGCCGAACACGCCCACGGGCACCGCCAGCATCACCGCGAACGGGATCGACCAGCTCTCGTACAGCGCGACCAGGCACAGAAACACGAACAGCAGCGAGATCCCGTACAGCGCCGGCGCCTGGTTGGCCGACAGCTTCTCCTGGTAGGCCATGTCCGACCAGGCGTAGCCGAAGCCGTGCGGCAGCTGCTTGCTCAGTTCGGCCATCTCGTCCATCGCCGCGCCCGAGCTGACCCCGGGCACCGCCTGACCGGTCAGCTCCATCGCCGACACGCCGTTGTAGCGCTCCAGCGCGGCCGGCGCGCTGGTCCAGTGCGACTGGGTGAAGGACGACATCGGCACCATGTCGCCGCCGGCGTTGCGCACCGTCCAGCGGTCCAGGTCCTGCGGCGTCATACGCGCCTGCGCATCGCCCTGGACGAAGACCTTCTTGATGCGGCCCTTGTAAATGAAGTTGTTGACGAAGTCGCCGCCGAGCGCGCTGTTGAGCGTGGCGTTGATGTCGCCCGGGTCCAGGCCAAGCGCCTGCGCCTTGGCATCGTCGATCTTGACCGCGTACACCGGCGCGTCCTCCAGGCTGGCGTAGCGCACGTTCATCAGCTTGGGATCGTGCTGGGCCAGGCGCAGCAGCTTGTCGCGCGCGGCGACCAGGGCGTTGTGGCCGGCGCCCTCGTAGTCCATCAGCTCGAAGGTGAAACCCGAGGCGTCGCCCAGGCCGGTGATCGCCGGCGGCGAGGTCACGAACAGCTCCGCATCCGGTACATCCGCCAGCGCCTTGTTCAGATGATCGGCGATGGTCGCCGCGTCGTCGTCGCGGTCGTCCCAGTCCTTCAGGCGGATGAAGGCCATGCCGACGTTCTGGCCGGCGCCGGTCACGCTGAAGCCGGCCGAGGACAGCACCGAGCGCACGCCGGCATCCTTCAGCGCCGCCTGGGTCAGGCGGTCGGTCACCGCCAGGGTCTGCTCCAGGGTGGAGCCGGCCGGCAGCTTGACCAGCACGTTGAGCATGCCCTCGTCCTCGTCGGGCAGAAACGCGCCGGGCAGGCGCCACAGCAGCACGCCGGTGACCGCGATCAGCAGCGCATAGGCGATCAGGCCCAGCGCGCGCCGGCCCAGCACGCGCTCGACCAGCCCGCGGTAGCGCTCGGACAGCTGGCGGAAGCGGGTGTTGAACCAGAGGAAGAACCGGCCCAGGCGCCCGTGCGAGCCGATCGCCTCCTCGCCCTGGTGCAGCGGCGTGAGGATGGTCACGCACAGCGCCGGGGTCAGGGTCATGGCCACCAGCACCGACAGGATCATCGAGGCGGCGATGGTGATCGAGAACTGCCGGTAGATCACGCCGGTGACGCCGTTGAAGAACGCCATCGGCACGAACACCGCGGTCAGCACCAGCACGATGCCGACCAGCGCGCCGCCGATCTGCTGCATCGAGCGCAGCGTGGCCTCCTTGGGCGGCAGGCCTTCCTGGCTCATGACGCGCTCGACGTTCTCCACCACCACGATCGCATCGTCCACCAGCAGGCCGATCGCCAGCACCATGGCGAACATGGTCAGGGTGTTGATCGAGTAGCCGAACGCGGCCAGCACGCCGAAGGTGCCCATCAGCACCACCGGCACGGCGATGGTCGGGATCAGCGTGGCGCGCCAGTTCTGCAGGAACAGGTACATCACCGCCACCACCAGCAGCACCGCCTCGATCAGGGTGATCACCACCTCCTTGATCGAGGTGGTGACGAAGGGCGTGGTGCTGAAGGCGATGTGGTAGTTGTAGCCGTGCGGCCAGTACTGCTTGAGCTGCTGCAGGCGCTGCTCGATCGCCTTGGAGGTCTCCACCGCGTTGGCGTCGGAGTTGAGCTCGATGCCCAGCGAGGCCGAGGGCTTGCCGTTGAAGCGGGTGATGCTGTCGTAGGTCTCCGGGCCCAGGCCGATGGTGGCCACGTCCGACAGGCGCACCGCCGCGCCGCTGGCGTCGCTCTTGAGCACGATCGCGCCGAACTGCGCCGGGGTCTGCAGGCGGCTGCGGGTGGTCACGGTCGCGTCCAGGCGCTGGCCGCGCAGCGCCGGCTGGCCGCCGATCTCGCCGGCCGACACGTCGGTGTTCTGCGACTGCAGCGCGTTCTCCACATCGGACGGCATCAGCGCGTACTTGCGCAGCTTCTCCGGATCCAGCCAGATGCGCATGGCGTATTCCGAGCCCAGCGGCTGGATGTTGCCCACGCCGCTGACGCGGCTGATCTGGTCATCGATGTTCGACTCCATGTAGTTGGCGACATCGAAGTTGTCCATGCTGCCGTCGTCGGAGGTGAACGCCACCACCTCGAACAGCGAGCCGCTGGACTTGGTGATGACCAGGCCGTTCTGCTGCACGGCCTGGGGCAGCACCGACATCACCGACTGCAGCTGGTTCTGCACCTGCACCTGGGCGGTGTCGGCGTTGGTGCCGGTCTCAAACACCAGGTTGACCTGGGCGCTGCCGTCCGAGGCGCTGGTGGAGGTCATGTACAGCAGGTGGTCCAGGCTCTGCTGCGACTGCTCGATCAGCTGGGTGACGGTGTTCTCCACCGTCTGCGCCGAGGCGCCGGTATAGCTGGCGCGCACGGTGATGGTCGGCGGCGCCATCTGCGGATAGCGTTCGACCGGCAGCGCGTGGATGGCGAGCATGCCGATGAGCACGATGACGATGGCCATGACCCAGGCCACCGTCGGGTGATTGACGAAGAAGCGCGACATGCGAGGGGTCCCTTACTCGGCCTGGGCGTCGTCGGTCGGCAGCGCCGGCGTGGCGTCCAGCTGCGCGGCGCTGACCGGGTAGGGCTGCGCCGGCTTGCCCAGCTCGGCGCGGCTGCCGTTGATCACGATCAGCCGATCGCCCGGCTTCAGCCCCGACTCCACCACCCAGTCGTGGCCGACCACCTCACCGATGCGGATGCGGCGCTCGACCACCTGGTTGTGCGCATCGAGCAGCTTCACCAGCGGCTCGCCCTTGCTGTCGCGGGTCACCGCCTGCTGCGGCACCAGCACCGCGCCCGGGTCGGTGGCCATCGGCAGCACCGCGCGCAGGTACATGCCGGGCAGCAGCAGGTGCTCGGGATTGGGCACGACCGCGCGCAGGGTGACGTTGCCGGTGCCGGCGTTGACCTGGGTGCCGACGAACTCCAGCGTGCCGGCGTGCGCATAGGGGCTGCCGTCCTCCAGCCGCACCTGCACCTGGGCCTTGCCGTCGATGGCATGGATCTGCCCGGCATCGAGCTGACGGCGCAGGGCCAGCATCTGCGTGCTGGACTGGGTGACGTCCAGGTAGATCGGATCCAGCCGCTGGATGGTGGTCAGCGCGGTGTCCTGGTCGGCGGTGAGCAGCGCGCCGACGGTATAGGCTGAGGTGCCGATGCGGCCGGAGATCGGCGCGGTGATGCGGGTGTAGTCCAGGTTGATCTTGGCCGCCTGCGCATTGGCCTTGGCCGCGACCACCGCCGCCTCGTCCTGGCGCAGGGTGGACAGCGCATCGTCGGCGTCCTGCTTGCTGGCCGCGTCCATGGCGGTCAGGGTGCGGGTGCGCTCGGCCTTGGGTCGCGCGCTGGCCAGCGCCGCCTCGGCCTGGACCAGATTGCCGCGGGCGACATCAAAGGCGGCCTGGTACGGCGCCGGGTCGATCAGGTACAGCGGCTGCCCGGCCTTGACCTCCTGGCCTTCCTCGAACAGGCGCTGGCGTAGCAGCCCGCCGACCTGCGGGCGCACATCGGCGGTCTCGTAGGCCACCGTCCGGCCGGGCAGGGTGCGCTCGACCGGCAGCGTGCGTGCGCCCAGGGTCATCACCCCCACCCGCGGCGGCGTCTCGGTGGTCGGCTTGTTGGCGGAGCAGCCCCCGGCCGCGGTAACGGCCAGCAACAGGGCACAGTGAACAAGACGACGAGGCGCCAGCGGAAGGTCGGACATGGGATTGCAGCCGGTGAGAAGCGCGCAACGCTACTCCCGAGATGTGTTGCATCGCGACATCCCCGCGGCGGGGCGTTGTACGCCCTTCACCAAGGTCGGAAAAACGTCGGAGCCGGCACAGTCCGTCGCATCCATCGGCCCCGGCACTTCTGTGCTATTACCGAACACTAATGCGATAATCGCCCAACCCGCCGACGCCCGCCTGGGCCGCGGCATGCCATCCTGCGCCCCGGCGCCCGCCCTCGCTGCGGCCGTCCTTCGACGGCGGATGCCGCCATCACGTTGCAGAGGAATCAGAACGTGCAAACCGAAACGAACGTGCCGGCCGGTGGCCGGATCCTGCTGTGGAGCGTCGGCCTGCTGCTGGCGCTGATCGGCCTGGCGCTGCTGGCCGGCGGCATCAGGCTCGCCACCCTCGGCGGCAGCCTCTACTTCCTGCTGATGGGCGCGGCCAGCCTGGTCTCGGCGGTGCTGCTGGTGCTGCGCCGCCCGGCCGGTGCCTGGCTGTACGCCGTGGCCTTCGTGCTCAGCGTCGTCTGGGCGCTGTGGGACGCCGGCCTGGAATTCTGGCCGCTGGCCTCGCGGCTGATGATGCCGGCGGTGCTGGCGCTGCTGGTGGCGCTGACCTACCCGACGCTGCGCCGCGCCCGCGGCCTGGCCGGCGGACGCGGCGCCTACGCGCTGGCGGCGGTGCTGGCGCTGGCCTGCGCCGGCGGCCTGGCCGGCATGTTCGTGCCGCATCCGACGGTGGCCGCCAAGGGCCCCGGCCCGGCGCTGGTGCCGGTGGACCCGGCGCATGCGCAGACCGACTGGGCGGCCTACGGCAATACCGACGGCGGTAGCCGCTTCGCCGCGCTGGACCAGATCAACCGCAACAACATCAAGGACCTGAAGGTCGCCTGGACCTATCGCACCGGCGACATCGCGCAGAGCAACGGCAACGGCGCCGAGGACCAGACCACGCCGCTGCAGATCGGGCAGAAGGTGTTCCTGTGCACGCCGCACAACAACGTGATCGCGCTGGACGCGGCCAGCGGCAAGCAGCTGTGGAAGCACGAGATCAACGCCCAGTCCTCGGTCTGGCAGCGCTGCCGCGGCCTGGCCTACTTCGATGCGAGCAAGCCGCTGGTGCAGCCCACCGCGGCCGGTTCCACGGCGGTGACCCCGGTCAGCCTGCCGGCCGGCGCCAACTGTGAGCGCCGCCTGCTGACCAACACCATCGACGGCCGCCTGATCGCCCTGGATGCCGATACCGGCGCGTTCTGCCGGGGCTTCGGCACCGATGGCCAGGTCGACCTGAAGGCCGGCCTGGGCGCCGCGCCCGATCCGTTCTACCAGCTCACCTCCGCCCCGACCCTGGCCGGCACCACCGTGGTGGTCGGCGGGCGCGTGGCCGACAACGTGCAGGCCAACATGCCTGGCGGCGTGGTCCGCGGCTTCGACGTGATCACCGGCGCCCAGCGCTGGGCCTTCGACCCGGGCAATCCGGACGACAAGGCGCCGCCGGCGCAGGGCCAGACCTACGCGCGCAGCACGCCCAACGTCTGGGCGCCGATGTCCTACGACGCGGCGATGAACACCGTGTTCCTGCCGATGGGCAGCCCGTCCACCGACCTGTACGGCGCCGAGCGCACCGCGCTGGACCATCGCTTCGGCGCGTCGATCACCGCGCTGGACGCCAGCACCGGTCAGGTGAAGTGGGTCTACCAGACCGTGCACAACGATCTGTGGGACTTCGACCTGCCGATGCAGCCGAGCCTGATCGACTTCCCCACCGGCAACGGCACCACCCCGGCGGTGATGATCGGCACCAAGGCCGGCCAGCTGTACGTGCTCGACCGCGCCACCGGCAAGCCGCTGACCGAGGTCAAGGACGTCCCGGTCAAGGCCGCCGACATCCCCGGCGAGCCCTATTCGCTGACCCAGCCGCTGTCGGTGGGCATGCCGCAGATCGGCACCAAGCACCTGGCCGAGTCGGACATGTGGGGCGCCACCCTGCTGGATCAGGTGCTGTGCCGCATCGCCTTCAAGCAGATGCGCTACGAGGGCCTGTACACCGCGCCGGGCACCGACGTGTCGCTGAGCTTCCCCGGCTCGCTGGGCGGCATGAACTGGGGCGGGTTGTCCTTCGACCCGGTGCATGGCTACGCCTTCGCCAACGACATGCGCCTGGGCCTGTGGGTGCAGATGATCCCGCAGAAGGCCGACAAGGCGGCCGCCTCCAGCGGCGGCGAGGCGGTCAACACCGGCATGGGCGCCGTGCCGCTCAAGGGCACCCCGTACGCGGTCAACAAGAACCGCTTCCTGTCCGCGCTGGGCATCCCCTGCCAGGCCCCGCCGTTCGGCACGCTGAGCGCGATCGACCTCAAGACCCGCCAGATCGCCTGGCAGGTGCCAGTGGGCACGGTCGAGGACACCGGTCCGCTGGGCATCAAGATGCACATGCCCATGCCGGTCGGCATGCCGACCCTGGGCGGCACGCTGGCCACGCAAGGCGGCCTGGTGTTCATCGCCGGCACGCAGGACTACTACCTGCGCGCCTTCGACAGCGGCACCGGCAAGGAACTGTGGAAGGCGCGTCTGCCGGTCGGCAGCCAGGGCGGCCCGATGACCTATGCGGTCAACGGCAAGCAGTACATCGTGGTCACCGCCGGCGGCGCGCGCCAGTCGCCGGACCGCGGCGACTACGTGATCGCCTACACCCTGCCGGACGCCAAGTAAGCCGCGTTTCGCGCGTCGGCCACGCCGGCGTCAAGGCAGCAACGAGCGGCGGACCTTCACCGGTCCGCCGCTTCTCGTTTGGGCGCCCGCCGCGCGCGCCGCTACCATGGCGCTCCGCCCGCCCGCAGACTCGCCCGCCGATGACCGACTCTTCCAAGCCCCGCGCTCGCCGCAAGCCCGCTCCGGCTTCGGCGATCGCCGAGCGCGGCCTGGCGCGCGAGATCATGCGGCAGATCGACGCCGCCCAGGGCGACCCGGACTTCATGACTTCGCTGGCGCGCGGCATGGCGGTGCTGAGCGTGTTCGCCCAGCACGGGCGCGAGGTCACCATGTCGCAGATCAGCGCCGAGACCGGCATCCCGCGCGCGGCGGTGCGGCGCGCGCTGTATACGCTGGCCAAGCTGGGCTACGTGGGCGAGCACGGCCGCGGCTATGTGCTGCTGCCGCGCGTGCTGGGCATCGGCGGCGCCTACGTGGCCTCCGCGCCGCTGGCGGTGGCGGCCCAGCCGGTGCTGGACGCGCTGCGCGATGCCGTGCACGAGTCCTGCTCGCTGGGCGTGCTCGACGGCGACGACGTGCTGTACGTGGCGCGGGCCGAGACGGTGCGCATCATGTCCATCGGCCTGCGTTCGGGCAGCCGCCTGCCGGCGTACTGCACCTCGATGGGCCGCATCCTGCTGGCCTCGCTGCCGCCGGACACGCTGGAAGGTTATCTGGAGCGCAATCCGCTGCGCCCGCGCACCGAGCGCACCATCACCCATCCGACCGAGCTGCTCGAGGTGCTGGCCAAGGTGCGGCGCGAGGAGCTTTCGCTGACCGACCAGGAGCTGGAGATCGGCCTGCGCTCGATCGCGGTGCCGGTGCGCAACCGCGCCGGGGCGGTCATCGCGGCGCTCAACATCGGGACCCAGGCGGGACGGGTGAGTCTGCAGACGATGCATGCGCAGCTGTTGCCGCCGTTGCGGCAGGCGGCGGCGCGGTTGGGGGCGGTGTTGAGTTAGGGACGCGGCGCTTGCTTGGGTTTGAGCTTGGGCTTGGATCCGATGCTTGGATGCTTGTATCAACGGCAGAAGGCATCGCGCCTGCGGCGCGCCAATGGCAAAGGCTTTCGCGCCTGCGGGCGCGAGCTACTTTTGTCTTGTCAAAAGTAGCCAAAACCGCTTCTCGCCGGGACGCACGCCGACGCTACGCGTCGGTCCCCTGCGCTCCTCGCGAAGCAGGGCACGGCGCCCAAACTCGCTTCGCTCAAACAGGGCGCCTCTTGGGCCCTGCTTCGCTGCGGTGCTCGGCGTGCTTTACGGCTCAGACAGGGAAAGCGACTGCAAAAGCAGAGGCTGTGAGCAACAGCAACAGCAACAGCAACAGCGACAGCGACAGCGACAGCGGGAGGTGGGGCGGAGGCGGGGACGGGGCCTGGGCTGGGAGCCGGGGCCGAAGCGGTCCTTTCAGACCGTCATTCCCGCGAAAGCGGGAATCCAGGGACTTTGCGCTGCTCGCTCGTGCTTCGCTTTTGATCCACCGGTGCGGGATCGCGCGAAGAGCGCCGTTTCAAATCGCCAAGGGTGATGCGCAGGCGCGTTGGCTTTGGAAGGGACATGGGTGTCCCTTCCAAGCACTGCAGCGGGTCACACCGACCAGAGCCTCACCCAGCCGGCTCAGCCGCCTGCTCTTCCAGAATCGGCTTGGCCAGGGCGAAAGCGTGGTTCGCGGCCGGCACGCCGCAGTAGATCGCGGTCTGCAGCAGCACTTCCTTGATCTCGTCGGCGCTGACGCCGTTGTTGCGGGCGGCGCGGATGTGCAGCTTGAACTCCTCGTCGTGGCCCAGCGCGACCATCATCGCGATGGTCAGCAGCGAGCGGGTGTGCCGCGGCAGGCCGTCGCGCGTCCACACCTCGCCCCAGGCGGCGCGGGTGATGAAGTGCTGGAACTCGTGGGTGAAGTCGGTGCGTGCGTCCAGCGAGCGCTGCACGTGCGCCTCGCCCAGCACGGCCTTGCGCACGGCCAGGCCGGCTTCGTAACGGGCTTGTTCGTCCATCGTGGGGTCCTTGAGGCTCTCAGGCGGTGAGGAAGTCGCGCAGCGCGGCGGTGAAGGCGGCTGGCGATTCGAGATTGCAGATGTGGCGGCCCGGCACCTGGACGAAGCGGCCGTCGGCCACGTGCTCGGCGATGAACTGCAGGTCGGCCGGCGGGCACACCGGGTCGTCGTCGCCGGCGATGGCCAGCAGCGGCACGGCGATGCCGGCCAGGTCGTGGCGGAAGTCGGCCTGGCCGACCGCGTTGCAGCAACCGACATAGCCCTCGGGCGAGGTCGCCAGGAAGGTGTCCAGCACCGCGCGCACCTGTTCCTCGTGCGTGTCGGTGTAGTGCTCGGTAAACCAGCGCATCACCGTGCCCTCGGCCAGCGCCTTGAGGCCCTGCGCGCGCACCTGCGCGATGCGCGCCTCCCAGCTCTCGGCGGTGCCGATCTTGGCGGCCGTGGCGCAGACCGCCAGCCGCGTCAGCCGGTCGGCGGCGTTGAGGCCCAGCCATTGTCCGGTGAGCCCGCCGATGGACAGCCCGCAGAAGTGCGTGCGTTCGATCCCCAGCGCGTCCCACAGCGCGACCACGTCGCCGCCGAGCTGGTCGATCGTGTAGAGGCCGGCGGGCGCGGTGGACTGGCCGTGGCCGCGGCGGTCGTAGCGCAGGATGCGGAAGTCGCGTTCCAGTTCGGCCACCTGCGGCTCCCACATCGACAGGTCGGTGCCCAGCGAGTTGCAGAAGGTCAGCCAGGGCGCGCCCTCGGCGCCGTCGATGCGGTAGTGCAGGCGGTGGGTGGGCAGGTCGAGAAACGCCATGGTTGGCTCCGTCGCGGGAAAGGGATCAGTCGGCCGCGAGCACGCGGTCGATCCAGGTGTCGCTCATGCCGCGCCAGCTGTCGGCGGCGAACAGCGCGTCGAGGCGCGCGGCATCGAGGACGGCACTGACTTGCGCGTCTTCGGCCAGCACCTCGCGCAGGTGGCGCTGCTCGCCGACCGCGCGCTTGGCGGCGGCCTCGACCAGCGCATGCGCGGCGGACTTGCCGAGCGTGGCCGCCAGCGCGACCGACACCGCCTCGGCGTAGAGCAGGCCGCCGAAGCTGTCCAGATGCGCGGCCATGCGTGCGCGGTCCAGCTGCAGGCCATCGAGCACCACGGTCATCTGCGCCAGGCTGCCGGCGGTGAGGCGGATCAGTTCGGGCAGCGTTTCCCATTCGGCATGCCACTGGCCGGGCGCGCGCTCGTGCGGCTGGCTCATGGCGGCCAACAGCGTGGACACCAGCGCCGGCACGCGCGTGGCCGCGGCGATGGCTGCCACGCAGCCGACCGGGTTGCGCTTGTGCGGCATCGCCGAGGAGCCGCCCTTGCCGGCGCCGCTGGGTTCGAAGGCCTCGCCGACCTCGGACTGCATCAGCAGCACGATATCGGTGGCGATCTTGCCCAGCGCGCCGGCCAGCAGCGCGAAGGCGGTGCCGACCTCGACGATGCGGTCGCGCGCGGTGTGCCAGGGCAGGGCGGGCAGCGGCAGCTCCAGCTCCCGGGCGAGCGCCTCGGCCACCTCCAGGCCGCGGTCCTCGAGCGAGGCCAGCGTGCCGGCGGCGCCGCCGAACTGCAGCGCCAGCGCGTCGGCGCGCAGCGCCCGCAGGCGTCGTTGCGCGCGTTGCAGCGCATCGAGCCAACCGGCGGCCTTCAACCCGAAGGTGACCGGCACGGCCTGTTGCAGCAGGGTGCGGCCGGGCAGCCCAGTGTCGCGCTCGGCCTGCGCCAGCGTGCGCAGGATGGCGCACAGCCGTTCGAGCTTGGGCGTCAGGGTGTCGAGCGCCTGACGCAGCTGCAGCACGGTGCCGGTGTCGATCACGTCCTGGCTGGTGGCGCCCCAGTGCACCCAGCGCGCGGCGTCTTCGTCACGTGCCTTCACCTTGGCGGTGAGCGCCTTGACCAGCGGGATGGCGGGGTTGCCGGCCAGCGCGGTGGCCGCGCCGAGCGCGTCGAGATCGAAGGCTTCGGCCCGGCAGGCCTCGGCGATCGGGCCGACGGCGCTGTCGGGAATCACGCCGCAGCGTGCCTCGGCGCGGGCGAGCGCGGCCTCGAAGTCGAGCATGCCCTGCAGCCGTGCGCGGTCATCGAACAGGGCGTCGATGTCGGGATCGCCGAACAGGGGGGCGAGCAGGCGGGAAGTCATCGATGCGGGTCTTCGGTGTGAGGCTTGATGGGATTATGGTGGGCCGATGGCAGGAAGGATGACGTCAAACCGCACGTTGCCGTTGCCGTTGCCGTTGCATTTGCTGTTGCTGTTGCTGTTGCTGTTGCTGTTGCTGCTGCTCTTCGCTTTTTGTCTGAGCCGTAAAGCACGCCGAGCACCGCAGCGAAGCAGGGCCGAAGAGGCGCCCTGTTTGAGCGAAGCGAGTTTGGGCGCCGTGCCCTGCTTCGCGAGGAGCGCAGGGGACCGACGCGCAGCGTCGGCGTGCGTCCCGGCGAGAAGCGGTTTTGGCTACTTTTGACAAGACAAAAGTAGCTCGCGCGGCGAAGCCGTGCGAAAGCTTTGCTTTTGAAAAGCGCCCGCACGGCGCTCAAGTTTTGTTTGCAAATTAAATTCAAGTTTGGCTAAGAACTGGCGCAGCACTGATTGGACAAGAGCAACGCGCCTGCGGCGCGCCAAGTGCAAAGCTTTCGCGCCTGCGGCGCGACTTCCTTTTGTCTTGTCAAAAGGAAGCAAAACCGCTTCTCGCCGGGACGCGAGCCGCCGCTGCGCGGCGGTCCCCTGCGCTTCTCGGAAGACGGGGCACGTCGCCCAAACTCGCTTCGCTCAAACAGGGCGACTCTTCGGCCCCGTCTTCCTGCGATGCTCGGCTCGCTTTACGGCTCAGACAGGTGAAGCAAAGCAACAGCAAACGCAACAGCAACAGCAAACGCAACAGCAACAGCAACAGCAACCGCTAATGCAAAGGGCGAAAAGCGGCGCTCAGTAGCTGAAGAACACCGTCTCCCGCTCGCCCTGCATCTTCACATCCCACGCGTACTGCCCCGGCGCCGTCTGCCGCGCGATCAGCGTCTCGCGCCGCGCTTCCGGCACCAGCGCCAGGATGCCGTCCTCGCCATTGCTGGCCTCGTCGGAGAAGTAGATGCGCGTCGGCGCCGCCTTGAGCAAGCCGCGCATGAACACCAGCGCCACCAGGTGCGGCGCCTGCGCGATCCCCTTCAGGCCCGGCACGCGGCCCGGCTTGATGGTGCTGAAGGAGAAGCGCCCTTGCGCGTCGGTGGGCACACGGCCCCACCCATGGAACGCCGGGTCGTGCGCGTCGCGGCGTGGGTCTTCTGCGTGGTCGTAGATGCCGTCGGCATCGGCCTGCCACAGCTCCAGCACCGCATCGCTGACCGGCGTGCCCAGGCCGTCGTAGACCGTACCGGTGATGGTGATGCGTTCGCCCTTGGCCTCGGGCGGGGCGATCTGCGTGTGGTACAGCGGTTCCAGCCCCAGACGGTAGTAGGGGCCGACGGTCTGCCACGGGGTCGATTGAAGGCTCATGCGTTACTCCCAGACGGTCTGCTTGCGGCCGCGCAGCACGATGTCGAAGCGATAGCCCAGCGCGTACTCGTTCTGCGTGGTCTCCCAGTCGAAGGCCGAGACCATGCGCGCCTTGGCCTGCGGATCGGGCACGCAGTTGTAGATCGGGTCGAAGGCCAACAGCGGATCGCCCGGGAAGTACATCTGCGTGACCAGGCGCTGGCCGATGCCTGCGCCATGCAGCGAGAAGTGGATATGCGCCGGGCGCCAGGCGTTGTAGTGGTTGCGCCACGGATAGGCGCCGGGCTTGACCGTCTTGAAGCGGTAGTGGCCGTGCGCGTCGGTCAGGACCTGGCCGGTGCCCTTGAAGTTGGGGTCCAGCGGCGCGTCGTGCTGGTCGCCGGCGTGCAGGTAGCGGCCGGCGGCATTGCACTGCCAGACCTCGACCACGGTGTTGCGCACCGGCTTGCCGTTCTCGTCCAGCACGCGGCCGGAGACGATGATGCGCTCGCCCAGCGGCTCGCCCGCAAAGCCCGCGGTCAGGTCGGCCGCATGCTCGCCCAGGGTGAGGCGGTCCAGCGTGGGGCCGGTCACTTCCGAGAGCGTCACCGGGATGGCGATGGGGTCGCTGCCCACGCCGCGCAGCACCGTGGAGGCGTAGGGCGGGTGGATGTAGGGCGGTTGCGAGCCGGGGTATGGCTTGCGGTAACCGGAAAGGGGGGAATCGCGCATCGCGGGCTCCGTTGGCTGGGCGACACCGAGGCGCCGCTGTTGCTTCATGTAGAGCGGAGCTTGCTCCGCTGCTGTTGCCGTTGCTGTTGTTGCTGTTGCTGTTGCTGTTGCTGTTGTTGATTTTGCTTCACGCCAAAGACGTGCAGGTGTTCAGCTCGTTGGGAAGGCCCCAGCGGAGTCCCCAAAAGGGGATTGCCACAAGCTCCGCTCTACAGGACGGGGCGATGCTCGGGGAAGGCCTCAGCGGAGTCCCCAAAAGGGGATTGCCACAAGCTCCGCTCTACGAGGCAGAACGATCCTCGGGCCACTCAAACCCGCTCGATCGCCAGCGCCACGCCCTGACCCACGCCGATGCACATGGTCGCAAGTCCGCGGCGGCCGCCGCTGGCCTCGAGCTGGCGCAGCAGGGTCAGGGCGATGCGCGCGCCGCTCATGCCCAGCGGATGGCCCAGGGCGATCGCCCCGCCGTTGGCATTGACGTGGGCGGCATCGTCGGCCACGCCGAGTTCGCGCAGGCAGGCCAGGCCCTGGGCGGCGAAGGCCTCGTTGAGTTCGATCGCATCGAAGTCGCCGATGGACAGGCCCAGGCGCGCCATCAGCCTGCGCGTGGCCGGCACCGGGCCCATGCCCATGTAGGCCGGCTCCACGCCGGCGCTGGCGAAGCCCAGCACCCGTGCGCGCGGGGTCAGGCCCAGCGCCTGCACCTGCTCGGCGCTGGCCAGCAGCAGCGCGGCGGCGCCGTCGTTGATACCCGAGGCGTTGCCGGCGGTGACCGTGCCGGGCTGGCGGAAGATCGGCTTGAGCTTGGCCAGGCCCTCGAGCGTGGTGTCGGCGCGCGGATGCTCGTCCACGCCGACCTCGGTGGTCTCGCCGCGCTTCCTGCCCGGGACGGTGACCGGCGTGATCTCGCCCTCGAAGAAGCCGGCGGCCTGCGCGGCGGCGGTGCGCTGCTGGCTGCGCAGGGCGAAGGCGTCCTGGTCCTCGCGCGAGATGCCGTAGCGCGCGGTCACGTTCTCGGCGGTCTCGCCCATCAGGTCCACGCCGTAGAGCTGCTTCATCTTCGGGTTGATAAAGCGCCAGCCCATGGTGGTGTCTTCGATCTGCTGGTTGCGGGCGAAGGCGCTCTCGGCCTTGCCCATCACCCATGGCGCGCGCGACATCGACTCCACGCCGCCTGCGATGGCCAGGCCCAGCTCGCCGGCGCGGATGCCGCGGGCGACGGTGCCGATGGCATCCAGGCCCGAACCGCACAGGCGGTTGACCGTGCTGCCCGGCACGCTGACCGGCAGGCCGGCCAGCAGTAGGCTCATGCGCGCCACGTTGCGGTTGTCCTCGCCGGCCTGGTTGGCGCAGCCCAGATAGACGTCCTCGATCGCGGCCGGATCGAGGTCGGGGTGGCGCGCCAGCAGCGCCGCCAGCGGCACCGCGCCCAGGTCGTCGGCGCGCACGCCGCTCAGGATGCCGCCGTAGCGGCCCACGGGCGTGCGGATGCCATCGACGATGAAGACTTCACTCATGCGCTTGCTCCGTTCAGTGCGCCAGGGTCAGGCCGGTCAGGCGCTGCAGTTCCTCGATGGACAGGCCATCGACCAGTTCGACCACGCGCGCCCCGTCGGGGCCGAGGTCGAACACGCCTAGGTCGCTGTAGACCCGGCTGACGCAGCGCAGGCCGGTCAGCGGATAGCTGCATTCGGCGACCAGCTTGCTCTCGCCGGTCTTGGTCAGCAGATCCATCATCACGTAGGTCTGCTTGGCGCCGATGGCCAGGTCCATCGCACCGCCGACGGCGGGGATGGCGTCGGGCGCGCCGGTGCTCCAGTTGGCCAGGTCGCCATGCTGGGAGACCTGGAAGGCGCCCAGCACGCAGATGTCCAGGTGGCCGCCGCGCATCATCGCGAACGAATCGGCGTGGTGGAAATAGCAGCCGCCGGTCAGCAGCGTCACCGGCTGCTTGCCGGCGTTGATCAGGTCCGGATCCTCCTGGCCCGGCGCGGGCGCCGGTCCCATGCCGAGCAGGCCGTTCTCGCTCTGCAGGAAGATCTCCTTGTCCGCCGGCAGGTAGTTGGCCACCTGGGTGGGCAGGCCGATGCCCAGGTTCACGTAGGCGCCCTCGGGGATGTCGCGCGCCACGCGCGCGGCCATCTGCTCGCGGGTCATGCGCTGGTAGCCGCTCATGCGCGGGCCTCCGCGTGGCCGACCGCGACCACGCGCTGGACGAAGATGCCGGGGGTGACGACGGCTTCGGGATCGAGCCCGCCGAGTTCGACCACCTCGTGGACCTGGGCGATGGTGCACTTGGCCGCCATGGCCATCAGCGGGCCGAAGTTGCGCGCGGTCTTGCGGTACACCAGGTTGCCCCAGCGATCGCCGCGGTGCGCCTTGATCAGCGCGACGTCGGCGTGGATCGGGTACTCGAGCACGTAGTGCCTGCCGTCGATCTCGCGGGTTTCCTTGCCGGCGGCCAGTTCGGTGCCGTAGCCGGTCGGGGTGAAGATGGCGCCCAGCCCGTTGCCGGCGGCGTGGATGCGCGCGGCCAGGTTGCCCTGCGGCACCAGCTCCAGTTCGATCTCGCCGGCGCGGTAGGCCGCATCGAAATGCTGCGAGTCGCTCTGCCGCGGGAACGAGCACACGATCCTGCGCACGCGCTTGTGCTTGATCAGCGCCGCCAGGCCGGTCTCGCCGTTGCCGGCGTTGTTGTTGACGATGGTCAGCTCGCGCGCGCCGTGTTCGATCAGCGCCTCGATCAGCGCGTCGGGCATGCCGGCCGTGCCGAAGCCGCCGATCATCACCGTGGCGCCGTCGCGGATATCGGCCACCGCCGCCGCGCACGAGGGCAGGGTCTTGTCGATCATGGCATCACCGCGCCGCCGCCGGCCGCGCGCGCTTGGGCAATCAGGGACATCGAAGTCGCATCCTCTCGCTTGGACAGTCCGCGCGCGCAAGCCGCGCGGGCCGTCAAGGTGGACCGCGCGAAAAACCGCGTCAATCCGAATATCGGTTTTAAGTTCGTTATTCGCACAAACTGGACCAAAGTCGAATCCCTCGCCTGGGCCGGCATCCGCGCGTCCGCGCCGGAGCTCAGCGCGCCGGCTGCAGACGCATCGTCAGTACCGCGGCAATGGCCACCAGCAGCGGCAGGGCCAGCACGTAGTACAGGTTGGCCGGCTGCCAGCCGGCGTCGACCAGCACGCCGACGGTCATCGGCGAGAGGATCGCGCCGACGCGGCCGATGCCGATCGCCCAGCCCAGGCCGGTGGTGCGCACGGTCGGCTCGAACACGATCGGCGCCACCGCGTACAGGCCGGCCATCGAGCCGAACAGCGCGGCGCCGATCACGAAGGCCACCGGGAAGGCCAACTGCAGCTGCGTGCCCAGCGAGGCGAACACCACCATGCCCAGCGCGGCGATCAGGAAGCTGGTCGCGGTCAGCCGCGGCAGGGCGAAGCGCGCGGCCAGCCAGCCGAACAAGGCCCCGCCGATGATGCCGCCCAGGTTCAGCAGCACCCCGCCGGTGACGCCCTGCTCGGCCGACAGCCCGGCCTGCACCAGCAGCTTGGGCGTCCAGCTCAGCACGAAGTAGAAGGCGAACATGTGCATGAAGAAGCCCAGCGCGATCAGCACGCTGTTGCGGCGCAGGCGCGGCGTGAACAGCGCCGCGTAGCCCGCCTTCTCCGGCGCCGGCGGCACCGGCGGCAGCGCGTCCAGCTTCGGGGCACGCATGCGCGCCAGCAGCGCGTTGAGCCGGGCCAGCGCGTCGGGCGGGCGCCGGCTGAGCAGGAAGTCCAGCGACTCTGGCAGCAGCGCCAGCACCACCGGGATGCACAGCAGCGAGGCAAGCGCGCCGAAGAAGAACGCCGCGTGCCAGCCCCAGCGCTCCAGCAGCACCGTGGCGATCAGCCCGCCCAGCGTGGCGCCGATGGGATAGCCGGTGGCCTGCAGCGCCACCGCGGTGCTGCGCCACTTGGGGCTGGCGTATTCGGCGGTGATCACGCCCACGCCGGCGAGCATGCCGCCGATGCCCAGGCCGGTGAACACGCGCAGCCCGGCCAGCTGCCAGGCATTGCGCGCCAGGCCGGACAGCGCCATGCCCACGGTCAGGATCACCAGGCACCACAGGATCATCGCGCGCCGGCCGTAGCGATCGGCCAGCGGCGCCAGCACCAGCGAACCGGCGGCCATGCCGACCAGGCCGGCGCTGAGCATCAGCCCGAGCTCCTTGCCGCTCAGGCCCCAGTCGGCCGACACGTGCGGCGCGGCGAAGGCCATCACCATCACATCGAAGCCATCGAGCATGTTGAGCAATACGCAGATGGCGATGGCCAGCCACTGGAACGGGCTCATCGACTGCAGCGTGAGCGGGGGCGGGGCGAGGGAAGACTGGGACATGGCGTTCCTTGGCGGGTGTGACGGGCGCGCTTGGATGCGGGCGGACACGGACCGGCGGATGGCGGGCGCCAGTGGCGCGAAAGGCGTTCTACGCTAGTTTTCGGGAGGCTGCGGGATCAAGTACGAATATCGCCTGATCGTTCGGTATTCGGTCATTTCGTACTAGACATCCGTCTAATACCCAGGGGCCTCGATCTGGCGCTCGCGGCATGGCCGGGGCGGATGCCGCGAGAGAAGGCGGGCCTCGGTTGCGTTGGGACGCCCCGACGCCGATGCCGGCTTTGGTCTGCCCGACAGGCTGCGCGAGCGCGGACTGCCGTCCGTCGAGTCCCGAGCGCGATGCTGCGATGCAGCGTGCGTGACGCCCTCCGTATGTATACAAAAATCACCGTCGAGGCCCAGCGTCTGCATCGAAGAAGTGGCGGAAATCCGGATTGATGGACGATTCCGCCGGTGACCATCGACAAAGCTACCCTCCATGTATACAGGAGTCCGCCATGTCCACTGCCGCCCCGCGGTTCCCACTCAATGCCTGGTACGCCGTCGCCTGGGACCATGAAGTCCGGCACGCGCTGCTGCCGCGCAAGTTCTGCAATCTCGATGTCGTCCTCTACCGCACCCAGGCCGGCCGCCTGGTGGCGCTGGAAGACGCCTGCTGGCATCGCCTGGTGCCGCTGTCGATGGGACGGCTGCGCGGCGATGACGTGGTCTGCGGCTACCACGGCTTGGTCTACGACGCCCGTGGCCGCTGCGTGCACATGCCCTCGCAGGAGACGATCAACCCTTCCGCCTGCGTGCGCGCCTTCCCGGTGGCCGAGCGGCACCGCTACGTCTGGGTCTGGCCAGGCGATCCCGCGCTGGCCGATCCGGCGCTGATTCCGGATTTGCACTGGAACAGCGACCCGCAGTGGGCCGGCGACGGCCGCACCATCCAGGTCAAGTGCGACTACCGCCTCGTGCTGGACAACCTGATGGACCTGACCCACGAGACCTTCGTGCACGGTTCGAGCATCGGCCAGGACGAAGTGGCCGAGTCGCCGTTCCAGGTCACCCATGGCGAGCGCACCGTGACGGTGTCGCGCTGGATGCGCGATATCGATGCACCGCCGTTCTGGGCGCGCCAGATCGAGCATGCATTGGGCTACCGCGGCAAGGTCGACCGCTGGCAGATCATCCGCTTCGAGGCGCCGTGCACCATCGCCATCGATGTGGGCGTGGCCATCGCCGGCAGCGGCGCGCCCGAGGGCGACCGCAGCCAGGGCGTCAACGGCTACGTGCTCAACACCATCACGCCCGAGACGGACACCACCTGCCACTACTTCTGGGCCTTCATGCGCAACCACTCGCTGCACGAGCAGTCGATGACCACGCTGCTGCGCGAGGGCGTGAGCGGGGTGTTCGGCGAGGACGAGGCGGTGCTGGAGGCGCAGCAGCGCGCGATCGACGCGCATCCGGACCACGCCTTCTACAACCTCAACGTCGATGCCGGCGGCATGTGGGCGCGGCAGCTGATCGAACGCATGGTCGCGCGCGAGCAACGCGGCCACGCGCTCGACCTGCGCCTGGTCGGCTGAAGGCGCGCCTGCCGTGTCCGCCTCCACGCCCTTCCGCTCCAGCGCCGCGCAGACCACGCGCGCGCTGCTGGAACTGCGCGACCTGATCCTCGGCGGCGAACTGGCCGCCGGCGAGCGCCTGTCCGAGCTGGCCGTGGTCGAACGCCTCGGCGTCTCGCGCACGCCGGTGCGCGCGGCCCTGCAGCGCCTGTGCGAGGAGGGCCTGGCCACGGCCCTGCCCGGCGGCGGCTATGCGGTGGCCGCCTTCAGCGAGCGCGAGGTCGACGACGCGATCGAACTGCGCGGCACGCTGGAGGGCCTGGCGGCGCGGCTGGCGGCCGAGCGCGGCGCCAGCCAGGCCCAGCTCGACGCGGCTTATGCGCTGCTGGCGCGGATCGATGCGGTGCTGGACTCGGCGCTGACCGAGGACGACTTCGCCGACTACGTGCAGCACAACGAGCAGCTGCATGCGCTGCTGATCGCAATGGCCGGCAGCGCGCTGCTCGCGCGCGAGTTCGCCCGCACCGTGCAGCTGCCGTTCGCCTCGCCCAATGGCTTCGTGATGGCCCAGGCGGTCGCCCCCGAGGCGCGCCTGATCCTGACCCTGGCCCAGGACCAGCACCGCCAGGTGGTCCAGGCTATCGCCCAGCGCCAGGGCGCGCGCGCCGAAGCCCTGATGCGCGAACACGCGCGCCTGGCCCAGCGCAACTTCCACCACGCGCTGCGCGACCAGCATGCGATCGACCGGGTGCCCGGCAACGCGCTGATCCGCCGCCAGCCGCCGTCCACCTCGTAGCGCGTCGTCGCGTCGCGGCCAGCGTCGCGCGGCGCTCGAACGCACTCTTCCCATCGCAATCGGAGCCCTGCCATGCGCAAGGACAACCAGTGGTCCCCGCTCCGCGTCGTCGCCGTCGCCGATGCCTGCGACGGCGTGCGCGAACTCCTGCTCGACCCCGGCGAACACGCGCGCGCCTTCGAGGTCGGCAGTCATCTCGACTTCCGGCTGCCGCTGGAGGGGCGCGAGGACATCCGCTCGTACTCGCTGGTCGGCGAGCCGCGTGCCGATGGGCGCTACCGGATCGCGGTGCGGGCGATGCCCGACAGTCGCGGCGGTTCGCGCTACATGTGGACCCTGCGGCCGGGCGATACGGTGCAGGCCTCGGCGCCGAGCAACAACTTCGCGCTCGATGACGGGGCCGAGGAGATCCTGCTGGTCGCCGGCGGGATCGGCATCACCCCGATCCTGGGCATGGCCCAGCGCCTGGCGCGCCGGCATCCTGCGTTCCGCCTGCTGTATGCCGGACGCCACGCGGGCGCGATGGCCTACCTGGACGAGCTGCATGCCTGCCTGGGTGAGCGCCTGCAGCTGCACTGCAGCGACGCACAGGGCGCGCCGGATCTGGACGCGCAGATCGCCGGCCTGGGCAGCAACGCCGAGATCTACGTGTGCGGTCCCTTGGCCATGCTCGAAGCGGTGCGTAAGGCCTGGCACGCCGCGGGCCGTTCGCGCGCACGCCTGCATTTCGAGACCTTCGGCAACAGCGGCAACGCGCCGGCGCGGCCGTTCGTGGTCAAGCTGCCTGCGCTGGACATGGAGGTGCCCGTGGCCGGCAATCAATCCATGCTCGACGCGCTGGAGGCGGCTGGCGTGGCGATGATGTCCGACTGCCGACGCGGCGAATGCGGCCTGTGCCAGGTCGAGGTGATCGAGGCAGGCGAAGGCCTGGACCACCGCGACGTCTTCCTCAGCGACGCCCAGCGCCAGGCCAGCCAGACCGTCTGCGCCTGCGTCTCGCGCGCACTCGGCGCCAGCATCAGCATCGACACCGGCTACCGGCGCGACGCGCTGTAGGGGCGCGTGCGCTGCCCCCTCCCTTTGGCCGCAGGCCAAGGGGAGCTCGAAGTCGCGGCTAGCGACTGAGGGGGAGGGGTGCTCTTCGCGGCAAAGCTTGAGGAGCGAAAAGCACCCCCTCCCAACCTCCCCCTTTCGCTACGCGAAAAGGGGAGGGGCGTGGCTTGCGGGTTGCTTCCTCAGGCGGTGAACGTTGTTGCTCCCTCCCTTTGGCCGCAGGTCAAGGGGAGGGCTGGGGAGGGGTGCTCTTCGCGGGAAGGGTTGAGAAGCGGAAAAGCACCCCCTCCCAACCTCCCCCTTCGCTGCGCGAAAGGGGAGGGGCGGGTCTTGCGGGGATGATGGTTTCTCGACTGCCGTTCTTGGGGTTGAACGCGGCTTCTAGCCGCCAGCTGTAGCGCTGACCGCCTCGACCGCCTCAGCCACCTCAAGCGTCGCCGCGGCCGCAGGCAGTTCCAGCGGCAAACCGGCGTAGTTCTCGGCGATGGTGTCGCGGCCGCTTGGGCTGGCCAGCAGATAGTCCAGTTCGGCCTCGTGCAGGCGGCGGTCGAAGGCGTCCTCGCTGGGGAACCGGTGCAGCATCGTGGTCATCCACCAGGAAAAGCGCACCGCCTTCCACACGCGCTTGAGCGCCAGTTCCGAGTAGCGCAGCAGGGGTGCGCTGCTGCCGTCGCGCGTGGCCTGGGCGAACAGCGCCGCCAGCAGGCCGACGTCGCCGGCGGCCAGGTTCAGGCCCTTGGCGCCGGTGGGCGGCACGATATGCGCCGCATCGCCGGCCAGGAACAGGCGCCCGTACTGCATCGGCTCGACCACGTAGCTGCGCAGCGGCGCGATGCTCTTCTCGATCGAGGGCCCGGTCGTCAGGCGCGCGGCCACCTCCGCGGGCAGGCGCGCGCGCAGTTCTTCCCAGAAGCGCGCGTCCGGCCAGTCCTCGACCCGCTCGCCCGCAGGCACCTGCACGTAGTAGCGCGTGCGCGTGGCCGAGCGCATCGAACATAGCGCGAAGCCGCGCGTGTGGCGCGCATAGATCAGCTCCTCGTTCACCGGGGGCGTGTCGGCCAGCACGCCGAGCCAGCCGAAGGGATACACGCGCTCGTACTCGCGCAGCACGCCGGCGGGAATCGCGGCGCGGCTGACGCCGTGGAAGCCGTCGCAGCCGACGATGTAGTCGCAGTCCAGGCGCACGCGCTGGCCCTGGTGCAGGTATTCGACCCAGGGGCGCGTGCCGTCCAGGTCGTGCAGGGTCGCGTCCTCGGCCTCGTAGACGGTGACCGCACCAGCGTCGGCGCGCGCCTGCATCAGGTCGCGGGTGACTTCGGTCTGGCCGTAGATGGTGACCGCGCCATGGCCGCCGTGGCCGCGCAGGTCGATACGCTCGCGGCGTTCGCCCAGCACCAGCTCGAAGCCGTGGTGGACGATGCCCTCGGTGCGCAGGCGCGCGTCGGCGCCGGCCTGCCTGAGCAGTTCCACGGTGCCCTGCTCGAGCACGCCGGCGCGGATGCGCGAGAGCACGTACTGCGGCGAGCGCCGTTCCAGCACGATGTTGTCGATGCCCTGGCGCAGCAGCAGCTGACCGAGCAGCAGGCCGGCGGGGCCTGCGCCGATGATGGCCACGGTCGTCTTCATTCGCCCTCCCGAGCGTGCATGGCGGTACTTTTCCTGCATTGTTTTTCGCAGGCGTGCCGAATCCAATGGACTAACCGCGCCAGTTCATGCACTTTTCGCAGATGGCCGAGAAGACCGTCCGCCCCGCCGTCGTACCCGCCTTCGGCCTGTATGGCGAGCGCGGCGGCAGCGCGCCCACCGATGCCCTGCACTGGGAGTCCATCCCCGCGCGCAGCCGTCTGCACGACTGGCACATCCGTCCGCATCGCCATCACGACCTGTCCCAGCTGCTGTACGTGCAGCGCGGTCCGGCCGGCGTGCAGATCGATGGCGAGGTGCGTCGCATCGCCCGGGCCACGCTGGTGTGGATGCCGCCGCTGCATGTGCATGGCTTCGAGTTCCATGCGCGCATCCGCGGTCACATCGTCACCCTGTCCCCGGCGCTGCTGGCGCACTGGACGGCGCAGTGGCCCGAGCTGGCCGCCGCCCTGGCGCGGCCGGCCTGTCTGGAGGTGGGCCATGACCGCCCGCAGCTGGACGCCTGCTTCGCCGCGATCGCCGGCGAGCATGCGCATGGCCGCGAAGGACGCGGGGCGATGCTGCACGCGCTGGCCGGCCAGCTGCTGGTCTGGGCCGCGCGCCGCTGCCTGCACCAGCGCCAGGCCCTGCCCGATGCCGAGCAGGCACGCGGCGCCGCGCACGTGCGCGCGTTCCTGGGCCTGCTGGATCAGCACTACCGCGAGCACTGGCCGCTGCAGCGCTACGCTGAACAGCTCGGCCTCAGCGCAGGCCATCTGGGCCTGCTGTGCCGGCAGTTCGCCGATGCCACGCCGCTGGAGTTGGTGCAGCGGCGGGTGATGCTCGAGGCGCGGCGCAGCCTGGTCTACACCGCGATGAGCGTGCAGCAGATCGCCGCCTGGCTGGGCTTCGCCGATGCGGCGTACTTCAGCCGCTACTTCAGCCGCAACGCCGGCTGTTCGCCGAACGCGTTCCGTCGCGCCCGGCAAGGCACCGGCGCGGCGTCGTGACCGCGCCAGCGCGCGCCGTCGGCGCCAGCGTAGATCGCGCTCCACGCAAGCCATGCAAGCGCCGAGCGCGACGGCCGCTAGGCCAGATGCTGGCGCAGGAAGTCGCCGCTGCGCACGATGGCCTGCGCAGCGGCCGGGACCGCGCCGGCCATCTCGATGAAGCCGTGCACCATGCCGGGCAGTTCGACGTACTCCACCGGCACGCCCGCCGCCCTTAGCGCCTCGGCGTACAGGCGGCCGTCGTCGAGGAGCGGATCGCACTCGGCGGTGAACACCAGCGCGGGCGGCAGTCCGGAGAAATCCGTCGCCTGCAGCGGCGAGAGCCGCACATCGCGCGGGTCCAGGCCCGAGGACAGGAACGGGCCGGACATGGCCTGCATCAGCTCCAGCGTCAACGGCGGCACCGCGCCGTTCCTGCGCCGGGACGGGAACGCATCGCCGGCGGAGGACAGCTCGGTCCCCGGGTAGATCAGCACCTGCGCACGCAGGGCCACCGCGCTGCCGCGCAGCGCGTGGCAGGCCATCGCGGCCAGGCCGCCGCCTGCGCTGTCGCCGGCGACTGCAAGGCGCGCCGGATCCAGGCCGAGCTCGGCGGCATGCGCCGCCAGCCAGCGGATGGCCGCCAGCACATCCTCCGGGCCGGCCGGCGCCGGATACTCCGGGGCCAGCCGGTAGTCCACCGCGATCACCGTACAGCCGGCGGCCTGCGCCAGGCGCCGGCACACCTTGTCGTGGCTGTCCAGGTCGCCCAGGATCCAGCCGCCGCCATGCAGGTAGACGACGGCCGCCGACGGCGCCGTGGCACCCGTGGGCAGATAGCGCCGCAGCGGGATCGGCCCCAGCGGCCCGTCGGCCTGGAAGTCGCGCACGTCCGACATCGGCCACGCATCGCCGCCGAGCATCGTGGTGATCTCGCGATAGGCCGCGCGCATCGCCGGTGGCGGCAAGGTGTGCAGCGGCGGCTTGCCGTCCACGGCGGCGGCGATGGTCGCCAGCGCCTGGAGCACATCGGGCGCCAGGCGCGAGGGGTCGAAGGGATCTGCTTGCATCGCGTGCTCCAACGCTGGGGTCGGGTGGAAAGGGGGGGCGAGTGGCGGGCTCAGTCGATCAGCATCAGCGCGTCCAGGGCGACCAGGCCCTGGCCTTGCGGATACAGCACCACCGGATTGAGGTCGATCTCGGTGACCCGCGGGCTGCCGCGCAGCAACGCGCCCAGCTTCACCACCAGCGCGGCCAGCGCGGCGGTGTCCAGCGCCGGTGCGCCGCGATGGCCGTGCAGCAGGGCAGCGGCCTTGAGCAGGTCCAGCTCGCGCTGCACCGCCGCGGCGGTGAGGTCGGCCGGCAGCAGCCGCACATCGTGCAGGACCTCGGCGGTGACCCCACCGAAGCCGACCAGGATCACCGGGCCCCACTGCGGGTCCTGGCGCGCGCCGACGATCATCTCCAGCCCGCGCGCGCCCATGGCTTCCACCAGGACGCCGTCCACCGCGACGCCGGGCGCGTGCGTGGCCAGGTTCGCCTGCAGCCGGGCCCAGCCCTGCGCCAGGGCCTGCGCATCGCCCAGGCCCAGGATCACCCCGCCCACATCGCTCTTGTGGCTCAGCTGCGGCGATTGCACCTTCAGCGCGACCGGCCAGCCGATGCGCTCGGCCACCTCCTGCGCCTGCTCCAGCGTGGTGGCCAGTTCGCCTCGGGCGAACGGCACGCCATGCGGGGCGAGCAGCGCCTTGGCCTGGTACTCCGGAATCACTCCGCCACCGGCAGGCAGGGACAGCTCGACCGGTGCCGTGGGGTCCTGCGCGAAATCGCACTCGGCCAGCGCCGCCAGGCGCTGGATCGCCCGCAGCGCGCGCTCGGTGCTGGGGAAGTAGGGGATGCCCAGCGCGCGCAGCTCGGCGATGGATTCCGTCGGCACCTGCGCGCCTTCGTCCAGGCCGGCGAAGATGACCGGGGTGTCCGGGCGCCGCTCGCGCATCGCGCGCAAAACCGGCGGCAGCTTGATCGCGCAGGTCACCGGATCGGTCTGGATCAGGCCCAGCAGGATCGAGGAGAAGCGCGCATCGTCGAACAGCGCCAGCAGCGTGCGCGTGTACAGGTCCGGATCGACCAGACCCTGCGCGGTGAGATCCAGCGGATTGCTGACCGCCACGAACGGCGGCAGCGCCGCACGCAGCGCCGGCGAATCGGCATCGTCGATCACCGGCAAGGCCAGTCCCAGTTCCTCGCACAGGTCCAGGCACAGCGCCTTGAACGCGCCGGACTCGCCCACGATCGCGGTGCCGGCGGCCGGCAGGCGTGGGCAGCGCAGGGCGATCTCGGCGATGTCGCCCAGTTCCTCCAGCGTCTCGGCCAGCACCACCCCGGCGCGTTCGACCAGGGTGCGCATCACCGCATGGTCGCCGGCCATCGCCCCGGTGTGGGTGGCCGCCGAGGCGCGCGCGGCGCTGCTCTTGCCCGGATGCAGCAGCACCAGGCGCTTGCCGGCCGCGCGCGCACGCGCGGCCAGAGCCAGCAGCCGGCGCGGCTGGCGGAACTGCTCGGCGATCATCGCGATCACCGGCGTGCCGGCCTGATCGATCAGGAACTCGAGATGGTCCTCCAGATGGCTGGCCGCCTCGTTGCCGGTGGAGATCGCATACGACAGGGGCAGGTGGCGGCTGGCCAGGGTGGTGTTGAGCACCGTCATCATCGCCCCGCTCTGGGAGAGGATGCCGATGGCCGGCTGCGCGCGGTTGCGGGCGGCCTGCGCCTCGCTGATGGCGACCTCGATGAAGGTCAGCGGGATGCGCTGCAGATAGTTGATGCAGCCCAGGCAGTTGGGGCCTTGCACCAGCATGCCGGCCTGCGCGGCGATCTGCGCGATCTGGCGCTGCTGGGCCTGGCCTGCCTCGCCGGCCTCGGCGAAGCCGGCCGAGAAGATCACCACCGCGCCGACCCGGCGCGTGGCCAGCGCGTGCACCGCCTCCAGCACCGCCGGCTGCGGGATCGCCAGCACCGCCACGTCCACCCCCTCGTGCAGCGCCTCGATCGAGGACAGGCACGGCCTGCCCTCGATGTCCGCACGCTTGGGATTGATCAGGTGGATGTCGCCGTCATAGCCGTTGCGCAGCAGGTTGCCCAGCACCGAGGCGCCCAGCGCCCCGGGCGTCGGCGAGGCGCCGACGATCGCGATCGAACGCGGCGACAGCAGCCGCTGCACCGGCGTGCGCGCGTCGGCGACCGGCATCGGAGTCGTGCTCATGTCCATCGTTACCCTCCCTCGACGATGGCTCAGGCGCGACGCTGCTTGGACAGGTCGTAGGCGCCCAGTCCGGGCTTGTAACTCTTCTCGTCCAGGAACTGCTTGAGGCCTTCCTTGCGGCCGTCGTCGTAGCTGTTGGCCGCCTCCTGCGCGCGCACCAGGAAGTCCTCGGCGTTGTCGTAGGTCATCTCGCGCACCCGGCGGATCGCATCCTTGGTGGCCTTCAGCGCGACCGGGTTCTTCTTGCGCAGCGCCTGCGCCACTTCGTCCACGCGCGCCTTCAGCGCGGCGGCGGGCAGGGCCTCGTTGACCAGGCCCCACTCGGCGGCGGTGCGGCCGTCGATCGGTTCGCCCAGCATCGCGTGGTACATCGCGCGGCGGAAGGAGAGCAGCTCGGCGGCGACCTTGGACGCCCCGCCACCGGGCAGGATGCCCCAGTTGATCTCCGACAGGCCGAACTTGGCCTCCTCGGCGGCGAAGGCCAGGTCGCAGGCGAACAGCGGGCCGTAGCCGCCGCCGAAGCACCAGCCGTTGACCATCGCGATGGTCGGCTTCTGGTACCAGCGCAGCCGCCGCCACCAGCCGTAGCTCTCGCGCTGGGCCTTGCGCGTGCCGGCCAGGCCGTGCGCCTCGGTGTCGCGGAAGTACTCCTGTAGGTCCATGCCGGCGGTCCAGGCGCTGCCCTCGCCGGTCAGCACCAGCACGCCGACGTCGTCGCGGAACTCCAGTTCGTCCAGCACCTCCATCATGCGGCGGTTGAGCGCCGGGCTCATGGCGTTGCGCTTGTCGGGGCGGTTGAACTTCACCCAGGCCACGCCGTCCTCGATGGTGTAGGCGACGGTCTCGTGTTCGGTGTTGCTGCTCATGTGGATACCTTTAGCGGGGGGGAGGATGGGAGTTGCCTTCTCCCACCGGGAGAAGGTGCCCCGAAGGGGCGGATGAGGGTTCGGGTGAAGCCTCGTGCGCTCGAGTCCGCGCGTCGCTTTCGCGCCGGGCCCTCACCCCTCTCCCGATGGGAGAGGGGCTTTCAAGCTCAGAACGGGTACTGCGGCACGGCGCCCTTGACCGTCACCCACTGCCAGTGGGTGTACTGCTCCCAGTCGGCCGGGCCGCCGACGCTGGTGCCGTTGCCCGAGGCGCCGGTGCCGCCGAACGGGTTGACCACCTCGTCGGCCACGGTCTGGTCGTTGATGTGCAGCAGGCCGGTCTGCAGGCGCTCGCCGATCGCCATCGCGCGCCCGACCGAGGCGGAGATCACGCCGGCCGACAGGCCGTACTCGGTGGCGTTGGCCAGTTCGATGGCCTCCTCGTCGTGGTCGAAGGGGATGATGTTGGCGACCGGGCCGAACACCTCTTCCTCGAACGCGCGCATGCCCGGCCTGACGTTGGACAGCACGGTCGGCGCGTAGAACAGGCCCTCGTGCGTGCCGCCGGCCTCGACCACCGCGCCGGCCGCCACCGAGGCGTCGACGATGTCCTTGACGTTCTGCAGCTGGCGCTGGTCGATGATCGGCCCCAGCGCGACCTGGCCGGTGGCCGGGTCGCCGACCGGCAGATGGCGAGCCTTCTCGGCCAGGCGCCGGGTCAGCTCGGCGGCGATGCCGCGCTGGACCAGCACCCGGCCGGTGGCCATGCAGATCTGGCCCTGGTGGAAGTAGGCGCCGAAGGCGATGGCCGAGACCGCCTTGTCCAGGTCGGCATCGTCGAGCACGATCAGCGCGTTCTTGCCGCCCAGCTCCAGCGAGACCTTCTTCAGATGCCGGCCGGCGAGCTCGCCGATCCTGCGGCCGGCGGCGGTGGAGCCGGTGAAGGCGATCATCGGCACGCCAGGCGCCTCGACCAGGGCCTGGCCGGCGTCGGCGCCGCCGGGCAGCACGTGCAGCAGCCCTTCGGGCAGGCCGGCGGCGGCGAGCACCTCGGCGATCACGAAGCCGCCGGCATACGGCGTGCGCGGATCGGGCTTGAGCACGACCGCGTTGCCGACCGCCAGCGCCGGCGCCACCGAGCGCAGCGACAACACCAGCGGGAAATTGAACGGCGAGATCACACCGATCACGCCCAGCGGCAGCTGCCGCGCCAGGCTCAGCCGCCCCGGCACGCTGGGCAGCACCTGACCGGTGGCATGCAGCGGCATCGCCGCGGCGCGCTGCAGCAGCACGATCGCCTCGCGCACCTCGTGCTCGCCCTTGGCCAGGATGCCGCCGGTCTCGCGCGCGATCAGCGCCGCGGCCGCGGCCGCGTGTTCCTGCAGGATCGCCGCGGCGCGGTGGAAGACCGCGGCACGTTCGCGCGGGGCCGTGGCCGCCCAGCCGCGCTGGGCCGTGCGGGCGCGGGTCACGGCGGCGGTGACCTCGCTCGGGCCGGCCTTGCCGACCGTGTGCAGCGGCTTGCCGGTGCCCGGCTCGATCACCTCGAGCGTCGCGGGCGCGGCGATCCACTGGCCGTCGAACAGCTTGCCTTGCCAGGTGGCGGCGTCGGCCACGGGAGAAGCGGATTGAATGTCCATGATGCGCAGTCCAGGGGAGAAAGAGAGGGAGTTCAGATCGCGCTGGCGGCCAGGCCGCCATCGACCGGCAGGTTGACGCCGTTGATCCAGCGCGCCGCGTCGGAGGCCAGGAATACGATGGCCTCGGCGACCTCGTCGGCGTAGGCGGGGCGCTTCATCTTGCCGGCGTCGGCCTGGACGCGTTCGGGGCCGAGCATCGTCACGAAGTCGCCCAGGATCGGTGTGAACACGGGCCCGGGCGCGACGCTGTTGACGCGCACATCGTGCCGGGCGAACCAGTCCTGCGCGCGCCGCGCGGTCCACACGATCAGCGCCTCCTTGAAGTACTGGTAGCAGGTGGCCTGCGGCACCGGATGCGCCGCCAGCCAGGCCTCGCCGGCGGCGTAGTCGGGCGTCTGCGCCAGCGCGCGATGCAGGTCCACGCGCTGCGGCCATTCGGCGCCCAGGATCGAGGCGACGTTGATGATGCCGCCGCCCGGCACGATCCGCGGCAGCAGCGCCTGACTCAGATGGCGCAGGCCCAGATAGTTGACCTTGGCCACCAGTTCGACCGGCGCGGTGCCGGGCACGCCGGCGATGTTGGCCAGCGCATCGATGCGTGCGGGCAGCTTGGCGACCAGGGCATCGATCGCGGCCGGGTCGCCCAGGTCGGCCTGGTGGAAGGCCTCCAGGGTCATGCTGACCGGATTGCGGTCCACGCCGATCACGCGCGCGCCGTGGAAGCGGGCCAGCCGTGCGACTTCGCCGCCGATGCCGGAGGACACGCCGGTGACGACCAGGGTCTTGTTGTGCAGGTGCATGGGAGTGGGGTCCGGATCAGAACACGTGGATGTATTGGAAATTGACGTTGCGACCGGAGGCGGTGTTCTTCACCTCGACCGGCGCATAGAAGGTCGCGTTGAGGATGTTGCGGCGATCGAACTGCCACGACCCGCCCGGGCCGAGATAGAACTGGGTCTGCTTGGTGTCGGCCACGCGCTGGCCGTTGGTCTGGTTGTCGCGCAGCTGCCTGAGGTAGTAGCCGCTGAGGCCGAGCCGGAAGGACGGGCTGAGCGCGTAGGAAGTGGCGAAGTTCAGCCACGCCGCATCGCCGGCCTTGCCGTTGCGGAACACGAAGCCAGGCACGGGCGGTGGGTTGGACGCCTTGTCGGCGCGGAAGTTGTAGACATAGTTCAGACGCGCGCTGATCTCCCACTGCGGCGTCGGCAGCACGGTGAAGGCCCAGTTGGGAACGACCGACCAGGCACACGCGCTCTGGTTGAGATCGCGATCGCGGTCGAACTTGCCCACCGGCGCGATGGCGTCCAGCTCGAAGCGCTGGGTGAACACCGGCCGGCCACCGCGCATCACCGGCATCATCTGCAGGTAAGGGCCGAAGGTGATATCGCCCAGTCCGAATCCGTTATCGCGCAGGCGCACCGGGCTGCTGCCGGCGAAGCTGGCATCCAGGTTGACCAACGGAAGCAGCACGGTCAGTCCCAGGCGTCCCTGCCCCAGCGTGTACGGCGTGGCGTAGGCGAGCTGGGTCAGCAGCAGGCTGGAGCGGATGCGGGGATCGCGGAACAACGGCGAATCATCGCCGTCGCTGTCCTTGATCGCATCGAGCTGCGAGTAGCGCGCGTACTGGATGATGCTCAGGCCCGGATCGGTGCGGCCGAAGCCATCCAGGAAACTGGTGCCGCCGGTGTTGAGACCGCTGGTCAACTGCACGGTCTGCGGTACGGCCTGCGCCCAGGCCGGCGCGGTGGCCAGGACCAGCGCGGCGGCCAGGGGCCGACGCCAGCGGCCGGAGGCGGGGAGACGACAAACGCGGATGCGAGGACGGTTCACTGCAAGACCTCAGGTCAGGAGCTGAAGGGCCGAACGCGGGGAGGACAGCAGGGGGAGAAACAGCGGGCACGGACCGGCCGCGGCGGCAGGTCCATGGCGCGCGGCCACAACGGCGCCGCCTGTGCAGGCGCATGCGGGAGAGTGGAAGTGGACTTCGCGCCGCGCGCGCCTCACAGGCGCGCCGGTGTGGCCGGTCAGTCGAGCGCGGTCAGCGTGTCCAGCGCGCGCAGCAGCGCCCGACTCTGTGTGGCGCCCAGCGCTTGGCTGAAGCGCGACTCCATCTCCAGGATCAGCGTCTCGGCGCGGTTGAGCAGGGTCTTGCCGGCGGCGGTCAGGTGCAGGTGCTGCATGCGCCGGTCCTGCTGTCCGCGCACCTGGCGCAGCAGGCGCCGCTTGACCAGGCGCGCGATCACGATCGCCAGGTTGGGCGGAGAGACGTCGAGCACCTCGGCCAGCTGGCGCTGGTTGACGCCGCTGTTCGCATCCACCAGCACCAGCACCGAGTAATCGACCGGCTTGAGCTCGCAGGCGCTCACGCAGTCCAGGAACATCCGGCGGATACGCAGCTCGGTCCGCGTCAACCGGAAACCGAGCAGACGGGTCAAGCGGGCCTGATCGATCGGTTCGACGGTCTCGCTGTTGCCGAGGGGAGCGGGTGTACTCAAGACCGGCATGGAGGCACGCGGTGGAGGAAGCCACAGCATAACGCAGCGATGGGTCGTGCCCGCGTGCATCGGCCCGGCAGCTCGCATGCGGCCTCATGCATGCGCTCCGCTGCTGCGCAGCAGCGCGCGATAGGGTCTGGCGGCGACCATCAGGCAGAGGGCACCGATCGCTGCCGACAGGGTGCAGACCACGCCCAGGGACAGGCCCACGCGGTGTTCGTCGCCGAGAACATAGTCGGTGCCCGCCGCGACCAGGAACGGGCCCAGGCCGAGGCCGATCAGGTTGACCAGCAGCAGGTAGATCGAGGTCACCTGCCCGCGCAGCCGATTGGGCGTGACGGCCTGCAGGATCGACGGCGCCAGCGCCACCGGCATGCCCAGGAAGAACGTGGTCAGCGCGATCGCCACCAGTGCGATCGTCGGGCTCGGCGCGAAGGCGAACAGCAGGCTCGTGGCGATCAGCACCAGCGCCCCGACCAGCGAGATCAGCAGGGCCGCATCGCTGCGCCCGCGCAGCGCCAGCCGGTCGGCGAGGTAGCCGCTGAGCAGCATGCCGCCGATCCCGCAGGTCAGGATGATGACGCCGTAGACCGGACCGATCTGCCCCGGCGTCCAGCCCCATTGGCGGATGAAGGTGGCCGGCAGCCAGGCGGTGATGCCGAAGGTGATCATCGCGATCACGCCGTTGGCCAGGAACAGCGCGGCGTACACGCGCAGGTTGCTCCTGAGGTGCGACAGGTCCGGTGCGGGTGCGCTGGCCTGCTGTTCGCGCCGGGCCGGCTCGCGCACGGTGAGCATCAGCGCGATGGCCAGCAGGCCCGGCAGGGCGACGATGATGAAGGCCGCCTGCCAGGGCCGGAAGCTGCCCAGCAGCGGCAGCACCACCTCGCTGGCCTGGCTGGTGGCGGCGATCACCATGCCGCCGACGATGAAGGCCGCCGCCGAACCGATATAGACCCCGGCGGTGTACACGCTCATCGCGCGCGCGCGTTTGTGCGGCGGGAAGTAGTCGGCCAGCATCGAGTACGCGGCCGGCGACAGCGAGGCCTCGCCGACGCCGACGAACACCCGCGCCAGGAACAGGGTGAAGAAGCTGGTGACGTAGGCGCCGGCGGCGGTGGCCAGGATCCAGACCACGATGCCGATCACGATCAGGTTGCGGCGATTGCGGCGGTCGGCCACGCGTCCGAGCAGCACGCCGATGAAGGTGTAGAACACCGCGAAGGCGAACCCGTGCACGATGCTGAAAGCCGCATCGGACAGCCCCAGGTCGCGCTTGATCGGCTGCACCAGCAGGCCCAGGATCTGGCGATCGACGAAGGACAGCGTATAGGCCAGCAGCAGCACCAGGGTGACGTACCAGGCATAGACCGGCCGGTGCGCGGTGGCGCCGGGCGCGGCGGAGACGATCGGAGCGGGAGCGGCAGCGGTCATCGAATCGGTCTCCGGCGCTCAGAAGCGCAAGGTCAGGTACGGGGCGACGTAGAAGTAGTCGCGGCCTTCGCGCGTGCCCTCGCGCAGGAACGCACCGGCGCTGGTGTGATGGACATAGACATCCAGGCTGGCGAAGTCGTTGAAGCGATACTTCACCCACATCACCTTGCGCACGCCGATGTCGCGCGCCTGGTTGGCATCGCCTGGCTGCACCACGCGCCAGCCGGCCGCGTATACCCCGTCGTGCAGGCTCTGGCGCTGCAGCTTGAGCACGTACAGGTCGACCCACAGCTTGTCGCTGGGGCGCAGCACCAGCTCCGGGCCGAAGTAGCGCACGTTGGTGGTCAGCATGCTGCCGTCGAACACCGACGCGCGCGCGTACAGGCCATTGAAGGTGTTGAGCTCGCCATCGCCGGGACGCCTGTCGCCGGAGGAGGCCTCCATGCGCAGGCCGAGCCGCGGCTTCCAGGCCTGGTCGAAGCTGTAGCCGGCGAACAGGGAACCCTGCCAGGCGCGCACGCGCTGCCCGGCGAAATGGCCGCGCTGACCGATCAACTCCAGGTCGTAGTCCCAGCGCGCGTAGGTGCCGCTGAAGCGGGTCGACAGGGTCTGGCGATGGTCCTCGCCCACCACGCCGGCATAGCGCCGCCCGTTCTGGTGCGTGTCCAGATAGATCGCTTCCAGCTTCGCCGCGCCCTGCGTCCCGGTGTACAGCGGCTTCTCCACGTGCGCGCCCCACAGGCGCTGGGCATCGTCGCTGCGGTCATCGAAGCTGCCCACGCGCGTCTGCACCGGACGCCCCCACAGCAGCCCGCCGCTCAGGCCCGGCCGCTGGTAAAGCACGCGCAGCGCATCGAACGGCATCCGCGAATTGGCCGGATCGCGCGGGTCGAGCAGGCGCTGCCAGGCGTAGGCGATCTGCTGGCGGCCGGCGCGCAGCCGCCAGGTCGGCACCGCGGCGTCGCCGGACAGTTCGACGAACCCCTGTGCCAGGACCAATGCGTTGCGGTCGGTGGCCTGCACTGGCCGCGTCCGCAGTCCGGCGACGGAGCTGCTGGCCAGCTCGCCGAACAGTCTCAAGTTGGGCGTGGGTCGATAGTCGGCCCACAGACGGAAGCGTTGCTGCCAGTAGCCGTGCGGGTCGGTGGCGAAGCGCCCGAAGCCGTTGTCCTGGCGGAAGTCGTACAGCGTGCGGCTCTCGCCGCCCAGGCTCAGCCAGCCCGAGCCGACCGGGATGTACTTGAGCCGCTCCCAGCCCGTCCTGGAGACGGCGCCCAGCGCGCTGTAGTCCTCTTCGTAAGGCAACAGCTTGGCCTGCGGACCTGCCGCCTGCGCCGCGCCGGCGGCGAGCACCGCCGCCAAGCCGGAAAGGCGGCGCAGGCGCCGTGCCGATGAGACTCGTCCTGCTCCGTCCTGCACTGCCATCGATTCCCTCCCAAGGACCGGATGCCATGTACGACCGACTGCAACGAAGACCGCGCCACCATCCCGGCGAGCGCCGGATGGCAATTTGATTAATTCAAATAAAGGTTACTGGCCATAACGATCTTCGCAAGCTGCATTGCAGCATCGCGCGATGCGCGCGCGGTGGTTCGATTCGGTGGGCTTATCGAGGTCGCCAGGCGGGAGGGCGCCTCGCGTGCCGCGAGCGTCGCCGGCAAAAGGGAGGTATGGCGCCGCGCGTGGGGCGCGTGGCCAGACCGGCTGCCCGGCTGCTCGGTTGCGGAAGGGTTGATCTGCCTTACGCGTCTTGCGCTCTTGGCCACAATTGCGGTCAGCGGTGGGCGCGGTACGCGCACGCAAGCCCGGTTCGCCGGCAGTAAGTGCGCCGCGTGGACGACCGCCGCCAGCGTCGGCAGCCAACAATTCGAGTCCCGAGCTCAGCGCGAAAGAGGACGCGACGCGAAACTGCGCGTGAGCACGCCCTTGCGATCGCGCCGCTCGCCGCGGTCTGCGGACGAACCGCGCCGCGGCGGCCGCTTCCTCACCACAGTCGCATCCCGACAGGGTTGATCGCTCGGCCATCGGCGCCGGGATCGGCGAGCACAAGGCGATCCAGGTCAGGCCGGCGCCGCACCTTTGGCCCAGCGCACGGTCAGACAGTCACCCGTCGCTGGCAACCCGCGACGCGATGACTTCCATCGCCGTCACGCGGGCGTGGTCATGCTTATCGACGCGCACCCGGATCGTGCGCGTCGACGCGCCGCGCACCCGTTCGAGCACGCCGGAGGACGGCTCGGCGGCATGGAGAAACTTAAGCGGTATGACGCCGGCTCAGTGCGCTGCACCGGCCGCCTGATGCAGCGTGTCGAGCACCTCGCGCAGCCGCCCGACCTCGATCTGGCCCGGTGCCGAGGCGGTGCCGATCATGCCGAAGGTCATGGCCTGGCCGAAGGTCTCGCCGGACAGGCGCGAGACCACGCCCACCGGGCCCATCGACATGGTCAGCAGCGGCCGGTCGCTGCTCTGGCGCAGCTGCCAGGTGGCATCGAGCAGCTTGAGCACATCGCCGGGGTTCTGCGGCATCACCGCGATCTTCAGCACGTCCGCGCCGAGGGCCTGCTGCTGGCGCAGGCGGGCGACGATCTCGGCCGTGTCCGGCGTGGCGTGGAAGTCGTGGTTGGACATCACCACGTAGGCGCCGGCCGCGTGCGCGGCGGCGACGATGGCCTGGACCACCGCGCGGTCGCGGAACATCTCCACGTCGTACAGGTCGGCGGCATGGGCCTTGATCAGCGCCGCATAGAGCTTGCCGTAGTCGGCATCGGCGATCGCGGTGGCGCCGCCCTCGGCCTTGGTGCGGAAGGTCAGGATCACCGGCTTGCCGCCCGCCGCCGCGGCGATCTGCGGGGCCAGCTTGACCAGCGCCTTGGCGTCGCTGGCGATGTCCAGGTAGTCGACGCGCCACTCGACCACGTCGGTGTCGGCATTGGCGCCGATGCGCTGGGCCTG
Source organism: Pseudoxanthomonas winnipegensis (assembly GCF_004283755.1). Classification (GTDB taxonomy): domain Bacteria; phylum Pseudomonadota; class Gammaproteobacteria; order Xanthomonadales; family Xanthomonadaceae; genus Pseudoxanthomonas_A; species Pseudoxanthomonas_A winnipegensis. The sequence continues at coordinate 421,969 of NZ_SHMH01000002.1, forward strand.
GGCCAGCTGCTCGGCCGCGGTCTTGCCGGTGATCGGCACGATGGTCTTCGGCGCGCCCTGGCCGATCTGCACGCCCTTGACGGCGATGATGCGGACGGCGGGCGGGGTGGACGCGTTGGTCATGTCGGCGGCATTGGCGGCGATGGCGGCGCCGGCCATCAGGGTAAGGGCCAGCAGCATGCGGGCGGCTAGGGTAGTACGGCGGAGCTTCATCTCAAGTCCCTCCCGGGAGCGATGGCGTGCGGTGCGGCGTCTTTCAGAAGGTGATCTTGGCCTGCAGACCGACGGCCAAGGCGTTGTCGGTCTGCGCGTAGGAGAAGGTGCCGGGGTTGGTGATGTACTGCACATCCGGGCGCAGCATCAGCCACGGATTGACCTGGAAGCTGTAGGACAGCTCGTACAGCTCCTCGGCGCCGCTAAGCGCGAACAGCGGCGAATCGGCCGGCACGCCGGCGGTGGTCAGCGCGGCGCGGCGCGCATCCAGCAGGCGATGGTTGATGTCCGAGCCGACGTAGCCCAGCGCGATGCGGTCCTTGCTGCGCGCGCCCACGCCCTGCCATACCCCGCCGATGGCGTACCAGCGCTTGAGCTGGGCGGTGTCGCTGTCGGAGACCATGTACTCGGCGAAGGCGTTCAGGCCGATGCTCGCGTCGCTGCCCGGCGTGTAGAGCTTCTGCTCGGCCAGCACGTAGGCGCCGTCGCGGCCGGTGACGCTGCTGGTGTCCAGGCCCTTCTTGGGCACGCGCGAGGAGTCGTAATAGCCGCCGAACTTGTACACGCCCGGATACAGCGTGCCGGCGCCCGGCTTCCAGGTCAGCTCGACCGGGAACAGCGAGCCGGTGGTGCCCTCGACGAAGGGCCGGAACGCGTTGCGCTCGATGTTGCCGCCCAGGTTGGGATTGACCTGGAACCAGCCGGCGCGCAGGTTCACCGAGGACGTCAACTGCTCGGCGAACTCGCCGCCCCAGCGCGCGGTCGGGTAGTTGTACCAGCCGCTGTTGCCGCTCATGGCCAGCGGGTGCGCGCAGAAGGCGGCGTTGACGAAGCTGGTGCCGGCGCTGAGCAGGCCGAACTGGTTGCCCATCGCGTAGAAGCCCAGCTTGAAGTACGAGCGGCCGGCGTTGAAGGTCTGGTCGTAGCTGAGCTCGGACAGGCGCGTGTACTGGCCGCCGTAGGCTTCCTGGATCGGGAAGCGGTTGCCTACCAGGTCGGCCGAGGTGCTGCGGCCGCGGCGGTCGTTGAGGGTGAAGCGGAAGGTGCCGCCGTCCCAGCCGGCCAGCTTGCCCATGTCCAGATCGAAGCCCACGCGCACCTGCTGCGCGTAGCGCGCGCCGGTGTCCAGGCCGCCATCGACCACGCCCATCGCCTCGCCGACATAGTCGCCGCGCAGGCTGATGCCCTTGTCCACCAGCGCGGCGCGCTCGCCGTTCCAGCCGCCGGTCATGGTGGTCGCATCGAAGCGGTCCTGCGCCTGGGCCAGCAGCGGCGTGGCCAGCAGGGCGAGCGCCAGCGGCGTCAGGGCGCGGGGGAAGGGGCGGGAGACGTACGACATGGGGGGATTACCGGTGAATGCGAAGGAATTACGGGTGCGGCGGTCGGGCAGGGACTTCAGCGCGCCACGGCGCGCGGCGCGGACAGGGGCGAGGTGGCCCCGTCCACGGCGGTCACGGTCGCCGTGACGCCGGCGACATCGGCGGCGGCCGGCACGGCGAAGGAGAAGCGCGCCTGGCCCTGGGCGTCGGTGGTCACCAGGGCATCGCCCAGGTAGCGGGCCGCCTCGGTGTCGCTGGCGCGCGGGTTGCCGAAGACTTCCACGCGCTGGACGGTGTTGGCCGTGCCATGCAGCTGGCCCTGGATCTGCAGGGTGGCGCCGCTGCGGCGGGCCTGTTCGACCACCGGCGCGGCCAGGCCGTCGTTGGGCGCGGGCTGGCAGTGGTCGGTGACGCGCGCGCTGCAGATCTTGGCCAGCTTGGCGGGATCGCTCTCCACGCCGCCGCCGCGCGAGCCGACGAAGTCGGCATGTTCCAGCCCCGGCACGCCGAACACGATCGCGCCGCGCGCCTGGCCCGGCACGCAGGCGCCGCCGGCCTGGCAGCGCTCGATCTTCAGCCCGTTGCCGAAGATCGCGTTGCCGGTAATCCGGTTGGGCCGCGAGACCGGCTGCGGGCGCAGCGCCACGCCGATGCCGTTGCCGGTGATGGTGTTGCCGTCGACCACGTTGTCGCGGCCGGTCAGGCTGACGCCGATGGAATTGCCGGTGAAGGTGTTGGCGGCGATGGTGTTGCGGTTGCCCCAGTTGATCTGCAGGCCGTCGGAGTAGTCCTCGAAGCGGTTGCGCAGCACCAGGTTGTCGTTGCCCCACAGGATCTCGATGCCCTGGGAAGGCTCGGGATTGGCGTCGGTGGAGCGGAACAGGTTGTCGGCCACCAGGTTCCAGGCCGCGCCGCGGGTCAGCTCCAGGCCATCGCCGTTGTCGATGAATTCGTTGCGTACCACGCGGTTGTGCACGGTGGTCGTCGGCGTGGACTGGCCGTTGCCGTCGTCGCCGGTCAGCATCACCCCGGCGCCGCCCTTGTTGGCGACGATGCGATTGTCGTGCAGCCAGTTGTCGTGGCTGCGGTTAATCAGCACGCCGATGCAGAAGTTGCGCACTTCCAGCCCGGCCAGCTCGACCCCTTGCGTGTCGCGCAGGACCAAGCCCGGCAGGGTCGTGGTGCGCACATTGGTGCCGTACTGGCCCGGCACCGCGCCCGGGCAGGCCTGGGTGCCGGTGCCGGTGACGTAGGCGGCGCCGTCGATGGCCACGTATTGGCCGGACTGCGCGAAGGGCAGGCCGACGATGGCCACCGGGCCCTTGATCTCCGGCAGGGGCGCGCGCGGCTTGATCACATAGGGCGCGGCGCCGACCGCGGCGATCTCGATCCGGTAGGTGCCGGGAGCGGCGTTGGCGGTGGTGATGGCCCAGCGCAGCGAGCCCGGGGCCTCGTCATCGTCGTAGCGGTCCACCTTCAGCACCTGGCGCGGGGCCGGATCGGGCTCGGCCTGATGGCCGGCGGCCAGCAGCGGCAGGCAGGCCAGCAGGCCGCTGGCGACAAGGAGGACGGGGCGCATCTGGATCTCCGGCGGTACAGGGGTGTCTGCGCGGGCCGCGCAGCATGCCGCAAGGGCGGGGTGCGCGTGATGCCGCGGCAACGGCCGCCGTCGATCCGGCACCCGTGAGGACAGGTGCACACGCTAGTTTTATCGCAGTGCAGCATTCAAGTTCGATATTCGCTTGATGGTGCGAATATCGGACTATCGGGCTACTACCTTGGTCCAATGGCCGGGCCTCGCGCGCAGGGAATTTTCTCTGATTGAGGGCTTGTGGCGTTCTCGGCTTCGGATGGGCAGCGGTCCGGCGGGCGGGGGCCGCTTATCCCTCAATCAGGGCATCCTGCCCTGATTCGGGCGCTCGGCTTCCTGCCTCGCTAGGCGCGGCCCCCGCCCGCCGGCCCGCTGCCGCGCGCGTCCAGTCACGAGGCTTCGGCTTGCGCGGTCGTTCGAACCCCTAGCCCATGCGCAGAGCGCGATCAGTGACGGGAGGGCTTCAACTTGAGGCCCCCTCCCTTGCGCGCAGCGCAGGGGAGGGATGGGGAGGGGTCGGGGGCTTTACCGAGAAAGCCAACGAAGCAAGAGCAAAAGCACCCCACCCCGGCCCTCCCCTTCGCCTGCGGCGAAAGGGAGGGGGCAGAGCGCTCGCTCGGTGTCTTTGAATCGAAAGAAGTCTCGATCTACCCGCCGCAGTGCCTCGACCCGGCCGGGCGCGCGGAGAGCGGGCCAAGGATGGCCCGCGGCGGCGAGTCCGCCAGGGATGGCGGACCGAGCCGAGGAGCCGTGCCCGGCCGGGTCGAGGCTGGCTGGCGAAGCCCGCGCGCAGGCCTCGCTCTGATGCCATCACCTGATTCGTATCCCCGCACTCCTGCGAGAACAAAAAACGCCGCCCGGCGGAGCCAGGCGGCGTCGAGATCGGCACTGGCAGCCGCGGGCTAGTAGCGTGCGTCGAAGGCGAAGATCGGCTTGCGCTGCTGCCACTGGCCGCGGGTGAAGTCCGGGAAGTCCAGCGTCTGGAAGCCCTGCGCGATGGACTGCTCGGACAGCGGGGTGATCGCGCTCCAGGTCACCGCATCGAAGATGTCGATCGGCATCGGCGCCTGGGCCTTGAGCGCCTCGACGAAAGCGTGCATGACGAACCAGTCCATGCCGCCATGGCCCGCCCCGGCGGCATCGCCGGCGTACTGCTTCCACAGCGGATGTTCGTACTGGTCCTGGTAGGCCTTGAAGTCCTCCCACTCGTGCGGCGGGCTGCGGCCCTCGATATGGACGCCGTGGTTGAGGTCCATCCACAGCCCCTTGGTGCCCTGCACGCGGAAGCCCAGCGAGTACGGGCGCGGCAGCGAGGTGTCGTGCTGCAGCAGGATGGTCTCGCCGTTGGCGCAGGCCAGGGTGGTGGTGACCACATCGCCCAGCTTGAAGGTGACCTTGGTGCTGGGATGCGTGGTGCCGCCGCTCTTCTCCACCGTGTAGTCGTGCAGGCCGCGCGCCTTGGTGGCGAAGGCGTTGATGCGGGTGAAGCGGTTGCCGCGGTTGATGCCGGTGTACATCGCGCACGGGCCGATGCCGTGGCTGGGGTAGAGATCGCCATTGCGCTCGACCGAATGCTCGGTGCGCCAGCGCGCCTCCGACCAGCCCTTGGGGCCAAACTCCACGCCGCTGTCGTAGGGGTGGGCGGGATTGCCGTCGTTGAACTTCACCCCGCGCAGGTCGTGCTGGTAGCCGCCCTGCAGGTGGATCAGCTCGCCGAACAGGCCGGCGCGCACCATCTGCAGGGCCGCCATCACATCGCGCCGGTAGCACACGTTCTCCAGCAGCATGTACGGCGTGCCGGTGCGCAGCTGGGTCTCCAGCACGTCCCAGTGGTCCTGCAGGGTGATGCCGGCGACCACCTCGCAGCCCACCGCCACCTTGGCCTGCATCGCGCCGATGGCCATCGGCGCGTGCCATTCCCACGGCGTGGCGATGATGACCCCGTCCAGCCCGCGCGTCTCGAGCAGGCGCTTCCACGCGTTCACATCGCCGTCGGCGCCGTACAGCTTCGGCGCCGGCTTGCCGGCCTTGGCGACCATCGCCTGGGCCTGTCCGAGCATGATCGGCTCGATGTCGCACAGCGCCACCACGTCCACATCGTCGCGGCGCAGCAGCTCGGTCAGATGCACCTGGCCGCGCATGCCCGTGCCGATCACGCCCATGCGCAGCCGCCGGCCGCGCGCCCAGGCGGGGGTGGCCGACAACAGGCTGGTGGCCGCCAGCAGGCCGCCTGCGGCGATGAAGTCTCTGCGGTTCATGGATGCGGTGTCCTCTTCATTGGAATGCGATGAGCCGGCACGGCGCGCCGGCGCGTTGAAACGGTGCCACGTGTTGCTCGGCTTCCGCCCCTGCCTTTCGCCGTAGGCGAAGGGGAGGAGGGGAGCGGTTGCTCTACCACTACGCGCGCGGAGACAACCCCTCCCCGCCTCCCCCCGCTTCGCAAGGGGAGGGGCCCACGCCGGTCAGAACTTGTACCCCGCCTGCAGGCTGACCACCCGCCCATAGATGCTGGCGTAGTCGCTGGAGTCGCCCAGGAAGCTGTTGGGATCGTAGAAGGGCTTGCGGTCGAACAGGTTCTTCAGCGTCAGCCCCACGTTCCAGTGTGCGTCCGGGCGCCAGGCCACGCTGAGGTTGGCCGTCCACCACGACGGCGCGCCGTCGCACTTGCTCTTCTCCAGCGGCAGGTAGCCGGCGGTGCAGGTATCGGCATTGTTGTCCTGAGCGTCGATCCGGTCCCAGCCCCACTTGGTGCCGCCGGTGTAGTTGAAGAACAGGCTGGTGGTGAAGGCCCGGTAGGTCCAGTCGGCGTTGAGCGTGGCGCGCAGGCGTGGGTTGTTGTAGTAGCCCACGGTGTTGCCGTAGTACCAGCGGTACTCCTCGTCGATGTAGCTCTCGCTGCGGCGCGCGATGGTGGCGGCCAGGCCCAGGTTCAACTTGCCCCAGGCCCCGAGCGAGAACTGGCTGCGCGCATCGATGTCGAAGCCGTCGATCAGCGTCTTGCCCTGGTTCTTGTACTGGCCCACCACGGCGGACACGTTGCCCACGCTGTAGCCGGGCAACGTGCCGGGGCAGGCCACGCCGGCGCTGGGGTCGGCGCACATGGCCGCCAGCTGCGCCAGGTTGGCGCGGTCGGCGTCGGTGATCGGCGAGCGGGTCATCGACAGGATGTCGGTCTGCTTGCTGTAGTCCGGCGCCACGATCTCGTTGCGGCGATAGACGAACCAGTAGTCGGCCGACACCGACAGCCAGCGCACGGGCTCGAACACGAAGCCCAGCGTGGCGATCTTGGCCTTCTCCGGCTGCAGGTTCTTGTTGGGCTGGGTCATGCGCGCCACGGTGCGGCTGCAGTCGCTGTTGAGCAGCGCATTGCCCAGGTCCACATCGCCGGCGCGCCGCGACTGCAGCAGCAGGTTGGCGATCGCGTTGGTCTCGGCGCAGCGGGTCTCGTCGCGGTAGCCGCCGAGCTGGGCGAACACGCCGCCGGTGCCGGCCTCGGCCAGGCTGGGCGCGCGGAAGCCCTCGGAGTAGGTGCCGCGCAGCATCAGCTGCGGCAGCGCCTGGTACTTCAGGCCGATCTTCGGCGCCAGGTTGGTGTCGAAGTTGGGGTACTTGTCCGCGCGTAACGCCGCGTCCAATTCCAGCTTCTCGGTCAGCGGGGCCACGGTCTCGGCGAACAGCGCATAGGTGTTGCGCGCCCCGTCGAACCACGAGCCGCCCTGCTGGGTGATCAGGCCATTGGCCGCGTCCGGGTTGCCCGGGGTGTAGAAGGTCTCGCGGGTGGCGTTGAAGCCGAACGCCGCGCGCATCTCGCCGGCCGGCAGCTGCGCGATCGGTCCTTCGATCTTGCCGTCCAGGGTATGCAGGCGCGTCCAGGACTGGATGTCGAAGGTCGGGAACGCCTCGCGGATCAGCGCCGCGTTGGCCTCACTGATCTCGCCGAACTTGTACGCCGGATGGTCGGAGATGATCACACGCCCGGTGCCCGGCTCTACGGTGAACGGGCCGAAGGCCTTCTCGAAGCCCTTCAGGTTGACGTTGACGGTCTGGTAGGTGACCGAGTGGCTGCCGGCGGTGGCGAAGGCCGTCTCCCAGTTCCATTGCCCCAGCTGGCCGCGCAGGCCGGTGACCACGCGATAGCTCTTGTCGGTGTTGCGCTGGCCGAAGTAGTCATCGCCGGCGTCCTGCAGCAGGTACTGCAGGCCGACCACGCCGCCCATCATCGCCTTCAGCGCCGGGCTGGCGCGGTTGTATTCGTTGTTCGGCCCCAGATACGGATACAGGAACTGGTTGACCGTGGTGCCGGTATTGCGCGAGAACCAGCTGGTCGGATTGCCGGTGGTGGTGTTGAACGCGCGCGGTGTGCCGCCGTTGGCGCGCAGGTCGATGTCGGTGTAGGTGCCCTCGGCGAAGGCCTCGGTGGTGTCGCCGACCAGGAAGTGGCTGTTGAGGTAGACCGTGGTGCGCTCGGACTGCGCGCCGCCATCGATCTCGTTGTTCATCCAGGTCTGCCAGATGCAGCGCGGGCCGGCGGCCTCGGCGGTGAGCACGTTGTTGCAGCCCGGCGCGGCCTCCTGCACCTTCTTGCCGGTGACCGGGTCGAAGGCGAAGTAGCTGCCCGGATTGAACTCGCCGGGCTTGCTGCCGGTGCCCAGGCGCAGGTTCTTCAGGTAGTTGGGATTGTTGACGTAGTACTGCGCCGGGCGCTTGTCGTAGACATCGCTCAGCGGGATCGCATCGCGCTTGTAGTAGTTGACCGAGCCGTAGACGTTGTAGCGGTCGCGGTCCAGGTCGCCGAAGCCGCCGGTGATGCTGGCCTGGTGCTCGCCGTAGGAGTCGATGCGCGAGGAGCTGTCGGTGGTCAGGTTGATCTCGGCGCCCTGGTAGTCGCGCTTGGTGATCACGTTGATCACGCCGGCGATCGCGTCGGTGCCGTACACGGCCGAGGCACCGTCGGTGAGCACTTCCATGCGTTCGATCGCCGCGGCCGGAATGGCGTCGATGTTGACGAACTGGGTCTGGAAGCCGGCCGGCGCGCCGTAGTAGGACAGGCGGCGGCCGTTGAGCAGCACCAGCGTGCCCTGCGCGCCCAGGCCGCGCAGGTTGGCCTGCGAGGCGCCGTCGGAGCCTGAGAACAGCGAGCGGAAGTCCTGCTGCGCCGGCCGCGCCGCCGGCAGGTTGTCGAGCACCTGCAGCAGCGTGCGCGCGCCCATGTTCTCGATCTCCTGCTTGCTGATGACCTGCACCGGCGAGGCGGTTTCCACATCGGTGCGCTTGATGTTGGAACCGGTGACCTGGATGCGGGCCAGGTCGGTGGCCTGCTGGTCCTTGGCCTGCTCGCCGTCCTGGTCGGTGGTGTCCTGGGCGGCGGCGGGCAGGGCGAGGGCCAGCAGCACGCTGGCCAGGGCCAGCGACAGCGGGGAACGGGAGCGGGGGCGGAACGGGCGTGCGGGCAACATCGAGGGTCTCTCCTGGCAGATAACGGCGCTTGGGTGGCGGTGCGCCGGACAAAGCGATCCCAGGGCCGCGGCCTTGCGGTCGCGGCTGGAAGGGCGGGGCAGAGCGGTGTTACGCGGGGGTCATGGGCGCAGGACGCTGGCGGTGTCGCCCTCCTGGCCGATCAGCACGGCATTGGCCCAGTCGGCGCAGACCTGGGACGGGGAGGCGCCGGTCGCACCGGTGGTGCGCAGGCTCAGGGTCGACAGGCCGCGGATGTCCAGCTCGGGCTTGACCACGCCCGGCGCCTGGACCAGCCCGCTGTCGTAGAGCAGGCGGCCGTCGCCGAACACCTGGAACTGCAGCCCACCGGCCTGGCGACAGGCATCGTCGATGCCCAGGTCGGCGCGCAGCAGGCGCCACTGGCCCTTGAGCGCCAGGTCGATGCGGCTGTCGGGGCCCACGCCCAGCCCGCGGCGGAATAGCAGGCCGTTCATGCGCAGCTCGCCGCCGCGCAGCGCGCGGTCGGGCATGACCCGGCCGGCCAGCGCCGCCGGCAGCGGCAGCTCGGACAGGAAGCGCTGCTGGGCGGGGCGCTCGGGCTCGACGTGTTCGAGGATATGGAAGGTGGACAGCGTGATCGGCCCGACATCGCGCGGCTGCAGCGCATCGATGGCGCGCGCGCCGCCGCCACCCTGGGCGGCCAGCACCATCGGATCGGTGCTTGATGCGCCGTCGCCCTCCGGGTTCTGCACGCTGAGCACGCGGAAGCGCAGCAGGCGCCCGGCGTGGGCGGGGAAGTCGATGTGCTGGGTGCCCTGCGCCAGCTTGAGCGTGCCGCGCGCGACCGGTGCGCCCCACTCGCCGTTGCTGTCGGCCAGGTAGACCTCGTAGTCGCGCACCTGGCCGTGCTTCCAGTTGGCGTCGTTGCGCGGGGCCAGTTCGATGCCGTCGATCAGCTTGCGCTCGCCGAAGCCGACCACCCACTCGTGCGCGCCGGTGCGCACGGCCTGGTTGCGCACGGTGCGGAACCAGGTGCCGGGGTCGTCGTCGAAGGCGTTCTCCAGCGGCTGCCCGGGCTCCTCGGCCGGTCGGTTGACGACCAGCAGGCTGTCGGCGGGCAGCGCGCGGCCCAGCTCCGGCGCGGCCGGGTAGGCATCGTCGGCCGGCGCGGGCGCGACGGGGAAGTCCAGCTCCAGCGCCAGCGGCGTGCGGATATCCACCGTCGCGGTGCGCACGTGCAGCGTGCCGCGACGCTCGCCGGCGTCGAAGGACCAGCCTTCGGTCGCGCGCTCCAGCGCGGCGGCATCGGCCACTTGCGGCAGCGCGCGGCCGTCCAGCCGCACGGCGCGCGGCGCCTGCCGGCTGGACACGCGCAAGGCGTAGCGGCGCTGCGCCAGCTGGCCCTGGTACTGGCCCTGCACCGCGCCGAGCTCCACCCGCACCGGGCCGGCGCCCTGCTCCGGAGCGTGCACGACGACGTCCTGCGTGCTCGATTCGCCCTGCTGGTAGCGGCGCGTGCTGCCGTCGTCCTCGTACAGCGTGTACTGCGAGTCGCCCTGCGGATACAGGTCGAAGGTCACCTCGTCCAGCGGCTTCTGCCCGTCGAACAGCATCTCCGGATACATCGGCACGATCGCCCCGGCGCGCACGAACACCGGCAGCGTGGCCAGATCGACCTGGCGGTCCAGCTGGCGCCCCTGCGCGCCGGCCTGCACGCGGCGGCCGTCCCAGTAGTCGATCCAGGTGCCGGCCGGCAGGTGGATGTCGCGGCGCCAGCCGCGGCTGGCGGCCTGGCTGAGGTAGACCGGCGCGATCAGCAGGTCGCGGCCGAGCAGGAACTGGTGCTTGTAGGTCTCATCGTGCGCATGCGGGTCGCCGGGGAAGTCCCACATCAGCCCGCGCACCGGCGGCGCGCCGGTCTGCGCCGCCTCGTGCACCAGTCCGTACATGTATGGCGTCAGGCGCATCTTCAGCTTGAGCGCGGCGCGGTTGATGCTGCGATAGGGCTCGTCGAACCACCATGGGTGCTTGCGGTCGTTGGCCGACCAGCCGGACATGCCCATCAGCACCGGCGTGAACGCCTTCCACTGCAGGTCGCGGGTATAGGTCTCGGCGCTGCCGCCGAAGATCCCGTCCACATCGCCGGTGGCGTAGGCTAGCCCCGACAGCCCCGAGCCGATCAGCGTGGGGATATGCCAGGCGATGTAGTCCCAGCTGCCGCTCTGGTCGCCCGTCCAGGCCACCGCGTAGCGCTGGATGCCGGCCCAGCCCATCACCGTCCACAGGAACGGGCGCGAGTCGGAGTTGTCCAGGATGCCGTCGTAGGCCGCGCGGTTGGCATCCATGGCGAACTGATAGCCCTTGCCGGTCCAGGCCACGTCCAGCTTCTGCACCCGGCTGCCGGCGGTGCCGACCTCCCAGGCGATCTTGTCCACGCCGTTCTCAGTCCACAGGCCGGTCTTGAACCCGTACTTGGCCAGCCCCTGCACGACCTGCGGCAGCTGGGTATAGCCGCAGCCGTAGCCGTCGTTGGGCAGGATCCAGCCGCCGGGCATGTCGTGCGCGCGGTACTGGCGCGCCACCGTGTCGATCACGTCGGGCGTGGTGCCGGTGGGGCCGTCGTGCCAGCCGTCGGGCACGGTGCCGGGCTTCTTGGCGTTGTCGCCATCGTTGTAGCAATCGGCATCGCCGTAGGACAGCGCCCAGCGCGCCAGCATGGTGGGCCGGCCGGTGAGCCGGGTGTAGCGCTCCACCAGCTGCGGCAGGCCGGCACCGACGAAGTAATAGGCGTCGAAGCGGTCCTCGCGATGCAGCAGCGTGGCCTGGTCGGGCTGGCGCAGGTCGTAGTCGCCGTCGCGCCAGGTGTTGCGCAACATGCCCCAGCCGCGGTCGCTGAGCAGCATCGGCGCCGGGCTGGGCCGGTCGCCGTCCTCCCAGCCGCCGGAGTAGGAGATCTCCAGCTCGCGGCCCTTGAACTGGTAGCGCCCGTTCTGCTGGCCGCCGCCGTAGAAGCCTTCGTCCGGCTGCGAGGACAGCACCTGCACGCTGCGGTCCTGGCCCAGGTCCAGCGGCTGCAGCTCCTGCCACAGCGACACCGCCCGGCCCTGGTCCAGCCGCTCCAGGCGCAGGCGTAAGGGCGCGCGCTGCACGTGCAGCACCAGCGCATCGGTGCGCACGCGCAGCTCCTGGGCGTCTTCCTCCAGGCGCGCCTGCGCGGCGGTGGCCGGCTGCGGCAGCACGATCGGCGTCGCCTTGTCGCCGGCGCCGGTGAGCCTGCCGTCGCGCCCGGCCTGCACGCGCACGATGTCGGCGGCGACCACCTCGATGCGCATCACCCCGCCGTTGTCGGTGCGCAGCAGCCAGGCGTGCTCGCCCTGCGCGCTGACCGACCGCACATTGCCGATCGACATGGCCCCGGCCGCACCGGAGGCCAGCAGCAGCGCTGACAGGAGGGTGGCACGCAGCGGCGATCGCGGGGCTCGGACTTGCACCTGGAAGGCTCCGTTTGCCGGTTCAACCGACGTGCGAATTGCAGTTCGTCGCCGACTGTACGGCAGCATTTCGAAAGGTGTCAACGAAATGAAAGGCAAAAGCAACTAAGCGCGTGCTGAAAAGAAAGATTAGCCGGCGGGATTGTTTCGCTTTGCTGGTGCCTCACCGCGTTGAGCCGCCCTCCGCTGGCTCGATTGATGCGCTGGAGCAGCGACGACCTGCCTACGGCGCGGTGCATGCAATGGCGAACCTTTTCATTTTCTTTCGTTATTTGACATTTCGAAAGGAAGACGGGATGTTGCGCCGGCCCAACTGGATGCTTGCATGGACCTGATTCCGCTTTCCGATGCCCCCGCCTGGCAGCGCCTGGGAGGCGCGCACACGGCAGCCGAGATCGCCCAGCAGCCGGCGCTGTGGGAGGCGCTGGCCCAGACCCTCGCCCAGACCTGGCCGCAGGTGCAGGCCTTCCTGGGCGATGCGCTGACCGACCCGCGGCAGCGCGTGCTGTTCACCGGCGCCGGCAGCTCGGGCTTCATCGCCGAGATGGTGGCCGACACGATCAACGCGCAGTGGCCGGCCGAAGTACGGGCCCTGCACACCACCAACCTGCTGACCCATCCGGCGCTGTACCTGCAGCGCGACCGGCCGACCCTGCTGGTGTCCTTCGGCCGCAGTGGGTCCAGCCCGGAGAGCGTGGCGGCGGTCGAACTGGTGCGCGCCAGCGTGGACCAGGCGCGCTTCCTCGACATCACCTGCAATGCCCAGGGCGAGCTGGCGCGGCGCGGCGCCGGGCGGGTCGACACCTTCACCCTGCTGATGCCGCGGGCCAGCTGCGATCAGGCCTTCGCCATGACCAGCAGCCTGACCTGCATGCTGCTGGCGGCGCTGGCGGTGTTCGACCGCGGCGATGGGGACACGCGCGGCGCGCGCCTGCACCAGGTGGCCGCGCTGGCGCGCCAGGGCCTGGCGCAGTGGGACGCGCCGGTGGCGGCGCTGGCCGCGCGCCCGTTCGAGCGGGTGATCTATCTGGCCAGCGGGCCGCTGGAGGCGCTGGCGCGCGAGGCCGCGCTGAAGGTGCTCGAACTCTCCGCCGGGCGCGTGCTGGCGCTGGCCAACACGCCGCTGGGCTTCCGCCACGGCCCCAAGTCCACGCTGGATGCGCGCACCCTGGTGATCGTGCTGCGCAGCGTGCAGCCGCTGGCGCGCCGCTACGAGCAGGACCTGCTGGCCGAACTGCGCCGCGACGGCGTGGCCGGCCAGGTGCTGGCGATCGGCCCGCACGCCGACATCGGGGCCGACGACGACCTCACCCTGACCGTGCCGGCGACCACGCCGGCGCTGGACGATGCGTGGCTGGCGCCGGTGTGGCTGGGCCTGGCCCAGCTCTACGCGCTGCGGCGCTCGGCGGCGCTGGGGCTGACCCCGGACAATCCCTTCCCCGACGGCACCGTCAACCGCGTCGTGCAGGGCGTCACCATCCACCATGGCTGACGCATCGCCCGCCTGCTACGGCATCGACATCGGCGGCACCAAGATCGAACTGGTGGCCTGCGATGCGGCCGCGCAGGTGCGCTGGCGCCAGCGCGTGGCCACGCCGCAGGGCGACTATGCCGGCTTCCTCGCCGCGGTCGCCGCGCTGGTGGAGCAGGCCGATGCCGCGCTGGGCCAGGCGACCAGCGCCATCGGCATCGCCCTGCCGGGCGTGCGCGAGCGCGGCAGCGGCCGCCAGCTCAGCGCCAACGTGCCGGCGCTGACCGGGCAGACCGTCGCCGCCGACCTGCGCGCGCGGCTGGCGCGGCCGCTGGCCTTCGGCAACGACCTGCAGTGCTTCGCCCTGTCCGAGGCCCACGGCGGCGCCGCGCAGGGCTATCCGAGCATGTTCGGCGCCATCCTCGGCACCGGCGCAGGCGGCGGCTACTGCGTGGACGGGCGGCTGATCACCGGCTTCAACGGCCTGGCCGGCGAATGGGGCCACTGGAGCGTCCCCGGCCACCTGCTGCAGCGCCATGGCCTGCCGCTGCTGCCCTGTGGCTGCGGCCTGCAGGGCTGCGTGGAGCGCTATGTCTCCGGCAGCGGCCTGGCCGCGCTGGAACGCCATCTGGGCGGTACCGCGCCCGACGCGGCCGCAGTGATCGCGCTGGCCGAGGCGGGCGATGCGCGTGCCCGCCACGCGCTGGAGATCCATCGCGATCTGCTCGGCCACAGTCTGGCCGCGCTGGTGCTGGCCCTGGATCCGCACGTGATCGTGCTGGGCGGCGGGCTGTCGCAACACGCACCGCTGTATGCGCAGCTGCCCGATGCGGTGGCCGCGCACCTGTTCGCCGGCGCGCAGGTGCCGCCGATCGTGCCGCCGCGTTTCGGCGATGCCGGCGGCGCGCGCGGCGCGGCCCTGCTGGCCTGCCAGCCGGGCCTGTCCTCGAGTCCCCAGGAGCACGCCATGTCCTCGTCGCAGTCCTCGCTTCCCGGCCGTCGCGCCGGCGACGCGTCCGGCTAAGCTGCCGAACCCTTCCGGCACCCCGCGATGGCCACGCGCAACACCCGCTCCCGCCGCCAGCAGATCCTGCAGGCCCTGATCGAGCAGGGCGGCGTGCAGGTGGGCGCGCTGGTCGAGCGCTTCGGCGTCTCGGCGGTGACCATCCGCGCCGACCTCAATCACTTCCAGGCCCAGGGGCTGGCCACGCGCACGCACGGCGGCGCCAGCCTGGTGCGCACGCCGCCGCAGGAGCGCGACATCCATGAGAAGGACACGCTCAACCTGCCGCTGAAGGATTCCATCGGCCTGCGCGCCGCGCAGCTGGTCAGGCCCGGCGACAACATCATCATCGACTCCGGCTCGACCACCATGACCCTGGCGCGCCACCTGCACGGCCATCGCGACGTGTCGGTGATGACCAACGGCCTGAACATCGCCTGGGAACTGGCCACCGCGCCCGGCGTCAACGTGCTGCTCTCCGGCGGCCAGCTGCGCAAGCAGTCGCTGTCGCTGCAGGGCAACCAGGCCGAGCTGAGCCTCAACGCCTACAGCTTCGACACCCTGTTCCTCGGCGTGGACGGCCTGGACCTGCAGTTCGGCCTGACCACCCACGACGCCTCCGAGGCCCGCCTCAACCAGCGCATGGTCGAACACGCCCGCCGCGTGGTCGTGCTGACCGACGCCTCCAAGTTCGGCAAGGTCAGCCTGCACCGCATCGCCAAACTGGAGCAGGTGCACACCATCATCACCGACGCCGGCATCGACGCCGCCACGCGGGAGGGGCTGCAGCGGATGGGGGTTGAGGTGATCATTGCAGAGCCGGAGGGCGGTTGATTCGGCTCGATGATCAGGCCGCCCGAGTCGCCGGTGCGTCGGCGCAGCGTCTGACGCGCATAGCGCTATGCATGGGTGCCGCGTCCGCCGTGCGTACCCGGCGACTGCGAATGCCGGATTGATGTGCGCCACGCAAGCCCTTGTCGCGTGATGAGTTTTTCCTGTTGAAGCCCCCGGCAGCAGAACAGCAGACTCGCCGAATATTCCCCATTGTGGGGTCGAATGGCAGTTAGGCCTTCTTCGAGGCTGCGATGAACCCCGACGATCTCAAGGACCTCTCTTCCTTCTTCAGTGAGTTACAGCAGGAAACCGACCGCGGTCTTCCGCTAGTTGCTGCCGCGCTGATTGACGAGAAGCTACTAGAGACACTCCAGTCATTCCTTTGCCCTGGAAAATCAGCAGATCGGCTGCTAATTGATCCAAACGCTCCACTCGGCACATTCTCGGCCAGGATCAACGCTTGCGCTTCACTCGGGCTCATAGATGAATTTGAGTATCGCGAGATCACCCTGATCAGGCGCATCCGTAATCTGTTCGCACATTCGCGGCACGGACTCACTTTCAGCGATGAGAAGGTGGTTGGTCTATGCAGCAGTCTTGAGTCACCCCTGCCTTCCGGAGAGATATATGCAGCAGCCGGGGGGCGATTTCGCTTCATCAATGCGACGGTTTCGCTCTCGCTTCGGCTGTTCTATCGTGCGAGATGGGTTGCCCTAGAGCGCCGCGAAGCCAAGACGTGGGTTAAACCCGATGAGGTAGGCTGGCGGTCGTTTGAGACTGAGCAACCGCAGGAAGGTGCTCAATTCATCGCACTTGGTCTTTCGGGTCTGCGGGTTGGCGAGCGGAAGACCTAACAGTTAATTCAAGCCGACGCCGCTTCGCGGTGCGGCGTAATTCAGTCGTTAGGCAGCACAAGAGAAATGCAATGCCAGACATCATTGAAATTTCAAAAATTTTCGGCGCGGGCGGAACAATTTTAGCCGCTGTCATTGGATTGATTGTCTGGCTGCGCCCGATAAAAATAGTTCCCGGCATTCACCTCATCTTGGATGGTTCTGGCCCAGACGAGATAAGCGCGACCATAACCAATAAAAGCAGCAAGCCAATTTACGTCATAAGCTGTGTCTCAAAAGGCACCTATCCGCTGCGATACACGCTTATGCGGCATCTTCGCCAACCCTTTATGTCCCCTCGCTTCTATTCGGTGATCCGATTTGGTGGGCCTATTCATGAGCTTCTCTCTGGCGGGCCCATCAAGATTGAACCTCAGCAACCCATTGAGCTCAACCATCGGCTAGGTTCTCACTGGTTATCCAAGTTCCACAACGGCCAATTTTTGATCGAGGTTCAACTGTCAAATGGGCGCAAGTTTCGAAGCAGCCGAAAAAGTGTTCCGGCGCGATGGCGGCTGCAACGTGCCGCCTAACAATTCATTCAAGCCGGAGCCGCTTCGCAGCTCGGCTTAATTCAGGCGCTAGCACTCATAGGGGGATTTATGGCTATCAAGAATGAGAAAGAGCTTGGCGAGGCACTGAAGAACGAGCAGGACACCATCGAGATTGAGGGTGATTTGTCGCGGAAAGTCATGAAGATCAAGGCTACAGGCAAGGTTGCTTGGGCAGTCGCAATTGGCGCCATTGGCATAGCTGTAATATTGGCCTTGGGCTCCGGTGGCACGACTGCACCCTTTAGTGGTGCTGTTGGCATCGGCGCTGTCTCTGTCCTTGGTCTGCCTGCGGCTCTCTCGGCTGTAGCTATAGCAGTAGCGGCACGCGGTGTGGGTGCGCTTAACTCCTTAAGGCGGTACAAGATTGTTCGCCAAGAAGGGAGCAAGCTGGTACTGAGTCGTCGGTGACGCTCGTGAGTAATTTTGTTCCCGGCCCACCTGACTTTTTCTACTGCCGTCGTTGCAAGTACACGTTCAGTCGCGAAGTACCACTCAGGAAAACGGGGTCAGAGTGTAGTCTTGGTCCGTTGAGATTTGGGCTTGACTACAAGCTGTAGCTTCTTTGCATGTACTGCTTGAGCGAGACGCGCTCGGCTCCCGTAAGCAGACATGGTCAGCTCCACTTGAATCGCATCCCATAGCGTCGTCTGCGACGGGATGCGAGGGCGATCACTCCCCCCGCGCCCGGGCAAACGCCGCAGCCAGCGCGTTGTCTGCCGGTGGTGCGGTGGGCTTGGGCGGCCGTGCGTTGCCGCCGCCGTGGCGCGGGCCGCCACGTGCGTTGTCGCGCGCACTGCGGTCCTCGCGCGGGCCGCTGGTCGGGGCGCCGGGGACGTCGTCCAGGCGGCGGGTCAGGGCGATGCGCTTGCGGGCCACGTCCACCTCGAGCACCTTGACCTTGACGATGTCGCCGGCCTTGACCACCTCGCGCGGGTCCTTGACGTAGGTGTCGGACAGGGCGGAGATGTGGACCAGGCCGTCCTGGTGCACGCCGATGTCCACGAACGCGCCGAAGGCGGCCACGTTGCTCACCACGCCTTCCAGGATCATGCCTTCGCGCAGGTCCTTGATGTCCTCCACGCCCTCGGCGAAGCGCGCGGCCTTGAACTCCGGGCGCGGGTCGCGGCCGGGCTTCTCCAGCTCCTTGAGGATGTCGCGCACGGTGGGCACGCCGAAGGTCTCATCGGTCAGGCGTTCGGCCTTGAGCCCGCGCAGGAAGGCGGTGTCGCCGATGATCTGCTTGATGGTCTTGCCGTCGGCCTGGGCCAGGATGCGCTCGACCACCGGGTAGGCCTCCGGGTGCACCGCGGAGGCGTCCAGCGGCTGCTCGCCGTCGCTGATGCGCAGGAAGCCGGCGCACTGCTCGAAGGTCTTCTCGCCCAGGCGCGGCACCTTCAGCAGCGCCTTGCGGGTGGGGTAGGGGCCGTGCTGGTCGCGGTAGACCACGATGTTCTCGGCCACGGCCTGGGACAGGCCCGACACGCGCGTGAGCAGCGCGGCCGAGGCGGTGTTGACGTCCACGCCGACCGCGTTGACGCAGTCTTCGACCTTCGCATCCAGGGCGCGCGCCAGGCGGAACTGGTCCACGTCGTGCTGATACTGGCCCACGCCGATGGCCTTGGGTTCGATCTTCACCAGCTCGGCCAGCGGATCCTGCAGGCGACGGGCGATGGACACCGCGCCGCGCAGCGACACGTCCAGGTTGGGGAATTCCTTGGCCGCGGTTTCCGAAGCCGAATACACCGAGGCGCCGGCCTCGCTGACCACGATCTTCTGCAGCTTGGGGTTGTTGCAGGCCTTGATGACCTCGCCGGCCAGCTTGTCGGTCTCGCGGCTGGCGGTGCCGTTGCCGATGGCGATCAGCGCCACGTCGTGCTGCTGGCACAGGCGCTTGAGCGTCTGCAGCGACTGCTCCCACTGGCGCTTGGGTTCGTGCGGGTAGATGGTGTCGGTGGCCACCAGCTTGCCGGTGGCATCGACCACGGCGACCTTGCAGCCGGTGCGGATGCCCGGGTCCAGGCCAAGCACGGTCTTGGGCCCGGCCGGGGCGGCCAGCAGCAGGTCCTTGAGGTTGTCGCCAAACACTTCGATGGCCTCGCCTTCGGCCTTCTCGCGCGCCTGGTTGAACAGGTCCAGCATCAGATGCAGGTGCAGCTTGGCGCGCCAGGTCAGGCGGCAGGCCTGCGCCAGCCAGGCGTCGGCCGGGCGGCCGCGGTGGTCGATGCCCGCCGCGCGCGCGATGCGGCCTTCGGCGTAGGCGTTGCCGGCCTCGACGTCAGCGCCGGGCTCCAGGTCGAGCTGGATGAACTCCTCGCGGCGCGCGCGGAACAGGGCCAGCAGGCGATGCGAGGGAATCCTGGCCAGCGCCTCGCTGTGGTCGAAGTAGTCGCGGTACTTGGCGCCGGCGTCTTCCTTGCCTTCCACCACGCGGGCGCGGATCACCCCGTTGTCCTGCAGCCAGGTACGCAGTTCGCCCAGCAGCGCGGCGTCCTCGCCCCAGCGCTCCATCAGGATGGCGCGCGCGCCCTCCAGCGCGGCCTTGGCGTCGGCCACGCCCTTGTCGGCATCGACGAAGCCGGCGGCGAAGTCCTCCGGTACGCGCGTGGGGTCGGCCAGCAGGCCGTCGGCCAGCGGCTCCAGGCCGGCCTCGCGCGCGATCTGCGCGCGGGTGCGGCGCTTGGGCTTGTAGGGCAGGTAGAGGTCTTCCAGGCGCGACTTGCTGTCGGCGGCGAGCAGTTCGTTACGCAGTTCGTCGGTCAGCTTGCCCTGCTCGTCGATGCTGGCCAGGATCGAGGCGCGGCGGTCTTCCAGCTCGCGCAGGTAGACCAGGCGCGTTTCCAGTGTGCGTAGCTGGGTGTCGTCCAGCCCGCCGGTGACTTCCTTGCGGTAGCGCGCGATGAACGGGACCGTGGCGCCTTCGTCCAGCAGGGCGATGGCGGCCTGCGCCTGCGCGGCCTGCGCGCCGATCTCGTCGGCGATGGTCTGGGCGATCTGGCGCGCGAGCGCCGCGGAGAGTGCTGCCATTGCGTGGTTCAACCGGGACTACAGGGCCGGCGATTGTGGCGTCCTGCGTGCGCCAGTCCAAGCGGTTGACTTTCACCGCGCATGTCCAAATTGCGGTTTGACGCGATGCCGAGCCGCTGCTAGAAGAACTAAGGGCCGTGGATCGCCGGCCGGCTCGGAAGTACCACCCCTGACAGGACGTCACCATGATCCCCGATCCAGAGCAGTTGGCAGAACAACACGCGCGCGAATTCGCAGGCCCGCAGGATCGGATGCTGCGCCAGGCCGGTCGCGCGCTGGAGGCCGTCGTCCAGCAGTTGCCCGAGGCCGAGCAGATCGCCTTCGCCGACCGCTACATGGCGCGGCTGACCCAGCTGACCCTCGCGCAGTCCTCGTCCGCTCGCCCAGCCGAGGCCACGACGCGTCGATCGCCGGAGGCGGCGGGATTACCGGGTGATGCGAATCCGCGAACCCGACGGTCGGGCGTCCGGCGGTTGGTGCCGGTGCTGCTGGTCGTCGTCGCGGTGATCCTGGTCCTGCTGATCAGCGGCATCGGCGCGCGGTAGCTGCTGCCGCGCGGGCCGGGCCGCACACCGGCTCAGGCGTGCCGGCGGTTGGGCAGGAAGGCGGCCACGATGCCCAGCAGCGGCAGGAACGAGATCACCTGGTAGACCCAGAAGATGCTGGTGTGGTCGGCCAGCACGCCCAGCACCGCCGCGCCCAGCCCGCCCATGCCGAAGGCGAAGCCGAAGAACAGCCCGGACACCGTGCCGATGCGGGTCGGCATCAGCTCCTGCGCATAGACCAGGATCGCCGAGAACGCCGAGGACAGCACGAAGCCGATGATCACCGTCAGCACCGTGGTCCAGCCCAGGCTGGCGTAGGGCAGCAGCAGCGCGAACGGCGCCACGCCCAGGATCGAGGCCCAGATCACTGGCTTGCGGCCGATGCGGTCGCCCACCGGCCCGCCGATCAGCGTGCCCGCCGCCGAGGCCAGCAGGAAGCCGAACAGATGCAGCTGCGCGCTGGGCACGGACAGGTGGAACTTCTGGATCAGGAAGAAGGTGTAGTAGCTGCTGATGCCGGCGATGTAGAAGTACTTGCTGAAGATCAGCACCAGCAGCACGCCGATCACCCAGGCCACCGTGCGCCGCGGCAGCGGCGCAATGCCCGCCGGCGCCGCCGCCTTGGGCCTGGCCGCGCTGCGCGCCAGCTGCAGGCCGTACCAGCGCCCGACATAGGTCAGCAGGCCCATGCCGATCAGCGCCGCACCGGCGAACCAGGCCACGCTGGTGCGCCCGTTGGGCACGATCACCGCCGCGGCGATCAGCGGGCCGATGGCCGTGCCGGTATTGCCGCCGACCTGGAACACCGACTGCGACAGCCCATGCCGCCCGCCCGAGGCCAGCCGCGCGATGCGCGAGGACTCGGGATGGAACACCGCCGAGCCGATGCCCACCAGCATCGCCGCGCACAGCACCATGACGAAGTTGGGCGCATAGGCCAACAGCAACAGGCCGCACAGCGTCGAACCCATGCCCATCGGCAGCGAGTATGGCGCCGGCTTGCGGTCGGTGCGCAGGCCGATCAGCGGCTGGAACAGCGAGGCGGTGAGCTGATAGGTCAGGGTGATCAGGCCGACCTGGGCGAAGCTGAGCTGGAACTGGCCCTTGAGGATCGGATACAGCGCCAGGATCAGCGACTGCATCATGTCGTTGACCAGGTGCGAGCCGGTCAGCGCGGCGAGCACGCCCACCGCGACCGGGCCGCGCGCGGGCGCTGACGTGGCGGGCTGGGCGGGCAGGGGCGCGGTGGTGGTCGACATGACGGCGGCACGGTCCGGGACGGGCAGGGGGCGCATGGTAAAGTCGCCGCCGACGCCTTTCTTGCGCGATCTGGTCATGACCTCCCGCGAAAAGGACATCGATGGCCTGGGCGAATCCCGCCGCGTCGGGGCGGCCACCGACGTGCCGGTGACCTGCCTGGCCCGCGATTACCCCGCCAATACCCTGATTCCGCTGCACCACCATCCCGACCGGCACCAGCTGGTCTATGCCGAAGGCGGCGTGCTGGCGGTGCGCGCCGGCGATGGCCGCTGGGTGGTGCCGAGCACGCGCGCGCTGTGGATGCCGGCGGGCGTGGGGCATCAGGTGCACTGCATCGGTCTGGTGCGCATGCGCAGCCTGTACATCCTGCCCGGCGCACTGCCGGCCGCGCCGAAGGCGCCTTCGACCGTCTCGGTGACGCCGCTGCTGGCCGCGCTGATCCATGCCGCGGCCGAGGTCGCCTCGCCGTGCGCGGCCGACTCGCGCGATGGCCGGCTCATGCGCCTGATCCTGGACGAACTGCAGACCCTGCCGGTGCTGCCCCTGCATCTGCCCGAGCCACGCGACGCGCGGCTGCGCGCGATCGGCCGCCAGCTGGAACAGGCGCCCGACGATGCCTCCACCCTGCAGGACTGGGCCGCGCGCCTGGAGGTGGACGTCAAGACGATCCAGCGCCTGTGCCAGCGCGAGCTGGGCATGACCTTCGGCCAGTGGCGTCAGCAGGCGCGGCTGCTGCGCGCGCTGGAGCGCCTGGCGGTGGGCGAGAAGGTGATCGATGTGGCGCTGTCGCTGGGCTAAGACAGCCCCAGCGCATTCGCGACCATGTTCAAGCGCCGCTTCGGGCAGACGCCGAGCCAGTTCTTCCGGTGAAGACACTAAAGCTGGGACAGACGTCGCAGCTGACGGGTTTGACCGCTTTCCGGGGCGCTGCTAGAAGGTGAACCGGGCCATCCGGGGGTGGCCTCTCTCTCGCAGCGAGACCGATCTCCATGCACCGTCCGACCCCATCTGCCGCCGTCGTTACCCTGCGCCTGATCTGGCTGGCCCTGAGCGGCCTTGCGACCACGGGCTGCGCGACACCGACGCGTCCGGACGCCGACCCCGCCGCCGCTTCCATCCCTTCGAAGGATCCGATGATGAATGCCACCACCGCGCCGCCCCTGAGCCTGGACGATCTCAACCAGCGCGTCCTGCGCCTGATCGACGGCATCCATAGCCGCGAGGATCTCGCACCGGCGCAGCTGCAGCGCCTGACGGGCGTGGAGGTGGAGGTCAATGCCGAAGACCCGACGATCTATGGCATCGCCGGCCCGGTCGCAGGCCAGGGCCGCTACAGCCTGGTGTCCTCGCACAAGAACGCCTCCGGCCAGGTCGACAGCCTGCTGCTCTCCTTCGAGCCCGACGATGCGGCCGCGCCCTGCGCCAGCGTCGAGGGCTACCGCAGCGCGCTGGCGGCCGCCGGCTTCTCCGGCCAGCACCTGCCGGCCGGCCACCGCGGCAACGAAGCCTGGTACTTCACCCGCCAGGGCGTGAGCGTGAACCTGCATGTCCGCCCCGCGCGCGGCGCCTCGCCCGCGCCGGACTGCGTGGCGTCCATGGTGATCGGCGTCTACCAGTAGCATTGGCGAGGACCAGGACATGAACGACAAGCACGTCGCAGGCAAGCCCTCGCCCACCCCGGAACAGCAGCTGCAGTCGATGCTGGATGCCTTCGACAAGGCCAATGCCAGCGGCAGCGTGCATCCAGGGGAAGACCTCAAGGCCGTGCTGGACAGCACGCCGGGCCTGAAGGCCAATGTGCTCGACGCGATCGAGAAGAAGCAGCTGGACAGGATCGAGGCGCTCAACGTCAACGGCGCGCTGGGCGTCTACATGGGCGATTCGCGCACCATCCAGATTTCCCCCAGCCAGCTGCACATCGCGCGCACCGACCCGGAGATGCTCAACTCGGTGCGCTTCACCCTGGGCCACGAGGTCAAGCACGCGGCCGATCGCGCGCAGATCATGACCTCGGACGCCAGCCTGGAGAAAGGCGTCAATGCGCTGGCCGGCAGCGGCGGCAAGGTCCACGACTACACCTCGGTGATCAAGCAGTTCAACGAGACCTCGCGCAGCCTGGAGACGCATGCCGAACTGACCGGTTACAACGTCGTGGTCGCCCAGGTGCTGAAGGACAATCCCAAGGCGACGCTGCGCGATGTCTACAACACCTCGCCCAGCGACATGGATCCGTACATCCAGAAGGGCGGCACGCCGGCCAACCCGACCTACACGCCGCGTCCGGGCATCACGCTGGACGGGCTGAAGATGGCGGAGACCAAGGAGAACCTGGCCGCGGTCAACACCTACTTCTACGAAGCGCGCGGCTACCCGCAGCAGAACGTCTCCCAACTGCTCGACTACGCCGGCCAGGCCGAGGCGCATTACCACCCGGGCAAGGGCGCGCCGCAGATCGAGGTCGACCTCAAGGCGCTGGGCGTGTCCAAGGGCCAGGTCTCCACCAGCGCGACGTATGTCGATACCAGCGCCAAGCCACGGCTCGGCGTGCCGGCCGCGGCGCCTGACGGGCTATCCGGCAACCGCCTCTACGATGATGCCGCGCAAGGCCTGGGACGCACGCAGACCGGTGCCGCCCTGGACGGGATGGCCTTCCGCCAGACCGCCGCGGCGATGGCGGCACAGGCGCAGCAGGACGGCCTGCGCCGGATCGACAGCGTGCACGAAGGCCGCGATGGCCGGCTGTTCTCCGTCCAGGGCCAGCCGGGCGCGCCCGACGCCCTGCGCAGCCATGTCGAAAGCGCCCAGGCCAGCCGCCAGCCACTGGAGCAGAGCGCCCAGGCCCTGCAGAGCCCGCAGGCGCCACCGCCGCAGGTGCAGTCGCGCGAGCAGGAGGTGCAGCAGCATGCGCCGTTGATGCGCTGAGCGCAGCGTCAGCCGGCGCGTGGTGCGTTGGCGGGCGGTTCGTTGGTTTAGGGCGGGATTGCGCGGGAGACTCGCGCTGGAGGCCAGAGGCCAGAGGCCAGAGGCCAGGAGGATTGCGGGGATTGCTAGGTTGGCGGGCCGTCAGCATGCGCCGGCCCGCGCGGGCTATGGGATACCTCAGCAACGCGCCGCGCGGTCGTCGCTGGCCGGGCTACGCGGGATGTGAGCATCGCGTCTGCGTGTCCTCACCCGATGCGCACCGCGCGCTGGCTAGGGTGCCGTCATCTGACCGTGCAAGGAGACATCCCATGCTCAAGTGGGCGCTGATTTTCGCCATCATCGGTGTGGTGGCCGGCGTACTCGGCTTCGGCGGCATCGCCGGCGGCGCGTTCGCCATCGCCAAGTTCCTGTTCTGGGCCTTCATCATCATCGCCGTAATCCTGTTCGTCCTGGGCATCACGGTCTTCAAGAAGGTCACCTAGCTCACGCTCCGCCCCTCCCCTTGCGCAGCAGGGGGAGGCTGGGAGGGGGTTGTCTCAGCCGAGGCGATTTCTACCGAAGAGCAGCAGTCTTTTCACTGACTGGTTCTCTAATCCCAGTTCCCGTTGGATTGCGCCCCAGCGCGGCGACATCGTCTAACGAAGTGCTGGCTAATCACTTGGACTGCAGGTGCGGCTAGGCCTCTCACGCGCCCGATCATTCCGCTGGCGGCTGCATGAACTCGATCGTGATGCGATCGGGGCCCGCGACATAGGCAACCAACGTCCCCTTGCGTGGCCCGCCCGGAATCGGCTGTGGGCTGCCTTTCGCTTTCCAACCCGCGGCCTCGACGCGCTCGATGGCGGCGTGGATGTCCTTCACGGCCAGCGCCAGGTGGGCGGCGCCGATCGCACCTGCGCTCTCCGGTACGGCTCCATGTTCGCGGCCTCCGGAGTACTGCAGCAGTTCAATCACGAACCCGTCCGGCGCCTCAACGATCGCGGTCCGCACACTCGGATCGTCCACCCCTGTGACCTCACGGAGGAATTCGCCGCCCATCTCCGACTGCCGCCGCAGCGTGAAGCCCAGCGCTTGCGTCCAGAAGCGGATGGACTCGTCCAACGAGGAAACGGCAAAGCCCGTGTGATCCACGGCGATCACGTTGGCGGTCTGGGTCACTGCGGCATGCTCCCTGTGGGGGATCGGGAAAACAGGATCTTGCACCTTGAGACCACCGGCAACTGCGAGGCGATCCTGGGTCGAGCAGATCTCAAAGCAAAGAGCAAAAGCACCCCTCCCCCTCAGTCGCTAGTTCGCGACTTCGAGCTCCCCTTCGCCTGCGGCGAGAGGGAGGGGGCAGAAGCGTGCGGCTTGCGTCTGTGGGCTTACGCAGCCAGCGAGCCAGGCAGAGTGCTGCGCGCTGCCCCTCCCCTTGCGCAGCAGGGGGAGGCTGGGAGGGGGTTGGGTCAGGTCGCGCAGATCTCAAAGCGAAGAGCAAAAGCACCCCTCCCCAGCCCTCCCCTTCGTCTACGACGAAAGGGAGGGGGCAGAAGCGGTGCAGCGCCTTGGGTTTGTGGGCTTACTGGGCCAGAAGGCCAAGCAGGGTGCAGCGTGCTGCCCCTCCCCTTGCGCAGCAGGGGGAGGCTGGGAGGGGGTTGCCTCAGGTCGCGCAGATCTTGAAGCGAAGCGCAAAGGCACTTCCCCCTCAGTCGCTAGTTTGCGACCTCGAACTCCCCTTCGCCTACGGCGAAGGGGAGGGGGCAGAAGCAAGGCTTACTGCGCCGGCACGCCCATCTCGCGCAGCAGGGCAGGGGCCGGATAGACCTTGGCCAGCAGCCAGCGGATGTAGCGCGCATCGACGTGGATGGCGCGCTTGTAGCGCGGGTCGTACCACCAGCTGGCGCTGACCGCTTCCCAGTTGCTGTCGAAGTTCAGGCCCATCAGCTCGCCCTTGGCGTTGAGCACGGGCGAGCCTGAGTTGCCGCCGGTGGTATCCAGGTTGGTCAAGAAGTCCACGGTCTGGGTCTTCAGCACCGGGTCGGCGGTGCTGCCGAAATCGCCCTTGGCGATCGCTTCCAGCAGCGGCTTGGGCGCGTCGAACGGCACCGTGCCGGTGTTCTTCTCCACGATGCCGGCCACCGTGGTGAGCGGCGCATAGGCCACCGCATCGCGCGGCGCCAGCGGGGTCACCTGGCCGAAGCTCACGCGCAGCGTGCTGTTGGCATCGGGATAGCTGGCGCGGCCCTGCTTGGCGCGCCAGGCGGCCAGCGCCTGCATGTAGGCCGGGCGAAGGCGCAGCAGATCGCCCTCGCGCGTCTTGCGGGCGTTCTCCAGTTCCAGCTGCGCCGGCACCAGCTTGGCGGCCAGTGCGATCAGCGCATCGTCGGCCAGCGGCTGGCCCTGGCGCGCGGCAGCGAAGCGCGACAGGCGCTCGCTTTCGGTCCCCAGCGTGGTCGCGCCGTACAGCGCGTCCAGCGCCTTGGCCAGTTCGGCCGGGGTGCGGCCGAAGGCGGCATCGAAGGCCGGCACGCGCTGCGCCTCCGGCAGCTGCTGGTAACGGCCCAGCAGCACGGTCAGCAGCGCCTTCTCGGTGGTCGCGTCGTAGCGGCGCTGCACCTGCTTGAGCTGGCCCTCGATCAGCGCCTGGTCGCGCTGCTGGTAGCCGG
This sequence comes from Pseudoxanthomonas winnipegensis, assembly GCF_004283755.1. Lineage (GTDB taxonomy): Bacteria > Pseudomonadota > Gammaproteobacteria > Xanthomonadales > Xanthomonadaceae > Pseudoxanthomonas_A > Pseudoxanthomonas_A winnipegensis. Next base: position 449,170 of record NZ_SHMH01000002.1, read on the forward strand.
TCTCGCGCTGGGCATCGGGCTTGGCCGACTCGAGGCGCAGGCGCTCCAGGGTCAGCGCCGAACGCAGCAGCTGCGTCTGCCCGGCGACCAGGCCCAGCAGCAGGTCGCGATCGCCCAGCGCCTGGCCTTGGGCCAGCAGCTGCTGCAGCTGATCGATCTGCTGCTTCTGCGCGCCGCGGGTGGCCGCGAGCATGCCGGCCTCGTCGGCGGCGCGCAGGCGCGCGGCGTCGCTGCGCTGCAGGCCTTCCAGCTCACCGGCGGCGCGCTTGCGGTTGTTCTTCAGCGACTGCAGCTGCGAGGCATAGCGCGTGCGCGCCTCGGCATTGGCCTTGCCGGCCTGCTCGATCTGCGCGATCAGCGCGATCAGCGCATCGAACACCGCCACCCGCGCCGGCAGCACATGGCCGACCTGCGCCTCGAACTCGGCCGCGGTGCGGTTGCGATAGGTGATGCCGGGATAGCCGGCCAGCATGGCGAAGTCGCCTTCCTTCGGCCCCTCGACGGCCATCTTGAGGAACGCCGGCGGCTGGTAGGGCACGTTGTCGGCGCTGTAGTCGGCCGGCTTGCCGTCCTTGCCGACATAGGCGCGCAGGAAGGTGAAATCGCCGGCGTGGCGCGGCCACATGAAGTTGTCGATCTCATCGCCGTAGTTGCCGATGGCGCGCGGTGGCGCATAGACCAGGCGTATGTCGCGCAGCTCCAGCTGGGTCACGCGATAGAAGTCCGCGCCGTAGTCCATCGTGGCCACGCTGCAGCGCACGTTGCCGGCGGCCTCGCACGCGGCCACCAGGCGCTTGCTGGCCGCGTCCACGGCGTCGTAGTAGGCGCGGCCGGTCTTGCCCTTCGCATCGGCCAGCACCTGGTCGGTGACCTTGTCGAAGGCGGTGGTGACCAGCACGCGGAAATCCGGATTGGCCGGCAGCTCCTCGCCGCGCGCCTGCGCGACGAAGCCATCGTCGATGAGGTTGGCGCCGGCCTTGGTGCTGTACTGGATCACGCCGTAGGCCACGTGGTGGTTGGTGACCAGCAGTCCGTCGCCGGAGACGAACGAGCCGGTGCCGCCGCCGACCTTCACCACCGCGCTCAGCGGCGCCTGCGTGACATCGGCCAGCGCGGCCGGATCGCCGCGGAAACCCGCCTCACGTAGCGGCTCGGCCAGCGACGGCAGCTGCGTGGGCAGCCACATGCCTTCGTCGGCACGGGCGGTGGAGGACAGCAGCAGCGCCAGCGAGGCGGCCAGGGGCAGGGTGCGGGTCATGTGGATCCGGATGCGATGCGAAACGTGGCGGCGACAGTAGCGGCCACCCGCGCACGCGGCAAATGGGAAGCGCATGACGGTTCGGTCATGAGCGTGCTCGACAGTCGCAGGACCGACGCCGACCCCATCGCGCTTGCTGGGCAAGGGCGTTCATATCGCCGCTTAAGCGTCAGGGGCGTTGGTAAGCCAATTCTTGTCCAGCTTCAACGCGCGGTAGCTGTTGCCGGCTTTGGTCTGGAGCGCGCGCTTAAAATACGGCTCTCGTAGCTTGAAGGGCGAGTCCTTCATCAAGGCCTGCAGCCACGGACGGTGTTCTTGTGCATCGAATGCAAACGGAAAGACATAGGCAGGCTGAAAAAACATGCCGTTGAAGTCATCGAAGTTGATGCCGAGATACGAGCCTGCGATGGTCGTGTCATCGATCCCGCGCCAACGGAAATCTTGCGTAATGCAGAAGCGGAAGCTTGAGACTTTGCGCTGGTGGGACGCATGGGCGTAAGAAAATAGTTCGAAAGCCTTCGGAACATCTTCGATTCCGATGCGCCAGCGGCACCAATGGCCTTCGCTTTTTTCTGGGGCGCCAAACGTAGCTAGCGCCCGTTCTTGCGATGGAAACTTCATCTTCTCCCCGGCGTATCCGCTTGGCCCGACTGCTTCAACGAGGATATCGGTTCGCAGGGCACCCTGCGTATTGCGAGTAAGGAAGCGCTGCGTCATATCCCAAGCATCAAAGACGTTCCGCTTTGTTGGCGCATGTCCAAAACCAATGGATTTTGGAGGTGAATAGCTGAGGTGTTCGACGGTGTCCATCTGCGTCCTTGCAAGTGGGTGCCCAGGGCGCGGGCATCGCGATGAAGCGGAAATCTCGGCCTACTTCTCTTTCTGCCAATTGATCGACCCGCGCGTTTCCACGGTGGACGATTCGATCTCGGCGTTGAAGCCCTTGCGCAGCAGGTATTTCAGGGTGACCACCGAACCGCCGCCGACCATGGCCACGCCGTAGCTGACGTAGAGCTTGGGCGAGAGATACTTGCCGATGCCGAATACCGAGGCGCCCATCGTGCGCGACTCGAGCACGCCGGCGTCGTCCAGGCCGATCTTGGCGCCCAGCTGCGAGGCCAGCAGGCCGGCGCCGGCCGACAGCGCCGAGGACGCGGCGCTGACCTGCGCGCTTTCCTGGCTGCTGGCGGTGCTCAGCGGGCGGCCCAGCACCAGGTAGGCCAGCGCGTCGGATTCGGAGGTCTCCGGGTTGGACCAGACACTGGCGCGCGGCGCGCTGGCGCGGCCGGTGACGTCGATGCCGGCCGTCACCCCGGCGCTGACCACTTCGCGTTCGGCGCGGATGTTGATGTTGGGGTCGGAGACGTCGTCGTTGCTCCAGCTCAGCTCGCCGCGGGTGATGGTCAGCTTCTGCCCATAGGCGGTGTAGCGGCCATCGACGTTGAGCTGGCCGGTGGCCGACATGGCGCGGCCGGCGCGCGAGTGCACGTTCATCTGGCCCTGCAGCGAGCCTTCCAGGCCGAAGCCCTTCATCCGCACCTGGTCGCCCAGGTTCACCGCCAGGTCCAGCTTGAGCAGCGAGCTGCCGCCTTCCTCCGGGTCGGCCGGGTCCAGCACCACCACGTCCTCGGAGGTGGACACGCCTTCGCTGAGCTTCTCCAGGTTGAGGTTGGCCGAGGGCACGGTGACCTGGCCGCCGACGCCCAGCACCTTGCCCTGCAGGGCGATGGTCATGTCCGGGTCGATCACCGCGCGCAGCTGGGTGGTGTCCGAGGCCAGGAAGTTGTCGCCGCGCACGTGGAACAGCAGCGGCTCGTCGCCGCCCTGCCAGCCCAGCGAGCCGTCGATGGACAGCGCGCCGCCGGTGCCGCCGCCGCCGGTGGCCGACTGCGACTTCACGCTGCCCTTGATCTGCGCGGTGCCGTCGGACAGCGCGGTCAGCTGCGCATTGCCCTGCACCAGGGTGATGCCCAGCGCCGGCAGGTCGCCGGTGAAGTCGCTCAGGTCGGCCTCGCCGCTGAGCAGCGGCGCGCCGCGCGTGCCGGCCAGGCCGATGTGGCCCTTGAGCTTGCCCTGCGGGCGCACCAGGTCCGGCGAGAACAGCTCCAGCCAGAACAGGCGGTCGTTGTAGAGATAGATGTTGCCGGTCAGCGGGGCGTAGCTGTCCCAGCCGGTATCGAAGGTCGCATCGACGAAGCCGTTGCCCGCGAAGCCCGTGCCGAGGCGGCCGTGGATCTTCTGCGGGGTCATGTCCACATCGATGCTGAAGTGGTCGTAGTGGACCAGTTCGCCGCGGCTGTTCTTGCCCATCTTCAGGCCGCCGTCCATCGAGGCGATGTGCACCTGGCCCTGCCAGGCGTTGGCCTGCGGCTTGAGGTTGGCCTCCAGTGTCAGGTCGCCGCGCAGGCTGAGCTGGCGGCCGTCCTGCTGCGGCAGCCACGGCTGCACCAGGGTCAGCGGCAGTCGGTCGGAGTGCGCGCGCACGCCGTTGCGCGGCCAGTCGGCCGACACGCACAGGCTGCCGCCGTCGCCGCCGGCCAGACAGCTGTCGGACAGGGTGAAGGCCTGGCCCTTCTGGCTGAAGCGCGCGGCCTGGGTCAGCGCCCAGGCATCGCCCTTGGACGGCACGATGCGCAGCGTCTCCAGCGTGCCGGACCAGGCGCCGTCCTGCGCCTGGCGCGCCGCGCCGGCGAGGGTGAGCGAGGCCATCGGGCTGTCGGCCTGCGCGTGCAGCTGCAGGTCCTGCACCGCGCCGCGCGCTTGTACCTCCAGGCGGTCCAGCGCCAGCCCGGCCTGCACGCCGGTGCCGGTCAGGGCCAGCTGGCCATCGCCGCTCTTCCACGGCAGCCGGCCCTTCAGGCTCAGGGTCTGGGCGGTATAGGTGTCGAACTTGAGCGCGTTGCCGGTGAGGTCGGCCTCGAGGGTCGGCGCGGCGCGCGGGCCGGAGAGCTTCAGCGTGCCGGCCAGCACGCCGGTGGCGCCAGGCAGCAGGTCGGCCAGCTCCAGCGGGTCCAGGGTAGCATCGACATCCAGGGTGTCGGCCACCTTGCCCTGCGCCTGCACGCGGCTGGCGCCCAGGCTCAGATCCAGCTTGCCCTGGCCGCTGTCGCCCTGCAGGACGAAGTTGCCGCTGCCGGCCAGCTTGCGGTCGCGCAGGCGGCCGCCCAGCTGCGGGATGTCCAGCGTCGCATCGAACCCCGTGCCCTTGCCCGCGGCCGGATCGCGCTGCGCGCCCTTGCTGGACAGCTGGCCGGTGACCGCGCCCTTCCAGCCGGCGGCGAAGTAGCCCGGGTCGAAGTTCTGCAGCGTCGCCGCCACGTCCCAGGACAGCTGCGGCGCCCAGCCGACCTGGCCGGTCACCTGCAGCCCGCCGGCCGGAGTGGTCGCCTTGAGCGTCTTGAGCAGCACCTTCTCCAGGTCGCCGCGGCCGTCGAAGTCGACCTTCGCCTTGTCCTGTCCGCGCGCCAGATCGGCCGTGCCGATCGCCGCCCAGTCCGCCTTGCGTCCGGCCACGCCCAGGTCCGCATCGGCCTGGATGCGCGCATCGCCTTCGCCCCACTTCAGGCCGCGCGCGTTGACCGCGAACTTGAAGCTCGGGTCCTCGGTCTGGGTGAAGTCGGCATGGCCGTTGAGGGTGACGCGGCCGTCGAGCAGCTGCACCGCCAGCGGCTGCACGGTCAGCGTGGTGTCGTCGATGCGCACGTGCGAGGGCTCGATCACCACCGCGTTCTCGCCCTGCTGGGCGTGGCCGCTGATGGCCGCGCCGCCGTCGGTGCCGCTGGCCTGCAGGTCGAAGGCCAGCGGCGGCGCATCGGCCGCACCCACGCCCAGCAGCGACAGGTCCAGCTGCTTGCTGACCGCGCGCATGGCCCAGTCCGGCTTGGTCGCGCCGCGCACGTCCAGATGCACGCGCACCGGCGCCGGCGCGTTGCCGCCCACCGCCACCTGCATGTGCTTGACGTCGCCGCGCGCGACCAGCCCCAGCCGCGCCGGCGTCTTGCCGCGCGGCGCAGGGAAGCCGGCCGACACGGTCAGGTCGGTGTCGTAGTCGTCGCCCGGCCGGTAGTGGCCGTCGATGGAGAAGTTGCCGCGGTCGCTGGTGATCTTCACCGCGCTGGCTTCGGCATAGCCATCGCCCAGGTCCACGCCGCCGCGGATGCTGCCGAGGAAGATCACCGGCTCACCGTCGGAGGTGTAGCGCAGCCGGTCGACCTGCAGCGTGTCGGCCTGCAGGTTCAGCGGCAGCTCGATCTGCGGCATGACCTCGGGCCAGCGCGGCAGCTCGAACGGCTTGTCCGGGCTGGGCGCGACCTCCAGCGTGGCGTCCTCCACTTCCAGCCGGTCCAGGCGCAGGCGCTTGCCCAGCAGCGGGCGCAGGTCCGGATCCAGCAGCACACGCTTGGCGGTGAAGTCGATGCCGTCCATGTGGAAGTGCACGTCGCGCAGCGTCAGCGGCCCGGCGACCGGGCCTTCGGCGCTGGCGTAGGTCAGCGAACTGCCGGCCGGCAGGCGCGCGATCACCTGCGCCAGCAGCACGTCGCGGCCGGCCACGGTCTGCAGCAGCCAGTACAGCCCCACCAGCGCCACCACCACCAGCGTGGCCACGCCGATCGCGCTGCGGATGGCCAGCGTGCGCATGCGCGCCTTGCGCCGGGCGCGCAGCTGCGCGATGCGCGCCTCGCGCTCCTCGGGGGTGAGGTCCTGCGGCGTGCGGCTCACAGGCTGGTCCCGATGCTCAAGTACAGCTGCACGACCGAGTCGGGATCGTTCAGGCCGTGGGCGATGTCTACCCGCACCGGGCCGATCGGCGAGCGGTAGCGCACGCCGACGCCCACGCCGGTCTTGAGATCGGGCGAGTCGTTGTAGGCGCTGCCGGTGTCGACGAAGATCGCGCCGCCGAACGGGCCGCCCTTGTAGTAGTGCTCGTACTCGGCGCTGGCGGTGATCAGCTTCTTGCCGCCGACCGAATACTCGCCGCCCTCGGTGCGCACGCGCGGACCGACCTCGCGGTACTGGTAGCCGCGGATGCTGTTGTCGCCGCCGGCGTAGAAACGCAGGCTCGGCGGCAGCGCGTCGGGCGAGCCGGCGCTGGTCTGACCGATCTCGCCGCGCAGGATGAAGCGGTCGTTGGCGCCGATGCCCTTGAACCAGCTCGCGCCGACCTGCAGCTGGGCGAAGTTGGTGTCCGAGCCGGCGCCTTCCAGGCCGCCGCGCAGGGTCGAGCGCGCGACGATGCCGCTGCGCGGGAACAGGCGATCGTCCACGTTGACGTACTGCGCCTCCAACTGCGGATAGACGTAGGTCGCGTAGCGATACGGCGCGGCCGCCTCGGCGCCGTCGCCGTTCTCGTCTTCCAGCTCCAGCTTCCAGCGCTCGCGCAGGGCGTGGATCGAGGCGGTGAGCGTCCAGTTCTCGTTGAGCTGGCCGCTGCGGCTGCCGATCAGCTCGATGCGGCGGGTGTCGATGTAGTCGGTCTGCTCGTCGTACAGCTGCGCGGTGGCCGCATACCAGCCATCGAGCCACTTGAACGCCGGGATGCGGTAGTTGCCGGTGAGCGACTTGCGGTTCTGCGCGTAGTCCAGCAGCGCCTTGAATTTGTGCCCGCGCGAGTTGACGTAGCGGCGCTCGATGCCCGCCAGCACACCGGCGCCGTACTCGGTGCCGTAGCTCAGGCCGGCGGTGTAGATGTTGCGCTTGGCCAGCTTGAGGTTGACGTCGATCGGCACGCGGCCGTCCACCGCGTGATCGGGATCGGGCTGGATGTCGATGTTGCTGAAGTAGTCCAGCGCCACCAGCGACTGGCGCAGCCGGTCCAGCTTGCCCTGGTGGTAGTAGCTGCCCTCGTCCCAGTAGACCAGCTGGTCGAGCAGGCCGGGCCGGAAGTAATCCTGATGGAAGATCGTCGGGCCCATGTCGTAGCGGATGCCGCTGACCCAGGACAGGTCGATGTCGGCGGCATGCTGGGCGCGGGTGATCTCGACCCGGCGGTCCTGGAAGTCCGCATCCAGATAGCCGCGCTCGGCCAGGCGGCGCACGATCTTGAGCTTGCTGGCCTCGTAGGTCTGGTGGTCGAACACCTGGCCCGGGCGCGGCGCGAAGTCCTTCAGGTCCTGGGCCAGGTAGCGGTCGCTGCCGCCTTCGCCCTCGATGCGGATGTCGGCATCGCGCACGCGCACCGGTTCGCCCGGGTCCACGGTGACCACCACCGTGAGGTGATCGGCCGGCGCGCGCACGCGCGGCGCGTTGGCGGCGCTCGGCGCGGCCTGCCCGGTGGCCTGCTGCGCGGTGGTGCCCTCGCTGGCATCAGGATTGACGTCGGCCGGGGCCACCGAGGTGGTCACCTTGCCGTCGGCGTCACTGGCGTCGCGCTGCACCTGGGCGCTGGGCTGCGGCGCGGTGTCGCGATCGTCGTCGTCATCCTCGTCGTCGTCCTTGTCCTTGCCGCCGGTCTTCTTCTGCCGCTCCACGCGCGCGGCCTGGGTGGCATCCAGGCGGGTCGTGGTGACGGTGATGGTCGGCCCGTAGTAGCCGAAGGGCTCCAGCGCGTGGGCGGCCTCGTCCTTGGTCTGCTCCAGCAGATACTCCAGCCGGGCCTCGCCCAGGCGCTTGCCCAGCGCGTCGTTCAGCGTCAGGGCCACGCGGATGTTCTCGGCCATCGCGGCCTGGGTCTCATCGTCCTCGTTCAGGCCCTTGATCTGGACCTGGTCGACGATGGCCGCCGCCCACGCCAGCGCCGGAGACAGAGACAACGCGGCGGCGAGGGCAAGCGAGGAAAGGACGCGCATGGGGGAAAGCATACCCAACCGCCCTCCTGCGCCGGGTTAAGGCGCCATGACGGCGTTGCGTCCCGAAGGCGCCACAACACACCCCATCGTCGTTCCCGCGAACGCGGGAACCCAGCGCCTTCCGCCTGGAAAAGCCCAAGCCCGCTGTGTCCGCCTGCGCGGGAACAACGGGCCTCCCAGGCCGTCCTCAGGCCGAAAGCTGCGCGATATCGGCCACCTTGCCGAAGCGCGCATGCAGCCGATGCAGCAGGGCCAGGCGATTGCCGCGCACGGCCGGGTTCTCGGCGTTGACCATCACCATGTCGAAGAAGCTGTCCACCTGCTCGCGCAGCAGCGCCAGGCGCGCCAGCACCGCGACGTAGTCGTGCTGATGCAGGGCGGTGTCGGTGTCGCCGATCGCGGCCTGCACGGCCTCGGCCAGCGCGGCCTCGGCCGGGTGTTCGATCAGGCCACGATCCAGGTGATCGGGGATCTGCACGCCCTCGGCCTGGGCCTTCTTGAGGATGTTGCCGATGCGCTTGTTGGCCGCGGCCAGCGCGGCGGCCTCGGGCAGCGCGGCGAAGGTGCCGATGGCCTCGATGCGGCGGTCGAAGTCGTACAGCGAGGCCGGCTTGAGCTCGGCCACCGCGTTGAACTGCGTGGTCGGCACGCCCTTGTCGGCGTAGTAGCCTTTCAGGCGGTCGAGGATGAAGTCGTAGAGCTCAGGTAGGAGCTTGTCCATCGCATCGAACAGCTCTTTTTTGCTCTTATCTGCAGGACCGGCCTCTCCAACCAAGCCAACCGCAGTGGCTAGCAGCGACTTCAGATCCAGATCAAACCCACTCTCGATGATCGTCCGCGCCAGCCCCAGCGCATTGCGGCGCAGCGCGAAGGGATCCTTGTTGCCGGTCGGCTTGAGGCCCGCGGCGAAACCGCCGGCCAGCGTGTCCAGGCGCTCGGCGATGGCCAGCACCTTGCCCAGCGGCGAGAGCGCGATGTCGTCGCCCGCGAAGCGCGGCTGGTAGCCCTCGTCGATGGCCAGCGCGACCTCCTGCGATTCGCCGGCCGCCAGCGCGTAATGGCGCCCGGCGATGCCCTGAAGCTCGGGGAACTCGCCGACCATGCGCGACTGCAGATCGTTCTTGGACAGCTCGGCCGCGCGCCGGGCCAGCGCCGGGTCGGCGCCGACCTTCGGGGCGATGGCCTGCGCCAGCGCGGCCACGCGCGCGACCTTGTCGGCCACCGTGCCCAGCTTGGCCTGGTAGGTGACGGTCGCAAGGCCCTCGCCCATCGCCACCAGGCCCTGCTTGAGGTCCTCGTCGAAGAAGAACTTGGCATCGGCGAAGCGCGGGCGGATCACCCGCTCGTAGCCGGCGCGCACCTGCGCCGGATCGCGCGAGGCGATGTTGGCGATGCCGATGAAGTGCTCGGTCAGCACGCCGTCGCGCAGCACGGGGAAGAACTTCTGGTTGATCTCCATCGTCTCGATCAGCGCTTCCTGCGGCACGGCCAGGAAGGCGGGTTCGAAACTGCAGGCGACCGCGCTCGGCCACTCGGTCAGGCACACGACCTGTTCCAGGTTGTCGTCGGTGACGCGCGCGTCGCCGTCGACGCTGCGCGCGGCGGCCTGGACCTGTTCGATGATGCGGGCGCGGCGCTGCTGCGGGTCGACCAGCACGCGCGCGGCTTCCAGCGCGGTGACATAGTCGCCCGGCGCGGCGATCGACACCGGCGCATCGTGCTCGAAGCGGTGCCCACGGCTGTCGCGGCCGGCGGCCACGCCCATCAGCGTGGTGTCGATGACCTGCTCGCCCAGCAGCGCCACCAGCCACTGCACCGGCCGGGCGAAGGCGTAGTCGTGATCGCCCCAGCGCATCGGCTTGGGGATCGGCATGGCGGCCACGGCCTCGGCGATCACCTCGGGCAGCAGGTCGGCGGTGCGCGCGCCGGCGCGCGTGGCGCGCAGCACGAAGCGCTCGCCCTTGGCGTCGGTGGTGCGCTCGAGCTGGGTCCAGTCCACGCCGGCCTTGGCCGCGAAACCGCTCAGCGCCTTGGTCGGCTGGCCGTCGGCGTCCAGGGCGATGTTCACGTACGGGCCGAACACCTCGCTGGCCTGCTCGGGCTGCTCCACCGCCACGCCCGGCAGCAGCACCGCCAGCCGGCGCGGGGTGAACAGCGGCCGCGCCTCGCGCGCGTCCACCGCCACGCCGCGCTTTTCCAGCCCGGCCTTGATGCCCTCGAACAGCGCATCGGCCAGCCCCGGCAGCGCCTTGACCGGCAGCTCCTCGGTGCCCAGTTCGATCAGGAGGGGAAGTTGTTCGCTCATGTGGTCAAGCCTTGGAGAAGAGTCCGCTCGGCTGGGCGAGCGAGGTGCATCGGGAAGATCGTCGAGCGCCGTCAGGTGGTCGGCGCGAAGAACGGGACGTAGCGCTTGGCGAACACCGGCAGCGCTTCGTAGCGCGCCACGCGTGCGGCCAGCGCCGGCGTGTCGGCCAGATCGTGCGGGACCGCGTCGCGCGCATAGGTCGTGCAGCAGGCCAGGGTGATGTCGGCCTGGCTCATCGCGTTGCCGATGAGCCATTCGCGCTCGCCGGCCTCGACACAGGCTTGCTCCAGCACCGCCAGGGCGCCGCGCATCTGCGCATTGCAGCGCTCGACCCACGGCGCGTGGCGCTTGTCCGCGGGGCGGAACACGCGCTCCATCACCTGGTGCAGCGCCTTCTCGACCGCGCCGGTGGCAAAGCCCATCAGGCGCTGGGCCTGGCGGCGTGCCGGGCCGTGCGCGGGCAGCAGGGCGCGCTGCGGCCCGGCGACCTCGTCGAGGTAGTCCAGGATCACCGCCGATTCGGTCAGCGCCTCGCCGTCGTCCAGCACCAGCACCGGGACGCGGCCGAGCGGGCTGTAGGCGCGGATGCGGTCGAAGTCGCGGCCCACCGACCAGTCGCGATGCTCGAAGGGCATGCCCAGCACGTCCATGCTCACCGCCACGCGGCGCACGAACGGCGAGTCGAACATGCCGATCAAGATCATGCCGCCGCCTCGTGCGCGGCGCGCTTGAGCCCCGGGAAGCCGAGCTTCTCGCGCTGCGCGTAGTACGCCTTGGCCACGGCCTGGGCCAGGGCGCGCACGCGCAGGATGTAGCGCTGGCGCTCGGTCACGCTGATGGCGCGGCGCGCGTCGAGCAGGTTGAAGCTGTGGCTGGCCTTGGTCACCTGCTCGTAGGCGGGCAGCGGCAGGCCGGCCTCGACCAGCTTGACCGCCTCGCGCTCGCAGGCGTCGAAGCGGTGGAACAGCTCGGCCACGTCGGCATGCTCGAAGTTGTACGCGCTCTGCTCGACCTCGTTCTGGTGGTAGACATCGCCATAGGTCACCGGCGTGCCGTCCGGGCCGTAGGTCCACACCAGGTCGTAGACGTTGTCGCAGTCCTGCAAGTACATGCACAGACGCTCGAGCCCGTAGGTGATCTCGCCCAGCACCGGGCGGCATTCCAGGCCGCCGGCCTGCTGGAAGTAGGTGAACTGGGTGACTTCCATGCCGTTCAACCACACTTCCCAGCCCAGGCCCCAGGCACCGAGCGTGGGCGATTCCCAGTTGTCCTCGACGAAGCGTAGGTCGTGCACCAGCGGGTCGATGCCCAGCGCCTCGAGCGAATCCAGATACAGCTGCTGCAGGTTGTCCGGGTTGGGCTTCATCGCCACCTGGTACTGGTAGTAGCGCTGCAGGCGGTTGGGGTTCTCGCCGTAGCGGCCGTCGGTGGGGCGGCGCGAGGGCTGTACGTAGGCCGCGTTCCACGGCTCGGGGCCGAGCGCGCGCAGGAAGGTGGCCGGGTGGAAGGTGCCCGCGCCGACTTCCAGGTCCAGCGGCTGGATCAGCACGCAGCCTTGGGCTGCCCAGAACTGGTTGAGGGTCTGGATCAGGCCCTGGAAGGTGATGGGTGTGGCCGTCGTGACAGTCATGCGGCGAAGGGCGGAAAAAGGGGTGGGCTAGTATACGGGCGTGATGCGACCGCTTCTGGCCGCATGGACACGGCCAGGGGGCCGATGCCGCAATGGAACAGACCCAGCGCAGGGCCGATTTCTCGCCGGAGTCCACGGTGCTCGGGTCGGGCCGGCTGGACTTCGCCCAGGTCGCCCGCGCGGTGCTGGCCGACGGCCTGGTCGCCGAGGCCGACCGCGGCCGCATCCAGATGTCCGCCGCCGGCGCGCGCAGCGCCAGCGAGGTGCACCCGCTGGTGCTGCTGGCCAACCTCAAGCTGGCCGCGGCCGCCGGGGGCGAGCTGAGCCTGGAGCGCCTGACCGAATGGCTGGCCCGCCGCGTGGAGGTGCGCTACCTGCGCATCGACCCGACCCGGGTGGACGTGGCCAGCGTCACCGCCGTGGTCAGCCAGGCCTACGCCCGCCGCCACCGCATCCTGCCGCTGGCGGTCGAGCACGACCGCGTGCTGATGGCCACCAGCGAGCCGCTGGACCTGAGCTGGAAGCCCGACCTGACCCACCTGACCCGGCGCCACATCGAGCTGGCGCTGGTCAATCCGCTGGACCTGCACCGCTACACGATGGAGTTCTTCGGCGTGACGCGCTCGGTGCGCGGCGCCAAGGACCAGCGCGATCGCGAGCAGAACGCGTCCATGCCCAGCTTCGAGCAGCTGGTCGACCTGGGCCAGAGCGGCGAGGTCGGCGCCGACGATCACCACGTGGTGCAGATCGTCGACTGGATGCTGCAGTACGCCTACGAGCAGCGCGCCTCGGACATCCATCTGGAGCCGCGCCGCGAGCTGGGCCGCATCCGCTTCCGCATCGACGGGGTGCTGCACAAGGTGTTCGAGCTGCCGCCGCCGGTGATGACCGCGGTGGTCTCGCGCATCAAGGTGCTCGGCCGCATGGACCTGGCCGAACGCCGCCGCCCGCAGGACGGCCGCATCAAGACCCGCTCGCCCGGCGGGCGCGAGGTGGAGATGCGCTTGTCGACCATGCCCACCGCCTTCGGCGAGAAGTGCGTGATGCGCATCTTCGACCCGGACACCGCGTTCAAGCCGATCGCCGAGCTGGGCTTCAGCCCGACCGAGGCCGCCGGCTGGAACGCGCTGGTCGAGGCGCCGCACGGCATCGTGCTGGTGACCGGTCCGACCGGCTCGGGCAAGACCACCACGCTGTATTCGACGCTGCGCAAGCTGGCCACCGCCGACGTCAACGTGTGCACGGTCGAAGACCCCATCGAGATGATCTCGCCCGAGTTCAACCAAATGCAGGTCCAGAACAACATCGACCTGGACTTCGCCTCCGGCGTGCGCACCCTGCTGCGCCAGGACCCGGACATCATCATGATCGGCGAGATCCGCGACCTGGAGACCGCGCAGATGGCGGTGCAGGCCTCGCTGACCGGCCACCTGGTGCTGTCCACCCTGCATACCAACGACGCGCCCTCGGCCATCACCCGCCTGCTGGACCTGGGCGTGGCCCACTACCTGGTCGCCTCGACCCTGAGCGGCGTGCTGGCCCAGCGCCTGGTGCGCACCCTGTGCCCGCACTGCCGCCAGCCCACCACGCTGCCGGCCCATGCCTGGGACGCGCTGCTGGAGACCGGCCGCCAGGTGCCCGAGGACGCCGCGCCCAACGCCCCGGTCGGCTGCCTGGAATGCCGCCGCACCGGCTACATGGGCCGCGTGGGCCTGTACGAGCTGATGCCGCTGACCCCGCAGCTGCGGGCGATGATCCGCGCCGACATGGACCTGGCCGCCTTCACCCGCGCCGCGCGCATCCAGGGCATGCGCACGCTGCGCGACGCAGGCCTTGACATGGTGGCGCGCGGTCTGACGACAATCGAGGAAGTCGTCTCCGTCCTGCCCCCTCGGGAATGAACCCGCCCTTCCTGATCGTCGAAACCGGCCAGCCGCTGCGCAGTCTCAAGCGCCACGGCGGGTTCTCCCACTGGATCCGCGTCGCCGCCGGCCTGGAGGCCGACGAGGCGGTGGTGGCCAATGTCGAGCGCGGCGACGCGCTGCCCGCGCATGGCGACTTCGCCGGGATCATCGTCTCCGGCTCCTCGGCCATGGTCACCGACCGCGCCGACTGGAGCGAGCGCGCCGCCGGCTGGCTGCGCCAGGCCGCGCACGAGGGCCAGCCGCTGCTGGGCATCTGCTACGGCCACCAGCTGCTGGCCCACGCGCTGGGCGGCGAGGTGGCCTACAACCCGGCCGGGCGCGAATCGGGCACGGTGCGCATCGACCTGCATCCGCCGGCCGCGCAGGACCCGCTGTTCGCGCACCTGCCCGAGGGCTTCATGGCCCACACCAGCCATGTGCAGACGGTGCTGCGCGCGCCGGAAGGGGCCACGGTGCTGGCGCGTTCGCAGCGCGACGGCTGCCAGGCCTTCCGCTGGGGCGAGCGCGCCTGGGGCGTGCAGTTCCACCCCGAGTTCGCCACCCACCACATGCGCGGCTACGTGGTCGCCCGCGCCGAGCACCTGCGCAGCACCGGCCAGTGCCCGGTGCGCATCCACCGCGAGGTGACGGCCGCGCCGCAGGCGCGCACACTGTTGCGGCGGTTCGTGCGCCACGCGCGCCAGGCCCGCGCCCGCTGACCCCGGCCAGGCGCGCCGGGCCTTTCCTGTCCTCCCCCCTGCGTTCATTCGGAAGTGTCTCGATGTCGATGATCAACAAGGTGCCCGCGAGCGCCGGCGCGCAATGGCTGCTGGACGGGCTGGCCGCGCTCAAGCGCGCGCCGCTGCAGCTGGGGGCGCTGGGCGCGCTGTGGGCGCTGCTGTCGCTGCTGGTGGCCCAGGTCATGGCGCTGGCCACGGTGCCGGGGCTGTTCCTGCAGCTGCTGCTGGGGCTGGCCTCGCCGGTGCTGTTCGCCGGCATGGTCGGCGCGGCGCGCAAGGTGGCCGGCGCGCAGCCGGTGGTGCCGGGCGACCTGTTCGGCGGGTTCCGCTCCGGCCGCATCTCCAGCCTGGTGGCCACGCTGCTGCCGCAGGTGCTGCTGGCCATCGCCGCCGGCCTGCTGCTGATGGCGCTGCTGGGCACCGAGGGCGTGCAGAAGCTGCAGGAGGTCATCGGCCATCTCGAGCAGCAGGCCGCCAGCGGCGGCGAGCCCGATCCGGCCATGGTGGCGCAGCTGCCGGCCGGGCGCCTGCTGCTGTGGCTGCTGCTGCTGATCGCCGGCGGGCTGGTGGCCAGCCTGCTGGTGTTCGTGGCGGTGCCGGACGTGCTGTTCGGCCAGCGCCGTGGCATGGAGGCGATGTTCAACAGCCTGCGCGCCTGTCTGCACAATCTGCCGGCGGTGGTGGTGTTCTACCTGCTGCTGGTGATCGTGCTGGTGCCGCTGCTGATCGTGGTGCAACTGCTGGGCCTGGCCGTGGCCATGGTCGCCGGCCAGCTGCTGGGCATCCTGCTGACCAATGTGCTGCTGATGGGGGTGATGCTGCCGCTGCTGGCCGGCTGCGTGACCAGCGCCTGGAGCCAGCTGCTGGGCCAGCCTGGCGCCGTCGCGCCGACCGAACCGCTGCCGCCGCCTTCGACCTTCGCGGCCTGATTTGGTCGAAGCGGTTTTCTCTCGATCGAGGGACCGCGGTGCGTGGGGGTTCTTGGCTTCGGAGGGGCAGCGGTCCGGCGGGCGGTGGCCGCTTGTCCCTCAATCAGGGCATCCTGCCCTGATTCGGGCGCTCGGCCTCCTGCCTCGCTAGGCGCGGCCACCGCCCGCCGGACCGCTGCCGCAGGCGTTGCGCTAAGCGGCTTCGGCGCGCAAGAAGTCCTGATCCATCCTCAGCGGGGTCATCGGCCGGGTGCGACCCATGTGGGAGCAACCGTCTCCTGTAGAGCGGAGCTTGCTCCGCTGGAGCCTTCCCCACAAACCGACGAAGCGCAGCGGAGCAAGCTCCGCTCTACCCACAAAGAGCTAGAGCCCGCTGAGCGCGAGCTTCAGGCTTGTGCGGCCTTGCGGGGCAGGACCCAGCGGCAGGCCAGGATGCCGAGCTCGTAGAGCAGGCACATCGGCAGGGCCAGCATCAGCTGGGAGACCACATCGGGCGGGGTGATGATCGCCGCGATGATGAAGACGCCGACGATGGCGTAGCCGCGCGATTCCTTGAGCTGCTGTGGGGTGACCAGCCCCACCGCCACCACGATCACCATCGCCACCGGCAGCTCGAAGCTCAGGCCGAAGGCCAGGAAGATCACCACCACGAAGTCCAGGTACTTGGCCGGGTCCGGCGCCAGGGTCACCACGTCGGGCGTGAACAGCGTCAGCGCATGGAACACCGCCGGCAGCACGGCGAAGTAGGCGAAGGCGCAGCCGGCGAAGAACAGCGCGATCGAGGACACCAGCAGCGGCACCGCCAGGCGCTTCTCGTGCCGGTACAGGCCCGGCGCCACGAAGCACCAGGCCTGGTAGATCAGCCACGGCGAGGACACGAACAGGGCCAGGTAGAAGGCCAGCTTGATCGGCGCGAAGAAGCCCGAGGTCGGGTCGGCGGCGATCATCTTGGCGGCCTGCTCGACCGGCAGCTGCGAGAGCAGGGGGCGCGCCAGGTGCTCGAAGATGCGCTTGGCGAAGGGCATGGCGATCACCAGCACCAGCGCCACGCCGGCCAGGCCCCGGATCAGCCGCGTGCGCAGCTCGAGCAGGTGCTCCATCAGGCTGCTTTCGGCCTCGTGCTCGGAGCGATCAGGCACGGGGGCGTTCATGGCCTGGCTCGGATGCGGCGGGTTCGGCGGCGGTGGACTCGGCGGCGGTGGATTCCACGGGCGCATGCGGCGCGGACGCGGCGGCCACGTCGGCGGCGGTGTCGGCGTTCGCCGCGGCGTCGTGCTCGGTGCCGGTGTCCTTCACTGCGGTGCGCAGCTCGTCGAACTGCTGCTGCGCCTGGGCGCCGCCGCGGCGGGCCTGTTCCTCGGTGCGGCGCAGGGCCTCCTGGGCCTCGTGCAGATTGCGCTTGAGCTCCTCGGCGGCCAGCTCGCGCTCCAGCTCCTGCTTGACCGAGTCCCACTGGTTGCGCGCCCGGCGCACCCACAGCCCGGCGAAGCGGGCCGCCTTGGGCAGGCGCTCGGGGCCGAGCACCACCAGGGCGACCACGGCGATGACGATGAGTTCGGGAAAGCCGATCTCGAACATGACGCGGCCCTCAGCGTCCGCCGGGCCGGCGCGGGCAGGGAGCCAGCACGACCACGCCTGCGATCAGCGGGCGTCGCCGCTGCGTTCGCGCTCGCGCTCCTTGGCGGCGGCCTCGTCGGCGCCACGCGCCTCGTCGGACAGGCGCGCGACCGGCTTGTCCTCGTCGTCGCGCATGCCCTTCTTGAATTCCTTCACCGCGCTGCCCAGGTCCTTGGCCCCGCTGGTCAGCCGCTTGGTGCCGAACACCAGCAGCACGATGGCCAACACGATGATCCAGTGCCAGATGCTCAAACCGCCCATGTCGGACCCGCCGGGTAGAAGTGGACAGTCAGGATAGCCTACGCCGCGCGCGCTTGCGCTGACCGCGGCGACCGCAAGCGCGGTGCCGCGTGCCGGTCCCGTGCGTTCAGTTCAGCTGTTCGGTGCGGATTTCACCTTCGCCCACCGGCTGGAAGCCCTGCTGCGGGGCCGGCTGCGGCTGCGCGGGCTGCGGCTGGGCCGGCTGGCCGGCGCCGATCGGCGCGGTCTGCGCCTCGGGATAGGCCGGCGCGGCCGGCGGTGCGCTGGGCGTGCCGGTGGTCACCACCGGGCGCGCGTCGCCGCCCCGCGCGGCGCGGGCGGCGGCGGTGGCTTCCTCCAGCTCGTCGCGGAAACCCACCACCTGCGCGGAGGGATGAGCGGTGCGCCCCTCGAAGATCGCGCGCGGCGTGGCGCCCGGCCCGTAGGCGGCCACGTTGGCATCGTCGTCGATGGACAGCACGGCCCCGTCCAGCGCGATGCCGGCGAACAGGCCACGGGCGCGCGACCAGGACCAGATCTCGGCCTTGAGCTGGCCGTCGGTGGCGGCCGAGGCGTTGCGCCCGACCGGGCCGGCGGCCACGCCGGCGTCGGCGCCCAGGGTCACCTTGCCGTTGACGATGTTGTTGAGCGAGCGGTCGTTGCGGAACACCAGCACGATGTCCGAGGACTGCACGCCGGCCTGGAAGCCCACGCTGCCGCCGGTGAGCTTGACGAACACCGGCTGCGACCAGGTGCCGTCGGGATTCTTCACCGACATCAGGCCGTGGCCGCTGCGCCCGCCGAACAGCAGGCCGACCTTGAGCGAATCGGGGATGACGATGATCGCCTTGCCCTCGTCCAGCAGCTTGTCGGGGATGGACTCCTCGGGGATGCGCTGGATGTCGGTCAGCACGCGCGTGGCGTTGACGGCGCGGTCGTCCTGTTCGGTGCCGGCGAAGGCCTGCGTGGCGGCGAGGCTGGCCAGCAGCAGCACGCCCAGGCGGGCGAGGCGGCGCGGCGCGAAACGGGACAGGGGCATGCGGGAGGCTCCGGGGGAAGTGGCAGGACAACGCAGCGCGCGCCGACGATGCCATCGGCCGCCATGCAACGCCGCGAGCCTAGTGAGCGGCGAGTGAATCGGCCATGAGCCCGCGCGGCATCTGTCATCATGCCGCCCATGTCCGACGCCCCCCTCGCCACGGCCATGGGCCAGGCCGCTTCCTCCTCGTCCTCCGCCATCGCCGGCACCCTGGTGCTGGCCAATCTGGGCACGCCGACCGCGCCGACCGCGCCGGCGGTGCGCCGCTATCTGGCCGAGTTCCTCAGCGATCCGCGCGTGGTCGCCATTCCGCGCCTGCTGTGGCAGCCGCTGCTGCGCGGGGTGATCCTGCCGCTGCGCGGACCCAAGTCGGCCGAGAAGTACGCCAAGGTCTGGCTGGAAGGCGGCTCGCCGCTGGCGGTGTACACCACCGGCCTGGCCGCGCAGGTGCAGGCCCTGCTGCCGCACTGGCGCGTCGTGCCGGCCATGCGCTACGGCGAGCCCTCGCTGCGCGCGCTGCTGCAGCAGGCCCGGGACGAAGGCGGGCTGGTGCGGATGCTGCCGCTGTATCCGCAGTACTCGACCACCACCACCGCCTCGATGCAGGACGTGGCGCGCGCGGTGAATCCGGCCGCGCCGGACGCACGGCTGCAGTGGGTCGAGGACTATTCGGACGATCCGGACTGGATCGCCACGGTGGCCGAGTCGATCGCGCACTGGCGCGCGCGCCACGGCGCCGGCGCGCATCTGCTGTTCTCCTTCCACGGCCTGCCCCAGCGCGTGGCCAACAACGGCGATCCCTATCCGCAGCGCTGCGAGCGCAGCGCCGCGCTGATTGCCCAGGCGCTGGGCCTGGGCGAGGGGGAGTGGACGCTGACCTATCAGTCGCGCTTCGGCCGCGAACGCTGGCTGGAACCGGCCACCGATACCGAACTGGCCGCCCTGGCCGCGCGCGGAGTGACCCAGGTCGACGTGGTCTGCCCGGGCTTCGCCGTGGATTGCTTGGAGACGCTGGAGGAAGTGGGCATGCAGTTCGCTGAGGGCTTCGCCCATGCCGGCGGCACGCTGCGCTACATCCCCTGTCTCAACGACGCGCCCGCCCATGCGCGCGCGCTGGTGGCGATGCTGGAGCGCCAGTTCGGGCCGATGCGGGTATGAGCCTGCACCCGGTCACGGTGCCGACCCAGGTCGGCGCGCTGGCCGCGCTGCGCGGCGGCGATCCGCACGGGCCCAAGGTCATCGCCCTGCACGGCTGGCTGGACAACGCGGCCAGCTGGCTGCCGTTGTTCGAGCACCTGCCGCAGCCGCTGGACGTGCTGGCGCTGGACCTGCCCGGCCATGGCCACAGTCCGCACCTGCCGCCGGGCGTGGAGTATTCGCCGTTCGTGGCGATCAACGCCGTGCTCGACGCGGCAGATGCGCTGGGCTGGGCGCGCTTCGCGCTGCTCGGGCATTCGATGGGGGCGGGGATCTCCAGCCTGATCGCCGCGGCGTGTCCACGGCGCGTGCGCGCGCTGGTCTGCATCGAGGCGCTGGGCGGACTGGCCGAGGATGCGGCCGAGGCCGGCAGCCGCCTGCGCGATGCCATCGAGCGGGCGCGCCAGCCCGCGCGACGGCCGCTGCGCGTGTTCGCATCGCTGGAGGCGCCGGTGCGCGCGCGCATGCAGGCCAACGGACTGAGCCAGGCCAGCGCGACCCTGCTGGTCGAGCGCGGCGTGCGCGCGGTCGACGCCGGCTGGGTCTGGAGCAGCGATCCGCGCCTGATGCTGCCCTCGCTGTATCGCGCCACGCATGCCCAGGTCGATGCCATCGTCGAATCGATCGACTGCCCGACGCGGGTGATCCTGGCCACGCCCGCCCAGCCCTACTTCCCCGAGCCGATCCGCAGCCAGCGCGCCGCGCGCCTGCGCCACGGCCAGACCTTCGTGCTGCCCGGCCACCACCATGTGCACATGGACGACCCCGCCGCCGTGGCCGCCCTGATCGACAACGCCCTCGGCAGCAACGACTAACCCTGTGGGAGCCGCCATGGCGGCGATGAGGCTCTCCCGGTAAAGCTTCATCGCCGCATTGGCCCAACAGGCCAATGCGGCGGCTCCCGCCTGTAGAGCGGAGCTTGCTCCGCTGGGGCCTTTCCCACGAACTGAACGAAGAGCAGCGGAGTCCCCAAGAGGGGATTGCCACAAGCTCCGCTCTACAGCGGACCGTGGCGAGATTTGAGGAGACAGTTGCTCCCCCCGGCCACGCGCAGACTCCTCGGCCAGGCCCCGGCAGGCGCCACCCGACCCTCGGCGCGACTAAGGGCGCTCGACTTTCAAACGGGCATCGAAGAAGGCGATGGCCTGCCGGATCGCGGTGGCATGCGTGGCCTCCTGCGGTGCGGCCAGGTGCTGGCACAGGGCAATGCGCGCCACGCCCGCACGCGTGCAGCGCCCGAGGAAGTCGTAGTGCCCCACTCGCGGAAGCGTGGTCAGCGTGGCCTGCGGCAGCTGCTCCGCCAGCCAGCGGCCATCGCTGGCGAGCGGTGCGACGGTATCGGCCTCGCCGCCCACGATCGCCACGGGGCGATCCAGCGAGGTCAGGCTGTCCGGCGCCAGCAGCAGCGCGGCGCCCGGTGCCATCAGGAAGGCGGTCTGCAGACCGCTGATCGCATGGTCATCGCCCGAGCGCGCCGCTTCCGCGGCCAGGGGCGCGCGCTTCAGCGCCGCCTCCCGCGCGGCCAGGGTCAGCTCGGGCGCTTCGGCCTGCGGCAGGCAGGCGGCCTCCTGCGGATCGGCATGGCAGCGCGCGATGAGCCGGCCCAGGTCGGCGCGCGCGCCCAGGGCGAGCAGGGCGGTGAAGCCGCCCAGCGAGAAGCCGGCCACGCCCATGTGGCGCGTGTCCAGGTGCGGGCCGAGCACGGGATCGCGCCGCACCAGCGCCAGCGCGGCGCGTAGGTCATCGGCGCGCTCCCAGACCAGAATGCTGCCGGCCACCGTCATCGCATCCACGCCGTTGTTGCCGGGATGATCCACCGCGATCACGACATAGCCGGCGCGCGCCAACGCCGTGCCGAACCACGCCATCATGCGTGCCGAGCCGCCATTGCCATGCGAGAACAGGACGATCGGAAAGCGTCCCGGCGCCACAGGCGCATCACTGGCCGCACGCCCGGATTCGAACAGCGGCGCGCCCGGCGGTCCGATCTGCACCGGTGTTTCCGCCGCATCGGGCACTGCCGGATACCACACGGTGACCCGGACGTCATCGCGGTGGTCGGCATTGCGCAGGGCCGCGCTGGGCACGTGGGCCAGGCGATGGGACTCGCCTGCGGTGCCGGCCGTGGCGCGCGCACCGAGGGCCAGGCTTGCCGTCAGCACGATCAGGGAGGTCAAACGAAGCAAGGTCATCGAGGTGTCCTGCGGATCAGTCGGTCAGGGGCATCCACAGCTCGACATCGCCGATGCCGGTGCGCGTGTCGAAGTCGTCGCTGTACTTCTCGAAATCCGGGGCCTCGGCCACGGGCAAGCCGGAGCGCGGGAGCCAGTCGCCGACGAACACCCGCCAGGTGCGGCGGATCGCCGAGATGTGCCCACGGTGCAGCGCGACCGCGTAGCGGCGCGCGGGCAGCGTCAGGCGCGTGAGGCCGGCTCTCGGATCGCGCGCATCGCGGCGCTCGAACCCGGCCAGATAGTCGAAGCTGCCGTCGGGCGCGCCGTTGCAGAACACGCCGAAGGCGGTGCCCGACGGCGGCTGGGCAAACGGATGGGTATACAGCGCCTGCCACTGCGAGGGGATGCCCTGCGTGGTGCCACCGACGTAGCGCCGGGCGATGCCGACGATGCGCCAGTCGGGGGCGTGGACGACGCGCGGCGTCTCGGGCAGCTCGGCGGGGCCTTCCGCGGTGCGCCAGGGCTCGACCAGGTCGAGGCCTTCGAGCGTGCCGCGTGCGCGCAGCGCGGCCGGCGCCAGGCCGAACTGCTCGCTGAAGGCCCGGGTGAAGGCCTCGTGCGAGCCATAGCCCGACGCCAGCGCGATGGCCAGGATGTCCGGCGCGCCACCGGCGAGCTGGCGCGCGGCTTCGCTGAGTCGCCGCGCGCGCAGGTAGCGCACCACCGAGCAGCCGGTCATCGCCTGGAACAGTCGCGCCAGGTGGAAGGGCGACACGCCGGCGACCGAGGCGATGGTTTCCAGCGAGAGCGCTTCGGTGTAGTGGCTTTCGATGTACCAGAGTGCTTTTTCCGCCGCGACCATCGGTCCCCGTCCCTTGCGAGTGCGGGCAGCTTAGCGAGGCGGCTCGGAGCCGGTTTGATCGTTCTTGCGGTCGGCCGGGGCCGCACCCGCCCTGCGATTGCCTCCCACCTGTAGAGCGGAGCTTGCTCCGCTGAGGCCTTACCCCACGAACCGAACGAAGAGCAGCGGAGTCCCCAAGGCAAGCTCCGCTCTACAGGCAGACCGCTGCGAGATTCGAGGAGACAGTTGCTCCCACCCAGCCACAGCCGGCTCCACCCACGGGTGCCTGTTGCTTCAGGGCTGCAGCAAGGCGCGCAGCTGCGCCTTGAGGCCGCGGCCTTCCTGGTGGAAGTAGGCGCGTTCGGCGCGCCAGTCGGGGAAGCGGCGTTCGACCTCGTCCCAGAACGCCTGCGAGTGGTTGGCCTGGGCCAGGTGGCACAGCTCGTGGACCAGCACGTACTCGAACGCGCTCGGCCGGGCCAGCACCAGCGACAGGTCCAGCGCCATCGTGCCGTCCGGGCTCAGCGAGCCCCACTGCGAGGACATGATCTTCAGCCGCAGCCGCGTCGGCGCGCGCGGCAGGCCGGGCAGGTGGCGCGGCATCCAGCGGGCCACGTCGCCGCGCGCCTGGGCCTCGTAGAACTCGCGCAGCGCGCGCGCCAGGGTGGCCTGCGAGCCGCGCGCCGGCCATTGCACGTGCAGGCCGTCCTCGCGCAGCTCCAGGCGCGCGTAGCGGCCGGGCTGCCAGTGCAGCGGGATCAGCGCGCCGCGCAGCGGCAGGTGCATGCTCTGGCCCGGCTGCAGCGGCTGCACCTCGCAGGCCTGCACGCTGCGGGCCAGCTGCTCGTAGAGCCAGTCGCGATGCAGGTCGAGGAAGCGATCGCCGGCGATGAGGCTGGCGCGCAGCGGCAGGGTCAGGCGCGCGCCGCGTTCGTCCACGCTGAGGCGGATGCGGCGGGCGCGCGGATCGCGCACGCGCTGGATCTGCAGCGGGGCGCCGCCGTCGGCCGCCGGGTACAGCACGGTGTCGCGCTCGACGGTGCGGGTGGGTTTGGCGATGAGCCGGCGCAGCAGCATGGGGGCATTGTACGGACGCGCGTGACGGGTATTCGACCGCCCGCGCGCAGCGGCGCTACTCCACCTTGCTGAACTTCAGCGCGCCTTCCAGGATGAAGAACAGGCGCCGCACCTCGGCGCTCATCAGCGCGAAGCGCGCGTCCAGCTCGGCGCGCAGGTCGTCGATGTTGTCGTCCAGCTGATCGACCGCGCCATCGAGGAACTTGAGCTTGCGGATGATCAGGTCCTCGCCCAGGACGAAGGACACGTGGTCGTCGAGGTTGAGCGCCAGCTTGGTGACCTGCTTGCCGGCCTCCAGGTGCTTGTCGACTTCCTCGCTGCGCAGTTCCTGCTTCTGGCACTTCACCACCGCGCCGCCGTCGATGGGGTCCTTCATCTCGCATTCCTCGCCCAGGCTCAGGCCTTCGGGCAGGGGCTCGCCGGCGATCCAGCCGGTGAGGATCGAGCGCGGCGCGATCTCGGCGTTGATCGGCATGGCCGGGAAGCTGCCCATCACCCCGCGCAGCTCGGACACCACGTTCTCGGCGCTCTTGCGCGAGGACGCGTCCACGGCGATGAAGCCCGAGCGCGCATCGATCAGCGCATCGGTGCGCGAGGGTTTGACGAAGGCGCGCGGCAGCAGCTCGTGCAGCAGGTCGTCCTTGAGCCGCTTGCGGGTCTTGCCGCCGGGGCGGCGCCCCTCCTTGGCCTCGATCTCGTCCAGCTTGCGTGCCAGCAGGTCGTTGACCACCGCGCCGGGCAGCAGCTTGTCCTCGCCGCCGACGCTGACCCAGATCGCGTCGTCGGCGCGGTGGGTGGCGACGTCCTCGGAGCGCCCGAAGGGATTGATGAAGCCGCGCGAGTTCATTTCCAGCGGGCCGACCGGCTTGAGCGGGGCCTGGGCGACCTGGGCGTCGAGTTCGGAGAAATCCAGCGAGGTGGGGAAGCGGAACAGGGTGAGATTGCGAAAGAACATGCAGGGGACCGGATGGGGCGCGCGGCGCGCTGGAAGCGGCGGACAGCGCGGCGAAAGGGATCGGGGATTATCACCGCTGCGGACCGCGCCGACAGCCTTGACACGTCGGCGCGGCGGCAGTGCCGAAAAGATCCTTCAGGGATGGGCGCCGACCAGCTGCACCGCGTCGATCGAACCGGTCGGCGCGCCGGGCGTCACGGTCAGGCGCACCGCGCGGGTCTGGTAGGGCGTGGGCGCGAAGCGCGCCTGGAACCAGGTGATCTGCTGGGCGTCGCGCGGGCTGCGGTCCGGGCCGTTCCAGACCACGTGGCGCGCGCCGGTCTGATCGATCAGTTCGATCCGGCGCAGGCGGCCGGGCAGGCCGACCTGGCGCACGCGCACCGCGCTGGCCGACACGGCGGTGTCGTAGCGCAGCTCCAGCCATTCCGGCGCGCGGCGCTTGCCGGTCGCCTGTTCGGGCGCCCAGCCCTTCTCGGGGTAGCGCACGCTTTCGGCGTCGGGCGCGCCGGTGGCCGCCTCGGGCGTCCAGCGCCCGTCGTGGCCGGCCAGGGCGGTGGCATAGGTCGAGCTGGCCGTGGCGCTGATCGCCCATTGCCCGGCCGGATCGTCCAGATACTGCTGGCCGGCCAGGGCCTGCTCGATCTTGGCCTGGCGCTGGGCCGCCTGGCGCGCGCTCGCCGCCGGCGCGGCCAGGGTCGGGGTCGGCGTGGAGGTCTCGGGCGCGGCCACGGGCGCATCGGCGCCGGCGCGCGCGCAGCCGGCCAGCACGGCCAACGCCGACAGCGCGACCAGCGGCCGCGATGCGTTGTTCAGCCCACGCACCGCCATCAGTCCAGCCCGGGCGTCTCGCCGCGCAGCCAGGCGTGGGCATCGGGCTGCACGGCGCCCTCAGCATGGCCCAGGGCGGCGAAGTCGAACAGCTTGGCATCGGCCAGCTGCGAGGGCCGGATATCGCCCATCGCGCGGGCGATCTGCTCGATCCGGCCGGGGTGTTCCTTCTCCCAGGCCTTGAGCATGTTGCCAACCTGGCGGCGCTGCAGGTTCTCCTGGCTGCCGCACAGGTTGCAGGGAATGATCGGGAACGCCCGGCGTTGCGCGTAGTCGACGATGTCGGCCTCGCGCACATAGGCCAGCGGGCGGATCACCACGTGGCGGCCATCGTCGGACAGCAGCTTGGGCGGCATGCCGGAGAGCTTGGCGTGGTGGAACAGGTTCATGAAGAAGGTGGCCACCATGTCGTCGCGGTGGTGGCCCAGGGCGATCTTGGTGAAGCCGTGCTCGGCCGCGTAGGCGTAGAGCGCGCCGCGGCGCATGCGCGAGCATAGCGAGCACAAGGTCTTGCCCTCGGGCACCACGCGCGTGACCACCGAGTAGGTGTCCTGCTCGATGATGTGGAAGGGCACACCCAGGTCTTTCAGGTAGGCCGGAAGCACGTGCTCCGGGAAGCCCGGCTGCTTCTGGTCCAGGTTGACCGCGACCAGCTCGAAGGGCACCGGCGCCTTGCGCTGCAGCTGCAGCAGGATGTCCAGCAGGGTGTAGCTGTCCTTGCCGCCGGACAGGCACACCATCACCTTGTCGCCGGCCTCGATCATCGCGTAGTCGGCGATGGCCTGGCCGACTACGCGGCGCAGGCGCTTGGCCAGCTTAGTCTGCTCGCGGCGCGCGCGCGCATCGGCGCTGGCCGGCGTGGCCGGCGGCGCGCTGTCGATCAGCTGCAGGGGCAGGGGCGTGGACATGGGGGTTGGGCATTCTAGCCGGCCGCCGCGGTCCCTGCCCGGGCCGGCGCGCGCCGGGCGGTGCCGGGCGGGCCGGTGCGCACCGCCCGTTGCGGTCTTCCGCGTATGCTTGGGCCGTGCACCAGGAGCTCACCAGCGATACGGTCAACCGGCTTGCCGCGCTGCGGCGGGAGCACCGCGATCTGGACGACCATATCAGCCGCAGCATCGCCGAGCTGCACGCCGACGAGCTGACCATCAAGCGCCTGAAGAAGCGCAAGCTGTGGCTGAAGGACTGCATCACCCGCCTGGAAAGCGCGCTGATCCCCGACGAACCGGCTTGAGCCGCAGCGGCGGCTTGTGACCGCCACCGTCACTGGTGCGGTCCCGCACGTGCCCCGCAGGCCGGCGGGAAAACCCCGCATCGGCGCGCAGTTGCGTGTGCTCACCGGGTTTTGGCGGGAATTGGCCCGATGCTTGCTTCACAGTGGGTTACGGCCCTGACTCGTCCGGGCGCTTGGTGTTGTGTGTCCGCCCATGTCTCCGATCGGCTCCGCCGCTTCCGCCATCGCCCTCCCCCCGACCGGGGCAGGGCTGCGCGTGGTGCGGCTCGGGCCCGGCCAGGCCGGGGCGCCGCTGCGGGCGATGCGCCGGCGCCTGGCGGCCGAACAGGGCCGTGAGCCCGAGCCCGACGACGCCCTGGAGGCCAGTGCCACCGTCGTGGCGGTATTCGCCGGCGAGGCCATGGTCGCGGCGGTGCGCGTGCATGCGACTGATACCCCGCAGCTGCGGCGCGAGCTGGGCACGCTGCTGCAGCTGGACCGCTTCAGCGGCATCTGGGCGCCGGAGCACATCGTGGTCGGCTCGCGCCTGCAGGTGCTGGCCGATTTCCGCACCCGCCAGGTCATCGATGCGCTGCTGCGCGAGAGCTATCGGCTGGTGCGCGATTCGGACGTGCGCTTCGGCCTGATCGCCTGCGAGCCGGCGCTGCATGCGCTGTTTGCCTTCTACGGCTTCCGCGAATACCTGCCGCCGGCGATCCTGCCCGGCGATACCGGCGTGCTGCGCATGGCGCTGGTCTGCGAGGACGCCAGCACCTTCATTACCTGCGGCTCGCCGCTGGTGGATCTGGTCCAGCATCCGCAGCTGGGCCTGTCCGCGCGCGCCTGGCTGGAGCAGACCTTCCCCGTGCTGGTCTGAGCGTCGCCGCCGCGCGGGCACGATGCTAAGGTGCCGGCGCCGACGGAGCGCTGGATGTGGTTGGAAAGCAGGAACTCATCGACAAGGCACGCAACCCCTGGTGGCAGGCCGCCGCCGCGGTGGCCTTGCTGGCCCTGGTGCTCACCTTCGTCCTCGGGGGCTTCCGCGACGCCTCGGGCAAGGCGCATCCGCTGCCGCGCAGCGGCCCGGACAAGACGCTGCGCAGCGGGGCGATGGCGGTGACCCCGCGCCAGGCCTGGCTGGCGCACTACCCGCCGGGCGGACGGGTCGATCCGGCCGATCCCCAGGCGCTGTACCTGGTGCTGGAGGCCGACGTCGAGAACCTCACCGAGCGCAGCTTCAACGGCTACGGCTTCCTGCGCGAGGACGTGGTGCTGGTCGATGCGCACGGCGAGCCCACCCGCCCCGAGCTGCTCAAGCGCGCCGACGACCACAGCATCTTGACCGCCCTGCAGCCGCGCCTGCCCCAGCGGGTGGAGCTGGTGTGGCCGCTGCCGGCCGGCGCGACCGTGCCCGCGCAGCCGCTGTTCGGCCTGTTCGCCCGCGACTACGTGGCCAAGGCCTATCTCAACGACGAGGGCGGCTGGATGCAGGGTGCGCCGAAGGCCTTGATGCAGCTGCCCTTGCGCGACCTGCGCGATCGGGTGGTGGCGCCATGAACGCCGGGCCGTGGTCGCTGCCGCGCCTGCGCTGGCGCCCGCTGCTGTGGATCGCGCTGGCGCTGGTGGCGATCGTGGTCCTGCGCAAGCACCAGTCCAGCTACGAGCAGCGCGATGCGCCGCTGCTGCAGCCGGCGCCGGCGAGCGATGCGGTGGGGCGCAACTTCCGGGTCGAGGTCGGCGCGCTCAAGGTCGTCCATGCCTACCTGCTCAACGGCCCCTATCCGGGCGATGAGGCGCTGACCCTGCGCACGCCGGGCATCTGGCTGTCGGTCCTGGCCAAGGTCGAGGCCACCCAGACCCAGGGCATGCTCAACGCCCAGCTGCGCACCCGCAGCGGTCGGGTCTATGTCGCCTCCGGCGCCGAGCGTCCGCGCCTGCCGGCGTTCAACCTCTCCGGGCGCGAGCTGGCCCCGGGCCTGCAGGAGGTCGGCGCCTGGTTCTTCGAACTGCCGCCGGATCAGCTGCAGGGCGCGCACCTGCAGCTGTTCTGGGGCACCAGCCTGCCCGTGGGCGGCGACAGCCTGGTCGATGTCGACCTCGGCCTGGACGCGGCGCGCGCGCGGAGCATGCTCGAAGAGGCCAAGCCCGTCCTGGATCTGCGCCAATGAAGACAACGGTCACGACCGGATGGTGGCGGCGCAACGCCGGCTGGCTGGCCGGCGCGCTGGTGCTGGGTGCCTTGGCGCTGTGGCTGCCCTACCGGCAGGCGCGCCAGGAAGCGCTGACCCTGCATCCGGACATCCCGGTGCGCGCGGCGCCCGGCCAATGGGCGAGCTTCGGCGGGGCGCGCTGGCGGCTGCTGGCGGCCGAGGTGGTGGAACCGGGCGACCGCCGCCTGCGCGGCTGGCTGCGCCAGGATGCGGTGGTCCTGCTGCTGCGCTACGAGGTCGTGCGCGCGCCCGGCGCCGATGTGACGCTGTTCGAGACCTGTCGTGGCGCGGTCACCGATGCGGCCGGGCGGCGCTGGGAGGCTGGCCCGAACGCCCTGCCGCGGCTGGCCGGGCCACGCCTGCCGACCGGCTGCGGGAGCGGCCTGGACGCGAACAGCAACCGGGTGACCATCGCGCCCGGTCAGCCGCTGCTGTTCCAGCACGCCTTCGTGCTGCCGCGCGGGCAGGAGGTGCACGGCCTGCATGCGCGGATCGAGCTGAGTCCGCGGGCCGGTGTCTCCGGCCGTTACCTGGACGTGCCGCTCTAGCGCGCGGCCGGCAGCCGTGCGATGGCGCGGTCGAAGGTGGCCGCTAGCAGCACGGTGCGCAGCACGTCGGTCAGCAGCGAGGTGCGGAACGACAGCGGCGTGGTCAGGAACACCGCGTACAGCTGGCCCTGCACCTGCTGCACGTCCGGCGACTGCGGCCCGATCAGCTGCCGCATCCAGTGCCAGGCCCAGGAGTCGACCCAGGCCAGCAGCTGCCAGCCCACGCACAGGGTCAGCAGCGCCGGCAGGCCCGCGCGCAGCACCAGGCGCAGGCTGTTGACCACCGGCACGCCCTTGCTGGTCCAGCCCTCGCTGACCTTGTCCACCAGCATGCGCAGGCCGAAGTGCAGCCCGCGGTAGCGCTGCACCAGCTGTTCCAGCCGGGTGTCGGCCTGATCCAGGCGCTGGGCCTTCTTCAGGTCGATGCCGTAGATCAGCGCGGTGATCGCCAGCCAGATCAGCGGCAACACCACCGCCCCGGCGGCCGTGGTCGCCACGTCCCACAGCGGGTCCAGCAGGCGCCGGGCCGGCGGCAGCAGCGCGAACAGCGAGGCCGGGCTCTCCCACCAGCGCGTGGCCGCCACATAGACCGCCCGTTCGTGCCACCAGTCCATGGCCAGCCCGTGCAGCTTGCCGATGGCTGCCACGCCGACGAACACCCAGTACGCCTCGCACACGGTCACCAGCAGTTTCCAGCCCCAGCCCTCGCCGGCGGCGGCGCGGCGCTTGGCCGCCCAGCGCAGCAGCCAGGCGATGGCCAGCGCGATCCAGATGCCCTTCAGATGCAGGACGTTGGCCAGGTCCTCCTTGTCCCACACGCTGACCACATAGCCGGTGCGGAAGTCGCGGCGCAGGTTCTCCAGCAGGCCCCAGCCGGCGTAGTAGGCGAAGAACGGCAGCAGCGCCACCGCCAGCGCGCCGCTCCAGTGCGCGCGCGCCGGGTCCAGCTGCGGCGTGGTCGCGCCGCCGGCCAGCATCGGCAGCGAGGGCCGCAGCGACTGGAACATCATGATCGTGCCGGCCAGCTGGGTGACGATCAGCAGCGACAGCGCGGCGAAGGACAGCAGCGCGCTATAGCCGCCCAGCCGCACCGCCAGCTGCATCAGCGCGTCGTAGCACACGCGCATGGCGAAGAACCAGAACAGCAGCGCCGGCCAGTGTTGTACCAGCAGGCGTCCGGCCAGGCGTGGCACCTCCAGCCAGGCCGGCCCGCGGTCGTCGGCGATCTCGGAGCTTGCGGCGGGCTGGGACATCGTGCGGCTGGCCTTATTCGGAGGGCGCCGGCGTCGGTTCGGGACGCGCGGCCTCGGGGC
Source organism: Pseudoxanthomonas winnipegensis (assembly GCF_004283755.1). GTDB lineage: Bacteria > Pseudomonadota > Gammaproteobacteria > Xanthomonadales > Xanthomonadaceae > Pseudoxanthomonas_A > Pseudoxanthomonas_A winnipegensis. The sequence goes on from NZ_SHMH01000002.1 coordinate 479,970, forward strand.
TGACGCGTTCGATGGTGTGGCGCAGCTCGCGGCCCAGGATCACCTTGGCGTCGCGCGCCCACGCATCCAGGCGCGCATCGAACAGCAGCTTGCTGTGCTCGTCCGGCCACACCAGCTTGAGCTCGCGCAGCTTCTGGATGAAGCCGCGGAACAGCGTCCTGTCGAAGAACTCCGGCGCGGCCGGGGCGTAGAGCAGGCTCAGGCGCTGGGCGGCCTGCTGGCACAAGCTCTCCAGCTCGGCCGCGCCCAGCGTGCCGGGGCCGTTCTTCACCAGCACCGAGATGGCGATGTAATAGCGCTCGAAGGCCTGCTGCAGCGAGTGGCCGATCGCGCGCAGGCGGAACACCTCGTCGGTCTGCCCGGCGTTGCGCTGCAGGACGCCGCCATCGTCGTCGTTGACCCCCGATCCGGTCGGGGGCAGGTTCTGCTCGAGCAGGTGCGCCTCGATGAACACGTCGATGGTGTGCTCGATGCGCGAGGCGAACTCCTCGGCCGTCCACGGCAGGAACAGCTCGGCCTGCAGGAACGGATACAGCTGCTGGCCCAGCGCGATCAGCCGCGACCGCGCCATGCGCCGGTTGTTCTGGAAGCAACAGGCGATCCACGACGCGGCGGTGAACAGGTGCAGCACGTTGTTGCGGTAGTAGCTCAGCAGCACCGCGGTGTCTTCGTCGACCACGTCCAGCACATCGCCCAGCGGATGGGAGATGCGGCGCAGCACGTTGATGTCCAGGCCGTGGGCGATGATCCGCTCGGGGCTGTGCGGGGTGACGGTGACGCGGTCCGAGTACGGCAGGCGCGCCAGCAGGGTCTTGCTCAACTCGATCTGCGCGATCAGGTCGGCCTCGGCCATGGCGTGCTTGGGCGTGGACAGCAGCGCCAGCGCCAGCAGGTTGATCGGATTGACGTCGGCGGCGGCGTTGACGCGGGTGTTGATGGTGGTGGCCAGCGCATCGACGGTGTCCGACAGCCAGCGCGGCTTGTCGTCCTCGGGCAGCGGCTTGCCGTCCCATTCCGGCGCGTGCCGGGCCAGCATGTCGGTCAGCTCGATCGGCTCGCCGAAGTTCACCACCACCTGGCCGAAGTTGGAGCGCAGCACCTTGGGGATGGACCACAGCAGGCCCCAGATGGATTCCTTCTGCTTGGGCCGGCCGGACAGCTCGTCCAGGTAGCTCTTGCCCTCCATCAGCTTCTCGTAGCCGATGTACACCGGCTGGAACAGCACCGGCTTGCGCGGCTGGCGCAGGTAGGCGCGCACGGTCATCGAGATCACCCCGCCCTTGGGCGGCAGCAGCCGGCCGGTGCGCGAGCGCCCGCCCTCGACGAAGTACTCGATCGAATAGCCGCCGGCCACCAGCTGGGCCATGTATTCGGTGAACACCGCCGAATACAGCGGATTGCCGCGGAACGAGCGCCGGGCGAAGAACGCGCCGCCCTTGCGCAGCAGCGTGCCGACCACCGGCAGGTTGAGGTTGATGCCGGCGAAGATGTGCGGCGGCACGATGCCGCGTTCGTACAGCAGGTAGCTCAGCAGCAGGTAGTCCATGTGGCTGCGGTGGCTGGGCACGTAGACGATCTCGTGCCCGGGCGCGGCGTCCTTGAACTTGTCCAGGTGATGCACCAGCACGCCGGCGTAGATGCGGTTCCACACATGGCTGAGCAGGAAGCTGGCCGAGCGCACCACCGGGTTGGAGTAGTCGGCGGCGATCTCCCAGGCGTAGGCGTGGGCCTTCTTCCACGCCTCCTCGGGCTTGGAGTTGTCGCGGCGCGCCTGGTCGGCGATGGCTTCCTTGACCGGCTCGGCCGCCAGCACCTGGTCCACCAGCAGGCGGCGGGTGGACAGGTCCGGGCCGATCACCGATTCGCGGATGCGGTGGAAGTGCTTGCGCAGCACGCGCGAGAGCTTGCGCACCGTGCGCTCGGGTGGCAGCTGCTCGGCCACCGCGTCGCGCACCGACACCGGCGCGGAGAAGCGCACGATGGTGCTGCGGCCGTTGAGCAGGATCGCCAGCAGGCGGCGGAACCGGCCCACCAGCGCCCAGTTCTCCGAGAACAGCACCGCGAACCAGCCGCTCTGCTTGTCCGGCGCGCGGCCGACGAAGATCGACACCGGCACCAGCTGCACGTCCAGCGCCGGGTTGGTGCGGTGCGCCTGCAGCAGGCGCGCCAGCGAATCGGAATGGGTCTTGGTGCTGCCGGCCTCGGGGATCAGCGAGCTGGCGATACGCCGCGACAGGGCCAGGTAGGCGCGCTTGCGCCGCAGCGGGTCGCCCGGCACCGGCAGCGGCAGCAGCGGCGAGGGCAGGCCGGCGGCCTGGCAGGCGCGGTCCAGGATCAGGGCGTTGGACAGGCCGTAGTCTTCCAGCACGTAGCACACCGGCCGGCTGTCCAGCAGCGTGGACGGCGCCTCGGGTTCGATGTCCAGCTCGACCCAGGGGTCGACCACCTTGTGCAGCAGGCGTGCCCACAGCGGGGTCTTGCCGCTGCGGCCGATCGGGGCGGACACCGCCACCGGCAGCTGCGCGGGGGCGGGCGCCGCGGCGTCGGCCGCCTCCGCCGGCGGTGCGTCCTCGCGCTCGGGACGCGGGTCTTCGGGGAAGGGCAGGGGGTTCTGGTCAGGCATCGCGGTCATTATGCCCAATGGCCGTTGCCGGCCCCGGTGACCGTTCCGGCCACCTTGCCGTCCGGCGGCGGTGGCGAGGACGCCGGCGGTGCGGAGGGGGACGGCGCCTCGGGCGCCGGCGCGTTCGGCGCTTCGGGCGCGGTGGGCGCCTGCTGTTCGAGGCGTTTGCGCAGGGCCGCGGCCTGGTCCATGTAGTGGGCCACGTACCAGTGGCCGTCCTGGCGGCGCAGGGTCACGGTCAGCTGGATCGGCTTGCCGGCCAGCGGGTAGGTCACCGCGACCTTGGCCAGGTCGCCTTCCTGGGTGACCTCGCCGACTTCCAGCTTGGCCAGGCTGTCGTCCAGCGACAGGCCGTAGTCGGCCAGCACGCCGCCGAGCGCGGCGAAGAAGGGATCCAGCCGGGTCAGCGCGCCGGCCATCCCGGCCTGGGTCAGGTCGGCCTCCGAGTCGATGCCGGTCGCGCGCGCGGCCGGCACCAGGGTGCGCAGGGCGGTGTGGGCGCGGGGGGCGTCGGCCAGCGGGGCGGACTGCGCCCAGGCGGTCAGCGCCGGCACGACCTGGCCGAAGTGCGCGCGCTGGTCGGGGGTGAACTCGCCCTGGCTGCGCACGTACTGGCCGATGAACAGGCCCAGAGTCTGCGCGGCGTTGCGCAGGTCGGTGACCTGGCCGGCGAGGTTGCGGTCGTAGTCGATGCCCAGTTGGCGTTCGGCGTCGTTGGCCGACAGCGCGGCCAGCATGGGCACCAGGCGTTCGGGCAGGGGCAGTTCGCTCAGCGGCCAGCGGCTGGCGCCGGCGGCCCAGCCGGCGGCGAAGGTCTGGTAGTCCTGGGCGGGCACGGCATCGCGGGCGAAGCCGGCCAGGTCGTACTGGCGCAGCTGTGCGGCCAGGTGACGCACGGTGGCGGCCGGGCCGTCCGGCCGGTCGTCGACCACCGGTTTGGGCGAGCGCTGGCACGCGGCCAGGACGGCCAGGGCACAGGCAAGGACAGCGGCGGGAATGCGCAGGGCCCGAGGCATGGGGGTTCTCTCCAGGTGGGGGGCATCTTGGCCGCTGCATGTGTCTGCGGGCAACACGCGGGGGGGGTGGGACACGCCCAAAACCTTGCCGTCGCGCGAAGCCGGCCACCCGCCTCGACCCGGCCGGGCGATACGTCGCGTGCTCCTTGTAGAGCGGAGCTTGCTCCGCTGCTCTTCGGCCGGATCATCGGGAAGGCCCCAGCGGAGCAAGCTCCGCTCTACAGGCGGTGTCTTGCCCGCTGCCTATCCCAGAGACCGCGCGGCGTCCGATCTCTCGATCGGCAGAGGGATCAAAAAAAACAGGCCCGGTCGAATGACGACGCACGGGCCTGGAAAATCCGGGTCGGGCCCGGAGGACATCGGTTGTGGCAACACTCCAGCCCAGGGGCCGGACGGCGCACAGCCTAACCGCTGAATAGAGGCAATGCAATACTTTAATTATATTTACTTAAGTGATTGTTTTTAAATTGAAATATCTACACTGGAGCGCGTGCCGAAGTCGATGCCTCGACCCGATTGGCAGTCCGAGCGTCTCTCCGCTAACCCACGGCGCTGCCGGGTCCGCGAAGCTGGCCTGATCCGGAGCGTGCCACGCACCCCCAAGTGCTGTTGCAGCCCTCCGGCGACACCTTCCCCCAGCAACTTGCCTGCGCTCGATGTGCCCGGCCGCGCTGCTGTCGGCACGGGCCGCGCTCGCCCCTGGTCACGGCCGCGTCATCCGTCGTTGACACCGGTGTCATGTGGTGCTTAATCTCTCCGCCGGGGCCTGTTGGGGAACACGGCATGGTGGTCACGGCATCGATGCGGTCGGTGGATCGGGGGAGCTCCGTGTTCCTGGCCGCCGACATTGGCGGGACCCATGCGCGGGTCGCGCTGATGCGCGCGTTGCCCGGCGAGGGCCACCGGCTCGAGACCCTGGCCTACCGCAGCTACCCCTGCGCGCAGTTCCCTTCGCTGGCCGCGCTGCTGCGCGCCTTTCTCGATACCGACACCCAGCAGCCGGTGCGCCACTGCGTGCTCGCCTGCGCGGGCCAGCTGGTCGGCGAGGAGGTCGTCAACGACAACCTGCCCTGGCCGATCGGCACCGGCGCCCTGCGCCAGGCGCTGGGGCTGGAGCATGTGGCGGTGCTCAACGACTTCGAGGCGCTGGGCTACGCGCTGGAAGGCTTCGCGCAGCAGCGCCGCCATCTGTGTGGGCCGACCGTCGCCGGCGATGGGCCGGTCCTGGTGATCGGCCCGGGCACCGGCCTGGGCGCGGTCGTCCATCTGCCGGGTGCGGCCGGCGGCGTGGTGCTGACCACCGAGGCGGGGCAGATGGCGTTCGCGGCGCATTCGCTGCGCGAGCGCGCGGTGCTCAGCGAACTGGCGCCGCAGGGCGGCTATGTCGAGGTCGAACGGATCGTGTCCGGGCGCGGCCTGCTGACGCTCTACACGGCGCTGTGCGCGCTGGATGGCGTCGCGCCGCGCCTGCAGGCGCCCGAGGCGGTGACCGCCGCCGCGCAGGACGATGCGCAGGCGGCCGAGGCCGTGTCGATGTTCTGCGCCGCGCTCGGTGGCCTGGCCGGCGACCTGGCCCTGGCGTTCATGGCGACCGGCGGGGTGTATCTGGCGGGCGGCTTCCTGTCCTCGATGCAGGCCGAACTGGCGCGCAGCGCCTTCCACCTGCGCTTCCTGCATGGCCGCAGCGCGCGCACCCTGCTGGCGCCGGTGCCGGTGTGGGTGGTCGAACACGGGCGCAACGGTGTGCTCGGCGCGGCCCGCTGGTATCTGGACAAGGGGCTGCCCGCGTTTCCTTCCGGCGGCCAGGCCGCATGAACGGCCTGCGCGCGGCGCTGCTGCGGCTGTGCATCGCCTTCGGCGGGTGCGCGGCCGGGCATGCCGCCGCCGCGCACGTCGCGACGCCCTGGCCGCTGCTGCCGGCGCCGGCGCAGGTGGTGCCGGCCGGCGCCGGGACGTTCGAGGTCGCCGACGGCGCCGCGCTGGCGGTGGAGGGGGCCGACGCCAGCGACGCGCGCTTCCTCGCCGACCATCTGCTGCAGCTGCTCGACGCGACCGGTGGCCCGCGCCTGCGCGTGGCCGGCGCGCACGGCGCGGCGCCGGCCATCCGCATCGTCATCGACCCGCGCGCCGCGCTGGACGAGGCCGGCTATCGCCTGCGCGTCGAGGCGCGGGGCATCCTGGTCCAGGCGCGCACGCCGCGTGGCGCGTTCTACGGCGAAACCACGCTGTGGCAGCTGCTCACCCCGCCCGGCCACGCGCGCGGTGCGGCGGTGGCGGTGGCGCAGGGCGCGATCGACGATGCGCCGCGCTTCGCCTGGCGCGCGCTGCTGCTCGATTCGGCCCGCCACTATCAGCGCGTGGCCGAGATCGAGCGCCTGATCGATGCCATGGCGCTGGCCAAGCTCGACGTGCTGCTGTGGCACCTCACCGACGACCAGGGCTGGCGCCTGCAGGTGCCCGGTTATCCCGAACTGACGCGCATCGGCGCCTGCCGCCCGGCCGCCGCCGACGGCAGTGAGCCAGCCGACCGCGCCGGCGCCTACTGCGGCAGCTACAGCGATGCGCAGGTCCGGCAGATCGTGCGCTACGCCGCGCGGCGCTACATCGAGGTCGTGCCCGAGATCGACATGCCCGGCCATGCGCAGGCGGCCATCGCCGCCTATCCGTGGCTGGGCGTCAGCGGGCGCCGCCCGGCGGTGTGGACCGACTGGGGCGTCAGCGCCTGGCTGCTGGCGCCCAACGCGCGGACGCTGCGCTTCGTCGATGCCGTGCTGGCGCATGCGACGCAGCTCTTCCCCTCGCGCTACGTCTCCTTCGGCGGCGACGAGGCCGACCACGCGCAGTGGGATGCCTCGCCCGCGGTGCAGGCGCAGCGGCGGGCGCTGGGGCTGGCCAGCAGCGACCAGCTGCAGGGCTGGTTCATGGCGCGCATCGCCGATCAGCTGCGCCGGCGCGGACGCGTGCCGGTGGGCTGGGACGACGCGGTGGAGTCCGGCGTCGCGCTCCCGGACTCGCAGGTGGTGATGTCCTGGCACGGCCAGGATCACGAGCGCGTGGCCCTGGCCGCGCTGCGGCAGGGGCACCAGGTCGTGATCGCGCCGCAGGAGTCGCTGTACTTCGATCACGTGCAGTCCGCGCTGGCCGACGAATGGCCCGGCCCGCCGCCGGTGGTGAGCCTGCGCCAGGCCTACGACACGGCGGTCATTCCCGAAGGGGCCAGCCAGGCCGAGGCACAGCGCGTGCTCGGCGTGCAGGGCGCGCTGTGGACCGAGCAGATGCCGAGCTTCGCCCACGTCCAGCACGCGCTGTTCCCGCGCCTGGCGGCGCTGGCCGAACTGGCCTGGTCGCCGGCGAGCAGCCACGACTGGAATGGCTTCCTGGCGCGCCTGCCGGCGACGCTGGCGCGCGAGCGCGCGCTGGGCATCGCCGATGCGGACAGCGCCTTCGCGCCCGTCATCGCGCTCGAGGCGCAGGCCGATGGACGCGTGCGTGCGGTCGTGTCCAACCAGGTCCAGGCCGGCGCCATCCACTACACCATCGACGGCAGCACGCCCGACGCGCAGGCGCCGCTGTACACCGCGCCGCTGTTGCTCGCCCAGGGCACGACGCTGCGCGTGGCGACCTTCGATGCGTACGGCCAGTCGCTCACCGGCGTGCGCCGTCAGCAGGTCGACCGGCAGGCGCTGCGCACGCGTGCGGGCAGTGCGCTGGCGACGTGTTCGGGCGAGCCGCCCTCGCGGTTAAGCGGGACCGTGCGGGCCGGCGCATCGCCGTCGGGGACGGTCTATTCGGTGGACATCGGCAATGCCTGCTGGCGCTGGCCGCAGGCGCCGCTGGACGGCGCGCGCCGCGTGGCGCTGGCGGCCGGGCGCGTGACCTGGCGCTTCGGCGACGAGGCCAAGGGCGCGGTGGTGCGGCGCCGGCATAGCCCCGACGGCGAATTCGAGCTGCATACCGGCGGCTGCGATGGCCCGCTGCTGGCGCGTCTGCCGCTGGACCACAAGGCGCAGTCCTCCGGACTGGCGCTGCTGGAGGCCGACCTGATCCTCCCCGATGCCGGTCGCCAGGACCTGTGCATCTTCGCCACGGGCGATCCGCGCCTGGGCCAGTGGGCGCTGGCCAAGATCCTGTTCTCCGGATAACGGCGGCGCACGCGCGGCGCACGCCGCGCCGCCGTCGCGCCGTTCGCGCGCGGCCAGAGGCAAGCCAGGACTTTCATCGTCTCCCGCGCAGGACTGCGCGACCCGGTCCCTCCCATCCCTGCAGTACCTCGGCTTCCTGGCGCCTGCCAAGCCACCATCACGAGGTCAATGCTCATGTCCACCGCTCACCGCATCCATCCGCTGGCCATCGCCGTCACCCTGTCCCTGTTCGCCGCGCTGCCGGCCGCGGCCGTTACGGCACCGACCGATCCCGCATCAGGCGAACAGGACACGCGCAGCGACGCCACGCAGGCCACGACGCCCGCCGCGGCGTCTACGCCGAAATCCAGCCAGAACCAGGACGGCAAGAATCCCGACGTCACCAACTTCACGGCGGTCACCGTCACCGGCGTGCGCGAGTCGCAGGCCCATGCCATCGACGTCAAGCGCGACGCCGCCAACATCCAGGACAGCATCACCGCCGAGAACATCGGCGCGCTGCCGGACACCACCATCACCGACTCCCTGCAGCGCATCACCGGCGTGCAGATCAACCGCGACGCCGGCGTGGGCACCTCGGTGGACGTGCGCGGCCTGCCGCAGGTGGGCACCATGCTCAACGGCGAGGTGTTCATCACCGCCGACCAGATCGATTCGCAGCAGCCGGACTTCACGATGCTGCCCTCGACGCTGTTCCAGGGCGTGGACGTGGTCAAGTCGGCCACCGCCAACGAGACCGCCTCGGGCATCAGCGGCGCCATCGACCTGCACACCTACCGGCCCTGGGACCTGCCCAGCGGCTTCACCTACAGCTACTCGGCCAATGGCGAGCGCGGCACCAGCAGCCGGCGCTGGGGGCCGGAGGCCAACGGGCTGATCTCCTACAACGACGACCACCACTGGGGCGTGCTGGCGTCGGTCGACTACTCGGACACCACGCGCTCGAACTCGCGCGAGGGCCTGGACCAGTACGGCGTGGTGCTCAACGGCGAGAACGCGGCCAGCGCCGGCGGCTACAACGGGTTCCTGACGCCGTGGAACGGCGCGCCGATTCCCTCGCAGATCGTGCAGAACGCCGACGGCACCGTGGACGTCAACGGCGACGGCAAGTCCAACGGCGTGTTCATGGGCAGCCAGGACATCAACCTGTGGCAGCAGTCCACGCGGCGCAAGCGCAAGTCCGGCAACCTGTCCTTCCAGGCCGATCTGGGCGGCGGCTTCAACCTGACCAGCGACTTCTTCTACTCCCAGCAGCACGAGTGGAACACCATCGCCGGCATCCAGTTCAACTCGACCAACTGGCAGGGCGCCACCTACGTGCCCAATGTCTCGCGCGACACCGGGCGCGCGGTCGCCGGCGCCTACGGCACGCCGGATCCGGACTGGGCCGGTTCGCAGATGTACACCACGCAGGTGTATCAGAAGTGGCCGGGCGATGTTGAGTCGTTCTCGGAGATCGCGCAGAAGGACTCGATCGCGCGCAACTTCAACCTGCAGCTGGACTACGACAACGGCGGGCTGTTCACCGGCAGCCTGCGCGGCCTGCATGCCAGCGCCACGCAGTCCAGCATCGAGACCGACGTCAACATCTCCAACTCCGACGGCGCGCTGTGGCCCAACCATCTGATGGACGGCGTGCCCGACGATGCGGTGCCGCCGGGCACGATGGTCTACCCGGCGCAGCTGGGCGGCAACCGCGTGTTCAACAGTAACGGCATGGCGCAGAACACGGTGCCGGTGCTGGCCGACTTCCGCGGGCGCTACCTGAAGATGGGCCTGCCGCAGGGGCTGGCCGACCAGTTCGCCAACCCGTACGGCTGGTCGCTCAAGACGCTCGAATCCTCCGGCGACTACGACCGGCAGGTCGCGCTCAACGCGCTGCGCTTCGACGGCAAGCTGCACTTCAACGATGGCCTGGTGCTGCAGTTCGGCGTGCGCAACAGCATCCGCAACGCCGGCAATCGCGGCTGGACGCTGGAGGCGCCGGTCTACGCCGGCATGGGCGCCAGCGATCCCAATGGCTGCCTGGTGCGCTACGTCGGCGCCGACGTGGTGCTGGACAGCGGCGCGTGTACCGCCGGCAACGACCAGGGTTACTTCCGCGCCGGTTCGCTGTCGGCGCTGCAGATGCCGCTGACGGCCGCGCCGCTGTCGCGGGCGTGGAAGAAGTACAACAACCTGCTCGGTTCGGGCCTGAACTTCTGGGCGATCAATCCGGATTCGATGATCAATCCGCTCGACTACTGGCAGTCGCTGTATCCGGGCACGGTCAAGGTGGGCGAGCCCGGCACCACCTGGGACGTGGGCCTGCACGAGCTGTCCAGCTATCTGCAGCTGGACTTCGGTGGCGACCTGGGCCAGATGCCGTACAGCGGCAACGTCGGCGTGCGCGTGGTGCGCACCGGACTGAACGTCACCCAGTACCTCGGCGGCGCGCCGGGCGCCTATGGCGACGAGCCGGTCTTCGCCGGCACCGAGACCACCCATCGCAGCTACACCGACGTGCTGCCCGCGGCCAACTTCTCGCTGGACATCACCGAAGGGCTGAAGCTGCGCCTGGCCTACTCCAAGAACATGATGCCGCTGGACCTGAGCACCTGGGGCGGCGGCCTGCAGCTGGACTACTCGCTGATGGAGACGCCGGACGGGGCCATCTTCCGCGTCTCCAGCGGCCAGTCCAGCGGCAACCCCGATCTCAAGCCGTGGCGCTCGAGCAACTACGGCGCCTCGCTGGAGTACTACATCAACGCCAGCAGCATGCTCAGCCTGGCGCTGTTCCGCATCAACATGGAGAGCTTCATCAAGAACGGCTCGGTGACCAACTGCACCCTGCCCGACGAGGACGGGGTGGTGCGCAACCACTGCATCGTGATCACCGAGCCGGTGCAGGGCTCGGGCAACAGCATCCAGGGCGCCGAGTTCGACTACCGCCAGGGCTTCACCTTCCTGCCGGGCCTGCTGGCCAACACCGGCGTGGAGGTCAACGCGACCTATGCGCCCAGCGATTCGGGCGAGCGCGACCTGGCCGGCAAGAAGATCCCGTTCCAGGACAACTCGACCAAGTCCGGCAACCTGATCCTGTGGTACCAGGACGGCGCCTTCCAGACGCGCCTGGCCTACAACTACCGCTCGCGGCGCGCGGTGGGCGACAGCATCGGCGGCATCACCGGCATGGAGCTCTACGAGGCGCCGCAGAAGTATCTGGACGCCTCGGTGTCCTACAAGCTGAGCAAGTACGCCGAGCTGGTGATCAACGCCACCAACCTCACCAACGAATACCAGAAGTACTACCTGGTCTGGCCCGACCAGCCGGCGCATTCCAACTTCTCCGAGCGGATGTTCACCTTCGGCGTGCGCGGCCAGTGGTGAGCGCGCGCTGTGCGCGTGGCTTGAGGCGCTGCCGGCTCGCGGGCCGGCAGCGGGAAACGGGAAGGCCCAAGACCTGGAAGAGGTGATGCATGCAGGACCACAACGCGCCCCAGGCGGGGCAGGGCGGCGGCTTCCACCGCTCCATCGGCCTGTTCTCGGGCACCGCGCTCAACATGACCCAGATGTGCGGCGTCGGGCCGTTCATCACCATCCCGCTGATGGTGGCCACGCTGGGCGGCCCGCAGGCGGTGGTCGGCTGGATCGCCGGCGCGCTGCTGGCGGTGGCCGACGGCCTGGTCTGGGCCGAGCTCGGCGCGGCCATGCCGGGCTCGGGCGGTACCTACGTCTATCTGCGTGAGGCGTTCCAGTACCGCAGCGGCAAGCTGATGCCGTTCCTGTTCATCTGGACGATGCTGCTGGCGATCCCGCTGCTGATGTCCACCGGCATCATCGGGCTGGTGCAGTACCTGGGCTACTTCCTGCCCGGGCTAGGCTGGTGGCCGGCGCATCTGATCGGGCTGGCGGCCACGGCGCTGGTGGTCTGGCTGCTGTACCGGCGCATCGAGTCGGTGCGGGCGATCACGATCGGGCTGTGGGTGATCATGCTGGTCGCGGTGGCCGGCGTGGCGGCGGCGGGATTCTCCGACTTCGACCCGGCCCATGCGTTCGGCTTTCCGCCCGATGCCTTCGGCCGGCGCTTCTTCCTGGGCCTGGGCGCGGGTCTGGTGATCGGCATCTACGACTACCTGGGCTACAACACCACGGCCTACCTGGGCGATGAGCTGCGCGATCCGGGCCGCACCATGCCCGGCTCGATCATCATCTCGGTGGTGGCGATGATGCTGATCTATCTGGTGCTCAACATCAGCGTGCTCGGCGCCGCGCCCTGGCAGGAGATCGCGCGGTCCACCTCGGTGGCCTCGCTGGTGGTGGAGCGCAGCTGGGGCCATCTGGCGGCCGCGGTGATGACGGTGCTGATCGTGGTGACGGCCTTCGCCTCGGTGTTCACCGGGCTGCTCGGCGGTTCGCGCGTGCCGTTCCAGGCGGCGCAGGACAAGGTGTTCCTGGCCGTGTTCGGGCGCCTGCATGCCCGCCATGGGTTTCCGCACGTGGCCTTGCTGGTGATGGGCGTGGTGACCGCGGTCGGCACCTTCTTCGATCTGAGCGAGGTGATCAACATGCTGCTGACCGCGACCATCCTGGTGCAGTCGCTGGCGCAGATCGCCGCGCTGGTGATCCTGCGCCGGCGCCAGCCGGGCCTGAAGCGTCCCTATCGGCAGTGGCTGTATCCGCTGCCGTGCGTGGTCGCGGCGGCGGGATGGATCTTCGTCTACGTGTCGGCCTCGACGCTGTCGCTGCTGCTGTCCAGCGCGTGGATCCTGGCCGGCATCGTCGCCTTCCTGGTCTGGGCCAGGAAGACGGCATCGTGGCCGTTCGCGCCGCTGCGCATCGAAGAACGCTATCTGGAGGAGCACTGAGCCATGCGACAGACCTGCAGGCACCTGCTGTGGTGGATGCTCGCCGCCGCCTCGACGGCCGGCGCGATCACGCCGTACGCGCCCACGACCGTAGCGGCGGACGCCGGGACCGTCACCCGCATCGCCCACTGGCAGATCCAGGACAGCACCAAGGCGCAGCAGCGCGGCGAGGAGATCTCGGCCGCCGACTTCTCCACGCAGGGCTGGTACGCGGCCACTGCGCGCGCCACGGTGATGGCCGCGCTGCTGGAGAACGGGCTGTATCCCGATGTCTTCCATAGCGACAACCTGACCGCGGTGCAGGTGCCGGACGGCTCGGGCAATCTGGTGGTGACGCCGTGGTGGTACCGCAGCGAATTCGTCCTGGGCGCGCGCATGCCCGGGCAGCGCACGCGGGTGCGGACCAACGGCGTGATCGCCGCGGCCGACCTGTGGGTCAACGGCCATCTGGTGGCCGACCGCAGCGCCATCGACGGCGCCTATCCGGTCAACGAATTCGATGTCACGCCGTGGGTGCACGCCGGGCGCAACGTGATCGCCCTGCGCGTGCATCCGGCCGATCCGCGCCAGAGCCTGAGCATCGGCTGGGTGGACTGGAACCCCACGCCGCCGGACAACAACATGGGGCCCTGGCGCGGCGTGGACATCGTGCAGAGCGGGCCGGTGGCGCTGGGCGACCCGCAGGTCGAGACCGCCCTGTCCGACGACCACGCCCGCGCCGCGCTGACCGTGCGGGTGGAGGCGCGGAACCTGGATACGGTCGCCCATGAAGTCACCGTCATCGGGCGCGTGGCCGACGTGCCTCTGGCGCGTACCGTCACGCTGGCGCCCGGCCAGGTGCAGGAGGTCACGTTCGTGCCCGAGGACACGCCCGGCCTGGTGCTGGCGCATCCGCGCCTGTGGTGGCCGGCCGGCATGGGCGAGCAGCCGCTGTACGCGCTGGAACTGCGCGCGGCGGTGGGTGGGGCGGATTCGGATCGGGCGGCGACCGCCTTCGGCATCCGCAGCGTGGTGTCCGACCTGACCGCCGAAGGCTACCGGCGCTTCTCGATCAACGGCCAGCCGCTGCTGATCCGCGGCGCGGGCTGGGCGCCGGACATGTTCCTGCGCGACGACCCGGCGCGGCTGGAGACCGAGTTCGCCTACGTGCGCAACCTCGGCCTCAACATGCTGCGCACCGAGGGCAAGCTGGAGGACCAGCGCTTCTACGAGCTGGCCGACCGCGACGGCCTGCTGATCCTGGCCGGCTGGGAATGCTGCGACATGTGGGAGTCGGCGGCGCAGACCGGCGGCGTGCCCTGGGAGGCGCACGACTTCGACGTGGCGCAGGCCTCGATGGCCACCGAGGCGCGGTTGCTGCGCAACCATCCGTCCGTGATCGGCTTCCTGATCGGCAGCGACAACGCGCCGCCGCCGGCGCTGGCCAGGCTGTACCTGGATGCGCTGCATGCGGCGCACTGGTCGCTGCCCGTGATCTCGGCCGCCGCCGATAAGCCCGCCGAGGGCCTCGGCCCGTCCGGCATGAAGATGGCCGGGCCATACGACTGGGTGCCGCCGGCGTACTGGTACGCCGACAAGCTGGGCGGGGCGTTCGGCTTCGATTCGGAGGTCAGCGCCGGCGCGGACATCCCGCGCATGGAGGACCTGCAGCGCATGCTGTCGGAGCAGGAGCAGGAGGCGCTGTGGAAGCTGCCCCTGCAGCGCCAGTACCACGCCTCGGCCGCCTGGTCGCCGTTCGCGGTGCTGACGCTGTTCGACCAGGCGCTGGCGCGTCGCTACGGCGCGCCGAGCGGGCTGGCCGACTACGTGGCCAAGGCGCAGCTGGACAACTACGACAACACCCGCGCGCAGTTCGAGGCGTTCAATGCGAGGATGGACGCCGACCATCCGGCCACCGGCGTCATCTACTGGATGCTCAACAACGCCTGGCCGTCCTTGCACTGGCATCTGTACGACTATGATCTGCATCCCGCCGGCGCCTACTTCGGCGCCAAGAAGGCCAACGAGCCCTTGCACATCCAGTACGCCTACGACTCGCGCGAGGTGGTGTTGGTGAACCACACGCTGCGCCAGGTCGAAGGCCTGCGCGCCACGCTCCGGGTGCGCGATCTGTCCGGTGCGGTGCGTTACCAGCGCCAGGTGGACGACATCGCGCTCGCGGGCAACCACACGCGCCGCATCGCCACGCTGCCGCCGCCCACCGGCCTGTCCACGACCTACTTCGTCGAACTGGACCTGGCCGCCGCCGATGGCGCCGCGCTCGGGCGCAACGTGTACTGGCTGTCCACCCGCGCCGATGTGCTCGACTGGGAGCATTCCAACTGGTACGCCACCCCGTCCAGCCAGGACGCCGACCTGCGCGGCCTGTCGACGCTGCCCCAGGTGTCCTGCCAGGTCGAGGCGGCGAGCCGGCGCGAGGGCGATCAGGAGATCACCACCGTGACGCTGTCGCTGCCCGCCGGGGCGGCCGGTCCGGCGGTGTTCCAGCACCTCACCCTGCGCGATGCCGCCGGCCAGCCGCTCGTGCCGGTGCTGTGGGACGACAACGACGTCACCCTGTGGCCGGGCGAATCGCTCGTCCTGAACGCGCGCCATCCGCGCGCCGCGGCCGCGGCGGTCGTCGAGATCGAAGGCTGGAACAGCCCGCTCGCCCGCCTGCCCCAGGCCGCACCGGTCACCACGCATTGAACATGGGCGGACCAGCGGCACGGGTCACCATCAACGACGTCGCCCGCGCCTCGGGCACGTCGAAGAAGACCGTCTCGCGCGTGCTCAACGACGAGCCCAACGTGCGCGAGATGGTGCGCGCGCGCGTGCTGGCGGCGATCGCCGAGCTCGGCTATCACCCGCTCGCCTCGGCGCGCAGCCTGGCCACCAACCGCTCGTTCACGGTGATGCTGCTGTACGACAACCTCTCGCCCAGCTACATCATGGAAGTGCAGGCCGGCGTGCTGCAGGCCTGTCAGGCGCAGGACTACAGCATGATGGTGCAGCCGCTGGCCTACCCCGCGCCGGAGCTGGTCGAGCGCGTGCAGCACCTGCTCTCGCGCCATCGGCCCGACGGCCTGATCCTCACCCCGCCGCTGACCGACCATCCGCAGCTGCTGGCGCATCTGCGCGCCACCGGGCTGCCGTTCGCCTCGATCGCGCCGGGCGACCCGCAGGGCTGCATCGGCGTCATGCTGCGCGAACGCGAGGCGGCCGCGGAGATGGTCGATCACCTGGTGGCGCTGGGCCACCGGCGCATCGCCCACATCATCGGCGACCCGCGCCACGGCGCCGGAGTCTGGCGCCTGGCCGGCTTCCGCGATGGCATGCAGCGCGCGGGCCTGGAGGAGCGCGCGGACTACATGGTGCAGGGCCGCTTCTCTTTCGAATCCGGCGTGGCCGCCGCGCGCCGCCTGCTGGCGCTGGCCGACCGGCCCAGCGCGATCTTCGCCGCCGACGACGACATGGCCACCGGCGCCATCTGGGCCGCCGCCGAGGCCGGGGTGTCGGTGCCGCGCGAGCTGTCGATCTGCGGCTTCGACGACACCAACATCGCCACCCAGATCTGGCCGCCGCTGACCACCATCCACCAGCCGGTGCGCGAGATGGGCCAGTGCGCCACCGACCAGCTGCTGCTGCACATCCAGGGCCGGGAAGGCGCCAGCATGGTCGAGGTGGGCTACCAGATGCGCCTGCGCGCCTCGACCGCGCCGCCGCCGGACGCGCCCGGCTCCGACCCACGCTCCCGCCAGTGACCGCCGCCATGTCCGATCAGCCCGCATCGCCCCGCGCCTTCCACTTCATCTCCGGCCTGCCGCGCTCGGGCAGCACGCTGCTGGCCGCCATCCTCAACCAGAACCCACGCTTCAGCGCCGGCATGACCAGCCCGCTGGCCGACATCATGGGCCTGGTGATGGCCGAGGCCAGCAGCCGCAACGACTTCGCCTTCGACGTCAGCGATGCGCAGCGCGCCGCGCTGCTGCGCGGGCTGGTCGAGAACTTCTACAGCGTCAATGCGACGCCGCAGGTGGTGTTCGACACCAGCCGGCTGTGGTGCAGCCGCATGGGGCTGCTGGCCACGCTGTTCCCCGGCGCGCGGGTCATCGCCTGCGTGCGGCCGCTGGCCTGGGTGCTGGACAGCATGGAGCGCCTGGTGCGCGCCCAGCCGCTGAGCGTCAGCAAGGTCTTCCGCTACGACACCAACACCACGGTGTACTCGCGCGCGGAGGCGCTGACCGACCCGCGCGGCATGGTCGGCTTCGCCTTCCAGGCCACCAAGGAAGCCTTCTACGGGCCGCATGCCGCCCAGCGCCTGATGCTGCTCAACTACGACACGCTGGCGCGCGATCCGGGCACGGCGATGCGCGCGGTGTATGCGTTCCTGGGCGAGCCGTGGTTCGAGCACGACTTCGACCACGTGCACTACAGCGCCGACGAATTCGACGCCCGCGTCGGCATGCCCGGCCTGCATGCGGTCAAGCCGAAGATCCAGGCGATCGAGCGCACGCCGGTGCTGCCGCGCGAGATCTTCGCCCGCTTCGCCAACGAGTCGTTCTGGCTCGACCCCCGCAACAATCTCAACCAGGTCCAGGTGGTCTGAAGGCCGCGCGCCGCCGCGGCGGCGCGATTCCAGGCGGCGTGATTGCGGTGCAGGGCGCCGCTGCGGCGCGCCCGCACCGGGCGACGCTTACGCGGCCTGCTGCGCGGCGAGGATCTGCTGCTGGATCGCCTCGGCCGCCGCGCGCGGATCGCTGGCCTGGCGGATCGGCCGGCCCACCACGATGGCATCGGCGCCGGCGGCGAAGGCCTGCGCCACGTCCAGCACGCGCTTCTGGTCGCCCACCGCGCTGCCGGTCGGGCGGATGCCGGGGCAGACGATGTCGAAGCCGGCGCCGGCCGCCGCGCGCACCGGCGCGGCCTCCAGGCCCGAACAGATCACCCCGTCGATGCCGGCGGCCTGCGCGGCCAGCGCGCGCTGCACCACCACCGCCTGCGGATCGGCGTCGATGCCCATCGCGGCCAGGTCGCCGCGGTCCATCGAGGTCAGCACCGTCACCGCCAGCAGGCGCAGCTCGCCGCGGCGCGCCTGCGCGGCGGCCTGCATCATCGGCGCGTGCCAGCCGTGGATCGTGGCGAAGGTCACCGGCCAGCGCGACAGCCCGGCGATCACCCCGGCCACCGTGGCCGGGATGTCGAAGAACTTCAGGTCGACGAAGATCTTCTTGTCGCGCTTGGCCAGCGCGTCGAGCACGCTGAAGTAGTCGCCCGAGGCCAGCAGTTCCATGCCGATCTTGTAGAAGCTCACCGCATCGCCCAGGCGATCGACCCACTCTAGCGCCTGGGCGCCGGTGGGCTCGTCCAGGGCGACGATCAGGCGCTCGCGCGGCGCCAGCTGCAGCGCGCTCATGGCGCCACGTCCAGCTGCGCGCGCTTGGCGGCGCGGCGCGCCTCGCGCGGCTGCTGCCAGTCGTTGTTGAACAGCGCCGGCTCCCACGAGCCGTAGGTCGGGCCGGCCAGCATCCACCAGCGCTCGCCGAACCAGTCGCGGTACTGCGTCAGCAGCTTCTCGCGGTCGGCCTGTGTGTTGGCGACCACCTGCACGAAGTCGCCCAGCTGGTCGCCGAACTGCATCAGCACGCGGTACTTCTGCCCGGCCAGCTTGCGCCGGCAGTTCTTCTCGGTGCCGTTCTGCTCGCAGCCCGGCACGTTGGTGCCCAGGCCCAGGAACACGCTGTCGTCGGCCACCGGCAGGCCGACCGCCTTGAGGTTGGCGATGGTGGCGTCCTTGAGGTGCACGGCGCGGTTGGAGACGTACAGCAGGGTCACGCCCTTGGCGTTGGCGGCCTTGGCGAAGTCGACCACGCCCGGCACGGCCTTGGCCTTCTTCTCGGCCACCCAGCGGTCCCAGCTGACCTCGTCGTACTCGGCGTTGTCGCGGATCAGGCGCGCCTGGTAGGGCGAGTTGTCCAGCACGGTCTCGTCCACGTCCAGGATCACCGCCGGCTTCAGGCCGGTGGCGGCGTTGCCGCGCTCCTCCGGCACCAGCGCGTCCCAGTGCTTCTCCTTCAGCGCCGCGTCCAGGTGGTCCGCGGCGGCGCGATAGGTCTGGATCGACAAGGCCTGGTATTCGACCGAACGCTGCACCCACAGCACCGCGTTGAGGTTGTCGTCGGCCGGCGCGGTGGGCGTGGTCGGCACGGGCTGGGTCGCCGCGGCGGTGGCCGGGGCCGGCGTGGAGGCGGCCGGCGTGGCGGCCGGGTCGGTGCGCTTGCAGGCGGCCAGGGCCAGCACGGTGCAGAGGCTCAGGAGCAGCGGTCGGGTTGCGGTCACGTGAGAGGGATCGACGCGAAGGAGACCGGCAAGTTTACCGGCTGGCGGTGACAGCCTCACTTCGGCGCCGGCCGCGCGCGGCGGCTATCCTTGCCGGTCCCTTGAACCGTTCCCAGGTGCCTTGTGACCGACGCCGCCGACCTGCCCGTGCTCGACACCGCTCAGGCCCGCCTGCTGGGCTGCCTGATCGAGAAGGAAGCCACCACGCCGGATGTCTACCCGCTGACGGTCAATGCCGCGGTCTCGGCCGCCAACCAGAAGACCGCGCGCGATCCGGTCATGAACCTGCAGGCCGGCGCCGTGCAGCACGCGCTGCGCGCGCTGGAGGCGCTCGGCCTGGCGCGCCAGCAGTTCTCCTCGCGCGCCGAACGCTACGAACACCTCACCGGCAAGGCCTTCAGCCTGCCCAACCAGCAGGTCGCGCTGCTCGGCCTGCTGCTGCTGCGCGGCCCGCAGACCGCGGGCGAGCTGCTGGCCCGCGCCGAGCGCCTGGCCTCGTTCGCCGATGCCGAGGACGTGCGCCATCACCTCGAGCGCCTGGCCCATCGCGCGCCGGCGCTGGTGGTGCAGATCCCGCGCGGCCCCGGCCAGCGCGAAGACCGCTGGATGCACCTGCTGGCAGGCCCGGTGGACGTGGCGGCGATCAGCGCGCGCGTCGCCAGCGGCGCGGCCGGCGAGGGCGCGCCCAGCGCGCTGGAGCACCGCATCGCCGAGCTGGAGGCGCGCGTGGCCGACCTCGAGGCGCGCCTGGCGCAGCTGCAGCCGGCCGGGCCTGCGGTGCCTCAGCTGTCCTGAGCGCGCCGCCTTCGGCGTGACATTCCAGGACGCGCCCCGCGCGCTGCCCTCGGAATCGATCCAATGCGCACCCCTCTGACCGCCGGCGTCGTGCTGCTGCTGGCGCTGGCCGGCTGCGACCGCCCTCGGCCGGCCGCCGCGGCGGGCGACGCCGCGGCCGAGGAGGCGCTGCCGGACACGCCGGCCCCGCCGGTGACGGTCCGGGCCTCGTTCCAGTGCCCCAGGCCGGCGATCGAGGGCGAGCCGGCCCTGCCGCTGGACGCGCCGCTGAGCGCGCTGCAGCGGCTGATTTGCGCCCAGCCCGACCTGGCCCTGCTGGACCGGCGCGTGCACGAGGCCTATCTGGCCACCCGCCTGCGCAGCGGCGTGGACCGCGGCAACCTGGCCAAGCGGCAGACGCAGTGGCAGGCCGACCGCGACACCTGCCTGAGGGCGGCCGACCCGAGCGCGTGCGTGGACGAGGCCCTGCGCACGCGGCTGGTCGAACTGGCGCTGCAGGACCCGCAGACCGTGGCCGGCACGCGCGTGGCGTTCGTCTGCGAAGGCTCCGGCACGCCGTTGACCGCGGCGTTCTACAGCCGCTTCGACCCACCCTTCGCCGTGCTGGGCTTCGGCAAGCAGCAGGCAGTGGTGTTCCTGCGACCGACCAACGCCGGCCTCAAGTACGAGCGCAGCGGCGCCAACCTGTTCGTCCACCAGGGCCGGGTCGAGGCCGAGCTGTACGGCCGCACGCTGAACTGCGTGTTGCCGTCTTCGCCGTGGTTGCGGGCCCCGGCGCCGGCGGTGGCTGCGGCGGCTGGGGCTGGGGCCGAGCGAACCGAAGCGGCGCCGGTGGCGGGAACCTTACGCGCCGAAGCGGCGCCTGCGGGCGGAGCAGCTGCCGTCCAGGCGACGCCCGCGCCTGGAGCAGCGCCCATCCCAGCGGCGCCGGTGGCTGGCGCGGCATCGGCCAAAGTGACGCCTGGGGCTGGAACCGCATCGGCCAAGGCCGCGCCTGCGGCTGGGATGGTGTCGGCCGAAGCCGTTTCTGTCGCGCCTACCCCGCCCGCTGCGTCCGCCAGGCCCGCCATCCCAGCGAGGCCTCCCGCACCGGCGCTCACCGCGCCGACTGTCCCTATGGTGACGCCCGCCGCTGTGGCGACTCCGGCTTCTGCGGTCGCGGCCGCGCAGGGACCGCGCGCGACATCGCCGCAGCCCGCAGCGCAGCGCCCGTCGACGCCCGCTTCGACCTCGACTTCGACACCCAGATCTGCGGCTACCAAGCCACCCACCACCGCGATTGCCACCGCTGCGCCATCCAGGCCTGCGCCAGCGGCCGTGTCAGCCGCTGCCGGTGCGGCGAGTGCCCCCGCGCCGGTCCGCGCACCGCCGACAAGAGCGATCTCCGGCCAACCCCAGGCGCCGTTGCTCGCACTGGCCTCCAGGCCGGCACCGGCCGCCTCGTTCTCCGCACCCGCGTGGTCGCTACCAGTTTCAGCCGCTTCGCCTGTCGCAGGCACGGCGCCGACGGCCATTGCACAAGCCACGCCACGCCGCGCCGCTGTGCAAGCTCCAGTCCTGGTATCGGCACACCCAACGACACCCGCCCCAAGCAGAGTCCCGACGGTGCTGGCACAAGCCCCGGTGGCGCGTATCTCCGCATCACCATCATCACCATCACCATCACCATCAACAGCATCACCATCAGCACCCGCGCCATCCGCAGCGAAGGCGCCGGTGGCCGCAACGCCCGCAGTCAACACCAGTGCATTGCCGAAGCCTGCGTCCCCGCTGCCTGTCGCCGCACCCGTTGCCTCGGCCGCCTCGCCGATGGAAGCGCGTGCGAGTGGCGCAACTGCCGCGGCGATGACAACCCCCAAACCGTCCAGGGCGGCCGTTAATGCGGCCGCCGCCGCGGCTACGGCCGCGTTGATCCAGCAGGTGCTGGCCGAAGTGCAGGCTGGCTCGGCCGAAGCCGCGCGCGCCAGGTCTGCACCTGCTGCTGTACCGAGCGCGGCCGCGGTGTCGTCTACCGCGCCGACGCCGACGCCCGTGCAGGCCGAGCCTTGAAGCCGCCGGCAGCGTCGGTGTCGTCGTTCGAAAGCCTCGGAAGCGAAAAGCAAAAGCACCCCTCCCCGGCCCTCCCCTTCGCCTTCGGCGAAAGGGAGGGGGCAAAGCGCCGGCAGGCCAAACAGGACTGAGCCCAGGAGCAGACAGCCCGCAGCTCAACGCTCCGTTACTTGCGCGCAGCGCAGCTCGAAGTCGCGGCTAACGACTGACGCGGAGGGAGCCGGGGCTTTCTCAATTGGCTAGAAGCCCGCGGCGGAATACCCCCTCCCTTGCGCGCAGCGCAGGGGAGGGCTGGGGAGGGGTTAGGGGCTTTCCCGATAGACCAGGAGCCAGCTGCGTTGTGCCCCTCCCTTGCGCGTAGCGCGGGGGAGGGGTCCGTGCTTTCCCATCAAACGTCAGCAACAATCGCGCTTCGTCGTTACCGTCAAAGCGCGAGCCCGGTGGCTATCACATTGGGACGTTGAAGACACTGAGTTGCTGTCTTCTCAGAAGCGGAACGGCTCGTGACGTCAGCGCCACGTCTTAGCCTTGCTCAACGTCGCGACGTCTCAACATCACGCCGCTCCCAACCCCACCCCCACTAATCATCAAACAACGCCTGGATCGCAGCCAGTCCCGCCTTGGCGCGCTCCTGCTTGTGCGCCGCGTCGGCCACCGGATCGGCGCCGTCGCGCTGCAGTTCGGCCGCGGGCAATTCGTCGAGGAAGCGGCTGGGCTGCAGGCGCATCAGCTCGCGGAACTTGCGCGTGGTGCGGCTGTGGCTCAGGTACAGGCCTTCCTTGGCGCGGGTGATGCCCACGTACATCAGCCGGCGCTCCTCCTCCAGCGAGCCTTCCTCCAGCGCGGTCTCGTGCGGCAGCACGCCGTCCTCGCAGCCGACGATGAACACATAGCGGAACTCCAGTCCCTTGGCCGCGTGCAGGGTCATCATCCGCACCTGGTTGCCGCCGTCGTCCTTGTCGTTGCGCGACAGCAGCGCCAGCTGCGCGGCCAGGTCGCCTGCGCTGGCGCCGCGCGGGCCGCCGCCGAACCAGTCCGCCAGCTCGTCCAGGTTGGCCTTGCGCCGCTGGAACGAGGCCTCGTCCTTGGACTGCACGCGCAGGTCGGCCAGCAGGCCCGAGCGCTCGGCCAGCAGCCGCACCAGATCGGCCGCCGAGGTGCGCGGCGCCTGCTCGCGCAGGCTGCGCAACGCGTCGTTGAAGCTGGCCAGGCCGTTGGCCGCGCGCGGCGGCAGCGCCTGCAGCGCGCCGGTGATCTCGGCCACGCGCGCCATCGGCAGGTGGCGCTGCTGGGCCATCTCGGCCAGGCGCGCCAGCGAGGTCGCGCCGACCTCGCGCTTGGGGTTCTGCACCGCGCGCAGGAAGGCCGCATCGTCGTCGGGATTGGCCACCAGCCGCAGCCAGCTCAGCGCGTCCTTGACCTCCTGCCGGTCCAGGAACGCGGTGCCGCCGGTGAGGTGGTAGGGGATGCGCAGCAGCTGCAGCGCCTTCTCGATCACCCGCGACTGGAAGTTGCCGCGGAACAGGATGCAGAACTCGTTCCACGGCACCTGCTTGGCCGCCTGCAGGAAGGCGATCTCCGCGGCGACCTTCTCCGCCTCGTGGTCGTTGTCGCGGCATTCCCACACGCGGATGCGCTCGCCATCGGCCTGGTCGGACCACAGCTGCTTGAGGTGCTCGTGCGGGTTGTGCGCGATCAGCGCATTGGCCGCGCGCAGCACGCGGTTGGAGCAGCGGTAGTTCTGCTCCAGCTTGATGATCTCCATCTGCGGATAGTCGCGACCCATCTGCAGCAGGTTTTCCGGGTTGGCGCCGCGCCAGGCGTAGATGCTCTGGTCGTCGTCGCCCACGCAGGTGAAGTCGCCGCGCGGTCCGGCGATGGCCTTGAGCAGGCGGTACTGCGCGTCGTTGGTGTCCTGGCACTCGTCCACCAGCAGGTAGCCGATGCGCTCGCGCCAGCCGGCGGTGATCTCGGCATTGCCTTCCAGGATCTGCACCGGCAGCCGGATCAGGTCGTCGAAATCCACCGCGTTGAAGCTCGCCAGCCGCGCCTGGTAGCGCGCGTACAGCGCGGCGGCCTCGACCTCGCGCGGGCTCTTGGCCAGCTCGGCGGCGGCCTCGGGCGAGAGGCCCATGTTCTTGGCGCGCGAGACCAGCGACTTCATCAGCTCGATCGCGTCCGGCTTGGCGCCCGGCATCAGGTCCTTGATCTGCGCGGCCGAATCGTCGGCGTCGAAGATGGAGAAGTTGCGCTTCAGCCCGGCCGCGGCGTGCTCGATCTGCAGGAACTTCAGCCCCAGCGCATGGAAGGTACAGATGGTCAGGCCTTCGGCCGCGTCGCCCTTGACCCGCTTGGCCAGGCGCTCGCGCATTTCCTTGGCCGACTTGTTGGTGAAGGTGATCGCCGCGATGCGCTTGGCCGGCATGCGCTTTGATGCGATCAGGTGCGCGATCTTCTCGATGATCACGCGCGTCTTGCCGCTGCCCGCGCCGGCCAGCACCAGCAGCGGGCCATGGACGTGCAGCACCGCGGCGCGTTGCGGGGGGTTGAGGAAATCCATGGGTCCAAAGCGTTACGAGAAACGAGGAAGGGCAGGAGCGTTCCCGCTGCGGGTATTCTCTCATCCCTTGAGGCGCGACCGCTGTCGCGCGTTCCTCGGCCCTTCCTCCTCGTTCCTCGCCTCATGGCCAAGCTCTACTTCTATTACTCGGCAATGAACGCCGGCAAGACCACCACGCTGCTGCAGTCGGCGCACAACTACCGCGAGCGCGGGATGCGGGTGCTGATCCTGACGCCGCGGCTGGACGATCGCGCCGGCACGGGCGTGGTGGCCTCGCGCATCGGCCTGCGCGCGGAGGGCAGGGCGTTCACGGCCGAGGACGACCTGCTGGCCGTGGTCGATGCCGACATCGCCGCGCACGGCGCGCTGCACTGCGTGCTGGTGGACGAGGCGCAGTTCCTCAGCCGCGCGCAGGTGTGGCAGCTGAGCGAGGTGGTCGATCAGCGCCGCATCCCGGTGCTGTGCTACGGCCTGCGCACGGATTTCCGCGGTGAGCTGTTCGAAGGCAGCCAGGCGCTGCTGGCCTGGGCCGACGAGCTCAGCGAGATCAAGACCATCTGCCACACCGGCGCCAAGGCCACCATGACCGTGCGCGTGGACGATCAGGGGCGCGTGGTCCAGGACGGGCCGCAGGTGGAGATCGGCGGCAACGAGTCCTACGTCTCGGTCAGCCGCGCCGAATACAAGCGGATCACCCGCGGCGAGTCGTCCATGCAGCCGCTGCAGGCGCCGCTGCCGCTACCCGAGTAAGCCGCCGGGACAGGCCCTAGCGGTTGCCTGCCAGCAGGCGCGCGTTGCAGGCCCGGGCGATGTCGTCGATCTCGCGGACCAGCGTGCCGCCTTCGGGCTGGGCGTCGTGCAGTTCGTCCTGCAGGGCCTTCAGCTCGGCGGCCGAGGACGGCGCGGCGCCGTCGCAGCGCGATTCGGCCAGGTAGGCGCGGGCGCGCCAGACCAGGCGCTGGGTCTCGCTGGTGTCGATGGGCAGCCGGGTCATGGCCGCCAGCGCCGCCTGCGCCGGCGCGGTCTGGCCCAGCCGCGCCCGGTTGCGGGCCTGGGCCAGCACGGCGCTGCGCTGGCGCAGCGGCATCGCGGTCTTGGCCGCGGTCAGCCGCACAGCGCTGTCGAACCACGGCGCGGCCTGGTCCGGCGTGCCGGCGTCGGCCAGTGCCTGGCCGATCATGCGGTCGGCCTCGCCGACGATCTCGGACTGCGCGCCATAGCGCTCGACGCGCAGCTGGCGGCAGGCCTGGAACGCGCCCAGCGCCTGCTCGGGGTGGCCGGCGGCCAGCTGCGCCAGGCCGATGTTGAAGAGCCCGCCATGCAGCAGCCCCTCGTTGCCCGGCGCGCGCCAGATGGCTACCGCCTGTTCGATATTGGTCAGCGCCTGGGCGCTGTCGCCGCGCTCCATGGCGATGATGCCCAGGCTGTTCCAGGCCAGGCCGGTGTTGCGATGCTGTGGGCCCAGCCGCCGCTGCACGTTGGCCAGCAGGGTGCGCGCCTGGCGCTCGGCCTGGGCGTAGCGTCCGCGGTCCACGTCCAGCGCCATCAGATAGGCGCGCAGGTTGCCCACGGTCGGGTGCTGCGGGCTGTAGAACGCCTCGGCCAGGGTCAGCGCGCGGTTGAAGCTGGCCTGCGCCGCGTCGGTCTCGCCACGCAGCCGCTGGGCCGCGCCGAAGCCGCGCAGCACGTCGATCTCCAGCGCTGTGTCGCTTTGGCCGTGCAGCTGGGCCAGCGCCTGGCGGTACAGCTCGAAGGCCGCCGGCTCGTCGCCGCGGTCGGTCGCCGTCTGCGCCAGATCGAGCAGGCTCTGGGCCTGGTTGGTCGGCAGCCCGGCCAGCCGCTGGCGCGCCAGCACCTGCTCGAACAGCGTCCGGGCCTCATCGCGTCGGCCGATCTGGCGCAGGCAGCGCGCGTACTGGGACAGGAACTCGTTGGCGACGCCCTGTTCGGGGCCCCGGCGCGACTGGGCCAGCGGTTCCAGCGGGCCCAGCACCGCCACGCACTCGGCGCCGCGGTCCAGCTGGGCCAGGGCGCGGCCGCGCTGGGTGGCCAGCTGCAGGCGCAGCTGCGCGGGCGGGTCGGGCGTGGCGTCCAGCAGCGCCTGGCCGCGCCTGAGCAGGGCCAGGGCCTGTTCGTAGTCGCCCAGGCCCAGGCGCAGGCGGCCGACCACGGCCAGCAGCTCGGCATGCGCCAGCGGCTGGCCGGCCAGCTCGCGCTCGCCGCGCGCCACGCCGTCCTCCAGCAGCTTGCGCGTGTCCAGCGCATCGCCGCGCGGGGCCGCGCCGGTGTTGTCGAACAGGCCGATCACGAAGTTCTGCATCGCCTGCGCGCGCTGCGCCTCGCGCATGGCCTCGCGCGCCTGGCGCAGGCTGACCGCCGCCGCGCCGACCAGCACGAAGATCGTCAGCGAGGCGGCCAGCAGCCACCAGCGCTGGCGCGTGGCGTACTTGCCCAGGCGGTAGGCCAGGCTCTGCCGCTGCGCCTGCACCGGCAGGCCTTCCATGTGCCGCCCCAGGTCGGCCGACAGCGCCTCGACCGACGGATAGCGATCCTCCGGGCGCTTGGCCAGCGCCTTGAGCACGATGCGGTCCAGATCGCCGCGCAGGCGCCGCGCCTGGCGGTGCGCGTCCAGGCCGACCTCGCCGGTCTCGCTGGCGCTCAGCACCATCTGCGAGGGGCGCTGCGGGTCCACCGCGATGATGGCCTGCTCCCACTGCAGCGGGTTCTCGCCGCGCAGCCGATAGGGCTTGTGGCCGGTCAGCATCTCGTACAGCACCACGCCCAGCGCGTAGACGTCGGTGCGGGTGGTGACCGGCTCGCCGCGGACCTGCTCGGGCGCGGCGTAGTGCAGGGTGAAGGCGCGCAGCTCGGTCCTGGCGACCGCGCCGTCGGGCGTGTCGAGCAGCTTGGCGATGCCGAAGTCCAGCAGCCGGGTCTGGCCGTGGACGGTGACCATGATGTTGGAGGGCTTCAGGTCGCGGTGCACGATCAGGTTGGCGTGCGCGTGGCTCACCGCCTGGCAGACCTGGCGGAACAGCGCCAGCCGCGCCTCCAGCGCCAGCCCGTGCTGGCGGCAGTAGTCGGTGATGGGCAGGCCTTCGACGTATTCCAGCGCCAGGTAGGGCTGGCCCTGGTCGCCGACGCCGGCGTCCAGCAGGCGGCCGATGTGCGGATGCTCCAGCCGCGCCAGGATGTCGCGTTCGCGCGAGAAGCGCAGGCGCAGGCGGTGGTCGGCGAAGCCCGGGCGCAGCAGCTTCAGCGCCACCCGCCGCTGGTAGCCGCCCTCGGCGCGCTTGGCGCGCCAGACCATGCCCATGCCGCCTTCGCCCAGCACGTGCTCGAGCACGTAGGGGCCGATGCGCGTGCCCGGGCGCAGGGTGGGCTGAGGTTCGTGCAGCGGCGGCGGGAAGTTGTCGTCGGCATCCTCTTCCAGCGCCAGCAGCGCGGCCAGCTCGTCGGCCAGCGCCGGGTCCAGCTGCCGGTGACGGGACAGCTCCTGCTCGCGCTGCGCCGGACTCATGTCCAGCAGCAGGTCCAGCAGGGGCGACAGGCGCTGCCAGCGCGCGGGATCCATGGGTCTTGGGCTCGCGCGCTACTCGTCCTGCATCGCCGCCAGCAGGAACAGCCGCGCCTTCTGCCAGTCGCGGCGCACGCTGCGCTCCGAGCGCTGCATCAGCTCGGCGATCTCCAGCTCGGACAGGCCGCCGAAGTAGCGCATCTCCACCACCTTGGCCAGGCGCGGGTCGGCATCGGCCAGCCGGTCCAGCGCGGTGTTGAGCGCCAGGGTGGTCTCGTCCAGGCGCAGCAGGTTGCTCTCCACGTCCTCCGGGATCTCGGCCACGCGCTTGAGGTCGCCGCCGCGCTTGCGCGCCAGCCGGCTACGGGCGTAGTCTACCACCACCGAGCGCATCGCCGAGGCGGCGTAGGCGAAGAAGTGCGCGCGGTCGTCGAAATGCGCCGCGCCCTGGGCGCCGAGCAGCTTCAGATAGGACTCGTGCACCAGGGCGGTCGCGTCCAGGGTGTGGCCCTGCTGGCCGGCCAGCTGGCGCCGCGCCATGCCGTGCAGCTCCTGGTAGAGCGTGGCCAGCACGCGGTCCAGCGCGGCGCGGTCGCCGCCGCGCGCCGAGTCCAGCAGCAAGGTGATATCGGTACCGACTTCCATGCGTCGACATCCTGAGTCGATCCCCACGAGGTCCGACTATAGCCGGTGGAACCGGAATAGCACAGAATTTTCGTTACTTTTCCGCTACCGCTGGCAGCGCGGGCACCACACCGTGGTGCGCTGGCCGATCTGTTCGACCTTCAGCGCGGTGCCGCAGCGCTTGCAGGGCTGGCCCTGGCGCCCGTAGACCCACAGCTCCTGCTCGAAATAGCCCGGCGCGCCGTCGGGGCTGATGAAGTCGCGCAGCGTGGTGCCGCCGCGGGTGATGGCGTAGGTCAGGACGGCCTTGATCGCCGCGGCCAGGGCCTCGTAGCGCTCGCGCGAGACCTTGCCAGCGGCGCGCAGCGGGTGGACGCCGGCGCTGAACAGGCTCTCGGCCGCGTAGATGTTGCCCACCCCGACCACGATGCGCTGGTCCATCAGGAAGGTCTTCACCGAGGCGCTGCGGCCGCGGCTGCGCGCGAACAGGTAGTCGCCGTCGAAGTCCTCCGACAGCGGCTCGGGCCCCAGCCCCTGCAGCAGCGGATGCACGCTGCCCGGTTCCTGCCACAGCAGGCTGCCGAAGCGGCGCGGGTCGTTGAAGCGCAGCACCCGGCCCCCGTCCAGGGCCAGGTCGACGTGGTCGTGCGCCTTCACCGGCGTGGCCGCCGGCAGCACGCGCAGGCTGCCGCTCATGCCCAAGTGCAGCAGCGCGCTGCCGGCCTGGGTGTCCAGCAGCAGGTACTTGGCGCGGCGGCGCACCGCGTCGATGCGCGCGCCGGGCAGGTGGGCGCGGACCTGCGGCGGGATCGGCCAGCGCAGGTCGTCGCGCCGCTGCAGCACCGCGCGCACCACCGCGCCCTCCAGGTGCGGGGCCAGGCCGCGGCGCGTGGTTTCGACTTCGGGCAGTTCGGGCATGGCGGGGCGCGCGAGGGGCAGGGCGGACTAGGCAAGATGGGTCTGCAACCCGCCCGCGGCAAGCCTGCCGCTCAGCCGGCGATGGCCCGGTACACGGCGCCGTCGCGCTGCACGCGTACCGGCGCGCCGTAGGCCTGCGACAGCCGCTCCGCGGTCAGCACCTCGGCGCGCGGGCCGTCGGCCAGGATCCGGCCTTCGCGCATCAGCACCACGCGGTCGATCTCCGGCACGATCTCCTCCAGGTGGTGGGTCACCAGCACCAGGGTCACGCCCTGCCGGGCCAGCTCGCCCATCAGCGCGCAGAACTGCTGCTGGGCCACCACGTCCAGGCCGGCGGTGGGCTCGTCCAGCAGCAGCGCCTGCGGCCGATGGACCAGCGCCCGGGCGATCAGCACCCGGCGCATCTGGCCGGTGGACAGCTCGGCCACCGGCCGGCCGGACAGCGCCTGGGCGCCGACCCGCTCCAGCGCCTCGGCCGCCCGGGCGCGCATCTGCGCGGTGACGTCCTGGTCGATCGGCAGCACGAAGCTGGAGAAGAACCCGGTCACCACCGCATCGTCCACGCCCAGCTGCGGCATGTCCTGCAGCAGCGCGGTGGCATCGGAGGTGACCACGCCCAGGCGCGTGCGCAGCTGGGCCACGTTCCAGCGGCTCTGGCCGAACACGCGCACCGGCGCCTCGCCCTCGCGCGCCAGCGGATACAGCTCGCGGTTGATCAGCTTGATGAAGGTCGACTTGCCGCAGCCGTTGGGGCCCAGCAGCGCGACGTGCTGGCCGAGCTGGATGCGCAGGTCCAGCGCCTCCAGCACGGGCGTGCCGCCGCGCACCACGGTGGCGCGGTCCAGTTCGATCAGGGGCTCGGAAACGGGCGTGGAATCTGACGATGCTGACATAAGGCGGGCGCTGCGCCCGCGGGGCTGAACGCCATACGCGGGCGACGGGTGAAGTTTGCGGGGGCAGCCTGCATTATGGACGCCAGCGGTGGGCGTGTTGCCTGCGCTTAGGTCCCTGGAGGGGGAACCCATGCATCCGTCCCTGATCGACTTCCTGACCGGCGGCCTGACCCAGTTCACCTGGTGGGAGCTGGCCCTGGTGCTGCTGGTGTGCACCCAGCTGACCATCTTCTCGGTCACCCTGTACCTGCACCGCAGCCAGGCCCACCGCGGCGTGGATTTCCATCCCGTGCTGAACCATTTCTTCCGGTTCTGGACCTGGCTCACCACCTCGATGATCACCAAGGAGTGGGTGGCGATCCATCGCAAGCACCACGCCAAGGTCGAGACCGAGGAAGACCCGCACAGCCCGCAGACGCGCGGCATCGGCAAGGTGTTCTGGGAGGGCGTGGAGCTGTACCGCGAGGCGCGCTGGAACCGCGGCGACATCGAGCAGTACGGCCGCGGCGCGCCGGAGGACTGGCTCGAGCGCCACCTCTACACCCCGCGCGCCAACTGGGGCCCGATCGTGCTGGCCGTGGCCTACGTGGTGCTGTTCGGCCTGCCGGGCGTGGCGATGTGGGCGATCCAGATGGCGTGGATCCCGTTCTGGGCCGCCGGCGTGGTCAACGGCCTGGGCCACTGGTGGGGCTATCGCAATTTCGAATCGGCCGACACCTCGACCAACCTGACGCCGTGGGCGTTCTGGATCGGCGGTGAGGAGCTGCACAACAACCATCACGCCTTCCCCAGCTCGGCGCGCTTCGCCATGCGCCGCTTCGAGTTCGACATCGGCTGGGCCGCGATCAAGGGCCTGGAGGCGCTGCGCCTGGCCAAGGTGCTGCGCGTGGCGCCGCGCCTGGACATCCGCCCCAACATCGCCGTGCCCGACGCCGACACGCTCAAGGCGCTGCTCTCGCACCGCTTCCAGGCCATGACCGACTACCAGCGCAACGTGTTCCGCCCGGTGCTGGCCGAGGAGGCCTCCATCGCCGGACAGAAGCTGCGCCAGCTGTTGCCGCGCCGCCTGCGCCGCGGCCTGGTCGACGACGGGCGCTGGCTCAAGCCCGAGGCGCGCGACGCGCTGCAGCACTGGATCGCCCAGCGTCCGCGCATGGCCGCCCTGGTCGAACACCGCAAGCGCCTGGCCACCCTGCTGGAGGCCCGCTCGCACGACGCGGCCGAACGCCTGCGCCAGCTGCAGGCCTGGTGCAAGGAGGCCGAGGAAAGCGGCATCGCCTCGCTGCAGGCCTATTCGCAGCGGCTGAAGGGTTACGCGCTGGCGCATTGATTGGGGGCCAGGGGCCAGGGGCCGGAGGTCAGGGGCCGGAGGTCAGGGGTCAGGGCGCCGTTGTTGCTCGTCATCCCCGCGAAGGCGGGGATCCAGTGGCTTTACCGGCGCTCTCATCTCGCGCACGCGGCGTTCGAAGCACGCCATAGCTGCGACACTGTCGGCATGACTCGATGTCGCGTGATGCACGCATCCTTGGCCGCCGCGCTGGCGCTGGCCTTCGTCCCCGGCGCGTCCGCGCAGCAGCCGGCCGGCACGTCCGACTACCTGGCGCGCATGGACAGCGACCACGACGGCCGGGTCAGCGTCGAGGAGTACGTGTCCTGGATGACCTACGCCTTCGACGAACGCGACGCCAACCACGACGGCGTGCTCGAAGGCGCCGAGCTGCCCGGCAGCCGCGGCAAGCCGGTCACGCGTGCGGCGCTGGTGCAGCAGCTGCGCGCGCGCTTCGCCCGGCAGGACCGCAATCACGATGGTTTTCTCGACGCGCGGGAGCTGGCTGCGCCGCCGCAGTAGAAACACGGAAGCGCGCGACGCCTGACGAAGCGAGGCGCGTGGAGGTGAGGCGCTGCGCCTTGCGCGGGCTTCCGGCCAGCTTTCTTTTCGTCGCACACAATCCCGCCGCCCGAGCCAGCGCGCGCTGCGATAATGCGCGGCCCTGAAACGCGCGCACGGCGGTGATCGATGTGGTGGCTTGCCCTGGCGGTGCTGTGCAGCGTGGCGGTGTCGGTCCTGTTCCGCCTGGCGCCGCGCTGGCGGCTGGATGTGCCGCAGGCGGTGACCTGGAACTACCTGGCCGGCGTGCTGCTGGCGCTGGGCCTGCTGCATCCGCCGCTGCAGGCGCTGGCCGGCGAACACGCGCCATGGCGCTGGTGGCTGCCGCTGGGCCTGCTGCTGCCCGGGCTGTTCCTGGTGCTGGCCGCCTCGGTGCGTCGCGCCGGCGTGGTGCGCACCGACATCGCCCAGCGCCTGTCGCTGCTGCTGTCGCTGATCGCCGCCTTCACCCTGTTCGGCCAGCGCGCCGGTACGGCGCAGCTGCTCGGCCTGGCGCTGGGGCTGGTGGCCATCCCCTGCCTGCTGGCGCGCCCGCGCGGCGGGCCGACGCCGCAGTCCACCGGGTGGCGCCTGCCGCTGGTGGTGCTGGTGGGCTGGGCAACCACCGATGTGCTGTTCAAGCGCATCGCCGCCGATGGCGCGCCGCTGTCGGCCTCGCTGCTGGCGACCTTCGCCGTGGCCTTCGTGCCGATGCTGGGCTGGCAGCTGTGGCGGCATGCGCGCGGCGTGCGGCTGCAGTGGCGCAGCTTCGTCGGCGGGCTGGCGCTGGGCGCGCTCAACTTCGCCAATATCGGCTTCTACCTGGCCGCGCACCGCGCGCTGCCGCAGGCGCCGGCCACCGTGTTCGCGGCGATGAACATCGGCGTGGTGCTGCTCGGCACGGCGGTGGGCGTGGGCGTGTTCGGTGAACGCCTGGGCCGGTTGAACCTGCTCGCCATCCCGCTGGCGCTGGCCTCCATCGTGCTGATCAGTCGCGGCATGGGTTGATCGTCGCGGCGCTGGCGGCGCCTCTTCGACGATCGTCCTCCCCCGAAAGAGGGAAGAGCCACCACACCGATCGTGGGTAGACGCCCCTGCAGCGGCGTTCGAGGATGCGTGACGCAGCGTCACCGTCCAGCTTTGGCATCGGTTGACGATTGCGTCCGTTCCGCACGGCGTTGAGTCCATTTCGCGTCGCGGCTGGTGCGCCGATGTTTCTCTCGCTGGAGCACGCCCATGAAGCCTCGCCTACCGCTGCTGGCCATCGCCTTGATCGCCTTGACCGCACCGTGGACGCCGCCAGCGCGAGCCGGCGCGCCTGCGGCCGACGCCTCCTATGCCGTCGGCCCGCAGTACGACTCCACCCACGTCTATGTGCAGGCGGAGGACTTCGATCGCTTCGTACGCAGCTTCGTGGCGACCTTCGGCGGGACGGTCGGCAAGCAGGCCGTCGTCCAGGTCACGCCGACGCCGAGCCAGACGCTCTCGCAGCTGGTGCGCTCGCCCGTCGGCACGCTCTCGGTGTTCGGCTTCAAGACGCCGATCCCTTATCCCTTCGGCGTCGAACGCACCGGCTACCTGGTCACCGACATCGACGCGGCCGCCGCCGCCGCCGTCTCGCTCGGCGCCACGCGCCTGGTGGAGACCTTCCCCGATCCGATCGGGCGCGACGTGGTGGTGCAATGGGCCGGCGGGGTCAACATGCAGTTCTACTGGCACACCGCGCCGCCGTCCTATTCCGCGCTGACCAGCGTGCCGGAGAACCGCCTCTATCTCACCGCCGACGCGGCCGATGCGTTCATCAGGCAATGGCTTGCGTTCTCGCACGGGCAGGTCGTGTCGGATGAGGCCGCGGCCAGCGGGACGGAGATCGGCCGTCCCGACGCCACCGTGCGCCGCGTGCTGCTGCAGTCCGGCTACGGCAAGGTGCTGCTGCTGGTCTCCGATGGCCATCTGCCGTGGCCCTATGGTCGGGAGCTGACCGGCTACGAGGTGCAGGATCTGGCCGCCACGCTGCGCCGCGCCCAGGACGCCGGCGTCGAGGTGCTGGTGGGCCCGTACACGGTCGGCGGCCGGCGCGCGGCGATGCTGCGTTTCCCCGGAGGCTATATCGCGGAAGTCCACCAGCCCGGCGCCACGCCCTGACGACCAGCGCGTCGCGGCGGGGTGGATCGGCCAAGCAGCTGGCGACCGCTCGGGGACGGCCGAGCCCTATGACATCGCCCGCCTTGGTTTTGGTCGCCCGCCGCCCGTGTTGACACCGGGGCTTGACACCTCCTGTATTGTTACTAAGTAACAAATGGAGAAGTCGCCATGAAACTGTCCTCAACCCAGGCCGCCGATGCCTCGGCCATCGGCCTGTCGATGCTGTGCCTGGCCCACTGCCTGCTGCTGCCCGTGCTGGCGGCGCTGCTGCCGGTGTTCGGCGCCTGGGCGCATGCCGAATGGGTCCACATCGTGTTCGTCGCCATCGCCGCGCCGCTGGCCGGCTTCGCGCTGTGGCGCGCGCACCGGGCCCGGCCGCTGCCCTGGCCGCTGGTCACGCTGGCCGCGCTGGGCCTGATCGGGCTGCTCGCCGGGGCGGTCGGCTGGCCCTCGCACGAGGTCGAGACGCCCGTGACCGTGGCCGGCAGCCTGCTGCTGGCCAGCGCCCACGTCTGGAACTGGCGCCGCCGCCCGCACGCGCCGCCGTGCGAGGCCTGCCACTGAGCCTGCGCGGCCTCGTCGGCCGCGCGCTCATCCGCTAGAGATCGAACCCCAGCAGCATCGGGTCATGGTCCGAGCTGCGCCACGGGCCCGGCGTGGCGTCGCGCGCGTCGCCGCGCGGCTCGGGCTCGTCGGCGTTGACGTGCCATTCGGCCGCGCCGCGCAGCAGCGGCGCCAGCGCCGGCGAGAGCAGGGCGTGGTCCAGCCGCCCGCGCTGGCCGTCGTAGACATAGCTGTAGGGCGCCGCCACGTGGGCCGCGGCGAAGGCGTCGGCCCAGCCGGCCTGGCGCAGCGTGCGCAGCGGCTGCTCCTGCGCATAGGCGTTGAGATCGCCCACGATCAGCGCGCGGGTCGCGCCGGTGCCGGTGGGGTCCGACTTGAGCCAGGCATCCACGCGCCTGGCCGACTCGGTGCGCGTCGCATTCCAGCAGCCGGCGCCGTCGTGCGCATCGGCGTCGCCGCCGCTGGCCTCATTGCAGCCCTTGGACTTGAAGTGGTTGGCCGCGACCACGAACAGCGCGCCGTCGCCGCGGCGGAAGGCCTGCGCCAGCGGCACGCGGCTGTGTTCGACGAACGGGCCACCTTCCAGGGTGACCGGCCTGCCCACCGGCGTGACCCGCGAGGCGCGATAGATCAGCCCGACCCGGATCGGGTTGTCGCCCGGGCCGCTGCCGGCATCGATGTAGCGCCAGTCGCCGCCGGCGGCGTTGAGCGCCTCGACGAACTGCGCCAGCGAGGACTGCGGCCCGTAGCCGTCGTTCTCCAGTTCCATCAGCGCGGCGATGTCGGCGCGCAGCGGCGTCAGTGTCGCCACCAGCCTAGCGACCTGGGCGCGGTATTCGGCCTCGGTTTTGGCGCCGCGCTTGGTCGGGAAGCCGCCGCCCGCGCCGTCGCCGTTGAACAGGTTCTCCAGGTTGAACACCGCGATCCTGACGCTGCCCGGCACGTCCGGCGCCGCCGGGCGCGCGGCCGCCTGCACCTGCAGCGGTGTCAGCGCCTGCAGGCGCCAGGCGCCGTGGCGGAAGTCGACCACCCCGCTCGCGCCGGTCGCGGTCGAGCCGCTGCGCACCGCGCCACCGGGCAGGTAGGGCAGGACCGCCGGATCGCGCGCATCGCTGCCATCGTCCAGCAGCAGGCGGCGATGCGCGTTGTCCGCCGCGAGGGCGGCATAGCCGGGCGTGCCCGGCACTTCGCGTTCGGACGGCGTCCACAGCGGCCCGCCGAAGCTGCCGATGGTCTGGCCAAAGCGCATGTCGGTGCCGTTCAAGGTCAGCGGCGCGTCAATGCGCACCCGCATGCCTTCCAGCGCGGCCCAGTCGGCGGGCGGGGCGGTCAGCACAACGGGCGCGGGCGTGGCGATCGCCGCGCGGAGGGCCTTGGCGTCGGCGAGCTGCAGCGTGGTCAGGGTGTGCGGGCCATCGCCGGTCTCGGCCACGGTGCCGGTGAGCTGCCAGCGCTGACCGGTGTGAATGTCCGGAAGCGCCCCGCCGGCGCCGGCCACGACCCACAGCGCATCGGAGGTCGCCGCATCGCCATCGCCGGCGTCCTGCACGAAGAAGCCCTGCAGCCCTGCACGCAGGTCCGCGGTCACCGTGCCGGTGACCGTCACGGTCTGGCCCACCAGCGCACTGCGCGCCTGGCTGCCCTGGACCTGACCGATCGGCAGCGGCGTCTCTTTCGCGTAGGCCGGCAAGGTGCAGCACAGCGCCAAG
Organism: Pseudoxanthomonas winnipegensis; assembly: GCF_004283755.1. Taxonomy (GTDB): domain Bacteria; phylum Pseudomonadota; class Gammaproteobacteria; order Xanthomonadales; family Xanthomonadaceae; genus Pseudoxanthomonas_A; species Pseudoxanthomonas_A winnipegensis. The sequence goes on from NZ_SHMH01000002.1 coordinate 516,557, forward strand.
GCGGAAGACAGCAGCAGCGGACGGATCGAAGGCATGCGGGATTTCCGTAAGACGCGAGCGAGGACGGCGGTGAACGCAAAAACGCCGCCCGAAGGCGGCGTTCTCGGCCAGGCATTGTGCCTGCGCGATTACTTCGATTGTTCGAGCATCCAGTCCACGGTGGCGTGGATCTGGGCCTCGCTCAGCCCCGGGTTGCCGCCCTTGGGCGGCATCACCCCGCCGTCCGGGCCGGTGAAGCCCTCGATGGCGTGCTTGTAGAGCGTCTCCTTGCCCTTGGCCAGGCGCGCGCCGAAGCCGGCGGCGTTGAGCATCGGCGCATTGCCGATGCCGGCGGTATGGCAGGCGGTGCACAGCTGGTCGAAGATGGTCTTGCCGTCCAGCGTGCCGCCGTAGGCGCCCTGCGCGGCGGCGGCGGCTTCGGCGGCCGCCTTGGCCGCGGCCTGGGCCGCCGCACCGGTGGCGCCGGCATAGACCGCGCCGACCGGCGCGATGCGCGCCTGGGTCTGCTTGGCCGCCACCGGCGAGACTTCGGCCGGAATGACCTTGGACAGGAAGAACGCGCCGACGATCAGGCCGACGGTGACCACCGCCAGGATGCCGATCACCATCGAAAAGCGCTTGAGGAACTCCAGGTCGTGATTGCGCACAGTCCACCTTTGGCAGCGCCGTTGCCGGCGTGGCTGAAAACACTCGTCGGTTGTTGCGAATGTTCCGGACGTGGGGGTGACCGGGATGCCGCACCGGCGAGCCGGGCGGCGGGGGGATTATAAGCAGGCCCGTCGGGTGGGAGCGAGGAGTGCGTGGCAAGGCGAGGATCGAGCAAAGCCCGATCCCGCTTTCGCTCACGCCTCACTCTTCTCCACGCACTCCTGGCTCAAGGGCACCAGTAGGTCTGCACCGGCGTGCTGGCGGCGCGCAGCATCACTGCGATCGGCGGCGGGTTCTGCGCGGCCAGGGCCTCCTGCAGCGTGCGCGCCTTCTGCTCGCCCTCGATGTGCAGGTACAGGTGCCGGGCGGCGGCCAGCACCGGCAGGGTCAGGGTGATGCGCGCCTCGCCGGCGGCGGTGGCGTGCATGGGCAGCACGCGCGCGGTGCCTGCCGGGTCCAGCGCCTGGGCCAGGTAATCGCCGCCGGGGAAGAACGAGGCGGTATGCCCATCGGTGCCCATGCCCAGCACGGCCACGTCCAGCGGCAGGGTCTGCGCCAGTTCGGCCTCCAGCTCGGGCAGGGCCGCCTCGGGGCCGTCGTCGTAGCTGCGGTACAGCGGCACGAAGCGCGCCACCGCCGCCGCGCCGTACATCAGGTGCTGGCGCACCAGCGCGGCGTTGGAACGGGCGTTGGACTCGTCCACCCAGCGCTCGTCGACCAGGGTGATGGTGACCTGCTTCCACGGCAGCGGCTGCTCGGCCAGCGCCTGGAAGAAGCGCACCGGCGTGGTGCCGCCGGACAGGGCCACGGTGGCCCGGCCGCGCTCGGCCAGGGCCGCGCGCAGGTCGTCGGCCACCTGCGCGGCCAGCGCCTGCGCCAGTGCATCGTGGTCGGGCCAGGCGTGGACCTGGGTCAGGGTCTGATCGATCTGCAGGCTCACGTGCCGGCGTCCTCATGCCAGGTGCGGCCGTCGCGCTCGATCAGCGCCACGGCGGCGTTGGGGCCCCACGAGCCGGCGGTGTAGGACTTGGGCGCCTCGGGCAGCTGTTCCCAGGCGTCCAGGATCGGGTCGATCCATGCCCAGGCCGCCTCGACCTCGTCGCGACGCATGAACAGCGACTGGTTGCCACGCACCACGTCCATCAGCAGGCGCTCGTAGGCCTCCGGCTGATGCACGCCGAAGGCCTCGGCGAAGCTCATGTCCAGCGGCACATACTTCATGCGCAGCCCGCCCGGGCCCGGGTCCTTGATCATCAGCCACAGCTTGACGCCCTCGTCCGGCTGCAGGCGCAGCACCAGCCGGTTGGGCTGGGCCGGGCCGACGCTGGCGTCGAAGATCGAGTGCGGCACCGGGCGGAAGGCCACCACGATCTCCGACACGCGCTCGGGCAGGCGCTTGCCGGTGCGCAGGTAGAACGGCACCCCGGCCCAGCGCCAGTTGGACACCTCGGCCTTGATCGCCACGAAGGTCTCGGTGCGCGAGTCGTTGCGGCCCAGCTCGTCCAGGTAGCCCGGCACGGCCGCGCCGCCCGAGGCGCCGGCGCGGTACTGGCCGCGCACGGTGACGTGGCTGACCTCGGCGGCGGTGATCGGCTTGAGCGAGCGCAGCACCTTGAGCTTCTCATCGCGCAGCGCATTGGCCTGCAGCGTGGCCGGCGGCTCCATGGCCACCATGCACAGCAGCTGCAGCAGATGGTTTTGCACCATGTCGCGCAGCGCGCCGGAGGTGTCGTAGTAGCCGGCGCGCTTCTCAAGGCCGACGGTCTCGGCCACGGTGATCTGCACGTGGTCGATGCGGTTGGCGTTCCACAGCGGCTCGAACAGGATGTTGGCGAAGCGCAGCGCCAGCAGGTTCTGCACCGTCTCCTTGCCCAGGTAATGGTCGATGCGGAAGATCTGGTGCTCGGAGAACACCGCGCCGACCGCGTCGTTGATCGCCGCGGCGCTGGCCGAATCCTTGCCGATCGGCTTCTCCAGCACCACGCGCGCATTGCCGTCGTTGAGGCCGGCATCGCGCAGGCGCGTGCACAGGTCCACGAACAGGCTCGGGCTGGTGGACAGGTAGAACACGCGGATGCGCTCGGCCCCGGTCTGCTTGAGCAGCTCGGCGAACTCGTCCCAGCCCTCGTCCTTGGTCGCATCCAGCGGGCGGTAGTCCAGCAGTTGCAGGAAGGCCGGGATGCGCGCGCGTAGCAGCGGATCGTCGCTGGCGATCTTCTCCAGCGCCTCGCCCACGCGGGTGCGGTAGTCGGCGCCGGTCTGCGGATCGCGCGCCACGCCGATGATGCGGCTGTCCTGCGGGATCTGGCCGTCGGCATAGCGGCGCAGCAGGCCGGGCAGCAGCTTGCGCAGGGCCAGGTCACCGGTGCCGCCGAAGATCACCAGGTCGAAGCTGTCCACGGGTACGGTCTTGGCGCTCACGGTGAAGCCTTGTCAGGATGCGGGGAGATCGGCACAGACGATACCACCGCCCTACCACGCGGCCCAGCCCTGCATATGAACGGGCCCGTGAGTGCCGCGTGATTGCACTCTTGGTATCCCATTGGTATTTTCGCGGCATGCTGTCCGCCATCGCCACCGAATACGCCCGCCTGCAGCAGGCCGAGACCAGCCGCACCCTGGCCTATCTGCGCCTGCGCCGCGCCCTGCAGCACCTGATCGACACCGGTGTGCTCGGCCCGGGCCACGGCCTGCCCAGCGAGCGCGACCTGGCCACTGGTCTGCAGCTCTCGCGCGTGACCGTGCGCAAGGCGCTGTCCGGGCTGATCGACCAGGGCCTGCTGAGCCAGCGCCAGGGCGCGGGCACCTTCGTGTCCGAGCGGATCGTGCGCAGCTTCTCGCGCCTGACCAGCTTCACCGACGACCTGCGCGAGCGCGGGCTGGACCCGCAGGTGACCTTCCTCGAGCGCGGCATCGGCGGCGTTACCCCGGAGGAAGCGATGGCGCTGAACCTCTCGCCCGGCAGCGGCGTGGTGCGCCTGTACCGCCTGCGCCACGTCGACGGCGCGCCGATCGCGGCCGAGCGCACCCTGGTGCCGCACAGCCTGCTGCCCGACCCCGAGCGCATCGGCGCCTCGCTCTACGAGGCGCTGGATGCCTACGGCCATCGCCCGCGACGCGCGCTGCAGCGCCTGCGCGCGGTGGCGCTGGAGCGCGAGGCCGCGACCCTGCTGCAGCTGGAGCCCGGCGCGCCGGGCCTGCTGGTCGAGCGCCGCGCCTTCCTCGCCGACGGGCGCGTGGTCGAGTTCACCCGCTCGTTCTATCGCGGCGACGCCTACGACTTCGTGGCCGAACTGCAGAGCGACTGAGCGGCGCGTTCAGCCCTGAGTGCCCGCACCGACCGGCAGCGGGCTGCGCTGGCCGGTGGACAGCAGCCGCTGCGCGTCCACGCCGACCGCATCGAAGATCGCGTCGATCCGCTCGATCGCATAGCGCGCCTGGGCCGCATCGTCCACGTGCGCCAGGATCGCCGAGGCCTCGGCCGCGCAGGCGTCGAAGAAGGCCTGGTCCAGGGGCGGCGCGCCGTCAGCCACCTTGTCGTGCAGGGCATGCAGTTGCTGGTCGAGTTGGTCCTGGCGCATCTGGGGCCTCCGGTGCGTGTGCGGCTTGAGCGAACACAGTGCCGCCTTTCGCGCGGTCGTGCGCACCCGGCAAGGCGTTTCTGGAACCCGTCTCACGTCGCGCCGCCGTTTGCCGCCAGGTCCAGGTCGCGATGGTCATCAGCCCCGTCGCGATTGTCATATCGGCGCCCACGCGGCTTCGCACAGGATTTACGTGCCGCGGTAATACTCGGCGCCAGGGGATCGCGCATCTGCGCAGGCAACAGCAGACCAGGCAGATCGTCCTCGCGTCACCGCACGGGTTCGTCGTCCAGTTCGCGCATCACCCACGGCTACACGCAGCACCCCATCGGGCCCTTGGCGGCCACCACCTGCAACACGCAGTCCCGCGCTTCACCGCCTGCGCCGCAGGCGCCTTCGCACCGGGCCGCTTCGTGTGGCCTGGTGCCTTCGTTCCTCCCACCCCCGAGGGAAGACCATGGTCGCCATCATCGAATCCCGTCCCGCGCCGGCCAACGCGATCACGCTGCCGCGTCCGTACGCGCCGGCGGTCACGCCGCTGTTCACCGATCCGCGCCGCGCCGCGCACGAACGCGCCAGCGTGGACTGCATGGGCCGCCGCCTGGCGCGGCTGCTCGGGCGCGAGTTTCGTGCCCAGGCGCTGCCCGGCCTGCCCGGCTATTTCATCCCGATGGAAACGCTGACCCGCGAGGAAGCGGCGATGCGCGGCATCGGCTGCGCCGCGCATCTGTTCGGCGGCGTGGTGCCGCAGGCCTTCGTGGCCAGCAAGCTGGTCACCCATGGCCTGATCGATGGCGGTACGCGTGCGCCCGAGGGCTGGGCGCATGCGCTCGGCGACGCGCTGGGCGAGGCCGTGCTACCCGGCTACTCGGTGTTCACCGACGCCGACCTGCGTAGCGCCGTCGCCCGCCTGCTGGAACGGGGCCGCGTGCGCTGCAAGCTCAGCCACGCGCGTGGCGGCAACGGCCAGCGCGTGGTCGATTCGCTCGGCGCGCTGGAGGCCTGGCGCGCCACGCTGGACGCCGATGAGATCGAAGCCGGCGTGGTGGTCGAGCTGAATCTCGAGGACGCGGTCACCTTCAGCGTCGGCTGCGTGGAGGTGGGCGGCCAGTCCATCGCCTACTTCGGCACCCAGCACACCGTGCGCACGCCGCGCGGCGATGAGGTCTACGGCGGCTCGCGGCTGCGCGTGGCCCGCGGCGGCCTGGACCAGCTGCAGCACGTGCCGCTGCCGGCGCAGGCGCACGAGGCGATCGCCAAGGTGCAGCACTACGAGGCGCAGATCAGCGCGGCCTATCCGGGCTTCTACGCCTCGCGTCGCAACTACGACCTGGTGCATGGGTGCGATATGCAGGGCCATACGCGCTGCGGCGTGCTCGAGCAGTCCTGGCGCTTCGGCGGGGCCAGCCCGGCCGAGATCCTCGCCATGGAGGCGCTGGCCGCGCAGCCGCAGGTCGCCTGGCTCGATGCGCTCACTCACGAGAGCTGGAGCGATGAGTCGGTGCCCGACGATGCGGTGGTGTACTTCGACGGGCAGGTGGGTTCACTCGGGAGACTGCTGAAATACGCTAGGGTCGCAGTCGATGGATGTCACCCTTGAGCACATCGCGTTCGAAGTAGAAGACGCCGCGCTGTCCGGCACGCTTCTGGCGCCGGCGCGCGCCTTGCCCGGTGTGCTGTTCGTCCACGGTTGGGGCGGCAGCCAGGACCACGATCTGGCCCGCGCACGCGAGGCCGCCGGCCTGGGCGTGGTCTGCCTGACCTTCGACCTGCGCGGCCACGAAGGCGATGCGCAGATGCTGGAGCGGGTCACGCGCCAGCAGAACCTGGACGACCTGCTGGCCGCCTACGACTGGTTCGTGCAGCAGCCCAATGTCGATGGCAACGCGATCACCGTGGTGGGCATCAGCTATGGCGCCTACCTGGCCGCGATCCTGTCCTCGCTGCGGCCGGTGCGCTGGCTCGCCCTGCGCACGCCGGCGCTGTACAAGGACGAGGGCTGGGAGCTGCCCAAGCGCCAGCTGCACCAGGACCCGGACCTGATCCCGTTCCGTCATCGCCAGGTGGCCTGGAAGGACAACCGCGCGCTGCGCGCCTGCGCCGAGTTCCGCGGCGATGCGCTGATCGTGGAGGCCGAGCTGGACCAGATCATCCCGCACCAGGTGATCGAGAACTACATGGCCGCCTTCACCCGCGCCCGCTCGCGCACCTCGCGGGTGATCGCCGGCGCCGACCATGCCTTCTCCGAAAAGCCGGCCCAGCGCACCTACACCACGGTGCTGGTGAAGTGGCTGACGGAGATGGTGGTCGGCGCGCGCGAGCAGGCCGCCCGCGAGAAGATCGACGAGCGCAAGCGGGTGCGGGATGGGAAGGCCCCGTCCGCCTCGACGCACGCGGTGGCCAAGGCCGACGCTTCGACGAAGTAGGGCGCGGACGCTGTATGCGCAGGGGCTTGCGGCGCGGATTGCTGGACGCGTGCGGCGCCTAAATCAGCACGCAGGCGCCAGGTAGCGACGCAGCAGCGTCATCGCCTCCTCCAATGCCTGCGCCTGCGCATCCTGGCCGAGCTGCCGATAGGTGGCCGCGGCGTCGCGACGGGCGTGGATCTCATCTTCGATCAGACGGCGCAGCGCAGCGTCGTCCAGCGACCGGCGCGGAACTTCCACCGTCGGGTCGCCGAAGGCATGGACCACGTAGGTCGCGTGGCGATCGCCCACCGCCACCGCCTGGGCGTTATCGATCGCGGCGATCAGCTGACGCAGGAGCGCGACCTCGGCGGCGTTGCGGCTCCGCATCGCCACGGTCAGGTCGGCCTTGAGGTGCGCCACGAAGCGCTGGGCAGCATCGGCGGTCATCGCCGCATGATGGCCGCGCGGCGGAAGCGCACGCAACCGTGGCGCGCGCGCTCGATGCCGAACTCCCGCGCCTCGGTGTCCCGTTGCGCGCACCTGACTCGCGCTACTTCAACGACACCGGCACATGCGGGGCCAGCAGCTGGATCTCGGCCAGCTCGGTGCGCCCCGGCGCCTCCAGGCGCAGGCGGTACGCGTCGAAACTGCCCGGCTTGGCGATGCGGAAGGGCCGGGTCTGCAGCGTCCACGGGAAGGCCTCGTCGCTGCGCGTGTCGATCGCCTGCCAGTTGCCGTTGCCGCGCCGCGCTTCCAGCGTCCACCTGGCGTGCTCGATGGCGCGACCGCCGCTGGTGAGCGTGTAGAAGCTCGGCTGCGCGGGCTGGGTCAGCGCGATGTCGATTTGCGTCTGCGCGCCGGGCAGCGCCATCACCGTGCTGCCATCGTCGTCGACCAGGGCCGGCGCGTCCTTGCCCGCCACGGTCACGTGCGCGTCGCGGCCGATCACATCGGCCAGCGTGGTCGGCGCCTGGCCGGCCGGTGTCAGCGAGGGCGGCGCATCCTGCGGCGCGCTGCCCCACTTGGACGGCGTCGGCCCCATCACGAAGTCCAGCGTCGCGCCCTGCGCCAGCAGCGCATGCGGGATCCAGGTGCGGGTCCACGGCTTGCCGTTGACCTTGAGCGACTGCACGTAGACGTTCTCGGGTGAGTTGTTCGCCGCGCGCACGATCAGCTCCCGCCCGCCCGGCAGCGCCAGCGTGGACTGCTTGAACAGCGGCGAGCCGATCACATAGTCCGGCGAGCCCATGCGCAGCGGATACAGGCCCATCGAGGCCAGCACGTACCACGCCGACATCTCGCCGTTGTCCTCATCGCCCGGATAGCCCTGGCCGATCTCGCTGCCCAGGTACAGCCGCGACAGCACCTCGCGGGTGAGCGCCTGCGTCTTCCACGGCTGGCCGGCGTAGAGGTACATCCAGGCGATGTGGTGCGCGGTCTGGTTGCTGTGCGCGTACATGCCCATGCGCACATCGCGCGCTTCGGTCATCTCGTGAATCACGCCGCGGTAGGAGCCGCTGAACTTCGGGTCGGCCGTTTCCGGCGTGGCGAAGTACTGATCGAGCTTGCGCGCCAGCGCCTCTCGACCGCCGTACAGCGCGGCCAGGCCGTTGCCGTCGTGCGCGGCGGTGAAGGCGAAGGTCCAGCCGGAGGACTCGGTGTAGTCGTTGCCCCACACGCGCGGATCGTAGTCCTTCGCGTCCACGCGCCAGTCACCGTCGGGCTTGCGGCCCTGGAAGAAGCCCACGCCGCGATCGAACAGGTTGGCATACTCGGCCGCGCGGTAGCGGAAGTACTCGGCCTCCTCGTCGTAGCGCTGCTTGTCCTGGGCCGAAGTCGCGCTCCTGGACAGGCCCTGGGCCATGGTGGCGATGCCGAAATCGTTGAGCGTGCCTTCCAGCGTCCAGGACATGCCCTCGTGCGTCTCGGTGTCGGCATAGCCGCGGAACAGCGAGTGCGCCATGCCCTTGCGGCCGACATGCCGGTCCGGCGAGACCACCGTGGCGTTCTTCAGCGCCGCCTCGTAGGCGAGCCTGGCGTCGAAGCCCGCGATGCCCTTGGCGTACGCATCGGCGAAAGCCACGTCCGAGCTGGTGCCCACCATCAGGTCGGCATAGCCCGGCGAGGACCAGCGCGCCACCCAGCCCCCGGCGCGGTACTGCTCCAGGAAGCCGTCGATCAGCGCGCCGGCATGCGGCGCATCCAGCAGGCCATAGGCCGGCCACGCGGTGCGGAAGGTGTCCCACAGCCCGTTGTTGACGTAGACCTTGCCGTCGCGGATCGGCGCGAAGCTGCGCACCGCGCTGCCTTCGGTGGCCTTGTCCGACCAGCTGTTCTGGCTGGCGTAGCGCCACTGCGGCTGCGCCTGGCTGCCCACGTTCTCGAAGGCGGAGTTGGGATACAGGTGCAGGCGATACAGGTTGGAATACAGCGTGGTGCGCTGATCCTCGCTGGCCCCGTCCACCTGCAGCTTGCCCAGCAGCGCGTCCCACTGCTGCTGCGCGCGCGCGGCCACGCTGGCCACGGTGTCGTCCTCGCCCACTTCCAGCGCCAGGTTGTGCCGGGCCTGTTCGAGCGAGATCAGCGAGGTGGCGATGCGCATGCTCACCTTGCGCGTGCCCTTGGCGAACTTGATGTAGCCGGTGGGCCGGCCGGTCTCGATGCGGCCACTGCGCTGCCACGGCGCATCGAAACTCGCATACACGAACATGCGCGTGGCGCCGGTGGACAGGCCGCTGCGCACATCGGTATAGCCCGACAGCGTCTGCGTCTTGGCGTCCAGCGTCAGCCCGGCGCGCGCATCGACATTGTCGAACAGCAGGTTGGCATCGCTGCCTTCGGGAAAGTCGAACTCGAACACCGCCGCATGATTGGTCGGCGCCAGCGCGGCGACGATGCCGTTGTCGAAGCGCACCCGGTACTGCTGCGGGCGCGCCAGCTCATTGTCGTGGGAGAAGGCCAGCGCCCGCTTGGCGCGGTCGGCTTCCGGCACACCGCGCTCCAGCGACGGCATGACCTGGAAGGTCTGGCGATCGCCCATCCACGGGCTGGGTTCGTGGCTCAGCGCCAGCGCCTGCAGGCGCGGCCGGTTGGCGGCATCGTTCTTCTCGTTCCAGTGGTAGAGCCAGGACAGCGAGCCGGCATCGGTCACCGGCGTCCAGAAATTGAAGCCGTGCGGCACCGCCGTGGCCGGGAAGTTGTTGCCGCGCGAGAAGGTGCTGTTGGCCTGCGTGCCGCGCGTGGTCAGCACCCAGTCGGTGGGCGCGCTGCGCTTGGGTTGCGCAAGCTCGCCCAGCGCGACATCGTCGATCCAGCCGCGCGCGGTCTTGCCGGCGCCGGGCTGCAGCTCCAGCTCGATCGCCACCACGCGCTTGCCGCGCAGCGCCGGCACATCGCCCAGTCGCACCGCCTTGCGCGCCCACTGCTGCGGATACAGCGATTTCGACTCGCCCTGCGCCTTGGCCCCCAGCGCGAAGCCATGCTGATCGCGCGCCGGCGTGGCGGACACGCGCGTGCCGTCGTCCAGCACCGCATCCAGCGAGACATAGGTGGAGGCCACGGTGTCGCCGTCGACGATCTCCGGCAGCACCAGCCACGACAGCGTGGTGTCCGCCCCGATGACCGTATCGACCTTGAACAGGGCCGTACGCCCGCCACTGCCGCTATAGCCCAGCGCCCTGACACCACTGTAACCCGCATTGGCCTTGGCCGTGTACGGCGTCTGCGGCCCGCTGCCGATCCGCAGCTGCGTGCCGCTGCCTGCCGTTGCGACCGGAGCCGGCTGGCCCTCCTCGAACGACGTGGAGAACCCCGTCTGCGCCGACGCGCCGACCGGAAGCCACAGCGCCGCCGCGACGGCCAGCGTCAGCAGACCCTGGCGTCTGGCGTAAGCAGGCGCACGACGAAGCGCGGACGAGGAAGGCGAGGCAGATGGGTACATGTCAATTTAGATCGATTGAAATCGACCCGATCCTGCGTCAAACGCGCCCCACCTGCAATCCGCACTGCAGCGAAACCTCGCCTTCGCCCCCCTCCCTTTCGCCGCAGGCGAAGGGGAGGGCTGGGGAGGGGTTGGCTTTTGCTGTTGCTGTTGCTCCTGCACTGCGTCGACAGCGTCCGAGCGCAACAACAACAACAACAGCAAGATCAAGAGCGACCCCCTCCCAACCTCCCCCTTGCGCTACGCGCAAAGGGGAGGGGCACTTCGGCGGCATCAGAGCGAGCTGGACGAGCGCCGGATTCGCCCCCTCCCTTTCGCCGCAGGCGAAGGGGAGGGCTGGGGAGGGGTTGGCTTTTGCTATTGCCGTTGCTCCGGCTTTGCGTCGACGGCGCCCGAGCGCAACAACAGCAGCAACAGCAACAGCAACAGCAACAGCAACAGCAACAGCAACAGCAACAGCAACAGCAACAGCAACAGCAACAGCAACAGCAACAGCACCCCCTCCCAACCTCCCCCTTGCGCTGCGTGCAAAGGGGAGGGGCGTGACTTCGGATGCATCAGGACGAGCTTCCGGGCTTCTCCTCTCCATTCACCTGGCTACGCACCGGGCTCACGCTTACTTCTGTCCCCCTTACCTCCCCCGCTCACACTTACTCCCCCCCCACTCACTCCACGCACTCCCACCCGCTCAATCTTCATCATCCTCACTATCCGCATGCTTCCAGTACCCGGTGGACTTGATCCACGTCTTGGGCACGCTGCGGTGGCCTTCGAGGAACTTGCGCATCACCCGCGCGCGGCGCGATTCGCAGGCGATCCACCAGAACGTATCGCCGGCGGGCGACACATCGTCCAGCGCCTGCTCCAGCCGTTCGCTGCGCTGGGCGGGCACGCCGTTGCGCGGCAGCCAGTGCACGGTGGCCTCGGCCTTGGTGGGCAGATCCTGGCGGTCGGCGTCTTCGGGGATCTCGATCAGCACCGTGGCCTTGCGGCCGGCCGGCATCTCGCTCAGCCAGCGGCCGATGGCCGGCAGCGCCGTCTCATCGCCCACCAGCACGTAGTGATCGAAGTCGTCGGCCACCAGGAACGAGCCGCGTGGCCCGCCCATGGCCAGCGCATCGCCCACCTTGGCCTGCGCGGCCCAGGTGCTGGCCGGGCCGTCGCCGTGCAGCACGAAGTCGATCGCCAGCGTGCCGGCCTGCGCGTCGTACAGGCGCGGGGTGTAGTCGCGCATCGGCGAGGGCGTCTTGCCGGGCGGGAACTCCGGGCCGTTGGGGCCGGGCGTGGGCGTGACGAACTCGCCGTCCGCGTTGGGGAAGAACAGCTTGACGTGGTCCTCCGGCGAGGCGCTCACGAAGCCTTCGAGCTCACGCCCGCCGACCACGATGCGGCGCATGTGCGGGGTAAGGTCAATCGCCTCCGTCACTTCGAGGCGGCGGAACACGACCGGGTGTTGAATCCTGCGGCTTTCATGCAAGGACATGGTGAATCACTCCATAGAGAGGTAAGCCCGGCGCGGTCAGTGCAACGGCACCAGGCGATAGCCCAGCTCGGCGGCGAGCGAGCGCAACCAGACGCTCGTAGCCACCGCATCGAAGGGCGCGGAAGGCGCGGGCTGGCACAGGCGCAACAAGGTGCGGCCGTGCGGGCTGGCGATGGCAATCGCCAGCTGCCGGTCCTCCAGGACCCGCAGCAGGCGATACACGGTGCCCAGGCTCACGCGGCGGCCCTGGCCGCGCAGCTGCTGGTGCAGGGACATGGCGTCGCAGGCCACCGGCTGTTTGGCGAGTAGCGCCAGCAGCGCCCGGCGCGGCGCGGTCAGGCGCAGGCCCGCGGACTGCAGCGCCGCGTGGTAGGCGTCAGTCGCCACGGGGCACCTGCGCGATCTGCGCGGCGGCCTGCTGCAGGATCCGTGCGATCGCCTCGCCCGACTCCGCTGTCCAGTGACCGTGGTGGGCCAGCAGGGCGCGCTTGACCCCGCTCATGCCGCTGCGCACGGGCGCGGGCAGGCCGGCCTTGACCAGCGAGCGCGCGCTGCGCTCGGTGCGCAGGCGGGCGTGGTCCAGCGCCTCGGCATGGGTCTGGGCGAAGGCGCGGCCGGCGTCGGTCAGCGCATGCAGGCGGCGCGCGCCGTCCTCGCTGCTCACCACCAGGCCGTCGTCCTGCAGCTGGGCCAGCGCCGGGTAGACCGCGCCGGCCGAGGGTGCGTACTGCCCCAGGAACATCTCGCCGATCAGCTGGATCAGCTCGTAGCCGTGGCGCGGTTGGGCCTCCAGCAGGCCGAGCAGCAGCAGGCGCAGATCGCCGTGGGCAAGCCGGCGCGGGCTGCGCGGCCCGTCGCCGCGCTCGCCACGGCGACCGTGACGCTCGTGGCGCTCGCCGCGCTCATGACGCTCGCGGCGTGCCTCGTCGGCCCCTGAGGCAGGGGCGCCCGCATCGGACAGGTCGGCGGCGGCGTCGCGACCGCGCCGCCCGCGACCCTCGCGCGGCGCGTGGCGGTCCAGGCCGTCCTCGTCGGGGATGCGGCCGCGATGGCGTGAACGTGGATGCATGGCAATCCCTCCTGGTCGAGCGCGGCACCGAAGGTCTGGGCACGGCGCGGGTGTTTGGACACTGGCATGGGCGAGGCCACAGGCCACGCCGCTCCGGCGGCGAAAAAAAGATATATCTAATTTACGTAAAAAGATATATCGAATTGTGGCGCCGTCGCCACATCTGACACTTCCTCGTCATACGAAATCCTCACAACTGCAAGCTTCCCGACCCCGTCAGGACGAAATCTCGTCAGAAACGCCGTCCCCAACCGTCTACCTCCAAGGTCGAACCGACGCGCCCTTGCGCCCTGGCTTACAATCGCCGGCTCAGACAGACACCGATGCCGCAAACACGTCGCGGCGCACAGGCGAGGAGATGGCAATGAATTGGTTGAACGAGATGCTGCAGAGCGATCCGGATCCGGCCGAGACCCAGGAGTGGATCCAGTCGCTCAAGGCGGTCATCGATGCCGAAGGCCCGCTGCGCGCCCACCAGCTGCTGGAGGATCTGGTCGAACTGACCCGCCGCTCCGGCGCCTACCTGCCGTTCTCGCCCACCACCGAGTACGTCAACACCATCGCCCCCAACCTGGAGGCCAAGAGCCCCGGCGACAGCGCGCTGGAGTGGAAGATCCGCTCGATCATCCGCTGGAACGCCATGGCCATGGTCGTGCGCGCCAACCGCAAGCCGGGCGACCTGGGCGGCCACATCGCCTCCTTCGCCTCGGCCGCCACGCTCTATGACGTGGGCTTCAACCACTTCTGGCGCGCCCCGTCGGAGAACCACCCCGGCGACCTGCTCTACATCCAGGGCCACAGCGCCCCGGGCATCTACGCCCGCGCTTTCCTGGAAGGCCGCATCACCGAGACCCAGCTGGACAACTTCCGCATGGAGTGCGAAGGCAAGGGCATCTCGTCCTATCCGCACCCCTGGCTGATGCCCGACTTCTGGCAGACCCCGACCGTGTCGATGGGCTTAGGCCCGCTGAGCGCCATCTACCAGGCGCAGTTCATGAAGTACCTCGAGCACCGCGGCCTGATCGAGAAGTCCGACCGCAAGGTGTGGTGCTTCATCGGTGACGGCGAGAGCGACGAGCCGGAGACCCTGGGCGCCATCGCCCTGGCCGGCCGCGAGGGCCTGGACAACCTGATCTTCGTGGTCAACTGCAACCTGCAGCGCCTGGACGGCCCGGTGCGCGGCAACGGCAAGATCATCCAGGAGCTGGAAGGCGTGTTCCGCGGCGGCGGCTGGAACGTGATCAAGCTGCTGTGGGGCTCGTACTGGGATCCGCTCCTGGCCCGCGACACCGACGGCGTGCTGCGCAAGCTGATGATGGAAACCGTCGACGGCGAGTACCAGAACTGCAAGGCCTTCGGCGGCGCCTACACGCGCGCCAACTTCTTCGGCAAGTACCCGGAGACCGCCGCCATGGTCGCCAACCTGTCCGATGACGACATCTGGCGCCTCAACCGCGGCGGCCACGACCCGCACAAGGTCTACGCGGCCTACCACGCGGCGGTGAACACCAAGGGCATGCCCACCGTGATCCTGGCCAAGACGGTCAAGGGCTATGGCATGGGCAGCGCCGGCGAGTCGCTCAACCCGACCCACCAGACCAAGAAGCTCGACGACGACGCGGTGCGCACCTTCCGCGACCGCTTCAACATCCCCTTAAGCGACAAGCAGCTGGCCGAAGCCGAGCAGGTGCCCTTCTACAACCCGGGCCCGGACTCGCCGGAAGTGCGCTACATGAAGGAGCGTCGCGCCGCGCTGGGCGGCTACCTCCCCGCGCGCCGCCGCAAGGCCGACAAGTCCTTCACCGTGCCGCCGCTTTCGACCTACGAGCGCCTGCTCAAGGACAGCGGCGAGCGCAAGTACTCCACCACCATGGCCTTCGTGCAGACGCTCAACATCGCCCTGCGCGACAAGGAGCTGGGCCCGCGCATCGTGCCGATCGTGGCCGACGAGGCACGCACCTTCGGCATGGAGGGCATGTTCCGCCAGATCGGCATCTACGCCCCGTTCGGCCAGAAGTACAAGCCGGTCGACGCCGACCAGCTGATGTACTACCGCGAGGACCAGTCCGGCCAGGTGCTGCAGCAGGGCATCAGCGAGCCGGGCGCCATCTCGTCCTGGCTGGCCGCCGGCACCAGCTACTCGGTGTCCAACGTGCCGATGCTGCCGTTCTACATCTACTACTCGATGTTCGGCTTCCAGCGCGTGGGCGACATCGCCTGGCAGGCCGCCGACATGCGCACCCGCGGCTTCCTGCTGGGCGGCACCGCCGGGCGCACCACGCTCAACGGCGAAGGCCTGCAGCACGAGGACGGCTTCAGCCTGGTCATCGCCGGCTCCATCCCCAACGTGCGCAGCTATGACGCGACCTTCGGCTACGAGGTCACCGTCATCCTCCAGCACGGCATGAAGTCGATGATGGAAGAGCAGAAGGACGAGTACTACTACCTGACCCTGATGAACGAAAACTACACCCACCCGGAAATGCCGGCGGGTGCGGAGGAAGGCATCATCAAGGGCATGTACCTGCTCACCGACGCCGGCAAGCCGAAGAAGGGCGAGCTGCGCGTGCAGCTGCTGGGCAGCGGCACCATCCTGCGCGAGGCCATCGCCGCGGCCGAGCTGCTGGACAAGGATTTCGGCGTGACCGCCGACATCTGGTCCTGCCCCAGCTTCAACGAGCTGCGCCGCGACGGCTTCGCCGCCGAGCGCTGGAACCGCCTGCATCCGGAAGGCGAACAGCGCAAGCCCTACGTCACCCAGTGCCTGGAAGGCCGCCAGGGCCCGGTCATCGCCGCCACCGATTACGTGCGCGCCTACAGCGACCAGATCCGCGCCTTCCTGCCCACCACCAACTACACCGTGCTGGGCACCGACGGCTTCGGTCGCAGCGACACCCGCGCCAACCTGCGCCGCTTCTTCGAGGTGGACCGCTACTACATCGCCCACGCCGCCATCGCGGCTTTGGCGAAGGACGGCAAGATGACCGGGAAAGATGTGGCCCGCGCGATCAAGCAGTACAAGATCGACGTGGACAAGGTGAATCCGGACGGGGCGTGATGCCGCGTTGAGGTGAAGTAAAAGGAAGCGGCCTTCGGGCCGCTTTCTATTTGGAGCCGGCGTGCAAAGCCTGCCAGCTGCGGAACTGCGAGGGCCTGATCCGGTAGCGCGCGATGTTGCCTTCGTGCAGCTGGTTCAGTTCGTTGATGGTCAATGCGAGGACATCGTCGATGTCTTCCGCGTCGACCAGCGCCTCCACGCGTGCACGGATGCGGCCGACATCAGTGCGGCGAACACCGCCATCGATGAGCTCGGCAATCAGGGTGCGCACCACCTCGCGGTGCTTCAGCCGCAGTGGGTCCGGCGCCGGCAATGCATCGCGCAGCACCGTGTAGCGCTGGCAGGAGCGCTCGTAAGCCCAGACGAAGACATCGCGCAGCAGTGCCACCTCATTGAGCTCGTACACGCCGAGCGTCCCATCCAGGTACAGCGACTCTGGGACATCGACGAAGGACAGCGGGGCCAGATTGCCGCGGATCAAGGGGATGTTGGCGGCAAGCCGGGAGGTGCGCTTGTGCACGTCATCGAAGGGTTGCAGATACGGAAGCTGCACCATCACAAAGAACGCCTGCTCGAATGGATCGGCGATGGCAGCGGCCTTGGCGAGGAGCGTGTCGAAGTGCTCTTCGATCAACTGCGGCACCGACAGCGGCACATAGACCGATCCGGAGATGGCGACCTCGGTCTGCCGGAGCCGTCCGCCGGCCACGGGATCGGGCAGCAGGTTCTCGGACAGCAGCGCGTGCAGGTTCTGCAGGGTGTACCGGTTAAAGCCGATCTCCTGTGCCTGCTCGACCAGCATCTCGATCGCCGCCTTGTGGTTGAGGATCATCTGCGCTTCCAGCTGATCCTTGCCGGTGGCCGCCAGGCCGAACTGAATCAGGTTCTGCGTATCCAGCCGACTGTAGGTATTGCCTTCCAGTCGGCTGGAGGACCAGGACAGGTCTATCAGCAATCGGTCGAAGATCTGCCTGGCATAGGTGCCGGCAGGCCGGTCTTCGACCGGCGAGCGCCCCATCTGGTGCAGATGCCTGCGGATCTGGGGCGTCAGGTAGGCCGTCCGATTGGGCTGGTACTGCGACAGGAAATCGGCTTGGTACCCCACCGGCGTGCGTTGGGTCAGGGGGCGGTGTACTAGGGTGCGTACGCTTGCCGCTTCGGAAGTCAGAGGGATTCCGAAATCGTCGGGTTTCGCCGGCGGGGATGCGGGGGTGATCCTCGCAATGACGTGGTAGCGGCGCGCCCGCCCAGCCCCGCTCGCGCGCAACTGCCCGTGTTTCACCAGTGAAGCCGCAAGGCGTTGGAGGTTGCGACGTGGTGTGGCCGGGAACTGCGCTTCCAAAGCCTCCATGCCCAGCCCTTCAGGACTGGAGGCGATCAGCTCGACCAGCCTGTCTGGATTCAGCGAGGGCTTTCGCGCCATAGGAGCGCCTCAGCGTGGTTGATTCCGGCGCATTTATACTAAATTCCGGCGCGAAAACCACAATTGCGGCGCGATTTCTCGGGAATTGTGGCGCATTTCCTCCCGCACCTGGGTGCAGGCCTTCGCTGTTGCTGCCGTCAAGCTGCTCCAACATGATTCCTGGCGCGTTGCGACGTACTGAGCATTAAACCGGCGCCTGCGGGCATCAATGCGCGACCTGTTTCCCGCGGCGATACAGCGCCAGCAGTTGCAGCGGAACGCCAATCACCAGTGCAAGCAACAGCGCACCGAGCACGCCAAGCAGCAAGGGCGCCTTGGGGTCCTGCGCCAGCGGGTGGCTGACGGGGAGGCGTCGCAGGGTTTCCGAGACGGTGGGCACCATGAGCAGGAACACGCTCAGGCTGAGTGCGATGGTCTGCACATAGGTCCACAACCGCGCGGCGGGGCGGGCGAGGGCGATGCCGTAGCCCACCAGCAAGGTCGCCAGGGTCACGGTCGCGGCGAGCTTGCTGACCGGCTGGTGCGCGATGGGGTACACCGTCAGCACGCCCAGCAGCATGAACCAGAAATAGGCCCGGCCCGCCTTGCTGGCCGGCGTGATGCGGCCGTGCTTCGCGAGCATGTAAGCGGCCAGGGGGATGGCGGGCAGGCTGCCGAGCGTGTGCAGCCAGCCAATCGGGGAGATGGCCATCGAGGCGGTTCCTTGTGGGTGAGAAAGATTGAATCGCGTGGTCGGGGGTAGGACGCCTCAAGCGCCTGCGTATTCCATCTGCCCGTGGAGACGCTTCTCAGAGCAGCCCGGGAAGGGCGTCCCGCGTTCACCCCAGAGGTGCGCGGCCGAACACGGTCTCACGGGCCTTCCCGCACGACGCGGGCGCCCTTGGTAGCGCGGTGCTGCCGCGGCCAGCTCAGGGCCGCGGCGATCGCCAGCGAAGCGGCGATGAGCAGCGATGCGAAGGCGAACCCGTCGGCGACCACGTTTGCGCCCGCACCGTCACGCACCATCGAGAAGAACACGCCGCCCACCAGGGCGACCGACAGCGCCGCGCTGATCTGCAGCACCGCGCTGACCACGCCGGCCGCCAGCCCCGCCCATCGCGCCTCCACCTGGTCCACGTTGAGCCGCACCAGCGCCGGGTGCGCGATCCCTTGCCCAATGCCGATCAGCGCCAGGGGAAGGGGCAGCCACGCGGGCGCGGCGCACGCCGCCAGCACGGCCGCGACCGTCAGCCCTGCCGCTTCCAGACCCATGGCGAAGGCGGCCGTGCGCGCATGCAGCCGCCGCGCAACGCGTGGACCACTCAGTGCGCCCAGCAGCAGCCCCAGCCCCACCGGCAGAATCGCAATGCCCGCAGCCAAGGGCCCGTGGTGCAGCCCCGCCTGCTGGTACACCGCAAAAATCAGGAAGAACGCCGCCAGCGCATAGAAGAACAGCGTCGCCAGCAGCGTGCGGCGAAGCGCCCGCGACGAGAGCGCCGCCGGAGAGACCAGCGGTGAGGCGCCAGAGCGCTCCCGGCCCTTCTGGTGCTGCCAGAAGACGAACAGCAGCAGCGGCGCCAGCGCCAGCACGCCCAGGCTCCACACCGGCCAACCGCGCTCGCGTCCCTCGATCAGCGGCACCACCAGCGCCAGCAGCCCCAACGCCAGCAGCGCCGCGCCGGCCATGTCCAGGCGATCGGGGTTCACCGCCTTGCGCTCGGGCAGCAGCACGAGCGCCGCGGGCATCGCGACCGCGATGACCGGCAGGTTGACCAGGAAGACGCTCTGCCAGCCAAGGCCCCACGGGCTGGCCGCCACCAGCAGCCCGCCCAGCAGTTGGCCGGCGGCCGAGGCAAGCCCGAACGTCGCCCCGTACCAGCTGAGCGCGCGGTTCTTCTCGCTCGCCTGGAACAGCGCATGGATGAAGGCCAGCGACTGCGGCGCCATCACCGCGGCCGAGATGCCTTGCAGCAGCCTGCCCGCCACCAGCACCTCGGCCGAGGGCGCAAAGCCGCACAGCGCGGAGGCCACGCCAAAGCCGGCCATGCCCGCCAGGAACGTGCGCTTGCGACCCAGATGTCGCCCAGCCGCCCGCCCAGTACCAGCGTGACCGCATAGGCCGTGGCGTACACCGACACCACCAGCTGCGACACGCCCGGCGCGGCCCGTAGGTCCTCGCGAATGGCCGGCAACGCCACATTGACGATGAAGAAATCCAGCGGCGGCAGCAGCGTCCCGGCCAGCAGCACGACCAGGGCGATCCAGCGACGCGCCTCGGGGCGCGCCACGTTTGCGTCGGTGATGGATGAGTTCATGGGCTAGGCCTTGTCTTGCGCGCCAGGGCGAAGGCCCGCCTCAGCGCATGCCACCGGAGGCGATGAGGCATTCGCCGGTCACCCAGCCCGCCTCGTCGGAGGCCAGGAACGCGACGATCGACGCCACGTCCTTGACCTGGCCGATGCGACCAAGCGGCGTCTGCGCCTGATTCCACGCATGGAACTCGGAACCCATGACCCCCGCGGCGTGGGTGCCGTCGGTCTCGATCAGCCCCGGGTTGACCGCATTGACGCGGATCCCGCGCGGGCCCAGCTCGCGCGACAGCACGCCGGTGATCGCATCGAGCGCGCCCTTGGTGCCGCTGTAGATCGCGCTTTCGGCCGGCAGCACGCGCGTGACGAACGAGCTGATGTTGACGATGCTCGCGGCCTCGCTGAGAAACGGCACCGCGGCACCGGTGACCAGCAGCGGCCCAAGCACATTGAGGTCGAACTGCTGGCGATACAGCGCTTCGCTGCTGTCCTCGATCCTGGCGAACCGATAGACGCCCGAGTTGTTCACCAGCACATCCAGCCGACCGAAGTGGTCGAGCGTCGCCTTGACCAGCGCCTCGACCTCGGCCTGCTGGCGCACATCGGCCTGCACCGCCACCGCGCGCCCACCCGCGGCCTCGATGTCGGCGACGACCTGCTGCGCGCCATGCCGGTCGGTGGCGTAGTTGACGACGACCTGCGCGCCGTCAGCGGCCAACCGGCGCGCGATGCCCGCGCCGACGCCTTTCGAAGCGCCCGTCACCAGGGCGGCCTTGCCGTTCAATCTGCGCATGTTCTCTGACTCCAATGGGATCGCCGGGATCGGCGCGCGCGGCCCATGCAGGCTGCGCGTCCCTGCCGGGCGGCGCAGGCGCACCAGGCGCCGCGCCGCGTCCACCGACCCGGCGCACAGCAGGCGCGATGCAGGGGCGGGCATCGTGCGATGAACAACATTGTTTGTGCACTGCCATTCCTGCATATTCTGCGTACAGATTTGAACGGCTGAAGGCGATGGAATGGAGCGATGTCAGGATCCTGCTGGCGGTCGCGCGCGCGGGCTCGCTGGGTGAGGCGGCCCGCCGCCTCGGCGTGAGCCACCCCACGGTGGGCCGGCGGATCAAAGCGCTGGAAGACGAAGCCGAGCAGCCGCTCTTCCGCCGCACCCGCGAGGGCCTGGTGCTCACCGATGCGGGCGACCGCGTGCTGTCGCTGGCCGAGTCCATGGAGAACGCCGCGCTCTGCATGGAGCGCCGCCTGGCGGGCAACCACGACCGGCTCGAAGGCCTGCTGCGGATCTCGTCAGCGGACTGGTTCGCCGCCTTCGTGCTGGCGCCGGTCTTCGTGGAGCTGGGGCGGCTGCACCCGGCCGTGGTGCCCGAAGTCATCGCCAGCTACCGCCTGCTGGATCTCACCCGGCGCGAGGCCGACGTGGCCTTCCGCCTGGTCCCCTTCAGCGAGCCCGACCTCGTCCAGCGCCGCCTGATGACCCTGCACTACGGCCTGTACGCCACGGCGCAGACGGCCGCGGCGGCGCAAGCCGACCCCGCCTCCGTCGGCCTGATCCTGATGAACACCGCGCAGAGCCATTTCCCGGACGTGGCCTGGCTGATCGAGCGCTTCCCCGAGGCGCCGCGCGTCTTCACCAGCACCAGCCGCAGCGTGCAGGCGCAGATGTGCCTGCGCGGGCGGGGCCTGGCCGTGCTGCCGCGCCCGCTGGGCGATGCAACGGCGGGCCTGCAGCGCATCGAAACGCGCGGCACCCCGCCCACCCGCGACATCTGGGTCGGCTATCACCAGGACCTCAGGCACATGGACCGGCTGCGGGCCATGCTCGAGATCACGGACAGGCTGTTGGGCGGCGAGCCGCCCGGCTAGCGGCCTATTCCGCGCTGAAGGGCGTCGTGCGCGGATGCGCGCTTCAGTGGTGCGCCAGCGCCCGGGGCTTACTTGGAGGTCTTGCCCGTCGAGCGTGCGCCTGCGCGCTTGGCGACTTTCTTGGTCGTTTTCCTGGTCGCCTTCTTCGCGGTCCTCTTCGCCGTCTTCTTGACTGTCTTCTTGGCGGTCTTCTTTGCGGCTTTCTTCGCAGTCTTCTTGGTCGCCTTCTTGGTGGTCTTCTTCGCGACCGCCATGTTGTCGACCAGGTTGGGGTAGGGCCGCCCGGCCTTCTTCGCCAGGGACTTGGCCTCGGCTTTCTGGCCGCTGGAGAGCGTCTTGCTGGCCGACTTCTTGGCCGGGTTGGCCTTCTTCCAGGGGGCTTTCTTGGCTTGCTTGGTCGTCGCCATGTCAGGTCGCCTCCGCCTTGCGCATGCGCTGCTCGATCCGCTCGGCCCAGCGCTGGCCCGCATCGCCACCCCACAGCAGCCAGGCGATATAGCCGGCGGAGGGGTGCGTGCGGTCGGCCCAGCCCTTGCCCTGCTTGTCCACGCCGTGACGCGCGAAGTAGGAGGTCATGCGGCGCACCGTCGCCGGGGACAGCGTGGTCTGCGCCGCCAGGTCGCGCGCCCGCGCGACCCCCACCGCCGTGCCGCCCCGGCCATGCGCCTCCCGCAGCTTGAGGCCCCGGCTCGCCGCCTGCGCGGCGCCCTTGGGCGGAGTGAAGTCAATCGCGTCGTAGCGGGTCGATCGGGCCACTGCGGAGTCTCCTACCAGCGAAAATCCCAGTGTGCGTAGGCTGTAAAGGGGGCGGTGTGAAGGGGTTAGTCAACGCTCGGCGCCCATTCAAGTTTCAACGAGCTGCGCCGCGACGGCTCTGTCGACTAATCAGCCCTTCCGGTCCAGCGAGAATCTGCGCGCCGCCGGAGCGGCGCGATCAGCCGGATTGCGGCGCATTTTTATACTCCGGCGCGAAGCCCAAAATTCTGGCGCGACCTGCGGTGACCGCGGCGCGCCTCTTCGAGCGATACGGTATGCGCGCGGGCAGGATGCCGGAGCTCAAGTCACCTCCTTCCGGACCACGCTACGCTGGCGCGGCACCGCGACTTTGTTTCGCGGCGCAACCATGAGACGCTCATGCACCGGAGCGGCAACAGTGTGCCGCGGCCGGCGATTTACAAGGAGGCGGTATGCCGACCGGCAAGGGAACAATCCGGATCGCCCTCATGGCAATGGCCATGGTCATGCTGGCGGGCTGCCACGAGCAACCGCAGCCTCCGACGCCGGCAGGCGAATCCACCACCAAGGAGCCCAGCGACATGCGGACCGTCATCCCGTTGGTGCGTCGGCTTGCGCCGACCGACACAGGCCCGATTGAACTGGAGTTCGATGTCCCCGCGCTGCCTGACGATGACACCCCGCCCATCTTCATTGGGGTGCGGGTTGCCGGCCCCGATCCAACGGCGTCGGCCGCAGTGGCGGATCGTCTGGTGGATGCTGAGGTCTCGTCACGCTTGCATTTGTTCCGTCTCGGACCATCAGGCCCGGTGCCCGTAACGCTGCTGCGCAGCGATACGACGCCTGGGAGCGGGACAGAGCCTCTCAGGCTTCCCCCCGACGGCCAGGTGTCCGGCCTGATGCGCTTCGATGCTGACTACACGACGATGCAGGGTGCGGGCCTCTTGGAGCAGAACGTCGACTATCGGGATCTCGCCTTTACCTTCGTCCCGGAGCTGGCCGCCGGCCGCTACAGGCTGGAGCTGCAATTCACCGCGCATCGCCAGACGCTGACAGAAGCGAACGCCGAACTTCTGGTGGCCTATACCGCCAAGGGCAAGTAGGAGCAGTACCTCGTGGACCAGCAGACGCCCCACTACTCCGTCACCATCTACATCGCCGCGCCGGGGACGCCGCTCGTGCGTTCTGGCGGCACCTCGGCCGCTGGCCACATGTACTACGCCATCTCCGATGGCAAGCAGGAGCGGAGCTACGGATTCGCGCCCAAAGAGCATGGCCGGTCGAGTGGCCCGGGCAAGGTGTATGACACCGACCTAAAGGATTACAAGGACCCCTACTATTCCCGCACGATCGAGATCACGAAGGACCAGTACGACAAGCTGCGGGAGTTCGGCAATGATCCTGCCAAGTACAAGTTCGACATGGAGTACAGAGGCGCGCGCAACAGTTGCATCGACTTCACATGGGGTGCGCTGAATCACGCAGGCCTCCAGCGTCAGACGTTCTTCGGCATCGGCGACAAGGGCTTCGAAGGCGACCTCAAGCCGCTGCAGAACATCGACGACATCAAGACCATCAAGGCGCCGTTCCCCGACAGCCCGCTCAATGCGGAACATCAGAACAAGTTGCCCTCGCGCACCTTCCTGCAGTGGCTGATCACCGAGCAGGAGCAGGGCCGCGACGCCCGCGACATAACGGCTGGCCTGGCGACGGGGCAAGGCAAGGCGGGGCGCACTGGCCCTCCCGATCCGTTGCTTTCCCAGGCCGAAGAGGCAGTCCGGCGCCTGGAGAAAGGCCTGGGCCGCGACTACGACCAAAGCAGCGCATGCCTGGCGGCAAGCGCGGCCTGTTTGGCAAAGGAGCACGGGTTCTCCCGGATCGACCACGTGGCCCTCAGTCGGGATATCGGCACGGTCCGCCAGGGCGAGCACATCTTTGTCGTCCAGGGCGGGCTGAACGATCCCGCGCACCTTCGCGCGCACATGCGCACCGACGATGCGCTGGCCAAGCCGGTGGAGCAATCACTGGCGCAGCTGCAGACACTGAACGACCCGAAGCATCAACCGCCGGCACCTCAGGTCGTACAGCCGGAGAAGGTTGTTCAGCAACACCGCATGACCTGAGGCACCCGGCCTGGGATGGCCTGCCAAGGATCAGCTATCGGACGTGCGCGCCTGCAGCGACCAGATCCGCGCCTTCGCGCCCACAACCAATTACACCGTGCTGGACACCGACGGCGTCGGCCGCAGCCACACTCGCACCAACCTGCGCCGCTTCTTCGAGGTGGACCGCTACTGCATCGCGCACGCAGCCATCGCGAGGCTGCCGAAGGATGGCAAGATGACCGGCAAGGACGTGGCCCCGAGCGGTCAAACAGTACAAGATCGATGTGGACAAGGTGAATTTGGACGGGGCGAAATTTAGAGTAAAAAGGCAGCTCTACACCTGCCTTTATTTGCATAGCGCGCTATTGCGTATTGTTCAAGCCTGCCGCCAATACCAATTGAGCTTGCGTTGGCTTAATTCGGAAACTTACTTGTTCAGCTTAAAGGTTGGGAGCTCTGGGTTCATGTAAGCTCGAGGCGCCGGGCCTTAGCTGAGTGATGTGCCAGCTATTGCTTTTAAGAAAAATCATACCTGAAGGGGTTTCGAGATGTTTAAGGCGATAGGCGTTGATTTTGATGGGCGAATTAATGCTTGGTGTGTGACCGCCCAATGCAGCTACGCTTGGTTCCTTGAGGCCGTAAGCGGCTCCGAAGCAAATTTTGAAATTCAACGCGCCGTGATCAAAGGGCGCAAAGCTTATGCCACATTGCGTGAAGATTTGCGAAAGGGATGCGTTTTGCCGCCTATCGTTTTGGCCGAGGCCGGGGGGGGTATCAGTCCTCTGGAGGGTGAGAACGTCAAGTCGTTGGATTCGCTGTCCTCAGAGCTGAAAATGCTTAGGGGTGATGCCGTATATATAATTGACGGGCTTCAAAGAACAAATGCTATCCGTCAGACAATGGCCGAACTAGATGGAAGTGATAGAGAGCAATTTCTATCACGCCAGTTACGCGTTGAGTGCTGGCTCGGAGCGAGCTTCGGGGCTATTGCCTATAGGATGTTGCTGCTTAACGCGGGGCAGCGGCCTATGTCAATGAAACACCAAATTGAAGTTCTTAGCTCGCGCCTTGGCCATGAACTTAGCAACATACCGGGCGTCGAGATATTTACTGTGGGTGACGCTCGTCGGCGGTTTAGACCTGGTCAGTTCCAGTTAGCCAAGCTCTCGATGGCTTTTCAGGCGTGGTTGCAGGGGCAGCCAAACGTAGATGTGCGCAACGTGGTCATGGAGGAGTTGCTCGCGGAAGGCGCCGTCGAAACACTCGGCAGTTCAGTGGGGTCGAATGGAAGTGGCCCTGGATTTAAGAAGATTTTCGAATGGGTTGTGGAGATGGATAGAGCGCTTGGGGGCGATTATCTTCATTTCTTCGGCAACGAAACCGTGCTCCAAGGGTTCTGTGCTGCAGTTGGGAGTTCTGAGCGGCATCCGAAGATTGCGGATCGGGTTTGGCCGGCGCTTGAGTCATTACGCGAGGAGGCGCGAAGAACCTCTGCACAAGACGTCCTGGGCGTCGAGGTCTTTACATCTCTAAGGACTGGCTTCGACGTAAGCAAAATCAATGTTGGATCTGCGACGCGCGAACTGGTTTTCGGTGCATTTCAAGAACAATTTTTTTCCGGGGGCCTGCGTTCAATGGTGGAGTGCTGGGAGATTGCGGCTTCGAGGATTTAATTTATGCCTTTACCTAACCATGTTGCGCAGGCGCTCGGCTGTGATGTGGATATTGAGCGCGGAGAGTTCGAAGGTCTTCTTGAATCCCTGCCGGGTGAAGCTTTGCCGTGGCTTTTGCGCGATCAACAGGCTCGCGAGGAGTTCATCGGATGCTGTTTTGGTGATATCCAACTCGTCAGCTTGAAAATTTGCGATGTGGTAGAGGTCATTGATAGCTACGAGTATCGAAGGCTCGTCGAATTTTCTGGTGGGGTAAGAGAGCTCATTGCTTTTCCAGCCGTTCTCGATGAGACAAAAACACTTCCAACTGGGGCATCCACCTCCTTAGCGAAGGCATGGTTGTCCGCGGAGATGTTGCTCTCAAAGGATGGGCTTGAAATACCAATTGAATTTCTCGGCCAACTACTAATTATCGATACTCTCATAGAGAGTGAATTGCGATCGTCTGATCTCGTCGAGCTTTCGGTCGCGTTATCCGGCTATCGAGTTAAACTGGCTGCTTTGAGTGTTGCTGCTCCGGCGTGGTCAAAATTCACTCGTTTTGATGTGCAGCAGGGGGCACTTGCGACGCAGTCGACGTTGATGGCCGGTCGCCTGCTCACCGAAGTACTGTCTGAGGTAAGAGTTAGGTGGCGATTCGTATCGATATACAGAATTTTTGAAGCCGCATATCTTGTTAACGTAAAAGAGCGGCTGCTTGCGGACTTTATGAGTAGGCCAAATGAAGTACTAGCTGCCGCTCAGGAGGCGTTGGCATCAGAGTTAGCTAGCTTCCAAAAGGTTGTCGTGGAGGGGAGGCTCTCTGCGCACTTTGACTTGGTGCGTCAGGCGGTAGATGCTGATAAGGAAAATAAATTTCTCCACGCGATTAAAAGATCTCTCTATAGATCTAAACTTTCCGCTCATGAGAAAGGCGTTGCCTATTGCTACAAGGTGCGGTGTGCGATCGTGCACGCTGGTCAGCATGACGTTGTTTTTGATCGATTTGACGACGCCGAGGCCGGCGTTAATTTGCTTGTTCCGCTATTAGAGCCAGCGATTCTCGATCTTCTTGGGCTTAGGGCCGCCTGAAGCTCAGCAAGCGGTCACGGCGGAAACATGGTTCGATGTCGGCGAAGAAGCAGGGCTGCCGATCATTGCCACGCTGCAGAAGGTGCTGGGGCGCGCCGGGCGGATCCAGGCGGGGTGGTCGAGGCATGGGCGATCCTTTGCATCCGAGGTGCCGTTAGCGTTTCACCCGTGCATGGTCAGTAGAATCGGGCGATGGCTGGGCTCCATTTAGGAAATGGTGCACTCTGCCCCCGGTTTCAATGCCGGCAAGCAACGGGAACGCACCCTCCTGCCGGCATTAGCCAGGATGGTGGCTTTCTGCTGCGATATTCTGGTCCCCATTTTGCGCTTGATTGGTTCGCGCAAAATCGATGTGAACCTGCTGCGGATTGGGGTTTTTTCTATTGCGCTGAGCGATAGGGCTGATGATTCCCCAATGCCGCGCAGCCTCGGCTGTACTAAGTCTCAGCAATGCCTCGTCGCCCATAGAAAGGGAGCGCTTCGGGCGCACAGCTTTCATGCCGAGCGCCTTGAGAACCGAAGTGGCAACCGCGCGAGCAAGCGGAGGGGGAACCGAATTGCCGATTTGGCGCGCACCATGCCACTTGGTCTCGTTGAAACGAAACCAATCTGGGAAGCCATGCAGGCGCGCCATCTCCCGAACGGTGATACACCGGTTCCACTTGTAATGGATCGGGCGCGGGCTAGTGAAAGCTCCCCTTGCGGAGTCCGTGCCGGCTCGGAGGGTATTACTTACGCCTGTTGGCGAGAGCTTGAGAAACCTAGAAACTGGCTCAACTTCGCCAGGAGTGGTCTCGCCGAATCGTTTCCTCGACAGCTCGGTGTGCTCGGATCGCATGCTTGAGGTGAGTAGGAGCGGATCCCACTCGCGGCGGTAGCCGAAATACCAACCCCTATCATCAGCGCAACGGATTATCTGAGCGTAATCATTCAGCTTCGCCCACCGCCTGACGCGGACTTCGTCGGTGAACTTGAGTTCGTCGAAACGCTCCGCATCTGGAAGGTCTTCTAATGCGCTCTTGCATGTAGGCCCGAAAGGAAGCTCGCCAGGCATCGTTCCCGGCTTCGCAGTGATGGGAGACGGATACTCGGGGACTCTTAGGCCCTTTTTTGCTCCCAGCAAAAACAGCCTTTGCCGATCTTGTGGGACGCCATACATGCAGGCGTTGAGCACCTTCCAGTCATTAACCACGTCGTAGCCCGCAGCATCGAATGTCTCGATAATCTCCTCGAGAAACTTTCGGTGCTTTCCGACGGTGAGGCCTTTTACATTTTCGAAAACGAAATAGTTGGCGTCGAGCTCACTAACCAGGCGCACGAAATCCTTAACGAGCGAATTGCGTGGATCGTCGAGGGCGCGCTGCCCGATGAGCGAAAATCCCTGGCAAGGGGCTCCCCCAAAGACAACATCGATTTTCTTACCCTTCAAGTTGGCGGCCGCCCGAATTTGTTCACCCGTCAAGGCGGTGACCGAGCGGGGGATGACCGCGCAATTCGGGAAGTTGTACGCATGAACTGCTGCGTGCACAGGGTCGATTTCGACCGCTGCGACTACATCGAAGCCCGCTTGTTCGAAGCCAAGGCTTAGGCCGCCTGCTCCCGCGAAAAGATCGATCCCGATAGGTCTGCTCATGAGGGGAAGTATAGAGTGAAGTCTGGTCGTTGTCGATCGGAAGAGTCTGCAAACCTTGTAGCCGAACGACTCGGTCGTGCTGCTATGCTGGCATGTGTCGATCTCAGAAGTTGCGACCGTGTGAGGCGTCTCGATGGATAGACTGAGTCAAGAGCATCGCAGCTGGCTGATGGCTCGAATTCCTGCGAAGAACACCAAGCCGGAGCTCGCCGTCCGTTCGATGCTCCATCGGCTAGGCTACCGTTTTCGCCTTCACAAGCGGGATCTTCCTGGGTCGCCTGATGTGGTCCTTGCCGGACGCGGTGCAGTGGTGTTCGTGCATGGATGCTTCTGGCACGGCCATGCTTGCAAGAGAGATAAGATGCCGAAATCGCGCACCGACTACTGGCTTCCGAAGATCGACGCGAACCGGGAGCGGGATTTGCGTAAGCGAAGGCAACTAGCTGCACTTGGGTGGAGAGTAGTGGTCGTATGGGAGTGCGAGCTAAAATATCCGGAACGACTGGCGCGCAAGCTCGAACGCCTGTTGGGCCGTGAAAAGTTAAAGGCCGGGCAATTGAAGAGGAATGTACGTGACCGCGAGTAAGAAGCCTAATCGATATTCCGAGATAATTGGCGAGGTATTTCGCAATAACTACCGGGTCGGTGCGTGCACGGTGGCTTTCGAGCGGGACGAGTTCGTGGCCGCAGCGGAGCGTCGCGGAGTGGTTCTCCCCAAGAATCTTGGGGATGCGATTTATTCCTTTAAGTATCGCAGCCCGCTCCCGGAAGCGATCGTAGAGACCGCGCCGGAAGGTTTCGAGTGGGGTATTTATGGCGCGGGGCGCGCGCGCTACGAGTTCCGATTGAAGCGACCGCTTTCTATCGTCCCCAGGCAGAATCAGCTCATCGTTAAGATTCCGGACGCTACTCCTGAGATTATCTCCGCTAACGCACTTGGCGATGAGCAGGCGCTGCTGGCGAAGGTCAGATACAATCGATTGATCGACATATTTCTTGGCATCACTGTATCTTCGCTTCAAAATCACTTGAGAACGACCGTAAAATCAATCGGTCAAATCGAGATCGATGAGCTATATGTTGGGTTGGACAGAAATGGTGCCCAGTATGTAGTGCCCGTACAGGCGAAGGGCGGAAAAGATAAGCATGGCAGGCAACAAACGGAGCAAGATATCGAATGTTGCCGAGAGAAGTTTCCGTTTCTCATATGCCGCCCCGTATCCGCTCAATTTATTAGCTCGAACAAGATCGCCATGTTCGAGCTCGCTGTTCAGGACGATGAGATAAAAGTGGTGTCTGAGGAGCATTATGAGCTTGTGCCGTCCGCAGAAATTTCCGTCGGCGACCTAGACATCTACAAAAACAGAAGGCGAGTCTAATAAATTGCGGTAGCTATGAGTCCTAAAGGGCTTGCCCTTAAGCCTACGCCGTTACATCGGTTCGGTTCGCTTCCTCTAGCAGCTGTTCGTAGCTCTGCACGCGGGTTCGCAGTCTGATGATGTGCCAGGACATCACGTAGGCGAGTAGCAGGAGGAAGGCGAGGCAGCCCTGGATGAGGGTGACGTCGGCCAGGACGGTCCAGTCGCCCCAGTGCCAGCCTTTGAGCTGCAGGTAGAGGGCGAGGAGCAGTGGTAGGACGCCCAGCCGCTCCATCCCGCCGGTGAACAGGCCCAGGCGTTCGTGCATGTTCGATCCGCGGTTGCGGATGAAGGCTTCGCGCTGCAGGCGCTGCTCGCGGGGGAAGGCGCGTAGCGCCTGGACGATGTCTTGGTAGTGGTGGAATTCGTGCTCCATCTCCGCCGCATGCTGGGGGTAGGGATGGCGGAAGCTCGGCCACTCGCGTCTGATCTGCAGCACCAGCGTGACAAGAAGGCCGCCAATCTCCAGGGCGAGGCCCGTGGCGGCGAAAGCCAAGCCGGTCCGCCCTTCCAGGATCGAACCGAGCAGCATGCCGACCCCGGCTCCGAGCAGTGCAACGACGAAGCTCCAGCGTTCAAGCCGGCCTGCGCGATTCGGGTCCGTGTCCTGGGTGTAGCGCGCCATCGCTTCGGCGAGCGAAGGAAAGGTCAAGTCCTTCACTAAAGCGGGCTGATGTTGCTTCGCGCTGACGGGCGTTTGCTGCGTGAGGTCCGGTGAGCCTTCCATGCGTCGTGTGCCTCTTCCTGGGTGAGATGCGCGCGCCTTCTACTCTGTCGAATGAGCCGCGACGACACAACCGCATTCGCACGGACGGCACGTGTTGACAGGTAAATCTCGCAGGAGCAATCTCGCGATTAAGGAGCGTCGAAACTCCTCGTGCAGCGGTACCCACCTCCGTCAAACCGGTGGGTTTTTTGTGCCTGCATTCTTTGCAGGTGCAGCCGACGCGATGCCTGCGTCGGGAGGGCGGCTAATACAACACCCGCAAGGGGAATACGCCCGCCGACTGTGTGCGGTTTCGAACCTCCCGACTTCCCGTCCGCTACCCGCGGGCGGGCACTTCATGGTGACAAGGAGGCGACGATGAACGAGCGCGCGTTCGGCGGGCACGGTGAGATGAGTTATCTGCTGCCCGAGGACAGCCAGCAGCGGCTGCGGCAGCTGAGGGAGCACTTGGAGTTCCTGGCGGGGCTGGTGCAGCAGCGGACTGCTGACGCGTCCGCTGCATGCCCGCCCGAGGTGCTCCTGAGCGAATGGAGATACTCCTTGGGTTTGGTCATCGAGCAACTCGCCCAAGTGCTCGACGCGGCGAAAGGGCCTGCACGTTACGCGCCGGCACACGCGTCCCCGGGTGAAGTAACGCATGAGGGTGCGCAGCCCTCACCGTCTGCATGCGCCGGCACACCGCACCCCAAGACTTACGACTTCAACGCCTCGCCGCGCATGTTGTTCGGCGTCACGCTCGATCAGGTCGATGCGCTCAACCTGCTGCTCGACACCATCCGGGCCTACGCCGATGCGGTCTCCGCCGAGGACATGGCCGACTTCGCCGAGGGCACGCTGTCCCGGTTGGGGCATTCGATCTTCGACCGCGCCGGCGAGGCGCTGGCGCTGCTGGGCGAGATCCAGGACCAGCCGCTGCCCGATGAGCCGCATGTGCCGCCGTCCTCCGTCGGCGAGCCCCGGGCCACGTATCGCGTGTCGGGCGTCGCCTGCGGCGCTGACGCCATGCGGCCTTTGCCGGAGCTGCCAAGCCCTGCGTCGGCCGCCGACCCCTGGTCCACAGGCGTCTTGCTGCACTGAATGCGGCGGCGGGCCAGGGTGGGGGCGCCGGGGCGCCGCGCCGCAGCGGTCCTGGGGCGCTTGACCTGGCGGACGCCCTCAGGCGTTTCCGCGCCCGCGCTCGGCGACTGGGTGCGCCGGAAGGCACCAGGCCTACGTGTCCACGCTGGCGTCTCTCTGACGGGCGTGCGCCTGCGCGAATCTATTCACGGCGGTCGCTTGGCGGCCAGGCGAATCGGGCGTAACGGTTTGAGGCGCAAGGCTTTTCGGCAGCCTTGGCGGTCGATTATCTATTCAAATATCTATTCAAACCGACGGCTTCAGCCGTCCAGGCACTTGGCCCATAGCGCCGGGTCCACCTCGCCCAGCTGTTCGAGCAGCGGGCGGCCGAACAGGTAGCCCTGGAACAGGGCGATGCCCAGGCCGTGCAGGTATCGGAATTCCTCCACGGTCTCCACGCCTTCGGCCAGCGGCTGGCAGCCCAGTGCGTTGGCGATGCTCACGACGCCGCGCGCGATGGCCTGGCGCGCGGGGTCGCGGTCGACGTCGCGGATCAGGGCCATGTCCAGCTTGATCAGGTCGGGCTGGAAGTTGGCCAGCAGCTTCAGGCCGGCGTAGCCGGCGCCGAAGTCGTCCATCGCGGTGAGGAAGCCGCGCTCGCGGTAGTCGCGGAAGATGCGGGTCAGGTGCGCCTCGTCGCGCACCTGTTCGGACTCGGCGGTCTCGAAGATCAGCCGCTCGGTCGGGAAGCCGTAGCGCCGCGCGGCCTGCAGCGTCAGCTGGATGCAGGTGGCCGGCTCGTACACGGCGTTGGGCAGGAAGTTGATCGACAGATAGCCCTGCAGGCCCAGGCGCGCGGCGGTCTCGATCGCCTTGACCCGGCAGGTCTGGTCGAAGCGGTACAGCTGCTCGGGCGTGACGCGCGCCAGCACCTCGAGGGCGCCGCCGCCCTCGGCGGTGCGCACCAGCGCCTCGTAGCCGTAGATGGAACGCGTGCGCGCATCGACGATGGGCTGGAAGGCCATCCGGATCTGGAAATCCAGTGGCTGGCCGGTGCCGCAATTGGCGCACGGCGCTGCGTTGCCTTTCGGGTTGGAGGGGCGCGCCGGTTCCATGCGATGTGTGCCTTCGGCAGCGACAAGTGACGAGCAGGATACGCCGGCCGCGTGCGGAAAACGGTGCGTTGCGACTTTCGTTGCGCCGCCGTTGCGCAAGGGCCGCGTGCCCGTTCTCGGGAGGGCGCGCGATGCGGCGCCGCGCCGGCGCGAAGGCGCGCCTCGCATCACGCGAGCGCGCCGCGCTTATCCCGCAGACGGGATGCTTTCTCCCCCGATTGCCGGCTTATCCGGGCCGTCCCCGCGCCCCATTCTTTTGGCCGCACGCCGCCTGCGTTTGGCAGGGCGCGCGTTTTCCCCCTTCTTCAGGAAGCATCAAGATGAGCAAGCTCGCAGGAAAAGTCGCCCTGGTCACCGGGGCCTCCAAGGGCATCGGCGCGGCGATCGCCTCGGCGCTGGGCGCCGCCGGCGCGTCGGTGGTGGTCAATTACGCGTCTAGCCGCAGTGGCGCCGATGCGGTGGTGGCGCGCATTACGCAGGCCGGCGGCCAGGCGGTGGCGGTGCAGGGCGATGTGGCCGATGCGCAGCAGGCCAAGGCGCTGGTGGCCGCGGCCGTCGAGCGCTTCGGTCGGCTCGATGTGGTGGTCAACAATTCGGGCGTGTATGAGGCGGCGCCGCTGGAGGACGTCACGCCGGCGCACTTCCATCGTCATTTCGACATCAATGTGCTGGGTCTGCTGCAGGTGACGCAGGCGGCGTTGCCGCATCTGGGGCAGGGCGCCAGTGTCATCAACATCGGTTCGACGGTCAGTGCGATGGAGCCGCCGGGTCTGGTGGTCTACACCGCGACCAAGGGCGCGGTGGATGCGATCACCGGCGTGCTCTCGCGCGAGCTGGGCCCGCGCGGGATCCGCGTCAACAGCATCAATCCGGGCATGGTCGATACCGAGGGCGCGCAGACCGCGGGCTTCATCGGCTCGCCGATGCAGACGCAGATCGTGGCGCAGACGCCGCTGGGCCGCGTTGGTGCGCCTGATGACATCGCCGATGTCGCGGTGTTCCTGGCCTCGGACGCGGCGCGCTGGCTGACCGGCGAGCGCATCAAGGCGGGCGGCGGGCTGCGCTAAAGCTGTCTAGCTTGGTGGGAGCAACTGTCTCTCAGTTCAAGCCGCGGCCTTTTTGTAGAGCGGAGCTTGCTCCGCTGCTCTTCGTTCGGTTCGTGGGGGAGGCTCCAGCGGAGCGAGCTCCGCTCTACAGGTGGGAGCCGCCATGGCGGCGAGGGGCTTTACCGCTAAAGCCTCATCGCCGCCATGGCGGCTCCCACGGGGGTTTGGTGGCTTGCGGCTGTGGTGCTGCTCGATGTCGGCGCAAAGCAAAGGCAACAGCAACAGCAACAGCCAACCCATCCCCAGCCCTCCCCTTCGCCTTCGGCGAAAGGGAGGGGGCGGGATGCTGCTCCGTCAGGTCCTCCAGTGAACCGGCCTGCGCTTGCTTTGCCGAGCGCCCCTCCCCTTTGCGCGTAGCGCAAGGGGGAGGCTGGGAGGGGGTTGCTCTTGCTGTTGCTTGTTCGCTTTTGGCGCAGAGCAACAGCAGCGGCAACGGCTAGCCCCTCCCTCTCAGTCGCTAGTTGGCGACTTCGGGCTCCCCTTCGCCTTCGGCGAATGGGAGGGGGCAGAGCGCTGTTTCGTTACTTCCTTTAGCGATCTGCTGACGGGGGGCGTGGCGCTGGCGTTTCGGTCGTGCCGGTCAGGCGACCTGGCGCAGGCGGTCGATGTCGCGGGGGAGCAGGGGGCGGGAGAAGATGAAGCCCTGCGCTTCGCGGCAGCGCAGGGTCTTGAGGGCCACGGCTTCTTCCTCGGTCTCCACGCCCTCTGCCACGGTGTGGAAACCCAGGTCGTGGGCCAGGCCGATGATCGAGCGCACCATCGCGCCCTTCTGGATCGCACTGGGGAAGCCCTGCACCAGACTGCGGTCGATCTTGATGGTGTTGATCGGCAGGGTGGTGAGGTAGGCGAAGTTGCTGTAGCCGGCGCCGAAGTCGTCAACGGCGATGCGCACGCCCATCTGGCTGATCTCGCTGAGCTGGCGCGAGACTTCGGGCGTGCGTTCGAGCCATTCGCCTTCGGTAATCTCGATTTCCAGATGGCTCGGGTCCAGCCCGGTGCGCTTGAGCTCGGTCAACAGGCGGTCGGGCAGGTCCCCGCGGCGGAAGTCGGCCGGCGAGACGTTCAGCGACAGCGTCAGCTCCATGCCGCGGGCGATCCAGGTGCGCATCTGTGACAGGGATTGCCTGATGACCCAGTCGGTCACCTGCGGCATCAGCGCGGTCCGTTCGATCACCGGGACGAACTCACCGGGCGAGACTTCGCCCAGCTCGTCGTGCTTCCAGCGCAGCAGGGCCTCGACGCCGACCATCCTGCGGGTGGCCAGTTCCACGCGCGGCTGAAACACCAGATACAGCTGGTCGTTGGCGATGGCCGCCGGCAGGTCGGTGGCCAGGCGGTAGTCGCGGCGCAGCTGGAGGTCGCGCGTGGGTTCGTAGCGTACCCAGGGCTGGCGCTGGTCCAGGGCCTGGTGCATGGCCACGATCGCCCGGCGCAGCGCGTCCTGGGCGTTGGAGGCATCGAAGGCGGTGATGCCGCCATGGCACATGGGCAGCATCTCCAGGCCATCGACCAGCACCGAGCGCGTGGCCACCCGGCGGACGCGTTCCAGGATCGCCTCGCGCTCGTCGCTGGACAGCTCGCTGAGCACGAAGGCGAAGCGCGACACGCCCACGTGGTAGAGCGGGGCGATGTCGGACAGCAGCTTGGACAGGCGCTCGCCGATCTGGCGGATCAGCGACTCCACCGGCGCCATGCCGCGCGCCTGGCCCAGCAGATGCGCGGCGTGCACGTCGAAGACGTCCAGGATCATCAGCGTATGGCGATCGTAGGGCCTGATATCGGCCAGCGCGTCCAGGTCCAGGGCGAACTGCTGGCGGTTGGGCAGGCCGGTGACCGGCTCGCGCCGGCCGACCGAGCGCAGCAGGCTGATCTGGTCGATGGTCAGCGCCGCCAGCGTCTCCAGCTGGTGGCGCTGCTGTTCGGTGAGTTTGCGCGGCTTGTGGTCGAGCACGCACAGTGCGCCGATGGCGTAGCCGGAGGAGGTGATGAGCGGGGCGCCGGCGTAGAAGCGCAGATGCGGCGCGTCCACCACCAGGCAGTTGTCGGCAAAGCGCGGATCCTGGGTCATGTCCTCGACTTCCAGGACCTCCCGGCCGCGGATGGTGAAGTCGCAGACCGAGGCGCTGCGATCGGTGGAACTGACCGGGAAACCCTCGCGGGAGATGAAGTACTGGTGTTCCTCACCGACGATGGAGATCAGCGCCATGGGCATGTCGAAGATCTCGCAGACCAGCTGGGTCATCCGCTTGAGCTCGGGCAGGTCGACGATCTTGAGCAGATCCAGGCTGCGGATCAGCGCGAGACGTTCCTCTTCGGTTTTCAGCGACTGGACCATGGAATTTCACCGGGCAAGACCACGAGGAGCTCAGCAAGAAACATGCCATACGGGGAGGCGGCGATCGGTACGGACACGTGGCCTTCGCTTGCCAAACTACGCGCCCGCGCGCGGCGGGGATGCGACCGTTCGGCGGCTTGTGCAGCCTGCCTCACCGCAGGCGCCGGGTTGGGCCTCAGAGGCGCGGGCGGTGGGTGTTCAGCGGATGGAGGTGCCGGCCCAGGCCGGCGGTCGATCCGATCGCATCGTCGGTTCAGGAATCGACGCAATTGGCGCGCCGCCCCGTTAAGCTAGTGCCTGTCCAACCGAAGAAGCCGCCGATGCCGCATACCCCGCCGATGCCGCATCTGCCGTTGATCGTCGGCTTCGAGGTGCCTGGCCCCGCTGCGGCGGGGCACGACGACGTGCTGGTGGCGCTGCTGGACGCCGCGCCCGGCGCCGACTGGCTGACCCAGCTGTCCAAGCACGCGGCCGATTTCAAGCTTCGGCACGGGCTCAAGGATGTGCGTTGCGTGGGCCGGCATCTGTGCCTGGTTGGGCCCAACCAGATCGTGCGCAGCGTGGTCTCGGCCGTGCGCGGCTTCGTCGATCATCTGACCATCCAGGTGCTGGCGGCGCGGATCCGGCGCGAGCGGGGCACGCCGACCCAGGCGGGCCAAGCGCGGGAATGGATCGATGCGCAGGTGGCCGAGCAGGTCGAGGGCGTGCCGCAGATGCTGCGCGCCATCCACGACCTCACCGGCATGCGCTTTACCGCGCTGTCCCAGGTCGACCAGACCCACTGGAACGCGCTGGCCTTCTACGACCAGCTGGATTTCGGCATGGCGCCGGGGCAGAAGCTGGAGCTGGAAGTCACCATCTGCGGCGATGCGCTCAAGTCGCGCGAGGTCATCGTCTTCGGCGCGGCGGCCGATCATCCGGTGTATGCCTGCAGCCCGCTGCCGGCGCTGTATGGCTTCAAGAGCTATATCTCGGTGCCGATCCTGCTGGAGGACGACACCGTCTTTGGCACCGTGTGCGCGCTGGACGCCGAGGCGCGCACCGTTACCCCGGACATGATCCAGCTGATCCGCGCCTACGCGCGCAGGATCGCCAGTCAGGTGCAGCCTGCGACGGACAGGCCGGTTCAGGCGGGTTGAAGGCGACGCAGCAAAACGCCGAGGCGCCGGCCCGTTGTAGCAGGGCCTGACGCTTCGGCGCTGGTGTGTCGCGATGCCGGGGCCGTTAGAGCCCCGGCCTTGAGGTGTTCAGCTTTCGCCGAAGCCGCGGCTGGATTGCGCGGCCGGCGTGGCCGGTTCCGGTTCCCAGCTGGCGGTGGCCGCGCCGATCAGCGGATCGCCGTGCGGCGGAGTGACATCAGCACGATCGTAGGCGGGGGCGGCCGCGGCATCGCGCGCCTGGCGGTCCTTCCACAGCTTGTAGGCGATGGCGCCGGCGGTGCCGAGGGCGACGAGGCGGAACAGTCCCATGTGCTTCTCCCGAGGATGGATGCGCCGACCTTGGCACCGGCCGGGTCATCGACAGGTGACGGTGCGCTGTCATCGCGGCAAGCTGTTCAGGGCAGCAGCACGCCGATGCGCTCCAGCGCCGGCGAGGCGGACATGTCGTTGGGATTGGTGCCTGGCGCGTCCTGCGGCACGGGCATGCCCTTGCCGCGGTAGAAGTCGACCCAGTACGGCGAAATCTGCCCGGTCTGCGGGTTCTTGAAGTTCATCGGCTGCAGCGCGAAGACATGGTGCGCGCGGAAGGCGCGTTCGATGAAGTCCGAGCAGTAGTAGCTGTCCTCGTTCTGCACGTAGGTGAAGTTGTACGGCTTGCCCAGCAGCGTGCGCGCCTTGGCGATGGCGTCGGGAATCGCGGCGCGCTGCTCGCGCTTGAGTCGGTAGACCACCACCTGCCGCTGCTTGGCCCGCGCCTGGTCGAGGAACTCCTTCAGCGGCTGCGCGCGCGAGCCTTCCTCGTCGGCATGCAGCACCACCTGGGTGCGGCCGTCGTGTGCGACCAGGCCCACGTGGTCGTAGCTCGGCTGGCCCTGCCTGGCGGTGGCGTCGTCGATGGCGCCGCTCAGCCCGGTCCTGGCGGCGGTCACGAACAGCAGGTCGCCGTCCTTGACCCGCACGCCGGCCTGCGCCGGTAGCGCGAAGGTCAGGGTCAATGCCAACAGCAACAGGAAGACACGCATCTGGGAGACCGCTGAGAAAGGGGCGCTCATTATCGCCGCCCGCGCCTGCGCGGTTGCGTGGCGTTCATCGCGCGGGGCAGTCGTTTGCGCCGCGTCACGACGCGCGCGACAAGCGCTCACGGCCCGCTTCGGGCGCGTCGGCAGACTGGCCCTCCCTTTGAATGCCAGGAGACACCCATGTCCGTCGAGAAGCACACCGCCCACGCCGTCAACGACCTGATCGAGATCGCCCGTGACGGCGAGAGCTTCTACCGCGATGCCGCCGAGAAGGTGAAGGACGCCGAGCTGGCGGGCCTGTTCAGCCGCATCGCCGGCACCAAGGCCGACATCGTCAACCGCCTGACCAGCGTCGTGGCCGCCTCCGGCGAGAAGCCGGCCGAGCACGGCACCCTGGTCGGCAGCATGCAGGAGCTGTACGGCAAGGTCCGCGCCGCCTTCGGCGACACCCAGTATGGCTATGTGGCCGAGCTGGAAGAGTCCGAAGACCGCCTGCTGAAGGCGTTCAAGGAAGCCGCCAACGACGCCGATCTGTCGGTCGCCGCCAAGCAGGAAATCGTCCAGCTGCTGCCCAAGGTGCAGGAGACCCACGCGGTCATGCGCGATCGCAAGCACGCGATGAAGCAGGCCAGCTGATCCAGCGCCGCGTGCCGGTCTCGCTCCATGAGACCGGCGCGCGGCAGGCTGCACGCGTCCCATGTTCCTTCGGCCGGTTCTCACCCCGGCCTTTTTTTTTGCCTGTTGCCCGTAACGCGCGCTACCAGGCGGCGCGGTTGCCGCCTTGATGCTTGGCGCGGTACTGCGCCTGGTCAACGCGCTGCATCAGCGTCGCGGGCGTGTCGTGCTCGGCGGCCAGCGCCATGCCCAGCGAAGCGGTGACGCGCGGCGTCGTCTCCAGCGTCAGTGCGGCAAGCGCCGCGCACAGCTGATCGGCGAAGTCCTGCAGCGCCGTGGAATCCAGCGACGGCAGGACGATCATGAACTCATCGCCGCCCCAGCGTGCAGCACAGGCATCGCGCGGGGCACGCGCCTGGCAGCAGTCCGCCACCGCCTGCAGCACCGCGTCGCCGGCCGCGTGGCCCAGGCTGTCGTTGATGGCCTTGAAGTTGTCCAGGTCGAACATCAGCAGCGCCACCGGCGCACGCCGCGCCAGCAGGTCCTGCAGCACGAGCTCGCAGAAGCGCCGGTTGTAGAGCTGGGTCAGCGCATCGCGATTGACCATCGCCTCCATGCGCGTGCGTTCGTCCACCAGGTGGCGGATCCTGCCGGCCAGCCCTCGGTGCACCGGCAGCAGCACCATGATCATCACGAAGCACGGCCCGTAGGTCATGACCAGGTCGGCGCCGCGTGCGCTGTGCAGTTCCTGCGGATGGGTGAACAGATAGCCGAGCACGGGCCCGGCCACCAGCAGCCAGCACAGCACCAGCGTGGGAATCGCCTGGCGCGGCGGCAGGAAGATCACCGTCGTCGCCAGCAGTGCCAGCAGCAGCGCACTGATCGGCGGATAGGTCTCGATCAGCCGCAGGTCCGGGTGCGTGGCGGCCTGCCAGGTGTAGAACCACGCCGGCGCGGCCAGCGCCAGCAGCGAGACCAGCACGGCCAGGCGCATGGTCGTGGCCAGGTGCTGCGGCCTGCGCTTGAGCGCGACGAACAGGCCGGCGAAGGCCAGGGAGACCAGCGGCGGCACGACGACGTCCATGGGCGCCTTGATCGGCCGCAGCCAGTTCACCAGCGTGGTGGCGCCGGCGGTGAACGAGGTCAGGGCCAGCGTGACGAGGCCCGCGCGCCGGATGAAATGTTCACGGGACAGCGTCAAGGGCATCGTGCGGCAGCCATGTCTGCAGTGGCGAAATGTTAGCCCGGGCCAGTGTGTCGGATGCAGCAAGAAACGGCGGGGTCGCCGAAGCTCGGGTGCCGATCTTCCCCAGCGCGCGGGCGTCGCGGATCGCAGCGCCGCCTCGCTGCGTCGTGATGCGGTACGGGAAATCGGATGTGTTCGCGTGGGCCGGTATGGCTAGGCCGGACGCAAGGCGACGCAGAAGGCCGTCGGCTCGATGGCGCCGTCAGAAGGCCAGTGAGGTGGAGCGAGCGGGCCTGGCCATCGCCGCGCGCCTTCGCCCCTTCGTTTGGAGGAGGGCGCTGGCCGCCTGCCCTGCGATGCCGGGCATCGCGGAGCGGCCGGTCACTGGTAGCGGAGGTAGTGGCCGCTCAGCGCCAGGTACTGGCCCATGTCCACGCCGCCGGTGGCGATGGTGACGCGCGGTCCGGCGACGGCCATGTCGTAGTCGCGCGTCGGCAGGCGCGCCGCGCTCGCGGTGCGGGGCGCGGTGTCGAGCCGTGTGTGCCGGACCGGCGGCGCTGGCGGCGGGGCGACGATCTTGGGCGCGGCGGCCGCGATGACGACCGGGGGCGCCGGCGCCGGCGCGACGCTCGGCGCGGCTGGGATGAGCGGCGCCTGATCGTAGGACGGCACGGACACGGCGGCGCTGCGGCCGGCGTGGACCACGCGCGGGGACGTCGGTGCCGGCGTGGGTTGAACGGGGGGCGCGTCTTCCGCGAGCACCGTGCAGGTGGACGCCGGGGGCGCGGGTTGGGCCACGGTCGGCGCGGTCTCGAGCGTGGTCGCGGCGGTCGGCTCGGCGGGGGCCGTCGCCACGGCCATGGCGTGCGGCACGCCGAGCCCGGCCGTCGCCGTCGCCGCCACCGGCGCGGTCGGCAGCAGGCGCGCGTGCGCGTCGCGGCGGGCTTTCAGCCAGGCGTCGAAGGCGGGCGAAACGGTCTGGGCACCGGCCGGCGCGGCAAGGCTGACCAGCAGGCAGGCCAGCAGCGCTGCTGTGGATGTCTTCATGGCGGGCTCCCCCCCGGACTGCAGGCTCGCACAGTGGCCGTGCGCCGGAGGGCTGTCAAGGCAAGCGCGCCCGCCGCGCGTGCGGTCTGCACGTGCGGCGCTGGATCGGAATGCGCGCTGCCGGGGAGGTGTCCTTGCCGCCAGGTGGGTAAGGAGGTTTAGAAACGCACCTCGAGCCCGAGATTGAGCGCGTCAGCGTAGTTGGGGTCGTACTCGTCGTAGTCGTAGCTGTTGGAGTAGACGTAACCGGTGTAGTTCAGGCTCAGGCTGGTGTGGCGGTTGAGATCCACGCCGATGCCGAAACCGGCGTAGGCACCATAGACGTGTTCGCGCGAGCTGTCGTATTTGATGTACGAGCTACCGTCTGGGCGATAGTAGCGGCCGCGCGTGTCGTACTGCGTCGTGTTGCCGTACCAGTAACCAAGGCGTGCAAGCGCGAACCAGGGGCTCCGACGCCCGAAGTTGAAGCGTGCGATGGCGCCCAGGCTGTAGAAATCGGAAGCGCCGTATTTATCGTCCTGCCGCTTCGTTTCCTGCAATTTGCCCGCCGCGGCCTCGATGCCGATCAAGGACACCGAACCGGCCCGCCAGCGATAGCCGGCGGTGAGGCCGTACATGGTCTGGTCCACGTCCTCATACACCCAGCCCTTGCCCGCCTGCACGCCCACGAAGGCGCCGCTGGCGTTGCGGGGCTGCTCGCGCGGCTTGCGCTGCACCGGCGGCGGCGGCGGGGCCGGCGCAGGCACCGCCGCGTAGGTCGCAGGGGCGGAGGCGACGGCCACGGGCGCATCGGCGCGCGGGGCCATCGGCGGGACCGGTGCGGCCGGCGGCACCGGCGGCACGGGAGTCGCCGGCGCGGGGCGCGCACTGGCATAGGCAGGGGCCTGGCTCGCCAGGTTTTCGGTCAGCGGGCGCTGCTCGGGCGAGGCAGGCGGCGTGGCCGCACCCGGCTGGGCCGGCGCGCGACGCGACTTGAGCCAGGCGTCGAAGGCCGGCGACACGGTCTGGGCCTGCGCCTGCGAGGCCAGGCCGGCCAACAGGCACGCCAGCAATAGCGCGGGAGACTTGTTCATGGCATTCCTTCTCTTTGGTCTCGTCCTGGATGTGCGTCCCCGCGGCGGCGTGCCACGAACGACTTGCCGGCACGTCTTCGACAGACGCGCCCTGCAGGCCAGGAGGCACGCGGTTCCCCTTGCCAGCCCCGGCGCCCGCGCGACACCGTAGCCCCGCCGCATCGGCTTGCGCCGCACGGCTCTTGCAGTTCCCCTGGCTGCAGGTTCGCACAGTGGCGTCACGCCCGAAGGCTGTCAAGACGAGCATGAACAGGCGGGTGCCTGGGCGGTCCTGCCGCCAGCCCCGCGGCGCGGTCCGCTGCCTGTGGGCTGCTTTGCCGGCAAGGGAGCTTGTGCAGCGAGACGGAGGACCGAAGGCGCGCTGGATCCAGGCCAGCCCTGCCACGCCGTCGGCGCGACCGAAGGTGTGCCGCCTAGCGCCGCACCGCCAACACACCGTCCAGCGCCAGCTGCGCCTGGAAGCCGGCCTTCTCCAGGCGCCGGGCCACTTCCCGCGGCACGTCGCGGCCGCTGGTCAGCTTGTTGGGGCTGCCGGTGTAGTGGAACAGCCGGCCGCCGCGCCTGAGCACGCGCGCCAGCTGATCGTAGAAGGTCTGCGCGTACAGCTCGCCGGCGATGCCGAAGCGGGGCGGGTCGTGCAGCGCCGCGTCGAAGGCCGCATCGGGCAGCGCGGCGATCTCGCGCGAGACATCGCCCTGCTGCAACTGCAGGCGGCCGCCGGCCTCGGCCGAGTCCGGGTCGGGCGACCACGGGTTGAGCGTGCGCAGCCACAGCACGCTGTCGTTCTTCTCGAACGAGACGATGCGCGCCACGCCGTCGGCCAGGCAGCACGCGGCGAAGTAGCCCAGCCCGCCGCA
This sequence comes from Pseudoxanthomonas winnipegensis, assembly GCF_004283755.1. Taxonomy (GTDB): domain Bacteria; phylum Pseudomonadota; class Gammaproteobacteria; order Xanthomonadales; family Xanthomonadaceae; genus Pseudoxanthomonas_A; species Pseudoxanthomonas_A winnipegensis. The sequence goes on from NZ_SHMH01000002.1 coordinate 560,261, forward strand.
GGTATCCAGTACCGTCTTGCCGCGCGGGGCGACCAGGGCCACCTTGCGACGCGCATCGTCCAGCGGCGACGCCTTGGCCGTCGGCAGCATCTTGATGCCATCGATCTCGAAGGTCGGCACGTCCCACGGCGTGGGCACCAGCTTGATCAGCGCGCCGGCGAAGCGCGACACGGGCACGAACTCCTCGCCGTCGAAGTGGTACAGCGTGCGATCGCGCGTCTTGCCCGGATACGGATAGCGCACGCCGCGCCACTCCCAGTCGGACGCGCCGAGGCGCGCGCTGCCGGTGGAGCGGCCCAGGTCGAGCGAGCCCTGCCATTCGGACAGGCCGGCATCGCGCGCGGCGATCAAGGCCGTGGCGGTGGTCTGGGTGAGCAGCGGTGCGGTGGAGTGGGGCACGTCACGGCGCGACAGCGGGAGCGGGCCGGCATCGTACCCGACAGGCGGCGAGGGCTCAGGCCGGATCGGCGTCCAGGTGCACGGTCAATCCGCTGCGTCCGGGCGCGAGGTGATCGGCCAGCACGTGGCGGTCCGGGTAGTCGCCGCCGTTCTGCGGGCGAAAGGGAAGGGGGGCGTCATCGAACAGGCGCTCGACTCTGGTTTGCCAGGCCGCCGTCGCTTCGGCCACGCGGGTCGCGTCGAGCCGGCCGGTGTCGTAGACCGCGAAGCTGGGAAGCACCTGCATGCCCGGGAAGAACAGCGTCCCATGCGTGATCGGGAACAGCAGTTCCTCGAGCGGCCCGTTAATGCCGCGCGGCCCGTAGTCCGCTTCCGGCCCGCCGACGCAGACGCCCAGCAGCGCGCGCTTGCCCGCCAGTCCCCCTTCGCCATAGCGATACGCGTTGCCGGCGCCGCGATAGCCGTAGGCGAGGCCGAAGGCCCAGACCCGTTCGATCCAGCCCTTCATGATGGCCGGCATGCCGAACCACCACAGCGGGAAGACCAGGATCAGCGCATCGGCCGCCATCAGCTTGCGCTGCTCGGCCTCGACATCCGGCGACTGGCGCCCGTTGGCGAAGGCGTGGCCCGATTCCTGGACGAAGGACAGGCGCGCCGCGTCCAGGCGATCCGGAAAGTCGTCGGCATCGAACACCGCCTTCCAGCGCATGGCGTAGAGATCCGACTGCTGCACGGTGTGGCCCTGGGCCAGGAGCGTTGCCGTTGCGGTGTCGGCCAGGTGCCGGGTCAGCGAGGTCGGTTCGGGGTGGGCGTGGACGATCAGCAAGTTCATGGCGGTGGGTACGGCAAGCGAGAAGCTCACCGTAGGCCTGGCCCCGCTATAGTGGAAATGAATCCTGCCAATGCCAGCTATAGTCATGCACGATCTGCGGCGCCTGGACCTCAACCTGCTGGTCACGCTGGATGCGCTGCTGGCCGAGCACAACGTCACCCGCGCCGCGCAACGCCTGCATCTGTCGCAGCCTTCGGTCAGCGTGCAGCTGGCGCGGCTGCGCGAACTGCTCGGCGATCCACTGCTGCTGCCTGGTCCGCGCGGCATGCGCCCGACCGCGCGCGCCGACGCCCTACGTGAGCCGCTGAGGGCAGCATTGGAAGCCCTGGGCCAGGCGGTGGCGCCGCCGGCGCCGTTCGACCCGGCCACCGCGACGCGCACCTGGCAGCTGGCCGCGAGCGACTACGCCGCCTCGACCATCGTGCTGCCGACACTGGCCGGCCTGCGCACCGCCGCGCCCGGCACGCGACTGGCGGTGCGTGGGCTGGTGCCGCAGCAGATCGTGCAGCAGGCCGAGGCGGGGCAGATCGATCTGGCGTTTCACACCGTCGAAGGCGCGCCGGAAGGGATGCGTCAGCGCATCCTGTTCGACGAGCGCTATGTGCTGGTCGGCCGCGCCGGCCATCCGGGGCTGAAGCGGCGGCCGACACTGGCGCAGTTCTGCAGGCTGGATCAGGTGATCGTCTCGCCCGACGGCGGCGGCTTCCACGGGCCGACCGACGCGGCGCTGGCGGCACTGGGCCTGAAACGCCACGTGGCCTTGTCGGTGCCGCATTTCCTGTTCGTGCTGTCCGCGCTGGTGCGCACCGACCTGGTGGCGATGCTGCCCGAGCGGCTGGTGCGCGGACATCCTGCCCTGCGCGTGGTGCCCGCGCCGCTGGCCGTGCCCGGCTACCAGATGGCGATGCTGTGGCACGAACGCGTGCACCGCGACCCGGCTCATCAATGGCTGCGCGCACAGGTCGTGGCGGCGGTCGTAAAGCCTTAGCGCGTGCCGTGTGCCGTTGAGCGAAGACGCCCAGCGAAGCCTCACCGTTCTCCCAATAGCCGGCACCCACTGCCCCTCCCCTTTCGCGAAGCGAAGGGGGAGGCAGGGAGGGGGTGCTTTTGCTTTTGTTTTGCCTTTGGTTTTGCCTTTGGCTTTGGCTTTGGCTTTGCTTGCGCTCTTGCCTCCCCGCGAAGAGCACCCCTCCCCCTCAGTCGCTAGCCGCGACTTCGAGCTCCCCTTGGCCTCCGGCCAAAGGGAGGGGGCTAAGAGCTGCCAGTCGCACTCCCCGCGCTCGCGCGCCTCCGCCGGGTTGCCAGGATCGGGCCAAGCCTTACCATCGTGTCATTAAATCGGCCCGTCTCGAGGCCGGCTGGGGACGTGGGGATGCACAAGCGCGGATGGGCCAGCGGGTTCGGGCTGGCGCTGGCAGGGTGTGCGGCCTGGGCGCTGGCCCAGGCCATGCCGATGCCCACGGCCGTCGCGCCGCAGCCGGTCGCGGTCGCCGCCGATGGCATTGCCCTGGCCGGCGCCGACGCCGGCGCGGTCAGCACCCCCAGTGCGCCCGACGCCTGGGGCGGGCCGCGCACCGGCCGCGAACCGACTCTGTCCGACCGCGTGGTCGACTACCGCATCAAGGTGCGGCTGGACGCGATCACCCACACCCTCGACGGCCAGGAGCGGCTGACCTGGCGCAACCGCAGCGCGGTGCCGGTGCGCGCGGTCTATCTGCATCTGTATCTCAACGCCTTCCGCAACACCGGCAGCACCTTCTTCCACGAGAAGAACGACCTGGGCCTGAGCTTTCGCAGCGACGTGCCGGTGCGCAAGGACGGCTGGGGCTGGATCGACATGACCAGCGTGCGCCAGGACGGGGCGGCGGTGCGGCAGACCTTCGTCCAGCCCGATGGCGGGCCGGCCACCGACATGACCGTGGTCCGCCTGGACCTGCCCCAGGCGGTGGCGCCGGGACAGAGCACGACGTTGGACATCGACTTCGCCGCGCAGCTGCCACGGGTGATCGCACGCACCGGCTGGTTCGGCAGCTTCCATCTGGTGGGGCAGTGGTTCCCCAAGATCGCGGTGCTGGAGCTGCCCGGCGAACGGGGCGCCACCGCGCCGCGCTGGAACGCGCACGAGTTCCATCTGGACAGCGAGTTCTATGCCGACTTCGGCAGCTACGACGTCACCCTGGACGTGCCCTCGGACTATCGCGTCGGCGCCACCGGCGTGCTGCAGGGCGCGCCGGAGACCTTTCACCAGCGCACGCGCTACCGCTACGTGCAGGACGATGTGCACGACTTCGCCTGGACCGCCGACAAGCGCTTCGCCACGCCGCTGCGCGGCACCTGGACCGGGCCGGGCAGTCCGAAGGTCGCGGTGCAGGTGCTGTATGCGCCCGAGTACGTGGCCAGCGCCGGGCCGGCGCTCAAGGCCACGCAGGACGCGCTGACGTATTTCTCGCGCACGCTGGGGCCTTATCCGTATCGCTCGGTGACGGTGGTGATCCCGCCGTACAACGCCGACGAGGCCGGGGGCATGGAGTACCCGACCTTCTTCACCGCCGAAGGCTACGCCAAGGTGCCGCCGGGCTCGTCCACCGCCGCCTCGCTGGACTTCGTCAGCATCCATGAGTTCGGCCACGGGTATTTCTACGGGATCCTGGCCTCCAACGAGTTCGAGGAGCCCATGCTGGACGAGGGCCTGAACGAGTTCTGGGACCAGCGCATGCTGCGCGATGGCCATCGCCGCTACGACCTGCTGCCGCCGTGGTTGAACCGGCTGGGTGTGCATCTGCCGGTGACAGATCCGTTCGAGTTCGAGCGCCTGGGCGCGCAGGTGGACGACCCCAGCGATCCCACCGGCGCCAGTTCCTGGAACCGGCTGGACACCAGCGGCTATGTCTCGGTGTATTCGCGCACCGCCACGCTGATGCGCGACCTGGAGGCGGAACTGGGCCGGCCGGCGCTGGAGCGGGCGTTCAAGGACTACTACGCCACCTGGAAGTTCCGCCATCCCTCCATCGCCGACCTGCGTGAGTCGCTGGCCGTCTCCACCGGCAGGCGCGCCCTGATCGAGCGTGCGTTCGCCCAGCAGGTCTACGCGGTGAACAAGCTCGACGACAGTCTGGCCGATTTCACCAGCGAGCCGGTCGCGCCGCTGGCCGGGCGCGTGGTCGAGGGCGGCAAGGCGGTCACGCGTGGCGAAGAGGAGACCAACGCGCTGGCCGATGCGCGCACGGCCGCCTGGCACAAGGCGCATCCGGATGCGGCGTCCGAGGCCGGCCCGTTCGCCTGGCGCACCACGGTGAGCGTGCGCCGGCGCGGGGCGGCGGTACCGCAGACGCTGGTGGTGACCTTCGCCGATGGCAGCACGCGCCGCTTCGACTGGGACGATGCGCTGCCGTGGAAGCGCTGGAGCTTCGTCGACCCGCGGCGCGCGGTCTCGGCGCAGCTGGATCCGCAGCAGCGCCACTTCCTGGATGCGGGCAAGCTCGACGACGGCCGGCGCATCGACGGCGACCACGCCGCGGCGCGGCGCTGGAGCGCCGATGTCCTGGCCTTGCTGCAGGCGCTGCAGGCCGCGCTGGTGAACCTGTGAGGCGCGCGATGACCGATTTCCATGGCCTCTCGGTGCTTGCGCGCGGCGCGGTTCGCGCACTGCACTGGCGCGCGCTGCTGCTGTGGTGGGCCAGCCTGTCGCTGGTCGCCCTGGTCGCGGCGCTGCCGCTGTATGCGCTGCTGGATGCGCAGCTCAGCCATGCCATCGACGCGCCGCGCTATGCCCACGCGCTGAGCCTGCTGGTGCTGGGCGAGGTGGTCGGTGGCGCGGCCAAGGACAGCGGGACGGTCTGGGGCGTGCTGGCCGCACTGTGGGGCACGGCGCTGCTGTGGCCGTGGCTGACCGGGGTCATGGTGGCGGCGGTACGGCTGGGCCGCGGCGTGCGGCTGTTCGCGCTGGCCGCCGAGGGCATGCGCGAGTACGGACGCCAGCTGCGCCTGATGCTGTGGTCGCTGCTGCCGCTGGCGCCGTTCGTGGCCGCCGGCGTGTGGCTGGTGCACGTGGCGCGCGAGCGCCGGTTCGACGCCGTGCTCGAGTCCACCGTCCACTGGACCGAGCGCGGCGCGCTGCTGGCCGCGGTGCTGCTGTGCCTGATGCCGTACCTGCTGACCGAGCTGACCCGCGCGCGCATCGCCGCGCGCGACGACAGCCGCTCGGTGGTGGTGCACTGGTGGCGCGCGCTGAAGCTGTACCTGCGCCGGCCGCTGGCGACCTGGGCGTTGAGCCTGGCGATCCTGGTGCTGGGCGCGCTGCTGATCGCCGCGCTGGGCTGGCTGCGCATCGCCGCCTCCGGTGCCGGCTGGGGCGACTGGTGGCTGGCGCTGGGCGTGACCCAGCTCATCACCCTGGCCGGCGGCTGGCTGCGCCTGGCGCGCCTGCAGGTGCTGGCGCAGCTGGTCGACGACGACGCGACGCGGCGTGCCATCGAGGCCGAGGCCTGGCGTTACGACGAGGCGGCCTGATCGGCATGCCACGCGCGCGCGGCGACGCTGCGGTCGTCGCGCAGCTGATCGCGCGTCGGTAAGGCCAGCGTCGCGCCTGGTCTCGCTTAGCTATCGGCCTCGGGATGGCGCGCGCGCCAGGCGGCGAGCAGTTCGCGGTAGCGCGTCATCTCCTCGGCGTGCAGGTCGTACACGCAAGGGTCGCAGCCGCTGTCGCAGCAGTCGCTGGGCAGCGGCGGTTCGGGCGGAACGGGGCGGGGATCGTCTTCAGGCATGTGCCGATTATCCCGCACCCGCTGTGCCGGGGCGGCGATCAGGCACCTGCGCCCCCGGCGCGGCCACGATGCAGCGGGGCAGCTCGCAAGGCGCGCGCGATCCGGCGCTCCGCGTGCGGTCTGCGGGACGCGCGATCGTGCGCCGGCTATGCGCGCTTGGCACAATGGGGCGCCCCGTCCCCTGTCCGACCGCGCTGAATCCGCGCGCGGCGCGACCGCTTCCAGGTTCTTCATGTCGCTGCTCTCCTCTGAACTGGCGCAATGGCGCCGCAGGCCCCTGCGCGAGCTGCTCGCCGGCGCGGTCGCCACCTTCGCGCTGATCCCCGAAGTGATCGCGTTCTCCTTCGTCGCCGGGGTCGATCCGCAGGTGGGGCTGTACGCCTCGTTCGTGATCTCCATCGTGATCGCCTTCGCCGGCGGGCGCCCGGCGATGATCTCGGCGGCGGCCGGCTCGGTGGCGCTGGTCGCCGCGCCGCTGGTGGCCGCTCACGGCCTGCCCTACCTGCTGGCGGCCGGCGTGCTGGCCGGGCTGATCCAGGTCGTTTTCGGCCTGCTGCGCCTGGGCGTGATGCTGCGCTTCGTCAGCTCCTCGGTGCGCACGGGCTTCGTCAACGCATTGGCGATCCTGATCTTCAGCGCGCAGCTGCCTCAGCTGGCCGGCGCCGGCGTGGCCACCTGGGCGATGCTGGCGCTGGGCCTGGCGATCATCTACGGCCTGCCGCGGCTGCCGCTGCCGGGACTGCAGGCGATTCCCTCGCCGTTGATCTGCATCGTGGCGCTGACCGTGCTGGCCGCGGGGCTGGGGCTGCCGCTGAAGACCGTGGCCGACCTGGGCCAGCTGCCCACCCGCCTGCCGTCCTGGCATGGCATCGGCGTGCCGCTGGATCTGCACACGCTGCGCATCATCGCCGGCCCGGCGCTGGCCATCGCCATGGTCGGTCTGCTCGAGTCCATGCTGACCGCGCGCGTCGTCGACGAGCTTACCGACACGCCCAGCAGCAAGAGCCGCGAATGCGCGGGGCTGGGCCTGGCCAACATCGGCGCCAGCCTGTTCGGCGGCATCGCCGGCTGCGGCATGATCGGCCAGACCGTGGGCAACGTGCGCTACGGCGGGCGTGGCCGGCTCTCCACGCTGTTCGCCGGCGTGTTCCTGCTGGTGCTGATGGTGCTGCTGAAGGACTGGGTCTCGCGGGTGCCGGTGGTGGCGCTGGTGGCGATCATGGTGATGGTCTCGGCCTCGACCTTCGACTGGGGCTCGCTGCGCACGCTGTCCACCCATCCCCGGCTGTCCAGCGGGGTGATGGTGGCGGTGGTGGTGGCCACCCTGGCCTCGCACGATCTGTCCATAGGCGTGGGCGTGGGCGTGCTGTTGAGCGCGCTGTTCTTCGCGTGGAAGACCTCCAGCGCGCTGCAGGTGCGCCATGCCGAGCAGCGCGGCCGCGACGGCGCGCCGGAACATCGCTACATCGTGCAGGGGCCGGTGTTCTTCGCTTCGGCCGATGCGTTCGTCGAGGCCTTCGATCCGCGTCAGGCGGAAGGGCAGGCAGTGGTGATCGACGTGCAGGGTGCGCGCTTCTGGGACGTCACCGCGCTGGCCGCGCTGGACAAGGTGCGTGCGCGCTTCGAGCACCACGGCTGCAGCGTCCAGGTCCGTGGACTGCGGGACCGCCCACTGCTGGCCGACGGCATCGAGGACGTGGCGGGGTAGGGTGCGGCCCAGGCCCGGACCGGATCGCCAGGGAGACGGATCAGGCCTGGCCCAGCTCCAGCTGCGTCAGGTACAGGCGCAGGTCGAACTCCAGCTGGTGGTAGTCGGCGCTCATGTGGGTGCACAGCTGGTAGAAGGCCTTGTTGTGGTCGGCTTCCTTCAGATGCGCCAGTTCGTGGGCGACGATCATCTCCAGGAACGGCGCCGGCGCGTCGCGGAACACGGTGGCGATGCGGATCTCGCGGCTGGCCTTCAGCCGGCCGCCCTGCACGCGCGAGACCTGGGTGTGCGTGCCCAGTGCATGCTTGACCACCTGCAGCTTGGGGTCGTAGACGACCTTGTGCAGCGGCGTGCTCTGGCGCAGGTAGCGCTCCTTCATCGCCTGGGTGTAGTCGTAGAGCTGGCGGTCGGTGCGCACGGCGTGGGCGGTGTCATAGCGGCGGGCCAGCACCTCGCCCAGCTTGCCGGCGTCGATCAGGGCGCGGACCTGTTGCTGGAGGGGCTCGGGATAGCCGGCGAGGTACTTGAGCGGCGTCATGGCGCACACGATACCGCCGCGGCGCGCGGCCATGCGGCAGCGCGGCGTGACCGCCACGCGGGGCTGCGGTCCGATTGGCTATCTTTCGTCGTCTTCATCCTCAAACCCAGGAGCCGCGCATGGCGCCGCGCCACCGTGTCACCGCCTGCCTGCTGACCGTCGCCATCGCCTTTGGGCTCGCCGCCTGTGCCACGCCCTCGGCGCCGGTGGCGCAGGCCCCCGCCGCGGCCAGGACGGCCGCGCCGGCCACGCCGGACCAGCTGTATCCGCAACTGTTCGAGGCGGTGCAGATGGGCCGGGTGTTCGAGGACCAGAAGCACTTCGTGGACATGACCGTGCGCGGGGAGCCGGCGCGGGTCGAGGCCGAGTACCTGGCCGCGCGCGGTCAGCCGGGTTTCGATCTGAAGGCCTTCGTCGCGGCGCACTTCGACGAGGATCCGCCGCTGCAGGTGCCGAAGCTGGCCCAGGACACCGATCTGCGCGGCCATATCGACGCGCTGTGGCCGGTGCTCACGCGCAGCTTCCGCCAGGTGCCGCCGTACAGCAGCGCGCTGGCGCTGCCAGAGCCGACGGTGGTGCCGGGCGGGCGCTTCCGCGAGGTGTACTACTGGGATTCGTACTTCACCATGCTGGGGCTGTTCGAGAGCGGCCGCGGCGCGCTGGCGCGGCAGATGCTGGACAACTTCGCCTATCAGGTCGACACCTACGGGCATATTCCCAACGGGACGCGCAGCTACTACCTCAGCCGCTCGCAGCCGCCGTTCTTCGCCTTCATGGTCAGCGAGGCGGCCGCGCAGCAGGGCGATGAGGTCCGGCGCCGCTACCTGCCGCAGCTGCAGGCCGAGTACGCCTACTGGATGCGCGACAGCGAGGCGCTCAAGCCCGGCCAGGCCTCGGCGCGCGTGGTGCGCCTGGCCGACGGCAGCCTGCTCAACCGCTACTGGGACGACCGCGACATCCCGCGCCAGGAGGCCTGGGCGCACGATGTGGCCACCGCCGCGCAGGTGCGCGATACGCGGCCGGCCGGCGAGGTCTATCGCGACCTGCGCGCGGCGGCCGAATCGGGCTGGGACTTCTCCAGCCGCTGGTTCGACGATCCGCAGCAGCTGGGCAGCATCCACACCACGCGGATCGTGCCGGTGGATCTCAACAGCCTGATGTACCACCTGGAGGCCACGCTGGCCGCGGCCTGTGCCCAGCAGCCCGGCGCATGCCGCATCGACTACGCCACACGCGCCGCGCAGCGCCAGGCCGCCATCGAGCGGCATCTGTGGAATCCGGCCGGCTACTACGCCGACTACGACCTGCGCACGCGCGCCCCGCGCGACCGGGTGACCGCGGCGATGCTGTTCCCGCTGTTCGCCGGACTGGCCTCGCCCGAGCACGCCCAGCGCACCGCGGCCACCGTGCAGGCGCAGCTGGTCGGCCCGGGCGGGCTGGCGACCACGCCGGTGCGCAGCGGTCAGCAGTGGGACGCGCCCAACGGCTGGGCGCCGTTGCAGTGGGTGGCGGTCGATGGCCTGCGCCGCTACGGCCAGGACGCGCTGGCCGAGCGCATCGGGCGCGCGTTCCTGGCGCGGGTGTCCGGCGTGTTCGACGCCGAGCACAAGCTCACCGAGAAGTACGACGTGCTGGTCACCGGCCAGCGCGCCGGCGGCGGCGAGTATCCCAACCAGGACGGCTTCGGCTGGACCAACGGGGTGACCCTGCGCCTGCTGGACCTGTACCCGCCGTCGGCGCGCTGACAGCCCCGCCACGCGTCTGCGCTTATGATCGGGCCCCTTCATGCGGGGCCGGCGCGGGAGCGGAGCCGGTCCTGCGACGCCACATGTGCCTCGGACCCATGACCCAGCTGCAGGAACGACGGGTGCTGCTCGTCGACGACAACGAACTCATCCGCGAGATGGCCGCCGACGTGCTGGCCGACGAAGGCCTGCTCATCGTGCAGGCCGGCGATGCCGAGCAGGCGCTGGACCAGCTGCGCACGCAGCCGGCCTTCGACCTGCTGCTGACCGATGTGCGCCTGCCGGGCATGAGCGGGCGCGAACTGGCCGACGCGGCGCGCGCGCTGGCGCCGGCGCTGCCGGTGATCTTCATGACCGGCTACGCCGAGGAAGCGCTGGAGCGCCCGGATTTCCTCGGGCCCTGCATGCAGCTGCTGCGCAAGCCGTTCTCGCTAGTCGACCTGCTGGCGATGGTGCGCGGCAGCCTGCCGCAGGCCGAGGCGAGCTAACTCGACGGGGCCAGGATCGCCTGCACGCGGCGCGCCAGCTCGGCCGCCTGGAAGGGCTTGGTCATCACCTCCATGCCGGCCTCCAGCTGGCCGGCGCCGACCGCGGCGTTGGCCGCGTAGCCGGTCACGAACAGCACGCGCAAGCCGGGCCGCAGCTGGCGGCCGGCGTCGGCGACCTGGCGGCCGTTGAGGCCGCCAGGCAGGCCGACGTCGGTCAGCAGCAGGTCGATGGGCGCGGCGCCGCGCAGGTATTCGAGCGCGGCGTGGCCGTCGGCCACCGCGGTGACGCGACAGCCGGCCTCGCCCAGCACCTCGGCGATCAGCGCGCGCACCGGCGCCTCGTCCTCGACCAGCAGCACCTCGCCGCGGGTGTGCGGGTCCAGCGCGGCCGGTTCGACGCCGTCCGCCGCGATGGCGTCCTCGGCACCGTCCAGGCGCGGCAGCAGCAGCTGCATCGTGGTGCCGTGGCCCAGCCGCGAGGCCATGCGCACCTGGCCGCCGGACTGGCGCATGAAGCCGTAGATCATCGACAGCCCTAGCCCGGTGCCCTGGCCGATGGGCTTGGTGGTGAAGAAGGGCTCGAACACGCGCTCCATCACCTCGGCGCTCATGCCGGTGCCGGTGTCCTGCACGCCCAGGCGCACGTACGGGCCTGGCGCGAGTTCCAGCGACGCGGCGGCCTCGGCGTCCAGCTCGACGTTGTGGGTCTCGATGATCAGCTGGCCGCCTTCGGGCATCGCATCGCGCGCGTTGATGCAAAGGTTGAGCAGCGCGTTCTCCAGCTGCGGCGCATCCACCAGCACGCGCCACAGCGGGCTGGCCAGCTGGAAATGCGTCTGGATCGAGGGCCCCAGCGTGCGCCGCAGGATGTCGCCCATCCCATCGACCAACTGGTTGACGTCCACCGCCGTGGGCGCCAGCGTCTGCCGGCGCGAGAACGCCAGCAGGCGCTGGGTCAGGGAGGCGGCGCGCGAGGCGCCGGAGCGGGCCATCTCCAGGTAGCGCTCCAGCCGGTCGTAGCGACCGGCCTCGATGCGCTGCTGCAGCAGGTCCAGCCCCATGGTGACGGCGGTGAGCAGGTTGTTGAAGTCGTGCGCCAGCCCGCCGGTGAGCTGGCCGACGGCCTCCATCTTCTGGCTCTGGCGCAGCTTCTCCTCGGCCAGCAGCAGCTCGTCGGTGCGCTCGCGCACGCGCTCCTCCAGCGAGGCGGTCAGCTCGCGCAGGCGGTTCTCCGCATCGCGGCGCGCGGTGATGTCGGTGGCCGCGCCGAACCAGCCGTGCAGCTTGCCCTCGGCATCGAACAGCGGCACCGCGCGCGACAGCGACCAGCCCAGGCTGCCGTCGTTGCGGCGCACCGGATGTTCCAGTGTCAGCGGCTGTCGGCTGGTCACCGCCTCGTGGACCGCGGCGACGACCCGGTGCTGATCCGAATCGGGGATGTGCCGCGCCATCCAGCGCTCGATCGGCGCGAAGCTGTCGCGGGCCGCGCCGGTGCCGGTCAGCTGGCGCATCTGCGTCCAGTGCGCGTCGATCATGAACAAGGCGTCCGACGAGGCGCTGACCAGCGCCGTCAGGCGCGCCTCGCTGTCGCGCAGCGCGTCGATGGCCATGCGTTCGGCGGTGCGGTCGCCGAGCACCTTGACGAAGCCGATCGCCGTGCCGTCCGCGTTGCGCAGCACGGTGGTGGCGCTGCTGGCCCAGAAACGCTCGCCGGAGCGGCGCACCTGCCAGCGCTCGCGCACCACGCGCCCGGTCTCCAGCGCGTCCAGCAGCTCGCGCTCGGCCACGCCGTTGGCGATGTCCTGCTCGGTGAACAGCCGCTCGGTCGTATGTCCGCGCATCTGCCGCTCGCTCCAGCCCAGGATCAGCTGCGCGCCAGCGTTCCAGTGGGTGATGCGCCCCTGCAGGTCGGTGGCCAGGATGGCGTAGTCGGTGGCGCTGTCGATGACCTGGCGACTGTGCGCGTCCAGCGCGCGCATCGCGGCCTCGCCCTCGATGCGCGCGGTCACGTCCACGCCCTGCACGAACACGCCGGTGATCTGCCCACGCTCGTCGCGGATCGGCTGGAAGACGATGTCCACGAAGCGCGGATGCACCGGCCCGCCCGGCTCGGCCCGCACCGCGTAGGCGGCGCTGTTGGCCGCATAGACCTCGCCGGTGCGGTAGACCCCGTCCAGCAGGTCCAGATAGCCCTGTTCGACCGCGTCGGGCAGGGCCTCGGCCACGGTCTTGCCGACCACGTCGCGGTGGTCGATCAGGCGCAGGTAGCCGGGGTTGACCACCTCGATGCGATGCTCGGGCCCGCTGAGGAAGGCCATGAACATCGGCGCCTGCTCGAACAGCTGCGCCAGGCGCTCGTGCTCGCGCGCCAGGCGCCGCTCTGCCTGGATCTTCTCGGTGACCTCGTTGGTCAGGCAGAAGGCGCCGCCGACGCGGCCATCGTCCAGGTAGATCGGGGTGAAGGAGAACGTCCACCAGGTGTCCTCCGGCACGCCGTAGCGGTGCATCTGGATGTACATCTCCACATGGCGCTCAGACTGCCCGCGGTAGGCGCTCTCGATCGGGCCGCGCACTGAGTCCCACACATCGCCCCACAGCACGCGCATCGAGGCGCCCAGCGCGCCGGGCGCGCGCGGCCCCAGGATCGGGGCGTAGACGTCGTTGTAGAGGAAGGTCACCTCCTCGCCCCAGACCATGAACATGCACTCGGGCGCATTGACCATCAGGTTGACCGCCGCACGCAGCGGCGCCGGCCAGGTCTCCACCGGGCCCAGCGGGGTGGCGGCCCAGTCGTGCGCGCGGATCTTGGCGGCCATGGCGCTGCCGCCGGCGGGGAACCAGGGCTGGCTCATGCCGCGTTCCCGTGTGCCAATCGCGGGCGCTGTCGGCATGAAGCGGGGGCGGGCCGGCAGCGGGGCGGGAGGAGCGGACGAAGCATGCAGGTGAAGACCAGCGGCGGGCGTGCGCCATTTCAGCACGGCCGGGCTCGGCCTGGCATGAAGTTTCGCAACGCCGATGCGCGGCGCTTGCCCGCGCTGCCCGTAGACTGTGGTGCCGGCGCGACGCGCCCGACGAGCTTGCGGAACCGACACGATGTTCAAGGGTGTGCTGCTGGGTTTCGCCTGCTATGCGGCCTATGCGATCAGCGATGCGTTCGTGAAGCTGCTCGACGGCAGCCTGCCGTCCTACGAGGTGGTGTTCTTCGGTGCCCTGCTCATGCTGGTGGCCGTGCCCTTCCTGAAGAAGCCGCAGGACCGCTGGCGCGAGGTGGTGGTGGCGCGCAAGCCGACGATCTGGCTGCTGCGCGCGTTCTGCGGCGCGGCCGGCAACCTGACCTCGGTGATCGCCTTCACCCATCTGCCGATGGCCGAGGCCTTCGCCCTGATCTTCCTGATGCCGATCTTCGTCACCGTGCTGTCGGTGCTGCTGCTGCGCGAGGAGGTGCACTGGCGCCGCTGGACGGCGGTGGCGGTGGGCTTCATCGGCGTGCTGGTGGTGCTGCGGCCCGGCTTCCGCCAGCTCAGCCAGGGCCACGTGGCGGCGATCCTGTGCGGGCTGACCGGCGCGGTGTCGGTGATCAGCCTGCGCATGGCCGGGCCGGAGGAGAAGCGCGTCACCCTGTACGGCGCCGGCGTGATCGGCCCCCTGGTGGCCGGCGGCATCCTGATGCTGCCGCACTTCGTCTGGCCCAGCGCCGCGCAGTGGGGCCTGATCGCCGGCTACGGACTGCTGGCCGGGCTGGCGGCGATCCTGATGATGTATTCCACGCGGCTGGCGCCGGTCAGCGCGGTCGCGCCGACCCAGTACAGCCAGATGCTGTGGGCGATCGGTTTCGGCGCCTGGCTGTTCCACAGCCGCGTCGATGCGATCACCTGGGTCGGCATCGCCCTAATCCTGGCCTCGGGCCTGGTCACCTTCATCCGCTGGAATCAGATCGCCAGCTGGCGACGGCGGATGCGGATCGTGTAGGAGCATCGTCCGACGCGGCGTCGGGATGTTTGCCGACGGACGCAGCGGCCGCGCAGGGCCACGCTGGAGCCCGGAATGGACTTCGTGGAGCAGACGATGCGCGTCGTGGCGGGAATGGTGCTGGCGGCCTGTCTGGCCGGGCCGGGCATGGTGGACGCAGCGGCGCTGCAGGCGCCGCCGATGCTGGCCACCGCGTATCGCGGGCAGGGCGAGGTCGCCGCGTATCTGGTCAGCGAGAAGCTCGATGGCGTGCGCGGGCGCTGGGACGGCCGGGCGCTGTGGACGCGCGGCGGCGAGCCGATCGCGGTGCCGGCCTGGTTCACCCAGGGCTGGCCGCCGGTGCCGATGGAGGGCGAGCTGTGGATCGGGCGCGGCCAGTTCGACGTGGCCAGTGCGCTGGTGCGCGCGGGCGATCCGCACGACCCACGCTGGCGCGCGCTGCGCTTCATGGTGTTCGACCTGCCCGCCGCGGGCGGCGCGTTCGCCGCGCGCGTGGCGCGGATGCAAGCGCTGCTGGGCACCGGGGCGCATCCGCAGCTGCGGATGCTCGAGCAGCGCCGCTTCGAGAGCCGGGCCGCGCTGGATGCCGAGCTGGACCGCGTGGTGCAGGCCGGCGGCGAAGGCCTGATGCTGCAGCACCGCGCGGCGCGCTACCTGCCCGGGCGCAGCGACACGCTGCTCAAGTACAAGCGCCTGGACGATGCCGAGGCGCGCGTGATCGGGCATGTGCCGGGGCAGGGCCGGCACGCCGGCCGGCTGGGTGCCTTGCTGGTGGAGACGCCGGACGGGCGCCGCTTCCGCATCGGCAGCGGCTTGCGCGACGCCGAGCGCGATGCGCCTCCGCCGCTGGGCACGTGGGTGACGTATCAGTACAACGGCCTGACCGGGCGCGGCCTGCCACGCTTCGCCCGCTTTCTGCGGGTGCGGGAGGAAAGCAGGGACCAGGGGCCAGGGATCAGAGGCAAGGGAAAGTGGTAGCCGGCGATGCGGCACTCAGCGCGCGCGCCAATGCACTGCTTCATCCCCTGTCCTCTGATCCCTGGCCTCTGGCACCACTGCCCGCGTCGCCTGCGCCCGCATGCGGCTTGAGGCACACTGGCGCCCTCACCTGGGAGGGAGACATCGAATGCGTATCGCACTTCTGGCCGCCGTGACGGCGATGGGACTGGGCGCCTGCTCGCAACCGCCGGAAGATCCGGCCACGCGCGCCCAGCCCGATGCTTCCGGCGCCGCCGCGCCTGCGGCCTCGTCCGCGCCGGCCGCGGCCCCCGCGCATGTGGTCGCCAGCGACTTCGGCACGCTGCCCGATGGGCGCAAGGTGCAGAAGTTCGTGCTGGACAATGGTCACGGCATGACCGCCTCGATCATCACCTACGGCGGCATCCTGCAGGCGCTGACCGTGCCCGACCGCAACGGCAAGGCCGACGACGTGGTGCTGGGTTACGACACGCTGGACGGCTACCTCAAGGACGCCGCCACCGTGCAGACCAACTTCGGCGCGCTGATCGGGCGGTACGCCAACCGCCTGGCCAAGGGACGCTTTACCCTGGACGGCAAGACCTACCAGATCCCGACCAACAACAACGGCAACACCTTGCACGGCGGTCCGGAAGGCTTCGCCACCAAGCTGTGGGAGGCCAGCCCCGCCAGCGACGGGACCCCGTCGGTGACCCTGCGCTACCGCTCGCCCGATGGCGAGATGGGCTTCCCCGGCACGCTCGACGTCAGCGTGGTCTACACCCTGCAGGACGATGGCCTGAAGCTGGACTACCGCGCCACCACCGACAAGCCGACCGTGCTCAATCTCACCAGCCACGGCTACTTCAACCTGGCCGGCGCCGGGGCCGCCTCGGTGCTGGATCACCGCGTGCAGATCAACGCCGCGCGCTATACCCAGACCGATGCGCAGCTGATCCCCACCGGCAAGCTGCTGCCCGTGGCCGGCACGCCGCTGGATTTCCGCACGCCGCATGCCCTGGGCGAGCGCATCCACGAAGACAACGCCGACCTGCGCCATGCCGAGCCCAAGCAGGGCGGCTACGACTTCAACTGGGTGCTCGATGCGCCGGGCCTGGAGACGCCGGCGGTCATCGTCGAGGAGCCCACCACCGGGCGCACGCTGACCGTGTTCACCACCGAGCCCGGCATGCAGCTATACACCTCCAATGCCATCGACCGCATCGAAGGCGGCAAGGGCGGCAAGCCCTATCTGCACTGGGGCGCGCTGGCGCTGGAAGCCCAGCACTTCCCCGACAGCCCCAACCACGCCGACTTCCCGAGCACGCGCCTGGACCCGGGCCAGACCTACACGCAGACCACGATCTATCGCTTCGGCGTAGCCAAGTAGGCCTCCGCCTTGCCGCGCCGGCCCACACGCGGGCCGGCGCGGTGCCTACTCCAACGCGTCCAGGTTGCGGTTGATCCGCAGCATCAGCGTGGCGAACTGGGCCAGGTCCTGCGCGTCGAAGCCGGCCAGAGCCTGTTCGCCAGTGGCGTCCATTACCGCCTTGGCCTTGGGCAGGCGCCTGCGCGCCAGCGGTGTCAGCGAGATCAGCTTGCTGCGGCCATCGGCCGGATCGGGCGTGCGCTGGATCAGCCCGTCGCGCTCCATCCGGTTGAGCAACTGGGCCATGCTCGGTTGCTCGACCCGCGCGCGCCGCGCCAGTTCGCCCTGCGACAGCGCATCGCCGTGCTTGAGCGCCACCAGCACCGGCAGCTGGCCCATGGCGAAGCCATGCTCGCGCAGCTGCGCGTCGACCAGCCGCGAGAACGTGCGATAGGCGATGCCGAGCAGCTTGAGCGGATCGTGGCGGGCGGCGTGCTCGAGTTCGCTGGTTTGACTTTCCATAGGTGGCTATGTTTTAAATATAGGCACCTATCATATCCGAAGCAGCAGGCATGGCCAACCTTCCGCGTATCGCCATCGTCGGGGGCGGCCCGGCCGGCCTGACGCTGGCCCGCCTGCTGCAGCTGCAGGGGCTCGCGCCGGAGGTGTTCGAGCGCGAGGCGCATCCGCTGGAGCGCCCCCAGGGCGGCTCGCTCGACCTGCATCAGGGCTCGGGCCTGCTGGCGATCGAACGCGCCGGGTTGCAGGACGCCTTCGCGCGCATCGCCCGCTACGAAGACCAGGGCGAGCGCCTGCTCAACCACCGCGGCGAGGTGCTGTTCGAGGACCGGGAGGGCTTCGACCGCAGTCGACCCGAGGTCGACCGCACCGCGCTGCGCGCGATGCTGCTCGATGCGCTCGCCCCCGGCACCGTGCGCTGGGGCGCGCCGCTGCAGGCCCTGCACGCGCTGGACGAAGGCCGCTGGCAGCTGGAACTGGCCAGCGGTCTGGCCGGCCCGTTCGACCTGGTGGTCGGCGCGGACGGCGCCTGGTCCAGGGTGCGCCCGCTGCTGTCGTCCTACCGTCCGCAGTACAGCGGCCTGACCTTCGTCGAGTTCGGCATCGACCAGGTCGATCGCGACCATCCGGCGCTGTCCGCGCTGGTCGGGCCGGGCAAGCTCGACATCGAAGGCGAGGGCAGGATGCTCATCGCCCAGCGTAACGGGCATGCGCATGTGCGCGGCTACGCCATCTTCCGCGTGCCGGCGGACTGGGCGCAGCAGCGCTTCGACTTCAGCGATCCGCAGGCCGTGCGGGCCGGGCTGCTCGAGGAGTTCGCCGGGTTCGCGCCGGAGATCCTGGACCTGTTCCGCGCGGCCAACGACCACTTCGTCGCGCGGCCGATCCACGCGCTGCCGGTGGGGCACTGCTGGAACCACCGTCCCGGCCTGACCCTGATCGGCGACGCGGCGCATCTGATGTCGCCCTTCGCCGGCGAAGGCGTCAACGCGGCCATGCTCGATGCCGCCGAACTGGCCGAGCCGCTGGCGCAAGGTGCGCTGCATGACGCGGTGTGTCGCTACGAGGCGTGCATGTTCGAGCGCGTGGCCGAAGTGGCACAGGAATCGGCCGAGGCCGCGGCCACCCAGCTCTCGCATGTCGGGCTGGAACTGACCGCGGCGATGTACCGTCAGCATCAACAGGCCCATCGGGCGGGCTGATGGCGGGCGCGCGCCGCGTCGCACGCAGGATCGGCAGTGCCTGGGCTTGTCAGGCGAGGTGGTTGTCCCCATGGTGCTGCCATGGCCGACTCCAACGAACCCGGATCCCGCGCTGCGTCGCTGCAGTCCAGCGCAGGGCGCTTCCGCAACGCGATCGCGATCCCACGCACCGGGCTGCTGGAATCGCTGCGGCTGTTCCGCAGCGTGCTGTTCGACAAGCCGCGCACCAGCGTGCCGGACCGCCCGATTCCAGTCCGCCCGCTGACCCGTGCCGAACTGCTGGCCGCGCCGGATTTCAGCCTGTACCGGCTCGGCCATTCGACCGTGCTGCTCAAGCTGCGCGGCCAGTTCTGGATCACCGATCCGGTCTTCGCCCAGCGCGCCTCGCCGCTGCCGTGGATGGGGCCCAAGCGCTTCCATGCGCCGCCGATCGCGCTGAAGGATCTGCCGCCGCTGAAGGGCGTGATCCTCTCGCACAACCACTACGACCATCTGGACAAGGCGGCCGTGCGCGCGCTGGCCGCCTCGGCCGAGCACTTCGTCGCGCCGCTGGGCGTGGGCGACACGCTGGTGCGCTGGGGCGTGCCGGCGGCCAAGGTGCAACAGCTGGACTGGTGGCAGTCCACCGTCATCGACGGGCTGCGCCTGGTCGCCACGCCCGCCCAGCATTTCTCCGGGCGCGGGCTGCGCGACGGCAACGCCACGCTGTGGTGCTCGTGGGTGCTGATCGACGACGGGCTGCGCGTGTTCTTCAGCGGCGACAGCGGTTACTTCGATGGCTTCAGACAGATCGGTGAGCGCTTCGGGCCGTTCGACCTGACCCTGGTGGAGACCGGCGCCTACGATCGCCAGTGGCCGCACGTGCACATGCGGCCCGAGGAATCCCTGCAGGCGCATCTGGACCTGCAGGGGCGCTGGATGCTGCCGATCCACAACGGCACCTTCGACCTGGCGCTGCATCCGTGGTTCGAGCCGTTCGAGCGCATCAGCGCCTTGGCCGCCGAGCGCGGCGTCGCGCTGTCCACGCCGGTGATCGGCGAGCGCGTCGACCTGCGGCAGCCGACCGCGGGTTCGGCGTGGTGGCGCCTGCCCAAGTAGGCGCATCAAGCCCGCGGGTGCCTGGCGCGCCTACCGCTGGGCGAGAAAGTCGCGCAGCAAGGCGTTGAACGCGTCCGGATGCTCCAGCGGCGGAAAGTGCCCGCACGCAGGCACGACCGCCAGCCGCGCGTGCGCCATGCGATCCACGATCAGCTGACCGGCCGCCGGCGGCGCACTGGCATCGTCCGCGCCGGCGACGACCAGGGTCGGGTGGGGCAGGGAGGCAATCGCCTCCTCCAGCGACAGGCCGGCGACCATGTCCCAGAGCTGGGCGTGAAAGGCCGGGTCGTTGCGCAACAGAAGTTTGCCCAGCCGGTCGGCGATTTCAGGGCGCGCCGCGAGAAACTCCGCCGGGAACCAGCGCGCAAGGTGCAGCGGCGCGATGCCTTCCATGCCGATCGCGCGCACGGTCTCCGCGCGCTGCCGCAGCAGCTGCCTGACCGCATCGGAGAAGGTGCAGGAGGTGGCGACGAGCGTGAGCGAGCGCACCTGCGTCGGCGAGGTCACCGCCAGGGTCTGCGCGATCATGCCGCCGACGGAGATGCCGACGACATCGACCGGGCCGGTGCGCAGTGCGCCAAGCAGCGCGACCAGCGCCTCGGCGAAGCCGGCGAAGCTCGGCGCGTCCTGCCCATGCGGCGAGCGTCCGTGGCCGGGCAGGTCGATCGCGATCACATCGCGGTCGTGTGCGAAGGCGTGGATCTGCTGTTCCCATACCGAAAGATCCAGCCCGAGCGCATGCAGGAACAGCAGCGGCACGCCGCCGCGCGGGCCGGTCCGGATCATGTTGAGGCCTGGTGTGGCGTCGCTCATCGGGGATCCTCTCCGCAGGCGCTCAGCCTAGTGGAGTCGCCCGCGCCGGGCAGCGCGATCGCGCGGACGCAGTGTGTTGTTCTTGCGTCGCAGGCGCGTGCGGGATGCAGGCCTTGCGCGCTGCGGTGTTGCATTGCGCGCCGCATCGACGATCATGCGGGCACCTCGCAGGCACAGGCGGTACGCATGGAACATCCGGTCCTCAACCGGCGCCAGGAGCAACTGGTGGCGCTGGTGCGCCAGCTCGGCTATGCCGAGGTGGACGGGCTGGCCACGCAGTTCGACGTGACCCAGCAGACCATCCGCCGCGACCTGATGCTGCTGTGCGAGGCCGGCCTGCTGCGCCGCTACCACGGCGGGGTGAGCCTGCCCTCCAGCGTGGAGAACACCGCCTACGCCACGCGCAAGTCCCTGCAGGCCGAGCAGAAGCGTCGCATCGCCCGGGAGGTGGCCACGCATGTCCCCGACCATTCCTCGCTGTTCATCAACCTGGGCACCACCAACGAGGACGTGGCCGCGGCGCTGATGCACAAGCAGGGGCTGCGGGTGATCACCAACAACCTCAACGTGGCGGTGCTGATGAGCACCAATCCCAGCTTCGAGGTGATCGTGGCCGGCGGCATGGTGCGCGCGCGCGACCAGGGGGTGACCGGCCAGCCGACCATCGATCTGGTGCGCCAGTTCACCGTGGACTTCGGGATCATCGGCATCTCCGGCATCGAGCTGGACGGCACGCTGCTGGACTTCGACTTCCAGGAGGTGCGCGTGGCCCAGGCCATCGTCGAGCATTCGCGGCAGGTGCTGCTGGCCGCCGACGCCAGCAAGATCGGCCGCAACGCGCTGTGCCGGCTGGGGCCCATCGCCCTGGTGGACGACTGGTTCACCGACCGCGCGCCGCCGGACGTGCTGGCCGAGGTGCTGGCCGAGGGCAAGACCCGGGTCCACGTCGTCGGCGACTGACGGCGGGTTCGGGGCGTCTGGCGCTGGCCCCAGGCCGGGTGCAAGCCAGGCCGGCGCCGCCGTCGGCAGGAGGCGGCTCACCGGACATGCATTGCCACTGGAGGCTGCCCCCGAACAGGCGGCCTGGGGCGCGCCGTTGGCGGTGTCGAAACGAACTCCAGATCGGCAGCGCCTTCGACCATCGTCTAACCCCGCGAGCTCGAACGGGCATGCCGCGCTCACGAAATTTTCGTAAATGTTCGTTTAAGATCGTTGTTGTCCGTGTTTGTCCAGACGCGAACGGCGCCATGCGGCCGCCGCCGCGCGGGCGGCGGCCCGGTCGAGGAGCGGTGAGATGGTCGAACGCGTCGATGTGCTGGTGGTGGGCGGCGGGATCAACGGAGTGGGCATCGCCCGCGACGCGATCGGCCGCGGGCTGAGCGTGTGCCTGTGCGAGGCCGACGATCTGGCCGCGCATACCTCCAGCGCCAGCACCAAGCTGATCCATGGCGGCCTGCGCTATCTGGAGCAGTACGAGTTCCGCCTGGTCGGCAAGGCGCTGGCCGAGCGCGAGGTGCTGCTGCGCCTGGCCCCGCACATCGCCTGGCCGCTGCGCTTCCTGCTTCCGCACCAGCCGCACCTGCGGCCGGCCTGGATGATCCGCATCGGCATGTTCCTCTACGACCGCCTGGGCGGGAAGCGAACGCTGGAAGGCTCGCGCCGGGTCGACCTGTGCCGCTCGCCGGTGGGCGTACCGCTGAAGGAGGAGTTCACCACCGGCTTCGCCTACTCCGATGGCTGGGTGCAGGACGCCAGGCTGGTGGTGCTCAATGCGATGGACGCGGCCGAGCGCGGCGCCTCCGTCCACACCCGCACCCGCTGCGTCAGCGCACGCCGCGATGGCGCGCATTGGCTGGCCGAACTGGAGACCGCGCAGGGCCAGCGCATCACGGTCGAGGCCCGGGCCCTGGTCAACGTCGCCGGTCCCTGGGCGGTGCAGTTCCTGGACCAGGTCGCGCATCTGCAGCACGACTATGCGCTGCGTCTGGTCAAGGGCAGCCACATCGTGGTGCCGCGCATGTTCGCGCACGACCATGCCTACATCTTCCAGCAACCCGACCGCCGTATCGTCTTCGCCATTCCCTACGAGCGCGACTTCACCCTGATCGGCACCACCGACATGGAGTACAAGGCCGATCCAGGGCATCCGCGTATCGACGCGGACGAGGTCGACTACCTGTGCGCGGCGGCCAACCGCTACTTCCGCAAGGCCATCGCCCCCGGCGATGTGGTGTGGACCTACAGCGGCGTGCGCCCGCTGCTGGAGGACGAGGAGGACAACGCCTCCGAGGTCACCCGCGACTACCGGCTGGAAGTCGATGCGGACGGGCCGCCGCTGCTGAGCGTATTCGGCGGCAAGCTCACCACCTATCGCAAGCTGGCCGAGCAGGCCGTGGACAAGCTCGAGTCGCAGTTGGGCCGCAAGCCGCAGCCCTGGACCGCGGACGGGGCGCCGCTGCCGGGCGGGGACATGCTGCCCTTCGATCAGGCCCTGGCGCTGCTGCGCACGGCGCGGCCCTGGCTGCCCAAGGAGCTGGCCTGGCGACTGGTGCGCAACTATGGTTCGCGCACCGAGCGCATCCTGGGCGAGGCGACGACGCTGGCCGACCTGGGCGAGCACTTCGGCGCCGATCTCTATCGGGCCGAGGTCGACTACCTGCGGCACCACGAATGGGTCGTCGATGCCGAAGACCTGCTCTGGCGCCGCAGCAAGCTGGGCCTGCGCCTGACGCCGGCCCAGCAGCGCCGCCTGGCCGAGGTGCTGCGCGCACCCGCCGCGACGATGGCCACGCGCGCCTGATCCATCCGACATCCTTGGCCGCGTCGCGCGGCCGCACGTCATCACTGGGAGGTTGCTGACATGTCCACCAAGCCCCGCACCATCGTCGCTGGTCCGACAGGAGGTCGGCGATGAGTCGGCAGTTTCTCGGCGAGCTGATCTCAGAGGCGGTGGCGATGACGATCATCATCGCCTTCGGCGATTCGGTCGCGGCGATGTACACCCTCTACGATCCCAATCCCTATGCCGGCGGCTACTGGGGCGTCTGCATCGCCTGGGGGCTGGGCGTCACCATCGCCATCTATGCCACCGGTTCGGTCTCGGGCACCCACGCCAATCCGGCGGTGACGCTGGCGCTGGCGCTGTTCCGCGGGTTCTCGTGGAAGAAGGTGCTGCCTTACTGGGGCGCGCAGGTGATCGGCGGCATGGTCGGCGCGGCCATCGTCTATGCGCTGTACGCGCCGGTGATCGATCACTACAACGAGGTCAAGCAGCTCACGCGCGAAGCCGGCGGCGCGGCCGGGGTGTTCTTCACCGCGCCGGGGCTCGCGGTCACACCGCTGCATGCGCTGACCGACCAGGCCATCCTCACCGCGTTCCTGATCTTCGGCATCTTCGCCATCACCGAGCAGTACAACGAGATGGCGCCGGGCGCCAACTCCGGCGCGCTGATCATCGGCCTGTTGGTGGCGACCATCGGCGCGTCGATGGGCTATCTGGAGGCGTGGGCGATCAACCCGGCCCGCGATTTCGGCCCGCGCGTGTTCGCGTTCTTCGCCGGCTGGGGGCCCTCGGCCTTCCCCGCGCCGCACAACTACTGGTGGGTGCCCATCGTCGGCCCGCTGATCGGTGGCGTGGTCGGCGCCGCCGCCTATCAGTGGCTGATCTATCCGTTCCTGCCGGCGCGCCAGCGCGCCGCGCGGAAGCCGTAAGGTCTGAAGGACCGGCCACGCGTCACCGTTTTCCGCCGCGCGCGCCTCGCGCCGGCTCTTCCAACCCGCAGGGAGTCACCCGATGGACAAGCAATACGTGCTGGCGATCGACCAGGGCACCACCAGTTCGCGCGCCATGCTGTTCGACCGCAGCGGCGCGGTCAAAGGCATCGCCCAGCGCGAGTTCACCCAGATCTTCCCGCAGCCGGGCTGGGTCGAGCACAACCCGCGCGAGATCCTGTCCACCGTGCTGACCACGATGACCGACGTGCTGACCCAGGCCAACGTCGACGCATCGCAGGTGGCGGCCATCGGCATCACCAACCAGCGCGAAACCACCGTGGTGTGGGACAAGCACACCGGCCAGGCCGTGTACAACGCCATCGTCTGGCAGTCGCGCCAGTCGCAGAGCGTGTGCAAGGAGCTGCGCGAGGCGGGCCACGATGCGCTGTTCCGCGCCAGATCCGGCCTGCTGATCGACCCGTACTTCGCCGGCACCAAGCTCAAGTGGATCCTGGACAACGTCGAGGGCGTGCGCGAGAAGGCGCAGGCCGGCGACCTGCTGTTCGGCACCATCGACAGCTGGTTGATCTGGAACCTCTCCGAGGACCACGCCCACGTCACCGACCAGACCAACGCCGGGCGCACGCTGATGTACGACATCCACGCGCTGCGCTGGGACGAGGAACTGCTGGACATCCTCGGCGTGCCCCGCTCGATGCTGCCCAGGGTGTGTTCGTCCAGCGAGGTCTATACCCATACCGCCGGCCGGCATTTCTTCGGGCACAAGGTGCCGATCGCCGGCATCGCCGGCGACCAGCAGGCGGCGCTGTTCCGCCAGGCCTGCTACACGCCGGGCATGGCCAAGAACACCTACGGCACCGGTTGCTTCGTGCTGATGAACACCGGCGAGAAGGCGGTCCAGTCCAGCAACGGCCTGCTCACCACCATCGCCTGGGGCATCGACGGCAAGGTGGAATACGCGCTGGAGGGCAGCATCTTCGTCGCCGGTTCGGCGGTGCAGTGGCTGCGCGACGGCCTGCGCATGTTCGGCAAGGCCCGCGACACGCAGGCCTATGCCGAGCGCGTGCCGGACACCGACGGGGTCTACATGGTGCCGGCCTTCGTCGGCCTGGCCGCGCCCTACTGGGACAGCGAGGTCCGCGGCGCGTTCTTCGGCCTGACCCGCGGCACCAGCAAGGAGCACTTCATCCGCGCCACGCTGGAGTCGATGGCCTATCAGACCCGCGACGTGCTCGAGGCCATGCAGGCCGATGCCAAGCTGGAGCTGAAGGAACTGCGCGCCGACGGTGGCGCGATCAGCAACGACTTCCTGGCCCAGTTCCAGGCCGACATCCTCGACACGGCGGTGGTCCGTCCCAAGGTGTCCGAAACCACCGCACTCGGCGCGGCCTACCTGGCCGGACTGGCGACCGGCTTCTGGTCCAGCCGCGAGGAGATCGCCAACCAGTGGGCCATCGACGCGCGCTTCGAGCCGACCATGGCGGCGGCCGATCGCGAGCGCCGCTACGGCGGCTGGAAGAAGGCCGTGCAGGCGACGATGGCCTTCCGCCCGGACTGAGCCTCGGGCAGGAGCGCCGGCGGAGGGGACGCCGGCGCCGGCCTCACCACTGCGCCACCAGCGTGGAGAACGGCCGCGTCAGCGCGACGCCCTGCGCATCGAACTCGCGCACGGCCCGACCATCGACGGTGACGCTGCGCGGCCGCTGGCGGTTGGGCCAGTAGACCTTGAGCGCGCTGTCGGCCCTGAGCCCCTTGCCCAGCGTGATCGTCAGCCGCTGGCCCTCCTGCCGGGCCTGCATGGCCAGCGTGCCGTAGGCGGTGGGCAGGCCGTCGACCTTCAGGCCGGGGCCGGCGACCCAGGACGGCGGCGTGCCGGGCAGCAGCGACAGCGCGCGGTCGCCTTCGAACATCAGCATGCCGAACACGCTGCGCGCGTACTCGGCGCCGATCCAGGTGTGCGGCATGTCGCCCAGATAGATGGCGTGGCGCTTGTCCGAGTACACGACCTCGGCCAGCTCCTGCCACGCCGTCGGCCGGCGGTCGCGCACCACGTGCTCGAGCATGAACTGCGCATCGGCCGGCCGGTCCAGGTGGACGAAGGTCAGCACATTGCGCATCTCGTAAGGGGTGTAGGCGTAGAGCGCATCGGGCGCGTCGCGCTGGCGCACCTGCGCCAGGTAGGCATCGAAGGTGCGTTCCAGCGCGTCGGCCGGCAGCACGTCCTGCGCGCCGGTGGGATCGAGCGCGATCGACACGCTGGTCGGGTCGGAGCCGCCCTGGTCGGCATCGGCGGGAATCGTGTCGATGCCCTTCCAGCGCATGGTGGCGCGGATCGAGGCGGCCAGTGCATCGCGCAGCAGCGTGTACTGCGCGCGCGCCCACTGCGCCGTGGCGGTGTCGCCCCATTGTTCGGCCAGCCAGGCGCCGTCGTGCCAGCCGCGCAGCGCCCAGTAGTCGTCCCAGTAGCTGTGCGTGGGCACCGAATAGCCCTCGTGGCTGATCGACGGCGCGAGGATGCCGGCGAAGCGCTCCGGCGCCGGACGATCGGCCTGATAGCCCGGCACCAGCGTGCGCTCGCGCAGCGCCTGCAGGAACTGCAGCGCGCGCTTCACCTGCGGCTGGTACGCGCGCACGGTCTGCGCGCCGCCGTCCAGGCGCGCGACCTCGGCCACCAGCCACAGGTACTGGCCCTGGGCGTCGTACTCCAGGTCCGAGCCGAAGCCGGTGTTGACGCTGCCGTCGTCGTTGAGGATCGGCGAGACCAGGCCGTTGTCGTGCACCGCGTGGGTGCTGTACCAGTGCAGGTAGTCGCGCGCGGTGTCGGCCATGCCCATGCGCAGCAGCACCGCGGCGGTGGCCGAGCCATCGCGGATGAAGGAGCGGTTGTAGTTGCGCGGGCCCGGCTGCATCGCCGGGCCGCTCTGGTTGAGCAGCATGTACGCGGCCTGCGCGCGCAGCATGTCCACCAGCGAGGGATCGGGCAGGGACAGGCCGATCCGGCCCAGCCGCTGCTGCCACTGCGCGGCCTGCGCATCGGCCAGGGCGTCGAAGCGGGCGCCGGCATCGCCGTCGCCCAGCAGGGCCTGCACGTCCAGCGCCGGTGCGGCCGGCCAGTGCGCGGCCTCGACCGCCTTGGCGTCGATCACCTCGTCGCCCAGCGCGAAGGCCAGCACGATGTCGCGCTGCGCGCCCGGCGCCAGGTGCACGCGCCAGCCGAGCAGGCCGGCGGCCAGCCCCTGCGGGTCGCTGGCCTGCTGCGCCTGCGGCGCGATGCCGGCCGCGGCGAAGCGGGTGATCTCGTCTTCGCCATGGGCGCCGAACGCGGCCACACCGTGCAGGTCGGGCGCGCTCGCGCTCTGGAACAGCAGCCGTCCGTTGACGCGCACGCCGGCGCTGGCCCGGCCGGTCTCGACGGCGATGTCGCGGATCGGCGACAGGCCGCCGTTCTGCCAGGGCGGGCTGACCTGCAGCGGCCGGGTCAGCAGCGAGAGCGTGCCGTCCACCGCGGTGGTGCCGGTATTGCGCAGGCGATGGCGCACCAGCACCACCGGCGCGCCATCGTGCTCCAGGGCGATGGCCTGGCTGGTGAGCTCCAGGCCTGGCTGCGCGGTCCACTGCGCCTGCGGCATCGGCATCCAGCCCTCGCGCAGGGCGTGGCGGACCGGCGTGTCCACCGTGGCCGCGGCCGCCCTGCCGCCGGCATCGCGCCAGACCGGCTGCACCAGCGGCGCGCCCTTGAACGCCTCCAGGTTGCCGTACTCGTCGAACACCGCCTTCTGCCGCCCGGCCGGCACGCCCACCACCGTCCAGTACACCTGCTTCATCTGCAGCGAGGAGGG
The DNA here is from genome assembly GCF_004283755.1 of Pseudoxanthomonas winnipegensis. Lineage (GTDB taxonomy): Bacteria > Pseudomonadota > Gammaproteobacteria > Xanthomonadales > Xanthomonadaceae > Pseudoxanthomonas_A > Pseudoxanthomonas_A winnipegensis. The sequence continues at coordinate 588,235 of NZ_SHMH01000002.1, forward strand.
GAACAGCGCCGCCTCCGGCCCGGTGGCGGCCAGCTGGTAGCGCTTCATCGGCGTCATCACCGCCTGGGGGCCGAGCACGCGCACGCGGGACACGCTGGGCGCGGTGCCGGCGCGGGCGAGCAGGCGCAGCGCGCTGACGGTGCGCGGCGCATCGCCGGCCAGGTAGGAGGACGCGCCGAAGGCGTGCGGCTCCTGCGCCAGCGGCGTCCAGCGGCCCGAGGCATCGCGGCCTTCCAGCGCCACGCTGGCCGGGGTCGTGCCCCAGTCGACCTGCAGACCGGCCACCTCCTGCGGCTGCGGGAAGCGCACTTCCAGCCCGTAGCCACCCTGCTGACGGCCCAGCGCGCGGGCCGGGCTGCGGCTCCACAGGGCCGCCGGGTCGCCCGTGCCGGCCAGGCCGGCGATGCGCGGCGCCTGCGCCACGGTGAGCGGCTGGAATTCGAAGATGCCCACGCCCCAGTCCGCCGTGCGCGCCGGCGCGGCCAAGCGCAGGTAGCGCGTGCGCACCGCCGGGAACAGCACGTACTCGGTGCGGCCCGGGCTGTCGGTGGTGGCGTAGATGGTGCGCCAGGCCTGGCCATCGTCCGAGGCCTGCAGCTGATAGGCGTTGGCGTGGCTGACGTCCCACTGGATGCGCACCCCGCCGAGGTCGGCGGCCGCGCCCAGGTCCAGCTGTAGCCAGTGGCCGGGCGAGAACGGCCCGCCCCAGCGCGTGGCCGGGTCGCCGTCGAAGGCATGCGCCGAGGCCAGGGCAGGGGCCTCGGTGGCCGAGCTGCTGGCCTTCCACTGGCTGCGCGGCGGCAGTCCGTCGGCGGCCATCGCCGGCAGGGCGATGCACAGCCAGCCCATCAGCACGCCCCGGCGCAGCGCCGTGCCCGTCCGCCCGCGCATCCCCATGGTCGCACTCGCTGTAACCGTTCTCATGCGGCGATGCTGGCAGGGCCCGACGGACCTGGCGAGCGGCACTGCAACATCACAGCGCCATGGCCTTGCTGAATGCCGGGCGCACGCCGTGAAGGTGCGTAACGCAATGCCATCAATTCGGTGCGGACGCTTGCGCACAATGCCGCGCTTGATTTGCGCAATGGCGGGGACACTTGGCGGCAGTAGCACACATGGAATGGGACGAGTCGCGCCTGCGCGTCCCCGCGGCGCTCCTGAGCCTGGCGATCATGGTCATGATCGCCCTGGTCCTGCTGCAGGCGCCGATGGCACGACTGGCCCCGGCGCGCAGCCAGGAGCAGCGGCTGCGGCTGGAGTTCATCGCCCGGCCGCAGGCGGCCGCGCCCGCACGCCCGGCCGCACCGGTCGCCGCACCGCCACGTGCCGCGGCGCCGGCCGCGCCCTCACGCCCACCGCCGTCGGTCGCCGCCCACCAGCGCCCGCCGGCCACCATTCCGCCGCCGCTGGCTACGCCCCGGGTCACCGCGCCTACCGATCAGGGCCAGGTCGCCCGTGCGGTGTACGACCGCGACGGGCGGGCCAAGCTCCCGCCCGGCCTCGCCGCCGAGCCGGGCCCGCCGCAGGGCAGCCCGCCGGGCCTGGCCAACGCCCGCGACGCGGCCAAGACCAAGGCGCTGATGGAGCGTCCCAATCCGGTGCAGTACAACGAAACGCGGTTCGAGAAGGACTGGGTGTCCAAGGGCACGCTGGGCGACATCGCCGCGCAGAAGGTCAACCGCGCCATCGCCGACATGTTCAAGAGCGGGCGCAGCTCGCCCACCGCCCGGCCGCCGCCGGACACGCACTTCAATCCCGCGCTGGCGCAGAACCGCGACGACCTCGGCAGCGAGGCCACTGGGGATGCCTACAAGGCCGCGCCGATCGCGTTCGAGAAGGCGCCGCAGCCCACCGGTGAGGCGACCAAGGCCATCCGCGCCCAGCTCGACGCCCTGCAGGGCCGCGCGCTGATGTGTCACGACCCGCGCAAGGACAAGTGGCTGGCCGACGTGCGCAGCAACCTGCAGGCGCTGGAACGCAGCGAGAACGCGCTGGCCCACGGCGCCGACCCGGCCCGCGCCCAGTACCAGCTGCCGCAGGCCATCGACGCGGCCTACGACCTGTCGCGCCGCGCGCTGTGGTACGCCGACAAGCAGCTGTCGGGGTGTGGCAAGGCCGGCTGATCGCGGCGCGTGCGTTCGCGCAGGCGATCGGGTCTTGCTTGCAGGCGGAGTCTCCGCCTCGAAGGATCGCCCATGCCCTCCTGGGATGCCACGCACTATCTGCTGGATGTCGCGCTCAAGCGCGAGAAGGATCCGCCGATGGACCGCTATCCCTTCAGCCTGCCCGGCATCCGCGGCCTGGCCGAGGAACGCCTGGTCTTCCACCCCGCGGTGACCTTCCTCGTCGGCGAGAACGGCAGCGGCAAGTCCACGCTGCTGGAGGCGATCGCGGTGGCGTGGGGCTTCAACGCCGAGGGCGGCACCAGGAACTTCAACTTCAGCACGGTCGCCTCGCATTCGGCGCTGCACGACTACCTGCGCCTGGGGCGCAGCGGGAGGCGGGCCAGGGACGGCTTCTTCCTGCGCGCCGAGAGCTTCTACAACGTCGCCAGCAACATCGACACGCTGGGTGATGACGTCGTCAGGGCATACGGCGGGGAGTCGCTGCATGCCCAGTCCCATGGCGAGTCCTTCATGTCGCTGGTCGAGCATCGCTTCAGGGGCAACGGGCTCTATGTACTGGACGAGCCGGAGGCCGCGCTCTCGCCCACCCGGCAGATGGCCCTGCTGGCCCGCATCCATGCGCTGGTCCGGCGCAACGCGCAGTTCATCATCGCCACGCATTCGCCGATCCTGATGGCCTATCCGGATGCGCAGATCGTGCAGATCGGTCCGCAGGGCCTGCAGCGCGTCAGTTATCGCGAGACCGAGCATTACCTGGTCACGCGCGCGTTCCTGGAAAACCCCGAACGCCAGCTGCACTACCTGCTCGGCGACGCCGAGGAGTCCTGAAGCCGCTCAGTGCCCCGCCTCGTTCTCCCGCGCCGCGGCGGCCGCGCGCGCCGCCTGCTGGGTCAGGTACAGCTCGATGAAGGTCATCGCCGGCACCGCCTTGCCGAACAGCCAGCCCTGGCCATAGCCCACGCCCTGCGCGCGCAGGAAGTCGGCCTGCGCGGTCGTCTCGATGCCCTCGGCCACACAGGCCAGGCCCAGCTCGCGGGCCATGTCGATGATGTGCCCGGTCACCGCCGAGGTGGCCGCGCCGGTGCCGATGGCATCGATGAAGGTCTTGTCGATCTTCAGCGCGTCCAGCGGCAGCCCTTGCAGGTATTGCAGGCTGGAGTAGCCGGTACCGAAGTCGTCGATCGCCACGCGGTGGCCCGCCAGGCGCGCCTGCTCGATGGTGCGGCGGGCCGCGGCGATGTCCACGAAGCCGCGCTCGGTGGCTTCCAGCCAGAGCTGGCGCGGGGCGATGCCGCTGCCTTCCAGCGCCCGCGCCAGCACCGCCAGCAGCCGGCCGCTGCGCATGTCCGCGGCGCTGAGGTTGAGGCTCACATGCAGACAGGGGTGGGTGGCCAGCAGCGGCCCCAGATCGCACACGATCGCGGCCAGCACCTGGTCGGTGATCGCGTCGATCAGCCCGGTCTGCTCGGCCAGCGGGATGAACTGGTCGGGACGTATCAGCGTGCCGTCGGGCTGGCGCCAGCGCACCAGCGCCTCGGCACCGACGATGGCCGCGTCCGCCAGCCGCACGATCGGCTGGTAGTGCGCGACGAACTCCTGCCGCTGCACCGCGCGGGTCAGCGCGCCGGTGGGCGAGAGCCTGCGCTTGAAGCCCAGGATCACCATCGCCACGGCCACCGCGGCGATGAGCAGGCCGATCGGCAGCAGCATGCCCTGCTGGCGCGGCAGCCCGGCGGCGGCGCGTGCCGTGGGCGCGCTGACCACCACCATCCAGCCATCGCGCCGCTTCACCGAGAACAGATGCGCCGCGTCGCTTCCGTTGTCCCGGCGCTGGCGCATGGCGCGCGACAGCGCCTCATCGCTGAGGTTGCGCTCGCTCAGCACCACGCCCTGGGCATTGCGCACCAGCAAGCCGATATCCGGTTCCAGCACCAGATCGGAGAAGCGCGCCGGGTCGATCAGGACGTTGTAGTTGTGCTGATGCAGGACCAGCATCTGCCGCCCGCCGCTGATCTGCGGCAGCACGCGCGCGTACAGGCGCAGCCCGTCCGGGCCGACCGCATCGGCGGGCAGGTCGTCGGGCACGCGCACCTTGGTCGGCCCCCACGACGTGCAGCGCAGCAGACCGCCCTGGAAGAAGCCGACTTCCTTGACCGCGGCCGAGTCCATCGCCGCCCGCCGCATCTGCGCGATATGCGCATCCGAACATGGCACCAGGCGGCTGCGCTGCATGGTGTGCAGCACCTGTGTCGCCTCGTCCATCGTGCTCTGCGCGCGCTCCAGCGCCAGCGCGGCGAACTGGTCCAGACGCTGCTGTTCGTTGCGCACGGCCAGATGCCAGGACATCGCCAGGGTGGCGATGATCGGCACGGCGATGCCCAACAGCGCCAGTCCCGTCGCCGCGACGATGATCCTCGCCCGCCCCATCGCCCCGTGCGCTCCATGTACCGTGTTCATTCCCCGGAGCGAACTCTAACCGCTCGGTTCGCTCGTACGCCGGACCTCGCGCACGCTTCCGATCAGCCGTGGCCAATTCGTGCAGATTCGCGAACGGCCGCGATGGCGGCACGTGCCATTGCGCAGAGGGAGCCGACGCGGCGAACGCCTTGCGCCGCGCTGTCGGACGCCGGCGCGCGATCCCTAAAGCCGGCGTCTGCACGCTTCATGTCGGCCGCTGCCACGCACCGACACGTGGCGGCCACGCGCGCTATCCGCGCCGTCGCGGGCCGTACCAGAACGCCAGCCGGTCGCGGCTGTGCAGGAGCCCGCGGCCATGGCGCGCCAGGGCCAGCGCCAGGCGCAGGTGTTCCCACGCGCTGAAGGTCTGCAGCTTGCGCGCCGAGGTCCACACCGTCTGGCGCAGCAGCACGAAGCGTCCCTGCCGGGCCAGCGCGCGGCTCATGGCCACGTCCTCACCGGCGAACAAACGCGCATCGAAGCCGCCGCTGGCCTCGAAGGCCGCGCGCGTGCAGAACAGGAAGCAGCCCGGCGCGATCCGCGCCCAGCGCAGCAGCGTGCCGAAGACCGCTTCGCCCAGACGCGCATGCCAGGCCACGGGGCGCTGCAGGCGCACCCGTGCGCCCCCGCCGACGGCGCCGCCATCGAGCGCCGCCAGCGCCGCGCGCAGCGCCTCGGCGTCGACGTGCGTGTCGGCATCGATGAAGCACAGGCGATCGCCGCGAGCGGCGGCCGCGCCGGCATTGCGTGCCGCGGCGATATGGCGCGCCTGGATCGACAGCACGCGCACGCCAGCCGCCAGCGCCAGCGCGGCGGTCGCATCGGTGGAACCATCGTCGACCACCACGATCTCCGCCGCCACGCCGCACGCGGCGATCGCACGCTGCAGACAGGCCAGCGTGCCCGGCAGCAGTGCGGCTTCGTCGTGGGCGGGCAGGATGCAGGACAGCATGGCCCATGCTGTCACGCGCGGATGTCAGAAGGAGGTGACCGCATCGGGTGCGGCAGGGCGCCGTCGCGGTATGGCCGTTGGCCTCCGCTTGGCGTGTCCGTGCCATGCGCCATCGCGCGCAACGGACCGCCCAAACGAAGGTGCCCGGCTTGTCGCCGGGCACCTGGATGCTTTCAGTCGTTGCCGAGCGCGACCAGCTCCCGCGCCAGGTCGGCGTGGCGGTGCTGTCGACCCATCTCGCGCATGATGCGGATGTCCTCGTGGCGCAGCGGTCGGCGCGCGATCACGCGCTGCTTGTAGGCCAGCACCTCGGGATAGGTGCGCGCCAGTTCCAGCGCCTCCTGCACCTGCTCGACCGAATCGCTTTCGTTGCTCACCGGCTCGCGGCTGGAGAACGCGTTGACCCAGCGCGACAGACCCGCCTTCTGGTCGAAGACCTGCGCGATCAGCCAGAGCACGAACAGCATCGCGACCCAGATCAGCAGCACCAGGATGATCTTGGGAAAGCTGGGGTTGTAGCTGTGTTCCCATAGGTTGTCGGCGATGATCGCAAGCGCGGTCAGCGACGCGCCCAGCCACACGATCACCGAACCGGCCAGCCATTGGCCCTTGGCGATGTCCAGCAGATGAATCTCGTGTTCGATGCCGCGGTCGGTCTTGCTCAGCCAGTGCGCGGCCTGTTCCTCCAGCGGCTTGCGGTGCAGCTCGTTGTCCGCCAGCAGCAGGTTCAGGCCCTTGAAGAGTTGGCTCATGGTTCGATCCTCGCCTTGAACAGGTGGCCGGCCCGGCGCCGCCACCTTTGTGCGCAGCATAGGCCGGTGCGCCGCGAAGTTTCCGTGAGACGAAGGTAGAAGATGAACCGGGGAGCCAGCGCCGTGAATGTTGCGTTGCGACATTCTTCACGCATGCCTAAGCCGGGCCATCCGAAAGTCGAACCCGCCTCCACCCCCACGGATGCCCCCCATGGCCAGCGAACCGGGCCGCCGCGACGACGCGGCGTGCATCATCGTCAACATCGATCGAGAGCGCGACTTCTGGAAACGCCATTACAGCGAGCTGCCGTGCCGGCAGGCCGGACTGGGCTTCGAGGCGTGCTGGCCGCTGCTGATCCGGGCCTATCACGTCTACCTGCACCATCCCAACGCGGGGCGGGAAGTCGGCGCCGTCCTGTTCGCCAACTCGCCCGAGGCGATCGACCATGGCCTGGAGCCCAGCCTGGCGGGGCGGATCTTCGCCCGGGTGATGGATCGCATCCAGCGGGCGACCACGCGCCTGCAATATCCGATGCCCGCGCACGCCTGAGCCCGGCGTTGAGAAACCTGCGTTACGCCTCACGAGCGTCAAAACGCGATTTTATGAATCATCTCAATTCTGAACTGTGACGCCTGCAATGGTGTTCTCGCGGTTTAACGAGAATTTCATCGTCACTTCGACCTAACACTTACAAGTGGGCTGCAACCCTGTTGTTCGAGGCCATTCTTCCGAGCCAAGGACACGCCGCATGCACCCCCAGCAAGCAGAACACGGACGCGCCGTCCTGATCGATATCGACCGGGAACGCGATTACTGGCGCCAGCACTACGTCAACATGCCGCGTGCCTCGCAGCACCGCTCCTTCGAGCTGTACTGGCCGGCGCTGTCCAGCGCCTACGACGTCTATCTCAATCACCCGCATACCGACCAGGACACCGGTTCGGCGCTCTATGCCAACTCCCAGGCGGTGCGTTCGCGCGGCCTGAGCCTGGAAGAGGCGCGGGCGATCTACGCCGAGGTCTGGCAGCGCATCACGCGCTGAAGCCGGCCTGATGGTGGACCTGGAGGAAGGCGCCCGTGGGGCGCCTTCTTCGTTTGCGCCTCCACGAAGGCCGTGCGCGGCCGCCGGTAGGATGGGCGCATGTCGCTGCTCCGCACGCTCATCGCCCCCGCCGCCGCGCCGGTGCGACGCTGGGTGCTCGGCGCCTTCCCGCGCGGCCAGTCGGGGATCGACTATGACCTGCCGCACGGCGATCCGGGGCTGTTCGGGCCGGACAGCGTGACCTGGCGCATCCATGGCGATTTCCCCGGCATGCTGGCCGGCGGGCTGGCCGCGCTGATGCTGCAGGCGCTGCACCCGCGCGCGCTGGCCGGGGTCTACGAGCATTCCAACTTCCGCCAGGACCTGGTCGGCCGCCTGCGCCGCACCACGGCCTTCGTGGCCGGCACCAGCTATGCCTCGACCGCCGAGGCGCAGCGGCTGATCGCCCGGGTGCGGGGGATCCATGCGCACGTGCGCGGCACGCTGGCCGACGGCACGCCCTATGCCGCCGACGATCCCGACCTGCTGACCTGGGTCCACGTCACCGAGGCGCACGGCTTCCTGCAGGGCTATCGGCGTTACTGCCGGCCGGTGCCGCCGGAGATGGCGGATCGCTACTTCGACGAGGGCCGGCGCGTGGCGCAGGCGCTGGGCGCCCGCGAGGTGCCGGCCTCGCAGGCGCAGGTGGAGGCCTACTTCGCGGCGATGCGGCCGCAGTTGCGCTTCGATGCGCGCTCGCGCGAGGTGATGGACGTGCTGGCACAGGTCCGCCTGCCGGTGCCGGTGGCCGGGCTGTCGCGGGCGGTGTTCCTCGGCGCGGGCGCGGCGCTGCTGCCGGACTGGGCACGGACGCTGCTCGAATTCGACACTGCCCGGCACGCACAGTCGGCGGCGGCTGCCGCCAGCCTGCGCGGCATGGCACCGCTGTTCCGCATCGCCCTGCCGGACGGCGCCTGCGCCCATGCCTGCGCGCGCATGGACGTGCCCGTGGCGGACATGCGGCGCTGGCCTGCGGGGGCCTGAGCCGGTCCTGTGGCGCGGGCTGTCGGCGGGCGGAGCCGCAGCGTATGCTTCGGGCGAGTCGCCGCGCGGGTTCGGGGGGCGCGGCTGGCCCCATGACCGTCCCGGGGTGGCAGGACCTCCGTCCAACAGCGGGTGCACATGGATCGTTCGGTTCCAGGCCCATCGCCGGTCAAGTCGGTCGTGCAGACCCGCACGGTGCTCGGGTTTGGCCTGCTGCTGGGCGCGGCGCTGGGGATCGGGCTGGGCTGGTGGGTGATCAGCGATCGCCAGAACCGCCTGCAGGCCGCCGAGCGCCAGAGCCAGGCCCTGGTCGTTGGCGTCGAACGCGCGATCGGCCTGGAGCTGCGCAACCTCGAGCGCGCCATGCGCGGCATCGCCGCCGACGCCACCGCGCTGCTGGCCTCCGCGCCGGACCGGGCGCCCGGGCTGATCGGGCAACTCATTGAAGGTGTGGCCTCGCGGCATCACGAGCTGGAAAGCGTCGTCATGGTCGATGCGCAGGGCCGCGCGCTGACGCCCGGCCGCGGCGATCCCAGCTTCCCGCAGTGGAAGGCCGGTGCGACCGCAGGCCCCTCGGACCGCCTGCAGCTGGGGCCGCTGCAGTGGCTGGAAGACGGCCGCCCGGTGCTGCCGCTGGCCCTGCCGATGACCGTCCAGGGCGAGGGCGGACCGCGCTGGTTGCTGGCGCGGCTGGATACCCGCGCACTGCAGGCTCTGATCGACGGCCTGGACTCCGGCCGCGACGGCGCACTCGGCGTGGTCGGCCCCAACGACCAGCTGCTGGTGCGCAGCCTGGGCGGCAAGCCCTCGCGCGAGGGCATCGGCACGCGCATCGCCGTGCCGCAGCCTGGCGAGCTGGCGCCGCAGGTCGCCGTCACCCAGCGCGTCAGCGAGGTGGACGGCCTGCGCCGGGTGGTGGCCGCGCGTGCGCTGCCCGGCTATCCCCTGCAGATCTGGGCGGGGCTCTCGACCCAGCAGGTGCTGCTGCCCTGGCATCGCTTCGTCGCCATCGCCTCGCTGCTCTACGTCCTGTACTGGGCGATGCTGGCGGTGCTGCTGCGCGTGGTGCGGCGCGCCGACCGCGACCAGCGCCACATGCTCGAACAGCTGCAGCGCAATTCCGAGCACCTGCACCTGGCCCAGCACACCGGCAAGGTGGGCGCCTGGGCGATGGAGCAGGGCGGGCGGCAGGTGGTCTGGGGCGCCGACGTCAGCCAGATGTTCGGCCTGGGCCAGGCCGAGCCGCCTTCGCTGTGGGCCTTCATCCGGCACGTGCACGTGCGCGACCGGCGCATGCTGGCGCGCCGCTTCGTCAGCGCCTGGCGCAGCCGCGGCGCCTTTTCCTGCGAGTTCCGCCTGGTCAGCCGGGACGGCGCGGAGCGCTGGGCCGTGGCGCGCGGCGGCGTGGTCGCCGGCGCGGGCGGTCACCTGCGCATGACCGGCACGCTGGTGGACATCAGCGAACGCATGGAGGCGCAGTCGCGCCTGAGCGATGCCGAGCGCCAGTTCCGCCTGATCTTCGACCGCAACCCGCTGCCGTTCTGGGTGCACGACGCGCGCACCCGGCGCTTCCTCGAGGTCAACCGGGCGGCGACGCTGCAGTACGGCTTCGGCCGCGAGGAGTTCCTGACCATGCACCTGTCGGACATCTGCCCGGCCGGGCTGCCCGGCGGCAGTGGCGTGGTGCAGGGGGTGGCCGCGGGATTCGAGGACGCGCACGTGTCCCAGCACCGGCGCAAGGACGGCTCGACCCTGCAGGCGCGCGTGTACGTCAGCGACATCCGCTTCGGCGGCCACGAGGCCAAGCTGGTGCTGTCCGAGGACATCTCCGAGCGCCTGGAGTACGAGAAGGAGCTGGCCTACCGCGCGCGCCACGACCAGACCACCGGCCTGATCAACGTGCAGACGCTCAGCGACCGCCTGGACCAGGGCCAGCATCCCGGTTATCAGGTGCTGTACCTGCAGCTGCGCGGGCTGCAGCCGATCCGCGACGCGCTGGGCCGGCAGACCGCCGACGACGTGCTGCGCACGCTGGCCGCGCGCCTGCAGCTGTGGGCCCAGCAGTTCGGCCTGGCCGCGCACCAGCCCGACGAGGACTTCGTGCTGGCGGTGCTGCATGCCGAGCGCCTGCAGGCCGCGATCGAGGCGGCGATCGAGGCCGTGCGCGAGCCGGTCGGCGACGGCGACGGCTCGATGCAGCGCCTGGAGGCGCGCTTCGGCCTGGCCGGCGACGAGGGCGGCGGCCTGCGCGCGGAGAACATCATCGACAACGCCGCGCTGGCCGCGCACGCGCTGGATTCCTCGGCGTTCGAGATCTCCCGCTACGACGGCGCGCTGGCGCGGCGCTACAGCGAACGCCTGCGCATGGCCGCGCGCCTGCGCACGGCGCTGGAGCACGGCGAGTTCGACCTGCATTTCCAGCCGATCGTGCGCACCGTCGACGGCAGCGTGGCCGCGCTGGAGGCGCTGGTGCGCTGGCCGCAGCGCGACGGTACCCAGATCGCGCCGGCCGACTTCATCCCGCTGTGCGAGGACATCGGCCTGATCGTGCCGCTGGGCAACTGGATCCTGCGCCGCGCCGCCCAGGCCCAGGCCTGGCTGCAGCGCCAGGGCTGCGACGACCTGCCGGTGGCGGTCAACGTGTCCACCCTGCAGGTGCTGCAGGCCGATCTGCCGTCCGAACTGGAACAGGCCTGCGCGCTGGCCGGCATCTCGCCGCACGCGCTGCACATGGAGCTGACCGAGAGCGTGATGATGCACCGCCCCGAGCAGGGCATGGCGGCGATGCAGCGCCTGCGCGATGCGGGCGTGTGCATCTCGCTGGACGACTTCGGCACCGGCTTCTCCTCGATGTCCTACCTGCGCCACCTGCCGCTGAGTTCGATCAAGCTCGACCGCACCTTCGTGCGCGACGTCGACCGCGATCCGCGCAACGCCAGCATCTGCAAGTCCCTGCTGATGCTCGGCCACAGCCTGGGGCTGGAGATGATCGCCGAAGGCGTGGAGCGGCCCGAGGAACTGGAATGGCTGCGGCGCCACGGCTGCGAGCAGGTGCAGGGTTTCCTGCTGGGCCGCGCACAGCCGCTGGAGCTGGCCCTGCAGCGCGTGCAGGGCGTCGCGCTGGGCTGAACGCCTGCGAAGGGCGCGCGATCAGCGCGACAGCTGCGGATCGGGGGGTGTCTGGACGGGCGTGGCCAGCTGATGCTGCTCGTGCAGCTGGCGCAGGCGCTCGCGCGATTGCGCGGCGGGGATCGCCACGGCCTGCTCGGTGCGCATGTGCGCCCGCAGCTGGGCCGGATCGCCCAGCGCGCCCTGGACGACGAAGACCAGCTCGCCCTGGCCGACCTGCGCATTGCGCTCGGACAGCACGACGTGATCGATACGGCTCAGTCCCTGCTCGCTGGCCAGCACCGCCAGGCTGGCGCTCAGGCGCTCGCTGTTGGCGTCGAAGGGCCGGCCCAGGTCGGCTTCCAGGCGCCGCACGCCGGCTTCTGCCTGCTGGGATAGGGCTTCCGGGCTGGCGGCGGGGGCGGGATGCGGCGTGTTCATGGCGGGCGCCTCGGGGGAAACGGACGGCGGGCATGCTAGGTCCTGTGCGCCGCATGCGTCGAGGCGGGCACGCTGGGCGTGTTCAGTTGCCACTGCGCTTGCGTCTCACGGATTGAGACCCGCCTGCGGCAGGCTGCCTGGTGTGAACGTCACCGAGAAACTCGCGATCCTGGCCGATGCGGCCAAATACGACGCCTCCTGCGCCTCCTCGGGCGCGGACAAGCGCCATTCGCTGGGCACCGGTGGCATCGGCAGCACCGAGGGCATGGGCATCTGCCACTCCTACACGCCCGACGGGCGCTGCGTGTCGCTGCTGAAGATTCTGCTGACCAACTTTTGCGTGTTCGACTGCGCCTACTGCGTCAATCGCGTCACCAGCAACGTGCGCCGGGCGCGCTTCACGCCGGACGAGGTGGTGCGGCTGACGCTGGATTTCTACAAGCGCAACTACATCGAGGGGCTGTTCCTCTCCAGCGGCATCATCCGCAACAGCGACTACACGATGGAGCAGCTGGTGGAGGTGGCGCGCAGCCTGCGCCAGGACCACAAGTTCGCCGGCTATATCCATCTGAAGACCATCCCCGATGCCGCGCCGGAGCTGCTGGCCGCGGCCGGGCGCTATGCGGACCGGCTCAGCATCAATGTCGAGCTGCCTACGGAAGGCGGCCTGGCGCAGCTGGCGCCGGAGAAGAAGCCCGGCGGCATCCGGGCCGCGATGGGCGAGCTGCGCTGGCGGATCGAGGAGAACAAGGAGCAGCGCCGCGAGGAAAAGAAACTGCGCGCCAAGCCGCCGCGCTTCGCCCCGGCCGGGCAGAGCACGCAGATGATCGTCGGCGCCGATGGCGCGGACGATCGCGCCATCCTGCAGACCAGCACCAACCTCTACGGCAACTACCGGCTGCGGCGCGTGTACTACTCGGCCTTCAGCCCGATCCCCGACGCGTCCAGCAAGCTGCCGCTGCAGCCGCCGCCGCTGCAGCGCGAGCATCGGCTTTACCAGGCCGACTGGCTGCTGCGCTTCTACAACTTCTCGGTGGACGAGATCGCGCCGACCGACGCCGCCAGCGGCATGCTCGACCTGGACATCGATCCCAAGCTGGCCTGGGCCCTGCGCCACCCCGAGCGCTTCCCGGTGGATGTGAACACCGCGCCGCGCGAACTGCTGCTGCGCGTGCCCGGCCTGGGCACGCGCAATGTCGAGCGGATCATCGCCTCGCGGCGCTTCCGCCGGCTGCGAGTGGAAGACCTGACCCGGCTGCGCCTGCCGATGAAGAAGCTGCTGCCCTTCGTGCAGGTGCTGGACCACCATCCGCGCGCGGCGCTGGACGACACGGCGAAGCTGCGCGGCATGCTGGCGCCGAAGCCGCGGCAGATGGGGCTGTTTTGAGGGCCTGCGCTGGAGTGCTGGGTCAGTGAGCGCGCTTTGCCCATCCACTTCGACTCGACGGGGCGCCGCGCCTCGGCTCGGTCCGCCATCTCCGGTGGACTCGCTACCGCACACCATCGTGACGTGCGCCCCGCAGCGCCCGACCCGGTCGAGACCGCACAGCGAATGGATCAGGACTTCTTCCAACACGAAGTCGAAGAGCTCGACGCGCGCGGCAGCGGGCCGGCGGGCCGTGGCCGCGCCTAGCGCGGCAGGACGCCGAGCGCCCGAGTCAGGGCAGGATGCCCTGATCGAGGGAAAAGCGGCCACGGCCCGCCGGATCGCTGCCCCTCCGAAGCCCGAACGCGCACGCCCCGCCACCCCGCGTGCGGGAGATGCACCCACGCTGATGCATCCGCGCGTGGATCCCTTCGCCCAGATCAGCGTGAGCGCAAGAGATTCCTCGCGCAAAGCACGTGCCTTGCCCCAAGGCAGCAGCAGTGCTGCTCAGCGGATAGGCTGAGATGTTCAGCGCACGCGTGGAGCCAGCATGGAGCCTCGAGGCCTGGCGCATAGCAGCCCGAGCGGCTTGGTGCGCGAACGTGACCCCGGACCAGGTGGATTGGGAAGGCGGCGCCCAGGGCGGCCTGCTGGCGACGCCCGAAGTGACCACCCTGCCGGCCCAGCGCGAAGCGCCGCGGGTCTCCTCCGACTTCCTGGCGCTGGCCGGCGCCGTGCTCTGCCATCGCGATCCGCATCGGCATGGGCTGCTGTACCGCCTGCTGTGGCGGATGGGACAGGGCGAGCGCGGCCTGCTCGCGCATGCGACCGACGCGGACGTGCATCGCGCCGGCGTGCTGGCCAAGGCGGTGCGGCGCGACAGCCACAAGATGAAGGCCTTCGTGCGCTTCCGCGAAGTGCCCGGAGAGGCCAACGCCTTCGTGGCCTGGTTCGAGCCCGAGCATCACATCGTCGACCGCGTCGCCCCGTTCTTCGCGCGGCGCTTCGCCGGCATGCGCTGGGCGATCCTCACCCCGTACCGCAGCGCGCACTGGGACGGCGATGCCCTGGCCTTCGGCCCCGGCGGCGTGCGCGCCGATGCCCCTGCCGACGATGCGCGCGAGGCGCTGTGGCGCACCTACTACGCCAACATCTTCAACCCCGCACGGCTCAACCCGACCATGATGCGTTCGGAGATGCCGCAGAAGTACTGGAAGCATCTGCCCGAGGCCGCGCTGCTGCCCGAACTGCTGCAGTCCGCCGGCGCGCGCGTGCGCGAGATGGCCGAGCGCATGCCCGAGGCGCCGCGCCGTCGCATTCCCGAGGCCGCACCCGAACCGGTCCTGCGTGCCGACGACTCGCTGGACGCGGTGCGCGCCGCCGCCGCCGCGTGCCGCCGCTGCGAACTGTGGCAGCCGGCCACGCGCACCGTGTTCGGCGAGGGCCCGCCCGATGCGCGCATCGTGCTGGTTGGCGAGCAGCCCGGCGACGAAGAGGACCTCAGCGGCCGGCCCTTCGTCGGCCCGGCCGGCAGGCTGCTCGATCGCGTCCTGGCCGAGCTGGGCATCGACCGCGGCGCGCTGTATCTGACCAATGCCGTCAAACATTTCCGGTTCGAACAGCGCGGCAAGCGCCGCCTGCACCGCAACCCGACCTCATCGCAGGTGGCCGCCTGCCGCCCCTGGCTGCAGCAGGAGCTCGCACGCCTGGATCCGCAGGCGATCGTCTGCCTGGGCGCGAACGCCGCACGCGCGGTGCTGGGCGGCGACTTCCAGCTGATGGCCCAGCGCGGCCAGTGGCGCGTCATGGCCGACGGCGCGCGTGCGCTGGCCACCGTGCATCCGTCCTGGGTGCTGCGTCAGCCCGACGCCGACGCGCGCGCGCAGGCACTGGACGTGTTGCGCGGCGATCTGGCCCAGCTTCGCCCGCTGCTGGAAGCCGCGTAAGCGCTGGCGCGGCGCTAGGCGGCCGGGGCGTCGCCGTGGATGTGCTGCCAGACCTCGGCGATGATCCGTTCGGCCTGGGCGCGGCCGAGCTGTTCGTGCGCGGGCAGCAGTGCGTAGCGCCGATGGATGTCCGGCCACAGCGCGTGCAGGCGCTCGTGCGGGTGCAGCAGATAGCTGTCGTAGGCGAACTTCAGCGTCGGCTCGGCCTGGGCGAAGCCGCCGCGCCCGGTCTGCTGGTAGTGCTCGCGCCACCAGCGCAGCTCGTGCTGGATATCCACCACGATGGCGCGCGCGCCCGGCTCGGTCGGTGGCGTGGAGACGGACATGCGGCCCTCCTTTGGCGTCGATGTCGGACGACATCGCACTTTAGGAGCGGCGGCGGTGAAGCAGCCGTCAAGCGCGGGCCAGCTCCAGCGCGCCGGGCGCGGCGCCCACCTGCTCGCGTACCCGGTTCATGTCGCGCACCGGGCGCAGCTCGATGCAGCCGTAGGCGGCCCAGGGGAACTTCCGCGCGATCGCCTCGGCCGCCGCCATGTCCGGCGCCTCGATCAGGTTGAAGCCGGCCAGCAGCTCCTTGGTCTCGGCGAAGGGCCCGTCGGTCACGCGCGTCTGGCCGCCGCGCACGCGCAGCGAACGCGCGGTCTGTGCGCCCTCCAGCTGCTGCGAGGCCAGCAGCACGCCCTGCCGCTGCAGCGCGTCGGCGTGTTCGAAGCAGCCGCGCATCAGGCGGTCGAACTCGGCCTGCGGCATGGCCTGCATCAGCGCGGGATCGACGTGGATCAGCATGAGGAACTGCATGTCAGGCTCCTGGGCGAGGGCGTGCGCGCATGATGCCGCAGGTGCGCCGGTCGCGTCCGCAGCGCTGGCCTGGCGGTAATCGCGAATTCTTTTCGCGCCGCGATGTCGATCCGGCACGCGCTGGTGCGTCGTTCCATCACAGCGTGGGCCTTGCGGCCTGCGTATCCACCAAGAGGAGCGATGCGATGAAAGTGATGGTGATCGTCAAGGCCGATGCGGATTCGGAGGGCGGGGTCATGCCCTCCACCGAGCTGCTCGCCGCCATGGGCCGCTACAACGAGGAGCTGGTCAACGCCGGGATCATGCTGGCCGGCGAGGGCCTGCATCCGTCCAGCCGCGGCGCGCGGGTGCGGTTCGACGGCAAGGCGCGCGAGGTGATCGACGGCCCGTTCGCGGCCAGTGGCGAGCTGATCGCCGGCTTCTGGCTGTGGCAGGTGCGCTCGCTGGACGAGGCCATCGAGTGGCTCAAGCGCGCGCCGTTCGACGGCGGGGCCGAGGTCGAGGTGCGTCCGCTGTTCGAGATGGAGGACTTCGGCCAGGCCATGACGCCGGAACTGCGCGAGCAGGAAGCCCGGCTGCGCGAACGCACCGCCGGACAGTCCTGATTCCCCCTCCCAAGGAGCAAGCCCATGAACGTAGCCCCGTACCTGTTCTTCAACGGCAACTGCCGCGATGCGATGCGCTTCTATGCCCAGACCCTGGGTGGCGCGGTGGTGGCGATGGCCACCGTCGGCGAGGCGCCGCCGGACGCCAGGATGCCCGGCATGCCCGACGAGGCGGTGATGCACGCGATGGTGATCGCCGGCGGCGTCACGCTGATGGCTTCCGACGCCTGCCCGCCGCAGGACTACACGCCGCCGCACGGCATGACCGTGAGCCTGCAGCTGGACGATGTGGCCCAGGCCGAACGCCTGTACGCGGCCCTGGCCGAGGGCGCGCAGATCCAGCTGCCGCTGGCGCCGACCTTCTGGTCGCCGGGCTTTGCCATGCTCACCGACCGCTTCGGCACGCCGTGGATGCTCAACGTGGTCGTCCCTGCACCGGGCTGTGAGGTCTGAGCCCGGTTCCAACCCGATACGTCCCAGTCCAATGCGAAGGAGACCGACATGGCCTATGTCGATGGTTTCGTGGTTCCCGTTCCCACCGCCAGGCTGGCCGCCTACCGCGCGATGGCGCGGATGGGCAGCAAGGTCTGGATGGACCATGGCGCGCTGCAGTACGTCGAATGCATTGCCGACGACGTCAAACCCGGCAAGCACACCTCGTTCCCGCAGGCGGTCAGGCTCAAGCCGGACGAGGTCGTGGTGTTCGCCTATATCGTGTTCAGATCGCGCGCGCATCGCGATCAGGTCAACAAGCGCGCGATGGACGATCCACGCCTCAAGCGGTGGGGGCCGGAGAATCTGCCCTTCGACGGCAAGCGCATGTTCTGGGGCGGGTTCAAGACGCTCGTGCAGCGCTAGGCGCGTGGCGGCGTCGCGGGCATGGTCGGGACGCGTAGGGGAGCGCCGCGGCGCGTCCCTGCACCGATGCGCGCCGCGTCGCGCCAGGTCGGCGCATGCACCGCGCCGGCGCGGTTGCGCACGCCGCTGGCCGGTGGTCTGATCGCCGACCATGGCCGCCGACCTCCACCGCACCATCGACACGCTGTGGCGCATGGAAGCCCCCAAGGTGCTGGCGGTGCTGACGCGCATGCTGCGCGATATCGACCAGGCCGAGGAACTGGCGCAGGACGCGCTGGTCGCCGCGCTCGAGCACTGGCCGCGCGAAGGCCTGCCGGACAACCCGGCGGCCTGGTGGATGGCCACCGCCAAGCGCCGCGCCATCGACCGTCTGCGCCAGCGGCAGCTGCACCGGCGCAAGCACGCCGACATCGCTTTGAACTGGAGGGCCAGGTCGTGGCGGGGCCTGACAGCACCGCGCAGCTGGACGACGCCATCGGCGACGACCTGCTGCGCCTGATGTTCATCGCCTGCCATCCGGTGCTGCCGGCCGACTCGCGCGTGGTGTTGACCCTGCGCCTGCTGGGCGGGCTGAGCACCGCCGAGATCGCACGCGCCTTCCTGCAGCCCGAGCCGACGGTGGCCCAGCGCATCGTGCGCGCCAAGCGCACGCTGGCCGCGCAGCAGGTGGCCTTCGAGGCGCCGGCGCGCGAAGACCTGCCCGAGCGTGTGGACGCGGTGCTGGACGTGCTCTACCTGATCTTCAACGAGGGCTATTCGGCCAGTGCGGGGGAGGACTGGATGCGGCCGGCGCTGTGCACCGAGGCGCTGCGCCTGGGGCGGATGCTGGCCGGGCTGATGCCGCGTGCGCCGGAGGTCTTCGGCCTACTGGCGCTGATGGAACTGCAGGCCTCGCGCACCGCCGCGCGCGCTCTGGCGGACGGCACGCCGGTGCTGCTGGAGGCGCAGGACCGCGCGCGCTGGGACCGGCTGCAGATCGCGCGCGGGCTGCAGGCGCTGGAGCGCGCCGTGCGGCTGGGCGGCGCCGACGCGCCATACACGCTGCAGGCGGCGATCGCGGCCTGCCATGCGCGCGCGCTGCGCAGCCAGGACACCGACTGGCCGCGCATCGCCGCGCTGTATGCGCGCTTGGCGCAGGTCTCGCCGTCGCCGGTGATCGAGCTCAATCGCGCCGTCGCCCTGGGCCGCGCCGCCGGTGCGCAGGCCGGCCTGGCGCTGGCCGACACACTCATCCACGAGGCCGCGCTGCGCGAGTACCCCGCGCTGCCGGCGGTGCGCGGCGATCTGCTCGAACGGCTCGGCCGCCTCGACGAGGCGCGCGCCTGCTTCGAGCAGGCCGCCGCACTGACCCGCAACGCGCGCGAGGCAGAGCAGATGCGCGCCCGCGCCGCGGCCTGTGCGTCTTCGGCCTGACCGTGCGGCCGTTGCGGCCTTGGTGGATCGATCGCGGCGCGGCGCAGGATCCGACAGCGGGTGCGTGCGGAGCGTCGGGATTCGCCGAAGCGGCTTCCTTCTTTCGCTCAGTCTGCTTCGACCAGCGGCGGCAGCCGCCGCGGCACGGGGGTGGATTTCACGATCGCGGTACTGGTTTCCGCGCGCTCGGTGACCTTGGCCAAGATGCCGTCCAGGTGCTGGATCGTGCGCAGGTAGAGCCGGCAGATGAAGCAGTCATCGCCCGTCACCTTGTCGCATTCGACGAACTCGGGAATGCGCTGCAGCAGCTCCTCCACCAGGTGCAGCTGACCCGGTAGCGGCTTGACCCGCACGATCGCCTGCAAGGTGTAGCCCAGCGCGCGCGGATCGAGTTCGACCGCGAACCCGGCGATCACGCCCTGGTGCTGCAGCCGGCGTACCCGCTCGGCGGTGGCCGGCGCCGACAGGCCGATCTGACGGGCCAGTTCGCTGTTCGGCATGCGCGCGTCCTGGGCCAGTGCCGCGAGGATCGCGCGGTCGATGGCGTCCAGCGTGGCGACGCTGGGGGTTGGAAGGTGCTTTGCCATAACGGCCTTTCTTCCGAAAGAAGAATCAAGTTCTGGCGTAATTTTTAGCATGTATTCGAGCTGACCGGGTTCCTAAAATTTCAGCCGTTCGCAACGCTTGATAGGGACTCCCGGCAATGGCCTCCAACGAAATTCGCCGTGGCGCGGCCGAGATGGTCGTGGCCATGCTCATGTCCGGCACGATCGGTTGGCTGGTCGTGTCCTCGCAGCAGTCGCCGATCAATGTGGTGTTCTTCCGCTGCCTGTTCGGCGCGGCCACCCTGATCATCGTCTGCGCCGCGCTGGGCCTGTTGCGGCGCAAGGCGTTCTCGCCGCGGATGCTGGCGCTGGTCCTGTTCGGCGGGCTGGCGATCGTGGGCAACTGGCTGCTGCTGTTCGCGGCCTACGGGCGCGCCTCGATCTCGATGGCCACCGCGGTCTACAACACGCAGCCGTTCATGCTGGTCGGCCTCGGCGCGATCGTGTTCCGCGAGCGCATCAGCGCCTCGACCCTGGCGTGGCTGGCGCTGGCGTTCGTCGGACTGGTGGGCGTGGTGCGCGTGCCGCCGGCCGTCCTCGCGGTGCCCGGCGAGTATCTGCACGGAATCGCGCTGGCGCTCGGTGCCGCGTTCCTCTACGCGGTGTCCTCGATCGTCACCAAGCACCTGAAAGGCACGCCGCCGCACCTGCTCGCGCTACTGCAGCTGGGCGTCGGCATCGTCTTGCTGGCACCGTTCGCGCAGTTCGATGCCTTGCCTTCCAGCCCGCGCCAGTGGCTCGATCTGGTCGTGCTCGGGGTGGTGAACACGGGTGTGATGTACGTGCTGCTGTACGGCGCCATCCAGAAGCTGCCCGTCGCGATGACCGGCGCGCTGTCGTTCGTCTATCCGGTGGTGGCGATCGCGGTCGACCGGATCGCGTTCGGCCAGTCGCTGGCCTGGACGCAGGTGCTCGGCGCGCTGCTGATCCTGCTGGCGGCGGCCGGGGTGAACTTCGGCTGGCGCCTGCTGCCGCGGCGGCGCAGTGCGCACCTGGCCCCAAGCGAGCCGGGCGCCAGCGAACGCTAGCCATCGCTCGCCACGACGATGAGGCAACGCCGGCGCGTTCAAGCGCGCACGCGTCGATCCGCCGCGGCGCGCCCTTGATGGCACCCGCGTCGAACGCAAGAGGCCCCTCGCCAACCTGATGCCCGGACACAGCGTCGCGCCGGCCTGCATTGCCCGATCACGAGGCTTGCCGCAGGCTACGCCGCCGCCCGCACGCGCGGCGCGTCGTTCCATCCATGCAACACAGGAGCCACCATGACCTCGGCCATCTCGGTTAAGGGGCTGACCAAGACCTATGACGGCGGCTTCCAGGCGCTCAAGGGCGTCGACCTGGAGATCCGCAAGGGCGAGATCTTCGCGCTGCTCGGCCCCAACGGCGCCGGCAAGACCACGCTGATCAGCATCCTGTGCGGCATCGTCCGTCCGGGCGAGGGCACGGTGCAGATCGAGGGCCACGACGTGGTGCGCGACTACCGCACCGTGCGCAAGCTGGTCGGACTGGTGCCGCAGGAACTGGCGACCGAGGCCTTCGAGACCGTCTGGGCCGCGGTGCGCTTCTCGCGCGGGCTGTTCGGCAAGCCGGCCGATCCGGCGCTGCTGGAGCGCGTGCTGCGCGATCTGTCGCTGTGGGACAAGCGCGATGCCAAGATCATGGCGCTGTCCGGCGGCATGAAGCGCCGCGTGCTGATCGCCAAGGCCCTGGCGCACGAGCCGCGCGTGCTGTTCCTCGACGAACCTACCGCCGGTGTGGACGTGGAGCTGCGCCACGACATGTGGGAGCTGGTGCGCGCCCTGCGCGATCGCGGCACCACCGTGGTGCTGACCACGCATTACATCGAGGAGGCCGAGGAGATGGCCGACCGCATCGGCGTGATCACCGGCGGCCGGCTGGTGTTGGTGGAGGACAAGGCCACGCTGATGCACAAGCTCGGCAAGAAGCAGCTGGCCCTGACCCTGCAGCAGCCGCTGGAGGCCGTGCCGGCCGCCCTGGCCGACCTGCCGCTGGAGCTGCAGGCCGGCGGCACCCAGCTGGTCTACACCTTCGACGTGCAGGCCGAGGAGACCGGCATCGCCGCGCTGCTCAAGCGCCTGGGCGAGCAGGGCATCGACTTCAAGGACCTGCATTCCTCGCAGTCCTCGCTGGAGGAGATCTTCGTCAACCTGGTGCGGGAGGCGCGCGCATGAATCTTGGCCTGAACTTGCACGCGGTGCTGGCGATCTACCGCTTCGAGATGGCGCGCACCTTCCGCACCATCACCCAGTCGATCGCCTCGCCGGTGCTGTCGACCTCGCTGTACTTCGTGGTGTTCGGCGCGGCGATCGGCTCGCGCATGGGGTCGGTGGAAGGCGTGAGCTACGGCGCCTTCATCATCCCCGGCCTGATCATGCTCTCGCTGCTCAACGAGAGCATTTCCAACGCCTCCTTCGGCATCTACATGCCCAAGTGGTCCGGGACGATCTACGAACTGCTCTCCGCGCCGGTCTCGTTCGTGGAGGTGGTGCTGGGCTACGTGGGCGCGGCGGCGAGCAAGTCGCTGATGCTGGGTCTGCTGATCCTGGTGACCGCGCGGCTGTTCGTGCCCTACGAGATCCAGCACCCGGTGTGGATGGTGGCCTTCCTGCTGCTGACGGCGCTGACCTTCTCGCTGTTCGGCTTCATCATCGGGCTGTGGGCCGACGACTTCCAGAAGCTGCAGGTGATCCCGCTGATGGTGGTCACCCCGCTGACCTTCCTGGGCGGGGCGTTCTATTCGGTGTCGATGCTGCCGCCGGTGTGGCAGAAGATCACCCTGTTCAACCCGGTCGTGTACCTGATCAGCGGCTTCCGCTGGAGCTTCTTCGGCCTGGCCGACGTGGACGTCGGCGTCAGCCTGGCGGCGATCTGCGGCTTTCTGGTGCTGTGCCTGGTGGCGGTGTGGGCGATGTTCCGCACCGGCTGGAAGATCAAGACCTGACGCATCGCCCCGTCCGGATCAGCAGACAGTGCATGTCGGTCTGGTAAGTTCACCGTCATGCACTCGATCGAAATCGTCCTGGCCATGCTGCTGGCCGTGGCCGCCAGTGGTTTCCTGGTCCGCGTCCTGCCGTTCTCGCTGCCGCTGCCGCTGGTGCAGATCGGGCTGGGCGCGGTCATTTCGATGTTCAACCACGGCGTGGAGCTGGACCCGGAGCTGTTCTTCCTGCTGTTCCTGCCGCCGCTGCTGTTCCTGGACGGCTGGCGCATCCCCAAGCAGGGGCTGTTCCGCGACCGCACGGTGATCCTGGAGCTGGCCCTGGGGCTGGTGGTGTTCACCGTGGTCGGGGCGGGCTTCCTGATCCACTGGATGATCCCGGCGATGCCGGTGGCGGTGGCCTTCGCCCTGGCGGCGATCCTCTCGCCCACCGACCCGGTGGCGCTGTCGGCGATCTCCTCGCGCGTGCCCATCCCCAAGCGCCTGATGCACATCCTGGAAGGCGAATCGCTGCTCAACGACGCCTCGGGCCTGGTGTGCTTCCAGTTCGCGGTGGCCGCCGCGCTGACCGGCGCCTTCTCGCTGGCCGACGCCTCGCTGACCTTCCTGTGGGTGGCGCTGGCCGGCCTGGGCTGCGGCATCGGCGTGACCTGGGCGATCAACGTGCTGCAGCGCTGGATCATGCGCCACTTCGGCGAGGAGGCCGGCTCGTCGATCCTGGTCAGCCTGCTGACCCCGTTCGCCGCCTACGTGGTGGCCGAGGCGGTCAGCGCCTCGGGCATCCTGGCGGCGGTCTCGGCCGGCATCACCATGAGCTATGTCGAGCTCTCCGGCCGCGCCGCGGCCAGCGTGCGCATCCAGCGCACGGCGGTGTGGGACATGGTGCAGTTCACCCTCAACGGCATCGTCTTCACCCTGCTCGGCGAGCAGCTGCCGGGCATCGTGCGCAACGCCATCCGCAGTATCGACGAGACCGGCCACCTGCAGCCGTGGTGGCTGGCCATCTACGTGGCCGCCATCAGCCTGGGCCTGATCCTGCTGCGCCTGATCTGGGTGTGGGTGTCGCTGGGCCTAAACCTCCTGCGCGACCGCGCGCGCGGCGTGGAGCGGACCAGCCCCAACTGGCGGATCATCGTGGCGACCTCGCTGGCCGGCGTGCGCGGCGCCATCACCCTGGCCGGCGTGCTGACCCTGCCGCTGGCGATGGGCGACGGTTCGCCGTTCCCGGCGCGCGACCTGGCGATCTTCCTGGCCGCCGCGGTGATCCTGGTCTCGCTGCTGATCGCCTCGGTGGCGCTGCCGCCCCTGCTGAAGAACCTGCAGCTGCCCGAGGAGCAGGAAGACCAGCAGGAAGAGGACCTGGCGCGCAAGGCCGCCGCCCGCGCGGCGCTGGTGGCGGTGGAGAGCGAGCGCCAGCGGCTGGTGGCCTCGGCCGAGGCGGTCGAGGACCAGGAGCTCTACGGCGCCTGCGCCGAGCGCGTCAGCCAGCTCTACCAGCGCCACGTCGACCGCCTGGGCGGCGAGGCCGACATCGCCCCGGCGCAGGCGCGCCGGATCGAACAGGTCGAACGACAGATGCGCCAGGCCGGCCTGCGCGCCGAGCGCGCCGAACTGTTCCGCCTGGCGCGCGAACGCAAGATCTCCGAAGAAGTCTCGCGCAAGCTCGTCCGCAACCTGGACCTGCTCGAAACCCGCCAGCGCTGAGCCGGCGCGGCGCGCTGCGGCGCATGTTGCCGGCCGCACCGCGTCCCTGCTAGCTTCGCCTCGCCCGCGACGGGCCCAGGGGAAAGGACATGAAGCACACAGGGATGCGGCTGGCGGCCGCGTTATTGACTTGGCTGTCGATGTGGCCCGCGCTGGCGCAGGTGGATGTGGACGCGTTCCTCAAGCGCGACCGCTACGAGCAGATCAAGATTTCGCCCAGTGGCGAGTTTTATGCGGTGACCATGCCGCTGGAGGATCGGACGGGTCTGGTGATCGTCCGCCGCAGCGATCGTAAGCCGACCGCAAAGGTGGTGGCCGGCGAGAACTCGCGCGTCGGCGGCTTCTGGTGGGTCAACGACACCCGTGTGGTCGTGGCCATGGACCGCCAGTTCGGCAGTCGCGCCCAGCCATATCCGACTGGCGAGCTGCACGCGATCAATGCAGATGGTAGCGGCGGAGCCCTGATTGCCAGTCCCTTTGCCATCGACGTCGCCACGGGGCGCGATCCGTTCCGGTCGGACGCGAAGAACGCGGTCTTCATGTTCGGCACGGTGCCTGGCGACGATCACAAGGTGCTCGTCGCGTCGTCTCCGCTTTCGCAGAGCGACCCGGTCACGCGTGTGGAGCTCCTGGATGTCTACAACCGGCACCGGGCCGTGATCGCCACCGCGCCTGTCCGCAATGCCAGCTTCACGACCGATGCGCAGGGGCAGGTGCGTTTCGCGCAGGGTGCGGGGGCTGACAACGTCAACAAGCTCTATTACCGGGACGGTCGCGGTCAGGAGTGGAGGCTCATCGACGATGAGGCTCAGAGCCGCCTCGTCGTGCGGGCGCTTGGCTTTGCGGAGGATGGACGCACTGCCTATCTGCAGACCGAGCATCCGCAGGGTCCGGACAGCATCGTGGCCTGGAATGTGGAGACCGGCGCGCGCACGGAACTGATGCGCGACCCGGTGGTCGACCCGGATAGCCTGATCTGGTCGCCCGACGGTCGCCGACCGATCGGCGCGCGCTTCACCCGCGAGCGGACCCTCAGCCGCTACTTCCGGGACGATGACCCGGCCGCACGCGTGCAGCGTTCACTGGAAAAGGCATTCCCGGGCGAGGCGGTGGCGGTGACCTCGGCGACCCGCGACGGCCGACGTGCGGTCGTGCGGACCTGGGGCGGCACCAACAGCGGTGATTTTTATCTGTACGACACCGAGACCAAGCAGGCCGAAGGCATCTACAGCCTGCGGACATAGTTCGATCCTGCAAAGCTGTCGGCGTCGCGCGAGATCAGTTTTGATGCCCGCGACGGCCTGACGCTGCATGGCTACCTGACCTTGCCGGTTTCAAGCGACGGTAAGGCGCTGCCGCTGATCGTCAACCCGCATGGCGGGCCATTCGGTCTCTACGACGGCCCGGATTTCGACGATGACAGCCAGTTGCTGGCGCAGGCGGGTTATGCGGTGCTGCGGATCAATTTCCGCGGCTCGGGGCACTACGGCCGGGCGTTCGAGCAGGCAGGCGCCCGCCAGTGGGGACGGGCGATGCAGGACGACCTCACCGACGCAACCCGTTGGGCGATCGACCAAGGCATCGCCGATCCTTCGAAGATCTGCATCTACGGGGCGAGCTACGGCGGCTATGCGGCTTTGATGGGCGTGGCGCGGGAGCCGACCCTGTATCGCTGCGCGGTAGGCTATGTCGGGGTCTACGACCTGCCGCGCATGATCAGCGACGACAGTGACGGTGCGGCATCCACACAGACCTGGCTCAAGGACTGGGTTGGCGACAAGGATGCCCTGGCGGAAGTCTCACCGGTGAACCTGGCCGACCGCATCAAGGTGCCGGTGTTCCTGGCGTCGGGCGGCAAGGACACGCGCGCGCCCCCGGTCCACACCGAGCGCATGGAAAAGGCGTTGAAGCGCGCCGGTGTTCCGGTCGAGACGCTGTACTACGACGATGAGGGCCACGGCTACTTCGCCGATGACCACCGGCGCGAGTATTACCGCCGGCTGCTGGCGTTCCTGGCCCCGCATCTGGGCGGGCAGCTCGCAAAGTGACGACGACGGCGGCGCGGCAGGGCGCCGCCGCCGGCCTGGATCAAGCCGCCTCGGTCTTGAAGTACGGCTCGACCTTGCCCTTGATCTTCAGCGTCATCGGCTGGCCGCGGCGATCCAGCGACTTGCCCACCTGCACGCGGATCCAGCCCTCGGACACGCTGTACTCCTCCACGTTGTCGCGCTCGACGCCGTTGAAGCGCACGCCGACGCCGCGGTCCAGCGCGGCCTGATCGTGGAAGCGGCTGGACGGATCGACGGCCAGGCGGTCGGGAGGGGTCTCGGACATGGTGGGACGGTCACTGCGGGCAACGAGGGCGCACAGGATAATGGCCGCCCCGGCCGCGCGCATCCCGTGCGAGGGCCGGCCCCTTTCCCGCACATCGAGTTCCGCCATGCCCGACAACACCGCCGACTACGAAGACGACGCCGATCGTCTGGACCTGGACGAGGCCGACACGCCCGAGGCGCTGGCCTGGAATCTGCTGGTGCTGATCAACCCGGGCGACGAGGACACCGCCCTGCGCCAGTTCGACCTGCTGCGCGAGCGCCTGGCCGCCGGCGACGACCAGCCCTTGCCCTGGCTGCTGCGCGACATCGTGGACTGGACCTCGGGCTTCTTCGTCGGCCCGGACGACATCGACGCCACGATGGAGGCGCTCGACGAGCTGGCCGCGCGCTACGGCCTGCCGATCGAGTGGGGCGGCGACCGCGACGACGAGGACTTCATGGAGGGGCTGGACGTGCCGCAGCTGCTGTCCATCGCCTACGACAGCCTGCGCCCGCACGGCTACACGCTGTGGTGCTGGAACGCCGATGCCGACGGCTACGGCGGCTGGATGGCGCTGCGCCGCGACGACGAGGCCATGCGCGCGCTGAGCCAGCTGCTGGGCTTCGACCTGCGCCTGGCCAGCGAGGCCGGCTGAGCGCGGCGCACGGGAGCAAGCCGGATTTCCGCTTCGACCACTTGGGCGGGAGGCGGGCGACCTTCATCCGGGCCGCTGATCGGCCCCGCGCCGCCCGAGCACGCCCCCCCCCTGCGAAGGCCGGTGCGCGCCCGACAGCGCTACGGCGCCAGCCCGCGTCCCTGCGCCTTGGCCCGCGCGATCACCGCGCGCACCTGGGCGCGGTCGCGGTGGCGCGAGATCGCCACCGCGCCCAGCGCCAGGGCCAGCGCGCGGGTGTCCGCGTCGATGTCGTAGTGCGCGCCGCTGGTCTTGTCCTGGAAGCTGCGGCGCGGCATGCCTAGCCGCGCGGCGAAGGCGTGCAGTTCGTCCAGCGAGTCGGCCATCAGGTGCGCCCAGCGGCGGCCGCGCCAGGGCCAGACCGCATCGTCCACGTACACGCTCATGGGCACAGCATAGCCGGGCGTGGGAATCGCCGGCGCCGGCTTGGCTGCGGCGGCGCGCGGCATGGCAGGATGGCGCCCTCGTCCCGCCTGGCGCGCCCGCGATGCCCCGTCTCCGTCCCGAACCGCTGCTCGGCCTGGTCCTGCTGGGCCTGGCCGCGCCCGTGCTGGCGCAGGTCTCGCAGGCGCGTTTCGATCAGCTCGATGCCGACCACGACGGGGTGGTGAACCTGGCCGAATACGACGCCGGCGCCCGCGCCTCCTTCGCCGCCCTGGACCTGGACCACGACGGCTTCATCACCCTGGACGAGATGCGCGCCTCGATCGACCCCAACACCGGCGGCATCGGCCGCGAAGGCACGGCCCGCGCGCGGATCGAGGCGATGGACAAGAACTACGACAAGCTGATCAGCGAGGCCGAGTTCGTTGATTACGCCGAACAGGCCATGGCCCAGTACGACCGCGACGGCGACGGGCGCCTGACGCGGTGGGACTTCAGCTGGCGCTGACGCGCCGCGCTCAGGCGGCCTGCGCCAGCTGCGCCTCGGCGCCGCCGCGATGCAGCGGGTCGGGCAGCGGCTGACCGGCCTCGGTGAAGGCCAGCGAGACCGAATTGAGGCAGTGGCGCTCGTAGGTCGGCGGCGGCCCGTCGGGGAAGACATGGCCCAGGTGGCTGCCGCAGCGCGCGCAGGTGATCTCGGTGCGGATCATCCCGTAGCTGGTGTCGCGGATGGTCTTGACGTGGGCCGGATCGAACGGCTTGAAGAAGCTGGGCCAGCCGGTGCCGGAGTCGAACTTGGCGCTGGAGGCGAACAGCGGCAGCCCGCACAGCCGGCAGGTGTAGACGCCCTCGAGCTTGTTGTCCAGGAAGGCGCCGCAGAACGGCGCCTCGGTGCCGTGCTGGAGCAGGACGTGGCGCTCCTCCTCGCTCAGCCCGGCGATCAGTTCGGCGCGCTGAAGGGTGTCGGGGGGCGTCAGGTCGAAGTCGGACATGGCGGGGCCTGCGGTCTCAAGGAGAAGACTGGAAGATGGCGGCGGTGCGTGCAGGGTTCAACTGTACCTGCCCACGCGCCGCGGCCTTCACGGCGCGCCGGCCGCGCGCGTGTCCGGGCCCAGCTCGCGTCGCGTCCACTGGTCGATCAGGCGCTTCTCGTAACGCAGCGGATCGCTGTCCATCGGCCGGGCGCCCATCAGATACGACAGGTCCACCAGCTTGGCCTGGCCCTGGTCGACGACCTTGCCGCTGGCGTCGTGCAGGGTGTAGTCGAAGCTCAGGCGCGGCGGATAGATGTCCTTGAGGAAGCGGATGTGATCGGCCGACGGCCCGTGCCAGGGCTCGTACTCGCCGGCGCGATGGATGTCGGTGATGCGCACATCCAGCGTCTGCCCGGGCGGCAGCTGCTTGGCGGCGGCCTGGCGCAGATAGCCGGCCAGGTCGGTGACCCAGGTGCCGCGCTGGGCTTCCCAGCGGTTGGGGCTGTTGCGGATGTCGGTGAACTGCGCCGGATCGGTCCAGGACACCGACACCGGTCCCTGCGCGGGCAGGGCGCGGGGCAGGTTCGGGTCGGTGACGTTGGACTGCGCGGCCAGCGCCGGCAGGCTGAGGGCGGCCAGCAGCACGCTGGCGAAGAGGGCAGAGCGCTTCATGACGGAACTCCCGCCTTGGGGGATGCGCCGATGCTACGCCCGTGCCCCTGAAGTTGCGCCGGCCGCCGGGGCTTGCGCGCGCCGCGTTTGGCCGGCGTTATGCCGCGCCTTCCGCACTTGGGTGGGAGCAACTGTCTCCCAGATCGAGTCGCAGCCTCCTTGTAGAGCGTAGCTTGTGGCAATCCCCTCTTGGGGACTCCGCTGCTCTTCGTTCGGTTTGCGGAAAAGGCCCCAGCGGAGTCCCCAAGAGGGGATTGCCACAAGCTACGCTCTACGGGTGGGACCCTTGTGGCCATTTTTGCCAATGGCGGCGATGTGGCGTTCCCGAAATTTCGGGGCTTCCACCGGTGGAGCCCCATCGCCGCCATGGCGGCTCTCACCAGGCACCAAAGGGAAGACTGCGGCTTGGACTAGACTCGGCGCCTTGCATCGATGTCATTCGCCTGCGCACGGGAGCCTGCCATGCATCACGCCACCGGGACCTTCGAGGTCAAGCTGCAGCCCCAGGGCGGGATCGGCCCGGAGGCGGACGATGGCAACAGCCTCTCGCGCCTGTCGCTGGACAAGCGCTTCAGCGGCGACCTGGTCGGCACCGGCGTCGGCGAGATGCTGGCCGCGCGCGCCGCGGTGCCGACATCGGCCTCGTACGTGGCCATCGAGCGGGTCACCGGCACGCTGGAGGGCAGGACCGGCAGCTTCGTGCTGGTGCATCGCGGCGTGATGCAGGGCGAGCGCCAGCAGTTGGAGGTGCAGGTCTCGCCCGGATCGGGCACCGGCGCGCTGGCTGGCATCACCGGCACGCTGGCCATCCGCATCGAGCACGGCCAGCACTTCTACGACCTGAGTTACGCGCTGCCCGACGCGGACTGAGCCGCCGCCGGCCCGTCACGATCCATCCACGGGCGCAGTTCGCACACTCGGGGGCCTTGCGGCGCCTGCCGCGTGCGAAGGACCCGTCATGGCCCGACCGATCTGGAGCGGCACCCTGACCTTCGGCCTGCTCAATGTGCCGGTCTCGCTGATGTCCGGCGAGCGCAAGGTCGATCTGCACTTCCGCATGCTCGATTCGCGCGACAAGTCGCCGATCCGCTTCGAGCGCGTCAATGCCGAGACCGGCGAGGAAGTGCCGTGGAAGGACATCGTCAAGGCCTTCGAATACGATAAGGGCAACTACGTCGTGGTCGAGCAGGAGGACATCAAGTCCGCCGCGCCGGAGGGCCATGAGTCGGTCGAGGTGGAGACTTTCGTCGACGCGTCCGAGATCGACGTGCGCTATTACGAGAAGCCCTACATCCTGGTGCCCGGCAAGAAGGCCGAGAAGGGCTATGTGCTGCTGCGCGAGACCCTGCGCGACACCGGCCAGGCCGGCATCGCGCGGGTGGTGATCCGCACCCGCCAGTACCTGTGCGCGGTGCTGCCGCAGGGCGACGCGCTGGTGCTGATGCTGCTGCGCTATCCGCAGGAGCTGGTCGCCCCGGACGACTACAAGCTGCCCAGCGGCAACGCCGGGGACTACCGCGTCTCGCCCAAGGAAATGGAGATGGCGCGCAAGCTGATCCAGTCCATGAGCGGGGAGTGGAAACCGGACGAGTACCACGACGAGTTCCGCGAGCGCCTGCAGGCCATCATCGCCGAGCGCATCCAGGCCAAGGGCGCCACCGCGAAGGTCGATGAGCCGGCGCAGCACGAGCGCGAGGGCGATGCCACCAACGTGGTCGACTTCATGGCCCTGCTGCAGAAGTCGCTGGGCGAGAACAAGCGCACGCCGGCCAAGAAGACCGCCACCGACCAGGTCGCCAAGCGCCCGGCCAAGGCCACCAAGGCGGTGAAGAAGGCGGCCAAGAAGACCGCCAAGAAGGCTCCCGCCAAGTCGGCCAAGAAGCCGGCGAAGAAGGCACCGCTGCGCAAGGCGGGCTAGGTGATCTGACATGTCGCTGCACGAGTACGCGCGCAAGCGCCGCTTCGACCAGACGCCCGAGCCGCGCGGCGACGGCAAGGTCGCGCGCCATCGGCCGATCTTCGTGGTGCAGCTGCATCACGCCTCCTCGCGCCATTACGACTTCCGTCTGGAGGCCGACGGCGTGCTCAAGAGCTGGGCCGTGCCCAAGGGCCCCTCGCTGCGCCCGGGCGAGAAGCGCCTGGCGGTGGAGGTAGAAGACCATCCGCTGGACTACGCGACCTTCGAGGGCGATATCCCCAAGGGCCACTACGGCGCCGGTCACGTGGACGTGTTCGACCACGGGCACTGGGCCTGCGAGGGCGATCCGCTGGCGGCGATCGCGGCGGGCAAGCTGGACTTCGTGCTCAGCGGCGACAAGCTCGGCGGCGCCTGGAAGCTGGTGCGCACGCAGATGAAAGGCCGGCAGAAGCAATGGCTGCTGATCAAGCGCGACGACGCGTTCGCGGCCGATGCGGAGGCCGACGACCTGGTCGATGGCGCCGCGTCCAAGCCGAACGTTCCGGCGCGGTCGAAGGCGCGCGCCAAGGCGGCGCGACCCCGCAAGGCCGCGCCGCGTGCCGCGAGCAAGCGCGGCGCCGATGTGCGCCGGCGCGCGCTGGCCCTGGAAGGCGCACGCGATGCGCCGTATCCGGCTGGCTTCGCCGCGCAGCTGTGCACGCTGCGCGCGCAGCCGCCGGCCGGCGAGGACTGGCTGCACGAGATCAAGTGGGACGGCTACCGGCTACTGGCCGACCTGGTCGATGGCCAGGTGCGGCTGCGCTCGCGCAACGGCCTGGACTGGAACGCCACCTTTCCCGAGGTGGTCGAGGCCGTGCACGCGCTGCCGGTGGACGACGCGCGCCTGGATGGCGAGCTGGTGGTGATCGACGAACAGGGCCGCAGCGATTTCGCCGCCCTGCAGCGCAGCATCGAGGGCACTTCCAAGGCGCCGCTGCGCTATCTGGTGTTCGACCTGCCCGGCGTGGCCGGCGTCGACATCAGCCGCGCGCCGCTGGCCGAGCGCAAGGCGCTGCTCAAGACGCTGATCGGCCCCAAGCCCGGCCTGATCGCCTACAGCGAGCATGTGATCGGCCATGGCCAGGAGGTCTTCGCCGCCAGTGGCAAGGCCGGGCTGGAAGGCATCGTCAGCAAGCGTGCCAATGCGCCGTATGTGGGTCAGCGCAGCGGCACCTGGATCAAGACCAAGCACGAGCAGTCCGACGAGTTCGCCATCGTCGGCTACACCCCGCCCAAGGGTGCGCGCACCGGTTTCGGCTCGCTGCTGCTGGCGCGTCCGCAGGACGGGGCGCTGCAGTACGTGGGCCGCGTCGGCACCGGCTTCGACGACGCGACGCTGACCGCGCTGCTGAAGACCCTCAAGCCCCTGCACACCGACAAGGCCGCCGTGGCGCTGCCGGCGCACGTGCCGTTCAACGCGCGCTCCGTGCACTGGGTCAGGCCGCAGCTGGTGGCCGAGGTGGCCTATCGCGGCTGGGGCAAGGAGGGTCTGCTGCGCCAGGCTGCCTTCCTGCGACTGCGCGAGGACAAGTCGATGGTGGACATCAAGCAGGACGCCGTCGCGCCGGAGCAGGCGGTGACGATCACCCATCCCGAGCGCGTCGTGTACCCGGCCGACGGCATCACCAAGGGCCAGGTCGCCGACTACTACCGCCGCATCGCACCGCTGCTGCTGCCCGAACTGGCGGGCCGGCCGCTGTCGCTGCTGCGCTGCCCGGATGGCGCCGGCGGGCAATGCTTCTTCCAGAAGCATCACGCCGCCGCGCTCGGTCCGGGCGTGCACGCGATCCCGCTGCGGCAGAAGAGCGGCAAGGAGGACTACCTCTACGTCGAGGATGTGGAAGGTGTGCTGGCGCTGGTGCAGATGAACACGCTGGAGCTGCATCCCTGGGGCTCGACCGTGGCCGCGCCGGAGCGGCCGGACCGGCTGGTGTTCGACCTCGATCCCGGGCCGGGCGTGTCCTGGGCGGCGACCAAGGACGCCGCGCGCGAGGTGCGCGAGAACCTGCGCCAGACCGGGCTGGAGAGCTTCGTACGCTTGTCCGGCGGCAAGGGGCTGCACGTGGTGGTGCCGATCACGCCGGGGCCGGATTGGGACACGGCCAAGGCCTTCTGCGAGGCCTTCGCCAATGCGATGGCCCAGCACCGACCGACGCTGTACATCGCCACGATGAGCAAGGCCAAGCGCGAGGGGCGGATCTTTATCGACTGGCTGCGCAACGGGCGCGGCAACACCAGCGTGTGCAGCTGGTCGCTGCGCGCCCGCGAGCACGCCACCGTGGCCGTGCCACTGCGCTGGGAGGACCTGGGTCGGATCACCTCGCCGGGCCAGTTCACCCTGGACAAGGCGCTGCAGCGCGCCGCGCGCCTCAAGGCCGATCCCTGGGCGGACATCGGCAAGATCAGGCAATCCCTGCCCAAGGGCTGAGGCGACGGTCCGTCCCACCGGCGCCGTTGAGGCGCGCGCCGCGGCGCGCTGCAATGCGCACCTGACTTGGCACAGGAGAAGGGCATGAGCGCGGTTCCCGACAGCATCGGCCGCCCGGTGCGCGTGGATTTCGTTTCCGACGTGGTCTGCCCGTGGTGCGCCATCGGCCTGGCCTCGCTGCTGACCGCCGCCCAGCGCATCGAGGGGCTGCAGCTGGACCTGCATTTCCAGCCGTTCGAACTGGACCCGGATCTGGCGCCCGGCGGCGAGGACCTGCAGCAGCGGCTGATGCGCAAGTACGGCATGAGCGCCGAGCAGTACAGGGCCAACAGCGAGGCGATCCGTGCGCGCGGGGCCGAGCTGGGTTTCGTCTTCGACCTGGACAAGCGCACGCGCAGCTTCAACACCTTCGATGCGCACCGGCTGCTGCACTGGGCCGGAGAACGGGACGATGCCCAGGCGCAGCTGCGGCTCAAGCAGGCGCTGCTGACGGCGTACTTCACCGAAGGCCGGGACGTGTCCGATCACGCGGTGCTCGTCGAGATCGTCGCGCAGGCCGGACTGCCGGCTGACGAGGCCCGCGCGGTGCTGGGCAGCGACCGCTACGCGCAGGCCGTGCGCCAGGACGAGGCGCACTGGCGCCAGGCCGGCATCAGCGCGGTGCCCTCGCTGGTGTTCAACCAGCAGCACCTGCTGCAGGGCGGCCAGCCGGTGGACACCTTCGAGCAGGCCCTGCGGCAGCTGTCGGGGATCGTGGGGTAGCGCCGACGCCTTCTGCATCAAGCGCTGGGAACCCGCCGTCCCTACCCGTGCCGCGACACCAGCACCGCCTCGCAGCCGGCCATGTCCATCACCACGCCACTGCGGATGCCGTGGCGCTGGTGCAGGGTGGCGGCGATCAGCGCGGCGGTGTGCAGCGCCTCCTCGCGATCCTCGAAGAACTGGCGGCCTTGGTCGCCTTCATAGAGCTGCCAGCCCTGTTCGCGCGCGGCGACGGTGAGCAGGAGACGCTGCATGGGGTCACCTCATGGCACCGGGGGATGCCGGAGGGCAGCGTGATCCGTGACGGAGTTGTCTACACTCGGGCGGCGCCCCGTCGCCGTGTAGGAAAAGTCCGATGCGTGCCGACCGCAGGCCTCGACGCGCCGTTACGGGGCCGTTCGCCAGCATCGCGGTCTTTCCCTCGACAAGACCCCGCGCATGAGCCAGCTCGCCGATCGCGTGCACACCGATCCGATCGAAATCGCACGTCTGGAAACCCTGATCACCGAACTCCCCTCCGAAGCCAGGGTCGTCCTGACCCTGGATGACGGGCGCGAGCTGCGCGGCACCGTGACCGTGCGGCCCACCGTACAGCTGTTCCGCGACTATGACGGCAACGAGGGCAACAACGCGCTGCTGCGCCTGGACGACATCGACCATCCCGCGCATGCGCAATACGTATGGCTGGACCAGGTGCGCAAGGTCGTGCCGCTGGGCACCTCCTGAGTCGCGCCGGCCCTGGCGAATCCGGGCGGGCAGGGCCCGCCCGGAACGCGGGCTTATTCGACCGGCTGGGGCGAGGCCTCGAAGCGCCGCGCGTAGCCGCGCTCCTCGGCGACCCGCTGGACTTCCTCGCTGGGCAGGTCAGGCGCGCCATAAACCGCGTAGACCACCGCGTCGTCCGGGGCGTGCTTGCCGACCAGGTGCAGGCGGTAGCGGGGATGGCCGGTATGGCCGTTCTCGGGGTAGTGGACCGGCGGCTGTGGGCCGTCCAGATCCATTTCGCTGTTGTCCACGACGCCACCGACAAACAGGGCACGCAACATGGGAACGCTCCGCTGGGGAAGTCGGTCCGATCATGGGTGGGGCGATGTTTCCCAGGCATGAAGCGGGCATTGGAGAAATGCGAAGACGGTCCCGGGGGCGCTGCAGCGACGCAGCCCCGTGCCGGGGTCCGGCACGGGCGAACCTTACTTCAGCATCGGCGCCAGCGCCGGCCAGACGTGGTCGCGGATCGCCGGCTGCGCGGCCGCGGTGGGGTGCAGGTTGTCGGGCTGGAAGTTGGCCCGATCGCTGGCGATGGGCTCGAGGAAGAACGGCACGAAGGCCGTCTTGTATTGTTTAGCCAGCGCACTGAACGTGTCGGCGAACCCCTGCGTGTAGTCGCGGCCCAGGTTGGGCGGCATGCGCATGCCCAGCACCAGCACCTTGGCCCCGGCGCCCTGCGAGGCCCGGATCATCTTGTCCAGATTGGCCTTGGTCTGCGCCAGCGGCAGGCCGCGCAGGCCGTCGTTGGCGCCCAGTTCGATCACCACCACTGCCGGCTTGACCCGCTGCAGCTGGGCGCCGATGCGTGCCGCGCCGCCGGCGCTGGTCTCGCCGCTGACGCTGGCGTTGACCAGCGTCCAGCCGGGCGCCTCGCGGCTGAGCTTGACCGAGGTCAGCGGCACCCAGCCCTCGCGCGGGCCCAGGCCGTAGCCTGCCGAGAGCGAGTCGCCCATCACCAGCACGGTCTTGCCGCCGGCAGGCGTTTGGGCCAACGCAGGTGGCATGAATGTCAGCACGCACAGCGCCAGCGCCCATTGCATGGCGCGCGCGATGGCCGCATAAGCTGAAGGCATTGTCATCTTTCCCGTTCCCGAAGACTTTCTCATCATGGCCGACGCCGCCTTGCCGCACGCTGACACCTCCCTCACTTCCCGGCGCATGCCGGTGCTGCAGGTCCAGGCGCTGGGCAAGCAGGTTCGACTGCCCGGCAGCACGCTGACCATCCTCGACGCTGTGTCCTTCGAGATCGCTCCTGGCGATACGGTGGCCATCGTCGGCGCCTCGGGCTCGGGCAAGAGCACGCTGCTCTCGCTGCTGGCCGGGCTGGATGTGCCCAGCAGCGGCACGGTCACGCTCGACGGGGCGGTGCTCTCGGCGCTGGACGAGGACGGGCGGGCGAAGGTGCGCGGGGAGAAGGTGGGCTTCGTGTTCCAAAACTTCCAGCTGCTGCCCTCGCTGACGGCGCTGGAGAACGTGATGCTGCCGCTGGAGCTGCGCGGCGATGCCGATCCACAGGCCCCGGCCGAACGCATCCTGGACGAGGTCGGCCTGTCCGGTCGCCTGGGCCACTACCCGCGCCAGCTGTCCGGCGGCGAGCAGCAGCGCGTGGCGCTGGCGCGCGCCTTCGTGACCCGGCCGGCGCTGCTGTTCGCCGACGAGCCCACCGGCAACCTGGACCAGCGCACCGGTCATGCCATCGAGGAACTGCTGTTCGCGCTCAACGCCCAGGCCGGCACCACGCTGGTGCTGGTCACCCACGATGAGGCGCTGGCCGCGCGCTGCACGCGCGTGCTGCGCCTGGACAACGGCGTGCTGGTGGCCGGCGCATGAACACCTTGCGCCTGGCCTGGCGCCAGCTGCGGCGCGACCTGGTCGCGGGCGAGATCCGCATCCTGCTGGCCGCGCTGGTGCTGGCGGTGGTGGCGGTGAGTTCGGTGGGCTTCGTCACCGACCGCGCCGGGCGCGCGCTGGCGATCGAAGCCAACCGCCTGCTCGGCGGCGATGTGGTGGTGCGCGGCGATGCGCCCATCGGCGGCACGATCCTGGAGGGGGCCAAGGCCAGCGGCCTGCGCAGCGCGCAGACCACCGAGCTCAACACCATGATTCGCGTCGGGCAGGGCGAGGACGCGCAACTGCGGCTGGGCGATCTGCGCGCGCTGGGCGCGGGCTTTCCGCTGCGCGGCAGCTTCACCCTGGTCGATGCGGCCACGCCCGGCGAGCACCCGGCCGCGGCATCCCCGCGCGCGGCACGCTGTGGATGACCCGCGCCGGCGCCGACACGCTGGGCGCCAGGCTCGGCGATCGCGTCAGCCTGGGCGATGCGACGCTGACGCTGGTCGCGCTGGTGACCCAGGAGCCCGATGCCGCGCTGGATTACTTCAACGTCGCGCCCAAGGTCTTCCTCAACGCCGACGACCTGCCCGCCACCGGGCTGGTGCAGCTGGGCAGCCGCATCGGCTACCGGCTGGTGGTGGCCGGCGACGCCGGCGCGGTGGAGCGCTTCACCGCGACCGCGCGTGAGGCGCTGGGTCGCGGCCAGCGCCTGGAGACCATCCAGGACGCGCGCCCGGAAGTGCGCTCGGCGCTGGATCGCGCCAGCCGCTTCCTCGGCCTGGCCGCGCTGGTCTCGGTGATCCTGGCGGCGGTGGCCGTGGCGATGGCCGCGCGCCGGCACAGCGAGCGGCACCTGTCCGGTGTGGCGGTCATGCGCTGCCTGGGCGCGCAGCAGTCGCGGCTGGTCGGCATCCACGTGGGCGAGCTGGTCCTGCTGGGGCTGATCGCCTGCACGGTCGGCGTGGCCATCGCCTTCGCCCTGCAGTGGGCCATCGGCGGCTGGCTGGCCCAAGCCTTGAAGGTGGCGATCCCGCCGGCGGGCTGGCTGCCGGTGCTGCGCGGCTACGGCGTCGGCCTGGTCGTGCTGCTGGCCTTCGGCGCGCCGCCGGTGCTGGCGCTGCGCCGGGTGCCGGCGCTGCGCGTGCTGCGCCGGGACCTGGACCCGACCGAACCCAGCGCCTGGCTGGTCGGGCTGGCCGGCCTGATCGGCCTGGGCGCGCTGCTGTGGTGGCAGGCCGGCTCGGCCACGCTGGGCCTGGCCATGCTGGCCGGCATCGCCGCCACGCTGGCGGTGCTGGCCGGGCTGGCGCTGCTGCTGATCCTGGCCGTGCGCCGCCTGCGTCGCCGCCTGCGCGGTGCGCTGCGCTACGGGCTGGCCAACGTCAGCCGCCGCGCCGGTACCGGCATCGCGCAGATCGCCGCCCTGGGCCTGGGGCTGATGGCCCTGCTGCTGCTGACCTTCGTGCGCACCGACCTGCTCAACCGCTGGCAGGTGGCGCTGCAGGCCGATGCGCCCAACCGCTTCATCATCAACGTGCAGGACGACCAGGTGCCGTCGGTGTCCGAGTTCATCGCCCGCCAGGGCCTGGGCGCGCCGACGCTGTTCCCGATGGTGCGCGGCCGCCTGGTGACCCATAACGGCGAGGCGACCAGCGGCGCCCGCTACGCCGACGAGGAGGCGCGGCGCCGCGCCGAACGCGAGTTCAATCTCTCCACCGCGGCCACGCTGCGCGAGGACAACAAGGTGACCGCCGGCCGGTTCTGGGGGGCGGCGCCAACGTCGGGCACCGAGCTGTCCGTCGAGGAGGGTTTCGCCGAGCAGCTGGGCTGGAAGCTCGGCGACACGGTCAGCTTCGATATCGCCGGTCAGACGTTGCAAGGCAGGATCACCAGCCTGCGCAAGGTGGACTGGGAGAGCTTCAAGCCCAACTTCTTCGTGCTGGTCTCGCCCGGCGTGCTGCAGGACTACGCGGCCAGCCACATCACCGCCGTGCGCGTGCCGCCCGACCATCCGCGCTTCACCGCGCAGCTGGTGCAGGCCTTCCCCAACCTGTCGGTGATCGACATCGACCAGGTGCTGACCCAGGTGCGCAGCACCGCCGACCAGGTCAGCACGGTGGTGCAGGTGGTGTTCTGGTTCTCGCTGGCGGCCGGCCTGCTGGTGCTGATGGCCGCGGTCAGCGCCAGCCAGGACGAGCGCCTGCTCGAGGGCGGGGTGATGCGCGTGCTCGGCGGCAGCCGGCGCCAGCTGCGCGCCGCGCAGGCCTCCGAGTTCGCCGCCATCGGCCTGCTCTCCGGCCTGGTGGCGGCCATCGCCGCCTCGGTGCTGTCCGGAGTGGTCGCGGTGCGGGTGTTCGACCTGCCGTGGCAGCCGAACTGGACGCTGGCCGTGGTCGGCGGCGCGCTGGGCATGCTGGCCGCGCTGATCGCCGGCCTGATCGCCACGCGCAAGGTGCTCGACGCCCCGCCGTCGGTGACGCTGCGCGAGCTGCAGGGGTAGGGCCGCTCCCCTGTAGAGCGGAGCTTGCTCCGCTGGGGCTTTCCCAAGAACCGAACGAAGAGCAGCGGAGTCCCCAAGAGGGGATTGCCACAAGCTCCGCTCTACAGGCAGGCGGCGAGGTGATGCTCCCGCAGCGCGGCGCCGCCGCTCGTTCACCCTGCACCGACTGCCGTCTTCACACAATCGCGGACCTGTCTCAAGGCCTGGCCCGCATGACCGAACCATCCGCGTCCGCTCCCGGCGATCCGTCCGCCGCCCCGCACAGCGAGGGCGCGATGGAGCGGCGCAAGCAGATCATGAAGTTCCTGTTCCGGTACCGCCGTTCCGGTGTGTTTTCCGGCTTCTCGCAGGACGCGCTGCTGCAGGCCGCCACCGTCGACGACGGCACGCCGGACGAGTTCAGCCGCGACCTCGAGGCGCTGGGCCCGACCTTCATCAAGCTGGGCCAGATGCTGTCCACGCGCCCGGACATCGTGCCGCCGGCCTACGCGGTGGCGCTGGAGCGCATGCAGGAGGACGTCTCGCCGGTGCCGGCCGAGCAGATCCGCCTGGCGCTGGAGGCCGAGCTGGGCGTTCGCCTGAGCAAGATCTTCGAGGACTTCGATCCTGAGCCGCTGGGCACCGCCTCGCTGGCGCAGGTGCACCGCGCCGTGCTGCGCGACGGCACGGTGGTGGCGGTGAAGGTGCAGAAGCCCGGCGTGGCCCAGCGCCTGCTGTCGGACCTGTCGATGCTGCGCTCGATCGCCGGCGCGGCCGACCGGCTGACCAAGGTCGGTCGCAACCTGCGCTTCTCCGACTGGCTGGAGGAGTTCGGCCGCACCCTGGTGGCCGAGCTGGACTATGTGGCCGAGGCGGAGAACCTGGAGCGCTTCGCCACCCACCTGAAGGATCACCCGGAACTGCTGGTGCCGCGCCCGGTATGGGACCTGACCCGCCGCCGCGTGCTGACCATGGAACTGGTGCAGGGCGTGCGCGTGGACCAGATTTCGCCCCTGCGCCGCACCGAGCATTCGATGCTGCCGCTGTCGGCGGCGCTGCTGCGCGGCTACATCGACCAGATCTTCGTCTACGGCGAGATCCACGCCGACCCGCATCCGGGCAACCTGCGCGTCACCCCGGACAACCGGCTGGCGATCTTCGACCTGGGCATGGTCGCCAACGTGCCGCCGGGCCAGCGCGAGACCCTGCTCAAGCTGCTGTTCGCCGCGGTCGACGGGCGCGGCGAGCAGGTCGCGCGCGAGATGCTGGCCCTGGGCACGCAGCTGGAGGACTTCGACGGCGAGCGCTTCAACCGCGAGATCGGCCAGCTGATCAGCCGCTACTCCGCGCACAGCGCCACCAGCTCCGAAGGCCGCGTGGTGCTGGACCTGGTCCGCATCGCCATGGCCTGCGGCCTGCGCACGCCGCCGGAGCTGTCGATGCTGGGCAAGGCCCTGCTGAACCTGGACACGGTGTGCCGCGCGCTGTCGCCCGAGCTGGATGCCAAGGCCGTGGTCGAAGGCCATCTGCAGCACGTCATGCGCGCCCGCCTGCGCCAGTCGTTCTCCTCGCCCAACATGGCCAGCGAGCTGATGGACCTGCAGACGCTGGCCCGCGAAGGCCCGCGCCGCGTGTCGGACATCCTGGGCCTGCTTTCGGAGAACAAGATGCAGGTGCGCATCTCCGGGCTGGAGGAATCGCACCTGATGGAGAGCCTGCAGAAGATCGCCAACCGCGTGGCCGCCGGCGTGGTCACCGCCGCGCTGATCCTGGCCTCGGCGCTGATGATGCGCATCCCCACCGCCAGCACGCTGTTCGGCTATCCCACCATCGCCCTGATCCTGTTCTTCATCGGCGCCGTGCTCGGTGCCAGCATCGTGATCAGCGCGCTGCTGGGGGATCGGAAGGTCAGGAGCAGATAAAGGCGATCCCCTGCGATGGTTTCCGGTAAGCCCCGCCCGCCTTTTGCCAAGTGTGAGCTTGGTCAAGCGTCGATAGCGTCACATTGCGTCAACCTGAACCATCTCGGGCCTCTCGCGCGCCGGATTGCTGTCATTGATAGGGTCGCGACAGTTGGTAAGATCCCGTCCTGAGCCCCGGGCCGACACCCCTCAGGTCGCGGTCGCCGGCTGCGAGGCTGTTTTCCGGACATGGAGGTGGAGCATGAAGCTGCATTGGACACTGTCGCTGTTGATCCTGTTGGCGTGCCAGGCGCATGCGCAGAACTCGATCGGTTACCGCAAGGATTCGCGTCAGGACGATCCGTTCGTGTTCTGTACCGAAGGCTGGAAGCGCAACGGCAACTGGGGCAACACCGCCTGGAATCCGACGTATCCCTTCACCGGCCGTGGTGCGTTCATGATTCACTTCCTGCCTTGGTGTCCAGTTCCGCATCCGGGTAATACCAAGTGTCCGGTCAGCTTCGGGTGGTTCCAGCCGCGTCCCTGGACCAATGACGATTGGAAAGGCTTTTTAGCCTATGAGACCGTGTGCCCCATCGGCAGACAGCCTGGTAACTGGGACGGAAAAGGCAAGGCCAAGGATACGCCCACGCGTCACTAGCGCTTGCGACCATTCAAAAACAAAGAGCCCCGCATGGGGCTCTTTTTGCGAGCGGTCCAAGGCCTTGCTGCCTCAGGGTGCGTTCTCGTTGAGAATGAACTCGCTCTTTGACAGGCGGCCATCGTGGTCCTGGTCCAGCCCATCGAACATGTTGGCCGAGTACCAGCGCTTGAACTCGTCCCAGGAGATGGCGCCGTCCTTGTCGGTATCCATCAGCGATAGGTTGGCATTCACGCCGCGGGCGACCTCGGAAGCGGGCAGGCCCTGGAACTTCGCGGCCATCTCCGCCTGGGACAGCCGGCCGTCGCCGTCGGTGTCATAGCGTTTGAAGCTCTTCAGATTGGCCGCTTCGTCCTCGGCCTTGTCGACAAAACCATCCTTGTTGGTATCTGCCAGATCGAAGATGGTGACCTGTTGCGCCATGGCCGATGGCGCAATGGCGCACAGCAGGGCAACGGCAGAGGTCAGCGTGCTTGCTTTGATCTTCATGCTCCATCCTTAGACATTCGCGATGTGGCCGGGAAGGTAGCACCGGGCCAGTTGCAAGCTCAAGCGCGGCCCTGGCGTGTCCGTCGCCCCTGTATCGACGCCTCGCGCGAGTATTGGGATGAAGGGCACGCCTTGCGCTGGAGTGCGATGGATCCGGACAGCCGAGCCGGCGCCGCCATCGAGTGCTTAGCGGGCACAACCCTGAGGCACCCCCTCATCTCGGGCTCCATAGCGTGCATTCGATTTAAAATGGGGCTCCCGTCGCGCTTATGCGTTCTCTCCCCTTGCCGATATCCGATCTTCCTCTCGAGGCCCTCGCGCACGCCCTGAGCGCGAACCGCCTCGCCGGCCAAGCCGGCCAGACCCTCTTCCTGCGCGCGCGCCCCGGCGCGGCCTTGCGCGGCCTTGGGCTGGCGCTGCGGTGTACGCAGACCTTCAAGCCGGTGTTCGACGCGCTGCAACGCGACGGGTTCGAGGTCGAGGCCGAAGACGCGCCCGTCGCACCGGCACCGCTGGTCCTGCTCCTGCCCCCGCGCCAGAAGGAAGAAACGCGCGCGCTGCTGGCGCAGGCGGTGCTGCGCTGCGCGCCCGGCGGGCGGGTGGTGGCGAGCGTGGCCAACGACGAGGGCGCCAAGTCGGTGGAGAAGGATCTGGCGCGGTTGACCGGGCTGGGCGGCTCGCTGGCCAAGCACCATTGCCGCGTGTTCTGGAGCCCGCCGCTGGATGGCTCGCACGATGCGGCACTGCTGGCCGAATGGCAGCAGCTGGACCGGATCCGGCCGATCCTCTGCGGGCGGTTCCGCAGCCGTCCGGGTGTGTTCGCCTGGGACCGGATC
This sequence comes from Pseudoxanthomonas winnipegensis, assembly GCF_004283755.1. Taxonomy (GTDB): domain Bacteria; phylum Pseudomonadota; class Gammaproteobacteria; order Xanthomonadales; family Xanthomonadaceae; genus Pseudoxanthomonas_A; species Pseudoxanthomonas_A winnipegensis. Next base: position 631,545 of record NZ_SHMH01000002.1, read on the forward strand.
GATCCGGCCTCGCAGCTGCTGGCCGATGCGCTGCCGGCCAACCTGCGCGGCAGCGCGGCCGATCTTGGGGCCGGCTGGGGCTTCCTGGCCGATGCGCTGCTGACGCGCTGCGCAGGCATCTCCGCGCTGGATCTGTTCGAGGCCGAGCAGCGCGCGCTGGCGCTGGCCGAGCAGAACCTGATGTCGCACGCCCAGCGCGTGGCCCTGGGCTTCCACTGGCACGACGTGGCGGTCGGCCTGCCGAAGAAGTACGACGTCATCGTCAGCAATCCGCCGTTCCATGCACTGGCGCGCGGCGAGCGGCCGGACATCGGCCGGCGCTTCATCGAGGTGGCGGCGTCCTCGCTGAACCGCAACGGCCAGCTCTGGCTGGTCGCCAACCGGCATCTGCCCTACGAGGCCGTGCTGGAAGCGCGCTTCGAACAGGTGCGCGTGGCCGCCGAGAGCGCGGGCTTCAAGGTCATCGCTGCCACCGGGGCGCGCGCATGAAGATCGTGCGCCATATCGCCAACCTCGGCTACGGCAGCCGCAAGCAGGTGCAGGCCCTGTTCCGTGAGGGCCGGGTCACCGATGCGGCGGGCGAGGTGCTCTACACCGACGATCCGGTCGACCACGACGCGATCCGCATCGACGGGGAACCGCTCGATCCCGCGCCGGGCCTGTGCGTGCTGCTGCACAAGCCGGTCGGCTACACCTGTTCGACCAAGGACGCCGGGCGCCTGGTCTACGACCTGTTGCCCACGCGCTGGCGCCAGCGCGATCCGGTGCTGTCCACGGTCGGGCGCCTGGACCGCCAGACCAGCGGCCTGTTGCTGCTCACCGACGACGGCGGCCTGCTGCACCGGATCATCTCGCCCAAGGCGCAGCTGCCGAAGGTCTACGAGGCCACGCTGGCGCAGGATCTGCGCGGCGATGAGGCGCAGACCTTCGCCAGCGGCACGCTGTTGCTGGAATCCGATCCCAAGCCGCTGATGCCGGCCGAACTGGACGTCATCGCCCCGCGCCAGGTGCGCCTGACCCTGCACGAGGGCCGCTACCACCAGGTGCGGCGCATGTTCGCCGCGGTCGGCAACCATGTCGAGACGCTGCACCGCAGCCGCATCGGCGGGCTGGCGCTGGGCGATCTGCCCGAAGGCCAGTGGCGCGCGCTGGACGCGGCCGACCTCAACACTCTGTTCGCCGGAGCCAAGGAATGAAGGCCGACGTCGCCGCACTGTCCTTCCTGCCCGAGGCGGTGATCTTCGACATGGATGGACTGATGCTCGACAGCGAGCGCGCCTCGCTGCGCTGCTGGAGCCGCGCGGCGTGCGAGGCGGGCTTCGAGATCGAGGACGACTACTGGCTGCGCATGGTCGGGCACAGCACCGCCGCCTGCGAGGCGATCCTACGCGAGCGCCTGGACGACGCGCAGATCGAAGCGCTGCTGGCGCGCTGTCATGTGCTGTACCACGAGGAAGTCGAAGCTGGGGTTCCACTGCGGCCCGGCATCGTGGCGCTGCTGCAGTGGCTGCAGCAGCAGGGCATTCCGCGCGGCGTGGCGACCTCCACGCGCCGGCCGCTGGCGCCGCGCAAGCTGGAGAACGCGGGGCTGCTGGACTACTTCGATGCGGTCACCGCCGGCAACGACGTCAGCCGGCCCAAGCCGGCGCCGGACATCTATCTGCTCGCCGCACAGCGCCTGGGCGCCGACCCCGCGCGCTGCCTGGCGCTGGAGGATTCGCCGGCCGGCGTCACCGCCGCGCTGGCCGCGGGCATGACGGTGATCCAGGTGCCCGATCTGGTGATGCCGGACGAGGCCTTGCGCGCGCGCGGCCATCGCATCGTGGCCTCGCTCACCGACGCCCAACGCCTGCTGGAAGCGCGCCTGGCCGGCGACTGACGCCACCCGCGAGGACGCACGCCAGGACGCGTGCAAATGCAAGGGCGACGTGCGCGCCGCGGCTGCCTACAATGCCGCCCCCTCGCACACCCGGCAGTCCATGAACATCGTCGTCAGAGAAGACCTCAAGGCCTACATCGATCCGCTCACGCCCGACGAGTACGCCGCGCTGGAGCAGAGCCTGCTGGCCGAAGGCTGCCGCGACGCGCTGGTGCTGTGGGGCGATGTGCTGGTCGATGGCCACAACCGCTACGGCATCTGCCAGAAGCACGGGCTGCCGTTCAACACCGTGCAGAACACGCGCTTCACCTCGATGGAAGACGTGCATCTGTGGATGATCGACCAGCACCTGGGCCGGCGCAGCGTGTCGGACTTCCAGCGCGGCGTGCTGGCGCTGCGCCGGCGCGACATCCTGCTCGAACGCTCGCGCCAGGCCGCGCCCGCGCCCGCGCCGGCGGCGCCGGAGCCCGCCGGCGAAGGCGATGCCGGGGCTCCGCCGTGGGACACCAGCGCGCCGGCCGCCGCCGCGCCGGTGGTGACCTCGGCGATGCTGCCCACGCGCGAGGAACTGGCCCGCGCCGCCAAGCTCAGCAACAGCCAGGTCGCGGCGATCGAGAAGATCCAGAAGCAGGCCACGCCCGAGGTCATCGCCGCGGTACGCGCGGGCGAGCTGTCGATCAACGCCGCCGCCGTGGTCGCCACCTTGCCGGCGCAGGAGCAGCAGGCCGCCGCGCAGGGCGGCGCGCAGGAGCTCAAGGAGGCGGCCAAGCGCGTGCGCGACGCCAAGAAGCGCCCCAAGCCCGCGGCCAAGCCGGTCGAGAATCTGGAGCTGCCGCAGCTGCGCACGCGCCTGGCGCAGCTGCAGGAAGAGATCGCAGCCGTGGAGGCGCGGATCGCCGAACTGGAAGCCGCCGCCTGACGCAGCCGGCGCCGCGCCGCTTCAGGCGTACTGCATCTTGCGCGTCATCCCGCCGTCGACGATGAACTCCTGTCCGGTGACGAAGCCGGACAGCGTCGGCGCCAGCAGCTGCACGGCCAGCGCGCCGATGTCTTCCGGCGTGCCGACGCGTCCGGCCGGGTGCTGGGCGTGATCGGCCTTGGAAAGCCTGGGAGTGCGCCGGCGTGAGGGACCGCGCCAGGCCTCGGTGGCGATCCAGCCCGGGCTGATCGCGTTGACCCGCACCCGCGGGCCTTCGCTTAAGGCCAGCGCATGGGTGAAGGCGACCAGCCCGCCCTTGGCGGCGGCGTAGGCTTCGCTGTGCGGCTCGGACTGGTGCGCGCGGGTCGAGGCGATGTTGACGATGGCGCCCTCGTCGTGGGCGCGCAGCGCCGGCAGCGCATGCCGGCTGCACAGGAAGGCGCCGTGCAGGCTGGCCAGGCGCTGGTTCCATTGCGCCAGGTCCAGCGTGTCCAGCGGCGGCACGTGCGGATCGGGCGGGCCGGCATTGTTGACCAGCCCGTCCAGGCGGCCGAAACGCTTCAGGGCCGCGGCGACGAAGGCGGCCACGCTGCGCTCGCTCGCCACGTCCAGGCGCTTGAAGAAGGCGTCCTCCCCGCGCGCCCATTCGGCCAGGCAGGCCTTGCCCGCGTCGGCATCCAGGTCGCCGATCGCCACACGCCCGCCGGCGCCCAGCACGGCCTGCGCGATCCCGCGCCCGATGCCCTGCGCGCCGCCGGAGATCATCACCACGCGGCCGGCCAGCGGCGCGGGGTTCCAGGGCGTGATCGGCGGTGTCAGCGACATGGCGGTGTTCCGGTGGCGATGGCGCCACAGTGTCCTCGCCCCCGCATCTGCGGGGCGTGTGCGTTCCGCGATGCGCTCAGTCGTCCAGCAGGCGCCGCCAGCCTTCCACGCCGAGTTCGTCGAGGGTGGCGATGTTGCGCTCCACGATCACGTCCGGATCGGGGAAGGCCGCCACGGCGCGCTCGACGCTGTCCTCGCGCAGCAGGTGCAGCGTCGGCCAGGGGGAGCGGTTGGTGTAGTTGGACATATCGTCCGGCGCGGCGCCGGCGAATTGGTAATCCGGGTGGAAGCTGGCCACCTGCAGGATCCCCTGAAGATCCAGCTGCTCGACGGCCATGTCGGCGTTGTCGAGGAAGTCGTTGTAGTCCAGGAAGTCGGTCAGCACGTCCGGGTGCACGATCAGCGTGGTGTCGATGAGCTCGGCCGGGGTCTCCCGCAGCAGCACCAGCTCTTCCATCAGCTGCTCCAGCAGCGCCTCGGGCGTGGTGGCGTCGCTCAGCACCATGCGCACCTGCTGCTTGACGTAGACAGCCTTGGCGAACGGGCACAGGTTCAGCCCGATCACCGCGCGCTCGAGCCAGCGGCGGGTGTCGGCGAGCGGGTCGTGCAGGGCGGCGTGCTGCTCGGACATGCGCGGAAGGCTAGTCGCGGAAGTTGTCGAACTGCAGCGGCTGCTCGAACTCGTGCTGCTTCAGCAGCGCGATGGTCTCCTGCAGGTCGTCGCGCTTCTTGCCGTTGACGCGTAGCTTGTCGCCGTTGATCTGGGTGTCGACCTTGATCTTGGATTCCTTGATCTTGGCCGCGATCTGCTTGGCCAGCTTCTGCTCGATGCCCTGCTTGACGGTGATCTTCTGGCGCGCGCCGGCCAGGTTGGTCTCCACCTCGCCGAACTCCAGGCAGCGCGCGTCGATGCCGCGGGCGATCAGGCGCGCGCGCAGGATGTCTTCCATCTGTTTGAGCTGGAAATCGCTCGGCGCCGACTGGGTGATCGTGTTGTCTTCCAGCACGAACTTGGCGTCCACGCCCTTGAAGTCGAAGCGGTTGGACAGTTCGCGGTTGGCCTGATCCACCGCATTGGTCAGTTCGTGGGAATTGACCTCGGAGACGACGTCGAAGGAGGGCATGGCGCACCTGGCGCGAAAAATGAAGGCGCAAAGGGTAGCGCAGCGCGGCGGCGCCGTCAGGGCCGGATTCAGTACGGCTCGTCTTCCTCGTTGAGCACCTCGATCACCGCGCCGGTGACGAAGGCCACGCGTTCGGCCACCTCGCGCACGCGGCGCACGCCCTCGTCGTTGGGCGCCTCGACTTCGATCACCGAGTAGCTACCTGCCATGTCGTCGCTCAGGCCGGCCGAGCTGGAGTCGTCGTCGTCGCCGTGCGGCATCAGGTCCTCGATCTCCTCGATATGCTCGATGCCTTCGATGGACTCGAGCGCATCGGTCAGCTGCAGGGTGGACGCGTCATCGCCGGTCACGCGCAGGCGCAGGGTGGGCATGGGGTTCTCCAGATGGTTCGTTGCCGCAGGATGCTGACCACGCTTGCGCGAAGGCGCGGTGAGTACCAGGGACTTCGCGCACATCGAGGTTCTTCTGCCGAGCGACGGACTGCGGGCTGTGAGGGTTTCTTGGCTTCGGAGGCGCTGCGGTCTGGCGGACCGCTGCCTCGCGCGTCGGGTACAAGGCTTCGTTTCGAATGAAGTCCTGATCGATTCGTCGTGGGGCTTCAGACCGCAGGGGCGCGGCCGGTTGTCGAAGCGCGTTTACTGGCACGACACCTTGTCTAAACCCAAAAAAAAAAGCGGCGGCCCCTGAGGGCCGCCGCCTTGTCGGTCGCGATGTCACCGACGCCTTGGATCAGAAGCGGGCGCCGATACCGAAGCCGACCGTCCACGGGTTCAGATCCAGCGACGCGCCGCTGCTCTTGCCATTGACGGTGAGATCCGGCGAACCGTCGAGGTAACGCGCGTCGAAGCGGGCGAACCAGGTCGGGTTGATGTTCATGTCCACGCCGACGGTGCCGATGGCGCCCTTGGCGTCTTCGATGCCCACGTGCGAGCCCGGGACGCTGCCCAGCTTCTCGTTGCTGAAGTTGGACTCGTAGTAGCCCACGCCCACGAACGGACGGAACACCTGGTCCGGAGTGCCGAAGTGGTACTGCGCGCTCAGCGCGAGCGGCATCTGCTCGACGCTGCCGATCTTGCCCTGGTCGTCGGTGACGTCATGCTTGAACCTGCCCGCGGCGCCCCACAGCTCGACGGCGATGTTGGGGGTAGCGTAGAAGCTGGCGCTCAGCGTCGGGGCGGTGGCGCCATCGACGTCGAGGGTGGTGCCCTTCAGCGGACGCGAGGACGGCTGCAACATGGTGGCGCTGCCGACCACGGCCCAGCGCTTGAACGCTGCGTCAGCGTCGCCGCCGGTGGTGCTGTTGGTGGCCACGCCATGCGGCGTGGAATCGTTGACGGCTTCCTGCGCAAAGACCGGCGGGGCGGCAAGCAGCGGCACCAGGGCCAGGCCAACCAAACGGATCGACTTCATGGGGACTTCCTCTTCGTTCTTGTCTTGTGGGGCCCGCTCACTGGCGGGACGGCGCACACCGTAGGCGCGGCCAAATGAACGATTCCCTGCACGGCAGGCGTGGTTCAGGCTCCCGCACAGCAACGCTTCATCTTGTTGGATGCGCGTGCAGGCGCAGCGCTAGGCGTGGTGTAGAAAAACGTTAAATCGCGGCGGTTTTCTTCACGCGCGGCCGATGCCGTTTTGAACGGCGGCGTTCAGCCTGCATGACGGTTTTGGCAACGATTTGCGCAAGCTCGGGCGCGTTCATCGTCGCCTCGACGGCTGCTAGGCGGCTACCGCCGACGTTGGGATAGCCCGCTAGAACTGTCGTTGCGATCACACCGTCGTTCCCGCGAAAGCGGGAACCCAGGGACTTTAGCGCTCTTGCTTAAGGTGCATCGGTGTCCGCCTCTGCGGGAACGACGAGAAATGCATCGCCGCTGATGCTTGATCGGGAAAGCTCCGACCCCTCCCCCTCAGTCGCTAACCGCGACTTCGAGCTCCCCTGCGCTGCGCGCAAGGGAGGGGGCGGGTGGTCGCGAGCGTTCTGCGCACCGGCCAGGCCGGGAAATCAGCACCGAGCGCCGAAGTCCCAGTTCAGGAGGTCCGCCCCCTCCCTTGCGCCAAAGGCGAAGGGGAGGGCTGGGGAGGGGTGCTCTTGCTTCTGGCTTCAGATCACCGGGAACGCTTGATGACGGAAGCGCCGACGCCCTTTCCCGCCTTCAGACAGCCGGCGCGCCACCCTGAGCAACGGGCGCCCCAACACGACGCCCACGCCCGACCCAGCCGCACAAGGCCCCTCACCCCTGCTCCAGCGCCTCCAGATAGCGCTGCCGCCACTCGGAAATATCGTGCTTCTGCAGGTGCGCGAACATCGCCCGCCAGCGCTCGATGCGCTCGGCCTTGGGCATCGCGGCGGCCGTGGCGATCGCGTCGGCCACGCCGTCCAGGTCGTGCGGGTTGACGATCAGCGCCTGGCTCAGTTCGTCGGCCGCGCCGGCCAGGATCGACAGCACCAGCACGCCGGGATCCTCGGGGTCCTGGGCGGCCACGTATTCCTTGGCGACCAGGTTCATGCCGTCGCGCAGCGGAGTGACCAGGCCGACGCGGGCCATGCGGTAGAAGCCGGTCAGCGTGGCGTGGGTGTAGTTCTGGTTGACGTAGCGGATCGGGGTCCAGTCGGCCTCGGCATAGGTGCCGTTGACGTGGCCGGCGATCTGTTCGAGCTGGCCGCGCAGCAGGCGGTACTCGGCGACCTCGCCGCGCGAGACCGGCGCGATCTGCAGGAAGGTCAGGCTGCCGCGCTGGGCCTTGTGCCGCTGCAGGTAACGCTCGAACCCGTTGAAGCGCTCGGGCAGGCCCTTGGAGTAATCCAGCCGGTCCACGCCGATGGCCAGCTCGCGCCCGCGCAGGCTCTCGCGCAGCGCGCGCACCGGCGCCTTGTTGGCCGCGGCGCGGGCCTGCTGGGCGATCAGCCCGGTGTCGATGCTGATCGGGAAGTCGCCGGTGCGCACGCGGCGCCCGTCCGGTGACTCGATCAGGTCCGGGCCGAGCACCTTGCCGCCGGCGAACAGGCGCACATAGGCCTGGTAGCGCTCCACGTCGCGCCGGGTGTGGAAGCCGATCAGGTCATAGGCGTAGAGCGTGCTGAAGATGCGCTGGTGATCAGGCAGGGCCACGATCAGGTCGGCCGAGGGCATCGGCGTGTGCAGGAAGAAGCCGATCCTGCAGCGCACGCCGCGCTCGCGCAGCAGCGAGGCCAGCGGGATCAGGTGGTAGTCGTGGATCCAGACCGTATCGCTGTCCTGCAGCAGCGGCGCCAGCTTGTCGGCGAACAGCGCGTTGACGCGCGCATAGCCCTCGCGCTTGCTGCGGTCGTAGTCGACCAGATCCAGGCGGAAGTGCAGCAGCGGCCACAGCGAACCGTTGGCGAAGCCGGTGTAGTACGCGTCGTGGTCGGCCCGGTCCAGGTCCATGGTGACGAAGGTGATGTCGCCTTCGCGCTGCTCGTGCAGCCTGCCGCTTGGCTCGCGCGTGACCTTGCCGCTCCAGCCGAACCACATGCCGCCGCGCTCGGTCAGTGCCGCGCGCAGGCCCGTGGCCAGGCCGCCGGTCTGCGGCTGGCCGGGCAGGGCGACGCGGTTGGAGACGACGACCAGCCGGCTCATGAGGCCTCCTGCCAGGAGCGCGACAGGCGCATGGCCGCGGTGATCAGGCCCACGTGCGAATAGGTCTGCGGGAAGTTGCCCCAGGCCTCGCCGTCGTCGAAGGTCAGATCCTCCGACAGCAGGCCGACGTGGTTGCGGCGCGCCAGGATGCGCTCGAACATCGCCCGCGCCTCGTCCTTGCGGCCCATCGCCGCCAGCGCGTCGATGTACCAGAAGGTGCAGATGGTGAAGCTGGTCTCCGGCTCGCCGAAGTCGTCCGGCGCCACATAGCGGAACAGCGCATCGCCCTTCTTCAGCGTGCGGCCGATGGCCTCGACGGTGCCGACGAACTTCGGATCGTCGGCCGCGATGAAGCCCACATCGGCCAGCAGCAGCAGCGAGGCGTCCAGGTAGTCGCTTTCGAACGAGGCGCTGAACCAGCCCAGGTCCTCGCGCCAGGCGCGTTCCAGCGTGGTGGCGCGGATGGTGTCGGCGCGCGCGCGCCAGTGCGCGGCGCGCTCGGGCAGCTCCAGGCGTTCGGCGATCTTGGCCAGGCGATCGCAGGCGGCCCAGCACATCACGCTGGTGTAGGTATGCACCTCGGCGCGGCCGCGGAATTCCCACAGGCCCGCGTCGGGCACGTCGTACAGGGCGAAGGCGCGCTCGCCCAGCGGCTCGAGCCGCTCGAAGGTATGCCGGTCGCCCGGATCGACCAGGCGCTGGTCGAAGAACAGCTGGGTCGAGGCCAGCACCACCGAGCCGTAGACGTCGTGCTGCTTCTGGATCCAGGCCAGGTTGCCGCGCCGTACCGGGCCCATGCCTCGATAGCCGGCCAGGCTGGGCACCTCGTGCTCGTGCAGCTTGACTTCGAAGTTGATGCCGTACATCGGCTGCAGCGTGCCGTCGTGGGTGGCGATGTTGAAGATGTAGCCGAGGAACTGCTCCATCGTGCGCGTGGCGCCCAATCGGTTGAGCGCGCGCACCACGAAGCCGGCATCGCGCAGCCAGCAATAGCGGTAGTCCCAGTTGCGCGGCGTGTCCGGCGCCTCGGGGATGGAGGTGGTCATCGCCGCGATGATGCCGCCGCTGTCCTCGTACTGGCACAGCTTCAGCGTGATGGCGCTGCGGATCACCGCGTCCTGCCAGTCCAGCGGGATGGACAGATAGCGCACCCACTCGGCCCAGTAGTGATGGGTGTTCTCCTGCGCCTCGCGCACGTAGCCGGGCAGCGAGCGGCGCAGCGATTCGTCCGCGCCCAGCACCAGATGCACCGGGTGGTTGAGGACGAAGGCGGTCTCCTCGCGGATGAAGCGCACCGGCACATCGGTGGTCAGGCGCAGCGTGAACTCGGGCAGCAGCCAGCGCACGTGGTTACTGCCCCAGGTCGACTCGGGCTTGCGCGCGCCCCAGTCGGCCAGCGGCCGCGCACGCACGCGGATGCGCGGGTTGCCGGTAAGCGGGCGGATCTGTCGGATGATGCTGACCGGCCGATAGAAGCGCTGGTTCTCGCGCCAGCGCGGGGCGAAGTCGATGATCTCCAGCGCGTTGCCGTGCGCATCGCGCAGCACGGTGCGCAGGATCGCGGTATTGGTCAGGTAGTGCTGCTCGCTGGAGGCCAGGTCCTCCAGCTCCACCGCGAAGTCGCCGCCGACCTGGTCCTTGGGGCCCAGCAGCGCGCAGAACGCCGGGTCGCCGTCGAAGGCGGGCATGCAGCTCCAGACCACGCGGCCCTGCTTGTCGATCAAGGCGCCAAAGCTGCCATTGCCGATCACGCCCATGTCCAGGTTGGGTTGTCGCATGCGGGCTCCGTGGGGATGTTGCGAAGTGGGAGGAGAAAGCGCGGGTGTTGCAGGCTTGCGATCAAGATCGATCCGGAAGACCCGTCACGCGTCCTGCAGGCTGGCCTGCAGCCAGGCATGCACGGCGGCCACATCGGGCAGCGCGTACATCGCATGGCTGTTGGCGCGGCGGCCGACCAGCACGCTCCAGCCGCCGGCGCTGTTGGCGGCCTCGAAACCGTACTCGTCGGTCAGATCGTCGCCGACGAAGACCGGGGTGCGCCCGGCGAACGGTGGCTGTTCGAGCAGCCTACGCACTGCGCGGCCCTTGTCCACATCGCTGGGCACCAGTTCCAGTACATGGTCGCCCGGCTGCAGGCGATAACCGGTCAGCTGCGGCAGGTGCCGGGCGGCCAGGTCGCGCAGCGGCTCGGCCGCGCGCGGCGCGGCGCGCCAGTGCAGGGCGATGTTGCTGCCCTTGTCCTCCACCAGCACGCCCGGATAGCGGTGCGAGAGCACCGTGGCCTCGCGGCGCAGCGCCGCCAGGGCTTCGGCCGGGACGGTGCGCGGGACCTGCGGGGCGCCGCGCAGCTCCTGCCCGTGCATGCCGGCCGCCGGCAGCGTGAGTGGCGCGAACACCAGGTCCAGCGCCTTCAGCGGGCGGCCGCTGACCACGGCCAGCGCGCCGTCCAGCTGTGCGGCCAGGCGCGTGATGGTGTCCAGGCCGCCCTCCGGCAGGCGGACCGAGGTGGGATCGTCCTGGAAGTCCAGCAGCGTGCCATCCACGTCCAGGAACAGCGCGCAGTGATCGCCCAGCGCAGGCGGGGTCGGGAAACGGTTGGGGGCAGTGGGGGCCATGGGGTGGCGCGATCGGCAGGGCGTCTTCAGCGTGCAAACGTCGGACGGCATTGTTCTCAACACGGGGTGAACGGGCGGTGTTGGGCGCGGGTCAGGGCGAAATCGGGCGGATCGGACGATATTTCGTCAAGGCCTGACAGAATTTCGGCTACGACCATCCGCCAAGGTTGGCGCGACGCATCGCGGACGTACAATGCCCGGCCCGTCCCACCCAATCCTTCGGAGTTCCCCAAGATGGCTCAAGCCCAGGAAGCGCGCGTCCCCGACATCGGCGACTACAGCGACGTGCCCGTGATCGAGGTGCTGGTGTCCGTCGGGGACACCGTGCAGAAGGATCAGGGGTTGATCACCCTGGAGTCGGACAAGGCCACCCTGGAAGTGCCGGCTGCCTTCGGCGGCGTGGTCAAGGAGCTCAAGGTCAAGGTCGGTGACACGCTCTCGGAAGGGGCGGTCGTGGCCCTGATCGAGCCGGCCGGCGAGGGCGACGCGCCCAAGGCCGAGGCCAAGCCGGCCGAGGCGCCCAAGGCGGCGCCGTCCCCGGCCAAGCCGACCGAGCCCGATGCGCCGGTCGAGCCGGTCGACACCGCCGGCACGACGCCGGACAAGCTGACCCAGCGCGAGATCGCCCAGGCCCAGTCGCGCACCGCCTCCGGCGCCACCGCCGGCCAGGCCGAGCCGCCGTCGCCGCCGACCAGCACCCCGCCGGTCAGCTTCGACGCCTCGCGCGTGATGCCCGACAAGGTGCCGCACGCCAGCCCGGCGGTGCGCCTGTTCGCGCGCGAGCTGGGCGTGGACCTGAACCAGGTCAAAGGCAGCGCGCGCAAGGGGCGCATCACCCGCGAGGACGTGCAGGGCTTCGTCAAGCAGGCGCTGTCCGGCGCGGGCGCTGGCGCCCCGGCCGCCGCGCCGGTGGCCGCCGGTGGCGGCAATGGCCTGAGCCTGCTGCCCTGGCCGAAGGTGGACTTCGCCAAGTTCGGCGAGACCGAGGTCAAGCCGCTCTCGCGCATCCAGAAGATCTCCGGCGCCAACCTGGCGCGCAACTGGGCCATGATCCCGCACGTCACCCAGTTCGACTCGGCCGACATCACCGATCTGGAAGACCTGCGCGTGACGCTCAACAAGGAGGCGGAGAAGTCCAAGTCCGGCGTCAAGCTGACCATGCTGGCCTTCCTGATCAAGGCCAGCGCCGCGCTGCTGAAGAAGTACCCGACCTTCAACGCCTCGCTCGATGCCACCGGCGAGAACCTGACGCTGAAGAAGTATTTCCACATCGGCTTCGCCGCCGACACGCCCAACGGGCTGGTCGTGCCGGTGATCCGCGACGTGGACAAGAAGGGCGTCAACGACATCGCCACCGAGACCGGCGAGCTGGCCAAGAAGGCGCGCGAAGGCAAGCTCGGCCCGGCCGACATGACCGGCGGCTGCTTCTCGATCTCCTCGCTGGGCGGCATCGGCGGCACGGCGTTCACGCCGATCGTCAATGCGCCGGAGGTGGCCATCCTGGGCGTGTCCAAGTCGGCGATCCAGCCGGTGTGGGACGGCAAGGCGTTCCAGCCGCGGCTGATGCTGCCGCTGTCGCTGAGCTACGACCACCGCGTGATCGACGGCGCGCTGGCCGCGCGCTTCACCGCTGATCTGGCCAAGGTGCTCGGCGACATGCGCCGGGTCCTGCTGTAACCGGAGGCTGCGCGCATGGCGAACACCATTGAAGTGAAGGTGCCGGACATCGGCGATTTCTCCGACGTGCCGGTGATCGAGGTCCTGGTTTCGGTCGGCGATACCGTGACCAGGGAACAGGGCCTGGCCACGCTGGAATCGGACAAGGCCACGCTGGAAGTGCCGTCCTCGGCCGATGGCGTGGTGAAGGAGATCAAGATCAAGGTCGGCGACAAGGTCTCGCAGGGCAGCCTGGTCGTGGTGCTGGAGGCCGCGGGCGAAGCCGCCGCGGCGCCGGCCCCCGCCGCGCCCCAGCCGGCCGCGCCGGCCAAGGCAGAGGCACCCAAGGCCGAGAAGGTCGAACCCAAGCCTGAAGCCGCCGCGCCCGCGCCGGCCGCCGGCCCCATCGAGGTGAAGGTGCCCGACATCGGCGACTTCTCCGACGTGCCGGTGATCGAGATGCTGGTCGCGGTCGGCGACACGGTGGCCAAGGAGCAGGGCCTGCTGACCCTGGAATCGGACAAGGCCACGCTGGAAGTGCCGTCCTCGGCCGCCGGCAAGGTCAAGGAGATCAAGGTCAAGGTCGGCGACAAGGTCAACCAGGGCGACCTGGTCGTGGTGCTCGAAGGCGAGGCCGCGGCCGCGCCTTCGCAGGCCCCGCGCGCCGCGCCGGTCAGTGCCTCGCCCGCCAAGCCCGAGGGCGTCCAGGCGCCCAAGGCCGCGGCCGGCACCGGCCGCAAGGCCGACATCGAATGCCGCATCGTGGTGCTGGGCTCCGGCCCCGGCGGCTACACCGCCGCGTTTCGCGCCGCGGACCTGGGCCTGGATACCGTGCTGATCGAGCGCTACGCCAGCCTGGGCGGCGTGTGCCTCAACGTCGGCTGCATCCCGTCCAAGGCGCTGCTGCATTCGGCCAACGTCATCGACGAGGCCGCCCATGCCGAAGAGTGCGGCATCGAGTTCGCCGCGCCCAAGATCCACCTCGACAAGCTGCGCAGCTACAAGGAAAAGGTCGTTGGTACCCTGACCAAGGGCCTGGCCGGCATGGCCAAGCAGCGCAAGGTGCGCGAGGTCCAGGGCGTGGGCACGTTCGTGTCGGCCAACGAGATCGAGATCGTCGGCAGCGACGGCAAGACCCAGCTGCTGCGCTTCGAGCAATGCATCATCGCCGCGGGCAGCCAGGCGGTGAAGCTGCCCAACTTCCCGTGGGACGACCCGCGCGTGATGGATTCCACCGACGCGCTGGAGCTGGCCGAAGTGCCCAAGTCCCTGCTCGTGGTCGGCGGCGGCATCATCGGCCTGGAAATGGCCACCGTGTACAGCGCCCTGGGCAGCCAGGTGACCGTGGTCGAGTTCATGGACCAGCTGATGCCCGGCGCCGACAAGGACCTGGTCAAGCCGCTGGCCGACCGCCTGAAGAAGCAGGGCGTCGTGGTCCATCTGAAGACCAAGGCCGCCGGCGTCAAGGCCGAGAAGAAGGGCATCACCGTGACCTTCGAATCGGCCACCGAGGGCGCCAAGCCCGATCTGGAGTCCGGCATCTGGGACCGCGTGCTGGTGGCCGTGGGCCGCGCGCCCAATGGCAAGAAGATCGGCGCGGACAAGGCCGGCGTGCAGGTCACCGATCGCGGCTTCATCCCGGTCGATCCGCAGATGCGCACCAACGTGCCGCACATCTTCGCCATCGGCGACATCGTCGGGAACCCGATGCTGGCCCACAAGGCCACGCACGAGGGCAAGCTGGCGGCCGAAGTCGCCTCGGGCGAGAAGAAGGAGTGGGTGGCCCGCGTGATCCCGTCGGTGGCCTACACCAACCCGGAGATCGCCTGGGTCGGCGTCACCGAAACCGAGGCCAAGGCCAAGGGGCTCAAGGTCGGCGTGGCCAAGTTCCCGTGGGCGGCCAGCGGCCGCGCCATCGGCATCGGCCGCACCGAAGGCTTCACCAAACTGATCTTCGACGAGGAGACGCACCGCATCGTCGGCGGCGGCATCGTCGGCGTGCATGCCGGCGATCTGCTGGCCGAGATTGGTCTTGCGATAGAGATGGGCGCCGAGGCCGAGGACATCGGCCACACCATCCACGCCCACCCGACCTTGAGCGAATCGGTCGGCATGGCGGCCGAGGTCTACGACGGCACGATCACCGACCTGTACATCCCGAAGAAGAAGTAAGCGCATTCCGTCGCTCCCGCGATCGCGGGAGCGCGGGTCTGCGACGCTTCGCGCGAAAGTCCCTGGATGACCAGACATCTGTCTGTTGTGGAGCGATTCCCGCCTTCGCGGGAATGACGATAGGGGGTTTGTCTGCAGTTCCAGACCCTCCCATGAGTTGACCAAAGAAAAAGCCCCGGCATGCCGGGGCTTTTTCGTGTCGCGAACCAAGCCTTTCACCAAGCCCCAGCCTACGCTCCGGAAGGAGAGCCCCCTTGAGTCAAGGGGGCGCGCCGAAGGCGCGGGGATGTGGGGACTGATAAGCCGGGGCCCGAAGTTTGCGCAGCAAACTTTGGGGCTTCAGCGCGCATCGCGCTGAAGCGCGTCAAAACGCAAACGTCAGACCCACCGTCGGGCCCTTGAACTCCAGATCCAGGCCGGCGCGACCGGTGATGTCGCCGGAGGTGTAGGGCTCGCTGTAGTTGATCTTGAACCAGTCGTAGCCGGCGAACACGCCGAAGTTCTGGGTGAACTTGTACTCGACCGTGGCGTTGGCGCGCTTGATCTTGCCGTCGTAGTCGAAGTTGCCCCAGTTCGCGTCCAGGTACTGGCCCTGCACGTTGATCAGCCAGCGATCGCCCGGGGTGGCGGTGAAGCGCACGCCGACCACGGGGGCGACGCCGTCTTCCTTCCAGGTTTCGCGGTAGCGGCCCAGCGTGCCGGCGTCGGCGGTGGCCTTGGCGTCCAGCTTGGCCCACTCGGCGCCCAGCTCCAGGCCCATCGAGAACTTGTCGGTCTCCACCACCGAGAAGTCGTAGATCAGGCTGGCCAGCTGGAAGCGCGAATCCAGCTTGACGAAGCTGCCGCTCGGCACGGTGTTGCCCTGGTAGGAGATGTCCTCGGACAGGGTCTGCTTGTTGTCCTTCTGATAGCGGAAGTAGTCGAAGATCAGACGGTTGCGGTTGCTGATGTGCCATACGCCATCCACGCGCGGGGACACCTCGGCGCTGCCGAAGTCGAAATCGCGCTTGCCGCTCACGCTCTGGCCGAACCCCTCGGCGCTGCCGCGGAGGGTGGCGTCGCCGTCGGCGTTCATGGCGCCCACGCGCAGGGTGAAGGTGTCGTTGTTCTCCTGCGCGCTGGCCGGGGCCGCGACGGCGCCCAGCAGCGCGAGGGACAGGCCTGCCAGGGCCAGGGACGGGATGGCTTTCATGGGGTGCTCTCTCTACGGATCGGATGTGGACCGGCCAGCCTTTCGTAGACATCCGGTTGCCATAATTGATGGCAATGACCGAGGTGTTTATGGGCAACAGCAAGCAGTACACGGATGAGTTCCAGGCCGAAGCGGTGAAGCAGGTGATCGAGC
>NZ_SHMH01000003.1 GCF_004283755.1 Pseudoxanthomonas winnipegensis
CCGGCAAAGCACTTCGCCGCCGCGGGCCAAAAAGCCATAAGGACGGCTCCCACCTGTAGAGCGGAGCTTGCTCCGCTGCTCTTCGTTCAGTTCGTGGGAAAGGCCCCAGCGGAGTCCCCAAAAGGGGGTTGCCACAAGCTCCGCTCTACAGGCAGGCCGCTGCGAGATTTGAGGAGACAGTTGCTCCCACGATGGGGTCCGCATGCAACCGGTAGAGGCCCACTGCGGATGGATCGGGGCTTCTTTTGAAACGAAGCCTCATACCTCGACGCGCCGGCCCGCTGCCCTTCCGAAGCCAGCACTCGCACTCACCACGATCTCTCAAGCGGGAAGAACAGCCACAAAAAAGCCGGCGCATGCGCCGGCTTCTTGTTGCAGCCCTGGGTCCGCGCTTACAGCGAGACGCGGCGCGCCTGCATGAAGCGACCGCCCCAGTAGCCGGAGGTCAGCGTATCGACGCGCACGTCCTTGCCGGTGCTGGGCGAGTGCAGGAAGCGGCCTTCGCCGACATAGATGCCGACGTGGTTGACCCGGCCGCGGGCGCCGAAGAACACCAGGTCGCCCTGGCGCAGCTGGTCGCGGTTCCTGATCAGCTCGCCCTCGCCGTCGGCGGCCATGTCGCGCGAGACGCGCGGCAGGTCCACGCCCAGCGCGGTGCGGAACACGTAGCCCACCAGGCCGCTGCAATCCAGACCGCTGTCCGGATCGCTGCCGCCCCAGCGGTAGGGCGTGCCGAGCAGGGCCAGCGCGCTCTGCAGGACGCTCTGGACCTTGCCGACATCGGCCTGGCCGCCGGTCGCAGCCGCGGCACCGGCCAGGTTGTAGTGGCTCAGCAGGCGGCTCAGGTCGCCGGCCAGCGTGGTCGAGCGGTCCATGACCGGCACGGTGTCGCTGGCGGCCAGGCGCGGCAGCAGCGCGGTCAGGGTGGCGGCGGCGGCCTCGGTGGCCTTATCGCGCAGCGAGCCGTTGCCGGCCACGGCCACGGCCGGGACCGCGGCGGCCGGCGCCAGTGCGGCGACCGGAATGCTCACGGCGGGAGCCGTCGCGGGGGCGGCGGGAGCAGGTGTGGCAGCGGCGATCGGCTGGCCGGCCGGAACCGCGGCAGCGCTGTTGGCGTTGATCGGAGTCGGCACGCCAGTGGCGACCGTGGTGGCCACCGGGCTGGTGACCGTGGCCACGTCCGAGGACGGCGTGGCGGGGAGATGGGTAGCGTCCTGGGCCATCGCCAGCGGCGCGGCACCGGTACCAAGCAACGCCAGGATCAGTAGCGGAAGCGGGCCACGATGCAGGCGGCGGGTGGTGAGCGGCTGGCCCAACTTCAGGTCGTCGTTCGTCACGGGCGGGTGAAGGTTTCGCGGCGGAGACTGGAGTTTGCCGTTAGTCGCCAGTGAAGATGTTCAAAGTTCGTTACAGGAGCGTAGAGGGCATTGAGAAATGCATCACATTTTACGCATCACATTTAATTAACAACCCGGCGGGCTCCGCTGTAATGGTCGCGCCAGTAGGCTCCGTCCAGCGAGTCCAGGCGGACCGTTCCGCCGCTGCTGGGGGCATGGACGAAGCGGCCTTCGCCCACATAGATGCCCACATGGCTGACGCTGCCGGGCGTGCCGAAGAACACCAGATCGGCCGGCGCCAGGCGGCTCTCATCGATGCGCGGCCCCTGGATCTGGGCCAGCTCCCTGGAGGTGCGCGGCAGGCGCAGGTCGAGCATGTCGCGGTAGACGTAGTTGACCAGGCCGCTGCAGTCGAAGCCCGATTCGGGCGTGTTGCCGCCGTAGCGGTAGGGCGTACCGACCAGCCCCAGGGCGCGCATGATCACGCCGTTGACCGCCATCGGGTCGGCCACCGGCTGCACCGACCAGACCCGGGGCGGTGGCGGCGCCTTGCTGCGCACCACTGGGCGCTCGCTGCCGCAGCCGGCCAGCAAGGCCAGGACCAGGGCGAGTCCGCTCAGGACCAGACCGCGCCGGAGCCAGGCGGTTGGCATGCGCCGGGGCGAGCCCGGATAATGGACGGTCTTCATCGCGGCCATTGTGGTCCGCACGCCCTGCGGCGGACAAGCCGCGCACCCTGCCGCGCCACCGCGGCCTTCACCAGAGTTTGCAATGAAAATCGCCAAAGACAGCGTCGTGCGTTTCCACTACACCGTGTCCGAAGTCGGCGCCGAGCCGCTGGAGTCCTCCAAGGACCGCGAGCCGCTGGCCATCCTGATCGGCCACGGCAACATCATCCCCGGCCTGGAGGCGGCGATGATGGACAAGGAAGCCGGCGAAAGCTTCGGCGTGGACGTGGCCGCGGCCGAGGCCTACGGCGAGCGCCGCGATGGCCTGAGCCAGCGCGTGCCCAAGAAGCACTTCGGCGGCCAGAAGCTCGCCGCCGGCCAGCAGGTCGTGCTGCAGACCAACTTCGGCCCGCGCGCGGTGACCATCCAGAAGGTGGGCATGAGCGTGGTCGACGTGGACCTCAACCATCCGATGGCCGGCAAGGATCTGCATTTCGACGTGGAGATCGTCGAGGTGCGCGAGGCCTCGCCCGAGGAGATCGAGCACGGTCACGTGCACGGCGATGGCGGCCACCAGCACTGAGCCATGCGCTTGCTTGTGCAAGCTTTGCGGCGGCCCGCGTGATGCGGGCCGTCGTCGTTTGGGGTCGGCGCGATGCGCCCTGACTCCGCCATGAGGGCGCTGCCCGCGCCGCTGGGCGAGCGCGCGCGCCTGCCGGCGATGGATGTGCTGCGCGGCCTGGCGCTGCTGGGCATCGCGCTGATGAATCTGGAGGGCTTCGCCGGCCCGCCAGCGTCGATGGGCACCGGCGTGGATCCGGCGCTGTCCGGCGCGGATCGCTGGGTGGACGCGGCGATCTATGTGGTGGTCCAGGGCAAGTTCATCGCGCTGTTCTCGCTGCTGTTCGGCGCGGGCTTCGCCGGCCTGGCCGCGCGCGCCGAGCGCGAGGGCTGGGCGCTGGGCCCGGTGTGGCTGCGCCGCTGTGCGGGGCTGCTGCTGATCGGGCTGGCGCACGCGCTGCTGGTCTGGTCCGGCGACATCCTGGTGACCTATGCGCTGTGCGGACTGCTGTTGCTGGCCTTCCGCGAGGTGATCGGCGGCGTGCTGGCGTGGATCGGCGTGGCGCTGTTCCTGGTGCCGGCCGGGCTGATGCTGGGCGTGGCGGCGATGGGCGCATCGCTGGCCAGTGATCCGGCCTGGCAGCAGGCGCTGCACGAGCAGGCCGTGCACGCCCAGGCCCAGGCGCAGGCGCAGATCGGCGCCTACGCGCACGGCGATTACCTCGCCGCCACGCGCCAGCGGCTGGAGGACTTCGTCTCGAACCTGCAGGTGCTGCCGATCTACGGGGCGCAGGTCTTCGGCCTGTTCCTGATCGGCGGCTGGCTGGGCGGGGTGTTGGCCGAACCGGCGCGGCATGCGCGCGCGCTGCAGGCGATGCGCTGGCTCGCGCTGCCGCTGGGCCTGGGCGCGATGGGGCTGGCGGTTTGGCTGGCGCCATGGATCGGGCCGGGGCGTACCGATGCGCGGACCTGCCTGGGCGCGGCGCTGGCGTCGGCGGCTAGCCTGCCGATCTGCCTGGGCTATGTGGCCTGGACCCTGCGCTGGCTTCAGGGGCGCCCCTCGCTGACCGGCCTGTGCGCGGCGCTTGCTGCGACCGGCCGGCTGGCGCTGAGCAACTATCTGCTGCAGTCGCTGGTGTGCACCACGCTCTTTTACGGGTATGGATTCGGGGCCTTCGGGCTGGCGCGACGCTGGCAGCTGCCGCTGGCGCTGGCCCTGTTCGCGCTGCAGCTTGTCCTGAGCCGGTGGTGGCAGAAGCGCGGGCTTCCCGGGCCGGCCGAATGGGCGCTGCGCGCGCTGGCCTATGCGCGGCCGCCGCGCCGCGCAGGACAACGATGAGTCGCCTTGTCCTCACCCGTCGTGGGCCGGGGCTTGGGCATGCTGTGCAACGACCCTGAGACCCGAGCGGAGTGAACATCCATGCAGGCAGCGGCTGACAGCGCCTTCGATCTGATCGTCATCGGCGGCGGCTCCGGGGGGCTGGCCGGCGCCTTCCGCGCGGCCGAATACGGCGCCAGCGTGGCGCTGCTCGAGCCAGGCGAACTGGGTGGGACCTGCGTCAACGTCGGCTGCGTGCCGAAGAAGGCGATGTGGCTGGCGGCCGAGATCGCCCGGCATCTGGACATGGCCGCCGACCTGGGCTTCCCGGTCGAGCATGGGCCGCTGGACTGGCAGGAGTTCGTGGTCCATCGCCAGCGCTACATCGCCGGCATCCACGACAGCTACCGCCGCCGCCTGCACAAGGGCGGCATCAACCGCATTCCCTCGCGCGGCCGGCTGATGCCGGGCGGCGTGCGCTGCGAGGACGGACTGGAGCTCAAGGCGCGGCATGTGCTGATCGCCACCGGCGGTCATCCCAAGCGGCCGGACATCCCCGGCGCGGAGCTGGCGATCGATTCGGATGGCTTCTTCAACCTGTGCTCGGCGCCGCCGCGGGTGGCGATCGTCGGTGGCGGCTATATCGCCGTCGAGCTGGCCGGCGTGCTGCAGGCGCTGGGCAGCCAGGTCGAGCTGTTCGTGCGCGGCCCGTGTCTGCTGCAGGCCTTCGACCGCGGGCTGACCCACCAACTGGCCGAGAACCTGCGCCAGGGCGGCATCCGCCTGTTCTTCGACATGCAGGTGACCGCGCTGGAACGCCACGGCCAGGCCACGCGCGTGCTCACCGACACCGGCCCCATGCCAGGCGAATACGACTGCGTCATCTTCGCCACCGGCCGCACGCCCAATACGCACGACCTGGGCCTGGAGACCGTGGGCGTGCGCACCGATGACGAAGGCTACGTCCAGGTCGATGAGTGGCAGGACACCAACGTGGAGAACATCCATGCCATCGGCGATGTCACCGACGTCGGCGTCGAGCTGACCCCGGTGGCGATCGCCGCGGCGCGCCGGCTGATGGACCGGCTGTTCGGCGGCAAGCCGCAGGCCAAGCTGGATTACGCCAACATCCCCAGCGTGGTGTTCTCGCATCCGCCGATGGGTGGCGTCGGCCTGAGCGAGAAGGAGGCGCAGGCCAAGTTCGGCCAGGATGCGGTGAAGGTGTATTCGACCACGTTCCGGCCGATGCTCTACGCGCTGGCCGACGCGCCGCAGCACAGCCTATTCCGGCTGGTGTGCGTGGGTCCGGAGCGGCGCGTGGTCGGCGTGCACCTGATGGGCGAGGGCGCCGATGAGATCCTGCAGGGCTTCGCGGTGGCGGTGAAGCTGGGCGCCACGCTGGACGACCTGCACGAGACGGTCGCCATCCATCCCACCAGCGCCGAGGAAGTGGTCCTGCTGCGCTAGGGGGGCGCGCTGCTACGGCCCGGGCAGCTGCGCCAGCAGCCATCTTCTGAAGCTCGTCATCGCCGGAGTGAGCGGACGACGTTTCAACATGGTCAGCCAGTACGCGCCGGTGCTGACCACGACCGGAAACGGCTGGACCAGGCGCCCGCTTTCGAGGTCGCGCTCGAACATGCACGGCGGCACCAGGGCCACGCCGTGCCCGTCGATCGCCGCGTGCGCCATCAGCGTCGAGGCGTCGAAGACGGGGCCACGCAGCGGGACCGGCGCGCAGCCGGCGGCCTGGAACCAGGCCGGCCAGTCCTGCGGCCGGTAGGAACGCAGCAGCGGCACGTCCTTCAGGTCCGCGGGCGTCTGCAGGCGCGCCGCGGTCGCCGGCGAGCACAGCGGCGAGAGCGGCGCGTCCAGCAGGCATTCGGCCTGCAGCCCGTGCCAGGCACCGTCGCCGAAGCGGATGGCGAAGTCCAGGCTCTCGCCGGCCACGTCCACGCGGTTGTTGTTGGTCAGCAGGCGCAGGTCGATCAACGGATGCTGCGCCTCGAAGTCGCGCAGGCGCGGCAACAGCCATCCCATCGCGAAGGTGCCCACGACGCTGACGGTCAACACCTCGCGCCGGTGGCCGTGCTCGAACTGCTCCAGCAGCCGGCCCACGCGGGCGAAGGTATCGCTCAGCGTCGGCACCAGGGCCAGGCCTTCGTCGGTGATGACCAGGCCCTTGGAGGTGCGCCGGAACAGGCGCACACCGAGCCGATCCTCGAGCGACTTGACCTGGTGGCTGATGGCCGCGGGCGTGACCGAGAGTTCGTCGGCGGCCAGGGTGAAGGACAGATGCCGCGCCGCGCTTTCGAAGGCCTTGAGCGCGTTCAACGACACCGACGGCCCCATGGGCACATGAGATCTTCTTGAAGCTGCCAAGAGATAACATCCTTTGCGCGCGTACGGGGCGGATCAGACTATAGCGCCGACCTTTTTTCTCAGTCGGAAGGCGTCGGAACATGCATCGGATCGTGTATGGCGTGGTATGCGCAGCGGTTGTCTTTGGCTTGTCCGGCCGTGCGGCGCTGGCCGCGCCGGCCGATCCTTCTTCGAAAGAAGTCGCACGTGTCGAGGTGTGGCAGGCGCCCGCAGGCACGACGCAGCTGCCGATCTGGCCGCATGCCGCGCCGGATCCGGAAGAGACCACGCGCAAGCCCGAGCGCGTGCTGACCAAGCTCACGCCGGATGCGCTCGGCGGCGATGTGTCGCAGGGCGTGTTCGATGTCAGCGTTCCCACCATGACGGTCTACCCGCCGAAAGGACGCAATACCGGCGCGGCCGTGGTGGTCTTTCCCGGCGGCGGCTTCGTGATGCTGGCCATCACCCTGGAAGGCACCGAGATCTGCGACTGGATCACCGCGCACGGCATGACCTGCATCCTGTCCAAGTACCGGGTGCCCGGCGGCAACCACCACTACGACAAGGACTGCGACTGCGAGATCACGCCCAGGACGCCGTTCGCCCTGCAGGACGCACAGCGCACCATCCGCCTGGTACGCGCGCACGCGGCGCAGTGGCACATCGATCCGGCCAAGGTCGGGGTGATCGGCTTCTCCGCCGGCGGCTATCTGGTGGCGCAGACCAGCAACATCTTCACCTCGACCTATGCGCCGGTGGACGCGGCCGACAAGCTCAGCAGCCGGCCGGACTTCGCGATCGCGGCCTATCCCGGGCACCTGTGCCGCGAGGGCAAGTTCGCGCCGGGCTTCAAGGTCACGGCGCGTACGACGCCGACCTTCCTGCTGCAGGACTGGGACGACCCGGTCGACGACATCTGCAACAGCACCGTCTACGCGCGCGCGCTGGAGCAGGCCGGCGTGCCGGCCGAGGTGCACCTGTTCGCCAAGGGCGGCCATGCCTTCGGGCTGCGCCCGTCCAAGCATCCGGTGGTGAAGATGTGGCCGGTGCTGCTGGAGCAGTGGCTGAAGGAGATCGGGATCCTGTAAGCGCGGGGCGGGACGGCTGGGAACGGCCCGTCATTCCCGCGAACGCGGGAATCCAGTGCCTTGACTGCCTGAGTGCGAAAGTCGCTGGGTTCCCGCGTCCACGGGAACGACGATGTGTGGCGGTTGGCAGTGACGCCAAAGACAAAGGGCCGCATCGCTGCGGCCCTTTGTCTTTGCGCGGAAGGCGTAGACCTCAGTGGCCGCCGGCCGCCGCGCCACCGCCGGCCTTGGCCGCGAACGGCGGTTTGGCGAACCACACCACCACGATGATCGACAGGAAGACGATGCCCAGCAGGTGGAAGATCTCGTTGAAGCCGATCTGCGCGGCCTGCTGGCCGATCATCTGGTTCAGCGCCACCGCGCCGGTCTGCAGGTCGCCGCGGCCGAGCTGGTTCACGGTCTGCTGCATGGCCGGATCGTAGGCGTTGATGTGCTCGGTCAGTTGCGCATGGTGCACGGTGGTGCGCTGGTTCCAGGCCCAGGTGGTCAGCGAGGCGGCGAAGCTGCCGCCCAGCGTGCGCACGAAGGTGGCCAGGCCCGAGCCGGCGGCGATCTCATGCGGCTCCAGGTCCGACAGCAGGATGGTCAGCACCGGCATGAAGAACAGCGCCACGCCCAGGCCCTGGATCAGCTGCACCTCGGCCACGCGGCCGAAGTTGACGTCCAGGTTGAAGCCCGAGCGCAGGAAGCTGGTGGAGGCCATGACGAAGAACGCGAAGCTCGCCAGCAGACGCAGATCGAAGCGCGAGGCGTACTTGCCCACGAACGGCGTCAGCAGCACCGGCAGCACGCCCAGTGGTGCCGAGGCCAGGCCCGCCCACAGCGCGGTATAGCCCAGGTTGCGCTGCAGCCACAGCGGCACCAGCAGGCCGATGGAGAAGAACGCCGCATAGCCCAGCACCATCGCCAGCGTGCCGGCGGTGAAGTTGCGGTGGCGGAACAGGCGCAGGTTGACGATCGGATCCTTCTCGGTCAGTTCCCAGATGACGAACACCGTCAGGGCGAGCACCGCCACGATGGTCAGCCATACGATCTTGGTCGAGTTGAACCAGTCCTCGTCGTTGCCCAGGTCCAGCATGATCTGCAGCGCGCCCACGCCCAGGATCAGCGTGGCCAGGCCGATGTAGTCCATCTTCGGCGACTGCAGCTGCTCGGGCCGCCCCTTCATCTGCCGGCCGACCACGAAGCTGGCGAAGATGCCGATGGGAATGTTGATGAAGAAGATCCATTCCCAGCTGTAGTTGTCGGTGATCCAGCCGCCCAGGATGGGGCCGGCGATCGGCGCGACCACCGTGACCATCGCCAGCAGGGCGATGGCCTGGCCGCGCTTGTGCGGTGGATAGATCGAGATCAGCAGCGCCTGGGTCACCGGATACATCGGGCCGGCGACGAAGCCCTGCAGCGCGCGGGCCACCACCAGCAGGCCCATCGAGTTGGCGATGCCGCACAGGAAGGAGGCAACCACGAAGGCCAGCGTGGCCAGGGTGAACAGCCGCACCTCGCCGTACTTGCGGGTCAGAAAGCCGGTCAGCGGCAGCGCGATCGCGTTGCTCACCGCGAACGAGGTGATGACCCAGGTGGCCTGGTTGGCGCTGGCGCCCAGGTTGCCCGAGATGGTGGGCAGGGAGACGTTGGCGATGGTCGTGTCCAGCACCTGCATGAACGATGCAAGCGCCAGGCCGATCGTGGTCAGCGCCATGTTCGGCGGGCGGAACGGCTGGGCCGCCGGCTTGGGGGCGGCCGGCGCGCCGCCGCCGCCCGCGTCTTCGGCGATGGTGGACATCAGTGCGCGCTCAGTTGGTCTTGGCCGACTCGGGCAGGTTCTGCTCGATGATCGAGGTGATCAGCTGGTTGGCGTCGGCCAACTGCTTGTTGTAGGCGGCCGTGGTCATCAGCGGCTTGGCATCGGCCGGGCGGGCCGGCGCCAGGACCGGGCCGTTCTGGTCCTTCAGGCTCACGTTGACGTCCGTGCTCAGGCCGATGCGCAGCGGATGGGACTGCAGCTGCTTGGGATCGAGCACGATCTTGACCGGCAGGCGCTGGACGATCTTGATCCAGTTGCCGCTGGCGTTCTGCGCCGGCAGCAGCGAGAACGCACTGCCGGTGCCCAGGCCCAGGCTGTCGACCTTGCCCTGGTAGGTGACGTCATCGCCGTACAGGTCGGCATGCACCTCGACCGGCTGGCCGATGCGCATCTTGCCCAGCTGGGTTTCCTTGAAATTGGCCTCGATCCACACCTGGTCGATCGGCACGATCGTCATCAGCGTGGTGCCGGGCTGGACCTGCTGGCCCAGCTGCACGCGGCGCTGGGCCACGTAGCCCGAGACCGGCGCGAGGATCGCGGTGCGCTGCAGGTTGAGATAGGCCTGGCGCAGCTGCGAGGACGCGGCCTGCACCTGCGGGGTCTTGGACACGGTGGTGGCATCGACCAGCGCGCGGGTGCGCTGCAGGTTGCCACGCGCGCCGCCCAGGGCGGCCTCGGCCGAGGCCAGGATGTCGCGGGCGTGGGCCAGCTCCTCGCGCGAGACCGCGCCGGTGGCGACCAGGCCTTCGCGGCGCTTGACGTCGGCGCGCGCCTGATCGACGGCGACCTGGCGGGCGCGCAGGTCCGATTCGCTGGACTCCACGCTGCTGTACAGGCCGCGCACCTGGCGCACGGTGCCGGCCAGGTTGGCCACGGCCTGGTCGTAGCTGACCTGGGCATCGTTGGGATCCAGGTGCACCAGCGGCTGGCCCGCCTCGACCTTCATGCCGTTGTCGGCGTCGATGCTGACCACCGTGCCCATGGTCTGCGGCACGATCGAGACGATGTTGCCGGCGACGTAGGCGTCGTCGGTGCTCTGGTGCCAGCGGCCGTACAGCAGCTCGTAGGCGATCCAGCCCACGCCGGCCACGACGATCACCAGGAGCAGGATGAGCAGGGAACGCTTGCGGTTGCTCTTCTTCGGCGGCTGCGCGCCGGCCTGAGCGTTGGGAGTCTGCGAGTTCATGGCGTGGAGGTATCGGCGGTATTGGTGGAAGAGGGAGTCGGCGCGGTCAGCGGCAGGCCGCCGCCCAGGGCCTGGTCGAGATCGACCACGGCGACGTAGCGGCGGGCGTGGAGATCGGCCAGCTGCTGTTCCAGCTGCAGCAGCGGTCGCTGCGCGGAGAGCACGTCCAGCTGGGTGCCCAGGCCCGCGTCGTAGCGGTTGGAGGCCAGGTCGTAGGCCTTCTGCGCCGCATCGCGCGCCGCGGTCAGCGAGGCGACCTGCGCATCGAGCGAGCGCGCCGACTGGACCGCATCGGCGACCTCGTGCATGGCACCGACCAAGGCACCGTTGTAGCTGGCCACAGCGAGGTCGTACTGGGCGTCCGCGTTGTCCAGGTTGGCGCGCAAGCGACCGCCATCGAAGATCGGCAGGCTGATCGCCGGCCCGCCCAGGCCCAGCACCGCATCGCTGTCGAACAGATCCGACAGGTTGGCCGAGGCCAGGCCGACGATGGCCGACAGGTTCACGCTGGGCTTGAAGGCGGCCTTGCGCGCGTCGATGCCGCGGTTGGCGGCCTCCACGCGCCAGCGCGCGGCGACCACGTCGGCGCGATGGCCGAGCAGTTCGCTGGGCAGCACGCCGGGCACCGACGGCGCGGGCGCGGCGAGCAGCTTGGGCTGGGCGATGGCCAGGCCGCGGTCCGGGCCCTTGCCGAGCAGGGCGGCCAGCGCGTTGCGCAGGGCGTCGATCTGCTGCTGGGCGGCCTGTTCCTGCTGGCGCGCGCTGGCGATGGTGCTCTCGGCCTGGCGCAGCTGCAGGTTGTTGTCCAGGCCGGCGTCGACGCGCTGCTGGCTCAGGTCGCGCAGGCGGCCCGAACGCTGCTGCTCGCGGCGGGCCACGTCCAGCGCCTCGTAGGCCTGCGACAGCGAGATGTAGGTGCGGGCGATGTTGGCCGACAGGGTCAGGCGGGCGGCCTGGGCGTCGACCTCGGCGGCGCGCGCCTGGCCGACGGCGGCCTCGTAGGCGGCGCGCTGGCCGCCCCACAGGTCCGGCGCCCACTTGAAGTCGAGCATCAGCACGTTGGCCCACATCACATCGCCGCCGATCTCCGGGCCGGCCAGGCCCTTGGGCAGCTGCACGCCGCTGTATTCGCCGGTGGCGTCGAGCGTGGGCTTGCGCTGCGCGTCGGCCAGGCCGGCCTGGGCCTTGGCTTGGCGCAGGCGCGCGTCGGCCGCGGCCAGCGATGGGTTGCCCTGCAGGGCCTCGCGGATCAGGCCGTCCAGCTGCGGGTCGCCCAGCGCGTTCCACCAGTCCTGACGCGGGAAGGCGGCGGCGCTGAAGGCGTCCGCGCCCAGGACCTGGCGTGCACCGAGGGTGTCTGCGTCGAGCGGCTGGCCGCTGGTGGTCAGGCCGCGGCTGCTGGCGCAGCCGGCCAGCACCAGCGCGCAGGCCATCGCCGCGGCGAGCCTGCCGTGCAGGCGTGGGGGAACGGACGTGGACATGGTCAATCGGTCTCGGAGGTGAGGTTGTCGCGCGCCTGCTCGAGCAGGCGCATCAGTTCGCTGGATTCGGCCTCGGACATGCCGCGCGTCGCGCGCTGCAGCACGCGCTGGCCGCACAGGTTGATGTCCTGCCAGATGGCGGTGCCGGCCTCGGTGAGGTGGATGTGCAGGGCGCGGCGATCGCCGGGATCGGCCTTACGCGTGACCAGGCCGCGCGCCTCGAGGCGATCGAGCAGGCGGGTCATCGCGCCAGGGTGGACCTCGGCGGCGCGCGCCAGGTCGGTCACGCTGGCGATGCCGTCGGCCAGCTTCTTGATGGTGACGAACTGGCTGAAGGTCAGGTCGTGGCCGGCGGCGATCAGTTCGCGCTCCATCGCTTCCCAGATCGCGTCACGCGTCTGGCGGATCAGCAGGCCGAGCGAGGACCCGCTCGCGGGCGGGCAGATGGACGCAGGGGAATTCATGGCGCGGCATGATCCGCGCGGGTGGGATATTTGTCAATGCAAATATTGTTTCAGCAATGGAATGCCGCGTCGCGGCATTCTGCTGACAGAACGGTCAGCTCATAAGGTGCGTTTCAGGATCAACTCCAGCACCGCCTTGCTGCCGAAAAACGCGAGCAGCAGCAGCGCCATGGCCACCAAGGTCCAGCGCACCGCAGTCGTGCCGCGCCAGCCGCGCCGCCAGCGCCCCAGCAGCAGGCCGCCGAAGACCAGCCAGGACAGCACGCTCAGCACGGTCTTGTGCACCAGATGCTGGGCGAACAGGTTCTCCACGAACATCATTCCGGTCAGCAGCGTGGCCGTCAGCAGGGCGAAACCCACCGCGATCGTGCGGAACAGCAATGTCTCCAGCTCGGTCAGCGGCGGCAGCGCGCGCAGCCAGGCGTGGAACTCGCGCCGGCGCAGGGCGCGCTCCTGCACCCACAGCATGATCGCCAGCAGCGCCGCCACCGCCAGCGTGGCGTAGGACAGCAGCGCCAGCCAGGCATGCAGCTGCAGGCGCCAGTCCAGACCGGAGGAGGGGCGGTGGCCGTAGCCGTGGTAGACGGCCAGCAGCAGCGCGGCCAGCGGGAAGGACACCACGCCCACCGCTGCCATGCGGCCGCGCGCGACCAGGGCGGTCATCGCCGCCATGCCCAGGCTGACCAGCGACAGAGCCGCGAAGAAATGCATGTCTGGCCCGCCCGGCGTGCGCCAGGCCACCCACAGGTGGTAGCCGCTGTGCAGGGCGATGGCCAGCAGGGCCGGCAGGCGCCAGGCGCGGGTCGGCCCGGCGGCATCGGGCGCGACGGCGCGCACCAGCAACAGGGTCGCCAGCAGGTACAGGACACAGGAAGGAAGGACGAACCCCATGGCGCGCAGTGTCGCATGCGGCTCCGCTTTTCGAGAACCATTCTTGTTGGACGGGCGGTGGGATGGGGCCGCGCGCGGAGAGGCACAAGCCGCGCCGATAAGGCTCAGCTCGCCCCTCATTCCCGCCCGGCCGCAAAACCCACCCGGATATACTGCGCGCCCGCTTCGCGTCCGCTTTCCGGTTGCCCCCATGTTCGAATCCCTGACCCAGCGCCTGTCCGGCACCATCGAGCGCCTGCGCGGCCGCGGCCGCCTGACCGAGGACAACATCCGCGAGGCCACCCGCGAGGTGCGCATCGCCCTGCTGGAAGCCGACGTCGCCCTGCCGGTGGTCCAGGCCCTGGTCGAGCGCATCAAGGTGCGCGCGGTCGGCCAGGAGGTGCTGAAGTCGCTGACCCCCGGCCAGGCGCTGATCAAGGTGGTGCGCGACGAGCTGACCGCGGTGATGGGCTCCACCGCCCAGGACCTCAACCTCAACGTGCCGGCGCCGGCGGTGATCCTGATGGCCGGCCTGCAGGGCGCGGGCAAGACCACCACCGTGGGCAAGCTCGCCAAGCACCTGAAGGAGAAGCGCAAGAAGAAGGTCATGGTGGTCTCGGCCGACGTCTACCGCCCGGCCGCCATCGAGCAGCTCAAGGCGCTGGCCCAGCAGGTCGACGTGCCGTTCTTCCCCTCCGATGCCTCGCAGAAGCCCGAGGCCATCGTCCGCGCCGCGATCGAGGACGCGCGCAAGTCCTTCACCGATGTGCTGATCGTCGATACCGCCGGTCGCCTGGCCATCGACGAGGCGATGATGGCCGAGATCAAGGCGCTGCACGCCGCGGTCAAGCCGGTCGAGACCCTGTTCGTGGTCGACTCGATGACCGGCCAGGACGCGGCGACCACCGCCAAGGCCTTCTCCGAGGCGCTGCCCCTGACCGGCGTGGTGCTGACCAAGACCGACGGCGATGCCCGCGGCGGCGCGGCGCTGTCGGTGCGCTACATCACCGGCAAGCCGATCAAGTTCATCGGCGTGGGCGAGAAGCCCGACGGCCTGGACGTGTTCCATCCCGAGCGCGTGGCCAGCCGCATCCTGGACATGGGCGACGTGCTGTCGCTGGTGGAGCAGGTCGAGAGCCAGGTCGACAAGGACAAGGCGCAGAAGCTCGCCGAGAAGGTCGCCAAGGGCAAGAAGTTCGATCTCAACGACATGCGCGACCAGCTCGAGCAGATGCAGAACATGGGCGGCATCGGCGCGCTGATGGACAAGCTACCTGGCCTGGGCCAGGTGCCCGAGCACCTCAAGGCGCAGGTCGCCGGCAACAAGGAAGTGCCGCGCATGATCGCGATCATCAATTCGATGACCAAGAAGGAGCGCCGCAATCCGGCGCTGCTCAACGGCTCGCGCCGCGCGCGCATCGCCAAGGGCTCGGGCACCCAGCCGGCCGACGTGAACAAGCTGATGAAGCAGTTCACGCAGATGGAAAAGATGATGGGCAAGCTGGGCCGCGGCGGCATGAAGGGCATGATGCGCGGCATGCGCGGAATGATGGGCGCCATGGGTGGCGGCGGCCGCGGCGGCATGCCGTTCCGCTGATCGCCTGATGGCCTCGGCCGCGCGCCTGCGATCCGATGCGTTCTGCGCGCGCTTCGGCGTGCGCGTGTCGATCCTGCTGGCGCCGATGGCCGGCGCCTGCCCAGTGCCGCTGTCGGCTGCGCTGGCCGATGCCGGCAGCCTGGGCGCGATGGGCGCGGTGCTGTCCACGCCGCAGGACATCGGGCGTTGGATGGACGACTTCCGTGCGCTTTCCAGCGGGCCTGCACAGGTCAATCTGTGGGTGCCAGACGCGCCGCCCGCGCGCGATGCGCAGGCCGAGGCCGCCGTGCGTGCGCTGCTGGCGCAGTGGGGGCCGGATGTGCCCGCCAGCGCGGGCGATGCGGTCCCCGCGGATTTCGACGCGCAGTTCGACGCCGTGCTGGCGGCGCGGCCGCAGGTGTTGTCCACGATCATGGGCGTGCTGCAACCGGCCCAGGTGCAGGCGCTGCGCCGCGCCGGCATCGCCTGGTTCGCCACCGCGACCACGCTGGCCGAAGCGCAGTGCGCGCAGGACGCCGGCGCCGATGCGGTGATTGCGCAGGGCTTCGAGGCCGGTGGGCATCGCGGTGCGTTCGATCCGGCCGCCGCCGAGCGCCAGCTGGTCGGCCTGTTCGCGCTGGTGCCGCGCCTGGCCGATGCGCTGTCGGTGCCGGTGATCGCCGCCGGTGGCATCGCCGATGGCCGCGGGGTGGCCGCTGCGCTGACGCTGGGCGCGAGTGCGGCGATGGTCGGCACCGCCTTCCTGCGCACGCCGGAAGCCGCCATCGCGCCGGCCTGGGCGCAGGCCCTGGCCGGGACCGAGCCGCAGGACACCTGGCCGACGCGTGCGTTCTCCGGCCGGCTCGGGCGTTCGATCGCCACGGCCTATGTCCGCGCAGCGACGAATCCTGAAGCGCCACCGCCCGCGCCGTATCCGGTGCAGCGCGGCCTGACCGCCGCGATGCGCAAGCAAGCCGTGGTCGAGGACCGGCTCGATGCGATGCAGGCCTGGGCCGGGCAGTCGGCCTGGGCCGCGCAGGCCAGGCCCGCCGCCGCGCTGCTGCGGGACTGGTGGGCGCAGGCCGACGCCCTGCTGTGAGCGCGCCCCGCCTGAGCATCGCCGGCCGGCCCGCCACGCACGACGACCTGCGTCCGCTGGCGCAGTCCAACTACGGCCACTTCACCGCCTTCCGCACGCGCGGCGGCGCGGTGCAGGGGCTCGATCTGCACCTGGCGCGGCTGCGCGAGGGCCATGCGACGCTGTTCGACGCCCCGTTCGACGAGCCCGCGTTGCTGGCGCAGCTGCGGCAGGCGCTGCATGGGGTGGAGGACGCGTCGGTGCGGATCACCGGCTTCGCGCGCGACTTCGACTACCGCGATCCGCTCAAGCCGGTGACGCCGCAATGGCTGATCTCCGTGGCGGATGCGCAGCCGGCGGCGCCGGCCGGGCCGCTGGCCCTGAAGTCCTATGCGTTCGTGCGGCCCCTGCCGCAGATCAAGCACATCGCCACGCTGCCGCTGTTCCACTACCGGCGCCAGGCACGGCTGGCCGGCGCCGACGACGCGCTGTTCGTCGAAGCGGCGGGGCAGGGCGCGCGCGTGGTGGAAGGCTCGGTCTGGAACATCGGGTTCTGGGACGGCGGCCAAGTGCTCTGGCTGCAGGGCCCGGCGCTGCGCGGCACCTGCGAGGCGCTGCTGCAGCGGGGCCTGGATGTCTTGGGTGTGCCGCAGCGGAGCGCGGACGTCACGCTGAAACAAGCGGGCACGTTGGCCGCCTTCACCGCCAACGCGAACGGCTGCACGCCGGTGTCCGGGATCGATGGCAGGCCCTTGCCGGCCGCGCCGGAACTGCCCGCCCTGCTGGCCCGGGCGCTGGACACCCAGCCCTGGGATCGCCCCTGAGCACAGGCGGGAGAGTGGGGACGGGTTTGCGTGGCGCGCGCGGCCAGCTATAATCGCCGGCTTACCTCGCCATCCTGGCGACTGGGCAACACGAGAGCACCATGGTCAAGATCCGCCTTACCCGCGGTGGCGCCAAGAAGCGCCCCTTCTACCACATCATCGTCACCGACGTGCGCAGCGCGCGCGACGGCCGCAACATCGAGCGTCTGGGTTACTACAACCCGGTCGCCCAAGGCGCCGAGCCGCGCGTGGTGCTGGACACCGCCCGCGTCGACCACTGGGTGAGCAACGGCGCCCAGCTGACCGACAAGGTCCGCAACCTGTACAAGGAAGCGGCCAAGGCCAACGCCCAGGCTTCGGCCTGATCGCGCTGCGGCCGCGCCTGGCGCGGCCGGTCTTCTCGCAATGAGTGAGAACGCAACGCGCCGCATCCTGCTGGGCAGGGTGGTCGGCGCGTTCGGCGTGCGTGGCCAGGTCAAGATCGAGTCCTGGACCGAGCCGCGCGAAGCCATCTTCCGCTACCAGCCCTGGACCCTGCGCGATGCGGCCGGCCGCGAGCGCGAGCTGTCCGGCGTGCGCGGCAAGCCCTCGGGCAAGCATCTGATCGCCAGCTTCCCCGGCGTTGAGGACCGTGATGCGGTCGAAGCGATGGTCGGGCTGGAGATCGCCGTGCCGCGCAGCGCGCTGCCGCCGCCCCAGCCCGACGAGTACTACTGGGTCGACCTGGAAGGCCTGCGCGTGATCAACGCCGACGGCCGCGACTTCGGCACGGTCTCGCACCTGTTCTCCACCGGCGCCAACGATGTGCTGGTGGCGCGGGGCGACAAGGACCGGCTGATCCCGTTCATCCAGCCGGACTTCGTGACGCGCGTGGATTTCGAGGCCGGCGTGGTGGGCGTGGACTGGGACCCGGAGTTCTAGGAACGAGTGGAGAGGAGTGAGGAGTGAGCGTAGTGCTCTACTAGGCGCCATCCCACTCGTCTTGGCTCACCGCTCGCCCATGCGTATCGACGTCGTCAGCCTGTTTCCCGAGTTCATCGACCAGAGCGCCGGTTACGGTGTGGTCGGTCGTGCGCGCGAGCGTGGGCTGCTGGCCTTGCGGGGCTGGAATCCGCGCGACTACGCCGCCGGCAACTACCGCCGCGTGGACGACCGTCCGTTCGGCGGTGGTCCCGGCATGGTGATGCTGATCGAGCCGCTGCGCGCCTGCCTGGACGAGGTCCGTCAGGCCGATCCGGCGCCGGCGCCGGTGATCTACCTGAGCCCGCAGGGCCGGCCGCTGACCCAGGCACGCGTGCGCGAACTGGCCGCGCTGCCACGGCTGGTGCTGCTGTGCGGCCGCTACGAGGGCGTGGACGAGCGCTTCCTGGCGCACGAGGTCGACGAGGAGATCTCCATCGGCGACTACGTGCTCTCCGGCGGTGAACTGGCCGCGGCGGTGCTGATCGACGCGGTCACCCGCCTGCAGGACGGGGCGCTCAACGACGCCGAATCCGCCGCCCAGGACAGCTTCGAAGGCGAGGCCGGGCTGCTGGACTGCCCGCACTACACGCACCCGGCCAGCCACGCCTGGGGCGAGGTGCCCGAGGTGCTGCGGTCGGGCAACCATGCCGCCATCGCGCGCTGGCGCCGGCAGCAGTCGCTGGGCCGGACCTGGCTGCGGCGGCCCGACCTGCTGGACGAGGCCGCGCTGTCCAAGGCCGATCGCAAGCTGCTGGAGGCCTTCCGGGCCGAGCACGCCGCCGAAGGCCAGGGGCAGAACAGCTAGCCACGCGCCGGAAATTTCGTCTACAATGCGCAGTTCCCGCGGGCCGGTCGGCCTGGGCGGGCCGCAAGATCACGATAAACGTGCAGCGTCATTTCTGCGACTGCATCAGCCTTTGTTGTCGAGACCCGACACACCCACCCGAACATTGAATCGGTGCCACCATGAGCAAGTTGAACAAGTCCATCATCGCGGAGTTCGAGTCCGCCCAGATTTCCCGCGAGCTGCCGCAGTTCAGCCAGGGTGACACCGTCGTCGTCAATGTGAAGGTGAAGGAAGGCAACCGCGAGCGCGTGCAGGCCTACGAAGGCGTGGTCATCGCCAAGAAGAACGCCGGCCTGAACTCCGCCTTCACCGTGCGCAAGATCTCGCATGGCTACGGCGTCGAGCGCGTGTTCCAGACCCACAGCGCGACCATCGACTCGGTCGAAGTCAAGCGCCGCGGCAAGGTCCGCGCCGGCAAGCTGTACTACCTGCGCGGTCTGCAGGGCAAGGCCGCCCGCATCAAGGAAGACCTGGCCGCCGCTGCCGCCGCCAAGGCTGCCCGCCAGGCTGCCGCTGCCGAGTAAGCCTTCGGCACATTCGCCCGGCCTGCGCCGCGCTAAGCTCGAAACCCGGCCCTCGTGCCGGGTTTCTTGTTTTCAGCGCCGCGCACCCGTGCGGCCCGGCGCGCCCACGGAAGGAGGATGGGATGTCACGCGTTCTCAGTATCAAGTGGATCGCCGGCGTCGGCCTGGCGCTGGGGTTGGCGGGCTGCGCCAGCACCAACGGCCTGGACGGCTCGAACATCGCCTACGAATGCCAGCTGCAGGCGCGCGACGCCGCCAACCAGCCGCCGTTCCCGGACAAGATCCGCGACGGCAAGCACGGCCAGGCGTTCGAGCAGGGCGTGCGCGATGCGCATATGACGCAGGCCTGCCAGCGCGACACCGAATCGCACGCCGAGATCCGCTTCGGCGACAAGCCGGGCACGTGAGCTTCACGCACCGCGTCGCCCACTGGCACGTGGAAGAGAACACGCATGCACAGGAACACGAAGATGAAACTGCAGGGAACCTCGCTGGCCGCCGCGCTGTTGCTGCTGTCGGCCTGCGCCAGCCACCAGGCGCGCGACGATGCGACCGCGCTGCGTCCGGCCGACCGGTCCGAATGCCAGGTCGCCTCGTCCTCGGCAGCCGATACGCTGGCGCGATCCTCGGCGGGCACGATGGTGCGCGATCCCTGCCATCCGGAGGCCTGGGCCGAGCCCGTCCCGCGTGCGGGCCAGCCGATCAAGCCGGACTTCTCTGGAAAGCATGACTGAGCCCGTCGTTCCGCAGGCGGTGCGCCTGGACGTGTGGCTGTGGGCCGCGCGCTTCTTCAAGACCCGCGCCCTGGCCAAGGACGCGGTAGGCCTGGGCAAGGTGGAGATCGGCGGGCAGCGCGCCAAGCCCTCGCGCACGGTGCGGGTGGGCGATGCGCTGCGCGTGCAGCGTGGCGAGGAATGCTTCGAGATCGCCGTGTGCGGCCTGTCCGACCAGCGCGGTCCGGCGCCGGTGGCGCAGGCGCTGTATCAGGAAACCGAAGCATCGCGGCAGCGGCGCGTCGAGGCGCGCGCGCTGCGTGCGGCCGAGCGCGGCGGCTATCGGCCGCCGGAGAGCAAGCCGGACAAGCGCGCGCGTCGGCTGATCCAGGCGCTGGGCGACATCGACGCGCTCTGAGCGCGCGCGAGGCGATCAGGATTTCTGCAGGACATCGTCCGGCGCGCGGTCCGGGTCGGCCGGATCGGCCACCGGCGAGGGCGGGCTCGCCGGTACCTCCGAGGGCACGGCGATGGTGCGCGTATCGGCCGCGCCCATGCGCGCCTTGCGCCAGCCGCCCCAGCGGTAATAGGCGATGGACATCAGCATCGAGCACAGCGAACTGGTCGGGAAGCTCCACCACACCGCATCGGCACCCAGCGTGGGCTGCAGCAGCTTGGCGAACGGCACGCGGATGCCCCACAACGAGATCACCAGCATGATCAGCGGCGGGATCACCGCGCCGGTCGAGCGCACCACGCCGGACAGCACGAACATCACCCCGAAGAACAGGAACGACCAGATCGCGATGTGGTTGAGATGGCGCGCCGTGTCGAAGGCGGCGCTGCCCGGGGCCAGGAACAGGCCGAAGGTCCAGTGGTCGAGCAGGATCAGCGGCGCGATCAGCGCGCCGGTCATCAGGAAGTTGAACAGCACGCCGGTGCGCGCGATCGCCGAGACGCGGTCCCAGCGCTGCGCGCCCACGTTCTGCGCGGCCATCGAGGACACCGCCGCGGCGATGGCCATGGCCGGCATCTGCACATAGGCCCAGGTCTGCAGCGCCGCGCCGTAGGCGGCGGCCGTGTCGGTGCCGAAGCGGTTGACCAGGGTCATCATGGCGATCATCGCCAGCGACACCAGCACCATCTGCAGGCCCATCGGCACCCCCTTGGTGACCAGCGACTTGAGGATGGCCGGATCGATGCGGAACAGCCCCAGATCCTTGCGGCCGAGCCACAGCACATGGCGCCGGCGGCGCAACGCGATCAGCATGGCCAGCAACGCGATGGCCTGGGTGATCAGCGTCGACCAGGCCGCGCCGGCGATGCCCAGCTTCGGGAACGGCCCCAGGCCGAGCATCAGCACCGGGTCCAGCGCGCAGTCCAGCACCACGGCCAGCAGCAGATAGCGGAACGGCGTCTTGGCATCGCCCGCGCCGCGCAGCGCCGCCGAGAGGAAGGCGAAGGCGTAGATCAGCGGTATCGCCAGGAAGATCACGCGCAGATAGCTTTCGGCCAGCGGCAGCGAATCGGCCGGCGTGCCCATCGCCGCCAGCAGATGGCGCGCGGTCCACACGCCGGTGCAGGCGATCAGCACCGACAGCCCAATGAAGAAGCTCGCGCTGGTGCCGAACACCTGGCGCGCGCGGGCGATGTTGCCCGCGCCGATCGCCTGGCCGATCAGGATGGTGGCGGCCATGCCGATGCCGAACACCGAGCCGATCAGGAAGAACAGGATGCTGTTGGCGTTGGCCGTGGCGGTCAGCGCCGATTCGCCCAGGAACTTGCCGATCCACACCGCGTTGACCGAGCCGTTCAAGGACTGGGCCACGTTGCCGCCCAGGATCGGCAGCGAGAACAGCCACAGGCTGCTGCCGATCGGGCCTTCGGTCAGCGAACGCGGGGGGGCGGCAGGGGCGGGCATGGAGAAAGCGGGGCCGGCGAGGGTCCGGCACCCTACCATCGCCTGACCGTCGCGTCAGTCAAGCCGCCGGCAGCGGCGCGGCCTGGGCCGCCCGGCGCCACTGGCGCAGGCCCATCACCGCCAGGCCGACGAAGCCCAGGTACAGCGCCGCGGTCACCTCGAGCGACTTGAACAGGTACAGCCCGACGTAGATCAGATCCAGCACGATCCACAGCCACCACGCCGCCACGTGGCGGCGGCCCTGCCACCACTGCGCCACCAGGCTGAAGGCGGTCAACGCCGCGTCCAGCCACGGCAGCGCCGCGTCGGTGTAGCGGTGCATGCCAAAGCCCAGCAGCAGCGCGCCGAGCGCGCCCAGCCCCAGGTCGCGCAGCGCCGCGCCCGGCGCGAGCGCGGCCACGCGCACCAGGCCGTCGTCGTCCAGGTTGGCCTTCCAGCGGCGCCAGCCGTAGACGATGAAGCCGGCGAAGGCGACCTGCAGCAGTGCGTCGGAGTACAGCCGCGCATCGACGAACACCAGCGTATACAGCGCCACCGAGGCCAGGCCCACAGGCCAGCCCAGCATGTGGCGGCGCGCGGCCAGCCAGACCGCGGCCACGCTGACCGCCGCGCCGATCCATTCCAGCGCGTCGATGTTCACAGCGCCCAGGTCACGGTCAGGCGCGCCAGCCGCGGGGCGCCGGGGAACAGGTAGTAGTCGCCGCCGCTGCTGCCGGTGTCGCGCCAGTAGAACTTGTCGAACACGTTGTCCACCGACAGCCGCCAGGTCAGCGCCTGGCCGCCGATCTGGCTGCGCAGACGCAAGCCTGCGTCGAACACGTGATAGGCCGGCACGCGCAGTGCGCCGTCGGGGGTGGCGACGTTGGCGGCGGCATAGCGCCAGCCGGCGTTGAGGCTCAGAGCGGGCAGCGACTGCAGCTGGTAGTCGAGGAACACGCTGGCACGCGCCTTGGGCACGTTGATCAGCTGATGGCCGTCGACCGCGGGCGTGCCGCTCTCGTCGGCGCGCGCGCGCAGCACGCTGGCGCTGGCGACGATGCGCAGCTGTTCGGTCAGCCTGCCGTTGGCGGTGAGCTCCAGGCCTGTATGCACCTGCTGGCCGCGCTGGACGAAGGTGTAGCCGGCCTCGCTGGCGTCGGGCATCGCGTACTGGAACGGCTGGCGGATGCGGAACAGCGCCGCGCCCAGGTCCAGCGCATCGCTGGCGGCGAACTTCACGCCGGTCTCCCATTGGCGCGACTGCAGCGGCGGCAGGAAGCTGTCGGCGTTGGAGGTCCAGTACGGCGCCTCCTGGCCCAGCGACAGGCCTTCGCTGTAGCTGACGTAGGCGTTGAGTCGCGGCGTGGCCTGCCACAGCAGCGCGGTCTGCGGAAGGAAGGTGCTCAGCCTGGTGCGGCGCTCGCGCACGCCTTCGCTGTCGTTGGCCGTCTCGGTGAGCCGGACCCAGCGCCCGCCGGCGAGCCACTGCCAGCCCTCGCCCAGCGTGATGCGGTCCAGCGCGAACAGCGCGCGCTGCTTGTCATCCAACCGGCGCGCGGACGGGCCCGGCATGTTGGGCGAGGGCGCGAACACCGGCGTGTCCTGGTCGATGTTGGCCGTGCCGACGTAGTCGTACACGTCCTGGCGGCGATCGACCGTGCGGCGATAGCCGTCCACGCCGACGGTCAGCTGATGCTGCAGCGCGCCGGTCTGGAACTTGCCCTGCAGCTGCGCGCGCAGCTGCTGGTTGTGGCGCGTGTCGTCCGGGCTGCGATAGTCGTAGACGTCGTAGTCGCCGTTGGGCGCGAAGTAATTGCCCGGCACGCTGCCATCGGCGCACTGCGGCGCATAGAAGCAGCCGTAGGCGAAGGCCACGTTGTCGTCGATCACGCTGCGGCTGCTGCCGAGTGCGACGCTGCCCTGCCAGTCGGCGTTGAACTGGTAGCGGTAGCGGGCGGTGAGATTGGTGGTCTGGATCGCCACCGGCTGCGCCCAGGGCTGGTAGCCGAGCAGCTTGGTCGCGCTGGGGTGCGGTGGAAGGGCGTCGCCGCCCAGCAGCTGGTAGCCCGAGGCCGAGCGTTGCAAGCTGGTCTGGTAGTTGCCGTCCAGCTCCAGCTTGCCCTTGTCGCCGATCAGCCAGTCGGCGGCCAGCGAATAGAAATTGCGCCGGCCATCGAGGTGCTCGATGTAGGAATGGGTGTCTTCCCAGGCCGCGTTGAAGCGCAGGCCGAAGCTCGGCGTCAGCCAGCGGCCCCAGTCCACGGCGGTGTAGCGCGAGCCATGCGAATCGGTGCCCAGGGTGAGCTCCTGCACGCGCTCGGGACGCTTGGCCACGAAGTTGAGGATGCCGCCGGGCGCCATGATCCCGGCGGTCAGGCCGGCCTCGCCCTTGAGGATCTCCACCTGGGCGATGTTCTCCAGCGCCAGGCGCTGCTCGCCGGCGATGGACAGGTCGTTGAAGCGCAGGCCGGTGGCCAGATCCAGCGCGAAGCCGCGGATCGACACGTCCTGGTAGTAGCCGGCCGCCGCGTAGCTGTCGCCCAGCGAGGCGTCGTTGTGCGCCAGCTCGCTCAGGCTGCGCGGCTGGCGCGCGTCGATCAGGGCGCGGGTCAGCACGTTGATCGACGCCGGCGTGTCGCGCCAGCTGTCGGGGCCGAAGCTGTTGGACTGGCTGGTCGGCGTGGCCTGGGTCTGGCCCTTGACCTGCACGGTCGCAAGGTCGGTGGCCTCGGCGGCGGAAGCGGAGTCGTCGGTCTGCTGCTGCGCGTGCAGCGGCAGCGCGGCGGAGGACAGCAGGCAGGACAGCAGCAGGGTGGAGCGTGGGCGGTTCATCGGTTCGTCACCAGGCAAGGGCTCAAGGACGAAGCGACGGCGCGCACGGCGCACGCCGTTGCCGGGCGTGCCTGCCGTGCTGCTCAAAGCTCCCTACGCCGGTGCAAACCGGATCAGGTTCCAAGGGACTCTCTCAGCCCGGCAACGCCGGGCACCCCCGCTTCAGAGTGCGCATTGGACACCATTCGGCGTCGATTTGCACACCCTGCGTCTCAGGCGGCGGCGCGCAGCGCCTGCAGCAGGGCCTGGCCCGCCGCGCTGGCGAACCAGTCCGCATGGCCGAGCAGGAAGGTCGCGTAGGCCACCTGCGCGTTGTCCGGCGCGTGGGTGATGGCGTGGAAGTACTCGACCTCGGACAGGGCGAAATCCAGGTGCACCAGCGGCAGCAGATCGGCCAGCAGGCGCACCCGGTCCGGCACCAGGGGCGCCACCGTGCGATAGCCGGCGAGCAGGGCCAGCGCGGTGTCCACGTGCGCGGCGTCCAGGCCGTCTTCCAGCGACAGCCAGGCGATGGCGTTGCGTTCGATCGCGGTGGCCAGGTCGAACAGCGCGCCGGTCGGCGAGGCCAGGCCGTAGTCGAGCACGCTGCTGATGCGCGGCGCATCGGCCTGGCTCTGCCAGAGCAGATTGGAGACGTGCAGGTCGTTGTGCGCCCACAGGCGCGGCTCATCGCGCAGGGCTTCGGCAAGGCCGGCATGCCAGGGCAGCAGATGGCGTTCGAAGTCCGCCTGCCAGTCGCGCCCGCGCAGCCATTCGGCCAGCGCCGGGCGCTGTGCGAGCTGCGCTTGCAGTGCGGCGACGGGATCGGCCGCGCGGATCAGATCGTCGCGTGCGACCAGCAGATGCGTGCTGCGCTGGGGTGCGGCGTAGTCGGCCGCGGCCAGATGCAGCCGCGCGAGCATCGCGCCCAGCTGCCGCGCCTGTGCCAGGTCGGTCAGCGGCGTCCACGAGGTGGTCTCGCGATACAGGTCCGCGCCGATGCCGGCGCGGTGCACTTCATAGGTCCACGCGCCGTGCGCATGCGCGGTGCGGCCGTGCGCGTCGGCGAATACCTCGACCACCGGCAGGCCGCGGTCGCGCAGATGCGCCATGAAGCGATGCTCCTCCTCCAGGCCATCGGCGCTGCGTACGCTGCGATGGTGTCGCTTGATGAAGAGCGGGCCGTGCGCGGTCTCCACCAGGGCGGCGGCCGACAGGGGACGCGGGCTGTGCCAGGTGATGCGATGCGGGCCTGCGGCCAGCGGCGGGTAGGCGGCCAGGAGGGTGTCGACTTCGTCGGCGCGCAGCGGCGGCCAGTCCGGCGCGGCGTCTTCGGGGCCCACGCCATGCACGCGGTGGGAGGCATCACTCATGGCGGGAACGGGCGCGTGGCATCGGCCCGGTATTGTGCGGCAAGGCGGGGAGCGTGCTGGTCGTTGCGGCTTGAGGCGGGTGGTGGCGATGCCGCACCCGTGCGGCGAGAGAAATTTCGAGGTCGGGGGGATTCCCGCGAAGAGCACCCCCTCCCGGCCTCCCCCTTGCGCGTTGCGCAAAGGGGAGGGGCGGTGTCGTGCGATCGACGCGTTGCGCCGAGCGTTGTGGATCTGCGCGTTCGGGACTTACTTCAGGTCGAAGCGGTCCAGCTCCATCACCTTGGTCCACGCCGCCACGAAGTCCTGCACGAACTTCTGCCTGGCATCGTCGCTGGCATAGACCTCGGCCAGGGCGCGCAGCACGGCGTTGGAACCGAACACCAGGTCGGCGCGGCTGGCCGTCCACTGGATCTCGCCGGTGGCGCGGTCGCGGCCCTCGTAGGTCTCCTTGGAGGTCGGCTTCCACTCGG
This sequence comes from Pseudoxanthomonas winnipegensis, assembly GCF_004283755.1. Lineage (GTDB taxonomy): Bacteria > Pseudomonadota > Gammaproteobacteria > Xanthomonadales > Xanthomonadaceae > Pseudoxanthomonas_A > Pseudoxanthomonas_A winnipegensis. Next base: position 26,215 of record NZ_SHMH01000003.1, read on the forward strand.
TGCCCATGTCCAGCAGGTGGAGGAAGAAGTCGTTGCTCAGCACGCCGACCCGATCGGTCAGCACGCCGTGCGCGCAGTCGTCCACGTTGGCGCCCAGCACGCGCAGGCCACCGATCAGCACGGTCAGCTCCGGCGCGGTCAGGGTCAGCTGCTGTGCCTTGTCGATCAGCAGCGTCTCGGTGGTCGGGCCGCCGGGCAGGCGCCGGTAGTTGCGGAAGCCATCGGCGATGGGCTCCATCGCCTCGAAGGACGCCACGTCGGTCTGGTCCTGGCGCGCATCGACGCGGCCGGGAGTGAAGGGCACTTCGATCTGGACGCCGGCCGCGGCCGCCGCCTTCTCGATGCCGACCACGCCGGCCAGCACGATCACATCGGCCAGCGAGGCCTTGCCGGAGGCCTGCTGGATCGCCTGCAGGGTAGGCAGCGCGGCCACGGCGCCGGCGTTGACCGCCCAGTCCTTCTGCGGGGCCAGGGCCAGACGCGCGCCGTTGGCGCCGCCGCGCTTGTCGCCGCCGCGGAAGGTCGAGGCCGAGGCCCAGGCCACCGACACCAGCTCGCTCACCGACAGCCCGGACTGGGCGATTTGGTCCTTCAGCGCGGCGATGTCGGCCGCGCCGGGCTGGTGCACCGGCGCCGGCAGCGGGTCCTGCCAGATCAGGTCTTCGGCCGGCACTTCCGGGCCGAGGTAGCGCGCCTTCGGGCCCATGTCGCGGTGTGTCAGCTTGAACCAGGCGCGGGCGAAGGCTTCGTTGAAGGCCTGCGGGTCACCCAGGAAGCGGCGCGAGATCTTCTCGAACTCCGGATCGAAGCGCAGGGTCAGGTCGGTGACCAGCATGGTCGGCTTGCGCTTCTTCGACGGGTCGAACGGGTCGGGAATCAGCGCGTCCGCATCCTTGGCTTCGAACTGGATCGCCCCGGCCGGGCTGCGGGTCTGCACCCAGTCGAACTTGAACAGGTTCTCGAAGAAGTGGTTGCTCCACTGGGTCGGGGTCTGCGACCACACCACCTCCAGGCCGGAGGTGATCGCATCGGCGCCCACGCCGCTGCCGAACTTGCTGTGCCAGCCCAGGCCCTGGGCCTCCAGGTCGGCCGCTTCCGGGTCCAGGCCGACGTGGTCGGCGGCGCCGGCGCCATGGGTCTTGCCCAGGGTATGGCCGCCGGCGATCAGGGCGACGATCTCCTCATCGTCCATGGCCATGTTGCCGAAGGTGGCGCGGATGGCGGCCGCGGCCGAGGCCGGATCGCCACTGGCGTTGGGGCCTTCGGGATTGACGTAGATCAGGCCCATCTCGGTGGCGGCCAGCGGGTTCTGTGCCAGGCTTTCCGGGTCGCGGTGGGCCAGCCAGGTGGTCTCATCGCCCCAGTTCACATCCAGGTCCGGCTCCCACACGTCCTCGCGCCCGGCGCCGAAGCCGAAGGTGCGGAAGCTGCTGCTCTCCAGCGCGACGTTGCCGGCCAGGACCATCAGGTCGGCCCAGGAAATCTGCTGGCCGTACTTGCGCTTGACCGGCCACAGCAGGCGCCGGGCCTTGTCCAGGCTGACGTTGTCCGGCCAGCTGTTGAGCGGGGCGAAGCGCTGCTGGCCGCGCCCGGCACCGCCGCGGCCATCGACCATGCGATAGGTGCCGGCGCTGTGCCAGGCCATGCGGATGAACAGGCCGGCGTAGGTGCCCCAGTCGGCCGGCCACCAGGCCTGCGAATCGGTCAGCACGCGGCGGATGTCGACCTTGAGCGCGCTGTAGTCCAGCTTGGCGAACTCGGCGCGGTAGTCGAACGTCTCGCCCAGGGGGTTGGAGCGGTTGGAGTGCTGGTTGAGCAGGTCCACGCGCAGCTGCTTGGGCCACCAGTCGCGGTTGCCGGTGCCGCCGCCGGCCACCTGCAGCGGCGCCTCGTGGAAGGGGCACTTGGCCGGAGCGGGGGTCGGGGCCTCGACCGGGGCGGGGGTGGCGTTGTCGCTGGGCGTGCTCATGGGCGCTGGCTCGTTGCGTGGAAAGATGCGGCAACGGTATCGGCCCTTGATGACTATGAATAGTCAATAGATCTGAACCTTACGATAGGCAGTCGCTATCGTAAGAGCGCCGCGCGCTCGCCAAGCGCAGCGCCTACCGGCTCAACGCCGGGTGCGCGCTCTCAGCGCGAGCCGCCGAACAGGCTGCCGCCGAGCTTCATCAGATCGCCCAGGTCCAGCTGGCCGTTGCCGTCCTGGTCGAGCACCTTGCCCAGCAGGCCGCCGGCCAGGCCGCCGGACTGCTGCACCTGCGCATGTTCCTGGCCCAGCGCCTGGCTTAGCTGCGAGGCGTCGCCCTGGCCGTTGCCGAGGAAACGCTGGGCCAGGTAGGACATCACGATCGGCGCCAGCAGCGCCAGCAGCTGGCTGGCCTTCTCGCCGCCCAGGCCGGTCGCCTGGCCCAGCCCGCTGGCCGCCGTCGGCGTGCTGCCACCGAAGATGTGGCCGAGGATGCCGACACCGTCGGTCTGCGGACCGGCGCCGCCGCCGAGCACCGAGCCGAGCAGTCCGCCCAGGTCGAAGCCCGAGGCCGCCCCGGCGTGGTCGCGCTGCAGCGCGCCGAGCAGCGCTTCGGCGCCCTGCGGCTGCTGGGCGTTGCGGCCCAGCGCGCCGAGCAGCAGCGGCAGCGCGGTGGCGATGGCGCTCTGGGTCTGGGCCGGTGCGGTCCCCAGCTGCGCGGAGATCTGCTGCACGGGCGCGCCCTGCAGCTGCTGGAACAAGGCCTCGGCCATGCCGGAAAGGGAAGAAGTCATCGTGCGGCTCCGCCGTCAGGGATTGGGGCGTGGACGTTAGCCCAAAGCGGATTGCGCCGGGGTTAACGCGCGCGGCTGCCGGCGCGCGCGTGCCAGCCTCTATGCTGATGGGATGACCGCCCGTGCCACGCGCCTGCTGCACCTGCTCGACGCCCTCGGCGGCCGACGCCATCCGGTGGCCGGCGCGCGCCTGGCCGAGCAGCTCGGCGTCAGCCTGCGCACGCTGTATCGCGACATCGCCACCCTGCGCGACCAGGGCGCCGACATCGCCGGCGACCCGGGCGTGGGCTATCTGCTGCGGCCCGGCTTCCTGCTGCCGCCGCTGAACTTCGGCGAGGAAGAACTCGAGGCGCTGGTGCTGGGCGCGCGCTGGGTCGCCGCGCATGCCGACCCGGAGCTGGCCGCCGCCGCGCAGCGCGCGATGGAGCGGGTCACCCGCGTACTGCCGGCGCGACTGCGTCTGGAGGTGGAGACCAGCGGTCTGTTCGCTCCGGAGTGGACGCCGCCGCCGCCGGAGCCGTGGCTGCCGGCGCTGCGCCTGGCCATCCGCGCCGGTCATGCGGTGCGCGTGTGCTATCGCGACGGCGAGGGACGCGATAGCGAGCGCACGCTGTGGCCGTTCGCGATGGCCTTCCTCGACGACAGGCGTCTGCTGGCGGCCTGGTGCGAACTGCGCGGCGACTTCCGCCATTTCCGCGCCGACCGCATGCAGTGGCTGGTGGACACCGGCCAGCGCTATCCCGCCCAGCGCCACGCGCTGATCAAGCGCTGGCGTGCGCAGCTCAAGCCTGCGCCCGTAGTGCGCTGAGCGCTGCTGACAGTGGCTGTCAGCAGGGGCTGAGGACACTGGCGGCTCATCCACAGCGGAGCGCCGTCATGCAAGAACCCCTGATCCTCTACACCCATCCGATGTCCCGTGGCCGCGTGGCGCGCTGGATGATCGAGGAGACCGGCCTGCCGTACGAAGCGAAGATCATCGACTTCGGCGCGCCGATGAAGTCGCCCGAATACCTGGCGATCAACCCGATGGGCAAGGTGCCGGCGCTACGCCATGGCGAGGCCATCGTCACCGAGAACGCGGCCATCTGCGCCTACCTGGCCGAGCTGGTGCCCGAGCGCCGTCTGGCACCGCCGGAAGACTCGCCCGAGCGCGCGGCCTATCTGCGCTGGCTGTTCTTCATGGCCGGGCCGTTCGAGGCCTTCCTGACCGCCAAGCACAGCGGCACGCTGGCGTCGGCGTTCGATGCCGGCTACGGCGAGGAGGGCACGCTGCTGGACACGCTGGAGCAGGCCGTGGAGGGCCGCACCCACCTGGCGGGCAACCACTTCACCGCGGCCGATCTGTATGTGGCCGCTTGCCTGGGCTACTACCTGCGCACCGGCGAGCTGGAGTCGCGCCCGGCCTTCGTCGCCTTCGCCAAGGCCCATACCGGGCGCCCGGCGGCGCTGCGCGCGGGCGAGCTCGACAACGCGCTCATCCTCCAGCATCCCAACCCGAACATGCCCGCGAGCGTCTCTGCCTGATCGACCGTTCTCCGCGGGGGCCGCCGTGGCGGCCGTCTTATGGCTACTGGCGGCCCCACTTATAGAGCGGAGCTTGCTCCGCTGAGGCTTCCCCGAAGATCCGATCGAAAACGCATCGGAGCTTGCTCCGCCGGGACTTTCCCCAGTTCTGATCGAAACGCAGCGGAGCAAGCTCCGCTCTACAAGTGGGCGGCGACGTGATCGGAAGAGACAGTGGCTCCCGCCAAGCCGATCCCTCGTGTTTTTCCCACGAAGTCGGCTCCCACCGGAGCAGCGATCCTCAACAGCGATTCGCGCTCGCTACAGCAGCGCCTTCAACCGGTACAGCGCCTCCAGTGCCTGCTTGGGGCTGAGTTCGTCCGGGTCGAGCGCGGCCAGGGCTTCCTGCGCCGCCGAGGGTGCGGCGGCGAACAGGCCGAACTGCTGCGGCGCGTCCAGCGCCTGCGGCGCCATCTTCGAGGCGTGGGTGTCGCTGCCGCGCCGTTCCAGTTCGGCCAGGCGGCGACGCGCCTGGTTCAACGTGCTGCGCGGCAGGCCGGCCAGCGCGGCGACCTGCAGGCCGAAGCTGCGGTTGGCCGCGCCGTCCTTGACCGCATGCATGAACACCAGCGATTCGCCATGCTCGATCGCATCCAGATGCACGTTGGCGATGCCGCTGGGGCCGCCTTCGACGCTCTCGTCGGCCAGCGCGGTCAGCTCGAAGTAGTGCGTGGCGAACAGCGTGTAGCAGCGGTTGACCGCGGCCAGGTGGCGCGCGACCGCGTCGCCCAGCGCCAGGCCGTCGTAGGTCGAGGTGCCGCGGCCGATCTCGTCCATCAGCACCAGCGAATGACGCGTGGCGTGGTGCAGGATGTAGCTGGTCTCGGCCATTTCCACCATGAAGGTCGACTGGCCGCGGGCCAAATCGTCGCCGGCGCCGATGCGGGTGAGGATGCGGTCGATCGGCCCGATCTGCGCGCGACTGGCCGGCACGAAGCTGCCGATATGCGCCAGCAGCACGATCAGCGCGTTCTGGCGCATGTAGGTGCTCTTGCCGCCCATGTTCGGGCCTGTGATCACCAGCATGCGTCGCGCCGCGGCGGTGTCGCTGCCGTCCAGGCGCAGGTCGTTGGGTTCGAACGGCTCGTTGCGCACGGCCTCGACCACCGGATGGCGGCCGCGTTCGATCAGCAGGCAGGGCGCCTCGAGCAGTTCGGGCCGGGTCCAGTCCAGCGCCTGGGCGCGCTCGGCGAAGGCGCACAGCACGTCCAGTTCGCTCAGCGCCGCCGCGCAGCGCTTGAGCGGCTCGAGCACCTCGCCCAGCGCATCCAGCAGTTGCTCGTACAGCACCCGCTCGCGGGCCAGCGCACGTTCGCGCGCGGAGAGCACCTTATCCTCGAAGGCCTTGAGTTCCTCGGTGATGTAGCGCTCGGCATTGGTCAGGGTCTGGCGGCGGGTGTAGTGCACCGGCGCCTTGTCGGCCTGGCCCTTGCTGATCTCGATGTAGTAGCCGTGGACGCGGTTGTAGCCGACCTTCAGCGTGGCGATGCCGCTGGAGGCGCGTTCGCGCGCCTCCAGGTCGATCAGGAACTGGTCGGCGTTGGTCGACAGCTGGCGCAGTTCGTCCAGTTCCGCATCGAAGCCTTCGGCCAGCACGCCGCCATCGGTGAGCTTGAGCGGCGGCTGCTCGGCCACGGCGCTGACCAGCAGGTGCGCGGTGGCGTCGTGCTCGCCCATGGCCGAGGCCAGCGACGCCAGGCGCGGCGAATCCAGCGGCGCGAGCAGTTCGCGCAGGCGCGGCAGCAGCGCCAGGCTGTTGCGCAGCGTGGACAGGTCGCGCGGGCGCGCCGAGCGCAGCGCCACGCGGGTGAGGATGCGTTCGACATCGCCGAAGGCGCGGAAGGCCTCGCGCAGCGCCTGGCCGACGCTGGTCGTGGGGTCGTTCGCGGTGCCGCGCTCGATCAGGGTCTCCACGGCGTGGTGGCGCTGGTTCAGTACGTCGTGCGCGCGCAGCGGGCGATGCAGCCAGCGGCGCAGCAGGCGCCCGCCCATCGGCGTGACCGTGCTGTCCAGGATGCCCAGCAGCGTGTGGCGCACGTCGCCGTCCACGCGCGTGTCCAGCTCCAGGTGGCGGCGCGTGGCGGCGTTCATGGCGATCGCCTCGGCCGAAGGCTCCAGCGCGATGGCGCTCAGATGCGGCAGCTGCGACTTCTGCGTCTCCTCGACATAGCCCAGCAGCGCGCCGGCGGCGGCGATGGCCTGCGGCCGGTCCTGGATGCCGAAGCCGGTCAGGTCGTGCAGCTTGAAGAACTGCAGCAGCTGGCGCCGGCCGCTGTCGGCATCGAACAGCCACGGCGCGCGCCGGCGCACGCCGCTGCGCCCGGCCAGGAATGTCGGCCAGCCTTCCTCGTCGGGGACCAGCAGTTCGGCCGGCTCCAGGCGCGCCAGCTCGGCCTCCAGCGCGTCGTCGGATTCGACCTCGTTGACCAGGAAGCGCCCGCCGGCCAGATCCGCCCACGCCAGCCCGTAGCCGGCCTTGCCGCGCGCGAGCGCCATCAGCAGCGTGTCGCGGCGCTCGTTGAGCAGCGCCTCGTCGGTGACCGTGCCCGGGGTGACGATGCGCACCACCTTGCGTTCGACCAGGCCCTTGGCCAGGGCCGGGTCGCCGATCTGCTCGCAGATCGCCACCGACTCGCCCAGCGCCACCAGCCGCGCCAGATAGCCCTCGTAGGCGTGCACCGGCACGCCGGCCATCGGGATCGGCGCGCCGCCCGAGCTGCCGCGCTGGGTCAGGGTGATGTCCAGCAGCCGCGCGGCCTTGCGCGCGTCGTCGTAGAACAGCTCGTAGAAGTCGCCCATGCGGAAGAACAGCAGCAGGTCCGGATACTCGGACTTGGCCGCGAAGAACTGCTTCATCAGGGGCGTGTGCTCGACGGCGCCCTTGCTGTTGCTCGGTTTGGCTGCTGAATCGGTGGACTGCAACATCGGGTTCTCGGTGGGGGAGCGGTCAGGCTGGGCGCGAGGCGAGGCGGCGGCTGAGGGCTGGGCGCCCTTGGCATCAGGCGATGCGCCTGTCGCGGCGCCCGGCGTCGGCGGACACGCCGGGCGCCAAGTTTAGAACGGCTGACCGCACCCGTCCTTCCCCGCTGGGCAGGAACCGGGTGTCTGTGGGGGCTGATGTCGGCGCGGCGCTGCGTCTGGATTTGCGCAAGGGCTTCTTATGGAGCCGCTGCGCTAAGGACGAGCGGCAGGCGTGTATGCATCAGTTGGTACGCGCTGAGGCCGGCGACGCGCCCGTGCGGGGGATGCAGCCCATCCCGGCCAGCGTCGCCTCCACCGCATCTTCCAGTGGCGTGTGCGGCTCCTCGCCCAGGACGGCCGCGAGGTGTCGGCCATCCAGACGCACCGGCGCGTTCCAGAGGTACCGCATTTCCCGCAGCTCGCGCAGGGTCGGGACGAATGGCGCCAGCGCCCAGGTCAGCCACCAGGGGAAGGCCGCCATGGCCGGGTCCTGTCCATGCCTGCGGACGACGGCGCGGATCGCCTGCGCCATGCGGGTTCCATCCGCGTCCCAGTGGTCGGCCATGTGGAAGCGGGCGAAGGGCGCCAGGGTCTTGCCGCGACCGAGCAGTGCCACCATCGTCCGCGCCACATCGGGCAAGTAAGCCCACTGGTGCCCGACGCCTGGCTTTCCGGGAAGCAGGATCTTCTTCACCGGCTGGCCCGACTTGACCAGGCCCTGCGAGAACCAGCTGTTGCCCGCGCGCGGCCCGAAGAAGTCACCGGCGCGCACCACGATCACACGCGCGCCCCGCGTGGTGGCAGCGTGCAGGCGGTCCTCCATCTCCACGCGGATGCGGCCCTTGCGGCTGGCCGGATGCTGCGGGGCGTCCTCGGCGATCAGGGGAAACGCGTCGGGGCCGTAGTTGTAGACCGTCCCTGGCAGGACGATCGTGGCGCGTTCGGCGATGGCGGCGGCGATGGTGTTGTCCACCATCGGCAGGACGCGCTGCGCCCAGTGGCGATAGCCCGGCGGATTGACCGCATGGACGATGGCCTGGCACCCGCGCGCGGCGCTCATGACATCGTCGCGGTTCATCGCGTCGCCGCGCTGCCAGGTGATGCCATCGCGCTGCTCGGCCACCGTGTCCAGGCCGCGCTTGAGGGCCCGGACGCGCCAGCCCGCATCGCGCAGCTGGCGCGCGACTTCGCCGCCGATGCCGCCGCTGGCGCCCAGGACCAGCGCTTGTTTGTTCGAAGAGATATCCATGGAGCTGCTTCCTTCCTGTCGATGGGAGGCAGGCAGCGTCGGCCAGATCCGGATGGCTGTGAATTGCCGATCGCCATCGATCCGCTATACATTTTCGTATGGCCGAGAAGATCGGATGGGAGCACTACCGCAGCCTGCTGTCCGTCCTGACGGAAGGTTCGCTGTCCGGCGCCGCGCGTGCCCTGGGCATCACCCAGCCGACCGTCGGCCGGCACATCACCGCCCTGGAAACCGCCTTCGGGCAGACCCTGTTCACCCGCACGCAGGCCGGCCTGGTGCCGACCGATGCCGCCGTCGCGCTGCGGGGGCATGCCGAGGCCATGCGCAACACGGCCGCCGCCCTGGAGCGCGAAGCCCTCAGCCAGGGCGAGGGCATCCGCGGCGCCGTGCGCATCTCGGCCAGCGAGGTCATCGGCATCGAGGTGCTGCCGCAGGCGCTGGCACGCCTGCGCAACGAGCACCCGCTGCTGAAGATCGAACTGGTGCCGACCAACCGCGTGCAGGACCTGCTGCAGCGCGAGGCCGATATCGCCATCCGCATGACTCCGCCCCGTCAGCGGGCCCTGGTCGCACGCCGGGTCGGCAGCATCGAGCTGGGGCTGTTCGCCCACGCCGACTATCTCGAACGGCACGGGACGCCGGCCACGCTCGCCGGACTGAAGCAGCACGCCCTGATCGGCTTCGATCGCGAAACGCCGTTCCTGCGTGCCGCCACGGCGCGCTTCCCGTTCCTGGGCCGCGACGCCTTCGCGCTGTGCAGCGACAGCGATGTGGCGCAGCTGGCCATGATCCGCGCCGGCTGCGGCATCGGCGCCTGCAAGGTGGCGCTCGCAAGGCGCGATTGCAACCTGATCCGCGTGCTGCCCGACGCGTTCTCGTTTCCGCTCGAGGCCTGGGTCACGATGCACGGCGACCTGCGCGGCAGCCGGCGCTGCAAGGCAGTGTTCGACGCCCTGGTGGCCTGCATGGAAGCGCATGTCGCGCTGTCGCGTCCGGTTTCCGCTTCCGGCGATGCCGGGCGATAAGCGGCGGAGATCAACGAGGGCGCACCGCAGCCAGCACGACCCGCATCGGCTCGCCCGTTCCGTTTGGCGGCGAACTGGCACAGTCTTCCACCAGGCGATGAACCACAGGAGTCCCGCATGTCCCACGTCCGCATCCAGTCCACCGGCACCGACTACGCCCACCGCATTTCCACTGCGCACCACACGCTGATTGCCGACGAGCCGGCCGCGCTGGGCGGGCAGGATCAGGGCATGGCGCCGTTCGACCTGTATCTCGCTTCGCTGGCCGCCTGCACCGCCATCACGCTGCGCATGTACGCGCAGAAGAAGGGCTGGGACCTGGGCGAATTCAGCGCCGAGCTGTCCTCCGAGCGCGACGCCGACGGCAAGCTGCACGTGCATCGCAAGCTGCACGCCTCGGCGGCGCTGAGCGATGCGCAGTGGGAACGTCTGCTCGACGTGGTCGCGCGCACGCCGGTCACCCTGGTGATGCGCGAGGGCGCGACCATCACCAGCGAGCGCGCTTGAGGTCGACGCCCTGTCTGCCCTCGTGATGCTGAAGGGCGAGGGACGCGGATGCATGTTCGCTGCTGCACACATTGTCCGCGTGCCGCTCACGTTTCGCTGAGCGCTCGAGCATTACGTTCGTCCGCACGGCAAGTCTCGTCGTGCAGCGCAGGTGCTCCGCCATGTCTCCCATTCCGACCACCCGACTCGGCGGCCAGGACGTCCCGGCTCTCGGCCAGGGCACCTGGAACATGGGCGACGATCCGGCGCGGCGCAAGGCGGAGATCGAAGCCCTGCAGCGCGGCATCGACCTGGGCCTGCGCCTGATCGATACGGCCGAGATGTACGGCGAGGGCGCGTCCGAGCGCCTGGTCGGCGAGGCGATCCAGGGCCGGCGCGACGACGTGTTCGTGGTCAGCAAGGCCTACCCACAGAACGCCTCGCGCAGCCGTCTGCCGCAGGCGTGCGAACGCAGCCTGCGCCACCTGGGCACCGATCACATCGACCTGTACCTGCTGCACTGGCGCGGCGCGGTGCCGCTGGCCGAGACCGTCGAGGCGATGCAGGCGCTGCGTCAGGCCGGCAAGATCCGCCACTGGGGCGTGAGCAACCTCGACGTGGACGACATGGAGGAACTCATCGACGCCGGCGGCACGCACTGCGCGACCGACCAGATTCTCTACAACCTCGCCCGGCGCGGGCCCGAATACGACCTGCTGCCGTGGCTGGAAGAGCGTCAGATCGCGGCGATGGCCTACAGCCCGGTGGAGCAGGGCCGGCTCAAGGGCCACGCGGCGCTGCAAAAGATCGCCCGGCGCCACAACGCCAGCGATCTCCAGGTCGCGCTGGCCTGGGTGTTGCGCCGCCAGGGCGTCATCCCCATCCCCAAGGCCGCCAGCCGCGCGCATGTGGAGGACAACGCCGGCGCGCTGTCGCTCACGCTCATCGAAGAGGATCTGGCCGATCTGGACCGCGCCTTCCCGCCGCCAAGGGCCAAGCGCGCGCTGGAGATGCTCTGAGGCGGAAGGCCGCGCACCTCGAGTTCGTCGTCGAATTCCGTCGCTGTCAGCGAATCCCGGCGAACGCCTAATCCGCGCGCCGACCGAAGGCCAGCCACGCCAGTACCGCGGTCAGCAGCACCAGTCCGGTCACCACCACGGCGAAGCCGTGCGCCGAGCTGGCCAGCGGCATGCCGCCCACGTTCATGCCGAACAGGCCGGCGATCAGGTTGACCGGCAGCGCCAATACGGTGACCACGGTCAGGATGAACAGCGTGCGGCTGCTCTGCTCGTTGACCAGTGCGGCCAGCTCTTCCTGGATCAGCTTGACCCGCTCGACCAGCGAGGCCGAATCGCCCACGGCGGTGGAGAACTCCTCGGCCGCCTGCTGCAGGTCGATCACGTCGTCGCGGCTGATCCAGGCTGGCGGCCGGTTCAACAGCCGGAACAGGGCGGTGGGCTCGGGTGCCAGCAGGCGCTGCAGCCGCACCAGCGAGCGGCGCAGCGCGCCCAGCTCCTTGCGGTCGGTGGCCACGCGGTTGTCCAGCAGCCGGTCCTCGATCTGGTCCACGCGCGCGGTCGACTTGCGCACGATGTCGCCCAGCACGCTGGCCTGGTCGCGCAGCAGATGCGCCAGCAGGTCCACCGGCGAGCGGAAGTCCTGGCCGTTGCGCACCGCCGTGCGCAGCTGCTCGACCGAACGCAGCGGCCGCAGCCGCGCGCTGACCACAAGCCGCGGCGCGATGCTCAGCGTGGTGGTGCCGACCTCGGACGCATCGAAGGTGGAGTCGAACAGCACGTCGTGGATCACCGCCACCAGCGCGCCCTCGTCCAGCTCCAGCCGGGTCGAGCCCACGCCGCTGCCGAGCGAGTCGTGGAAGGCTTCCGGCAGGGTCAGGCGGTTGGCCAGGAAGCGCCGCGAGGCCTGGTTGGCCAGCGAGAAGTGCAGCCACAGGAACTCGCCGCGCGCACTGGCCTGCGGATCGGCCAGGAAGGCATCGACGGCCTCGCTGCCGAACGCCTCGGCCGGCTGGCCGGGCACGAACCGGTAGCCCCAGATCAAGCCGTCTTCGTTGGAACCGTAGTGCTCGAGTTGAGGCATGCGCGCGGGCGAGGGGAGCGGAAGGCGCAAGCGTAGCCTAGCCACCCGCCCCGCATGCGACACCGCCGACAAGCGCCGCCTGTAGAGCGGAGCTCGCTCCGCTGGCGCTCTCCCACGATCCGGCCGAAGGACAGCGGAGCAAGCTCCGCTCTACAGGGCGGCCGCGACGTGGTGTGAAGAGACCGCGGCCCCCAATGCGGGGATCAGCCCAACAGTTCGAACGTCCCGTGCAGCCCGTCCACCTCGGCCGACGGCGCCACCCAGACATCGAAGAGGCCCGGCTCGACCGTGGGCTTGAGATCCTGGCCGATGAAGAGCAGATCGGCGCGGCGCAGGGTGAACTCGACCTGCGCGCTGGCGCCGGGCTCCAGGCGGATCTTGCGGAAGTCCTTCAGCTCCTGCACCGGCCGGGTGATGCTGGCCGCGCGGTCGTGCACGTACAGCTGCACCACTTCCTCGGCCGCGCGGCTGCCGCGGTTGCTGATCGTGGCGCGCACGGTCAGCGCGCCGTCGGCCGGCAGCCGGCCATCGCCGATGTCCAGCCCGCCGTATTCGATCCGCCCGTAGGTCAGCCCATGGCCGAACGGGAACAGCGCCGAGTTCGGCGCGGTCATGTAGCGCGTCTTGAACGGGCTGAGCTTCTCCGGCTCCGGATCGGGCCGGCCGGTGGTCTTGTGGTCGTAGTAGTACGGCACCTGGCCGGACTCGCGCGGGAAGCTGACCGGCAGGCGCGCCGACGGCCCGTGCGCGCCGAACAGCACATCGCACAGCCCCAGGCCCGAACGCGAGCCCAGGTACCAGCCCACCAGCACCGCCTGCGCCTTGGGCGCCAGCTTGCCCAGCGCCAGCGCGCGGCCGTTGCCCAGCACCACCACCACCGGCTTGCCGGTGGCCGCGACCGCGTCGAGCAGGTCCTGCTGCACCTGGGGCACGGTGATCGAGGTGCGCGAACGCGCCTCGCCCGAGTCGTCGCGCGATTCGCCGATGGCCATCACGACCACGTCGGCCGCGCGCGCGGCGGCTACCGCCTCCTGCACGCCGCCGGCCAGCGGCTTCTGGTAGCCGCAGCCTGCAACCACCTGCAGCAGCGAAGGATCGGCCAGCGTCTGCTTCATGCCGGTGGCCAGGTCGCTGCCCGTATCGTCGCCCTCGAACAGCGTCCACGGGCCCTTGGTGCTGTCCCAGTCCTGCGCCAGCGGGCCGATCAGGGCGATGCGCTGGCCGCTGGTGCGCAGCGGCAGCACGTCGTCCTCGTTCTTCAGCAGCACTACCGACTTGCGCGCGGCCTCGCGCGCCAGCTCCAGCGTCTCGGGCAGGCGCTGGCGCGAGGGCGCCGATGGCTTGATCCGGCGGAAGGGATCGTCGAACAGACCCAGCTGCGCCTTGAGCTGCAGCACGCGCCGCACCGAGCGGTCGACCACCGCCATCGGCACCTCGCCGCTTTCCACCAGTGAGGGCAGGTGCTTGAGGTAGAGCGCGCTCTGCATGCTCATGTCCACGCCGGCCAGGATCGCCAGCCGCGCCGCATCGCGCCCGTCGCGGGCGAAGCCATGGGCGATCAGTTCCTCATCGCCGGTGTAGTCGGAGACGACCACGCCGGTGAAGTCCCATTCGCCGCGCAGCACATCGTCCAGCAGCCAGTGGTTGGCCGTGGCCGGGATGCCGGAGATCTCGTTGAACGAGGCCATCGTGGTCATCGCCCCGGCGTCGAAGCCGGCCTGGAACGGCGGGAAATAGGTCTGCCGCAGCACGCGTTCGGACACGTCGGTGGTGTTGTAGTCCAGGCCGCCTTCGGCCGCGCCGTAGGCGCAGAAATGCTTGGGGCAGGCGACCACGGCCTCGGGGTCGGCCAGGCCGCGCTCGCCCTGGAAGCCGTGCACGCGCGCGGCCGCCATGCGCCTGCCCAGCAGCACGTCCTCGCCGCTGCCTTCCACGCCGCGGCCCCAGCGCGCGTCGCGGGCGATGTCCACCATCGGCGCGAAGGTCCAGTCGATGCCGACCGCCGATGCTTCCATCGCCGCCGCGCGCGCGGTGCGCCGGGCCAGCTCCGGCTCGAAGCTGGCCGCCTCGCCCAGCGGCACCGGGAACACCGTGGTGAAGCCATGGATGACGTCGGCGGCGAACAGCATCGGGATCTTCAGCCGGCTCTGCATGGCGGCCTTCTGCAGGCGCTCGTGCCAGAGCACGTTGGAGCTGTTGAACACGCCGGTCAGCTGGCCGGCCTTGACCGCGGCCACCTGCGCCGACACTGCCGAGGTGTTGCTGATCGGGTTGGCCGCCGCGGCCGCACCGTTCTGGCTGGCCGAGGCCATCAGAGTCAGCTGGCCGGCCTTCTCGACCAGGCTCATGCGGCCGATCAGGTCGTCGATGAAGGCCGGTGTCTTCGCGCCGTCGCGCGCGCGGCCCAGCGCAAGGCCCATCGGCAGTTGCGAGAGCAGGGTGGCCGCGCCCGCGGCGGTAAGCAGCTGTCGCCGCGTGATTCGGTGTTGGGTCATGCCGCTCCCTCCAGGGCTTAAGCGTGTTCGGGCCACGTAGGTGGCGGGGTCAGGTGGTGAAATGTAATCGTTTACACGGAAAACGCACGCGGCATCGCACGATGCCGCGCCCGATCGGGCCGGGTCCGACGATCTGGGATACTGGAACGGACCTGCCTGACCCTGGACGCCCCATGCCGCCTTCCGATGCCGAACTGACCCAACTGGCCACCGCGGTCGGCCAGCGCCTGCACGAGCAGCGCGACCGCCTGGTCACCGCCGAGAGCTGCACCGGCGGCTGGATCGCCAAGGCCATGACCGACATCGCCGGCTCCTCGGCCTGGTTCGACTGCGGCATGGCCGCCTACAGCTACGAGGCCAAGCAGGCGATGCTGGGCGTGCGCCCGCAAACGCTGGAGACCTTCGGCGCGGTCAGCCGCGAGACGGTGATCGAGATGGTCTCCGGCGCGCTGGTCAATTCCGGCGCCAGCGTGGCCGTGGCGGTGACCGGCATCGCCGGCCCCGGCGGCGGCAGCGAGGACAAGCCGGTGGGCACGGTGTGGATCGGCTGGAAGCGGCGCGGCGGCTACGCCCGCGCCCAGGTGTTCCACTTCGACGGCGACCGCGACGCGGTGCGCCGCCAGACCGTGGCCGCGGCGTTGAGCGGGCTGGGTCAGGCGCTGTGAACAAGCCCCACGGCGCGCTGTGGGAGACCCTGTCCACCGTGCGCGACCTGGGGCGCATCCAGGAGATCGCCACGGTGCTGGTGCGCTACGGCTTCGGCGACGTGGCCCGTCGTATCGGCATGACCGGCGCGCTGGAGAAGGCCGGCCGCCTGCTGCGCCTGGAGCACGCCGAGGAATACCTGACCATGTCCACGCCCGAGCGCCTGCGCCGGGCGCTGCAGGAGCTGGGGCCGACCTTCATCAAGCTGGGCCAGATCCTGGCCACGCGCGTGGACCTGCTGGGGCCGGAGTTCCTGCGCGAACTGGGCCAGCTGCAGAACAACGTGCCGGCGCTGGACTTCGAACTGATCCGCGCGCAGGTGCGCGAGGACCTGGGCGCCGAGCCCGAGGCAGTGTTCGCCCGTATCGACACCACCGCGCTGGCCGCCGCCTCGCTGGCCCAGACCCACCGCGCCTGGCTCGCCGATGGCACCGCGGTGATCCTCAAGATCCGCCGGCCTGGCATCCGCGAGACGATCGAGGCCGACCTGCGCCTGCTGGCGCGGCTGGCCGAGATCGTCCAGGCGCGCGCGCCCGAGCTGCGCCGCTACCGCCCGCGCGAGATGGTGCGGCAGTTCACCGCCTCGCTGCGCAACGAGCTGGACTTCGCCGCCGAATGCCACAACGCCGAGCGCATCGCGGCCAACTTCGCCGGCCATCCGGAGATGGTCGTGCCCAAGGTCTACTGGGCCTGGACCAGCGAACGCCTGAACGTGCAGGCCTTCGTCGAGGGCATCCCCGGCGCGGACATCGCCGGGGTGGAGGCCGCCGGCCTGGACCGGCGCGGCCTGGCCCAGGCCGGGGCGGACATCGTGATGAAGATGGTGCTGGAGGACGGCCTGTTCCACGCCGACCCGCACCCGGGCAACCTGTTCTACCTGCCCGACGGGCGCATCGCGGTGATCGACTTCGGCATGGTCGGTCACGTCAGCGCCCCGCGCCGGGCGCAGATCGCGCGGCTGCTCTACGGCATGGTGGCCCAGCAGCCGCAGGACGTGGCCGACATCCTGATCGACTGGGCCGGCGATGCCGAGGTGGACGAGGAGCGCCTGCAGGCCGACATCGACGAGATGATCGACCAGTACCGTGGCCTCCCGCTCAAGGACCTGCGCATGGGCCGGATGCTGCTGGGCATCTCGGCGCTGCTGCGCGAACACGGCCTGGTGCTGCCGGGCGACCTGGCGCTGATGGTCAAGGCCTTCCTGACCCTGGAAGGCCTTGGCCGCCTGCTGGACCCCGAGTTCGACATGGCTGGCCAGGCGCGGCCGTTCCTGGAGCGGGCGATGCTGCGGCGCTATGCGCCGCGCCGGCTCGCCCGCCGCGGCCAGCGCGCCCTGGCCGGATCGCTGGACCTGCTCGAGGACCTGCCGCGCGAGCTGCGCCGCCTACTGCGCCGCTACGGCCGCGGCAACATCCAGTTGGAGGTGACTAGCCTGCGCCCGTTCGGCAACCAGTTCGCCCATGCGGTCAACCGGCTGACCATGGGCATCATCACCGCCGCGCTGATCGTGGGCTCCTCGATCGTGATCGACAGCGGTGGCGTGCCCAGCCGCTTCCGCACCGCCTTGGGGCTGGCCGGCTTCATCGGCGCCGGCCTATGCGGCGTAGTGTTGCTGGTGTGGACCGTGCGCAGCGGACGGCGCTGAGCGTTAGATCGGATCGGGGCGATACTCGAGCAGGTCGCCCGGCTGGCATTCCAGCACCCGGCAGATCGCGTCCAGCGTGGCGAAGCGCACACCCTTGACGTGGCCCTGTTTGAGCAGGGACAGGTTGGTCTCGCTAATCCCGACCGCATCGGCCAGGTCCTTGGACTTCATCTTGCGCCGCGCCAGCATCACATCGAGGTTGACGATGATCGGCATCAGACGATGCCCCGCGCATCGTCGGCGGCCTCCGCCGCCAGTTTCATCAGGTGCGCCACGCTGTAGAGGCAGACGCAGGCGATGACAGGCAGATAGAGATCGCTGAAGTAGCCGACATCCAGATGGAAGGAGGGCGTCGTGGTGCCATTGAACCCGTCGATGAATCCGTTGACGAAATCCGGCATTCCGCGGAACAGCGCATACAACAGTGTCGCATGCCCGACCCGGCGAAAAGCCTTGGCGACGGGCAGACTCAGCGCCTCCTCCCGCATCAGGCTGCGACCAAGGCCGCGCATCGCCACCAGCGGGAACAGATAGGACAGGCACATGCACACGTCGACCAGCGTCGGCGAGAGATGTCCTTGTGCCTGGCTCAATCGCCAGGAAGCGAACAGATCGTCGTAGGCCAGCGTCAGAATTTCGACCGCAATGCCGAGCGTTCCGATCCACCACAAGACACGGCCGAGGCGCTCGATCTTCTCCTGGACCCGTGGTTCGGCCTGTCCGTCCATTAGACGAAGCCTTCGCTGTCTTGTCTCAACCGCAACGCCTCGTGCCGCGGCCTGCGAAGTTCGCGCACGGCCATGACCGCGAGCGCTAGACCGGCCAGGCCGATGGCGTGGACCAGCACGACACGGCTGTCCGACCCGTCGAACGCCTTCGCTGGCGCCAGCAGCAGGATCAGAGCGTAAAAGCCGAGCAGCAGCGTGGAGAGGACGGTCAGGGCGGTACTGGCGACGTGCTTCATGCGTTGTCTCCGGTGGATGATGGATGCTTTGCTAGAATTAATTTACGAAAAACATAAATTATTTTCGAAACCTGTCAACACCGCTTGCTCCTTATTTCTCTTAGTAGTATTACTACTAACCATGGAGCTCACCTACACCCAGCAGACCATCCTGGCCCTGATCGCCGAGCGGCTCGAGGCCGACGGCATGCCGCCCTCGCAGACCGAGATCGCCCGCGCGCTGGGCTTCAAGGGCGTGCGCGCCGCGCAGTACCACCTGGAGGCCCTGGAGGCCGCCGGCGCCATCGAGCGCATCCCCGGCCGGGCACGCGGCATCCGCCTGCTGCACGCGCCGCAGCCGGCCCAGGCCGCGATGCAGTTCGCGCCGGCCAACGACGATGCCTCCGCCCTGCGCTTGCCGGTGCTGGGCCGGGTCGCGGCCGGCGCGCCAATCGGCGCCGACGCCGACCATCACGACTACGTGGTGCTGGACCGGGTGTTCTTCTCGCCCTCGCCGGACTACCTGCTGAAGGTCAAGGGCGATTCGATGCGCGATGAGGGCATCTTCGACGGCGACCTGATCGGCGTGCACCGCACCGGCGAGGCGCGCAGCGGCCAGATCGTGGTGGCGCGCATCGATGAGGAGATCACCGTCAAGCTGCTGAAGATCGGCCGCGACTCGATCCGCCTGTTGCCGCGCAACCCCGACTACTCGCCCATCGACGTACGCCCGGACCAGGACTTCGCCATCGAAGGCCTGTACTGCGGCCTGGTGCGGCCGAACCGGTGATGTCCCACGTTTCCGTCCGGACTTTTCCGACCCGCGACGGCGGCATCGCCCGCTGCCCGCGGCCAGGCGCACGGCGCACCGTTGCAGCACGGCTCGCCGATGTCTCAATCCGTGCGATCCACCTGCTCTAGATTGCTCCCATCACCTCACCACACCTTCCAAGGACACTGACAATGGACGAGAACAAGAAGCGCGCCCTGGCCGCGGCCCTGACCCAGATCGAGCGCCAGTTCGGCAAGGGCTCGGTCATGCGCATGGGCGACCGCGTCATCGAGGCCACCGAAGTGATCCCGACCGGGTCGCTGATGCTGGACATCGCGCTGGGCATCGGCGGCCTGCCCAAGGGCCGCGTGGTCGAGATCTACGGGCCCGAGTCCTCCGGCAAGACCACCCTGACCCTGCAGGCCATCGCCGAGTGCCAGAAGCAGGGCGGCACGGCCGCCTTCATCGACGCAGAGCACGCGCTGGACCCGATCTATGCCGGCAAGCTGGGCGTCAACGTCGACGACCTGCTGCTGTCCCAGCCCGACACCGGCGAGCAGGCGCTGGAAATCGCCGACATGCTGGTACGCTCGAATTCGGTGGACATCGTGGTCATCGACTCGGTCGCCGCCCTAACGCCCAAGGCCGAAATCGAAGGCGAGATGGGCGACCAGCTGCCGGGCCTGCAGGCCCGCCTGATGAGCCAGGCCCTGCGCAAGCTGACCGGCAACATCAAGCGCTCCAACACCCTGGTGATCTTCATCAACCAGCTGCGCATGAAGATCGGCGTGATGATGCCCGGCCAGAGCCCGGAAACCACCACCGGCGGCAACGCCCTGAAGTTCTACGCCTCGGTGCGCCTGGACATCCGCCGCATCGGCGCGATCAAGAAGGGCGACGAGATCATCGGCAACCAGACCCGCATCAAGGTCGTCAAGAACAAGATGGCCCCGCCGTTCAAGCAGGTCGTCACCGAGATCCTGTACGGCGAGGGCATCAGTCGCGAAGGCGAGCTGATCGACATGGGCGTGGAGGCCAAGATCGTGGACAAGGCTGGCGCCTGGTACAGCTACGGCTCCGAGCGCATCGGCCAGGGCAAGGACAACTCGCGTACCTACCTGCGCGAGAACCCCGAGGTGGCCGCCAAGCTGGAAGCCGAGCTGCGCGAGAAGTTCCAGCCGGCCGAGGTGGCCGGTCGTGAGAACGACGAAGGCGATGACGCCTGATTGCATCCGTTCCTCGCAGGTCGGCGCTGCTGTCAGTGGCGGCGCCGGCCTGTGCGGGGCGACCTTCCAAGACCGAGTACGACGGCGGCGCCCTCGCGGGCGGCGCCGTTCTGCGTTCGGGATGGGACGGATCGGCTCCGACGCCGGCGTCCGGTTGTCCGGCCATGGATGAGCACGACGCGCCCGATGTGTCCGACGCGGCCGTGGCGGAGCAGGGCGCCAGGCCGCGCCGTCGCCGGCCCGAGCCCACGCCGGTCCAGCGCGCCCTGTCGCTGCTGGTCCGCCGCGAGCATTCGCGCAAGGAGCTGACCCGCAAGCTGACCGCGCGCGGCGTCCAGGCCGAGGAGGCCCGCGCCGCCGTCGAGCGCCTGGCGAGGGAGGGCTGGCAGGACGACGCCCGGTTCGCCGAGTCCCTGGTCCGCAGCCGGGTGGCCGCCGGCTACGGCCCACGCTACATCCAGGTCGAGCTGGAAACCCATGGCCTGGACGCGGCCCAGGTGGACAAGGCCCTGGCCAGTTTCGAGGGCGACTGGCGCGAGCTGGCCCGCGACCTGGTCGCCCGGCGCTTCGGCCCCGAGCGGCTGGAAGACCTGGCCGCCCAGCGCAAGGCGGCCGACCTGCTGCTGCGGCGCGGCTTCGACGGCGAGGCGGTGCGTGCGGTCCTGCGCGGGCTGCCGGAGGACTGAGCCGCCCGGCTTTGTTACCCTTTGCGGTTCAAGGTTGTCTCAGGGCAGGTCGCATCCATCTAGAGGGGATCCGCGGCCTGTTTTGCCAGCCGCTCGCCCACTGCCCGCGCCCACATGACCGCCCCCACCTTCAGCAGCAGCCAGGTCCGCCAGGACTTCCTCGATTTCTTCCGCGCCAAGGGCCACACCATCGTGCCTTCGGCCCCGCTGGTGCCGGGCAACGACCCGACCCTGCTGTTCACCAATTCGGGCATGGTCCAGTTCAAGGACGTGTTCCTCGGCGCGGAGAAGCGCAGCTACGTGCGCGCGGCCGACGTCCAACGCTGCCTGCGCGCCGGCGGCAAGCACAACGACCTGGATTCGGTCGGCTATACCGCGCGCCACCACACCTTCTTCGAAATGCTGGGCAACTGGTCCTTCGGCGACTATTTCAAGAAGGAGGCCATCGCCTGGGCCTGGGAGCTGCTGACCCAGGTCTGGAAGCTGCCGGCCGAGCGCCTGCTGGTCACCGTCTACCACACCGACGATGAGGCCTACGGCCTGTGGCACGACGTGATCGGCGTGCCCGCCGAGCGCATCGTCCGTATCGGCGACAACAAGGGCGCGCCCTACGCCTCGGACAACTTCTGGCAGATGGCTGACACCGGCCCATGCGGGCCGTGCACCGAGATCTTCTACGACCACGGCGCGCACATCGCCGGCGGCCCGCCGGGCTCGCCGGACGAGGACGGCGACCGCTTCATCGAGATCTGGAACCTGGTGTTCATGCAGTTCGACCGCCAGCCCGACGGCGCCCTGGTGCCGCTTCCGGCGCCGTGCGTGGACACCGGCATGGGCCTGGAGCGGCTGGTGGCGGTGCTGCAGCACGTGCACAGCAACTACGAGATCGACCTGTTCCAGGCGCTGATCCGCAAGGCCGCCGAGCTCACCGGCACGGCCGACCTGGAGAACAAGTCGCTGCGCGTGATCGCCGATCACATCCGCGCCTGTTCGTTCCTGATCGTGGACGGCGTGCTGCCGTCCAACGAAGGCCGCGGCTACGTGCTGCGCCGGATCATCCGCCGCGCCTTGCGCCATGGCTGGATGCTGGGCGTGCGCCAGCCGTTCTTCAGCCAGCTGGTGCCGACCCTGGTGGCGCTGATGGGCGAGGCTTACCCGGAGTTGGCGCAGAAGCAGGACTTCGTCGAGCGCGCGCTGCGCGCCGAGGAAGAGCGCTTCGCCGAGACCCTCGACGCCGGCATGCGCATCTTCGAGGACGTGGCCGCGCGCGCGCAGGGCAGCATTCCCGGCGCCGACGCGTTCCGCCTGTACGACACCTACGGCTTCCCGGTCGACCTGACCGCCGACATCGCCCGCGAGCGCGGCATGGACGTGGACATGGCCGGCTTCGAGGCGGCCATGGAGCAGCAGCGCCAGACCGCGCGCGCGGCCGGCAAGTTCTCCGGCGGCACCGCGCTGCCGGCCGAGCTGGTCGCACAGCTCACGCCGACCGAGTTCCTGGGTTATGACCAGCTGCAGGCCGATGGCCTCAAGATTGTCGCCCTCCTGCACGACGGCCGCCCGGTGCAGCGCCTGGAGGCCGGCCAGTCCGGTCTGGTGCTGCTGGATCGCACCCCGTTCTACGCCGAGTCCGGCGGCCAGGTCGGCGACACCGGCCGGCTGCAGGGCGCCGGCGGCGCGTTCGCGGTCAGCGACACGCTCAAGCTGGCCGGCCAGTTCCATGGTCACCTGGGCCAGGTCGAGCACGGCGCGTTGGCGGTCGGCGATGTCGTCGCCGGCGAGATCGACGCCCAGCGCCGCGGCGCGACCATCCTCAACCATTCGGCCACCCACCTGCTGCACGCCGCGCTGCGCTCGCTGCTGGGCACCCACGTGCAGCAGAAGGGCTCGCTGGTGGCGCCGGACCGGCTGCGCTTCGACTTCTCCCACTTCCAGCCGGTGAGCCCGGCGGAGCTGGCCGAGATCGAGCGCCGGGTCAACGCCGAGGTCCGCGCCAACCACCAGGCCGAGATCCACAACATGGGCATGCAGGAGGCCCTGGACTTCGGTGCGATGGCGCTGTTCGGCGAGAAGTACGGCGAGCGCGTGCGCGTGCTGCGCATGGGCGATACCTCGACCGAGCTGTGCGGCGGCACCCATGTGCAGCGCACCGGCGACATCGGCTTGTTCAAGATCGTCAGCGAAAGCGGCGTGTCCGCCGGCGTGCGCCGCATCGAGGCGGTGACCGGGCAGGGCGCGCTGGACTATGTCGATGGCGAAGAGCGTCGCCTAAGCGAGGCCGCCGGCCTGCTCGGCGGCAGCGCGGCCGAGGTGGTCGAGCGCATCCGCCAGCTCACCGAGCGCCAGCGCAAGCTGGAGCGCGAGCTGGAAAGCCTCAAGGCCAAGGCCGCTTCCGGCGCCACCGCGGACCTGGCCGGCCAGGCGGTCGAGGTGGACGGCATCAAGGTCCTGGCGGCGCGTCTGGAAGGCTTCGACGCCAAGGCCCTGCGCGATGCAGTGGACCGCCTCAAGCAGCAGTTGGGCGACACCGTGATCCTGCTGGCCGGCACCGAGGGCGGCAAGGCGGCCCTGGTGGCCGGCGTGAACGGTGCCGCAATGGGCCGGGTCAAGGCGGGGGAACTGCTGGGTCACGTCGCCGGTCTGATTGGCGGCAAGGGCGGCGGTCGCCCGGACCTGGCCCAGGGTGGTGGCGAGGACGGGCCCGCCCTTGCTTCTGCGCTGGCTGGGGTCACTTCTTGGGTGGCGCAGCGCCTGGCGGCATAAGCCCGACGCCTTTTCCCTTGCGGCTGGAGGTGACCGGCCGCTACCATGTTTCACGTCCATGAACTTATCTGGAAGCGTTTTTGGCACTACGCGGGCCAAATGCTTCCACCGGCTATACGCTAGCCGGCCTACGGAGAATTGAAATGCTGATCTTGACTCGCCGTGTCGGCGAAACCCTGATGATCGGAGATTCGGTCTCAGTCACCGTCCTCGGCGTGAAAGGCAACCAGGTGCGCATCGGGATCACCGCGCCCAAGGACGTTGCCGTGCATCGCGAGGAGATCTACCAGCGCATCCAGCGTGGCGATGAGGCCGGCGCCGACGATCGCGTCGAAGGCAACAGCTCCAACTGACAGAATGTTTGCCGTGGAGGCGTTCAGCCGGTATCCTTGCCGGCCGTCGCGCAATGCCACGGCACGATGTTGTTCGGAGTGATGCCCGAGAGGCCGAAGGGGCTCCCCTGCTAAGGGAGTATAGGGTCAAAAGCTCTATCGAGGGTTCGAATCCCTCTCACTCCGCCAGTCCTTGAAACCCGCCTTCCGGCGGGTTTTTCGTATGCGCGATTCGGTAGCCGAAGTGCGGAATCGAATGCATGCCTGGTCGTCCATTGCCGCGCGTGTGGCACGCATTCGCGCCTAAGCGCGGCGTGCGATCGCGATGGCATTCGGCGTGCGCCGTGCGAGGGGCCAGGCGCATGCGCCTCGACGATTCACCGTGAGGGCTCCTGTAGTGCAATGGCGTAAGTAGCGCCTACTGTTCGCGCATCTAGACCACGCAAGCGTAGCGACTCGGCGATCGCGTCGACGCGCGCAGATGGTCCGCCCGTTGTGCCGTGACATCGGCTCAGAAGTGCCGAAGAGAAGCCGGGGCGCCCCGGAACCGCGCCATGGCTCGGCGGAAAACAGGCAACAAAAAAGCCAGTGGAGTCCACTGGCTTTCTTGTCTTTGTAGTGGCGCGCCCGGAGAGATTCGAACTCCCGACCGCCTGGTTCGTAGCCAGGTACTCTATCCAGCTGAGCTACGGGCGCGCTGCGAAGGAGCGAGATTATTCGGGTTTCGGGCCATCGCGTCAACACCTTTTCTCAACTTTTGTAGCGTGCCGCCGCCGATGCTGACGCGGTGCCGTCGTCAGGCGGGCAGCATGCAGTCGGTGCGCGCGATCCGCCGCGCTTTAGACCCCGTAATACTCCCGGTACCACGCCACGAACGCGGCGATGCCGGTCTGGATGGTCGTGGACGGCGCGTAGCCCACGTCGCGCTGCAGGGCGCTGACGTCGGCGAAGGTATCGGGCACATCGCCAGGCTGCAGCGGCAGCAGCTTGCGCACGGCCTTGACGCCGAGCGCGCGCTCCAGGGTGTCGATGTAGTCCAGCAGCTGCACCGGCGCGCTGTTGCCGATGTTGTAGACCCGGTACGGCGCATCCGAGGTGGCGGGGTTGGGCTGCAGCAGGTCGTAGTGCGGATCGGGCCCGGGAACATGATCGAGTGTGCGGATCACGCCTTCGACGATGTCGTCGATGTAGGTGAAGTCGCGCGTGTGCTGGCCGTTGTTGAACAGCTCGATCGGCTCACCGGCCAGGATGCGCCGGGTGAACTGGAACAGCGCCATGTCCGGCCGACCCCAGGGGCCGTAGACGGTGAAGAAGCGCAGACCCGTGGTCGGCAGGCGATAGAGATGGCTATAGGTGTGCGCCATCAGCTCGTTGGCCTTCTTGCTGGCCGCGTACAGGCTCAAGGGATGATCGACGCTGTCCTCCACGGCGAACGGCAGCTTGCGGTTGCCGCCGTAGACCGAACTGGACGAGGCGTAGACCAGGTGCCCGACCTCGCGATGGCGGCAGGCCTCCAGGATGTTCATGAAGCCGACCAGATTGCTTTCCACATAGGCGTGCGGATTGACCAGCGAATAGCGCACGCCGGCCTGCGCGGCGAGGTTGACCACCCGCTCGGGCTTGAACGCGTCGAACGCCGCCTCCAGCGCCGGCCTGTCTTCCAGCGCGCCATGGACAAACTGGAAACCCGGCTGCCCGGTCAGGCGCGCCAGGCGCGCCTGCTTGAGCGTGGGATCGTAGTAATCGTTGAGGTTGTCGTAGCCCAGCACGCTGTCGCCGCGCGCCAGCAGGCGCTCGCTCAGGCGCGCGCCGATGAAACCGGCCGCGCCGGTGACCAGGATCTTCATGGTGTGGATCTCGTCTTCGAAATCATGGGAAGCGTCACAGGCGCGCATCGACCAGGCTGCGGTCCAGCACGCGCTGCACGTCGAACAGCACGCCGTCCTGGCGCAGCAGCGCGCGGATGCCGGCGGCGCCCAGGGCGATGAACTCGCGGTGCGCCACGGCCAGGATCACCGCGTCGTAGTGCGCCGCCGCGGGTGCGTCCAGCAGGGTCAGGCCGTATTCGTGGTGTGCCTGCTGCGCATCGACCCAGGGATCGTGGATGTCCGGCGCGATGCCGAACTGGCCCAGCTCGGCCACAATGTCCACCACGCGCGTGTTGCGCAGGTCCGGGCAGTCCTGCTTGAACGCCAAGCCCAGCACCAGCACGCGCGCGCCGGCCACGGCCAGGCCGCGCTGGGCCATCAGCTTGATCGTGCGCTGGGCCACGTGCGCGCCCATGCCGTCGTTGATGCGGCGTCCGGCCAGGATCACCTCCGGGTGATGGCCGACCTGCTGCGCCTTGTGGGTGAGGTAGTAGGGGTCCACGCCGATGCAGTGGCCGCCGACCAGGCCGGGCTTGAAGCCGAGGAAGTTCCACTTGGTGCCGGCCGCGGCCAGCACGTCGCCGGTATCGATCCCCAAGCGATGGAACAGCAGGGCCAGTTCGTTGACCAAGGCGATGTTGACGTCGCGCTGGGTGTTCTCGATCACCTTGGCCGCCTCGGCCACGCGGATGCTCGGCGCGCAGTGCGTGCCGGCCGGCACGATCGCGCGGTAGAGCGCGTCCACGCGCGCGGCCGCCTCCGGGGTCGAGCCGGAGGTCACCTTGACGATGGTCTCCACCCGATGTTCGCGGTCGCCCGGGTTGATGCGCTCGGGGCTGTAGCCGGCATGGAAGTCGCGGTTGAACACCAGGCCCGATTCGGCCTCGATGATCGGCACGCAGATCTCTTCGGTCGCGCCGGGGTAGACGGTGGATTCGAAGATCGCCAGGCCTCCGCGGCGGATCGCGCGTCCCACCGTGCGGCTGGCCGCCTCCAGCGCACTCAGGTCCGGGCGTTTGTAGGCATCGACCGGCGTGGGCACGGTGACGATGAAGACCTCGCAGCCGGCCAGGTCGGCCGCATCGTCGCTGCAGCGCAGGCCGGTGGCCGCGCGCAGCGCCTCGCTCGAGGTCTCCAGCGTGCGGTCGTGGCCCGCCTGCAGTTCGGCCACGCGCGTGGCATCCAGGTCGTAGCCGATCGTGGCGGTCTGCCTGCCGAAGGCCACCGCCAGCGGCAGGCCGACATAGCCCAGGCCGATGATGGCGATCTTCGGTGCAGGAGAGAGCGTGTGGGACATGCGCGAGTCGTTTCCGGAATCCGACGCATAGCATCGCACCGCGCCGCCATCGGCGCGACGACGCAGCTCAGTCGAGCGAAGCCGCCAGCCGCTGTGCGACCGGGTCCGGCTTGCGCATCCAGGCGAAGTGATCGGGTGTGGTCCCAAGCGCCTGACGGTCCAGCACGGCCACGCTGCGTGGACTGGCGTGCGCGAACTTCTCCATCAGCGCGCGCAGCGAGGCGGGCGGCGCCAGCCAGTCCTGCGCGAACAGCAGCCCTGTCGTGGGGATCGTGCATGCGGCCATGGCGGCGTCGATGTCCACGTCCATGCCTTGACCGGCGTAGCGCCCGCCCAGGCCCACACGGCTCCAGTCCTCGATCAGGCCGCGCGCCTCGTTGCCGCCGAAGCCGATGCGATGGCCGGGCAGGGCGCCGCGACGGCGCGCAAGCCAAGGCAGGAACCGGTACGCCAGCGGCAGCACCGGTCCGCGCGGCAGGGGGAAGGTGCGCCAGTACGGCGTGCCGCTGGCGACCAGCCACAGCGCGTCGAAGGGCGTGTCGGTCAGTGCGGCATGGCAGCCGGCCAGTTGCCCACCCAGGCTGTGGCCCCCGATCAGGCACGGCAGGCCGGGCTGCGCCTCGCGCATCGCCTGCGCGCTGACGGGGAGATCGAGCGTCAGCAGTTGGCGATAGCCCCAGTCCACCTCGCGCGAGGCCCTCCAGCTGCTGCTGCCATGGCCGCGCGCCTCATGCAGGAACACGGCGACGCCGCGTTCGGCCAGGGCCTCGGCCAGCGGCACGTAGTGGCGTGCCGCCACGCCCAGCGCCGGCAGCCACAGCAGGCTGGCCCGCGGCTGGGCCGGGACGCGGCGCAGCAGCGTCCAGCGATGGCCGTCGCTGGCCTGCAGCGGCAGGCCCTCGTGCGCCTCAGCCATGGCCCCGCGCCTCGCGCCGCCTGCGCCGTGGCCCGGGCCGGCGCGCGCCGGCCGCTGGCGTCACAGCACTTCCGAGGCGAAGTCGGCCAGGCGCGAGCGCTCGCCGCGACGCAGGGTGATGTGCGCGCTGTGCGCCCAGCCCTTGAAGCGGTCCACCGCGTAGGTCAGGCCCGAGGTGGTCTCGGTCAGGTACGGGGTGTCGATCTGCTCGACATTGCCCAGGCAGACGATCTTGGTGCCAGGACCTGCGCGGGTGATCAGCGTCTTCATCTGCTTGGGCGTGAGGTTCTGCGCCTCGTCGATGATCAGGTAGCGGCTGAGGAAGGTGCGGCCGCGCATGAAGTTCATCGAGCGGATCTTGATGCGGCTGGCGAGCAGGTCGTTGGTCGCCTGCCGGCCCCAGGCGCCGCCTTCCTGGTTATGCGTGAGCACTTCCAGGTTGTCGGTCAGCGCGCCCATCCACGGCGTCATCTTTTCCTCCTCGGTGCCGGGCAAGAAGCCGATGTCCTCGCCCACGCTGACCGTGGCGCGGGTCATGATGATCTCGCGGTAGCGCTGCTGGTCCATGGTCTGGGCCAGGCCTGCGGCCAGCGCCAACAGCGTCTTGCCGGTGCCGGCGGTGCCGAGCAGGCTGACGAAATCGATCTCCGGATCCATCAGCGCATTGAGCGCGAAGTTCTGCTCGCGGTTGCGCGCGCTGATGCCCCATACCGCGTGCTGACCACCGCGGAAGTCGTCGACCAGCGTCAGCGTGGCCTTGCCGTCCGGGTTGACCTTGACCACGCGCAGTTCGACTTCGTCCTCGCCCGGCAGGTAGAGGTACTGGTTGGGGAACCAGTCCTCCTCGTCGGCCATGGTTACCTCGTAGCTGGTGCGCCCGCCCTTGTCGCTCCAGGACTTCAGGTCGCCCTGGTGGCGATGCCAGAAGTCCTCCGGCAGCTGCGTGGCGCCGGTGTAGAGCAGGCTGAAGTCGTCCAGCGCGCGGTCGTTCTCGTAGTCCTCGGCGACCAGGCCGCTGATCGAGGCCTTGATGCGCAGGTTGATGTCCTTGGACACCAGGATCACCGGCGTGCCCGGATGCTCCTCGCGAAGCTGCAGCACCGCAGCCAGGATCTTGTTGTCCGGCGCGATGGTGCCGAAGGTGCGGCCCGGGTCGACCGGCTTGAGCTGGAAGTGCAGCTGGCCGATCTGCGAGGGCTGGCGCAGGCTCAGGCCCTGCGGATGGACCAGCGTGATGCCGAGCTGGATCTGCTGGGCGTCGGCGCCGACGATGAGCTCGTTGAGGAAGCGGCTGACCTGGCGCGCGTTGCGGCTGACTTCGGACATGCCCTTCTTGGCATTGTCCAGTTCCTCGATCACCTGCATGGGCAGGAACACATCGTGTTCCTCGAACTTGAACAGCGCGGTCGGGTCGTGCATCAAGACGTTGGTGTCCAGCACGTAGATGCGCTTGCTTCGGGTCATCGGCGGTTCCTGTTGGACGGACAGCAGCAGGCCACCACGACCCGCGGGGCGGGGTGGTGGGGGTCAAGGAAAACAGTGGGGGTCACTGGGATCGGGCGGCCTTGAGCGCGTCGAGCACGGCCTGGGCGTGGCCGGCGACCTTGACCTTGCGCCACGCCTGCACGATGCGCGCGTCGGGCGAGATCAGAAAGGTGCTGCGTTCGATCCCCAGCACCTGGCGGCCGTACATGTTCTTCTCGCGGATCACGTCGAAGGCCTTGCACAGCGCCTCGTCGGCATCGCTGACCAGCGGGAAGTCGAATCCCTGCTTGGCGCAGAAGTTGTCGTGCGACTTGACCGAATCGCGCGAGACGCCCAGCACCGTGGCGTCCAGCTGCCGGAACTGCGGCAGCAGCGCATTGAACTCCAGCCCTTCGGTGGTGCAGCCCGGCGTGCTGTCCTTCGGATAGAAGTACAGCACCAGCCAGTGGCCGGCGAAATCGGCAAGCGTGGTGGAGGTGCCGCCGGACAGGGCGAGCGGCAGTTTCAGGGTGGACTTGGACAGGGCCTGGGCGGCAGGTGCCATCGTCAGAACTTCATCGGGTCCATGATCGCGTCCAGGTTCAGATGGTCGCAGAATTCGAGGAAATCGTCGCGCAGCGCGGCGATGTGCATATTGGCCGGCACGCCGATGGTGACCTGCGCCGAGAACATCTCCGCACCGGTCTGCATCGCGCGGTAGCGCGTGGACTGCAGGTTCTCGATGGTGATGCCCTGGCGGTCGAAGAAATCGGCCAGCTGGAACAGGATGCCCGGCTTGTCGGCGGCCACCACCTCGACAATGTAGGGCAGCAGGTTGGACTGCACGACCTTGGCGGCGGTGCGGTACCAGATCAGCTTGAGGCCTTCCTCGCGCTCGAGGCGGGTCAGCATGGCCTCCAGCTTGGCCACCGCATCCCAGGAACCGGTGGCCAGCGCCGTCACCGACACGTCCCGCCCGACCGTGGACAGCCGCGCATCGACCAGGTTGCAGCCCGAATCGGCGATCCGACGCGTCACGCCCAGCAGGGGCGACTCCGGATGCGTCGTGTAGGCGTTGATCAGGAGGTGGTTTTCGTTCGGCGAAGGCCGGGGCGTTGTGTCAGTCAAAGGGGCTTCCGGCATTGCAACGAGTCTGAATGGCGCCCGGGAGGGGGCCGATGAAGCGCGGCCAGCATACTTGCCCGTCCTTTCGCGCCGCAAGTAACATCGCTGCCCGTGCGCGGCGTTCCGTGCGTATCACTCCCTACAGGCGAAGCGCTTGTTCCTTTCCGGTTGTATCACCGCCCTGGCCACGCCGTTTTCCGGCGCCGGCGACCTCGATCTGGATGCCTGGCGCGCGCTGCTTTCCCAGCAGCTGCGCGGCGGCGTGCAGGGCGTGGTGGTGGCGGGCTCGACCGGCGAGGCGGCCACGCTGTCGGAAGATGAATACGCCCGGCTGATCCGCGCGGCGGTCGAGCAGATCGGCGGCCAGGTCCCGGTCCTGGCCGGCACCGGCCAGTCCAGCACCGCCAGAACTATCGCCCAGACCCGCCTGGCGGCCGCAGCCGGCGCATACGCCGCGCTGGTGGTGACCCCGCCGTACGTGCGCCCCACCCAGGCCGGCCTGGTCGCCCATTACCGCGCGGTGGCCGAGCAGGGCGGGCTGCCGGTGGTGCTCTACAACGTCCCCGGCCGCACCGGCTGCGACCTGTTGCCCGAGACCGTGGCCGAGCTGGCCGCTCACCCCGGCATCGTCGGCATCAAGGAGGCGGTGGCCGACCCGGCGCGCATGCAGGCGCTGCTGGCGCTGCGCACCGAGACCTTCGCCGTCCTCGGCGGCGACGACGCCACCGCCTGCCGGGCGCTGCTGGCCGGCGCCGACGGGCTGATCTCGGTCGGCGCCAACGCGCTGCCCGGCGCCTACCGCCGCCTGTGCGATCTGGCGCGCGCCGGCGACGCCGCCCGGGCCGACGCCTGGGACGCGCAACTGGCAGAATTCCATGCCTTCTTCGGCATCGAGTCCAATCCGATCCCGGTCAAGGCGCTGCTGCAGCGCGCCGGTATCGGCCAGGGCCTGCGCCTGCCGCTGCTGCCGCTGTCGGCCGCCCACACCGGGTTGGCCGATCGCCTGGCCGCACGGCGGGCCGTGCTCGAAGAACAATCCAGCCGCGAACCGCTCGCGGCCTGAATCAACAACGGAGAGTCATTCAATGCGTGTTTCCCGTCTTTCGCGTGTGGTCGTGCCGGTGGTGCTGGCGATGTCGATCGTCGGCCTGTCCGGCTGCAAGTGGTTCCACAAGGGGCCCAAGGGCGACTACGCGCTGAGCGAGCAGGCCCGCCCGCTGGAGGTCCCGCCGGACCTCAACCTGCCCAACACCGCCGGCGCGATGCAGGTGCCGACCGTGGCCAGCGGCAGCGCCGAGGGCCGCGGCCAACAGGCCGCCCCGGCGGCCAGCAGCACCTCCGGCTTCAACGTCCCCGGCAAGCGCGACGAGGTGTTCGCCAAGGTCGGCGATGCGCTGGGCACGGTCGATGGCCTGACCATCGCCAGCCGCGCGCAGCTGCTGGGCAGCTTCGATGTGACCTACCAGGGCGCCAGCTTCCTGGTGCGCGTGGCCGAGACCAGCTCGGGCGTGTACGTCTCGGCGGTGGATCCGCGCGGCCTGCCGGCCAACGGCCCGGAGGCCACGCGCCTGATGGCCGAGCTGAAGAACAAGCTGGGCGGCACCTGATCCATCGGGTCCGCGCAGTCCACGAAAAAGGCGCCTTGCGGCGCCTTTTTTGTTGGCTGGGGTCGCGCCGGGCCTGGACGGCCGCGCGGTGGGCTCAGCGCTGCAGCAGCGGCAGCTTGTCCGGCTTGCCTTCCCAGTCGCCCGCGTCGGGCAGCGGTTCCTTGCGCACGGTGATCACCGGCCAGGCCTTGGCCAGCTCGGCGTTGAGCGCCACGAAGCCTTCCTGCCCGGCCGGCACGTCGTCCTCGGGGTAGATGGCGTTGATCGGGCACTCCGGCTCGCACAGCGTGCAGTCGATGCACTCGTCCGGGTCGATCACCAGGAAGTTGGGGCCTTCATGGAAACAGTCCACCGGGCACACCTCCACGCAGTCGGTGTACTTGCACTTGATGCAGTTCTCGGTGACGACGAAGGGCATGGGCGTTTCCGGTATGACGTGCGAGGAAGGCTGCGCATTCTATAGGAATGCGCTTCCATCCCCGCCTGCGCGCCCGGGCGGCACAAACGAAAAGACCCGGCATCGGCCGGGTCTGATCGGGTCTCGCATTGCCACGGTGGCGCTCCCTAGGGGACTCGAACCCCTGTTTTAGCCTTGAGAGGGCCACGTCCTAACCACTAGACGAAGGGAGCGTTTTGGCCGTGACGGCTTGAGCTGGTTAGTATATTCGCAGCTTGGGCTCCCGGCAATCGGGTCAGCCGCCACATCAACGGACGCCGCAATCATCACCTCCGAACTTCAGCCCACCGTCATCCCGCGCGAAGCACACACCATCTCGCGCCGGGACATCAGCCCCA
The DNA here is from genome assembly GCF_004283755.1 of Pseudoxanthomonas winnipegensis. Lineage (GTDB taxonomy): Bacteria > Pseudomonadota > Gammaproteobacteria > Xanthomonadales > Xanthomonadaceae > Pseudoxanthomonas_A > Pseudoxanthomonas_A winnipegensis. Next base: position 58,998 of record NZ_SHMH01000003.1, read on the forward strand.
ACGCTCTGCGCGTGCTTTATCGCCTGCGTGATGCGGGTTTTTCGGCCTATCTGGTCGGCGGCGCCGTGCGCGACCTGCTGGTCGGCCATCACCCGAAGGACTTCGACGTGGCCACCGACGCCACGCCCGAGCAGGTCAAGCAGCAGTTCCGCAACTGCCGCCTGATCGGCCGCCGCTTCCGGCTGGCGCACGTGGTCTTCGGCCGCGAGATCATCGAGGTCGCCACCTTCCGCGCCAACAGCGACGACGGCAGCGGCGACCGCGAGCTGCACGAGGACGGCCGCCTGCTGCGCGACAACGTCTACGGCACCATCGAGGACGACGCGGTCCGCCGCGACTTCACCGCCAACGCGCTGTACTACGCCATCGAGGACTTCTCGGTGCGGGACTACTGCGGCGGCTTCGAGGACGTGCAGGCGCGCCGGCTGAAGCTGATCGGCGACCCCGAGCAGCGCTATCGCGAGGATCCGGTGCGCATGCTGCGCGCGGTGCGCCTGGCGGCCAAGCTGGGCTTCACCATCGATGGGCCGACCGCCGCGCCGATCCCCGAGCTGGCCCCGCTGCTGGCCGAGGCCGCGCCGGCGCGGCTGTTCGAGGAAGTGCTCAAGCTGTTCCTGTCCGGCCATGCCGTGGCCAGCTTCGAGGGCCTGGAGCGCACGGGCCTTTTGACCGTGCTGCTGCCCGAGAGCGCGGCGGCGCTGAAGTCCAACCGCAGCGGCGCGCTGCGCGCCATGGTGCTCGAAGGCCTGGCCGGCACCGATGCGCGCGTGGCGGCCGACGAGCCGGTCTCGCCGGCCTTCCTGTTCGCCCTGCTGCTGTGGCCGGCCTACTGCCGCGCGCTGATCGGCCTGCAGGCACAGGGCACGCATCCGGAAGAGGCCGCGCGCCGCGCCGCCGACCGGGTCACCCTGCACCAGCTGACCACCATCGCGCTGCCGCGTCGGTTCTCCCTGCCCATGCAGGAGATCTGGCTGCTGCAGTCGCGCTTCTCCCAGCGCCAGCGCAAGCGCGTGGTGCGCCTGCTGAGCCATCCGCGCTTCCGCGCGGCGTTCGACTTCCTGGTGCTGCGCCAGTCGGCCTCGCCCGAGCACGCCGCCGATGTCGCCTTCTGGACCCAGGCCCAGACCCAGTCCAACGAGGAACTGTCGGCCAGCCTGGGCCTGGAGCCGGCCATCGACAGCTATACCGACGAGGACGCGCCGCCGTCCAAGCGTCGCCGTCGCCGGCGTCGGCGCAGCGGCGCGGCCGGCGCCAGCGGGGAATGACCGCCCAGGTCACCGCCTGCATCGGCCTGGGTGCCAACCTGGGCGATGCGGCGGGCACGCTGCGCGCGGCCTTCGCGGCGATCGGCGCGCTGCCGGAGACCGTGCTGGTGGCGGCCTCGCCGCTGTACGTGACGCCGGCCTGGGGCGTGGAAGACCAGCCGGACTTCGTCAACGCCGCCGCGCGCGTGACCACCACGCTGCCGGCGCCGGCCCTGCTGGCGGCGCTGCTGGAGATCGAGCGCCGCTTCGGCCGCGACCGCAGCCGCGAACGGCGCTGGGGTCCGCGCACGCTGGACCTGGACCTGCTGCTCTATGGCGAGGCGGTGATCGACCTGCCTGGTCTGCAGGTGCCCCATCCGCGCCTGCACGAGCGCGCCTTCGCCCTGGTGCCGCTGGCCGATGTGGCCCCGGAGCTGCGCATCGCCGGCCACGGCAGCGTGCGGGAAGCAGCTTTCCGCATCGACCGTGGCGCCATCACCGCGTTATGAGTGGATAATGATCGGCTATGAGTACGCATGCCGACAGCAAGCCCTGGACCGTTCCCGCCCTGCGCCAGGCCAAGCAGGCCGGGCAGAAGCTGGTGATGCTGACCTGCTACGACTACGGCTTCGCCCGCACGCTCGACGCGGCGGGCGTGGACCTGGTGCTGATCGGCGACTCGCTGGGCATGGTGGTGCAGGGGCATGACTCGACCCTGCCGGTGACCGTGGAGGACATGGTCTACCACACGCGCATCGTCGCCCGCGGGCTGCAGCGCGCGCTGCTGGTGTCCGACCTGTCCTTCCAGTCCGATGCCACGCCCGAGCGCGCGCTCGAGGCGGCCACGCGCCTGCTGCAGGCCGGCGCGGAGATGGTCAAGCTGGAAGGCGCCGGCCACAAGCTGGAGGTCATCGCCTTCCTGAGCGAGCGCGACATCCCGGTGTGCTCGCACCTGGGGCTGACGCCACAGTCGGTGCTGTCCTTCGGCGGCTACAAGGTGCAGGGGCGCGAGGACGCCGCGGCCGAGAAGCTGCTGGCCGACGCGATCGCGGTGGCCGAGGCCGGCGCCAGCCTGCTGGTGCTCGAATGCGTGCCCTCCACGCTGGCCGCGCGCATCACCGCGGCGGTGGACATCCCGACCATCGGCATCGGCGCCGGCGCGCAGTGCGACGGCCAGGTGCTGGTGCTGCACGACCTGCTGGGCCTGGAGATGGGCCACCGCCGGCCGAAGTTCGTCAAGGACTTCCTGGAGCAGGGCGGCTCAATCGCCGGCGCGGTGCGCGCCTATGCCGACGCCGTGCGCGAAGGCCATTTTCCCGATGCCGCCCATGCGTACTGACGCACGTCCGACCCCATCGACTCCGACGCGCGGGTAGGGCGCACATGATCGAAACCATCACTGAACTCGACGCACTGCGCGCACGCGTGGCCGGCTGGAAACGCCAGGGCCTGAAGGTGGGCTTCGTGCCGACCATGGGCAACCTGCACGCCGGGCACTATTCACTGGTGATGCTGGCGCGCCAGTACGCCGACCGCGTGGTGTCCAGCGTGTTCGTCAACCCGACCCAGTTCGGCCCCAACGAGGACTACACGCGCTATCCGCGCACGCCCGATGCGGATACCACCGGGCTGGAAGGCGCCGGCTGCGACGTGCTGTGGCTGCCCACGGTCGAGTCGATGTATCCGTTCGGCATCGAGCTGGCCGCCAAGGTCCACGTGCCCGGCGTCAGCGGGGTGCTGGAAGGCGAGTGCCGGCCCGGCCACTTCGACGGTGTGTGCACGGTGGTCAGCCGCCTGTTCAACCAGGTCACCCCGGACCTGGCCGCCTTCGGCAAGAAGGACTACCAACAGCTGGCGGTGATCCGGCAGATGGTCACCGACCTGGCCTTCCCGGTGGAGATCCTGGGCGGCAGCATCGTGCGCGAGGCCGACGGCCTGGCGATGAGCTCGCGCAACCAGTACCTCTCCGACAAGCAGCGCCCCGTCGCGGCCGAGATCCGCCGCACCCTGCTGCAGATGCGCGACGACCTGGCCGCCGGCGCCCCGCGCGCCCAGGTCGAACAGGCCGCCGCCGCCCGCCTGGCGCAGGTCGGCTACGTGGTGGACTACACCGTGGTGCGCCGCCCGGACCTGTCCGAGCCGGTCGACGGCGAGACGGGCCCCAAGGTGGCGCTGATCGCCGCCCGCCTGGGCACCACCCGGCTGATCGACAACCTGGAATTCTGAAAGTCGCGCAGGTTGGCCGATCGGACACGCCGCGCGCTGCTAGACTCGCCGGCCTGCTTTCCTGTCGCTGTCCTACGCCGATGCACCTGAGCCTGCTCAAGACCAAGATCCACCGCGCCACCGTCACCCATTCCGAGCTGAACTACGAAGGCTCGATCGCCATCGACGGCGACCTGCTCGACGCCAGCGGCATCCGCGAGTTCGAGCAGGTGTACATCTGGGATGTCACCAACGGTGCGCGCTTCAGCACCTACGCCCTGCGCGCCGACGAAGGCAGCGGCATCATCTCGCTCAATGGCGGCGCCGCGCGCCATGTGCAGGTGGGCGACATCATCATCATCGCCGCCTTTGCGAGCATGTCCGAAGCCGAGGCCGACGCGTTCAAGCCCACGCTGATCTACGTGGACGGGCAGAACCGCATCACCCACACCAACCAATCGATTCCCAAGCAGGCCGCCTGATGACGAACTTCGACGCGTTGCAGTCCCACGCCAACCGCCTGCGCGGCACCCGCGCGCCGGCCTTGCTGGAACAGGATCCTGCCCGCGCGTCGGAGCTGGCGCTGCGGGTGGGGCCGGTGTACGCCAGCTTCGCCCGCCAGGGCTATGACCGCCAGGCGCTGGAGGCGCTGCATGCGCTGGCCGCGGACCTCGATCTCAAGGCGGCCTACCAGCGCCTGTTCCGCGGCGAGATCGTCAACCCGACCGAGGGCCGCTCGGCCCTGCACACCGCGCTGCGCAGCAACCTGACCGACGCCAAGGTCGCCCAGGACGCCTATGCCGAGGCGGCCGGCGTGCGCGAGCGCATGGGCAAGCTGGTGACCGAGCTGGAGGCCAGCGAGGTCACCGACATCGTCAGCGTCGGCATCGGTGGCTCGGACCTGGGGCCGCGCCACGTCTCCGATGCGCTGCGCCCGCTGCAGCCGAAGCTGCGCGTGCACTTCCTGTCCAACGTCGACGGCGCCGCGGCGCAGCGCGTGCTGGCCGGCCTGAACCCGGCGACCACCGCCGCGATCCTGATCTCCAAGACCTTCGGCACCCAGGAGACGCTGCTCAACGGCAAGATCCTGGCCGACTGGCTGGGCGGCAGCGAGCGCCTGTACGCGGTCAGCGCCAATCCCGAGCGCGCCGCCAAGACCTTCGACATCCCCGATGCGCGCGTGCTGCCGATGTGGGACTGGGTGGGCGGGCGGTACTCGCTGTGGTCGGCGGTGGGCTTCCCGATCGCCCTGGCGATCGGCTTCGACAACTTCTGCGCGCTGCTCGATGGCGCCGCGCTGATGGACCAGCACGTGCTGGAGACCCCGGCCGAGTCCAACCTGGCCATCCGCCACGCGCTGACCGCCCTCTGGAACCGCAACGTGCTCGGCCACGCCGCGCACGGCGTGATGACCTACGACCAGCGCCTGGCGCTGCTGCCCAACTATCTGCAGCAGCTGGTGATGGAGAGCCTGGGTAAGTCGGTGCGCATCGACGGCACGCCGGTGGACTGCGAGACCGTGCCGGTGTGGTGGGGCGGGGCGGGCACCGATGTGCAGCACAGCTTCTTCCAGGCGCTGCACCAGGGCACGCAAATCGTGCCGCTGGATTTCGTCGGCACCATCCACAACGACGATCCCTACGCCGAGAACCACATCGCGCTGCTGTCCAATCTGCTGGCGCAGTCCGAGGCGCTGGCCAACGGCCAGTCCAGCGACGACCCGCACCGCAGCTACGCCGGCGGGCGGCCGAGCACGATGATCCTGCTCGACGCGCTCACCCCGCAGTCGCTGGGCGCGCTGATCGCCATGTACGAGCACAGCGTGTACGCGCAGTCGCTGGCCTGGGGCATCAACGCCTTCGACCAGTTCGGCGTGGAGCTGGGCAAGCAGCTGGCCAACGGCCTGCTGCCGGCGCTCAAGGGCAAGACCCAGGCCGATGATCCGGTCACCCAGGCGCTGCTGGAGCAGATCCGCACGCGCTGAAAAGCGAAGGTAGGTTTTTGCGCATATGTAGAGCGGAGCTTGCTCCGATGAGGCTTTACATGCGCCCTGTCCGAAGAGCAGCGGAGCAAGCTCCGCTCTACACAATGCGGCTTGTTCGAAGAGCAGCGGAGCGAGCTCCGCTCTACATAATGCGGGCTGTCCGAAGAGCAGCGGAGCAAGCTCCGCTCTACCGGCTTCCGACGCTTTCAGGCGCCGTGCTGCGCCAAGGCCCAGCCGACGTGTTCGCGCACCAGCGCGGAAGGCGCGTCGCGGCGCGAGGCCAGGGCGGCGAGGATCTCCGGCGTGGTCGGCGCATTGCCCAGGGCCACGGCGATGTTGCGCAGCCAGCGCTCGTGTCCGCTGCGGCGGATCGCCGAGCCCTCGGTGCGGCGCAGGAATTCGTCCTCGTCCCAGGCGAACAGCTGCGGCAGCGTGGCCGTATCCAGGTCGTTGCGCGCACGGAAGTCCGGCTCGTCGGTGCGCTTGGCGAACTTGTTCCAGGGGCAGACCAGCTGGCAGTCGTCGCAGCCGAAGATGCGGTTGCCGATTGGCTTGCGTAGTTCGATCGGAATCGCGCCGTCGTGCTCGATGGTCAGATAGGCGATGCAGCGCCGCGCATCGAGCCGGTGCGGGGCGACGATGGCCTGGGTGGGGCAGACCTCGATGCAGCGCACGCAGGTGCCGCAGTGCGCGCTGGCCGGTGCGTCGATGGGCAGCGGGATGTCGACGTAGATCTCGCCGAGGAAGAACCAAGAGCCGCCCTGCTTGTCGATCAGGCAGGTGTGCTTGCCGATCCAGCCCAGCCCGGCGTTGCGCGCCAGCGCGCGCTCGAGCACCGGCGCCGAATCGACGAAGACGCGATGGCCGAAGGCGCCCACTTCCTCCTGCAGCTTCAGCGCCAGCTTCTGCAGTCGGTTGCGCATGAGCTTGTGGTAGTCGCGTCCCAGCGCGTAGCGCGCCACATAGGCGCGCGTGCCATCGCCCAGCGTGGTCCATGCGTCGTCGCTGTCGTTGCGCCCGTAGTCCAGGCCGACCGAGATCACGCGCAGGGTGCCGGGAATCAGCTCGGCGGGTCGCGCGCGCAGCTGGCCGTGCCGCGCCATCCAGTCCATCGAGCCGTACAGGCCCTCGGCCAGCCAGCTGCGCAGGTGGTCTTCGTCCTGGCCCAGCTCGATGCCGGCGATGCCGCAGCGCTGGAAACCGGCCGCGCGCGCCAGCGCACGGATCCGCGCGGCCAGCGCGTGCGGATCGGGCGATGTCGCAGACGAAGCAGTCATGGACGCAAGTATAGAATCGCGCGCCATGACGGCCCTTCTCCCCTTGTTCGGCACCGCCGCGGCGCGTGCCCTGGACCAGCAAGCCAGTGCGCGCCTGGCAGGCGGCGCCTTCGCACTGATGCAGCAGGCGGGGCAGGGCGCGTGGCGGGTGCTGGAACGCGACTGGCCCCGCGCCGAGCGCATCACGGTGGTGTGCGGGCCGGGCAACAACGGCGGCGATGGCTACGTGCTGGCCCTGTGCGCGCTGCGCGCGCGGCGGCAGGTGGTGGTGCTGCATCTGGAGGACCACACGCCGCGCACCGACCTGGCCCAGCGCGCATGCACCGATTACATCGCCGCCGGCGGACAGGTGGCCCTGTTCCCCGAGCAGTTCCCGCCGGCCGACGTGGTGGTCGATGCGCTGTTCGGCATCGGCCTGGCGCGCGCGCCGGAAGGCCAGGCGCAGGCGCTGATCGAGGCGATCAATGCGCAGCCGGCGCCGGTGTTCGCGCTCGATGTGCCCAGCGGCATCGATGCGGGGCAGGGGACCGCGCCGGGCGCGGCGGTGCGCGCGCGGCGCACGCTGCAGTACATCGTGCGCCACCACGGCCTGCACACCGGTGCCGGGCTCGAGCATGCCGGCGAACTGCTGCTCGACCCGCTCGAAGTCCCTGACGAGTTGCTGCGCATGACCGCCCCCAAGGCGCAGCTGCTGCAGGCCGAGCATCTGGCGAGCTGGCTCAAGCCCCGTCGCCTGGACACCCACAAGGGCGAGAACGGCCGCGTGCTGTGCATCGGCGGCGATCTGGGCCACGGCGGTTCGATCATGATGACCACCGATGCCGCGCTGCGCAGCGGTGCGGGCCTGGTCACGGTGGCCACGCGCCAGGCGCATGTCGGCGCGCTGCTGACGCGGCGTCCGGAGGCGATGGTGCACGCGGTGGAATCCGGCAGCGATCTGCAGCCGCTGCTCGAGGCGGCCGACGTCATCGCCATCGGCCCCGGGCTGGGCCAGGGCGACTGGGGCCGCGCGCTGCTGCGGCTGGCGCTGGAAGCCGGCAAGCCGCTGGTGCTCGACGCCGACGCGCTCAATCTGATCGCACAGCAGCCGCGCGCGCTGGGCGACGCCATTCTGACCCCGCATCCGGGCGAAGCCGGGCGCCTGCTCGGGCGTTCCACCGCCGAGGTGCAGGCCGACCGGTTCGGCGCGGCGGCCGAGCTGGCGGCGCGCTGGCAGGCCACGGTCGTGCTCAAGGGCGCTGGCACGCTGATCGCGCAGGACGGCCAGTTGCCGCGCGTGATCACCACCGGCAATCCGGGCATGGCCACCGGTGGGATGGGCGATGTGCTGACCGGCGTGATCGCCGGGCTGCGCGGGCAGCGGCTGGATGCGTTCGCCGCGGCCAGCGCGGGTGCGCTGCTGCACGGGCTGGCCGGCGATGCGGCGGCCGCGCGCCGCGGCCAGCGTGGCCTGCTGGCCAGCGATCTGTTCGACTGCCTGCCGACGCTGGCCAATCCGCAGGTGGCCGGCTGATGCGGCTGCAGCTGGCGCAGGTCGAGGACACCGCACGGCTGGGGAGCGCGCTGGCGTCCACCCGCCCGCCGCAGGCGGCCGTGCATCTGCATGGCGACCTGGGCGCCGGCAAGTCCACCCTGGCGCGCGCGCTGCTGCGCGGGCTGGGCGTGACCGGTTCGGTGCGCAGCCCCACCTACACGCTGATCGAGCGTTACCCCATCGACGGCGGCGAGGCCTGGCACCTGGACCTGTATCGGCTGGGCGATGCCGGCGAGCTGGATTTCCTCGGCCTGGACGAGGCCGTGGCCACGCTGTGGCTGATCGAATGGCCGGAAAAGGGCCGCGGCGGGCTGCCGCGCGCGGACCTGGAGATCTTCCTGGAGATCTCGGGCCAGGGTCGCGACGCGCGCTTGGTGGCGGGGACCGAGACCGGGCAGGCCTGGCTGGCCCGTCTGTCGGAAATCGTCAGTTAGGGGTGACTTATGCCGGGCGAGGCGAGAAAGTTCTGGCAGGTCACGGATTATTAAGGGAAAAGGGGTTGCCTTTACGCTTGGGCAGTGCTTGAATCGCCGCATGCCGAAGGGGATGACCGCATTTGCGATCGCATGGGGGGGCGCCGCGCTTCTGGCCAGCGTCATGCCTGCTGCCCATGCCGGCGAAGTGCGCGCCATTGACCTGGTCAACGGCCCGACCGGCACCCGCGCCGAGATCCAGCTGCAGGGCGCGGGCAGCTACAAGACCATTTCCCTGGCCAATCCCAACCGCCTGGTCGTCGACCTGCCGGCCTCCACCGCGCTGAAGTCCCTCAAGCTGCCCGCGCCCAGTGGCGTGGTCACCGCCGTGCGCACCGGGCAGCCGGTGCCGGGCACGTTCCGCGTGGTGTTCGACCTGGCCGGGCCGATCACAGCCGTCAATCCGCACATGGAAGGCGCCGGCGCGCTGTCGCGCCTGGTGATCGAGTGGCCCGGCGACGGCCCGGCGACCGCCAGCGCTCCCGCGCCCACGCCCAGCGCGACGGCGGCCGCCGTGCCGGCCAGCGTTGCTGCCGCGCAGGCGACCTCGGCGCTGGTTGCCCAGGCCACGCGCCCGATGCCCGCCGCGCCGACGCCCGTCGTCCAGGCGCCGGTGACCACGCCCGTACCGTCGGCGCCTTCGCCGCAGCAGCAGGCGCCCGCCACGCCGGTGTCCAGCACGCTGTCGCCGGCGGCGATCCTGGCCGGCCAGCCCGTGCCCGGCGTCGTGGTGCCCACACCGGCCGCGACGAACGTGCCTGAGACCATCGCGCCCGGTGTGACCATCGCCACCGGTCGCCCGGCCCCGGTCGAACCCAAGTCCGTCGTCGCCGACGCCCCGGCCCCGGTGCTGCCGCAGCCCAAGCTGGCCATGCGCGCCGGCATGCGCCCGCTGGTGATCGCCATCGATGCCGGCCACGGCGGCCAGGACTCCGGCGCCATCGGCCCGACCGGCAAGTACGAGAAGAACGTCACCCTGGCCATCGCCCGCCAGCTGGCCAGGCAGATCGACGCCACGCCGGGCCTGAAGTCCTACCTGACCCGCGACGGCGATTACTTCATCCCGCTCAACCAGCGCGCGGTCAAGGCGCGCGCGGCGCATGCGGACATGTTCATTTCCATCCACGCCGACGCCGCCGAGAACCGCAGCGCCAGCGGCTCGTCGGTCTATGTGCTCTCGCTCAAGGGCGCGACCTCGCAGCGCGCGCGCTGGCTGGCCGACAAGGAAAACGCCTCGGACCTGATCGGCGGCGTCAAGCTGCAGACCGTGGACAGCACGCTCGGCTCGGTCTTGATCGACCTGGCCCAGAGCGGCCACATGAAGGCCTCCGAGAACGCCGCCGGCCACGTGCTGGCAGGACTCAAGGACGTCGGCAACGCGCACAAGGCCACGCTGGAAAAGGCCAACTTCGCCGTGCTGCGCACCTCGGACATGCCGGCGATGCTGGTGGAGACCGCCTTCATCTCCAACTACACCGAAGAGAAGCAGCTGACCGATCCAACCTTCCAGGCCCAGATCGCCGGCGCGATCCTGCAGGGCGTGGAGACCTATTTCAGCCGCGAGCCGCCGCCGGGCACGCTGTTCGCCGCGCGCGCGCAGGCCGCTGCTGGCGGCAACTCGGGCGGTGGAGCGCCTTGAGGCGGGAGTGAGCGGAGAGGAGTGAGGAGTGAGCGGAAGCTAGTGCGTCGGTGAATTAGACTGCGCTCGGGATCTGCTTCTGCTTTTCTTCACTTCTCACTCCTTCCGCGCTCATTCCTCACCCGTGCCCATTCGCCAGCTTCCCGACACCCTGATCAACCAGATCGCCGCCGGCGAGGTGGTCGAACGGCCTGCCTCGGTCGTCAAGGAACTGGTCGAGAACGCGCTGGACGCCGGCGCGCAGCGGGTGGACATCGACCTGGAGGAAGGCGGCATCCGCCTGATCCGCATCCGCGACGATGGCGGCGGCATCGCGCCGGAGGAACTGCCGCTGGCCGTCTCGCGCCATGCCACCAGCAAGATCGCCTCGCTGGACGATCTGGAGACCGTGGCCACGCTCGGTTTCCGCGGCGAGGCGCTGCCCTCGATCGCCTCGGTCAGCCGCTTCAGCCTCAGCTCGCGTCGCGCGCACGATGCGCACGGCGCCTGCCTGCAGGTGGACGGCGGGCGCATGGGCGAGGTCACGCCGCGCCAGCATGCGCAGGGCACCACGGTCGAGGTGCGCGAGCTGTTCTACAACGTGCCGGCGCGGCGCAAGTTCCTGCGCGCCGAGCGTACCGAGCTGGGTCACATCGAGGAGTGGCTGCGTTCGCTGGCGCTGGCGCGCCCGGACGTGGAGCTGCGCGTGTCGCACAACGGTCGGCCGTCGCGCCGCTACAAGGGCGGCGGCCAGCTGGAGCCCAGCCTGCGCCTGCACGAGACGCTGGGCGAGGAATTCGCCCGGCACGCGCTGCGCATCGATCACAGCGGCGCCGGCCTGCGCCTGCACGGCTGGATCGCGCAGCCGGCGTATTCGCGCGCCAGCGCCGACCAGCAATACCTCTACGTCAACGGCCGCGCGGTGCGCGACCGCAACATCGCCCATGCGGTGAAGCTGGCCTACCAGGACGTGATGTATCACGGCCGCCAGCCGGCGTACGTGCTGTTCCTGGAGCTGGATCCGGCGCGGGTGGACGTCAACGTGCACCCGGCCAAGCACGAGGTGCGCTTCCGCGAATCGCGGATGATCCATGACTTCGTCTTCCGCACCCTGCAGGAGGCGCTGGCCGGCACGCGCGCGGGCGTGGCCGCCGAAGGCGCCGGCGAGATGGCCGCCGTGCCGATGCCGATGGCGCAGGCCGCCTACGGCGCCCCCGCGCTGGCAGCGGGGCAGATGCCGCAGCACCTGCAGTGGACCGGCGCGCAGCAGTCGCCGCTGGGGCTGCGCGTGGCCGATGCGCCGGGGGCCTATGCGGCGCTATACAGCAGCCCGTCGATCCGCAGTCCGCAGCCGGGTCCACCGATGCCGCTGCCCGCCAACGACGCGCAGGACGTCATTCCTCCGCTGGGCTATGCCATCGCCCAGCTGCACGGCATCTACATCCTGGCCGAGAACGCCGACGGCCTGATCGTGGTGGACATGCACGCCGCGCACGAGCGCATCGGCTACGAGCGCCTGAAGACCGCCCACGACGGCATCGGCCTGACCGCCCAACCGCTGCTGGTGCCGATGACGTTGGCGGTGGCCGAACGCGAGGCCGACGTGGCCGAGCGCGAGGCCGCCACCCTGACCGAGCTGGGATTCGATGTGACCCGCAGCGGCCCGCAGAGCCTGAGCGTGCGCAGCGTGCCGGCCCTGCTGGCCCACGCCGAACCCGGCGCGCTGCTGCGCGACGTGCTGGCCGACCTGCGCGAACACGGCCAGAGCCGGCGCGTGGCCGCCGCGCGCGACGAGCTGCTGTCGACCATGGCCTGCCATGGCGCGGTCCGCGCCAACCGTCGGCTCACGATCCCGGAAATGAATGCCCTGCTGCGCGACATGGAGATCACCGAGCGCTCGGGACAGTGCAACCACGGACGCCCGACTTGGGCGCATTTCAATCTGGCCGAGATCGACAAATGGTTCCTGCGCGGGCGTTGAGGCAGTCGATGGGCAAGACCGGGGCGTTTTTCGGATGTCTGGCGCTGGCGTCGCTGCTGACGGCCTGCAGCGACCGCGCGGGGGCGCCGCAGGCCGGTCCGGCGGTGACCTCGGACACCACCTTCCTCGCCGACAACGCGATCTGGCGCACCGAGCGCCGTCAGGCGCTGCTGGCGCCCGACGGCTGGACCAGCCTGGTCGGGCTGCACTGGCTCACGCTCAAGGCGCATTACATCGGCCGCAGCGAGGCCAGCGGCATCAAGCTGGAAGTCGGTCCGCCCAAGCTGGGCCTGGTCCAGGTGGACGGCGACAAGGTGTTCTTCACCCCCGAGCGTGGCGTGGCGGTGACCGCCGACGGCCAGCCGCTGAAAGGGCGCATCCGCCTGGTCGACGACCAGTCCGGGCCGGCGACGGTGATCGGCTTCGACGACGGCGCCGACCGGATGACCCTGATCCACCGCGGCCCGCGTTACGGTCTGCGCATCAAGAGCGCCAACGCGCCGGCGCGGGTGGGCTTCACCGAGCTCGAATACTGGACGCCCGATCCGGCCTGGCGCATCGAGGGCAGGTTCGTGCCCGGCCCGGCCGGCGCCACGCTGACCTATGCCGACATGGTCGGCAACACCATCGCCGCGCCCAGCCCGGGCAAGGTGGAGTTCGAGCGCGACGGCAAGCGTTACGCGCTCACCGCGATGGAAGGCGACAATGGCGGGCTGTTCCTGGTGCTGGCCGACCGCACCAGCGGGCATGGCTCGTATCCGGCCGGGCGCTTCATCGACACCGACGCGCCCGACGCGCAGGGCCGCGTAGTGGTGGATTTCAACCGCGCCTACAACCCGCCCTGCGTGTTCACCGTCTACGCGACCTGTCCGCTGCCGCCGGCGGAGAACCGGCTGGATCTGCTGGTCGATGCCGGCGAGAAGATGTACACCGGGCCGGTCGGCGGCGGCACGCACTGATGTCGGCGCTGCGCCGCCTCCTGCTGGCCGCGCTGCTGCTGGCCGTGGCCGCACCGGCCTGGGCCGCGCCGCCCGTGCCGCTGCTGTGGAAGGTCAGCAAGGGCGAGCACACCCTGTACCTGCTGGGCTCGTTCCACCTGCTCACCGCGCAGGACTATCCGCTCTCGCCGGACGTCGATGCGGCCTTCGCCGATGCCGAACAGGTGGTGCTGGAACTGTCCGGCGATGAGCTGCAATCGCCGGCGCTGGGCCAGGCGATGCTGGCCGCCGCGCAGCTGCCCGCCGGGCAGACCCTGCAGCAGCGCATCGATGCCAAGACCTGGGCGAAGCTGCAGGCCTATGCGCAGGCGCACAACCTGCCGATCGACCTGTTCGCGCACCTGGAGCCATGGCTGGTGGCGACCACCATCAGCGTGCAGGAAATGACCGCGCAGGGGCTGGACCCGCAGCTGGGCCTGGACCTGCACTTCATCCAGTTGGCCCGCCAGGCCGGCAAGCCGGTCAGCGGGCTGGAGCGCGGGCAGGATCAGGTCGCCATGCTCGACGGCATGAGCGCCGAGGAGCAGCGCCAGTACCTGGCCGAGACCCTGGACGATGCCGGTGCCACCGGCGAGCGCGAAGCCCAGCGCCTGCATGCCGCCTGGCGCGCCGGCGACGTGCAGACGCTGCGCGACGGACTGGCCGCGGACATGAAGCGCGAGTACCCCGCGCTGTACCAGCGCATCAACGTGGCGCGCAACGACGCCTGGCTGCCCAAGCTCGAGGCGCGTCTGCAGGGCCTGGGCGGAGACGACACGCTGGTGGTGGTCGGCGCGCTGCACCTGCTCGGGCCCGATGGCGTGGTCGAGAAGCTGCGCGCCAAGGGCTATGCGGTGGAGCGCGTCTGCAGCGCGTGCGCCGCGCACTGAGGCAGCCCTGACGGGTTAGGCGTGCGGCTTCAAGCCGCCGGCTCCATCACGATGCAGTCCACCGGACACGGCGGTACGCACAGCGCGCAGCCGGTGCAAAGGTCCTCCAGCACGGTGTGCATGAACTTGGCTCCGCCGACGATGGCATCGACCGGGCAGGCCTGGATGCACTTGGTGCAGCCGATGCAGTCGGCCTCGACGATCAGCGCCACGCGTGGCGGCAGATGCTCACCGCGGCTGCGGTCGAAGGGCTGCGCCGGCACGCCCAGCACCTGCGCCAGCGCCCGCGCACCCTCATCGCCGCCGGGCGGACAGCGCTCGACCCCGGCCTCGCCGCGCGCCATCGCCTGCGCGTAGGGGCGACAGCCATCGAACCCGCACTGCCCGCACTGGGTCTGCGGCAGCAGGCGGTCGAGGCGTTCGACGAGGGAAGGGGAAAGATCGGTCATGCGTGGCGGTCGGGCTGCGCGGGGGTGTTCGGATCGGTCAGTAGCAGGGCCGGCCGCGGTACCAGCGTGCGTGGGCCAGGGCGAGCATCGGCTTGTCTTCGCCGCTGTCGCCGTAGGCGTGGATGCGTTCGAAGCTGGCGATATCGTACTCGGCCGTGATGCGCGCCACCTTGTGCCGGCCCACGTCGCGTCCGGCATAGCGGCCGGTGCAGCGGCCATCGACGTGCTCGAGGGCATTGCAGATCAGCGCCACGCCCTGCGCCTGGCACCACGGGTGCAAGTAAGCATCGAGCGAGGCGGAGACCACGACCACGGTGTGGCCGCGCGCCAGGTGCTGGTCGAAGCGCTGATACATGTCCGCCCGCAGCACGCCGGGCAGGACGTCGCGCGCGTAGTGTTCGCCGGCTGCCAGCACCTCGTCATGCGGCCGTCCTTCGAACGCGATCCGGGTCACGCGCGCCCGCAGCGCGCCGGCCGACACCAGCCGCGCTCGGTATGCCAGCAGCCACGGCGCGATGTTCCAGCGCGCCCGCGCCAGCTGCTCGGGCGTGGCGATGCGGCGCAGGAAACCGGCATAGGTGTCCCGTGTGGTCAGCGTGTGGTCGAAGTCGAACAGCGCCAGTTGCATCGGATGGCCCGGTCGTCGCCTTCAGCCCAGCGCCAGGCGCAGCGCGATCGCCGCGGCCAGCGCAGGCAGGGTCACCACCAGGCCCAGGCGCAGGAACTGGAAGAAGCCGACGTGCTCGCCCTCGCGGCGCAGGATCGACAGCCACAGCAGCGTCGCCAGCGAGCCGCTCACGGCGATGTTGGGGCCCAGGTCCACCGCGATCAGCGCGGCGTCGCGCACCACTCCCGGTGGCGCGGCCTGGGCCAGTGTGGCGCTGGTCAGCAGCCCCACCGGCAGATTGTTGGCGACGTTGCCCGCCACCGTCGTGGCGGCGGCCACCACCCAGGTGGCCTGGACCGTGCCGGCCTGTAACTGGTCGCGCAGCAGGCCCGCCAGGGTCGCGACCAGGCCGGTCTGGCGCAGCGCCTCGACCAGCACGAACAGCCCGGCCACCAGCGGCAGCACGCCCCAGTTCACGCCGGCCAGCACCGGCCACGGCGCGCTGCGTCCGCGCAGCGAGACGGCCAGCACGGCCAGCGCCGCCATCACCGCCGTCGGCCAGCCCAGCGACCAGTCCTGCCACGAGGCCAGCATCAGCACCAGCGCGGTCGCGGCCAGGGCAAACAGCGTCAGCCGGGCGTGGGCGTTGATCGGCGTCATCGGCACTTCGGCGGACACCGCGCCGGCCAGCGCGCGTCGCTGGCTCCACGCCAGCACCGCATAGGTGAGCACGATGGCCGCCAGCGACGGCAGCCCGAACCGCGCCAGCCACTGCGGCAAAGGCGGCATATGCGTGCCGAACATCACCAGGTTGGCCGGGTTGGAGATCGGCAGCACGAAGCTGGCCGCATTGGCGACGAAGGCGCAGGCGAACAGCAGCGGCAGCATCGGCGCACGCGCCTTGCGCGCCACCGCGATCACCGCCGGGGTCAGCACCACGGCGGTGGCATCGTTGGACAGGAAAGTGGTCACCACCACGCCGGTGGCGAACACCAGCGCGAACAGGCGCCGCCCCGAGCCGCGCGCATGTTGCGCGGCCAGCTGCGCGACCCAGTCGAACAGGCCTTCGCGGCGGGCCAGCTCGGACAGCAGCAGCATGCCGGCCAGGAACAGATACACGTCCAGGCCTTCGCCCACCGCGTGGCCCACGCCCGCCCAGGGCAGGGCGCCGGACAGCGCCACGACCAGCGCGCCGGCCACGGCGTAGACCCATTCGGGCAGGCGCCCCGGGCGCGTCACCACGCACACCACCGTCGCCGCGGTCGTGGCCCACACCAGCCAGGGCGTCATGCGATCGCGTCTCGCACAGCGGCCCGCCGGCCGTGCATCAGCCAAGGCACCAGGGAAAGCACGGCCACGCTGCCGAGCGCGAGGAAGGCGATGCGATAGCTCCAGTGCTGCGCGATCCAGCCGCCCAGCGCCGGGCTGAGCGAGGCGCCCACGCCCTGCAGCGTCATCACCAGGCCCTGCGCGGCGTTGGTGCGTCCGGTGCCGTGCATCAGGCTGGCGACGGTGGCCGGCACCGCCACGCTCTGCAGGCCGGCGCCGATGCCGTCCAGCGCCTGCACCGGCAGCACGCCCCAGAGCGAGCCCAGCGTGCCGGCGGCGACCAGTCCACGCAGCGGCAGGGCGACGAAGGTCAACAGCAACACCCACCAGTGCCCATAGCGCGGCAGCAGCCGCATCGCCGCCAGCGCGGCCAGCACCATCACCAGCTGCGCGATGATCACCGTGGCGGCGGTGAACACCGCCGGATTGGCCGCGTGCGTGGCCACCGCGGCTTGGCCGTACAACGGCAGCATGGCGGCATTGCCCAGGTGGAAGAACAGCAGCGCCATGCCCAGCAACAGCAGCGGACGCTGCCGCAGCAGATCGCGCCAGCGCACCGCCTGCGCGGGCGGCGCCGTGTCGCTGCCCGGCTCGCTGCCGCGCGCGGCCTGGTGGTCGATCTGGCGCGGGTCGATCCGCCACAGGCTGGCGGTGGCCAGCAGGGCGAAGCCGCCCAGCAGCGCGAACACCGCCACCAGCCCGAACTTCCAGCCCAGATAGCCGGCCGCGGCGGCCGCCACGACGTTGCCGGCATGATTCGCGACCTGGTTGCGGGCCATCTGCCGCTCGAACCCGGCCTGCCGCACCAGGCCCAGGGTCAGTCCGGTCAGCGCCGGGCCGATGATCGCCCCGCACAGGCCGCTGGCCACCTGCGAGGCGACCACCACCGGGAAGGCGTGCGAGGCCAGCACCAGGCAACTGCTCGCCACCGTCAGCAGGCAGGCGAGCGCCACGACCGCGCGCTTGCGCCGGGTCGCGTCCACCAGCGCACCTGCCGGGACGGTGCAGAGCAGGCCGGCGATGCCGCCGGCGGTCATCGCCAGGCCGATGGCCCCGGCCTGCCAGCCGAGCGACTGCAGCTGGACGCCCAGGAACGGGCCGAGCCCGTCCTGCACATCGGCGACGAAGAAGTTCAGCCCGGTCAGGGCGCGGCGGGAGCGCGGACTGGCGTCGGGAGTCGGAGGCGCTGGGGACATGGACGCGGGGCGCGATGTGCTAGGCCGACTGTACGCGGTTCGCGCCCGGCCGAGATGTGAAGGAACGTGCCGCTGTGTGGCGGTCAGCGCACCGGCATGCCGGGCTGCGCGCCCGCGTCGGCATCCAGCAGCGCCAGCGCGCCGCCGTCGAAGCCGGCCGACAGGATCATCCCCTCGCTGACGCCGAAGCGCATCTTGCGCGGCGCCAGGTTGGCGATGAACACCACGCTGCGGCCGACCAGCTTGTCCGGCTCGCCATAGCTGGCGCGGATGCCGGAGAAGATCTGCCGCGTGCCCAGTTCGCCGGCATCGAGTTCGAAGCGCAGCAGCTTGTCCGAGCCTTCGACGAACGCGCAGGCGGTCACCTTGCCGATGCGCAGGTCGAGCTTGGCGAAGTCGTCGATGCCGATGAGGCCGGGATTGGGGATTGGGGATTGGGGATTGGTGGGCGCCTTCGTTTCGGTTTTGGCGGGCGCGGGCTTGGTCGCGGCGGGTGCTGCTGGCGCGGCGGCCAGAGTGTCTTTCGAGGCGTCGGTCATGGCGTCGATGCGCTTGGGGTCGATTCGGGTGAACAGCGGGGTGTAGGGCTGGATGACGTGCGCGATCAGCGGCTGGGCCAGTTCCTCCCAGCCCAGCACCGGCGCGGACAGGAACGCCTCGGCCTCGGCCGCGGTGCGCGGCAGCACCGGCTTGAGGCCGGCGGCCAGCACGCGGAACAGGTTCAGCCCCTGCGTGCAGACCGACTGCAGCTGGGCATCGGCGCCCTCCTGCTTGGCGATGACCCAGGGCTTGGTCTCGTCGACGTACTTGTTGGCCTCGTCGGCCAGCGCCATCACCTGACGGATCGCCGCGGCCGGGTCGTTGCGTTCGTAGGCCTCGCGCACCGGATCCAGCGCCTCCACGAAGCGCTGGTACTGCGCCGCGTCCGGCAGTGCGTCGGCCAGCCGGCCCTCGAAGCGCTTGTTGATGAAGCCGGCGCAGCGGCTGGCCAGGTTGACGAACTTGCCGACCAGGTCCGCGTTGACCCGCGCGACGAAGTCGCCCAGGTTGAGGTCCAGGTCGTCCACGCCGCCGGAGGACTTGGCCGCGAAGTAGTAGCGCAGCGCCTCCGGCTCCAGGCCGACGTCCAGGTAGGTGCGCGCCATGATGAAGGTGCCGCGCGACTTGGACATCTTGGCGCCATCGACGGTCAGGTAGCCGTTGACGTGCAGGCGCGTGGGCGCGCGATGGCCGGTACCGTGCAGCACCGCCGGCCAGAACAGGCCGTGGAAGTTGACGATGTCCTTGCCGATGAAGTGGTGCAGCTCGGTCTGGGTGCCGGCGGCCAGGTGCGGCGCGAAGTCCTCGCCCAGGCGCGCGCACAGGTTCTGGAAGCTGGACAGGTAGCCGATCGGCGCGTCCAGCCAGACGTAGAAGTACTTGCCCGGCTGGCCGGGGATCTGGAAGCCGAAGTAGGGCGCATCGCGCGAGATGTCCCACGCGCGCAGGCCGCCTTCGGCATCCAGCCATTCGCGCAGCTTGGCCTTGACGCCGGGCAGGGCGACATCGCCGGCCAGCCACTCGCGCAGGAAGCCGTCGAAGTGGCCGACCTCGAAGAAGAAATGCTCCGAGTCGCGCAGCTCCGGCGTAGCGCCGGAGATCACCGACTTGGGTTCCTTCAGATCGGTCGGCGAGTAGGTGGCGCCGCAGACCTCGCAGTTGTCGCCGTACTGGTCCGGGCTGCCGCAGTTGGGGCAGATGCCCTTGATGTAGCGGTCCGGCAGGAACATGCCCTTGGCCGGGTCGTAGAACTGGGCGACGTTGCGCCGGCTGATGTGGCCGGCCTGTTCCAGCGCCACGTAGAACCGCTCCGTCAGCGCGCGGTTGGCGTCGCTGTTGGTCGAGTCGTAGTGGTCGAAGGCCACGCCGAAGGCGGCGAAGTCGCGCTCGTGGCTGGCCTGGATGTTGGCGATGAAGGCCTCGGGCGTGACCCCGGCCTTCTCGGCCGCCAGCATGATCGGCGTGCCATGGGTGTCGTCGGCGCAGACGTAGAAGACGTTGTCGCCGCGCATGCGCCGCGCCCGCACCCAGATGTCGGCCTGGATGTAGCCCACCAGGTGGCCCAGGTGCAGGGGGCCGTTGGCGTAGGGCAGGGCGTTGGAGACGAGCGCGGTGCGGGTCATGGCGATGGCGGACCAGAGGGGTCGGCGATTATCGCATGGCCGTCCGGTTGGGCTTTGGACTACGGAAGAGGACTTCTTGCGATCTCGATCCACGGACGCAGGGGGGCGTGGCTTCGGAAGGGCAGCGGTCCGGCGGGCGGTGTCCGCTTGTCCCTCAATCAGGGCATCCTGCCCTGATTCGGGCGCTCGGCTTCCTGCCTCGCTCGTCGCCGCCCCCGCCCGCCGGCCCGCTGCCTTGCTCGTCGCGCTACTCGATTCCGGGTCGAAGGAAGTCCTGATCCATCTGTCGAAGTGCCCAACTCGGCTGGGGCTACCGAGAGCGGCCCACGGGGCCGCAGCGACAAGCCAGTGATGGATGGCTGATTTACCCGAGAACCCGCACCGAGTGGATCGAGGCGAGAGCGCGACGTGTGCGCTCGATACAGCAGGCAAGTCGCTGACAGGCCCGGTCCCTGGATGCTGGAGAAGGGCCACAAAAAAGCCCGGCGCGAGGCCGGGCTGGTCGGGTGTTGGCGGAGGCGCGACTGGCGCTACTCGCGCAGCCAGGTCTGCGCGCGGCAGATGAAGGCGATGCAGCCGGAAACGTCCAGCTTCTTGCCGCCCGGCTGGAGCTCCATCTTGGACTTGTAGGTCTTGCCGTTGGCCGGGTCGAGGATGGTGCCGCCGGCCCACTCGTTGGCGCCGTCGGGCTTGAGGTCCCACAGGATGGTCATGCCCTTGATCGGCTTGTTCTTGCGCTCGCCCGAGCAGCCGTCGCAGACCGGGTTGGGGCCCTTGTCCGACTTGAGGATCTCCACGACCTTGCCGGTCAGGCTGCCGTTGGCCGCCTCGCTGATCTCGACGATGGATTTCACTTCGCCGGTCTTGTCGTCGATGGTCTTCCAGCGTCCCACCGCCCCGTCGGCCGCCATCGCGCTGGACGCGGCACCGGCCAGCACGGCCAGGGACAAAATCAGGATCGTCTTGTGCATCGCTCCCCTCCCAGGGATGTTTTGGATATCGATTCCAGCTGCGTTGTTATAACAGCATTCGCTGCCGTATGGATGGACGCCGTTCGAGTGGCGGTAGCGGGTGAGATGCTGACCTTGGCAAAGAGTCAAGCTCGCGTTCACTTCGGAAACTCAAATAGCGACAAGCCCACATGCGGAGGCAATGCGTGATCGGCAAGACAAGGGGACCATCCTGCATACTTTGAGCCCTGAGACAGAGGCACGGACCAGACCTACGTTGAAAGCTGATCAGATCGAGCAGCATTACGCCCAGGCGGTGGCGGCCCTGAACCACGGCGCGTGGCGTCAGGCCGCTCAGCTGGCTTCACAGTTGCTGCCTGTGGCGGCTTCTCATGCTGGCGTGCAGTTCGTGGCTGGGGTCGCTGCCCTTGGGTTGCGAGCGATGAAACCTGCTGTCGTGCACCTGAACGAAGCCGTGAAGCTAAATCCCTCGCGTGCTGACTATCGTGCGCAGCTGGCGCGCGCCTGGTGCAGCGCCGGCAATCTTCGCGCCGCCCATGAACAGGCCCGCGTGGCACTTGGATTACCGATTGAGGATGCGGTGTCTGCCAACACGCTCGGCGTGGTCCTGACCCAGACTAACGATCATCCGTCGGCGGTGACGGCGTTTGCGCGTGCAACCGCGCTCGCCCCAGTTAATGCGACCTACCGGTTCAATCATGCCACCTCGCTCACCTTCGTAGGTGCGCTCGATCGGGCTGAAGGAGAACTGGAGGCGTGCCTACGCCTACAGCCTCGTTACTGGAAAGCGCACCTGGCGCTGTCACAGCACTGGACGCACGATGCGCAGTCCAACCATATCGCGCGCTTGCGCACACTACTTGCCACCCATGGCTCGGACGAAGACGCGGTCCTGCACCTCAATCTTGCCTTATCGCGTGAACTGGAGGATCTCGGCGAGTTCGAAGAGGCGCTATCACACCTGGTCGCCGGGAAATCGGTCGTCGCCCGCAGGCGCAATTATCGCTGGCAACGCGACGCAGCGCGCTTCCAGCAGCTCAGCGACGTGTTTTCCAGCATGCCGAGGGGGGGCAACGGGCACGGCAGCCAGGAGCCGATCTTCGTGGTGGGCATGCCGCGCTCGGGCACGACGCTGGTCGAGCGCATTCTTTCCTCGCACCCGCAGGTCCATTCGGCCGGAGAGCTCAACAATTTCCCCATTGAAGTGCGGCGCAGTTGCGCGGTACACAGTCCGTCGCTGCTGGACGAGCAGGTGATCGCCAGCTCCGAGCGCATCGATTGGCGTGCGCTGGGACAACGGTACATCGACTCCACGCGCCCCGGAACCGGACTTACGCCGCGGTTTGTGGACAAGCTGCCGCACAACTTCCTCTATATCGGGCACATCTTCCATGCCCTGCCAAATGCTCGGATCGTGTGCTTAGAACGCGATCCCATGGACACCTGCTTGGGAAATTTTAGGCAGCTGTTCGCGACTGATTCTGAGCAGTACGACTACTCGTTCGATCTGCTCGATACCGGTCATTACGTCTTGCTGTTCCAGGCATTGATGGAGCGCTGGCATTCGCAGTTCCCGGGCAGAATCCATCGGGTGCGCTACGAGGCGTTAGTAGCGGACCAAGAAGCCACGACCCGGGCGCTTTTGGAGTTCTGCGGCCTGCCGTGGGATACACGGTGCTTGGCGTTTCATGACAATCCCGCGGCCAGCGCCACCGCGAGCGCCGTGCAGGTCCGACAGCCGCTGCATGCTGGTTTTCAGGGGCGTTGGCGTCGATACGGCGACGCGCTCGCGCCGCTACAGGCGCTGCTGGATGAGGCGCGCCAAGGGTACTGACGCAACAAGCCTTGAAAACCTGTCCACGCTCTTGCCGGATGCTGGCAAGCGCATGTCCAGAGGGTGGTACCCGAGTGCCATGGCTACCTAACTCGCCTCACCCCAGGTCGCTTCGCCGCTGTTGGGCAAAAAAAATCCGATGCCAGAGGCCTAGCATCGGATTCTGCATGGACCGCCTGCTTAAGTGAATAGCGTGATCACCATAGCAGGACTTTTCTTGGTCCGATGGCGAGGGTGCTTACTTGCCAAAGTCGTACTTGATTTCTGCGTAGACCGCACGGCCCAGCGCGCTGTACAGATAGTTGTTATAGGGCGTGGTCGCGGTACCCGGGTAGCTATGCGCCTGCGAGTCGGGCAGCTTGTTGCCGATGTTGCTGGCCATCAGCGACAAGCTCAGGTTGTCCATTGCCCGATAGCTGACGCCCAGGTTGAACGTGGTCCAAGTGCCCCACTTGCCTGCTTTGGCTCCGCTGCTAGCGTTGACATAGTCGTAGGACTTGCCGAAATAGGCGAGGTAGTTGGGCGTGCTGCCTAGCATGTTGGCATACAGGGTGGTGGTCCACTTATCGATCGACCAACCAATCGAGGCGTCGGCCTTCCACTTCGGACCTGCGTCATACACCCAGTTGGCATCTGGCGTGTTGATCAAGTCGATGTAGGACTGGGTCGGGTCGGTTTGAATTTCGTGCTTGCGCTTCGCCGTGTAGTTGGCATTAAAGTTGAGAACGCCAGCATTCCCGATGTCCAGCTGGTACTGGCCATTGACCATGATCAGCTCAAGCTTCTGACGGGCGATATTCACCTTCGGCGTGAAAACCTGGCGCAACTGACCTGTGGTCGGATCTCGCTGGACCCAGGCGGCCACATTGTCGCAGCTGGTGAAACCGGGGCCCGCCTGGCCCAGACGGCAGTAATACTCCTGCAGCAGGATCTGGTCGCCGTCCAGCTGATTGACCTCATCCTTGATATCCCAGGCCAGGTAGTCGGCGCTAAAGGACATGCCTTTCAACGGCGCCCAGACGATACCTGCGCTCCAGGTATTGGCCTTGATCGGTTGCAGTTCGGTGTTTCCGGCCTGCGTGCCGTAATACTGCTGGCTGTTGTAGGGGCAGGCCGTGGTGTTGTCGGGCGCGAAGCCCGCCTGCCCGCACCTGTAGTAGTCGGTGTCGGAAGTATAGTACCCGCTCAGGCCCTGGAACAGATCGGACAGGGTGGGCGCCTTGAACGCAGTTCCGTACTTGCCGCGGACCAGAAGACTCTCGACGGGGCGGAATTCCAGGCCTGCGCTCCAGGTGGGCTTGTCGACCTTGTTACCGTATGCGTCAAAGGCGTCATAGCGGCTGGAAAGGGTCGCCGTGAGCATCTTGAACACCGGCAGACGCAGCTCGGCCATGCCCGCATACTTGGTACGGTGCCCCGAGCCGCCGACGTCGGTCTGGCCCCAGATCGCGCCGTCCATGATGCCCGGGATTGGCGTGTAGTCCCAGCCCTCGTTGCCTGCCTCGAGCGCGACGGCTAGGCCCGCCTGGCCACCCGGCAGCGAGAACAGATCGCTGTTGGTTAGCTGGACGCGGAACAGGTCGTCCCAGGTTTTGGCCTTGGCTGTGCCATAGCCCGTGAAGCTGGCAAAATCCTGTGGCGTCATCTGCGTGTAGAACGCGTCGTAATCCGGGCGGAACGTCGGGTAGTTGCCCGTATAGGGGTCCGGGCCAAGATCCGGACCTAGGACGTTCTGCTCGAAGTAGGCGTTAATTGGATCAGCAAAGCGCACGAAGCTGCGAGCAGCCAGCCGGCTCTCGTTACGCGTGAACGCTGCGGTATAGTCCCACGCTTCGCCGAAACTGCCGTTGATCCCCAGCGTAACAGTGTAATTCTTCGTCGTGTCCTTACTCAGGATGTCCTTGTAGCCCATGCCGCCGATGTCTTCCGGCGAGAAGGCACGCTGCAGGTTGAGTAGCGAGTCGTAGTCCGGATCGTAGTAGTAGCCATACTTGGCACCAGTACCCCACCACATGTAGTTGCTGCCAGAGTTGAACTCGGCCGCCTCATGGCTTCCCAGGACCTCAACGAAGAGCTGGTTGTTGTCGTTGAGGTCGAAGGTGGTGCGGTTGTAGAGCAGTGCACTTTCCTTGCCATTACGGATAGTGCGATAGCCCGGGCTTCGGAAGGAGCCGCAGTACTGTCCTGAACCGGGGCGGTTACGAAGGCCCTCGGTGCCACCGAACTGTCCCGTCACGTTGGAGCAGTCGATCCCGTCCGGAAGCAGGTAGCCGAAATTGTCAAAGCCATCGTTGCCGATATTCTGGTAGCCGTAGATCAGATAGTCGCGCGAGGCGACCGGCGCAGTGTAGCCGTGCTCGTTGACCG
This sequence comes from Pseudoxanthomonas winnipegensis, assembly GCF_004283755.1. Classification (GTDB taxonomy): domain Bacteria; phylum Pseudomonadota; class Gammaproteobacteria; order Xanthomonadales; family Xanthomonadaceae; genus Pseudoxanthomonas_A; species Pseudoxanthomonas_A winnipegensis. The sequence continues at coordinate 84,096 of NZ_SHMH01000003.1, forward strand.
AGTCGGTGATGGCTCGCTGGTAGCCCCACACCGGCGCGCGCTTTTCATACTGCACCGAGGTGATCGCATTGATGCGGCCTTCGTTAGCGCTGAAGCCATTGGTGAAAGAGAAGCGCACGCTGTTGCCGCCGCCTTCGCTATAGCTGCCGCCGCGCACGCGCAGCGTGTTGCCTTCATAGTTCTTCTTTAGGATGAAATTGACCACGCCAGCCAGCGCGTCCGAGCCGTACAACGACGATGAGCCACCGGGCAAGATCTCGATCCGTTCTACAGCGTCAATCGGGATGCCGCTGATGCTGTTAAAAGTGTCGCTGCCGTTGTAGAGGGCCGGATAGTTCGCCATCGGTCGGCCATTGATGAGGTACTTGGTGTACCCCGGCTTGAGACCGAACATGCTGACTGTTTCCGCACCCTGGGTGAACGAAGCGGATGTCTCGCCGCCCTGTACACCACCACTGGCAATGCTGCTGGCCTGTAGAACTTCCGAAACGCTGTTGAAGCCACGCGCCTGAATGTCATCGGCGGTGATGGTCACCACAGGAGATACAGTCTCGAGTTCCGTCTGTGGGATTAGAGAGCCGGTCACGGTGACCTTGTCCAGCGTGGTGGCTTTCTGTCCAGCAGTGGGCGCGGCGTCCTGCGCGAACGCTGCGACGGCGGGCGTCAGCAGTGCGGCGAAGACGGCTGCGGCCAAGTGGTTGCGCTTAAGTGGCTTGCAATTCATGTAATGAAATCCCCGAAGAATGCTCGGCGTGCTGGTGGTGGCCTTCCTGGCCATGCAACGCGAGATGAACAGATGTCCTTCAAACGAGAACTTAACACGCCAAAAGGCGGCTTGTGACGTCTTGTGTTGCGATATGTCGTGACGAAATGATCACGAGACGCGAAAATCTAAGCAGTTTGACGTTTTTTCGTCACTGAAGCCTGATTTCGACCTCATGGCGGCGGTACGAGAGAATGCGTGCATGACCATTCCCGCACATCGGCCCCAGGGCGGCCTGCAGCCCCATCCCCGCGTCCGCAACGTCATCGCCGTGGCTTCCGGCAAGGGCGGGGTGGGCAAGTCGACTACGGCGGTGAACCTGGCGCTGGCCCTGGCGGCCGGTGGGGCCAAGGTGGGCGTGCTGGACGCGGACATCTACGGGCCGAGCGTGCCGGCGATGCTGGGGCTGTCGGGCCGGCCGGAGAGTCCGGACAACAAGTCGATCGAGCCGATGCGCGCGTTCGGCCTGGAGGCGATGTCGATCGGGTTGCTGATCGAGGCCGACACGCCGATGGTGTGGCGCGGGCCGATGGCCACCGGGGCGCTGACCCAGTTGTTCAACGACACGCTCTGGGGCGACCTGGACTACCTGCTGGTCGACCTGCCGCCGGGGACGGGCGATATCCAGCTCACGCTGTCGCAGAAGATCCCGGTCGCCGGCGCGGTGATCGTGACCACGCCGCAGGACATCGCCACGCTGGACGCGCGCAAGGCGCTGAAGATGTTCGAGAAGGTCGAGATCGCCGTGCTCGGTGTCGTGGAGAACATGGCCCAGCACGTGTGCAGCCAGTGCGGCCACGTCGAGCATCTGTTCGGCCAGGGGGGCGGTGCGGCGATGGCGGCGCACTATGGCGTGCCGCTGCTGGGCTCCCTGCCGCTGGACGTGCGCATCCGGGAGCAGGGCGATCTGGGCACGCCAGTGGTGGCGGCGGCACCGGACTCGCCGGTGGCCCAGGCATACCGCCAGGTGGCCGAGGCGCTGGTGGCGGCGCTGGACCAGCGTCCGCGCGCCAGCATGTCCATCGCCTCCTCGCTGGTCTAACAGCATCCCGCCGCTGGCCTACAATGCGGCCTCCCGCACGCCGCCCTTCAGGAACACGCCCCGCATGAGCATCAAGTCCGACCGCTGGATCAAGCGCATGGCCGAGCAGCACGGCATGATCGAGCCGTTCGAGCCGGGCCAGGTCAAGCAGGACGCCGGCGGCCATCGCATCGTCAGCTACGGCACCTCCAGCTACGGCTACGACGTGCGCTGCTCGCGCGAGTTCAAGGTGTTCACCAACATCAACTCGACCATCGTCGACCCGAAGCACTTCGACAGCGGCAGCTTCGTGGACATCGAGTCGGACGTGTGCATCATCCCGCCCAACAGCTTCGCGCTGGCGCGCACGGTCGAGTACTTCCGCATCCCGCGCGATACGCTGGTGGTGTGCCTGGGCAAGAGCACCTATGCGCGCTGCGGGATCATCGTCAACGTCACGCCGCTCGAGCCGGAATGGGAAGGCCATGTGACGCTGGAGTTCTCCAACACCACGCCGCTGCCGGCGCGCATCTACGCCAACGAGGGCGTGGCGCAGATGCTGTTCTTCCAGGCCGATGCGGACGATGTGTGCGAAACCTCGTATCGCGACCGCGGCGGCAAGTATCAGGGGCAGACCGGCGTGACCCTGCCGCGCACCTGAGGCCGGTGGGCCGGTCTTGTCCGGCCGTCATCAGGGCACGACGAGAAGCCGCACCCGGGGTGCGGCTTTTTTTGGATCTTCTCGCCGCCAAGGGGGTGGCTGCGCCTACACTCCGGCTTCGGCAGGGTAACGGTTCGGTGGGCGGCGTCCGCTTTTCCCTCGATCAGGGCGTCCTGCCTTGCCACTGGGCCGCCGGACCGCCGCCTCGCGCGTCATGCCCAGGCGCTCCGGCGAAGTGGCGTCAGGAAACGTCGCGGCATCGCGCCTGCTGGCCGCTGGCGCGGCGCAGCAGCAGGTTGATGCCGCCCAGGATCAGCAGCAGCGGCCACCAGGTGGCGATGAGCTCGCGCACGTCCAAGCCCGGGAAGCCGAGGTTGTCCAGCAGGAACAGCGTGCCCAGCACGATCAGGATCAGGGCGGGGATCAGGTGGCGCATGGTGGGGCATCCGTTCGGAGGGTGAGGCCATCGTGCGCCTGCGGCCGCGCCGGATCAGGTGCCACAAGTCAACTTCTGTAGCGCCAGAAGGCACTCGGTATCTAGCACTCCTCGCCTGAGCTGAGTCCGGCGCGGCCCCAAGCCATTAGCGTGGCAATCAAGATCGCTGGGCGCCATATGTGTTTCATGCTTTCAGCATTAGGCCCGATTTATCACTGCAAAACGATCAGCCCAGCAGCGTGCGCCAGTACGCGATGCGCGCCTGCAGTGCGTCGGGCGCGTGGCGCTGGGCGGGGCCGCTGCCCCAGACCGGGCCGGGCCAGGCGGCGTCGCCTTCGTGACGGCCGACCAGGTGCACGTGCAGCTGGCGCACGATATTGCCCAGCGCGCCGATATTGAGTTTGGTCACGCCCGGCTCGGCGCGCACGCAGGCGCCGGCGCGGTTGACTTCGGCCAGGAGCAGGCGTTGCTGCCCGCCGTCCAGTTCGATCCATTCGCTGGCGCCGGCGACGCGCGGCACCAGCAGCAGCCAGGGGAAGCGCGTGTCGTCCATCAGGCGCACCTGCGAGAGCGGGCCGTCGGCGATAAAGGCGCTGTCGGCCGCAAGACGCGGGTCCAGCGCGAACGCAGGCGTCGCGCTCAACCGATGTTTTCCTGCAGGAACGCCACCGCGCGGCCGAAGGCCTGCTTCGCGCTGGCCTCGTCGTACACCGCCGGGCTGGCCTCACGGTTGAAGCCGTGGTCGGCCGGGTAGGTGAACACGTCCATGTCGGGCCACGCCTGGCGCTGGGCCTCCACGAGCTCGGCGGTGATGTGCTTGTCGCGCTCGCCGAAGTGGAACTGCACCGGCGCCTTGAGCGGCTGGCCCAGGAACTGCGCGTTGCGCCCGCCGTAGTAGCTCACGCCGGGCAGGCCCAGGCGCTGGGCGCAGAGCAGGGCGACGGTGCCGCCCCAGCAGTAGCCGACGGTGGCGACCTTCTCGTTGGCCGCGGCGGTTCGCGCGGCGTGGGCGGCGATCTCCACCACATCCACGGCGGCGTCCAGGCCGATGGCGCCGACCAGCTCCAGGCCACGCTTGGTGCCGTCCTGGTCGTAGGGCAGCTCCAGGCCGGGTTCGACCAGGTCGAAGAACGCCGGCGCGATCGCCAGGTAGCCCTGCGCGGCGTACTGCTCGGCCACGCCGCGGATGTGTTCGTTCACGCCGAAGATCTCCTGGATCACGATCACGCTGCCGCGCGCAGCGCCGGCCGGCTCGGCCTGCCAGGCCGCGACCGGCCCCTTGGAGGTGGAAAGCGTGATCCATTGGCCCATGGCGGGAACTCCTGTCTGGCGAGGGGGAGGCCAGTCTAGGCGCTGGCGCGTTCAGGAAAGGCAAGCCCGCCGGTCCGCACCGTTGCCGCCGTGGTGTTGCAGCGGCGCGGCGGGCGGACCCGGCGCGCGGCGTATAATCGCCGGCCGCTCATCCCTGTGTCGCCCATGCCAGCTGCCGCCCCCAAGGTCGGCTTCGTCAGCCTCGGCTGCCCGAAAGCCCTCGTCGATTCCGAACGCATCCTCACCCAGCTGCGCGTGGAGGGCTATCAGCTGTCCGGCAGCTACTACGATGCCGACGTGGTGGTGGTCAACACCTGCGGCTTCATCGACGCGGCCGTGACCGAGTCGCTGGAGGCCATCGGCGAGGCCATGGCCGAGAACGGCAAGGTCATCGTCACCGGCTGCCTGGGCAAGCGCGCGGACATGATCCGGCAGGCGCACCCGGGCGTGCTGTCCATCAGCGGCCCGGCCGACTACGGCAGCGTGATGTCGGCCGTGCACACCGCCGTGCCGCCGCAGCACAATCCTTATCTGGACCTGATCCCGGCCCCGCGCCTGACCGGCGAGGACTTCGCCGCCGGGGTCAAGCTCACCCCCAAGCACTACGCCTATCTGAAAATCTCCGAGGGCTGCAACCACCGCTGCAGCTTCTGCATCATTCCCTCGATGCGCGGCGATCTGGTCTCGCGGCCGGTGGACGAGGTGCTGCGCGAGGCCGAGAAGCTGGTCAAGGGTGGGGTCAAGGAGCTGCTGGTGGTCTCGCAGGACACCAGCGCCTACGGCGTGGACCTGAAGTACGCCGCGCGCACCTGGCAGGGCCGCGAGTACCAGACCCGCATGAAGGCCTTGTGCGAGGGCCTGGGCGAGCTGGACGCTTGGAGCCGCCTGCATTACGTCTACCCGTATCCGCATGTGGACGAGATCATTCCGCTGATGGCGCAGGGCAAGGTGCTGCCGTACCTGGACATCCCGCTGCAGCACGCCAGCCCCCGCATCCTCAGGCTGATGAAGCGCCCGGGCGCGATCGACAAGACCCGCGAGCGCATCGCCCGCTGGCGTGAGCTGTGTCCGGACATCACCCTGCGCAGCACCTTCATCGTCGGCTTCCCCGGCGAGACGGAGGCCGAGTTCGAAGACTTGCTGGACTTCCTGCGCGAGGCGCGGCTGGACCGCGTCGGCGCGTTCGCCTATTCGCCGGTGGACGGCGCCGGTGCCAACGCGCTGCCCGATCTGGTGCCGGAAGAGGTCAAGCAGGAGCGCCTGGCGCGCTTCATGGAAGTCCAGGCGGAGATCTCGGCCCAGAAGCTGGAAGCCAAGATCGGCAGCGTGCAGCGCTGCCTGGTCGACCTGATCGAGGACGGCATCGCGGTGGCGCGCTCGGCCGCCGACGCGCCGGAGATCGACGGCCTGGTGCATATCCAGGATGGCGAGCAGGCCGGCCTCAAGCCGGGCCAGTTCGTCGATGTGACCATCGTGGACAGCGACGAGCACGACCTGTTCGCCGAAGTCCTGAACCGCGAGCTGCCGGTCCTGTCCTGATCGACGGGATTTCAGGGTGGGACGCCTCCTCTGGTAGAGCGGAGCTTGCTCCGCTGGGGCCTGCCGAAGATCCGGCCGGAAGGCAGCGGAGCAAGCTCCGCTCTACAGGTAAGACGCGATGTGATCGGAAGCGACTGCTGCTTCTACCGTGCGCTTGCAGGCCTCAGCCTGCGCCGTAATCCACATCCACGATCACGTAGCGCTGCATGCCGCCGGGCAGCTGCGCCTCGAACTCGTCGTCCAGCCGCTTCTTCAGCATCGCCCGCGCCAGCGGCGAGTCGATGCTGATATGGCCCAGCGCCGCATCGGTCTCGTCCGGGCCGACGATGCGGTAGCGCGCCGTTTCGCCGGTGACGATGTGCTCGACCTCGATGCGCGCGCCGAAGAACACCGCCTGCGGATCGCTGGGCCGGGTGTCGACCACGCGCAGCGCTTCCAGCCGCTTGCTCAGATAGCGCACGCGCCGGTCGATCTCGCCCAGCTGCTTCTTGCGATAGGTGTACTCGGCGTTCTCCGAGCGGTCGCCTTCGGCGGCCGCCGCGGCCAGCGCCTTGACCACCTCGGGCCGGCGCACGCGCCACAACTCGTCCAGCTCGGCCTTCAGGCGCGCATGGCCTTCGGGCGTGATCAGGGCGGTGCTCTTCTCGGCGGGCGGACGCCAGCGGCTCATGCGGACAATGCGGTCATGCGGCGGCGCGGCGACGGCGCGCCGCGCGGACGATCAGTGGACGCGCTTGAAGACATAGGCGCCGTCCTGGCTGCGCAGCTCGTCGGCGCTGATCACGTCGAAACGCACGGCCTGGGCGGCCTTGTCGGTGGGCGTCAGCAGCATCACGCCGGTGCCGGCGGGCGACCAGGTGCCGCTGCTGGTCAGTTCGGCGCCGCCGGCCTTGAGGGTCTGCCGGTATTCGCCGTCGGCCTCGATCACCAGGGTCGAGGCATTGCCCTCGAAATCCCCGGCCAGGGCGCTCGCAGCGATGACCACGCCTTGCTTGTCGCTGATTTCCGCCAGGGCGCCGGTGGCAGGCGGCGGCGTCTGGGCCGGCGGCGTGGACGCCGGCGCGGGCGTGGTGGCCTGCGGGGTCTGCGCGGGCTTGCAGGCGGCGAGCCCCACGGCGAGAAGGGCACAGCACAGCAGGCGCGATCGTGTCATGGCAATTCCTGAGGTCTTCTTGGGGCAGGCGGAGCCTGCGCAGGGGCGAGCTTGGCAAAAAGCGCCGGCGAGTTGAAGCGCGCGGCCGCGCGCGTTCAGCGCCGACGGCCGCCGAACAGGCCGCCCAGCACGCCGCGCAGGATCTGCCGGCCGACCTGATTGCCCACGGTGCGGGCGGTCTGCTTGGCCATGGCCTCGACCACGCCCTGGCGGCGGCCGTTGCCGAACAGGATGTCCTTGGCCATCTGGCCGAAGCCGCCTTCCTCGTCCTTGGCGCCGGCCTTGCCCACCGGCAGCGCCTGGGCCTGTTCGGCCGCGGTCTGCGCGCGCTTCAGCAACAGCTCGGCGGCCGATTCGCGGTTGACGGCGGTGTCGTACTTGATGCCGACCGGGCTGCCGGCGCGGACCTGGCTGCGCTCGGCCTCGCTGATGGCGCCCATGCGGCAGCGTGGCGGGGCGATCAGGGTCTGCTCGACCGGCATCGGCACGCCCTTGTCCTGCAGCGTGGACACCAGGGCCTCGCCGGTGCCCAGCGAGGACAGGGTGCGCGCCACGTCCAGCTTCGGATTGGGGACGAAGGTCTCGGCCGCGGTCTTGACCGCCTTCTGGTCGCGCGGGGTGAAGGCGCGCAGCGCGTGCTGCACGCGGTTGCCCAGCTGGCCCAGGATATTGTCGGGCACGTCGTCGGGGAACTGCGAGCAGAAGTACACGCCCACGCCCTTGGAGCGGATCAGCCGGACCACCTGTTCGATGCGCTGCTGCAGCGCCGGCGGCGCGTCGTCGAACAGCAGGTGCGCCTCGTCGAACACGAACACCAGCTTGGGCTTGTCCAGATCGCCCACCTCGGGCAGGGTCTCGAACAGCTCGCTCAGCAGCCACAGCAGGAAGGACGAATACAGCCGCGGCTTGAGCACCAGCTGGTTGGCGGCCAGGATGCCGATCACGCCGCGGCCATCGGGCCCCACGCGCATCAGGTCGGACAGCTCCAGCGCCGGCTCGCCGAAGAAGCCGTCGCCGCCGTCCTGCTCCAGGCGCAGCAGGGCGCGCTGGATCGCCGCCACCGAGGTCGCGCTGACCAGGCCGTACTGGGTGGAGACCGCACTGCGCTCCTCGACCACCAGGTTGAGCAGGGCGCGCAGGTCCGGCAGGTCGAGCAGCAGCAGGCCGCGGTCGTCGGCCAGCTTGAACACGATGTCCAGCACGCCGGACTGGGTGTCGTTGAGCTCCAGGATGCGGCCGAGCAGGGTCGGTCCCATCTCGCTCACCGTGGTGCGCACCGGATGGCCGAGCTTGCCGTACAGGTCCCAGAAGATGGTTGGCGAGGCTGCCGGTGCGTAGCCGGGTACGCCGATCTGCGCGGCGCGGGAGGCGACCTTCTCGTTGCCGTCGCCGGCCACGGCCAGCCCGGCCACATCGCCCTTCACGTCGGCCATGAACACCGGCACGCCCAGGCGCGAGAAGCCCTCGGCCAGCGTCATCAGGGTCACGGTCTTGCCGGTGCCGGTGGCGCCGGCGACCAGGCCATGGCGGTTGCCGAACTTCGGCAGCAGGTGGACGGGGATGTCGTCGGTGAGGCCCTTGCCCAGCAGGATCGGATCCATGGATGTTCTCGCGTCAGGTGCCGCTGATTTTAGGCACAAGCCAAGCCCGGCTCGCGAACGCGCGCGCGCACCTGCATGCATGGCCGCCAACGCGGTGCCGCGCGCGACCTTGCCGCTGCGGCGCGCGCGCGGCTACCCTGCCGGGCCGCTTTTCGCCCGTTCGTGTGCCTGATGCCCTTCCTGTCCCGCGTGGTGCCGCTGTCGTTCCTGTTGCTGCCGCTGCTGGCGGCGCCCGCGCAGGCGCGCGTGTCGGCCCGCGACCAGGCCGCCGCCGACGCGCTGACCCAGCGCATGGCCGCCGCCGAGAAGCGCTACACCGACGCGCTGGTGCTGACCGCCAACGCCGATCCCAAGGGCCAGGCCCAGGGCGATGCGGCGCTGGAAGACATGGAGGACGTGCTGGACGCCTGCACCAAGCAGAAGGGCTGCCAGATGCACACGCTGCTGGCTACCTACAAGCGCCTGCTCAAGGCCCAGGTGGATGCGCGGGGCGAGGACGACAGCGATGACCTGGTCGGCGAGGCCGGCAGCAACGATCCGCTCGACGACGGCACCGACCACAGCGCGCCGGCCAGCGCCGATGTGCCCGATTCGACCCGCACCGCGCGCCTGCTCGACGACGAGCGCCATCCCTTCGACAGCATGGTCGAGTACAACCCGGCTGTGCAGGCGGGCATCCGCCGCTGGCTGACGGACATGCGCGGGCCGCTGATCGACAGCTACGAGAACTACATGAATCTGCGCTCGCAGATGCTGCCGGCCTGGCAGATCACCGGTCTGCCCGAGGCGCTGCTGTTCGGGATCATGGCCAAGGAGTCCTACGGCCGGGTGCACGTGTCCTCGCGCGCGGGCGCGGCCGGGCTGCTGCAGTTCATGCCGGCCACGGGCAGCCGCTTCGGGCTGGGCATGGACGGTTCGGGCTTCGATACCCGCTTCGACCCGTACGCGGCGACCGAGGCGGCCGCCGCGTACATGAACGAGCGCATGGGCGAGCTGGGCCGCAACATCGAATTCGCGCTGGCCGCCTACAACGGCGGGGAAGGGCGCGCGGTGCGCATCTACCGCGAGCATCCGGGCAGCTTCTGGAACGCGGCGGCTTACAACCAGTTCCCGGCCGAGACCCAGGACTACGTGCCGATGGTGATCGCCGCGGCCTGGCTGTTCCTGCATCCCAAGCAGTACGGGCTGCAGTTCCCCAAGGTCGATGCGACCCCGGCGCCGCTGAAGCTGCAGCGCACCGCCTCGATCTACGAGCTGACCATCTGCCTGGGCACCGGCCGCACGCGCGAGGGCTTCATGCGTGCCCTGCGCAACCTCAATCCGCGCTACCAGGCCGAGACCTGGATCCCGGCCGGCACCGTGATCAACGCCAACCAGCACATGGTGAGCCTGTACAACCGGCTGTGCGTCAAGGGGCCGACCGCCGAGCTGGCGCACACGCTGGTGACCGCCACGGTCGATTCGGCGATCAAGTACGACGGCCCGCGCAGCACGCGCGTGGCGGTGGGCGATGTCAGCGGCGTGCCGGTGGAGGCGCCGGCCGGCGTGCCGACCACCGTGGCCACCGGCAGCCCCAGGCCGGCCAAGCCCAAGGCCCGGCAGGTGCGCAGCTACAAGGTGGCCCGCGGCGACACGCTGGGCAAGGTGGCCGGCAAGTTCCAGTGCGAGCTGGGCGATCTGGCCAAGGCCAACAAGCTGCGTGCGCCGGCCTACGCGCTCAAGCCGGGACAGACCATCCAGCTGGTCGGCTGCGACCGCTGAGCCCGGCCCGATGGCCGCGCCGCTCGACCTGGTCGGGAGACGGGCGGGCATGTCCGGTGGATGACATCCAGCCTACTGGTGGCTGAACGAAGCCGCCTGCAGGCGCGCTGCCCCTGTCATCAGTCATGCAGGCACGCGCGTTACCAACCGCTAACCTTGCATGTCGTAGGCGGGGAACACGCCGTCCCCCATCCCGGAGAATCGTTGCATGTCGCGTAAATGGAAGATCGTCCTGTGGACGGTCGTGGTGGTGGTCGTGGTGGTGTTGGGCCTGCGCGCCTGCGGCAAGCGGGGTTCGGGCGATGCGGAGATGCGCCAGGGCGGCCAGGACAGCGATAAACCGGTCCCGGTGACGGTCGAGTTGGTCACCACCCAGGACGTGCCGGTCTACCGCAGCACCACGGGCACCGTGACCGCCCTCAACACCGTGACGATCAACCCGCAGACCGGCGGGCGCCTGATGAGCCTGGACTTCACCGAAGGCCAGCCGGTCAAGAAGGGCCAACTGCTGGCGCGCATCGACCCGCGCGAGCTGCAGGCGACCTACGACCAGGCCGCGGCCTCGCGCAAGCAGAACCTGGCCCAGCTGCAGACCGCGCGCGACACCAATGCGCGCCTGACCGATCCCAAGTACAGCCAGTACGTGGCACGCACCGACCTGGATACCCAGAAGAACCTGGTCGCCCAGTACACGGCCGGCGTGGCCGCCGCCGAGGCGCAGATGCAGGCCGCCGCGGTGCAGCTGGGCTATACCCGCATCGTCTCGCCGATCGACGGCATCGCCGGCATCCGCGGTGTGGACGTGGGCAATGTGGTGACCACCAGCTCCTCGATCGTGACCATCACCCAGGTCGAGCCGATCTACGCCTCCTTCAGCCTGCCGGCGCAGGACCTGGACGTGGTGCGCGCGGCCCAGGCGCGCGGCAACGCCCCGGTCGCCGCGCTGGATGCCACCGACCAGCATGTGATCGTCGCCGATGGCGTGCTGGACGTGGTCGACAACCAGGTCAGCGCCGACAGCAACACCTTCCGCCTGCGCGCGCGCTTCCCCAACGCCGACCACGTGCTGTGGCCGGGCCAGTTCGTCAACGTGCGCCTGCAGGTGGACACGCTCAAGCAGGGCATGGTCGTGCCGACCCAGGCCGTGCAGCGTGGTCCGGACGGCGACTACGTCTATGCGCTGGACAGCGACAACACGGTCAAGATGACGCCGGTCACCACCGGGGTGGAGGTCGGCTCGACCCACATCGTGGTGACCAAGGGCCTGACCGCCGGGCAGCGCGTGGTGACCGAGGGCCAGTTCCGCCTCAAGCCCAACGCCAAGGTCAATCCGCTCAAGCCCGGCCAGGCGCCGCCCGAGCCCACCGCCGCCGAGCTGCAGCAGGCCATGCAGGGCCAGCGCGGCGGCGGCCGCCGCGGCCCGCCTGGTCGCTGATCCAATCGATCCACGGCCCGCGCAGCTCCACGCGCGGGCCGCCGCACGACGCTTCGACAGGACGGACTTCCCTTGGGCTTCTCCAGTATCTTCATCCGCCGCCCCATCGCCACCACGCTGCTGATGATCGGCGTGATGCTGCTGGGCATCATGGGCTACCGCAGCCTGCCGGTGTCGGCGCTGCCCGAGATCGATTCGCCCAGCCTGGTGGTGACCACGCAGTACCCCGGCGCCAGCGCGGCGACGATGGCCGCGCTGGTGACCACGCCGCTGGAGCGCCAGCTGGGCCAGATCTCCGGCCTGGACATGATGACCTCCGACTCCTCGGCCGGCCTGTCCACGATCGTGCTGCAGTTCGCGATGGACCGCGACATCGACGTGGCCTCGCAGGACGTGCAGTCCGCCCTGCGCCAGGCCACGCTGCCCAGCGGCCTGCCGTACCAGCCCACCTACAACCGGGTGAACCCGGCCGATGCGGCCATCGTCACCCTCAAGCTGACCTCCGACACGCTGCCGCTGCGCGAGGTCAACCGCTACGCCGACTCCATCCTGGCCCAGCGCCTGTCGCAGGTGCCGGGCGTGGGCCTGGTCTCCATCGCCGGCAACGTGCGTCCGGCCGTGCGCATCCAGGTCAATCCGGCGCAGCTGTCCAACATGGGTATGACCCTGGAGACCCTGCGCAGCGCGCTGACCCAGGCCAACGTCAACGCGCCCAAGGGCTCGCTCAACGGCGCCACCCAGACCTACAGCATCGGCACCAACGACCAGATCGACGACGCCCAGGGCTATAACGACACCATCATCAGCTACAAGAACGGCGCCCCGGTGCGCCTGGGCGATGTGGCCAAGGTGGTGGACGGGGTCGAGAACGACCAGCTCTCGGCGTGGGCCGACGGCAAGCAGGCGGTGCTGCTGGAGATCCGCCGCCAGCCCGGCGCCAACATCGTCCAGACCGTGGCCGCCATCCGCGCGCTGCTGCCGCAGCTGCGCACGGTGCTGCCCTCGGAAGTGAAGCTGGACGTGTTCTCCGACCGCACCGAGACCATTCGGGCCTCGGTGCACGAGGTGCAGTTCACCCTGGTGCTGACCATCGGCCTGGTGGTGGCGGTGATCTTCGTGTTCCTGCGCCGGCTGTGGGCCACGGTGATCCCCTCGGTGGCGGTACCGCTGTCGCTGGTGGGCACCTTCGGCGTGATGGCCTTCGCCGGGATGTCGCTGGACAACCTGTCGCTGATGGCGCTGGTGGTGGCCACCGGCTTCGTGGTGGACGACGCGATCGTGATGATCGAGAACATCGTGCGCTACATCGAGCAGGGCCGCAGCGGTCCGGAGGCGGCCGAGGAGGGCGCGCGCGAAATCGGCTTCACCGTGCTGTCGCTGACCATCTCGCTGGTGGCCGTGTTCCTGCCGCTGCTGCTGATGCCGGGCGTGACCGGGCGGCTGTTCCATGAGTTCGCCTGGGTGCTGTCCATCGCGGTGGTCATCTCGATGCTGGTGTCGCTGACGCTGACGCCGATGATGTGCGCCTACCTGCTCAAGCCAGACGCGCTGCCCGAGGGCGACGACGCGCACGAACGCGCCGCGGCCGCCGGCAAGCGCAACCTGTGGACGCGCACGGTCGGCCTGTACGAGCGCACCCTGGATTGGGTGCTGGCGCGGCAGAAGCTCACCCTGATCGTGGCCCTGGCCACGGTGGTGGTGACGGTGCTGCTGTACATCGCCATCCCCAAGGGCCTGCTGCCCGAGCAGGACACCGGCCTGATCACCGGCGTGGTCGAGGCCGACCAGACCGTGGCCTTCGAGCAGATGCAGGCACGCGTCCAGGCCGTGGCCGAGGCGCTGCGCCGCGATCCGGCGGTGACCGGCGTGGCCGCCTTCATCGGCACCGGCACCATGAACCCGACCCTCAACCAGGGCCAGGTCAGCATCGTGCTCAAGGAGCGCGGCCAGCGCGAAGCGCTGGAGACCGTCGTGCCGCGTCTGCAGAAGGCCGTGGCCGCCATTCCCGGCGTGGCCCTGTACCTGAAGCCGGTGCAGGACGTGACGCTGGACACGCGCGTGGCCGCCACCGAGTACCAGTTCTCCCTGTCCGATGTGGACACCGCCGAACTGCAGACCCAGGCCGACCGCATGACCGCCGCGCTGCGCCAGCGGCCCGAGCTGTCGGATGTGGGCAACAACGCGGCCAACGCCGGCCGCGCGCTGCTGGTGGACGTCAACCGCGACACCGCCAGCGCCCTGGGCGTGCCGATGCAGAGCATCGACGACACCTTGTACGACGCCTACGGCCAGCGCCAGATCTCCACCATCTTCACCTCGCTCAACCAGTACCGCGTGGTGCTGGAGGTCGCGCCGGAGTTCCGCACCCAGGACGCGCTGATGAACAAGCTGGCCATCGCCAGCAACGGCAGTGGCGCGCTGACCGGCACCAACGCGACCGTGCTGGGCCAGGTGACCTCGTCCAACTCGGCCACCGCCACCGGCATCGGCAACGCCAACACCGGTATCACCGTGGGCAGCGGCGGGGCGATCCCGCTCTCGGCCCTGGCCACCGCCAAGGTCGGCACCACGCCGCTGGTGATCAGCCACCAGCAGCAGCTGCCGGCCACCACGATCTCCTTCAACGTCAGCCCCGGCTATTCGCTGTCGCAGGCGGTGGCGGCGATCAACGAGGTGCGCGATCAGCTGGACCTGCCGCAGACCATCCGCACCGAGTTCATCGGCAAGGCGGCCGAGTACTCGACCAGCCAGTCCGACGTGGTCTGGCTGCTGATCGCCGCGGTGGTGGTGATCTACATCGTGCTGGGCGTGCTCTACGAGAGCTACATCCACCCGCTGACCATCATCTCCACGCTGCCGCCGGCCGGCGTCGGCGCGCTGCTGGCGCTGTGGCTGTGCGGCTTCAGCCTGTCGGTGGACGGCATCGTCGGCATTGTGCTGCTGATCGGCATCGTCAAGAAGAACGCGATCATGATGATCGACTTCGCCATCGAGGCCCGGCGCACGGGACTGAGCGCGCACGATGCGATCCGCCGCGCCTGCCTGCTGCGCTTCCGCCCGATCATGATGACCACCGCCTGCGCGCTGCTGGGCGCGCTGCCGCTGGCGCTGGGCGACGGCATCGGCTCGGAGCTGCGCAAGCCGCTGGGCGTGTCGATCGTCGGCGGCCTGCTGCTGTCGCAGCTGGTGACGCTGTACACCACGCCAGTGATCTACCTGTACATGGAACGCGCCTCCGAGCGCGTCCAGCGCTGGCGCGATGCGCGCGCCGCGCGTCATGGCGCGCCGGCGCCGGAGGTCGGCTGACGCTCGCCGCAAGGCGATCGTCCGTCGAGTAGCGCGCCCATGGTCCGTCGCGTCAGCCTGTCCTCCATCTTCATCCGCCGCCCGATCGGCACCTCGCTGCTGGCCGCGGGCGTGTTCGTCATCGGCCTGATGTGCTACCTGCGCCTGGGCGTGGCGGCGCTGCCGTCGTTGAGCATTCCGGTGGTGTTCGTCGGCGCCAGCCAGTCCGGCGCCGATGCCAGCACGATGGCCTCCACGGTGACCGCACCGCTGGAGCGGCGCCTGGGCCAGGTGCCCGGCGTGGACACGATGCGTTCGAACAGCTCGGAAGGGCGCTCGAACATCTTCCTGAGCTTCAATTCGAGCCGCGATATCGATTCGGCCGCGCAGGACGTGGCCGCCGCGCTCAGCGCCGCCAGCGCGGACCTGCCCTCGGGCATGGGCACGCCCGGCTACCAGAAGGCCAATCCCAACAACGATCCGCTGATCGCCATCGCGCTGGTCTCCAGCACCCAGTCCACGGCCGAGCTGTACAACCTGGCCGACTCGCTGCTGGCCCAGCGCCTGCGCCAGATCACCGGCGTGGCCTCGGTGGACATCGCCGGCGCATCCACCCCGGCGGTGCGCGTGGACGTCAACCTGCGCGCGCTCAACGCGCTGGGACTGACGCCGGACAGCCT
Organism: Pseudoxanthomonas winnipegensis; assembly: GCF_004283755.1. GTDB lineage: Bacteria > Pseudomonadota > Gammaproteobacteria > Xanthomonadales > Xanthomonadaceae > Pseudoxanthomonas_A > Pseudoxanthomonas_A winnipegensis. The sequence continues at coordinate 99,742 of NZ_SHMH01000003.1, forward strand.
GCGCAACGCCATGCGCGCGGCCAACGTGGTCTCGCCCACGGGCTTCCTGTCCGACGGCAAGCAGACCGTGGCGATCATCGTCAACGACTCGGTGCGCAAGGCCGCCGACTTCGCCAACCTGGCCATCGCCAACCAGAATGGCGTGATCGTGCGCCTCAAGGACGTGGCCCGGGTCTACGACGGCCAGCAGGACGCCTACCAGGCGGCCTGGTTCAACAAGCAGCCGGCCGTGGTGATGTACGCGCAGATCCGCAGCGGCGCCAACACGGTCGAGACGGTGGACCGCATCCGCGCGCAGATTCCGCTGCTGCGCGAGTACCTGCCGCCCGGCACGACGCTGACCCCGTACTACGACCGCACCCCGACCATCCGCTCCTCGCTGCACGAGGTGGAGATCACCCTGCTGATCAGCCTGGCGATGGTGGTACTGGTCATGGCGCTGTTCATGCGCCGCCTGGCGCCGACCCTGATCGCCACCATCACCGTGCCGCTGTCGCTGGCCGGCGCGGCGGTGGTGATGTACGTGCTGGGCTATACGCTCAACAACCTGAGCCTGCTGGCGCTGGTGATCGCGATCGGCTTCGTCGTCGACGATGCGATCGTGGTGATCGAGAACATCATGCGCCACCTCGATGCGGGCATGTCGCGCATGGAGGCGGCGGTCACCGGCGCGCGCGAGATCGGCTTCACTATCGTCTCGATCACCGCTTCGCTGATCGCGGTGTTCATCCCGGTCATGTTCGCCCCGGGGATGATGGGCGCGTTCTTCCGCGAGTTCACCGTCACCCTGGTGGCGGCCATCGGCGTGTCGGCCATCGTCTCGCTGACCCTGACCCCGACCCTGTGCAGCCGCTTCCTGTCGGCCCACCCGGTCGAGGAGAAGCCCTCGCGGCTGGGCCGCACCATCGAGGCCGGGCATGCGCTGATGCTGCGCATCTACGTCAAGTGCCTGGACTTCAGCCTGCGCCATGCGCTGCTGCTGGCGCTGACGCCGCTGATCCTGATCGGCCTGACGATCTTCCTGTTCGGCAAGGTCAAGTCCGGCAGCTTCCCGCCGCAGGACACCGGCCTGATCTGGGGCCGCGCCAGCTCCAGCGCCACGGTGTCCTTCGCCGACATGAAGGAACGCCAGGCGCGCATCACCGACATGCTGATGGACGACCCGGCGGTGAAGATCGTCGGCGTGCGCCTGGGCAGCGGCTGGTCCGGCCAGCGCGCGCAGTTCAACATCGAGCTCAAGACCCGCGCCGAAGGCCGCAAGGACACCACCGCCCAGGTGCTGGCGCGGCTGAGCCTGAAGGCCGACAGGTACCCCGACCTGGACCTGCGCCTGCGTGCGGTGCAGGACCTGCCCAGCGATGGCGGCGGCACCGGCAACCAGGGCGCGCAGTACCAGAAATCGCTGCAGGGCAACGACCAGGCCGAGCTGGCGCTGTGGCTGCCCCGCGTGGTGGCCGAGCTGAAGAAGAACCCGAAGTTCCGCGACGTCTCCAGCGACGTGGACGAGGGCGGCCTGCGCCAGAATATCGTGATCGACCGCGCCCAGGCCGCGCGCCTGGGCATTACCATCGGCGCCATCGACGGCGCGCTGTATGGCGCCTTCGGCCAGCGCTCGGTGTCGACCATCTATTCCGAGCTCAACCAGTACTCGGTGGTGGTCAACGCGCTGCCCAACCAGACCGACACGCCGGCGCAGCTGGATACGGTCAAGCTCAAGGCGCGCGACGGGCAGATGGTGCCGCTGAGCGCGCTGGCCAAGCAGGTCGATGGCCTGGCGCCGGCGCAGATCACCCATCTGAACCAGTACACGGTGATGGATCTCAGCTACAACCTCGCCCCGGGGGTGAGCAGCGGCGAGGCCGATGCGATCTTCAAGTCGGTGGTGGAGGGCATGCGCATGCCCGGCGACATCAAGATCGCCGAGGACAGCGGCTGGCAGATCGCCATGCAGCCCAACTCGATGCTGATGCTGGTGTTCGCCGCCATCCTCACGGTCTACATCGTGCTGGGCATGCTCTACGAGAACCTGGTCCACCCGGTGACCATCCTGTCCACGCTGCCGGCCGCGGGCGTGGGCGCGCTGCTGGCGCTGGTGGCGACCAACACCGAGCTGTCGGTGATCTCGATGATCGCGCTGGTGCTGCTGATCGGCATCGTCAAGAAGAACGCGATCATGATGATCGACTTCGCCCTGGTGGCCCAGCGCGAGCACGGCCTGACTCCGCTCCAGGCCGCGCGCGAGGCCTCGATCGTGCGCTTCCGCCCGATCATGATGACCACCATGGTCGCGCTGCTGGCCGCGGTGCCGATCGCGATCGGTCTGGGCGAGGGCTCCGAGCTGCGCCGGCCGCTGGGCATCGCGATGATCGGCGGCCTGCTGTTCTCGCAGAGCCTGACGCTGCTGAGCACCCCGGCGCTGTATGTGATCTTCTCCTGCCTGCAGCAGCACTGGCGCAACTGGCGCGCACGCCGCCGCGAGAAGAGGCTGGCGCGCCGCCGCCAGCGCCTGGCGCAGCAGGCGGGCTGAGCGCGTGGGCGCGGGGCGGAGATCCGTCTCGCGCGGTCGGGCAAGTCAGAGGCCTGCGCGTTTCCGGAATCCGTCGATGGCCGCCGCGATCGCGCCATCCAGCCCTGCATGCGCCGCTTCCTGGAGCATCGTACCGTCGACGAAGGCATCGGCCGCGCCCCGCGGGCCAGCGCCGTTGGCGACGGTGCGATAGTGGGTGAACGTGTCGAATCCGGCGCGGCCGTGGTAGGCGCCTGATCCGGAGTTTCCCACGCCGCCGAACGGCGCGTCGGGCAGCATGGCATGAACGAAGCCGTCGTTGCGGGCGACGCCGCCGCTGGTCGTCCGGCACAGGAACTGGCGAAAATCGGCGCCGTCCTCGCCATACCAGTAGGCGGCCAAGGGCGCCGGACGGCGTGCGATGTAGTCGATCGCCTGGCCTATTTCGGCGTAGGGCATCAATACGAGGACCGGGCCGAACACTTCGTGCGCGTTGACCTGGGCACCCTCGGGCACGTCGATCAGCAGGGTGGGAGCGATCCTGCGCGAGGCGCGGTCGGGAAGCTGCCGCAGCTGGTGCTCGGGCAGGGGTTCGATCTTCTGCGCCCCTTGCGCGAGCGCATCGTCGATCAGCGCGAGCACGCGATCGTAGTTGCGTTCGTTGACCAGGGGGACGATCGCCGGATTGTGCAGCCAATCTCCGGTGACGGCCCGGAACCGTGCTTCGAGATGTCCGACGAATTCCTCGAATCTTTCCTCTGGGACCAGGACGTAGTCCGGGCACAGGCAGACCTGGCCGCCGTTCAACAGACGGCTCGAGGTGATCCGGGTCGCGGCCAGCGCCAGATCGGCGTCGCGCGCCACCACGACCGGATTCTTGCCACCCAGCTCCAGGGTGGCCGGCACCAGATTCTTCGCGGTCGCCTGCGCGACCAGCGCGCCCACTTCCGGCGAACCGGTAAAGAACAGGTGGTCGAATCGCAGCGTGGAGAAGTGCTGCGCGGTGCCCAGGTCGCCATTGAAGAGTGCGACCTCACGCTCGTCGAAGCGCGCGCTGAAGATCTCGCGGAGCAGGGCGCCGGTGCGCGGATGCTGCTCGGGGAAGTTCAGCATGACCCGGTTGCCGGCCGCCAGCGCCGCCATGGCGGGCTGGAAGGTCAGGGCCAGCGGAAAGTTCCACGCGCCCATGATGCCGACCACGCCTTTGGGCTTGGCCTGGACGAAGCCGCCGAGCACCGTGCGCGGGGCCATCCATTGCTCGAGATGGTCCAGGGTCTGTTCGATGTCGTGCACCCAGCTGAGCGCGTCGAATGCCTTGGACACCGGGGCGGGGCGCCAGCCGTAGTCGGCGGACAGCGTGTCCGCGAGCGCGTCGATGTTCTCCAGCAGTGCCAGCGCCATCCTGCTCACGCGATCGCGGCGCGCGGGCAGACTGGCGTCACCCTCCCTGAGCAGATCCGCGCGTTGGGCGTGGAGGACCCGCTCGAGCTCGATTTTGTCGTACATGCGTCTTTTCCCTTTTCTGCTGCGTCGATAGAGGATCGCCGTCGTTGCGGCACGACGGCCGCCGCCGGCATGCGGGCGCGGCGGCGATGTCATGGTCGAACGGTCACTGCTGCACCATCACGAAGTCCGCCTTGCTCATGCCGCAATCCGGGCATGTCCAGTGATCCGGAATGTCGTCCCAGGCGGTTCCGGGTGGAATGCCTTCCTCGGGCCGACCATCGCGTTCGAAGTACTCGAATTCGCATACGCGACATCGCCAGACTCGGTTCATTGCTTTCACCATTGGTTCGCGTCGATCGGATAGGGATCGCGCGTTGTCTTCAGAAGAACAGGTTGAGGGATACCAGCAGGTTCAGCGCGTCGTCGTGCTTCGGGCTGAAGGTCGGATTGGAGACATGGCTGAGTGCCGTGCTCAGGTAGGTTCCGGCGTGAACCCTGGCCATGTAGGAGACCGTGGCGGCATCCATGTAGTGCGCGGTCGGGATCGACCGTGCGGCATAGGCCGCGCGCGCCTCTTCGCTGAATTCGGTGCGGTTGACGTTGAAGGCCAGCATGTCGAACGGGCGGCGACGGAAGGTGCCGAGCTTGTAGAGGCGCGCTTCGAAGTACTCGGTGTAGAGATTCCGGTCGGACGGCGCGACGTTGTAGGTCGCGCCGAGATTCCAGCCCTGACTGGGCACGACCGCGCTTTCCGATCGGGTCAATTGCACGTCGGCGGCGGCGTAGTAGGCATCGTTGTCATCGCTTTCGCCGCGCCCATCCATGCGTCTGTAATCGGATGAGTTGTGGATGGCGCCGGCGCGCAGCCATAAGTAGCGCGTGTTCTGCGTCGCCGGCCGCTTCACACCCAGTTCGTCGATGAGCAAGGTGCCGGCGTCCGGAGTGCGCCAGCGGAAGCCGTGTTCGTTGTTCTCGATTTCCGCCTGCGAACCACGTGGGCTGATGCTGCGCTGGATGCCGAACTTGTTGTAGAACTCATTGCGCCCGTTGTACTGCAGGTTCATCCCGGGGCTGGCGAACGGGAGTCGGCTCATGCCCACCTGGAAGGGAATCACCGAGTTCAGGCCCTGGGTGCCGCCGGCGAGCGAGCCTCCGGTGTAGATGCCGACGTACTCCAACGCATTGCTCAGATAGCCGATCTTGAGTTCCCACTGCTTGCGGTTGAACGACTGGTAGTAGGCGAGCCGACTCAGGCTGATCTTGGCGCGCGGCCCCAGCGGCTCCCAGCTGGCCAGCGTGTTGACCGCGCCGAAGATGAGCTGTTTCTGGTCATCGCCCTGCGGATCGAAGTTGTAGGTCACCAGCACCTGCTGGGTGGACATGCCGGACAGATTCTCGCCGTTGTAGCGCTGCGGTCCCTGCGTGCGCGGCGCATGCAGGTCGTAGGCGCTGCTGTTGAGGCTGAGGAACTGGATGCCGATGTCGTGTTCGGCCAGTGCGCTGCGCAGGCCCCAGGCGTCCTTGGCGATGGTGTCGCGCGAGGGCGGCATCTTCACGAGCAGCCCCTGTTCCATGAAGCGGTCGAACAAGGCGAACTTCGGGTCGGGGGCCGCGGTCGTTTGTGCGCTCCCCGCGGCCGCTTCGTTGTCGCCATCGGCTGCATGTGCGACGCCGGTGCCTCCCAGCACCGTGGTCGCCAGCAGCAGCGCCCCGGCGGGCATGGCCCGCGGGCGCACGGTCCCGTTGTCCTGACGTTGCGCCCCTGGCGTTGCGCATGCTTGCATCCCCCTCTTGCTACTGCTCATTGACAGCCCTCCCGAGGCCTGAGATTCGCTACTGAGAAGCGATGTCGACGGAGCGACACCGGCTTGTGTTGATGGTGCGGATCACGCACGGTTGACCTGCCCGGATCGCGTGCAGCAAGCGGCCTTCCGAAACAGCCGAAGCGCTGCTCGGACACATGCCTGAGGGCGGTCAGGGCGGAACCGGGTGGAGCGTGGACGTCTCGCGGTCGCGGACGTCCGGTCAGGCTTTCCTGTTGCGCTTTGCCTCGGCGTGCAGCTCGCGCGCCGAGTCGATCAATCGCATCGCATCGGGGCCCCACATGATCCGCGTGAAGTAGCGTGCGATCGGGCGCCGTTGCAGCAGCCAGATGATCGGTCGCATGCGTGCCGCCTTGGTCAGCACTTTGCGTTCCTGCTCCGGTGTCATGCCCATGTTCTTGCGCGTGTGCGACGACGCGGCCGCCTGCACCGGAATGGCGAAGACCTTGTTCTGGAAGAACAGCTGCACCTTCACCCGCCACTGCGAACGGTGATGGTTCTTCTTCGCCGTTTCCTCCAGCAGCTGCCAGAGGTTCTGTCCGGTTTCGGGAATGGTCGCCATGGTCGGCGACGTGCCAAACAGTTTTTCGTCGCGCTTGTACAGCGCTTTCAGCTCGGCCATCGAAGTGGGCAGGGCTTCTTCCCTGGCAGGGAACAACCGGCAATATTCGGCCACCTCGGCAATGAAGCGGTCGCGTTGTGCGTCGGGTAGCCGGCCGATCCGGTGGAAGCCGTCGTAGGCCAGCGATTCGTAGATCCATAGCATCGAGTGCATCTCGGTCAACGCCGCCCACATCGACTCTCGCGGCGAGTTGGCCGCATAGCCGCCCAGTTCGGGAGCGCCGGAGTCGATGACATCGGCGGCGACCTTGGCGTGGATGTTGCCCAGGTGCTCGGCTACGCGGCGGGCCGTGGCCCGGTCGCCCAGCCACATCGGTGCGTGGATGCCGGAGTTGCGCTGGCCCCGGTCGAAGACGTCGAAGAGCGTCACGGTGCCCGCGCGCGCCTTGCGCGACAGCGGGTCCCAGTCGCGGACCCCGGCAAGGATCGGCTTGTAGGTCAGCTGCAGCACGAATTGCGAAGCACTCTGGAACACCAAGCAGGCCGGATGCAGCAGCACGTCCCAGGCGACCGAACCCGGGCCGAACACGCCGTAGTCGGTTTCGGCGGAGGCCGGCTGCGGGGCGCCCATGCGCCGCCAGCGCGATTCCTTGCCGTACACGCGTTCCTTGGTGACGACCTTGTTGACGCCTATTGCGGATCGTTCAGCGTTCATGTGCTCGCTCTCTGGTCAGTAAATCCCGGTCGGGATTTGAGGTTGGAGCGCACGCTATTTGGCCTGCCAGGCGCTGTCAAGTGCGGGTGCAACATGGGCGCTCGATGCGTGGAAGCTCAATGCCGCGCGGAGCGGGCTGATACACTTTGGTGCGTGGATTTGGTCGTCTTTAGAGGATGGAGAGGTCGCCGGTGGCAGTGAAGCGCGGTCGAGGGATCAGGGCGGGGCTCGATCTGCAGTTGATCGTGGCGACGGCGAAAGGGATCGACCCTGCGGAACTTTCGATGCAGTCCATCGCCGATGCCTTGGGCGTGGACCGCAAGGCGCTCCACAAGCATGTGCGGGATAAGGAGACCCTGCTGGGCCTGGTCGCCCACGACGCGCTGGCCGACGTGTTCACCTCGACCGATCTGGCGGCCGCGCAGGACTGGAGGCAGGCATGCCGCCTGTTTGCGCAGGGTTTCGTGCGCGCCGTGGTCGGCCTTGGCGCGCTAGCCGAGTATCTGTGGTTCGGTGAGGCCGAGTTCGGCGACTGGCCGACCGCTTCCGCGGAAGCCTTGCTGGGGCACCTGGCCAGGGCCGGTTTTTCCGATGCCGCGGCGGTGCGCTTCATTGTCGTGCTGACGACCCTGTGCCTGGGCCACGCGCGCGATGTTATCCAGTACCGGGAGAGTCGCGACCAGCTGCGTCCGCGCCAGCGCCAGGTGCGGAACTGGCTTGAGAAGGTGCAGCCGGAACACTATCCGCACCTGGTGCGTATCGCCGAACTGGGCCTGGATACCTATGGCGCGGAGCAACTGCAGTTCTCGGTCGATCTGCTCGTGCGCGGCGCCGAGCATCTGCTCGTCGAGCGTTAGGGTCCGATTGGCCGGCGCTGAGCGGGCGGAGCGGCCTGGACCGCAAGTCTGCGTCGGCGCTCGCGGCGCCCGAGTGTCCAATGCGATTTCGGTCGGCATGCGTACCGGATCTTCCGCGGCGCCCGCCCGCTGAAAACGCTTCAAGCGTGAACCACGCCGCGCTTTGCGCTTCTCGCACAGGGACCTTCAAGCGACTGCAATCTGCGGCGCGCACATTGGCTCGCACAGTGGCTCGCACAGGGCGCACAAGGAGCCAGCCATGCAGGCGATTCCATGCGGCAGCCGCCTGCCGCGGATCTTCATCGATCTCCAGGCCGAGCAGGCGTACTGGCAGGACTGGTACCTCAACCTGCCACGCGCCGGCGATGCGCGCGATTTCGCCGGCTATTGGCCCGTGATCGGCGCGGTCTACGACATCTACCTGCACGCGCCCGGCTGGGACGCGGACCGCGCGCAGGCGCGCTACGCACGGCGCGTCGCGGTGCGGCAGCACGGCCTGAGCGGGCGCGAGGCCAGCGAGGTGTTCTCGCAGGTGTGGGGCCGCATCAGCGGCGAGCGCCTGGGCCGCGCGGCGTTGGAACGCGGCGCGCGCCGCTACGCGGGCTACTAGCGGCATCCGTCATTGAAGCCGGCGGCTCCCACAAAAAGCGCGGGCGCCTGTCGGGTGGGCGCGCCGTCGCGCGTCAGGGACCGATCCGCCGGGCCAGCGCTTGCCCCAGCCGCACCGGCGATTCGGCGCCCAGGTTCGGCATCAGCTCGGCCACGCCCGGCGGCAGCAGCACGATCACGGTCGAGCCGTAGTTGAAGCGCGCCATCTCGCCGAAGCGCTCCAGCACGATGCCGCGGCCGCGCCAGTCCTTGCGCGTGATCGAGGTGGCGTACTCGGGGATCTCCACGCCGCTCCACACCGTTTCCACGCCCGAGACCAGCATCGCACCGACCATCACGCAGGCCATCGGCCCGAAGTCGGTGTCGAAGTGGCACACCAGCCGCTCGTTGCGCGCGAACAGGCCCTGCACCCGGGCCACCGCATCGGTGCCGACGCTGAACAGGCGGCCGGGCACGTGCACGGTCTCGCGCAGCGTGCCGGTCCAGGGCATGTGCACGCGGTGGTAGTCGCGCGGGGACAGGTAGACGGTGGCGTAGCGGCCGTGTTCGAACGGGGCCGCATCGGCCTCGCTGCCCAGCAGCGCGGCGGCGCTGAAGTGCCGGCCCTTGGCCTGGAAGATGCGGCCCGATTCGATCGGTCCGCACTGGCTGATATGGCCGTCGGCCGGCATCAGCAGGCTGCGCGGATCCGGATCGGGCGTGCGCGCGCCGGGCTTCAGGGCGCGGGTGAAGAAGGCATTGAAAGTGGGATAGGCGGTCGGGTCGGGCTGCGCGGCCTCGGCCAGGTTCACGTTGAACCTGGCGACCACCGCGTCGATCAGCCGCTGCTTGATCGCCGGGTTGTCCGAATACGCCAGCTTGCGCGCGGCCGAGGACAGCAGCCGGTGCGGCAGCGCGTAGGTGAGGGTGGTGACCAGGCTCACGGGGTCATGGCCCGGGTCAGCTTGAGCATGTCCGCGGCGATCGGCGCGGGGGCGAACGGTGGCTGGATGATGCCGGCCATGCGGGCCTGCGGGTCGAGCACGACGATCTGTGCGGAATGGTCCATCGAATAGTCCTGCGGGTTGTCCTTGTAGTGTTCGCCCGGCACCTTGACGAACAACAGGCTCAGCGACTTGGCGAAGGCCTCCAGCGTGGGCACGTCGGCGGTCGCGGCCAGGGTGTCCTTGTGGAAGGCGTGGGCATATTCGCCGGTCTTGATCGGCGTGTCGCGCTCGGGATCGACCGAGACGAACAGCACGCGCGGCCGCGTGCTCTCCGGCAGGCCCGCCCACTGCTTCTGCGCCTGCGCCAGCTGGGCCAGCGTGGTCGGGCACACGTCGGGGCAGAAGGTGAAGCCCAGGAACACCAGCGTCCAGTGACCGCGCAGCTCGCCCTGGGTCAGCTGCGTGCCGTCGGACTGGCGCAGCGAGAACTCCGGCAACGGCCGCGGCGTGGGCAGCAGGGTCACCGCCTGCGTGGCCGGCCATTGCCCATTGCCGGCGGTGGAGGGCCCCAACAGCTTGTTGGCCGCCAGCACGCCGAGCACACCGGCCACCACGATCAACACCAGGACGCCGAAGCTGCGTTTTGACATCGCGATACGTTTCCCGTGCAACGAAGGGGCATGATACCGGGCCGGCCGCCTTATAATCGGCGACCGCCTTCAGCCGTTGTTGTCCATGACTGCCAGCGCAGCCGACGCCCTGCATACCATCATCGACCTGATCCGCTACGGCGCCAGCCGGTTCAACGCGGCCGGGTTGACCTTCGGGCATAGCCACGACAACGCGCTGGACGAGGCCACCGCGCTGGTCCTGCACACCCTGCACCTGCCGCCGGACCTGGGCCCGGCCTATGGTCAGGCGCGGCTGCTGCCGGAGGAGAAGCAGGCCATCCTGGCGCTGATCGAGCGCCGCGTGGTCGAGCGCGTGCCGGTGGCCTACCTGACCGGCGAGGCGTGGTTCGCCGGCTTGAGCTTCAAGACCGACGCGCGCGCGCTGGTGCCGCGCTCGCCGATCGCCGAGCTGATCGAAGCGGGCTTCGAGCCCTGGCTGGCCGGGCGCGAAGTGCAGCGCGCGCTCGACCTGTGCACCGGCTCGGGCTGCATCGCCATCGCCATGGGCCACTACAACCCGGACTGGCAGGTCGATGGCGTGGACATCAGCGACGACGCGCTGGCGCTGGCCGCCGAGAACAAGGCGCGCCTGCTCGCCGACAACGTGACCCTGCTCAAGTCTGACCTGTTCAATGGCCTGTCCGGGCGCCACTACGACCTGATCGTCACCAATCCGCCCTACGTCACCAATGCCGAGACCGACGCGCTGCCGCGCGAGTACGGTTACGAGCCCGAGCTGGGCCTGCGCGCCGGCGACGATGGCCTGGACCTGGTGCTGAAGATCCTGCGCGACGCGCCGATCCATCTGTCCGAGGACGGCCTGCTGATCTGCGAGGTCGGCGAGTCCGAGCAGCACCTGGTCCGGCTGCTGCCGGAGGTGGACCTGTCCTGGATCGAGTTCAAGGTCGGCCAGATGGGCATCTTCGCGGTCGAGTGCCGCGAGCTGATCGCGCACAGCGCCCGCATTACCGAGCTTGCAGCCAGCCGCCCATGAGCGCCATTCGTGCTCGTCATTCCCGCGAAGGCGGGAATCCATGCCGATGAAGGCCGGTGAAGCAGCCTGCCGTCTATCTCATGGCAAGCAAGCGCAATGGCACGTTGTACGTGGGCGTCACCAGCAACTTGGTGGCGCGGGTTTGGCAACATCGCAACCATGTGGTGGAGGGATTCACCGATCGATACGACATCGGCATGCTGGTCTGGTATGAACTGCATGGGACGATGGAATCGGCGATCCTGCGCGAGAAGCAGATCAAGAAGTGGAACCGGGCCTGGAAGCTCCGGTTGATTCAGGAAGGGAATCCGCAGTGGTTGGACTTGTGGGATTCGATTGTCGGATAGCGGTCCGGCATGGATTCCCGCCTTCGCGGGAATGACGGCAACAAAGCACATCACAGGCATCGGCAACACATTCAGTGAACACCTTCGGACAGCTGTTACGCGTCACCACCTTCGGCGAATCACACGGGCCGGCGATCGGCTGCGTGGTCGATGGCTGCCCGCCGGGGCTGGAGCTCGGCGCCGAGGAGTTCGCCCACGACCTGCAGCGCCGCGCCACCGGCAAGAGCCGGCATACCTCGGCGCGGCACGAGGCCGACCAGGTCGAGATCCTCTCCGGCGTGTACGAGGGCCGCACCACCGGCACGCCGATCGGCCTGCTGATCCGCAACACCGACCAGCGCAGCAAGGACTACGCGAACATCGCCGCGCAGTTCCGCCCCGGCCATGCCGACTACAGCTACTGGCAGAAGTACGGCATCCGCGATCCGCGCGGCGGCGGGCGCTCGTCCGCGCGCGAGACGACCATGCGCGTGGCCGCCGGCGTGATCGCCAAGAAGTGGCTCAGGCAGCGCTACGGCGTGACCGTGCGCGGCTTCCTCTCGCAACTGGGCGAGATCAGGCCGGCGGGCTTCGACTGGAGCGCGGTGGAGGACAACCCGTTCTTCTGGCCGCATGCGCCGCAGGTCGCCGAGCTGGAGGCCTACATGGACGCGCTGCGCAAGTCCGGCGACTCGGTCGGCGCGCGCGTGGACGTGGTGGCCGACGGCGTGCCGCCGGGCTGGGGCGAGCCGATCTACGGCAAGCTCGACGGCGACCTGGCCGCCGCGCTGATGAGCATCAACGCGGTCAAGGGCGTGGAGATCGGCGACGGTTTCGCCGCCGCCGCGCAGAAGGGCACGCAGCACCGCGACCTGATCACCCCGCAGGGCTTCCTGAGCAACCACGCCGGCGGCATCCTCGGCGGCATCTCCACCGGCCAGCCGGTGACCGCCTCGATCGTGCTGAAGCCGACCTCCAGCCTGCGCCTGCCGGGCCAGACGGTGGACGTGAACGGCGAGTCGGTCGAGGTCATCACCACCGGCCGCCACGATCCCTGCGTGGGCATCCGCGCCACGCCCATCGCCGAGGCGATGGTCGCCCTGGTGCTGATGGACCAGGCGCTGCGGCATCGCGCGCAATGCGGCGATGTGGGCGAGGTCGCGCCGCGCGTGCCCGGGCAGGTCGATGGCTGAGTCGCGGCCCCGCGTCTGGGTGAGCCAGCCGCTGTTCGACGACCTCGTCGACCAGCTGCGGGCGCATTGCGACGTGGAGACCACCCAGGCCGTGACGACCTACACCGCCGAGCAGCTGGCGCAGAAGCTGGCGCCGCTGGACGGTGCGCTGATCACGCTCAACGAGCGCATCGGCGCCACCGAGATCGCCCAGGCGCCGCGACTGCGCGCGCTGGCCAATGTCGCGGTCGGCTACAACAATCTGGACATCGCCGCGCTCAGCGCCGCCGGCGTCGCGGTCACCAACACGCCCGACGTGCTGACCGAGACCACGGCCGACCTGGGCTTCGCCCTGCTGATGGCCACCGCGCGCCGCATCACCGAGGCCGAGGCCTTCCTGCGCGAGGGCAGGTGGGGTAAGTGGTCCTTCACCACGCTGCTCGGCGCGGACCTGCACGGCAGCACGCTGGGCATCCTCGGCATGGGCCGCATCGGCCAGGCCATCGCCCGGCGTGCGCGCGGCTTCGGCATGCGCGTGCTGTACCACAATCGTTCGCGCCTGGCGGCCGAGGTCGAGACCGATGTCGGCGCGTCCTATGTGCCCTTCGACGACCTGCTGCGCAGCAGCGATCACCTGGTGCTGGTGCTGCCGTACACGCCGGCCTCGCACCACCTGATCGACGCCGCCGCGCTGGCGAAGATGAAATCGACCGCCACCCTGGTCAACATCGCCCGCGGCGGCATCGTCGACGAGCTCGCGCTGGCCGACGCGCTGGCCCACGGCCGCCTGGCCGGTGCCGGGCTGGACGTCTTCGAAGGCGAGCCGACCGTGCGCCCGGAACTGCTGGCGCTGAAGAACGTCGTGCTGACCCCGCATATCGGCAGCGCCAGCCTGGCCACGCGCCGGGCGATGGTGCAGCTGGCGGTGCACAACCTGCTCGCCGCGCTGGGCTTCGGGCCCGATGCCGGCAATCCGCCCAGCCTGATCAACGCCGACGCGCGCAAAGCCGCCAAAACCGGCGGCGCGACCGTGGGCGCGACCACCATCACCGCGACCAAACGATAGGGAACCTTCCGCGCATGCACCGCCGGTGAGGTTCCCCGAACCCAAGGCTCTTCGTCTGTCGCGTTCGTCCTTCCCCTATCCATCCTCTTCAAGAAGACACCCCATGAGCAATGCAACCCGCAGCTTCACCGTCGCCGTCGTGGGCGCCACCGGCGCCGTCGGCGAGACCATGCTGTCCATCCTGGCCGAGCGCGACTTCCCGGTCGGCAAGCTGATCGCGCTTGCCTCCGAGCGTTCGGCCGGCGGCCAGATCGACTATCGCGGCGGCAAGGTCACCGTGCAGGACCTGGCCACCTTCGACCCGACCGGCGTGGACATCGCGCTGTTCTCGGCCGGCGGCAGCATCTCCAAAGAATACGCGCCCAAGTTCGCCGCGGCCGGTGCGGTGGTGATCGACAACTCCTCGGCCTTCCGCTACGACGACGACGTGCCGCTGGTGGTGTCCGAGGTGAACCCGGAAGCCGCCAAGGACCGTCCGCGCGGCATCATCGCCAACCCCAACTGCTCGACCATGCAGCTGATGCCGGTGCTGGCGCCGATCCACAAGGAATACGGCATCGAGCGCGTCAACATCGCCACCTACCAGTCGGTGTCCGGCGGCGGCCGCTCGGCGCTGGAGGAACTGGGCAAGCAGACCGCGCAGCTGCTGGCGTTCCAGGAGATCGATCCGCAGCGCTTCCCGGTGCAGATCGCCTTCAACCTGATCCCGCACATCGACGACTTCCAGCCCAACGGCTACACCAAGGAAGAGATGAAGCTGGTCTGGGAGACGCAGAAGATCCTGGGTGACAAGTCCATCCAGGTGAACCCGACTGCGGTGCGCGTGCCGGTGTTCTACGGCCACTCCGAGGCGGTCAACATCGAGACCAGGAAGAAGATCACCCCGGAGGCCGCGCGCGAACTGCTGGCCAGCGCGCCGGGCGTGGAAGTGGTCGACAGGCACGAGGCCGGCGGCTATCCGACCCCGGTGACCCATGCCTCGGGCAAGGACCCGGTGTTCGTCGGCCGCATCCGCGAGGACTTCTCGCATCCGCGTGGCCTCAACCTGTGGGTCGTCGCCGACAACATCCGCAAGGGCGCGGCGCTGAACGCCGTGCAGCTGGCCGAGCTGGTCGCGGCCGGCGGCTGAGAGGCCGGCAGTGGGAGAGAAACGAGATGGCCCGTTGCGGGCCTTCTCGCTCTTGGTTGTCGCTTGCTCCTCTGCGCTTGGCCGACCCCGGCAGGGGCAAGCGCGGGCCAAACGCTCTATAGTCGCGGCGGTGTTCCACAGGGGATGTCCTTGAAACAGGCCTTCTTCAAACCCGCCGCACGCAGTGCGCTGGCGCTGGCCCTGCTGGCCGCCAGCCATGCGGCCTGCGCATTGGGCCTGGGCGAGATCCGGGTCATGTCGCAACCCGGCCAGCCGCTGCTGGCCGAGATTCCGGTCATTTCCAGCGAGCCCGGCGAGCTGGAGCAGCTGCGCGCGCGTCTGGCCTCGCCGGTCATCTTCGAACGCGTCGGGTTGGCGCGCCCGAGCGGGCTGGTCAGCCAGCTCGACTTCGCCGTGGCGATGTCCAGCGATGGCAAGCCGGTCATCCGCGTCACCAGCGCCGAGCCGGTCGACATGCCGGCGGTGAACTTCCTGATCGAGGTGGACTGGGGCCAGGGCCGCCTGGTGCGCGAGTACTCGGCGCTGGTCGGCGCCCCCGGCGCGGTCGCCGCCGCTGGACAGCCGCAGATCCAGGCGCCGGCCCCGGTGCCGTCGGACCGGATCGCGCCGCCCCCGTCGCGGGCCGAGCAGCTGCCGGCCGAGGTCGCCCAGGCCCCGGCCGTGCCCGAGCCGCAGGCCGAAGCCGCGCCATCGCCTGCCGTGGCCGCGACGCCCGCTCCGCCGCCGCCGGAGCCCGCGCCGCAGCCGGTCGCGGTGCCGCGCGCCGCGCCGATGATCGCCGCGCCGCAGGCCTCCGCGTCCGGCACGGTCACCGTCGCCCGCGGGCAGACCCTGTCGCAGATCGCGCGCGAGCTGCAGCAGTCCGGCACGCTGGACCAGACCATGATCGCGCTGCTGCAGGCCAATCCCGAGGCCTTCATCGGCAACAACATCAACCGCCTGCGCGCCGGCGCCACGCTGCGCATGCCCAGCGCCGAGGAGACCGCCGCGCTGGCCGCCGCGGAGGCCTCGGCGATGGTGCGCCGGCAGATCTCGGACTGGCGCCAGGTGCGCGCGCCGGTGCCGCAGCCGGCCGGCAACGCGCCCGCCGCGCCGCTGGCCGCCGGCGCCGCCAAGCCCGCTCGCGCGGCCGACGCACGACTGGAAATCGCCCCGCCCGTGGCCAACGCCACGCGGCGCGCGGGCACCACATCCGGCACCCAGGCCGGAGGCGAGGGAGACATGCTGGCAGAACAACAGCTTCGGCAGACCCGCGAGGACCTGGCCGCGCGCAGCGCCGAGGTCGATGAACTCAAGACCCGCGTGGCCGACCTGGAGAAGCTCAAGGACCAGCAGGCCAAGCTGATCGCGATGAAGGACAGCGATCTGGCCGCGACGCAGAAGCGCCTGGCCGACAGCCAGGGCGCGGCCGCCGCCGGCGCGCCGGCCTGGTGGTGGATCGGCCTGGCGCTGGTCGTGGGCGGGCTGCTGGCCTGGGTCGGCCTGCGCAGTCGCCGCGCGCCGCGTCCGGCGCTGGCCTACCGCGGTCCGCTCGACGCCCCGGCGCCGGATCCGGTGCCGGCCGAGCCGGCGGCTGAAGTAGACGTCGCACCGCAGGCGCCGCCGGTCCAGGCGCCGGCCCCCGAGCCCGAATCCGAACCCGCCGCGCCCCGCTACACGCCTGTCTATGTCGGTGGCGAATCCCGCCCTGGTCCCGTGGACACGCCCCAGGCGGCGCCGTCCTCGCCGGCCTGGCTGAGCGCCACCGCCAAGCCGACCTGGCACACCGTCGACGGCCCGCATCCGACCGCCACGCGCGTGCCGTCCACCGTGGTGCCGATCTCCACCGCCACCCAGCCGCGCCCGGTGGCCCGGCCGACGCCGGTGCCCGCACCGGCACCGGCGCCATCCGAGCCGGTCGTGCCGATCGCGCCGCCGGCCGCCAGCGGGCGCGAGCGCCTGGAGCTGGCCATCGCCTATCTGGACCTGGGCGACACCGAGGCGGCGCGTGCGCTGCTGCAGCAGGTCAGCGCCAGCGACGATCCGCACGCCCGCGAGGAAGCCGGCCGCCTGCTGCGCGCGCTGGGCTGATCGACGCGCAAGGCGGACTGCAGGCGATGCGCTACGCGCTTGGCGTCGAATACGACGGCGGCGACTTCCAGGGCTGGCAACGGCTGGAGAAGCCCGGCGCGCCCGTGCACACGCCCAGCGTGCAGTCCACCCTGGAGGCGGCGCTGGCGGCCGTGGCCAACGCGCCCATCGACACGGTCTGCGCCGGCCGTACCGACGCCGGCGTGCACGGCCAGTGCCAGGTGGTGCACTTCGACACCGAGGTGGTGCGCACGCCGCGCGGCTGGACGCTGGGCGCCACGGCCAACCTGCCGCCATCGATCTGCGTGCGCTGGTGCGTGCGGGTGGCCGAGGACTTCCACGCCCGCTTCTCGGCGCGCGCGCGCCGCTATCGCTATGTGCTGTTGAACCGCGCGGTGCGCCCGGCGCTGGGCCGCCAGCTGCTGTCCTGGGAGCGCCTGCCGCTGGACGCGGCGGCCATGCATCGCGCCGCGCAGGCGTTGCTGGGCGAGAACGACTTCTCCGCCTTCCGCACCGTGCACTGCCAGGCCCGCCATCCGATGCGCGAGCTGCAGTCCATCGCGGTCAACCGCCAGGGCGAGCAGGTGATCGTGGAGGTGCAGGCCAACGCGTTCCTGCATCACATGGTGCGCAATATCGTTGGCTCGCTGCTGCTGGTCGGCCGCGGCGAACAGCCCGAGGGCTGGATCGCCGAGCTGCTGGCCGGCCGCGACCGCACCCTGGCCGGCCCGACCGCGCCGCCGCAGGGCCTGGTGTTCGTCGGCCCGCTGTATCCGGCCGGCTGGGGCCTGCCGGATGAAGTGACCTTGCGCGAGGCGTGAGCAATGAGCGGCCGCCCCGGGCGTGCCGTATCCTGCCGAGCCACGCTCACTCCTCACTTCGCTCCGCTCACTCTTCGCCCATGCGTACCCGCATCAAGCTCTGCGGCATGACCCGCCCCCAGGACGTGCGCCTGGCGGTGGAGCTGGGCGTGGACTACATCGGCTTCATCTACGGCGGCGGTCCGCGCCAGCTGACGCTCGAACAAGGCGCCGCGCTGCGCGCGCTGGTGCCGGCCGAAGTGGCCGCGGTGGTCCTGGTGCGCGATGCGCCGCGCGCGCAGGTCGAGGCGATCATCGACGCGGTGGCGCCGGACGTGCTGCAGTTCCATGGCGGCGAGGACGACGCCTTCTGTGCGTCCTTCGGGCTTCCGTTTCTCAAGGCCGTGGCGATGACCGGCGTGACCGATGCCCGGCAGGCGCGCGCCGCGCTGCAGGCCTGGCCGTCCGCGGCGGGCTTCGTGCTCGACAGCCATGCGCCAGGGCAGGGCGGCGGCACCGGCAAGTCCTTCGACTGGACGCTGTGGCCGGGCGATGTGGGCACGCCGTGTCTGTTGGCCGGCGGCCTCAACGCCGACAACGTCGCCGAGGCGGTGCGTCGCGTGCGGCCCTGGGGCGTGGACGTGTCCAGCGGGATCGAGTCGGCGCCGGGCATCAAGGATGCCGAGGCGATGCGGCGTTTCGTCGCGCAAGTGCGCGGCGCCAGCGCAGCGGTGTAGCCAGGGCTTCGAACCGTTTGCCTCGCGCGCCTTGAGCGCGCGATCGCGACAGCATTGATGGACCCTGCACGCGGGCCGCCCCTACACTGGCCGTGAGACCGACAGGAGAACTGCGCATGTCGTTGTGGCGTGTCTATCTGCGCGTGCTGCAGTTGCTCGCGCCCGAGAAGCGGCTCGCCGTGACCCTGGTCCTGGCCAATCTGGCCCTGTCCGGCGTGGCCTTCCTGGAGCCGGTGCTGTTCGGCAAGGTCATCGATGCGCTGGCCGCGCAGGGCAAGGGGCGCAGCGCCTGGCACTACATCGCCATGTGGGCCGGCGTAGGCTTCGGCGGCATCGCCGCCGGCGTGTTCGTCTCGCTGTTCGCCGACCGCCTGGCGCACCGTCGTCGGCTGGCGGTGATCGCCCAGTACTTCGAGCACGCCATCGCGCTGCCGCTGTCGTATCACGGCCAGCACCACACCGGCCGGCTGCTGCGCATCATGCATACCGGCAGCAACAACCTGTTCGGCCTGTGGCTGGGGTTCTTCCGCGACCACCTGACCACGCTGCTGTCGATCCTGCTGATGATCCCCTGGTCGCTCTACGTCAACTGGAAGCTCGGCCTGCTGATGGTCGGGCTGATGGTGACCTTCGCCACCTTCAACGCCATCGCCATGCGTCGCACGCATCGCGCGC
Organism: Pseudoxanthomonas winnipegensis; assembly: GCF_004283755.1. GTDB lineage: Bacteria > Pseudomonadota > Gammaproteobacteria > Xanthomonadales > Xanthomonadaceae > Pseudoxanthomonas_A > Pseudoxanthomonas_A winnipegensis. Next base: position 118,846 of record NZ_SHMH01000003.1, read on the forward strand.
AGGGCCAGATCGAGCAGCTGCACAGCGCCATCTCCGAACGCGCCGGCGACGTGCTGGGCAACGTGCCGGTGGTGCAGGTCTATACGCGCCTGCAGGCCGAGGTCGAGGCCATCCGTGAAATGTCCCGGCGCGCGCTGGACGCGCAGTACCCGGTGCTGCGCGGCTGGGCCTGGCTGTCGGTGGCCAACCGCGCGGCCTCCACGCTGACCATCGTGGCGATCTTCGCGCTCGGCGCACAGCTCAACGCCAAGGGCGAGGTCACCGTCGGCGGCATCGTCACCTTCGTCAACTTCGCGCTGCTGCAGATCGGGCGGCTGGAGGCCTTCGCCGGCTTCATCTCCAACCTGTTCTTCCAGACGCCGTCGCTGAGCGACTTCTTCGCCGTGCTCGATACCGATGCCACGGTCAAGGAGGATCCCAAGGCGCCGCCGCTGCCGGACAAGGTGCGCGGCGAGGTGCGCTTCGAGGACGTGTCCTTCGGCTACGACGCCTCGCACCCGGCGCTGCGCGCGCTGAACTTCACCGCCGCCGCCGGCAGCACCGTGGCCCTGGTCGGGCCGACCGGGGCGGGCAAGTCGACCGCGCTGAGCCTGCTCTATCGCGCCTACGACCCGGACCGTGGGCGCATCACCATCGACGGCATCGACATCCGCACGGTCAAGCTGACCTCGCTGCGCGAGCACATCGCCGTGGTGTTCCAGGACCCGGGCCTGCTGTACCGCTCGGTGGCCGACAACCTGCGCGTGGGCAAGCCGGACGCCAGCGCGCTGGAGATGGAGGAAGCCGCGCGCGCGGCCGAGGCGCACAACTTCGTGGTGGTCAAACCGGAGGGCTATTCGACTCTGGTCGCCGAGCGCGGCGTGTCGCTGTCCGGTGGCGAGCGCCAGCGCCTGTCCATCGCCCGGGCGATGCTGAAGAACGCGCCGATCCTGATCCTGGACGAGGCCACCAGCGCGCTGGACAACGCCACCGAGGCGCGCATCCAGCGCGCCCTCAACCGCCTCACGCGCGATCGCACCACCTTCGTCATCGCCCACCGCCTGAGCACGGTGCGCAATGCCGACCTGATCCTGGTGATGAAGGACGGGGAGATCGTCGAGCAGGGCCGCTTCGACGCGCTGGTCGCCCAGGGCGGCCTGTTCGCCCAGTTGGAGGCGGGCGGGCAGTTCGTGGCCGATGCCGAAGAGGAAGTGGTGGCGGTGGCCGAGTAACGCCGGCGGCTCAGGCCGGCTCGGCAGCGCCGAGTTCCGCGCGCAGCCAGCCCGCCAGCCGCGTCAGGCGCGGATCGCTGCGGCCGCCCGCCGAGCACAGCGCCCAGCGCCCGGGCGTGGGCGCGAACCCCCACGGCGCCAGCAGCCGGCCGCTGGCCAGGTCCGCGTCCACCAGCGGCCGCGGCGCGATCGCCACGCCCAGCCCCGAGGCGGCCGCCTCGAGCAGGTAGTACAGATGCGGAAAGCCTTCGCCGTACTGCAGCGCCTGCGGATCCAGCCCGTGCGCGGCGGCCCACTGCGGCCAGGCCTGCGGGCGCGAGGCGGTGTGCAGCAGGCGCTCGCCCAGCAGCGCCGTCGGCGGCTGGGCCTGCAGCGCCGGCAGGCCGGGATAGCGCGCGCCCACGACCGGCCCGATCGTCTCGCCGGCCAGTTCGGCCACCTGCCAGCCGGCCGGCCAGGGTGCCTGGCCGAGCAGCAGCAGGGCGTCGACCTCGCCCAGGGCGCGATCCGGCGATTCCTGCGCGGAGAAGTGCAGCGACACGCCGGGCAGCGCCTGCTGCATGCGTTCCAGCCGGGGAATCACCCAGCGCGCCAGGACGCTGGCCGAACAGCCCAGCACCAGCGTGTCGCCCGCCGGCCCGCGCCGCAGTTCGCGCCAGGCCTGGCCCAGCTGGGTGAAGGCCTGGCCGCAGGCGTCGCGCAGCCGGCGGCCGGCGGGGGTCAGCACCAGGCCGCGCCCGACGCGGTCGAACAGCGGCTGGCCCAGCGCGTCCTCCAGCGCCCGGATCTGCCGGCTGACCGCACCGTGGGTCACATGCAGCTCGTCGGCGGCGCGGCTGACGCTTTCCAGCCGGGCCGCGGCCTCGAAGGCGCGAAGCGCGCCCAGCGGGGGCAGGGCAGGGGAGGTCATGTGTGAGATTTCCTGACAGGTCGTGGCGATCTTATCGCTATTGCCGCCCGCCGCGCTGGGCTAGGATGGCGGCCTTCGTTCAATGCCGGTGCCCCATGTCCGCTCCCGCCATCCGTGACTTCCACGCCTATCCCGACGCCGCCGGACACTTCGGCCGCCACGGCGGGCGCTTCGTCGCCGAGACCCTGATCGGGCCGCTGCAGGAACTGGCCGCCGCCTACGACACGGCCCGCGCCGATCCGGCCTTCACCGATGCGTTCTACGACGACCTCAAGCACTACGTGGGCCGCCCCAGCCCGATCTACCACGCCCGGCGCCTGAGCCGCGAGGTGGGCGGCGCGCAGATCCTGCTCAAGCGCGAGGACCTCAACCACACCGGCGCGCACAAGATCAACAACGCCATCGGCCAGGCCCTGCTGGCCAGCCGCATGGGCAAGACCCGGATCATCGCCGAGACCGGCGCCGGCCAGCACGGCGTGGCCAGCGCCACCGTGGCCGCGCGCCTGGGGCTGGAATGCGTGGTCTACATGGGCTCCACCGACATCGAGCGGCAGAAGGCCAACGTCTATCGCATGCGCCTGCTCGGCGCCACCGTGGTGCCGGTCACCAGCGGCTCGGCCACGCTCAAGGACGCGCTCAACGAGGCCATGCGCGACTGGGTGACCAACGTGGCCGACACCTTCTACATCATCGGCACCGTGGCCGGCCCCGACCCGTATCCGCGCATGGTGCGCGACTTCAACGCCATCGTAGGCCGCGAGGCGCGCGCGCAGATGCTCGAGCAGTTCGGCCGCCTGCCCGATGCGATCACCGCCTGCGTCGGCGGCGGCAGCAACGCCATCGGCATCTTCCACGCCTTCCTCAACGATGCGAACGTGCGCCTCTACGGCGCCGAGCCGGCCGGCGATGGCCTGGAGACCGGCCGCCACGCGGCCTCCATCGCCGGCGGGCGGGTCGGCGTGCTGCACGGCAACCGCACCTACGTGCTGTGCGACGACGATGGCCAGATCATCGAGACCCACTCGATCTCCGCCGGCCTGGACTACCCGGGCGTGGGCCCGGAGCACGCCTTCCTGGCCGACTCGGGCCGCGCCACGTACCTGGGCATCACCGACGAGGAGGCGCTGGCGGCGTTCCACACCCTGGCGCGCACCGAGGGCATCCTGGCGGCGCTGGAATCCAGCCACGCCGTGGCTCAGGCGATCAAGCTGGCGCGCGATCTGCCCTCCGACCAACTGGTGCTGTGCAACCTCTCCGGCCGCGGCGACAAGGATGTGCACACCATCGCCGCGCGCGAGAACATCCAGATCTGACGGCGCCCGCGCCGCGCTTTCCCTCTACGCAATCGCTAAGGAATCCTCATGGCCGACGACACCCAGGCGCCGCCGAGCATCGACGCTCCGCTGGACCCGCAGTTCTTCGATGTGGTCAACAAGTTCGTGCAGCTGGCCAACCGCCAGGGCGGCATCCACGGCAGCAAGCGCACCAGCTTCGCCGCGCTCTACGGCGTGGCCCGCTACAACGCGCACGTCTACCTGACGGTGGAGCCGAGCCCGGCCGAGTCGCGCGAGGGCTTCCTGGACTACATGACCGGCCTGTACCGGCGCATGCTCAACGAGCATTTGGACATCCTCGGCGCCGAGCGCGGCGTGGACGTGGGCGCCTCCGAGCTGGCCGCCGCCTACGCCGCCGCCCAGCAGGCCGAGCAGGCCTCGCGCGACAGCCAGCCCGAATGAACCGCCTGGACACCGCGCTGGCCGCGCGCAAGGCCGAGGGGCGCAAGGCGCTGGTCCCGTTCATCACCGCCGGCGATCCCTCGCTGGAGGCGACCGTGCCGGTCATGCACGCGCTGGTCGCCGCCGGCGCCGACGTGATCGAGCTGGGCGTACCGTTTTCCGATCCGATGGCCGATGGTCCGACCATCCAGCGCAGCTCCGAGCGCGCGCTGGGTCGCGGGGCCGGCCTGCGCTTCGTGCTCGAGGTGGTGCGCGCGTTCCGCCAGACCGATGCGACCACGCCGGTGGTGCTGATGGGCTACCTCAACCCGGTCGAGATCCACGGCGCCGAGCGCTTCGCGCGCGAGGCTACCGAGGCCGGCGTGGACGGCGCGCTGCTGGTCGACCTGCCGCCGGAAGAGGCGGCCCAGACCCGCGCCACCTTCAATGCCTACGGCCTGCAGTTGATCGCCCTGGCGGCGCCGACCACCAGCCCCGAGCGCATGGCGCTGCTGTGCGAGCAAGGCCAGGGCTATCTGTACTACGTCAGCTTCGCCGGCGTGACCGGCGCCTCGGACCGGCTGGACACCCAGGCCGCCGGCGAGCGCCTGCGCACCCTGCGTGCGGCCGCCAGCGTGCCGGTGGTGGTGGGTTTCGGCATCAAGGACGCGGCCAGCGCGGCGGCCATGGCGCCGGCGGCCGACGGGGTCGTGGTCGGCAGCGCCCTGGTCGAGGCCATTGCTGCGGCGCAAAACCCGGCGCAGGCAGCTGAACTGGCCGGAACCTTCCTGCGGCCGCTGCGTGAGGCGCTGGATCAGGCGCTGGGCTAAACTGCCGCGCTTGATCCCGCGCCCCCGGGGCGCGCCGTACCAGGTTTCCAAACACGCATGAGCTGGCTGAGCAAACTGATGCCCTCGGGCATCCGCACCGACGCGGCGACCCGCAAACCCAAGCGCAGCGTCCCCGAGGGGCTCTGGGAGAAGTGCGACAACTGCGGCGCGGTGCTGTACCGGCCCGAGCTCGAGGAGAACCTCGAGGTCTGTCCCAAGTGCGGCCACCACATGGCCATCCGCGCCCGCGCGCGGTTGGCGGCGCTGTTCGACGCCGGCAGCACCACCGAGCTGGGCGCCGCGCTGGGCCCGACCGACGTGCTCAAGTTCCGCGACCAGAAGAAGTACTCCGACCGGATCAAGGCCGCGCAGAAGGCCACCGGCGAGCGCGACGCGCTGATCACCCTGCAGGGCCAGGTCAAGGGCCGCGCGCTGGTCGCCAGCGCCTTCGATTTCGCCTACATGGGCGGTTCGATGGGTTCGGTGGTGGGCGAGCGCTTCACCCTGGGCGCGGAGAAGGCGCTGGAGCTGGGCTGCCCGTTCGTGTGCTTCTCGGCCTCGGGCGGCGCGCGCATGCAGGAGAGCCTGTTCTCGCTGCTGCAGATGGCCAAGACTTCGGCCGCGCTGGGGCGCCTGCGCGCGGCCGGCCTGCCGTACATCTCGGTGCTGACCCATCCCACCACCGGCGGCGTGTCGGCCAGCTTCGCCATGCTGGGCGACATCAACATCGCCGAGCCCAAGGCGCTGATCGGCTTCGCCGGCCCGCGCGTGATCGAGCAGACCGTGCGTGAGACGCTGCCGGAGGGCTTCCAGCGCTCCGAGTTCCTGCTCGACCACGGCGCCATCGACCAGATCTGCGACCGCCGCGAACTGCGCGACCGCCTGGCCGATCTGTGCGCGCTGATGATGAAGCAGACCCGGCCGGTCGAACCCGAGGTCGCCTGATGGTCGCCAGCCGGAAGTACTTCGGCACCGACGGGATCCGCGGGCGCGTCGGCCAGGGACCGATCTCGGCCGACTTCATGCTGCGCCTGGGCAATGCCTATGGCCACGCCCTGGCCGCGCGCGTGCGCCGCCGCGCCGGCGCGGGCAAGCCGGTGGTGATCATCGGCAAGGACACGCGCATCTCCAACTACATGTTCGAGGCCGCGCTCGAGGCCGGGCTGGTCGCCGCCGGCGTGGACGTGCAGCTGATGGGGCCGATGCCCACGCCGGCCGTCTCGCACCTGACCCGTGCGCTGCGCGCCTCCGGCGGCATCGTCATCTCCGCCTCGCACAACCCGCATTACGACAACGGCATCAAGTTCTTCTCTGCCGAGGGCGAGAAGCTCGACGACGCCACCGAGCTTGCGATCGAGGCCGCGCTGGACCAGCCGTTCCGCACCGTGGCCTCCGAGGCCCTGGGCAAGGCCGTGCGCACCCGCGACGCGGTCGGCCGCTACGTGGAAAGCTGCAAGAACTCGGTCCCGCGCGAGTTCGACCTGACCGGCATGAAGATCGTGGTCGACTGCGCCAACGGTGCCACCTACCAGGTCGCGCCGATCGTGCTGCGCGAACTCGGCGCGCGCGTGGAGGTCATCGGCGATGCGCCCAACGGCCTGAACATCAACGACGGCGTCGGCTCGACCCATCCCGAGGGCCTGGCCCGGCGCGTGGTGCTGTCTGGCGCCGACTTGGGCATCGCCTTCGACGGCGACGGCGATCGCGTGCTGTTCGTCGATGGCCATGGCCGCGTGATCGACGGCGACGGCCTGCTGTACGTGCTGGCCACCGACTGGAAGCGGTCCGGGCGCCTGCATGGCGCGGTGGTCGGCACGCTGATGACCAACTACGGGCTGGAGCAGGCGCTGGGCGAGCAGGGCATCGCCTTCACCCGCGCCAAGGTCGGCGACCGCTACGTGCACCAGGCCCTGGTCGATGGCGGCGGCGTGCTCGGCGGCGAGGCCTCCGGCCACATCCTGTGCCTGGACCGGGCCAACACCGGCGACGGCATCGTCAGCGCGCTGCAGGTGCTGGAAGTCCTGCACCGCACCGGCCGCCGCCTGGACCAGGCCCTGGCCGGCCTGACCATGCTGCCGCAGCGCACCACCAACGTGCGCCTGGACGGCGTGGCCGCCAGGGCCGTGGTCGAGGCGCAGACCGTCCAGACCGCGCTCCAGCAGGCCCAGGCCGCCGTGGCCGGGCGCGGGCGCGCGTTCCTGCGGCCGTCCGGCACCGAGCCGGTGGTGCGCGTGACGGTGGAAGCCGACGACGATGTGCTGATGCAGGCCACGCTGGACACCCTGGCCGGGGCGGTGCGTGCCGCGGCATGAGAAAGTGCTGATCGCCCTGGGCGTGGCCGTCGTCAAGGCGCTCACGCTCTGGGCCCTGTACCTGCTGCTGCGTTAGGCCCCGAGGCGATAAACTGGAAGGCCACGTTCCCCTTCCGGTTTGCCCATGAGCAGCGCCATTCCCACCCTCGACATCGCCCGCTTCATCTCGCCCGTCAGCGCCGCCGACCGCGAGGCGTTCGTGGCCGAACTGGGCGCCGCGTATTGCGAGTGGGGCTTCGCCGGCATCCGCAACCACGGCATCCCACAGGCCGATATCGACGCGGCCTACGAGGTGTTCAAGAACTTCTTCGCGCTGCCGGACGAGGCCAAGCTGAAGTACCGCGTGCCCGGCATCGGTGGCGCGCGCGGCTACACCGCCTTCGGCGTGGAGACGGCGAAGGATTCCAAGCACTTCGACCTGAAGGAGTTCTGGCACGTCGGCCGCGAACTCCCCGCCGACTCCAAGTACGCCGGCGTCATGCCCGCCAACCTGTGGCCGGACGAGGTGCCCAACTTCCGCGAGCACGCCTACGGCCTGTACCGGCAGCTCGATGCGCTGGGCAGCCACGTGCTGGCCGCGCTGGCGCTGCACATCGGCCTGCCGGAGGACTACTTCGCCGACAAGACCGATGCGGGCAACTCGATCCTGCGCCCGATCCACTATCCGCCGATCACCAGCGACGACATCCCGAACGTGCGCGCCGGCGCGCACGAGGACATCAACCTGATCACGCTGCTGGTCGGCGCCAGCGCCGCCGGCCTGGAAGTGAAGTCGCGCGAGGGCCAGTGGGTGCCCTTCACCAGCGACGCGGACACCATCGTGGTCAACATCGGCGACATGCTGCAGCGCCTGACCAACCATGTGTATCCCTCGACCACGCACCGGGTCACCAACCCGCCGGGCGAGGAGGCGCGCAAGCCGCGCTATTCGGTGCCGTTCTTCCTGCACCCCAATCCGGACTTCCTGATCGACGTGCTGCCTTCGACGATCACCCAGGACAACCCCAAGCGCTATCCCCAGGCCATCACCGCCCAGGACTACCTGGACGAGCGCCTGCGCGAGATCAAGCTGAAGTAAGCCGCGTCGCCGACGCGCGCGGCTTCTGGGCGCGTCAGCCCTAACCGGTTGACGCTCAGTTGGGACAGCGCGTCACGCTTCTGTGGGAGCGACTCTCTCCCCGCCACGTCGCGGCCTTTTTGTAGAGCGGAGCTTGTGGCAGTCCCCTTTTGGGGACTCCGCTGCGTTTGGGCCGGATCATGGGGAAAGCCCCAGCGGAGCAAGCTCCGCTCTACAGGTGGAGGCCTTCGGACGCTAAGCGCGAGGCAGCGGGCCGGCGGGCGGTGGTCGCGACGAGCGAGGCAGGAAGCCGAGCGCCTCAAGGCAGGGCAGGATGCCGTGACCGAGGGAAAAGCGGATACCGCCCGCCGGACCGCCGCCCCTCCGAAGCCGGAGCGCTCCCGCTCGAGCGCCGGAACGCATGAGCCGCTGTGAGAAGCGCTTGGAGTGAGGCCGGGTGTGCGAAGGTCTCAAACCTGCGCACGCACCTTGCGCGAGCTGCGCGCCATCAGCGCCAGCAGCCAGGATTGCGGCAGGTGGCGCACCACGTGGTACAGCAGCCGCCAGCGCCAGCCCGGGATCACCAGCACCTGGCCGCGCTCCACCCCCGCGATGCCCTCGCGCACGACCTCCTCGGCGCTCAGCCAGATCCACTTGGGCAGGCGCGACATCTGCTCGCGCGTGCCCGTGACATCGTGGAACTCCGACCAGGTAAAGCCCGGGCATAGCGCACAGACCCGCACGCCGCGGTCGGCATATTCCAGCGACAGCGACTGACTCATCGCCACCAGCCAGGCCTTGGCCGGCGCATACAAGGTCTGCCCGTCGGCCCCGGGCACCAGCGCGGCGAACGAGGCCACATTGATGATCCGCCCCGAGCCACTGGCGGCGATCTGCGGTAACAAACGCCAGGTCAGCTCGCACAGCGCGGTCACCATCAACTGGATGAAACGCGCATGCACGCTCCAGTCGCGCGTGAGGTAGCGGCCCGGCACCCCGTAGCCCGCGTTGTTGACCAGCACCCGGACCCGCAGCCCGCGCCGCGCGATCTCCTCGGCGATCCGGGCCGGCGCGGCCGGATCCTCCAGGTCGGCGGCGATCACCTGCACGTCCACCTGCGTCCCCAATTCGGCGGCCAACGCCTGCAGCCGTTCCGCGCGGCGCGCGGTCAGGATCAGCGGCACGCCGCGCGCGGCGTACTGACGGGCGAATTCGGCCCCGATGCCGGCCGAAGCGCCCGTGATCAGTGCATAGCCGGGGTGTTGCGCAGGGGCGGCGGTCGAGGACATGGCGGGCGCGAGACGGGATGAGGGCGCCAGTGTGCATCCCCGGGCAGCGCCCGCGCACAGGCGCCGCAAGGGCAGGGCGGCCGCCCGCGGGTGTGTGGGGCGGCTTCGTCAGCGAGCCACCACGGACGAGGCGGTATGCTGCCCCGCCTGATGTTCATAGGAGTTGTCATGCGCCGCAGGATCGTCGCCGGAAACTGGAAGCTGCACGGCAGCCGCGATTTCGCCACGGCTCTGGTCGGAGACCTGGCAGAAGCCCTGCCCGTGCCGGGTGTCGAAGTGGTGGTGCTGCCGCCGCTGCCTTACCTGGGCGATCTGATCGAGGACTTCGAGGGCCGGCCCATCGCCTTCGGCGCGCAGGACGTCAGCGCCAACGAGAAGGGCGCCTACACCGGCGAAGTCTCCGCCGCGATGCTGGTCGACGTCGGCGCCACCTACGGCCTGGTCGGGCATTCCGAGCGCCGCCAGTACCACCACGAGAGCAGCCAGCTGGTCGCGCGCAAGTTCATGGCCGCGCGCAATGCCGGCCTGGTGCCGGTGCTGTGCGTGGGCGAGACCCTGGAGCAGCGCGAGGCCGGCCAGACCGAGCAGGTCATCGCCGCCCAGCTCGAGCCCGTGCTGGCGCTGGCCGGCAGCGCCGGCTTCGACGGTGCGGTGGTGGCCTACGAGCCGGTCTGGGCGATCGGCACCGGCCGCACCGCGACCCCGCAGCAGGCCCAGGACGTCCACGCCTTCATCCGTGGCGTGGTGGCGCGCGTGGATGCTAGAATCGCCGATTCGTTGCCCCTGCTGTACGGCGGCAGCGTCAAGCCCGACAACGCCGCCGAGCTGTTCGCCCAGCCCGATGTCGACGGCGGGCTGGTCGGAGGCGCCTCGCTGGTGGCCGCCGACTTCCTGGCCATCGCCCGCGCGGCGGCCGGGTAGACACAGACTTCATGGCGCCGTCGCTGCCAAGCGGCGGGGTCTTTCAACGAGAAACACGATCCATGTCGATGTTGATGCTGATCCTCAATGTGGTCTACGTGCTGGTGGCGGTGGCCATCATCGGCCTGGTGCTGATGCAGCGCGGGACCGGCGCCCAGGCCGGGTCCGGCTTCGGTGCGGGCGCTTCGGGCACCGTGTTCGGTGCGCGCGGCGCGTCCAACTTCCTGTCCAAGAGCACCAAGTGGCTGGCCGTGGCGTTCTTCGCCATCAGCCTGTTCATGGCCTGGAGCGCCTCGCGCACCGCGCACACCGGCAGCGCGCAGCAGGATCTGGGCATCATGTCGCAGCAGCCGGTCGCCCCGGCGCCGGCCGACACGGTCGCGCCCGCCGCTTCCGCGCCGGCTGCCCAGCCCGCGCCTTCGGCCCCGGCGCAGCCCGAGGCCACCAAGCCGGCTCCCACTCCGGCCCAGTGACACGTACAATGCCGGCCCGCGTGATGCGAGCCGGCAGGCAAGCTTTGCCCAGGTGGCGGAATTGGTAGACGCACTACCTTGAGGTGGTAGCGGCGAAAGTCGTAGGGGTTCGAGTCCCCTCTTGGGCACCACACAACGCGGTAAACGAAAAGGGCCTTGTCGGGCCCTTTTTCGTTGGTTGCCTTGCGATCAAGAACGGCGTTGCTTTCGCGCTCTGGCTTCGACAGGGGCAGCAGTCCGGCGGGCAGTGGCCGCTTTTCCCTCGGTCGGGGCATCCTGCCCTGGTTCGGGCGCTCGGCATCCTGCCTTGCTAGGCGCGGCCACCGCCCGCCGGCCGCTGCTTCGCGCGTCAGGTCACAGGGCTTCGGTTTGCGAGGGTGCTCGAACCCCTGCCTCGCGCGCATCGCGATCAGTGGCAGGAAACTATCGACTTGAGGCCCCCTCCCTTTCGCCATAGGCGAAGGGGAGGGCTGGGGAGGGGTCGAGGCTTTACCGGGCAAGCCATCGAAGCACAGCAACAGTAGAAGCACCCCACCCCAGCCCTCCCCTGCGCTGCGCGCAAGGGAGGGGGCAGGGCGCTTGCTCGATGCCTTCGAGTTGGAAGACGTCCTGAGCTATTCGCCGCGGAGCCTCGACCCGGCAGGGGGCGCGGAGAGCGGGCCAGGGGTGGCCTGCGGTGGCGAGTTCGCCGTAGATGGCGGACCGAGCCGAGGAGTCGCGCCCGGCGGGGTCGAGGCTGGGCGGCGAAGTGCGCTTTTCGCCGTCGAAGCGCGCCATGAGCCGCTTCGCGTCCCCGTGCTCTGATGAAGAGCCCTTCCGTCGCCGTCGCCGCGGGAGCCCCGGCCAGGCGCTGCGGGCCTGTCGCGGCGCCGGCAAGGATGGCGAATTCGCGGCACGATCCAAAACCGCGAAATCGTTTACTCGGCAGTTCAGTGACCGCTACAATTGTCAGGTTCGCAGCAGTGTCCGGTACGAGAAGCGGAAGGACACGCGGCGAAGCGCCCGGCCATGCCGGGCCGGATCGGGATGGCAGGGCACTGCCGAGGTCCCGCGCCCGGCCCGTCAACACGGTGGATCCGCAAGGCTGGACCCGTCAGCGACCTCTGCACGCTTCTGCCGCACTGCGGCAGTAGACTGTGCCCCGGTCGCGGGAATTAAAAGAGAGAACTGCGAGTGCTGGCCAATTACCTGCCGAACCTGCTTTTCCTGATCGTCGCCACCGGCATCGGCATCGCGCTGATGATCATCGGTCGCCTCATCGGCCCGCGTCGCCCCGACGCCGAGAAACTCTCCCCCTACGAATGCGGCTTCGAGGCATTCGAGGACGCGCGCATGAAGTTCGATGTGCGCTACTACCTGATCGCCATCCAGTTCATCGTCTTCGACCTGGAAATCATCTTCATCGTGCCGTGGACCCAGGTGTTCATGGACATCGGTGCGCGCTCCCTGGTCACCATGGGCCTGTTCGTGGGCATGCTGTTCCTGGGCTTCATTTACGTCTGGAAGAAGGGAGCGCTCGAATGGGAGTGATCCAAACCATCGACAAGCTGATGACCAACCCGATCCCGGAAGGGCGGGTGGACGACATCCTGCGGCCGGAAGGCGACAACCCGCTGCTGGAAAAAGGCTATGTCACCACCAGCGTCGATGCGCTGATGAACTGGGCCCGCACCGGCTCGATGTGGCCGATGACCTTCGGCCTGGCCTGCTGCGCGGTGGAGATGATGCACGCCGGCGCCGCGCGCCTGGACCTGGACCGCTACGGGGTCGTGTTCCGCCCCAGCCCGCGCCAGTCCGACGTGATGATCGTGGCCGGCACCCTGGTCAACAAGATGGCCCCGGCGCTGCGCAAGGTCTACGACCAGATGCCGGACCCGAAGTGGGTCATCTCGATGGGCAGCTGCGCCAACGGCGGCGGCTACTACCACTATTCCTACTCGGTGGTGCGCGGCTGCGATCGCATCGTGCCGGTCGACGTCTATGTGCCGGGCTGCCCGCCCACGGCCGAGGCGCTGGTCTACGGCATCCTGCAGCTGCAGAAGAAGATCTGGCGCACCCAGACCATCGCCCGCTGATCCACTCCTTTCAGAGCACGCAAAGCCCCCATGGCAGAGCAAGCCCTTTATACCGACACGCTACGCGCCCGTTTCCCGGACGCGGCCGTGACCGTTTCGCCCTCGGGCGAGACCACCATCGAGGTTCCGCACGCGCTGTGGCACGAGCTGTGCCTGGCGCTGCGCGACGACTTCGGCTTCGAGCAGCTCACCGACCTGTGCGGCGTGGACTACCTCGGCTACGGCAGCGATGAGTGGGATACCTCGGACGTCTCCTCGCAGGGCTTCTCGCGCGGCGTGGAAGGCAAGGCCGTCGGCCGCTTCGCCTGGGGCGAGTTCCCCACCCGCGAGAACGGCAACGCCGGCGGCATCGGTGAGGTGCCGGTGCCGACCAACCGCTTCGCCGCGGTGGCGCACCTGATCTCCTACCAGCACAACCGCCGCGTGCGCCTGCGCTGCTTCGCGCCCAACGACGACGTGCCGGTGGTGGCCTCGGTCACCGACATCTGGCCGGGCGCCAACTGGTTCGAGCGCGAGGCCTTCGACCTGTTCGGCATCGTTTTCTCCGGCCATCCGGACCTGCGCCGCATCCTCACCGACTACGGCTTCGTGGGCCATCCGTTCCGCAAGGATTTCCCGCTGATCGGCAATGTCGAGGTGCGCTACGACGAAGAGCGCAAGCGCGTGGTCTACGAGCCGGTGACCTCGGTCGAGCCGCGCGTGGGCGTGCCGCGCGTGATCCGTGAGGACGCGCGCTACCAGACCGCCGCCGGCGAAGCCGCGGCGCGGGAGTCGAAGTCATGAGCGCACAGATCCAGCCATCGCACGTCAACCAGGCCCATGCGCCTTTCGCGAGCAATCCCGCCGAGGCCCGGCAGGAGATCCGCAACTACACGATGAACTTCGGCCCGCAGCACCCTGCGGCCCACGGCGTGCTGCGCCTGATCCTGGAAATGGACGGCGAGACGGTGGTGCGTGCCGATCCGCATATCGGCCTGCTGCACCGGGGCACCGAGAAGCTGGCCGAGTCCAAGCCGTTCAACCAGTCGATCGGCTACATGGATCGCCTGGACTACGTGTCGATGATGTGCAACGAGCACGCCTACGTGCGCGCCATCGAGACCCTGATGGGCATCGAGGCGCCGGTGCGTGCGCAGTACATCCGCACGATGTTCGACGAGATCACGCGCGTCCTGAACCACCTGATGTGGGTGGGTTCCAACGCGCTGGACCTCGGCGCGATGGCGGTGATGCTGTACGCCTTCCGCGAGCGCGAGGAGCTGATGGACTGCTACGAGGCGGTCTCCGGCGCGCGCATGCACGCGACCTACTACCGTCCGGGCGGCGTCTACCGCGACCTGCCGGGGCAGATGCCCAAGTACAAGGAGTCGCCCTGGCACAAGGGCCAGGCGCTCAAGCACCTCAACGCCGCGCGCGAGGGTTCGCTGCTGGACTTCCTGGAGGAGTTCACCAAGACCTTCCCCTCGCGCGTGGACGAATACGAGACCCTGCTGACCGACAACCGCATCTGGAAGCAGCGCACCGTCGGCATCGGCGTGATCTCGCCCGAGCAGGCGCGCGCCTGGGGCATGACCGGCGTGATGCTGCGCGGCTCGGGCATCGAGTGGGACCTGCGCAAGAAGCAGCCCTACGCCAAGTACGACGCGGTGGATTTCGATATCCCGATCGGCCTCAACGGCGACTGCTACGACCGTTACCTGGTGCGCATCGCCGAGATGCGCGAGTCCAACCGCATCATCGCCCAGTGCGTGAAGTGGCTGAAGGCCAACCCGGGCCCGGTGATGATCGAGAACTTCAAGGTCGCGCCGCCCAGCCGCGAGTCCATGAAGGACGACATGGAAGCGCTGATCCACCACTTCAAGCTGTTCTCCGAAGGCTATTGCGTGCCCGCCGGCGAGACCTACAGCGCGGTGGAAGCGCCCAAGGGCGAATTCGGCTGCTACCTGGTCTCCGACGGCGCCAACAAGCCCTTCCGCGTGCACCTGCGCGCGCCGGGCTTCGTGCACCTTTCTTCGATGGACGCGATCGTGGTCGGGCACATGCTGCCCGACGTGGTGGCGATGATCGGTACCTATGATCTTGTCTTTGGTGAGGTGGACCGATGAGGGCCACGGGTAATTTCGAGAACGCGCGCCACGTCGACCCGATGGTCGTGCTGAGCGACGCCACGCGCGCCCATATCGACCACTGGTTGACCAAGTTCCCGCCGGATCGCAAGCGCTCGGCCGTGCTGCAGGGCCTGCACGCCGCGCAGGAGCAGAACGGCGGCTGGCTGACCGACGAGCTGATCGCCGGCGTGGCCAAGTACCTGGAGCTGCCGCCGGTGTGGGCCTACGAGGTCGCCAGCTTCTATTCGATGTTCGAGCTGGAGAAGGTCGGCCGCCACAACGTCGCCTTCTGCACCAACATCAGCTGCTGGCTCAACGGGGGCGAGGAACTGGCGCAGTACGCCGAGAAGAAGCTCGGCTGCAAGCGTGGCCAGTCCACCGCCGACGGCCGCATCTTCCTCAAGCGCGAGGAGGAGTGCCTGGCCGCATGTTCGGCCGCGCCGATGATGGTGATCAACGGCCACTACCACGAGCACCTCACGCCCGAAAAGGTCGATGAGCTGCTGGACGGCCTGGAGTAAGCGCATGGCACATTCCCACCCAGCTTCCACTGGCCCGGTCGGTCCCGCCCCGCAGCCGCATCAGGTGTGCCTGACCACGCTGCACTACGACACCCCGTGGTCGTACGAGAACTACCTCAAGACCGGCGGCTACGCCGCGCTGCGCAAGATCCTCGAAGAGAAGATCAGCCCGGCCGACGTGGTCGAGATGGTCAAGGCCTCCAACCTGCGCGGCCGCGGCGGCGCCGGCTTCCCGACCGGCCTGAAGTGGTCCTTCATGCCCAAGGGCGACATGCAGAAGTACATCCTCTGCAACTCGGACGAGTCCGAGCCGGGCACCTGCAAGGATCGCGACATCCTGCGTTACAACCCGCACTCGGTGGTGGAGGGCATGGCCATCGCCTGCTACGCCACCGGTTCGACCGTGGGCTACAACTATCTGCGCGGCGAGTTCCACCACGAGCCCTTCGAGCATTTCGAGCAGGCCCTGGCCGATGCCTACAAGCACGGCTGGCTGGGCAAGAACGTGCTCGGCTCGGGCGTGGACATCGACATCTACGCCGCGCTGGGCGCCGGCGCCTACATCTGCGGTGAGGAAACCGCGCTGATGGAGTCGCTGGAAGGCAAGAAGGGCCAGCCGCGCTACAAGCCGCCGTTCCCGGCCAACTTCGGCCTGTACGGCAAGCCCTCGACGATCAACAACACCGAGACCTACGCCTCGGTGCCGGCGATCATCCGCAACGGTCCGGAATGGTTCCTGGGCCTGTCCAAGACCAAGAACGGCGGTCCGAAGATCTTCTCGGTGTCCGGCTGCGTGGCCAAGGGCGGCAACTTCGAGGTGCCGCTGGGCACCACGTTCGATGAGCTGCTGGAAATGGCCGGCGGTCTCAAGCCGGGCCGCAAGCTCAAGGCCGCCGTCCCCGGCGGCGTGTCGATGCCGGTGCTCAAGGCCGACCAGCTCAAGGGCCTGCAGATGGACTACGACACGCTGCGCGCGCTGGGCACCGGCCTGGGCTCGGGCGCCATCGTGGTGCTGGACGACAGCGTCTGCTGCGTGCGCTTCGCCTGCCGCATCAGCCAGTTCTTCCACAAGGAATCCTGCGGCCAGTGCACGCCGTGCCGCGAAGGCACCGGCTGGATGCACCGGGTGCTGGAGCGCATCGTCGCCGGCAAGGGCACGATGGAAGACCTGCACCAGCTCAAGGCCGTGGCCGGCCAGATCGAAGGCCACACCATCTGCGCGTTCGGCGAGGCGGCTGCGTGGCCCATCCAGGGCTTCCTGCGCCAGTTCTGGGACGAGTTCGAGTACTACATCGTCAACGGTCGCTCGATCGTCGACGTCCAGCTGGAGGCCGCCGCATGAGCGCCCAACCGGTCGATCCCAACGTCCCGCCCGATCACGTCACCATCGAGATCGATGGCCGCGTCCTGTACGCGCCCAAGGGCTCGATGATCATCCAGGCCGCCGACAAGGCCGGCATCCCGATCCCGCGCTTCTGCTATCACGACAAGCTGTCCATCGCGGCCAACTGCCGCATGTGCCTGGTCGATACCGAAGTCGGCGGCCGCCCCGCGCCCAAGCCTTCGCCGGCCTGCGCCACGCCGGTCGGCGACGGGCTCAAGGTGTTCACGCGCAACGAGAAGGCGCTCAAGTACCAGCGCAGCGTGATGGAGTTCCTGCTGATCAACCATCCGCTGGACTGCCCGATCTGCGATCAGGGCGGCGAGTGCGAACTGCAGGACGTCTCGCTGGGCTATGGCCGCTCGGTCAGCCGCTTCAACGAGCGCAAGCGCGTGGTGCCCGACGAGGACATCGGTCCGCTGGTCGCCACCGAGATGACCCGCTGCATCCAGTGCACGCGCTGCGTGCGCTTCACCGCGGAAGTGGCCGGCACCTACGAGCTGGGCGGCATGTACCGCGGCGAGAACCTGCAGATCGGCACCTATGACGGCAAGCCGCTGACCACCGAGCTGTCGGGCAACGTGGTCGACGTGTGCCCGGTCGGCGCGCTGACCAACAAGGTGTTCCAGTTCCGCGCCCGTCCATGGGAGCTGCAGGCGCGCGAGTCGCTGGGCTTCCACGACGCGATGGGCTCCAACCTGTACGTGCACGTGCGTCGCGGCGAAGTGCTGCGCACCGTGCCGCGCGACAACGAGGCGGTCAACGAGTGCTGGCTGTCCGACCGCGACCGCTACTCACACCAGGGCCTGTACGCCGCCGACCGCGCGGTCAAGCCGCTGCAGAAGGTCGATGGTGAGTGGAAGGAAGTGAGCTGGGCCGAGGGCCTGGCCGCCGCCGCCGAGATCCTCAAGGCCCACGCCGGCGATGAGCTCGGCGTGCTGGTCCACCCGGCCACCTCGAACGAGGAGGGCGGCCTGGTGGCGCGCCTGGCCGCGGGCCTGGGCAGTGGCAACCTCGACCATCGCATCTTGGCCAACGACCTGTCCGACGCCGCCGTTGCGCAGCCGTTCGGGCTGCCGCTGGCGCAGATCGAGAAGGCCGGGGCGATCGTGGTGTTCGGCAGCAACGTGCGCCACGAACTGCCGCTGCTGCACCAGCGCATCCGCAAGGCGGTGCGCAACGGCGCCAAGGTGCACCTGGTCAATCCGGTGGACTTCGACTTCACCTTCAGCGCGGCCAGCAAGACCATCGTGCCGCCGTCGCAGCTGGCCGATGCGCTGGGCGCTTCGGCGCTGCGCGAGGCGGTGCAGGGCGCCAGCTCGGCGGTGGTGATCGTCGGTGCGCTGGCCGAGAACCATCCGCAGGCCGCCGCGCTGCGCAAGGCCGCCGCCGACTTCGCCGCGGCGACCGGCGCGGCGCTGTGCCGCATCCCGCAGGGCGCCAACGCCGTGGGCCTGGCCCGCGCCGGCGTGCTGCCGAGCACGCGCGACGCGGCCGACATGGTCGCCCAGCCGCGCGCCGCCTATGTGATCTACGGCATCGAGCCGGGCCTGGACTTCGCCCATGGCTTCGCCACGCAGAAGGCGCTGACCGCGGCCAAGGTCGTGGCGTTCAGCCACTTCGCCTGCGCCTCCACCCGGCGCATGGCCGATGTGATCCTCCCCATCGGCGCGCTGCCGGAAATCGAGGCGACGCTGACCAATCTCGATGGCGTCGAGCAGCGCACCCAGGCCGGCGGCAAGCTGCCGGGCGAGGCGCGCGAGGGCTGGAAGGTGCTGCGCGCCCTGGGCGGCGTGCTGGGTCTGCCGGGCTTCGACTTCACCGATCTGGCCGGCGCGCGCGCCAGCCTGGCCAACCCGGCCGCGGTGACGCCCAAGGCCTCGGCCGCGCCGTCGCTGGCCGGCGAGGGGCTGGAAGTGGTCGCCACCTGCGGCATCTACCGCGCCGATGGCTTCGTGCGCCGCGCGCAAGCGCTGCAGGCCCATCCGCTCAACACCGCGCCCGGCATCAGCCTGCATCCGCAGGACGCGCAGGCGCTGGGTCTGGGCGAAGGGCAGGTGGCCAAGGTGCAGGCCGCCGATGGAACGGCCACCTTGCCGGTGGCGATCAATGACCGTGTCGCGCCGGGGTCGGCGTGGATCGAGTCGGGCCACGGCGCCACCGCGCCGATCGGCGCCGGCCGGGTGAAGGTGGTGGCTGCATGAACGAGCTGTTGATCAATGGCGTCAGCCCCCTGCGCGACTGGCTGCTCAGCCTGGGCGCGGGCGGCCTGATCGTGTGGATCGTGCTGAAGATCCTGGTGATCACCATGCCGGTGATCATCACGGTGGCCTTCTACGTGGTCTGGGAGCGCAAGCTGATCGGCTGGATGCACGTGCGCCACGGGCCGATGTACGTGGGCATGGGCATCCTCCAGGCCTTCGCCGACGTGTTCAAGCTGCTGTTCAAGGAGATCATCCAGCCGGCCAGCGCGCAGAAGACGATCTACGTCCTGGCGCCGCTGATCACGCTGGCGCCGGCCTTCGCGGCCTGGGCGGTGATCCCCTTCGACGCGCAGCTGGTGCTGTCCAACGCCAACGCCGGCCTGCTGTACCTGCTGGCGATGACCTCGCTAGGTGTGTACGGCATCATCCTGGCCGGCTGGGCGTCCAACTCCAAGTACGCCTTCCTGGGCGCGCTGCGTTCGGCCGCGCAGGTGGTCAGCTACGAGATCGCGATGGGCTTCGCCCTGGTCGGCGTGATGATCGCCGCCGGCAGTCTCAACCTGTCCAGCATCGTCGAGGCCCAGCGCGGTAACGCCGGCTTGTTCGAGTGGTACTGGCTGCCGCTGTTCCCGCTGTTCATCGTGTACTGGGTGTCCGGCGTGGCCGAGACCAACCGCGCGCCGTTCGACGTGGTGGAAGGCGAATCGGAAATCGTCGCCGGCCACATGGTGGAGTACTCCGGCTCGGCGTTCGCGCTGTTCTTCCTGGCCGAATACGCCAACATGATCCTGGTCAGCTTCCTGGTCTCGATCTTCTTCATGGGCGGCTGGCTGAGCCCGATCCAGGGCTGGGTCACCGCTGATGTCTCGCCGTGGATCGACTGGGTCTGGAAGGGCGGCTGGCCGTGGCTGTTCGCCAAGGTCGTGTTCTTCATGAGCGCCTACATCTGGTTCCGCGCCAGCTTCCCGCGCTACCGCTATGACCAGATCATGCGGCTGGGCTGGAAGATCTTCATTCCCCTGACCATCGTGTGGATCGCCGTGACCGCGCTGATGGTGTTCTACGGCGTCATCCAGCGAGGCGCCTGACCGACATGAACAAGATCACCCATTACTTCAAGAGCCTGCTGCTGCTCGAACTGCTGCAGGGCCTGTGGCTGACGTTCAAGTACACGTTCAAGCCCAAGTACACGATGATGTACCCGATGGAGAAGTTCCCGCAGTCGCCGCGGTTCCGCGGGCTGCACGCGCTGCGCCGCTATCCCAACGGGGAAGAGCGCTGCATCGCCTGCAAGTTGTGCGAGGCGGTCTGCCCGGCGCTGGCCATCACCATCGACTCGACCAAGCGCGAGGACGGCACTCGCCGCACCACGCGCTACGACATCGACCTGTTCAAGTGCATCTACTGCGGCTTCTGCGAGGAAAGCTGCCCGGTGGACTCCATCGTGGAAACCCACGTGCTGGAGTACCACTTCGAGAACCGTGGCGAGAACGTCGTCACCAAGCCGCAGCTGCTGGCCATCGGCGACCGACTCGAGTCGGAAATCGCCGAACGCCGCGCCGCCGACGCCGCTTTCCGCTGAGGACGAGATGGACTGGATCAACATCAGCTTCTGGATCTTTGCCGCCGTCGCCGCTGTCTCGGGTGCCGCGGTGATCAGCGTGCGCAACCCCGTGCACGCGGTCCTGTTCCTCATCCTGACCTTCTTCAGCGTCGCCTGCGTCTGGCTGCTGGTCGGCGCCGAGTTCCTCGGCGTGGCCCTGATCCTGGTGTACGTCGGTGCGGTGATGGTGCTGTTCCTGTTCGTGGTGATGATGCTGGACATCGACGTGGCCCAGCTGCGCCAGGGCTGGGTCAGGTTCCTGCCGGTCGGCCTGCTGGTGGCCGTGGTCATGCTGGTGCAGATGCTGGTGCTGATCGGGGTCAAGGCCAAGGCCGGCGCCGCGCTGCCGGACAACGCCGCCGCCGCGGCCGCCGAGACCTCCAACATCACCTGGCTGGCGCGTTCGCTGTTCACCGAATTCCTGCTGCCGTTCGAGTTCGCCGCGGTGATCCTGACCGTGGCGGTGATCGCCGCGGTGATGCTGACCCTGCGCAAGCGCGAGGGCGTCAAGACCCAGGACCCGTCCGAACAGACCCGGGTCAAGGCGCGCGACCGCTTCCGCATGGTGCGCATGGAACCCGTGCGCCCGGCGGCGCCGGTCGTCGAAACCCCGGCCCAAGACGGTGCCCAGGAGGCCAAGTCGTGATCACCCTCGGACACTTGCTTGCGCTCGGCGCGGTGCTGTTCTGCATCTCGCTGGCCGGCATCTTCCTCAACCGCAAGAACGTGATCGTGCTGCTGATGTCGATCGAGCTGATGCTGCTGTCGGTCAACATCAACTTCGTGGCCTTCTCGCGCCAGCTGGGCGACACGGCCGGCCAGCTGTTCGTGTTCTTCATCCTCACCGTGGCCGCGGCCGAGGCCGCGATCGGCCTGGCGATCCTGGTCGCGCTGTTCCGCAGCCGGCGCACGATCAACGTGGCCGAAGTCGACTCCCTCAAGGGCTGATGTACTGATGACGGGCCAACTTCTCCTTTCCAAGTCCGTGCTGCTGGCCGTGGTGCTCGCGCCATTGCTGGGCAGCATCATCGCCGGCCTGTTCGGGCGGCAGGTCGGCCGTGCCGGCGCGCATACCGTCACCATCCTGGGCGTGGCCGTCAGCTGCGCGCTGTCGTGCTGGACGCTGTACCAGCTGGTGTGGGGCGGGGCGTCGCCGTTCAACGAGAACCTGTACACCTTCTTCGACGTCGGCAGCTTCCAGGGCCATGTCGGCTTCATGGTCGACCGCCTGACCGCGATGATGATGGTGGTGGTGACCTTCGTCTCGCTGCTGGTGCACGTCTACACCATCGGCTACATGGCCGACGATCCGGGCTACCAGCGCTTCTTCAGCTACATCTCGCTGTTCACCTTCTCGATGTTGATGCTCGTGATGAGCAACAACTTCCTGCAGCTGTTCTTCGGCTGGGAAGCGGTGGGCCTGGTGTCCTACCTGCTGATCGGCTTCTGGTTCAAGCGCCCGACGGCCGTGTTCGCCAACCTCAAGGCCTTCCTGGTCAACCGCGTGGGCGACTTCGGCTTCCTGCTCGGCATCGCCGCGGTGCTGATGGCCTTCCGCACGCTGGACTACGCGACCGTGTTCTCCTACGCGCCGCTGGCCGCCAACGCCAAGCTGGCCCAGGTCTGGCCGCAGGTCGAAGGCCTGCAGCAGGCGTTCGAGTGGATCGGCGGCTGGTCGCTGATGACGGTGATCTGCATCGGGCTGTTCATCGGCGCGATGGGCAAGTCGGCCCAGGTGCCGCTGCACGTGTGGCTGCCCGACTCGATGGAAGGCCCGACCCCGATCTCGGCGCTGATCCACGCCGCCACGATGGTCACCGCGGGCATCTTCATGGTGGCGCGCATGTCGCCGCTGTTCGAGCTGTCGCAGACCGCGCTGAACTTCATCCTGTTCATCGGTGCGACCACGGCCTTCTTCACCGGTCTGATCGGCATCGTGCAGAACGACATCAAGCGCGTGGTCGCGTATTCCACGCTGTCCCAGCTGGGTTACATGACGGTGGCCCTGGGCGTGTCGGCCTACAGCGCCGGCGTGTTCCACCTGATGACCCACGCCTTCTTCAAGGCGCTGCTGTTCCTGGGCGCCGGCTCGGTCATCATCGGCATGCACCACGAGCAGGACATGCGCAAGATGGGCGGCCTGCGCAAGTACATGCCGATCACCTACGTGACCATGATCATCGGCACGCTGGCCCTGGTCGGGACGCCGTTCTTCTCCGGCTTCTATTCCAAGGACACCATCATCGAGGCCGCCGCGCACCACGCGCACGTCTCGCACAACTGGATCGCCACCTACGGCTACTGGGCGGTGCTGGGCGGCGTGCTGATCACCAGCTTCTACAGCTTCCGTCTGCTGTTCCTGACCTTCCACGGCGCCGAGCGCTTCCGCGATGTGGCGCACGGCGATCACGGCCATGGCCATGACCACGCGCATCACGACGCGCACGGCGATGCCGAGCACACCGATGCCGAGGCCCAGGTCCATGGTCATGACGATCACGGCCACCACGGTCCGCACATCCCGCACGAGTCGCCCTGGGTGGTGACCCTGCCGCTGATCCTGCTGGCCATCCCCTCGGTGCTGATCGGCTTCTTCACCATCGGTCCGATGCTGTTCGGCACCGACTGGGCCGGCCACCACGCCGAAGGCGGCGTGCCGGGCCAGGCCGTGAAGTTCTTCACCGGCATCATCGATTTCTACGATCCCGCGCGCGACACCGTCGGCGCGCTGGCCGAGGAGTTCCATGGTCCGGTGGCCTTCGCGCTGCACGGCTTCCTGGGCGTGCCGTTCTGGCTGACCCTGGCCGGCTTCGCCCTGGCCGCGGTGCTGTACCTGGTGCTCTCGCCGGAATGGCCGGCCAAGCTGCGCCAGCGCTTCTCCGGTCTGGTCAAGATCCTGGAGGCCAAGTACGGCTTTGACATCCTGTGGATCGACGGCTTCGCCGGCGGCGGTCTGCAGCTGGGCAGGATCTCGCGCTGGATCGACACCCGCATCATCGATGGCGTCTTCGTCAACGGCAGCGCTCGCGTGGTCGAGCTGGCCTCGCAGCTGCTGCGCCGCACCCAATCCGGTTTCCTCTACCACTATGCGTTCGCCATGATCATCGGCCTGGTTGCACTGCTGGCCGTCGTGTCTTGGGCCTGGCGCTGATCTGTACGGATACGAACACGTGTCGAACTTGCTGAGCATTCTGATCTGGCTGCCGATCCTCGGCGGTGCCCTGGCACTGGCGATGGGCACCGGCCGCGCCCAGGCCGCCCGCTGGCTGGCGCTGGTCGTGGCCCTGCTGACCTTCCTGGCGAGCCTGCCGCTGCTGATCCACTTCCAGTGGGGCAGTGCGGACATGCAGTTCGTCGAGAAGCACGCCTGGGTGCCGGCCTTCGACATCTGGTACGCCCTGGGCGCCGACGGCATCTCGGTCTCGCTGATCGTGCTGACCACGCTGACCACGGTGCTGGCGCTGATCGGCGCCTGGACGGCGGTGGACAAGCGCGTCAACCAGTACGTGGCCGCCTTCCTGATGCTCGAGGGCATGATGGTCGGCGTGTTCTGCGCCACCGACGCGATGCTGTTCTACGTGTTCTTCGAGGCGATGCTGATCCCGATGTTCCTGATCATCGGTGTCTGGGGCGGCCCGCGCCGCATCTACGCCTCGGTCAAGTTCTTCCTGTACACCTTCCTCGGCTCGGTGCTGATGCTGGTCGGCCTGGTCTACCTGTACATCAAGGGTGGCCAGCTGGGTCATGCCAGCTTCCAGTTCGCCGACCTGTACGTGCTGCCGCTGACCGCCAAGGAGCAGACCTGGCTGTTCTTCGCCTTCCTGATCGCCTTCGCGGTCAAGGTGCCGATGTTCCCGGTCCACACCTGGCTGCCGGACGCGCACGTGGAGGCGCCGACCGCCGGTTCGGTGATCCTGGCGGCGATCATGCTGAAGATCGGTGGCTACGGCTTCCTGCGCTTCTCGCTGCCCATCACGCCCGATGCGGCGCACGAGTGGGGCACGCTGGTCATCGTGCTGTCGCTGATCGGCGTGGTCTACGTCGGCCTGGTGGCGCTGGTCCAGGAGGACATGAAGAAGCTGATCGCCTATTCGTCGGTCTCGCACATGGGCTTCGTGACCCTGGGCACCTTCATCGCCTCGGGCCTGCTGCGCGACTACGACAACGTCGATGCGGCGCGCCTGGGCCTGCAGGGCGCGATGGTGCAGATGATCTCGCACGGCTTCGTCTCCGGCGCGATGTTCTCCTGCGTAGGCGTGGTCTACGACCGCATGCACACGCGCATGATCAAGGACTACGGCGGCGTGGCCAATGTGATGCCGTGGTTCGCGGTGTTCTTCGTGTTCTTCGGCATGGCCAACTCCGGCCTGCCGGGCACCAGCGGCTTCGTCGGCGAGTTCATGGTCATCCTGGCCAGCTTCCAGAAGCATCCCTACATCGCCTTCATCGCCGCGCTGACCCTGATCATCGGCGCCGGCTACACGCTGTGGCTGGTCAAGCGCGTGCTGTACGGCGAGGTCGCCAACAGCCACGTGGCCGAGCTGACCGACATCAACTGGCGCGAGGCGCTGGTGCTGGGGGTGTTCGCGGCCGGCACGCTGGCGCTGGGTGTCTATCCCAAGCCGCTGACCGACCTGCTGGAACCTTCGATCGCGCAACTGGCGATGCAGCTCGCCACCAGCAAGCTGTAAGGACTTCACGCCATGGCCGCTCCAATGCTTCCTTCCGCCCCCGTCACCGACCTGTTGCCGATCATCCCGGAACTGGTCGTCGTCGCCGGCGCCTTCGCGCTGCTGATCCTGGACGTGTTCCTGGACGCGCGCCGCCGCGCCATCACCCATGGCCTGACCCTGCTGGTGCTGGCGGTGACCTTCGTCCTGCTGGTCAGCCACAGCGGTGTGGACCTCTCGCAGGGCCCGGCCCACGTCTTCCACGGCATGTTCGTGCGCGATGCCCTGGCCGATGTGACCAAGGCCGCGATCGTGCTGGTCTCGGGCCTGTCGCTGATCTACGGCTGGCCTTACCTGCGCGAGCGCAATCTCTATCCGGGCGAGCTGCCGGTGCTGGTGCTGTTCGCCACCGCCGGCATGATGATGCTGGTCTCGGCCGGCAGCCTGGTCATGGTCTACCTGGGCCTGGAGCTGCTGTCGCTGTGCTCGTACGCGATGGTCGGCATGAACCGCGACAACGGCCTGTCCACCGAAGCGGCGATGAAGTACATCGTGCTCGGCTCGATCGCCTCGGGTCTGCTGCTGTACGGCATGTCGTTGGTGTACGGCGCCACCGGTTCGCTGGACCTGGCCCAGATCAACGGCGCGATCGCCGGCATCACCGATCGCCCGATGCTGCTGACCGGCATGGTGTTCATGGTCTGCGGCATCGCCTTCAAGCTGGGCGCCGCGCCGTTCCACATGTGGCTGCCTGACGTCTACCAGGGCGCGCCGACTCCGATCACGCTATTCATCAGCTCCGGCCCCAAGCTGGCGGCCTTCGCCATGGCCTATCGCGTGCTGGAGCAGGGCGTGGGCCCGACCCAGCCGCAGTGGCATCTGCTGATGGCCGCCCTGGCGACGCTGTCGCTGGTGATCGGCAACGTGGTGGCCATCGCCCAGACCAACCTCAAGCGCATGCTGGCGTATTCGACCGTGTCGCACGTGGGCTTCCTGATCCTAGGCCTGGCCGGCGGCGGCGCGGAAGGCTATGCGGCGGCACTGTTCTACGGCATCGCTTATGCGCTGATGTCGGCGGCCTCGTTCGGCGCGATCCTGGTGCTCTCGCGCGCCGGCTTCGAGGCCGACACGATCGATGACTTCAAGGGCCTGAGCGCGCGCAGTCCGTGGATGGCCGGCATGGTGCTGTGCGTGATGGCCTCGCTGGCCGGCGTGCCGCCGTTCCTGGGCTTCTGGGCCAAGCTAGTGGTGCTGCGCGCCGCGGTCAACGGCGACCTGATGTGGCTGGCGCTGGTAGGCGTGGTGTGCGCGGTGATCGGCGCGTTCTACTACCTGCGCGTGATCAAGGTGATGTATTTCGATGAGCCGGTGGGTTCCCTTCCGATGCCGCGTTCAGGTAAACTGGTCCCCGTGGTGTTTGGTGTCAATGCACTGGGTCTGCTGGTGCTGGGAATCGCCTGGAATCCGGTGATGACCTGGTGCAAAGCCGCTTTCGGCATTTGATACAAAAGAAGTTTCAGGGCTTGCATAAATCCCGCTGATTCTTCATAATTCCGCTTCTGCTGCGGGGTGGAGCAGTCTGGCAGCTCGTCGGGCTCATAACCCGAAGGTCGCAGGTTCAAATCCTGCCCCCGCTACCAAGTTTCCGGCATCGAAGTCCGCTTCGATCGCCAGGAGCCTGGGCTCGTAGAAACGCTTGTTCCCGTTTCTACATCCAGCGTCATCGGAAAAGGGCCCATTGGGCCCTTTTCCGTTTCTGAAAAACGCATTACGACGAGACTTCCGCCACGTGAGCGACAAGGCCACCGAGATCGCACAGCTGCTGCAGCCCACCGTTCAGGCCTTGGGCCTCGAGCTGCTGGGCGTGGAATACCTGCCGGCCACCGGCAACGCCACGCTGCGCCTGTACATCGACGTGCTCGAGGCCGAGCGCGAGACGCGCGTGGTCAACATCGACGACTGCGAGGCGGTCAGCCGCGAGGTCTCGGCCCAGTTGGACGTGGAGGACCCGATCAGCGGCAACTACACGCTCGAAGTGTCCTCGCCCGGCGTGGACCGTCCGCTGTTCACCGCGGCGCAGTTCGCGCGCTTCATCGGCGAGGAGGCCAAGGTCGTGCTGAAGCTGCCGCAGGACGGACGCCGCCGGCTGCAGGGCCGCATCGTGGCGGTCGAGGGCGAGGCGATCACGCTGGCCTTCGACAACCAGCAGATGACCATCGCCGGCGACAACCTGGACAAGGCCCGGCTGATGCCCGACTGGGTCGCGCTGGGCCTGGCGCCGCAGCCGAAGAAGAAAGACGTGGGTGCCGGCAAGGGCAAGAAGAAGCCTGCCGCGCCCAAGCAAGTGCATTGATACCAACCCAACCCAACGACGGCCCGCGTGGTCGCGCTCGGAGTGATAGATGAGTAAGGAATTGTTGCTGGTGGTGGATGCGGTCGCCAACGAAAAAGGCGTGCCGCGTGAGGTGATCTTCGAGGCCATTGAGGCCGCGTTGGCGTCCGCCGCCAAGAAGCGCTATCCCGACCAGGACGTGCTGGTACGCGTGTCCATCGACCAGAAGGACGGCACCTACGAGACCTTCCGCCGCTGGGAAGTGGTGGCCGACGATGTGGTCATGGAGTCGCCCGATCGCCAGATCCGCCTGATGGACGCGGTCGACGAGGCCGAAGGCGTCGAGGTGGGCGACTACATCGAGGAGCAGATCGAGAACCCCGATTTCGGCCGCATCGCCGCCCAGGCCGCCAAGCAGGTCATCGTGCAGCGCGTGCGCGAGGCCGAGCGCGCGCAGGTGGTCGATGCGTGGAAGGATCGCGTCGGCGAGCTGGTCACCGGCATCGTCAAGCGCGCCGAGCGCGGCAACATCTACGTGGACCTGGGCGGCAACGCCGAGGCCTTCATCGCCAAGGACAAGGGCATCCCGCGCGACGTGCTGCGCGCCGGCGACCGTGTGCGCGGCTACCTGTTCGACGTGCGTTCCGAGCCGCGTGGCCCGCAGCTGTTCATCAGCCGCGCCGCGCCGGAATTCATGATGGAGCTGTTCAAGCTGGAAGTGCCGGAAGTGGGCCAGGGCCTGGTCGAGATCAAGGCCTGCGCGCGCGATCCGGGCGACCGCGCCAAGATCGCCGTGCTGGCCCACGACACCCGCACCGATCCGATCGGCGCGTGCATCGGCATGCGCGGTTCGCGCGTGCAGGCGGTGAGCAACGAGCTCAACGGCGAGCGCGTGGACATCGTGCTGTGGAACGACAACCCGGCCAACTTCGTCATCAACGCGATGGCGCCGGCCGAGGTCCAGTCGATCATCGTCGACGAGGACCGCCATTCGATGGATCTGGCCGTGGCCGAGGACCGCCTGGCCCAGGCCATCGGCAAGGGCGGCCAGAACGTGCGCCTGGCCAGCCGCCTGACCGGCTGGCAGCTCAACGTGATGACCCAGGACCAGGTCGCGGCCAAGTCCGAGGCCGAGCAGGGCGTGGCCCGCCAGCTGTTCATGGACAAGCTGGAAGTGGACGAGGAGATCGCGCAGATCCTGGTCGCCGAAGGGTTCAGCACGGTCGAGGAAATCGCCTACGTGCCGGTCGGCGAGCTGCTGGCGGTGGAGGGCTTCGACGAGGACATCGTCGAGGAACTGCGCGCCCGCGCCCGCGACGCGCTGCTCAACGAGGCGCTGGCCGCCGAGGAGAGCGCCGAGGGCGACGGCCCGTCGGCCGACCTGCTGGCCCTGGACGGCATGGACGAGGCCACCGCCTACGCCCTGGCCTCGCACGGAGTGCGGACCAGCGAGGACCTGTCGGACCTGGCGGCCGATGAGGTGATGGAGTTCGGCATCGAGGGCATGGACGAGGCCCACGCCGCCGCGCTGATCCTGGCCGCCCGCGCCGAGGAGATCGCCCGCCTGGAGCGTGGCGAATGAGCCGGCCATGAACATCGCCCTGAATCCTTCAGGGTTTAGAATTCGCGTTTCCCTTGCTCTGGGCGAGGGGGCGCCAACCAGATCATAGGATCCGAATGTCGCAGCAAACCACCATCCGCAAGCTCGCCGAACTGGTCAACACGCCGGTCGAAAAACTGATCGAACAGCTGGCCGAGGCCGGCATGAAGTTCAGTGGCCCCGACCAGGAAGTGTCCAGCACCGAAAAGATGAAGCTGCTCGGCTTCCTGCGTCGCACCCACGGCAAGGCCGACGGTGAGACCGAGGAGGCCGCGGCCTCGCGGAAGATCACCCTGGCACGCCGCAAGGTGCAGGAAGTGACGGTCAAGTCCGGCCGCAGCAACTCCACCGTGGCCGTGGAGGTGCGCCAGAAGCGCACCTACGTCAAGCCGACCGAGGCCCAGGCCAGCGAGGCGCGCCGCGCCGGCAGCGCCGCGGCCGCCAACGGCGGCGACGAGCGCGCCGAGATCCTGCGCAAGCTGGAAGAATCGCGCCAGCGCAACCTGGCCGAACAGCAGCGTCTGGCCGAGGTCGACCGCGCGCGCGCCGAGGAAATCGAGCGCAAGCGCCAGGAAGAGCTCGCCGCGCGCGCCGCCGCAGAGGCCGAGGCCCGCGCCGAGGCGCAGTCCGAGGACGAGGAGGCGGTCGCCGAGGAACCGGCGGCGCCGTCGGCCCCGCCGGCGCGCACGCCTATCGACGAGCGTAACGGCCCGATCGCCGGCATGTCCTCGATCCGCGTCCCGGCCAAGCCTGCCGCCCCGCGCAGCACGCCGGCCCCGGCGCGCAAGGAGCCCGAGCGTGGCGCCGGCGCGGCCGCGGCCAAGCACAAGACCCGCGGCTCGCACGCGATGGTCGCCGGCGTTGAGGACGACGACAGCACCCAGCGCTTCGCCGGGCAGCTGCACCTGTCGGCCGCCGACCGCGCCCGTCGTGGCGCCGCGCGCGGCAAGCCCAAGGCGCGTCGCCAGCTCGAGCAGAGCCGCGGCGGTTCGGGCAGCCACCAGTTCGAGCGTCCGACCGCGCCGGTCGTGCGCGAAGTGGCCATCGGCGATGCGATCAGCGTCGGCGACCTGGCTTCGAGGCTCGCGCTCAAGGGCGGCGATGTGGTCAAGGCGCTGTTCAAGATGGGCGTGATGGCCACCATCACCCAGACCATCGACCACGACACCGCCGCGCTGGTCACCGAGGAACTGGGCCACAAGGTGGTCAAGGCCAATACCGATTCGGCCGAGGACGCGCTGCTGGCCCACACCGAGGAAGTGCAGGGCGATCAGGCCCCGCGTCCGCCGGTGGTCACCATCATGGGCCACGTCGACCACGGCAAGACCTCGCTGCTGGACTACATCCGCCGCACCAAGGTCGCCACCGGCGAGGCCGGCGGCATCACCCAGCATATCGGCGCCTACCACGTCGAGACCGCCAACGGCGTCATCAGCTTCCTGGATACCCCGGGCCATGCGGCGTTCACCGCCATGCGTGCGCGCGGCGCCAAGCTGACCGACATCGTGGTCCTGGTCGTGGCCGCCGACGATGGCGTGATGCCGCAGACGATCGAGTCGGTGCAGCAGGCCAAGGCGGCCGGCGTGCCGCTGATCGTGGCGATCAACAAGATGGACAAGTCCGACGCCGACCCGCTGCGCGTGAAGAACGAGCTGCTGGCCCACGACGTGGTCGCCGAGGAATTCGGCGGCGACACCCAGTTCATCGAGCTGTCGGCCAAGACCGGCCAGGGCGTGGATGCGCTGCTGGATGCGATCAGCCTGCAGGCCGAGGTGCTGGAACTGCGCGCCGTGCCCGAGGGCCGCGCCACCGGTACGGTCATCGAGTCCTCGCTGGACAAGGGCCGTGGCCCGGTCGCCACCGTGCTGGTCCAGCAGGGCCTGCTCAAGAAGGGCGACTACCTGGTCTGCGGCATCCAGTACGGCCGCGTGCGCGCGCTGTTCGACGAGACCGGCGGCCAGCCGGCCTCGGCCGGCCCGTCGATCCCGGTGCAGGTCCTGGGCCTGTCCGGCGTGCCCGATGCGGGCGACGACTTCGTGGTCGTCGACGACGAGCGCCTGGCCAAGGACGTGGCCCAGCAGCGCGATGCCAAGCGCCGCGAGTCGCGCCTGGTGGCCTCGGCCGGCAGCCGCATGGAAGACATCATGGCCCAGCTGGGCAAGGGCGAGGGCCAGCTGAGCCTCAACCTGATCGTCAAGGCCGACGTGCAGGGTTCGGTGGAAGCGCTGCGCCATTCGCTGGTGGCGCTGTCCAACGAAGACATCCGCATCAACATCATCAGCTCCGGCGTGGGCGGCATCACCGAGTCGGACGCCAACTCGGCGGTCGCCTCCAAGGCCACGATCATCGGCTTCAACGTGCGTGCCGACGCCTCGGCCCGCCGCATCGTCGAAGCCAATGGCGTGGACATGCGCTACTTCTCGATCATCTATGACGTGATCGACCAGGTGAAGCAGGTGGCGTCCGGTCTGCTGGGCGTGGAGATCCGCGAGGAGATCATCGGTATCGCCCAAGTGCGCGACGTGTTCCGCAGCTCCAAGTTCGGCGCGGTGGCCGGCTGTATGGTCATCGAGGGCGTGGTCAAGCGCTCCAAGCCGATCCGCGTGCTGCGCGACAACACGGTCATCTTCGAGGGCGAGCTGGAATCGCTGCGCCGCTTCAAGGAGAACGTGGACGAAGTGCGCAACGGCACCGAGTGCGGCATCGGCGTGAAGGCCTACAACGACGTCAAGGCCGGCGACCAGATCGAGTGCTTCGAGCGCATCGAGGTGCAGCGCACGCTGTGATCGCGCCCGTCTGCGCCGCGGCGGTTCCTTCCAGGAATCGCCGCCGGCGCAGGCGCCGTGATCGCCGCATCGCTCGATTGCCATGCCGACCAAATCCTTCCATCGCACCGACCGCGTCTCCGCCCAGCTCCGCCGCGAGCTGGGCACGCTGGTGCACGAAGCCGTGCGCGAGCACGGCCTGCCGTCGGTCAGCGTGTCCGACGTCGAAGTCACCCGCGACCTGGCTCACGCCAAGGTGTTCGTCACCGCCCTGATGCCCGAGCGCTCCACCGAGGCGGTCAAGGGCCTGAAGGAACTGGCGCCGCAGATCCGCTACGCCCTGGCGCGTGCGGTGAAGATGCGCCACGTGCCTGAACTGCATTTCCACTACGACGATTCGGTCGACCGCGGCGAGCGCATCGAGACGCTGCTGCGCGAGAATCCGCTGCCGCCCGAATCCGGATCCGACCAGGACTGATGACCGCCACCGACGCCGCCGCGATGCCGGACGCCGACGGTGCCGGACGCGGCGGTTCGGCGCGCGCCGACCAGCCGCGCGGCAAGCGCCCGCAGCGCCCGCGCACCAAGTTCCGCCGCGTCGACGGCATCCTGCTGCTGGACAAGCCCGGCGGCATGAGCTCCAACCAGGCCCTGCAGCGGGCCCGGCACCTGTTCGGCGCGGAGAAGGGCGGCCATACCGGCGCGCTCGATCCGCTGGCCACCGGCCTGATGCCGCTGTGCTTCGGCGAGGCGACCAAGATCGCCGGCAGCCTGCTGGGTTCCGCCAAGGCCTACGACACCGTGGCCCGGCTGGGCCAGGTCACCGACACCGACGATGCCGAAGGCCAGGTGCTGCGCGAGCGGCCGGTCCAGGCCTATCCGATCGACCGCCTCGATGCGGCCCTGCGCGCGCTGACCGGGCACCTGCAGCAGCGCCCGCCGATCTATTCGGCGCTCAAGCGCGGCGGTGAGCCGCTGTACGCCAAGGCCCGGCGCGGCGAGGTGGTGGAGGTCGAGACTCGCCCGGTCTACGTGCGCGCCTTCGAACTGCAGTCGGCCGCCGACCTGCTCGACGCCGGCCAGCCGCTGCTGCGGCTGCATGTCGAATGCGGCTCGGGCACCTATGTGCGCAGCCTGGTGCGCGACCTCGGCGAGGCGCTGGGCTGCGGCGCGCACGTGGCCCAGCTGCGCCGGCTGTGGGTCGACCCGTTCCGCGAGCCGCGCATGTGGACCCTGGAGCAGCTCGAGGCCCTGGCCGAGCGCGATCCGCGCAGCCTGCAGGCCTGCCTGCTGCCCGTCGAGGCCGGCATGGTCGGCCTGCCGCGCATCGACCTGACCGACGAGGCCGCCGCGCGCCTGCGGCAGGGCCAGCGCCTGACCGGCGTGCCCGGCCCGGCCGGGACCGTGGCCGTGTTCGCCGAGTCCGGCCAGGTGCTGGGAATGGGACAGCTGTCCAAGGATGGGCTGCTTTCGCCCCAGCGACTGTTCAACTGGCCGACCGACGGCGCGGTGTCACCGGCCTGAAACCTTGTGCCACCGGGTGCTGGCCCCTACAATACCGCGGCCTTTTCAGGCCCTTGGCCGATCCCGGCCTTCACTCACCATTGCAAGCGGCGGACCAGGCGGTGCGCGCGGAGGACAGCCCGCGTTCCTGCAGGTCGCGCATCAACCAAGAGAAATCGACATGTCCATCGACACCCAGAAAGTCATTGAAGACAACAAGCGCGGCGCCAACGACACCGGCTCGCCGGAAGTCCAGGTCGCCCTGCTGACCGCCCGCATCGAGATGCTGACCGAGCACTTCAAGACCCACAAGAAGGATCACCACAGCCGTCGCGGCCTGCTGCAACTGGTCAACCGCCGCCGCAGCCTGCTCGACTACCTGCACCGCAAGGATGCCCCGCGTTACAAGGCCCTGATCGAGAAGCTGGGCCTGCGTCGCTAAAACCAGATGACCGACCGCGGCGCAGTGATGCGCCGCGGTTCGTTTTTTCCGGCGTCGGAAAAAGATGCACTGCAACATGGCCGCATACGGTGGCCGCCCGGGCACGGCAGGGGCCGTCGACCGGGACAACCAGATTCGAGACTCTTAGGAAACCCACGTGGCAAAAATCACCAAGACCTTCCAGTACGGCAAACACACCGTCACCCTCGAGACCGGCGAGATCGCCCGTCAGGCCAGCGGTGCCGTCATCGTCAAGATGGACGACACCGTACTGCTGGTCAGCGCCGTCGCCGCCAAGAGCGCGCGCGAGGGCCAGGACTTCTTCCCGCTGACGGTGGACTACCAGGAGAAGTTCTACGCCGGCGGCCGCATCCCCGGTGGCTTCTTCAAGCGCGAAGGCCGCGCCACGGAGAAGGAGACGCTGATCTCGCGCCTGATCGACCGGCCGATCCGTCCGCTGTTCCCCGAGGACTACAAGAACGAAGTCCAGATCATCGCCACGGTGATGTCGCTGAACCCGGAGATCGACGGCGACATCGCCGCCCTGATCGGCGCCTCGGCCGCGCTGTCGCTGGCCGGCACCCCGTTCAAGGGTCCGATCGGCGCCGCCAAGGTCGGCTACAAGAATGGTGAGTACATCCTCAACCCGACCGTATCGGAGCTGAAGGACTCGCAGCTGGAGCTGGTCGTGGCCGGTACCGCCAACGCGGTGCTGATGGTCGAGTCCGAGGCCGCGCTGCTGTCCGAGGAAGTGATGCTGGGCGCGGTGACCTTCGGCCATCGCGAGATGCAGAAGGTGATCAACGCGATCAACGAGCTGACCGTCGAAGCCGGCACCAAGCCTTCCAGCTGGGTCGCCCCGGCCAAGAACGAGGCGCTGATCTCGGCGCTGAAGGAAGCCGTGGGCAGCAAGCTGGCCGAGGCCTTCCAGGTGCGCGACAAGCTGCAGCGCCGCGACGCCATCGCCGCGATCAAGAAGGACGTCATCGAAGCCCTGGCCGGCCGTGTCGAGGCCGAAGGCTGGGACAAGGCCGAGCTGTCCAAGGAGTTCGGCGAGCTCGAGTACCGCACCATGCGCGACTCGGTGCTGGACACCAAGATCCGCATCGACGGCCGCGCGCTGGATACGGTGCGCCCGATCTCCGTGCAGGCCGGCGTGCTGCCGCGCACCCACGGCTCGGCGCTGTTCACCCGCGGCGAGACCCAGGCGATCGTGGTCACCACGCTGGGCACCGCCCGCGATGGCCAGGTGATCGACGCGGTCAGCGGCGAGTACAAGGACAACTTCCTGTTCCATTACAACTTCCCGCCGTACTCGGTGGGCGAGTGCGGCCGCTTCGGCGCGCCGAAGCGTCGCGAGATCGGCCACGGCCGTCTGGCCAAGCGCGGCGTGCTGGCCGTGATGCCGACCCTGGAAGAGTTCCCGTACACCATCCGCGTGGTCTCGGAGATCACCGAGTCCAACGGCTCCTCGTCGATGGCCTCGGTGTGCGGCTCGTCGCTGGCGCTGATGGACGCCGGCGTGCCGGTCAAGGCGCCGGTGGCCGGTATCGCGATGGGCCTGGTGAAGGAGGACGACCGCTTCGTGGTGCTGTCCGACATCCTGGGCGACGAGGATCACCTGGGCGACATGGACTTCAAGGTCGCCGGTACCTCCGAGGGCGTGTCCGCGCTGCAGATGGACATCAAGATCGAGGGCATCACCGAAGAGATCATGAAGCAGGCGCTGGAGCAGGCCAAGGCCGGCCGTCTGCACATCCTCGGCGAGATGTCCAAGGCCCTGACCAGCCCGCGCGCCGAGCTGTCGGACTACGCGCCGCGCCTGATCACCATCAAGATCCACCCCGACAAGATCCGCGAAGTGATCGGCAAGGGCGGTTCGGTCATCCAGGCGATCACCAAGGAGACCGGCACGCAGATCGACATCCAGGACGACGGCACGATCACCATCGCCTCGGTCAACGGCGCTGCCGGCCAGGCCGCCAAGTCGCGCATCGAGCAGATCACCTCGGACATCGAGCCGGGCCGCATCTACGAGGGCAAGGTCGCCAAGCTGATGGACTTCGGCGCGTTCGTGACCATCGCCCCGGGCAAGGATGGTCTGGTGCACGTCTCGCAGATTTCCTCCGAGCGCGTGGAGAAGGTCTCCGACAAGCTCAAGGAAGGCGACGTGGTCAAGGTCAAGGTGCTGGAAGTGGACAAGCAGGGCCGCATCCGCCTGTCCATGAAGGCCGTGGAAGAAGGCGAGGGCGTGACCGAGTAATCGGTTGGCTAATCGCTTGACTAGAGAAAGGCGGGCTTTGGCCCGCCTTTTTCTTTGGAGGTGTTTCCCGCTTGATCGAGGGATTGTGGCGCGTGGGCCGTCGTGGGCTTCGGAGGGGCAGCGTTCCGGCGGGCTGGGGCCGCTTTTCCCTCAATCAGGGCATCCTGCCCTGATTTAAGGCGCTCGGCTTCCTGCCTCGCGAGGCGCGGCCCCCGCCCGCCGGAACGCTGCCTCACGCGTCAGGTCACAGGACTTCGGTTTGAGCCCCCTCCCTTGCGCGCAGCGCAGGGGAGGGATGGGGAGGGGTGCTCTTGCTTCGGTGACTTGACCGGGAAAGCCCCGACCCCACCCCGGCCCTCCCCTTCGCCTGCGGCGAAAGGGAGGGGGAAGGGCGCTTGCTCGCCGCTTTCGAGTTGGAAGAAGTCCTGATCTATTCGCCGCAGCGCCTAGATCTGGGCGGGCGTGCGGAGAGCGGGCCAGGGATGGCCCGCGGCGGCGAGTCCGCCGTAGATGGCGGACCGAGCCGAGGAGCCACGCCTGGCCGGGTCGAGGCTGGTTGGCGAAGTCAGCGCACCGCCGCCGCACGCATGTCTCAACTGGTTCACGCCCCCCACACCCACACCCAAGCGAAGCGCTTTTTTGTGTGCGCAGGACGCCCTGCTAGAGTGCGGCGACATTCGCGCAGGGAAGGAAGGAGCGTCGTGGGCACATCGACCGATCTGGATCGCTTCGTGCGCGATGCGCTACTGGCGGGGCAATCGCGGCAGGCCATCCGCGCGGTGCTGCTGCAGGCGGGCTGGTCGCCCGAGCAACTGGCCAATGTGCTGGACGACTATGCCGAGGTCGATTTCCCCGTGCCGGTGCCGCGCCCGCGGGCGTCGCTGTCGGCGCGCGACGCCTTCATGTATCTGGTGCTGTTCTCGCTGCTGTATTTCCTCTGCTATCACCTGGGCAGCCTGCTGTTCGACATGATCAATGCCGCGTTGCCGGATCCGGCCGACAACGGGGCGCGCCTGGATTTCTTCGCGTGCACGCGCTTTTCGACCGCTGCGCTGCTGATCGCCTTCCCGGCCTTCGCCTGGCTGGCCGGGCGGCTGCACCGCGAGATCCGCCAGGCGCCGATCAAGCGGCTCTCGCCGGTGCGGCGCTGGCTGACCTATCTGACCTTGTTCGTCAGCACGCTGACCCTGATCGGCGACATGACGGCCCTGGTCTACAACCTGCTGTCGGGCGAGATCACCTGGCGCTTCCTGCTGAAGGTGCTGGTGGTGGCGGCGATCGCGGGAAGCGTGTTCGGCTACTACCTGCGCGATCTGCGCAGCGACGAGGCCAGCGCCGCATCGGCGCTGCCGCTGGGGCGTCGCCTGCTGCTGATCGGCGGCCTGCTGGCGATCGGCGCGGTGGTCGGGGGCTTCGTCCTGACCGGCGGTCCGGTGCATCAGCGCGCTCTACGCATGGATCAGCGCCGGGTGAGCGATCTGCAGGACATCGTCACCGCCGTCCAGGCCTATGCGACGGAACACCGCCGCCTGCCGGCCAGCCTGGCTGAGATGGCGGCGCAGCCTGGCGTTGGGCTCGCCACGCAGGATCCAGTGAGTGCCGCGCCCTACAGCTATACCGCGCTGGGGCCGAAGCGCGTGCGCCTCTGCGCGGCGTTCGAGACCGATACCACCGACAAGCGCCCGCGTCGGCCCTGGATGATCGAGGCGCAGTGGGCGCACGGCGTGGGCCGCACCTGCTTCGAGCGCGACATCGAACTGCCCAAGCCCGAGGACGCGCAAGGCCAGACCACGGCGCAGCCGTAGCGCCCGATGGTGGCGACGGACGCGACGTCGTGTCCGGGCCTCAGCGCAGCGGCAGGCTGAGCGTGGCGCGCAATCCGTGCGGCGTGCGGTTGGCCAGGAGCAACCGGCCGCCGTGGGCTTCGGCGATGCGCTCGGCGATCGCCAGGCCCAGGCCGGCGCCGCCGGTCGCGCGGCTGCGCGAGCTTTCCAGGCGCTTGAACGGGGTGGTGATGCCGGCCAGCTGGTCTTCCGGGATGCCGGGGCCTGCGTCGTCGATGTGCAGGTCGATCCGATCCGCGTGGGCTTCGATGCCCAGGCGCGCGCTGCCGGCGAAGCGCAGCGCATTGTCGAGCAGGTTGTCGATGGCGCGGTGCAGTGTGGTGGGGTCGGCCTGGAGGCGCGTATCCCGGTTCGCCGGGACGAGGGCGACGTCCTGACCCAGCGAGACCCGGTCCGCCGCGATGCCCGCGACCAGGGCGTCGAGATCGACCGGCTGCAGCCGCGCCGGCTGTGCCTGGGCATGCGCGTAGGCGAGCATCTGCTCGATCATGGCGGCCATGCGGTCCAGGTCGCCGATCATGCGCTGGCGGTCGGCGCCGGGGACGAGCTCGGCGCGGATGCGCAGGCCGGTCAGCGGCGTGCGCAGGTCGTGGGCGATGGCGGCGAAGGCCTGCAGGCGTTCGCCGGCATGCCGGGCCAGGCGGGCGTGCATGGCGTTCATGGCCTCGCCGACCGCGCGCAGCTCCGGGGGGCCGTCGAGTGGGAAGCCCGCTCCACTCTCCAGGTCGCTGATCGCCGCCGCCCGCGCCAGGCGCTGGATCGGCCGGGAGAGCCGCCTCGCGGCAAACCACACCGGCAGCGCCAGCAGCGCCATCGCCACGCCGAACGCCGCCGTCATCCGCAGCCGCCAGCCCGCCAGCCGCTGGTCGATCGGCGTCAGCGTGCGCCAGCGTCCGTCGTTGCCCTGGATCGCCGCGGTGAAGGCGGGCAGCGAGGTGTCCATGCCGACCCGCGCGTCGGCGTCGTAGCGCATCTGGAAGCCGCGCGCGTCGCTGTCCACCAGCAGGGTGCGGTCGCCGACCAGGACCACGCTCTGCCCGTTGCCGCTGGCCTTGCCCGCGCCCGCCGCGTCCAGCCAGCACGCCCGTACGCGCCCCGGCTGGGTGCCCGTGGCCTGCGCCAGCGTCGCCTCCACCGGCGCGACGCGGGGACAGCCGGGCGGCGCAGCACGCGGCTCGAT
The DNA here is from genome assembly GCF_004283755.1 of Pseudoxanthomonas winnipegensis. Lineage (GTDB taxonomy): Bacteria > Pseudomonadota > Gammaproteobacteria > Xanthomonadales > Xanthomonadaceae > Pseudoxanthomonas_A > Pseudoxanthomonas_A winnipegensis. The sequence goes on from NZ_SHMH01000003.1 coordinate 158,055, forward strand.
TCTGAAGCGGCCGCCGTGCTGCCCGTCGAGGGCGGCCGCGGCCTCGCGCACGCTCATGCGGATGGGTGCGGGCGTGGGCGTGGCCAGGACGATGCCGAAGCACAGGGCGAAGGCCAGCAGCAGGGTGACCAGCGCCAGCGCCGCCACCTGCACCAGGATGGGCGGCGGCCTCATCCCCGCGTCACCGGCGCGCGGAAGCGATAGCCGAGGCTGCGCACGGTCTCGATCAGCGCAGCGCCCCCGGCCGCGGCCAGGCGCCGGCGCAGGCGGCTGACGGCTAGGTCGATCGCGCGTTCGAACGGCCCTTCCGCCGCCTCGTGGGTCAGGTCCAGCAGCCGGTCGCGGCTGAGCACGCGGCTGGGATGACGGACGAAGGCCAGCAGCATCCGGGATTCCCCGGCGGTCAGTGCGAGCGTCGCGCCGTCGGGCGTGGTCAGGCGATGGGCATCGGCCTCGAACACCCATCCGGAGAACAGATAGGGACTGGTCGGCGGAGCGGCGCGCGGCGCCTGCCGGCGCAGGATGGCGCGCACCCGGGCCAGCAGTTCGCGCGGGTCGAAGGGCTTGCCGAGGTAGTCGAACGCGCCGACCTCCAGGCCGACGACGCGGTCGGTCACCTCGACCAGCGCGCTGAGCAGCAGGACCGGCGGGCCGTCCTGGCTCAGGCGCCGGCAGATCGACAGCCCGTCCTCGCCCGGCAGCATGATGTCCAGGATCACCAGGTCGGCCGGCTGGCGCTGGAGCAGCGCGTCCAGGCCGGCGGCATCGTCGGTGCCGCGCACCTCGAAGCCGTGCCGGCCCAGGTAGGCGACGATGGCCTCGCGCACGCTGTCGTCGTCCTCGACCACAACGATCCGGTTGTCCTTGCCTGCCATGCGCCTTTCATAAAGCGGAGACGTATCGGGATTGTGTCGCCATCGGCGCTGGCGATACAGGCCGGGCATCGAGGCGATACGGCGCGGCGCTGGGATGGCGGCCTCGTCCACTTCCCTGGAGTCACCGATGCATCTGCGTGCGATGTTCCGTTCCCTTTGCTGGCTGGGCGTTGGCGGCGTTGGCGCCATCTATCTTCCCCGTACAGGCGTTGCCGATCGCCGCTGACGGTCATGACGACCCGGCAGCGACCGCCGCGGCGGCCATCGCCGAATACCGGGTGCTGTGCCAGCGCGACCATGCGCGTCTGTGGGGCCAGAGCCTGTGCGGCCCGATCATGCTGGTCGAGCGCGACACGCGCACGCTATTCGTGGACCGCGACGTGCCCGGGCAGGGCCTGCAGCGACGGCGCGGCGTGTTCGTGGGCCAGTTGCCGGCGGACATCGGCATCGCCAACACCGCGACCGAATGGGCCGGGCAGCGCTGGACGATGCTGCAGCTGCCGCTCCCGCAGGGCCGGCAGGCCCGCGCCGAACTGCTGATGCACGAGGCGTTCCATCGCATCCAGCCCGCGCGCCTGCCACCGCCCGTCGCGCCGCTGCCCGAGCATTTGGACCAGTTCGACGGGCGCGTCGGCCTGCGGCTGGAATGGCGCGCGCTGGCGCAAGCGCTGCGCAGCAGCGGCGCGCAGCGGCAGGCGGCCATCGCCGATGCGCTGGCGTTCCGCGCCGGGCGGCGGCAGCGTTTCGAGGACGCGGCCGTGCGCGAGAACGCGCTGGAGATCAACGAGGGGCTGGCCGAATACACCGGCCGCCGCCTCGGCGACGCGGGCGATCCCGCCGTGTCGGCCATCGCCACGCTGGAGGACTACGACCACAGGCGCGGCTATGTGCGCAGCTTCGCCTATGCGTCCGGGCCGGCCTATGGCCTGCTGCTGGACGCGCTGGCGCCGGGCTGGCGCCAGGGCCTGCGGCCCGACAGCGACCTGGGAACCCTGCTGCAGCACGCCGCCGGCGACCCGCCGCTGCCCGATCCCGCCGTGGCCGGCCAGCGCTACGGCGAGGAGGCGATCCGCCGCGAGGAAACCACGATCCGCGAGGCGCACGACCAGCAGGCCGCGCAGTGGCGCGCGCAGCTGGTGGACGGCCCGCTGCTGCGGCTGCCGCTGGTGCACATGAGCATCGAGTTCGACCCGCGCACCGTGTTCCCCCTGCCGCCGCAGGGCACGGTCTATCCGCACGCGATCATCCGCGACGACTGGGGCACGCTGACGGTCGAGCGCGGCGTGCTGCTCGCCGGCGACTGGAAGTCCGCGACGGTGGCCGGACCGGCCAGCGCGGTGGACGGCCGCAACCAGGGGCCGGGCTGGACGCTGGAGCTGGCGGCGGACTGGGTGCTGACCGACGGCGCGGTGCGTCGTCGATCCGAGGCGCAGCCGCCGGCGCCGGCTACACCCAGCCGGTGAGGTAATACGCGGCGATCACCACGAACACCGCCAGCGTCTTGACCAGGGTGATGGCGAACACGTCCTTGTAGGACTGGCGGTGGCTCAGGCCGGTGACCGCCAGCAGGGTGATCACCGCGCCGTTGTGCGGCAGGGTGTCCATGCCGCCGGAGGCCATCGCGGCCACGCGGTGCAGCACCTCCATCGGGATGCCGGCCGCCTGCGCGTTGGCGATGAAGCTGTCGGCCATTGCCGCCAGGGCGATGCTCATGCCGCCGCTGGCCGAGCCGGTGATGCCGGCCAGCGCGGTGACCGAGACGGCCTCGTTGACCAGCGGGTTGGGGATCGCGCCCAGCCCGTGGGCCACCACCAGGAAGCCCGGCAGCGCCGCGATCACCGCGCCGAAGCCGTATTCGGATGCGGTGTTCATCGAGGCCAGCAGCGCGCCGCCGATCGCCGAGCGGGTGCCCTCGGCGAAGCTGGCCAGCACCGGCCTCCAGGCGAAGGCGATCACGCAGGCGATGCCGCACAGCAGCGCGGCCTGCACGGCCCAGATCGCGGCGACCTTGGAGACCTCCTGCACCACCGGCGCCGGGTTGCCGATCACCGCCGGCACGAACGAGGCGCTGCTGCCGTACCACTGCGGGATCCAGCGGGTGAAGGCGAAGTTGGCCACGCCCACCACCAGCAGCGGCAGGATCGCCAGCAGGGGGTGGGCTAGGCGATCGCCCCTGAAGGGTTCTGGTTCGTTGCGCAGCTCGCCGCCGTAACCCTCGCCGGCGCGTGCGGCGGCGCGGCGGCGCCATTCCAGATAGCTCATGCCCAGCACCAGGATGAACACCGCGCCGAGGGTGCCCAGCACCGGCGCGGCCCAGGCCGTGGTGCCGAAGAACGCGGTGGGGATGATGTTCTGGATCTGCGGCGTGCCGGGCAGCGCGTCCATGGTGAAGGTGAAGGCGCCCAGCGCGATGGTGCCGGGGATCAGCCGCTTGGGGATGTCGCTCTGGCGGAACAGCTCGGCGGCGAAGGGATACACGGCGAACACCACCACGAACAGCGACACCCCGCCGTAGGTCAGCAGCGCGCACACCAGCACGATCGACAGCATCGCCCGCTGCGCGCCGACCACGCGGATGGTGGCCGCCACGATCGACTTGGAGAAGCCCGAGATCTCGATCAGCTTGCCGAACACCGCGCCCAGCAGGAACACCGGAAAGTACAGCTTGAGGAAACCGACCATCTTCTCCATGAACAGGCCGGTGAACATCGGCGCCACCAACGAGGCGTCGGTGAGCAGCACCGCGCCGAGCGCGGCCACCGGTGCGAACAGGATGACGCTGTAGCCGCGGTAGGCCACGAACATCAGGAAGCACAGCGCGGCCAGCACGATCAGGAACGACATGGCACCACTCTCCAGCCGCCAGGACACGGCTTGCGCGGGGCGAGTATCGGCAGCGGCCGCATGGACGCGCTCCTGTACCAAGGTACAAGTGATGGCCCTGCGGCCGGTGCCTAGAGTTGCGCCCAACTTGCGGCGATCCCGCCGCGAGGTCGTACCCGGGGAGGGGGGGAATGACCATGAAGCGCAAGCACCTGTGCCTGGCGATCGCCGGCTTGTTGATGACGCCGGCCAGCGGCGCCTGGGCCCAGCAAACCGAACCTGGCCAGGCGAGCGAGGGCGCCAAGGCCACCACGCTCGACGCGGTCACCGTCACCGCGCGCAAGCGCGAGGAGACCCTGCAGGAAGTGCCGGTGGCGGTGACCGCCTTCACCCCGCAGGCGCTGGACAAGCTCAACATCCAGGACATCGGCGATCTCGATGCGCAGGTGCCCAACCTGACCATCTATGCCGCGCGCGGTTCCACCAGCACCGCGACCGTGTACATCCGCGGCGTGGGTCAGGCCGATCCGCTGTGGGGCGTGGATCCGGGCGTGGGCATCTACCTGGACGATGTCTACATCGCCCGACCGCAGGGCGCGCTGCTGGACGTGTTCGACGTCGGCCGCATCGAGGTGCTGCGCGGCCCGCAGGGCACGCTGTACGGCAAGAACACCATCGGCGGCGCCATCAAGTACATCAGCCGCGAGCTGCCCAAGCAGCTGGACGGCTACGCCCAGCTGACCGTGGGCAACTACGACCAGCTCGACTTCAAGGGCGGCATCGGCGGCCCGATCGGCGGCAGCGAGGCGCTGCGCGCGCGGCTGTCGGTGGCCAGCATGAACCGCGACGGCTTCGGCAAGAACCTGGTCAACGATCAGGAGGTCAGCGACAAGGAGATCAACGCCGCGCGCTTCCAGCTGGGCGCCTTCGCCAACGAGCAGTTCGATGCGCAGTTCGCGGTGGACTGGCTGGACGACCAGTCCGGCGTGCGCGGCGCCAAGCTGCTCAAGGCCAATCCGCTGGCACCGGCCTATCCGCCGCTGTCCAGCCGCTACGACATCCGCAGCGGCATGCCCAACGTCAACGACACCACGGTCAAGGGCGCCTCGGCCACGCTCAACTGGCGGCCCAGCGCCGACTGGGCGGTCAAGTACGTGATCGCCAAGCGCGAGTCGGATACCGATACCAATATCGACTTCGACGAGACCCCGCTGAAGCTGGTCGACGTGCATGCCGACTATTACGACCAGCAGGTCAGCCACGAGCTGCAGGCCAACTATGATGGCGGCGGCCGCGCGCGTGGGGTCATGGGCCTGTACTACTTCGACGGCGAGGCCGGTGGCCAGGTCCGCAACTACTTCTCCAATCCCTACCTGCCCAGGTCGCTGACCAATCCGCTGTTCGGCGACACCCAGGGCAAGGTGCTGACCAAGAGCGTGGCGCTGTATGCGGACTGGACCTTCGATCTGACCGACAAGCTCAAGCTGGACGTCGGCGCGCGCTACACCGACGAGGACAAGCACGCCATCGCCCTCAACCGCTTCTACACCAGCGACAGCTACACCACCTCCTGGGGCACGGCGGCCAACTTCGACAAGACGGTCAACTTCAAGAACGTCTCGCCCAAGCTGTCGGTCGATTACCAGTTCACGCCCGACCTGATGGCCTACGTGTCGGCCTCGCGCGGCTTCAAGTCCGGCGGCTACAACATCCGCGCCAACACCACCGCGGTGCCGCGCTCGGGCCAGCCCTTCGACGACGAGCAGGTGGACAGCTACGAGATCGGCAGCAAGATGGGGCTGCTGGACGGCCGCGCCTTCCTCAACCTGGCCTACTTCTACAACAAGTACAAGGATATCCAGCTCTCGGTCTTCACCCAGTACCAGTTGCCCAACGGCAGCTATAGCTTCTTCGGCGACTTCACCAACGCCGGCAAGGGCACGGTGCAGGGCGTGGAGGTGGAGTACCAGTTCCTGCCGAGCCGGCACTGGCTGATCAGCGGCAACCTGGCCTGGCTGGATGCCAAGTACGACGAGTTCATGAGCGGCGGCGTCAACATCGCCAAGACCCAGTACTTCACCAACGCGCCCAAGTACTCCGGCGCGCTGAACGTGGAGTGGCGCACCGATCTGGCCGGCGGCGGCAACCTGTCCGCACGCGCCACCTACAGCTACCAGAGCGAGGTCTGGCCCACCACCGACCTGTCCAAGGAGATCCGCCAGGATGGTTACGGCCTGCTGTCGGCCGGCGTGATCTGGAAGCTCGACGACGCCTGGAGCCTGTCGCTGCAGGGCACCAACCTGACCGACAAGGCCTACCGCACCACCGGCTACAACATCGCCGCCTACGGCGTGCTGACCGGCTTCTACGGCGCGCCCCGTCAGGTGCAGGCCAGCGTGCGCTACGACTTCTGACCGCTGCGTGGTCAGGGTCGAACGACCGGCCCGGCGCAAGCCGGGCCTCGTCCATCCGGGGCAGGGCGCTGGCGGTATGCTCGGCCAATGCGGAGGCAGGACACATCGCGGGCGCGCGCCGCAAGGCGCTGGTGCGGGCAGGGCACGTCGGCTGAGCGGTGCCCATGCGCCTGGGTGAGGCGCCCATGCTGAGCATGTGGATGGTCGCGCTGGCCGGGCTGGCGTGGCTGGCGCTGATGTTCGGCACCGCCCTCTATGGAGAGCGCCATCCGGCGGTGCTGGCGCGGCGCTGGCGCCACGTCTACGCGCTGTCGCTGGCGGTGCATTGCACCTCGTGGACGTTCTACGGCACGGTGACCCAGGCCGCACGATACGGTTGGCCGCTGCCGCCGACCTTCCTCGGGGCGATCCTGCTGTACGCGCTGGCGGTGGCCTTCATGGTGCGCCTGGTGCGGCTGGCGCGCGAGACCAATGCCACCTCGCTGGCCGATCTGATCGCCACCCGCCTGGGCAAGGATGCGTGGCTGGCGGCGATCGTGACCGGCGTGGCCGTGCTCGGGCTGGTGCCCTACGTGGCCCTGCAGCTGCGCGCGGTGACGATGAGCGTGTCCACGCTCACCGGCAATGTGGCCCATGCCGACCAGGTGCCCGCGCCGCTGCGCGACGGCGCCCTGTACGTGGCGCTGGCGATGGCGGTGTTCGCGATGCTGTTCGGCACGCGCCGGGCGAATGCGGCCGAGCACAACCGCGGGCTGGTGCTGGCGATGGCGTTCGAGTCGCTGTTCAAACTGGCGGCGATGCTGGCCCTGGGCGCGTTCGTCTGGCTGGGGCTGGACGTGGACTGGACGCGCGCGGCCAGCGCCGCACCTGTGCCGGCTGCCGATGGCTTCGTGCCGCTGGTGCTGCTGGGCGCGCTGGCCATGTTCATCCTGCCGCACCAGTTCCATGTGGCGGTGGTCGAATGCCGCGACGAGCGTGACGTGGCCACCGCGCGCTGGCTGTTCCCGCTGTACCTGCTGCTGATCGCGCTGCCGGCGCTGCCGCTGGCGCGCGCCGGCAGCTTGCTGCTGGGCGGGCATGTGCCCTCTGACATGTACGCGCTGGCGCTGCCGTTCGCGGCCGGGCACGCGGGCCTGGGGCTGTTCGCCTTCCTGGGCGGGCTGAGCGCGGCGACCGGCATGGTGGTGATCAGCACGCTGACCTTGAGTCTGATGATCGGCAACCACTGGTTCGCGCCCGGCCTGCTGCGCGGAGCCTGGCTGCGCGGGCAGGGCGAGGATCGCCGCGGCGAACTGCTGACCCTGCGCCGGGTGGGCATCGTGGCGATCATGCTGCTGGCCTGGGCCTACAACCGGCTGATCGGCGGCAACGACGCGCTGGCCGACGTGGGCGCGGTGTCCTTCTCCGCGCTGGCCACCCTGGTGCCGGCGCTGTGCTTCGCGGTGTGGCGCCCGCAGACGCCGCCGCGCGCGGCGCTGCTGGGCCTGCTGGCGGCGTTCGCCACCTGGGCTTGGGTGATGCTGGTGCCGATGCTGTGGCCGGTGGACGCGTCGCTCTGGCGGCATGTGCCGCGCGTGCTCACTCCGGCCGGGCTGTTCGGCCTGACCGGCTGGAGCGCGCTGGGCCGCGCGGTCGGCGCCAGCCTGTTCCTGGGCGCGCTGGTCACGCTGGCGGCGACCGGCTGGCGCCAGGCGCCGCGCGGCAGCGCGCGCCGGCTGGACCGCGCCGCGCTGCGCGAGGCCGGGCGGCGCTTCCTGGGGCACGAGCGCATCGAACACCTGCTCGCCGGCGCGCCCGACGCCGGGCCGGTGCCGCTGGCCACCGAGCAGCGCATCGAACGCGAGCTCTCCGCGGTGCTGGGCTCGGCCTCCACGCGCCTGCTGCTCAATGCCGCGCGCAGCCAGGCCGGCGAGCTGGACACCGTGGCGGCCATCGTCGGCGAGGCCTCGGCCGACCTGCGCTTCAACCAGCAGGTGCTGGAGGCGGCGCTGCGCAACATGAGCCAGGGCATCAGCGTGGTCGATCGCGAACAGCGGCTGGTGGCCTGGAACCCGCGCTATGCGCAGCTGTTCGGCTTCCCGCCGGAGCTGCTCCAGGTCGGCCGGCCGATCGCCGATCTCACCGCCTGGGCCTTGCAGCGCATGCCCCACCGCAACAGCGCCGAGCATGCGCTGGACCGGCGTCTGGCGTTCATGCGCGCCGGCACCGCGCACCTGACCGAGCGCGTGTTCCCCGACGGCACCATCGTCGAGATCCGCGGCAACCCGATGCCGGGCGGCGGCTTCGTGGCCACCTACACCGATGTGACCGACTCGCGCCGCGCCGAGGCCGGGCTCAAGCGCGCCAACGAGACCCTGGAGCAGCGCGTGGCCGAGCGCACCGCGCTGCTGGAGCGCGCCAAGGCCGAGGCCGAGCATGCCAACGATGCCAAGAGCCGCTTCCTGGCCGCCATCGGCCACGACCTGATGCAGCCGCTGCACGCCGCGCAGCTGTTCACCGACGCACTGGCCCAGCGCACGCCCGCGCAGGACCACGACACGCTGCGCCAGTTGGCCGGCTCGCTGGAGTCCACCCACGACCTGCTCAGTGGCCTGCTGGACATGTCGCGGCTGGAGGCCGGCGGCCTGGTGCCGGCGCCGCGCGACTTCCCACTGTCCGAACTGCTCGATCCCCTGGCCGCGCAGGTGCGCGCGATGGCGGCCGAGAAGGGCCTGCGCTTCGGCTATGTGCCCAGCCGCGCCTGGGTGCGCAGCGACCCGCAGCTGCTGCGTCGGATCGTGCAGAACTTCCTGGTCAACGCGGTGCGCTACACCGCGCGCGGCGGGGTGCTGCTGGGAACGCGGCGCGTCGGCGCGCGGCTGCGCATCGTGGTGTACGACAGCGGGCCGGGCATCGCGCCGGAGCAGCAGCGGCTGATCTTCGAGGAGTTCCGTCGTGGCCAGGACGCCGGCGGCCAGGGCCTGGGGCTGGGCCTGGCCATCGCCGAACGCATCGCCGGGCTGCTCGACACGCCGCTCTCGCTGCGCAGCGCGCCGGGCCGCGGCACCGCCTTCGGCGTCGAACTTGCGCGTCTGCCGGCGCCGCGCGCCGCACGCGCCGCGGTGCGCGGACAGGGCGCCCTGCCGCTGGCCGGCCTGCGCGTGCTGGCGGTGGACAACGACGAGGCCGCGCTGGCCGCCCTGGCGGCGTTGCTGCAGGGCTGGGGCTGCGAGGTGGCCACCGCCGCCGACGAGGCGCAGGCGCGTGCGGCGCTAGCGCATGCGTCGGCCGCGCTGTGGCTGTTCGACTATCACCTGGATCGCGGCGACACCGGTGTAGCCCTGCATGCGTGCCTGTCCGATGCATTCGGCGCGCGCCCATGCGTGCTGCTCTCGGCCGACGCCTCCGGCGCGGTGCGCGACGCCGCGCGCGCGGCCGACCTGCCGCTGCTGGCCAAGCCACTGCGGCCGCTGGCGCTGAAGTCCGTACTCGACCGGCTGCTGGCCGCGCGCGCGGGTTGAACACCGCGGCGCCGGTGGGGGGCGACTACAATGGGCGTTTGACCGCCACGCCCTCGCCATGCCCTATACCCCGATCACCGGCACGCTCGGCTACGTGCTTTCGCCCGACGGCACGCAGGTACTGATGATCCACCGCAACGCGCGGCCCGAGGACGAACACCTGGGCAAGTACAACGGGCTGGGCGGCAAGCTGGAGAACGACGAGGACATCGCCGCCGGCATGGTGCGCGAGATCGCCGAGGAGGCCGGCATCGAATGCACGGCGATGGAGCTGCGCGGCACCATCAGCTGGCCCGGCTTCGGCCGCAATGGCGAGGACTGGCTGTGCTTCATCTTCCTCATCACCGCCTGGACCGGTACACCGCTGACCTCCAACCCGGAGGGCACGCTGGAGTGGGCGCCGATCGAGCGCCTGGGCGAGCTGCCCATGTGGGAGGGCGACCGCCACTTCCTGCCGCTGGTGTTCGATGGCGATCCGAGGCCGTTCCACGGTGTGATGCCGTATCGCAACGGGCGCATGGTGTCGTGGAGCTTTAGCCGCTTCTGAAGCGGGTGGTGCGCCCGGCGGCGAAGGTGGTTGAGCGTCGTGCTAGCGGCTGAGGGGGGCTCTTTGTGGGGAAGTCACAAGCAAAGGCACCCCCTCCCAGCCTCACCCTTCGCAGCGCGAAAGGGGAGGGGCCGTATTCCGCCTTCGTGGAGGCGGCGGTGTGATCAGCTCGGTCGGCGGCGCTTGGCTGGCGCCGCTCAGCCTTCGAGCTGGCGCGCGGGGTCGGTGAGTTCCAGCTCGCGCAGGATCACTCCGGCCTGGGTGCGGTTGCGCACGCCCAGGCGCTCGAAGATCGAGGACACGTGCGCCTTGACCGTGCGCTCCTGCACGTCCAGGCGGTCGGCGATCTGCTTGTTGAGCAGCCCCTGGGCGACATAGCCCAGCACGCGGAACTGCTGCGGCGACAGGCTGGCCAGGCGCGCGGCCAGCGCCGTGTCGTGCGCGGAGGATTGCGCCCGCGTCACCGCCGTGCGCAGCGAAGCCGGCAGCCACTGTTCGCAGGCCAGCACGCAGCGGATGGCCTCGCGCAGTTCCTCCAGCCCGGCGCTCTTGGGCAGGTAGCCGGCCGCGCCGTGGTCCAGCGCGCGCCGCACGACGCGCGGGTCGTCGTTGGCCGAGACCACGACCACCGCCACCGCCGGGAACTGCGCGCGGATCGCGGCCAGCCCGGCCAGGCCGTGGTTGCCGGGCATGTGCAGGTCCAGCAGCACCAGATCGATCTCCGGATGCGCCTCCAGCGCCTGCAGCACCGCGTCGAGCGAATCGGCTTCCAGCATCTCCAGGGCGGCCACCGCATCGGCCGCCGCGCCGCGCAACGCGGCGCGGAACAGGGGATGGTCGTCGGCGATCAGCAGGGTGGGCATGGCGGCGGCGGTCGGTGGGTGGCGAGGGCTAACGTTAGCAAGCCGCGTCCGCCGGCGGCTGGTACCAAAGTACGATGCGGCCGGCCTGCAGCCGCAGGTAGCGTGGCGCCATGCATGGAACCCGATCCGCCAGCCGCCTGTCGGCATTGCTCTTATCCGGCGCGCTTGCCGCGTGCGCTACGCCGCAGGCCCGCCCGCACGCGGAGGCCGGCGTGACCGGCGCCCCGCAGGTCACGGTGCACCGCGACGGCGATGATCTGCTGACCGCCGGCCTCGGGCTGGCCGGGCTGCAGGCTCCGACGCCGCCGGCCTTCGCCAGGCCCGACGCGCCCACGCCGGCCGAACTGCGCAGGCGTGCGATCTGGTCCAACTGGCGCGGCATCGCCGATCTCTCGCCCACCGGCGGCTACGGCACGCTCTACGGCAGCGTGGCGCGCGTGCCGGGCCGCGAGTACGCCGCGCTGGCCACGGTGCCCGGCGCGCGCCAACCGCATCGCGTGCTGGTCCAGGTACCCGACGCTTTCGATCAGCGGCGGCGCTGCGTGGTGGTGGCGCCGTCGTCGGGCTCGCGCGGGGTATATGGCGCCATCGCCGTGGGCGGCGCCTGGGCACTGCCGCGCGGCTGCGCGGTGGCCTATACGGACAAGGGCACCGGTACCGACTATTTCGACCTGGATGCGGGCCGCGGCTTTGCGCTGGACGGCAGCTCGGCCGCGCCGGGCGAACAGGCGTTGGCCTTCGCTCCCCAGCCCGCGGCCGGGGCGGGCGGCGTGGCGTTCAAGCACGCGCATTCGCAGGACAACCCGGAAGCCGACTGGGGCCGGCACGTGCAGCAGGCCGCGCGCTTCGCGCTGCAGGCGCTGGATGCGGCCTTCCCGCAGGCCGCGCCGTTCACTGCGGACAATACGCGTGTGATCGCGGTCGGCATCTCCAACGGCGGCGGCGCGGTGCTGCGCGCGGCCGAGCTGGACGACGCGCTCATCGATGCCGTCGTCGCCGGCGAACCCAACGTCTACGTCGAAGGCGCACCCGGCGCGCGTGCGCTGTACGACTTCGCCAGCGAGGCGGCGCTGCTGATGCCTTGCGCCTTGCTCGACCTGCCGCCGGCGGCGCTGCCGCAGCCGCCGCTGCGCGCCCAGGTCGAACCGCTGTGGACCGCGCGCTGCGCCGCGCTCCAGGCGCAGGGGCTGGTCGAGGGCGCGACGCCTGCGGCGCAGGCCGCCTCGGCGCACGCGCAGCTGCGGGCCAGTGGCTGGAGCGAAGCGGCGTTGGCCTCCGGCGCGGCCAGCGTGGGTTTCGACCTGTGGCGCGCGATCCTGGCGACCTACGCCTCGGCCTACGGCCGCTATGCGCCGGGCGAGCACCCGTGCGGCTATCGCTGGTCGGCGCAGAACGCGGACCTCTCCCCGCGCGCGGCCACGGCCGTCGAACGCGCGGCGTGGTGGTCCGACGCCAGCGGCATCCCGCCCGGCAACGGCGTGGGCCTGATCGATGCCAGGCTGGCCGCGCCCGACCCGACGCTGCCGGGGCTGCTCTGCCTGCGCGCGCTGTGGGACGGGCACGGCCGGGACGCCCAACGCGTGCGCGCGGGCATCGCGGGCACCCATGCCGGACTGCCGCGGGCCGGGCTGCCGGTGCTGGTGGTGCACGGCACCGACGACGGCCTGATCCCGCCGGCGTTCACCAGCGCGCCCTATGTCGCCGCCGCACGCGCGGCCGGCCGGCCGGTGCGCTACTGGCAGGTGCGCAACGGCGAGCACTTCGACGCCTTCCTCGCCCTGCCGGCGTACGGCGCGCGCTACACGCCGATGCTGCCGCACGTCTATGCCGCACTGGATCGCGTGGCCGATGTGCTCGACGGCAAGGCCGCGCCGCCGGCCGATGCGACGATCGAGGCGCGCGGCCGCGGCACCGGTGCGGTGGAGGCCGCGCAGTTCGGCGTGGCGGTGAAGTAAGGAGGCTGGCACCAGGCGCCATCCACGCGAAAGCGGGGTCAGCGCCTTGGCCATTCAAGAACGAAGGTCAACGGGCCTGGCCTTCGCGGGGCGACGGCGCTGGTGCGGCAAGAGGGGCTTCAACCAGGTTGCGTGACGCGCATCGCCCGCCCGGATTGCTGGAGGCGACACGCTGTCGCCGTAGAGCCAAGCGGAGTGCCGTGGAACCGTGCCGTTGGCGGCCGATGCGACCTGCGCGGTTCTCCACAGCCGGTGTGGATGAGTGCTGGGGCAAGCATGTGGATAAGCCGCGCGCGCCCAGTCGTGGCAAGGCGGCGCGCGAAGATGGCGAAAAAATGACCAGCGCGCGGCAGTTCATCCACAGGGCCTGTGGATGGAAGCTGGACAAGGATGTGGATAAGCGCGTGAGCGCGTTGCGGGGCGGGCGTGTCAAGTGGATTGGCACAAAAATGACCAGGCCGCATCGCGCCGCATGACGCGCTGCGTGGAACCTTGCGAGGCTTCAATCCGCCGCGCGCAGCGCGATCACCGCATTGAGTCCGCCGAAGGCGAAGGAGTTGCTCAGCACCGCGCGCACCGGGCGGGCACGCGCCTGGTTGGGCACGTAGTCCAGGTCGCATTCCGGATCGGGATCGAGGAAGTTGGCGGTCGGCGGCACCACCTGCTCGCGCAGCGCGCCGATCGCGGCCACCAGTTCCAGCGCACCGGCCGCGCCGAGCGCGTGGCCGTGCACGGCCTTGGTCGAGCTCACCGCCAGCGCCTCGGCGTGCGCGCCGAACACCTGCCGCAGCGCGCGGGTCTCGCAGCGGTCGTTGGCCTGGGTGCCGGTGCCGTGGGCGTTGACGTAGTCGATCCGTTCCGGCGAAAGGCCGGCGTCCTGCAGCGCCAGGCGCATGGCCGCGGCCGCACCGTCGATGCTGGGCGCGACGATGTCGCCGGCGTCGGCGCTCATGCCGAATCCGGCCAGCTCGGCCAGCGGTCGCGCGCCGCGGGCGGCGGCGTGTTCGGCGCTTTCCAGCACGAACAGCCCGGCGCCTTCGCCCAGCACCAGGCCGCTGCGCTGCGCGCAGAACGGCCGGCAGGTGTCGTCGCTGACCACGCGCATCGCCTCCCAGGCGCGGATCAGGGCCAGGCTCAGGCAGGCCTCGCTGCCGCCGGCGATGGCCACCTCGGCCAGGCCGTGGCGCACCATCAGCGCGGCCTGGGCCAGCGCGTGATTGGCCGAGGCGCAGGCGCTGGAGACGGCGAAGGCCGGCCCGCGCAGGCCGAAGGCGATGCTGATCTGGCTGGCCGCGGCGTTGTTCATGCTGCGCACGATGGTCAGCGGGTGCAGGCGCTCGGCCTGATCGCGGTAGAGCCGGCGCGACTGCTCGTCGCGGCTGAGCTCGGCGCCCACGCCGGTGCCGACCACCACCGCGCAGCGCGCGCCGAGCGCGGACTCTGCACTCAGGCCGGCCTGGGTCATCGCCTCCTGGGCGGCGACCAGCGCCATCTGGGTCATGCGGTCGAGCTGGCCGGGGGCGATGCCGCCGGTCTGCGTCGCGTCCGGGGCGAACCCGGGCAAGGTCGCCGCCATCCGCATCTTCAGCGTGCTGTGCGGATCGGGCGAGGCCAGGGGCGCGATGCCGCTGCGACCGTCGCGCATCGCGCTCCACAGCGCCGGCGCGCCCAGGCCGAGCGCGCTGACCGCGCCCATGCCGGTGATCACCACGCGCCGCGCCCGCACGGAGGCGTCCATGGCGCGTCAGTGCGCCGGCTGCGCTGCGGTGGCCGCCTTGGTCGCCAGCGCGTCCTCGACGGCCAGGACCAGCTTGCCGAGCGAGCCGTCGTCCAGCTTCGGATCGCGCTGCGGGAAGGTGATGTCGAAGTGCTCTTCGATGTCGAACAGGATCTCGATGGCCTCGAGCGAATCCACGCCCAGCTCCTGCAGCTTGGTGTCCGCGGTCAAGGTGGCGGGGTCGATCTCGGCGTGCTGGGCGACGATGGTCTGGATCTGCGATTCGATGGACGGGGTCATGGCAGTGCTCCGCGAATGAGAGGCCACCGCACGGCACCGGCCGCCGGTGGAGCGCACGCTGCGGCCTCGGCCGCAGCAGCCAGGCGCCACGCTAGACCGCCAATCTTCCAGAGGCCTTTCGTCAAGCCGGTCCAGGCGCGAACCTTCAGCGGCGGTCCAGCGCCCGCTGAGCGCGGGTGTCCCGTCCCGTCTGTTGGCGCCGAGCCGGGCCCGGTTGGCTGCCGTGGAACCGCGCCCGCCGGTGAGTCGTGCCGCCGCCGCAGTTCTCCACAGCCGGTGTGGATGAGTGCTGGGGCAAGCATGTGGATAAGCCGTGCGCGCCCAGCAACGGCGCGGCCTGCGCCGAAGATGGCGAAAAAGTGACCGGCGCGCGGCCGTTCATCCACAGGGGCTGTGGATGGCGCGCCGACAAAGGTGTGGATAAGCGCGTGAGCGCGTTGCAGGGCAGGCGTGTCAAGCGAATTGGCACAAAAATGACCAGGCGGAATCGCGGCGCGTCGGGCCTGCGCGTGGAACATCGCGGCCCGCTACGCGGCTGGCCGCGCAGCGCTGGCAGGTGACATCTTTTCGAGCGCTCGCGCCCGGCCTTGATTGCCGCGCGACGCCGCCCTTGGCAGGCTGGCGGCCCGTTCTTCCGTCGCGAGCGCGCGCACCATGTCACGACCCCGCCATTTCTCGATGCTGCGCGACTTCCAGCTGGCCGACTGGTTCACCCTGGGCAACGCCTTCTGCGGCAGCGGCGCGGTATTCGCCGCGCTGCACTACATGCAGCAGGGCCGGGTGGGGGTGCTGCTGGCCGGCATGGCGCTGATCCCGCTGGCCTTCATCTTCGACGCGCTGGACGGCCGGGTGGCGCGCTGGCGCAAGTCGGCCTCCACCCTGGGGCGCGAGCTGGATTCGCTGGCCGACGTGATCTCCTTCGGCGTGGCGCCGGCGGCGCTGGCCTACGCCTGCGGCCTGCAGGGCGGCTGGGACTGGCTGATCCTGAGCTACTTCGTGTGCTGCGGCGTCAGCCGACTGGCGCGCTACAACGTCACCGCCGAGGCGCTCTCGGGCGATGAGGGCAAGGTGACCTACTTCGAGGGCACGCCCATCCCGACCAGCCTGGCGCTGGTGGTGCTGCTGGCGGTGGCGGCGGTGCAGGGCCGCCTCGGCGCGCAGGTGTGGTGGGGCCAGTGGCAGCTGGGGCCGTGGCAGCTGCATCCGCTGGTGCTGCTGTTCGCGCTGTCCGGCTCACTGATGATCAGCAAGACACTGCATATTCCCAAGCCGTAGGGCAGCTGCCGGCAGGTTGCTATCATCCAGACGCAAGTCGGGAGCGCGTAATGTCGGGTGCACAAGGCGGGTGGGGCGAAGGGGCGGACGCGATGGCGCGCCAGGTCTGGGAGACCTGGGGCGAGGCGCTGCGCAAGTTCGCCTCGGTGCCGCTGGAGACCGCCGCGCCGGCCTGGCAGCAGGTGCCTGGCGGCTGGCCGGGCTGGACGCCGCCCAAGGGCGGGGCGCCGGGCGATGTGATGGAGCGCTTCGACGGGCTGGCCCGGCACTGGTTCGGGCGCATGCAGCACGTGGCCGCCCAGTTCGCCGACCGCGACAACACCCCGGCCGACATCGTCGCCGCCTGGCGCCAGGCGCTGGGCGCGACCGAGGCCAATCCATATCCGGAGCTGTTCGGCAGCCTGTTCGGTCAGGCCACCGGGCTGGACGATCTGGGCGAGCAGTGGCTGCCCTGGCTGGAATCGCTGCGCGGGCCGCTGGAGGAATGGTCCAGGACGCCGGCCTTCGGCCCGGCGCGCGAGCACCAGCAGCGCTGGAAGGGCCTGTTGCAGGCCCAGCATGCGCTACGCGAGGCCGCCGAGGCCTACCGCACCCTGCTGGAGGATGCCTCGCGCCAGGCCTATGCGCTGTTCGAGGAGAAGTTGAACCAGCGGGCGGGCGAGGGCAGTGCGCTGGACAGCGCGCGGGCCCTGTTCGACGAGTGGATCGACGCGGCCGAGGATGCCTACGCGCGCATGGCGCTGTCCGAGGAGTTCAGCGAGGTCTACGGCGCGCTGGCCAACGCGCAGATGCGCATGCGCGCCGGCGTGCAGCGCGAGGTCGAGCAGCTCGGCAGCCTGCTGGGTCTGCCCACGCGCACCGAGGTCGACGCCGCGCACCGCAAGATCGCCGAACTCGAGCGCATCCTGCGCCGCATGATGCGCGGCCAGGCCGCCGAGCGGCCCGCGCCGCGTCCCGCAGCCGCGCCTGAAACGCCTCGCCAGGCTCCGTCGCCAGCGCGACAGGCGAAGGCGTGGAAGAAGACCGCCACCTCGAAGCCTTCCGCGGCGTCGAAGTCGTCGACGAAGAAGTCGGCCAAGACCGCAGCGAAGAAGATCGGCGAGAAGCCGACGGCGAAGAAGGCAGCAGCGAAGAAAGCCACAGCGAAGAAGGCCGGCCGCACCAACGCGCCCAGCAAGCCCGTCTCGAAGACCTCCGCCAAGCGCACCACGCGTGGCAAGGCGCCGGCATGAGCAGCAGCCCGTTCCGCGCCACCGCCGATGCGCTGGCCGCCGAAGCGATCGCCCTGCAGGAGAAGCTGGGCGCCGGCCTGCGCACGCTGCCCGAGGTCGGCGATGTGCATTACGGCGTGACCCCGCGCGAGGAAGTCTGGCGCGATGGCAAGGTGGTGCTGTATCGCTTCATCGGCTACACCGCGCCCACCGCCAAGGTGCCGCTGCTCATCACCTATGCGCTGGTCAACCGGCCCTACATGGTCGACCTGCAGGAGGACCGTTCGCTGGTCCGTGGCCTGCTGGCGCAGGGCCAGGACGTCTACCTGATCGACTGGGGTTATCCGGATCGCTCGGACCGTTTCGCGCTGCTGGACGATTACGTCAACCGCTACATCGACGGCGCCGTCGACCATCTGCGCCAGACCAGCGGCGAGGACGCGATCAACGTGCTCGGCATCTGCCAGGGCGGCGCGCTCTCGCTGTGCCATGCCGCGCTGCATCCGGCCAAGCTGCGCAACCTGATCACGATGGTCACCCCGGTGGACTTCCACACGCCGGACAACATGCTGTCCAACTGGATCCGCATGGTCGATGTGGATCTGCTGGTGGACACGCTGGGAAACGTGCCGGCCGACCTGATGAATCTGAGCTACCTGATGCTCAAGCCGTTCCGCCTGAACGTGCAGAAGTATGTCGGCCTGCTCGACATCCTCGACGACCGGCGCGCGGTGCAGGACTTCCTGCGCATGGAGAAGTGGATCTTCGACTCGCCCGACCAGGTGGGCGAGGCCTTCCGCCAGTTCGCCAAGCAGTTCTACCAGGCCAACGGCTTCGTCGAAGGCGGCATCGCCCTGGACGGCGAAGCGGTGGACCTGTCGCACCTGCAGATGCCGATCCTCAACATCTACGCCGAGCAGGATCATCTGGTGCCCCCGGATGCCTCCAAGGCGCTGCGCGGGCTGGTCGGCAGCCAGGACTATTCCGAACTGAGCTTCCGCGGCGGCCATATCGGCATCTACGTCTCCAGCCGCGCCCAGCGCGAAGTCCCCAGCGCCATCGCAGGCTGGCTGTCGGCGCGCTGATCGGTCTGCCAGACCCGCTGTTTGGCGACTCGGTCCAAGCGCCACCAACCGCCCCGCCAAACTGACCGTTTCCCCATGATCCGCCCCCTGCCTTGCGCGCAGCGCAGGGGAGGGCCGGGGAGGGGTGCTCTTCGCGGCGAACTAAAGACAAGCGAATGCCAACGGCAACAGCGAGCCCTAGCAGCAAGGGCGGCAGCAACAGCTGACAGCGACAGCAAGAGCTAACAGCAACAGCAAAAGCCGACCCCTCCCCCTCAGTCGCTAGCCGCGACTTCGAGCTCCCCTGCGCTGCGCGCAAGGGAGGGGGCAGATCACTTGGGCTGACGCTTCCTGCGATCCCGAATCCCGAATCCCGAATCCCAATCCCCAATCCCCAATCCCCAATCCCCAATCCCCAATCCCCAATCCCCAATCCCCAATCCCCAATCCCCAATCCCCAACCCGCCCTTGACCCACACACCGCTAGACTCCCCACCATCCACCGCCGCTCGCAGAGTGCCGCCATGAACACGCCCACCGCTCCCCGTCCGCTGGCCCGTTCGCTGGACGACCGCATGATCGCCGGCGTCATGGGCGGCATCGCCCGTCGCTTCGGCTGGAACGCCACGCTGGTGCGGGTGGTGTTCGTCATCGTCTCGCTGGCGTCGGCGGCCTTTCCCGGCATCCTGGTCTACCTGCTGCTGTGGCTGCTGATGCCCAACGAGGCGTGAGCGATCGCGCCCGCGTGCGCGTGCGCGCGCCGCGTCCGTTGCTGCTGGCGCTGGGGGTGCTCTGGACCTCGCCCAATACCCTGATTGGCCTGCTGCTCGGCGCGGCAGGACTGCTGCGCGGCGCCCGCGTGCACCTGAGCGCGCGCGAGCACGCGCTGGTGTTCGCGCGCTGGCCCTGGGGGCCGGGCGGGGCGATCACCTTCGGCAACACCATCCTGCACACCGGGCCCGACCTGGACGTCGCCTGCCACACCTATGGCCATCGGGCAGGGCACTGCATCGACGCGCCGATCCGCCTGGGCGATCACGAACGCGCGCACGTGCTGCAGTACATGGCGCTGGGGCCGCTGTTCCTGCCGCTCTATCTGCTGTGTGGCGGGATCAGCGTGCGCAACCGCTTCGAGCGCGCCGCCGATCGCTATGCCTTGACCGGCGCGGGCTGGTGGCCGTTCGCCAGCCCGCGTTCGCTGCGATGAAGCGGCTTCAGCGCGGCAGCGCGCCGTGCAGGAACTGCTCGACCGAGGCGTCCACGTAGGCCGCCAGCTCCTCCGGATCGGAGTTGGCCATGTAGCCGCAGGCGGTGCGGATGGTCAGCTCGCCGAACAGCATCATGAAGAACTGGCCCGCCGCCTGGTAGGGCGTGGTATGCAGCACCAGCCTGCCGGCGGCGACCTGCTGTTCGAAGTAATGACCCAGGCAGCCGCGCGTGTCGGCGATGGCGTTGTCGAAGAAGAAGTCGCGCAGCTGCGGGAAGGCGCGGCCTTCGCCGATCACGATGCGGTTGACCAGCAGCGCATCGGGCGTGGTCAGGCTGGCGGCGATCTCACGGCCGGCCTTGCGCAGCGCCTCCTGCGGCGACAAGCCGTCCAGTTCCATCGCGCGCAGCCGGTCGGCCATGTCCTGCAGGCGGCGCTCGATGATGGCGAAGGCCAGGCCTTCCTTGTCGCCGAAGGCCCGGTACAACGTGGCCAGCGAGCCGCCGGCGCGCGCCACGATCTCGCTCAGGCGGGCCTGCTGGTAGCCCTTCTCGGCGAACACCTCGGCGGCCGCGTCGAGGAACTTCTCCACGCGCAGCTCGCCGCGGCGGCACAGTTCGACCTGGGGCATCGGCCGCACACCCGGAAGGCGCGGTCTGGAAGCGAGCATGGGCATGGGGGATCGGAGCTGGCCTGTTTCCGCCAATCTAGCAAGGAATATCGCCAAACGAGTGATGCACCGCGGGAGAGCGCGATGCGCGCAACGCCGCGCGCCGCAGGCTTACCGGCACCGCCCCGGGCCGCTATACTGCGCGACCGCGCCGAAGTGGCGGAATGGTAGACGCAGCGGACTCAAAATCCGCCGCCCTTAAAAGCGTGTGGGTTCGAGTCCCACCTTCGGCACCAACAGTGACAAGGGTTTCGCGGGATCTGGCGCCGACCGGTCATTTCCGCAATCCC
This sequence comes from Pseudoxanthomonas winnipegensis, assembly GCF_004283755.1. Taxonomy (GTDB): domain Bacteria; phylum Pseudomonadota; class Gammaproteobacteria; order Xanthomonadales; family Xanthomonadaceae; genus Pseudoxanthomonas_A; species Pseudoxanthomonas_A winnipegensis. Next base: position 178,766 of record NZ_SHMH01000003.1, read on the forward strand.
AGCCCGTGTTCCGCAATTCAGCGAGTCGGGGTCACCTTGGACCCCCTGCGCTTGCGCACGTAGGTCTCGGTCATCACGACCGATGAGTGCCCCAGCTGCTCCTGCGCCTTCCGGATATCGCCGGCCGACTCGGTCTTGTCCGTGCCCGCCTTGGCGCGCAAATCCCGGAACTGAATTCCCTCGACCTTTGCCAGCGCGCAGGCCTTTGCCCAGCGCCTGGACATCGCGTTGACGCCCACGGTCCGCCCCTTCTCGTTCACGATGAGGCGGGTGCTGTAGACCGTGAAGGCCTTCTTCCGCGCCCTGATCCTCTCCAGGAGCGCCTCCAGGCTTCCCGACAGCTCCACCCGCAGCTTATTGCCGGTCTTGCGCTGCATGAAGTGGATCGCCCCGTCTCGGATGTCGGTTTCTGATACCCCGAGCACGTCAGCCGGCCGCTGACCGGTCAGGTAGGCCAGGTCCATCGCGTCGCGCAGGCAGTCGTCGGCCGCCGCCCAGATGGCTTCGTATTGGCTGTCCTCGATGTAGGCGTCCCGACCGGTCTCCCGGAACCCCTTGATGCCCGCGCACGGATTGGGCAGCGCGGTGTAGCCGCGGTCGCGCGCGAAATTCCAGATGTGCGACAGCAGGGCCTTCTCGCGGTTGGCGCGGACGAATGCCTTACCGCCGGCGGTGCGCCAGGTGAGGTAGCCGCGCACGTTCACAGGCTGGATCGCATCCAGTGGGGCGGGCGGGTCGTTGAAGTACTCCTTGAGCTTCAGCACCTCCTTGCGGTTGTCCTCGAACGTGCGCGCGGCCTTCGTGGGGGCTACCGAGCTCATGTATTGGTCGCAGACCCAGGAGAACATGATCTGCGCGGACGCCGGCGATCGTGCGTCCCGCTGGAGCACAGCCCACTTCTGGATGGCTAGGCCGTAATCGGAGCCGAGCGGCTCTTCTCGCCGCGGCGTGCCGCCGTGGTCGTAGAAGTAGTAGATCTTCTTCCCGCGCAGCCGGGCCCTGAAGTGCGGGATCGCGCCGGGTTTGGAGGGCTTGCGTCCCATCAGGCGGCCTTGTTGGACTTCCAGGTGCCAGGAGCGACCGCCTCGGGCGCCGGCGTTCCCTCGATGGTGGCGCGGGTGACGACGGGCCGGCCGTGCAGGTCGATGTAGTGGCGGATGCCGTTCTTCAGCAGGCGCGTGGCCGCGCCGGATCGCCCGAGAGCGCTCCTGCACCTGGCCGACGATCTCGTTCCCCTCGCGGCCCAGGCGCTGCGCAGCGCGGATCTCTCGCAGCGCCTGGGCGTCACTGAAACCTGCGGAGCGCGCCGCCGCACGGGCGCTCTGGAAAGGACGCAGGGTGAGGATCTGGGCGCTCATGGCGCACCGCCTACACGGGCCAGGGCGGCATAGAGCCGGCGCACCGTTTCCTGCTCGGTCGGACCCGCTTTGGACTGGAGAATGGCAGCAGCATCCCGAGAGGCGGCAACCAGGACCTGCAGGTCGGCGCAAGCGTCGGCAACAGCCAAAGCGCGCTCATCGTCCCCCCGGCATTCGCTGCTCCGGTATCCGTCACCCTCGGCCGCAGTGGCCGGGGGTGAGCGACAGAGCGCATTGACCGCAGCTGCGCGTGGCCACGGAATCGTTCGCGATAGGAATGGCCGGCGCACGCTGATGGGGCAAGCGGCGGGACTCACGGACGGCAAGGGAAATGTGCTGCCTGTGCCGGTATGGGCCGCCGAGCATGTGCGCGGAGCCGAGACGCGCTCGTCGGGCGGCGAGATCTACGTTCCGCAGGACGCCCAGCGCGTTGAGCGCGCCGTGCTGGACCTCCAAAAGGTCTTTCCAGCCTTGGGAATGGCGGTCCGGCTTCACTACTGTGCCGCTGGCCATCCTGCCGATAAGGCCGAACGCATGATGATCGGGCGGGGCAAGTTCCGCGAGATGGTGGCCGAGGGAAGGGGGTGGGTGCGCTGCAGGCTCGGTGCTTGACGTGTCCGACACGAAGTCCTAAATTGCGCGCATCGTCCAAGACTCCCCCTGAAACCCGGCCAGCAGCCGGGTTTTTCGCGTCTGGGGGACGCAAATGCCGACCGTCGCCGCCGTGCAGGACCCCGCCGAGAAGCGGGGTGTGCGCGCCGGGAACCGCGCACGGGTCCGCTTAGGCGGGTTACCCGATCCGGCGGCGCCGGCCGGTGCCTTCTCGGCCCACCGTCAGTGAGCCATCCCAGCTGTCCCGCTCTCTCCGGGCGGCTGGGAACTATCCACGCCCGCATCGCACACCGGACCAAGCAGCCCAGCCTGCCGGATCGCTGATCGGGCACCCATCGGAGCGCCGCCGTGCCGATCAGAGCCCGCAACCTGCTGAGGCCGGATGCGGCCTGCGCGTCGGCTGATGTGCTGACGCCGGTCGAGCGGCATGTCGCGCGCGCGCAGCGCCGGTCGCCGCGGCAGGTCGCACCGACGCCCGCCGTCGGCATGCCGCGCGCCTCCCGCCTGCGCTGGGGAGACGTCCCCGCCCTCCGGCAGGTGCTGCTGGCGCTGCTGTAACCCAATTCGGCCCGCCGTGAGGCGCCCCGTGCATTTTCGAGGAAGCCCTGGTGAGCATCGAGACAGTCGCGGCCGCCATGGGCGCCGGCAAGTACGCCAAGCCGCTGGAGGACGCCTGCATCCGGTTCGGGATCACCACGCCGCTGCAGCACGCCCACTTCCTGGCCCAGGTGGCCCACGAGTCGGACGGCTTCGCGACGGCGACCGAGTACGCGAGCGGCCGCGCCTACGAGGGCAGGGCCGATCTGGGCAACACCAAGCCCGGCGACGGGGTCCGGTTCAAGGGCAGGGGGCTGATCCAGCTCACCGGCCGCGCGAACTACCAGGCCTACTCGCTGGACCTCTACGGGGACGACCGCTGCGTCCAGAACCCGGCGATGGTCGCCCAGCTGCCGGACGCCGCGCTCGCCGCGGGCTGGTTCTGGAAGACCCACCGGCTCAACGAGCTGGCGGACCAGGACAGCGTCGTGAAGGTCACCCGGCGGATCAACGGGGGCACGAACGGTCTCGACGATCGGACCAAGCGCCTGGCGCAGGCGAAGAAGCTGATTGCGGCCCTGGGGGATCGATGAGCATTGGAAATGCGGCCTGGAAACTGCTGGCAGCAGCGACCGTTAGCGCGACGGCGACGGCAGTGGACGGCCCGGAGATCGTCACCGCGCCGCAGGCGCTCGAGTACCTGAGCATCAGCCACATGGCGGAGAACTTCGGGTTCTCGCTGCCGGTGCTCCTCATGGTCGTCGCCGGCGCGCTGGTCGGCGCCTGGAACAGCTACCACGACAAGCGCAGCAATCTGGCGATCACGTTCGCCGCTGGCCAGCTCGGCCCGGACGTTGGACACGAACCCAGCCTGCTGGGAGGTCAGCCCGACGATGCCGCCGGAGCGCCGGCCGGTCTCGGCGGTGCGCCCGACGATGTCCAGCGCGGTCTGGCGCGGGTTTCAGGGCGCCAGTAGTGGCCGGATTGCGGAACACCGATCGCGCCGAAACCCTTGCTGCGCAAGGACTCCGGCTCGGACTCAAAATCCGCCGCCCTTAAAAGCGTGTGGGTTCGAGTCCCACCTTCGGCATGATGGGAAGGCAAAGGCCGGCATTGCCGGCCTTTGTGCCGTCTGGGGAATGACAAGCCCGCCAGATTGATGCGGCGCAGAATGCCAAGGCGGGGTCGGGCTTCGTATGGTGACAGCGCTGTCACCGGACGGGGTCGTGGGTGGTGGCGCTTCCTTGCCTTGCTGCCCGCCTTGTCTCCCTTATGCGCCTGCCTGACCTGCGTTTCGTCCATGTACTGCGGGGCCGCCCTGGCGCGGCGCGCATGCGTGCGTCAGGTCGAGGGGGCCGCGGTCGATTCGCGCAGCTGCAGGGCGTAGGGCATCTGCACCATCGCGCCGCTGTCGGGCGTGTGGATGGTCTTGATCAGTTCGAGTGTCGCGGTGCGGCCCATGTCGCGCGTGGGCTGCCGCACGGTGGTGAGCGAGGGGAAGATGTGGCGCGAGATCGGCGTGTCGTCGAAGCCGCAGACCGAGAGCTGCTGCGGAATGCGCAGGCCGCGCTCGCCGGCTACGCGGATCACGCCGGCGGCCATGTCGTCGTTGCCGGCGAAGATGGCGGTGGGCGGCTCGGGCAGGTCGAGCAGCTGGTTGGCCGCGGCCACGCCCGATTCGAAGGTGAACTCGCCCTTGGCCACCAGCGCCGGGTCGTAGGCGATGCCGGCCTCGCGCAGGGTCTCGCGGTAGCCGGCGTGTCGCCACTCGGCCGCGCCGTGGGTCGGCGGCCCCTTGATGTGGCCGATGCGGCGATGGCCGAGCGCGAGCAGGTGGTGCATCAGCTCGCACACCGCGGCGTGTTCGTCCACGGTCACGCCGATGCGGCCACGATGCGTGCGTGGGGCGATGCTGGCGAAGGGCAGGGCCGCATCGTCCAGGAAGCCGAGCAGCTCCATGTCGTCGGTCAGCGGCGGGGTGAGCACGAAACCGTCGACGCCGTGCTGGTTGGCCAGTTCGCGCAGTTCGGCGATCGCGCGGCCCTCGCCATAGGTCACCGGCGCCAGCACCAGGGTGTAGTGCCGCTCGCGGCAGGCCTCGAGCACGCCGCCCTGGATCTGCATCAGGTAGTTGCGCGAGGGGTTGTCGTAGGCCAGCGCGACCACGAAGGTGCGCCGGCTGGCCAGGCTGCGCGCGGAGAGGTTGGGCTTGTAGTGCAGCCGATCGACCACTTCCTGCACCCGGCGGCGGGTCTGTTCGCTCACGCGCGGCTCCTGGTTGAGCACGCGCGAGACCGTCTTCATCGATACGCCGGCCGCCTCGGCCACGTCCTCCAGTCTCACCCGCATCGTCTGCCATCCCCTGTCGCCGTCGCCGCATCTTGCCAAAACGCGCGGCCGACGCCTGCTGCGACCGCAGCACGCCCGGCACGTGCATCCCTTTCCCAGGAGTCCTCTGCATGAAGCAACGTCCCTTCCGCGCCGCCCGTGGCCCCCTTTTCCTCGCGCTGTTGGCGACGCTGTCGGCCGGCCTGCTGAGCGGCGGCGCGGCCATCGCGCTCGACCAACAGGCGGGCACCGCGCATCCGGCGCTGTGGCCACAGCTGCGCTCGCCGCTCAAGCCCGATCCCAAGCTGGAGGCGCGCATCGATGCGCTGCTGGCCAGGATGTCGCCGGAAGAGAAGGTCGGTCAGGTGGTCCAGGCCGACATCGCCAGCGTCACCCCGGACGATCTGAAGACCTACCGCCTGGGCTCGATCCTGGCCGGCGGCAGCTCCGACCCGGGCGGCCAGTACAACGCGCCGGCCAGCGCCTGGCTGGCGTTGGCCGATGACTTCTACGCCGCCTCGATGGACACCAGCGGCGGCAAGTACAACGCCATCCCGGTGATCTTCGGCGTCGATGCGGTGCACGGCCACAACAACGTGGTGGGCGCGACGCTGTTCCCGCACAACATCGGCCTGGGCGCGACCCACGACCCGGCGCTGATGGGCCAGATCGCGCAGGCCACCGCCGCGGAGATGCGTGCCACCGGCATCGACTGGACCTTCGCCCCGACCCTGGCGGTGCCGCAGGACGATCGCTGGGGCCGCACCTACGAGGGCTATTCGGAGAATCCGGACGTGGTGCGCGCCTATGCCGGTCCGCTGATCCAGGGCCTGCAGGGCAAGCCGGGCAGCAAGGACTTCCTCAAGGGCGCGCACGTGGTGGCCACCGCCAAGCACTTCCTGGCCGATGGCGGCACCTTCGAGGGCCGCGACCAGGGCGATGCGCGCATCGACGAGGCCACGCTGCGCGACGTGCACGGCGCGGGCTATCCGCCGGCGCTGAAGGCCGGGGTGCAGGCGGTGATGGTGTCGTTCTCCAGCTGGAACGGGGTCAAGATGAGCGGCAACGCCTCGCTGCTGGATGCGGTGCTGAAGCAGCGCATGGGCTTCGACGGCTTCGTGGTCAGCGACTGGAACGGCCATGCCGGCGTGCCCGGCGGCAGTCGCGAGAACTGCGTGCCGGCCTTCGTCGCCGGCGTGGACATGATCATGGCGCCGGACACCTGGAAGGGCTGCTACGAGCATCTGCTGGCGGCCGAGAAGGGCCATGCGCTGCCGGCCGGACGCCTGGACGAGGCGGTGCGCCGCATCCTGCGGGTCAAGTTCCGCGCCGGCATGTTCGAGGCCGGCAAGCCCTCCACGCGCGGGGTGGCGGGCCGGTTCGACCTGCTGGGCAGCGCCGAGCATCGCGCCATCGCGCGCCGCGCGGTGCGCGAGTCGCTGGTGCTGCTGAAGAACAACGGCGGCGTGCTGCCGCTGGATCCGCGCGCGAAGCTGCTGGTGGCCGGCGACGGCGCCGACGACATGATGATGCAGTCCGGCGGCTGGACCCTGAGCTGGCAGGGCACCGGCCTGAAGCCGGAGGACTTCCCGCATGCGCAGACCATCGCCGCGGCCCTACGCGAGCAGGTGGCGCGCGCCGGCGGCCAGGTCGAGCTGGCCGCCGACGGCCACTACACGCACAAGCCCGACGCGGCGGTGGTGGTGTTCGGAGAAACGCCGTACGCCGAGTTCCAGGGCGACCTGAAGGTGCTGGCCTATCGCCCGGGCGACGACCGCGACCTAAAGCTGCTGCGCAAGCTCAAGGCGGAAGGCATCCCGGTGGTGGCGGTGTTCCTGTCCGGCCGTCCGCTGTGGATGAACCGCGAGATCAACGCCGCCGACGCCTTTGTGGCCGCCTGGCTGCCGGGTTCGGAAGGCGGCGGCGTGGCCGACGTGCTGCTGCGCGACGCCACGGGCAAGGTGCAGCACGACTTCCGCGGCACGCTGTCCTATTCGTGGCCGCGCACCGCGGTGCAGACGCCCTTGAACGTCGGCCAGTCCGGTTACGACCCGCAGTTCGCCTACGGCTACGGCCTGACCTACGCCAAGCCGGCGTCCGTGCCGGCGCTGTCCGAGGATGCGGGCATGGACCTGGCCTCGCTGGGCGCGCAGACCTTCTTCGAGCGCGGAACGCCGGCCACCGGCTGGACGCTGCGCGTGCAGTCGGTGGTGGGCAAGCCGCGCACGCTGTCCCAGCCTTCCGGCCAGCGCGACGCGCCGGACGTGGCGATCGCGCCGGTGGACTACAAGGCGCAGGAAGACGCGTGGAAGATCACCTGGAAGCAGGCCGGCGAGATCGCGCTGCTCGCACCGCGCCCGCTGGACCTGGTGCGCGAGACCAACGGCAACGTGATGCTGCGCGTCACCCTGCGCGTGGACGCCGCGCCGTCGCAGCCGGGCGCCGAACTGTTCCTGGAATGCGGCCCGGGCTGCAGCGCGTCCCTGCCGATCGACACCGCGCTGGCCCAGGCGCCGCGCGGCACCTGGGGCACGCTGGGCATCCCGTTGAAATGCTTCGCCGCGCGCAACGCGCAGATGGGCCAGGTCACCGCGCCGCTGGGCTGGCGCATGCCGGCCGGCACGGTGCTGTCGGTCCACGAAGTCGGTCTGGGCACCGAGGCGCAGCACGTGCTCGATTGCGCGGCGAAATGAGGGCGGGCGGGCCCTGCCTCGGTCAAGAGGACAGCGCCCCGCCTTGACACCTTGGGCGGACACGAGGCCGGCGGTGGTGACATCGCCGGCCTCGCTTTTGTGCATCTGACGCGCTCGGCCTGGTTGCTTGGATGGATATGGCGCGTTGGTCGCTTTGAGCGCGGTCGAGGCGTCGGCAGACTGCGGCAGAGAACGTCCTCCGTGCCCTCAGTGGACTTCAAGAGGAGAGGGTTAATAAGGGGAACGGTCGGTGTCGAATGGGGCAGATGCCGTCATCCAGGACAAATGAAACCATGTCGATTGCATGACGCGACTTGGCGGACAAATTCCTGAAAAACACTGTCAAATGTAGCTAAAACAGGCACAAAAAAAAGATGACCGATTTGTAATTTTTTGTGAGTTTCTCGTTACTCTCGCGTTGCGGCGGTTGCTCCAAGACCCACGCAATCCCGGCTGGGGAGCAGTACGAAAGACAGCCGGATGGCCTTGCTCCTACCTGTCAACCAGAGAGATCTTTCGATGAAATTCGCCAAGACCATGAAGCGCACGGCGTTGAGTGCGGCGCTGGGGATGTGCTTTGCCGGCGTCGTCCACGCGCAGAGCACCAGCGGCAGCATCCGCGGCACCGTCCAGCCGGGTTCCACCGTGACCATCAGCAACAACAGCGGCTTCAGTCGCACGGTCACGGCCGATGCCGATGGCCGTTACAGCCTGAGCTCGCTACCGGTGGGGTCCTACACCGTGACCTCGCAGGAGGGCGGCAGCAAGTCGGTGATCGTCACGGTCGGCAGTGCGGTCGACGCGTCCTTCGGCGGCAACGCCGCGACGCTGGAAACGGTCCGGGTCACCGGTGCGTCCGCGCCGAAGATCGACGTGACCGCCACCGATACCCATACGGTGATCACCGCCGAGCAGCTCAAGCGCCTGCCGATCCCGCGTTCGGCCGAGGCCATCGCGCTGCTGGCGCCGGGGACCGCGTCGGGCAACGGCTACTACTTCGGCAACAGCGTGTCCTTTGGCGGCGCGTCGGTGGCGGAGAACGCCTACTACATCAACGGCTTCTTCACCGGCAACCCGATGACCAATGTCGGTGGCTATACGCTGCCCTATGGGTCGATCGCGCAGCAGGAGACCTACACCGGTGGCTACAGCGCCAAGTACGGTCGTTCCGACGGCGGCGTGATCAACGGCATCGGCATGAGCGGCAGCAACGATCTGCATTTCGGCGGCCAGATCACGTTCTCGCCCAAGGGCCTGCGCTCCAACAATCCGGATCGCTACTACCCGAACATGGATTTCAGCGCGGCCAATGCCAATCCGAACATCCCGGTCAATCCCGACACCGGCAAGCCCTATCAGTACGGTTACGAATCGCCCCAGCTGGCGGGCACGATCTACGACAAGGGCAATCAGCACGAGCGCTGGGAGAGCACCTACAGCGGCTATGTCAGCGGTCCGCTGATCCGCGACACCTTGTTCGGCTTCATCTCCGCCGAAACCGACAAGGTCGACACCGCGACCGGGTCGCCCAGCCAGGCCGCGCCGGCGACCTACGAGCGCTACAGCAGCACCAATCCCAAGCTGTACGCCAAGTTGAACTGGAACATCAATGACAGCAACCTGCTCGAATACACCTATCTGCACGAGAAGACCAACGAGCGCGGCACCGATTACGGCTACGACTTCGATACCCAGGCCATCGGCAACGTGCTCAATTCGATCACGCCGACCTATCTGACCAACGACCTGTCGGTGCTCAAGTACACCGGCTATCTCACCGACAGCCTGACCTTCGACGCCACCTACGGCCGCACGCGCCAGGCCTACAAGGCGATCAATCCGCAGGTGTCGGCCGGCATCGACATGGTCACCGCCTCGCAGGCCACGGTGAATCCGGCCGTGGGCGACATCAGCGGCGTCACCATTCCCAACACGCTCACCGCCGGCGGTACCAACGCCATCGATCGCAGCCACGGCCTGCGCGCCGACCTGCAGTGGGTGGTGGGCGACCACACCCTGACCCTGGGCGTGGACAACATGAAGTTCTCGTCGGACAACGAGGGCATCACCCAGTACGTCAACAACTGGCGTTACTCCCACACCAACAACATGGGCGCGCTGGCCGCCTACGGTATTCCCAGCCTGGCCGCGTCCAATGGCTACTACGTCAGCAACACGTTCTACACCGACGCCAGCAGCATGTCCCTCAAGCAGGATGCCTATTACCTGGAAGACAAGTGGCAGGTCGTGGACAACCTGCTGCTGACCGTGGGTCTGCGCAACGACAAGTTCACCAACTACAACAACGTCGGCAAGCCCTACGTGGACAGCGGTAACCAGTGGGCGCCGCGGATCGGCGCGGCATGGGATGTGTTCGGGGATTCCTCGTTCAAGCTGTTCGCCAACGCGGGGCGCTACTTCCTGGCGCTGCCCAATGCGGTGGCGCTGCGTGGCGCTTCGCCCTCCACCTTCACCCGCCAGTACTTCACCTACACCGGCATCAATCCCAACACCGGCGCCCCGGTGACCGATCAGGCCAGTACGGTGCTGGTGCTCAACGGCGAGGACGGCAAGCCCGTCGATCCCAATACGATCGCGCCCACCAACCTCAAGAGCGAGTACCAGGACGAATACATCCTGGGCTTCGAGAAGACGCTCGGTGCGTCCTGGGCCTTCGGCGCCAAGTTCACCTATCGCGACCTGAAGTCGGCGGTGGACGACATCTGCGATCCGGGCACGATGTACAACAAGCTCGCCGCGACCCAGGGCCAGAGCGTGGCCGATGGCGTCGACATCCCGGGCTGCTTCCTGGGCAATCCCAGCGCCAGCAACACCTTCAACCTGCAGAACATCGACGCCAACGGCAATCCCACCGGCACCTACACCAAGCTGACCATGAACCCCAGCGACTGGGGCTGGCCGTCGCCGATGAAGCGCACCTACAAGGCCATCGATCTGTTCCTGGAGCATCCGTTCGATGGCAAGTGGGAGTTCCGCGTGGACTACACCTACTCCAAGCTGCAGGGCAACACCGAGGGTCCGGCCAATTCGGATACCGGGCAGGGCAGCGACAGCCACGACAATGGTGTGTCCACGTCGGAGAACTGGGATATCGCGGCGATCATGAAGTACGCCGATGGCTATCTGGCCAACGACCATCGCCATCAGATCAAGCTGCATGGCAGCTACGCCTTCAACGACGACTGGTCGGTGGGCGTCAGTGCGCGCCTGATGGCGGGTGCGCCGGCCAACTGCTTCGGCTACTACAACCCGGATGGCAGCATCGACGAGAACGACAATGCCGACGGCGGTCCGGCCGACCCGGCGGGCAACTATGGCGCGGCCTACCATACCTGCTTCGGCAAGTCGGCTTCTCCCGGCACCAAGTTCCTGCCGTGGACGCACGATTGGGACCTTGGCGTGGTGTATGCGCCGGGCTACTTCGATCACAAGCTGCGCCTGGGTCTGAACGCGTTCAACGTGTTCAACTCCCACGGCATCACCTCGCAGGGCTGGACCTCGGAAACGGCGGCCTACACCGTTTCCAACACCTACGGCCTGCCGTACGCGTTCCAGTCCCCGCGCTACGTGCAGTTCTCGGCGGCCTACGATTGGTAAGCCGGCGCGACTGCGGCAGCTGCAACAAGAGCCGGCTCCGTGAGGAGCCGGTTTTCTTTTTGGCTCTTCACAGGCGTGCGGATTCGGTGAGCGGACTTCGCCAACCAGCCTCGACCTGGCCGGACGCGGCGCTTCGTGTCCGTCCTCCCTGTAGAGCGGAGCTTGCTCCGCTGGGGCCTTTCCCGCGAACCGAACGCAGAGCAGCGGAGCAAGCTCCGCTCTACAAGGAGGTCGCGACGTGAGCGGAAGAAACCGCTCCTCCCATCGGGATCATCCGCAAGGGCTGATTGCAACTGCCGCCGCAGCGGGCCGTCCTTTCCTCGAGCGTGCGTTTCCCGTCCGGCTCAAAGCCCCGCCAGAAACCCCCGCACCGCCGGGTCGAAGCGGGCGAAGTCGACCAGGAAGGCGTCGTGGCCCTGCGGCGAGGGCAGGGGGACGAAGCTGCTGTCGGCGCCGCCGGCGCGCAGGCCTGAGGCGATCTGCTCCTGCTGCTGCAGCGGGAACAGGATGTCGGTGGTGGCGCCGATGGCCATCGCCTTGTCCAGCTCGATGGTGGCCAGCGCCTGCAGGACGTCGCCGCCCGCGGCGTATTCGGCCAGGTCGAACCAGTCCATCGAGCGGCTCAGATACAGATAGCAGTTGGGGTCGAAGCGGCGCACGAAGCGGCGCGCGTGGCCTTCCAGATAGCTTTCCACCTGGAACTCCAGGCCGAACGGCTCCTCGTCCGGGCGGTCGGATTCCAGGCGCACGCGGCCGAAGCGACCGTCCCATTCCAGCGCCGAGCGGTAGGTGATCACGCCCAGCTTGCGCGCCATGCGCATGCCGCTTTCCGGATAGGCGTGCTCGCTGTAGTCGCCGCCGTTCCACAGCGGGTCCAGGCGGATGGCCTCGCGCTGCAGCGAGCGGATGGCGATGGAGAAGGGCAGGGCCTGCGCGCTGCCGGAAATGTTGATATGGCTGCGCGCGATGCCAGGGTTGGCATGCAGCAGGGCCAGGGCGGTCATGCCGCCCATCGAGTTGCCGACCACGCAGGCCAGCCGCTCGATCCCGAGCGCCCGCACCACTTCCACGGCAGCGGCGGCGCCGTCCTCGATCGACAGGTCGGGGAAGGTGAGGCGGTACGGCTGGCCGGTGGCCGGGTCGATCGACGCAGGTCCGGTCGAGCCCTTGCAACTGCCCAGCGAGTTGACACACACCACGAACCAGCGCGTGGTGTCGATCGCCTTGCCCGGGCCGAGCATCGCCTCCCACCAGCCCGGCGTGTCGTCCAACGCGCTGGAGGCCGCATGCGCATCGGGCGAGAGGCCGGTGACGATCAGGATGGCGTTGTCGCGCGCCGGCGACAGCGTGCCCCAGGTCTCGTAGGCGACGTGCGCGCCGTGCAGGGCGCCGCCGCGCTTCATCGGGAAGGGCGAGGACAGCGCGTGCCAGCGCGTGCCGGGGGGGATGAATTCGGTCATCGCGTCAGTGTAGCCGGTGGGCAAATCGCGACGCGTCGCGCCGGTTGCGTCTATCTGGCAACGCAGCGTGCCGATGATCCAGGGCGCCTTCAGCGCGCGCCGCTGCCGATCACCAGCGTCACCGGCGCCTGGGCCGGCAGGCGCACGCGCACCGGCGCCGATTGCAGATCGCCGGCGCTGCGCTGGGCATTGCCGCTGGCCGAGACGCGGGCGATGAGTTCGACCTCGCGCAGTGCGGAAAGCTTCTGCGTGGGCATCGGGCTGTCCGCATCGCTCAGGCGGAGCTCCAGCGGCAGCTGGCCGAGCGTGTGCTTCTGCACGGCCACCGGCATCGGCGGGCCATCCGGGATGCGCGCGATCACGAACACCGTGGCGTCGGCCGGCGGGCGTGCGGCGGCCGGAAGCGCGGGGTCCAGCGTCACCCGCACGCGCACCGCGTTGGCCTCTTCCGCGGCGGCAGGTGCGCTCGTCGGGGCGGTCAGCGGCGGCTGGCCGGCCTCGGCGCGGGCCGCGTTGATCTGCTCGCGCAGGCTGTTGGCCGTGGCGGTGTCGACCTGGGCCAGCAGCGGTTCCCAGGTGGCGGCGGCCTGCGCGGCGGCGCCGCGCTGGCGCTGGGCCACGCCGAGGAACCAGCGCGCGCGCTGCTGCGTCGGGTCGATGCGCAGCGCATGTTCGAGCATCGCCACGGCCTGATCGTCCAGGCGCCGCTGCGGATCGGCCAGGCTGCGCGACTGCGCCGCCTCGACCAGCGCGTTGGCATCCTCGGGCAGCAGCGCCGCGGCGCGGGCGAAGGCCTCGCGCGCTTCGACGGCCTTGCCCTGCGCGGCCAGCGTGCGGCCCAGCAGCTGCCAGCCTTCGGCGGCCTGCGGGTCGCGCCGCAGTTGCTCCTTGAGCAGGACGATGGCGTCTTCCATCGTCGTGGGCGCCTGGCTGGCCTGCGGCGCCAGGGCGGCCGGCGTGCCGAGCAGCCGGTACAGCGCGAACGCGCATACGCCCAGGGCGACCATCAGGCCGGTGGCCAGCTTCGGCGCGCCGCGCCACAGCGGCCACAGCGCGCCGCCCAGCACCAGCAGGGTCAGCACGGCGGCGGCGATCACGAAACCGGTCATCACCACTCCTGCCCGTCGTCGGTCGGCGGCGGGCCGCTCGCGCTGCGCCGGCGCACTACGCGCACGACGATCAGCATGCCGACCACCAGCAGCAGCAAGGGCCCGAACCACAGCGGCCATGTGCTGCGTTCGACCTGCGGCCGATACAGCACGAACTCGCCATAGCGCGAGACCAGATAGGTCTTGATCTGCGCATCGCTCTGGCCGGCGTTCATCAGCTGCAGCACTTCGCGGCGCAGGTCGTGGGCGATCTGCGCATTGGAATCGGCCAGCGACTGGTTCTGGCACATCACGCAGCGCAGCTCGTGGGTGAGCGCGTTGAAGCGCGCCTCCTGCGCCGGATCGCGGAACTGCAGCGGCGTGGGATCGCTGACCTGGGCCCAGGCCAGCAGCGGCGCGGCCAGGACGATCAGCAGCAGGGCGCGCAGCAGCGCCTTCATCGCGCCCGCTCCGCGGCGGCCAGCGCCGGCAGCAGTTCGGTCTCGACGATGGCCTGGTCGAGCGGGCCGACATGCTTCCAGCGCACGATGCCGCCGGCGTCGACCAGGAAGGTCTCCGGCGCGCCGTAGATGCCCCAGTTCACCGAGGCCTTGCCTTCCACGTCGCTGACCACGGCCTCGTACGGGTTGCCGAACTGCTGCAGCCAGCGCAGCGAATCGGCCGGGTCATCCTTCAACGCATAGCCGATCACGCGCACCTGGCCCGAGCGTGCCAGCGCGCTGACGGTGGGGTGTTCGACCCGGCATTCCGGGCACCAGCTGCCCCAGACGTTGAGCACGTAGGGCCGGCCGCGCAGCGTGGCCAGATCCAGCGTGGCCTCCGGCGCATGCAGCAGCGGCAGCACCGTGGCCGGCGCCGGCCGGCCGATCAGCACCGATGGCAGGGCCTGGCGGTCGGGCCGGTCGGAGCGTTGCACGGCCACCAGCAGCAGCGCGAACAGCGCGGCCAGGCACAGCGCGCCGATGATCAGCGCCCCGCGCGAGATGCCGCGACGCTCGGCCGATGCGCTCATGGCGTGGCCTCCGGGCGGCGGCGGAAGCGACGATCGGCGGCGCTGACCAGCCCGCCCAAGGCCATCAGCACCGCGCCGGCCCAGATCCAGCGCACCATCGGCTTGATCTGGATGCGCACGGCCCAGGCGCCGTCCCCCAGCGATTCGCCCAGCGCCACGTACACATCGCCCAGCACGCCCGGGCGCACGGCCGATTCGGTCATGACCTGACCGCCGCTGGCGTAGGCGCGCTTCTCCGGATGCAGGGTCTGCAGCGGCGTATCGCGCCGGGTCAGCTGCAGCGTGCCGCGGTCGGCAACGTAGTTGGGGCCGCGGCTTTCCTGCACGCCTTCGAAGGTGAAGCCGTAGTGGCCGACCTCGACCGTCTGGCCGGGCCGCAGCGCCACTTCGCGCTGCACGTTGAGCGCCTCGACCAGCAGCGCGCCGACCAGGAAGACCGCGATGCCCAGATGCGCCAGGCTCATGCCGAGCATCTCGGCGGTCAGTCGTCCCTGCGCGCGCAGCCGCTGCCAGACGAAGCGCAGCGTGCCGGCGGCCACCCACAGCGCCCCGGCGATGCCGGCGGCGGTCTTCCACTGGCCCTGCGGCGCGATGAAGTACGCGATGCCGCCGCCGATCAACGCCAGCACCGCCCACGGCGCCAGCAGCGCGGCCACGCGCGAGGCCTGCTCACGCTGCCATTTGAACAGCGGCCCGAACGGCAGCAGCAGCACCAGCGGCGCCATCAGCAGCACGAACAGCAGGCTGAAGTAGGGCGGGCCGACCGAGATCTTGCCCAGGTCCAGCGCATCGGCCAGCAGCGGATACAGCGTGCCCAGCGCCACCATCGCGCAGGCGCAGGCCAGCAGCACGTTGTTGGCCAGCAGCAGGGTCTCGCGCGAGCTGGCCGCGAACGGCTTGCCGTCGCCCATCTGCGGCGCGCGCAGCGCATACAGCAGCAGCGAGCCGCCGACCACCAGCCCCAGGAATACCAGCACGAACAGCCCGCGCGTGGGATCGGCCGCGAACGCATGCACGCTGGTCAGCACGCCCGAGCGCACCAGGAAGGTGCCCAGCAGCGACAGCGAGAACGCGGCGATGGCCAGCAGCAGCGTCCAGCCGCGGAAGGACCCGCGCTTCTCGGTCACCGCCTGCGAATGGATCAGCGCCGCACCGGCCAGCCAGGGCATGAAGCTGGCGTTCTCCACCGGGTCCCAGAACCACCAGCCGCCCCAGCCCAGCTCCGAATACGCCCACCAGCTGCCCAGCGCGATGCCGCCGGTCAAAAACGCCCAGGCCACATTGGTCCACGGCCGCGTCCAGCGCAGCCAGCGCGCATCCAGCGTGCCGTCCAGCAGCGCGGCCACGGCGAAGGCGAAGGGCACCGCGAAGCCCACATAGCCCATGTAGAGCATCGGCGGATGGATGATCATCCCCGGGTCCTGCAGCAGCGGATTGAGATCGCGCCCCTCGCCGGGCGAGGGCAGCAGCCGCACGAAGGGATCGGAGGTGAACAGCAGGAAGGACAAAAAGCCCACCGCCACCACGCCCATCACCGCCAGCACGCGCGCCACCACCACCTGCGGCAGATGCGTGGAGAAGCAGGCCACCGCCGCGCTCCAGCCGGCCAGCACGAGCGCCCACAGCAGCAGCGAGCCCTCGTGCGAGCCCCACACGGCGGTGTAGCGATAGACCAGCGGCAGCAGCGAATTGGAGTTCTCGGCCACGTAGCGCACCGAGAAGTCCTGCTGCACGAACGCGGCGGTCAGCGCCGCGAACGCGACGAACACCGCGGCCAGCTGCGCGATCGCCGCCGGCCGCGCGATCGCCATCCACGCCACGCGTCCGCGCTGCGCCCCCAGCGCCGGCAGGACCGTCTGAACGAGGGCCACCAGCAGCGCGAGGATGAGGGCGAACTGGCCGAGCTCAGGAAGCATGGTGGAGCCGGGACCGGGGACCGGGGACCGTGGACCCGGAAAAAGAGAGGGGCGAAAGCTCGGTGCAGCCTGGACGCGACGAGGCGCGCAACGATGATCGGTGAGGGCGCGCGGCCGCTTCAGACCTTGGGGTGCCGCCTTCCCGGATCCCCGGTCCCGGGTCCCCGGTCCCGCCCCTGCCAGACCTCACTGCTTCACCTGATGCTTCTGATGCGCCTTGCCCATCTTGTCGGCGACTTCCTTGGGCATGTAGGTCTCATCGTGCTTGGCCAGCACCTCGGTGGCCACGAACCGGCCGCCCTGCATCGAGCCGGTGGCGACCACGGCCTGATCCTCGCGGAACAGGTCCGGCAGGATGCCGGTATAGACCACCGGCAGCTGCGCATCGCCGTCGGTGACGCGGAAATGCGCCTCCATCGAGCCTTGCGCGCGCTGGAACGAGCCACGCTCGACCATCCCGCCCAGGCGGAAGCGCGCGTGGTCACCGGCCTGGCCGGCAAGCACCTCGCCGGGGGTGAACAGATAGTTGGCATTGCGCGACAGCGCCGCGGCGACCAGGGCGGTGGCCAGGCCCGCGGCCACCAGCAGGGCGCAGACCAGCAGCAGACGACGACGGCGGACCGGATTCATCGCGGCAGCTCGGTCTGCGCGGGCGCGGCCACGCGTCGGGCCTGGGCGCGGGCCTGGCGCTGGCGCGCGTTGCGCAGTAGCTGGCGCAGCTGCAGGCGCGGCAGCAGGAAATCCCAGGTCAGCACGATCACGAACACCGCATAGGCGCCGACGACATAGGCCAGATAGCTCACGGGCGTGCCTCTGCCAGCCGCAGCACCCAGTCCTTGCCGGCTTCGCGGCGCAGGTTGTCCAGCCGCGCGCGCTGCAGCAGCGAACCGGCGAACCAGGCCTTGGTCGCCAGCACCATGATCCACAGCGGAGCGATCATGCTGGCGTCCATGTGCGAGGGGCCCATCAGGCTGATGGTCTGGCCCTGGTGCAGCGAGTTCCACCACACCACCGAATAGCGGATCACCGGCAGCAGCGCCACCCCGACGATGGCCAGCAGCCCGGCGGCGCGGGCGGCCGCGCGGCGGTCCTCGATGGCGCCGTACAGGCCCATCACGCCCAGATAGAGGAACAGCAGGATCAGCTCGGTGGTCAGGCGCGGATCCCAGTCCCACCACGTGCCCCACATCGGCTTGCCCCAGATCGAACCGGTGGCCAGGGTGATGAGGGTGAAGGCCGCGCCGATCGGCGCGCAGGCCATGGCCAGGATCTCGCACAGCTTGATGCGCCAGACCAGGGCGATGACCGCGTACAGCGCCATCAGCCCGAACACGAACAGGCTCATCCACGCGGCGGGCACGTGGATGTAGAGGATCCGGAAGCTGTCGCCCTGCTGATAATCGGCCGGCACCACGAACAGCGCCTGCCACAGCCCGAACGCCATCGCCAGCAGGCCCACGCCAAAGCACCACGGCGCCCAGCGCGCGGCGAAGCGATCGAACACCGGCGGCGAGCCGAGCCGATGGAACCACAGCACTAGCGCATTGTTCTGGGACATCTGAACTCGTGGGCTTGCGGGAAGACGCCAGCTGGCACCGGTCAGGCGCAGGCAGGGCCTGCGCCACGCGGATCGATCCACCGCGCGGCGCCAGGATTGTCCAACAAAAGCAGGTGCGATCGCCACGCGGCATCGCACGCTGCCACGGGCCCCCGGCCTGGATGCCAGAGGCCGCGCCAGGACTTACTTGATCGTCAGGGTGCCCTTCATCAGCGCCGAATGGCCGGGGAAGCTGCAGAAGAACGCATACGGGCCGCCGCTGGTGATCTTGGCGACCGGGAAGCTGACCGAGCTGCTCTCGCCGCCGCCCACCAGCTTGCTGTGGGCCACCACGCGCGCGTCGTCGGCCTTGACGTAGTCGGCGGCCGCGCCGGCCTTCATGCCGTCGCTGTCGATGCCGGCCATGTCCGCGGTCTTGGCGATGACCACGTTATGGCCCATCACGGTCTTGGCCAGCTTGCCGGTGTGCTTGAGATTGATGGTGAAGCTGGCGCAGCTCTTGGGCACGTCGATGTTGGCCAGGTTGTACTTCATCGCGTCGTTGCCTTCCAGGTCGGCCGAGCACTTGTCCGCGGCGCGCGCGCCGAACGAGACGAACGAGGCGGACGCTGCGAGCGCGGCGATGGCAATCAGGTGGAAACGCATGCTTGAACTCCGATGGTGGTTGGGGGTGTGAAAAAAGGCGTTGGCTAGAAAGCCTGTTGGCGGTGCGATGCGCTGCCGAGTCTGAACGCGGTGGCGCGGAAGTCCCGCATTCGTGTGGAGCGTGCGATGGTCCGATGATGGGCGCGCGAAAGGAAGATGCGCTAGGGGTGGGGTGCGGAGAGCCAGGTGGACAAGGCCAGGATCGCGTCGTCGTCCAGAGGCTTGGCGACCCCGCTCATTACCATATCCGTGGTGGATGCGTGTAGCTGTCCCTGCCTGAACGCAGTCAGCCTGCTCTGAAGATAGGGTTGCTGTTGCCCCATCAGGGCCGGGTAGAGCGTCCACGCGGTCGACCCACCCTGCGCCTTGCCGGCCAGCGGATAGCCGCGCCCGTCGGCGCCGTGGCAGCCTTGACAGGGCGCGATCCCCTTGGCCGGATCGCCGTGGTGATAGAGACGGTTGCCGGTCTCCATCAGCGTCGGATCGGCGGCGGCAGGCGCATCGGCACTGGCCTGCTCGCCGCTGGGGGCAGGGCCGGGAGGCGGCACCGCCGGCATGCTGGAGAAGTAGGCGGCCAGGTCGCGCATGTCCTGCTCGCTCAGGGGGGCTGCCATTGCCGTCATCGGCGATTCGGGCAGCATGCCGCGCTTGTAGCCGACCAGTTCCCAGTAGAGGTAGTCGGCGTGCTGACCGGCGAGGTTGGGAAAGATCGGCGCGGCCGCGATGCCGTTGGCGCCATGACAGGCCACGCAGACCTCGGCCTTGGCCTTGCCAGCGCTGGCATCGCCGTGGATGGGCGCGACGCGGCGCAGATCCAGGCGGGCAGGCGATGCAGCCGGTGCGGCGTCGGGCGCTTGCGCGGTCGCCTCGTTCGATGCCTGAGCAGGCGCATCGCCCACGGCGGCGCCACCGCTTGCCGGGGCTGGGGAAGCTGCCGCCGGTGCGGCGGCCGCCCGGCTGGGCGACGTCCCGCTGGCAGAAGCCGGCAGCGTCGCGTGCGGTGCATCGGAGGGGGGCGATGGCGTGGTCTGCGGTCCGGCCCGCGAGACCGCGCTACCCAGCGACAGTATCCCCAGGCCCACCATCAGCCAGCGTGCCGGGCGGTTCACAGCGCCACCTCCACCAGCACACCGACGGTATTGACGCGATAGCCCTGCGGGCCCTGGTCCAGATAGACGCGTTGGTCCATGACCAGCCCTTCGTCGAAGCCCAGATAGTGCCAATCGGAGATATAGCCACGTTCGTAGGTGTCGAACAGGCGCATGGCGATGTTGCGGGCCACCGGGAAGGCCAGCGAGAGCGAGAGCGAATTGGACTTGTACACCATGTCCGGATACTTGCCCGACGTGCTGCCGTCGCTCAGCGCGGGCGAGGTGAGCGCGCCGGTGGTGAGGTAGCGGTAGGAGGTGGTCCCGCGCGAGTAGGTCCAGTTCCACGCCAGATCCAGCGTGGCCGGTCCCAGCTTGCGCGTCAGGTTGGCGCCGGCGTAGCGGTTGCGCTGCAGGTCGCTGACCCACCAGCGATTGGCCAGCGGGTAGACCGATCCGCCCAGGGTGGGGTCCTGCCCCGTATTGGCGTCGTTGACGTTGGCAAGATCCAGATCCGAGTGGTCGACCCCGAACCATGCGCTGGCCGTGGTCGTCTCGGCGGGTGCCCACTCCCACTGCAGACTGCCGGCCCGGGTGTTGTAGCCGCGCCGGCCGAGCACGGCATCGTAATCGTTGTAATCGGTACGCGCCGAGGCATAGAGCGTCATGTCAGAGGGCAGCACGAAGGTCGCCATGACATCGAGCTTGTTCTCGGTCCGGCTCGACAGGTCGTACTTGCGCAGCGCCGAGACCGTATGGGCGGTCACGCCTTCGTCGGATTCGACGAAGTTGGGCAGGGACGAGGAGAAGGTGAATTCATAGGGGTCGTAGTAGTAGTCGCTGCCGGTGCGCTTGAGCCAGGTGTAGTTGACCCGCAGGGTGAGCCAGTCGCTGGCGCGATTGGTCCAGGTCGCCTTGGCCTGGTTGTCGTGGGTGGTGGCGACCTCGCGGTGCGCGCGCTGGGTATCGGTGCGCGAGAGGGTGAGGCCCAGCGTCTGCTTGGGCGCCAGGCTCCAGTCCGCGCCGAGGGAGAACTCATGCGTTTCCCTGTCCAACGGCAGGTTGCGGATGCGCGTGACCGTCCCCGGCGACAGGACCGGGTCCCACACGCCCATTTCGCCGGGCACCACGCTGCCCTGCGCGCCGTTCTCGGCGATGTATCCATACTGATCGGTCAGCGGGTTGTAGGCCCAATAGGTCCCCTTGTAATCCTGGCGGTCGTACTTGGCGCTCGCCCGCACGGTCACGTCCTCGATCGCCTGGGCGACCCAGCGCACGTCCAGCATCTGGGTATCGATGGCCATGTCCGCGCGGGTGCGCGAGAGCGCGGCAGTGGTGTTCCAGTCGGCGCAGTTGAACAGGCCACCGGGAATCGGAAGGCCGAATTGCCCCTGGCAATCCATCGGCGGCAGCAGGCGATCGTTCTGGCGCATGCGGCCCAGCGCGGTGGTGATCGAAAAGTCGCCCTGCCACGGCGTCTTGCGGGTGAACGAAGCGCGCAGGTTGTGCGCATCGTTGTCGGGTTCGTAGGCGAATTGTCCGCTTGTCAGCGTCGGACCCGATACGCCGAGCAGGCTGGCCAGCGGAAACGGCACCTGATAGTCGAAGCTGGCGCCGCTATTGCGGAAAAACGAGCCGGTATAGGCGAACTCCATGCGCCAGACATTGCCGGTGAAGCGCCCGCCGCCGCTGACGTTGAAGGTGCTGTCGTTGATCGGCCGCGGAATCTCGTAGATGCCGCCGGTCGAGAACGGCAGGGCATAGTCGAAGAAGAACGCCCCGCCAAACGGGCGCGCACCCTTGCGCCGTTCGTCGCTGGCGTTGAAGAACACCGTCCAGCGCGGATTGACGAAATAGCTCAGGCCCACCCCGGCCTTGTCGCGTACCACACGCAGCACGCGCCCGCTCTCGGCCGCGGACACCGCCGCGACCTGCGCGGTGGTCGAGGCGCCAGGAATCAGGCCATCCTTCAGGGTCAGGTGATGGCTGCCGACGCCGTCCCAGATGGAATGCGCATCGCCGCTGGTGACGTTGGCCTGGCTGCGATAGAAGGCCTGCAGCCGATACTTGCCGGCGCGGCCGTACACCAGCCGGTAGAACTGGTCGCTGTCGCCAAGACGGCTGAAGCGCAGGTTGGCATAGCGTCCATCGCCGGGATGGACGAACCACAGGTCGGCCGTGGCGATCAGGCCGTTGCCCAGATCGTTGTACCGACGCCACAGCATCGCATCGCGATCGCCGGAGATGTTCAGCGCGCCCAGCGCGACCGTGCCCAGCGATCGCCAGCCATCGCCCTCCGGCACGGCGCCCAGGTCCGGCGCGCAGCGGTACAGGAAGCCGCTGGGCGTGCGCTTGCGTTCGCCGCTGATCCAGGACATCCCGTCGGGATCGCAGTCGATCGAGCGCATGCCACCGCTGGTGTCCAGCACGTTGCCGAACTGCAGGTCCACGCCATGGCCACTGTCCTGGGCGGCGGCGCCGCCACTGCCGAGCAGCAGCGTCAGGGCCAGCAGCGAGGGGCGCGGCGGGAGGCAACGGACGGGCTTGCGCATGACCTTCTCCCCTTACTCGTGCAGTCGCGGGCCGGAGGGGTGGTTGGAACCATGGATCTGCGCGTGGCAGGTCAGGCAGCCGCGCGCCATGAGGCGTTCGTCCGGTGCGGCGCCATTGGCCAGCTGTCCGGGCAGGAACAGATCGTTGGGATGGCGGGTGTGCGAGTGGCACTGCTGGCACAGCATCGGCACCGGCGCCACCAGCAGCGCGTGTTGGTTGGAGCCGTGCGGCGTGTGGCAGTTCAGGCAGCTCTCGCGCACCGGCGCGTGTTCGAACAGGAACGGCCCGCGCTTCTCGGCATGACACTGGTAGCAGGTCTCGTTGACCGTGTCGGTCTTGAGCAGCGAGGCGGTGATGGTGCCGTGCGGGTTATGGCAGTCCGCGCAGCTGAGCTGGCCCTCGGGCAGCGGCATGTGCGAGCGACGGTTGAACTGCTGGCGGACGTCCTTGTGGCAGGTCGCGCAGGTCTCGCTGATCGACTGCTGCGCCGTCAGGCCTTCGCTGGAGAAGCGCGCCATCGGGTTGTGGCAGTCGCTGCAGGAGACCTCGTTGCGCTGATGGACCGAACCGGTCCAGTGGTCGCGCGGGCCGCCGGCGTGACAGCCCAGGCACGCGCCGGCCTGCGTCTTCACCGGCGTGCCGCCGCCATGAGTGAAGGCGATGATCAGGCCCTTGGTGCTGGGGCTGGCCGCATGCGCCGAGCCCGGACCGTGGCAGGCCTCGCAGGTGGCGGTGGACGGATTGGCGGCCAGGGCGGTGTTCATGCCCAGCGCATGCACCGTGTGGGCGAAGTTGTCGGTTTCCCTGCCGTGGCAGGCGGTGCAGGTGGCCTGGCCGACCGGCCTGGCGCCGGGTGCGAGCGGGTTGGTGGCGGGGCTTGCCTGGTCGAAGGCCGTCGCGCCCAGCGTGCCGTGCGGGTTCGCCACCGGATGTTCGGCGCCGAACTGGGTGGACGGCAGCTTGACCGCGTTCGAAGTCTGCGGTGCCGACCAGGCCAGGCCGGCGAGCACGCATGTGGCCGTCAGGAACAGCAGGACAAACAGCGCGCTCCTCGCCATATGCCACGATCCTTGCGTCTGCCTGGCTCCCACGGGACGTGGTCGCTCGGTGGCGTAATCGCCATTGCGTTTACGGTACGCATGGGTTCAGGAAGGGTTCAAGTCGCGGTGCAGCAATACGCCCACGCATGGCGCAATCTGGTCAAGCGCAGGCGATTCTGGCAACGAACCCAGACGCTATTCAGCGGCGATGCGCAGTGCCGCGGCGGTGGCCAGCGGCGCCAGGACGATGGCCAGCGCCAGGCCGGCGGCGAGCATCAGCAGGGCGAAGCCCGGGTCCAGTCCTTCGCTGGCGCGCGCCACCGCGCCGGCGCCGAACACCAGGACCGGCACGTACAGCGGCAGCGCCAGCAGGGCCAGCAGCACCCCGGCCCGGCGCATGCCCACGGTCAGTGCCGCCACCACCGCGCCGAGCAGGCTCAGCAGCGGCGTGCCCAGGGCCAGCGAGGCCATCAGCACCGGCAGCAGCGGGCGCGGCAGATACAGCAGCTCGGCCAGCAGCGGCGTGGCGATCAACACCGGGCCGGCGGTCGCCAGCCAGTGCGCGAACACCCGCACGGCCACCAGCCAGGCCAGCGGCACGGGGGCCAGGATCCATTGCTCCAGCGAGCCGTCCTCGGCATCGCCACGGAACAGGCTGTCCAGGGTCAGCAGCCCGGCCAGCAGCGCGGCCAGCCACAGCACCGCCGGCGCCACCCGTCCCAGCAGCTGCGGGTTGGCGCCCAGCGCCAGGGCGAACAGCACCACCACCAGCAGCGCGAACAGCGCCGGCTGCAGCGCATCGCCGCGCCGGCGCCAGAGCAGGCGCAGGTCGCGGCGCAGCAGCGCGGCGGCGGTGCCGGGCAGGCTGGGCGAACTCACGCGGCGGCCTGTTCGCGGCCGGCGAGCAGCAGTT
The DNA here is from genome assembly GCF_004283755.1 of Pseudoxanthomonas winnipegensis. GTDB lineage: Bacteria > Pseudomonadota > Gammaproteobacteria > Xanthomonadales > Xanthomonadaceae > Pseudoxanthomonas_A > Pseudoxanthomonas_A winnipegensis. Next base: position 203,206 of record NZ_SHMH01000003.1, read on the forward strand.
GCCGGGTGCGCACCGGCGGGGCGGCGTAGGCGCCGTGGGTCGTGATCAGGGCTGCGCCGCCTTGCGCCAGATGCGCCGAGATCATCCGGTTGACCAGGGCGATGCCGTCCAGGTCGAGGTTGGCGTAGGGCTCGTCGAGCAGCCACAGCGGCGCCGGGGAGAGCCACAGCCGCGCCAGCGACAGGCGCTTCTTCTGCCCGGCCGACAGCTGCCGGGCCAGGGTGTCCTCGTAGCCGGCCAGGCCGGTGGCGGCCATCGCCTCGGCCGGCGTGAGCGTGGCGCGGCGGCCGTGCAGGCCGCACAGGAACGCCAGATTCTCCAGCGCGCCCAGATCGCCCTTCAGCGCCGGCAGATGCCCCAGATAGGCCATCGCCAGCGAACGCGCATGCGCATCGGCGCTGCGCCCCTCCAGCGCGATCGTCCCGGCGTCGGCGCGCAGCAGGCCCGCCAGCACGCGCAGCAGGGTGGTCTTGCCGGCGCCGTTGCCGCCCTGGACCAGCAGCGCCTCGCCGGCGTCGAGCTGGAAGGCCAGCGGCCCGAATACCGGCTCCTCGTTGCGGCTGAAGGCCAGCGCCTGGACGGACAGCAGCGGCGGGCGCGGGGCATCGGAGGTCATTGACCGCATTCTAGGGGAGGTCACCGATCGCGGCTGGTCCGGAAACGGAAGATCTGGTGGGCGCGCGCCGCTCAGCCCGTCCAGTCGGTGAACATGTCGTCGGGCGCATCGTGCGGGCGCGGGGCCTGCATGCGCAGGCGCACCGGTTCGCCGGTCAGCCAGTACAGCGTGCCGGCCTGGCCGAAGTCGCGCGCCAGCGCATCGGCCTGATCCCAGCCCACATCCAGCACCAGCCAGCCGTGCTCCACCGCGCCGCCCTGCGCATCGCAGCCCAGGGCGCGGTGGATGCTCAGGTGGGCCTCGCGCAGGCGCTGTTCCAGGACCTGGGCGGCCTCCAGGTTGCGCGCCTCGCCGGCCGGACAGGAGCGCGGATTCCAGGCGGTGACGAACTGGTAACTGCCCGCGCCGAGCTGGCGCTCCACGTCCGCGGCCGACTGGCCGACCTGGAACAGCCATTCCTTGCGCCCGACCACCACGAAGTAGTGCGCGGCGGCATACAGGCGGGCCAGGTCGCCCAGCGCCGGTGGTGTCTGTTCCAGTTCCCCGTTCATGTCGCCGATCATGGGCATGGCGCGGCCCCGGCGCCAGTCAGACCAAGGTCGTGGGGCGCCCGTGCCGAGTCACCGGCGTGCTCGATTTCATTGCGTACACTTGCGGCCCCCACCGCCCGCCCCCCTTCGGACCGATGCAGCCGCAGACCAAGTTGCCCCGCGTGGGCACCACCATCTTCACCGTGATGTCGCAGCTGGCCGCCGAGCACGGCGCGGTCAACCTCGGGCAGGGCTTTCCGGATTTCCCGGTGCCGCAGCGCCTGGTCGACGAACTGGACCGCGCCATGCGCGCCGGTCACAACCAGTACCCGCCGATGACCGGGGTGGCGCCGCTGCGCCAGGCCATCGCCGCCAAGGTGCAGCGCTGCTACGGCGCGCGGGTGGATGCGGACACCGAGATCACCGTGACCAGCGGCGCGACCGAAGCGCTGTTCAACGCCATCCACGCCGTGGTGCGCCCGGGCGAGGAGGTGATCGTGCTCGACCCGGCCTACGACAGCTACGAACCGGCGATCGAACTGGCCGGCGCGCGCGCCGTGCACGTGGCGCTGGATCCGCAGACCTTCGCGGTGGACTGGGACAAGGTGCGCGCGGCGATCACGCCGGCCACGCGCCTGATCATGGTCAACAGCCCGCACAATCCGTCCGGCGCCATGTTCGGCAAGGCCGACCTGCAGGCCCTGAGCGACCTGCTGGAAGGCACCGACATCTTCCTGGTGTCCGACGAGGTCTACGAGCACATCGTCTTCGATGGCCGCGTGCACGAGTCCGTGCTGCGCTGGCCGCAGCTGGCCCGGCGCGCCTTCGTGGTGTCCAGCTTCGGCAAGACCTATCACTGCACCGGCTGGAAGATCGGCTACGCCATCGCCTCGCCGGCGCTGACCGCCGAGTTCCGCAAGGTCCACCAGTACAACACCTTCACCAGCTTCGCCCCGGCCCAGCACGCCTTCGCCGCGATGCTGCAGGCCGAGCCGGAGTACGACGAGCAGCTCGGCGCGTTCTACCAGGCCAAGCGCGACCGCTTCCGCGAGCAGCTGCTGGGCACCCGGCTCAAGCCGCTGCCGGTGCCGGGCGGGTATTTCCAGCTGGTGGACTATTCGGCGGTCAGCGACCTGCCGGACATCGAGTTCGTGAAATGGCTGACGATCGAGCACGGCGTCACCGCGATCCCGCTGTCGCCGTTCTACGAGACCCCGCCCGCCGGCCAGCGCCTGGCGCGGCTGTGCTTCGCCAAGAACGCCGCCACGCTGGATGCGGCGATCGAGCGGCTGGTGAAGCTCTGAGGGCAGGGACGGCGCACTCGTCTCAGGCGGTAGGGTAGGGCGCCTCCCATTTCGCGCAGCGAAGGGGGAGGTTGGGAGGGGGTGCTTTTGCTTTGGCTTTCCCCGAGAAGAGCGCCCCCTCCCCAGCCCTCCCCTTGGCCTTCGGCCAAAGGGAGGGGGCAAAGGCGGGCGCCGCCTCGGGAACGCCTCAACCGTCGTTCCCCAGCAGGTGGAAACCCAGGGGCTTTCGCGGCAAGCGTGCAAGGCGCTGGATTCCCGCGCTCGCGGGAATGACGGGGAGGCGGTTCTTGAACGGCGAGGCATCGAAGCGGTCGACGCGTGATCGCGTCGTCCGGGTTGAGCGTAATCTTCAGGTCCAGACTCCCAAGCCCCCGTTCCGAAGAGCACGCCCATGCAAGACCTCCGCATTGCCCTGGTCCAGGGCGCGACCCGCTGGCACGACCCGGCCGGCAACCGCAGCTACTACGGCGAGCTGATCGCGCCGGCAGCCGGCAAGGCCGACCTGGTGATCCTGCCGGAGACCTTCACCAGCGGCTTCTCCAACGACGCCATCGATCGCGCCGAGGGCATGGACGGGCCGACCGTGGCCTGGATCGTCGAGCAGGCGCGGCAGCTGGACGCGGCGGTCACCGGCAGCGTGCAGCTGCGCACCGAGGAGGGCGTGTTCAACCGCCTGCTGTGGGCCACGCCCGATGGCGGGCTGTCCTGGTACGACAAGCGCCACCTGTTCCGCTATGCCGGCGAGCATCAGCGCTATGCGCCGGGCCGCGATCGCCTGAGCGTGGAATGGAAGGGCTGGCGGATCAATCCGCAGGTCTGCTACGACCTGCGCTTCCCGGTGTTCTGCCGCAACCGCTTCGATGTCGAGCGCCCGGGGCAGCTGGACTTCGACCTGCAGCTGTTCGTCGCCAACTGGCCCTCGCCGCGCCGCTACGCCTGGCAGACGCTGCTGCGCGCGCGGGCGATCGAGAACCTGTGCGTGGTGGCCGCGGTCAACCGCGTCGGCACCGACGGCAACAACCTCAGCTACGCCGGCGACAGCGTGGTGCTCGACGCCCTGGGCCAGCCGCTGGCCGAGGCCGATGCCGCCGAGGGGCTGACCTACGCCGCGGTCTCGGCGCAGGCGCTGCTGGCGCACCGCGCGCATTTCCCGGCGATGCTGGATGCGGACCGCTTCGAGCTGGCTTGAGGTGGGGGACGTCCCTCGCTTCTGGGCAGTTCGCTAGATTGAAGCGCAACCCCGTGCGCGTTGCCTTTTCCGCAGGCGCAGTTCGATTTCATCGCCCGTCTGCGGAAGGAAATTCAATTTCGCGCTTCCTCGCCCTCAGTTCGGGTAGGAACGGCGACCTGCCAAGACTGAAACGCAACCCCGCACCGGGTTGATCCAAGTCAAGGCGGCCCGCGCGCCGCGCCGCGACCATGGGCGCATGTATCCCGCCCTTCCCGAATCCGGCGACTGGTCCTTCGACGCCGACCTGCTGCGGCGCTACGGCGTCAATGGCCCGCGCTACACCTCCTATCCCAGTGCGCTGCAGTTCGATGCGGCGTTCGGTCCGGCGCAGTTCGCCGAGCAGGCGCGGCAGAGCAACGTGGGCCACTACTCGCGGCAGCTGTCGCTGTACGTGCACGTGCCGTTCTGCGCCAGTCCGTGCTTCTACTGCGGCTGCAACCGGGTGATCACGCGCAGCCCGCTGGCGGGCGATCGCTATGTGCGCCACCTGGAGCGCGAGATCGCGCAGGTGGCGGCGCTGTTCGAGCCCGACCGCGAAGTGGTGCAGCTGCACTTCGGCGGCGGCACGCCCAACTTCCTCGACGCGGCGCAGCTCACGCGCGTGGTGGACGGCCTGCGCCGCCACTTCCGCTTCAGCCAGGCGGCCGACCGCGACATCTCCATCGAGCTGGACCCGCGCACCACCACGCCGGCGCATCTGGCCGCGCTGGGCGCCTGCGGCTTCACCCGCGCCAGCCTCGGCGTGCAGGACTTCTCGCCCGGCGTGCAGCACGCGATCAACCGCGTGCAGAGCTTCGAGCAGACCTATGCGGTGGTCGCCGGCTGCCGCGCCCATGGCATCGGGTCGATCAATCTGGACCTGGTCTACGGCCTGCCGCACCAGACGCTGGAGGGCTTCGCCCGCACGCTGGACCAGACCCTGGAACTGCGTCCGGACCGGCTGGCCGTGTACGGCTATGCGCACATGCCCGCCCTGTTCCGCGCGCAGCGCCAGATCGACGAGGACGCGCTGCCCGATGCCGAAGGCCGCCTGGCGCTGCTGGAACTGGCGGTGCGCAGGCTGCGCGCGGCCGGCTACGAATACATCGGCCTGGACCATTTCGCCCTGCCCAGCGACGCGCTGTCGGTCGCGCTGCGCCGCGGCAGCCTGCACCGCAACTTCATGGGCTATACCACCCATGCGCAGACCGATCTGCTGGGCTTCGGCGTCAGCGCCATCAGCCATGTCGGCGACAGCTACAGCCAGAATCCGCGCGAGCTGCCCGCCTGGGAGGCGGCGCTGGACGCCGGCCGGCTGCCGACGATGCGCGGTGTGCTGCTGGACGAGGACGACGCCATCCGCGCCGATGTGATCCAGCGGCTGATGTGCGGCGGGCGGGTGGAGGCCGAACAGGTCGAGCGCGCCTGGAGCATCCGCTTCGACGACTATTTCCGCGACGAGATCGATGCGCTGGCCCCGCTGGTGCGCGACGGCCTGGTGCAGGTCGCACCCGAGGCCATCCAGGTCACCGCGCGCGGGCGCGGCCTGCTGCGCCTGGTGGCGATGCGCTTCGACCGCTACCTGGCCCAGGGCGGCCTGGAGGGGAGGCACTCGCGCGCGGTGTGAGGCCGGGCAGGGCAGTCTTCAACCCCGCCTGCACTGTTGCCCAGCGGCAACATGCGCGCGCCGCAGTTCAGATAGCTTTGGACGGCGCGCGCGTCACCACGAAGCACTTCTGCACGATGCCCGCCGGTTCCCGGTAGGTGCGGAACCCCATGGCCTCGTAGTAGCGCAGGCCTGCGGGATTGTCGGCACCGATGTAGGCATCGATCTTCTCCAGCCCTGCCGCGATGGCCGCCGCCCGGCTGACCGAGAACAGCGCCTTGCCGATCCCGAGCCGATGCGCCTGGGGGCTGATATGCGTGCCGATGATGCCCCAGCCCTCCGGGACGTCGTAAGGATTGCCCGCCGTGGCCCGGATCAGCGACTGGAAGCCGAGCACGCGCCCCCGCGCGTCCTGCGCGAGACTGCACTGGAGGCGCGCCGGGTGCTGGATGTAGCGGGCCAGCACCGTCTCCCGGTCGCTCGGACGCTCGCGGCCGGTGACGGCGATGATCTGCCGCAGCACCGCGCTCATGGCCTCGGCGTCCTCGACGCGCGCAGGCCGGATGCGCACCGGATCGGTCACGGCGTGAAGCTGAGCTCGAAGGACACAAAGAACGGCGCGCGCGGCGGGGCCAGCAGCACGCGGCCGCGCAGGAAGCGGTCCAGACAGATCGCCAGCGGCGTATCGCCCTTGCGCCAGGTGCGGGCGATGCCGCCGCGCGCATCCAGCCGGGCGACGATCACGAACGGGGTGGTGTCGGCCTTCGGCGAGGCGCAGGCGGCGACGCCGCGTTCGAGCGTGTCCTGCTGCGCCGCGCGCATGGCCTGGCCCAGAGCGGGCGGCAGCGAGGCCTCGTCGCGATCGGCCTGGGCCTTGGCCTGGGCGATGTCGGCCGGATTCCAGCCCTCGCTGCCCGGCGCCGGGGCCTGCGCCAGGGCGGGCAGGCACAGCAGGCAGGCCAGCAGGGCGGCGGTGCGGACGATGGTGGGTTGCATGGGAACTCCTCGAGCCAGGCGATCAACGATAGCCGGCGGCCTGCAGCTCGAACAGCTCCGCATAGCGACCGCCCTCGGCCAGCAGGCTCTCGTGGGTGCCGACCGCCTCGATCCGGCCCAGGTGCAGCACCAGGATGCGGTCGGCCATGCGCACCGAGGAGAAGCGATGCGAGATCAGCACCGCGGTGCGCTGCTCGGACAGTTCGCGGAAGCGCTGGAATACCTCGAACTCGCTGCGCGCATCCAGCGCGGCGGTGGGCTCGTCCAGGATCATCACCTGCGCCTGGCGCATATAGGCCCGGGCGATGGCGATCTTCTGCCACTGGCCGCCGGACAGGTCCACGCCGGTCTTGAAGCGCCGGCCGATCAGCTGTTCGTAGCCGCCCGGCAGGCCTTCGATCACCTGGTCGGCCAGCGCGCTGTGCGCGGCGGCGCGGATGCGCGGGGCATCGTCCATCGCCTCGATCCGGCCCACGCCGATGTTCTCGCTGGCGGTGAGGTAGTAGCGCACGAAGTCCTGGAAGATCACCCCGACATTGGCGCGCAGTTCGTCCAGGTCGTACTCGCGCAGGTCGCGCCCGTCCAGCAGGATGCGGCCTTCGTCCGGGTCGTACAGCCGCGCCAGCAGCTTGACCAGGGTGGTCTTGCCCGCGCCGTTCTCACCGACCAGGGCCAGCACCTCGCCGACCTTCAGCTCGAAATCCAGATGCCGCACCGCCCAGTGCTGCGCATCCGGATAGCGGAAGCCGACGTTCTCGAACACGAAGTCCTGCCGGATCGGCTGCGGGAAGGGCACCGGCTCGGCCGGCGAGGTGATCTCCGGCTGGATGGCGAAGAAGGAGAACAGATCGTCCAGGTACAGCGCCTGGCCTGCGACCTGCGAGAAGCCCACCAGCAGGCCCTCCAGCAGCTGGCGCAGGCGCAGGAAGCTACCGGCCAGGAAGGTCAGGTCGCCGATCGAGAAATCGCCCTTGACCGTGCGCCAGGCGATGTAGGCGTAGGCCACGTAGTAGCCCAGCGACCCAAGCGCTGCCAGCGCCGTGCCCCATAGCGCGCGCCGCCGCGCCAGCGCGCGGTTGGCGGCGAACAAGCTCTGCGCCAGGCTGCGGTAGCGCTCGATCAGGAAGCGGTGGAGGTTGAAGATCTTCACCTCCTTGGCGGTCTCGACGCTGGCGCCGGTCTGGCGCACGTATTCGAGCTGACGGCGCTCGGGCGTCCACTGGAAGTTGAGCGAATAGCCCACCGCGTTGAAGTGCGACTCGCCGACGAAGGCCGGCACCAGCGCCACCACCAGCAGCGCGATCAGCCACGGCGCATAGGCCAGCAGGCCGATGGCGAAGCTGATCACGGTGACGGTGTCCTGGACCTGGCCGAACAGCTGGCTGAGCAGGTTCATGCGGCCCATGGTCTGGCGCCGCGCGCGATCCAGCTTGTCCTGCAGCTCGGGGTCTTCGAAGTCCTCCAGATCCAGCGTGGCGGCGTGCTCCATCAGCCGGATGCTGGTGGCGTTGGTGAACAGCTCGGAGAGCAGCGTGTCGGCGTAGCTGATCGCCCGGCCCAGCAGGTCCGAGCCGATCGCCAGGATGAATTCCAGCGCCAGCAGTTCCATCAGCCGGGTGAGCCGGCCGCTGGACAGCGCATCGGCCAGCGAATCCAGCGGAATACCCGCGCCGACCAGGCGCACGGCCTCGTCGATGATCAGCTTGCCCACGTACAGCGCGGCGATCGGCAGCAGCGCCTTGACCAGGCGCAGGCCCAGGCTGCCCACGGTCAGCCACGGACTGGTCGCCCAGACCATGCGCAGGAAGGGCGGCACGTTGCGCATCGCGGCGAAGCGCTCGCGCAGGCTGGGGCGGGGGCTGGGCGAGACGGAGGCGGCAGGCGGCATGGCGCCATTGTGGCGCCGTGGCGATCACGACGACGAGAACCCCGCAAACGCCGACACCCCGGCGCGAGGGCCGGGGTGTCGGGATGCAGCGCGCCGCGATGGCGGATGGATCAGTGGTGCGCGCCGCCCGGGCCGTGCACGTGGCCGTGGCTGAGTTCCTCGGCCGTGGGCTCGCGCACATCGGTCACCTCGACCGCGAAATGCAGGGTCTTGCCGGCCAGCGGGTGGTTGCCGTCGACGGTGACCTCGTCCGGGCCGACCTGGACCACGGTCACCACCAGCGGGCCATGCTCGCCATGGGCCTCGAACTGCATGCCCGGGATGATGTTGGCGCCGGTCGGGAACGCGCCCAGCGGCACCACCTGCTGCAGCTGCTCGTGGCGCGGGCCGTAGCCCAGCTCGGGCGGCACGTCGACCTGGACCTTGTCGCCGACCTGCTTGCCGGTGAGCGCGCTCTCCAGGCCCGGCACGATGTTGCTGGCGCCATGCAGATAGCTCAGCGGCGTATCCGGCGCGGACTGGTCGATGACGCTGCCGTCGTCGCCGGTGAGGGTGTAGTGGATCGTGGCCACGCGGCCATCCTGGATTTCCATGAAAAACATCCGTGAACGGTTGAGGGGAGCACGTCGGTGGCTTCACGACGCGAAGGAGAAGGACACGCCACTACCCTAGGCAAAAGCCGGCGCCGACACAACCGCAGCCCGTTCATTTATGCGCGTCGACCGGATAGACCGTGGCGATGCCGCAGCCGCCCGCGCGCAGCGGCTGCGCGAAGCCTTGCGGGCGCGCATCGCCCAGCACCACATCGCCGGGATTGCCGCAGATCATGCCCAGGTCCAGGCCCGAGCGGAACGCGAGCGCCGGGCTGCGCTGCAGCATCGGACAGCTGCCGGTGAGCTCGACCCGATACCAGCGATGCCCACCCGGATGGCGGCGCGAGACCTCCACCAGCAGCCCGTCCGGATCGCTCGACCAGGACCGCAGGTAGCGCGGTGCGAAGCAATAGCTCGGTGAGCCCCGGAAGCCGGCGCCGCGCTGCGGGCCGATCACCTTGACCGGATCGAGCGTGGCCATGGCGTCCCGATCGGCCTGCTGCATCAGCCGCGCATGGGCCTTGGCGTCCAGCGGCTCGACGGCGGCGACCGCGCAGCGTCGCCCGTCGACCTGCACATAGGCCGGTGCGCCGTTGCAGATCCAACCCTGTGCGCCGAACAGGCGCGCGTCGGCCGCGGCGTCCGCGCCGGGGCAGTCGGACTGCAGCCCGAGCCGGTAGGGCTGGCCGTCGTGCGCGACGATGGCCAGCGTGCGTGCATCGACCTGGCGGACCTCGGTCATCCGGCGCGCATCCAGGCAGCCAGGCGCCGGTGGCGTGCGTGCGACCTCGGCCGCGCGCGCGGCGCAGAAGGGCAGGCTCAGCAGCCACGCCAGCAGGATCGGGCGCATTGCATCGGTCCTTGATGGAAGCGTAAGAGGCGGGCGCCGCCGTTTTACCTCATTGCGCGGCAGGGGCCAATGCGGCGCGGCGCGCGCGGTAGACCGCCTCGGTCTGCGGCTTGATGAACAGCGCCACCAGCTCCGGATAGCGCGCCTTGACCGCCGCCTCGATGCGGGTCACGCAGGCCTCGATCTGCTCGGTCGTGCGCGTGTCCTCGAACTCGGCGCTGAGCGTGGCCAGCACCTGGTTGGGCCCCATCTGGATGGTGGTCACGCCGTTGGCGTTGCCCACCTCGGGGTCGGCGTTGGCGATCTCCAGGATGCTCTTGCCGATGCCGGGCTGAGCCGGCTCGCCGATCAGCAGGCCCTTGGTCTCGCGCGCCAGCATGAAGGCGGCCACCGCCAGCACCGCGGCGATGCACAGCGAGGCCACCCCGTCGAGCACGGGCATGTCCAGCACCTGCGCGGCGACCAGGCCCACCAGCGCGAAGCCCAGACCCAGCAGCGCGGCGCTGTCTTCCAGCAGCACGGTGAAGGTGGACGGATCCTTGCTGCGGCGGAAGGCTTCGAAATAGCCCAGCTCGCCCTTGGTCGCGCGGAACTCGCGCAGCGCCACCCACCACGAGCCGCCCTCGAACAGCATCGACACGCCCAGCACGATGTAGCTCACCAGATGGTTGCTGGCCGGCTCGGGCTGACGGATATGCGCGATGCCTTCGTAGGCCGACACGCCGGCGCCGGCGGCGAACACCAGCAGCGCCACGATGAAGCTCCAGAAGTACAGCTCGCGCCCGTAGCCGAACGGGTGGGTGGGATCGGCCTGCTTCTCCGCGCGGTGCAGGCCGTAGAGCAACAGCACCTCGTTGATGGTGTCCACCAGCGAGTGCACGCCCTCGCTGAGCATGGCCGAGCTGCCCGACAGCCACGCCGCGATGAACTTGGCCACGGCGATGGCCAGATTACCGGCCAGCGCGGCATAGACGACAAGACGGGAGCCGGAGGGCTTGGCCATGGGCGGCGGTGCGATGCGGGTGGGGCTTGCATGTTGGTCATCTCCGCGTCCCCTGCGCGTGAGCGCACGCGCGCAGGGCGACGTCCGGGAGGGGGGGCGGGTGCGGGGGGAGTGCGGCCCAGGTCGTACAATGGCGCTTTCTCCTTCTTCGCTGGTTCTGCGCCTCATGCCCACCGCCCCCGCCTGTCCGCAATGCACCCTGGACAACACCTACGTCGATGGTGCGCAGTGGATCTGTGCCGACTGCGGCTACGAGTGGTCGGCCGAGGCCGCCACCGCCGATCAGGCCTTGGTGGTACGCGATGTCAACGGCAACGTGCTGGCCGCCGGCGACACGGTCACGGTGATCAAGGACCTCAAGGTCAAGGGTTCCAGCATCCCGCTCAAGCAGGGCACGGTGATCCGCAACATCCGCCTGGTCGAGGACGACGCCGAACACATCGAAGGGCACTCGGACAAGATCAAGGGCCTGGTGCTGAAGACCTGCTTCCTGCGCAAGGCCTGAGCGCGCGTTCGCACATTGCGTGCGTGGCGCGCTCGGTAAGGCACCGCTGCGGAAATCCCTCCACCGTCGTTACCGCGAAAGCGGGAACCCAGCGACTTTCGCGCGAAAGCCTCGAAGGCGCTGCATTCCCGCGTTGGCGGAAAAGACGGAGTTCTTCGGGGAACGATGGATCCATCGATCTCTCGAGGCGCGATGCGCGAGGCGCAACCCACCGGCGCATTTGCCCGTCTCGCGCCGCAGCGACGCGAAGCACTCTTTCCCGGTTTCCAGCATCACAAAAAACAACAGGCCGCTCGCGCGGCCTGTCGGATCATCCGGGATGCTGCCCATCAGGTGCCGTCTTCGGGCACTTCCACCTTGGTCAGCACGCGGGTGTTGCCGAGTTTCTCGATGCGGCCGCCGGCCTTGCGGAAGGCGGCCAGGTCGGCCTGGATGCGCTCGTGGGTCAGCGGCGCGCTCTTGTCGGAGGCGCGGGGCTTGCTGGCGGCGATCTTGGAACTGGTGCGGGGCATGAAGCTCTCCTTCGTCGTGGAGCGGCGGGGGCGCTGCGACCCGCCCTCGTGGCGAGAGGATCGGCCGCAGTGCGCGGGTGCAGGTGTCGAATCCGATATGCGGCCAGTCGCCGGTCAAGGCAAGGTGAGCCGCAGGGGGACAGGCCGAAGCCGGACAGGGACTGCGTCGGGAGGGCCGGGAGCGGGGCGGACCCGGCCGGTCGCAGGCGCCGGTGGGCGGGGAAGCACAGTCCGGTGCGTGCGATTCGTGGAACAAGATTAGTGTATCACACTTTGTGTTCCACGGCTCTGGCGCCGCCTGAAGGCCCGCGGCGGCTTGGCAGCGCGGTGATGGCCGGGTAGCGTGGCGCGCCCCCTCTGCGATGAGCATTCACGATGATCCAGCGTTTCGATACCGGTCCGCGCATGTCCGAGATGACCGTGCACAACGGCGTGGCCTACCTGGCCGGGCAGATCGCAGAAGGCGGCGGCGACATCGCCGCGCAGACCGGCGAAGTGCTGGCCGCCATCGACGCGCTGCTGGCGCGCGCCGGCACCGACAAGTCCAGGATCCTGCGCGCCGAGATCTTCATGGCCGACCTGGCCGAGTTCGCCGGCATGAACGCGGTCTGGGAAACCTGGGTGGTGCCCGGCCATACGCCGGCCCGCGCCACCGTGCAGGCGCGGCTGGCCGATCCGGCGTGGAAGGTCGAGATCGTCGTCACCGCCGCGGTCTGAGGCCTGCGCGGCCTCGCGCCGACAGCCGATCCTAAGACCTTGCCACGATGCAGGACGACCTTTTCGCCCGACCGGCCGCGCCGCCGCCGAGCCTGTTCTTCGCGCTGCTGCCCGCGGCCGGCGACCAGGCGCCGCTGGAGGCGGCGCTGCAGGCGCATGCGCCGCGCTTCGAGGGCTTCAAGCCGATGCGCGCGGCCAAGCGCCACGTGACCCTGCTGTACCTGGGCGAACCGTTCGACGAGCAGATCCCCGGCCTGGTCGAGGGCGCACAGCGCGCGGTGGCCGGCGTGCAGGGGCAGGCCTTTGTGCTGAGCCTGGACCGGCTGGCGGTGTTCGGCCGCAACGCGGTGGTGCTGGCCGCCTCGCAGACGCCGCCGGCGCTGGCCGCGCTGGAATCGGCGCTGCGCGCGGCCGCCACGCGCCAGCGCATCGTGCTGGCCAAGTCGCCGCCGCTGCATCCGCATCTGACCCTGGGCCACAACGACGGCAAGCGCCTCGCGCCGGAAGCCTGCGCGCCGGTGCGTCTGGCCTTCGATGCCTTCGTGCTGCTGCGCGGCGGCCAGCGCGAGGCCTACGTCGAACTCGGCCGCTGGGCGCTGGGCTGATCAGCCCGTCGGCGCGCGCTGGCGCCGGGCCACCGCGATCCCGGTCAGCGCGGCCGCAGCCAGCACGCCGGCGGCGATCAGGAACGGTGTGCCGATGAAGGGCAGGGCCGCCTCGGGCCCCACCGACCGGGAATACACCCAGCCGAAGAACACTGGCGAGACCACGCCCGCGATCGCGCCGACGCTGTTGTTGGCGCCCTGCAGCTGGCCCTGTTCGGACTCGGACACGCGCTGGGTCATCAGCGACTGGATGGTCGGCATCGCCAGCCCCCACAGCGCGTTGGGCAGCATCGCGGCGACGAACAGCCAGCCGGTCGGCGCCAGCCCCATGCAGGCGATGCCCAGCGCGCCGAAGCACAGGCCGATGATCATCGTGCGGCGATCGCCGAAGCGGCGCACCGCCGGGCCGGTCAGCGTGCCCTGCACCAGCATGTCCAGCGCCCCGACCATGGCCAGCAGCAGACCCACCTGCCAGGCGCCCCAGCCGTAGCGGTCGGCCGCGTACAGCACGAACACCGCCGAGAACACGTGGTGGGCGAAGTACAGCAGGAAGTTCACCACCGCCAGGCCGGTCAGCTCCTGGTGCGAGCGCAGCAGGCGCAGCGCGCCCAGCGGATTGGCGCGCGACCAGGAGAAGGCCATGCGCTTGTCCGGCGCCAGCGATTCGGGCAGCACGAACGCGCCGTAGGCGAAGGCCAGCGTGCTCATCGCCGCCGCCGCCCAGAACGGCGCGCGCGGCGACCATTCGCCCAGCACGCCGCCCAGCAGCGGGCCGGCGACGAAGCCGGCGCTGAAGGCCGCGCCGATCAAGCCGTAGCCGCGCGCGCGGTTCTCCGGCGTGGTGATGTCGGCCATGTAGGCATAGACGGTGGTGAAGCTGGCCGTGGTGATGCCCGAGACGATGCGCCCGGCCGCCAGCCACCACAGGTTGGGCGCCAGGGCCATCAGCAGGTAGTCGATCGCCAGGCCCGCGGTGGACAGCAGGATCACCGGACGGCGGCCGTAGCGGTCCGACAGCGAACCCACGATCGGCGAGACCAGGAACTGCATCAGCGCCCACAGCGCCACGAACACGCCATTGATCAGCCCGGCGCGCGCATTGGAGCCGGAGAACTGCTCGATCAGGTGCGGCAGCACCGGGATGATGATGCCCATGGCCACGATGTCGAGCATCGCGGTGACCAGGATGAAGGCGACGGCGGCCTTGCCGGCACGGAAGGCGGGAAGCGGCATCGGGAAGGCTCGCGTGGTGCGCCGCGGGGTGGAAGGACGGGCGGCGGGCGGCGCGATGGTAACCCGCCTAGATGGCCGCGGTGCCACGCGGGCGCTGGGATTTTTCCCACGCCCGGGCACGGCGCGCGGCGATGGCGCGCCGCGCCCACTGGACGCACGCTGGCGCCAAGGACTCAGGCAGGACGCCAGCCGATGCAATGGACGCAGGCCACCACCAACGTGCGCCCAGGATGGAGCCGCTGCGCGGCCGCACCCGGCCGCATGCCCGTGCCGGCCTTCGACGGCGGCGTGGCGATCTGCATGCTGCTGGGCGTCTGTGCCTGCCTGCTGCTGCCGGTCCTGCCGGCGCGCGGCGGGCTGCTCGCGGCCCTGGCGCTCGGTGTGGCGTGCTGGGCGCGGGGTGGGGCGGGACGGCTGGCGGGTGCACTGCTGCTCGGCGTCGGCTGGGCCGGTCTGCAGGCCGGCTGGGCGCTGTCGGCGCAGCTGCCGGCGCGGGCCCAGGCGCGCGACTGGCGGGTCGAAGGCCGCGTGATCGGCCTGCCGCAGGTCGAGGCCCGGCGCACGCGCTTCGACTTCCTGGCCGACGGGTGCCCGGCCGGTCCCGAGGTGCCGTGTGGCCGGCGCCTGCAGCTGGCCTGGTACGACGAGACCGACGCCATCGCGCCGGGCCCGCGCGCCCGGCTGCAGGCCGGGCAGCGCTGGCAGCTGCTGGTGCGGTTGCGCGCGCCGCGCGGGCTGGTCAATCCGGGCGGGTTCGACGGCGAACGCTATGCGCTGGCGCGGCGCGTGGCGGCCACCGGCTACGTGCGTGCCGCACCGCTGGCGCTTGCGCTGGGGCCGCCGATCGGGATCGACGCGTGGCGCGCGCGGATGTCGGCGCGCATCGCCGCGCACGCGCCGGCTGGGGCGCAGCGCTTCGTGCGCGCCCTGGCGCTGGGCGATACCGGCGGCCTGGACGATGCCGACTGGGCCACGCTACGCGCGGCCGGGCTGACCCATCTGATCGCGATCTCCGGTTTCCACGTCGGGCTGGTCGCCGGCTTCGGCGCGCTGCTCGCGTCAGGCCTGTGGCGCCTGCTGCCGCGCCTGGGCCGGTGGCTGCCGCGGCAGGTGGCGGCCGGCGTGGCGGCCACGCTGTTCGCCTGCGGCTACGCGCTGCTGTCCGGCGGCGCGCTGCCGACGGTGCGCACGGTGCTGATGATCGCCGTGGTGGCGCTGGCGCGCTGCGGTCGACGGCCCGCAGGCGCGGTGGCCGCGCTGGCGCTGGCGACGCTGGCGGTGCTGCTGGTTGATCCGCTGGCGCCGCTGGTGGCGGGCTTCTGGCTGAGCTTCGCCGGCGTGGCCTGGCTGGTGTGGTGCCTGCCCACGCATGGCCTACCGGCGTGGCGGGCGTTCCTCTCGGCGCAGGGCGTGGCCACGCTGGGGCTGCTGCCGCTGACCGTGGCGCTGTTCGGCCAGGCCTCGCTGGTCGGGCCGCTGGCCAACCTGCTGGCGATCCCGTGGTGGAGCCTGGTGGTGGTGCCGGCCTGCCTGCTCGGTGTGGCCGCCGAGACCCTGCACACCGGCTGGGGCACCCCGGCCTGGTGGCTGGCCGGTCAGGCGTTCGAACCGAGCTGGCGGCTGTTCGCCTGGCTGGCGCAGGGCCGCTTCGCGCTGTGGTGGCTGCCGGAAGGCGCGTGGTTCGCGCTGCCCCTGGCGGTGCTGGGCGCGTTCTGGCTGCTGCTGCCGCGCGGCGTGCCTGGCAAGCCGCTGGCCGCGCTGCTGTGGCTGCCGCTGCTGCTGCCTGACCTGGACCTGCCGCGCGAGGGCGAGGCCACCGTGACCACGCTCGATGTCGGCCAGGGCCTGTCGGTGCTGGTGCGCACGCGCGGCCATGCGCTGCTGTTCGATACCGGGCCGGCGGTGGCCGATGGCTTCGATGCCGGCGAGCGCGTGGTGGTGCCTGCGCTGCACGCGCTGGGCGTGCGCCGACTGGACCGGATCATGGTCAGCCACGGCGACGCCGACCACGCCGGTGGCCTGGACGCGGTACGACGCCAGATGCCAGCGCTGGAAGTGCTGGGGCCGGCCGGCGCGCCGATCCCGCTGCAGACCGCCTGCCGCGCGGGACAGGCCTGGGCCTGGGACGGGGTGCGGTTCGAGGTGCTGCATCCCGCGCGCGGCTTTCCCTACCTGCGCAACGAATCCAGCTGCGTGCTGCGTGTGGATACCGCGCATGGCGCGGTCCTGCTCACCGGCGACATCGGCCAGGTGATCGAACGCGGGCTGCTGCGCACGCGGCCGTCATCGCTGAAGGCGCAGGTGGTCCTGGTCGCCCATCACGGCAGCAGCGAGTCGTCGGACCCGGGCTTCGTCCGGGCCACGGGCGCGCGCCTGGCGCTGGTCTCGGCCGGTGCGGACAACCGCTTCGGCCATCCGCAGCGGCAGGTGGTGCGGCGCTGGCAGGCGGAGGGTGCGGAAGTGCTGAACACCGCCGACAGCGGCGCGCTGAGCGTCTGGCTGCGCGCCGAAGGCCTGTCGGTGCGCGAGCGTCGGCGCTGGCGCGCGCGCCTGTGGGACGCGGTCCAGGCGCGCGAGGCGTCTGGGCTATCCTATCGGTCTGTTCTCACACGGCCGGCTGCGCCGTAAGGATTCAACGTGCTGGAACTGGTCAAGGCGGGCGGCTGGCCCATGATCCCGCTGCTGCTGCTCGCCGTGCTGGCCCTGGCCATCGTGGTGGAACGCTTCTGGAGCCTGCGCCGCAAGGAGATCCTGCCGCCGGGCCTGGGCGAGGAGGTGCGCCGCTGGGCGACCTCCTCGCACCTGGAGGCCTCGCACATCGAATCGCTGCGCCGCACCTCGCCGCTGGGCGCGCTGCTGGCCGCCGCGCTCGACGTGCGCCACCGCTCGCGCGATGTGATCCGCGAGCGCATCGAGGACACCGGCCGCCACCTGGTCCACCGCATGGAGCGCTACCTCAACACGCTGGGCACCATCGCCGCGGCCGGCCCGCTGCTGGGCCTGCTGGGCACGGTGGTGGGCATGATCCAGATGTTCCTGGGCATCCTCGACCACGGCCTGGGCGATGTGAACCAGCTGGCCGGCGGCATCGGCAAGGCGCTGGTGTGCACCGCCACCGGCATGCTGGTGGCGATCCCGGCGCTGATTTTCCATCGCTATTTCCGCGGCCGCATCGCCGGCTACGTGATCGAGATGGAGCAGCAGGCCATGGCCCTGTCCGATGCGCTGGAAGCGCCGCACGCCGCCGCGCGCGTCGACTGAAGGCCGCGCCCGATGCGTATCCGCGACGACCGCGCGCACGACGAGCCGGAGATCAACCTGGTCCCGCTGATCGACGTGATCCTGGTGCTGATCATCTTCTTCGTGATCACCACGACCTTCGATGCGCGCTCGACCCTGCAGCTGCAGCTGCCGTCGGCCTCGCAGCAGCCGGCCGACGCGCCGGCCAAGGCGCTGAACATCCTCATCAACGCCGAGGGCCGCTACTTCGTCGGCGACAGCGAGGTGCTGCGCACCGACGCCGACGCGCTCAAGCAGGCCATCGCCCAGTCCGCCGGCAAGGACCACACCCGCCCGGTGCTGCTGCGCGCCGACGCGCGCACGCCGCACCAGGCGGTGGTGACCGCGCTGGACGCGCTGGCCCAGCTGGGCTTCAAGCGCATCTCGATCGCCACCGCCCCCGAACAGGAGCCGCGCCGTTGAGCGCGGCCGTCCCCGGATCGGCCTGGCAGACTTACCGCCGGCTGCTGACCTTCGCCAGGCCGTATCGCGGCCTGCTGCTGCTGGCATTCGTGGCCGCGCTGGTGGAGGCCGCTGGCAGCAGCGCCTTCCTGATGTTGATGAAGCCCATCACCAACGAGACCTTCGTGTCCAGGAACATGCAGGTCGCCGCCTGGCTGCCTGCGGCGATCATCGGCCTGTTCCTGGTGCGCGGCATCGCCGGCTATCTCACCGACATGTCGATGGGCCGCGCGGCGCGCAGCATCGCCCGCGACCTGCGGGTCAAGGTGCTGGGCAAGTATCTGCGTCTGCCGGGCTCGCGCTTCGATGCCGAGCCGGTGCCGTCGATGCTGGTGCGGCTGGGTTCGGATTCCGACCAGGTCTCGCAGGCGGCGGTCGATGCGCTCAAGACCATGATCCAGCAGTCCCTGCAGGCCGTCGGCGCGCTGCTGGTCATGTTGGCGACCAGCTGGCAGGTGACCATCTCGGTGCTGCTGCTGGCGCCACCGCTGGCGTTCGTGATGAACAAGGTCGCCAGACGCTATCGGCGGGTCAGCCATCGCATCCAGGAAAGCGGCGCGCAGCTGCTGCAATCGGCCGACCAGACCCTGTCCAATCAGCAGGAGGTCAAGGTCTACGGCGCGCAGGAAGAGGAAATGCGCCGTTACCGCGAGCTGGCCGACAACAACCTGCGCCTGGCGATGAAGGTCGAGTCCACCCGCGGCCTGTCCTCGGCGACGGTGCAGATGATGGGGGCCATCGGCCTGGCCGGTCTGCTGCTGCTGGCCGGGCACGAGGCGTCGCTGGGCCGCCTGACGGCCGGTGATTTCGTGCGCCTCATGGTGTCGATGATCGGCATCATCCCGGCCCTGAAGAACCTCACCAGCGTGCAGAACGTCCTGCAGCGCGGCGTGGCCTCGGCTGAGCGCCTGTTCTCGGTGCTCGATGCACCGGACGAGGTCGACGCCGGCACCCGTCCGCTGGTGCGCGCGCAGGGCACGATCGAGTTCCGCGACGTCACCGCCCGCTATCCGGGCCAGCTGCGGCCGGCGTTGGAGCACATCAGCTTCATCGCGCGCCCCGGCACGGTCACGGCCATCGTCGGCCGCTCGGGCAGCGGCAAGTCCAGCCTGATCAAGCTGATCCCGCGCTTCTACGACGTCGAGTCCGGCCAGATCCTGATCGATGGCGCGCCGGTGCAGGACTACCGCCTGGCCGACCTGCGCCGCCAGATCGCCCTGGTCGGCCAGCAGGTGATGCTGTTCGACGGCACCGTCGAGGCCAACGTGGCCTATGGCGAGATGCGCTCGGCCGATCCGCAGGCGCTGGACAAGGCGCTGCGTGATGCGCACGCGATGGAGTTCGTCGAACAGCTCGAGCACGGCAAGGACACCGCGATCGGGGTCAAGGGCGGCAAGCTCTCCGGCGGCCAGCGCCAGCGCCTGGCGATCGCCCGGGCGATGCTGAAGGACGCGCCGATCCTGATCCTGGACGAGGCCACCGCCGCGCTGGACAACGAGTCCGAGCGCCTGGTGCAGGACGCGCTGACCCAGCTGATGCCCCACCGTACCACGCTGGTTATTGCCCATCGCCTGTCCACCATCGAGCACGCCGACCAGGTGCTGGTGCTCGACCATGGCCGTCTGGTGGAGCAGGGCACCCACGCCGAACTGCTGGCGCGCGGTGGCCTGTACGCGCAACTGCACGGCGCCCAGTTCCGCGAGGCCGAATGAGCGCCTCGCGCGGCGCGCCCAAGTACTGGTTCGACGGCGCGCCGGTGCCGCTGCTGCCGCGCCTGCTCGAACCGGTCTTCCGCGGCGCGCTGCGCCTGCGCGCCACCCTTTACCGCATCGGTCTGCTGCGCCGCCGGCGCGTGCCGGTGCCGGTGGTGGTGGTGGGCAACCTGACCGTCGGCGGCACCGGCAAGACGCCGCTGACCATCGCCCTGGTCCAGCGCCTGCGCGAGGCGGGCTGGACGCCGGGCGTGGCCAGCCGCGGCTACGGCCGCCAGGACCCGGGCAAGCCGCGCTGGGTCGAGGCGGACACCACGCCGGCCGAAGGCGGCGACGAGCCGGTGTTGATCGCGCGCCGCACCGGCGCCAAGGTGCGCGTGGACCGCGACCGCGTCGCCGCCGCGCGCGCGCTGGCGGCGGCCGGCTGCGACATCGTGGTCTGCGACGACGGCCTGCAGCACATCCGCCTGCGCCGCGATGTGGAGATCGAGGTCATCGACGGCCGCCGCCGCTACGGCAACGGCCGCGTGCTGCCGGCCGGGCCGCTGCGCGAGCCGGCCGAACGCAGCGCCCAGGTCGATTTCCGCGTGGTCAACGGCGGCAATGCCGGCTTCGGCGAATGGGCGATGACGCTGCGCTCGGGCCTGGCCCTGCCGCTGGCCGGCGGCAAGCCGACCACGCTGGCGGCCTTCGGCGGCCACCGCGTGCACGCCGTGGCGGGCATCGGCCATCCCGGCCGCTTCTTCGACCTGCTGCGCGGCTACGGCATCGGCGTGGTCCCGCACGCCTTCGACGACCACCACGCCTATACCGCGGACGATCTGCGTTTCGGCAGCGAGCTGCCGCTGCTGATGACCGAGAAGGACGCGGTCAAGTGCGCCGCCTTCGCCGGGCCGTGGGCCTACAGCGTGCCGGTCGAGGCCGAGCTGCCCGAGGCGTTCTGGGTGGCGGTGCTGGGCCGCGTCGCGGCGCTGCGGACGCTGTCGCCGCTCGGCCACAAGGGCTGAACGCCGGTGACCGCGCGGCCCTCGGGTCAGCCGGGTCGGCGCGGGGCAGCGGCTAGAATGGCCTCATCTCCCCACCCCCGCGCCCGGCAGGGTGCGCCCCTGACCGGGCGCGCTCGAAAGACCTTCGCATGACCGACCTGCAAGAGCCCTTCGTCGTCGCCATTCCCGCCCGCCATGACGCCACGCGTCTGCCCGGCAAGCCGCTGCGCCTGCTCGGCGGCCAGCCGCTGGTGCTGCACGTGGCGCAGCGCGCGCTGGCCGCCGGCGCGCGCGAGGTGTGGGTGGCCACCGACGACGATCGCGTGGCGCGCGCGCTGGACGGCAGCGGCGTGCAGGTGGCGATGACCGCCGCCAGCCACGCCTCGGGCAGCGACCGCCTGGCCGAATGCGCCGGTATCGCTGGCTGGGACGATCGGACCCTGGTGGTCAACCTTCAGGGCGATGAACCCTTCGCCCCGCCGTCCGGCATCCGCGCGGTGGCCGCCGCGCTGTCGGCCAGCGGCCATCCGATGGCGACCCTGGCCACGCCGATCGACGAGGCCGAGCAGGTGTTCGACCCCAATGCGGTCAAGGTGGTGCTGGCCGACAACGGCGATGCGCTGTACTTCAGCCGCGCGCCGCTGCCCTGGCACCGCGATGGCTTCGCCCACAGCCGCCAGGTGCTGGCCGAGGCGCCGGCGCCGTTCCTGCGCCATATCGGCATCTACGCCTACCGCGCCGGCTTCCTGCGCACCTTCGCCGCGCTGCCGCCGGGCCGGCTGGAGCGCACCGAGTCGCTGGAGCAGCTGCGCGCGCTGGAGGCGGGCTTCCGCATCGCCGTGGCGCTGACGCCCGAGGCCTTCCCGCCGGGCGTGGACACCCCCGAAGACCTGGCGCGCGCCCAGCGCCATCTGGACGGCATGCGATGAGGCCTGGCCGCGCGCCGCCGCTCCCGCGCGTGAAGCGCGCCGGCGCGCACGGCTTGAAGCAGGCCGCCTGCGGCATCATTCAGTATTCATGAATCCGGTCCACGCTCCCGACTTCCCGCACGGCCTGCTGTGGCTCAACGCCGCGCCGACCGCGCTGCAGTCGCTGCGTGGCAGCGTGGTGGCGCTGGCCTTCGTCGACCCGGCCTCGAGCTGGTGCCTGCAGCGGCTGGCCGACCTGGCGCTGCTGCAGCGTCGCTTCGGCGCGCGCCTGCAGGTGCGGGTGATCGCCGTGCCGCGTTTCGACGTGCACCGCGATCCGCAGGCCGCGCTCAAGCGCCTGCGCCGCTTCGGGGTCAGTTTCCCGATCGCGCACGATCTGGACTGGCACGCCTGGCAGCGCTTCGGCATCGAGGCCTGGCCGACCGTCGTGCTGATCGACGCGCAGGGCATGGTGGTCGACCACATCGTCGGCACGCCCGGTGTCGGCGCGCTGGAAAACCAGCTCGCCGCGCTGTGCGAGCCGCTGGACGAGCCCCTGGTCGATACGCGCCCGGTCGAGACCCATCCCGAGCCGCGCCTGCCGCTGCGTTTCCCCACCGGCCTGGCGGTCAACGCCGAGCGCCTGTACGTGGCCGACACCGGCCATCATCAGATCGTCGAGTGCACCCATGCCGGCCGCGTGATGCGGCGCTTCGGCAACGGCAACGCCGACGCGCTGGACGGCGACATGGAGATCGCCAGCTTCCGCAGCCCCACCCACGTGGCGCTGCTGCGCAACGAGCTCTACGTGGCCGACACCGGCAACCACCTGATCCGTCGCATCCATCTGGGCACCGGTGCGGTGCAGACCCTGCTGGGTACCGGCAAGGCCGGGGTGCCGGCCGAGGGCCCGATCCGCGCGCCCGGCGATGTCGCGCTGGCTTCGCCGGCCGGGCTGGTGGTGACCAACAGCCATCTGCACTTCGCCCTGTCCGGCGACAACCGGGTGTGGAGCTGGGATCTGGGCAACCGCATGCTCGAATGCCGCGCCGGCTCGGGCCAGCTGGGTCAGCGCGACGGTGCCGGCATCCTGGCCAGCTTCGCCCAGCCGACCGGCCTGGCGCTGGTGCAGCAGGCGCTGTACGTGTGCGACACGCTGGGCGCCTCGCTGCGCGCGGTGCAGCTGGGCGGCGATTTCGCCAAGACGCTGGTGGGCGGGCAGGGGCCGTGGGAATTCGGCGATGCTGACGGCCAGCGCCAGCAGGCGCGCCTGCAGGCGCCGGAGGACGTGACGCTGGATCCCGACGCGCCGGTGCTGTGGATCGCCGACACCGGCAACGGCCGCATCCGCAGCCTGCGCCTGGGCGGCGGCGCGGTGACCTCGCTGGACCTGGGCCGGCGCCTGGCGCAGCCGGCCGGCCTGGCCGCCTTTGGCGGCAAGCTGTGGATCGCCGAGACCGACGCGCACGCGGTGCTGTGCGTGGACCTGGCCAGCGGCGCCGTCTCGCAGGTGCCGATCGAAGCATGAGCCGTCGCAGTCCCCCGGGCCAGCCGTTCGACGGCAAGGCCTTCGCCGCTTCGTTGAGCACCGCGCCGGGCGTGTACCGCATGTACGCGGCCGACGACACGCTGCTGTACGTGGGCAAGGCGCGCGCGCTGCGCAACCGCGTGGGCAGCTATTTCAACAATGCGCCGCGCAACCCGCGCACCCTGGCGATGATCTCGCAGATCGCGCGCATGGACGTCACGGTCACCCGCACCGAGGCCGAGGCGCTGCTGCTGGAAAACCAGCTGATCAAGTCGCTCAGCCCGCGCTACAACGTGGCCCTGCGCGACGACAAGAGCTATCCCTACGTCCTGCTGACCAGCGAGGAATTTCCGCGCATCGCCTTCCATCGCGGCCCGCGCGCGATCGCCGGGCGCTATTTCGGCCCCTACGCCAGCGCCGGTGCGGTGCGCGACACGCTGAACCTGATGCAGAAGCTGTTCCGCATCCGCAACTGCGAGGACAGCGTTTTCCGCAACCGCACCCGGCCGTGCCTGCAGTACCAGATCGGCCGCTGCACCGCGCCGTGCGTGGAGCTGGTCGGCCAGGCCGAGTACGACCAGTCGGTGCATCGCGCCAGCCTGTTCCTGGGCGGGCGCAGCGATGAGCTGTCCGACGAGCTGACCGCCGAGATGGAGCGCGCCGCCGAGAAGCTGGACTTCGAGGAGGCCGCGCGCCTGCGCGACCTGCTCAAGCGCCTGCGCGGCATGCAGTCGCGCCAGTACGTGGACGGCCACGCCGCCGACCTGGATGCGCTGGCCTGCGCGATGCAGGGCAGCACCGCCTGCGTGCTGCTGCTGGCCTTCCGCGACGGCCGCAACCTGGGCACGCGCGCCTTCTATCCGCGCACCAACGGCGAGGAGAGCGCCGAGGAAGTGCTGGCCGCCTTCGTCTCGCAGTACTACGCCGAGCAGGTGCCGCCGCGCGAACTGCTGCTGGACCGCGAGATCCCCGACGCCGAGCTGATCGAGGCGGCGCTGTCCAGCGCGGCCGGCCGCAAGGTCCAGCTGAAGTGGAACGTGCGCGGCGAACGCGCCGGCTACCTCGACCTGGCCCGGCGCAACGCGCAGATCACCCTGGCCACCGAGATGACCAGCCGCAACGCCCAGGCCGCGCGCAGCCAGGCCCTGGCCGAGCTGCTGGGCCTGGCCGAGCCGGCCCAGCGCATCGAGTGCTTCGACATCAGCCACACCATGGGCGAGGCGACGGTGGCCTCGTGCGTGGTGTTCGACGAGAAGGGCGCGGTGCGCTCGCAGTACCGCCGCTTCAACATCAGCGGCATCGAGCCGGGCGACGACTACGCGGCCATGCGCCAGGCGATCGAGCGTCGCTTCCGGCGCGCGATGGAGGAGGGCACGGTGCTGCCCGACGTGCTGCTGA
Organism: Pseudoxanthomonas winnipegensis; assembly: GCF_004283755.1. Classification (GTDB taxonomy): domain Bacteria; phylum Pseudomonadota; class Gammaproteobacteria; order Xanthomonadales; family Xanthomonadaceae; genus Pseudoxanthomonas_A; species Pseudoxanthomonas_A winnipegensis. The sequence continues at coordinate 227,647 of NZ_SHMH01000003.1, forward strand.
TCGACGGCGGCGCCGGCCAGCTGCGCCAGGCGCGCGAGGTCCTGGCCGACCTGGGCGTGGACGGCGTGGCCCTGGTCGGCGTGGCCAAGGGCGTGGAACGCCGCGCCGGCCACGAGACCCTGATCCTGGACGATGGCCGCGAGGTCAGCCCCGGCGCGGCCTCGCCGGCGCTGCAGCTGATCCAGCAGGTGCGCGACGAGGCGCACCGCTTCGCCATCACCGGCCACCGCGGCAAGCGCCAGAAGGCGCGCACCACCAGCAAGCTGGAGGACATCGCCGGGATCGGCCCGCGCCGGCGCGCCAGTCTGCTCAAGCATTTCGGCGGCCTGTCCGGGCTCAAGGCCGCCGGCGTGGAGGAGATCGCGCGCGTGGAAGGGGTCAATCACGCGCTGGCCCAGCGCATCTACGCTAACCTGCACGGGTTGCCGGAACCGGCGGCGCCCCCAACGCCCGGCCCAGATCGCCCATGAAGTTGACCGTTCCCACTTGGCTGACCCTGCTGCGGATCGTGCTGATCCCGGTGCTGGTGGTGGTCTTCTACCTGCCGTACGCGTGGACCAGCGTGGCCGCCGCGGCGGTGTTCGTGATCGCCGCGGTCACCGACTGGCTGGATGGCTGGATCGCGCGGCGCTGGCACCAGTATTCAGCTTTCGGCGCGTTCCTGGATCCGGTCGCCGACAAGCTGATGGTGGCCGTGGCGCTGTTCCTGATCGTGCAGGGTCATCCCACGCCGTGGATGGCGTTCTGGGCCGCGGTCATCGTCGGCCGTGAGATCGCCGTGTCGGCCCTGCGCGAGTGGATGGCCGAGATCGGCCAGCGCGGCAAGGTCAAGGTCGCCTGGATCGGCAAGGTCAAGACCACCGTGCAGATGATCGCGCTGGGCTGCCTGCTGTACTCGGTGCGCCCGGCCGGCCATTCGCTGAGCGATGTGTGGATGAGCGTGCCCGTGTTCCACATCGGCGACTGGCTGCTGGCCGTGGCCGCGCTGCTGACCCTGTACTCGGGCTACCAGTATCTGCGCGCTGCCTGGCCGAGCCTGCGCGAAGATGAGCAGGCAGCCGTTGACACGCGCAAGAAAGGCACTACAATTTCGCCTCTCTCGCGGGATTAGCTCAGTTGGTAGAGCACGACCTTGCCAAGGTCGGGGTCGAGAGTTCGAGTCTCTTATCCCGCTCCAAGTTTCAAGGCGCAGTTGAAGTGGAGTTGCTTCAACGGCGTTGACGAAACCCCGGCCCATCGGGGTTTTGTTTTGTCGGAAGGCTCTTGCGGCCAACCGCGCGTCACCGGCCTGGTGGCAGAGTGGTTATGCAGCGGACTGCAAATCCGTGCACGCCGGTTCGATTCCGACCCAGGCCTCCACAACTCGAAGAAGCGAAGGTAGACTTTCGCTTTACGTAACACAAAACGCGGGATTAGCTCAGTTGGTAGAGCACGACCTTGCCAAGGTCGGGGTCGAGAGTTCGAGTCTCTTATCCCGCTCCAATTTTCACTAGCGTTTCGCGCTAGTTTGAACGGCCCTTCGGGGCCGTTCTTGTTTTCCGGGATCGGCTCACGCCGGGCGAACTGGTCCAGGCATCCCGGACATCGGTGGAAAGCCTCCCGCGCCACCTCTCCCAACGCGGCGTCGCTCCATGGCGACGCATCGAGCCGCACGACCTGCTCGTACGGCTTCAATCGGCCCGCACGAGCGTCCAGATCGCGATCTGCCTGGGCTCGGCCAGCAGCGCGTCCAATGCGGCGTGCCATGCCTGTCGGTAGGGCCGGTGCAGCTGGACGTTGAGGACATCGTCGCGATCGGTCCAGGTCTCGTGGAGCTGGAACACGTGCGGCCGCTCCGGATCGACGTGCAGCGCGGCGCGCACGAAGCTCGTCTCATGGCGCATCGCATCGAGCACAGGACCCAGCAGGGCGAGGAAGCGCGCCACCTGGTCTGCCTTGACGTGGAAGGTGATGACGTAGGTTTCGGGCGCCGACTGCGGCGCCTGGGCGACAGGCACGCTCATGGGCTGGCCCGCCGGGCGATGTCGCCGGCAAGCCGCGCTGCGTGCGTCACCATCACCCCGTGCGCCACGCCTTCGTAGACGACCAGTTCCGCGCCGGGGATCGTCGCGGCGTAGACCCGGCCGCTGCTGTCCAGCGGCGCGGACACGTCGCGGTCGCCATGCAGCACGGCGACCGGCAGGTCGAGCGCGGCGGCTTCCGCCGACAGGTCGCTCAGGGCGATCGTGCGCTGGAACGCGACGACGGCGCGACGCGAGCAGTCCAGCACCATGCTCGCCATCCACGCGTTGATGCGCTCCGGCGTGCCGGGGGCGAAGGGCGCGATGTTGGCGTCGATCCAGGCCGACAGGTCGAAGGCGAGCTGCGCGCACAGCGCATCCACCATCGCGGGTGTGACGCCATCGGTGCCGATGACCCGCGGACCCGTGGCGCCGACCAGGATCAGCCTGGCGATGCGCGCGCGGCCGTGGCGCGACAGGTAACGGATCGCTTCGCCGCCCGCGCCGGAGTGCGCGACCAGCGTGACCCCGGTCAGGTCGAGCGCCTCCAGCACGGCGGCGAGATCGTCGGCGAGGTCGTCGTAGTCGTAGCCCGGCCGATCCGTCGATCGCCCATGGCCATTGCGGTCGTAGGCGATGGTGCGCAGGCCGGCGGCGTTGAGATGCAGCATGACCTCGCCCCAGATCCGTCCGTCCATCGCCCAGCCCGCCAGCAGGACCACGGGCGCTCCCTCGCCCCAGTCGCGGACGAACAGCGCGTGGCCGTCGCCGCGCAGGATGAAGGCCGCGCTCATGCGACCTCCCGGTCGAGAAAGCCGATCACCTCGGCGATACGGCTATCCGGCGCGAGGCGGACCACGTCGGTCCCGCCGGCCACCGGCGCCCCGTGCGGCGCCGCCAACGTCCAGGAGAAGCGCACGAACGGGCCATGCGCATCGGGCATGCCGCGAAGGGCAAAGGCGTGCCCGGGGAACTGCGCGCGCGCGGCGGCGATCATGGCGGCGATGCCGCCGTGGCCTTCACCTGCCATCATCGGATCGGTGTAGCGGGCATCGGCGGTCCAGCCGTCGGCCAGGCGACGATCGCGCGCCGCGGCGTCGGCTTCGTTCCACAGGGCGAGATAGGCGCGGGCCAGGGTGTCGGGGTCGGTCATCCTCGTTCTCCTCATCGTCGATGCGCCGAGGATGCCCAGGCCGCACAGAGCCTGCGATTACCCCGCAGGTAATGGCAGCGCTGCCGCCTTTCGCTAGGATGCGGCCATGGCCACAGACGCGATCACCGTTGGCGACTTGCTGCGCGAGTGGAGGGCCCGGCGTCGGCTGAGCCAGCTCGATCTGGCCGGCGAGGCGCAGGTGTCGACGCGCCATCTGAGCTTTGTCGAAAGCGGGCGCGCGGCGCCCAGCCGCGAACTGCTGCTGCGCCTGGCCGAACCGTTGGCGATGCCGCTCAGGGAGCGCAACCGCCTGTTGCTCGCGGCGGGGTATGCGCCGATCCATGGCGAACGCGCGCTCGAGGCGCCGGACATGGCGGCCGCGCTGGCCGCGGTCGAAGCCGTGCTAAACGCGCACGCGCCATTCCCGGCGCTGGCGGTGGACCGCCACTGGAACCTGGTGCGCGCCAACGAGGCGGCGACCGCGCTGCTGGACGGCGTCGATCCGGCGCTTCTGGCGCCCCCCATCAATGTGCTGCGCGCGACGCTGCATCCGAAAGGGCTCGCGCCCAGCATTGTCAACCTGGCGCAATGGCGACACCATCTGCTGGCGCGGCTGCGCCTGGACATCGCGCATTCGGCCGATCCGGCGCTCGACGCACTCCATGCCGAACTCAGCGGCTTTCCGTGTCCGGAAGGTGGCCAGGCCGCGCAGTCCGTCGCGCGCATCGCGGTGCCGCTCGCGATCCGCAGCGGACCAGGCGGTGGCGTGCTGTCGCTCCTGTCCACCACGACCGTGTTCGGCACCGCGACCGACGTGACCCTGGCGGAGCTGACGCTGGAATGCTTCTATCCGGCCGACGAACAGACCCGACGCGCGCTGCTCACCGGCTCAGGTCCGTGATCGATCGGGTGACATGGCCCTGATCGTCGAGAAAGTCGATCGTGGCGCGGCCGTCCGCCGCGACCTTCAGCTCCAGACGCTTGCGGCCGTCGGTGTCGCGCAGCGCCAGCACCGACGCCTTGTCCGAGGTCCGACCGAGAAACGCGCGCGGCGCGACGACCGCGCCGGCGGCGCGGATGGCGGCTTCGCGTTCGGCGCTGGGGGGCTGGTGCATCAAGCGGGCGACGGTCGGGAAGTCGACCGGCTGGTCCGGGCGGTCGTTGATCGCCAGCCCTGCCTGCCGGTCCTCGCCGTCCTCGCTGCTGCTCAGCGCCACGGTCTGGTCCTGGCGCCAGCGGTCGAAGGACAGCGCGCCGAGATTGGTCGGCTTGCCGTCCTTCAGCGCGCCGGAGAACACCAGTCCGCCGTTCTCCGTGCCTTCGTCGTTGTAGAAGATCATGCCTGCCTGGGGACGGTCGGGATGCGGCGTCTCGTGGCCGGCGACGATGATGCCCGGCATCCGGTCGCGCGAGGCGATCGTCATGCGCAGGGTGCCGTCGGGCTCGCGGATATTGATGCGCTGCACATCGATCGTCTCGAACCTCGTGCCCGTCGGGCTGGCATTGGCACCGAACATCATCCAGGCCATGGCGACGGTCATGACCGCCGCATAGGCCCCGACCGCGCGCGAGGCATCAATCTTCATGACATGCTCTCCTGATATCGGCGCCGCCCGACACAGGCGTCGAGGGCGATGCGAATTGAATCACCTTAGACCCCCGTGCCGCCATCCGGCTTGCGCCGGGAACGCCTACACCTGAACGCGTAGAGGAGCGATGGAGATGTGGTTCATGCTTGCCGCACTGCTTGCCGCCATGCCCGGTCCGCCGCCCAAGGCCGTGATGCCGAAGGGCGAGATCGAACAGATCACGCTTGCGCCGATGTTTCGCTATCGGTTCATGTGTTCCGAGCATCCCGTTGGCGAGCTGGACTACGCCGGTGATGCGCTCGGCACCGATTGCCTGGTCTTCGGCGGCATGGACGGGGACAGCGGCTTCGCCAGGCTCTATCGACGCGATGGACATGCCAATGCGGACTGGTACGGCTGGCACGCCGAGGTGCTGGCGCCGGTCGACGGCGTCATCGCGTTCGTCTACGACAATCCCCGGGTCAACACGCCCGGCACGCTGGGGCCGCCTCCGGCTGGCACCGTCCGCATCCGCACCCCGGACGGGGCGATCGTGACGATGGGGCACCTGGCCGAGCTGCGGGTGCACGTCGGCGAGACGGTCGAGGCAGGTCATGTGCTGGGCGTCGATGGCAACAACGGCAACGCGCGCGCGCCGCACATCCATGTCGGCGCGTATCGCGAGGCGGACAATACGCCGCTCCAGATCCGCTGGGACTTGCGAGCTTTGGCCAGGACCCAGCCGTTCCGCGAGTCGGGCGACTGAGGCGATGCAAGGCTCGGCGCGGGAGACGACCGCCGGCCCAGCCGGCAGACGTAGCGCCCGCGCGCGGCGTCGAACCGCGTGCGGAGGAGGCGTGCTTTTTGCTAGCCTGCGCACACCGCCCCATCCATGCCCGGATGGCGAAACTGGTAGACGCATCGGACTTAAAATCTGTTTTGTCAAGTCCTTTCTGCTAGAACTACCGAGCCAGAAGGTCAATAGTGACAACGGTTTGCGGGCATCCGAGCTGTAGCTTTGCAGCTAGGCTTGACGGCCAGGGGCCAGCTAGGCGCCAGTAGATGGAGGTAGGTGTTTTCAGTGCGTTGAGCACTACGCCCGAGTGGTGAAATCGGTAGACACAAGGGACTTGAACAATTTGAGCCTTCGGGGGGAAACGCCCGAAGTGAAGCCCGTCAAAGTCGGCGAACGCCCTGGATGCTTTTGCATCCGAGCCAACGCCGAGCCAAGCCCAAGCTACAGCTTGGGAAGGTGTAGAGAGCAGACGGCGGGCACCTACGGCCGCAAGGCTATGGTGAAGGCGTGCTCCAGACCACGAACGCCCTGCGTTGAGCAGGGCGGCGGCGAAAGTCGAAGTGGTAAGAAAATCCCTCGCCGAAAGGCGTGCCGGTTCGATTCCGGCCTCGGGCACCAATCCAAAGCCGCCCCTGTTCACGCAGGGGCGGCTTTTCCGTTCTTGGGCTGTGTGCGCTTGAATCCCCGATCCCCCACCATGAACGCCTCCAGCATGTGCGGGATCAGCGTCACGGCATCGACCGCCTCGCCATACGCCTGCGCGTGCAGCGCGGCGTAGCGGTCGAGGTCGGCTTTCAAGCTGGCCGGGCAGGCAAAGGTCAGTTTGACGCTTTCGGTCTTGGGCAGCGGCCCGAGCCGCAGCTTCTTGGTCGCGCTCATTGCGAAGCTCCCCGATTGAAGAACAGCGGCTGGTAGGGCCGCAGCACTAGATCCCGGTTGACGATGATCCGCACCGGCAGGCCCGGCCGCTCGGTCAGCGTCGGCTGGATGTTCATGTTGCGCCGGGTGATCTCCTGGCCGACCTGATTGATGCTGTCCTGTGCGCTGTCACGCCCGGCGATGACGATGCGGTTGCCGTCCTGCCGATTCTCCGGTGCGGCCAGTTCGGCGCTGACGCCCAGCAACGTCGTCAGCACTGCGCCGGCGACGATGCGCTTCCAATGCCAGTCCACGTCATCTTCCAGGCCCGAGTAGCCCGCAGGATCTGTGCCCACAAGGTTGTCGAGTGTCAGCGATGACGTGTCCGGCAGGATGATGCGATTCCACACCACCTGCACGCGGCTCTGCCCGTAGCTGACTTGGCTGTTGTATTTGCCCAAGATGCGCGATCCCTGCGGGATCAGCAGGAACTTGCCGGTGGCCGTGTCATAGACCGGCTCCGTGACGGTGCCGATCACGTCGCCCGGTAAGTCCGACTTGATGCCCGTCACCAGCGCACCCGCGATCACCGTCCCGGCCATCACCTGATATGGCGATGTCGGCAGCGCCAGGTTGCCGGAATTGCGGGTTTCCGTAGAACCGGCTTTCAGGAACGCCTCTTTCTGGTCTTGCCGGTTTTGCACGGCGGTTGGGTCGGCAGGCTGGGCCGCCGTCGAGGCCGGCCCTGCGGCAAGCGGGTCGAAGGCCGCGAGCGCGCTGGCACCACCGGCACCCGGCGCCGCTTGCGCCACCGTGGCGGTCGCCTCGCCTTGGCCGCCCGAGCGGAAGAACACCGACGAAGCCGCAGCGGCTTCCGCCTCCTTGCGCAAGGCGTCGTTGGGATCGTGGCCAGGGGCTGCGTAGGCGGCCACGGCCGGCTGCTGTGAGTTCACGATGGCCGGGCCGAGGTCGCCCGGCAGCGGCGGCCCCAGCTCCGGCACTTTCGGCGGCAGCTTCGAGTAGTCCGAAGGCAGGCCGTCCAGCCCTTCGGACTTCGAGACGCGATCGACGTTGTAAAGCTCGGTCTGTTCGCTGGCTCCGCGCCGCTGCGGTTGCAGCGACCAGATCGTGGCCCCGAGCACGGCGACCGACAGGCCGCCTACGAGGATGGCCAGCGTGCGCCGGTTCAGGCGCGTGACCGGGCGCGGCTGGGCGCGCAGCGTCACCGCCTCGGGCGCGACCTTGCCCGCCTGCGGCGTGGCGAGGTCGGGGGTGTCGTCCTGGCTCATGGTCAGTTCCTCCGCGCAACGCCGTCCGTGCGCTCAATCCGCACCACGTCGCCCTTGTCACCGCCCAGGCGCAGTTCGGCCGCGCCGAACAGCCGATCCACGATGTAATACGGCGAGCGGAAGCGGTAATTGACCAGTTGCCCGCCGCCTTCCGGCCCGATCACGAACAGCGGCGGCAGCTCGCCTTGCGCGATGCCGGCGGGGAACTGGATATAGACCTTCTGCCCGTCGTCGAACGCGCGCAGCGGCTTCCACGGCGGGTTGCTGCCGCTGACCGCGTAGCGGAAGCGCAGGTTCTCCAGCGACAAGCCGGAATCCACCGGCGCGGCGGCGCTGGCCGCCTGTGCCTGGCGCTGCAAGGCCAGCATCCGGTCGCGCGGATACTCCCAAGAAGCCGATGCCATCCACGTCTTTTCCGTCGAAGCCAGCTCCAGCAGGTATGTCCTGCGATTGGTGGTGATGACGAGATTGGTCTTGAGGCCCGAGCGGATCGGCTTGACCAGCACGTTCACGCGCAGGTCGGCACCGCTACCGCTCGATGTGTCGCCCACGATCCAGCGCACGGTATCGCCAGCGGCCACCGTTACCAGTTCCTCGCCCGGCTGGAGCGAAACCACGGTCACGCGGCCCACGGCCGCATAGACCTGATAGAGCGCGCCATCCGTGAAAGGCCACACCTGAATCGCGTTGACGTAGCCCTCGCGCGTGGGCGCGACGCGGGCCTCGGCATTGGCGCGCGAGACACGCACCTTCTCGTCTGCCGGCTCCGGCGTGGGCTTGGCGTCATCGGCTTCGGGCAACGGCTTCAACTGCGCCGGCATCGGTAGCACCTCGGGCACAGCCACCACTTCCACAGGCGCGGGTAGTTCAGGCAGCGGCTGGGCCTGCACCGGCTCATCAAGCGAAATCACGGGCGGCGGCTTGCCCTGCGTGGCGCAGCCCGCCAGGGCCGCAAGCGTCAGCACGGAAACGTAAATACGGAAAGACAGGTTCATGGTTTGGCTCCTTCGGAAGAATCCAACTCGCGGCTCCACGACAAGCCGTTGACGTAGATGCCCAGGGGGTTCTTGCGCAGGCGTTCTTCGGTGCGCGGCGGTTGGAGCACGATGGACACCACGGCCGTCCACCGTTCCAGCCCGGCCGTGGCGCCATTGACGTACCGGCGTTCCGTCCAGCGCACGTTGAAAGACGTGTCGCTAGCGCGCACGACGCTCGTGATCTGCACCGTCACCGACTCCTTGCCGATACGCGCGAACGGGTCGTTCACGCGCGCGTAGTCGTTGAGCACGGCCGCGCCCTTGTCGGTCGTGTAGTCGTAGGCGTCGAGCCAGTTCTGGCGGACAACGATGGGGTCGATGGACAGCGAGCGCACCAGGCCGATGAAGCGGCCTAGGTGGTACGCGGTCTGTGCATCGCTGGGCCGGTACGGCGTGGCGGCTTCGCCCACGGCGCGCACCTGGCCTGCGTTGTCCACCTCCACCACGTAGGGCGTCACGATGGACTGCGCCGAGCGCCACACCAGGCCGCCGGCCATCAGCAGCGCGAGCGTCAGGCAGCCGAAGGCCATCAGCCGCCAGTTCTTCGCCTGCACGCGCGGCGTGCCGATACGGTCGTCCCACACCTGGCCGGCAGCTTGATACGGCGTGGCAGGCTGCGGCGTGTCGGCATAGCGCACCTGCGGTTTCTTGAATCGCATGGTCAGTTCTCCTTATGAATCGGAATCGCGCAGGCTCGGGCCTTGCCCGGAGCCGCCGCCATCGCCACCGCGCAAGGCGTGGGCGGTAGTAGTCGCGGCATGGGTGAGTTGCTGGCGGCGATGCAGGCGCTTGGCCCAAGCGGGCTGTTCCTGCGTCTGCGCGGTGGCGGTGCCGGATGCGGCCTCGCCTGCGGCACCCTGACCGGATGCCGCGCCTGCGCCACTATCGGCCGCAGCGCCATTCCAGCCAGCGCGGAAGGGAGCAGCCATGCGTTGCCCGGCTGCGGAGGCGCGAGATGCAGCGCCTCGCCCGGCTGCCTGCGCGCCTGTCTTGGCGACGTTGCCCAAGCCCGCCATTGCGCCTTTCGCACCACCGCCTGCGGCGGCGGAGCCGGCCTGGAACGCCGATTTCGCACTGCCAGCCGCCGACGTGGCCGCACGCGCACCAGCGCCAGCCAGCTTGGCGGCAGCCGGTGCCATGCGCGCGCCAGCGGCTACCGCGCTGCCTACACCCGTGGCGGCGGCACCGACGGCCACCGCCGTCCCGGCTGCGCCGATAGCCGCGCCCGCCATTGCGCCCGCGCCGAGCTGCGGCGCACCGGACACAAGGCCCGTGGCGATGCCAGGGCCGAAGATCCCCAGCGCCAGCAAGGTGAGCGAGGCCAGCATGATGACCAGTGCATGGTCGATGGACGGCTCATCGGGATGGACTTGGAACTGAGTGAACAGGCCCGAGCCGATACCGACGATCACGGCCAGCACCAGCACCTTGACGCCGGAGGCAACCACGTTGCCCAAGACTTTTTCGGCCAGGAACGAAGTCTTGTTCCAGAGCGCGAACGGCACCAGCACGAAGCCCGCGAGCGTGGTTAGCTTGAACTCGATGAGCGTGATGAAAAGCTGGATCGCCAGCACGAAGAAGCACAGCACTACGACCAGCCAGGCGAGGAACAGCACCAAGATGGCATCGAGGTTCAAGAACACCTCGGGAAATCCCATCATGTCGTCCATCTGGAGGAAGATCGGCCCGCCCGCGTCAAGGCCGGTTTTTGCCAACCGGCCCGGCTGCAAGAAGTTCTCCATCGTGATGGCCGAGCCGGTGGCGGTGATGCCCAATCCCGCGAACGAGCGGAAGACGATGCTCGCCAGCCAGTTGAAGTTATTGATGATGTAGGCGAAGGCACCGACGTACATCACCTTGCGCAGCAGCTTGGCGATCACGTCCTCGCCCTGGCCGGTGGCGTGGCTCATGGCCCAATACAGCCCGGCGATCGTCATGTCGATAACGATCAGCGTGGCGGTGAGGAAGGCCACTTCGCCCCGCAGCAGCCCGAAACCCGAGTCGATGTAGGCGGCGAAGGTGCTGAGGAATTGGTCGATGATGGTCACGTCATTCATGGCATGGCCTCCGGTTCGGGGGGCAGTGCCGGTGCCACGCCATCGGCCGGCTCATCGAAGCTCGGTGGGATCGGCGGCAGGTCGGCCAAGGTCTGGTATTCATCCGGCCCAGCCAGGCCGGAGAAGAAGCGCCGCCGGAAGGCTTCGGCGGCGGCGCGGCAAGCGTCCTCGCCCGTGGCCTGCCGGTCGGCCGCGCATTGCGCGCGCAATGTCTTGAGTCGCACGGGATCGGCGGCCAGGGCATCGGCATGGTGGTCGGTTGGCTGCTTGCCGCAAGCGGCCAGCAGCACGACACCAAGGGCGAGGACGCATCGCATGGCGGCCTCCCGTCAGTTGCCGTAGAAATCCACGCGCTGCGGCGTGTACGGCGTGCCTTCGCCCATGAAACGCCGCCGCACCTCGCGGGCGCGCTCCGTGGCCGCCGCCTGCCGCGCCAGCTCCAGCGAGGCGGCCCGGTCTTGCGTGATCTGAAGCCGCTGCGACTGGATCGACTGCTTGGCCTGCAAGGCGAGCAACTGGTTCATGGCCTGCATCGCTTGCAGCGCGCCTTCGGCCGACTGGCTCTTGCCAACGAGATCGGCCAGCACGCTTTCGTCTTCGCCCAGGTTCTGCGACACCTGTGCCTGCATCTGCATGGTGGTTTGCAAGCCGTTGAGCGTGTTCCGCCAACGCTCCTGCGCGTCGCGGTACATCTGGTCGCCGCTGACGGTGGCGGCGTACTGCTCGGGGTACAGGCGCGCGAACTCCCGATCGAGGTTCGTCACGTCGTAGGCTAAGCCTCGGGCCTGCGCGATCAGCCGCTCGGTCGTCGCCAGGTTGGCGCGCAACTGGTTCACCACGCTGGACGGCAGGCTGGCGAGGTTGCGCGCCTGGTTCATCAGCATCTGCGCTTCGTTCTGAAGCTGCTGGATCTGGTTGTTGATCTGCTCCAGCGTGCGGATCGCGGTCAGCGTGTTCTGCACGAGGTTCGTCGGATCGACCACGACCCATTGCGCATGGGCGGTGGCAGTGCAGAGCATGGCCGCAATGGAGGCGGCGATAAGGCGCTTTTTCATGACAAGTTCTCCAGGGGTTGGTCAGCCAGGGAACCCGGCGCGAGGCCGGGGAACGAGGGCAGCAGGTCGGCCGCCCAATCGAGGCCGCGATGGCGCAGCCAGGCGCCCGCGAAGCCGGGCACGCCGGCGTCCAGCAGCACGCGGTCTATGTCGCGCTGGTCTTGCGGCGTGGAAGCGCCCGCAAACGCCAGCGCCGCCGGCCCCAGGTCGAGGTCGAACAGGCGGTTGCCGAGGCGGGATTGGTAGTAGTAGTCGCGCTTGGGCTGCGCGGTGGCGACGATTTCGATCTGCCGCCTGTTGAGGCCGAAGCCCTCGTAGATCGTGCGAATCTGCGGCTCAGTCGCCTGCGTGTTCGGCAAGAAGATGCGGCTTGCGCAGCTTTCGATGATCGCGGGCGCGATGCTCGAATCCTTGATGTCGGCCAGGCTCTGCGTGGCGAAGATGACGCTGACGTTCTTCTTCCTGAGCGTCTTGAGCCACTGCCGGATGCGCGCGGCAAACACCGGGTCATCGAGGAACAGCCACGCTTCATCGAGGATCAGCAGCGTGGGCGCACCGTCAAAGCGTTCATCGAAACGCGCAAAGAGGTAATGCAGCACGGCCATGACGGCGGCCTTGCTGTGCATCAGCTCCTCCATCTCGAAGCACTGCACGTCGGCCATGCCCAGCCGGTCGTGGTCGGCGTCCAGCAGCTTGCCGTGGGCGCCACCCAGCACATAGGGCGACAGCGCCTGCCGCAGCGTATTCGATTGCAGCAGCACGGAAAGTCCCGTCATCGTGCGCTGCTCCACCGGCGCACCGGCGAGACTTCCCAGCGCCGACCAGATAGCCGCCTTCTCGTCGGGGCCGACCGCCACGCCTTCGTGCAGCAAGCGGCCTTCGATCCATTCGGCGGCCCAGGTGCGGTCGCCCTCACGGTCGATGCGCGCGAGTGGCTGGAAGGCGATTTCGCCATCCGTGCCCAGGTCGTAGTGTTCACCGCCCAGGCCGAGGATGGCGGCCCGCATGGAGCGGCCCATGTCGAAGGCGAAGATGCGCGAGCCGCGATAGCGGCGGAACTGCATCGCCAGCGTGGCGAGCAAGACCGACTTGCCCATGCCGGTCGGGCCGGCGACCAACGTGTGGCCCACGTCGCCGATGTGCGTGACCAGGCGGAACGGCGTCGCGCCATCGGTGCGGGTGACGATCAGCGGCGGGCCGCCCAGGTGGTCGTTCTTCTCCGGCCCGGCCCATACCGCCGACACCGGCATCATGTGCGCCAGGTTCAGTGTCGAGACGATGGGCTGGCGCACGTTGGCGTAGGCGTTGCCCGGAAGCGATGACAGCCACGCATCCACGGCATTGAGCGTTTCGGGGATGGTCACGAACCCGCGCCCCTGGATGACGCGCTCCACCATGCGCAGCTTCTCGTCGGCTGCGCCAGCGTCCTCGTCCATGACGGTGACGGTCGCCGTCAGATAGCCGAAGGCGACTTGATCGCTGCCCAGCTCCTGCAAGGCTGCATCGGCATCGGCAGCCTTGTTGTTCGCATCGGTATCGACCAGCGGGCTTTCCTGCTGAAAGATCGTTTCGCGCAGCAGCGCGATGACGTTCTTGCGCTTGGCGAACCACTGGCGGCGCAGGCGCCCCAATTCCCGTTCCGCCTCGGATTTGTCGAGGCACAGAAAGCGCGTACTCCAGCGATACCCAAATCCCAGGCGGTTGAGGTCGTCCAGAATCCCCGGCCAGGTCGAGGTCGGGAATCCGCGCACCGACACCACGCGCAGGTGCTTGTCGCCCAGCATGGGCGCGAGGCCACCGACCAGCGGCGAGTCGGTCAGCAGCGCGTCGATGTGGAACGGCACTTCGGGCACACCGATTCGGTAACGCCGCGTCGAGATGGTCGCGTGCAGATAGGTCAGCGTCTGGCTGTCATCGAGCCAGGCGATTTCCGGCATGACGCCATCGAGCAGGTCAAAGACCCGATCCGTTTCCGCGACGAAGGCTTGCAGCCGCTCGCGCCAGTCCACGCCATTCGTCGGCGTGTTCTCGTAGAGCATCTTGGCGGCTCGGGCGCGCGATTCCTCGGGCGGCAGGTACACCAGCGTCAGGTGATAGCCGCTCTCGAAGTGATGGCCGGTATCCTCGAAGGCCGAGCGGCGTTCTTCGTCCACCAGCCACGAAAGCGGCTCGGGAAACTCCGAGTGCGGGTAGTCGGCAGCGGCGCGGCGCTCGGCCTCGATGAATAGCGCCCAGCCCGACCCCAGCCGGCGCAGCGCGTTGTTCAAGCGCGCCGACGTGGCGATCAGCTCGCCTTGCGTGGCACTGTCGAGGTCAGGCCCGCGAAACCGGGCCGTGCGCTGGAAACTGCCGTCCTTGTTCAAGACGACACCCCGCGCGACGAGTCCGGCCCAGGGCAGCCAGTCGGCGAGCAGTGCGGGCCGCTGGCGGTATTCAGCGAGGTTCAGCATGGCATCACCTCACACGTCCAGCAGCGGGCGGTGTTTGATGTGCCGGGCGAACACGGCCATGAACTGTGGATCGACGCGCGCACCCCATACCGCCAGCGAATGGCCGACGATCCAGAGCACGACGCCAGGAATCCACAGTTGCAGGCCCAGCCCGACGGCGGCGGCCAGCGTGCCGTTGGCAATCGCCACCGTACGCGGTGCGCCGCCCAACAAGATCGGCTCGGTGAGCGAGCGGTGCAAAGGCACCTCGAACCCTGCCGCGAAGCTGTCCGGGCCGCTCATACGACAGCCCCGCCAGAGAACGAAAAGAACGACAGGAAGAACGAGGACGCGGCGAACGCGATGGACAGACCGAAGACGATCTGGATCAGCTTGCGGAATCCGCCGGACGTGTCGCCGAACGCGAGCGCGAGGCCCGTGGCGATGATGATGATGACCGCGACGATGCGCGCCACCGGCCCCTGGATGGATTCGAGGATGGATTGCAGCGGGCCTTCCCACGGCATCGAGGAACCGGCGGCCTGCGCGGTTCCGGCCAGGAACAACAGCAGCGCGGCCAGCAGCAGCCCTTGCCCCGCAGGGCGGGCCAGGCAGCGCAGCCGTGCAAGACGCAAAGCCGGATTTGCAGAAAAACGGAAAGCAGGAATGGTCATCTGCGTCATGGCAGTTCTCCAAGTGAGTCAGGGGATGGGGAAGTCGCCGCAGCGGGTGCGGCATCGGGACGTGGCGGCAGCTCGGGAAACGGCGTTTCCAGCGCGTCCGCCAGTTGGTAGCCCACGCCGTCGAAGCCGACGACGCGGGCGATGCTCTCGATGCGGCGCTTGCGCCCGCGTCCGGCGATGTGGATCACCACGTTGACCGCCTCGGCGATCAGCGCACGGGGCGGATTCACCGCCACTTCGAGAATCAGTTGCTCCAGGCGCAGCAGAGCGCCGAGCGCGGAGCCGGCATGGATCGTGGCGATGCCGCCCGGATGGCCTGTGCCCCACACCTTGATGAGATCCAGTGCCTCGGCGCCGCGCACCTCGCCGACGACGACGCGATCAGGCCGCAGGCGCATGGACGAGCGCACCAGCTCGGTCATCGACACCACGCCTGCGCGGGTGCGCAGGGGAACGTGGTCGCGGGCCGCGCATTGCAGCTCCACCGTGTCTTCGAGCACCAGCACGCGGTCGCCAGTGGCGGCGATTTCGGCGAGCAAAGCATTGGCGAGCGTGGTCTTGCCGCTGCTGGTGGCGCCGGCGATCAGCACGTTCTGGCGCTCGCGCACGGCGCGAACGAGAAAGCCCGCTTGCGCGCTGGTCATCATCCTGTCGATGACGTACCGCTCCAGAGGAATAACGCCGATGGCGCGCTTGCGCAGCGCGAAGGCCGGCCCCGGCGCTGCCGGCGGCAAGATGCCCTCAAAGCGTTCGCCCGTTTCGGGCAACTCGGCGGACATCAGCGGCTGGCCGCGATGGACTTCTGCGCCAACGTGGGCAGCGACCAGGCGGATGATTCGCTCGCCGTCCGCCTCGGGCAGTTCCACGCCCATCGGCGCGCGTCCACTGGAAAGACGATCCACCCAAAGGGTGCGATCGGGATTCAGCATCACCTCCACCACGTCCGGGTCTTCGAGCGCGGCGGCGATCAGTGGCCCCATCGCCGTGCGCAGCATCTGGATGCGGCGGTCGAGCGACGTGGCACTCATGGACTGCGGAACGGCGCTCATGACGCACGCTCCTGCGCTTGCGCGGCTGCCGCCGCGTCTTCCATTCGCATCAGGTCGGGATGCAGTTCCTCCACCACGTCGCGCACCAGGCTGCGGCCCCGCAGCAGGTGGCGGCCAAGCTGCGCGGTGAACTGCTCGAAGCGCGCTTTGCCCTGCGCGCGTGCCGCGTCTTGGTGCGCCTCGGGAACCGGCGTGCTCACGGTCAGGTAGTAGCGGATGAACAGCGCCAGCGTTTCGATGGCAATGTTCTGGTCGCGCTCCATGCGTTCGGCCTGCCGCGACAGGCGATCAAGCCGCTTGGCAATGGCCGCCTCGCGCTGGTCGGCGGCATCGGGCGACAGCCACGATGCGAGCGCCGCCGCGACGATGGACGACTTGGACACGCCTTTCTTGGCGGCCAGCTCATCGAGCCGCTTGGCGTGCTCCGGCTGGATGAACAGGTTGAGGCGATAGTGGCTCATAGCTCGATTCCGTCGTTGGGGTCGAGGAAAGCCAGCCGGGCCGTGCGCTGCATGGCTGGATCAAGCTGGCGCGGAAGGGGGAGCGGCAGGTCGTCGTCGTCATCGAGCAGCCCAAGGTCGGCCGCAGGCGCGGCCAGCTCTGGGTCGTAGGCGACGGTTTCGGAGAGTTCGGGCTGACGGCGTGGGCCGCCGTCATCGGCGGAACCCAGGCCATCAGCGAAGGCCGCGGCCGGTGCGGTGGGCACGGAGGGAATCGCCAACCCGCTCCAGTCGTCGGGCCGCAATGGCGGCGCGTCGGCGTACTGCCCGCCCGCCAGCGCGGGCGGTGGCAGCACGCGACGCTTGAAATTGGCGTCCGCGTAGTAGCGCAGCTTCTTCGCCTTGATCGGCGCCACGCTGGACACCATCACCACGGCCTCGTCGGGCGGAAGCTGCATGACTTCCCCCGGCGTCAGCAGCGGGCGCGCGGTTTCCTGGCGCGACACCATCAGGTGGCCCAGCCACGGCGCGAGCCGATGGCCCGCGTAGTTGCGCTGGGCGCGCAGCTCGGTGGCCGTGCCCAGCGTCTCGGAGATCCGTTTGGCGGTGCGCTCGTCGTTCGTGGCGAACGTCACGCGCACATGGCAGTTGTCGAGGATGGAGTGGTTTTGCCCATACGCCTTGTCGATCTGGTTGAGCGACTGCGCGATGAGGAAGCTGCGGATGCCATAGCCCGCCATGAAGGCCAGCGCCGTCTCGAAGAAGTCCAGGCGCCCCAGCGCAGGGAACTCATCGAGCATCAGCAGCAGCTTGTGGCGGCGCTCGATGCCATCGGAGCCATCGAGCGACTCGGTGAGGCGCCGCCCGATCTGGTTGAGGATCAGGCGAATGAGCGGCTTCGTCCGCGAAATATCCGAAGGCGGCACCACGAGGTACAGCGACACCGGATGCTCGGCCGCTATCAGGTCGGCGATGCGCCAATCGCAGCGCGAGGTGACTTCGGCCACCGTCGGGTCGCGGTACAGGCCGAGGAACGACATGGCGGTGCTCAACACGCCGGAACGCTCGTTGTCGCTCTTGTTGAGGACTTCACGCGCCGCCGATGCGACGACCGGATGCGGCCCATCGCCGAGGTGCGGCGTGGTCATCATCCGGTGCAAGGTCAGCTCGAACGGGCTGGCCGGGTCGGACAGAAAGTTGGCGACGCCGCGCAGCGTCTTGTCTTCGCCTGCGTAGAGCACATGCAGGATGGCCCCAACCAACAGCGCATGACTGGTCTTTTCCCAATGGTTGCGCTTCTCCAGCGCGCCTTCGGGATCGACCAAAATGTCCGCGATGTTCTGCACGTCGCGCACCTCATGCGCGCCGCGCCGTACCTCCAGCAGCGGGTTGTAGGCCGCCGACTTCGCATCGGTCGGGTTGAACAGCAGGCAATGCGAGAAACGCGAGCGCCAGCCTGCGGTGATCTGCCAGTTCTCGCCTTTGATGTCGTGGATGACGGCGGATGCAGGCCAGGAAAGCAGCGTCGGCACCACGAGGCCCACGCCCTTGCCCGAGCGCGTAGGCGCGAAGGTCAGGACGTGTTCCGGGCCTTCATGCCGCAGGTATTGGTGATCGTGCTGGCCGAGGAACACGCCGGCTGGTTGCGTGAGGCCCGCCTTGCGAATGTCCTGCGCGTTAGCCCAGCGCGCAGAGCCGTAGGTGGTGACGAGTCGAGCTTGGCGCGAGCGCCAGACCGACATGGCGATGGCAACGCCCACGGCGACCATGCCGCTGGCACCGGCGATGGCGCCGCCGGTATCGAACACGCGCGGCGCGTAGGCATCGAAGAAGAACCACCACTCAAACAGTTTCCAGGGGTGGTAGATCGACGTGCCAAGGAAGTCGAACCAGGGCGAGCCAAGGCGTACTTGATAGCCAAGGGCGGCTGCTGTCCATTGTGTGGCGCCCCACACGCCGGCGATCACGATGCCGAATACCACGGCGATCTGACCGAACAGCACGTTCGTCCCTTGCATAACCTCGCCTCCGATCACGACACACAGAGGTGCCGCAGCACTGAGGATCAAGGCGTTCGCGCAGGTCGGTCAAAGGCCGATGTGGCGGCAATTTAGGCCCAAAAAGTCAGATTTCCTTTAGTGGCGAAAGCAATAAAAACGCCGCAAGCGCGAGCGCATTGCGGCGTAGTGAGGTAACAGCGAGAACTTCGTCGCAGCGAAGCGACCGAGAGATAACCTACTTGGATTTTTGCTCTGGCCGATCACCGAAAAATCGCCGTTTGGCGGCTTCGGCAGCACGCAGACATAGTTCGTCGCCAACCTTCGCGCGGTCTTCCTTGCATTGACGTTGAATCTCTTTGATGCGTTCGGGATTGGCTACGAGCGCATCCACGGTTTCCGAAGGTTGAGAAGGACCGCATGCAGGCAGTGCAGTGACCAATATCAGCAATATCACTTTGTTCATAGCCTTATTCCTACTATCGGTCGCGTGGAAGGTCTTCGGGGATGCCGAGTTCATCAGCCGAATCAATAAAATCTACTCGTTCGATAAATCGAGCCAGCATTTCGGACGGCTCCGTATCGCGGCGCAGCAGATAGGTCATGAGCATAGTCGGCTTGCCCGCCAAGCGCCGGGCCACGACTCCCGGCTCGCGGCTGGAAGCAATGTGCGCCTCGCCCGCCAAGCCCAATGCTAAGCCGGCGGAGACTAAAGTCATCATCACGTCGAAGGTCGCCACGCGCTGCGCGATCAGCGGCTCTTGTCCGCATGTGCGTAGGAACCGATCGACCTGGCGCGCGTGGCCTTCGCACACTGCTGGGTCGCCCAGCGCCAGCGGATGGCGCAACACCTCCTTCAGCGGGATCTGTTTGAAGGCAAGCACCGGATGGCGGGCTGGTACCGCCACCATCAATTCGTCTTCCCATGCAGGAGTGACGATGATGCCATCACCTGCATCCCCTGCCATCGAGAAGCCCGCGTCATACAGGTCGCTATGAAGCCCCTTGATCTGCTGATCCAAAGGCACCTCGAACAATCGGATTTCCACCTCGGGGTCCTCTTCGCGGCTGCGCGCCAGCAATGCCGGCAGGCGCGAAGGCGTGACGCCATCGGACAAGGCAATACGCAACTGGCCGCAAAAGCCGTTGGCGGCGGACTTGACACTATCGCGGGCCTGCTCCAGCACTGTAAAGACTCGCTGAACGTGCTCCAGAAACAGCCGTCCAGCGCGGGTCAGTTGTGTGCTGCGAGTGGTGCGGACAAACAGGCGTGCGCCGAGTTCTTCCTCCAACTCCTTGATGGTGCGAGATAACGGAGATTGGTCGATGTGCAACCGCTCGGCAGCGCGGGCAAAGTGAAGCTCCTCTGCTACAGCGAGGAAACACCGTAGATGACGAAGCTCCACAAATCAATCTCCTATTAAGTGTTATCTGAACCTACACATTGAATCTTCTGTCCGGGGTAGTCACCGAAGGCCATGCGCCTATCCGAATCGGACAGGCGCTGGGACTTCTTTCTGACGCCATTGGGAGGCATCAGCAGATCGCGCGAATTACCCGCCGTGCTCCTGTTCAAGCAGCGAGCTGAGGCGAGCAACTTCATTGCTGGTAATGGCAATGTTCCGCCCGTCCTTCGTCGCCACTGAGGCGCCGATGGGTTGATACACGGCGCGTCCGAAGCGACTTTCCTGTGCCATCTTTCCATCCTTGAAGACGTACAGCGTTCCCCCGTCAGCCAGCGGAACCATCTCCTTGGCTGCCTGGGCTGCTGCATGACCGGCGAAGGCAGGCACGGAGAGGGCGCTCAACAGGGCGGCAATGACAATTTGCGATTTCATGATCGACTCCTTTGTGAAAACGACGACAACTTGCGCCGCGCCGTTAAATGTAGAAGCGCGCGATCTACAGATCGCTTACCCGTGCATTACATTCAATTCATGTGCTGTCATTTGGTGCCAGTCAAGGATTAGGTGCCGTTGGGAGAAAGGATGCCAAGCCACGCAACGCTCGCCAAAACCAGAACGGCTAATGTCGCCTCCGTGAACAGACTCTGCCGTAGCTTGACGACCGCGTGTGCGTGGTTGCCTGTTCTCAATGCCGCCTCCAGACTTGGGCTCAGTCGAAACCGATTGGCTGCCGCCAGCGCGAGCATTCCTCCGAACAACAGGAGTTTTCCTACGAGCAGGCGGCCATAGAGCGTTGAGAAGAGCGGATCAAGCGATGGCCCAGCGATCAACAGGTAATTCAGGGCTCCGGTCACGACGAGTGCCGCCACGATCACAGTACCTATCTGAGCGAAACCATTGGATGTTCGGCTCAGGATCTCTACTGAGCCTTGCCCGGTATTTGGTTTGTTCGCCGCAAGCACCAAGAACGCGATCAATGCGCCTACCCAGGCACCGGCCGCCCAGAGGTGCGTGATGTCCGAAGCGAGATGAATGTATCCGCGCACGCCGTCATCCATGTCGCCATGTCCCGCCCATGCAAGGGTCGCCAACGCCACACCACTGGAAGCGGCCATCGCTGCAAAACGCAGTGTTGAATTCATGCGCAACACGGCGATGAGCACACACGTCACTAACGCCAGGATGCGAATGCACCAGGCGATGCCCATGTGCGTGCCCGTAATGAGCATGTCGAAGACGTGCATTGACAGCTCCGCGTAGCTCTGGGCACCGGACATGGCCTTGGCCATGACCGTCATGCCCCACATCGACAGGGCAATGCCGATGGCAGCGGATGCGCCAATGAGGACGCGATAGCGGCGCGAGATCGTCGAGGATCGCTCGTCGTTGCCCAAAGCATAGAGACCGAACATGGCGACGCCAAACGCCGCCGCCAGGTCCAGATACAGCGCCAGGCGCAGGACGATGGTCAACCAATCCCCGGCCATGGGCTTACTTCACCTTGAAGGTGACGTTACCCGTGATCGGATGCGTGTCCGAGGAGACGGCACGCCATTCGACGCGATAGTCACCGGGCTGGAGCGCCTGTGCCGGCGTGATGACCATGGTCTTGCCGTCGCCGGCAGCCGCGACGCGGGCGTTGATCTTCATCGGGCCATGGCTCGCCATTCCCGGCATGCCAGTCATGACAAGGCTCGCGGCGGAGAACTGCGGCACCAGCGTCTCGGAGAACTTCAGTTCGATGGTGGCTGGCGCGGAAACCTGCGACTTGTCGGCCGGCGTTGAAGACACCAGCGAAGGATGCGCGAATGCGGCGGTGGCGAACAGACCAGCAGCGATCGGCGCGACGAGCTTGGCGATGAAACCTGAACGGGTCATAGAAGTTTCTACCTGGATGTGTGAGGTGTGGTTTAAGAACGAAATGCCGAGATAAGGCTTGCACCTTTGCAACGGCGTGGAACGAAAGAAACGGTTCGCTGGTCGATAGCAGGCTCCTGTTGGCTCTGAAAGATGTCTTGGTCACAGTCGGGTCGCTCTCAGCCGCAAGGCGTTGCCTACGACCGATGCCGAACTCAGGCTCATCGCCAATGCTGCGATCAGGGGCGACAGCAACCAGCCCGTGAGGGGATAGAGAACCCCAGCGGCGACGGGGATGCCCAGCGCGTTGTAGAAGAAGGCGAACATGAGGTTCTCCTTCATGTTGCGCACGGTACTCACCGAGAGCGAGCGAGCGACAGCGATGCCACGCAGATCGCCTTTGACCAGCGTGACCTGCGCGCTGTTCATCGCCACGTCGGTTCCGGTTCCCATGGCGATGCCCACGTCTGCCTTCGCCAAGGCCGGCGCATCGTTGATGCCGTCTCCGGCCATGGCGACGATGCGGCCCTCTCTCTGCAAACGTTCGATCAACATGAGCTTGTCCGCCGGCTTGACTTCACCATGCACCTCGTCGATGCCCAGGCGTGCACCGACGGCTTTGGCGGTGGTCTGCCCGTCCCCGGTGGCCATGATGACCCGCAGGCCCGCAGCCTTCAACGCGGCCAGGGCCTCGGGGGTGCTGCCCTTGACCGGATCGGATACGGCGAGCAAGCCCGCGAGCTGCCCGTCCACAGCCAGATACATGACACTGGCCCCTTCGCCGCGCAGGGCTTCGGCCTGGGGTACGAGCGGCTCAACCGACACGCCAGACTGCTCCATCAGCACCGTATTGCCCAACGCCAGTTGCCGGTGCTCAACCTTCCCGCGCACGCCGATGCCCGTTCCCGATTCAAAGGTCTGAGGCTTCACGAGTTGGAGGCCCTGGGCACGCGCGGCCTGCACGATGGCGTCGGCCAGGGGGTGTTCACTGCCCTGGTCCAGGCTGGCCGCAAGACGCAGCACCTCATCGTTCGTAAAGCCGGGCGCTGCGACGACCTGATCGAAAGCAGGTCGGCCTTCGGTCAGGGTTCCTGTCTTGTCGATGACGAGGGTATCGACCTTGCGAAGATTCTCGATCGCCGCGGCATCGCGGAACAGCACGCCCTGCGTGGCGCCACGGCCCGTTGCGACCATGATCGACATCGGCGTGGCCAGACCCAGCGCGCACGGGCAGGCGATGATCAGGACGGCCACCGCATTGATGAGTCCATAGACCCAGGTGGGCTGCGGCCCGAAGAATCCCCAGACAAAGAGCGTCGTGACCGCAATGGCGACGACGGCCATCACGAAGTAGCCGGCAACGACATCGGCCATGCGCTGCATCGGCGCCTTGGAACGCTGCGCCTGGGCGACCATCTGCACGATCTGCGACAGAACGGTGTCCGAGCCGATCCGCTCCGAACGCATGACCAGCGCGCCACTGGTGTTGAGTGTGGCCCCGATGACCTTGTCGCCCACGCGCTTGCTGACGGGCAGCGGTTCGCCGGTCAGCATGGACTCGTCAATCGAGCTGCTGCCCTCGTGCACGATGCCATCCACCGGCACCTTCTCGCCGGGTCGGATGCGCAGCAGGTCGCCGACGTGCACATGGCTGAGCGGCACGTCTTCCTCGCTGCCGTCCGCATTGATGCGCCGTGCGGTCTTGGGCGCCAGCCCCAGCAGCGACTTGATGGCCGCCGAAGTCTGGGAGCGGGCTTTGAGTTCCAGCACCTGGCCGAGCAGTGTCAGCGAGATGATGACGGCGGCGGCCTCGAAATACACGCCGACCCGTCCCATGGACATGAAGGAAGCTGGAAACACTTCCGGCGCAACGGTTGCCACAACGCTGTAGATGAATGCCGCACCCGTTCCCAGGCCGATCAGTGTCCACATGTTCGGGCTGCGGTTGACCACGGACAGCCAGCCGCGGGAGAAGAAGGGCCAGCCGGCCCACAGCACGATCGGCAACGACAGCACCAACTCGACCCAGCTCTGTGTAGCCATGTCCATCAGGTGCAGCCGCTCGCCCAGCATCGCCAGCGCCAGGACCACGAGCGTCAGCGGCAAGGTCCACCAGAAGCGACGCGAGAAGTCACGCAACTCCGGGTTGTCGTCATCGAGGTCGGGCAGCAGAGGCTCAAGCGTCATCCCGCACTTGGGGCAGGTTCCCGGATGATCCTGGCGGATCTCCGGGTGCATCGGGCAGGTGTAGATGGTTCCGGGCGCGGTTGGCGATGCCGCCGGGGCCGGTGAAACTGCGGTGCTGGCATGGTGATGCGGTGCATGGCCGCTGCCTGTGCCTATGCCCGCGTCACCGCTGGCATATCGCGCCGGATCGGCGTCGAATTTGGCCTTGCATCCGGTGCTGCAAAACAAGTACGTGTTCCCCAAGTGCGTGGAGCGGTGCTCCGACGCCGCCGTGACCGCCATGCCACACACCGGATCTCGCGTCGCGGCATCGGGCTGCGTGTGGCTTGAGGACCCGCCCGCGTCGTCACTTCCAGCATGGCTGGCGTGATGGTGGTGGGTATGCGGGCCGGACGTTGTGGCACCCGCCGCCATGCCTGCGTGCTCATGTCCTGAAGACTTGCTGGGTGAATTCATAGTGACAAGTGCCCTCCGCCGTTAACTGTTGGTGTCTGGTGATCGCAGCAGGCCGCAGGCGCGCAAGGAGACAAGCGCGGCGTCGCGTGCTCGCACGGTGCGAGTGCCTCGACTCATTGCTTCTGCTCCTTGGAGGCTGCGGCACCTTCCTCACCCTGACGCGCGGCATGATCGTGTCCGCCGTGGCCGTGACCACGGTGCATGAACAGGTGCATCAGCGGACAAGCCGCCAGCAGCAGGAAGGGGAGATAGCCGGCAACATGTGCCGTGTGCTCCTTGAGCAGGAAATACGCGGCGACAGCGGCGATGATGAGGAACGCCACGCCGTAGCGCGATCGCCAGAACCGGGGACGATCGCTGGGGGTCTGTGTGTGCTGATGCTGCATGGCATATCTCCACGGAAAAGAGTTGATGGATGGTCAGAGATGCGACTGATAGACCGTGCTACTACCGTTTTTCCCGATCAGCAGCACGTCGTAGGCGTCCTTGCGTCCACCATAGGCCGGACCATCCATGCCGGGCGAACCGACCGGCATGCCTGGCGCCGCGAGGCCGATGGCCTGCGGGGCTTCGCGCAGCAAGCGTTGAATGTCCGAGGCAGGCACATGACCCTCGATGGCATAGCCGCCGATCTGCGCCGTGTGGCACGAACCGTACTTCTGCGGGATGCCCAGCCGCGTGCGCGCTGCCGTGTTCCCGGTGTCAAGAACCTGCACATCGAAGCCTGCGCCTTGCAGGTGTGAGACCCAGTCCTTGCAGCAACCGCAGCTCGGGTCCTTCCACACCTTGGCGATCGGTCGGCTCTGCGCCAGGCTCGGTCCTGCGAGTGCCATCACCAACAAGCCAGCGATCAATGCTTGGCGTCTCGGCACTTTGCCCTGGCTTCTGTCGTAGTGCATGTTCATAGATTGCCTCTCATCAGATGATCAAACCCACAAGGTTCTAGAACCAGAATCGCACGCCAGCCACCCAGCGCGTCTGCTGCGCGCGGCCACCTTCGGCACGCACATAGTCCGCTGTGCGTCCGAAGCTGCCCGCCCGTTCCACGCCGATGTAGGGAGCGAACTGGCGACTGAATTCATAGCGCAGGCGCAAGCCAGCAGACGCTTCGGCCAAGCCCTTGCCGATACCGCGTTCCGGGTCGTCCTTGCCATAGAACTGCAATTCGGCACGAGGCTCCAGAATCAGTCGCTGGGTCAGCAGCAGCTCGTAGCTGCCTTCGACACGCAGCGCCGTACGTCCGCCACTTCCCACGTAGCCCGTCGCCTCCAGCTCGAACCAGTAGGGGGCGAGGCCCTGGATGCCGAAAGCCAACCATTGACGGCTCGGGCCTTCTCCGTTATCCACCCGAACGCCGAGCTGGGTGTCCCAGTACGGTGCGACGGCGTGCCCCCAGAGAAGCTCGGTACGCGATTCTTCGAGCTTTCCTTTGGCGATATCGCCTTCGGCCTTCACGACGGCCTTGTTGTAGGTCGTCCCATACCAAGCCTGGAGGTCGTAGGCCGTGGAATCGTCCCCTTTGCGCGTGAAGCGGCGTTCCAGGGTTTCGCCGCGCAACGAGAAGAACCTGTGTTCGTCGGCCAGCATCAGCCGCGGCACACCGGGTACGGCGTAGTCGCCCGATCCCAATGTCAGGCCATTGGAGTAGCCATGCGGATCGCGGGCGTCAGGAGGCGCCGACCCGCCCTGCATCTGCATGTTGCCGTGATCCATGGCCGGGGCCGCGGTCGAGCCGCTCGCCGACGTCGCGTGACCCGCGTGCGGGTCGGCGGCAGGAGCCACGGTCTGAGTGGATGGCGCGGCCGTTTGAGCGTCGGCCTGGCCGTGCGCTGCATGGTCGTTCTGTGCTTGTGCCTGGGCGGCGACGCTTACCAGGGCCAGAAGCGTCGTGGCCAGTGCGCGAGTGGGGAGTGCTTTGGACATTCTTGGTCTTCCTTGTGCGCTGGGTTCAAGACACCACGACTTCGCGGAACATGCCGGCATCCATGTGGAACATCAGGTGGCAGTGCCACGCCCAGCGGCCGAGCGCGTCGGCTGTCACCAGGAAGCTGATGCGTTGTGCCGGCTGCACCGGCAGGGTGTGGCGGCGCGCAAGGAAGCGACCGTCGGGGCTTTCCAGCTCGCTCCACATGCCGTGCAGGTGCATGGGATGGGTCATCATGGTGTCGTTGTGCAGAATGACCCGCAGCCGCTCGCCGTGTTTGAAGTGCACCGGCGTGGACTTTCCGAACTCCAGCCCGTCCAGGGACCATGCGTAGCGTTCCATGTTGCCCGTGAGGTGCAGTTCGACCTCCCGGCCAGGGCCTCTCTTGTCCAGCGGCCCCGACGGGGTATGCAGATCCGCGAGGGTCAACACTCGCCGACCGTTGTTGCGCAGTCCGATGCCGGGGTCATCGAGGTTGGTGCGCGCCATGTCAACGCGCATGTCCGTGCTGGCACCATACTCGGTGCGAGCGTGGCGAGCAGTAGTGCTGGGCACGGCCAGTCCCCCCGCCGCCGCGGCGTGTTGGCTGTGATCCATCGCCATGCCACCGTGGTTCATGGCGCCGTGATTCATGCCAGCCACCGCCCCATGATCCATCCCGGACATCGAACCCGAGCCCATCCCGGTCATCCCGGTCATCCCGGTCATCCCGGTCATGCCCGTCATGCCCGTCATCTCCATGGCTTGGCCGGACCCGCCGTGGTCCATGCCCCCCATCATGCTGCCCATCATGTCGTTCATGGTCAGCCATTCGACCGGATCGAGGGCAGGCACGGGAGCTTGAAGACCTTCACGCACGGCCAGCGTGGCCCGCGCGTAGCCTGTCCGGTCCATCGCCTGGGCGAAGATCGTGTAAGCGTCATCCCGTGGCTGGACGATCACATCGACGGTTTCGCCCGGACCGAATCGGAACTCATCGACCGTCACCGGCTCCACGTCAACACCATCGACGTGCACCACCGTGAGTTTCAGTCCGGGAATGCGTACGTCGTAGAAGGTGTTGCCCGCACCGTTGACCATGCGCAGCCGCACGCGCTCACCCGGTCGGAACAGCGCCGTCCAATTGCCGGCGGGGGTGACGCCGTTGGCCAGATAGGTCAGCGTGGCGGCAGACAGATCGGCGAGATCCGTCGGATTCATCCGCATCTCGTTCCACATCTTGCGCTTGTCGATCGCAGCGGCCATGCCGTCGCGCGAGGCGTCCCGGAAGAAGTCGAAGACGGTAGGTTGGTTGTAGTTGTAGTAGTCGCTTTGGGACTTGAGCTTGGTGAACACCCGCATCGGGTCTTCGTCGGTCCAATCCGAGAACAGCAGCACGTGGTCACGGTCGGCGCGGATGGTCTCGGCACCAGCGGGGTCGATGATGATCGCCCCGTACATGCCCGTGAGTTCCTGGAAGCCGGAGTGCGAGTGGTACCAGTAGGAGCCGCTTTGCTGAACCTTGAAGCGGTACGTGAAGGTCTCGCCGGGAGCGATGCCATTGAAGCTGATGCCCGGCACGCCATCCATCTGATACGGCAGGATGATCCCGTGCCAGTGGATGGATGTGGCTTCACGCAGCTTGTTGGTCACACGGATTGTGACGGTGTCACCCTCACGCCAACGCAATGTCGGTGCCGGCAGCGAGCCGTTGATGGTCGTAGCCACGCCTGGCTTGCCCGTGAAGTTCACGGGCGATTCGGCGATCACCAAGTCGAACTCGGTGCCCTTCAGCACAGGGGCGGCACCGCGCGTCGCGGAGCCTTGTTGGGCAAATGCCCTGAGCGCCGGGGTGGACAGCCCGGCCAGGACGCCGCCAGCGGCCAGCCCCTGAACAAAACGCCGACGAGACAGGCCCAGTGGGGGCGCGATTACAAAGGGCGAACGAGGCGGCATGGCCTGAAATCCTCCATAGATAACTTGAAAGTCGTCTTTAGAGCCGCCTTTGGTCTTGGGCGGCACGGTTCGACGCATGGAGGTCATGCTATGGAGTGACCACTTTCGGATGAATGACCCTTGGATTACATTCATGTAATGGTCGCGTCATCTTCGTGGCAGGAAGCGACTATTACATTGCCCCTAAGAAGCAAATGAATGGGGCATCGTGGGCGGCAAAATTCCTTACGCCGCAGCGATTTCATGGGGCATGCGATGAAGCTGTTGGTCGTTGAAGACGAGAACAAGACGGCGGATTACGTCCGCCAAGGTCTCATGGAGGCAGGGTTCGTCGTGGATCTGGCGCGTAACGGATTGGACGGACACCACTTGGCCATGAGCGAGACCTACGATTTGGTGGTCTTGGATGTCATGCTGCCGGATGTCGATGGCTGGCGCATCGTGCGTTCGCTGCGAGATGCTGGCAAACAAGTCCCTGTGCTATTTCTAACCGCACGTGGCAGCGTAGATGACCGCGTCAAGGGGTTGGAACTGGGGGCAGACGACTATCTCGTCAAGCCGTTCGCGTTCTCGGAATTGCTGGCGCGGGTGCGGACGCTGCTGCGACGCGGAAGCGCTCCGAGCCAGCCTGATCGCATCCAAGTTGCCGATTTGGTGCTGGACTTGCCGCGCCGACGTGCAACGCGCGCTGGTCAGCGCATCAATCTCACCAGCAAGGAGTTCGCGTTGCTCGAACTGCTGGCACGCCGACAGGGTGAAGTTCTGCCGCGTTCGTTGATTGCGTCTCAGGTGTGGGACATGAATTTCGACAGCGACAGCAACGTCATTGATGTGGCCATCCGTCGTCTGCGCGCAAAGATCGACGATGCGTTCAATCCAAAGCTCATCCACACTGTACGTGGCATGGGATACACGCTCGATGCGCCTGATGATGACCTCGCGCCATAAGCCACGGCGAAGCCGTCCCGCGTCGCTTGCATTGAGGGTCACGGCCCTGGTTGGCATTGCCACTACCTTGGTATTTCTAGCGTTCAACTGGGTTGTCGTTAGATCCCTGGAGCACCACTTTGCCCAACAGGACGCCCATGAACTGGACGCAGTGGTCACGGCCTTGGCAGAGCCGTTGCGACAGATCGCTAATGACATGGACAAAGATGAGTTGCGGCAGCATTTAGCCAATGCAGTGGCAGGACATCATGGGATGACCTATGGTGTCTATGATCGGCCGGGCAATACCATCTATGCCACGCCGGGTCCTGACCTGTCGAAACTTGCCAGCAGCAAAAAGTTGGTCAACCGCATCACCGCCGACGATTTGACGGTGTGGCAAGAGAATCAGAGGTCTTATCGAGGTGTGGCGCTACAACTGCCTGCCGACGATTCGGCGGCACCTGGCTACCGCATCGTCGCTGCCATGGACATCGGCTTTCATCTCGATTTCTTGGCAGAGTTCAAGCGCATGCTCTGGTGGGCGACCTGCCTTGTTCTCTGCATTGCGCTCGGGGTGGCTTGGCTGGCCGTGCAATGGGGCCACCTTCCAATCCGCAAGGTCAACGAGGAGATTCGCACGATCCGCTCTTCAAAGCTAGATGTGAGACTTGATCCTCTGGACGTACCTATAGAACTGGCTGAACTTGTGGTCGCCTTCAACGACATGCTGGCCAGAATCGAGGAAGGGTTTGTCCGCCTGTCGCACTTTTCCGCCGACATTGCGCACGAGTTGCGTACACCCGTTACCAACCTGATTACGCAGTCCCATGTGGCGCTCGGGCAACCCCGCAGTGCAGAGGAATATCGGGAGATCCTCTACTCCAACTTGGAGGAGTTTGATCGCATGAGTCGCATGATCGGCGACATGTTGTTTCTAGCTCAAACGGAAAATGACCCTCGAAATCTCCGCCTCGGCGAAATCGACTTGGCTGAGTTGATCCGAGGTTTGTTTGACTACTTCGAGGCATTAGCTGAAGACCGCAACATCACACTTTACGCAAAGGGTGCTGCCGAACCAATACGGGCGGATCGTGAGATGTTGCTGCGGGCGCTCAACAATCTTCTTTCCAACGCAATCCGTCATACTCCCTATGGGTCGCGTATTACAGTCGCTTTGGCGCAAGATGAGCGATGGACAACGATAAGTGTCGAAAATCCGGGCGAGCGAATTTCGGAGGCTGATCTGCCGAAGTTATTCGATCGCTTTTTCCGAGTAGATCCTGCCCGCCAACGAAAGAACGCAGGTGCAGGGCTAGGGCTGGCCATCGTCAAATCAATTGCCGAAGCTCATGGTGGACATGTGCAGGCAACGTCCAGCGATACAGCGACTAAATTTGATCTAACGCTGCCTCGCATCGCTTAGTTGGCCTCTCGCCATTGCGGGAGAATGCAGATCGTGGATGGGCGCAGTTTCGACTCGTCGGAAGCAGGTTGCTCGTCAGATGATGGACATGCCTTTCTGCCGTCCAATCTCCCATGACACACCGCCGCCGCGTACAGTGGCAGCAAGTTGCTGACCTAGCCGTTGCTCGATCACTGGTTTCCACGGCACTAGGCTGAATCCCATGCCGTCATCGAGCATCGCGTAGCGCCCGCTGGCGAGCATGACGCTGCGCCGGTAGATGCCGGCCACGCGCTGCCCATCGGCCACCGGGCGATGCTCCAGGCCGGTTTCGCCGGCA
This sequence comes from Pseudoxanthomonas winnipegensis, assembly GCF_004283755.1. Lineage (GTDB taxonomy): Bacteria > Pseudomonadota > Gammaproteobacteria > Xanthomonadales > Xanthomonadaceae > Pseudoxanthomonas_A > Pseudoxanthomonas_A winnipegensis. The sequence continues at coordinate 258,495 of NZ_SHMH01000003.1, forward strand.
ATGTCCTTCGCGGCTTGTGCCAGTTCCCGGTTGCGCAGCGTGCCCAGCAGGTTGCGCGCCAGGATCACGCGCTGCCCGCGCCGCTCGGCCAGCCCCTGTTCGGCAAGGAAGTCGGCGCGTTTCTGCAATGCCTCCTTGACCTCGCCGCCAAAGCCCAGGTCCCCCAGGCCCGAGCCGCCGCCGATCAACTGCTGGTCGAGCCAGGTGGCCCCGATCACGCGCGCCTGCCGCTCGATGGGCAGGTGCGATTTCAGCTCTACAGCCACGCCGCCCAGGCGCTGCGCGTCGTACTGGCGACCGCGCTCGGCCAGGTCGCCCGGCACCTTCCATAGCCCCTCGGCCACGCGCTCCACGATGCCGCCGCGGCGCAAGGCTTCGAGCCGGCGGACATGGGCGGCGACGACTTCCTGCGGATCACGGCCCGGCATGGCCTGACCCTGTGCGATGGCGAGGTGGTGGTCGGTGCGGTACAGGCCATCGCTCGCCAGAGCGGCGATGTTCCTGTCGGCCGCGCGCACGTCGGCCGATCCCTTCACCTCCACCACGGCGCCGGTGGGATAGTTCGCCAGCTCGTCGCGGGCGTTGAGCGCGACGTAGTGGGCCTTGCCGTCCACCCCGTCGATGACCAGATAGCCCCGGTCGCGCAGCTCGTCGGCCAGCCCCTTCGCAGCCACGCGGCCGAGGATGGTTCGGCCATCGTCGCCCGGCTCGAACACCGCCAGCTCGCGCGGTTCGCCGCGCATGGCTCGCTGCATGGTGCGGATGATGTCGCCGCGCTCGCCCAGGGTGCGCAGCGTCTTTTCGGCATCCGCATGGACGGCCCAGGTGCCCGGCTGCGTCTCGTCGGCGAGGCCCATGCGCTGCAAGCGTGGCAGGCGGCCGATCAGCAGCAGGCGCTGGCGTTGCAGCCGCGGTTCGTTGAACCGTTCGACATGCACCAGGCCATCGTCGCCCAGTTCGCGTTTGAGCGTGCGATCCAGGCTCGTCCATCGCTCCTGATCCACTTCACGCTGCAAGGTCTGCTGGATCTCCAGCTCGGTGCGTGGCCCCAGCCATTCGGTCGCCAGCTCGGACGCGCGATGCCGGAAGCCATCGGCGATGTAGTCGCCCGCGATGATGAGGTCTTTGCCCGTGTCGTCCCGTCCGCGCACGATCAAGTGGGTGTGCGGGTTGTCGGTGTTCCAGTGATCGACCGCCACCCATTCCAGCCGTGTGCCCAGGTCGGCTTCCATGCGGCCCATGAGATGCCGCGTGTAGGTGCGCAGGTCGTCCAGTTCCGCGCCATCCTCCGGCGAGAGGATGAAGCGGAAATGGTGCCGGTCGTCGGCGCAGCGTTCCTTGAAGGCGTCGAGGTCGGCAGCATCGGTCTGCGGCCCATAGGCTTGGCCTGGCTCGCCATCGCGGCCGGCGCCGTCGCGCTCGATGTAGCGCAGGTGCTTGGCGAGCGACTGCGGACTGGCCCGCTGCTGATTGACCAGCAGCGTCTTGATGGTCACGCGCCGCGACATGGGCGTGAGCTTCGCGCCCGCGAAGCGCGCCGCCGTGTGGCCGCGTCCCAGCCGCGAGCCGGGCCGCTGGCCGATGCCGGCGCCCTTGCCACTGCCGCCAGGACGGCGCACCGCCGACTTGCCGCTGCTGGCCTTTCCTGCCTGCTTGAGCACCTTGGAAACGAAGCCCTGGCCCCGGTTCTTCGGGGCGCTGGGGCGAATGCGGAAATCGTCATCGCGGCGGTTGGTCATGGCTGGGCTCCCTGCAAGCTCTGGCGTGTCCGGGCGTGCGAAGCACGTGGACATGACTGCATCGGCGCGGGCTTCGCGCCCCAAGCGGCACGGCGGCAAAGCCGCTCCGTGCCGCGCCACCCCCACGTGCAGACAGGCTTTCGACGCGGCCCGGTGCCGCGTCCTTTTGTCTTGCCTTCCGCCTTTGCCCCTCGCTGGCGCTCCGGGCCGCGGCGGCCCGGCGGCGCTGCTGCGCGAGCAGCCAGCGCGCCGGCGAACGCGCGAACCAGCGCGGTGAGGGCCGCAGGTCGGGCGCGTTCGAGGCAAGACGCCTGCACGTGGGACGGCTGCGCCGAAGGCAGCGCGAAGTGCGGCGCGGATGCGCTCGCACTGCACGCGCGACAGCATGGCGACGGACAGCAGAACGACACGCCCGATGGCACGATGAAATGCACGGCAACGTGCAGCGAGTCGGCGGCCATCATGGGCGAGACTCCAGCCAGACCGGATGCGCGACGCCGATCACGGCGGATGCGCTGACCGGCCCGAAATACCGGCTGTCGAACGACGCCGGGTTGGTCACACTGAGCAGGAACAGTTCGCCAGCTTCAAGGCGACGGCACTGCTGCCAGGATGGCAGCGGCCGGCCCCAGCGGTCGGCGGGCAGCGCGGCGGCCGAAGGCACGCCGTCGATGCGGACGATGCGGCCAGTGATGCACACCTCCTGCGGCGCGATGGCGCCCACGCGCTTGAGCAGCGGGACGCGCGCCGGCAGGTAGCCGCGCTGCGCGGCCAGCGCGGCAGCGTCTGGCGGCAGCGTGGTCAGGACGATGCTGCCCACGGACAAGGGGCGTGGCAGCGAGCCGGGCTTACGGCCCAGCGGATCGACGCGATACCAGCCGACCGCCACGCTGTCGGACGGGTTGTAGATCAGGCGCGGCAGCGGATGCACGAAGGACGCCCAAGCCAGCGCAGCGAGGCCCCAGGCGGACAGGCTCGCCAGCACGAGGCGAGCGCGCAAACGTGCGCGGGGCGCGCGAGGACGCGGCTCGGTGCCGGCAGGGGAAACGGCGGTCATGGCAGCGCCCTCCCGGTCAGCCAGGCGGCGTGTCGCTCGGCGGTGTATTCGGGCAACGGCAGGCGCGCGGCGAGCCGGTTGGCGAGCGTGCGCCAGTACGCGGGCGACGCTCCGATAGGCGCGATGCCCAGCGCCTCGATGGGGTCGATGCGCTCCAGCACGGCGCGCACCTGGTTCTCCCCTTCGGCGTGCAGCAGCAGGCGCGCGCCAGGCTGCACGCCGGGGATGCGCTGCGCCGCATCGAACGGCGTGCAAGCCTGCATCACCATGAGCTGCCAGCGGATCGTGCCGTAGTCGTTGGCCTGCCAGCGGATGCGGCACAACATGGCGCCCGGCAGGAACACCGCGCAGCGACGGCTGCGGTCGAGTTGGTGCGTGCGCGCAGGTTCACCGAAGCGCAGGTAGAGCTTGAAGCGCGGTTCGATGTAGGCCAGTGCCACGCGCGTCAGCGGCGCGCTGGCAAGCTGGCCGGAAGGTGCTGCGAGCGCAGCCGTGGCCGCGCCAGCGGCAGGCGAAGCGGATGCGGTCATGGGGTGTTCTCCCTGCGGTGTTCTGGAAACTCGCGCTCCAGCAAGCCGCGCAGCAGGTCGGAGACGGTCACGCCTTGCGTGAAGGCCGACACTTTGATGCGCGCCCGCATCGCGGGCGTGATGTCGAGCGTGAGGCGGGCCGTGTAGAGGTCGCCCTTGCCCAGCGCATCGGCGTCGCCCTGGCGAATCCACGCCTCGGCGTGCGGATTCGCGGGCGGACGCGCGCCGATGCCGACGCGCTTGACCGAGCGTTTGCCGTTCGGTGGCGGCTTTGCGGTCATGGCGTCCACCGCAACAGTTCGTCCACCAGCGCGGTGATTTCGCGCGCGGCGGCGCTGTCCGGCGCCGTCTCGCGTGCAAGCCGTCCAGCGGCCACGCTGTCGGCGAACACGATGCGTTGATGCACTTCCGCGCGCAGCGCAGGAAGCGGCTGGTCGGCGAGTGCCTGGCGCGCTTCGCGTCCGATCACGGTGGTACTGACGCGCCGATTGATGACGAAGGCCGCGCGCAGCGCAGGCCGAAACACCTGCGCTTCGCGGATCAGCGCCACCATCTCCGCGCTGGCCCACAGGTCGTAGGGGCTGGGCTGCACCGGAATCAGCACGCGCTCGGCCGCCAGCAGCGCGGAGCGCGCCAAGGCGGCGATCCTGGGCGGCCCGTCGATGACGACGTGATCGGCCCGCCTGGCGAGTTCTGGCGCCTCCTGATGCAGCGTTTCGCGTGCGAGGCCCACGGCGCTGAACAGCCTTGGCAAGCCTTGCTGGCTTCTGCGCTGCGTCCAGTCCAGCGATGAGCCTTGCGGGTCGGCATCCAGCAGCACGACGTGCTGGCCGCGCATCGCCAACTCTCCAGCGATGTGCGTGGCGAGCGTGGTCTTGCCCACGCCGCCTTTCTGGTTGAGCAGAGCAACGATCATGGCGCGGCCCTCCGTGTTGGAAAGCCGGGCTGTTGCCGCTGCGCGTCGTGCCGCGTGGCGGTTGTCCACCGTGGCGCGGCGCTTCTACTACCAGTTAGAGGTTTTAAGTTAGGGAAGTTAGAGGGGCCGCAAACCCGCGCCGTTATTGGCTTTGCGGCCGATTCGTACTCCTGATAGCACGATAGCCGTACTCCCGATAGCACGATACCTCGTACTCCTGATAGCACGAGCCCGTCCACAAGTTGCGCACCGTTTATCCCCGTGCCGTGTATGGCACGGGCCGAAAGGTCAGCAGCTCGGCGCCGTTGTCCGGCATCCGCTCGATGCCCAGGGCGTAGCCCGGCAGCGACTGCCGCGCGACCAGCGTGCGCAGGTCGTAGGCGAAGTCCGAGAAGCGCGTAGCGCTGCCCGATTTCCGATACAGGTGTCGGAAATCGAACTGCCAGCCGCCCGGCTGTCGGCCACCGTGCTTGCGCACCAGCCGGTACAGCCAGCGCTCGATGCCGCCCGTCAGCCGGAAATACGCCGGGTCGATGGTCAGCACCAGGGCGGCGTCCATGACGCCGGCATAGAACCAGTCCGGCAAGATCAGCTCCAGCCCCAAGGGCGTGCCCTTGGCATCGGCCAGTTCCTTCCACTCGTTGATCCACGAGAAGCGATGCAGGCGCCGTCCGGTCGTCTCGCGGATCGACGTGGCCACCGTGGTCGATTGCAGCCGGTCGAGGGCGGCCTTGAGGCGCTGGTAGTCGCGCAGCGACGTACCGCGCCCGATGAACCGCAGGATCTCGTAGGGCGTGGCCTGCATCAGCCGCGACGAGCGGAAGCCCGCGTCGCGGGCTTCCACGATCTGCGAGGCCGCCCATATCAGCACGTCCGCGTCCCAAATCGTGGCGATGCCATGCTCGGCCGTGCCTTCCACGCGGATCGTGACGTTCCCCGCCCGGAAGTCGATCGGCGCGACGCGCCGCGACTTCGCCAGCGAGAAGAACGGAAAGGCCATCAAGTCCTGGCTGTCGCGCGGCGCCATGTCGCCGGGCAAGGCGCGGAACAGGTCGAGCTGTTCGCGCTCTTGCAACGGCCGCTGCCGGGACGGCAGCGCAGGGCTGGACATGGCGATGGCCTCCCGCGCTCCAGTGGTCAGCGCGCACGGCTGTCGGCCGAGTGGTGCTCGGCGTATTCGGGATCGGAAGTCGTCTCGAAGCTGCGGTCGGCGGCCCAGGCATCGAGGTCGGCCACGGCGTACATGACGCGCCGGCCGAACTTGCGAAAGCGCGGGCCGCCGCCGATCACGCGCTGCTTTTCCAGCGTGCGCGGCGACAGGCGCAGGTATTCGGCGGCTTCGTCGTTGGTCAGATAGCGTTGGGGCTGCGCGGCAGCAGTTGAGACAGCGGCGGCAGGCCGCAAAGGAGCGGGACGCATGAGATGAACCTCCATCGGTTGCAAAGCTCCGGCCACACAGCGCAACCGGATGGAAGCCAGTCTCAGAAAACGAAGCTGCTCTGCTCAGGGACGTTTTGCGTCTCCATCAAAACGTCCCTTCTCAAGCGGCGACAGTTGTGCTAGGCGGCGGTAGCCGCCGCGCATCAACGCATCGCCGCGCCGCACCAGGCGGCGCACGCGGGCACGCAGATCGCCATCGGCGTGCCAGTCGGCAGCCACGGCATCGGCGCCGAACAGACCTTCGGCCACGTCGCGCAAGGACGCACCCGCCAGGGTCGCGTCGAGCGCCTGCAAGGTGTGCAGTTCCAGCAGCGCGGCAGGTGTCGGCCTACGTCTGGCATCGGCCAGTGCCGCGCCGAACACATGACCGCGCGCAGGCGCGGCAGCGCCGCCGCGGTGGGCATAGGCGACGGCCATGCCGTCTTCGAGCCCAGCCGCCAGCGCAAAGCGCAGGCAATGGCGTGGACTGCGCGCGATCAGCGCCAGTTTCTTGCCGTCGTGGAACAGTTGCTTTTGGCCGGGGATGCGCCAGAACGCGAAGGATTCGGCATCCACGGGCGGATCGGCATCGGGGTAGAGTTGCACCACGGCAGCGTGGCCGGGTAGCCAGGCTGGATGCGCGTCGCGCGCATCCAGGGCTGGGTCTTCCAGCAGGCGCAAGCCCCAGCGATGCGCTGCTTCACGCCGGCGATGACGGCGCAGCCAGTCGAGCCGGTAGTCTGGATGCCTGCGCAGGTACTCCCAGGCGAGCGCGAGCGCATCCAGCCAAAAGACATACAGGTATGCGGCAGTGGGATACCAATGCGCGAGGTGATGAGGATTGACCATGACGCCTCCTCCTGCGAACAGGACTCGCCGCCACGGAAGAGCTACGCGCTACATCGCCTTCGTCGGAACGTCAGGGGTGAAAACAGCGGATGGGGCTATCAAGACCGATTGGCTCCGATGTGTTGCGGTATTCGTCTCAATGCTGCGGCGGCAGCGCCCCGACCGAGGGCACCGCACAAGCCAGCCTGCCGCAGCCCGCGTCAAGCATCCTGTCTATTTGGATCAGATTGGTAGGGCTTCGCCGCAAGAATCTCGATTGAGACCTACCCGGTATGACACCAGACTGAAAAAGTCACAGTAGGCCGTATTCAGTCCGGGATCGCTCCGTCGCGCTCGGCCAGCCGGGTGTATTCCGACAGCGTGCGCGTGGGGCGGAAATAGAGGTCGCGCATCACGGGCTGCTGGCGCGGCCCGACGATGCCAGCCAGGTCGGATAGCTTGACGGTGCCCTGCGCCGGCATCCCGATTCCCAGGTCGATGAGGCCCCAGGCGGTGTCGCCATCGGCGGGATCGAGCGCGGCCAGCAGCCAGGTCACATGCGCGTCCGGCGTGAACAGCCGCACCACGGGCACGGGGTCGATGGCCCGGCCAGCGGCGCGGGCCGCGCCGTTGGCGAGCAGTTGCGCGCGCTCCGGGGCGGTGGCGAGTGGCTGGGGCATGGTCGGCAATCCCACAAATCCAATGATGCACGGATGCGGTTTCACGCCCAAGCGCAGAACCGCCGAACCGGATTTACGCCTTCGTGCGCAAGCACGGATGCGCCTGCGTGGCTTTGCTGGAATCCGCCGATGCGGATTTCCGTAAAGGCACAAAAACGTAGAGCACCAAATGAACACTATAGATTGTAGTCCTATAGGGCGCAATGGGCTGTCATCTTGGTTTTTCGAGGGAAACCATAGGTGGCGGCTGGGAACTCATTGGCGAAGGCGTTGAAGATAGTTAGAAAGGCGCGTGGCTTGAGCCAGGAAGCCTTCTCTGACGTGTCCAGCCGCACCTATATGAGCACCCTCGAACGCGACCTCAAAAGCCCGACCCTGCACAAGCTGGCCGAGCTGTGCGAGGTGATGGAGATTCACCCGCTCACGCTGCTGACGCTCGCCTACGCGGGCGACAGCCCGCACAAGGCCGACGAGCTGCTGGCGCAGGTGCGCCAGGAGCTGGAGGCGGTGTTGAAGGAACGCGACGCGGCGAAGCCGCGCGCGTGACGTGGTGATGTGCTGCGAACAGCAGCACAGTGCCCCGCCGCGATGGGCGGGGCGCTGCGGCGGTTACGCCGCCTGGGGCTTGCTGCGCGACCAGATCAGGTCGTGCGTGCCGTCCTCGCCTTCGATCAGGCGGGCATAGACCGGAGCCGGGAACGAAGGATCGTCGAGGGTCACGGACTTGTATTCCCGCCCGGCCTCGCTGGTCTTGTTCCACGCCGCGCCGATGTCGTGGCCGGCGGCCTGGAGGCGGAAGTCGGGGGCGTTCTCGCTGCTGCCCTTGTCGTTGGGAACCAGCTTGACCTTGACGTTGAGCGTCAGGGTGCGAAGCGTGCCGGTGAAGCCCTCTTTGTCGGTGGTGAAGGTGCCGATGTTGGCCATGATGCTTTCTCCTTTCGGTTGAACAAGGTTCGCGCCCATCGCGTCCTTGTTGTGATCCGGCCGGCGAGGGACGGGCGGGCTGCACCGCTTGCGGTCGCAACGCAGTGGAGAACCGGAAGGCGAAAAGAATTTGCTGCGCGAGGAAGCCGCGCAGCGGCGGGGAAATTGTTTTCGCCGGACGGTTGCAGCCATGAAGCCCGAGGCGCAGCCGCGCCCCCGCCAGGATTCACAACGAGACAAGGACGCCTTGGGCCGAACCGCTCCGAAAGGAGATGGGGCCGACTCGGCATCCCCGCCCGAAGGCTTCCCCGGTGCGCTTCCTGACGCGGGACAGGTCAACCACCCGACGACAGGCGAGAACGCCCCTGCCGCACCTTGCGGTGCCGGTCTTGAGGCGTGGCGTGGAAGCTCCATAGCGATGCCGGGCGGGTTGTCCGTGAACCGTCCTTCGTGACGTGATGGGCAGGAGCCGCCAGCGTTGAGGACGGCACGCACCTGCACAACCTGTCGCAGCAAGCGCCAGCGTGTTCGCCAGTGCCCCGCCCATCGCGGCGGGGCGCTGGTCGGGCCGATCCGGCGCAGCCGGTTCGGCCGCATCGAGGGGCGCCAAGCTGCGCGCGGCGGGGATAGCCCGCAGGGCTTTCCCTTGGAGGCAAGCGAAGCGCGCAGCGCCGCAGGCGCGAAGGCGTAAGGGATTGAAGCCGAATGGCCGTGATTCGGCACGAAGCACGGGGCGCAGCCCGAAAGCCCGGCGGCGCTGCGCGCCGACACGCCCAAGCCGTTCTATATTTTCAGGAAGGAATCCAAGACAAGCCCATGACCCTCCAGCTACGACACGAAGCCCCGGACGACATCGCTGCCATCGAAGCCGTCACGACGGCCGCTTTCGCCGATGCGCCTCACACCAGCCACACCGAGCAATTCATCGTGCGTGCCTTGCGTGCAGCCAATGAACTGACGCTTTCCATCGTGGCCGAGGAACATGGGCAGATCGTCGGCCACGTCGCATTGTCCCTCGTCACGATCACCGACGACCAAGGGCGAAAGGCGGATGGCTGGTACGAGTTGGGGCCGATCTCCGTCTTGCCGCAAAGGCAAGGGCACGGCATCGGCTCGCGCCTGATGGAACAGGCGCTGTCTGAACTGCGGGCGATGCGGGCCGCTGGTTGTGTGCTGCTGGGCGATCCCGCGTACTACGGGCGCTTTGGTTTTCAGGCCCATGCGGGCCTGCAACTGCCGGGCGTGCCGCCCGGCTACTTTATTGCGCTGGCCCTGCATGGGCCAGCGCCGGAAGGCATCGCGCGCTACAGCGATGCCTTCAACGCCGCCGCCTGAGCCACCGCGAAGGCGGCGGCGTTCTGATTCGACTGTTGGCCTTGAACACCGGGCGCGGCCACTGCCGCGCCCGGATTTTTGCGTTTCACCGCGCCCAGGACGGAACGGCCTGGGCGCGGTACTGAACGCGGTTAATCCTTCGTCTCGATGAGCCACCACACGGCACGCGGCAAGGCGCGGCCCGTGATGGGGTGAATGTCGGTGAGGTCTGCGCGGGCCGACCAGCCCGAGGGCGGGCGGTAGCCGCGCACGTCGCCGTCGCCGTGCCAGCGGCGGACGCGCACCGTGCCGGGGGCGTAGATCGCCGCCATGCGCGGGCGGCTGGTGGTGGTGCGGGTCATGGGGGCTTCTCCTTGCAGCGAAGCGCCCCGGTCGAGGCCGGGGCGCTTGCCTTCGGCGCGGGTCAAGCGGCCAGCGCCTCTGCGGGTTCATCCGCCACGGCATCGGCATCCTCCGGGGCGTCCTGCGCCTGCGTTTCCGCCGGCGCAGCTTCCGGGCCTTCGGCCTTGAAGATGGCGGGCATCCAGCCCGTGCCATCGGCCAGCCGTTCGGCTTCGCTGGCAATGTCGGCCTTCTTCAACTTCGCCAGTCGGGTGACGGATTCCGGTGCAAACGCGGCCACGGCATCCAGAATCACGGCCTTGGAAATGTGCTTGAAGTAGCCTTCTGCGGTCGGCTTCCACCATGCGGCCATGTCGAGGCCCACGGCCTGCGCCAGTTCCTCGCCGGGTTGCTGCACCGTGGCGCGAGGCGTCACCACGTCCACCGTGGAAGCCACGCACACGGCCAGCAGCCGCACCAGTTCGTCTTGCGATTTCGCCAGCAGCACGGCGAACAGTTCGGCGCTGTCCTCCGGCAAGGCTTCACCGGCCACCTGTTGCAGTTCGCGCAGCGCCACGGCGGCGGGCGATTCCGGCCAGTCCGGGGCCATGCCTTCCAGTCGGTATTGCGTCGTGAGGCGCACGCCGAGCGGCAGGCCATCGCCGTAGGCGTCGGGCTGCAAGACGGTCTGCACCATGCCATGCACCAGCGCGGCCAGCGCGACGTGCGGATGCCGTGCGACTTCGATTTGCAGCGCCGCCGTGCGGTGGGCGCTCAACCGCTGCGCCAGCCGGTCGGACAGGCTCGCGGCTTTGGGCGCGTCGTCGGCGTCCTCGTGCTCGTCGTTGGCGGCTTCGCCTTCGGCACTGCCGAAACCGCGCCGCAGCTTTTCCAGCGTGCGCAGCGCCTTGGCCTCGGCTTCGCGCAGCAGGCCGCGATGAATGACGGCCTCGCCGTTGCGGTCGATGGTGACGATGGCACCGGCCACCTCGCGCACCTCGGGGGCATAGCCCTGCAAGGCATCCTCCGCGTCTTGCAGTTCCCCGACCACCTGATCGCGCCGCTGTTCCAGCTTCTCGGCCTTGGCCTCGTCCTCGGCGTCGCAGGCTTCTTCCAGTTCGGCGTCGATCTTTTCGAGGCGGGTTTCCAGCGAGGCGATGCGGCGGGCTTCGCGGGTGGTCGGCTCGCGACGATGGCGCGGGGCGTTCTGGAACGCCTGCCGTTCCTCGTAGGCCAGATGCGGCACGGCCTCCACCCATGCCCACCCCTCGGCGCGCACGTCCTCGGCCAGCGTTGCAAGCTTGTCGCGCACCAGCGTTTCCAGCACTGCGGTATCGGTGAGGTAGGTTCCGGCATCGCCTTCTGCGAACAGGTCGCGGCGGATGCCACCGCCTGCCTGCTGGTAGGTATCCAGCCCGACGAAGCGCACCAGCGCGTGCGTGGCGTCGATTTCGCGCTCGGTCAGGCGCTCGCGCAGCTTGGACGGGCTGCGCTGCCATTCCGGCGCACCATAGAACGCGGCTTCCTGCGCGGCGTGGTCGTCGGTGATGGTCAAGGCCATCAACTGTTCCAGCGTCACACCACCGGCCCGGTAGTCGGCCATCAGGCGCGGCGATACGTTCGCCAGCTTCAAGCGGCGCTGCACCACCAGCGGGGACACGCCGAAGTCGGCGGCAATGTCTTCGACGGGCCGGCCTTCCTTGACCAGCGCGGCGAAGGCCGCGAACTGGTCGGCGGGGTGCATGTTCTCGCGCTGCACGTTCTCCGCGAGGCTGACGGTGCGCGCGGACGCATCGGCCACCAGCAGGCACGGCACTTCGTAGTCGGCGGGGATGCGCTTCTTCTTCGCCAGCAGCTTCAAGGCGGTCAGGCGGCGGTCGCCTGCCACCACTTCGTAAGCCTCGCCATCGGTGGAAAGGATGACGATCAGGTTTTGCAGCAGGCCGATGCGGGCAATGCTCGCGGCCAGTTCGGGGATGGACTGGCGCGGGGTCGTGCGGACGTTGCGCTTGGAGCGGCGCGGCAACAGTTGCGACAGCGGAACCAAGATCAGGTTCTTGGTCGGGTCTGCCACTTCCAGCGGTGCGGCGGCTTCGATGGCGACGGTTTCGGTTTTGAGTACGGCGTTCATGGTGATAACTCCTTGCGGTTGGGATGCAGCAGCGAGAGAAGCGGCAAGGGCTGCTGCCTGCCCCTGCCGCGTGGGGATTCAGGCTTTCAACTGGCGCAGGCCATCGGCCAGCAGCCACAGGGCGCGATTGAGGCGCACGCTTTGGTCGATGCCCTGTACGGGCCGGGTGGTCTGGCGGCGGCCATTCGCGGCGCGGGCGGACAGGCCGCCTTTGGTCAAGTTCTCCTGCGTGCGGTTGAACACGCTCCACAGGTCGCGGCGGTCGTCGTCGTGGCGGCGCGGCATCAGGATTTGCGATTCCGTGATGGGCGCGGGCTTGTCCTCGTCGTACTTCAACGCCAGCGCAGCGCGGGCGAACACTTCCGATTCCCCGGCGTCGAGCGTGATGGCGCGCATAGCATCGCGGGATTCCTGCGCCCGGTCGAAGCCGTGCAGGACTTCGTAAGCGCCTTCGATGACGTGTCCGGCTACGTCGCCCTTGTGCGGCACGCGCACGTCGGCCACGGTGTCGCCGCAGACAAGCCCATTGCTGCAAACGAAGCGGAACATCCCGGCCAGCATCTGATAGCTGCTGGTGCCGTCATGGGAGTTCAGCAGGATGATTTCGTTGGCCTCGCGGCCGTTGATCTGGCTGGCGTGGCGCAGCCGGATCATGTGCTTGGTGTAGTCGCGGCGGTCGTCGTGGCGCACGCGGGTCTGCGTCACCATGAAAGGCTCGAAGCCTTCCCCGCGCAGTTCTTGCAACACCGTGGCAGTGGGGATGTAGCTGTACCGCTCGGAGCGGCTTTCGTGCGGGGCGTCCGCGAAGATGGACGGGGCCACGGCCCGGATTTGGTCGTCGGACAAGGGGCGTTCCGAACGCAGCATCGGGGAACGGGAAGCGAAGCGGGATGCGAGTTGCATGGCATTTCTCCTGACAAAGAAAAAAGGTTTGCTGTTCACCGCACACCGGATTCCTAGATTCGGAGCCCAGCCTTTCGGCTGTTTGGTGCGGTCGGCACGAGGAACCCGGTTGGCCCTGTTGCCACCGTCTTTCCTGAGTTCATCGCCCGCGACGGTCAGGAGCGCGCGAACGAGGGCCGTCAAGGAGGCAAGCGCAGGGTTGGTGCGGCCCGCAGGCGCAGCCGAGGACACGGCCCTGCGCGCCTTGACGGCACACGGCCGCGGGCTACAGTCGCGGACAAGGTGATGAAGTCAGGGGAGACGGCTGGACATGGCAACGGCCCTCCAACACGCTGACCGCACGGCAAGCGAAGCGCGCAGGCCCGAAGCTGGAAGCCGGGCCGGAGGCGTCAGCCGAGCGGAGCGAGGGAACGATGGAAGCCCGGAAGGGGCGAGACGCCGCAGGCGGCTCGATGCGCAGCGCGCACGACAGCGCGACCGGCCATGTTTCTTGGCCGGGGACGCACAGCCTTCAATGCTCGATGCACAAGCTCATGCGCCGGTCATGGGGAAGCGTGTTCGACAGCGACTGCTGCGGTCTGGCCGATCCGGCGCAGCCGGTTCGGCGGTCTTTGAGGGGCGCCAAGCACCGCGCGGCGGGGATAGCCCGCAGGGCTTTCCCCTGGAGGCAAGCAAAGCGCGCAGCGCCCCGCAAGGGGCGCGTAGGCATCACGCCGAGTCGTCAGGGCGCAGGCTGGATTCCAATACCGGCATCCACGGCGATGACGAGTCCAGCAGGTAGCGCGCACCGCGCGCGTACAGACCCGACAGCCCGGTGGGCTGGTAGAACCCGGTGACGCGGCGGCGGAACTGTGCGCCGTACTCGTTGGTGTAGATCACCGCGTCGCCGATCTTGAAGCGCAAGGGCTGGCCGTTCTCCGGCGCGAACGGTTTGAGCGCATCGTGCTGCGCGGTGATTTCGATGATGTAGTCGTGATGGCTGCTCATGGCATGGATCTCCTTCGATGGTCGAGAAAGCACAAAGCACAAGGAGCGCCTTGCGGCGCTCCCAAGGCCAGGTCAGACAGCGATCCGCCCGGCCAGCCGCGCATCGCGCGCATAGACGCTCAACCGCTTCTCGGCGCGGAAAGACAGGTCGCGCTCGATCGGCAGGCCCAGCCCGCCGCGCACCGTCGCCAGCTCGCCCAGGCTGACCCAGCCGATTTCCGGCGCCCCCAGGCCCAGGTCGCAAAGACCAAAGGCGTGGTCGTGGTCGTCGGGATCAATCTCGGTCAGCAGCCAGGTCGCGCCGGCGTCCGGCGTGAACAGCTTGACCACGGGGGCCGGATCGAAGTCCGGGTTCTCCAACGATTCGCGGCCGTTGGCCAGCAGCACGACGCGCTGCTCGTCAGTAATGAGTGCGTTGTTCATGGTGAACTCCTGAAAGGATGCCGGGCGGAATTGCCCGACCCTTCCGGGGCACGGCGCAGCGCAAGCAGTCAGGGGTCGCAGACGGCCGCCAGGACGCAAGCGCGCATGGCGCGCATGGCGCGCGCCGCCCTTGACGGCGAGAACGCCGTGGCACGATGAAGGGAACAGCAAGACCGCCTCCCTCGCACCTCCACGCAGTCCCGTTTTCGGCAAGTGCGCAGCACGCGTAGGCCCGCGAGGGCCGGAGTTGCGCCGCCGGGCGCAGCAAAAAAAAGGGGGCCGAAGCCCCCAAGGGTCAAAGCAGGCCGCGCTCGGCGAATGACGTGGTACGGCTTCCCGCGACGATGATGTGATCCAACGTGCGAACGTCCACCAGCGCCAGCGCCTGCCGAAGCTGCGAGGTCAGCGCCTTATCGGCCGCGCTCGGCTCGGGGTTCCCGCTCGGATGGTTGTGCGAAACGATGACCGCCGCCGCATTGAGTCGCAGCGCCTGCTTCACTACCTCGCGCGGATGCACCTCGGCGGCGTCGATCGTGCCGTGGAACATCTCCACGTAGTCGATCAGCCGATGGCGCGTGTCGAGGAACAACACCGCGAAGACTTCGTGCTCGAAGCCGGCCAGCTTGGCGCGCAGGTAGTCCTTCACCGCCTCCGGCGACGTGAACGTCGCGCCACGCTGCATCTTCTGTTCGATGACCTGGCGTGCGGCTTCCAGAATCTGGTCGGCGTCCGCCGGCCGATAGCGCCCACGGCCATCGCGCACCATCAGCGGGGTATCGAGAGAGAGGGTCAGTTGCGACATGATCGTGCTCCGGTTGCTCGGGCGGAATTGCCCGGAACCGGCGCCAGCACGGCGCAGCGCAAGCAGTCAGGGGTCGCAGACGGCCGCCAGGACGCAAGCGCGCATGGCGCGCGCCGCCCTTGACGGCGAGAACGCCGTGATACGGTGAAGGGAACAGCAAGACCGCCCACACCCGCCCACTGCACACAGTCGGCTTTTGGGGCAAGCGGAGCGCGCAGGCCCGAGAGGGCCGGAGGCGTCAGGGGTCAAAGCCGAATGGCCGCGATTCGGCACGAAGCGCGGGGCGTAGCCCGCGAACCCGACGGCGGCACGCCGGGACGCCATGAGGTTCTGTTTGCTAGCTCCTTGCACAATGATTCAATAAATGTTGTATTATCGAACCATGAACGAAGATCAAGCCGTTTCCGCCCTTGGTGCCCTGGCCCATACCCAGCGCCTGCGCGTGTTCCGCGCCCTGGTCGTCGCCGGCCCCGAAGGGCTGACGCCCAGCGTCCTCGCCGACCAGCTCGACGTGGCCCGCAACTCTTTGTCCTTTCACTTGAAGGAACTGGCCCACGCCGGCCTCGTCACCATCGAGCAGCAAGGCCGCAACCTGATCTACCGCGCCGACTTCGCGCAGATGAACAGCCTGCTCGGCTATATGACCGAGCACTGCTGCCAGGGCAGCGCCTGCGAAGTCACCGAGTCCTCCTCCGCCTGCAAGTCCTGCTGAAAGGAAATCCCCATGAAACGCTTTCACGTCCACCTCCACGTCGATGACCTGAACCGCAGCATCGGCTTCTACTCCCAACTGTTCGCTGCACAACCCACGCGCATCGAAGACGACTACGCGAAGTGGATGCTTGAAGACCCGCCAGTCAACTTCGCTGTCTCCACGCGCGGCAGCAAGCCAGGCATCGACCACTTGGGCATCCAGACCGACGATGCCGAGGAACTGGCTGCGCTGAAGGCCCGTGCGCAGGCCGCCGACATGACGCTGCTGGACGAAGGCACTACGACTTGCTGCTACGCGCGCAGCGAGAAGCACTGGATCACCGACCCGCAGGGCGTGGCTTGGGAACACTTCCACACGCTGGGCAACATCCCCGTCTTCAACGAAGCACCCCAGCCCGTACCCGGTGCCGCTGCGGCGTGCTGCGCGCCACGCGCTGCGAAATCGACTACTTCCTGCTGCTGACGCGAGGCGCATATGACGACAGAACCTACCTACAACGCCTTGTTCCTCTGCACGGGCAATTCGGCCCGGTCGATCCTCGCCGAAGGCATCCTCAACGCCTTGGGCCAAGGGCGCTTTCGCGCCTATTCGGCGGGCAGTCATCCGAAAGGCGAAGTGCATCCCTTGGCGCTCGCCACGCTGGAGCGCCTGCACCTGCCGGCGACCGGCTACCGCAGCAAGAGCTGGGACGAGTTCGTGGCGCCGGGTGCGCCGTTGTTCGACTTCATCTTCACCGTCTGCGACAACGCCGCTGGCGAGGCTTGCCCGCTGTGGCCGGGTAAGCCGGTATCGGCCCATTGGGGCGTGCCCGACCCGGCGGCCGTCGACGAAACGGAGGAACAGCAGCGCAAGGCGTTCACGGACGCCGCGATCACCCTGCGCCGGCGCATCGAGCTGTTCCTGTCGCTGCCCCTGAAAAGCCTTGATGCCATGTCCTTGCAGCGCGAGCTGCGCGACATTGGCCACCAGTGAGGCCCGCGCGATGACCGCAGGAACCGATACCGCCGGCCGCGCGCCGGTGGCGCCCGCCATGAGCGTCTTCGAGCGTTACCTGACCGTGTGGGTGCTGCTATGCATCGTCGCCGGCATCGCCCTGGGCCAGCTTGCGCCCGGCGTGTTCCAGGCCATCGGCCGCATGGAAGTGGCCCAGGTCAATCTGCCGGTGGGCCTGCTGATCTGGATCATGGTGATTCCGATGCTGCTCAAGGTGGACTTCGGCGCGCTGGGCCAGGTCAGGCAGCATTGGCGCGGCATCGGCGTCACGCTGTTCGTCAATTGGGCGGTCAAGCCGTTCTCGATGGCGCTGCTGGCGTGGATATTCATCCGTCAGGTCTTCGCCGAATGGCTGCCGGCCGACCAGCTCGACAGCTACGTGGCCGGCCTGATCCTGCTGGCCGCCGCGCCCTGCACGGCGATGGTGTTCGTCTGGAGCCGGCTGACTGGCGGCGATCCGGTGTTCACGCTGTCGCAAGTGGCCTTGAACGACACCATCATGGTTTTCGCCTTCGCGCCCATCGTCGGCCTGCTGCTGGGCCTGTCGGCCATCACGGTGCCGTGGGACACGCTGCTGGTGTCGGTGGTGCTCTACATCGTCATCCCGGTCATCATCGCGCAGCTCTGGCGCCGCGCGCTTCTGCGCCGGGGCCAGGCCGCGTTCGATCGGGCCTTGGAGCGCATCGGCCCGCTGTCCATTGCGGCGCTGCTGCTGACGCTGGTATTGCTGTTCGCTTTCCAGGGCCAGGCCATCCTGCAACAGCCGCTGGTCATCGCCATGTTGGCGGTGCCCATTCTGATCCAAGTGTTCTTCAATTCTGGCCTGGCTTACTGGCTCAACCGCAAGGTGGGCGAGAAGCACAACATCGCCTGTCCTTCGGCGCTGATCGGCGCGAGCAACTTCTTCGAGCTGGCCGTGGCGGCGGCTATCAGCCTGTTCGGCTTCCATTCCGGCGCGGCGCTGGCCACCGTGGTCGGAGTGCTGATCGAGGTGCCGGTGATGCTGCTGGTCGTGCGCGTGGTCAACCGATCGCGCGGTTGGTATGAACGCGAGCAGTCCGCGGCACGATGAAAGCGGCCATGAACCTCGCCGAACAGCTCAATCTTTCCTGTGCATGTCGCACGCTCGATGCAACACGGCTGCACCAAAGCCTGCCCACGTCGCTGGCCGACAGCCATCCCCACTTGTTTTCGGAAACGGCGGTGTTCATCGACATGCCAACCCGCAACGCCATCGCCCAGGCCGTGGCGACGCTGGAGCGTGTCACCTGCCTGCCGGGCTATCGGCAGGCGGTGGTGGAACGCGCGCACGGCACGGACACGCTGGCGCCGGACTTCGGCCCATCTGGCGTGTTCATGGGGTACGACTTCCACCTGGGAGCGGACGGCCCGCGTCTCATCGAGATCAACACCAATGCGGGCGGCGCGCTGCTTAGTGCCGCGCTGGCCGGGGCGCAGAACACCTGCTGCGCGGCGATGGAGCAGTGGCTGGGCCGTGCCGACCTCACGCAAGCCTTCATCGACATGTTCCGCGCCGAATGGCGGGCACAGCGGGGTGTGCAGTCCTGGCGCACGGCGGTCGTGGTCGATGACGATCCGCAGCAGCAGTACCTCGCCCCCGAGTTCGAGCTTGTCCGGCGGCTGTTCGAGCATCATGGCGTCCGGGCTATCGTGGCCGACCCGCGCGAACTCCAATGGCGCGACGGTGCCTTGTGGCACCCGGCGCTTCCCGCCGATTTGCCAATCGACATGGTTTACAACCGGCTCACCGACTTCGACTTGTCGGAGTCTTCGCATGCGGCGCTGCGCAGCGCCTATCAGGTGGGCGCGGTGGTGCTGACGCCGCACCCACGAGCGCACGCTATGCACGCAGACAAGCGCAATCTGATCTGGCTGGGGGATGACGTACAGATGGCCCGCTGGGGTGCCGGCGAGGCCGACCGTGCCGTGCTGCGCGCGGTGGTTCCCGCCGCCCAAGCTGTCCTGCCGGCCAATGCGGAAGTCCTCTGGCGCGAGCGGCGTCAATGGTTCTTCAAGCCGATGGCGGGCTACGGGGGCAAGGCCGCCTATCGGGGCGACAAGCTGACGCGCAAGACATGGGAGCACATCACTGCCGGCGGCTTCGTCGCCCAGGCGCTGGTGCCGCCCAGCGAGCGCATGGTCACAGTCGATGATGTGCCGATGCGGCTCAAAGTGGACATGCGGGCCTATGCCTATCGGGGACGTGTCCTGCTGCTGGCGGCACGCACCTATGCCGGCCAGACCACCAACTTGCGGACGCCCGGCGGCGGGTTCGCGCCCGTGCTGGTTTTGCCATTTGGTGATGCGGCGCAAGCGAACGATTCTTCCATCACGGTTCAGAAGATGCTGGCATGAGTGACATCACGATCTACCACAACCCGGATTGCGGCACGTCGCGCAATACGCTGGCGCTGATCCGCGCCAGCGGCATCGCGCCCACGGTCATCGAGTATCTGAAGACGCCGCCCGACCGCGAAACCCTAAAGGCGCTGATCGCACGGATGGGCATGCACGTGCGGGACGTGCTGCGCGTCAAGGGCACGCCTTACAAGGAACTCGGGCTGGATGCCGTCCATTGGAGCGACGACGAATTGATCGACCAGATGCTGGCGCACCCGATCCTCATCAATCGACCCATCGTGGTTTCGCCCCTGGGCGTGCGCCTGTGCCGCCCCTCGGACATGGTGATCGAACTGCTGCCACAGCGGCCGGCGGGCGAGATTGGGGTTCAGCCGACATACGTGTAAAAATGGCTCACAAGATTGGTTTTCATCCGATGAATCAGTGAGTTAGCGGATATTTTCTGGCGGCAAGACTACGCCGCCAACGCCAGTTCAATCTCATACGGCTCCGGGATCGCCTCCACGTCGATCAGGTAGTCCCCGAACCGTTTCACATGGCTGGTCACGTACGGGCTGAGGAAAGCCACGTCCTCCCGGGTGATCTTCCACCCCTGCCGCATCAGGGACTTCATGATCCGGGTCTGTTCGACCACGTTGTAGAAGATGACGGCATTGGAGACCAGGTCGTTGTATTTGACGGCCTTCTCCTGCTCGACGGGGTCGTTGTCGGCAATCACCCCTTCCCCGCCGAAGAAGAAATACTTCGCGAAGCCGTTGTAGGCCTCCACCTTGTTGGTCGAGGCCGTGATCTGCTCGCGCAGTTCGCGGTTGGAGATGTACTGCAGCAGGAACAAGGTGCGCACAGCCGAACCGAGCGCCTTGAAGGCTTGGTACAGGCGGTTCTTGCGGCTGTAGTTGCCCAGCTTGCGCAGCAGCGTCGAGGCCGCGATCTTGCCGGTTTTGATCGAGAGCACGACCTGCATCAGGTCCTTCCAGTGGGTCTCGATCAGATCCCAGTCGACCGTGTCGCGGAACAGCGGCTCGATGTGCTCGTAGCGGATGCCCTCGTCCGGGCGGAAGAACTTGTATTCGCGCCAGTTGCGGATGCGCGGCATCAGTTGGATGCCCAACAGGTGCGAGAGCCCGAATACCGGCAGCGACTGCCCCTGCGTGTCAGCATGGACGGTGTCCGGTTGGATGTCGGAGGTGTTCTTCAGCAGGCCGTCAATGATGTAGACCGCTTCCCAGACGCCGCACGGGATGAAGTGGCTGAACAGCGCGACGTAGGTATCGGAGACGTGGTGATAGGCGATGCCGCCGTAGCCACCATAGCGGATGTGGTACGAGGCGAGCAGGTTCTGGTCGTAGAGGTCGTATTTGGTGCCATCGGCGGCCGCGCTCTTGCCATCGCCCCAGAATTTGGGGAGCTGCAGACCGGCGTAGCTGTTGATGATGTCGCGGCAAGCCGCCGCCAGCTTGTTGGCGTCCACGTGCCGGCGGTTAACGAACGACAACATGTGCGCCGAAACAGCGCCGCGTAGGTGCCGGGCGGCTTGGGCCGGCCCAAGGTTGCAGCCATAGGTGAAAGTGGTGAGGACGTAGCGCTCGGTTGGCTGTTCGATCTTGGCGTCCGAACCGGACAGCGGCCCGAAATGCCGCGTCCAGCGCGTCCAATGCGCCACGTCGCACAGGATCTCGATGACGCTGCGTTCGCGCAGGCGTTCGAGGATTGCGGTTTCCAGGGCACGTGCCCCACTGCTCATCTCCTTGGCCTTGCTGCGCTTGAGTACCGGGATGCCGTCCTCGCCGATGATGACTTGGCCGTTCTCCAGATAGCCCTGATCGGTCAGTTCGGCGACCTGCATCAGACGCGATTGCAGTGCGTTGACGAAGCCCACGGCCGTTGCCGGTAGGCCGACCTGGCGACAGTAGTCCTCCAGCATGGGCTCGCATTGCTCCCACGGCAGCAACTGTTCGCGGTAGTCGGCGTAGGTTTCCGATCCGCGCACGGCCACGTCGCCCGATTTCAGCTCGTTGGCTAGCGACGAGAACACGCAGACCTCGAACAGGCGCCGGTGGATGCGCTCCTCGCCTTGTTCGGTGCGATGGACGATGGTCTTGCGCCAGAGCTGGGTGGTGAACGCCAGATCGACCGATTCATCCAACCAGTCGCCGCGGGCGCGCTCCTGCGTCAGGATCAGCTCGATCGCGTCGATCAGTGAGCGGTCCTCCGTGGTCGAGGCCAGGTCCAGCATGCGTACCATCCGCAGGATGGTGGCGCGGTGGCTCTTGTAGAACGGCCACAGCAGCGGCAAATGGTTGTCACCACTGTGTGCCGCGATGGCATTGCAGTCGGCCTGCAGGGTCTGCACGCCGCCGTGGGCGTTGACCAGGCGGCGGATTTCCCGTCCCGCCTCGATGTCGCTGGGATGATGGTCGAGGACGCGGACCACATCCGACATCGTCGCCACGATCGCCTCGGTCTTCTCGCGATAGCGCGCCCGCAACCGCTCCAGTTCCTCACGACCTCGGTTGTGGATGTTGCCCATGCGCTTGATGAACATCTCCGCGAGATCGTCGCGAGTCTGGACCCGGGCCCTGTGAATCAGGCACACCAACACTGCGTAGCGCTTGGCGGGACGAAACTTGCGCAGTTCGGAAGCATCCAGCGCCCGCGCCTCGGCGGCGAAGTGCTTGCGCTTGATCTCTGGGACGCCAGCGAGGTGCAACTCGCTGCCGACCAACTCGCCCAGTTCGGCGATATGGTCGATCAACTCCTGGAAGTGCTGCAGTGAAGAGCGCTTGGGCAGGCGCTTGATCACGTGCAACGGGCTCTTCTGGCGCCCCTCTTCAACTTGCAGGAGGCCTTCAAGGCGCTGCTTTTCGTCGACGGTCAGCCGAGCTTCAATCTGGGCGAAATAGCGCCCGTTGACCAGTGTGCGGATACGTCGGGTCAGGCGATCCAGGGTGGAGAACGCCGGCAGCTCGACGCGATCGCGCACGAGTTGTTCGATGGCGACGTTGATCAGATCCGCGGGGTTGTCCATCACCGCAGCGGCTTCGTATACCGCTCGTGCCGCGACCTTTAGCCTCCCATCGCTGTAGGCACGGACCTGCAGAAATTGGCGAATCCGGCGGTAGTAGCGATAGCGCGAGGCATTGGCGAGGGCCGCCGGCTTGACTTGCACTCTTAGCTTCAACGCGCCGCGGATATGGCGGACCACCGCCGGTGGCACCTCATCCAGTGCGGGGAAATACCCCAGCCGCTGGAACGTCTTGAGCAGGATCGCCAGCGTCAGGCGGTGCGCAGGTTGCCGAGTGTTCTGGGCAACAAAGGCCAGTTCTGGGTCGGTCGGCGTGTAGGCCGCAACCAGTTCTCGTACAACGGGGTTGCGCTTGAATTGCGGGTATGCGGTCCGTTCGATCGACGCCATTCGGTTTCCTCAGGTGGTCGCAGGCCCTGGCAGCCTGGGCGTTTCCGGCAAGCTCGCTTCGATCCGCTGGCGGGCGAACGGATCGCCGCCATCGAGGTAGCGCATGGCCGAGTGCACATCGCGCCAGCCGACGTATTCCATCAATGCCTTCACGTCCCAACCGTTCGCATTGGCCCAGCCGGCGAAGCCGCGGCGCAGGGAGTGGCTGCTGTACTCCTCGGCGTCCGGCAGCCCAGCGCACGTCAGCAACCGGCGCAGCAGCGGGATCAGGCTGTTGGGGTGCAGCGCTTCGTCCGCGATGTGGCCCCAGCGATCGATGCCGCGCAACAGGGGACCCTCGGTCAGTCCGGCGGCGTCGATCCACTCGCACGTGGCCGTCACCGGGCACAGCCGCGACAACGCCGGCACCTTGTACGTGTTGCCCTGCGCTTGCCGGTCACCCTTGCTGCGCGGCAGGAAACAGGTCATGCCTTCACCCGGCACCAGACGCAGGTGCTCGACCTGCACCCGGATCAGTTCGTCGCCGCGGAAGCCGCGCCAGAAGCCCAGAAGGATCAGCGAGCGATCGCGGCGATGACGCAATTCGTCCGCATGATCGCCGCGCTCGCGTGCGGCGGTGATCGCGGCGCCAAGCCAACCGTCCACCTGTGCCAATCGGGTCAGTTGCAACGGCTCGGCCTGCTTCTCTACCGACGGATGCAACGTCTGGATGCCCTTGAGCACCTTGCGCACCAGCGGTGCCCGAGTCGGATCGACGAAACCGTGCTCGCGGTGCCAGCCCGCCAGTGCGGCGAGCCGGTGCCGCAGTGTGTTGGTGGAGAGTTGACCTGCATGATCGGCCAGATAGCGGGCCACGCTGTCCGGCGTCGCCGGCAGGTGGCCGCCCCATTCGACCTCGAAGTGGCGCAGCGCCGAGGCGTAGCTGCGCTGCGTGTTTTCGCGTTCGGCGGCCTCCAGGTACCGTTCCAGCGTCATCGGCGGCACTCCGGATCCGTACACGAAGTCGGCGCGTTGTCCGTGTGCCGCAGTTCCCCCAGGATGGTGCACGTTCCGCGCTCGCCGCCGGCGCACTGGACAATCACCCGCTCCAGTTCCGCAGCCATGCGTTGCAGTTCCTCGATCCGCTGATGGATGTCGGCCAGGTGCGCACGGGCTAGCACATCGACATCGCCGCACGACAGCTTCGGATCGTCGTTCAGGCGCAGCAGGCTGCGGATCTCCTCCAGGCTGAAACCCAGCTCGCGCCCGCGGCTGATGAATCGCAGCCGCTCGACATCGTGCGGCGCGTAGGCGCGGTAGCCGCTCCCGGTCCGCGTCGGCCGTGGCATAAGCCCGACACGCTCGTAGTAGCGGATGGTTTCCAGATGGCAGCCGCTGGCGGCCGCGGCTTCACTGATTTTCATTCGCATTGGGCTTGACTCCGTAGCAGCTACGGACTTTATGCTGGTCTTGCCTCCGCTGCCACCCCCGTCGACCAGCCGCCCCATGTTCCCGCCGATTGCCCTGATCCGGTCCAGCCTGTTCGCCCTTCTGATCGGTTGGGCTGCGCTGCTGCCGGTCCGCGCCGAATCGCCCTCGGCCAACCCGCGCCAGACCTGGCAGATGCTCGATTACATCGCGGTGGACTATGCCGGTGCCGTCCAGAGCGGCCGCATCGTCGCCCCGGGCGAATACGCCGAGATGCAGGAGTTCGCCGGCGCAGTCCGTGCGCAACTGGCCAGGCTGCCCGTCACCCCGGAGCAGCCGGTGTTGCTGGGCGAAGCCGACCGGTTGACGGCGGCGGTGGCCGCCAAAGCTGAGCCCACGGAAGTGGCGGCGCTGGCCCGCAGGCTGGCCGACGACCTGCTGGCCAGCTACCCCATCGGGGCGGTGCCGGCCTCACCCCCGGACCTGAGCCGAGGCGCGGCGCTCTACGCCCAGCAGTGCGCGGCCTGCCACGGCCCAAGCGGACACGGCGACGGTCTGGCGGCCGCAGGGTTGGATCCGCCGCCCATCGCCTTCACCGATGCCGCGCGTGCCGCCCAGCGCACGCCCTTCGCGCTGTACGAGGTGATCTCGCAGGGCGTACCGGGCACCGCAATGGCCAGCTTTGCCGGATTGTCCGAAGCCGACCGTTGGGCGCTGGCGTTCTACGTGGGAAGCCTGGCGTATTCGCCGCAAGCCCGCACCGACGGCGAGGCGCTCTGGCGCCAGAACGCCGACGCGCATGGCCGCATCCCCACGCTGGAAGCACTGACCCGCACCCGTGAAGCCGATCTCGCGGCGATGCTGTCCGCCGAACAGGCCCACGCCATCGTTGCCTACCTGCGTTCCCGGCCGCAGGCCGTCAACGACGCGGTGGCGGGTGCCGGTCCCTTGGCGCTGGCGCGGCAGCGCCTGGCCGACAGCCAGCGTGCCTACGCCGCCGGCGATACCGCGCACGCCTCGACGTTGGCGTTGTCGGCCTACCTGGACGGCGTGGAGCCAATCGAGCCGACCCTGGCCACGCGCAACGCAGCGCTGCTGCGCGAGATCGAATCCGCCATGGCCCGCTACCGCACCCAGCTGGGCCGCCGCACGGCGCCGGCGGACATCGCCACGCAGGCAACACAGATCAACGCCTTGTTCGATCGCGCCGAGGCAGTGCTGCAGGATTCGCACACGGACACGACCACGGCGTTCCTCGGCAGCTTCACCATCCTGGTGCGCGAGGGGCTGGAAGCGTTGCTGATCGTGATTGGCATGATCGCGTTCCTGCGCAAGGCCGAGCGCCGTGAGGTGCTGCCCTATGTGCATGCCGGTTGGGTCGGCGCCTTGCTGGCCGGTGCGGCGACATGGGCGGTGGCGACCTATCTGGTGGACATCAGCGGCGCCAACCGCGAAGTGACCGAAGGCGTGTCGGCGTTGTTCGCCGCCGCCGTGCTGCTCAGCGTGGGCATCTGGATGCACCAGAAGAGCCTGGCCGGCCGCTGGCAGCAGTACCTGCACGCGAAGCTGTCGGCGGCGCTGACGCGGCGCTCGGCGATCTTCCTGTTCGTGCTCGCCTTCGTCGCGGTCTACCGCGAGGTGTTCGAGACGATCCTGTTCTACATCGCGATGTGGAGCGAACAGGCGTCCGGCGCGATCCTCGCCGGCCTCGCGGCCGGCAGCGTGGTCCTGGCCGCGGTGGCGTACTGGATGTTGCGCGTGAGCAAGCGCCTGCCGATCGGCCGGTTCTTCTCGATCAGTTCGATCCTGATCGCCGTACTGGCGGTCATCCTCGTCGGCAAAGGTGTCGCTGCCTTGCAGGAAGCCGGCTGGGTCTCGCAGGCGTTGGTCCACGCACCGCGCATCGAGTGGCTCGGACTCTATCCCTCCTGGCAGTCGCTGCTGGCGCAAGTAGCGGTGGCCGTTGCGGCGATCGTGGGGTTCGTGGTGAACACCCGCTCGGTACCGGCACCTGCCAAGCGGCCATGAATTGATCCGCCGTCCCCAACACAACTTCCTGTTTCCTGGAGAACCCCAATGAGCGATTGCGGCTGCCATCACGAAGCGAAGAATGCCCAGGAGCGGCGAATCCTGCGGATCGCCCTGGCGCTCAATGCCGCGATGGCGGTGATCGGTGGCATCGCAGGCTGGATCGCGCAGTCCACCGGGTTGCTCGCCGATGCGCTGGACATGCTCTCCGACGCCACCGCCTACACGATCGGCTTGATCGCGATCGGGCGAACGGCTCGCTTCAAAGCCAACGCCGCCTGGCTCAGCGGCAGCATCCTTCTGCTGCTGGGCGTTGGTGTACTGGTGGAAGTGGGCCGCCGCATCGCCTACGGCGCCGAACCGCTCAGCGGCTGGATGATCGGCACCGCCTTGCTCTCGTTGGCGGTCAACTTCAGCGTGCTGCGTATGTTGGCACCATTGAAAACGGGCGAAGTGCACCTGCGCGCTACGTGGCTGTTCACCCGCGCCGATGTCGTCGCCAATGTCGGCGTGATCGCCGCCGGCGTGCTGGTGTTCTGGCTGAGTTCGCCGTATCCGGATTACGTCATCGGCACGCTGATCGGCCTGTACGTGATCAAGGAGGCCGTGGAGATCCTGGGTGACGCGCGCAAGGCACGTGCCGGGGGCGACAACGGTCAATCCGCGGCGTGAACTGACCCCTGGTGGAGATCCCCATGCGCATCAGACTCGCGGCCGTGGCCGCGTGGTTGGCCGGCTGTGTCCTGATCGGACCGGCGACCGCCGCTGACAGACTGACCTTGGACGATGCCTTTGCCCGCGTCGCCCAGTCCCATCCCGAGTTGCGTCTGGTGGAGGCCCGCGCAACGATCCTGGCCGCAGAACGCGATCGCGCCGCGCAGCGTCCCCCGTGGAGCTTAGGGGCCGAGGTCGAGAACGCACTCGGCACGGGCGAGACCCGCGCCCTGGATCGCGCGGAACTGACCCTCAGCCTGGCCTCGGTGCTGGAGCGCGGCGGCAAGCTCGACGCGCGGCGTGCGCTCGCGCAAAGCCGCATCAATGCGTTGGCCGTCGAGCGCGAGACCCGCCGGCTGGATCTGCTGGCCGAAACGGCCCGCCGTTATCTCGCGGTGGTCGCGGCACAGCGGACGCAGGCGCTGGCGGCCCTCGACGTCGAACAGCGACAGCGCACGGTCGGCGCGGCGCGACAGCGTCTGCAGGCCGGCGCCTCGCCCGAATCGGTGGTGCTCACGGCGCAGGCGGCACTGGCCCGCGCGGAGCTGGCGCGCGATCGCGCGGCACAACAACTGAGCGCCGCCCGGCAGCATCTGGGCGCGTTGTGGAATGAACGTGCGCCCAGGTTCGACGCCGCCGGCGACCCCTTGGCCTTGCCGACCATCGCGCCGCTCGAAGCCCTGGCCGCCGAATTGGAACGCACGCCGGAACTGGTGCAGTTCGCCGATGCGCGACGCATCGGGGAAGCACGCCTGCAACTCGCGCGCTCGGCCGCGGCCCCCGATCTGGAGTGGCAGGTCGGTGTGCGCCGCCTGCAGGAGAGTGGCGACACCGCCCTGGTCGCCGGCGTATCGCTGCCGCTGGGAACCCGGGCACGCGCGCAGCCGGAGATCCGCGCCGCAGGCGCGGAGCTGGAAGCGCTGTCGATCGAACGCGAGGCCAAGGGCATGGCCTTGTACTCGACGCTGGTCGAGGCGCACGGCCGCTACGTCGTCGCGCAGGCCGAGGTCGAACGCCTGCAGCGCGACGTGCTGCCCAAACTCACTCGTGCCGAACACGCAGCCGAGCGCGCCTACCGTGCCGGCGCCATCAGCTATCTGGAGTGGGCGCAACTGCAATCGGAGCAGACGGCCACTCGCCAGCAGCAACTCGACGTCGCGCTCGATGCGCAGCGCGCCCTCATCGAAATCCAGCGGCTCACCGGCCAGGCATTCGTGACCCTGCCGGCAGCAGCCACTCCGTCCGGAGATGCCACCCCATGATTCGCTCCCATCGCACAACCCTCGGTTGGGCCGCCTTGCTGACCGCACTGCTCACCGCCTGCAGCGGCTCGACGCCAAATGCCGAACACGCGGATGCGGACGAAGCCCACGAGGCCGGCGAGGAGGCTGCGCCGCAGCAGACCACGATCGCCGCCAGGACCGCCCAGGCCGCCGGCATTCGTGTCGCCAGCATTGGCCCCGGGGTCATTGCCGACGAGCATGAGGTGCAAGGCCTGCTGACGCCTGTGGAAGGCCGCGTGGCGCAGGTCACGGCCCGCTTCCCGGGGCCGGTGCGCGCGGTGCGCGTCGGGGTGGGCGACCGCGTGCAGGCCGGCCAGGTGCTGGCCACGGTCGAGAGCAATCTGAGTCTGACCACGTATCCGGTCACCACGCCCATCGGCGGTGTGGTCATGGCGCGTAGCGCCGCCGTCGGCATGTCGGCCAGCGAGGGCGCGCCGCTGTTCGAGATCGCCGATCTGTCCACGCTGTGGGTGGACCTGCACATCTTCGGCCGCGATGCCCAGCACATCGGCGCCGGTGTGCCGGTGACGGTCACGCGCCTGAGCGATGGCGTATCGGCGACGACGACGCTGGAGCGCGTATTGCCGGGCACGGCGACCGCGAGCCAGAGCACCGTCGCGCGCGCCAGCGTGGCCAACACCGATGGTCTGTGGCGGCCGGGTTCGGCGGTGAAGGCACGCATCACCGTCGATCGCCAACCTGCCACGCTGGTGGTGCCGCTCACCGCCTTGCAGACCGCCGACGAGCGCGACGTGGTGTACGTCCAGCAAGGCGATACCTACCGCACGCGGCCCGTGAAACTCGGCCGGCGCGATGCCGAACGCGTGGAAGTGCTCGAAGGTCTCAAGACGGGTGAACGCGTGGTCGTCGCCCAGAGCTTCCTGGTCAAGGCGGACATCGAAAAGTCCACCGTCGAAGACGACGACTGAGGCCGCCGCGATGCTCGAACGTCTCATTCGCTTCTCGATCCGCCACCGCTGGCTGATGCTGGTGCTCACCGCCGCGCTGGTCGCACTGGGCGTGTGGAGCTACCAGCGCCTGCCGATCGACGCCACGCCCGACATCACCAACGTCCAGGTCCAGATCAATACCCAGGCGCCCGGGTATTCGCCACTGGAGGCCGAACAGCGCGTCACCTTCCCGATCGAAACGGCAATGGCGGGTTTGCCGAAACTGGATTACACGCGCTCGCTGTCGCGCTACGGGCTATCGCAGGTCACGGTGGTGTTCGAGGACGGCACGGACCTGTACTTCGCCCGACAACAGGTCGCCGAACGCCTGCAGCAGATCGCTTCGCAACTGCCCGAGGGCCTCGACCCCGAGATGGGACCGATTTCCACGGGCCTGGGCGAGATCTTCATGTACACCGTGGAAGCCGAGCCGAACGCCCGCAAATCGGACGGAACACCGTATACGGCCACCGATCTGCGCACCTTGCAGGACTGGGTGGTCCGTCCGCAGCTGCGCAATACGCCCGGTGTGACCGAGGTCAACAGCATCGGCGGCTACGAGCGGCAGATCCACATCACGCCGGATCCCGCGCAACTGGTCGCGCTCGGCTTCACCCTGCACGATGTCGTCGCGGCCATCGCCCGCAACAACCGGAACGTCGGCGCCGGCTACATCGAACGCAACGGCCAGCAGTTCCTGGTGCGCGTGCCCGGACAGTTGGCCGACCTGGATGCCATCGGCAACATCGTGCTGGATCGGCGCGAGGGCGTGCCGATCCGCGTACGCGATGTGGCGACCGTGGCCGAGGGCAAGGAGCTGAGGACCGGTGCGGCCACGCAGAACGGACACGAGGTGGTGGTGGGCACCACCTTCATGCTGCTCGGCGCCAACAGCCGCGAGGTGTCGCGTGCCGCGGCCGCCCGGCTGGAAGCGGCCAACGCCAGCCTGCCGCCGGGCGTGCACGCCAAGCCGGTGTACGACCGCACCGTGCTGGTCGACCGCACGATTCACACGGTCGCCAAGAACCTGATCGAAGGCGCGCTGCTAGTGATCCTGGTGCTGTTCCTGCTGTTGGGCAACGTGCGCGCCTCGCTGATCACCGCGCTGGTGATCCCGCTGGCGATGCTGTTCACCATCATCGGCATGGTGCGCGGCGGGGTGTCGGGCAACCTGATGAGTCTGGGCGCGCTCGACTTCGGCCTAATCGTCGACGGCGCGGTCATCATCATCGAGAACTGCCTGCGTCGCTTCGGCGAAACGCAGCACCGGCTCGGTCGCGTGCTCGATCAGGAGGAGCGCTTCGATGTGACGGCGAGCGCGACCGCCGAGGTCATCCGGCCCAGCCTGTTCGGCCTGGGCATCATCACGGCGGTGTACCTGCCGATCTTCGCGCTGTCGGGCGTGGAAGGAAAAATGTTCCACCCCATGGCCATCACGGTGGTGCTGGCCCTGACCGGCGCGATGCTGCTGTCTCTGACCTTCGTCCCCGCCGCGATCGCTACCTTCCTGCGTGGCCGCGTGGACGAGCACGACAATCGTCTGATGCGCTGGTCGCGCCAGCGCTACACGCCGATGCTGGATTGGGCGCTGCGCCATCGCGCCCCGGTCGTGGCCGGCACCGCGTTGCTCGTGATCGGCTGCGCGCTGCTGGCCACGCGGCTGGGATCGGAGTTCGTTCCGAGCCTGGACGAAGGCGACATCACGCTGCAGCCGCTGCGCATCCCCGGCACCGGCCTGGAGCAGTCGGTGGCGATGCAGAAGACGCTGGAACAGCGCATGCGGCAGTTCCCCGAGGTCGCCAACGTGTTCTCCAAGATCGGCACGGCTGAAGTCGCCACGGACCCGATGCCGCCCTCGATGGCCGACACCTTCCTGATGCTCAAGCCACGCGAACAGTGGCCGGATCCGCGCAAGCCCAAGGCGGAGCTCATCGAAGAGCTCGAGACCGCGGCACGCGAGATTCCGGGCAGCAACTACGAGTTCACCCAGCCGATCCAGATGCGCACCAACGAACTCATCTCCGGCGTGCGTTCGGACGTGGCGGTGAAGGTCTACGGCGATGATCTCGGTCAACTGGCGCGCCTGGCCGCGCGGGTGGAACGCGTGATGCGGGGTGTTCCCGGCGCGGAAGACGTCAAAGCGGAACAGGTGACCGGCCTGCCGTTGCTAACCGTCACCCCGGATCCCGCCGCGCTGGCACGCTACGGGCTCAACCCCGGTGACGTGCAGGACACCGTCGCCACCGCGATCGGCGGTGAGACCGCCGGCCAGTTGTTCGAGGGCGATCGCCGCTTCGACCTGGTGGTGCGCCTGCCGGAAGCGTTGCGGCAGGATCCGGCTGTGCTGGCCGACTTGCCGATTCCGCTGCCACAGGGCGTGGAGTCCGACGAATCCAGCCGCGAAGCGTCCTGGCGCAGCGGCGGTCCGCGCACTGTGCCGCTGCGCGAAGTGGCCGAGGTGCAGATCCAGCGCGGACCGAACCAGATCAACCGCGAGAACGGCAAGCGCCGCGTGGTGATCACCGCCAACGTGCGCGAACGCGACCTGGGCGGTTTCGTCGCGGACCTGCGCACGCGCATCGGTCGCGATGTGAAGCTGCCCGAGGGCTACTGGATCGACTACGGCGGGACGTTCGAGCAGTTGATCTCGGCGAGCCAACGCTTGGCGGTGGTCGTGCCGGTCACGCTGGCCCTCATCTTCGCGTTGCTGTTCATGGCCTTCGGCTCGGCCAAGGATGCAGCGATCGTGTTCAGCGGTGTGCCACTGGCGCTGACCGGGGGCGTCATCGCACTGGCCTTGCGCGGGATTCCGTTGTCGATTTCCGCCGGCGTCGGCTTCATCGCCTTGTCCGGCGTGGCGGTGCTCAATGGCCTGGTCATGATCGCCTTCATCCGTCGCCTGCGCGAGCAAGGCGATCCGCTCGAGAATGCGGTTCGCGACGGTGCACTGGGCCGGTTGCGGCCGGTGCTTATGACCGCACTGGTGGCTTCGCTCGGTTTCCTGCCGATGGCCTTGAACGTCGGCGCCGGTTCGGAAGTGCAGCGCCCACTGGCGACGGTGGTCATCGGTGGCATCCTGTCCTCGACTGCATTAACCCTGCTGGTGCTGCCGGTCCTGTATCGCTGGGTGCACCGGGATCGCACGGTGCAGGCGGAGGTCTGAAGCCCGCGAGGGAAAGCAGATGCATGAAGTCGATATCGAAGCCGTGCGCATGGCGATGTTCGTCCATTCCGGCGTGAAGGCGGTGGACTCGCCGCGCCTGTATCGGTCGGCGACCGGCATCGGCCTGGCCGCCACCCTCACGGTGGCGGCCCCCGATGTCGACCAGACCAACGTCCGCGACACGATCGCCACCGTCCTGCGCGAGCGGTTCGGTATCGACGAGGTGGACTTGCAGTTCCACGACCCCGGACCGATTCCACACACGATCAATCTCTCGCGTGGTCTGATCGAAAAGAAGTAGAGCTAGTCGGTTCGCGCTGCTGTTCATTGCCACCGGCTCGCCAAAGACGCTGCCACCGGGTTCGTAGTGGCGCATCGTCCCAGCCAGCGCTCCGTGGATGCCCTCGATGACGCCCACGGACATCGCGCTTACCGAAATGCAACAGCAGCATGATCGAGTTGCGCAACGTGATGCCGAACAGGGTCCACGGTCGTCACGTGGCGGTACTCAGTGCATCGCCGCGATCAACGGACACGACACCTTGCCGCGGCCCGTGCGGCACGCGGCCACAAGCTGGGAGAGCGCGGCTTCCATGCGCTGAAGATCCATCAGCCGGGCGCGCACGTCGGCCAAGCGCGCTGCCCCGAGTTCGGCAGCCTCCTGGCAGTGGGTGCCGTCCTCCAGACGAAGCAGTTGGGCAACATCGTCCAGGCTGAAACCTAGGCGCTGCGCCGACTTGATGAACCTCACCCGGGCCACGTCCGCAGCGCCGTAGCGACGAATGCCGCCAACCGGCCGGTCCGGTTCCGGGAGCAACCCTTTGCGCTGGTAGAAGCGGATGGTCTCGACGTTGACCTCGGCCGCCCGCGCCAAGGCCCCGATCGTCAGCGGGTGCAGATCGCCCACCATGGTGCTTGACTCCGTACTTGAGTACGGAAGTAAGGTTAACGCATCCAGCGAGAATCGGCAGGAGCACATGCATGGCTGAAACCGGAAATGGCCGTGGTGCCCTGGCGGCGGGCGGTCTTGCCGCTGTCCTCGCCTCGACCTGTTGTTTCGGCCCGCTAGTGCTGGTCACGCTCGGGTTCTCCGGTGCCTGGATCGGCAACCTGACCGTGCTGGAACCGTACCGGCCAATCTTCATTGGCGTCGGGTTGGGCGCGCTGTTCTTTGCGTG
This sequence comes from Pseudoxanthomonas winnipegensis, assembly GCF_004283755.1. GTDB lineage: Bacteria > Pseudomonadota > Gammaproteobacteria > Xanthomonadales > Xanthomonadaceae > Pseudoxanthomonas_A > Pseudoxanthomonas_A winnipegensis. Next base: position 291,718 of record NZ_SHMH01000003.1, read on the forward strand.
GCGCCGCATCTTCCGACCAGTTCGTGCCTGCCGCCCGGATGAGGTGTGTGCTGTACCGCAGGCGCGAACGACCTACAAGATGCTTTTCTGGATCGTCGCCGCCTTGATGCTGGTGGCGCTCGCATTCCCCTACGTCATGCCACTGTTCTATTGAAAGGAGACTGCCATGAAGAAGTTCGTCGCTATTTTCGGACTGCTCGCGGCGCTGAGTGCGCCGGCTTGGGCTGCCACCCGAACCGTCACGCTGTCCGTGCCGAGCATGACCTGCGCGACCTGTCCAATCACAGTTAGAAAGGCCCTGCAGAAAGTGGGGGGCGTTATCGAGGCCAAGGTCACTTGGGAGCCCAGGGAGGCGATCGTTACCTTCGATGACACCCGGACCAATGCCCAGGCGTTGACCGAAGCGACCCGCAACGCCGGCTATCCCTCGACCGTGAAGACGCAGCCATGAGCACCACCACCACGAATCCGTTCCATGCCACGGCGGCGCATGTCGAGCAGATGCGCCAAGTGGCGCTGTACACCAATGGCGCGCTGAGCGCACGCATCAAGGTGCTGGCAGCGCTTCTATGGTCGGTAAGCGTGCGCTGCGAGCCTTGCGTGGCGCACTACGCGCGCAAGGCGGTGGAACTGGGAGCCTCCCGGGAGGAGTTGGCCGAGATGCTCGCAATCGCCCCAACCATGGGCGGCTGCGTTGGCGAGACGTGGGCGCTGAAGGCGTTTGCGGCAGTGCGCGGGGTCGCGCCCAGCAACGATCAGCTCGAAGAAACGTGTTGCGCCTCGACGGGAGGCAATTTTGATCCAAGCACGTACAAATAGCATCATGCATGCCTAGGAGCTAATGGAGACATCCATGCCATTGAGCATTAATAGCCTCAAGCCCTACGTTCCTGCCAAAGACTTCGAGTTATCCAAGCGGTTCTACACCGCTCTAGGCTTCACCATGTCGGATGGCTGGGGCGGTACCGCAGACTTCGCGCTCAATGGCCACGCCTTCCGGCTTCAGGATTATTACGTGCAGGATTGGGCAAACAACTTCATGCTAGTCATTGGCGTCGATGACGTTGACGCTTGGCATCAACGCTCGCTTGAACTGCTCAGCAGCAATGCTTACCCAGGCATGCGAGTAAAGCCGCCTGAGCCAGTTGATGACTCAATGGTCCTTCACGTCGTTGACCCAACCGGTGTTCTGTTGGTCTTTGTACAGTAGTTGCCACGGTTGGCGCCCGACCTGAATCCGATCGAGAAACTGTTCGCCTAGCTCACATCAACGAAGACCGAAAGGCGGCCATAGGCCGCCTTTCGGGTTGAGGTGGCCACCTATTTCGTTGGGGTGATGCGGGTGATGGTGCTGTCCATGCCCTTGGCCTCGAACTCGAATTCCACCTGCTGACCGGCCTTCACCGACGCCAGCTGTTCCGGCGATGCCTTGAACGCCATGGTCATCGCCGGCCACTTCAGTGCTTCGACCGGACCATGGGCGATGGTGATCTTGCCCGCGCCGGTGTCCACCGGCGACGCGGCAGGCTGCGAGCTTGTGTCCTGCCAGCGCAGCGTTGCTTAGGCGGCCGATTTATCTGTAGCGCAGGCTGGCGCAGCCCGCGAACCCGACGCCGGCACGCCGGGACGCCTGCTATTGCGGGAGCTTCCTGGGCTGCTTCGCTGCGCGCGACTCCAGCAGGCGCCGTGTGGTTTCCAGCTCCTTCTGCAACAGCTCGGCATCCGGCAGGACGGTGCGGTAGTTCGCCGCCATCACCTTCGTCGGCAAGCCCTCCAAGGCATACCGCGCCAGGGCATGGCCCTTGTCGGCGCACAAGATCAAGCCTACGGGCGGGTTTTCATCGGGATAGGCCCAATGCTCCTTGGCATAGTTGCAATACATATGCATCTGGCCCACGTCCGCATGGGTCAGGCTACCCAGCTTCAAGTCGATGATGACCAGGCAGCGCAGCCGCCGGTGGAAGAACAGCAGATCCACCCGATACCACGTCTGGTCGATGCGCAAGCGCCGCTGCCGCCCGACGAAGGTGAACCCTTCGCCCAGCTCCAGCAGAAAATCCTCCAGCCGCTGGATCAGGGCCGCTTCGAGGTCGGATTCCGAATACTCATCCTTGAGGTTCAGGAACTCCAGCACATACGGGTCTTTGATCGCATCGTCCGGCCTGACGGCATCCTCCGGCCTGGGCGCAGCGCCCTTGACCAGCATCGCCGCCTTGTCCTTCGACAAGGCGGTGCGCTCGTAGAACTGGCTGCCGATCTGCCGGTCAAGCTGACGCACGCTCCAGCCGCCGCGCAGCGCCTCCGCCTCGTAGAACCGGCGGGCGTTCTCGTCCTTGACCGACAGCAGCCGCACGTAGGCCGACCACGGCAGCGTGAACACCTGCGCCAGCTCGCCCAAGGCCAATTTCCGAGACACGGTCTCGGATTTCTCGGCAGGCAGTCCGTCCCCCGATTTCCGAGACAGTGCCTCGGAAATCACCGGCCGGGGATAGGCGGCGAAGAACCGCCGCATGTTCTCCAGGTTGTCCGGGCTGAACCCGCGCCCGAAGCGCGCAGTCAGGTCGGCGGACAGCCGGGCAATCAACTGTTCGCCGTACCCTGCGCGCCGCTTGCCCTGTTGCTCGGCCTCCACGATGCGGCGGCCAATCTCCCAATAGCTGGCCGTCATCAGCGCATTGACGCTGCGCGCCGCCGCTTGGCGGGCGGCATCGAGCAGTTCCACGATGCCGCCGTGGATGCCGGCGTAGCCGGCAGGCACGGCAGCGCCTTTTACTGCTTTGGGCGTCCGGGCGCTCATGCCGTGGCCTCCTGGGGCTGGCGTTGCCGCGCCTTCGTGATGGTCTGGCGCCGGGTCGCCACCAGCTCGGCCGCCTGGCGCACAGGATCGTCCTCGGTGTGGACATAGCGCATGAACATCGCCACGGTCTTGTGCGCTGTCAGCGCCATGCCGACCTTGAGCGGTACGCCCGAATTGGCAATGTCCGTCGCCGAGCGGTGGCGGATGCCGTGGGTGCCGACCTTCGGCACACCGGCACGGTCAAGGATGCGCCGCCACGCCTGATAGTAGGAGTGGGGGCTTAGCGGCTTCTTGTGATCGAGGATCGCGGGGCAAACGTAGGGCGAATCGCCATAGTGGGGGGCACTCTCCAACAGGCGGCGAGCCTCGGCGCTTAGGGGCTTGGACATATCGCCGGTCTTGCTGTCCGGCCAGACCACCCGGCCGTTGGGCAGGTCGAGCCAATCCCATTGCAACAGCAGGATTTCCGACATGCGCGCCGCGAACTCGAATTGCAGCCGGACGGCCAGCAGGTGGATGGGATGTTCCAAGCCCTCGGCCTCGGCCTTCTCCAGATAGGCGAACAGCTTGGTCATCTGGTCGTCGGTAATGAGCCGGGTCGAACCCTTCTCCGGGTACTTGGGAACGTGGCGGCAGGGATTGGAGCCATCGGGCCGGTAGCCCCACAGCTCGGCCAGGTTGAACATCTTGCGGACGAGCGACAGCACGCGGTTGGCCTGGGTGGGCGACTTCTCCATGCGCTTCATCAGCGCGGTGATGTCGTTGCGCGTGACCTCATGAACCTTCTTGCTGCCGAAGGCCGGGATGACGAAGCTGTCAATCTGGTACTGGTAGCCGGCCTGCGTGCTGGGCTTGTTGTGCGGCTTGGAGTGGTCGTCCATGAACCGGCCGCACAGCTCCTTGACCGTCGGCGCCTTGCGGGCTTCGGCCTTGTCGAGTCCGGGATCGCCTCCGCGCCGGACTTCGGCCAGCCAGTCTTGTGCCAGCGATCGGGCCTGTTCGACCGTCAGCTCGCCGAACTGGCCGATTGCCGGCTTGCGCCGCACGCCGGAGTTCGTGCGGTACTGAACCATGAATACCTTGCGGCCGGTCGGTGTAACCTTGCACAAGAAGCCCGGAACGAGCGTATCCCGGAGTTCCACGTCGCAGGTCTGCGCCTGCGCCGTGTCAACGACGGACTTGGTGAGTTTGATCTTTGCCATGAGGTGCTCCTGAAAGGCCCCGATTCCAGGGGCCGGCTAGGAGCCAGGCGGAGGAGAACCGGGGCGGTTTGCATCGCGCACCGGGATATGATCGAAGGCATTGGTCTGGCGGAAAACCTGCTACAGCAAGCCACATCCAAGTCCAGCGTTAGCCCGGTGCGGATGCCATGCTCTGGCTTAAAATCCGCCGGGAGCAATCCCTTGCCGGTTCGATTCCGGCTCCGGGCACCAGCACGTTCACCCGAGGCACAACGGATAGGTACGTTTTCGCCACAATCCGCAACGGAATCAGTGGCTTGACCCATCCGACCTCCACGCACACGGCACGAATCGCCCGTGTTCGCACATAGCCACTCCCCAGAAATTCCCCATACGATGCCCCCATGGCGAGCATCAAGCAGAACGGCAAGGGTTACCGGGTCCAGCTGTACGTGGCCGGCGTCCGCGATTCCAAGACGTTCGACACCCGGAAGGAAGCGGCCCAGTGGGCGCTGGAGCGCGAGGCCGAGCTTCGCGGTAAGCGGCTGCCCGACAAGACGCTACTGGACGCCATGCGGCGCTACGCGCGTGACGAGGCGCCGAAGCGCGCTGGCGAGAAATGGGAGCTGCTGAGGCTGACTGCGTTCGAGAGGTTGCCGATGGCGCGCCGGCGCGTCGCTTCGCTGACGCCCGACGACTTCTCGACCTGGCGCGACGACCGCTTGAAGGTGGTCAAGCCTGGCAGCGTGGCGCGCGACATGACGTTGATGCGTGGCGTACTGGAGGCGGCCCGCCGCGACTGGCGCTGGATCCGCGACAACCCCATGAAGGACGTGCGCTGGCCGCAGTCACCGCCAGGGCGCGCGCGCCGGATCATGCCGGCCGAGGAGGAGGCGCTGCGCCGCGGATTCGGAGTGTGGGACGACCTGCCGACCACGACAGTAACCAACCGCGTCGGACTGGCCTTCATCTTCGCGCTGGAAACCGCGATGCGCTCTGGCGAGATCCTGGCGCTGACCTGGCCCAACATCCATCTGTCCGAACAGTACGTCCGCATCCCGACATCGAAGAACGGCGAAGCGCGCGACGTACCGCTGACGAAGCGCGCCTGCCAGATCCTCGACGCGCTTCCGCGCACGTTCGGTCCGGTGTTCGACATGGACGCCAAGCTGCGCGATGCGATGTGGCGGAAGGTGAGGGACCGCGTGGAGCTGCCTGACGGCGGCACGGTGCGCGACATCCATTTCCATGATTCCCGGGCCGAGGCGATCTGGCGCCTGTCGAAGAAGCTGGATGTGCTCCAGCTGGCCCGGATGATTGGGCATCGCGACCTGAAGTCGCTGATGCATTACTACAACGAGAGCGCCAGCTCGATGGCTAGGCAGCTCGGTTGATCCGCGCCTCGTCGTCGGCCCACTTCAGAACCTTCGACTTCTTCCACTTCTTCTCGTTGCCGATGACCAGCGGGGCAGGGAAGCTGCCACGCACGGCGACGCGCTCCAGGAAGCCGCGGCGGTTCGGCGATCCCTCCTTCGTGGTCAGCCCCAGCAGCACCGCGCAAGCGTCCGCCGAGAGATAGCAATCGCCGGTAGCCAGCGCGGCGATCAGGTCTATGACCTCTGTCTTGTCCATCACCCTCGCCCCTCCTGCGCCGCCTGTTCCTCGGTTGCATCTTTGGCGCGACCCTCTACCCCCACACCGAGCGGGCACCAAGAGGGCGGGGTAAATGGCGTCCTCAATTGTTTACCTCCGCCAGGCCTGAGCGATGGCTTTTCGTCTGGCATTGCCGTGCAGTAGTAGTAATGCCAGTCGAAGATCGCAAGATGAGGGCAACGCTTGCAGGACTCAGCCATCACCACCCTCCCGCGCGGCCCTCGCCGCGTCGATCACTGCACGTGGATCATCGCTGTCACCAAATGCGATCCGCGCGCGATGGCGGATGAAATGCACTGCGCAGCCGTCCTTGATACGCCAGGGGCGCAGGATTGCGGCGTTTGGCGGCACGGACTTAGAAGCTTCGCGGCCCATCAGCGCTTCTCCCCGGCCTGGGCGTCATCACTGGCCCATCGACCAGCCGGCGCGAGGCTTTCCCATGCGCCCCAGCCCCAGGCCTGCTTGTCCTCTGTGGGGTGCTTGTCGGTCCTTGGCCGCGATGGCGTGTCCCAGCTGCGCCCGCGAACGTCCCAGAGGTGGGCCCATCCGGCTGCGCGCAGCGACGCGCCTGACTCGGACGCGAGGATGTACGTCAGGCCGCGTCGATAGCCCTTGTCTTGGGCCACTCGCCGCGCGGCGGCGTACAGCATGCTGCAGGCGTTCGGGGTGCCGTCTGTGCATAGGCGCGTGACTTCAACCGTCATGCCGTCATCCAGGGCGCGCGCGACCGGTCGGCCGGACACTGCGACCCCGATCAGCTTGCCGCTGTCGTCGTGCACTGCCTGCCTCCATAGGGCTCCGACCGGGACGCCGTGGTGGCGGTGATGCTGACGGATGAATCCGTCGCCTTCCTCGCGGGTGATCGGTCGAAGCTCGATCATGGCGCCTTCTCCCCGGCCTTGGATGCCAACAGCCGATCCGCCTCGTCAAGAACCTCGCTGACGGTCCTCCTGACCTCGTCCCGCACCAGAAGGTCGCTCTCCCGAATCTGCACGCGGTGCTTAGCCGCAGCCTGTAGTCCGGCTGCGGTCCATCGCAGAGAAGACTCCAACTCGCCGATGCGTGCGTACAGCGCATCGCAGCATCGGCGTAGGTCTTCCGCCATAGGATTCCCGATCACGCCATTAGCCATCGGACTTCTCCTCGGCCTGGGCGGCGATGGCGATAGCGAGAGCCCCCTTGGGGCGCGGGCGGGGCAGCGGCGGGCTCGGGGTGGATCGGACTGGACCACGACACTGGGTCTATTCGCGTCGCGGTGGTCGAGTCGATGAAGCCGATGCCGGGCTCGTAGCGACCTTGCCGGATGCTCGGGCCGCCGTCGGCTGGCTGCTCGCCCAGGTACAGCGCCAAGCCAACCACCGCGCCGTATTCCAAGGGCCAAGTCGGCGGCATGCATGCGGTAATCCACGCACTGCGCGCCCCTCCCTGCGGATACAACAGCCCATCGGCAACGAGTGACGCGGCTTCAGGATTGATCGGATTGCAAATCCACTGCCCGTATTCGTTGACGCCCTCGACCTTCGCCACAGCCTCGCCCACACCCACCGCAGGTGCGAGCAGACCCGCAGCCATATCGTCGGCCATCGCTTGATAGTCGGTCGTGTCCCAGATTGCTCCGATCCCGCCGCATTCATCACAGCCGCCGCCAAGGTGGCACTGCAGGGTCTGGCTCACCGGTCCGGTCGGATTTCCCTCGTTATGTTCATGGCAGCCTGTGCAGGTCCGCCATATCCCGCCGCCTCCAGCAATTGCAGCGGCAACGCCGGTCAGTTCGACAGGCGCAGGGGCGGCGGCCTTGGCGGTCAGGGCGTTGGCGGCTTCGCGGATGAGCGACACGGGCACAGTGACTGACGTGGACGCAATGCTCTGCGCATCGAGGACGATTGCTCGCAGCCGCTCCACCAGCCCACCCCGGCCAGCGTCGGCGGGCGGCGCGGGGGCGGCCCTATGGGCATGGTCCTCGAAACCGAAGTTCAGCAGCTGATTGATCAGCCGAAGCTCGGTGTCATAGCTCTCCAGGTCGACAGATGCGAGGACATTCTCGGATTCCTGTGGATGCCCCCATTCGCTGAGGCAGGTGGCCAGAATCTCCTGCGCACGCTCCACCAGCTTCTCTCGTTCGTTGCTCATGTCCTGTGCCTCCAGTGCGTGGGGCGGTAGTAGACGTACATCACGTCCTCGCCTCGTTCGTCGGTGATGTACCAGAGCGAGCGCCGCCGGCGCAGCGGGCCTTCATTGCGCACGCCGTCGGCGTCGTCGATCTTGGTATCGACGATCACGCCTTCGGGGGCTGTGTCGATCGGCAACCAGTTGCTCATGTCACTCTCCCTTGAGGGCTGCACGGATGACCCGGCGCCACTTGATCGCTGCCGTCAGACTCATCGGGTGAGCCCTTTGCAGTTCGTCGATGGTCGGCACGCGATCGCGGTACATCCGCGCCAGCTTGTAGGCCACCAGCATCGTCGGCTCGCGGATCTCGCCGCGCTTGGCGAAGGGGCGCTCACCGACTCGCTGGCACAGCTGGTCACCCCTCCAGCCGGAGGCGATGCGTGCACGGATGACATCGCCGCCCACGGGAAGCGGCGTGTGAGGTGCTGGGTGAGTCGGCGCGCATTGGCGTGACGGAAGTGGCCGCCGTAGCTGGCAAGGACCGCTTGCACGCGCTGGAGCGCTTCGGGGGCGAAGTGCGGCTGCCCGTCTCGCGGGAGAGCTGCCTCGATCTTTTGCAGGGCCGCCTTGGCGTGTGCCACGACGCGCGGGCGCACCAGCGTATGCGTCGGCCGGATGACATAGCCGAGGAAGTCCAGGCCATCGTCGAGGCGACGCAGGCGGATCTCGGCCTTCAGGCCGAGGTGCAGCTGACGGCCGAGGAAGTCGGTGATCTGCGCCTGCCATGCTTCCAGCTGCGCGCGGTCCCGGTGGAACAGCACGAAGTCGTCCACGTAGCGCAGGTAGCGCTTGGCCTTGAGCTGGTGCTTGGCGAGCTGGTCCAAGGCGTCCAGGTAGACGTTGGCGAAGAACTGCGACGACAGGTTGCCGATCGGCAGGCCGCAGCCCGGCCCGGCGTTGCACAAGCGCTTGTGCGCGGGGACCTGGGCCAACTCGGCAGCCGTGGCGCGCGTCTGCGCGCCAGGGTGCAGCGGATCGCGACGCAGGAGCGCGTGGGTCGTCTGCAGGGCATGCGGATGCAGGCCGGCACGCAGCAGCCGTGGCTTTAGCATCGCCCACAGAGTGGGTCGGTGGATGCTGTTGAAGTAGTTGGCGATGTCCAGCTGCAGATACCAGCCGCCGCCCTGGCCGCTGGCCAGCTGTCGGCAGAACGCCTGCGCGCGGCGGACCGCGGCGTGGCTGCCCTTGCCGGCGCGGTTGGCATAGCTGTCGTGGATGAAGCCCGGTTCGTAGATCGCCTCCAGCTGAGGCACTAGCCAGTGGTGCACAACGCGGTCAGCGAAGTCCGGCGCGTGGATCTCACGCGCCTTGGGCCGGGTTGCGATGAAGCAGGTGGAAGGCCGCGGCGACCAGGTGCCGCTGGCGATCTCTTCTTGCAACTGGATCAGGTTGTCCATCCAGCGCGTGTCGAAGCGCCGCTGGTTGTGGCTGGGCACTTTTTGCCGGCGGGCGCGCTTCCACGCCCGGTGCAATCCCTGCAGTGTCACTCCCCCTTGAAACTCACCGGCACGACGCACGGCCAACGCGAACCCGTTGTTGTTGCGGTGGTTGTTGTTGACGTTGCCGTTGTTGAAATTGACGTTCCACGCGGACGACGCGGACCACGCCGCCGCATCCCTGCGCACTTGGGACATCGCTGACCATCCGGCTGGGTAGGACAGGTTCGTCATCGTGTAGCCCCCGCGGAGGCGGCACAGGTACTCAGTTTCTGGCCACGCTGCGGCACGGCTCCGACGCCGGCCGCATTCTGGGCTTGAGGGGTTGCCTGGTGCCGGCGCCATCCGCCGGCCTGGGCGCCAAGCTGGTGCGCCGCCCGTGCTAGGGCTTCGAACTGCCTGAAGCTGGCGAAGGCGTGCAACAGCTTGGCGACCTGCAGGTGCTGCTTGAGCTCGTCGATGTCCCACACCAGCTGCGCCACGCGCTCGGCTTGGTGCTGGCGGTCCCGCCACGCCCGGTCGGCGTTGCGATAGACAGCCATGGCCTGGCGCCGAAGGTCAGCACCGATCTGGTAGCGGTGGTAGCGCGGGAAGCGTCGCACGGCCTGCTCGATGTCGACGAGCAGCCGTTCGGCGGTCTTCACGATGGGTGGGAGCTGGAAGCGTGAGGGCATGGACGGATCAACAGAGAGTCAAATTACTGACCGGCACGACGCACGGCCAACGCGAACCCGACGTAGCCGCGGTGGCCGTAGCTGACGACGCCGAGGTCGAAATCGACGAACCACGCGGACGACGCAGACCACGCCGCCGGCGTGATGCTCCAGTACCAGTCGTTCCGGATGTCCTGGAAGAATTCGGTGTCGATCGCCGGCTCGTAGCGACTGCGGTCGATCAGCAGCTGCAACTCGTCGATGGTCGGCAGGTCCCAGTCACTGTGACCTGCCAGCGTCAGCGACTTGCACGCTTCCAGGCACTTCTCCTGCGGCACGTCGGTGTTCACGACGCTGGTGGCGCTGAAGGTCAGGCCATGCACCGGCAGATGCACGGCGACCCAATCCTTCGCGTCGGCGGGAAGCTGCTGGCCGTCCGCCCCGATCTTGATGTACTTCGGCTGTTCCATGGTGTTGCTCCTGTTGGTGATCAGAGAGGCCAATTACTGACCGGCACGACGCACGGCCAACGCGAACCCGCTGTAGCTGCGGCGGAAGCTGTAGACGTAGCCGTAGCTGAAATCGACGTACCACGCGGACGACGCGGACCACGCCGCCGCTGTGCTGGTCCAGTGCCAGCGCGGTTTCACGCGCGGGAACAGGGCGGTGTCGATCGCGGGCTCGTGGCGGGTGTCATCGACCAGGCCTTCCAGCTCCTTGCGCGTGGGCAGCCGCCAATCGTCGTACCCCAGAAGACGCAGCTCCGCGCAGCGCCTTTCGCAGGCGTCCTGGCTGATGCCGCTGTCGGGGTCCTTCGGATCCCCGAGCGATTCCACAGACCACATGAGGCTGGTGGCGTTGTCGATCACCGCGACGTGGTCGGTGCGCGAATCGGCGCCGGGTAGGTGGGTGCCGTCGGCGAGAACTTTCGTGTACCGGGGCGCGACGTGGCTGAAGGTCTCTAGGTGTGCGGGCAGCGTGATGTCGTTGGTGAGATTGGCCGGAAGATGGAGATGCATCTCCAGGCGGCGGATGTTGACCGTGGTGCTCATGCGGCCACCTTCTCGGCGGGCACGCGCACGCGCGGCTTAACGGTCGAGGCCAGTGCCTGGTCGTGCTTCCACTCACTGGCGCGCTGGCGGAAGACGGCTGCGTTGATCTCGTTGCCGTTCGCCAACTCGGCGTCGGCGACTGCTAGCAGGAAGTCTGGGCCGCTAAGGCGGCTAGGGTCGGTATCGAACATAGTTGCTCCTTTAGGCGGGCACGAAGCTGCCGCGCTTGGCTGGGTTGATGACGAACGGCTTGGGGCCCTTGGCCGCCTGTTTGGCCTCGAGGCGCAGGGATTCCCCTGTCGCGCCGCGCGGCACGATCTCGATACGGTTGCCGGGCTGGGAGAGAAACTTGGCTAGATCGGCCTGCAACTGCTCGCGCAGCGGTTGCCGCGCCGCAACGGTTGCATCGTGCAGTGCCTGAGACTGCCGCTGGTGCCCGGTCACCGGCTTGCTGCCGTTCGGCGTGATCTGCTTGGGTGGAAGGCTGAATGGCGTGGGCGGCGCAATCGTGGCGAGGATGCGATCCCCGGCGAACCAGGTAACGCCGCGCCCAACCCTGACTTGGCGTACCAGGCCGGCATCGTGCAGCTGCCGCAACGTGCTCGTCGCTTGTTCCCGACTGACCTTGATGCCTTCCTTGGAAAGTAGCGCACTGAGTTCAAGTGCGGTTACGCCCGATGGCGCGACCGCCAATAGCGCACGGATGCGTGCCGCGCGGCTGTTGCGTTGGTAGCCCGTCACGCTGCCCCCGCCTTCGGCTGCTGTGACAGTTGGGCCTGCAGAAGATCAGCAAGTGCACTACCGCGCGTGGTCAGCTTCGCCTCTCGCGGGAACGACTCGTCATCCAGCACGAGCAGGAAGCTGCGATACATGGCGCGAACCAGGCGAGAGGTGAAAACGGTCGACGAAGGATTCCCGCTTGCCTCGGCCTGGAAGCCGCCGCACGTGCGCTTCAGAGAGCCACTGCCGGATGTCTTCGCTGCGAGCAGCGCTTCGCGCTGCAACGGGGAGAGGTCCGCCAGTTGGATCATGTGGCAGCCTCCGTCGCTTGCGAGCGGAAGTAGGAGGGAATGCCGCTGGGAGAACTCGAGACCACATCGTCCGTCATACCCATGACCAGCCCGAAGCCACTGCCATCGAGCGTGAAAAGGGTCAGTGCCGCGTTCTCCGGACGGTGGTAGAAGCGCGCAGCGGATGGCTTGGGCCCGTACGCGTGCGCCTGTCGCACCTGGTCAAGCAGCTTCGGGTTGAACCCGCCCACGAGTCCCGGCTGATAGCTCTCGACATCACCAGCGACCGAGCGCAGGTCGGGAAACTTTCCCTCGATCAGTGGCACCGTGGACACCCACAACGGGAATCCAGAGCTGTCGCTGATCCAGGTGGTGCCTTCGGGGCTCACCAGCAAATGGGTGCCGCGCTTGAGTGCGGCCTTCTGCTCCTTGCCTACCGGAATCAGCATCGGCCGGTCCGCGCGCCCACCGATGTCGCTCAGGCAAATGGCTGCGTAGCCGTCGGTGGCCATGACCAGCACCCCATCGTCGCCCGCGGGCTGCAATGCGATGGCGTTGATGTAGTAGCGGATGTCGCCGTAAGGCCGAAAGGGCAGGGCCATCAGGATGCGCGAGGTATCGACGCGGGCGATGGCGTTGTTAGGATCGAGGTTCATGTCGTCTCCGGCCTTAGGCCGCGTGGCGTAGATCGGCCAGCACGCGATTGCGGGCCTGCCCGAGTTGAGAGATCGGAATCAGCTGCGCTGAGAGGGTCGGGTCGGTCCAGCGAAGCTCTGCGATCGCGCGGCTTGGATGAGGCTGAGTGGCACGCTGGCGCCGCGCGCATTCGATATGCCAGGTCTCAGGGCATGGCGTGCCGATGCGATGGCCCTGCGGCGCGCCAGCAGTGCGTACAAGCTGTGGCGTGTGACCGGGCTGGCAACCTGTGCCCATTGGGACACCAGGCGGCAGGCGTGTGGCTTCCTGGCGCATCAGCCGCGGTCCTGGGCTTCGTGGCCCTGGACCAGTTGCTCTGGCGTCAGGTCTGTGAGGTCGCTATTGCCGCGCTGAATGCCATCAAAGTTATGAGATTCGGCGGGCGACCAGTCGACACGGTGCTGGCGCCGTTGTGCGAAGCCATCGAGATTGCATAGGTCGGCGGACACCTGGGCGTCGAGGCGTTCGATCGCGTCCGCAACCTCACGCGTTCGTTCGGCGTCGAAGATGAGGACTAGACCAGCTTTCGTTTCCTGCCGGGGGGCGCCCTGGAGCGCGCACAGCAGGTCGACAAGCGCGCTCACGCGGCACCGCCCGGGAGCTGCGGCGCAGCCATCCGCACTTGGCGCACGCGCTCGGAGAGTTCGGTGAGATAGGCCCGGCTATAGCCACAACGCACAAACTCGTTGACTGCCAGGCGCGGGTCCATGCCGGCGCGCTCAGCGATCCGGCGGACGGTGTTCACGTCGTAGCGAACCGACGCCTCTCGGGGGAAGTGAAGAATCACCGCGGCCATGTCAGCGGACCTGTGAGCGCAGATCGCGCGAGCGGGATTCGGTGCTGGCGGCAAGCTTGGAAAGATGCGAGGCGCGCGCGTGGCGCCTCATGCGCTTGCTGCCGCGTGCATTGCGTTGCTGACGTGCTTGAGCATGGTCCCTGGCCGCCAGCGCGCAAAGGGCGCGCCTGGCTGCGGGAAAAGCGTCGAAGTCCAACATGAGCGCCTCCGGTTGAAGGGAGGGCTGCCGAGCAACAGCTGAGGGAAGGCTGCTGCTCGGCGCCGCGTTGCCGCTAGAGATGGGCGGCGGGCGGTTGCCCTGCCGACGGGTCGCCGGCAGAGAGAAATCTACGGGATGCCATAGAACGTTGTCAACGGTATCCCATAACTTTCTCGAGTCTCACAAAAAAACCCCGCCGGAGCGGGGTCTGCAGATCATTGAGCTAGCGCGGGCACGCCTACAGCAGGGGTTGCGCCTCGCGCGCAAACTCCACGATGCGCATCCGATCGCTAGCGGGCAAGATGTCGGCGCCAAGCTGGCCAAGGTCGTCCATGATCTCTTTGGCGGCACGGCCTGGACGGCCGTCTTGAGCTGCGTCGACTGCGAACAGCAGCTTTCCGGGCAGTGCGCCGTGCCGCTTGAGGCGTGCGATGCGGCCAACCCACTGAGTGCCATGGTCCAGGACCTTGCTGGCCTCTTCCTGAGCGAGATGCAGCGGCTTGATCACCAGTTGCGGCTTCCCGTGGTGATCCTCATGGACGTAAGGGAACTTGACCTCGTAGTCGGCATTGCCCACCTGTGCCGCTTTGAAGCGTGCGCGCAGGTTCGCAGCTGACAATGTTTTGCCAATCAATGCCGTCAGGCGTTGCTCGTGATACTCGCGCGTGGCGAAGTCGCGCTCCACCAGGCGATTGAACAACCGCAGCAGCGCCTCATCTGGATGGCCCGTAACCATCAGGGCGCGGGGTGCGCTGTAGCGGATCAGAGTCTCGCGCGGGCGCGTGATCTCGGCAAAAGCTGGCCCGGCTGAGATCCATCCTTCCTGGACCTCGACACTGATGCGCTGGAGGTCGCGCTCGACGTACTTGATCGCCTCGCGATAAATGCGTGCATCCAGGCCCTCCCAAAAATCCGTGATGCGCTTGCTGCGGCGGGGCGCGGCCAGCTTGACGCCCAGGTATCGAAAAGGCGCGCACGCCAGTACCACCCCGACGTTGGCGAACTCGTTCGTCTCGGGGTAGGGCATGAACTCTACGATGGCGTATTGGCAGGGGACGCGCATAGTCATGAGGAAAAATTCCAGAAATCGTCTTGGGTGTAGCGCTCGAGAAGCCGACGGCTGGCCGAAAGGTCAAAGTCCGTGGCGATGCTCGCTTCTTCGTCGTGATGTAGCCAATCCAGGGGGATCGAAGCTTGGATCCGATCCCAATGCGCTAGGGCGCTCGCCAGTCGCTCACTATAGTCTGCCCGTGCATACAAATCCTGTTGAAGCCCAGGGATATCGTGACGAAAGACGTGCAGCTTCGTGAACGCGGAGACGTTGAAATCGCGGTCAAATGCCTGGTTGTAGTCGATGGTGACCAGACGGCTTTCACTGGGCGACCATAGGAGATTGGGGTTGCCCCCATGGCTGGTCAAGGTCCTGTCGTTATTGTGCAGCCACCAATCGAGCAATAGGACATCCCTGCGCACGTTCTGGGGGACATCTTGGACGCTGGACCAGGTAAGTTCCGCCAGGTTGGGGACCTCGCGTGAGGCAAAACCGGCAGCGTGCCCCAGATCCGATCCA
The DNA here is from genome assembly GCF_004283755.1 of Pseudoxanthomonas winnipegensis. Classification (GTDB taxonomy): domain Bacteria; phylum Pseudomonadota; class Gammaproteobacteria; order Xanthomonadales; family Xanthomonadaceae; genus Pseudoxanthomonas_A; species Pseudoxanthomonas_A winnipegensis. Next base: position 306,930 of record NZ_SHMH01000003.1, read on the forward strand.
TCCGGGATGGCGGGCAGAAGCAGCACGCTCGCACGCGCGCGTCCAAAAGGTGGCAACTCAAGTCCGAATGCGGCGGCCAGCTGGCCGGCGATCCATTCACAAAGGTGGCTGCGTGTGCCTGCTGAGCGGCCTTTCACGAAATAGGTGTGCTCGTCTGCGCCGACGCAGCGGAATGGCTTGGTGATGCCTTGGCTGCTGCGTCCAAGCACCTCAACTATCTCAATCTCATCTGGGATGAGGCTGGAAGGCGGCGAGTTCAATCTTCCCAGCTCCCAATCCAGCGCACTCGCCCCACGATGCTGACCGGTTCGCGCTTGTTGTCCAGGCGCTTGGGGCGTCCCCAGTTGTGGTCCCCCCTGGGGTTGTCGCTTTCGACCAGCACGATGTCGTCGGCCATCTTGATGCGCTTTACGTACTGCTCGCCTCGCCAGGTGACGATGTAGAGCCCGTTGTGCACAGGCTGGACGTCGTCCTGATCGAATAGCAGCGCATCCCCGGAGTGGATGCGCGGTTCCATGCTGTCGCCGCTGGCGTAGTAGACGGCCAGTCGGCGATTAAGAAGTCCTTTGCGCCGCAGGCTGTTCGCTCGGAACTTGAGCGCGTGCGTCTCTGCGTATTCCTGTACTTCGGTGCCGGCACCGGCGCCTACCGCCTGGGCGTAGCCAAGCACGTCCTTCCAGTCGGGATCTCCGGACTCATCTGCGACCATCGACCCCTTCCCAGTCTGCAGCCAGTGCACGGACACTCCGAGCGCCGATGCAATCTGTGGAAGTTGGGTAGTGCCGCTCTGGTCGTTGTTTTCTATTCCGGCGAGGGTCGAATAGGGGATCTTGGCCTTCTCGGCCAACGCTGGTCGCTTGAGGCCCATCTTGTCTCGGGCCTGCCTGATTCGTTCACCTACGGTCATCCGCAAATTCTTATGGGAAACCGTTATGGCATCCCGTTGACATCGAGCTATGGGATGCCATAGATTGCGTTCCATGAACTGGTCCGCCTGCATTTCCTCCCTCGAAACCCTGGGCTGGTCTCTGACCGGCATCGGCAAGGCCATCGGCCTATCGCCCCAGGCCGTCAGCGACATCAAGCAGGGCCGGACCAAGGCACCCAGCGGCATGGCCGCCGTCCGCCTGCACGACCTGCACGAGCGCGGCGAAGGTCCGCCGCGCGACACCAGCGAACCCACCACGGCTGAGGCCGCCTGATATGTCGGAATCCATCCCTCCTCGCCGCGTGCGTGTCCCGTACACGGCTGAGTTCATTGATTGCACGTGCGGCGCTGCAACCAGCGCCGGATGCGCGTTCATGCCGCTTGCCGGTGTCGTTGTCGGGGTCACATCCGCAGCGTCCATCAGCAATGGGCTCCATTTGAAAAAAAACTGCAGCCACCTCGCCTGCGCCTCTCAAGGTGTGGAAGTGGCGCAGGGCGGTGAAGCGGAGTGGCGCATTCGACGGCATGCCCACATGGTGCTGCGCGGCAAGAATCAGGAATACGTTTCCAGGGGGCGTCCATGAACGTTGTCGATTCGGCGCATGCCACCGTGCATCAGTACCCAGGCGGAAGCGAGAGCCTCGCGCCGCGGCTGGGGATGTCGGCAGCTGTGCTCAACAGCAAAGTCAATCCAAAGACCGCCACGCACCACCTGTCACTGGTGGAGGCCCAGTGCATCATGGACCTCACCGGCGACCACCGGATCCTGCATGACCTGGCGCACGCCCTGGGTTACGTCCTCACACCGGTGTCGGACGACGTGCGCGGCGACGAGACGGTGATGGAGCTGGTCCTGGATCTCAACGCCGCCCAGGGCGAGTTGGCGCGCGAGCTGCACGATGCGCTCGCCGATGAGGTGTTGACCCTAAACGAGCTCAACGAGGTTGCCAAGGACTGCCACGGCAGCATCAGTGCCATCCTCATCCTGTTGCGCAAGTTGCGAGCGGTGGCCAGGCAACAGGCGGTGCGCCATGGGTGACTTGATGGACCGCGTGCAGGCTCAGACCGAGGCACAGCTGGCCAATGCGCTGGAGCACCTCGCCCGGCGCGTAACCCGGCCAGGCTTGACGCACTGCGAGGACGCGGACTGCCGGGAGCCGATCGCGCCGGCGCGTACGGCCATGGGCGCGCGGCTCTGCATCGACTGCGCCCTCGCGGACGAACATCGCGTCCAGCAAAACCGGGGCCGTGGTGTCTGACTGCCGTGTATCGCTCGCGCCCGCCCTCGCAAAGCAAGGTGAGCCGCGACTGGCCCAAGGCCGTGGCGACCGCGAGTGCCTCGCGCGGCCTTCAGGCCGCACTGCAGGCGCTCTATGGCGACACCACATGCGAGCTGGGCGAGGCAGGCATTGCCGAACGCGACCAGCGCCACCGCGAGGCGATTGCGGCGGATGCGGGGCAGGGCTGCCTCCGCTTGGTCTCACGGCCATGAGCGCAAGCAGCGAAAATGCCGCTATCGAAGACTTTCGACGGCAATGTGAGGCGCGCCATTGGCTCGCCCATGGCTACGGCGTTCCTGGAAAGATAGATCAGCTGATGGCGCGCATCAGCGCCAAGCGAGGGTCCGAGGCTGCCAATGCACTGCGCGAGGAGATGCGAGTGCAGTGGCGTGCAGCTGCCGCCCGCAGTTCGGCTAAAGATTACCCAGTTTCTGGACGAGACCGGTCCGCGCTACAGCCGCCATCACCGCCTCCTTCTTCGCGCTGCCAAGAGGGTGTTTCACCTGAACGCTCTGGAGAGCATCCGTGAGCGCGTCTCTCAACGCCGAATTGTTCGGCGCCAATCCGTGCACTAGTGCTCCGACAAGAGCTACAAGCACTTCGCGCTCCGCCTCGAGCGCCTCAACGCGCTTGGCAATATCGCCAAGCGAAACCGGTGCTGGGTTTGCCATTCCCGATACCTCCCTGTGTGTGTCCACCGAGCCTAGCAGGACAGCGCGAGGCGTGGCAGCGTGAGTATTGGTCGCATCGATACCGCCGCAGTCTTGGCGGGCGTGGATATCGTCCAGGTCGTGGGCGCATACGTGCAGCTGAAGAAGGACGGCAAGGAGTACAGGGGCCGCTGCCCCTTCCATGAAGAGCGCACGCCAAGCTTCTACGTCAGCCCAGCCAAGGGCTTTGCGCACTGCTTTGGATGCGGTGCGCACCACGATGCCATCGGCTTCCTGATGGCGTACGAAAGCCTGTCCTTCCCCCAGGCGTGCGGGCGATTGGGCAACCGCGAGTTCGCGCCAGCGCGGGGCATCGCGCCCCCCGAGTCGACGGCCGCAAAGCCAGCGGCGGGAATGTGGCGGCCGGTGCTGCCGGTGCCGGCCGGCATCCCGGATCTGTTCCGCGATGACAGCGGCTGGACAGTGCCGCTGTGGAACCCGAAACGGGACAAGTGGTCGCGCTTCAAGCCCACGCGCGCCGATGCCTATCGGCATCACGACGGCCGGTTGCTGGGCTACGTGCTGCGCTGCGAGTTCGACGACGGCAAGATCACGCCTACGGTGACGTGGTGCGTGGGGCCCGATGGCGCGCAGACTTGGTGCATCAACCACTTCCCCAAGCCACGGCCGCTGTGCGGCCTTGATGAGCTGGCAACGCGGCCTGACGCGCCGGTACTGCTAAGCGAGGGCGAGAAATGTCGCGCGGCCTGCGCTGGCGCGCTGCCGATGTACGTCAGCGTGACCTGGCCGGGCGGTGGCAAGGGGGTGTCCTACGTGGACTGGAGTCCACTGGCTGGGCGCGATGTCGTGCTGTGGCCCGACGCCGATGAGCCCGGGCAGCAGGCGATGTTCGGCTGGCGGGACGTGCCCGGGCATTTCCACATGGGCGTTGCGCAGTACCTGCACCGCATCGGCGTCAAGTCGATGCGGGCCATCGACACCGAGGGCCAGCCGAAAGGCTGGGATATCGCGGACGCGATCGATGAAGGGTGGACGCCCAAGCAGTTGGCCAGCTGGGCGGCGACGCGCGTCCAGCAGATCGAGGTTGGAGCATGAGCAAGCAGGGGAAGTTGCGCGTGGTCGACGGTGGCGCTTCGCCTCCGCCTGACAGCGAGAGCTGGAAGGAGCAGTTGACGTTCAACCGTGACGGCAACGTCGAGGGCACGCTGCACAACCTGATCCTGATCTTCGACAACGACAAGCGCCTGGCGAAGCTTTGGTGGCTCAACGACAGCAGCAACCAGATCGAGCTGACGCGAGACCCACCGTGGAGCGGTGGCAAGCGGACCGAGTTCATCGACTCGGACGCCTACGAACTGGCAGCGTGGCTGCAGCACCCGAAGAACTACAACGCCAAATGCAGCGACGAGGCTGTTCTAAAAAGCGTCATCGCGGTGGCGCGCCGCTATCGGAGGCACCCAATTCGCGATTACCTCCATTCACTGGTTTGGGATGGACAGCCACGCGTCGAGGCGATGCTTGTGGAGATGTTCGGCGCCGCAGACACGACCTACAGCAGGCGCGCAGCGCAATGCTTCGCGGTCAGCGCGGTGGCCCGCATCCTGTGGGAGGACCCCAAGCAGCCTCACGTCGGCGCGCAGGTGGATTTCATGCTGGTACTGGAAGGCGAGCAGGGAAAGCGCAAGTCCAGCAGCCTGCGCGCGATCTTCGGCAGTGAGTGGTTTGTCGAAACCAGCGAATCACCCAGCGGCAAAGACTTCTATCAGGTGATCCAAGGCGCTTGGGGCGTCGAGATCGGCGAGATGGACAGCTTCAGCAAAGGTGATGTGACCAGCGTCAAGACAGCTATCACCCGACGTGTCGACAAGTTTCGTGCGCCCTATGAGCGCGTTCCGCGAAGCTACCGGCGCGAGTGCGTTTTCGCGGGCACCACGAACGAGCATCAGTACCTGCGCGACCCGACTGGCGGCCGGCGCTTCCTGCCGGTGCGCACTGATGGCGAGGCGCGCATCGAGGCGATCAAAGCGGCGCGGGATCAGCTGTGGGCCGAGGCGGTGCAGATGTTCCTCGCTGGCTTCGAGTGGTGGCTGCTGCCAGAGGACGCAGCCGAGCAACAGGCCGCGCGGTACGTGGGCGACAGCTGGGAGGGCAGGGTAGAGCGATGGGTCGACGTACGCAGCGACCCGGGCAAGTATCCAGACAGGGTGCCGGTGACCACCATGAGGCCTGGCGCAGCCGGGGACGAGGTGCTGACCTGGTGCACCACCGACGAGGTGTTGGTGCATGCCATCGGGCTTGACCCCGGTAAGCACGGCAAGCCCGAACAGATGCGGGTGGCCAACATTCTCAAGACCTTGGGATGGGAGACCGTGCGACGTAGGTGGCCGGACGGCGGGCGCGAGCCCAGGTGGTTTCGCGTGGGCTTCGACGTGGATGGGTGGATGAGTGAGTCCAAGCGCAAGCAGTTGGAGGCGGTCGATGACGTGCCCTTCTGACCGCTGGCCTCCGGTGCTGTCCAGACCGTCCAGACCGTCCAAACCTGCTGTCCAGACCTTCAGCCAAGCATGGCGGGCCTGTCCACACCGTCCAGACCTTTCGCGCGCGCACATGGGAATCTGCAACTCAACACATTTAAAGAATTCCTCAAAAAGGTGTGGACAGAGTGGACAGAGTGGACAGCCAAGTAGCGGCGCGCGTTCCAGCTGTCCACACCTCGCCCCTGGGGTCCGGACGGTGTGGACGACCCGATCTCACCTCATGTTTCACGGGAATCGTGGAACTTTCGGGTCCTCCCAGCGGGGTGCCCGGCTGCGGGTAATTCGGACCCCATTTTTCGTGCATCTTCGGTTCTGCCGTTTGGTTCCGCGTGGAACATTGGGGGCGCTGTGAGTTCCGAAGCGACCATGACCGTTGCCGAATTCGCCGTCCACCGCGGTTGCAGCGACAGCTACATCCGGCGGATGCGCCGCCAGGGCAAGCTGGTGATGTCGGCCGACGGTAAGCTGATCCGCGTGGCGGCCAGCGATGCGCTGCTGGATGACGTGACCGACCCGGTGCGCGGCGGCGACCGTTCCGCTGGCGCGGAGGTGCCACGCCAGCCGCTGCCCACCTATGCGATACCGCTGGATGCCATCAGCACCCAAGAGGCTGTGCGCCGCGAACGGCTGGCGCGGGCGCGGACGGCCGAGCTGGAGCTGGGCGAGTTGTCCAAGGAGCTGATCCGGGCCAAGGAGGCCGAGCGCGCCGTTTTCACCCTGGTGCGCCAGGCGCTCAACGCGATGATGGGCATGCCCAGCCGCTTGCGCGCTACCGTCGCGGCCGAGAGCGATCCGCGCGCCTGCGAGGCGCTGATGGAGGCCGAGGTGAGGCGCATCGCCGACGACATGCGCCGCGGCGCCCGCACGCTGCTGGAAGACCGGCGCGAAGCTGCCGCTGACGCGGAGGTGGATGCCGCATGAGCCTGGACACGGTCATCTACGACGTCGATCTGGCCGAGGCACGCGAAGTGGTCGCCAGCGCGTGGGAGCGGGGCTGGCAGCTTCCCCCGCGCATGACCGTCAGCCAGTGGGCCGACACCTACCGGATCATCGCCAAGGGCGCGGGTGCAGAGCCCGGCCCCTGGCGCACCGCGCGCAACCCCATCCTGCGCGAGATCATGGATTGCCTGTCCGATCACTCGCCGGTGCGTGTGGTGGACTTCATGAAGTCCGCCCAAATCGGCGCCACTGAGATCGGCATCAACTGGACCTGTTACGTCATCGACCGCGGCGCGGACTCCATGATCGTGGCCCAGCCGGTGAAAGACCTGGCGCGCAGCTGGGCGGCGTCCAAGTTCGACCCTGCGGTGATGGAGATGCCGGGCCTGCTGTCCAAGCTCGATACCGACAACACCCTGGAGAAGCGCTATCCCGGCGGCACCATGTGGGTGATCTGGGCCAACTCGTCCAAGCAGCTGCGCCAGCGCACCGCGCGTTACATCTTCGAGGACGAGGTGGACGAGTATCCGCGCGACGTGGGTGGTCAGGGGCCGGCCGACCAGCAGCTGGAGGCACGCGCCATGTCCTACGGCGATCGCGCCAAGCTCTACCGGGCCTGCACGCCCACCATCGCCGGTGCCAGCGCGATTGAGACCGGACACGCGGCAGGGGACATGTGCGTCTACGTGGTCCAGTGCCCACACTGCGGCGCCGAGCAGACGCTGGACGAAGAGCGGCTGCAGCCCAACGGCACCTTCGCCTGCGCGGCCCACGGCTGTGTGATCGAGGAGCATCACAAGGACACGATGCTGCCCGAGCGCGGCTACGGCGGGACCGCCTACTGGAAGCCGACCAACCCCAACGCGGACCCGTTCCACCGCAGCTTCCACGCCTGGGCCGCCTACGCACCGCTGGGCCTGGGCCTGAGCTGGAAGGACATCGCCGACAAGCGCGCCGAGGCGCAGCGCGACCCTGCCAAGATGCCGGGCTTCCGCAACCTGGTGCTGGGCCTGCCGCACGAGGGCGAGCGCAGCCGCCAGGACGCCGACGTCGTTGCCGGCCTGGCCGAGCCCGGCGTGCACCGCGGCCACGTGCCTCGCGGCGGCCTGGTGCTGACTGCGGGCGTCGACTTCGGCCACGACCGCGCCGAGGTCCAGATCATCGCCACCGGTCGCGGCCAGCGCCGCTGGGTGGTCGATTACCTCGTGGTGGACCTGGACCCAACGCGACTAGAGACCTACGTCACGCTGGACGAGGTGCTGCTGGGCACCTGGAAGAGCTGCGCGGGCGTGGACATGGCCATCACCGCCGTCGCGGTGGACGGCGGCAACTGGACAGAGACCGTCGCCCAGTTCGTCAAGGCCAAGGTCGCCACCAGCGGTGGCGTGCGCGCCATCGAGACCCGCAGCGGCTTCCAGATGCAGACCGTCTACCTGGTGCGCGGCCGCGCTGAGCGGCGCAGCGAGCGCGCCGTCTACCGGCCGTCCAAGACCGAAGTAGGGCAGGGCGAGAAGACGCTGGCCCGCAGCGTCGGCGTGTGGGGCGTCGGCGGCTCGGTGCTCAAGACCATGGTGTACGGCTGGCTGACGGCGGCCGTGGCCGCCCGTGCCGCGGCCAGCGAGGCGGGCGAGCCCGAAGACTTGGCTACGCGCATGCTCCGCTTCCCGGGCGGTCGTGGCGACGAGGTCCACGACCCGCTCAACCCCGACGTGGGCGCCATGCCCCCTGGCTACTACAAGGGCCTCACCGTCGAGTTCTACGACGCCGACAGCGGCTACTGGATCCGTCCCAAGGGGGCGGCCAACGAGCCGCTGGACACCATCGTCTACGCCATCTGGGCCTCCCTGGCGCCGGCGGTGAAGGCCGACATGGTGCGCGAGTCCCAGTGGGAGGCGCTGGAGGCCCGCTTCCAGCCGCCAGAGGACCTGTTCAATCCAGCGCCGCAGGCGCTGCCGCCACCGGCCGCTCAAGCCACCCCGCATCCGCCGGTGACTACCTCCGCGCCCCCGCAGCGCAGCAGTATCGCCACGCGCGACGGGTGGGGCCTGTGAGCGCGCCCAAGCGCCGCAGCGTGGGCGCCGACGACCTGCGCGAGCAGATGACCGAAGCGCTGCTGCGCGATGTCGGCATCAGCGAGCGAATGTCCGCGCCCATCGTCGATGCCGTCATGCGGTGCTTCGCCGGCCAGCAGCCGTATTTCCCCAGTGGAGAGCGGACCTACCCGCTGCTGCAGATCCGCGCCGCCCTGCAGTCCGGCCGCACCGTCAAGCAGGTTTGCGACGACTTCCGCATCTCGCGCCGCCAGCTCTACCGCCTGTTCCCTGGTGGCCTGCCTGCTGCTGAGCGGTGGTGGCGGGATGGCGGCAACGACCCGGCCTGCAAATGAGAGGACCAACTCAATGATCATCGAACGCACCTACAGCGCAGGCACCTTGCGCATCGCAACCCCGGAGGGGAGCGGCGAGCCTTCAGTGAGAAGTGTGGCTATGGCCCAGCTTCTTGCCGAGGAAGTCGCGCAGGGCAGTGACCTGAGCGGGTTCCAATTCAAAGGGGATCCAGCCAAAGCCCTCGTGTCGGAGCCACACGCGGAGGCCGCCATTTGCGCGACTGCGGATGCGGAATGAGGCGTTTGGCTGCGGCAGAAATTCGCCTTCAGCCGGTGGTTCTGTTGGTACTTCCGGCATCATGCCCGATCGTGCCGCGGCCAGTTCGCTCAGCAGACCTTCGATCTCGGTTGCGCTGAACTCGCCATCGATCTTGATAGTGGTTTTGGAGGTGGTCATGGGTAATGTCGTTAAGGGGTTGGCATGGCTTTCTAGGATGTTGGCTCATGTCCTCGGGGTGCTGGAGCCTTTCCTGGGCTTGGTCATCGGCGTCATCCTTGTGGTGGTGGTCACCCACTGTACCTACGACTGGCGGCACAGCCACCGGCTGGAATGGCAGGCGCCAATCAAGGTGGTGCCGCGGTGATCCGTGCGCGCCTGGCGTTGCTGAAGTTCCGGCTGCTGCGCCTGCGCCTGGGCCTGAAGATCGCCGTGCAGGCGCGCCAGTGCAGACGGCTGGGCATCGAGGAGCCCAAGGCGCTGCGCGAGGATCGGCGGCGCGCGGCATTCGTGGACCAGTTCTTCGAGCGGAGCAAGCGCTGGAGGCGGGCAGGCTAGCCGCCCAGCAGCGCGCCGAAGATGCCCAGGACGGCGAGGCAGCCGGTCAGTTCGTTGTCCTTCTTGTGTGCGGCAGCGGCGCCCTTGGGAAACGCTGCTGCCGCCTCGGCCCGGCACTTGTTGACGAACTTGTTGAAATAGCGACCATGCCCGCGCGATTTGGTGCGGCTGATCAGGTAGGCGAGGTGCTGGCGGTAGTTCTGCTCGTTGTCTTCCATGGGCACCCTTTATTTTCCGTTGCACTTATTGCTTCCATCCAGCCAGCCGCGGATGCCTTGACTCGTGTAATACACGTACCGGTCACCATTACCTTGGATAACAATGTGAGAGCCTGTGCCGAGCTGGGAGATGGTTACAGTCCTTGGAATTTTGCTGTCCGAGTCTGGCTTGGCGCCAGTAACTCCAACGAAATATAGCTCGATGCGCCCTTGTTTTGCCTGCGTGTCCAAGTCCGATTGGATGTCGAATCCGTTACCGAATATGCCAATCACTCGATAGCAGGCGCGCATCTGGCGTGCCACTATTCGGTAGGCTTCGTCGTAGGCTACGTGGGAGTCGAGTTCGACATGCGTTTGCCCTTTGAGATTGGCCGGCACGCTGGCGCAGCTGGCCAGCATCAGAGTTGCCAGCGAGGTGATTGCGTAGCGAATTTGTCTTCTCCTGGTCATGGCTTACGGGTCTCGCCCGTACTTCTGCTTGAAGTCGGATTCCATTTTTTCGCAGGCCGAGGCAATAAATCTTTTGCTCGCCGGATCGAGAGACTTCTTTCCGTATTCTTCCCAGCAAACGTCGATCGTCGCGCGATCGTCGGCCTCTGGTCGATGTTGGCTGCTCGCGTATACGATCAAAATCACCGAGAAGAGAAGCGCGAGGCCACTCAGTACAAGTGCGGCCTTGAGATAGCTGACTCCACCTTCAGGAAGGGGGGCGCGGGCAGCTGCTGCCGAAGGAATCCGCTCAATGGGAGCGCCGCAGTGCGGGCAAGCGTGAGCAAGGCTGCTGATTTCTTTCCCGCATTCGCGGCACGGCATGAGCGCCATGTCACTTCCCCTGTGATTTCCCCGGGCCGGATATTGACACAGCGTGGCGCGTGGCGCACATTCCGCGTCGCAGCGGCCCAATCCGCTGCCGGGTTTAGCAGCCCGGTACCTGAGGCGCACCAGCGCCCATCTGCCGATGCCGGCGCTTTTTTCTTGCCGGCAGCCTGCCGGTGGCGCGTGCCAGCCAGTTCCATGGCGGGCGGTGCGCGGAGGCCGCAAGGCCTGCCGGTCCTCAGGCCGGTCTGCTAACCGCGTACCGTCCGCCACCTCGTTTAGCAGCGGGTGTCGGACTCCATCAATCCTGAGGAGCCCACCATGTCCCGTTCTGCCCAGCCGGCCGTGCCGGTGATCGATTCCCTTGTCTCCCAAGCGCTCGGCGCCGCCGCCGCCGCCCGCTTGCCGCCCGATCTGGCCCGCCGTGTCGCCCTTGCGCTGGCCGCCGCCGCCCAGCCTGCCGCCAATGCCGATCCCTCGCCCTCGGCCGAGGACCTGGATCACTACGCCAGCCGGCGCGGCTTGGCCTCCAGTCTGACGGGCTTCCTGGACGAGCAGGCCCAGCATGATCGGGAGGCGGACTTCCTGCTCGCCAGCATCGCGCAGGCAATCGATGATGACGACGAGCGGGCGCACGCACTCTGCCGCATTGGGATGGGGTGGATCGCCTCCTGCGCGCGGGAGCGCGAGCGCTTCCATCGGGTAATCAGCGCAGCATGCCAAGTCGTCATGCGCGAGGAGGGCGCGCAGGCATGAGCGCGCTGATCATCGCCAATACCCAGATCCGGCAGGACGCAGCTGGCCGCTTCTGCCTCAATGACCTGCATCAGGCCAGCGGCAGCGAGGCTCGTCACCGCCCCAGCCGATGGCTAGAGAACCAGTCAACGGCTGAGCTGATTGAAACCATCGAGGCCGAATATCCGGCTACCGAAGCCGGAATTCCGGCTTCGGCAGTGGAGACCTTGAATGATGGTTTCGTCAAGGGCACCTATGCCGTCAAGGAGCTGGTCTACGCCTATGCGATGTGGATCAGCGCCGCCTTCCACCTCCACGTCATCCGCGCCTACGACGCGCTCGTGACGGGGCAGGGCGCCGCGGCCCCGCCGCCGGTCCCGCTGGCCCCAACCCACCGCGCCGACGTGCTGGTGTCCGCCAGCCGCAGCTTCCAGGCCCTGCTGCGCACGGACCGCGCCCTGCGCATGTCCCATGCCCGTGCGGTGGCCTCGGCCAACGCCGCCACGCTGCGCGCCACCGGCATCGACCTGGTCGAAGAAATGGCGGCCGAGGATCTCCTGCAGGAGGTCGGCCCCACTGGTCTGCTTTCCGGGCCGGCCGAGGAGTTCCCCGGCGCCGGCGCGGTGCTGGCCTGGCTGGACGGCCGCGACGGCGTGGCCATGTCCGACATCCTCACCGGCGCCCTCGGCGTAGACCCCACAGACCGCGCGCAGGCCACCCGTGTCGGCTGCCTGCTCAAGCGCCACGGCTGGCGCGTGGTCGAGCACCGCCGCGGCAGCAAGCGGCGCCTCTATGTGCGCTCGCAGCGTGAGTGAGGCTGATCCCATGCCCAGATACACCATCCTCATTACCGAGCTAGATATGGAGAGGCGCTCTGCCAAGGTCCATGTTGAGGGATACGTCTTCCGGCGCGTTCGTGCGCTGATTACCGACCCAGCGGTATCCAAGCCTGGCAACGCCTATGCCGTTGCTCTGGCGAACAACAAGCGGGTCGCTGTGATTGGTAAGCCGCTACTGCGCGCGGGGAGGATTGAGATGCTCCGAATTACCGGTATCTCGCTATCGATCGAACCGGCGTTCACTGCCTGAGTGGGGACGACGCAGCATAGAGCCGCGAAAAACCTGCCCCTGAGACAGTTTCATTGAAATCAGGCACAAATTAGTTTTTCGCGCCTTGTAAATCAGTGACTTGCAAGCGGGGTTGTGCCAGCTTTTATTGAAGTTTGGCACAACCCCCTGCGTAACTTAGCTGTCCATGGCAACCGCCCTGGACATGGTCACGCTCTACACGAACGCCGAGCAGAAGGTGCTCAGTGGACAGCGCGTGCGCTTCGGCGACCGTGAGCTGACCTACGCCAATCTCCCGGAAATCCGCGCTGGTCGGCAGGAGTGGGAACGGCGCGCCGCGTTGGAAGCCTCTGCCAGCCGGCCCGGCTGCGCAACCGCCGACTTCGGCGGGGTGACCTGATGGGCACCGCCGCCACCGCGCGCCAGCGCCTGCTGGCCCAGCTGCCCGACGACAAGCGCGAGCGCGAGGCCTTTGCCGCCCGTCAGGTGCTGGCCCGCGCGCATGAGGTCACGCGTCCCTCGCGCAGCCGCAAGCTGGCGCGCGACTGGGGCAGCGGCTCGGCCATCACGGGCATGGACGCCAAGCAGCTGCGCGACCAGGCCCGCCACCTCGAGCGCGACCTGGACCTGGCCGATAACGCGCTGAACATCCTGGTGCAGAACACCTGCGGCAGCGGCATCGACGTGCTGGCCGCCCCGCGGCAGCCCGGTCGCCCAGTCGATCGCGGCCTGGCGCGCGACATCGACCACCTGTGGGACGCCTGGTGGGATGCGCCGGAGGTCACCGGCATGCATGACTACGGCCGTGCCCAGCAGCTGATGGCGCGCAGCTGGTTCCGCGACGGCGAGATGTTCTTCCAGGACCTAGTTGGCCCGGTCAGCACGCTGCCACACGGCACCGAGGTGCCTTACAGCTTCGAAATGCTCGAAGCGGACATGGTGCCGCTGGATCTCAACGACCCGGCCAGCAACGTGGTGCAGGGCGCGGAGCGCAACGCCTGGGGCCGCGTGGTGGCCTGGCACGTCTACAAGCAGCACCCCGGCGACATCGGCAGCGCCTACGGCTGGGCCAACGAGACCAAGCGCGTCTCGGCCGACAACATGCGCCAGCTCGCCCTGGTCAAGCGCCTGCATCAGGTGCGCGGCCTGAGCGTGTTCGCAAGCGCCATGTCGCGCTTCGAGGACATCAAGGACTACGAAGAGTCCGAGCGCATCGCCGCCAAGGTCGCGGCCAGCATGTGCGCCTACATCAAGAAGGGCACTGACGGCACCCAGTCGCCTCTGGGCACCACCGCTGTCCTGCCGAGCGGGCAGCCCGTGCGCGAAATGCGCATGACCCCCGGCATGATCTGGGACGACCTGTTGCCCGGTGAAGATGTCGGGATCATCAACTCCAACCGGCCCAACGCCGGCGCAGCCGAGTGGGTCACCAACCAGTTGCGGCGCGCTGCCGGCGGCATCGGCACCAGCTTCAGCAGCCTGTCGCTGGACTACAACGGCACCTACAGCGCGCAGCGCCAGGAACTGGTGGAGAAGTGGGGTGGCTACCTCATCTTCGGCGAGCAGTTCATCGCTCAGGCGGTGCGCAAGCAGCGCACGCGCTTCATTGAGGCCGCGCTGCTCGCCGGCCTGATCAGGATCCCGCGCGGCTGGAGCTTCCAGCATGTCGCCGCTGCCACCTACGTGCGCCCGGTCATGCCGTGGATCGACCCGCTGAAGGAGGCCACCGCGCGCGGTGAGGCCGAGGACCGCGGCTGGGTCAGCCCGCAGCAGAACACGCTGCAGTACGGCAACAACCCCGAAGAGGTCGCCGCGCAGCGTCAGGACTGGCAGCAGCGCAATAGCGAACTCGGTCTCAACGCCTCCGCGCCGGCCTCCCCCGAGGCCCGTGCCGACTTCCGCCGCGGTCTGACCGCACAACTCCTCACGAGGGACTGACGATGCTGGCATCGGCCATCGCACGGATCTACACCTCGCTCACCAGCCTGTTGCTGCTGGCCTGGGCGCTCATCGATAGTGCGTTCGCCGCGCCAGGCCGCGTGCTGCCCCGCGTTCGCGCCGATGCGGGTGGCACGGTGCAGACCGGCTGCCTGCTGCGCCTCACCGCCAAGGCCAATGACACGGCCGAGATCATGGTCTATGGCTGCATCGGCGAGAGTCTCTGGGGCGACGGCGTGAGCGCGCGGGAGCTGGCCGAGCAGATCGCCTCCAGCACCGCGCGCACGCTCAACGTGCGCATCAACAGCGGCGGTGGCGACGCCGCCGATGGCATCGCGATCTACAACGCGCTCAAGGCGCACAGCGGCCGCAAGGTGGTTTACATCGACGGGCAGGCCTGCTCCATCGCCTCGCTGATCGCCATGGCAGGTGACGAGGTGGTCGCCTACAGCACGTCGATCTTCATGGTGCATGCGCCGCACACCATCGCTGCCGGTAACGCCAACGACTTCCAGCAGGTCATCGACTGCCTGGGCACGCACGCCGCTGCCATGCAGGAGGCCTACGTCGCCAAGACCGGCGATGCCGCCCAGATCCAGACCCTGCTGACCGATGGGCTGGACCACTGGTACACGGCCGCGCAGGCGCTGGAGCTGGGCTTTGTGGACCGCATCGAGACGCTGGGCCAGGCCAAGGCCGCCAGTGCCGGCGCTGTAGTGGCCATCGGCTCGCTGCTTGAGGCGCTGCCGTCCACGCCCGCCCCGATTTCGGCCTGCCTGCGCGGCCACATCACCGCGGCGCTGACGCCGCAGACCTTCGCCTCGCTCCCCGAGGTTCACCAGCAGGCCGTCATCGGCCACATCGAGGATCCCACCATGAAGCAGAAGTACCAGCAGATCATGGCGAATGCGAATGGCGGGACCACCGCCACGACCGCGGCCGCCACCACCACCGCCGCCGCGGCGCCGGCCACGGTGACCGCCGCCGCCCCGGTCGCCGCTCCGGCTGCTGCGGCGCCGCCCGATGTCCTGGCCGCGCTGCGGACCCGTAACACCGACATCCTGGCCCTGGCCCAGCCGCATCTGGGCAACCAGGCCGTGCGCAGCTATGTCGATGGCGTGATCGCCGCGGCCGACCCGGCGGTGACCGCCGACAACGTCGGCCGTCACATCCTGGCGCTGCTGGCGACCGGCGCCGAGCCGCTGGGCGGCGCCGCCCGCGTGCAGGCCGGCCCCGAGCAGCGGGACCGCACCCGTGCGGCCATGCGCAATGCCATCGAGGCGCGTTCGGGCACCGCGCAGTACGACGCGGCCAACCCCTACCGCGGCTTCACCCTGGCCGAGTTGGCGCGCGAGTCCCTGGTCCAGGCCGGCGTGACCACGGCGGGCATGAGCCGCATGGACATCGTCGGCCTGGCCTTCACCCACAGCACCAGTGATTTTCCGGGTCTGCTGGGCGACACCTCGCGTGCGGCGGTGCTGCGCGGCTACCAGGAGGCCGAGGAGCAGTTCGACCAGTTCACCCGGGCGGTGAGCGTGCCGGACTTCAAGCCGACCAACCTGGTGGGCCTGGGGGCGTTCTCTGATCTGCTGATCGTGCCGGAGGGCGGCGAGTACAAGCAGGGCACCTTCAGCGAGCAGTCGCAGGCGATGAAGATCGTCACCTACGGCCGCCTGTTCTCCATCACCCGCCAGGCGATCATCAACGACGACCTGGGCGTGTTCAACGACGTGCCCCGCAAGATGGGTCAGGCCGCCAAGCGCACCATCGCCAAGGCGGTGTTCGACCTCATCAACAGCAACCCGGTGCTGGCCGACGGCAACGCGCTGTTCTCCGCGGCCCACGGCAACCTGCTGACGGGCGCGACCATCAGCACCGCGAGCGTGGACGCCATGCGCGTGGCCATGGCCGGTCAGAAGGATGCCGACGGCCACCGCATCCGCGTGCCGCTGCAGTCGCTGCTGACGCCGATCGCGCTGGGCGGCCTGGCCCGCATGGTGCGCGCCAGCCAGTACGAGGTGGGCGGCAACAAGAACCTGACCACGCCCAACATCGTGCAGAACACTTTCGAGGTGATCGACGACGGCCGCCTGGACGATGCCAGCCCCACCGCCTGGTACGGCACCGCCAACCCGGCCTTCGTGGACGGCATCGTCGTGGGCTACCTGGACGGCAACCAGACGCCGTACCTCGAAGAGCAGCAGGGCTTCACCGTCGACGGCGTCGCCTGGAAGGTCCGTCTGGACGCGGCGCCGGCCATCGCCGACTACCGCGGCATCTACAAGAACCCCGGCGCGTGACGGCGCAGGGCGCCCGCTGCACGCGGGCGCCCGCACCGGCTGCTGCCTGATTCCCAACCCGTCACGATCTCCGGAGAACCATCATGAAGAATCAGTATCAGGACGGCCGCGTCCTGGACATCACCCTGGAGGCGCCCGTCGAGAGCGGCGGCGTCATCACCAAGGGACGCCTGCTGGCCATCGCCGTCAGCAAGGGCGCGACCGGCGACACCATCGCCGCGCATGTGGAGGGCGTCTTCGCGCTGCCCAAGCTCAACACCGCCGTGATCAATGTCGGCGACCCGGTCACCTGGGACATCAGCCCGGGCCGCGTGATCGTCTCCAGCGCGACCACGGGCGATGTCGAGAACTTCGGCTATGCCGTCCGCGCCGCGGGCAATGGCACCACCGAAGTGTTGGTGCGCCTGACGCCGGGTGCCGGAGTGCCCAAGTCGGCCTGATCCACCTCGCCCCGCCGTGCGCGGCGGGGCCCTCTTCCCGCGTCTGATCGAGTACTGCACGCATGACTGCACCGCGCGGCGTCCGCAACAACAACCCAGGCAACCTCGACCGCAATCCGAACGTGATCTGGCAGGGCGAGGACCGCAGCGAAGGTGCGCTGGCGCGCGAGAAGCGCTTCTGCGTGTTCCTGACTCCCGAGTATGGCTTCCGGGCGCTTGTGCGCACCCTGGTGACCTACCAGGACAAGCACAAGCTGCGTACGGTCGATCAGATGATCCGGCGCTGGGCGCCGCCCAGCGAGAACGACACCACGGCGTACGTGCGACAGGTGGCCAGCGCGCTGGGCGTCGCGCCGGACCGGCCGTTGGACATTCATGCGCCTGAGACCGCGTTCCAGTTCGCCAAGGCGATCGCGCGCCACGAGAACGGGGGCAACTTCTGGGGCGACCAGGTCATCCGTGACGGCGTGGAGCTGGCGGGGGTGCGCGCGTGATGGATGGCGGCATGTCCATCGGCCTCAAGCTCTTCGCCGCGCTGGCCGCCTCGGCCACCGGCAGCGCCGTGGCTACCGAGGTCATCACGCGAAGCGAGCGGATCATCCTGGGGGTGCCGCAGTCGTGGTTCCTCGCGGCCGTGGTCGGCGCGCTGATCGGCGTGGTCTTCCTCAAGGACATCGACGCCGGCCGGATCTCGCCGGCGGCCGAGGCGGCACTGGCGGTGCGCTGGTCCACGCTGCTGTTGCGCGTGGTGATGCTGGGCGGCTTCGTGCTGGCGTTCGCCATGCTGGCCAGCTGGCTGGTGGTGGCGCTGACCGTGCTGGCTCCAGGCATCCGCGAAGCGGGGGTGGTGTTCAGTGGGCTGAGCGGCGCGGTGATCCGGCCGATGCTGCCGCACTACCTGTCCGGCCTGCAGAAGTTCACCGACCGCTGGGCCGGCAGGGGAGGGCAGGCGTGAACAGCATGCCCTACCTGGTCAACCTGGTGTCCACGATGGCCGTGTTCTGCGGCTGCACCTGGAAGCTCGCGCTCTTGCAGGTGGGCGGCGGCGACCGGCGCCACTACGCCACGGGCGTCCTTTGCGCGCTGTGCTACATGGCCATCGCCTTGGGCATGCTGGGCATCTTCCTGCGCGATCTGGACCGCCACAGCTACGTCGCGCCCTGGTACCTGCTGGTCCTGCGCATCGGTCTGACCGTGCTGTTCGTCTACCCGTGGAAGCGCCGGGCGGGTGACGCATGAGCGGCGTGCTGGCGTTCCTCAACGCGGCCGTCGGCCTGGTGTTCGGCTGGGCGGCGGACCTGCTGGGCTGGCTGCGCCGCCCAGGCAACTGGCTGAAGGCCTGCTGCGCGGTGCTGGCCGTGCTGCTCGCGGTGGCATGCCTGGCCTCGTACCGCCAGGGCCAGCAGATCGTGGTCGTCACTCGCCAGGTCACCCAGTGCCGCGCCGACGCCAAGGCTGCGGCCGACAAGGCGACCATGGACGCCGCCACGCTGCAGCAGAACTACGACGCGTTGCGCTCGGCCATGGGCACGATCAAGGACAACCTGGACGCCGAGGCCGAGAAGATGCGCGCCCTGCAGGCCCGCAACGCCCAGTTGGCGGCGCAGACCGCGTCGGAGAAGGCCAAGGCCGATGCCGGCGCCAAGTCCTACCGGCAGCAGTACGACCAGCGCCCGCCCGAGTGCATTGCGGCACTCGATGCGATGGCGGCGGCCTGCCCCGCGCTGAGGGGGTATTGATGCGCGCCGTTGCCTTCGCCGCCCGGCGCCTGGCGCGCTATGGCTTTCGGTTCGGTCTGCTGCTCGCGGTGCTGGGTGTCGGCGCATGCGCGCGCAACAAGGTGCAGCCGGTCCAGCCAGTGCCTGCGCCGATCATCATCCGCGTGCCTGAGGCGCGTTACGTGCCGATCCCGGACGAAATGACCGAGGCCTGCCGCTGGGTCGCCGACGGCCCGCTGCAAGACGTGCTGGTGGTCGCGCGCGGCCGGCGCCAGTGCCTGGAGCGCTACGAGAGCCAGCTGCGCCAGATTCGCGCTGTGCAGGGCACGCCGGTGTCTGTGTCTTCCGACCTGGGAGGCAAGCCGTGAGCCTGCTGGTGTTCGACGTGGACGGCAACGGCAGCTGCAGCCGCACGCTGACCGATCTCGAGCAGCGCCAGTTGCCCTATGCCCTCATGCAAGCGGTCAACGGCGTGGCGGGCGAGATCAAGTACCAGTGGGATCGGCTCATCCAGTCCCAGTTGGACGCGCCGGTCAAGCTCACGGTGAATTCCGTCTACCTGCGCAAGGCGCGATACACGCGCGGAGACGATGGCACGCGCGAGGCGGGCGCGGCTGAGGTCTTCATCCGCGACGAGGCCGCCAAGGGCACGCCGCCTGCGCGCTACCTGATGCCGCAGGTCTTCGGTGGCCTGGGCCACGATCGCGGCATCGACCGGGGGCTGCGGCGCGCAGGCTGGTTGCGGCCCGGCGAGTTCGCGGTGGCGGTCGCCGACAACACCCTCATGGACAGCCACGGCAACGTGCGCAACGGCGTGGTGCAGCAGATCTTGTCGCAGCTGGGTGCGCAGTTCGATGCCAATAGCAACGAGGACGCCGACGCCAAGGTCTTCCGTAATCGCCGCGCCCGCGGCAAGTCGCTCAAGCAGGCGCGCAACCGCCGCTTCTTTGCCGTCAGCCGTCAGGGCAAGGAGGTGGGTACGGTCGGCAACCACACGGCGCACCTGTCGCCCGGCGTTTATGTGCGCGACGGCAAGCACGACCTGACCAAGGTCTACAACTTCGTGGGCCGCGCGCCGACCTACGCGCCCCGGCTGGACCTGTTCGGCGCTGCTGAGCGCACCTGGTTGAAGCTGATGCCGTTCTTCACCGACCGCGAGCTGGACAAGGCCATGGCCGATGCGGCGCGCCGGGGGTGGGCATGAGCCAGGCCGACTTCCTGCGCGGGTTTGACGCGATGGCGTTCGGCGCCTTTCAGGCCGCCGGAGTGGGTGATCGCGCGCGCTACACCGCGCCGGGCGCGGTCGCGGGCGTGCCTTGCGATGTGCTGGTGGACCGGCAGATGACCGAGTACGGCAACGGCGTGGCCGATGTCGCGGCGTCCCATGTGGTCGTCGGCTTCCAGCGGGCCCAGGTCCAGCCTGTGCGCCTTGGCGCCCTGGTCCTGTTGCGCGCCGATGGAACAGACGGCGAGGCCTTCCGCCTGGATGCCGAGGTCGAAGGCCTGTCCGACGAGTCGATCGTGCGCTGGGTGGTGTCTCGTGGCTGACAGTCCTCGCAAGCAGCTCCTGGCGGCCATGAAGGACGTGCTGTCCATCATCACCACCGCCAATGGCTTCAACACCGACGCCGGGCTCAATGTCACCACCGAGCCCGCGCAGATCCCCGGCACGCTGACCGAGCCCGTGCTGGCGCTGCTGATCGAGAAGCAGCAACGCCCTGCTGACGCCGCCGCCGTGGCGCGCACGCGCTTGACCACGCTCATCGTCGCGGTGCGTGTGCCAGCCGACCTGGACGAGGCCCAGGACCGCCTCGATGACGTCATCAGCGATGTCGAAGCGGCGATGGACCGGCCGTCGATGGACCGGTTTCCAGTCGGGGTCCAGTGGCCGCGCTACGTCGGCGTCGACTTCGGCCAGCCGCTCGCCGGCCTGGGCTGGAACGGCGCGCTGATCACTTACCAGACCCACATCCCCATCCGATAACCCGCCGCCCGAGCGGCTCCTACCCGAGGACATCACAATGGAAGACTACAGCTACCTGGGCAGCGGCAAACTGCTGGTGCGAGAGTTCGGCTCGGCCGCCCCCTTCGTCGAGGTGGGCAACTGCAGCGCGGTCGCCCTGACCCCGCAGACCAACTCGATTGTGCTGGCCGACAGCACCCAGCCCGGCGGCGGCACCCGCAACCAGGTCGATCGCGTGACTGGCTGGCAGCTCGCCTACACCTTCACCGATCTCTCGCCCGACAACCTGGCGCGCGCCACGCGCGGCATCGCCTCGGCCATCACCGCTGGCACCGTGACCGATGAGACCGCCGTGGCCTACCTCGGCGGCAGCACGCCGCTGCTCAATCCCGCGGCCACCATCACCACCGTCAAGGGCGCCAGCGGCAGCACGACCTACGCCGCCGGCACCGACTACGAGCTGCGCGACGGCATGCTCTACATCCCGGCCACCAGCAGCATCCCGGCACCGGTGGCCGGTGCGGCCAACGTCAAGGTGACCTACACCAACGTGGCGGGCCAGCGCGTGGAGGCGCAGACGACCTCGCAGAAGAACTACGAGTTCCTCTTCGCCGGCCTCAATGAGGCCCGCAGTGGCAAGCCGGTCCGCCTGAATGCTTACAAGGTCAGCGGCGGCGTGCTGCAGGAGATGGCGCTGATCGGCGACCAGTTCGGCAGCTTCCAGGTGACCGGCGGCCTGCTGGCCGACACCAGCAAGCCGGCTGGCAAGTCCCAATACTTCAACGCGGTCATCATCGCGTGAGCGGCCACGACGACGCCGATGTGCTGACCGTGCCGACGCGCACGGTCAGCTTCCGGGGCAAGGCGCTGGCGCTGGAGCCGCTGAAGCTGCGCCAGATCGGGCCGTTCATCACCGCCGCGCGCACGATCATCGCGCGCGTCTCGGTGGCCGCCGGCCTGCTGGGCGAGGCGCAGCCGCTCCAGGTGGGGGCGGTGATCCTGGATCTGCTCGAGCAGGACGCAGGATCCCTGGCCGAGGCGCTGTCCATCGCCACCGGAGAGGACGCGGCGTTCATCGCCGATGGCAGCCTGGACGAGGTCACCGCGTTGGTGGAGGCGGTCGTGGCGGTGAACAAGGATTTTTTCAGCCAGCGCCTGCCCGCGCTGCTGGCCAAGGCGGCGGTGCCCAAGTCCAGCGCGCCGGCGCAGGCGAGCCCCTCGGTTGGGCCGACCACATCCACTACCTCGTCAGCCGCGGATACCGCCTCCCCGACGTCCTCGGCATGACGCTCGCGCAGCTGCGCGGCTTCACCGCCGCCGCTGCGCGTGACGATCGCCACCGTGAAGCCCGCAGCGCCGTCGCCACCCGCGTGGCGATGGGTGCCGACAAGAACGACTGGACCAACTACCTCCGGACCCTGCACTGATGGCCGACCAGACCGCCAACCTCCGCGTCCGCATCAGCGCGGATCTCAACGACATCAAGCAGGGGCTGGGGCTGGTCCAGCGTCAGGTTGAGGCGTTCAAGAAGAGCGCGGCAGCGCCGCTGCCGTCCAAGAATCCAATCTCCCAGGTCGGCAAGGATGGGGTGGAGACGTCCAAGGTACTAGCGGCCCTCCAGCCGCAGATCACGGACATCATCACCAGCCTGCAGGGGGGCATGCCATTCACCACCGTGCTGCTGCAGCAGGGTGGCCAGATCCGGGACATGGCCGGCCAGATGGGCTTCGGCTTCAAGGATGTTGGCAAGGCGCTGCTGAGCCTGGTGAACCCGTACACCGTAGCGGCCGCGGCGGTGGGTGTCCTGGCGTTGGCTTGGTACAAGGGCGCGCAGGAGCAAACTGCCTATGCCACGGCGCTAGCCGCGACCGGCAGCGTGGCTGGGGTGACCACGGACCAGATGGTGGCGATGTCTGAAGCGCTGGCGCAAGGAGATCTGACGCAGGCCAAGGCAGCTGAGTCGCTGGCCGCGGTGGCGGCCAACGGCAAGATCGCGGGTGCCAACTTCCGGCTGGTCGCTGAAGCGGCCGAGGCCATGGAGCACGCCACCGGGCGCGCTATTGAGCAGACCGTTGAGGACTTCGCGGCGCTTGCGAAGGATCCTGTTGCAGGCGTGCTCAAGCTCGACGAGAGCATGCATTTCCTGACCGCATCGATCTATGAGCAGATCAAGGCACTCGATGACCAGGGCGATCGACAGGAAGCGGCCCGCGTCGCGACGGAGGCTGCTCACGCCGCTGCGATGAAGATCCGTGAGGAGACCGAGGCCAGCCTTGGCACGCTTCAGCGCGCCTGGAACGGCGTTAAGGGTGCTGCAGCCGCCGCGTGGAGCGCGATGCTCAACGTAGGCCGCGCTGACTCTGGCCAGTCCCGCTTCCAGGAGCTGGAAGGTCAAGTCACGAGGATGCAGGCCCTGCTCGAAACAATGGGCCCGAATGATCGCCGCAGTGGCTTGCTGCAGAACAAGATCGCTTCGTTCAAGGCAGAGATGGCCAAGCTGCAGGACGCCAACATCAAGGCGACCAAGGAGGCCAACCAGAAGATGCAGGCGGCGCAGGCCAACGAGACCGCCATCAGTCAATCTCAGGAGCTGGAGCAGTACCAGAGTAGGGAGCAGAAGCGCGCCAGCGAGATCGAGAGGGCCATGGGCGCGGCGCGCCTCGGCATCTTCAACGCGGAAGCCTCAGGCAACAAGGACCTCGCCAAGCGCATCGCGGCCAACCGTGACGCGCTGGTTGCAGGGATCAACAAGAAGTACGAGAAAAAGGGCGGCGCGTCCGCAATCGCCAATGCAACGCGAAACGCAGGGCTTCAAGGCTTCAAGGACAGCCTGGCGCAGGAGCAGGCCCAGCTCAAGGCCAGCACGGACGCCTTGAAGGCGCAATACGATGCCCGCGAGATCACCGTGGAGGAGTACTACGCCAAGCTCCGCACGCTGACCCAACAGGGCGTGGATGCCCAGACTGGCGCGCTCGAGAAGCAGATCGCTTATCTCAAGCAGCAAGCCGTCAGCGGAAAGGACGCGATTGCCGTCAACGAGCAGATAGCACAGCTTGAGTCGCAGCTCGCCGTTGCGCGCACGAACGGCGCCGCGGCGCAGGCCAATCTGGCCGCGGAAGAAGCCAAGGCGCTCAAGGCGCGCCAGGTCGCCATCGACAGTTACACCGCCGCGCTGCAGGCCAGCAATGTTGCGCTGGGGCGTCAGTTGCAGACGATGGTCGATAAGGTGGGCATGGGCGACCGCGAGTACGAGATCCAGCAGCGGATCAATGACGCCTACGCCGACGAGGCGGACAAGCTGCTGGACCTGCAGGCCCAACTCAACGCCAACCAGATCGACCAGGTGCGTTTCGACGCAGAGCGTGCCGCGCTGCATGAAAAGACCGTAGAGCGCATCGATCTCATCAAGGCGAAGTATGGCGAGCTCGCCGACGCTGAGGCGGACTGGACGAACGGCGCCCGTGCCGCTTGGGCTAACTATGCCCAAGGCGCTTCCGATCTCGCGTCGCAGGTCGCCAGCGCCACAGGTGATGTGCTGACTTCGCTCGAAGATGTGGTGGTCTCCGCGGCGTCCCGGTCGAAGGTCTCGTCCAAGGACATGGCCGATTCCATCATCAAGGACCTCGAGCGGATCGCGGCGAAACAGCTGATCCTCGGCCTTGGCAATCTGGTGGCCGGTTGGTTCGGCAATGCGGCTACGAGCCAGGCCCAGGCGACCGGCAACTACGGCGCCTTCAATCCCAACTCGCTCGACTGGACGCGCACCCAGCTGGCCGAAGGTGGGATGCCGCCCGCTCCGGCCAGCTGGTACACGGGCCCCGGCACCAAGTTCCAGCCAGCGGGCATTGTCCATGCCGGCGAAGGCGTCCTCAGCCAACGCGACGTCGCCGCCATTGGCGGCCCGAGCGGCTTCATGGCCATGCTCGCCAGCATCCGCAGCGCACGGGGCTATGCGGATGGCGGCTTGGTCGGCGCCAGCGGTGGCGTGAGGATGGTCGGCGGTCGGCGCGACATCAAGGTCGAGCTTGTCAATAACGGTGCGCCGGCGACGGCGCAGGCCACCATAACGGAGCAACCGGACGGCACCTCGCTGATCAACATTGTGCTCGACGCTGTGGCAGACGACATCGCCAATGGCGGAAAGGTCGGACGCGCTGGCAAACGTCGCTACGGCTGGAAGGAGCCAGTCTGATGGAAGCATTCCCTGCTTATGCGAAGGTCGTGTTCGACAGCATGCGGCGCAGCTTCGACCCGTCGATCCTTCGCACCGACATGGAGCGCGGCTTTCCCAAGCAACGCTTGCTCAACAGCCAAGTGCTCATGAAGGACGCGCTGACGCTGTACTTCTACGACCTGGCCGACGCACTGGCATTTGAGGATTGGTACTTCGGCCCGCTGGCACGCATCGGATTTTTCACTATGACGCATCCGGTGACGGGGCAGTCGCTGACGTGCAGGTTTGAGAACGGCAGTATCGGTGAGCTTGCGCCGGGCCAGGCGGAGATCGCGGATTTTCAGCGGTCCGTAGTTGTGGAGTACCTGCGATGACCAGCGCTGCTTTTGTGGAGCAAATCCAGCGCGTCACCGACACCGACGGCATCATCGCCCTGCTGCAGATCACCTGCGACGCCTGGAGTGGCCCGCTGTTGATCGCCAATGACACCAAGTCGTGGACCAGCAACGGGTTGGAGTATCTGGGCTTCCAGTTCGGATTCACACTGCTCAATGACGTCGCCGGCGAGACGCCGCGTACCAGCATCGTGATCACCAACGTCGGCCGCGGCCTGACCGAAGAGCTGGAGCGGGTCGGTCCCAACGAGCTGGTGATGGCCAAGATGATGCTTGCAAGCCGCGCGGATCCGGACAAGATCGAGGAGACATGGGTACTCCCTATGTCGGTCGTCTCGGTGGAGCCTGAGCGCGCCACCGCGCAATGCGGTATGGACTTCCTCATGCGCCAGCAGGCGATGAACAAGCGCTTCACCCCTGAGTTGACCCCCGGGGTGCACTGATGCGTGCCTCTGCGCTGGACCCCTTCATCGGGCGTGCCTACGACCCGGATTCGTTTGACTGCGTGGACCTGGTTCGCGAGGCATCGCTGGCGCTTTTCGGCCGCCACATCGAGTTGCCCGGCGGCCACCCGCGCGGGCTTAAGCGGCTGCCGATGGTGTCGTCCGTGGCGCGCCAGCTTGCTGTGCCCACCGACACGCCGCGCGACGGCGACCTGGTGCTGATGTTCGACCGTGGGCTGGCCGTGCCGACCCACGTTGGGCTCTACTTTTGGCTTGCGCATCGGCCTTGGGTGCTGCATGTCGGCGCCGGCGTGCCGTTCAGCACGACGCACGCTGCAGCAGACCTGCCGAAGTTCGGCGCCAAGATCGAAGGAATCTACACGTGGGCGTCATGACTCCCCTCGTTGTCACACCGCACCCGATCCTGCTGGATAACCAGCGGAGAGAACAGTGGGCCCTCCAGCCCGGCGAAAGCCTGTACGCGTTCCTGCAGCGGCACGTGCCGGACCTGGACGGCAAGCCGTGGCGCGTGACCATCGGCGGCCGCGAGATCCCTCGGCACATGTGGCACCTGGCCCGGCCGAAGAACGGTCACGTGATTGAGGTGCGCGGCGGCCTGGGCGACAACGCTCTGTACTACATCGCCATGGCGGTGCTGATTTACTTCACCGCCGGCGCTGGTGCCACATGGGCCGGTGGCTTGAGTACCGCGCTCGGCGTCAGCACCAGCGTGATCTACAGCGCGGCATTCATCGCCGGCTCCATGCTGATCAATGCGGTCCTGGCGCCCAAGCCGCCCAGTGCCAGTGGCGCGGCCTCCAAAGACAGCGTCTACAACATCGGTGCAGCCCGCAACGCGATGCGGCCCTACGAGCCGTTCGCGCTTGTGTTTGGCGAGGTCCGCAGCACGCCGGATTACCTGGCCCAGCCCTATACCTACTACGAGGGCAATAAGCAGTACGTGGCAATGCTGTTCCAGCCTGGCCTGAACTGCGAATCGATCGGGCCGCTGTACAACGGCGACGCGCTGCTGAGCAGCTTCGATGGGGTGTCGACGTGGTACGCCGGATTCCCGGGCATGCCCGAACAGGACATCCCGATCTACAGCAACGTCGACACCATCGACGGAGCGGAGCTGCCCACGACCAAGGCCTGGGTCCAACGCACGACCAGCGCGAACACGGTGGCGGTGCAGATCAACCTGGAATACATGCTGGGTGGCACCGGCACCAGCGGCAAGGAATACCAGGTCAGCGAGACGGTCGAGGTGCAATACAGGCCGGTGGGTGCGTCAGCCTGGCAGCCACTGTTGACGCGCACATTCACAAGCAAGGACCAGACCACGGTCCGTCGCACGACGCTGTCGGCGGACTTGCCGCGCGGCCAGTACGACCTGCAGGCGCGCATCCGCGGCGACGGCAACTACGAGGGCAAGAACCAGCAGACCAACAAGTTCCAGTGGACCACCCTTGGAAGCGTCCAAGCCGACGATGCCGATTACACGGGCATCCCTCGCATCGGTGTGCGCATCAAGGCTACCGGCCAGCTCAACGGCTATCCAGACGAAATCCGTGGCGTCGTCCGGGCTGAGCCGTTGCCGATCTGGAATGGCACCACGTGGGCGACCGCAACCGACCGGGCCAGTGGCCTGTCCAACCCCGGCGCCCAACTGCTCAAGTACGCACGTGGCCACGCGATCGTTAAGGCGGGCAAGACCATCCGCTATGCCGGCCTAGGCCTGACCGATGACATGATCGACATCGAAGCCCTCAAGGGCTTCATGCTCCACTGCGCGGCCAATGGCTATACGTACGATTACATCGTCAAGGACGCCAAGTCCCACGACGAGGTGTGCAACACGATCGCGTTGGCCGGGATGGGCGAGATCAGCTGGGCCGGCGGAAAATTCTCCGTCGTGTGGGCCGGCGCCGACCAGCCCGTCAGCGGCGTGGTCAACATGGCTACCATCAAGAAGTCTAGCTTCAGGCTCGACTACTCGCTTGTGTCCGCGGCCGACGGCATCGAGTACACCTACTTCGATCGGGACACCTGGTCCAGCCAGACCATCTACGTCAACGCTCCAGGCGTGGAGGTGGCGCTCAATCCGGCCAAGGTATCGGGCGAGGGCGTCACCAGCGCAGTGCACGCGGCGCGGATGGCCCGGTATCACCTGGCCCAGAGCCTGTACCAATACAAATCGATCAGCTATGACACTGATCTGGAACACATGACCTATAGGCGGATGTCGGTGCTGCCGCTACAGCATGACATGACCCAGTGGGGTTACGGTGGGCGCCTGACGGCTTCTTCTACCGCGAGCGGTGTCACCAGGCTGTCTCTGGACGAGGCTGTGCCGCCGCCGGCAGAGGGCAATGCCTACATCGGTGTGCGTGTGCCGGGCGAGCGGGTCTACCGGGTTCTGCAGGTGCGCAGCTTCGGCGCGCAGTCGCGCGATATCGAGCTGGCCGAACCTTGGCCTGGGGATGCCGCTCTCCCCGGGGTCGAAAAAGAAGCGCATGACTACATCTGGATCTACGACTTCAAGCAGACCCCGGGCTATCGCGTCCGTGTCACAAGCATCGAGCCTCAGTCGGACCTCAAGGGAGCCAGCATCAGGGTTGTGCCGGAGAGCGATGAGTTCTGGGATTATGTGATTGACGGCACGTACCGGAAGCCGGACAACCAGAGTCTGCTGCAGACCAAGCCTACAGCAAGCCACCTGGTGGTGACCGAATCGCTGGTCGTGCAGGGCGACACCGTCTTCACAGAATTGGTCGCTACCTTCGATGTAAGCGGCCCGGTTGGCGTTACGCGCGCGTACTGTGATACCGATGGCAATGCCGAGTTGGAGCTGGTCGCAGAGACCACCGGCCGCACGGCGCGCTGGCGCATCCCGGGCGCCGGCACTTATCCGATCACTGTGCGCCCATACAACCTCGATGGTGAGGCTGGGACTGCCGTCAGCCTGATCTACACAACCCAAGGCGCCGATGCGCCGCCGGTGCTGGTGGACACATTCACGGTCGAAGAGTTGTCGGGAGGCGTTCGCCGGTACTCTTGGGGCTATAGCGACGACACGATCCAGTCGGCCGACTTCGCCGGCGTGGAGATCCGCTACACCGCCGGGAGCGTCACCGCGCCGGCCTGGGAGACCATGACGCCGCTCGGAGACACCGGCTACCACGCCGCGGCGTTTGAGGCGGTCCTGCCGGCCTCTGGAACTTGGACGTTTGCCTGCCGCTCGCGCAACACAAGCGGCACGCTGTCCCCCGATGCCAGGATCGTCACTCAGACGCTCGGCGCGAACCTGGGCGAGCAGCTGGGCGCTATCGGCGACGAAGCCGCCGACGCGAGCCAGAAGGTGACGCAGGAGATCATCGACCGCTTCAACGCCGACGCCGCGGCGATCGCACAGGCCGCGCAGGACGCGACGGACAAGGCCAACGCCGCGCGCGACGCGGCCATTGCCCACGCGGACGTGATCGGTGCCCAGGTCGCCGACATCATCGGTGCTGATGAGTGGGTGAGCGGCAAGGATTACCCGGCGGGCGATCTGGTCAAGCACAATGGCACACTGTACCGGGCGCTGCGGGCGAACAACAGCGTCGAGCCCGGCGCGAGCGGCAGCGGCAACGATTGGCAGTCGGTCGGCAACTACGACTCGCTGGGCGAGGCCGTGGCGGCCAGCATTTCCATGGGTACCGCCAACGCCTCGGCCATCGCCAGCGAGGCCCAGCAACTCGATGCAGTCCAGGCCCGCATGCCTGCTGGCGCCGGGCAGCTCGCCACCCAGGCGTCAGTACAGGAGGAGGTCAGCGCACGCACTACTGCTGTGCTGAGTGTTGCCAACAGGACAGCCGCCGTTGAAGCGCGCATGCCCACCGGGACGGACAAGCTCGCGAACGAAGCGCGCGTCGTGGCGGCGGAGACCGCCAGTGCGGGGCGGGACACAGCCCTGGGCGAGCGCGTCGATGGTGTTCTCGCCAAGCTGCCCGCTGACGGTGGCCGAGCCGCATCGGAAGCGACGGTGACCGCCTACGACCACGCCAGCGCGACGCGCGATGAGGCACTCGGTTTGCGCGTGGATGGGGTCACCGCAGCGATGCGGGCGCCTTATGTTGCCGTGCTCGGCTGGGATTTTCAGGGCACGCTGTCAGGTTGGCAGACTGCCAACATCTCCACCGCGTTCTTCCCAATCAACGGCGGTGACCACGGCGCCGCTGCTCTGGAGTCGACCAACAACGATCCTCAGCTGTATCGCATGGATCTCAATTTCAGGGGATCGACGGCTTACATCGTCCGCGCGCTTGTTCGCCGTCGAAACGGATCCGCTCCGTGGGATCTCCGGTTGTTCTGGGGCACGCCTTCGCACGGGCTGGACGGCAATCATCAGGCAGTCGGCGATCACACCCCGGCGTCTGGTGGTGCGTACGAGGTCGTGACTTGGGACATGTCAGGCGTCGCCGATTGGCTGGGCAACAACATAACTCAGCTGCGCTTCGATTTTGCTTCAGCAAGCGGTGACATTGCTGACGTTCAGTGGATCTCCATCGGCACGTATGGATCGTCAACAACTGCGCAGGCCACGAGTCTTTTGCAGTCCCAGGTCGGCGACCCGAACACCGGCCTGGCCGCGAACGCCGCCGCTATCACCCAGGTGAAAGCGACATCCGCTGGCGGTGGAAATATCTTGCCAAACCCTACCGCGGAGGGCGATCTGACGGGCTGGATCTTCATCGTTAACAACTGGAACGCAACGCTCACGCGCAACCTTGCGGCACCGGATTGGGTACCTGGCGGTGGCTCTAACTTTGGCTGGACTGTGGGCGGAACACCCTCAAGCCAAAGCGTTGTTCGGTCGGCTAGGTTTCCAATCGATAACACCCAGTATTACCAGGCCAGCGTTTATACCGGCGCGCACCGTTGCATGATCAATATGTCGTTGGTGTTCCTTGACGCCAATGGCAACGGCGTCGATGAGATTTACTCGTCAGTGACCAACAACGCCGAAGCCGCCGGCGGTCGTTCGCTATCTGGGTACAAACGGCTCTACACCGCGCCGCGCAAACCGCCGGCTAGCGCAGTAGCGGCGACGCTGCAGATTTTTGGTGTCGCGAACGGTGGCAGCGATCCATATGTGTTCCTGACGCAGGCGATGGTTGAGGTTGTCACCGCGTCCAAGACTACGCCCTCTAGTTGGTCGCCGAGCAGCCAAGGCGTCGATTCGAAATACGCCTCTGCCACCCAAGCGCTCAGCGTCAGCCTCAACACCCTGACCGGCCAGTTCAACGCTACGTACACTCTTAGCCTGACAGTGGGAACGCTTGTTTCTGGCTGGCAGTCAGTCAACAACGGTTCGCGCACGTCTTTCGATGTGCTGGCTGGTTACTTTAACGTGGTGGACCCAGTCGATGCGTCGCACCTGTTGAGCTACAGCGGGGGGAACCTGACGATCACGGGTGTGATGAAGTCCTCCTTGCTCCAATCGTCTGCGATGGAGATTGGGTCGACTCGCATCCACACCGGGGGCGGGCGTCTTGCGCCGTTCAGCATCCAAGATGTCTCGTTCTCCAGCATCGACGGTAGCGGGTGGCAGAACTTCACCCAGTCCTGCGATGGCTTCATCGGGCCTGGATACGGCTCCGGATATAGCGGGAAGAGGTTTGCTGCACAGCGGATGGATGTCTTCCTGGACGTGCTTTGCGCTGGCAGCCGTAACACAGAGACCCTGGTGCTTGAGGTTCAATACGACGGCGGAGGTTGGACACAGATCACGACGGTCAACATGGATGTAAGCAATAAGGCGATGATCCCACTCTTGCTTCGCTACACCACGCAGGATAGTTGGAGCACTGTCGCGTTCCGTGCTCGCACGACGCAAGGGAACTCGCAGGCCCTTTCATTGAAGGTGAGCGTTAACAACTACAACCAGTCCAGCAATGCCGCGGAAAGCAACTCCGGACGCTCCAGGGCTGGCAGCGGCGGAGGGACAACGCCTACGAATCCAACCAACCCTGGGCAGTGCGTCGATTGGGAGACCTCGGTACTGCCGGATGGCCGTTACGTGCGCGATCTCCAGGTCGGCGACCTAGTCGAATGCTTCGACGTGGCGACGGGCGAGATCGCCGAGCACCCGCTATTGGCGATGGGTGAGGGTGCGGAGGATTGCTTCATTGTCCTGACGCCCAATGGCACAGTGATCCAGTCGCGCTCGACGCCGATGGACATGCGGGATGGGACCGTCTGCAGGACCGACGACCTAGCGGGCAAGGAGGTCTATGCCCGCGAGGCCGGCTGGGAGGCTTGCCAGACCCACTTCATCGGCCCCAGGCGCGTATGCAAGCCCGACCTGGGCAACCGGATGTTCTTTGCCGGCACAATGGCTACCCGCACGATCGCGACCCACAACATCCAGTACAAGCCGGACCCGTGACTGGCCGTCGCAATCCGGGAGACCGCCAGCCGGCATCATGCCGGCATGAAGACGAACCCTGGAAAGGCGCAATGGGCAGTTCGCCGAGCGGTCGAATTGGAACGACAGGCTGCCGAGCTGGCAGGTGAGGCCGGTGGTGAGCAGGTCGCAATGCTCTTGGATCGCGTGGACGGCGGGTGGTTCGCTCGCCTGGAGTGCCAGAAGGGCGGAGTCAGCGAGCCGTTGGTCACGAGGCGCTGCTCGAGCTACGAGGCCGGCAAGCGCGGGTGCGAGCTGTGGGCAGCCCGGCACGAGGCCAGGCTGCGTGCGGAGGTGGCGGAGAAGATACGGAACCGCCCTGTGCACAATGGCGCCGGCGGGTGGAGTCGGCCCGGGGAGAAGTGACCGGGTAGCGGCTGGGCATCCCAGAATCTCCCCAGATTTCCCGGAAACCTCGCAGCGGCGGCCTTATAGATTCCGGCTCCGGGCACCAAGTGGCATGCACAGGTGAAAAGCCCCGAGAGATCGGGGCTTTGTCGTTTGAGCGCGCGTTGCGAAGGCGATCTCATGCGGTGCGGGCCTGTTCGAGCTTCGTGCGGCGTGGCTGCGCTGTCTCATGATCCGATGTTGACGATCGGAGGGCTAGGTTGGCTTGTGTTCCTGGCCTCTGGAGCGCCCCGATGAGCGCGATGCGCTTGTGCTGCCGCCGTATCGCGCGAGCGGCGCCGAGCAACCGCCGGAAAAGGACGGAAATGCGAGCGTCGAGACGGGTTCGGCTCACCGCGAGCGGCCAGGGCACTTTGTCCGGTGTGCGAAGGAACTGGGTTCCGTCTGCCGTTGGTGAGGAACTCATCCCCGCAACCCGAAGCCGTTGGCTGCGCCGAATTCCGAGACGGACGTTAGGAGAACGCGATGAGCATGAAGACCAGGTTCAACGCCATGGCCAAGAAGGCGGCCTACGCCGCGGGCACGCCCTGGGCCTTCGGGACGGCGGCGCTGGCGGTGGTGCTCTGGGGCTGCAGCGGTCCGGTGTTCGGGTTCAACGACACCTGGCAGCTGGTCATCAATACCAGCACCACGATCATCACCTTTCTGATGGTGTTCCTGATCCAGCACACCCAGAACGCCGATACGGCGGCGATGCAGATCAAGATCGACGAGCTGATCAATGCGACGCGCGGCGCGAACAATGCCCTGCTGGATCTTGAGGAACTGGACGAGCAGGCGCTGGAAGAGCTGCGCAAGAAGTACGAGGAGTTGGCCAGAGAGGCGCGGGATCGAATGGGTCGGACCCGCTCGGATACGACCTGAGCGTCGATGTCTCTTCGAGTGCCTATAGCGCCTTGACTAGGTGCGGTGCAATTTTCGCGACGCTGTTAAAAGCAGCTCAGCGTTTCCACTACATTCCCGCGCCAATCCGTAACGCGCCCGGGTCCAGGGTGGATTCGACCTGCCCCGATGCGCACGATGCCGAACAGGCGTCGTCAACCTTCGGCCTGACCGCGTTCGATACAAGCCGAGATCAGGGACGCGCAAAGGCGCGCTGGGCAATTCCGCACCGACCGGCGCTCGTTCTGCGCCCTGCATCAGGAGTGACGCCATGATATCCCGCACCGCCGACGACAAGCCCCACACCGATCTGAAGAACCCGGACGCCAAGCACGACGAGGCGCTGGAGGAAACCTTTCCGGCAAGCGACCCGATCTCGCCCTTCGTGCCGGCGGTGAGAGACGAGGGCAACGAGGAACATCGCGACGTCGCCAATGCGCACAGCGACCATGCCAAGGGCCACACGCCGGACAAGGTGCTCAACGACGAAAAGGCGCTGCGCAAACACCGTGACAAGCCGGAGGATCCCAAGCAGTCGCCGGTCGACCCCGAGCATGACTATTCCGACCCCAGCGGGCAGCGTGACTGACCGCGTTTGGTCGAGCCGCCCGATCAAGGGCGGTTCTTGTGACGCTCCGACGCGATCGCGCCGGGGCGAGGGGAGCCCCACAGTCGACCGCAGTCTTCCCGCAGCGCCGAGCGCCACTGCATGTGAAGCGCACACCATCTCGCGCTAGTCTTCTGACGGACCTGTCACCCCGTGACGCGCACGAACACGTGGTCTGAACATCGGCCTCACGCGCCGTGGCCGGGGATCGGGCGAGGCTAGCGGTCAGCTTCGATTGTCGAACGGGCGGCCACGCCATCCGTCTCGCGTCCGCCATCCCACCCAGCTGGAAGGAACAGCCAGGCATGAATCCCTCATTCGACGTGAAACTCACGCGCCGCGATCTGCTGATCACCGGCGCCGTCTCGACGGCCGGCGCCGCCTCGGCCAGTCTGCCGTCCACCGCGCAGGCCATGGCCGCGCCGGCCGCGCCGGAGAAGATCAGCAAGCTGCGGGTCGCCTTCGAGGTTAACGGCAAGCCGGTCACGCTCGAAGTCGATACGCGCACCACGCTGCTGGACGCGCTGCGCGAGCATCTCAAGCTGACCGGCACCAAGAAGGGCTGCGACCACGGCCAGTGCGGCGCCTGCACGGCGCTGGTGGACGGGCGCCGCATCAATACCTGCCTGAGCTTCGCCGTGATGCACGAGGGCAGCAAGGTCACCACCATCGAAGGCCTGGGCCAGCCGGGCAACCTGCATCCGATGCAGGCCGCCTTCGTCAAGCACGATGGCTATCAGTGCGGCTATTGCACGCCTGGGCAGATCTGCTCGGCGGTGGCGGTGCTGGACGAGATCAAGCAGGGCGTGCCCAGCCATGTCACCGGCGATCTTGAGGCCAGGCCCAAGTTCACGGTCGACGAGGTGCGCGAGCGCATGAGCGGCAACATCTGCCGCTGCGGTGCGTATTCCAACATCGTCGAGGCGATGAGCGACGTGGCGGGAGAGCGCGCATGAAGGCCTTTTCCTACGAGCGTGCTGGATCGGCCAAGGACGCCGCTGCCGCGCTGCTGAAGACGCCGAACGCCAAGTTCATCGCCGGCGGCACCAACCTGATCGACCTGATGAAGCTGCAGATCGAGACGCCCACCCACCTGGTGGACGTCAACGGCGTCGGGCTGGATCGCATCGAGGCCACCGACGAAGGCGGCCTGCGCATCGGCGCGCTGGTGCGCAACACGGACCTGGCCGCCGACAAGGTCGTGCGTCGCGACTACCCGCTGCTGTCGCGCGCCCTGGTGTCCGGCGCCTCGGGCCAGCTGCGCAACAAGGCGACCACGGCCGGCAACCTGCTGCAGCGCACGCGTTGCCCGTACTTCTACGACACCGCCCAGGCCTGCAACAAGCGCATGCCCGGCAGCGGCTGCGCGGCGATCGAGGGCTTCAACCGGACCCTCGCCGTCGTTGGCGCCAGCCCGGCCTGCATCGCCACCCACCCCAGCGACATGGCCGTGGCCATGCGCGCGCTGGACGCGACGGTGGAGACCACCAACGCCGAGGGCAAGACCCGGCGCATTCCGCTGGATCTTCTGTATCGCGCGCCGGGCACCACGCCGCATCTGGAAACCACGCTGGAGCGCGGCGAGTTCATCACCGCCGTGACCCTGCCCAAGCCGGTCGGCGGCACGCAGGTCTATCACAAGGTGCGCGACCGCGCGTCCTACGCCTTCGCGCTGGTGTCGGTGGCGGCGATCGTGCAGCGCGACGGAAGCGGCGCGGTGGCGCTGGGTGGTGTGGCGCACAAGCCTTGGCGCAAGCCGGAGGCCGACGCGGCCATGCCGCAGGGGGTCAAGGCCGTGGTCGATCAGCTGCTGGCCGGTGCCAAGACATCCGAACACAACGCCTTCAAGCTGCCGCTGGTCGAGCGTGCACTGGGCGCGATCCTGGCCGAAGCGAGGGCCTGAGCATGAAATTCGATACCCCCGCCACCACCAATCCGATCGACCAGGGCAAGGTCGTCGGCCGCGCCCAGGACCGCATCGATGGGCCGCTCAAGACTACCGGCACCGCGCCTTATGCCTACGAGCATCATGACGTGGCGCCCGGCCAGGTCTATGGCTATCCGGTGTGCGCCACCATCGCCAAGGGCCGCATCCGCTCGATCGACACCGATGCGGCCAAGGCCGCACCCGGCGTGCTCGGCATCGTCACCGCGGCCAATGCCGGCAAGCTGGGCAAGGGCAAGATGAATACCGCGCACCTGCTCGGCGGCCCGGAGATCCAGCACTACCACCAGGCCGTCGCGCTGGTGGTCGCCGAGACCTTCGAGCAGGCGCGCGCCGCCGCGCATCTGATCAAGGTCGACTACACCCGCAGCGATGGCGCCTTCGACCTGGCCAAGGCCAAGGGCCAGGCGAAGATGCCGAGCGATTCGCAGGACAACAAGGACACCGCGCACGGCGACTTCGCCGGCGCCTTCGCCAGCGCGCCGGTCAAGCTGGATGCTACCTACACCACGCCCGACCACAGCCACGCGATGATGGAGCCGCACGCCTCCATCGCGCAGTGGGAAGGCGATCAGCTGACGCTGTGGACGTCCAACCAGATGATCGCCTGGAGCGTGGGCGACGTGGCGCTGACCCTGGGTATTCCCAAGGAGAAGGTGCGCCTGGTGTCGCCGTATATCGGCGGCGGCTTCGGCGGGAAGCTGTTCGTGCGCTCCGATGCCGTACTGGCGGCGCTGGGCGCCAAGGCGGTGGGGCGGCCGGTCAAGGTGACCCTGCCGCGGCCGCTGATCATCAACAACACCACCCATCGCCCGGCCACGCTGCAGCGCATCCGCCTGGGTGCCACGCGCGAGGGCAAGATCACCGCGTTCGGCCACGAGAGCTGGTCGGGCGATCTGGAAGGCGGCCAGCCGGAGACCGCCGTCTCGCAGAGCCAGCTGCTCTACGCGGGCGAGAACCGCATGACCGCCATGCGCCTGGCCGTGCTCGACCTGCCCGAAGGCAACGCCATGCGCGCCCCGGGCGAGGCCTCGGGGATGATGGCGCTGGAAGTGGCCATGGACGAGTTGGCCGAGAAGCTGGCCATGGACCCGGTCGAACTGCGCATCGTCAACGACACCCAGGTCGATCCCAACCATCCCGAGCGCCCGTTCTCGCAGCGGCACATGGTCCAGTGCCTGCGAATGGGCGCGGACAAGTTCGGCTGGAACCAGCGCAGCGCCAAGCCCGGCACCCGCCGCGAGGGGCGCTGGCTGATCGGCATGGGCATGGCCACCGCCTTCCGCAACAACCTCAACATGAAGTCCGCCGCGCGCGTGCGCCTGGGCGCTGACGGCGTGGTCACGGTGCAGACCGACATGACCGACATCGGCACCGGCACCTACACCATCCTCGCCCAGACCGCCGCGGAGATGATGGGCGTGTCGCTGGAGCGGGTGAAGGTGGAGCTGGGCGATTCGTCCTTCCCGGTCTCGGCCGGTTCGGGCGGGCAGTGGGGCGCCAATAGCTCTACGGCCGGCGTGTACGCGGCCTGCGTCAAGCTGCGCGAGGCCGTGGCGGGCAAGTTCGGCATGGACGCGAACGGCGCCCGCTTCGAGGACGGCCTGGTCGTGGCCGGCGGCCAGCGCAAGAAGCTGGCCGACGCGGCGGCCGATGGCGAACTGGTGGCCGAGGACAAGATGGAATACGGCGATCTGGCCAAGAAGTACCAGCAGTCCACCTTCGGCGGCCACTTCGTCGAAGTCGCGGTGGACAGCGCCACCGCCGAGATCCGCATCCGCCGCATGCTCGCGGTGTGTTCGGCCGGCCGCATCCTCAACCCCAAGTCCGCGCGCAGCCAGGTGATCGGCGCGATGACCATGGGCGCCGGTGCGGCGCTGATGGAGGAGCTGGTGGTGGACAAGCGCCTGGGTTTCTTCGTCAACCACGATCTGGCCGGCTACGAGGTGCCGGTGCACGCCGACATCCCGCACCAGGAAGTGATCTTCCTGGAGGAGACCGACCCGATCGTCTCGCCGAT
Organism: Pseudoxanthomonas winnipegensis; assembly: GCF_004283755.1. Lineage (GTDB taxonomy): Bacteria > Pseudomonadota > Gammaproteobacteria > Xanthomonadales > Xanthomonadaceae > Pseudoxanthomonas_A > Pseudoxanthomonas_A winnipegensis. The sequence continues at coordinate 344,967 of NZ_SHMH01000003.1, forward strand.
GAAGGCTAAAGGCGTGGGCGAGCTGGGCATCTGCGGCGTGGCCGCGGCGATCGCCAACGCGGTCTACAACGCCACCGGCGTGCGCGTGCGCGACTACCCGGTGACGCTGGACAAGCTGCTCAAGGAGATGCCAGCGCTGACAGCCTGAACGTCGTGGCCGGGTCGGGCGTTGTCTCGGATCGAACCCCGCCTCGTTGTTCGGTGGAAGCCACGCTTCCGATCACATCGCGACCTGCTTGTAGAGCGGAGCTTGCTCCGCTGCATTTCGGCCGGATCGACGGAAAGGCCTAGCGGAGCAAGCTCCGCTCTACAGGGTGGGGTCGCTTTAGGCCAAAAAAAGCCACCGGGCGGCTCGCGCGGGATTGGGTCGGCATTCCGCGAGGACTTGTCGCACTTGGCAGCGCCGCGAACGATGCTGTCCGGCGCGCTGCCACACCCGTCCGGACCGATGCCCCTCTCAGGCAAAGAACCGCTCACGCGCCGCAATCCCCTGCCCGGGAGAGGATCCAGAAAAACGGTTTGACCGATCCGGGAAGTGCCATTACTATTTGCGCCCCGATCGGCCCCAAGGGCTCGCATCGAGGGCGGTTAGCTCAGCGGTAGAGCATTGCCTTCACACGGCAAGGGTCGCAGGTTCGATCCCTGCACCGCCCACCAAGTCTCACGAAAAAGCCGGCTTCGCGCCGGCTTTTTCGTGTCCATTGCGCGAAGCCGGCGCAACACCTGCGCCGGCCCGCCACCTGTCGCCTCAGCTCAGCACTTCCTCCAGGATGCGCTTGCCGTCGTGGCGCGCATCGTGCTCGGCGTCCTGTTCCTGCTCGGCCTGCGCCTTCATCAGCGGGCAGTGCGCGCTCATGTAGTCGATCTCCAGGTTGAGGCGTTCGAGCAGGAAGTCGACGAAGGCGCGCACCTTGGGCGACTGCACATGGCCGCGCGGGAAGACCGCGTTGAGCTCGTACTCGCCACCCGTCCAGCCGGCCAGCACGCGCTGGACCAGACCATGCTCGACGAAGGGCTTGACCATCACGTCGGCCGAAAGCAGCAGACCCTCGCCGCACAGCAGCGCGCCCTTGAGCGCCGACGGATCGTTGGCCACCAGGATCGGATTGATCGCGAACTCCCGCGCGCCGTTGCCATCGTTCAGCGACCAGCTGTAGCTGTGCCCCTGGCGGTGCTTGGTCATGGCGAAGGTGCGGTGGTACTGCAGATCGTCCGGGTGCAGCGGCTCGCCATGCCGGGCGATGTAGCTGTTGGCGGCGAACACCTGCGTGTACAGCACGCCCAGCTTGCGTGCGATCAGGTTGGAGTCGGGCAGGTTGCCCAGGCGCAAGGCCACATCGACCTCGCCACCGATCAGGTCCATCGGCTCGTTGCTCAGCAGCATCTCCACCCGCACCTCCGGATGGCGCGCATGGAACTCGCCGAGCAGCGGGGCGATCTTGTCGATGCCGATGGAGTAGGGCGCGGTGACGCGCAGCCAGCCGCGCGGGCCGGCGTGCAGCTGGCCGACGGCGCTCTCGGCCTCGGCCAGTTCGCGCGCGATGCGCTGGCAGTGTTCGTAGTAGACGTTGCCGGCTTCGGTCAGGCCTAGCTTGCGCGTGGTGCGGTGCAGGAGCTGCGCGCCCAGGCGCGTTTCCAGCTCCTGCACCTTGCGGCTGACCGTGGTCTTGGGCAGCCGCAGTGCGCTGGCGGCGCCGACGAAGCTGCCCTTCTCGACCACCTTGACGAAGATCAGGGTGTCGTTGAGATCGTGGGACATTGGAGTCCTCCTTGGCGGGGGAAGAGGGATTGGACCGGGAGCGGGATGATTATTCCCCTAAATCTGGACTAATCAAGTCCTGCATGCAGGCCTAAGGTGGCGACCTGTCCTGATCACCTGGCCCACCGCCATGTCCCTGCTGACCCGCCTGCGCCGCTTCCTGGCCCCAGAGAACCGCCGGAAAATGGAGATTTCACCGGTCTCTACCTTGCTGCGCGCCCGCCAGGACGCGGGTTTCCGCGACTTTGCCCCGAGCCGCCGCAATCAGCTGGGTGCGGCCCGGGTCACCGGTCGGCTGGGTCGCGATTTCGGGATTATCCCGATGGCGGGAGGAAAACTCCCATGAGTGGGATGATCAAGCCCGTCACCCCGTTGGCCGCCTCGCTGGTGCTCGGCGCCGATGGCGCGGCCGGTGCCGGCGTGGTCGCCGCGCTGATCGAGGCCGGCAGCCCGGTCGTGGCGGTGGGCGCGCCGGGCGAGATGATGGACGCGCTGGCCCAGGCCCATGGCGAAGAGCCCGGCCTGCACCTGCTGCGCCAGCCGCTGCCGCTCGACGAGGCGGCCGCCGCCGCGCTGGCGGAGCAGGTGCGGGCGCATGGCGTGCGCCTGCATGCCGTGTTCGCGCATCTGTTCGCCCCCTCGACCAGCGGGCGCCTGCTGGACCAGCCCGCCGCCCGCCTGGAGCAGCGCCTGTCGCACGATGTGGTCGCGCACCTGGCGCTGGCGCGCCATCTGCTGCCGCTGCTGCAGGACCAGGACGGCACCCGCCACTACGTGATCCTGGGCGGGCCGGCCACCGAATGCGGCTGGGCCGGGCACGGCCACGCCTCGATCGGCTCGGCCGCCCTGCACATGCTGGCCAAGGTGCTGCACGAGGAAGCCGTCCCGCTGGGCGTGCGCGTGCAGCTGCTGGCCGTGGCCCACCCGCTGTCCACGCCGAAGAACCGCGCCCATGCCTGCGCCGGCTGGCCCGATGCGCTGAGCGTGGGCCGCAGGGCGGTCGAACTGCTGCGCCCGGCCGCTTCCGGCCGCGTGCGCGCCGTCGTGCCCTTCGATGCGGCGTGGGTGCCGCCGCCGGTACGCACCCTGTTCGACGCGCTGCCCAGCGCGCCCACCGTCTCTTCGCTTGACCTCAACCGTGGTTGAGGTCGCAACCTCGCCGCGCCTTTCGTTTTCCCCACAAAGAGTCTTCGTCATGAATCCTTCCCGCACCGACTCCTTCTTCCGTGCCCGTCGCTTGTCCTCCTTCGCGCTGCTGGCCTTGTCGGTGGCGGTGATCGCCGGCTGCAACAGCAACGCCGCCGAGACCGCCGCCCCGCCGCCGCCCGCGGTGAGCGCCGCCCCGGTGCTGATCAAGCCCATCCGCCAGTGGGACGAATTCAGCGGCCGCATCGAAGCGGTGCAGACCGTGCAGCTGCGTCCGCGCGTGTCCGGCTACATCGAGTCGGTCAACTACCGCGAGGGCGATGAGGTCAAGGCAGGCACGGTGCTGTTCACCATCGACGCGCGCAGCTACCGCGCCGCGCTGGCCCAGGCCCAGGCCCAGCTGGCCCGCGCGCGCAGCGCCGCCAGCCAGGCCACCGGCGAGGCCGATCGTGCCCGCAAGCTGGCCGATCAGCAGGCCATGTCCACCGAGCTGTACGAACAGCGCCGCGCCACGTCCAACGAGGCCGCCGCCGAGGTGCAGGCCGCGCAGGCCGCGGTGGACGCCGCGCGCCTGGACCTGGAATGGACCAAGGTGCGCGCGCCCATCGACGGCCGCGCCGGCCGTGCGCTGGTCACCGCCGGCAACCTGGTCGGCGCCGGCGATGCGGCCAGCGTGCTGACCACGGTGGTGTCCGACCAGGTGCAGGTGCACTTCGACGCGGACGAGACCACCTTCCTGCGCTACGCCGAACTGGCGCGCAAGGGCCAGCGGCCCAGCGGCCGCGAGGGCGGCCTGCCGGTGCAGGTGGCGCTGGTCGGCGAGGACGGCTATCCGCACGCGGGGCAGGTGGACTTCGTCGACAACCAGCTCTCGCCCGGCACCGGCACCATCCGCGTGCGTGCGCTGATGGACAACGCCGACCGCAGCCTGGTGCCCGGCCTGTATGCGCGCGTGCGCCTGCCGGGCAGCGGCGAGTTCAAGGCGATGCTGGTCGACGATGCGGCCATCCTCACCGACCAGGACCGCAAGTACGTCTACGTGGTCGATGCGCAGGGCAAGGCGCAGCGCCGCGACGTGCAGCTCGGCCGCCTGGCCGACGGGCTGCGCATCGTCAACGGCGGTCTGCAGGCCGGCGACAAGGTCGTGGTCGAGGGCGTGCAGAAGATCTTCATGCCCGGCATGCCGGTGCAGGCCAAGACGGTGGCGATGCAGCCGCCGGCGGCCAAGCCGGCAGAGCAGCGCACCACCGCGATGAACTAGCGCGGCCGGGTGGGGTGGGAGCCGCCATGGCGGCGATGGGGCTTTACAGGGAAGGCCCATCGCCGCCAGGACGACTCCCACCTCCACCCCACAGGCAGGAATGCAACACGCAATGAAGCCTCGCTCCGGGAAAGGAGCGAGGGCGGCGTCGCTCACTTTCAGGAACACCACCCCATGAACATTTCCAGATTCTTCATCGACCGGCCGATCTTCGCCGCCGTGTTGTCCATCGTGATCTTCGCCGCAGGCCTGATCGCGCTGCCGCTGCTGCCCACCGGCGAATACCCCGAAGTGGTACCTCCGTCGGTGGTGGTGCGCACGGTGTACCCGGGCGCCAATCCCAAGGTCATCGCCGAGACCGTGGCCACGCCGCTGGAGGAGCAGATCAACGGCGTCGAGAACATGATGTATCTCAAGTCGGTGGCCGGCTCGGACGGCGTGCTGCAGATGACGGTCACCTTCCGCCCCGGCACCGACGCCGACGATGCGGCGGTCAAGGTGCAGAACCGCGTGGCCCAGGCCAATGCGCGTCTGCCCGAAGACGTGCGCCGCCAGGGCGTGACGGTGCAGAAGCAGTCGCCGACCTTCCTGATGGTGGTGCACCTGACCTCGCCCAAGGGCAAGTACGACAGCCTGTACCTGCGCAACTACGCGCGCCTGCACGTCAAGGACGCGCTGGCGCGCATTCAGGGCGTGGGCGATGCGCAGGTGTTCGGCGGCGGCGATTACGCGATGCGCGCCTGGCTCGATCCCGAGCGCATCGCCGCGCTGGGCCTGAACGCCAGAGACGTGGTCGGTGCCATGCGCGAGCAGAACGTGCAGGTCTCCGCCGGCCAGCTCGGCGCCGAGCCCATGCCGGGCAGCAAGTTCCTGACCCTGATCAACGCCCAGGGCCGCCTGCGCACCGAGCAGGAGTTCGGCGACATCGTGCTCAAGACCGGCAGCGACGGCCAGGTGGTGCGCCTGCGCGACGTGGCGCGGCTGGAGCTGGGCGCCGGCGACTACACGCTGCGCTCGCAGCTGGACGGCAAGAACGCGGTCGGCATCGGCATCTTCCAGGCGCCCGGCGCCAATGCGCTGCAGATTCGCGATGAGGTCATCGCGACCATGGACGAGCTGACCAAGCAGTTCCCCGAGGACGTCAAGTACGAGGCGGTCTACGACACCACGATCTTCGTGCGCGATTCGATCAGCGCGGTGGTGCACACCCTGCTGGAGGCCGTGCTGCTGGTGGTGCTGGTGGTGATCCTGTTCCTGCAGACCTGGCGCGCCTCGATCATCCCGCTGATCGCCGTGCCGGTGTCGGTGGTGGGCACCTTCGCCGCGCTGTACCTGCTGGGCTTCTCGATCAACACCCTGACCCTGTTCGGCCTGGTGCTGGCGATCGGCATCGTGGTGGACGATGCGATCGTGGTGGTGGAGAACGTCGAGCGCAACATCGAGGAAGGCCTGACCCCGCTGGCCGCCGCGCACCAGGCCATGAAGGAGGTCTCCGGGCCGATCATCGCCATCGCGCTGGTGCTGTGCGCGGTGTTCGTGCCGATGGCCTTCCTGTCCGGCGTGACCGGCCAGTTCTACAAGCAGTTCGCGGTGACCATCGCCATCTCCACGGTGATCTCGGCGATCAACTCGCTGACCCTGTCGCCGGCGCTGGCCGCGCGCCTGCTCAAGGGCCACGACGCGCCCAAGGACGCGCTGTCGCGCGGCATGGAGCGGGTGTTCGGCCGCTGGGTGTTCCGCCCGTTCAACCACTTCTTCAACCGCAGCTCGTCGCGCTACCAGGGCACGGTCTCGCGCATCCTGGGCCGCCGCGGCATCGTGTTCGGGATCTACATCGTCCTGCTGCTGGCCACCGGCGTGATGTTCAAGGCGGTGCCGGCCGGCTTCATCCCGACCCAGGACAAGATGTACCTGATCGCCGGCGTGAAGCTGCCCGAAGGCGCCTCGATCGAGCGCACCGACGCGCTGCTGCGCAAGGTTTCCGACATCGCCATGCACACCGAGGGCGTGTCGCACTCGATCTCCTTCCCCGGCCTCAACGCGCTGCAGTTCACCAACACGCCCAATACCGGCGTGGTGTTCCTGACGCTCAAGCCGTTTGCCGAGCGCCATCGCAGCGCGCTGGAGATCAATGCCGAGATCAACCGCAAGATCTCCTCGCTGGGCGAGGGCCTGACCTTCTCGATGATGCCGCCGCCGATCCTGGGTCTGGGCAACGGCAACGGCTACCAGATGTTCATCGAGGATCGCGGCAACCTGGGCTACGGCGCGCTGCAGAACGCGGTCAGCCAGTTCCAGGGCGCGGTGTCGCAGGTGCCGGGCATGAGCTTCCCGATCGGCACCTACCAGGCCAATGTGCCGCAGCTGGATGCGCAGGTGGACCGCACCAAGGCCAAGGCCCAGGGCGTGGCGCTGACCGACCTGTTCGACACCTTGCAGACCTATCTGGGTTCGGCCTACGTCAACGACTTCAATCAGTTCGGCCGCACCTGGCAGGTGATCGCCCAGGCCGATGCGCCGTACCGCGAGACGGTCGAGGACATCGCCCGCCTCAAGGTGCGCAACGCCGCTGGGCAGATGGTGCCGGTGGGCTCGATGGTGGACATCAAGCAGACCTACGGCCCCGACCCGGTGCTGCGCTACAACGGCTATCCGGCCGCCGATCTGGCCGGCGAGGCCGATGCGCGCGTGCTGTCCTCGGCCGAGGCGATGCAGAAGCTGACCGACCTGGCCGCCCAGGTGCTGCCCAACGGCATGCATATCGAATGGACCGACCTGAGCTACCAGCAGGCCAGCCAGGGCAAGGCGGCGATGGTGGTGTTCCCGCTGGCGGTGATGCTGGCCTTCCTGGTGCTGGCCGCGCTGTACGAAAGCTGGACCCTGCCGCTGGCGGTGATCCTGATCGTGCCGATGACGCTGCTGTCCGCGCTGTTCGGCGTGTGGCTCAGCGGCGGCGACAACAACGTGTTCGTGCAGGTCGGCCTGGTGGTGCTGATGGGCCTGGCGTGCAAGAACGCGATCCTGATCGTCGAATTCGCCCGCGAGCTGGAGCTGGGCGGCAAGGGCATCGTCGAATCCGCCCTGGAAGCCTGCCGCCTGCGTCTGCGCCCGATCGTGATGACCTCCATCGCCTTCATCGCCGGCACGGTGCCGCTGGTGTTCTCGCACGGCGCCGGCGCCGAGGTGCGCGCGGCCACGGGCGTGACGGTGTTCGCTGGCATGCTGGGCGTGACCCTGTTCGGCCTGTTCCTGACCCCGGTGTTCTACGTGGCCCTGCGCAAGCTGTCCGGCCGTCAGCTGGTCCATCACGACGCGGCCCCGGCTCTGGCGCAGACCCATCCGCAAACCGCGCACTGAGCGCGTCCTTCCTTCTCGTTCCCAACACGGAGCTATGACATGAACACTTCCAAGAAGATCGCGCTGGTCACCGGCGCCACCCGCGGCATCGGCGCCGAGACCGTGCGCCAGCTGGCCCAGGCCGGCGTGCACGTGATCCTGGCCGGCCGCAGTCAGCAGGCTGCCGAGCAGGTCGCGCAGACGCTGCAGGCCGAGGGCCTGTCGGTTGAGGCGCTGCAGCTGGACGTCACCGACACGGCCAGCATCACCGCCGCGGTGCAGGCCGTGCAGGGCCGCCACGGCAAGCTGGACATCCTGATCAACAACGCCGGCATCGTCGCCGACGAGAGCGACAAGCTGCCCTCCGAGCAGTCGCTGCAGACCTGGCGCAAGACCTTCGACACCAACCTGTTCGGCCTGGTCGAGACCACCCAGGCGTTCCTGCCGCTGATCAAGGCCGCCGAGGCCGGGCGCATCGTCAACGTGTCCAGCGCGCTGGGCTCGCTGACCCTGCACAGCGACCCGGACTCGTTCATCTACCACTTCAAGATCCCGGCCTACGACGTGTCCAAGAGCGCGGTCAACGCCTGGACCATCCACCTGGCCTATGAGCTGCGCGACACGCCGGTCAAGGTCAACACCATCCATCCGGGCTACGTGAAGACCGAGATGAATTACAGCGACGGCGAGCAGCGCGGCGAGATCGACGTGCCGGAAGGCGCAAAGACCAGCGTGCAGATGGCGCTGATCGGCGCCGACGGCCCGACCGGAAGTTTCACTTACCTGGGACAGGTGCTGCCATGGTGAGGCATGTATTGGGCATCGGCGTCGCCTCGGCGCTGCTGGCCGCCTGCACGGTCGGGCCGGACTACGTGCGTGCCGATGCGCCGCGCGCGGAGACCTTCGTGCAGGCGCCGGTGACCGCGCAGGTCGCCGGCAGCGAGAGCACGGCCGAGCGCGAGTTCTGGCGGGCCTTCAACGATCCGCAGCTGTCCTCGCTTGTCGAACGCGCGCTGCTGCAGAACCACGATGTGCGTATCGCCCTGGCGCGCTACGACCAGGCCCGCGCGCTGTCCCGCGACGCCGGCTACGCGCGGCTGCCGCAGCTGGACGCCAATGCGCAGGCCGAGCGCGTGCGCAGCAGCGCCGACCAGGCGCCGGGCGTGGATCGCGATGGGCGCGACACGCACAACTACGTCGGCGGGCTGGGCGTGAGCTGGGAGCTGGATCTGTTCGGCCGCCTGCGGCGCGCCAGCGAAGCCAGCCGCGCCGATGCGCAGGCGGCCTCGGCCGACCTGGCCGCCATGCAGGTGGCCATCGCCGCCAGCGTGGCGCAGGGCTGGTTCGAACTGCGCGGCCTGCAGTCGCAGCTGGACATCGCCCGCGAGAACGCCGCCACGCAGGAGCGCACGCTCAAGCTGCTGCAGGCGCGCACGGAGGCCGGCTTCAGCGATGCCTTCGACGTGGACCGCGGCCGCGCACAGCTGGAAGCCACGCTGGCGCGGATTCCCTCGCTGGAAGCGGCCGAGGCCGTGGCGGCCAACCGCATCGCGGTGCTGGTGGGCGCCACGCCGGAGTCGATGGCCGCCGAGCTGATGACCAGCGGCGCCTTGCCGACCCTGCCGGCGGCGCCGCTGCCGGGCACGCCGTCGGACCTGCTGCGTCGCCGTCCGGACGTGGCGGCGGCCGAGCGTCGGGTGGCCGCGGCCACCGCGCGCGTCGGCGTGGCCACGGCGGATCTGTTCCCGCGCTTCAGCCTGGGGGCCTTGTTCGGCACGCAGGCGCTGGGCAGCGGCGCGTTGTTCACCCGCGACAGCGAGACGCGCGTGCTGTCACTGGGCCTGGACGGCGGTTTCCTCAACGTGGGCCGCGTGCGTGCGCGCATTGCGGCGGCGAACGCGCAGACCGCGCAGGACCTGGCGGCCTATCAGCAGACCGTGCTGCGCGCGCTGGAGGACACCGAGAACGCGCTGGTGCGGGTGGATCGCAGCCGGACCGAATCGGCCCATCTGGACCAGGCCGCGCAGGCCGGCACGCGCGCCGCGCAGGTGGCCCGCCTGCGGCTGGACAACGGCGGGATCGACACGCTGGACATGCTCGAGGCCGAGCGCACGCGCCTGGACAGCCAGGACGCGGCGATCCAGGGCCGCGTGCGCAGCGGCGTGGCGATGGTGCAGCTGTACGCTGCGCTGGCCGGCGGCTGGCCCGAGTACGTCGCGGCCGAAAGCCTGCCGCCGCCGTCGCCGGGCGCGGCGGCGGAGGGGCGGGCGGTGGCGCTGCAGGAGGTGCGGTGATCGGGCTTTGGTGGCGGTGACGAAGTTACCGCCACCGCACGGCCTTAAGGCGTTTTGCCTGTTGCGCTAGCGCGCGTGCAGATTTGGAGGCCGAAGCACGCATGCAGGTCCGGAGGCCGAGGAGGGCCCGGCATCATGATGGAGCCGCCATGGCGGCGAGTGGCTTCATCGGTAGAGCCTCATCGCCGCCATGGCGGCTCCCGCGTGTAGAGCGGAGCTTGCTCCGCTGGGGCCTTCCCATGATCCGGCCGAAGAGCAGCGGAGTCCCCAAAAGGGGATTGCCACAAGCTCCGCTCTACAGGCATGCCGCTGAGATTTGAGGAGACAGTTGCTCCCACTACAGCAGAAGGCGCGGAATGGCCGAAACGCGCGGGGCTATCGCCGAGCCGAGAAACGGCGCCTTCCCTTTCGCGCAGCGAAGGGGGAGGTTGGGAGGGGGTGCTTTTGTTTTTGCTTTTGCCGTTGCCATTGCCGCTGCCCTTACCGCGAAAAGCGAACCTTCCGCTAAACCGCTAGCCGCGACTTCAAGCTCCCCTTGGCCTGCGGCCAAAGGGAAGGGCAAATCACTCAGCCATGCAGCTTGATCGCGGTCTGCGCCACGCGCTGGCCCTGGTAGCGGGCGCCGTCCAGGTCGATCATGGAGGGCTGGCGCGCGCCGTCGCCGCCGGCCAGGGTGGTGGCGCCGTAGGGTGCGCCGCCGGCGACCTCGTCCAGCGTCATCATCTCCTTGAAGCCGTAGTCCAGGCCCACGACCACCATGCCGAAGTGCAGCAGGTTGGTGATGATCGAGAACAGCGTGGTCTCCTGGCCGCCGTGCTGGGTGGCGGTGGAGGTGAAGGCCGCGCCGACCTTGCCGTGCAGGGCGCCCTTGGCCCACAGGCCGCCGGCCTGGTCGAGGAAGTTGGCCATCTGCGAGGCCATGCGGCCGAAGCGCGTGCCCACGCCGATCACGATGGCGTCGTACTGCGCCAGCTCATCGATCCTGGCGATCGGCGCGGCCTGGTCGAGCTTGTAATGCGAGGCCTTGGCCACCTCCTCGGGCACCAGCTCGGGTACGCGCTTGATGTCCACCTGCGCGCCGGCGCTGCGCGCGCCTTCGGCGACGGCCTGGGCCATCGCTTCGATGTGCCCGTAGGCGGAGTAGTACAGGACGAGGACCTTGGCCATGGCACGCGACTCGCTTTTTCGAAGGAAGCGCGGACCGTAGCAGGGCCTGGCGTCAGGTCACGTCATCGCCGCGTCGCGCCGCCGGCCTCGTCGAGCAGTTCGCGTACCAGCGTCACATAACGGCGCTGCGCGATCTCCTGCGCGGTGCCGCGCAGGCGCTCCCACGCCTCGTACTTGGCGCTGCCGACGTAGTCGAAGAAGCCCGGCTTGTTGCCGTGCACATCGCCCTCGGTGCCTTGCTTGTACAGCCCGTACAGGCGCAGCAAGGTGTCGTTGTCGGGCCGTTCGGGCAGGGTCTGGACGTCCAGCGTGGCCTGTTCGAATTCGGTGGCGGCGATCTGGGCCATGGCGCCCGGTTCCAAGGTGGGGAACGCGCGATCTGAGCACGCCGGCCCGCGCCGGTCACGTTGCGCTGCACAGCGCCGCGCGCTTCAGCGCGGCACGCGGACCATGCGCTGCAGCAGGTGCTCGACGATGTTTTCGGGCTGGCTGGTGCGGCCCACGTGGGTAGGCGAGACCTGGACGATGGCGCTGCGCCGGGCGGTGAGGAAGTGGAAGCGCGCGCGCGGCGGCAGCTGCGCCACCGGGCCGGCGCCCGCATCGCCGCGACACACCGCCACCAGCGCGTCCAGCCAGGCGCGCGTGGTCTCCAGGTCCAGGGCCGGGGCGAAGGCGCGCAGGCGCGTTTCGTCGATCTCCACCGCGGCCTGCAGCTGGCGCGCACCGGGGCAGGAGACGATCACCCCGACGTTGATGAACTCCTCGCGCTCCACCCGCGGCACCACGCGGATGACCGCATAGTCATACGTGTGCAGCGTGGGCATCGATGGCCTCCTGCACGAAGGCGGCGCGCGCGTCGCGGCGCCGCTTGAGGTAGTCGACATAGGCCTGGCGATGCGCGGCCACGTCCGCGAAGAACGGCTCGCCCTCCAGCCAGGCGTCGGGCACGGCCGCGGCGATGCGCTCGATCAGCGCATCGGTCAGCCGCGGCGCCAGTTCGGCATCGGCCTGGGCGATCTGGTCGGCGAAGGGCAGCAGCACATGGTCGCGGATCAGCACGAACGGGCGCTCGCAGGCCTGGCCGGCGTGCTCCCAATCATGGTGGAAGTACAGCGCCGCGCCGTGATCGATCAGCCAGGGCCGGCGATGCCAGACCATCAGGTTGGGATTGCGCGCGGTGCGGTCGACGTTGCTGATGAAGGCGTCGAACCAGACGATGCGCGAGGCCAGCTGCGCCTCGACCGCCATCGCCGCCGGGTCGTAGTTGAGCGCGCCGGGCAGGTAGTCCAGGCCCAGGTTGAGGCCTTCGCTGGCGCGGATCAGGTCCTGGATCTCCGGATCGGGCTCGGTGCGGGCGAACTCGCGATCCAGCTCGACCAGCGCGATCTCGGGCACCGGCAGCTCCAGCGCACGCGCCAGCTCGCCGGCGATCAGCTCGGCGACCAGCGCCTTGGGCCCTTGCCCGGCGCCGCGGAACTTGAGCACGTACAGCCCGTCGTCGTCGGCCTCCACCACGGCCGGCAGCGAGCCGCCTTCGCGCAGCGGGGTGACGTAGCGCGTGGCCTGGACGGTCTTCAGTGGCAGGGCGGCGGGCGACATGGCCGGCAAGCCTAGCCGATGGACCGCGATTCGGGGGGAAAGCCGCACGCCGCGGCGAGGTCACCGGCCCTGACTTTCGGCCCAGAGAAGGCGCGCTAGGCCGGTGCTAGAGTCGGGCGGCTGCGTGGCGTCGCTGCGCGGCAGCGTCCTTTTCGCCCTCGGGGAATGACATGCAGCTTCAAGGAAAGTGCTGGTCGACGGCGCTGGCCGCCGGCCTGATCGCCCTCTGCGCCACCGGCCCGGCCCTGGCCGGCTACGACGCGCCGCCCGAACACCTGCTCAAGGTGCTCAAGGCGCCGCCGCCGCCTACGCCCAGCGTCGATCCCACCGGCCAGCGCCTGTTGCTGACCACCGCGCAGACCTATCCGTCCATCGAGCGCGTCGCGCGGCCGTACTACAAGCTGGCCGGCGTGCGTCTGGAGCCGGCCAACCGCAGCCGCCACGACACCCAGGCCGGCTACGGCATTCCCGCCTGCGTGGCCGACTTCACCCTGGTGGACATCGCCAGCGGCCAGACGCGCAAGGTCGCGCTGCCCGCCGGCGCCTGCCCGGGCGCGGCGATGTGGTCGCCGGACGGCACCCAGTTCGCCTTCCAGAACGTCACCCCGACCTCGGTCGAGCTGTGGCTGGGCGATGCGCGCAGCGGCCAGGCCCATCCGGTGCCGGGCGTGGCGCTCAACCCGATCTTCAACAGCGCCGTGCAGTGGCTGGACGGCAGCAAGACCCTGCTGGTCAAGCGCGTGCCCGCCGGCCAGGGCGCCGCGCCGGTCGACGACGGCGCCTCCGGGCCGGACATCCAGCAGTCGCTGGGCGGGCAGGGCGAGAGCAGCACCTACGAGGCGCGCGACACGCTCAAGAGCCCGCTGGACGAAGCGCGCTTCGTCTACTACGGCACCTCGCAGCTGGCGGTGGTCGATGCCGCCAGCGGCCAGGTGCGCGATGTCGGCGCACCGGCGATCTACGACGACGTCGACGGCGCGCCCGATGGCGTGCACGTGCGCACCGAGGCGATCCAGGCGCCGTACTCGCATGCGGTGACCTACCAGCGCTTCGCCCGCGATGTGGCGGTGCTGTACGTGTCCAGCGGCAAGTCCACGCTGATCGCGCGGCTGCCGCTGGCCGACCGCGTGCCGGTGCACGGCGTGCCCGAAGGCCCGCGCGAGTTCGGCTGGCGCGCCACCGAGCCGGCCACGCTGCTCTACGCCGAGGCGCTGGACAAGGGCGACTGGAACGTCACCGTGCCGCATCGCGACCGCGTGCTGATGCGCAAGGCGCCGTTCACCGCCGCGCCGGTGGAAGTCACGCGCACGGCGCAGCGCTTCGCCGGCTATGCCTTCACCGCGCAGCCGGGCGTGTCGTTCCAGTTCGAGTCCGACGAGAACCGCCACTGGCAGACCACGCGCATCGTGGACATCGACAAGCCGGGCGATCCGGGCCGCGTGCTGTGGGACATGTCCAGCGACGAGCTGTACAAGGACCCGGGCATGTTCGTGTACCGGCGCCTGCCCAACGGCGCGGTCGTGGTGCGCCAGGACGGCAACCGCGTGTTCCTGCGCGGGCAGGGCGCCTCGCCCCAGGGCGACCGGCCGTTCCTGGACCGGCTGGACCTGGATTCGCTGAAGAGCGAGCGCCTGTTCCGCAGCGGCACCGACGACTACGACCAGTTCCTCGGCTTCACCGCCGCCGCGGGCCAGTTCCTGACCTGGCACCAGTCGCTGATGGATCCGCCCAACGCCTACCTGCGCACGCTGGGCCAGCCGCTGGCCGACGCGGCCGAAGGGGAGGCGCAGTTCGCCTCGCAGGGCAGCGCGCTGACGCATCTGCCCGACCCGACCCCGGAAGTGCGCCAGATCAAGAAGCGCCTGGTCACCTACAAGCGCGCCGACGGGCTGGACCTGTCCTTCACCCTCTACACCCCGCCTGGTTACAAGGAAGGCACGCGCCTGCCGGCGGTGCTGTATGCGTATCCGGCCGACTTCGCCTCCAGCGCGCAGGCCGGGCAGGTGAGCGGGTCGCAGAACACCTTCACCCGCCTGCCGTACTACCGCCTGCTGCTGCTGGCCGGCTACGCGATCATCGACAACGCCAGCTTCCCCATCGTCGGCGATCCCAAGACCGCCTACGACACCTACCTGGAGCAGCTCACCGCCGACGCCAAGGCGGCGGTGGACAAGGCGGTGGAACTGGGCGTGGTCGACCGCGATCGCATCGGCGTCACCGGCCACAGCCACGGCGCGCTGATGACGGCCAACCTGATCGCGCACACCGATCTGTTCCGCGCCGGCATGGCCACCAGCGGTTCGTACAACAAGACCTTCACCCCGTTCGGCTTCCAGAACGAGCGCCGCTCGCTGTGGCAGGCGCGCGATGTGTACCTGAAGGCCTCGCCGTACTTCTACGCCGACAAGATCAAGCTCCCGCTGCTGCTGATGCACGGCGAGGACGACGCCAACCCCGGCACCGAGCCGTTCCAGTCGATCAAGCTCTACCAGGCCATCCGCGGCAACGGCGGCACCACCCGCCTGGTCATGCTGCCGCACGAACCGCACTGGTACACCGCCCTGGAGTCCAACGCCCATGAGGTCTACGAGATGCTCAACTGGTTCGACACCTACGTGAAGCCAGCCAAGCCGGTAAAGCCGGCGAAGTAGGAGGCGGCTTAGGGGGCGTTGAGACGAAGGCGGCATCGGACGATGCCGCCTTCGTTGTTTTTGCTTCTTGTTGGCGCGCAGGGTGGGTGCACGGACTTCGCCAACCGGCCTCGACCCGGCCGGGCGCGGCTCCTCGGCTCGGTCCGCCATCCAGGGCCGCCTCTGAGATGGGGTGGATTGACCGCGCTTCATGCTGCGGTGGGAGCAACTGTCTCCTCAACTCCAGCAGCCGCACTTCTGTAGAGCGGAGCTCGCTCCGCTGCGGCCTTCCCCACGAACCGAACGAAGAGCAGCGGAGCGAGCTCCGCTCTACAGATGGGAGCCGCCATGGCGGCGATGAGGCGCTACCGGGGAAGCCCCACCGCCGCCATGGCGGCTCCCACAGGGATGGGGGGATTCGCAAAGACTGATCGCACCTGCCGCTGCTACGAACCGTCCAGGCTCTCGCTCTCTGGCTAACCGGCCAGATCAAGACCCCGGCTGATGGATCAGAACGCCTTTCGACTTTCGACCCGAAGCCCTCTGACGTGATGCGCGCAGCAGCGGGCCGGCGGGCGGGGGCCGCGCCTAGGGAGGCAGGACGCCGAGCGCCCGAGTCAGGGCAGGATGCCCTGACCGAGGGAAAAGCGGACACCGCCCGCCGGACCGCTGCCCTTCCGAAGCCAAGACGCTCAACTGCAACGCGACCTCAGGATCGCGAGGAGAGCCTGCTTTCGGTGCACCGACCGAAAGTCCCTGGGTTCCCGCGTTCGCGGGAACGACGAGAGGGGTGTGTAGGCGGGGCAGATGATCTGACAAGGAAAAAGCAGCCCCCACTCGGGGGACCACTGCGCCTTTGGAGCCTATGCGCGCAGACGCCGCGATCCCTCGATCAGAAGAGGAGCCTGCGCTCAGCCATGCTCGTGATGCCGCTTGTTGTCGTGCGGCGGAGCGGGGCGGCTGCTGGCGTGGTCGTTGCCGTGCTGCGGCGGGCGCGGCATCTGGGCCGGGAACGGCCGTTCGCTCTGGCGGCTCGCCCAGGCCGGGGGCGGCATGCGCATCGCTTGTTCGGGACGCGGCTCGGCGCGCGGCGGCGCAGGACGCGCATTCTCCCAGTGCGGCATCGGCGCCGGCGCACGCGCGCTGGCGGCCATGGGCGCGAACGCCGCCGGCGCCTCGTGCCGCGCATGCCGGTCGTCGCGCGGCCCCGGACCGTTCATCGCCGCAGCGCGCGCCATGTCCATCCGCGCTGGTTGGGGCGCAGGGGTATTCATCGCGAACGCACGCGGCGCCTGCATGGGCGCATGCGGCGGCGGGTTGCCACGGAACCCCGCCAGATGCTCGCCTGCGGGAACAGGCGGCATCAGCGCCGCCGGACGCGGCGCGCTGAACCTGGCCGGCAGCGCCTGCGCCATCCCGGACACGGCCGGCGGCGCATGCACCGGCTGCCCGGCCTGCCACATGGCGCGATTGAAGTGCGGCATCGCCATGGCCGCCCCGGGCGCAGGCGCACCGAAATGCTGCGGCGCGTTGACCAGCGTGCCGTTGTTGTTGATCACCGTGGCATGGCCATGCAGGTCGTAGCTGATCTTCTGCACCGTCGTGCGCTGGTTGATGCGCTGGACGACCACCGGCGGCGGCGCGAAGCGCTGCTGCTGGTAGGCGACATAAGGCGGAATGCCCGGCGGCGCATGCCAGGCCACGCCCCAGGCCTGCCAGCCCCAGGGCGGCGGCGGGGGCGGCGGCGGACCGCCCCAGCCGCCGTGGAAACTGCTGCCGACCAGCACGCCCAGCCCGAAGGACACCACCCCTGTGGCCAGCAGATCGCCCGTGCTCCAGGCCGGCGGCGGCCGGTAGCCGTAGACGCGGTGGACGTAGAGCGGCTCGCCGTAGACCACATCCGGGTCGTAGCGCGGCACATAGACCCGCTCGGGCTGGGCCGGCTCGATGATGATGGTGGTCGCCGGCGCGGGCACGACGGTCGCGACCGCACTGGCCGGGGCGGCCTCACTGCGCACCACGCTGACCCGCTGCTGGGCCGTGTCGCGCAGATGGCCCGAGGCCTGCGCACGCTGGCGCATCACCTGCACCGCATTGAGCACATCGCCCGGTTCGGCCGCGTAGGCCTGGCCCAGCGCCGTGGTCCAGGGCAGGTTGCCGGCCAGCTGATCCATCACGTCGGGAAACTGGGTCAGCGCCTTGACGCCCGGGTCCCAGGGCTGCGCGTTGGCGGCCTGCATCCTGGCCTCCGGCGACAGGCCTGACTGGTCGTGCAGCCACTGGTCGGCCTGGGTGACCTGGACCGGGTAGACCGACGCGGCCAGGGTCTGGGCGACCAGGCGATCGGGAAACAGCGCGATCGGCGCGACCAGGCGATACAGATCCTGCGCATCGGGCAGCTGCGCGGCCGCAGCCGGCGCCCCGGCGGGAGGCAGCGCGGCCTGCGCCGGCGGTGCCGGGGCGGCGGTCTGGGTCTGCGGACAGCCGCTCAGGGTGGCGGCCACCGCAAGCGCCAGCAAGGCGGGGGCGCGCGGCACGCGCGCGAGGGAGGTAGGACGGACGGCACGCATGATGCAGCTCCGGGCAGGTTGGATCGCGGCGGCGAGCATGGGCCCGCCTAGCTGTCGGCAACCTTTCTGTTTCCGCGTCCTCCGCCTTGATCTACGAGGGCGTGAAGCGGCGGTTCAGCGCGCTCGGGAGGCCGGGTCAGACCGGATCCGCCGCGCCGGGAAGGCGGGCGATCACCTTGATCTCGAAGTCGAAACCCGACAGCCAGGTCACGCCCACCGCCGTCCAGGTGGGATAGGGCGGCTGCGGGAAGACCTCGTCCTTGATCGCCAGGACCGTCTCAAGCTGGCGCTCGGGATCTGTGTGGAAGGTGGTGACATCGAGCACGTCGTCCAGCCCGCAGCCAGCGGCTTTCAGCGTCGCCTGCAGCTGCGCGAACGCCTGCCGGACCTGGCCGGCGAAGTCCGGCTCTGGCGAGCCGTCCTCGCGGCTGCCGACCTGTCCGGACACGAACAGCAGCCCACCGCTGCGCACGGCCGGTGCGTAGCGGTGCTGCGTGTAGAGCGCCTGCCGGCCTTCGGGGAAGACCACGTCGCGCGTATGCATGTTGTTCGTCTCGGGAGCGGCCATCTGGGCCGGGAGGAGGCACTCTAGGGGCCGGCCATCGCGCGAAAAACCGGGCGATTGCGGTATCACTATTCGCGCAGCGCAAACAATGCGCGAACGGAGGACGCAGGATGGACCGACTCGAGGCGATGCGCGTGTTCGCCAGCGTGGTCGAAGCGAGCAGCTTCACCAAGGCGGCGGCCGCGTTGCGCATCAGCAAGACCAGCGCGACCCAGCTCGTGCAGCAGCTGGAGGCGCACCTGCAGGTCAAGCTGCTCAACCGCACCACGCGCCGGGTCAATCCGACCGCGGACGGGCTGACCTATTACGCGCAGGTGGTGCGCGTGCTGGCGGACATCGAAGACGCGGAAGACAGCCTGGCGGCCGCGGCGACGGCGCCGCGTGGCCGCCTGCGCGTGGATGTCCCCAGCCCCTGGGCGCGCTTCGTGCTGCTGCCGGCGCTGCCGGATTTCCTGGCGCGCTATCCGGACATCCGCTTCGACATCGGCGTCAGCGATCGCGCGGTCGATCTGATCGGCGAACAGGTGGACTGCGTGGTGCGCGCGGGCGTGATCACCGATCCCTCGCTCGTCGCGCGGCATGTGGGCGAGCTGGAGATTGGCCTCTACGCCGCACCGTCCTATCTGGCGCGCCATGGCACGCCTACCCATCCCGACGCGCTGATCCAGGCGGCGCACCGGGTCGTAGGGTTCCGTTCCCCGCGCACCGGCAAGGTGCTGGAACTGGCCCTGCACAAGGGCGACGAAGACCTGGTGCCGCGTGTCCGCCCGGCCGTCACCCTGGACGATGGCAATGCCTGCCTGGCCGCGGGAACCGCCGGGCTCGGCCTGCTCTGTCTGCCGCAGTACATGACCCGCGAGGCGCTGGCCTCGGGCGCACTGGTGCGTCTGCTCGACGACTGGCGGCTGGAGCCGATGCCGCTCTCGATCGCCTACCGGGCCAACCGCCATCCCAACCTCAAGCTGCGGGCGTTCATCGACTGGGTGGTGGAACTGGTCGACGCGCGCGACACGAGCGTCGTCCTTCCACGTTGGAGCACGGCGAACATGCCGGATCGGCCCATGTGCCCGTAAGGCATCTGTCGAACGCGCGAGCGCGTGCAGGCCCCGCCGTTGTCCGGGCCATACACTGGGCGCGATGCTACGTCCCTGAAGTTGTTCGCATGACCTCGCTTCCCATCACCACACCCGTCGCCGCCGCGCTGCTGCAGGGCGCGGTCGAGATCTCATCCACCGCGCTGGGCGTGGTGCCGCACCGGCTGCCGGCGTGGGCCCGCGCGCAGTGCGGCGATCCGCAGCTGGCGATGGCCGAGGCCCAGCCCTCGGGCGTGCGACTGGTGTTCCGCACCCGCGCCACGGCCGTCGCACTGCAGGCCTTGCGCACGCGGCGCGTCTATGCCGGCCTGCCGGCGCGGCCCGACGGGATCTACGTCCTGATGCTGGGCGAGCAGGTGCTTGCACAGGCGTCGCTGCCCGGCGGTCACACGCTGACGATCGACATGGCCGCCGGCAGCGCCGTGCGTGAGCACGGCGAGCCGGGTGTGTTGCGTTTCGACGATCTTCCCGAGGGCAACAAGACGCTGACGCTGTGGCTGCCGCACGACGAAGCGGCCGAGCTGATCGCCCTGCACAGCGATGCGCCGCTGCAGCCCGCCGCCGCGGACACGCGGCGGCGCTGGGTGCATCACGGCAGTTCGATCAGCCACGGCAGCAATGCCACGGCGCCGCATGCGATCTGGCCGGCGATCGCGGCGGCACGCGGCGGCGTGGCGCTGACCAACCTGGGCTTCGGCGGCAGCGCGCTGCTGGATCCGTTCGTGGCGCGCACGATCCGCGACCTGCCGGCCGACCTGATCAGCCTCAAGCTCGGCATCAACCTGGTGAACACCGACCTGATGCGCCTGCGTGCGCTGGGGCCGGCGGTCCATGGCTTTCTCGACACCATCCGCGAGGGCCACCCCGACACGCCGCTGCTGCTGATCTCGCCGATCCTGTGCCCGATGCACGAGACCACGCCCGGCCCCACGCTGCCCGACGCCGCCGCGCTCGCCCGCGGCGAATGGCGGCTGCTGGCCTCCGGCGATCCGGCCGAGGTCGCGCGCGGCAAGCTGACCCTGCAGGTGATCCGCCGCACGCTGGCCGACCTGGTCGCCCAGCGCCGCACGCAGGATCCGAACCTGCATTACCTCGATGGCCTGGCCCTGTACGGGCAGGCCGACGCCGAGGCGCTGCCGCTGCCCGATGGATTGCATCCGGACACGGCCACGCACCAACTGATCGGCGAGCGCTTCGCCGCGCAGGCCTTCGCCGAAGGCGTGTTCGGCCGCTGAGCGGCCTGCGCTTCAGTCGAAGCGCAGCCGCAGTCCCGCATAGACGCCGAAGCCTTCGCCCGGCGTCGAGCGCGCCGCATCGCCGCCGGCATCGTCGTAGCCCGGCGTGACCGTGGCCGCGTAGTGCCGGTCGCCGAGATTGCGGGCCTCGATCCAGGTCTGCCAGCGCCTGCCCGGCGCGTCCAGGCCGATGCGCGCGCCGAAGATCACGTGGGCATCGGCCCAGAAGCTGTTGGCGTAATCCACCGCCATCTTCGAGGCGTATTCGGCATTGAGCGCGGCATAGGCGCCGGAAGGATGGTCGTAGCGCAGCTCGCCCTGGTAGAAGTGCCGCGGCAGGCCGGGCAGGCGGTTGTCGCCGAAGCGCGCGTCGTGGCGGTAGCGGAAATCGCTGAAGGTATAGGCCTGGCGCAGCGACAGGCGGCCGGCGTCGGCCTGCCACAGCGTGCTGTCCAGCCCGGCCTCCAGGCCACGATGGCGGGTCGGGCTGGCGTTGGATTCGGCCACCACCAGGTTGGGCACCGGCTGGATCTCCACGCTCAGCAGTTCGTGCCGCACCTGCGCGTCATAGGCGGTCAGCTCCCAGCGACCCAGCGCACTCTCGCCGCGCGCGCCCAGCTCCAGCGTGGTCGCGGTCTGGTTGCGCAGCGGCACCGGCGTGCTCTGCCGGCCGGTAGCCGGGCCGCTGCCGGCGGGGAAGTAGAACGGCGAGCCCCAGATCATCGACCACGGGTGCGGCGGTTCCACCGAGCGGCTCAGGTTGCCGAACAGCTGCAGCTGCGGGCTGGCCTGCCAGGTGAAGCCCAGGCGCGGCGCGCCGTCCCAGTCGTGCGCGGTCAGGCGCCCGCCGCTGGCCGGCCAGGTCACCGCGACCTCGCGGTTGGTATGCACCGCCGCCAGGCCGGTGATCAGGTGCAGCGCCGGCGTCAGCGCCAGGTCGTTGCCGACATGCAGCACCGCGTCGGTGCCCAGGTGTTCGAAGCGGCGGGTCAGCGTGCCGGCCGGATACCCGTTGCGGGCGAAGCGCAGGGTCTCGCGCACGTTGGCGTCCAGGTCGTGGGTGACGCGCAGGCCGACGGTGGTCACGCTGTCGCGGCCGAACAGGCGGTGGCGGTGGGTGTAGTCCAGCGTGGCGCCCAGGTCGCTGTAGTCCAGCTGCTGGCGGTACAGGCTCTCGTTGAGGTCCATCGGGAAGCGGTGATAGACCAGCCCGGCCTGCAGGGTCGAGGCCTCGTCGATGCGCAGCGCGGTGACGCTGCCGATCCAGGTGCTGCCCGGCTGCGGGCGGCGCGCGTCGATGGCCAGGTTGGCCGGATTGGCCTGGCGCGGATCGTCGCGCAGCTGCGCGCGGGTCAGGCGGCCGGGCGTGTCGTGCTCGGTCTCGCGGTAGCGCAGGATCAGGCGCGTGCTGAGGTCCGGGCCGAGCTGCCAGCCGAAGTTGGCCATCGCGCCCTTGCCGCTGCCGCTGGCGTGCGCCTGATAGCCGTCGGTGCGGCTGTCGACCAGGTTGAGGTAGTAGTCGAAGTCGCCCGCAACGCCGCCCAGGCCCAGGCTGGCATTGCGGTAGCCGAAGCTGCCGCCTTCGAGCCGCAGCTCGGTGCCGGGCGAATCCAGGCCGCTGCGGCTGACATAGTCGATCGCCCCGCCCAGGGTCAGCGCACCGCGGTCGAAGCCGTTGGCCCCGCGCAGCACCTCGACCCGGCTCATCCACAGCGGTTCGATCAGCTCATACGGCGTGCCGCCGGAGAAGGTCAGCGGCAGCCCGTCCAGCGAGACCGACACGCCCGAGGCGTGCGCGCCCGGCGCGCGGTTGAGGCCCGAGCCGCGGATCGACACCTTGACCCCTTCGTTGCCCGGTGACTGCGCGTAGATCCCGGGCTGGTAGGCCAGCACGTCGGCGGTGCCGGCCACGCGGCCATCGCCCACCTGCGTCAGGTCGATCACATTGCCCGCGCCGGGGACGCGGGCCAGCGCCTGGCGCACCTGTTCGAGGGCTTCATTGCGCTTCGCCGCGACCCGCACCGTGTCCAGCGTGGTGGCCTGGTCGGGCGGGGCAGCCTCGGCGTGGGCGGGGAGCGCCCCCAGGCCGGAGGTGGCGGCGGCGAGCGCGAGGAGGCGGGGAAGGCGGGGGGAGCGCAGCGTGATCTGGGTCATCGAATGGATCGCAAGGAGCAGGGCGCGCGCCTGCGCCCGGGCGGCGCTGAGGCCGCCGTCGCGCGGGACGGGCAGGGGAGGCGACGGGTCAGCGGCGCCGGACGGGGCGCATCTTTGCTGTGAACCTAAATTAAGTCAATCAGGTTGACAGACGCATTGGGCTGCGGAGTCGACTCGCGACCCGGAGCGCTTTGAGCTGCTGCGCCGCTGCCTGCGCGATGCGTTTCCAGGATTTGAACGCCTTGTCGTAAATGTTATAAAGTAACAAAATGAATTCCGGCCCCCGTCCGGTCTCAGCCCCTTCTCATTCGCCCAAGGGCGCACGCCGCTGCGGCGCGCCGGGCTTCCCACCAAGCCATCGCCATGTCGCTCTCCCCCGATTCCCACGCTCCCAAGCTGCCCGTCACGGTGCTGTCCGGCTTCCTCGGCGCCGGCAAGACGACCCTGCTCAACCACATCCTCAACAACCGCGAAGGCCGGCGCGTGGCGGTGATCGTCAACGACATGTCCGAGGTCAACGTCGATGCCGACCTGGTGCGGCAGGGTGGGGCCGAGCTCTCGCGTACCGACGAGAAGCTGGTGGAGATGAGCAACGGCTGCATCTGCTGCACGCTGCGCGAGGACCTACTGGTCGAGGTCGACCGCCTGGCGCGCGCCGGCCGCTTCGACCAACTGGTGATCGAATCCACCGGCATCTCCGAGCCGCTGCCGGTGGCCGAGACCTTCACCTTCGAAGGCGCCGACGGCCGCAGCCTGCGCGAGGTCGCGCGACTGGACACGATGGTCACCGTGGTGGACGCGTTCAATTTCCTGCGCGACTACGGCTCGCGCGACAGCCTGCAACGGCGCGGCGAATCGCTGGGCGAACAGGACGCGCGGACGGTGGTGGACCTGCTGGTGGAGCAGATCGAGTTCTGCGATGTGATCGTGCTCAACAAGCTCGACCTGGTCGATGCCGAGCAGCGCCAGCGGCTGATGGCGATCCTGCGCGGGCTCAACCCGCGCGCGTGGATCGAGCCGGCGCAGTTCGGCGTGGTGCCGCTGGAACGCGTGCTGGACACCGGCCTGTTCGACTTCGACCAGGCCGCCACCGCGCCGGGCTGGCTCAAGGAGCTGCGCGGCGAGCACGTGCCGGAAAGCGAGGAATACGGCATCGACAGCTTCGTCTACCGCGCGCGCCGGCCGTTCCACCCGCAGCGCTTCCACGACTGGGTCAACAGCGAATGGCCCGGCGTGCTGCGTTCGAAGGGCCACTTCTGGCTGGCCAGCCATCCGACTCTGGCCGGCGAGTGGTCGCAGGCCGGCGCGGTGGCCCGGCACAAGGCCGCCGGCTACTGGTGGGCGGCCGTACCGCCGGAGCGCTGGCCGGACGATCCGGAGCATGTGCGCACGATCCGCGCGCACTGGGTCGAGGGCGTCGGCGATGCGCGCCAGGAGCTGGTGCTGATCGGCATGGACATGGACCGCGACGCCCTGTGCGCGCGCTTCGACGCTTGCCTGCTGACCGATGCGGAGATGGCGCGCGGCGTCCACGCCTGGCTGCAGTGGCCCAATCCCTTCCAGGGCTGGCCTGCCGCGGACTGAGGTCCTGCCGACACGTCGCTTCGCGCGGCGTGCCCCTTCCTTCTTCTTCGTTCGTAAGGTCCATGTCGCTGCCGTTGCCCGATGTCTGTCTCGATGAATCGCCGTCCCAGCCGGCGCCGCTGTCCTGGGTCGGCATGAGCGGCATCGACCTGCCGCTGCGGCTGGACGAATCCGGCTGCCAGCGCCTGCTCGACGCGCGCGTGGACGCGCAGGTCGACCTGCCGGACGCGCGCGCCAAGGGCATCCACATGTCGCGGCTGCATCGTCAGCTGGACCACCTCGGCGTGGAGGCGCCGCTGAGCCCCGCGCGGGTGCAGGCCCTGCTCAGCGCCATGATCCACAGCCATGCCGACTGCGGCAGCCGCCGCGCGCGGGTGCAGCTGGGCCTGGCGCTGCCCGTGCGCCGGCCCGCGCTGCGCACGCCCGGGCTGGCCGGCTGGAAGACCTATCCGGTGCGGATCGCGGCCAGGCTGGATGGCGGTGGCCTGGCGCTGCGCGTGCAGGTCGCGGTGACGTATTCGTCCACCTGTCCGTGCTCGGCGGCGCTGGCGCGGGCGGTGGTGGCCGAAGCCTTCCTGCGCGATTTCCAGGCGCGGGCCTCGGTGGATACGCAGGAGGTGACGCGCTGGCTGAGCGCCAACGCCAGCCTGGCCACGCCGCACAGCCAGCGCAGCGTGGCGCAGGTGGCCATCGACGTGCCGGCCGAGGCGGCGGGCTTCGGCCTGCTGGCCTTGATCGACCGGGTCGAGGCCGCGCTGGGCACGCCGGTGCAGACGGCGGTCAAGCGCGAAGACGAGCAGGCCTTCGCCATCGCCAACGGCGCCAACCTAATGTTCGTCGAGGATGCGGCGCGGCGCATCCTCGCGGCGCTGGAGGGCCGCTATGCGCGGCCCGGCGTGCAGGTCACCCATGCCGAGAGCCTGCATGCGCACGACGCGGTGGCCTGGGCCGGCGCGCCGCTGGAGCAGGCGGCATGAGCGCGCCGCGCGAGCCGGAGCAGATCCCGGTCACGCTGCTGACCGGTTTCCTGGGCAGCGGCAAGACCACGCTGCTCAACCAGCTGGTGCGCCAGCCGGAGCTGGCCGACGCGCTGGTGATCGTCAACGAGTTCGGCGAGATGGCGCTGGACCATCTGCTGATGGTCCACAGCCGCGAGCAGACCGTGCTGGAGCTGGGCGGCGGCTGCCTGTGCTGCAACGTGCGCACCGACCTGGTGGAGGTGCTGCGCGATGCGCCGTGGCGCTTCGCGCGCCAGGGGTGGCGCCAGTTCCGGCGCGTGGTCATCGAGACCACCGGCCTGGCCGATCCGGTGCCGATCGTGCACACGCTGCTGGGCCATCCCGACGTGGCCGGCCGCTATGTGCTGGACGGCGTGGTGACCACCGTCGATCTGGCCACCGCCCAGGCCAGCCTGGACCGGCACGAGGAAGCGGTGCGCCAGGTGGCCATCGCCGATGTGCTGCTGCTGACCAAGGACGATCTGGTGGAGGACGCGGCGTGTGCGGCGCTGGAGCAGCGCCTGCGCCGCCTCAATCCGGCCGCGCCGCGCCATCGCGTGCGTCACGGGCAGGTGCCGGCGGCGGCGCTGCTGGGACTGGGCCTGTTCTCGGTCCATGGCAAGCAGCCGGACGTGGTCGCCTGGTTGAACGAGGAGGCCTATCTGCCGCTGCCGGCCGCGCCGGCCTTCGCCTTCCAGCTGGGCATGCGCCAGCTCGAAGCGCAGGCCGCGGCGCCGGACCCCAATCGCCACGACGACCATGTGCAGGCCTTCTGCTTCCGCATCGAGGAGCCCATCGCCGAACAGGTGCTGGGCCTGTGGCTGGACACGCTGGTCGGCATGCTCGGCCCGGCCCTGCTGCGGATCAAGGGCATCGTCCACGTGCAGGGGCAGGCGGGGCCGCTGGTCGTGCATGCGGTCCAGCAGCTGTTCCATCCGGCGCAGGCCTTGCCGGCCTGGCCCGATGACGATCGCGGCTCGCGCCTGGTGTTCATCACCCGCGACGTGGAGCCGGCGCTGATCACCCAGACCTTCGAGGCGTTCCGCACCTCGGCGGCGCTGCGTCCGGTGTCCTCGGGCGCCTGGCCGCCACAGGCGCTGGGGCCTGCCTGACAGGAATGTCGGGTGCCGCAGTGACCAACGGCACATGGGTTCGCGCGCGGCGCAGGCTAGTGTTACTAGATAACAATTCGGAAAGGTTTCCCATGCGTCGTCTCCTGCTGTCGGCCGCCATCGCCGCCACCTGCATTCCCTCCGCCCTGGCCGTCGAAGGCATGTGGCAGCCGGCCCAGCTGCCCAAGATCGCCGGCGATCTCAAGGCGCACGGGCTCAAGCTCGATCCGGCCGCGCTGACCGACCTGACCGGTTACCCGATGGGCGCCATCGTCAGCCTGGGCGGCTGCACGGCCTCCTTCGTCAGTCCGCAGGGCCTGGTGGTCACCAACCACCACTGCGCCTACGGCGCGCTGCAGTACAACTCCACGCCGCAGAAGAACCTGATCGAGGATGGCTTCCTGGCCAGGAGCGTCGGCGAGGAACTGCCCGGTTCGCCCGACATGCGCGTGTTCGTCACCGAGGAGATCCGCGACGTCACCAAGGAGATCACCGGCGGGCTGCGCGACGACATGGCGCCGCTGGATCGCTACAAGGCGATCGAGCAGGCGATCAAGGCGCAGGTCAAGGGCTGCGAACGCGACGGCTACCGCTGCGACGTCTACACCTTCCATGGCGGCTACAGCTACCAGCTGATCCGCCAGTTGGAGATCAAGGACGTGCGCCTGGTCTACGCGCCGCCGGAGTCGATCGGCAAGTTCGGCGGCGACATCGACAACTGGATGTGGCCGCGCCACACCGGCGATTTCAGCTACCTGCGCGCCTACGTGTCCAAGGACGGCAAGTCCGCCGAGTATTCCAAGGACAACGTGCCCTACCAGCCCAAGCACGTGCTCAAGGTCAATCCGCAGGGCCTGGAGGAGGGCGACTACGTGATGGTGGTCGGCTACCCGGGCCGCACCAACCGCTATCGCCTGGCGCAGGAGGTGCAGGCGGCCATCGACTGGCAGTACCCGACCCAGATCAAGATCTACCAGGACAGCCTGGCTATCATCGATGCCGCCGCCAAGGCCAACCCCGAGGTGGGGGTGAAGTACGCCAACACGGTGGCCGGCCTCAACAACTATCTGAAGAACTTCGGCGGCCAGCTCGAAGGCCTGCGCCGTGCCGACGCGGTGGCGGTCAAGCAGCAGCAGGAGGCACAGCTGGACGCCTGGCTGACCGCGCGCAGGGACGGCGACGCCAAGGCCTTGGCCGGCGACATCGCCCAGCTCAAGCAGGTGCTGGCCGGCACCGCCGCCACGCGCGAGCGCGACCTGGACCTGAGCCTGCTGCAGCGCTCGGCGCTGTTCTCCACCGGCCTGCGCCTGACCCGCCTGGCCGGTGAGCGCGCCAAGCCGGACATGGAGCGCGAGCCGGGCTACCAGCAGCGCGACGAGGCGCGCATCGAGGGTGCGCTCAAGCAGATGGACCGCCGCTACGACGCCGGCGTGGACCAGCAGTTCCTGACCTATGCGCTGCTGCGCTACGTCAAGCTGCCGCAGGCCCAGCGCCTGCCGGCGCTGGACGCCTGGCTGGGTGGGGCGCGCGACGAGGCGGCGATCAAGGCCAAGGTGGCCGCGCTGTACGCCGGCAGCAAGCTGGGCGACGGCCAGGCCCGCCTGGCCTACTTCAAGGACGACGCCAAGACGCTGGCCGCGCAGGAGGACAGCATGCTCAAGCTGGCTGCGGCCCTGCTGCCGCAGCTGAAGACCCTGGAGGACGAGACCGACACGCGCGATGGCGTGCTGTCCAAGCTGCGCCCGCGCTACATGCAGGCGATGATCGCCTGGAAGGATTCGCAGAAGCTGCCGGTCTACCCGGATGCCAACAGCTCGCTGCGCGTGACCTACGGCAATGTGCAGGGCGTGGCGCCGCGCGATGCGGTGAGCTACGCGCCGTTCACCCACGCCGAGGGCATCGTCGAGAAGGCCACCGGCGAGGTGCCGTTCAACGCCCCCAAGGCGGAGCTGGACGCGATCAAGGCCAAGGACTTCGGTCCGTATGCCTCGAAGAAGCAGGGCACGCTGCCGGTGGACTTCCTGGCCGACCTGGACATCACCGGCGGCAACTCCGGATCGCCGGCGCTGGACGGCAACGGCCAGCTGGTCGGCCTGGCCTTCGATGGCAACTGGGAATCGGTGAGCGGCGACTGGCTGTTCAATCCCAAGCTCAACCGCTCCATCCAGGTCGACGTGCGCTACATGCTGTGGGTCATGGACCACCTGGACCACGCCGACAACCTGCTGCAGGAAATGGGCGTGGGCAAGCGCTGATCCCGCGCATCGCGGTGTAAATGCAACGGCCCGGTCGCGAGACCGGGCCGTTGTCGTTTCAGGCGGCGCTGGCGGTTTGCGGCGGCGTCAGGGCTGCAGCTCGCTGCGCAGGCCCTCGGCCAGCAGCGCATCGTCCACGTCGCGATACCAGTCCTCCGGGCCGGCGGCCACGGCTTCGACGTACAGCCCCTGCGCGTCCTGCAGCGGCGGGCGGCGCAGATGGACGATCGACACCCCGCGCGCGTCCAGCGAGAGCAGCACGCGCTGCGCGGTGCGCATCAGCTCGGCCGAGCTGGTGTGTTCGTCGGTCGGCCGCAGGGCCAGGCGGTAGGTGTGGGAGGCGGACGGGGACATGCGGCGGGGCGGAAGGCGGTGGGGCAGGGTAGCCCAGTGCGCGTGCGACGGGTGTCGCCGCACGGACCGCAGTCCATGGCGGCTGACAGGCTGCCGACAGTGTTGCCGCGATAACGGACGGACCAATGGGGCCTGAGCTCGTCATTCCCGCGAAAGCGGGGACTCATGGACGTCCGCGCGCAGCGACGACATCGCATTACCTCCAACCCACCTCAGCGCTCACCCCAGAATGCCCGGCAGATCCAGGCCCTTCTCCCGCGCGCAGTCGATCGCGATGTCGTAGCCGGCGTCGGCATGGCGCATCACGCCGCTGGCCGGGTCGTTCCACAGCACGCGGGCGATGCGTTTGGCGGCGGCGTCGGTGCCGTCGCAGACGATGACCATGCCGGCGTGCTGGGAGAAGCCCATGCCCACGCCGCCGCCGTGGTGCAGCGACACCCAGGTCGCGCCCGAGGCGGTGTTGAGCAGGGCGTTGAGCAGCGGCCAGTCCGAGACCGCGTCCGAGCCGTCGGCCATGGCCTCGGTCTCGCGGTTGGGCGAGGCCACGCTGCCGCTGTCCAGGTGGTCGCGGCCGATCACCACCGGCGCCTTCAGTTCACCCTTGGCGACCATCTCGTTGAAGGCCAGGCCCAGGCGATCGCGATCGCCCAGGCCGACCCAGCAGATCCGCGCCGGCAGGCCCTGGAACTTGATCTTCTCGGCGGCCATGTCCAGCCAGCGGTGCAGGTGCGGATTGTCGGGAATCAGCTCCTTGACCTTGGCATCGGTCCTGGCGATGTCCTCCGGGTCGCCGCTCAGCGCGGCCCAGCGGAACGGGCCGACGCCGCGGCAGAACAGCGGGCGGATGTAGGCGGGGACGAAGCCGGGGAAGTCGAAGGCGTTGGCCACGCCTTCCTCCAGCGCCATCTGCCGCAGGTTGTTGCCGTAGTCCACGGTCGGCACGCCCAGGGCATGGAAGCGGAGCATGGCGCGGATGTGGTGGGCCATGGAGGCGCGCGCGGCCCGTTCCACTTCCTTCGGCGCGGACACGCGCTTGTCGTCCCATTGCGCGACACTCCAGCCCTGCGGCAGGTAGCCGTTGACCGGATCGTGGGCGGAGGTCTGGTCGGTGAGCAGGTCCGGCTTGATGCCGCGTGCCAGCAGCTCGGCCAGCACATCGGCGACGTTGCCGAGCAGGCCGACCGACAGCGGCTTCCGGGCCTGGCAGGAGTCCTCGATCAGGCGCAGCGCCTCGTCCAGCGAGTCGGTCCAGGTGTCCAGATACCCCGTGCGCAGGCGCATGTCGATGCTGCTCTTGCGACATTCCACCGCCAGGCAGGAGGCGCCGGCCATCACCGCGGCCAGCGGCTGCGCGCCGCCCATGCCGCCCAGGCCGCCGGTGAACAGCCAGCGCCCGGACAGGTCGCCGCCGTAGTGCTGCCGGCCCATCTCCACGAAGGTCTCGTAGGTGCCCTGCACGATGCCCTGGGCGCCGATGTAGATCCAGCTGCCGGCGGTCATCTGGCCGTACATGGCCAGGCCCTTCTTGTCCAATTCGTTGAAGTGGTCCCAGTTGGCCCAGCGCGGCACCAGGTTGGAGTTGGCGATCAGCACGCGCGGCGCATCGGCATGGGTGCGGAACACGCCGACCGGCTTGCCCGACTGCACCAGCAGGGTCTGGTCGTCGTCCAGGCGCTTGAGCGTCTCGATGATGGTGTCGAAGCTCTCCCAGTCGCGCGCGGCGCGGCCGATGCCGCCGTAGACCACCAGCTCCTCCGGGCGCTCGGCCACGTCGGGATGCAGGTTGTTCTGCAGCATGCGCAGCGGTGCCTCGGTCAGCCAGCTCTTGGCGGTGAGCGCGGGGCCGGTAGGGGCGTGGATGCGGCGGGACGGATCGCGACGGGTCATGGTGAGTCCTGATGATGGGACGGTGCGCCCACGGCGGGCGCGCGATGGGCGAGGGGATGGGTGCCGGCGAAGTCCAGGCAGGCGGCGAGCACCTCGCGCAGCGTGTCCTGTACGGCCTGCGCGCGGGCCTGCGAGAACGGCGTGGGCCAGTTCTCGGGGGTGACCGGATCGGGTTCGTCCATGTAGCCGCGGCAGGCCAGCTCCATCTGGATCGCATGCACGCCGTGCTTCGGCCGGGCGTGGTGGCGCGTGATCCAGCCGCCCTTGAAGCGGCCGTTGCGCACATGGCTCAGGCCGCTGGCGGCGCAGACGCGCTCGACCGCGTCGGTCAGCGCCGCGTCGCAGGCGGCATCGTCGTTGCTGCCGATGTTGAACTGCGGCAGCTCGCCCTCGAACAGGTGCGGGATGCGCGAGCGGATCGAATGCGCGTCGTAGACCACGATGCAGCCGTGCTGCGCACGCAGGCGTTCGATCTCGGCGGCCAGCGCATCGTGGTACGGCGCGAACCAGGTCTCCCGCCGGCGCGTGATCTCCGCCTCGTCCGGCGCCAGGCCCTGCCGGTAGAGCGGCTGGTCGTCGAAGGTGGTGGTCGGGCACAGGCCGGTGGTGTTCTGGCCCGGATACAGCGAGGCGCCGGACGGGTCGCGGTTGACGTCGATCACCGAGCGGCTGATCGCGGTGCGCAGCGTGGTGGCGCCGAGCGCGCGGGCGAAGGCGTAGAGCTGGTGCACATGCCAGTCCGCATCGCGCCGTGCCAGCCAGGGCGAGACGAAGTCGCCCTCAAGCCCGGCCGGGAGCTCGGTCCCGGTATGCGGAAAGCTGACGATCAGCGGCGTCTGGCCGCGATGAAGTTCCAGCCACTCGGGAAGGTCGCTCATCCGCGCATGTCTCCCACAGTCCGACGAATACTCTGCCCGTCGTCCCCGCGAACGCGGGGATCCAGTGACTTGCGCGCCATGCCGGAACCTCGCTGCAGCGCGCTCACGCCGCCCCATCCACGCCCGGCAGCCCCGGACCGTCCGCGCCGACCGCCTCGACCAGCGCGCCACCGCGCACCAGCGCCGTCGCGACCACCATGTCCGGATGGAAATAGCGGTCTTCCTGCAGCGTCGGCACCTGCGCGCGCAGCAGCGCCCGCACCGACTCCAGCGCGGCGCTGGACGCCAGCGGCGCATGGAAATCGCAGCCCTGCGCGGCGGCGAGCAGCTCGATGCCGACCACGTTGGCGGCATTGCGCGCCATGTCCAGCAGCCGGCGCGCGCCGTGCGCGGCCATCGAGACGTGGTCTTCCTGGTTGGCCGAGGTCGGGATGGAATCCACGCTGGCCGGCATCGCGCGCTGCTTGTTCTCCGACACCAGCGCCGCGGCGGTGACCTGCGGGATCATGAAGCCGGAGTTGAGGCCCGGCCGCGGCGTCAGGAACGCCGGCAGCCCCGACAGCGCCGGGTCGACCAGCATGGCGATGCGGCGCTCGCTGATCGAGCCGATCTCGCACACGGCCATGGCCAGCATGTCGGCGGCGAAGGCCACCGGCTCGGCGTGGAAGTTGCCGCCGCTGAGCGCCTCGCCGGTGTCGGTGAACACCAGCGGATTGTCGGACACGCCGTTGGCCTCGATCTCCAGCGTGCGCGCCGCCGCGCCCATCACGTCCAGCGCCGCGCCCATCACCTGCGGCTGGCAGCGCAGGCAGTAGGGGTCCTGCACGCGCACGTCGTTCTCGCGGTGCGATTCGCGGATGGCGCTGCCGGCCATCAGCGCGCGCAGCGCGTCGGCCACGGCGATCTGCCCGGGCTGGCCGCGCAGGGCGTGGATGCGCGGGTCGAACGGCGTGTCCGAGCCCTTGGCCGCCTCGGTGGACAAGGCGCCTGTGACCAGTGCGGCCTGGAACACGGTCTGGATCTCGAACAGCCCCGCCAGCGCGTAAGCGGTCGAATACTGGGTGCCGTTGAGCAGGGCCAGGCCCTCCTTGGCGCCGAGCACGCACGGCGCCAGGCCGGCCCGCGCCAGCGCATCGCTCGCCGGCAGGCGCTGGCCTTCGAAGAACGCCTCGCCCGTGCCGATCATCACCGCGGCCATGTGCGACAGCGGCGCCAGGTCGCCCGAGGCGCCGACCGAACCCTGGCAGGGCACCAGCGGCAGCACGTCGCGCTGGAGCATGGCTTCCAGCAGCGCCAGCGTGGCCGGCTGCACGCCGGAGGCGCCCTGCGCCAGGCTGGCCAGCTTCAGCGCCAGCATCAGCCGCACCACCGGCGCAGGCATCGGCTCGCCGACGCCGGCGGCGTGCGAGAGCACGATGTTGCGCTGGAGCGTGGCCAGGTCCGCATCGGCGATGCGCACCGTGGCCAGCTTGCCGAAGCCGGTATTGATGCCGTACACCGGCGCGCCGGTGTCGACGATGGCCTGCACGGTCTGCGCGCTGCGCGCGACCGCGTCGTGGCAGGCGGGATCGAGCTGCACGGCCGCGCCGCGATAGACGGCGCGCCATTGCGCCAGGCTGACCGCGCCGGGGCGCAGCACAAGAGAGTCGGTCACGCGGAATGCTCCGGTCGTTCGGGTTGTACGAAAAACGGCCTCATGCCGGCTGCCCGCGCCACACGCGCGTATGCAGCGGGTTGAAGCCCATGCGGTAGACCAGGTCGGCCGGCGCGTCGATGTCCCAGATCGCCAGGTCGCAGTCGAAGCCCGCGCGCAGCCGGCCCAGCCGGTCCTGTCGCCCCAGCGCCCGCGCGGCGTGCCGGGTGAAGCCGGCGATGCATTCGTCCACGGTCATGCGGAACAGCGTGGCGGCCAGGTTCATCGCCAGCAGCGGACTGGTCAGCGGGCTGGTGCCGGGATTGCAGTCGGTGGCCAGCGCCAGCGGCATGCCGGCCGCGCGCAGCGCCTCGATCGGCGGCACCAGCGTGTCGCGGGTGAAGTAGAACGCGCCCGGCAGCAGCACGGCCACGGTGCCGGCCGCGGCCATCGCGGCGACGCCGTCGGCGTCCAGATGCTCGATATGGTCGGCCGAGAGCGCGCCGTACTGCGCGGCCAGCGCGGCGCCGTGCTGGTTGCTGAGCTGCTCGGCGTGGATCTTGAGCTTCAGGCCATGCGCGCGCGCGGCCTCGAACACCTGCCGCGCCTGCTCCGGCGAGAAGGCGATGTCCTCGCAGAACACGTCCACCGCCTCGGCCAGGCCCTGCGCCGCGACCGCCGGGATCATCGTCCCGCAGACCTCATCGATGTAGGCCTGCGCCTCGACGCCGGGCGGCACCGCGTGCGCGCCCAGGAAGGTCGGCACGATCTCCACCCGGCGCAGTTCGCCCAGGCGCCGGGCCACGCGCAGCTGCTTGCGTTCATGCTCCAGGTCCAGGCCATAGCCGGACTTGATCTCCAGCGTGGTCACGCCTTCGCCCAGCATCGCGTTCAGGCGCGGCAGGCTGGCGGCGATCAGCGCGTCCGCGTCGGCCGCGCGCGTGGCGCGCACGGTGGAGACGATGCCGCCGCCGGCGCGGGCGATGTCGGCATAGCTGGCGCCTGCCAGGCGCTGCTCGAACTCGCCGGCACGGTTGCCGGCATAGACCAGATGGGTGTGACAGTCGATCAGGCCCGGCGTGATCCAGCGGCCCTGGCAATCGATGCGCGTGGCCGCGTCGAAGTCCGGCGCCCGATCGGCCGGGCCGACATGCACGATGCGGCCGTCGCGCGCGGCGATCACGCCGTCCCGCAGCACGCCCAGGGTGCCGTCGTCGGCATCGAGCGTGGCCAGGTGGGCGTGGTGCCAGAGCGTGTCGCAGCGCAGGGGCATGGCATCTCGTCAGGAGCGCATTTGTCTATACAATAAGACCGGCCTTTGCAGCCTGTCCAGTCGAGGAACCCCGATGGCGCCAGCCGCTTGCTTCTGGATCGATCACGCCCTGCTGGACGAGGGCTGGGCGCGTGCGGTGCGCGTGTGCACGCAGGGCGGGCGCATCGCCTCGGTGCAGGCGGGCAGCGCCGCGCAGCCCGGCGATGTGCGCCTGGGCGTGGCCGTGCCCGGCCTGGGCAACCTGCACAGCCACGCCTTCCAGCGCGGCATGGCGGGCCTGACGGAAGTCGGTGGCGCGGCCGGCGACAGCTTCTGGAGCTGGCGCGAGCTGATGTACCGCTTCGTGCAGCGGCTGGACCCCGACAGCCTGCAGGCCATCGCCGAGCAGGCCTACGTGGAGATGCTGGAGGCCGGCTTCACCCGCGTGGGCGAGTTCCACTACCTGCACCACGGCCCCGAGGGCCGGCCCTATGCCGATCCCGGCGAGATGGCCACGCGCATCGCCGCGGCCGCGCAGGCCAGCGGCATCGGCCTGACCCTGCTGCCGGTGTTCTATGCCCATGCCGACTTCGGCGGCGCGCCGCCCAGTCCCGCGCAGGCGCGGTTGATCCATGACGTGGACGGGTTCGCCCGCCTGCTGGAGGCCAGCGCCGCGGCGATCGTGCCGCTGGGCGATGCCGTGCTCGGCCTGGCCCCGCACAGCCTGCGCGCGGTCACGCCCGAGGAGCTGACCGCGCTGCTGCCGCTGACCCGCGGCCCGGTGCATCTGCATATCGCCGAGCAGACGCGCGAGGTGGAGGCCTGCCTGGCCTGGTCGGGCCAGCGCCCGGTGCGGTGGCTGCTGGACCACGCGCCGGTGGACGCGCGCTGGTGCCTGGTGCACGCCACCCACGTCGAAGCGGACGAAGTGCAGGGCATGGTCGAGGCCGGCGCCGTGGTCGGCCTGTGCCCGATCACCGAGGCCAACCTGGGCGACGGCCTGTTCCCGATGCGCGACTTCGCCCGCGTCGGCGGCCGCTTCGGCGTGGGCTCGGATTCCAATGTGCTGATCGATGCGGCCGAGGAGCTGCGCCTGCTCGAGTACGGCCAGCGCCTGGTCGCGCGCGGGCGCAACGTGCTGGCGCAGGGGCAGGGGGTGTCCAGCGGGCGTTGGCTGTTCGAGCAGGCCCTGCACGGCGCCGCGCAGGCGCTGGGCGTGGAGGCGGGCCTGCGGGTAGGCGCCGCTGCGGACCTGGTGGAGCTGGATTCCGACCATCCGGCGCTGCGCGCGCGCCAAGGCGATGCCTGGCTGGACAGCTGGCTGTTCGCCGCCCGCCGCGGCGCGGTGCGCCAGGTCTGGCGTCAGGGCCGGCTGGTCGTGCGCGACGGCCGCCATGTCGACGCCGCGGCGGTGGCCGAGCGCTACGCCGCCGCGCTGGACCGGATCCTGCGCGCGTGAGCGCTCCACAGGCCTCGCCCGCGCCGCCGCGTTCGCTGCATCAGCGCATCCGCGACGACATCGAGGGCCGCATCCACAGCGGCGAATGGCCTCCGGGCCACCGCATCCCCTCCGAGCACGCGCTGATGGCGCAGTACGGCTGCGCGCGCATGACCGTGAGCAAGGTGCTGAGCCTGCTGGCCGACGCCGGCATGATCGAGCGCCGCCGCCGCGCCGGCTCGTTCGTCGCGCGCCCGCATCCGCATATCGAACAGGTGGCGCTGGACATCCCGGACATCCCGTTCGAGGTCGCCGCACGCGGCCACCGCTACCAGTTCCAGCTGCTGGCCCGGCAGCTGCGCAAGCCGCGCCGCGGCGACGCGCGCGAGACCGAGCTGGCCGGCCAGGCACGCGTGCTCGCGCTGCAGTGCCTGCACCTGGCCGACGAGCGGCCGCTGGCGCTGGAGGACCGCCTGATCAATCCGGCCGCCGCGCCGCAGGCGGTGGACGTGGACTTCTCGCAGACCGCCCCGGGCAGCTGGCTGCTGCAGCACGTCAGCTGGACCCGCGCCGAGCACCGCATCAGCGCCATCGGCGTGGACGCCGCCCGCGCGCGCCTGCTGCAGGTGCCCACCGGCACCGCCTGCCTGGTGATCGAGCGCCGCACCTGGCGCGGCGAGCAGCCGGTGACCTGCGTGACCCAGGTCTTCCTGGGCGACTCCTACGACCTGGTGGCACGGTTCTCGCCTGGCGGGCGCTGAGCGGGCGCGTGGGAGGAGCGAAGACGTCCTACGTCTTGGACGCCGTGTGTAACTCCCTGGCTAGTCAGACATGCGGCTGCCGAACAGCGCTTCCCGCCTACGCGGGAATGACGAGGGTAGCGCTGCGGCGGAGGATCAGACCGCAGATGAGGCAACCGTAAGACGCAGTCCAGCCCCCTCCCTTTCGCCGAAGGCGAAGGGGAGGGTTGGGGAGGGGTGAGCTTTTGCTGCTGCTGTTGCTCATGCACCGCGCCAAAGCAACGGAAATGCCCCTTCGCGCTTCAAACAGGTCGAAGGACCACAAAGGTCCCACTTAGGCGGGAACAGAGGGTCTTCGATGTTCCCTGCGAAAGCCGCTGGATAGTCAGACATGCGTCTGCCGAAAAGCACTTCCCGCCTGCGCGGGAATGACGTTCTTCAAAGGCGGCCACCAGACGGGCACCACGCGATTTCGGCGCGCTGCCTGAAAGTCCCTGGATAGTCACGCATGCGTCCGCCGAACAGCACTTTCCCGCGTTCGCGGGAATGACGATCGTTGGGAATGACGACCGGTGTTGTTGTCCGGGAGCGCGGCGCGGGCGCCGCTTAACGTGCCGGTGCCTGGGCCGGAGTAGGCGCGCTCATCGTCGCTTCGCACTGCCGCCAGCGCACGCGTTCGTCGCTGTCGGGGCGCGGGTTGAGCTGGATGCGCGAGAGCGCCAGGTCCGGGTACTTGGCCAGTTCGGCGCAGACCGTCGGCATCACCATGGCCTCGTCGGCCAGCATGTCCACCGACAGCGTCGAGCCGGAGATCCAGGCCGGCTGGCGCAGGCCACCGGCCTTGGCCAGGGCCTTGGCGACCTCGCCGCGCTGGCGGGCCAGCTCGGCGTCGGTCGGCGGTTCCAGCGACTGAGTAGGCGTACTCGCGGCGGGCACCGCAGGAGCCGAATGCGCCGGAGCGGAGACGGGCGCAGGTGCGACGGTCTCGGGCGTCGAGTCGGAATCGAGCAGGGCAGGCAGCCCACTGACCAGCACGCCGAGTAGCAGCGCGGCGATCCAGCTCAGGCCGATGCGGCGGCGCGCGCGCAGGTTGGCCTGGCCGCTGATGCCCTGGACGGTCGCGCTGTCCACCATCGGCTTGACCTCGGCCCACAGCCTGGCGCCGTCCAGGATCTCGACATTGGAGCGCTGCGCCTTCTCATGACCGCCGGCGTCGACCAGGCCCTGGGTGGCCAGGATGCTGTGCTGGGCGCCGCGCAGGCGCGCCTCGGAGGCCAGTTCGTCGATCGCCACCGAGCCGATGCGATAGGCGGTGCCGTGCTTGCAGCTCAGCAGCCAGTGCCTGCCCTCGGCATCGCCCAGCAGCAGGCTCGGGTGCTGGTTGCGGACATCCTCGGGCTCGAAAGACAGGCGCTCCAGGCCGCGCAGCTGCAGCGCCGAGAGCACCAGGCGCGAGAAGTCGCGCCAGCGCATCGCCGCCAGCGCCTGCAGGCCGGCCTGGGTTTCGTCGAGGCGGCGGCGGACCAGCCACAGGTAGGCGGTGGCGACCACGCCCACCAGCAGGGCCACGAGGGTCCCGATCAACCAGAACGGCATGAGGCGTACATCCGCTGAAACAGGTGGGGCATTCTACGGGCAACCGTGCTGGCGACCAGTCCGTGATTGGCACACGTCGGCCAAGAAGATGACGGGCTTGCGGGCAAGCAGCACATCGGAGGTTACGGGCGATTTAGTCGGTCACGTCGCCAGGAGCGGCAGGATCCGCGGGCGTCGGTCGAGGCGCGGCGCGCGGCTTGCGCACCGGCCGGTCCTCGGTGGCCTGGGGCGGAACCGGCGCGGGGCCGGGCGGAGTGGAACGGGCCGCCGCCCTGCGCGCCCGCGCACCGGCGGTGGGCCGCTCGTTGTGCGCGCGCAGCTTCTGGTTCAGCGCGTCGATGCGGTCGGCCAGCGCGCCCAGCTCGCGCCGGGTCGGCACCTCGAGCGCCTTCAGCGCCTCGCCGACGCGGGCGCGGAAGACCTGGTCCACGCGTCCCAGCGTCTCGCCGGCGCGGCTGCGCACTTCCTCGACGCCGTCTGCCAGGCCGGCGCGCGCGTCGCGGGTGCGGGCCTCGACCTTGCTGCCTTCGCGCACCAGCGTGTCGAACAGCTTGCTGCCCTCGGCCTGGGCGCGGCTGAAGGCGCCCAGTCCGGCCAGCCAGATCTGCTGGGCCGATTCGCCCAGCGACGCCTGCAGGCGCTCGGCCTGCTCATGCAGCGAGGGTTCGAAGTCGGACGGGCGCTGGCGCTCGGTTTTCCTGGTGGCCATGGATCACTCCGATGCGGTCGGGACGATGCCTGGCAGTGTCCGCAGCGGCCGGTGAGCGCCGTGTCGAAGATGGGCCGACCAGGGCGTTTAGGCGAAGCGCTCGCCCAGCACCCGGCGGATCTCCGACTCGATCGGCCCCTTCATCGCCGACAGCAGGAAGCCCAGCTCGGCGGTGACGTGCAGCGCGCCGGGCTGCATGGCGATGCGCCCGTCCACCCCGGATCCGTTGAACGCCAGCGTGTCGCCGTCCCAGTGATGGCTCACCCCGAAGCGCGCGTGCAGCTTGCCGGCCACCTCTTCCAGGGCCTGGCGGGTCTGCTCGGGCGACTTGTGGTGGGGATGCTGCAGTTCGATGCGGGACATGGCGCTGGGCTGGCGAAGGACAAGCGCGCATTGTCGCCCAACCGCGCATCGCCTGTGGAAGGCGCGTGCCGCCTCCGACCTTGCGAAGCCCGAACCCGTGGGCCTGCGTGCTAGTCTCCCGGCCGCGTGCAGAACCTCAGTCTCCATTTTCCCCAAGGCCGGACGGCCGACCGTGCCCTGGGCACGGGTATCCACCGCATCGTGCGCGAAGCCAGCGGCACCATCGGCGTGGGCGATGCGGTGCCCGGCGCGCTGCTGGTGCAGTTCAGCCTGGACCGGCGCGGCCTGTGGCTGCAGGTGCCGCCGGGCATGCGCGGCATCCATGTCAACGGCCGCCCGGTGCGGCGCATGGCCATGCTGCGTCCGGGCGATGCGGTGTACGCCGATGGCGTGGAAGTGCTGGTGCGCGGCCAGGCGCCGCGTCCGGCCTCCTCGGCGCCGATGGCCCAGGCCGAGCCGGATCCGCGCGTGGTCCTGCGCGGCATCGGCGGGCGTCACCACGGCCGCGCCTTCACCATCGGCAGCGGCTGCAGCGTCGGCGCCGGCCGCGAGGCCGATATCGTGCTGGATGCGCCGCACCTGTCCGGCCTGCACGCCGTGCTGGGCCGCGTCTCCGGCGGCGTGCTGCTGCGTCATCTGCAGGGCGGGGTGACCAGCGTGGTCAACGGCGTGCCCGTGCAAGAGGCCGTGCTGAACGCCGGCGACCAGGTTGCCTTCGACCCGCAGTCGCGCTTCGTGGTGGAGATCCCCTGGAGCCAGCCCGATCCGTCCGACCCGGCGGCCTCCGAGACGACCGTCAGCGCTCCGACGCCGGCGGCGGTGGCGCCACCACGGGCTTCGCTGAAGCGCTGGCCGTGGCTGCTGCTGGCCGCGGCGGTGCTGGCCGGCGTGCTGGCGCTGCTGCTGCTGTTCGCGCCCGCCTGATCGCCTTCCAGGCGCGCCAGCCCAGCAGCAGGGCGAGCAGTCCGGCATAGAGCGCCGGCTCGCGGATGTCGGACTTCACCAGCCACCAGAAGTGCAGCACCGCCAGCACGCCGATGGCGTAGATGGCCTTGTGCAACTGGCCCCAGCGCCGCTTGAGCCGGCGCATCCAGCCCTGGGTGGAGGTGATCGCCAGCGGCACCAGCAGCAGCCACGGGGCGAAGCCCACGGTGATGTAGGGCCGCTTGACGATCTCGGCGAAGATCTGGGTCCAGTAGCCGCCCAGGTCCAGGCCCAGGTAGGCGGCCAGGTGCACCGTGGCGTAAGCGAAGGCGTACAGCCCCAGCATGCGGCGGAAGCGCAGCAGCACCGCCTGGCCGGTGAGCTGGCGCAGCGGGGTGATGGCCAGGGTGAAGATCAGAAAGCGCAGCGCCCACAGCCCGGTGAAGTGCTCGATCTGCGCGATCGGGTCGGCGCCCAGCGCATCGCTGCCGTTGCGCCACACGTCCCAGAAGCGCCAGCCCAGCAGCGCCAGCGGCGCCAGGCAGAGCAGGTGGACGACGAGCTTGGCGAGGGTGAGGGGTTTCATTTTTTGGGGATTGGGGATTGGGGATTGGGGATTGGGGATTGGGGATTGGGGATTGGGGATTGGGGATTGGGGATTGGGGAGAAAAGCGTCTGAGTCAGTGCTCTGCTTCTGCCCCCTCCCTTGCGCGCAGCGCAGGGGAGGGCTGGGGAGGGGTTAGCCGTTGCTGTTGCTGTTGTTCCCTCGCTCCCCTCGGGCTACGCGCGAAAAGCACCCCTCCCCAACCCTCCCCTGCGCTGCGCGCAAGGGAGGGGGCGGGTCATGCGGCTCACGCTGACGTCGCTTGGTTCCTGGCTCTTCACCTTGATCACCAGTTCCCCTTGCCTACTTCTGCCACTGCTCCTAGCTTCGCTCGAATCCCGAACCCCGAATCCCGAATCCCCGCCCCCCTCAAAACCACTTCCGCAAATCCATCCCCGCATACATCGAAGCGACCTGATCGGCATAGCCGTTGAAGGGGCGG
Organism: Pseudoxanthomonas winnipegensis; assembly: GCF_004283755.1. Classification (GTDB taxonomy): domain Bacteria; phylum Pseudomonadota; class Gammaproteobacteria; order Xanthomonadales; family Xanthomonadaceae; genus Pseudoxanthomonas_A; species Pseudoxanthomonas_A winnipegensis. Next base: position 386,546 of record NZ_SHMH01000003.1, read on the forward strand.
GTGGGGATACGCTCGGCGAACAGTTTGCTGGCGTTGCCGGCGATGCGGCGTTCGGTCTTCTGGCTCCAGCGCGGGTGGTCCACGTCCGGATTGACGTTGGAGAAGAAGCCGTACTCGTTGGGCTGCAGGTCGTTCCAGGCGGTCGGCGGCATCTTCTCGACGAAGCGGATCTCCACGATCGACTTGATGCTCTTGAAGCCGTACTTCCACGGCACCACCAACCGCAGCGGCGCGCCGTTCTGCTGCGGCAGCGGCTTGCCGTAGACGCCGGTGGCCAGGAAGGTCAGCGGATGCATCGCCTCGTCCATGCGCAGGCCCTCGCGGTAGGGCCAGTCGATCGAGCGGTAGGCGATGCCCGGCATCTGGCGCGGGTCGGCCAGGGTGGTGAAGGCCACGTACTTGGCCTTGGCCGTGGGCGCGAAGCGCTTGAGCACCGCCGCCAGCGGGATGCCGTCCCACGGGATCACCATCGACCAGCCCTCCACGCAGCGCAGGCGGTAGATGCGCTCCTCGCTCGGCGCGGACTTGAGCAGGTCCTCCAGCGCCAGCGTGCCGGGCTTCTCGCACTCGCCGGAGACCTTGACCGACCACGGCGAGGTGCGCAGCGTCTTGGGCGCGCTCGACGGATCGGTCTTGCCGGTGCCGAACTCGTAGAAGTTGTTGTAGCTGGTCACGTCCTCGTAGCGGGTCAGCGTCTCGCTGGTGCGGAAGCCGGCCTTGGCCTGCTCGGGCGTGACGACGGTCTTGGGCGCATCGGGCGGATCGGCGTCGGCGCAGCCGGCCAGGGCCAGCGCCGGCAGCGCGGCGGCCAGCTTGAACAGGTCGCGACGGCCGCGGTAGACGGCCTCGTCGGTGACCTGGTGATCCTTGAGGGTGAGGGCGTCGCGTAGGGACACGGTGCATCTCCTGCGAAAAGTCACATGGGCAACCAATGGGACGCGCCAGCAGGCGAAAAATTCCCGCCATTGCACGCGTTTGCGCCTGGCGATGGATTCGCCTGCAACCACCTTACGCGGATCGCGGCATGACGGATGCAAAGGCGGCCGTGGGGCGATTCAGCCTGCGGCATACTATGTGCCCCCTGATCGAGGCCGCCATGTCCCGCGTCCACAACTTCAGCGCCGGCCCCGCGGCGCTGCCCGAAGCCGTCCTGCGCCACGCGCAGTCCGAAATGCTGGAATGGAACGGCGTGGGCGCCTCGATCGTGGAGATCAGCCACCGCAGCGCCGAATTCATGGAGGTCGCCGCACGCGCCGAAGCCGATCTGCGCACGCTGCTGACCATTCCCGACGACTACGGCGTGCTGTTCCTGCCCGGCGGCGCCACCACCCAGCAGGCGCTGCTGGCGCTGAACTTCGCCAGCCCCGGCCAGACGGTGGACTACGTGGTCACCGGGCACTGGAGCAAGACTGCAATCAAGCAGGTCAAGGACTACGTCAACGTGCACGTGGCCGCCAGTAGCGAAGCCGAGGGCTTCACCGACATCCCGCCGCGCGCGGACTGGCAGCTCTCGCCCGATGCGGCCTATGTGCACATCACCGCCAACGAGACCATCCATGGTGTGGAGTTCCGGCACACGCCCGAGGTGGGGCAGGTGCCGCTGTTCGCGGACTTCTCGTCCTCGATCGCCTCCGAGCCGATCGACGTGTCGCGCTACGGCGTGATCTATGCCGGCGCGCAGAAGAACCTGGGGCCGGTGGGCGTGGCGGTGGTGATCGTGCGCCGCGACCTGTTCGAACGCGCCGGCCAGCCGCGCGCGGACATCTTCAACTACGCCTCGCATCTGGCGCGCGACTCGATGCTCAACACGCCGCCGACCTGGAACTGGTACCTGGCCGGGCTGATGTTCCGCTGGATGCTGGACCAGGGCGGCGTGGAGGAGTTCGCGCGGCGCAGCGCGGCCAAGTCGCAGCTGGTGTATGGCGCCATCGATGCCTCCGGCGGCTTCTACCGCAACACCGTGCATCCGGCGGCGCGCTCGCGCATGAACATCCCATTCTTCCTGGCCGACGAGGCGCTGACCGCGCGCTTCGTGGCCGAATCCAAGGCCGCCGGGCTGATCGGCCTGAAGGGCCACAAGGCGGTCGGCGGCCTGCGCGCCTCGCTGTACAACGCCTTGCCGGTGGCCAGCGCCCAGGTGCTGGTGGACTTCATGCACGACTTCCAGCGGCGCAATGGCTGAGCCACCGCGCTTGGCTGTCGTGGGAGCCGGCCTGGTGGGAGCCGCCATGGCGGCGATGAGGCTTTATCGGTGAAGCCCCATCGCCGCAGTGGCGGCTCCCACAGAGAAGCCGCCAAATTCCGCTTTACGGATGACCTCGAATGACCAAGAAAACCCCTAAACCCGCAAGCGCGCCGAGCAAGTCGCCGGCCAAGGCGGCCAAGCCCGGCGAGCCGGCCAAGGTGGCCAAGGCGTCCGCCAAGGACGCCAGCGCCTCGCCTGCTGAGCCCGAGTTCGACCTGGCGCAGGTGCGGGCGCGCATTGACCATATCGACCGCGAGATCCAGGCGCTGATCGCCGAGCGCGCCGGCTATTCGCTGCAGGTCGGCAAGGCCAAGGGCAAGCTCGCCGCCGCGGTGGACTATTACCGCCCCGAGCGCGAGGCGCAGGTGCTGCGCATGGTGGTGGACCGCAACCAGGGCCCGCTGTCCGACGAAGTGCTGGTGCACGTGTTCCGCGAGATCATGTCCTCCAGCCTGGCGCTGCAGGAGCCGCTGAAGATCGGCTACCTGGGCCCGGAAGGCACCTTCAGCCAGCAGGCCGTGCTCAAGCACTTCGGCCGCTCGGCCCTGGGGCTGCCCATGGCCAGCATCGAGGAAGTCTTCCAGGAAGTGGAAAGCGGCAGCGCCGACTTCGGCGTGGTGCCGGTGGAGAACTCCGGGCAGGGCACGATCCAGATCACGCTGGACATGTTCCTGACATCCGACCTGAAGATCTGCGGCGAGGTCGAGCTGCGCGTGCAGCAGTTCCTGATGTCGCGCAGCGGGCGCATCGCCGACATCGAGCGCATCTACGCGCATCCGCAGTCGTTCATGCAGACCGCCGGCTGGCTGCGCTCCAACCTGCCCAAGGCCGAGAAGGTGCCGGTGTCGAGCAATGCCGAGGGCGCGCGGCGCGCGCGCAACGCGGACGATGCGGCGGCGATCGGCGGCGAGAGCGCGGTGCACGCCTATGGCCTGAAGAAGGTCGTGATGAGCCCGATCCAGGACGACAAGGACAACACCACGCGCTTCCTGGTGGTGGGCCGCAGGATCTTCCCGCCGTCCGGTCACGACCGCACCTCGGTGCTGGTGTTCATCCACGACAAGCCGGGCGCGCTGTTCGACGTGCTCAGCCCGTTTGCGCGTCATGGCATCAGCATGAACCGCATCGAGTCGCGGCCCAGCCACCACGCCAAGTGGGAGTACGGCTTCTTCATCGACCTGGCCGGGCATGTGGAGGACGAGGCGATGAAGCAGGCGCTGGCCGAGCTGGAAGCGCATTCGGCGCAGATCAAGGTGCTGGGTTCGTATCCGGTGGCGGTGCCGTGATGCCGGGTGCGTCGATGGCGGTTGCGGCTTGAGGCAAAAGCTTTCGCGCCTCTTCGAGTCACGAGTTACTTTTCTTTGCTCGTGCAAAGAAAAGTAACCAAAAGAAGCGCTTTTCAGCAGCCGCATGGCTGATCAAACACGCTCGTCCTCGCGCCCTGCGCTGCGCGCAGGGTCCGCGCCACCAGCGGAATTCCCGGACGCGGCATCCTGCCGCGACCGGGAACGACGCACATCCATGTGCGTCGCCCCTGCGGGGTTTGCCCGCTGGTGGCGCCGCTGCGGATGAGGGGAAAAAGCGGAAGCAACAGCAAGCAACAACAGCAACAGCAACAGCAACAGCAACAGCAACAGCAACAGCAGTTTTAGCGGTAGCTGCGGTGAAACGGCAGCAAGACCTTGAAGCACAACGCGGCGTGGGCCGCTGGACTGGACAAGACGATGACCTCGCAATCCTGGATCGCTCAACCTGGCTCGGCGCTGCATGGCGCGCTGACCATCCCTGGTGACAAGTCGGTCTCGCACCGGGCGGTGATGTTCGCGGCGCTGGCCGATGGCACCTCGCGCGTGGAAGGCTTCCTGGAAGGCGAGGACACACGCGCCACGGCGGCGATCTTCGAACGCCTCGGCGTGCGCATCGAGACGCCGTCGCCGTCCACGCGCATCGTGCACGGCGTGGGCGTGGATGGACTGCAGGCGCCGACCGGCGAGCTGGACTGCGGCAATGCCGGCACCGGCATGCGCCTGCTCGCCGGCCTGCTGGCCGCGCAGCCCTTCGACAGCGTGCTCATCGGCGATGAATCGCTGTGCAGGCGGCCGATGCGTCGCGTCACCGCGCCGCTGGCGCAGATGGGCGCCAGGATCGAGACGCGCGAGGACGGCACGCCGCCGCTGCGCATCCACGGCGGCCAGGCGCTGCACGGGATCGACTACGCCTCGCCCGTGGCCAGCGCGCAGATCAAGTCCTGCCTGCTGCTGGCCGGCCTGTATGCCGACGGCGACACCACCGTGCGCGAGCCGCACCCCACGCGCGACTACACCGAGCGCATGCTCTCGGCCTTCGGCGTGGACATCGACTTCTCGCCAGGCTACGCCCGCCTGCGCGGCGGCCAGCGTCTGCGTGCGACCGATATCGCGGTGCCGGCGGACTTCTCCTCGGCGGCGTTCTTCCTGGTCGCGGCCAGCATCATCCCCGGTTCGGACGTGACGCTGAAGGCGGTGGGCCTCAATCCGCGCCGCACCGGCCTGCTCGAGGCGCTGCGCCTGATGGGCGCCGACATCGAGGTGCACGATGCGCGCGAACACGGCGGCGAGCCGGTCGCCGACCTGCGCGTGCGCTATGCCGCGCTGAAGGGCGCGCGCATTCCAGAAAGCGTGGTGCCGGACATGATCGACGAGTTCCCGGCGCTGTTCGTGGCCGCGGCCGCCGCGCAGGGCCAGACCATCGTCAGCGGCGCGGCCGAACTGCGCGTCAAGGAATCCGATCGTCTGGCGGCCATGGCCACCGGCCTGCGCACGCTGGGCGTGCGGGTGGACGAGACGCCCGACGGCGCGACCATCCACGCGGGACCCATCGGTGGCGGCACCATCGAGAGCCACGGCGACCATCGGATCGCCATGGCCTTCTGCATCGCCGGCCAGCTATCGTCCGGCGAGGTGCTGGTGCGCGACATCGCCAACGTGGCGACCTCGTTCCCCGGCTTCGACACCCTGGCGGTGGGCGCGGGATTCGGGCTGACACCGGCGCGCTGAATCCAGCGGCCGGACGAGGCGTCGAAACTGTGACGTCGTCGTCCTTCGGAAGACCTCGGGCACATTGTCCGTGACCGGCCAGGCCTGCATGCTGGCCCCCTTGAAACAGGGGGAATGCCATGGATGCGTGCATGGGGCTGGGCTGCCAGACCTGGCCGCCGCAGGTCTGGGCGGCGTGGGTGCAGGCGCTGCTGTCGATCGCCGCGATCGTCGGCGTGCTGCTGGTGGTACGGCGCGAACAGCGCGCGCGGCAGCGCACCGAGCGCGATGCCGAACGCCTCAAGGCGCGCAGCCTGGCCTTGTTGGCCGGCGCGGCCTGCGATGAGATCACCGCCGGCCTGACCGCCGCGCTCGGCCTGCGCGCGGTCGGCGCCGATGCCGCCCTGCTAGGCGCCTCGGGTCGCCAGGCCGCGGCGGTGCCCGAAGCGCTGCGCCAGCTGATTCCCGAGTTGTATCGCCTGGGCGAGAGTGGGGCGCTGCTGCAGGATCTGGTGCTGACCCTGCAGGGCATCGCCTCGCTGCAACGGCGGTTCGACCAGCAGGTCGAACGCGATCCCTCGGGCGCGGCGGTGCTGTTGCCGTTCGTGGCCGAGCAGTTCGAACTGGCGCTGCTGCTCAGCGAAGAGGCCGGCCTGCGCCTGGCCAACCTGTTCGAGGTCAACCCGTTGCACGCGCGCGACTTCGATGCGCCGGGCGCGCTGTCCCCGTCGCGCCCGCGCATCGGCAACGACCACCGGGCGGATTTCCATCACCCGCGCTGAGGCCACGCCGCCGGCTCAGGCCGGCTGCAGGCCGGGCTTGCCGTGTTCGATCGCCAGGCGCGCGAAGCGTTCCAGCTTCGCGCCCGGCACCATCACGCGGTCCACCGTCTTCAGATCGCCCACGCAAGCGTCGCGCTCGACGGTGCACAGCACATAGCCGCGCTTGTCGGTGGTGACCTTCAGGTGCGGGTTGTGGGCCAGCGTGTCGCGTGCCTCCTGGTCCACGCCCAGGCCATCGGAGCCGGAGGTGATGGAGGTGGCCAGGAACTCGCTGGAGATCACGCCGGATTCGGCGTTGTCCTGCACCAGATCGCTGGCGTAATGGCGGTGCGCATCGCCGCAGACGGTGACCACGTTGCGGTGCCCGGCCTGGTCGATATGGCCCAGCAGCCGGCGGCGGCTGGACAGATAGCCGGACCACTGGTCGTCGGATTCCACCAGTTGGCCTTTCCTCTCGAGCGTGTAGTCGCCCAGCGCCACCTGGTGGGCGATCACCTGCCAGCGCGGTGCCGGGTCGGCCAGCCCTTCGAACAGCCAACGTTCCTGCGCCTGTCCCGTGATCGTGCGCTGCGGGGACTCGACCACGGCGCGGTCGGCCATGTCGGCCGGCTGCTTGCTGCGGTACTGCCGGGTGTCGAGGAAGTGCACGTCCAGCAGCCGGCCCCAGCGCGCGCGCCGGTATAGCTGCAGGTGCCCGTCGCGCGGAAAGGCGCTGCGGCGCAGCGGCATGTTCTCGTAATAGGCCTGGAAGCCCTGCGCACGCCGCAGCAGGAACAGCTCGCTCGGCGTGCCGTCCTGGTCGTCGACACTGGCCCAGTTGTTGTCGATCTCGTGATCGTCGAAGGTCACGAACCACGGCGCCGCCGCATGCGCGGCCTGCAGATCCTGATCGGTCTTGTACTGCGCATAGCGGCGGCGGTAATCGTCCAGCGTGTAGAGCTCGGGACCGACGTGGTTGCGCAGGTTGGTGAAGGGCCGGCCGTTGACCTTGCGGCTGGCGGTGGTGTTGGTCGCGCCTTCGTAGATGTAGTCGCCGTAGTGGAAGACGAAGTCCAGCGGCTCGTCGGCGATGTGGCGCCAGGCGGTGTAGTGGCCTTCCTCGTACTGCTGGCAGCCGGCCACGGCGAAGCGCACGCGCGCAAGATCCGCATCGGCCGCCGGCAGCGTGGCGGTGCGGCCGATCGCGCTGGTATAGCCGGCGATGTTGAAGCGGTACCAGTAGGGCCGCGCCGGGGCGAGGCCTTCCAGCTCGACGTGCACCGCGTGCCCCAGTTCGGGATGGGCCAGCGTCGTTCCGCTGCGCAGGATCCTGCGGAAGCCCTCGTCCTCGGCCAGCTCCCAGCCCACCACCATCGGCCGGGTCGGCATGCCGCCGCCGTACTCCAGTGGCGCGGTCGCCAGGCGCGTCCACAGCACCATGCCATCGGGGGCCGGGTCGCCCGAGGCCACGCCCACGGTGAAGGGCGTGGTGTCGAACTTCGGCGACTTGAGCAGGTTGCGCAGGCTCAGGCCGGCGGCGTCCTGCTCGGCGGCCAGCACCGAGGCGGTGCCCATCCAGGCGCCGAGCGCCGACAGGCCGGAGAGCTGAAGAAAGCGGCGACGATCGATGCCCGGCATGTTGGCCTCACTGATAGATGATGTGGAAGTAGAAGAAGCGCCCGTAGTCGTCGATCTCGGTGCGGTACCTGCCGCCCGGGCCCATGCTGTAGGTGGGCTGGGTATTGAAGAGGTTCTTGGCCTCGTACTTGAACGAGACGTGCTTGGAGACCCGGTGGCTGAAGCCCAGGTTGAAGGTCATGTACGGGTCGTAATACGAATCGAGCCAGGCCGTATCGCCGAAGTCCACCAGCATCTTGGAGCGGTAGTTGCCCGACACGCGCAGCTGCGCGTTGTGCCAGGGCATGCGCCAGATCGCCGAGCCGTTGAGCGACCAGTCCGGCTGGTAGAGCAGGCGGTCCAGCGCACGCGGCTGGCCATCGCTGGTGACGTATTCGGTCTTGCCGAACAGCCTCGTCGCGTTGAAGTACAGGTCGAAGCGCTGATCGCCCCAGCGCAGTGAGCGGTTGGCCAGCGCCAGTTCGGCGCCGTGCAGCGTCGACTCGTCGGTGTTCATCGGCTGGGTCACCTTGTAGGTGACATCGTCGAGGACCTGGTAGGTGGTCAGGGTGTAGATGTCGTCCTTGATGGTCTTGTCGAACAGCGCCAGCGAGACGATGCCGTTGTTGCCGTTGAAGTACAGGTCCCAGGCCAGGTCCAGATTGGTCGACTTGCGCGGATGCAGTTGGGGATTGCCGCGCCTGATCGTGCAGTAGCCGCCGCCGTCCTCGTCCTCGGCGCAGCTGGTGCTGCTGGCCTGGGCGACGTTGCCCGGCGTGGGCCGGCCCAGGGTCTGGCTGACCGAGAAGCGCAGGCGCTGGCGCTCGCCGAGCTTGAACAGCGCGTTCAACGACGGCAGCAGGTTGCTGTAGCCGCCCTTGGATTTCCTGAAATCGGCCGTGTACGTGGTGCCGCCGTCATCGCTGTACGGGCTGAAGGCATCGAACCGGGTGTGGTCGTAGCGCAGGCCGCCGAGCAGCAGCGCCCGGTCCCAGGCGTACTGGGCCGAGACGTAGGCATCGGCGACGTCCTCGACATACTTGTAGTCGCTGCTGAAGTCGGCGTTGGGATAGGCCTTGTCGTTGTTGGCCAGCCTGGGCACCAGGCCGTCGGTGAGCTTGGCGTTGTCGATCAACGGAAAGCCCGGCACCGTGCCCACCAGCGTCGCGCCGGGATAGAGGTAGGCGTTGAGCGTGTCCTTGGTGGTGTAGTAGGTGAAGTCCACGTCCTGCCAGATGTTCAGGTGCCGATACTCGGCGCCGCTGGCCAGGCCGAAGCCGCGCGCCTCATCGCCGGTGTTGTGGGTGAAGTCCAGCCGCACGTGTTCGATGCGCTCCTGCGCGTCGCGCGGCGAGACGTAGGCCTGGGCCGGGTTGAGCTTGTAGGCCGAGCCGAGCAGCAGCCGCGGGTCGGACACGGCGATCGCGTTGGGGAAGCCGTGGTCGTCGTTGGCATAGTCCACGAACAGCCCGGTCGGATAGGCGCGCACGCCCCAGTACACCTGGGTGTTGTCGAAGGTCTCCTGCGTGTGTCCGGCGCGCAGGCTCAGGCGCGAGGCCTCGTCGATGTCCCAGTCGAAGCTGGCGATCGCGCCGAAGTTGGCGCGGTCCCAGCGATCGTGCCGGTTCTTGATGTAGATGCTGTTGATCTGCGTGCTGCCGCCGTCGGCGGTCTGGTCCTGGATGTCGAACTTGGCGTTCGAGTACAGGTCGGTCTTGTTCATGGTGGAGTTTTCGTAGAACCGGTACCCGTACATCAGCAGCGAGGCGAGGTAGGGCGCATCGACCGGTCGCCACTCCAGCTTGAGCGAGCCGCCGAAGTTGGTGATGTAGTTGGTGTAGGTGCCGGTACTGAAGTTGCCGGGCGCGCGCAGGCCGTTCCAACCCGGCAGCGTGTCCGGCCCGGTGCTGCCGTCGGTCAGGTAATTGCCGGCCGCATCGAAGAAGTAGTTGCTCTCAACCCAGCGCTTGACGCTGTTGCGCGAGCGCTGCTGGTAGCGGCCGACCGCCACGATGCCGAACTGATCGTCCGCGCCGAAGGTGTCGGAGAACACCAGCTTGGCGCTCTTGCCGTAGTGCCCGAGCGTCTTGTGGTTGCCGCCGGCGCTGCGCTGGACATCGGTCGAGGCGGTGGAATAGATGCCGGCCGCATCGGCGAAGACATAGCGCCCGGCGCGGTCGAACGCGCTGCGGCTGACGATGTCGATGATGCCGCCGATCGCATCGGGCGCCTGCTGCGCGCCGAAGGTCTTGTAGATGTCCGTGCGCGTGCCGATGTCGCTGGGGATCAGCTGCAGATTGTTCATGCGCTCGCCCGAGCCGCTGTTGCCGACGCTGGCGATGGCGATGCCGTCCAGGCTGGTGAAGTTGAGATTGGGCTGGATGCCGCGGATGGTGACGAAGCGCGGCTCGCCGGCGTCCTCCACCGCGCTGATGCCGGGCGCGGCCATCAGGCTCTCGGCCAGGGTCTCGTCGCCATAGCTGTCCATCTCGTCGTAGATCACCGAATCCTTGACCACCGCCGCGCGCTTCTTCTGCTCGATGACCTCGTGCGCGGCGATGGCCTTGACCGTCTCCAGTGTGTTGGGACCCTTTTCGGCTCCGGCGGCGACAGCGTCGGCATCGGTGGGGCTGCTGCCGACCGCTGTCGTGGCGGTGTCGTCGGGCCTGCGAGTGGTGTCGGTGGGAGGTGCGGGCGAGCGATCCACCGCCAGCGCGGCCGACGAAGCGCCCAGAGCGGTGCAGACCAGAGAGGCGCCCAGGGCGCGACGGCGTCGCGCCTTCGGGCAGGCAGGAGCGGCATCAGGCATCGAAAGCGGTCCAGGTGTGCAAAGCCCGACAGCGTGCGTAACGCCTATTGCGCCTTCGTGACCGTGAGCACGCGCAGTCCGTCAGCGGCGACATGCGTCACAGTCGGGCTGCCGCGCTCGATCCGTCGATCCGCAACCCGGCGCGTCGCATCGCCGCATGCGGACCATCAGGTCGGATGTGCTGCGCGGCAGTCGGCGGAACATCGCCGTGCAGCAGGCAATGCGTTAGCGAAACCACACAAGCTGGATATCCAGGCGTGGAGATGAAATGCGCGGGCGACGCACCATACGGACGTATGCGCGCAAAGCGTTAGCCTCCGATGAGCCGTGCCGCTGGCGGATCACGCGCGATATACAAGTGTCCACCTAGTTTCAGATTTATGTCAGGTGCCAACACTTCCCACGCGACGGCGTTGCATGTCGCGTCCTTTGACACTTCCGGATCGGACTGGCTCGCCTCGCGCGTGCGGCGCCAGATCCGCGAGACGCCCGACCTGCCCAGGCCGGGTGGCGGCGAAACGCTGGAGCGTTGGCGTGCGCTTGCCCGGTTCGGCGCCGAGAGCCTGCCGCTGGTCAAGGTGATGGAGGCGCACTACGACGCGCTGGCGATCCTCGCCGAGGCCGGCGAACCGCGCCCGCCTGCGGACACCCTCTGGGCGGTCTGGGCCGCCGGCGGCCCGACCGAAACCGTCCGCTATGACGCGCACGCAGGCCGCGTCAGCGGGATCAAGCCCTGGTGCAGCGGCCCGCAGGGCTTGATCAGCCACGCGCTGGTGACCGTCGCCCACGACGATCGCCGCCCATTGGCTGCCATCACCTTGGCGCCGGGCACGTTCCGCCTCGATGCCAGTCAGTGGTCGGGCCCGGGCATGGTCGGCGTTCCCACCGGTGAGGGACACTTCTCCGCAGCTGCCGCCCGCCTGGTAAGCACGCCGGAGTTCTATCTGGAACGACCCGGCTTCTGGCACGGCGGTGCGGGCATCGCGGCGTGCTGGTTCGGCGCGGCGACCGCGATCGCAGAGCGCGTGCGCCGCTCGCCTGGCGTGTCGAAGAACCCGTTCTGCGCCGCTCACCTCGGCGCGATCGATGCGCAGCTGACCGCCGCGCAGCTGATGCTCCGCCAGCTCGCGCGCGACATCGACCGCCAGCCACAGGACAGCCACCGGTATGCGGTCACCGGGGTGCGCTGCTTCGTGGACCGGGTCTGCCGCGATGTCATGGAGCGCGCGGCGTTGGCGCTGGGACCGGCCTCGCTGTGCACCGATGCCGAGCATGCCCAGCGCTGCGCGGATCTGCAGGCCTTCATCCGCCAATGTCACGGACAGCGCGACGAGCAGTGGCTCGGGGAGGCGTTGCACCAGGCGGAGGGCGCATGGACGCTCTGAGCACGGTGCAGATCGCGGGGCAGGGGCTGAGCGAACGCCAGTGGGCGAGCTCACCCGCGCTGGCAGCGCTCGCATCCATCGCGCCTGAAGAACTCTTTCAGGGCGCCGAGCGTCTTGTCGTGGTCGCACCGCATCCGGACGACGAGGTGCTGGGCTGCGGCGGCGCCATGGCCCTGGCCCGCAGTAGCGACATGCCGGTCCTGGTGGTCTCGGTGACCGATGGCGAGGCGGCCTATCCGAGCGAGCCGGCGTGGTGCCCCGAGCGCCTGTCGCAGGTACGTCAGCGCGAGCTGGTCGAGGCCCTGGGCAGGCTGGATGTCGTGCCGGCCAGCATCGTCCGGATGAACGTCGGCGACGGCAGGATCGGCGCCAGCGTGTCGCAGGTCGCCGACCGGCTCGCCGATCTGCTTTCACCCAACGACCTGGTGCTGGTCACCTACGCGCACGACGGCCACCCGGACCACGAGGCCTGCGCGCAGGCCGCGATCCAGGCGTGCGCTGCGCGAAGCGCGCGACTCGTGCAGTACCCGGTCTGGGCCTGGCACTGGGACGGCCCGGCGCCCAGCGTCTTCCTGCGTCATGCCGTGCGGATGCCGCTTCCCGCCCGCATCCTGCAGGCCAAGTGCCACGCCATCGAAGCCTTCGCATCGCAGATCGGCGCGGTCAGCCCGCCGGTCGCGGATCCCATCCTGCCGGACTGGGCCTTGGCCCGGTTCCAGCGCCCCTTCGAGGTCTTCATCCCATGAGTGCCCAGGCACGCGCGCACTATTTCGACACCCTCTATCAGCATCTGGATCCATTCGGTTACCGGACCCGCTGGTACGAGGCCCGCAAGCGCGAGATCCTGATGGCGACGCTGCCGCGGGCCCGCTTCGCGCGTGGCTGGGAGCTGGGCTGCTCCAACGGCGAGACGACCCACTGCCTGGCGCAGCGTTGCGAACAGCTGCTGGCCACCGACATGGCGGCCGAGGCGGTCGAGCAGGCCAGGCAGCGCGTCGCCGACTGCGCCAACGTGGAGGTCATCCAGGCCTGCCATCCGCGCGATTGTCCGCGCGGCAGCTTCGATCTCATCGTCGTGAGCGAGGTCGGCTACTACCTGCAGCCGGAAGAGCTGAAGGATCTGGTCGAACAGACCCAGGACGCGCTCACCCCCGATGGCCTGCTGGTGGCCTGTCACTGGCGGCACCCGTTCGAGGAAGCCTGCCAGGACGGGACCGAGGTGCATCGCTGCATCGGCCAGCTGCTGTCCCTGCCGCTGGCCTATCGCTACGAGGACAGCGACTTCCTGCTCGAAGCCTGGGCGGGCCGGCCGCTTTCAGTGGCTCAGCAGGAAGGATTACGGTGATCGCGGTCCTGATCCCCGCGCATGACGAGGCCGAGGTGATCGGCCGTTGCCTGGCGTCGGTCTGCCATGCGGCGAACCACCCGGAACTCGACGAAGCGGTCATCGTGGTCGTGGCATCGGATCGATGCATAGACGCGACGGCCGACATCGCGGCGTCCTTCGGCGCCTGCGTGATTCAGGTGCCCATGCCCGGCGGCGTCGGGCTGGCGCGCGCCACGGCGGCCGAGCGCGCCATCGCACTGGGCGCGGACTGGCTGGCCATCACCGATGCGGACTCCGAGGTGCCGAGCGACTGGCTGTTTCAGCAGCGCGCCCTGCAGACCGACGCCTTCTGCGGCGTGGTCGAAGTCAGCGACTGGCTGGACTATGCGCCCGGAACCGCCTGCGCCTTCGAGGCCTCCGAGCCGGTGGGCGTGGATCATGGCCGCATCCACGGCGCCAACATGGGTGTGAGCGTCGCCAGCTATCTGCGCTGCGGCGGATTCTCCGACGCGACCAGCAGCGAGGATGTCGCCCTGGTCAAGGCCCTGCAGGCCTTCGGCGCCCGCATCGCCTGGTCGCCGTACCCGGTCGTGCGCACCAGCGCCAGGCGCCAGGCCAAGGCGAGCGGCGGCTTCTCGCAGTTCCTGCAGCGGCTCGAGTTGTCCCTGATGCAGGCCCAGGCCAAGCCTTTGGCTCCCATCCACGGGCAGCCTGTGCGCAATGCGACCGAGGCCGAAGGGTAGCGCCGCGCTGCCATCGATTCGATTTGGCTTCTTGCAGGCGCGCGATCGAGCTTGCAGTGCCATGGCGCCGAGAGAACTGACGAGGAACGCGTAAACCCGAGGCCTTACGTGGTGTAAGGCGAGCACTTCAGCCCGTGCCGCGCCAGCAGCGCATCGGCATGGGTCAGGCATGTGCTGGCCGAGATCCGTGGCGCGCAGTTCGAGTCGGTGCGGCCGCCGAATCAGCGCGTCTGGCTGATGAACACCGTAGAAGGCGCAGCCGACGCCGTTCGACGTGGCCTGTGCTTCGGCTGGCTGCCAATCGACCTGATTCACGAGGATCTGGCCACCGGCGCGCTGGTGCCGCTGACCCTGGGCGCCGGCAGTCGGCGCGCCATTCCGCTCAATCTGTGGAAAGGAAGCAGCGAGGCCGCCGCCTCGCAGGCGGTTGCCGCACTGGCCGACCTGATCCGGAACGGGCCTGCGGTCTGACGGCCGCGCGGATCGCTTGTCGATCGATGCGCATGCGATGCGCACCCCTTGGCTGAGGCCAGACATGAAAAAACCGCCTCATGGGCGGCTTGATCAAGACCACTTGCAAATGGTCGGGGAGACAGGATTCGAACCTGCGACCTCTACGTCCCGAACGTAGCGCTCTACCAGACTGAGCTACACCCCGAAGGAGCCGCGCATTCTAGGCAAAGGCGGGCGGGTCGGCAAGAGGGGATGTGCATCGATCTGCATCGATGGGGTTTTCGCGCGTGGCGGGCGCTGCCGCGAGCCGCGCCGGCGCATAGAATATGCGGCCCCACGTTCCGCCGGAGTCACCCGCTTGATCAAGCCGCGCACGCCGCCTGGCGTCATGGAGCTGCTGCCCCGTGACCAGATCGCCTTTCAGCGCATGCTGGACACGATCCGCCGCAACTACGAGCGCTTCGGCTTCCTGCCGGTGGAGACGCCGGTGTTCGAGCTGTCCGAGGTGCTGCTGACCAAATCCGGCGGCGAGACCGAGCGGCAGGTGTATTTCGCCCAGTCCACCGGCGCGCTGGCCCAGGCCAACGAGGGCCTGCCCGAGCTGGCGCTGCGCTTCGACCTGACGGTGCCGCTGGCGCGCTACGTGGCCGAGCACGAGCACGAGCTGGCCTTCCCGTTCCGGCGCTACCAGATGCAGCGCGTGTATCGCGGCGAGCGCGCCCAGCGCGGCCGGTTCCGCGAGTTCTACCAGTGCGACATCGACGTGATCGGCAAGGACGAGCTGAGCATCCGCTTCGATGCCGAGGTGCTGGCGGTGATCCACGCGGTCTTCTCCGAGCTGCAGATCGGCGCGTTCACCGTGCAGCTCAACAACCGCAAGCTGATGCGCGGCTTCTTCGAGAACCTGGGCGTGGCCGACGGCCAGGCGCAGATGCTGGTGCTGCGCGAGGTCGACAAGCTGGACAAGCGCGGCGCCGACTACGTGCGCGAGACGCTGACCGGCGAAGGCTTCGGCCTGTCGGGTGAGGTGGTCGAACAGATCCTGGCCTTCGTCGCCGTGCGCTCCACCGGCCACGACGATGCGCTGGCGCAGCTGGACCACCTGGGGCAGGGCAGCGCGGTGTTCAACGAGGGCATCGCCGAGCTGCGCGAGGTGCTGACCCTGGTCAAGGCGCTGGGCGTGCCGGAAAGCGCGTACTGCCTGAACTTCTCCATCGCCCGCGGCCTGGACTACTACACCGGCACGGTCTACGAGACCCAGCTGGACGCCTATCCGCAGATCGGCTCGATCTGCTCGGGCGGCCGCTACGAGAACCTGGCCAGCCACTACAGCAAGTCCAGGCTGCCGGGCGTGGGCATCTCGATCGGGCTGACGCGCCTGTTCTGGCAGCTGCGCGAGGCCGGGCTGATCCAGGAAGCCGACGTCAGCAGCGTGCAGGCCCTGGTGGCGCTGATGGACGAGGCGCAGCTGCCCGATTCGCTGGACATCGCCCAGCGCCTGCGCGCCGGCGGCATCAACACCGAAGTGCAGATGGAACCGAAGAAGCTCGGCAAGCAGTTCCAGTACGCCTCGCGCGCCGGCATCCGCTTCGTCGCCCTGGCCGGTGAGGACGAACTGGCCCGCGGCGTGGTCACCGTCAAGGACCTGGTGCGCGAACTGCAGTTCGAGGTCCCGCGCGAGGAGCTGGCCACTACGCTGCGCGTGGAACTGGCGCAGGTGAGCGCGCTGGCGGGTCGCTGATCGCGCACTGCGTTGGGCCAGGCCGGCGCTGGTTGCCGGCATCGGCTGAAGCTGGAACAAGAAGAGGGCGCCGTCGGCGCCCTTTTCCTTTAGCGAAGTGGCCGCGCTCGGTGGGAGCAACCGTCTCTCAGATCAAGCCGCAGCCTCCTTGTAGAGCGGAGCTTGCTCCGCTGGGGCTTGCCGATGATCCGGTCGAAACGCAGCGGAGCAAGCTCCGCTCTACAGGTAGGAGCCGCCCTTGTGGCCTTTTCGGCCAATGGCGGCGATGGGGCTCTACCGAAAAAATGTCAGCTTCAGGATGAGGCCTTGTCGGGAAAGCCTCATCGCCGCCATGGCGGCTCCCACAGAGGCATCGGGCATCAAGTGCGATCAGTCCTTGCTGCCCGCCGGCGGCATCAGCCCATGGCGGCGCAGCATCTCGATCAGCGCAAGGCGTCTGTCGGGGACGTTCCGGAACGCGCCGCTGGCCTGGTCCACGACCTTGCCGTCCCGGACGATGGCATAGGTCGGCATGCGCCAGGCGGGCAAGAGCGTCCAGTCGCTGCGCTGGGTGATGAGGTACATCGGTGTGCCGGGGAATTTCGCATTCCAGCCCTTCCAGGCGTCGAGGTCTTCCACGCCCGGTGGCTGGCCGAGCCAATGCGCATGCCTGGCGAAGACCGGGCCCAGTTCTGGATCGGCCGCGATGTCCTGCGCCGCATCCACGGAGAAGTGGCAGCCGGCGAGGACCAGGATCTGCGTCTGGGCCAGGTCGGCGGATTCGGCGTCCATGCGGGTCGCATCGGCGGACAGGCGCCACCAACGCGGGCCGGTGGGCAGGGCATCGGCGGGCGTGCCGACGGCGGGGATCGAGGCCAAGGCGATGGTGGGATGCTGCGTGGCCAGCGCGCGCGCATCGTCGAGCTTCCCTGAGGCCAACAAGGCGCGCTGCGCATCCTGAATCAACGAACCGCGTTCCATCCCGCGCTGCTCGAGCAGAACCAGCAGCGCGAGCAGATCCTGGGTCGCCGACTGATCGCTGCCGCTCCCGGCAGCGTTGGCCGCGGCGCGGGCGAGCAGCAGGAGGTCTGGATCGGTCAGCTTGTCGGCCTGCTCGACCAGCGTCTTGGGAAACAGTTGGCGATAAAGGGCGTCCATGTGCCGCGCACGCGTCAACGCATCGCCTTCCGCAACAGCGCCGGTCATCTCGATGTACTGCGTGTAGCGCTGATCGATGTCGCTCGGGGTCTTGCGATCCCCGCGCCATGCGGGCGGGACGGGATCGGTCCTGAGCGTGGTGGCGATCGGGTCGTCGCCCAGGCCGAGAAGGGTGAGCACCGCCTGGGCCTGCGCCTGATCCAGCTCCCAGGTCAGGTCCTCGAACGGCAGGGACACGACGCCGCGTTCCCCGTAACCCAGTCCCGCCAGGAAGCGTTGCCGGCCACCGGCGCTGAACGCGTCCAGCGGGCTGGGGTTGCCCCGGTGGCCCCTGAGCCAGGCATCGAGCTTGGCGCGGCTGTCCAGAGGCGGCCGCACGTCCGCCGGTGCCTCGGGCGCAGCCGCGACGCTGGGCTCGGGCATGCGGGCGGATGCCCCGAGACTGCACAGGACTCCGGCTACCAGCGCGGCGGCAAGGGCGGCGGAGCGAAGGACGGGCATGGCGGACTCCTTGTCGCGAATCGGCCGGGTGGGCCGGGTTCCCGAGCCAGATCCTAGCGCGGCCGGGGAGGGGGTTCATCGTACGGCCGGGCGGCGGGTTGTCCTGATCCGTGTGAATGTGCTAATGTGATAGCGCGTTAATACATTGAGACATCCATGAAGCGCCGCACCGAGACCGACGAGAAGACCACCAGCCTGGCCCAGCAGTCGCTGGCGCGCGCGCTGGCGGGTCTGACCAAGCCGGAGGAAGTGCGCGCGTTCCTGGTCGATCTGTGCACGCCCGCCGAGCTGGAAGCCATGGCCGATCGCTGGCGCGTGGTGCCGCTGCTGCTCAAGGGCGTGCCCTACCGCGAGATCCACGAGCTGACCGAGGTCAGCGTCACCACCATCGGGCGCGTGGCGCGCACGCTGGAAACCGGCACCGGCGGCTATGCCGCCGCCCTGCGCCGCCAGCAGTCGCGCACCACCGCCTCTCACTGAAGTTCTCTGCCATGCCTCCCATCGTTGCCAACGCGACGCGCGACCGTCTGCGCATCGCCATCCAGAAATCCGGCCGCCTGGCCGACCCGGCGCGCAGCCTGCTGGCCGCCTGCGGCCTGAGCTGGCGCGAGAGCCGCGACAAGCTGTTCTGCTACGGCGAATCCCTGCCCGTGGACCTGCTGCTGGTGCGCGACGACGACATCCCCGGCCTGATCGCCGATGGGGTGTGCGACTACGGCATCGTCGGCCGCAACGAGCTGGACGAGCAGGCCAATGCGCGCCTGGAGATCGGCCTGTCGCCGGCGTATCGCGAGGTGCGTCGGCTGGGCTTCGGCGGCTGCCGGCTGATGCTGGCCATCCCGGAGAGCTGGGAATGGCAGGGCGCGCAGCAGCTGCAGGGCCTGCGTATCGCCACCAGCTATGCGGCGATCCTGCGCCAGTGGCTGTCCGCGCGCGGCGTGGAGGCCGCGGTGGTCGAGCTGTCCGGTTCGGTCGAGATCGCGCCCAAGCTCGATACCGCCGATCTGATCTGCGACCTGGTCTCCAGCGGCGCGACGCTGAAGGCCAACCAGCTCAAGCCGGTGGAGACCCTGCTGGAAAGCGAGGCCGTGCTGGCCGGGCCGGTGCGCGGCTTCAACGATGCGCGCGCCGACCTGTCGGCGATGCTGCTGCGGCGCATGGACGGCGTGCTCAAGCTCAAGGACAGCAAGCTGCTGATGTTCCGCGCCGCGCCCGACACCGTGCCCGCGCTGAGCCGCCTGCTGGCCGATGCCGAGCCGCTGGTGCAGCTGCCCGGCGAACACGCCGAGGGCATCTCGCTGCAGACCATGTGCCACACGGCCATCAGCTGGCAGCAGCTGGAGGAACTCGAACGCGCCGGCGCGCGCGGCCTGATGGTGCTGTCGGTGGAGCGCTCGCTGGCATGAACGCGAATCTCCGCCCCGAATCCCCCAACGCGCAGCGCATCGTCTGGAACGCGCTGGATGCCCAGGCCCAGGCGCAGACCCTGGAGCGCCCGGCCCAGACCGTGGCCGAGCAGACCCGCCGCACCGTCGCCGCGCTGATCGACGAGGTGCGCAGCGGTGGCCTGGAAGCGCTGCGCGCGATCACCCAGCGCTTCGACAGCGCCGCGCCGGCCTCCTTCGAAGTCGGCGAGGACCAATTCGCGGCTGCCGAAGCCGCCATCGACCCGGCGCTGAAGCAGGCCATGGTCGAGGCCGCCGCGCGCATCACCGCCTTCCACAAGGCCGGCATGGCGCAGCCGTATGCGGTGGAGACCGCGCCGGGCGTGGTCTGCGAACGCGTGATCCGCCCGATCGGCCGGGTCGGCCTGTATGTGCCGGCCGGCAGCGCGCCGCTGCCCTCGACCGCGCTGATGCTCGGCGTGCCTGCCCAGCTGGCCGGCTGCCGCGAGGTGGTGCTGTGCACGCCGCCGCGCAAGGACGGCACCGCCGATCCGGCCGTGCTGGTCGCCGCGCGCCTGACCGGCGTGAACCGGGTGTTCGTGCTCGGCGGCGCCCAGGCCATCGCCGCAATGGCCTACGGCGCCGGGCCGGTGCCGGCCTGCGACAAGCTGTTCGGCCCGGGCAACAGCTATGTCACCGAAGCCAAGCAGCAGGTCGCGCAGAGCGGTGCGGCCGCCATCGACATGCCGGCCGGCCCGTCGGAGGTGCTGGTGATCGCCGATGCCGGCGCCAATGCCGACTTCGTCGCCGCCGATCTGCTGTCGCAGGCCGAGCACGGTCCGGATTCGCAGGTTTTGCTGCTGTCCGACGATGCCGGCCTGCTGGATCGCGTCGAGGCCGCGCTGGCCACGCAGCTGGCCGCGCTGCCGCGGGCGGACATCGCGCGCCGCGCGCTGTCGGCCTCGCGCCTGGTCCAGGTGCGGACGCTGGAGGAGGCCTTCGCCATCAGCAACCGCTACGCGCCCGAGCACCTGATCCTGGCCCTGCGCGAACCGCGCGTGTGGCTGCCCAGGGTCGAGGCGGCAGGTTCGGTGTTCCTGGGCGACTACACGCCCGAGGCGCTGGGCGACTACTGCAGCGGCACCAACCACGTGCTGCCCACCAGCGGCGCGGCGCGCGCCTATAGCGGCGTGTCCGTGGCCAGCTTCCAGAACTTCGTCAGCGTGCAGTCGGCCAGTGCGGCGGGCATCCTGGCGATCGGGCCCTCCGCGGTGACCCTGGCCGAGGCCGAGAGCCTGGAGGCGCACGCCAACGCCGTGCGTCTGCGCCTGGCGGAGGCGGCCCGATGAGCGCGCCCGATCCGATGCCCCGCGATCCGCTCGACCTGGTCCGCCCGGACCTGCGCGGATTCGGCGGCTACAAGTCCGCCCGCACCGAAGCCCTGCGCGGCGATGTCTGGCTCAACGCCAACGAGAGCGCCTGGAGCAATCCGGCCGACGCCAGCGCGACCTCGCGCCGCTATCCCGATCCGCAGCCGGCCGCGCTGAAGGCCGCACTGTCCGGCCTATACGGCTGCGCGCCGGAGGAACTGCTGATCGGCCGCGGCAGCGACGAGGCCATCGATCTGCTGGTGCGCACGCTGTGCGTGGCCGGGCGCGATGCGGTGGTCGTCACCCCGCCGGTGTTCGGCATGTACGCGGTCAGCGCGCGCCTGCAGGATGCGCGGCTGATCGAGGCGCCGCTGGTCGACGGGCCTGACGGCTTCGCGCCGGATTTCGACGCGATCGCGCAGGCGGTGCTGGAGCAGGGCGCCAAGCTCGTGTTCCTGTGCTCGCCGGCCAACCCGACCGGCGCTTCGATCCCGCTGGCCGAGATCGAGGCGCTGCTGCAGCGCCTGCAGGGCCGCGCGCTGGTGGTGGTCGATGAGGCTTACGGCGAGTTCTCGGAAGTGCCCTCGGCGCTGACCCTGCGGGCGCGCTATCAGGAAGTGGCCGTGCTGCGCACGCTGTCCAAGGCCCACGCCCTGGCCGCCGCGCGCGTGGGCGTGGTGATCGCCGATGCGCGCCTGGTGGCCGTGCTGCGCGCCTGCCAGGCGCCGTATCCGGTGCCCACGCCGTGCGCGGAGCTGGCCGTGGCTGGGCTGTCGCCGGCCGCCCTGGCGGCCACGCGCGCGCGCATCGCCACGGTGATCGAGGAGCGCGCGCGGCTGGCCGCGGCGCTGTCGGTCCTGCCCGGCGTGCGCCGCGTGTACGCCTCCGACGCCAACTTCCTCCTGGTGCGCTTCGACGATGCGCAAGGCGCTTTCGGCGCGCTGCTGGCCGCCGGCATCGTGGTGCGCGACCAGCGCGCCGCGCCGCAGCTGGGCGATGCGCTGCGCATCACCATCGGCGCGCCCGAGCAGAACGCCCGCGTCCTGGCCGCGCTCAATGCGCAGGCGGTGGCCGCATGAGCCAGAAGATCCTCTTCGTCGACCGCGACGGCACCCTGATCGAGGAGCCGGCCGACTTCCAGATCGACGCCTACGAGAAGCTGCGCTTCGTCAAGGGTGTGATCCCGGCGCTGCTGAAGCTGCGCGATGCCGGCTTCCAGTTCGTTATCGTCACCAACCAGGACGGGCTGGGCAGCGAAGCCTATCCGCGCGAACGTTTCGACGGCCCCAACGATCTGATGCTGCAGATCTTCGAAAGCCAGGGCATCACCTTCCGCGAGGTACTGGTGGACTGCAGCTGGCCGGCCGACAACGCGCCCACGCGCAAGCCCGGCCTGGGCCTGGTGATGCACTACCTGCGCGATCGCGGCATCGACCTGGACGGCTCGGCCATGGTCGGCGATCGCGAGACCGACATCCGCTTCGCCGAGAACCTGGGCATCCGCGGCTTCCAGCTCAAGACCGCGCAGTTCGGCGGGGAGTGGGACTGGGCCGGCATCGCCCATGCGCTGGCCGACAAGCCGCGCACGGCGCGTGTGCGGCGCAAGACCAAGGAGACCGACATCCTGGTCGAGCTCGACCTGGACAAGGTGGCCGAGCCGAAGATCCACACCGGCCTGCCGTTCTTAGACCACATGCTCGAGCAGATCGGCAAGCACGGCGGCTTCGCGCTGCAGATCCAGACCACCGGCGATCTGCACATCGACGAGCACCACACCATCGAGGACACCGCGCTGGCGCTCGGCGAGGCGTTGAGGCAGGCGCTGGGCGACAAGCGCGGCATCGGCCGCTACGGCTTCACCCTGCCGATGGACGAATGCCTGGTCAGCGCGGCGCTGGACTTCTCCGGGCGGCCGTACCTGGTGTTCGACGGCGCGTTCAAGCGCGAGCGCGTGGGCGACATGCCGACCGAGCTGGTGCCGCATTTCTTCCGCTCGCTGTGCGATGCGGCCGGGCTCAACCTTAACCTGCAGGTGCGCGGCGACAACGACCATCACCAGGTCGAGGGCTGCTTCAAGGCGCTGGCGCGCGCGCTGCGCCAGGCGATCCGGCGCGAAGGCTCCGAGCTGCCCTCGACCAAGGGGGCGCTGTGACCGCGCTGGCCCTGATCGATGCCGGCGGCGCCAACATCGGCTCGGTGCGCTATGCGCTGGGCCGGCTGGGCGTGGAGGCGCAGCTGACCACCGATGCGCAGGTGATCCGCAGCGCGCAGCGGGTGATCCTGCCTGGCGTCGGCGCGGCGGCGCAGGTGATGGCGCGGCTGCGCGAACTGGACCTGATCGACACGCTACGCTCGCTGGAGGCGCCGCTGCTGGGCGTGTGCGTGGGCATGCAGGTGCTGTTCGAACATTCCGAAGAGGACGACACCCCGTGCCTGGGCCTGCTGGCCGGCCGCGTCGGCAAGCTGCCCGTGGCCGACGGCATCCGCGTGCCGCACATGGGCTGGAACACGCTCACCCCGACGCGCGCGGCCTCGCTGACCGCCGGCATCGGCGCGCAGGACCAGGCCTACTTCGTGCACAGCTACGCCGCGCCGGTCGGCGAGGACTGCCTGAGCACGACCACGCACGGCCAGACCTTCGCGGCGGTGGTGCAGCGCGGCCGCGTGGCCGGCGCGCAGTTCCACCCCGAGCGCTCGGCCGCCACCGGCGCGCGCCTGCTGCATAACTTCATCGAATACGGCCTGGCCTGATGCCCGCGCCCGCACCTTGGCTCATGACCTCCGACTCTTCCTTCCAGCTCTATCCCGCCATCGACGTGCGCGGCGGGCGCGTGGTGCGCCTGGCCCAGGGCGACTACGACCGCGAAACCACCTACGGCGACGATCCCTTGGCTGCCGCGAGAGGCTATGCCGACCAGGGCGCGCGCTGGCTGCATCTGGTCGATCTGGATGCGGCGCGCGCCGGCGGCTACACCCTGGCGCCGCTGCTGCGGGCGCTGCGCCAGACCACCGGCCTGCAGGTGCAGACCGGCGGCGGCGTGCGCGGGCGCAGCGATGTGCTCGCACTGCTGGAGGCGGGCGCGACGCGCGTGGTGATCGGCTCGCTGGCGGTGCGCGCACCGCTCGAGATGCTGAGCTGGCTGGCCGAGTTCGGCCCCGAGCGCATCACCGTGGCGCTGGACGCGCGCCAGGACGCGGCGGGCGTATGGCAGCTGCCGATCCACGGCTGGACCGAGGGCTCGGGCGTGGCCCTGGACGAACTCGCCGTGCGCTATGCCGACGCCGGCCTGCAGCAGCTGCTGTGCACCGACATCGCCCGTGACGGCATGCTGAGCGGCCCCAACTTCGCCCTCTACCGGCACCTGGTCGCGTTGCTGCCCGGCGTGCAGGTGCAGGCCTCCGGTGGCGTGCATGCGGTCGGCGACGTGCGCGAGGCCAAGCTTGCCGGCTGCGGCGGCATCGTACTGGGCCGCGCGCTGCTGGAAGGCCGCTTCACGCTGGAACAGGCCTTCGCGGAGGCCGCCTCATGCTGAGCCGGCGCATCGTGCCCTGCCTGGACGTGCGCGGCGGACGCGTGGTCAAGGGCGTGAAATTCCGCGACCACATCGACATGGGCGACATCGCCGAACTGGCGCTGCGCTATCGCGACGCCGGGGCCGACGAACTGGTGTTCTACGACATCGGCGCCAGCCCGGAAGGCCGCTCGGTCGATTACGGCTGGGTGGAGAAGGTCTCGCGCCTGCTCGACATCCCGTTCTGCGTGGCCGGCGGCATCCGCAGCGTGGAGACCGCGCGCGCGGTGCTGCATGCCGGCGCGGACAAGGTCTCGATCAACACCCCGGCGCTGGAACGGCCGGCGCTGATCGGCGAGCTGGCCACGGCCTTCGGCGTGCAGTGCGTAGTGGTGGGCATCGATTCGGTGCGCGAGGCGGACGGGCAGTGGCGGGTGCGCAGCTATACGGGCGACCCGAGCAAGACCCGCGCCGAGGGCCTGCGCACGCTGGACTGGATCGTGCAGGCCCAGGACCTGGGTGCCGGCGAGATCGTGCTCAACTGCATGGACAGCGACGGCGTGCGCCGCGGCTACGACATCGAACAGCTCAAGGCCGCCCGCGCGCTGTGCCATGTGCCGCTGGTCGCCTCGGGCGGCGCCGGCGCGCCGGAGCACTTCGTGAGCGCCTTCCAGGACGCCGATGTGGACGCGGCGCTGGCCGCCAGCGTGTTCCACAGCGGCGCCATCGCCATCCCCGACCTCAAGCGCACGCTGGCCGATGCCGGCATCGCCGTGCGCCCGGCCGCGTGAGCGGCCTTTCAATGGATCCCGAACCGATGGGTACGACCGACACACTGGACTGGGCCAAGGGCGAGGGTCTGCTGCCCGCCGTGGTGCAGGACGCCGACACGCTGCGCGTGCTGATGCTGGGCTACATGAATGAAGAAGCCCTACGCGTCACGCGCGCGTGCGGCCACGTCACCTTCTTCAGCCGCAGCAAGCAGCGCCTGTGGACCAAGGGCGAGACCTCCGGGCATTTCCTGGACCTGGTCGACATCCAGGCCGACTGCGACAACGACACGCTGCTGGTGCTGGCGCGCCCGCATGGCCACACCTGCCATCTGCAGCGGCCCAGCTGCTTTGCCGAGGCTCCGGCTTTGGCGGGAGTGGGAGCCGCCATGGCGGCGAAGGAGTCTTCCCGGGAAAGCCGCATCGCCGCCGTTGGCCAAGAGGCCACAAGGGCGGCTCCCACGGATATCGGGTTCCTGGGGGAGCTCGATGCGCTGATCGCCCAGCGCCACTCGCAGCGCCCGGAAGGCAGCTACACCACGCGCCTGTTCGAGGGCGGCACCCGCCGCATCGCGCAGAAGGTGGGCGAGGAGGGCGTGGAAACCGCGCTGGCCGGCGTCGCCCAGGGCGATGCGGAACTGCTCGGCGAAAGCGCCGATCTGCTCTATCACCTCACCGTCCTGCTGCGGGCGCGCGGCCTATCCCTGGCCGACGCGGTCGCGGTGCTGCGGCAGCGCCACGCCGGCTAGAAACCGGTTCCTCACGCGACGCGGCGCAGCAAGCCGCGTCTTGGTCGCGGCTGCAACGCGCCGAGAAAACGTTGCCAGCACGGCGTTCGCTTGTCCGCGATCGGACAACGGCGCACGACATCGCCGCTTGTCCGCAACGGACACGGCAGGCGGCGCCGCGACAACACGCGCCCATCAGCTCCGGGGCATAGCCGTCGCACTGCCTGCGAGGCGCGGAAGTCCTGCGGCGACGCGGTCGGCGTGACCGCTGTCCCGATGCGCGGCGGTAGCGGACCGATACGTTGTTTCGCCCTGGCTTCGCCCAATGCGTGCAGCGGCCAACGCATGACGTGGCGATGCAATTACATGGCCTGATTTCGACAAGCGAGCGTCACCCGCAGGCCAAATTTCCATCGATCAGCGCGCGCGAAGAAGCCATTGCGACTGCGGCCACAGAACCGAACATCATCCGTTGACAACGTTGTCTTCGGCAAAGCACGGTCGGTTTGCGGCAGATGTCAAAAACGCCATATGCCGCAGTCGCAGCTGGCGCCTGCCATCAGGGGGAGGCGGGCCAACAACGCCCCGGCGGGGTTTCAAGCAACCGCGCCATCCACTGGAGAGAGACATGATGTCCACCCGCAAATCGACGTTGTGGTCGTTGATCAGTGCAAGCGCCACCACCGGCATCCTCGGATCGCTGGCTTCGGCGGCCGTCGTTACCTTCGTTCCGATGCAGTCGGCGCAGGCTCAGACCGCATGCGCGGCGGCATGGAGCGCCTCGTCCGTCTATACCGGCGGCAATACCGCCAGCAAGAGCGGCATCAACTACGTGGCCAACTGGTGGACCCAGGGCGACGACCCGACCACCCATAACGGCGGCGCCGGGTCGGGCCAGCCCTGGACCTCGCAAGGCGCCTGTTCGTCCACCGGCGGTGGCGGCGGTGGTGGTGGAGGCGGCGGCGGGGGAGGTGGTGGCGGTGGTGGGGGCGGTGGCGGGACGCCGACCAACCCGACCTATCCCAGCTTCGTGTTCAGTCCCTACAAGGACGTCACGATCAACCTCAACTGGAACACCAACGTGATGCAGTCCAAGGTCACCGGCACCGCCTTGCCGGTGGCGGGCGCGGGCAGCCTGATCTCCACGCAGGTGCCGAACCTGCAGGCGGTGACGCTGGCCTTCGCGACCGGCACCTGCGGCAGCGAGACCTGGGGCGGCGTGTCGGCCGATGCCTTCAAGAACGCCAATATCCCGGTGCTCAACAATGCCGGCGTGAACTACATCGTCTCCACCGGCGGCGCCTCGGGCACCTTCACCTGCGGCAGCGCGACGGGCCTGGCCAACTTCATCGCCCGCTACTACACCCCGCACATGATCGGCTTGGACTTCGACATCGAAGGCGGCCAGACCCAGGCCCAGACCGACGCGCTGGTGGCCGCGGCCAAGGTGGTCGAGAGCCAGTATCCCGGCATCCGCTTCTCCTTCACGCTGGCCACGCTGGCCGCGTCCGACGGCAGCTACGGCGGCGTCAACGCGCTCGGCAACCAGGTGATCCAGGCGGTGCTGGCCTCCGGCCTGCAGCACTACACGATCAACCTGATGGTGATGGACTTCGGTCGCGCCCAGGCGTCCAACTGCGTGCTCAAGAGCGGCGGGCTGTGCGACATGGGGGCCTCGACCATCAAGGCCGTGGAGAACCTGCGCCACACCTACGGCATCGCGCCGCAGCACATCGAGGTGACGCCGATGCTGGGTCGCAACGATACGGCCGACGAGATCTTCACCCTGGCCGACGTCGACACCGTGGCGCTGTACGCCGCGCAGAACGGCCTGGCCGGTGTCCACCACTGGTCGCTGGATCGCGATACGCCGTGTGCGACGCCGTCGGATTACGCCTCGCCGATCTGCAATTCCTACACCGGCCCGGGCGTGCTGGCCTATACCAAGCGCTTCCTGACCGATCTGGGGTTCTGAGTGGGGTTGGCTGCCAGGGAAGGCGGCCCTTTTGTTTTAGTCGCTCGGTGGGGTGGGAACACCTGTTTCCCCGACTCTAGCGGCTGCCCGTCTGTAGAGCGGAGCTCGCTCCGCTGCTCTTCGGCCGGATCGTGGGGAAGGCCCCAGCGGAGCAAGCTCCGCTCTACAGGTGGGAGCCGCCATGGCGGCGATGGGGCTTTACCGGTGAGGCCCTGTCGCCGCCATGGCGGCTCCCACATGGAACAAGCATCGCTTCAAGCCATCAATCCGCCACCAGATCGTCCAGGCGCAGCCTGGCGATCTTCTCGATCTGTTCCAGGCAGGTGGCGATCTCCGCCTCGGTCGGCTGCTCCACGCGCTCGCTCAGCGCGGCGATGATGCTGGCGCGCGTGTGGCCGCGCACGGCCAGGATGAAGGGAAAGCCGTGTCGTTCGCGATAGCGGCGGTTGAGCTCCACCAGTTCGGCGTACTCGGCGGGCGTGCACTGATCCAGGCCGGCGCCGCGCTGCTCGCTGGCCGAATGCGCGGTCAGCTCGCCGGCGATGGCGGCCTTGCCGGCCAGTTCGGGGTGGGCGCGGATCAGGCCGAGCTGCGCCTCGACGCCGGCCTCGCGCACCACCTGGCACATGGCCGCGTGCAGCGCCTCGCGCGAGGGGTAGGGCCGCGTCGCCGCGGCGCCGGCCGGCACCCATGGCGAGTGTTCGAAGATGCCCGCCAGCGCGCCGATGAAGGCATCGCGCGGCAAGGCGTTGAGTTCGGCCAGGGCGATCATGCGGCCACCACGAACGGATGCCGCTGCTGCCAGTGGCGCGCGATGTCGATGCGCCGGCACACCCACACCTTGTCGTGCTTGGTGATGTGGTCCAGGAAGCGCTGCAGCGCGATCAAGCGGCCCGGCCGCCCCAGCAGCCGGCAGTGCATGCCCACCGAGAGCATCTTCGGCGCGTCCTCGCCCTCGGCGTAGAGCACGTCGAAGCTGTCGCGCAGGTAGTCGAAGAACTGCGTGGCGGTGTTGAAGCCCTGCGGGGTGGCGAAGCGCATGTCGTTGGCGTCCAGCGTGTAGGGCACCACCAGATGCGGCTTGCGCGCGCCGTCGGTGGTCTCGACCTGGGTCCAGAACGGCAGTTCGTCGCCGTAGTAGTCCGCGTCGTAGGCGAAGCCGCCGTGCTCGACCACCAGCCGCCGCGTGTTGGGGCTGTCGCGCCCGGTGTACCAGCCCAGCGGCGCACTGCCGGTCAGCCGCGTGTGCAGCTCGACCGCACGCTGCAGGTGTTCGCGCTCGGTGGCCGGGTCCATGTCCTGGTAGTGGATCCAGCGCCAGCCGTGGCTTGCCACCTCATGGCCGAGCTCGACGAAGGCCGCGGTGGCCTCGGGGTGGCGCGCCATCGCCATGGCCACGCCGAACACCGTCAGCGGCAGGCCGCGCCGTTCGAACTCA
The DNA here is from genome assembly GCF_004283755.1 of Pseudoxanthomonas winnipegensis. Lineage (GTDB taxonomy): Bacteria > Pseudomonadota > Gammaproteobacteria > Xanthomonadales > Xanthomonadaceae > Pseudoxanthomonas_A > Pseudoxanthomonas_A winnipegensis. The sequence continues at coordinate 415,457 of NZ_SHMH01000003.1, forward strand.
CGCAGGATCCGCCACACGCCCACCCGCGAGCCGTATTCGTAGATCGACTCCATGCTCATGTGCCGCGCCGGATACGAGGCCGCGCCGACGATCTCGCTGAGGAACTGCTCCGAGCCGGCGTCGCCGTGCAGGACGTTGTTCTCGCCGCCTTCCTCGTAATTGAGCACGAACTGCACCGCGATCCGCGCACCGCCCGGCCAGTCGGCATGCGGCGCATCGCGGCCGTAACCGATCAGGTCGCGGGGGTAGTCAGAGCTGGTATCGGACATCGCGGCACTCGTGGAGCGTTGGAAGCCTTGCACTGTAGGAACAAGGCCGCGATGGCACAACGCATGGGTGCCGCTACGGCTCCCGTCCTTCCAGATCACCGTGACGCAGCGCGATGCGGATGGCCTGCGCGGTGGTGCTGGCCCCCAGTCGTTTGCGGATGCGGCGCAGGTGGTGCTCGACCGTGCGCGCCGACAGGCCCAGCGTCGCGGCGATGTCGGCCTGGCGACGGCCGGCAGCGGTCCAGGACAGGATCTCGCGCTCGCGGGCGCTGAGCGAACTGGGCGCGGCGGCTTCGGGTGCTTCCAGCAAGCGACGCGCGGTGCGGAACGCGGCGGTGCCGACCATCGCCAGCGACAGTCTGGCTTGTGCCGAGGCGTCGATGCGTGCGCCGCCCAGGCTAAGCGCGCCTTCCAGTCCGAGCGGCCCGAAGACCGGGATCTGCAGCCCGTGCACCCCAGGTCCGCGTGGCACGCGCACCACGCGGTAGCGCTCTCCGGTGAGCGCCTGGGTCTTGGTCCAGAAGAACGGCGCGCTGGCCTGTACCACGTGCCGCGTCACCGGGCAGTGGCGCACATAGGTCTCCGCATCGACCCGCGTGCCCGTGCCGAACCAGTCGCCATGGATCCAGTAGATCCGCTCGAGCAGGTCTTCCTGCGCCATCGACGCGGCGAACACCACGACCCGGTCGTAGCCCAGCGTCGCGGCGAAGCGGCCGAATCCCGCCTGCAGCGCAGGCAGCGCGGTGCTGGCCTCCATCGCCAGCGTCGCATCGAACGCCGCCTGCGCCGCGCTTTCGCTCATCGCTGCGTCACGTCGTCCAGCAGCGTGCGCGCCGCCAGCTTGCCAAGCTGGTTGGCGGCCAGCGGGCTGTCGCCGGTCAGCACGCGCCGGTCGCGATGGACCATGCCCGACATGTCGGCGTTGACGATCTTGACGCCGGCCTGGGTCAGGCGTTCGCCCAGCAGCCAGGGCATCGGGCCGGGCAGATAGCCGATCTCGACGTTGGCGCCGGCATCCAGACTGTCCGGGAACACGCACATCTCATAGCCGCGGAACGGGAAATCGGCCGCCGCCTTGCCCAGGCCCGCGGCCAGCAGCCCGGCCGGGCCGTGACACAGGCTGATGACGTAGCGCTCGTTGGCCATCGCCCACTCCAGCGCCTTGCCGACCTCCTTGCTGAAGGGCAGCCCGTTGAGCGCGCCATGGCCGCCCGGGATGAACACGCCCAGATAGTGGCCGCCCTCCAGATCGTCGACCAGGTCGGAGAGCTTCTTCGGCGTCCTGAAGCGCTGCAGATACTTGGCGTAGGTCGCCTTGACCGCCTCGTCCTGATGCGGGAACGCCCAGTGCTCCAGCTTCACCGGATCGCCGGAGATCGTGGCGACCTCGATTTCGAAGCCGGCCTTGTCCAGGTGCAGCATCGGCAGCAGCGTCTCGACCGGATGGTTGCCGGTGGAGAAGAACTTGCCGTTGCCCATCAGCAGATAGCGCTCCTGGGTGGCGATCATCAACACCTTCCACTTGCCGCCGGTGTAGGCGTCGGGATAGTCGGCGCCATCGAAATCGGTCTTCGGCGAGGTGTATTGCGACAGCGAATAGGGCGAGGGGAAGAAGGCGTCGTGCTCGGCTGCGTCGGGCGCGGGCGCGCGGTCGTTCTGCTCGGTCATGGCGTGCTCCAGGTTCGGTCGAATCGATGGAGTGTCAGGCTAGGACCGTGACAGGGGCGCGGCAATGCGGGTTTTCCCCTAACGTCGCGTCGAGCGCAAGCGCGCGTCTCAGCGATTCAGACGGCGCACGTAGAAGCGCGAGTCCACCGCCATCAGCGGGAAGCGCGGCGGCAGCGCCTCGCGCGCGATCGGCGCGAAGCCATGCTTCTCGTAGAAGCGGTGCGCGGCGAGGAAGCGGTCGGTGGTGCCCAGGTAGATCGCGCGCAGTTCGCGGGCCTGCGCATGCGCCAGCAGCGTGGTCAGCAGGCGCGGCGCCACGCCGTGCGCGTGGCCGCGATGCGTGGCCGCCACGAACATCTTGCGCAGCGCGGCCTCGCCCTCGCCGATGTCGCGCAGGCCGATGCAGCCCACGATCCGGCTCGCGTCCTCGGCGACCCAGAAGCCGCCTTGGCCCTGGCCGTAGAAGCCTTCCACATCGATCAGGTCCGGCTGCGCGGCCAGGTCGATGTCCAGGCCGAACTCGCCGCGCTGGATGCCGACGATCAGCGCGCCCACCGCATCACGGTCGGCCGGTTGCCAGGGGCGGATCGCAGGGGCGGACATCAGGCGTGCGGCGGCTCGGGCGACAGCGGTTCGGAGGATCGCGCGCCGCCCAGGCCGTTGAACCACAGGTTCAGCGCCACGCAGGCCAGCGTGGCCAGGGCGATGCCACTGTGCAGCAGCGGTGCCAGCGCCTTGGGCAACTGGTCGAACACCGCCGGCGCGGCCACCGGCGCCATCGCCAGGCCCACGCCCACCGCGACGATCAGCAGGTTGTGCCGGCGCCCCTGGAAGTCCACCAGCCCCAGCACGCGGATGCCGTTGGCGGTGACCATGCCGAACATCACCAGCCCCGCGCCGCCCAGCACGGCCGGCGGCACCGAGGCCACCAGCACCGCCAGCTTGGGCACCAGTCCCAGCACGATCAGGATCGCCCCGGCCAGCACGCACACCCAGCGGCTGCGCACGCCGGTCAGCGCCACCAGGCCGATGTTCTGCGAGTACGAGGTATCGGGGAAGGCGTTGAACACCCCGCCCAGCAGCGTGGCCAGCCCGTCCACGCGCAGCCCGCGCACCAGCGCCGGGCGATCCACCGGGCGCTGCACGATGTCGCCCAGCGCCAGGAACATGCCTGTGGATTCGACGAACACGATGAACAGCACCACACACATGGTCACGCAGGACCACAGCTCGAACTTGGGCGTGCCGAAGTGGAACGGCAGCACCGGCGCCAGCCACGCCGCCTCGCGCAGGCCGCTCACATCCACGCGCCCGGCCAGGGCAGCCACCACCATGCCGCCGGCCAGCCCGAGCAACACGCCGATATTGGCGATAAAGCCGCGCCCGTGCCGCAGCAGCGCCAGCACGCCCAGCAGCACCACCGCGGCCAGGCCCAGATTGATCGGCGCGCCGTAGTCGGCCGCGCCCACGCCGCCGGCGGCCCAGTTCACCGCCACCCCGACCAGGGTCAGCCCGATCACGGTGATGACCGTGCCGGTGACCACCGGCGGGAACAGCCGCAGCAGCCGCCCGATCAGCGGCGCGGCCAGGATGCCGACCACCCCGGCGACCAGGTTGGCGCCGAACACATAGGGCAGGCCCAGCGCCGGATTGCCGCCGATGGCGATCATCGGCCCCACGCTGGCGAAGGTAGCCGCCATCACCACCGGCAGGCGGATGCCGAAGCCGCCGAGCCCCAGCGACTGCACCAGCGTCGCCAGCCCGCAGCAGAACAGGTCCGCACTGACCAGGAAGGCCGTGTCTTCGCGCGACAGATGCAGCGCCCCGGCCACGATCAACGGCACCGCCACCGCCCCGGCATACATCACCAGCACATGCTGGACCGCCAGCAGCCACAGCGGCCCCGCCGGCGGCACGGCATCGATCGGCGAAGGCGAGGGCAGGGCGCGGGACATCGGCGGGCTCGATGGGGGCGAGCGCTGAACTTAGCCGCGGTTGGTGCGACGCACAATGTTTTGGATGACGCCCCTTGCGAGCAAAGGATGCTGATGCGAGCAGCAACTAAAAAAGCAGTCCGGCAGCGCAGTGATTGGTCTTCATTTCTGGCGATTGCTCGCTCTTACGGCCTTGGCTTATGCGTGAAGTCGCACCTCGACGGGAGCTGGGCGGTGTAGGCACGTCCCTCCGGTGATCCAACCGTTAGCCAATTTTGTGGAGTTGACAAATTTACAAATCTGCAGAAAGATTGGCCGGGACAAAATTCCATTTCTGCATAAAGGGTCTTGGTATGAGCTACGAAAGCACGCCTTGGAGCCATGCGCCTCAACTCACAGGGCAGCGCCTAAGAGTCATTGCCGAAATCCTGCTTGAAACGCTCTACGACACAGAGTTGGAATTGTCTGGCGACCTGGATGACAACTATGTTCGAGGTAGCGCGACGTTCGGTCGTCAGCGCAACGCCATCATCCGTGTCTGTCAGCAAGGTCGGTACGATTGGATCAAGCTCACGCATGCGGGCATGGATGTAACCTTCGAAATCGAAGGGATCCCTTGCCGCTTCTTTGCCGATGATCCCGCCAATCCAAAGAAACCAGGCTTCTATCGGCGAAATGACGCGGATCGCTTGCTCTTTGAGGTCGATACTGGCAAGCCGGAGATGTTTCGCTTCGTTGTTGTGAAGCCGGAGACGGCTGAGGAAGAAGCGGATGTTCACTTCATTGGGTTCGATGGCAATCTCGAACAGGTGTTTCGCTGGAAGTACTCTCAAAGCACCCCTGCTTTGGCCAGTGTGGACGATACCAAGTTGGAAGCGGTCGAACTTCCGCCCGCGAGGGCTATGATTCCGAAGGCTCAGCAGGAAGACCGTGCTGCCGGTGACGAGAGTCACGAGGAATAAGCTATGTCTAGTTTCCTGGGCGCCAACGTTCGTTTGGCGCGCCTCTTCCATGGGCTCACCATGGAAGATGTTGCTTCGCGTATCGATAAGACACGGCAGTATGTGCACAAAGTGGAGACCGAGCAGATCGAGCCTCCGCCTTCAGATATTGAGGCGATCGCCGCTCTGACGCAGGTCCAGCCTGCGTTCTTTTTTTCTGCGCCCGTCTCTCCGATCACTGAAGAACAGTGTCACTTCCGTAAAAGGATGGGGACGCGTGTTGGCGTTAAACAAGTTGCTCTGGCAAAAGGCGAGGTATTTAGGCGCTTGGTTGGCTCGTTGGAGCGCCAGTTGGATTTGCCTGTCAACACTATTCCGCAGATTGACGTCGCAAGTCTGTTAGAGATTGAACAAGCTGCCGAGCAGTGTCGTCGCATTTGGGGCTTGGGGTTAGGCCCAATCGATAACATGACGCGTCTGGCTGAGAATGTTGGTGCCGTTGTGACTTCTTTTAAAGGTGTCTCTAGAGAGATCGATGCTTATTCGATAAGTGCCGCAAGGCCGATCATCGTCTTGAACGCTGACGAATCTTCAGCCTGTCGACTGCGCTTTGATGTCGCACACGAGCTGGGACATCTGGTCATGCATGTTGGCACTGTCACGGGAGACCGCAAGACTGAGGGGGAGGCGAATCGGTTTGCGGGAGCGTTTCTGTTGCCGCGTAGTTCTTTCGTCAAAGAATTTCCTAAGCTTCGTGGTCGGCATCTGAACTGGCAAGGCTTAGTGGAAATGAAGATGCGTTGGAAAGTCAGCAAGTCGGCGCTTCTTTATCGCGCTAAGCAGCTCAGCTTGATCTCCGATGAGCAATACACCACAGGTGTCATCAGGCTTAGTCGAGGTGGTGAGGCGCGCGGGGAGCATGAGGATTACTTGATTCCAAGGGAAAAGCCGGAATTGTTCTCTCAGGCGGTTCGTCTGGCCTACACGCATTACCGAATGAGCTTCGATGCTTACTGCCAGTCTTTGAACTTGACGACAAGTCTTGTCGAGGAGTTCGTGGTCTCACTTGATGACAAGCCAAGTGCTGCACCTGTGGTCCTGGAAAGCAGTGGCAACGTCATCTCCCTGGCGTCTCGCCGTCTGGCTAACGGAGCCACGGGCATGCGCAAGCGCGGCTAGCAGTCGAGGAATCTTAGCTACTGCTACTGCTGGAGCGTTAGACGATCCATCCCTCCGTAACTAATTGCAGCTCTTGAATTGCCGCTGTCGCGGGAATCACAAGCAAGAGTGCGCTTAGGCTTTCAGTTGTATTGAGTTCCTTTGCTTCAGACTTGTTATCTGTCTTACGCTTCAGCCACTAGGCACTCGCAGCGCGCGCTAACACATGCAGCGCTCTGCCGGTCGACAGCTAGGACGGCGAGGACCGCCAGTTGTTGAGCCGGGTTTGCCAGCCGTACAAGGGGGCGAAGGCAGGGTGCCCCCTCGAGGTCCGCGGTGACATCAATCAGGCGCAGCGCGCTCGTGCTCCCGCCACCGCAATCGCGGATCACAGCGAGTTGATCAGGCGGATGTCGTTACAGACGGTGATCCAGCTCGGGTCCAAGCTGTTGCGCACATGCAGGCTGCGCGTGCGTTCACTGGATGACGAAGGGTGCATCCGGTACCAGTGAGCGCTTGCTTAGCACCTAGTTGATTGCCCGTCCTGTTTGCCAGTCATTGGGCGTGCCGGGCAATGAGTCAATCCACAACCAGCGTGGCGCGAAATTGATCGCTTTTGCTCAAAATCCCGCTTCCTTCTGATGCCGGACGGCCAGGATAATCACGCTGTCGTCTTGGATGCGATACCGGACCACGTAGCCGTCGTCACCGAAGTCGATCAGCCAGTCGCGGAATTCGGTTGGCAGGTCTTCGATGGGCCGTCCGATGCGTGGCTGCCGGGCGAGGATCGTGACGCCCTCGCGGATGGCCTTGATGGCACGCCGGGCGGCGTCGGCGTTCTTGGGCAGCAGGAAACGGTAGAGGCGTTGAATATCTGAGACTGCGGCGGGCGCCCAGCTCAGGTGTGGCATGCGGGCGGCTCCGCGTCCTCACCCGCTTCCAGCCTGACCATCCACGCGTCGGCTTCGGCTCCGGTCAGATGCAGGCCGGTCCCCTGGAATTCCTCCCATGCGCGCAGCGTGTCCTGACGGAAGGCTTCGCGCTGCTCCTCGCGTTCGACGTACTGTGCGATGGCCTCGCGCATGATCCAGTGCGGGGACCGGCGACGGGTGTCCGCCAGGTGCTGAATGCGCTCTTTCATCGCTTGATCGAGCTTGAGCGAGGTCGGCGATGCCATGGTCGCGATCCGGTGTAGTCAGAGGTATTACCTGTGCCTACCTTATGCCTTCAGCGTTGGGCTGTCCACTTGCTGGGCCCAAGTGTGGGTTCGCAAAGGCGCAGCGGGATCAGCTGTTCGAGCTGATCGACTTCCGCTTCGAGGTTTTCCTTGTTCTCCCCACCAGCCGCGCCGGCAATCCCTGCACCGCGCTCACCACGCGCGCCAGCACCAGCTGCGCGGCGCGGCTGGGTTGGCGGCGGGGGGCGGTGCAGACGGCCAGCTGCAGGGGGCGGGCCTGCCAGCCGTGCAGGGGGACGAAGGCCAGGGTGCCGCGTTCCAGGTCGGCGGCCACGTCGATCAGGCTCAGCACGCCCACGCCGCCGCCGTCGCGGATCAGCGAGCGGATCAGGCGGGTGTCGTTGCAGGTGGTGACCCGGCGCGGGTCCACGCCGTGGCGCACGTACAGGCTGCGGGTGCGTTCCTCGATCACCAGCGGCGCGGCGGGCACCAGCAGGCGTTCGTCCAGCAGCCGGCTCATCGCCAGGCTCTCTTCATCGGCCAGGGCGTGGCCGGGCGGCAGCACGGCGCCGACGGGGATGTCGATGGCGGTGCGCACCTCCAGGTTGCCGTGTTCGACCGGGTCCAGCAGCACGCCGAAATCCACTTCCGCCGCGGCCACCAGTTCGCTGGCCACGCGGTTGCCCATCACGCGCAGGTCGAAGGAGAAGCCGGGGTATTCGCGGGTCAGTTCGGCCAGCAGCTGCGGCACGAAGCCCTCGCTCAGCGCGTCGATCAGCGCGATGCTGACGTGGCCGCGGCGCAGGCCGCGCAGGTCGCCGACGCGCTCGAGGGTGCGGGTGTGCTCCTTGCGCCAGCGCTTGAGATCGCCCAACAGCAGCTCGCCGGCGGCGGTGAGCTTCATGCCGGTGGGCAGGCGTTCGAACAGCTCGGTCTCCAACTGCTGCTCGGCGCCCTGGATCTGGCGGTGGATGGCCGAAGGCGAGACGTGCAGCACCTCGGCGGCCTTGCGCAGGTTGCCCTGGGCGGCGACCTCGATGAAGTAGCTGGCGAAGCGGGAGAAGGGCAGCACCGGGCGCACCTGTTCTGTTTTTTGCAACGCATGATTGAAAAATCTTGGATGGACTGCAACAGGTGCGCCGCCGCAAGGTAGGGGCGCACCCCGCAACCGCCCCCGCCAGGTCGCCCGCCTCATGTCCGCCATCGCGTCCGCCCATCCGGCCAATCCCTACAGCACGCTGCCGCCGGGCAGCACCTTCACCGAGCACGACTGGCGGCTGCTGGCGCGCCAGTGGCACCCGGTGGCCAACAGCAGCGAGGTCACCGGCGCGCCGCTGCAGGCGGTGCTGCTGGACGAGGCGCTGGTGGTCTACCGCGTGCACGGCGAGGTGGTGGTGGCACGCGATGTCTGCCCGCACCGCGGCGTGCCGCTGAGCATGGGCAGCAACGACGGCGAGGGCGTGGTCTGCCCCTATCACGGCCTGCGCTTCGGCGCGGGCGGGCGCTGCAACCGCATTCCCTCCAGCCCCGGCCAGGCCATCCCGGCCAAGCTGCACCTGGCGACGTATCCCACGGTCGAGCGCTACGGCCTGGTCTGGGTGTGCCTGGCGCCGGATGCGGACAACCCGGCGCCGCTGCCGGTGATGCCGCACTGGGACCAGGCGGGCTTCCAGCAGATCAACTGTCCGCCGTTCGACATCAACGGCTTCGCCGGGCGGCAGGTGGAAGGCTTTCTGGATGTGGCGCATTTCGCCTGGATCCATACCGGCACCTTTGCCGACCCGGCCAACCAGCTGGTGCCGGACTACGTGCCGGTGGAGACGCCGACCGGCTTCACCGTGGACTACGTCAGCAACGTCAGCAACTACGGCGTGGGCTTTCATCACCTGGCCCCGCCGGACTATCCCTGGCTGCGCCACTTCGAGGTGCACCTGCCGTTCTGCGCCTCGCTGACCATCCACTTCCCGGGCGATGAGCGGCTGGTGATCTTCAACTGCGCCTCGCCGGTGTCGGCGCGCAGGACGCGGCTGTTCGTGCCGATCGCGCGCAACTTCAATCTGGACCAGCCGGTGGAGGAGGTGCACGCCTTCAACCTGCGCGTGTTCGAGGAGGACCGGGCCATGGTCGAGCTGCAGAAGCCCGAGCGCCTGCCGCTGGACATGACGCTGGAGGCGCACATCCCGGCCGACCGCAGTTCCATCGCCTACCGTCGCGGCCTGAAGAAGATGGGCTTCGGCGAGTTCTTCCTCGCCTGATGGATACGATCGAAGTCGTCATCGACGCGATGAGCCGGCAGGGCGCCGGCAATCTGGCCGTCGAACTGGTGCGCGCCGATGGCCAGGCGCTGCCGGCGTTCGAGGCCGGCGCGCATGTGGACGTGCACCTGCCCGGCGGGCTGGTGCGCCAGTACTCCATCGCCAGCACGCCGGCCGACACCTCGCGCTATGTGCTGTGCGTGCGCCGCGAGGCCGCCTCGCGCGGCGGTTCGGCCAGCGTGCACGAGCGCCTGCGCGTGGGCCAGCCGCTGACCATTTCGGCGCCGCGCAATCTGTTCGCCCTGCGCGCGGGCAGTCACCACGTGCTGGTGGCCGGCGGGATCGGCATCACGCCGCTGCTGGCGATGGCGCACCAGCTGCAGGCCGGCGGCGCCTCGTTCGAGCTGCATTATTACGTGCGCAGCCGCGGCGAGATCGCCTTCCTGCGCCAGCTGCAGGGCGAGTTCGGCGCGCGTGCGCATCTGCACAGTGCCGAGGAAGGCCGCGACGCGCGGCAGGTGCTGCCCGCGGCGCTGGACGGGGCGGGCAAGGATCACCAGCTCTACCTGTGCGGGCCGGGACCGTTCATGGCGCATCTGCGCGAGGCGGCGCTGGCGCGCGGCTGGGACGCGTCGCACATCCACAGCGAGGCCTTCGCGCCAGTCGCGCCGCTGGCCTCGGCCGAGGCCGGCGCGGACACGGCCTTCGAGGTGGCGCTGGCCTCGAGCGGGCAGGTGTTCACCGTCGCGCCCGAGCGCACCATCGCCGCGGTGTTGGCCGAGGCAGGCGTGCCGGTCAGCCTGTCGTGCGAGATGGGCCTGTGCGGCGCCTGCCTGACCGATGTGGTCGAAGGCATTCCCGATCATCGCGACACCGTGCAGAGCGAGGCGGAAAAGGCCAGCAACCGGCAGATCACCCTGTGCTGCTCGCGCAGCCGCAGCCCTCGGCTTACATTGGCGCTGTGACCACGATGGACCCTTCCACGCGCCCGGGCGTGCAGCAGAACCTCGACCTGCTCGGCGGCTATACCGCCACGCTGGCGGATTTCCAGGCGCCGTCCTCGGCACCCGCCGAGGCGGGCGATGCGGTCGATGTGCGTGTGGCCGTGCCCGAGCTGCTGCAGACGCTGCACGCGCGCAATCCGGCGCTGGTGGCCTTCACCCGCATCTTCGAGGCCGGCCTGACGACAAGCACGGACGCGAACGCGCCGCTGGCGGGCCTGCCGTTCGCGGTCAAGGATCTGTTCGACGTGCGGGGCCTGACCACCACCGCCGGTGCGGCCATGCGCCTTGCGGCGCCGCCGGCCGCGCGCGATGCGCAGGTGGTGCGCCGGCTCAAGCGCGCCGGCGCGGTGCTGGTGGGCACGACCAATATGGACGAGTTCGCCTACGGCTTCGCCACGGTCAATGCGCACTTCGGCACCACGCGCAATCCGCATGATCCGGAACGACTGGCGGGTGGTTCCTCCGGCGGCTCGGCAGCGGCGGTGGCGGCGGGGCTGGTGCCGTTCGCGCTGGGCTCGGACACCAATGGCTCGATCCGCGTGCCGGCTGCGCTGTGCGGCATTTACGGCCTGCGCAGCACGCACGGGCAGGTGCCGCTGGAGGGCGTGTTCCCGTTCGTCGAGGCGCTGGACGTGGCCGGGCCGTTCGCGCGGTCGCTGGACGTGCTGCAGGCGGCGCATGAAGTGATGGCCGATGCGACGCTGGCGCCGGTGGACGTGGGCGCCCTGCGCATCGCGCGGCTGGGGGGCTGGTTCGATGCCAACCTCGATCCCGCACTGCGCGCCGGGCTCGAGGCGATCTGCGCGGCCTTGGGTGCGGGTGCGAGCGTCGAGCTGCCGCAGGCCAGGACCTCGCGCATGGCGGCCTTCGTCATGACCGCGATCGAGGGCGCGTACCTGCATCGTCAGGCACTGCAGGCGCGGCCCGACGCCTTCGATCCGGCCGTGCGCGATCGCCTGCTGGCCGGGCAGCTGCAGCCGGCGCAGGCGCTGCTGGACGTACAGCGCTTCGCGGCGTGGTTCGCGGAGGCGATGGCGCAGCTGTGGCGCACGGTCGATGTGCTGATCGCGCCGGCCGTGCCCTGCGTGGCGCCGCGCATCGACCAGGCCACGATCGAGATCGACGGCGCGCCGGTGTCGGCGCGCGCCAACCTGGGGCTGTTCACCCAGCCGCTGGGGCTGGCCGGCTGTCCGGTGCTGGCCGCGCCGCTGTGGCGGCCGGGCCAGCTGCCGCTGGGCGTGCAGCTGATCGCCGCCCCCGGGCGCGAAGACCGCCTGTTCGCCGTGGCGCGCGCGCTGGAAGCCAGCGGACTGACCGGCGTGCATTTACCTGCCGGAGCGCAGACCTGATGCTGCACACCTTGCGCGCCCGCCGCGGCCTGGCCGTGGCCCCGCATCATCTGGCCGCGCAGGCCGGTCGCGACGTGCTGCGCGATGGCGGCACCGCGGTGGAGGCCTGCGTGGCCATCGCCGCGACGCTGGCCGTGGTGTATCCGCACATGACCGGAATCGGCGGCGATGGCTTCTGGCTGATCCGCGAACCCGACGGCCGCGTGCATGCCATCGATGCCTGCGGCCGCAGCGCGCAGGCGGCGACGCTGGATTTCTACGCGGGCCTGTCGGCCATCCCGTGGCGCGGGCCGGGCGCGGCCACCACCGTGGCCGGCACCGTCTCGGGCTGGGCGCAGGCGCTGACGGGGCAGGGCAACCGCCTGCCGCTGGCGCGCCTGCTCGAAGATGCGATCCATCACGCCCGGGCCGGCGTGCCGGTCACGGCGGGCGGGGCGCAGATCGCCGCGGGCAAGGGCGCGGAGCTGCGCGTCCAGCCCGGCGCCTGGGCCGCCACGTTCGAACCCGACGGCGAGCCCCTGCGCGAAGGCGAACTGCTGCGCCAGCCCGCGCTGGCCGCGACCCTGCAGCGCATGGCTGATGCCGGCCTGGACGACTACTACCGCGGCGAACTGGCGCGCAGCATCGCCGCGGACCTGGCCGCACTGGGCAGCCCGCTCGCGATGGCCGACTTGCTGTCGCATCGCGCGCAGGCCAGCACGCCGCTGCACGTGCGCGTGCGCGACGCCATGCTCTACAACCACGCCCCGCCGACGCAGGGGCTGGCCTCGCTGCTGATCCTGGCGCTGTTCGACCGGCTGGAAGTCGCGCAGGGCGAGAGCTTCGCTCACCTGCACGGGCTGGTGGAGGCGACCAAGCAGGCCTTCCTGGTGCGCGATGCGCACGTCGGCGACCCGGACTGGATGACGCTGGACGCGCAGGCGCTGCTGGACGATGCGGCCGCGCTCGATGCGATGGCCGCGCGCATCGATCCCGTCCAGGCGCTGCCCTGGCCGCAGCCCTCGCAGGCCGGGGACACCTGCTGGTTCGGCGCGCTCGATGCGCGCGGCCAGGCGGTCAGCTGCATCCAGTCGACCTATTTCGAATTCGGCTCAGGGCTGGTGCTGCCGGGCAGCGGCATCACCTGGCAGAACCGCGGCTGCAGCTTCCGCCTGGCCAGCGATGGCTGGAATGCGCTCAGGCCCGGTCGCAAGCCCTTCCACACCCTCAATCCCGCGCTGGCGGTGTTCGACGATGGCAGCGTCATGAGTTACGGGACCATGGGCGGCGAAGGCCAGCCGCAGACCCAGGCGGCGGTGTTCACTCGCTACGCGCGCTTCGGCATGCCGCTGCAGCAGGCGGTCAGCGCGCCGCGCTGGCTGCTGGGTCGCACCTGGGGCGAGGACAGCACGTCGCTGAAGCTGGAGGATCGTTTCGACCCGGCGTTGATCGACGCGCTGCGCGCGGCCGGGCATGCGGTCGAACTGCTGCCGGCCTACACCTCGGTGATGGGCCATGCCGGCGCGCTGGTGCGCGAGGCCGACGGGACCTTGAGTGGCGCGGTCGATCCGCGCAGCGACGGGGTGGTGGCCGGATGGTGAGTGCCCTGCTGCGCGCGCGCTGCGCCCTCGCCATGCTCGCCTGCCTGCTGGTGCCGGCCGCGCGAGCGGCCGAGTCGCAGGCACAGGAAGCGCCGATCCCGGTGATCGTGGACAACGACTTCGGCACCGATATCGACGACGGCTTCGCCCTGTCGCTGGTGCTGGCCTCGCCGCGCCTGCGGCCGCTGCTGGTGACCACGACCTATGGCGACACCCGCCTGCGCGCACAGCTGGTGGCGCAGCTGCTGCAGGACACCGGCCATAGCCGGGTGCCGGTCGCCGCCGGCCCCGCGGTCGGCACGCGCGAGGGCGAGATCGGTCAGGCCGGCTGGCTGCGCGATGCGCACCGGCCGGTGCGCGCCGATGGCGTCGAGGCGATGCTGCGCGTGCTGCGCCAGCGGCCGGCCGGGCAGGTGACGCTGCTGGCGCTGGGGCCGCTGACCACGGTGCAGGCCGCGCTCAAGCGCGATCCGGTGGCCTTCGCCCGGCTCAAGCGCGTGGTGCTGATGGGCGGCTCGCTGCGACGCGGCTATGGGCCTGTGGCGGGCACCAACAGCGACACGCCCAGCGCCGAATACAACATCAAGCTGGCCCCGCAGGCGCTGCGCGAGCTGCTGGCCAGCGGCCTGCCGGTGGAGGTGCAGCCGCTGGATTCGACCGAGATCGCGCTGCCCGCCGATTTGCAGGCGCGCATCTTCGCCGCGCCCACGTCTTACGCCGGGCCACTGTCCAAACTCTATGCGCTGTGGGCCGCGCGCAGCCCCTGGGGCACGACGCCGACGCTGTTCGACGTGGTGCCCGTGGCGCGCCTGCTGGACCCGGCGGTGTGCACGCCGGTGCCCCTGCACATCACCGTGGACGACGACGGCATGACCCGCGAAGGGCAGGGCGAGCCCAATGCCAGCGCCTGTCTGGACGTGGACAAGGCGCGCGTGCTGGCGTTGGTGGCCAGCACCCTGGCGCCGGCGGCCAAGGCCGCGCAGGTGCAGCCGTGAATGCCCCGTCGCTGCATCGCGCCGCCGGCGAGCGCGCCATCGCCCGCTGCGATGCGCTGGGCGTGGCGCCGTACAGCGATGCGGACAGCGGCCTGTATCGCGCCTGGCTCACGCCGGCGCATCGCGCCGCGCAAGCGGCGGTGGCCGAGTGGATGGGCCAGGCCGGCATGGCCACGCGCCTGGACGCGGCCAGCAACCTGATCGGTCGCTACGAAGGCGAGCACCGCGATGCGCCGGCGCTGCTGATCGGCAGCCACCTGGACAGCGTGCGCGACGCCGGCCGCTACGACGGCCCGCTGGGCATCATGCTCGGCATCGAATGCGTGGCCGCGCTGCACGCGCGCGGCGAGCGCATGCCGTTCGCCATCGAGGTGATCGCCTTCGGCGACGAGGAAGGTTCGCGCTTCCCGGCTTCGATGTTCACCAGCCGCGCAGTGGCCGGCACGCTGGCGCCCGGCGCCCTCGACGGCGTGGTCGATGCGGCCGGCGTGTCGGTGGCGCAGGCGCTGGCCGGATGGGGCCTGGAGGCGGCGCAGTTCCATCAGGCCGCACGTCGCCCCGACGAAGTCATCGGCTACCTGGAAGCGCATATCGAACAAGGCCCGGTGCTGGAGGCCGAGGGCCTGGCGCTGGGCGTGGTCACCGGCATCGCCGCGCAGCTGCGCTTCGAGGTCAGCGTGCGCGGGCGTGCCGGCCACGCCGGCACCAGCCCGATGCCGCTGCGCGCCGATGCGCTCACCGCCGCCGCCGACTGCGTGCTGGCGGTCGAGGCCGTCGCCCGCGAGGCGGCGAGCGACCTGGTCGCCACCGTGGGCCGCATGCAGGTGCTGCCGGGCGCGACCAATGTGATTCCCGGCCGGGTGAGCTTCTCGCTGGATGTGCGCGCCGGCGACAACGCACGGCGCGACGCCGGTGCGGCGCAGATCCTGCGCCGCTTCGAGGCCATCGCCGCCGCGCGCGGCGTGCAGGTCGAGGCAGTGCAGGTGCAGGACCTGGCCGCCAGCCCGTGCGACACGCACCTGGTCGAGCTGCTGGCCCAGGCCATGGAGACGCAGGACATCGCGCCGCGCCGGCTGGTCTCCGGCGCCGGCCACGATGCGATGGTGATGCGCGCGCTGTGCCCGACGGCGATGCTGTTCGTGCGCTGCGACGGCGGCATCTCGCACAACCCGGCCGAGCGCGCCAGCGCGGCCGACGCCGGCCTGGCCGTGGCGGCCATGCTGGATTTCATCGAACGTTTGGGAGCGATACGTGGCAACTGAAGTCTTTGGCGAGATCGATCCGCCGCAGCGCCTGCTGATGGGCCCGGGCCCGGTCAATGCGCATCCGCGCGTGCTGCGCGCCATGTCGGCCGACCTGCTGGGGCAGTTCGACCCCGAAATGACCGCCTACATGAACGAGGTCATGGCGCTTTATCGCCCGATCTTCGGCACCGATAACCGGTGGACCTTCCTGGTCGACGGCACCGCGCGCGCCGGCATCGAGGCCGCGCTGGTGTCGCTGGTGGCGCCGGGCGAGACGGTGCTGGTGGTCAACTTCGGCCGCTTCGGCCTGCTGCTGACCGAGATCCTCGGCCGCATCGGCGCCAGGATCGAGACCGTCGAGGCCCCGTGGGGCCAGGTGGTGCCGCTGGACGCCATCGAGGACGCGCTCAAGCGCGTGCGCCCGACGCTGGTGGCGACCATCCACGGCGACACCTCCACCACCATGGCGCAGCCGCTGGAAGGCTTCGGCGCGCTGTGCCGGCGCTACGGCGCGCTGTCGTACGTGGATGCCACGGCCACCATCGGCGGCATGGAACTGGCCGCCGACCGCTGGCAGGTGGACATCGTCACCGGCGGGCTGCAGAAGTGCCTGGGCGGGCCGTCGGGTTCGGCGCCGATCACCGTCTCCGAGGCGGCGGCCGAGCGCATCTTCGCCCGCCGCCATGTCGAGCGCGGCATCGCGCGCGAGGACATCGACGATGGCGACGGCCCGCGCATCGGTTCCAACTACTTCGACCTGGCCATGGTCATGGACTACTGGTCGGACAAGCGCCTGAACCACCACACCGAAGCCACCACCATGCTCTACGGCGCCCGCGAATGCGCGCGCATCGCGCTGCAGGAAGGCCTGGCGCGGCGCTACGCGCGCCATCGCGCCGCCGGCCGCGCCGTGACCGCCGGCGCGCGCGCGCTGGGGCTGGGGGTGTTCGGTGATGACGCCCACCGCATGAGCAACGTCACCGGCCTGGTGATCCCCGCCGGCGTCGATGGCGAGGCGGTGCGCCGCGCCATGCGCGAGGACTTCGAGATCGAGATCGGCACCGCCTTCGGCCCGCTGCAGGGCAAGGTCTGGCGCATCGGCGCGATGGGCTACAACGCGGCCAAGCACAAGGTGCTGATCACGCTGGGCGCGCTGGAGACCGTGCTGCGCCTGCAGGGCTTCGCCTGCACGCCCGGCGCCGCCATCGACGCCGCGCTGGCCGCGTGGAATGCGGAAGTGGCCGCATGAGCGCAGGCGGCGAGCCGACGCTCAACGACCCGGCCGTGGTGGCCGAGGTGCGCGCGGCCTTCGAGGCCTACGAACGGGCGCTGATGACCGACGACATCGCCACGCTCGATCGCCTGTTCCATGCCGCGCCCAGCACGGTGCGCTACGGCGTGGGCGAGGTGCTGTACGGCATCGAGGAGATCCGCGCGTTCCGCATCGGCCGCGGCGGCTCGCCGCAGCGCCGGCTGGGGCGGGTGGAGATCGCCACCTTCGGCGCCGACTTCGCCACGGCCAATGCGGAGTTCTACCGCGAAGGCGCCGCCCGGCGCGGCCGCCAGAGCCAGAGCTGGGTGCGCTTCGCCGACGGCTGGAAGGTCGTCGCGGCGCATGTCTCGCTGGAGGGCACGCACGCGTGAGCCTGGCCGATCTGGAAACCCGCGTGGCCCACGACCTGGCCTGCTTGGACCACGGCAAGCCGGACTGGACGCGGCCGCGCACGCACGACCAGGGCCATGTGTTCGATGTGGTGATCGTCGGCGGCGGGCAGAGCGGGCTGGGCGCGGCCTTCGCGCTGCTGCGCGAGCGGGTCTCCAACCTGCTGGTGGTCGACGAATGCCCGGAAGGGCGCGAGGGCCCCTGGCTCAGCTATGCGCGCATGGTCACGCTGCGCACGCCCAAGCAGATCACCTCGATCGACTTGGGGCTCCCCTCGCTGACCTTCCGCGCCTGGTGGGAGGCCCAGCACGGCGCGGCAGGCTGGGAGGCGCTGGACAAGATCCCGCGCGAGGACTGGATGGCCTACCTGCGCTGGTACCGCGGCGTGCTGCGCCTGCCGGTGCGCAACGACACGCGCCTGGTCCAACTCGAACCTCTGCCGGAGCAGGGCCTGCATCGCCTGCACCTGCACGACGGCGGCACCCTGCTGGCGCGCAAGGTGATCCTGGCCACCGGCATCCAGGGCGGCGGCCAGTGGGTGGTGCCCAAGTTCGTCTCCGACCACCTGCCGCCCACGCGCTATGCGCACACCTCCGGGCCGCTGGACTACGCCGCGCTGGCCGGCAAGTGCATCGCCATCCTCGGCGGCGGCGCGTCGGCGTTCGACAACGCGCAGTACGCGCTGCAGCGCGGGGTGCGCGAGGCGCATGTGTTCGTGCGTCGCGCGCAGCTGCCGCGGGTCAATCCGATCCGGCACATGGAGCAGGCCGGCATCATCGCGCGCTTTCCGGCGCTGCCCGATGCCGACAAGTACGCGCTGATGGCCAGCTTCTTCGCCCGCAACCAGCCGCCAACCAACGACACCTTCGCCCGCGCGGTGGCCATGCCGGGCTTCCACCTGCATCTGGGCGCGCCGTGGCTGTCGGTGGCCGAGCGCGATGGCCAGGCGGTGGTGACCACGCCGCAGGGCGCGCAGGCCTTCGATTTCCTCGCCATCGCCACCGGCCTGGTGACCGATCCGGACCTGCGCCCCGAACTGGCCGCGCTGGCACCGGCCATCGCGCGCTGGCGCGATCGCTACGTGCCGCCGGCCGGCGCCGCCAACCCGCTGCTGGACGCACATCCCTACCTGGGCCCGGGCTTCGAACTGCAGCCGCGCACGGGCGAGGACGCGGCCAGGCTGCACGGCCTGTTTGCGTTCAACTACTCGGCGCTGATCAACCTGGGGCTGTCGGCCGCCGCACTGTCGGGCCTGAAGTACGCGCTGCCGCGCCTGGCGCAGGCGGTGGCCAATCAGCTCTTCGTCGATGACCGCGCCGCGGTGGTGCGCGACTTCCTGGCCTTCGACGAGGAGGAATTCACCGGCCAGTGGCCGCTGCCGCAGGAGTCCGCCGCATGACCACGCTCTCCACCCACGTGCTGGACACCAGCCGCGGCGGCCCGGCCACGGGCGTGGCGGTGCAGCTGTTCGACGCCGACGGCGCGCTGCGCTGGCAGGGCGTCACCGATGCCGACGGGCGCTGCCCGACGCTGCGCGAACAAGCGCTGGAAGCCGGGCGCTATCGGCTGGTGTTCGCGGTCGCGGCGTACTTCCGCGCGGCCGGTGTGGCGCTGCCGGAGCCGCCGTTCCTGGACGCGATTCCGCTGGATTTCGGCATCGCGGGGCAGGGGCATTACCACGTGCCGCTGCTGGTCTCGCCGTTCGGCTATTCGACCTATCGCGGCAGCTGAGCGGCGCGACGCGGCTACACTGACCGCCCGCGTCCGGCGTTGCGCACGGCGCTTTGCCCGTTCGCTTCCGGTCCACGCATGCCCAGCCTGCACGAAGTCTCCCCGCTGATCGCCTGGATGGTCTCGGCCACGGGGCTGCTGGCCGCGGCGCTGCTGGTCTGGTTCGGTCTGCGCTGGCGGCGCGGCCGCCGCACCTGGGGCCTGCCGCTGATCGCCGCGCTGCTGGTGCTGGCCGCTTCGCTGGGCCTGACGCTGGCCTCGCGCGCCGCGCAGGACAAGGCCGAGCGAGCGCAGGCCATGGCCCGTCCGCTGTCGCCGCAGGAGCAGGCGGTGTGGAGCATCGTGCAGACCCGCTGCCAGGCCTGCCATTCCGACCACGCCACGATCATGCCCTGGGCCGCCTACGGCCTGAGCCTGGACGACATGGGCGATGTCGAGCGCAACGCCGCCGCCATCCAGCTTCAGGTGGTCCAACTGCAGGCCATGCCGATGCGCAACACCACGCAGATGACGCCGCAGGAGCGCGAGGTCATCGCGCGCTGGTACGCCGAGCGCGCAACGTCAGCGCACGGCACAAAAGGCGACTAAGCCCCGAACACGTCATTCCCGCGAACGCGGGAATCCAGTGACTCTCGCACAAAGCGCCAAAAGGCGCTGGGTTCCCGCGTTCGCGGGAACGACGGTAGGAGGATTGCCGCGGTCTTCAGCAACCCACGATTCCGCGTCCAATCCCCGCAGCGAAGAGCCCCCCCCCTCCGCTCCAATCCCGATTCCCGATTCCCGAATCCCGAATCCCGAATCCCGAATCCCGAATCCCGAATCCCGAATCCCGAATCCCGAATCCCAAAAACACCAAACGCCCCAAACGGGGCGTCCTGAAACGGTCGGCTGGCTGGCGAAAGCGGGCGGGCGGTGACCGGTGCACGTCGTCGCTGGCGGGAGCGGGCTGACGGCGTGGACGGAAGTCTAGCCAGCGCGTAAAAGCGATGGCGAAATGCGAATCGTTCTTGAAAAGCGAGGGGCCCGCTCAGGCCGCCGGCTCGATCTGCGCGAACGAGGTTACCCGCGGATGCCCGTTGCAGGCGGCCGCATCGCGCGGGGTCGGATAGTCCTCCAGCCGGTCCAGCAGCACGGTCTGCAGGCCGGCCTCGCGCGCGGCGTCCAGCTCGGCCACCACGTCGGACAGGAACAGCACCTCGCGCGGCGCCACGCCGATGCGCTCGACGATGCGCGCATAGCTGTCGCGCTCGCGCTTGCCGCCGATCTCGGTATCGAACCAGCCCGACACCAGCGGCGTCAGGTCGCCGGCATCGCTATGGCCGAAGAACAGCTTCTGCGCCGGCACCGAGCCGGACGAATACACGTACAGCGCCAGGCCCTCGCCATACCAGTCCTGCAGGGCCTGGGCCGCGTCCGGATACATGTGCGCGGTGAAGTCCGCATCGCGGTAGCCAGCCTCCCACACCATGCCCTGCAGCGCCTTGAGCGCGGTGTGCTTGCGGTCGGTGTCGATCCAGTCCTGCAGCACCGCCACGCGCGCGGCATCGTCCTGCGCCTGCGGCGCATCCGCGCTGACCGCATCCAGCCAGCGGCGCACGTCCGGGTCGTCGCCGTGGGCGGCGACGAAGCCGGGTAGCGCACGCCGCGCATAAGGAAACAGCACGTCCTTGACGAAGGAAATGCTGCTGGTCGTGCCTTCGATATCGGTGAGCACCGCCTGCACAACGCCCATCAGGAAGCCCGCTCCGGGGTGTAGCGCGGGAAGCTGGCGGCGATGGTCTCGCCGGTGAAGTGGCCGACCCAGCCGTCCGGCTCGGTGAAGAAGCGGATCGCCACGAAGCTGGGCGACTCGCCCATGTCGAACCAGTGCTTGGTCCCGTCCGGCACGGCGATCAGGTCGTCCTTGACGCACTCGATCTCGTAGACCTTGTCGTCCACGTGCAGGGTGAACAATCCCGAGCCGGCGACGAAGAAGCGCACCTCGTCCTCTTTGTGGAAGTGCTCGTCCAGGAACTTGGTGCGCATCTCGGCGCGCGCCGGATGATCGGGCGCGATGCTGACCACGTCCACCGACTTGAAGCCGCGCTCGGCGACCAGGCGGTCGATGTCGGCGCGATAGGCGTCCATCACCGCCTCGGGCGAGGCGCCGGGCTCGATCGGCTTGGAGGCCTGCCAGCGCTCGAACAGCACCCCGATCTTCTCGAGCTCGGTGGCGATGAAATCCGGGTCGTAGCTGGCGAACAGCGGCGTGGACGGATCGGCGTGGTCGAAGATGCGAAGACGGCTCATGGCGGGCTCCTGGCAGGGGGGCGAAGGCCGGGCGGAAAAGGGTAGCAGCGGCGGCGCAGGGCGGCGTCGCCGCCATGCAACGCTGCAGTGCGATTCAGCCGCGCGCGCCGAGTTTGCGCAGCTCCAGCTCGCAGTGGAACAGGAACTCGAAGGCCTCCAGGTGGCGGCGCGCTTCGGCCATGGTGCGGCCCCAGGCGTACAGGCCGTGGCCGTCGATCAGATAGCCCCACAGCGGGCCCTGGTCCAGCAGCGCGTCCACCTGCGTGGCCAGCACGGTCATGTCCTGGGTGTTGGGCAGCACCGGCACGTCGATGGCCATCTCGTGGGTGCTGTTGCCGTGGAAGGCCTTGAGCAGCTCGTAGCCTTCCAGGCGGATATGGCCGGCACCGGCGTACAGGCGCGAGGCGATGGTCTGCACCAGCGAGTGGGTGTGCAGCACGCAGCCCACCTCCGGGAAGCGCCGGTAGAGCTGGGTGTGCAGCAGGGTCTCGGCCGAGGGACGCTTGTCGGTGGCCACCGGCCGGCCGTCGAAGTCCACGACCATGATGTGCTCGCGGCCCATGCGGCTCTTGTCCGCGCCGGAGACGGTGATCGCGGCATGGCGATCGTCCAGGCGCTCGGAGAAGTTGCTGCTGGTAGCCGGGGTCCAGCCCAGGCGCGCCAGCTCGGCCACGTTGTGGGTGATGTCGTCGGCCAGCACGGCCAGGCGCGCGGCATCGAAGGGGAGGCTGTTCATGCCGCCATTTTACCGCGCCGGCTTGACCGATCGACGTCAGCCCTGGCCGCGCAGCCGGCTGTGGCGGTAACCGTAGGCGGCGTAGATGACGAAGCCGATCACCGTCCAGATCACCATCAGCATCCAGTTGTGCGCGGTCATGGTCGACAGCAGCAGCAGGCAGCTGCCGATGCCGGCCAGGCAGATCGCCCAGGCGAAGGGGATGCGGAACGGGCGCGGCAGCTGGGGCTGGGTGCGGCGCAGGATCAGCACGCCGGCGCAGACCGAGGCGAAGGCGATCAGCGTGCCCATCGAGGTCAGCTCGCCGAGCACGTCCAGCGGGAACACCGCCGCCAGTACCGCGATGCCGATGCCGGTGATCACCGTGTTGATGTGCGGGGTGCGGTACTTGGGATGGATGCGGGTGAACACCGTCGGCAGCAGGCCGTCGCGGGCCATGATCATGAAGATGCGCGGCTGGCCGATGATCATCACCAGCACCACCGAGGACAGGCCGATCAGCGCGCCGATCTCCACCACCAGGCGCAGCCAGCCCAGCTCGGGATGCGCGGCCACGGCGGTGACCACCGGCTCGTCGGTGCCGAGCATGGAATAGGGCACCAGGCCGGTCATGACCGCGGCCATGGCGATGTAGAGCACGGTGCAGATCACCAGCGAGGCGAGCATGCCCACCGGCAGGTCGCGCTGCGGCTTGGTCGATTCCTGCGCGGCCACCGACACCGCCTCGAAACCGATATAGGCGAAGAACACGATCGCCGCCCCGCGCACCACGCCGTCCCAGCCGAACTTGCCTGGGCCCTGCGCCTCGGGGATGAAGGGATGCCAGTTGGCCGGATCCACGTACTTCCAGCCGGCGAAGATGACCAGCAGGATCAGACAGGTCTTCAGCACCACCATGGCCATGTTCATGGCCGAGGACTTGCGGATGCCGACATAGCACAGCCAGGTCAGCAGCAGCACGATGGCCGCGGCCGGCAGGTTGGCGATGGCGCCAGTGGGCTGCAGCTTGCCGTCCAGCGGCGCGCTGACCAGCGCCGCCGGCAGGTGGATGCCGAACTGGTCGAGCAGGCTGAGGAAATAGCCGGTCCAGCTCACCGCCACGGCCGAGGCCGACACGCCGTACTCGAGCACCAGCATCCAGCCGATGAACCAGGCCGCCGCCTCGCCCAGCGTGGCGTAGGTATAGGTATAGGCCGAGCCGGACACCGGCACCATCGCGGCGAACTCGGCATAGGCCAGCGCGCAGAAGGTGCAGCACAACGCGGCCAGCACGAAGGACAGCATGATCGCCGGCCCCGCATGCTGCGCGGCGGCCTGGCCGGTGATGACGAAGATGCCGCCGCCGATGACCGCGCCGATGCCCAGCGCGGTCAGGCCCCAAGGTCCCAGCGTGCGATGCAGCTGCAGGTCCTGCGCATCCTGGGTGAGCTGGCCGGGATGTTTGATGCGGAGCAGCTGCTTCATGGAAGGATCCGGTGCGGTCAGTGGAAGAAACAACGGCCGTCTAGCGGCCGTTGTCGGGGTGCGTCGTACGAAGCGGCGCGATCTGCTTAGTGCTGCTCGTTGCCCGGCGCCAGATGGCTGCGCTTGCGGCTGTAGAGCGTGTAGATGATCAGGCCCAGCACCGCCCAGCCGGCGAACACGCCCTTGGCGACCATGCTCAGGTTGACGAACAGCAGCAGACAGCCGGCCACCGCCAGCGGGCACACGACCCAGGCGAACGGCGTGCGGAACGGGCGCGGACGGTCGGGCTGCTGCTTGCGCAGCACCAGCACGCCGATGGACACCATGGCGAAGGCCAGCAGGGTGCCGGAGTTGGAGGTGTCGGCCAGCTTGCCCACCGGGAACAGCGCGCCGCAGAAGGCCACCACCAGGCCGGTGGCCAGGGTGATCACGTGCGGGGTGTGGAAGCGCGGATGCACGCGCGAAAGACGCTCGGGCAGCAGGCCATCGCGCGACATGGTGAAGAAGATGCGGGTCTGGCCGAACATCATCATCAGGATCACCGACGGCAGCGCCAGGATGGCGGCCACGCCGATCCAGTTGCCCAGGTTCGGCCAGCCGATCAGGCGCAGCACGTGGGCCAGCGGCTCATGGCTGCAGACCAGCGCCTCGGAGCCCTTGCAGGCCGCGGCGAAGGCCTGGCTGCCGGGCTCCAGCGGCACGCCGTCGGGGCCCATGATCGGCTGCGCGCCGACCGCGCCGACCGCGGCATAGCCCACCAGCAGATAGAAGATGGTGCACACCGCCAGCGAGGCGATCAGTCCGATGGGGATGTTGCGGTTGGGGTTCTTGGTCTCCTCGGCCGCGGTGGAGATCGCATCGAAGCCCACGTAGGCGAAGAAGATCGACGCGGCCGCGCCGAGCACACCGATGCCGCCCAGCGGGCTGCCCCAGCCACCGGGCAGGAACGGGGTGAAGTTGGCGGTGTGCGAGGTCGCCACCGGCAGCGCCATGACGATGAACAAGGTCAGTGCGATGATCTTGATCGCCACCAGCACCGAGTTGACCTTGGCGCTCTTGGAGGTGCCGATCACCAGCAGCCAGGTCACCAGCAGCGCGATGCCGAAGGCCAGGATGTTGAAGCTGCCGCCGGCGAACAGGCCGGTCTGCAGCGCGGGCGGCAACGCCAGCGCGCCGGGCTGTACCAGGCCGAACAGGGTCGTGTTGGCGAGCAGGCCGTTCATGTAGCCCGACCAGCCCACGGTCACCACCGCCGCGCCGATGCCGTATTCCAGGCCCAGCGCCCAGCCCACGATCCAGGCGATCAGCTCGCCCAGCACGCCGTAGGTGTAGGTGTAGGCCGAGCCGGAGACCGGCACCATCGAGGCCAGTTCGGAATAGGCCAGCGCGGCCAGGCCGCAGACCACCGCGGCGATCACGAAGGCGATCATCATGCCCGGGCCGGCCTTCTGGCCCGCTTCGGCGGTCAGCACGAAGATGCCGGTACCGATCACCGCGCCGATGCCCAGCATGGTCAGCTGGAAGGCACCGAGCTGGCGCGTCAGCGCTTTCTTCTCGGCGGTTTCAAGAATCTTGTCGAGCGGCTTGACGCGCCAGAACAGCATCGCGGAATTCCCCAGGGTCGGTAAAGGCGAAAGGGATCCGCTGCCCCCTTGGCGCGCGGATGGGATCGCCGAACCTTACCCGTCATACTGTCCGTTGCACAAGTTACCTTGTGCCCTTGCTGCGGCCCGACGGGCCGCCGGCCTGGGCATGGGGCGAGGTCCTATGTCCGACGATTCCCGCGCCGCGCTGACGGCGCAACTTCAGGCCTACCAGGCACGCTGGCCGGCTGAACACGAGGCGGTCGCCAACTTCCTGGCGCTGCTCTCGCACCCGGACGCGTTCGTACGAGCGCGGCTGGAGTCCCATTTCACGGCCTCGGCCTGGCTGGTCAGCGGCGACGGCACGCGCGCGGCGCTGATGCACCACGCCAAGCTGCGGCGCTGGCTGCAGCCCGGCGGCCACGCCGACGGCGACGAGGCGCTGCCGACGGTCGCGCTGAAGGAGGCGCAGCAGGAGACCGGCCTGACCGACCTGGTCGTGGACGCGGCGGCGATCTTCGATCTGGATCGTCACTGGATCCCCGAGCGTGGCGAGGTGCCGGGGCACTGGCACTTCGATGTGCGCTACGTGGTGCGCGCCCTGGGCAGCGAGGCCTTGATCGGCAACGAGGAATCCCTGGCCCTGGCCTGGCGGCCAATCGCCGAGGTCGCCGCCGATCCGGACCCTTCGCTCAGCCGCATGGCGCGCAAGTGGCTGGCCTCAGCCGCCACCTGACCGCGCCTTGATTTTTGTGGGAGCCACTGTCTCCCGGATCAGGCCGCGGTCTCCTTGTAGAGCGGAGCTTGTGGCAATCCCCTTTTGGGGACTCCGCTGGGGCCTTCCCCCACGAACCGAACGAAGAGCAGCGGAGCAAGCTCCGCTCTACAGGTGGAAGCCGCCCTTGTGGCCTTTTTGACCAATGGCGGCTCCCACACATCAGGTTTCGTCGAGGATCAGTACAGCACCCGCACCCGCAGCGTGCCCTCGATCGCGGCCATCGCGTCCTTCAGCACCGCCGCCTGTTCCTCCGAGGCAGTGACATCGATCACCACATAGCCGACCTGCGGGTCGGTGCGCAGGAACTGGCCGTCGATGTTGACGCCCTGGTTGCGGAACACGTCGTTGATCTGCGACAGCACGCCCGGCACGTTGCGGTGGATGTGCAGGATGCGGCGGCTGCCTTCGTGGCCGGGCAGGGTAACCTCGGGGAAGTTCACCGCCGACAGGGTGCTGCCGTTGTCGCTGTAGCGCACCAGCTTGGCGGCCACCTCGACGCCGATGTTGTCCTGCGCCTCCAGCGTGCTGCCACCCACGTGCGGGGTCAGGATCACCTGGTCCAGGCCGGCCAGCGGCGAGACGAAGGCATCGCCATTGCCCTTGGGCTCGACCGGGAACACGTCCACCGCCGCGCCGCCGACCTGGCCGGCGCGCAGCGCCTCGGCCAGCGCATCGATGTCCACCACCGTGCCGCGCGAGGCGTTGATCAGGTGCGCGCCGCGCTTCATGCCGGCGATCTGCGCCGGGCCGAACATGTCCTTGGTGGCCGGCGTTTCAGGCACGTGCAGCGTCACCACGTCGGCGCGCTCCAGCAGGTCCTCCAGGCTCAGCGCCGGGGCGGCGTTGCCCAGCGAGAGCTTGGTCTCGATGTCGTGGAAGATGACCTTCATGCCCATCGCCTCGGCCAGCACGCCGACCTGGGTGCCGATATGGCCGTAGCCGACGATGCCCAGGGTCTTGCCGCGCACCTCGTGGCTGCCCGCGGCCGACTTGGACCAGCCGCCGCGATGGCATTCGGCCGACTTCTGCGGGATGCCGCGCATCAGCATGATCGCCTGGGCGATCACCAGCTCGGCCACGCTGCGGGTGTTGGAGTAGGGCGCGTTGAACACCGGGATGCCGGCCAGCTCGGCCGCCTCCACGTCGACCTGATTGGTGCCGATGCAGAAGCAGCCCACCGCGATCAGTCGCCGCGCGTGGCCGAGCACCTCGGCGGTCAGCTGCGTGCGCGAGCGGATGCCGATGATGTGGGCCTCGGCGATGCGGGCCTTCAGCTCGTCCTCGGGCAGCGACTTGGAATGGAGCTCGATCTGGCTGTAGCCGGCCGCCTTGAAGGTCTCCACCGCGGTCTGGCTGACGCCCTCCAGCAGCAATACGCGGATGTCTTCCTTCGGGAACGAGGTCTTCTTCGACATGGGGGGAGCGGGTGGGGAGCGAAGCGGGGCGCCACTATGCCAGATTGCGCCCGGGCCACGCCGTCGCGCCATCTGGACGTGGCGTTGCAGGGCTGGCACGCTGGCGCACCCTTGAAAACAAGCCGTTTCGCGCGCAACCGTCATGACCGATTCCCTGCTTGATTCGCTGCGCGCGGCGGTGCCCGACCTGCGCCTGAAGACCGACGCCGGCGACCTGGAACACTACGGCCGCGACTGGACCCGGCGCTGGACGCCCAATCCCTTGGCCATCGCCCTGCCGGGCAGCGTCGAGGAAGTGCAGGCGGTGATGCACTGGGCCGCGCAGCGCCAGGTCAGGGTGGTGCCCTCCGGCGGCCGCACCGGCCTGTCCGGCGGCGCGGTGGCGGCCGATGGCGAGCTGGTCCTGAGCCTTGAGCGCATGAACAAGGCGCTGGCCTTCGACCGCGTCGACCGCACCCTGACCGTGCAGGCCGGCATGCCGCTGGAGGCCGTGCACAACGCCGCGCGCGAGCATGGGCTGGAGTATCCGGTGGACTTCGCCGCGCGCGGTTCGTGCTCGATCGGCGGCAACATCGCCACCAACGCCGGCGGCATCCGCGTGATCCGCTACGGCAACACGCGCGAATGGATCGCCGGGCTGAAGGTGGTCACCGCGCAGGGCGAGCTGCTCGATCTCAACCGCGCGCTGGTCAAGAACTCCTCCGGCTACGACCTGCGCCAGCTGATGATCGGTTCGGAGGGCACGCTGGGCATCGTGGTCGAGGCAACGCTGCGCCTGGCCGATCCGCCGCCGCCGACCAATGTGATGCTGCTGGCGCTGACCAGCTTCGAGGGGCTGATGGAGGTGTTCGCCGCGTTCCGCGAGCGGCTGCGGCTGGAGGCCTTCGAGTTCTTCACCGACATCGCGCTCAGGCACGTGCTGGCGCATGGCGCGGTCAAGCCGTTCGACGAGGTCTATCCGTACTACGTGGTGACCGAGTTCGCCGTGGGCGACGAGGACAGCGAGGCGGCGGCGATGGCCGCGTTCGAGGCCTGCATGGAGGCCGGCTGGGTCGCCGATGGCGTCATCAGCCAGTCCGACGCGCAGGCCCAGCAGCTGTGGCGCCTGCGCGAGGGGATCACCGAGTCGCTGGCGCCTTATGTGCCGTACAAGAACGATGTGTCGGTGCGGATCTCGCAGATGCCGGCCTTCCTGGAGCAGACCCAGGCGCTGCTGGGCCAGGCCTATCCGCATTTCGAGGTGGTGTGGTTCGGCCATATCGGCGACGGCAACCTGCACATCAACGTGCTCAAGCCCGAGCAGATGGCGCAGGCGGACTTCGTGCGCGACTGCGAGCAGGTGACCAAGCTGCTGGCGCAGGCGCTGAAGGCGCATGGCGGCAGCATCTCGGCCGAGCACGGCATCGGCCTGGTCAAGAAGCCCTACCTGGACAGCACGCGCGGACCGGCCGAGATCGCGCTGATGCGCGGCATCCGCAAGGCGCTCGACCCGCAGGGCCTGCTGAATCCGGGCAAGCTGTTCGATCCCTAAGCGCTTGCGGAGCGGTGGTGCGCCCGGCCGCGGCTGCGGTAGCCTTGCGCGTCGCGGGCGCCATCGGCGCCCCGTTCAATGCGTGGAGTGGATCGATGCGTCAGTGGATCGTAGTGGGCCTGCTGCTGGGAATGGCCGCGCCGGCCTGGGCGATGAGTTCGGCGGCCGGTGCCGCCGGCGGCACCTCGAGCGCGGGCAGCGCCGGGTCTTCGGCGTCCTCGGACAGCTCTTCGGACAACGACAAGCTGGTGCTCGATGCGCGGGTGGACGCGGCCAGCTTCGTGGCCAGCGACGGCGCGATCCGCGGCGCTCGCCTGGAGGCGGCCCTGCGCAGCCTGCGCGAACGCGACGCTGACGCGCGCCAGCGTTCCGACCTGCAGCTGGCGCAGGCCATCCTGGCCCTGTGAACCCGCCCGACCGGCCGCCGCGTTCGCGGTGGCTGGGCTCTCGGCTGCTGGCGATCTGCCTGCTCGGATGCGGCCTGCCGCAGATCGCGCAGGCGGCGTTGCATCTGCAGCTGGATACCGCCGCGTTGGATGCCGACGAGCGGGCGGCATCGCAGGCCTTGTTCGACGACGTGCAGGCGCGCCTGCCGGTCGCCTGGCGCCAGGCGCTGGACACTGTACCGGTGCAGTGGCGCGACGATCTGCCTGCGGCCGTGCATGGGCGCGCGACCGGCGCCGGCCAGGTGCTGCTGCCACGCAGCTTGTTGTACGACTGGATGCGGGCCAGCGACGAGGCGGCGCGTACGCCGGCGCGCGCCGCCCTGGTCCACGAACTGGCGCATCTGCTGGATCGCAGCGCGGCCGGCGGCTTCTCGCGCGACCCGCGCCTGTTGGATCTGGCCGGCTGGCAGATCGGCAGCTGGCCGCGCCTGAAGCTGCGCCTGCGCCACAACGCGTTCACCGACCGCACGCCCGATGCGTACGAGCTGTTCTCGCCGCAGGAATACGTGGCGGTCAATCTGGAGCATCGGATTCTCGATGCCGACTACGCCTGCCGCCGCCCGCTGCTGGACGCGTATTTCGCCCAGCGGCTGGGCTCGATGCCGCAGGCCGGCCGGGACTGCGCGCCGGGTGTCGCGTTCTTCGAGGACCGGCCGGCAGCGCCGCTGCTGGCGCTGGACCCCGAACGCGTCTACGCCGTCGACTACCTGCTGGCCGACGGCAACGACGCGCCGATGAGCCGCTGGGGCCACAGCATGCTGCGCCTGGTGATCTGCGCGCCGGGCCGCCCGCGCGGGCCGGACTGCCGGCTGGACCTGCAGTACCAGCGCGTGCTCTCGTTCCGCGCCTTCATCGACGATGTGCAGATCTCGAGCTGGGGCGGCCTGACCGGGCGCTATCCCTCGCGCCTGTACCTGCTGCCCATGCTGCAGGTGATCGACGACTACACCCAGGGCCAACTGCGCGGCCTGCGCTCGGTGCCGCTGACGCTGTCGCGCGCGCAGATCGCCGCGCTGCTGCGGCGTGCCGCGCAGGTGCACTGGAGCTACGACGGCGGCTACCGCTTCGCCTCCAACAACTGCGCGTTCGAGACCTACAAGCTGCTGCGCGACGGCGTGCCCGCGCTGGATGCGGGCGGGCGGCTGTCGGGCATCACGCCCAACGGCTTGTTGCGCCGCCTTGAACAGGCGCGCATCGCCGATGGCCAGGTGCTGGCTGACCTGGAGCATGCTGGCCGCGCCGGCTATTACTTCGCACCGGCCAGCGCGCAATACCAGGCGATGCTGGACATCGCCCGCGCGCGCCTGGGGCTGCCCGCGCAGTCGGTCGAGGACTGGTTGTCGCAGCCGCCGCAGCGGCGCGCGCCATGGATCGAACGCGCGGACCTGCGCGCCAGCGCCGCACTGCTGGTGCTGGAACAGGCCGCGCGCCGTCGCCAGGACCTGCTGGCACGCGATGCGCTCAAGCGCCGCTTCCTGCACGGGCGCGGCGATGCCGACCTGGATGCCGGTCGCACCCGCCTGCGCGACCTCCTGGAGCACGAGGGGCTGTTCGCCCAGCCCGCGCTGCTGCTGCAGGGCCAGCCCGGCTACGGCCTGCCGCAACAGGCCGAGCGCGACTTCCTGCAGGCGAAGGGCAGCGCCTTGCTCGGCCGGCAGCACGCCGCGCGCGATACGCTGGAACACGACGCGCGCCTGCTGTTGCCGCAGGAGCTGCGCGATCAGATCGACGGCACCGACGCCAACCTGGCCGCGCTGGGGCAGCGTCTGCGCACGCTCGAGCGCGACACTGGCGTGCCCAGCCTGCGCGGCCTCGCGCCCTGAGGCGTCGCGCCGGCACGCTCGCGGGCGCCGGCGCGGCGAGGATCAGTCCGCCCGACCGCCGAACTCGCCGGTGGTGGTGTTGATCAGGATGCGCTCGCCGGTGGTGATGTACTCGGGCACCATGATCTCGATGCCGGTGGACAGCTTGGCCGGCTTGGGGCGCTTGGTCGCGGTGCCGCCCTTGAGTTCGGGCGGGGTCTCGATGACTTCCAGCGTGACGTGCTGCGGCAGCTGCAGTGCCACCGGCTGCTCGTCGATCACCTGCACATAGCAGCCGGTCAGGCCGTCGGTGATGTAGCCGGCGTCGTCGCCCAGCACGTCCGCGTCCAGGGTGTAGGGGGTGTAGTCCTCGTCGTCGAGGAACACGAAGGCCTCGCCGTCCTTGTAGGAGAAGGTGGCCTGGCGGCGCAGCAGTTCGACCTCGCTCAGGTTGTCGTCGGCATCGAAGCTGGCGTCGAGCTTGTTGCCGCCCGGCACGCTGTACATGATGAAACGGAAGCGCACGTTGCCGCCGCGGCCCTGCGGCGAGGAGCGCTCGATGTCGCGGATCTGGTAGACGCCGTTGTTGTATTCGACGACGTTACCCTTCTTGATGTCACCAGCTTTCATGGATCGAAGACCTGATTGAAGAAATGAGTGTGGGAGGAGCGGGAGCGTTGAGCGGCGAGGCGTGAGCGAAGGTGGGCGCGTTGCAGCGTCTTTCCGCGCGCGCCTGGCTCACGCCCGCCTTACTTCGGGGCCAGGCGCGTGGCGCCATCCAGGCGGATGGTCTCGCCGTTGAGGTAGCGCGCCTGCAGGATGTAGGCGACGGTGTCGGCGTACTCGGCCGGCTGGCCCAGGCGCGAAGGGAAGGGGATGGACGCGGCCAGCGACTGCTGCACCGCCTCGGGCATGCCGTCGACCATCGGCGTCCAGAACACGCCCGGCGCGATGGTCACCACGCGCACGCCGAAGCGCGCCAGTTCGCGCGCCATCGGCAGGGTCATGCCGACCACGCCGGCCTTGGACGCGGCGTAGGCCGCCTGGCCGATCTGGCCTTCGTAGGCGGCCACGCTGGCGGTGTTGACGATCACCCCGCGCTCGCCGTCCTCGCCGGGCGCGCCGTCCTGCATCGCCTCGGCGGCGGCCTTGGCCACGTTGAAGCTGCCCACCAGGTTGACCAGCACCGTGTTGCGGAAGGTGGACAGCGCCATCGGCCCGTCCTTGCCCAGTACGCGGCCGGCGCCGAGGATGCCGGCGCAGTTGACCGCCACGTTCAGCCCGCCCAGGAAGGCGCGCGCCTCGGCGATGCTGGCCGACACCACGCCCTCGTCGGTGACATCGGTGCGCAGGTAGCGCGCGTTGGCGCGGCCCAGCGCCTGCACGGCCGCCTCGCCCTTTTCGTCGTTGACGTCCAGCAGGACCACCTTGCCGCCGGCGGCGACCAGGCGCTGGGCGGTGGCCAGGCCAAGGCCGGACACGCCGCCGGTGATCACGGCGCGGGATTCGGACAGCTGCATGCAAGGCTCCTGCGGAACGCGTAAAGGCGACAAGTCTAATGGCATGCGCCGGCGCGCCCTTGCGCGCCGCGGCAGCGCCGCTCAGAGCGCGAGCGCGTACCAGCGGTCGCAGCCGCCGTGGCCGGTGGCGCCCAGCGGGGCGGGCAGCGGGGTGAAACCGCTCTTTTCGTACAGGCGCATGGCCGCCTCCATGCTGCGCAGGGTCTCGATGTAGCACTGGCTGAAGCCGAAGCCACGCGCGGCTTCCAGGCATTGGCGCATCATCGCCGCGCCGGCGCCCAGCCCGCGCGCCTGGGGCAGGAAGTACATCTTGCGCAGCTCGCAGGTCCCGGCCGGGCCGCCCTCCAGCGGTGCCACGCCGCCGCCGCCCAGCACCTGGCCGTCCACCTCGACCACGAAGTAGGCGCTGCACGGCTGCGCATAGGCGCGGCTGAGCCAGTCCACCTCCGGATCGTTGATCGCAAAGCCCGGCCCGCAGGCCCCGAAGTCCGGCATGACGGCGCGGATGAT
The DNA here is from genome assembly GCF_004283755.1 of Pseudoxanthomonas winnipegensis. Taxonomy (GTDB): domain Bacteria; phylum Pseudomonadota; class Gammaproteobacteria; order Xanthomonadales; family Xanthomonadaceae; genus Pseudoxanthomonas_A; species Pseudoxanthomonas_A winnipegensis. Next base: position 448,499 of record NZ_SHMH01000003.1, read on the forward strand.
CGCCGCCATCGCGGCGTCATCGGTGGGCTGGATGGGCCGGATCAGGAACGGTGCGGACATCGGCGGTGAACGCGCTGGGTGAGGGGTGCGCATCGTACGCCGGGCTGGCCCGCAGCGTCCTGTCCGGTGACCCGACAGACAGCCTCACGTCTTGATCACGGTGGTACTATTGAGAACTGTTTTCATTTGAGCCCGCTCGCGTGATGTTGTCCGATCTGCCCCAGCGCACCCAGGCCATCGTCGATTCGGTCGAAGACCGCGGCCCCAACGACACCATCGCCCGGCGTCTGCGCGAGCTGGGCTTCGTCGCCGGCGAGCAGGTGGAGATCGTGGCGCAGGGGCCGATCGGCGCCGATCCGCTGCTGGTGCAGGTGGGCTTCACCCGCTTCGCGCTGCGCCGGACCGAGGCCGCGCGCGTGCGCCTGCGCGTCGAGCGCGGAGCAGGGGCATGAACACGGCCGCCGCGCCGCAGCGCCTGGCGCTGATCGGCAACCCCAACTGCGGCAAGACCGCGCTGTTCAACCTGCTGACCGGCAGCCGGCAGAAGGTGGCCAACTACGCCGGCGTGACCGTCGAGCGCAAGGAAGGCCGCTTCACCGGCGTCAACGGCCAGACCTATGCGCTGCTGGACCTGCCTGGCGCCTACAGCCTCAACGCCGCCAGCCTGGACGAGGCGATCACCCGCGACCTGTGCCGCGGCTTCCTGCCCGGCGAGCCGCGTCCGGACGCGCTGGTGTGCGTGGTCGATGCGACCAATCTGCGCCTCAACCTGCGCTTCGTGCTGGAAGTGCTCCGCCTGGGCCTGCCGGTGATCCTGGCGATCAACATGGCCGACGCCGCGCGCCGGCGCGGCATCCAGATCGACCTGGACGTGCTGCAGCGCGAGCTGGGCATCCCGGTGGTGGAGACCGTGGCGGTCAAGTCCAACGGCGCGCGGGCGCTGCTGGAGCAGATCGACCGAATGGCCGCCCAGCCGCAGCTGCCCAGCCACGTGCTGCCCGAGGACGCAGACCTGCACGCCGAGACGCGCCGCCTGCTGTCGCTGGCGGTGAGCATGCCCACCCGCACCGCGCGCGTGGACGACACGCTGGACCGCTGGCTGCTGCATCCGGTGTTCGGGCTGCTGGCGCTGGCGGTGGTGATGTTCCTGATCTTCCAGGCGGTCTATGCCTGGGCCGCGCCGCTGATGGACACCATTGATGCCGGTACCGCCTGGCTGGGCGGGTGGGTCGGCGGCGCCTTGCCGGAAGGACCGCTCAACAGCCTGCTCACCGACGGCATCATCGCCGGCCTGGGCGGGGTGATCGTGTTCCTGCCGCAGATCCTGATCCTGTTCGCCTTCATCCTGGCGCTGGAGGAATCCGGCTACCTGCCGCGCGCGGCCTTCCTGCTGGACCGGCTGATGTCCAAGGCCGGCCTGTCCGGGCGCTCGTTCATTCCCTTGCTGTCCTCCTTCGCCTGCGCCATCCCCGGGATCATGGCGACGCGCTCGATCCAGGATCCGCGCGATCGCCTGGCCACCATCCTGGTGGCGCCGTTGATGACCTGCTCGGCGCGTCTGCCGGTGTACGCGCTGCTGATCGGCGCCTTCATCCCGCAGCGGCAGGTCGGCGGCGTGTTCAACCTGCAGGGGCTGGTGCTGTTCGGCCTGTACGTGGCGGCCATCGTCAGCGCGCTGGTGGTGGCCTGGGTGATGAAGCGCTGGCGCCGCGACAAGAGCGAGCACCCGCTGCTGCTGGAGCTGCCGTCCTACCGCATTCCGCACCTGCGCGATCTGGCCCTGGGCCTGTACGAGCGTGCGATGATCTTCCTCAAGCGCGTGGGCGGCATCATCCTGGCCCTCACCGTGCTGCTGTGGTTCCTGCTGTCCTTCCCCGGCGCGCCGGCCGATGCCACGCTGCCGCCGATCGACTACAGCTTCGCCGGGCGCATCGGCCATGCGCTGAGCTATGTGTTCGCCCCATTGGGCTTCAACTGGCAGATCTGCATTGCGCTGATCCCGGGCCTGGCCGCGCGCGAGGTCGCCGTGTCCTCGCTGGCCACCGTCTATGCGCTGTCGGCCGGCGACGACGATGCCAAGGCGCAGGCGCTGGCGCCGCTGATTCACGACGGCTGGTCGCTGGCCACCGCGCTGTCGCTGCTGGTCTGGTACATCTACGCGCCGATGTGCCTGTCCACGCTGGCCACCATCAAGCGCGAGACCAATTCGTGGAAGCGCATGGCGGTGTCGGCCGGTTATCTGTTCGCGCTGGCCTACATCGCCTCGCTGCTGACCTACCAGGTCGCGGTCATGCTGGGGGCGGGCTGATGGCACCGGCGCTGGCGCTGCAGTACCTGGTGATCGCGCTGGCCGTGCTGGTCAGCGCCTGGGTCGTGGCGCACAAGCAGTTCCCCAACGCCACCCGCCGCGCGCGCACCGCGCTGGCCCTGCCGCTGCTGCGGGACGGGCGCCCGCCGTGGATGCAGCGGCTGGGCAGGGCGCTGGCGCCGCCGGCCAGGGCGGTCGATGCCGCCTGCGGCGGCTGCAGCAGCTGCGGGCCGCAGAAGCCGGCCACGCGCAAGTAAGGCCTGGCCGCACGCCTCGCGCGTGCCGCCGGATGCAGGACCTTCAGGACAGGCGGCGCTTCCCGCGCGGCGCCTGGCCGCCGCTGTGCGGGAACATCTCCACCGTCAGCGAGAAGGTGCGCTGCTCGCCCGGCCGCAGGGCGCCGACGCCGACCACGTGGCGGTCGATCTCGCGGCCCTGTTCGTCGCTGATCACCATCACCGCGGTGTATTCGTAGGCCGTGGCGGCGTCGGCAGGATGGTTGACCGTGCCCTGGACCATCAGCGGCACCACGCGCTGCACCTCGCGCCGGGCCACGGTGGCCGAGTCGTCGAAGCGCAGGTGATGCTTGCACGACGGGCACACGGCCGCGGTCTCCAGGATCGTCGCCTTGCAATGCGGGCAGGCGCGGGTGGCGCCTGCCGTGCCGGGGCGCTGGGTGCTCACGCCGCGTCGTGCTGCTTCTCGCTGCCGTCCCAGCCGAAGTCGGCCTGGCCGCGCATGCGGGCGCCGGCAGCCACGGTCATCGTGCCGCACTTGACGTCGCCGGTCAGGGCGCCGGAGGCCAGCAGTTCGACGTGCTTGGCCGCCTCGATATTGCCTTCCAGCTCGCCGGCGATGGTGATCTTGCTGGCCTTGACGCCGCCGGACAGCTTGGCGCCGTGTTCGATGGTCAGGTCGCCCTGGACATTGACGTCGCCCTTGAAGCGGCCGGCGATGCGCACGTGGCCGCTGCCCTCGATCTTGCCCTCGATGGTCAGGTCCGAGGCGATCAGCGATTCCTTGCGTTCGCGGCCGGCCGACTGGGCAGTGGGCGCCGAGGCGGGGCTCGGGGCGCTGGTCAGCGGGGTGGGCGCGACGGGCTCGGCGCTGGCCACCGGCGGCGGGGACGGCTCGATGACCGGGGCCGGCGGGGCGTCCTTCTTGCTGGACACCGGATCTTTCCACATGGACATGTCGCAAGGTCTCCTGTCGGGGGAAACGCGACTATCGCGGCTTGCGCCGCACAGGCGCTGTGACTGGGCTCACCAAACCGCCCGTCGGACGGTCGTGCCGGAGCGTTGCATGTCCTGGCTGTCGGGGCAAATGCAAGGAGCGGGGGCAGGTTCGTCAACGACTCACAAGCCATTCGGAAACTGCGGGTGGGGCGCTTCCAGGTCGACTCGGACCACTGGGACGTAGCAAGAACAGGTTGTTCTCTCGATTGGAGAATTGCGGCGGTCGCATGTGCGGCTTCGGGAGGGCAGCGGTCCGGCGGGCGGTGGCCGCTTCTCCCTCAATCAGGGCATCCTGCCCTGATTCGGGCGCTCGGCGTCCTGCCTCGCTAGGCGCGGCCACCGCCCGCCGGACCGCTGCTGCGCGCGTTATGTCAAAGGACTTCGGGTCGAAAATCGAAAGGAGGCTTGATCCATCCGCTGCGGCCTCGATCTGGCCGGCCAGGCGCACAGCGGGCCAGAACAGGGCACACACAGAATGCTGCCCATCCCCGTGGGAGCCGCCATGGCGGCGATGGGGCTTTCCGGTAGAGCCTCATCACCGCCATGGCGGCTCCCACCGGAGCATAAGGCGATCATCCGCCTCCATCCGCGCGCTGACCCTAGATGGCGGACCTTAGCCGAGGAGCCGCGCCTAGCGGGTTCAGGCTAGTAGGCGAAACGGCTTTCAGCGGCTCGGCACGTCGGCGAGTAACCAAAGAAAGAGGCCCGCTTGCGCGGGCCTCTTTGCGTACTGCAGCGTGCGGAAGCGGCTTACTTCTTGGAAGCCTCGCGCGCGTCCTTGGAGACCTCGGCCGCCTTGTCGGCAGTGGCGTTGGCGCCCTCGGACACGGCGGCGGCGGCGTCGGCGGCGGCCTGCGTCGCGTTCTCGGCCTTCTCGGCGGCGTTGCTGGCCGCAGCCGCGGCATTGTCGGCGGCAACGGCGGCCTTGTCGGCGGCGGCGTCGGTGGCCGCGGCGGCCTTGTCGGCAGCGTTGTCGGCCGCGGCAGCAGCCTTGTCCGCGGCAGCCGAGGCATCGGCCGCGGCGCTGTCGGCGGTGGCGGCGGCGCGGTCCTGGGTCTGCTGCGAGCAGGCGCCCAGCGCCAGGACGGAAGCGATCAGCACGATGTTGAACTTGTTGGTCATGGCGTTCCCCTCAACGAAAGAAGATGGATGGTGTGACGCGAAGTCTGCGGGTGTCACGGACACCGGCATTCACGACGCGGCGAGCCTACGAAGGCGCATGTCAACGCCATGTAGGGCCGTTCCTTACAAAAATGTTCTTTTTCTTGATCGAGGCATCCTGGCGCTCGGTTTTGCTGGATCGGAGGGGCAGCGATCCGAGTCGCGGTGTCGGCCTTCCCTCGATCAGCGCACCCTGCAATGACTTGAAGCGCGGCGTATCGCATCGCTCGTCGTGGTCGCCGACCGCTGCACCGTTGCCTGGCGTGTCGAGCCGGTCGGCTTGAGATGTCGAAAGCAGTCCTGACCGATCAGCGCAGAACCTCGACCAGGTTGGGGACAGGCCGCCGCGAAGTATGTTCACCGCTTTGTCCAGCAATCCCATCGAGCACAAAAAAAGACCGCCGGTTGCCCGGCGGTCTTCTCGAATCCGATTACCGATGGCGAACCACCGGCGAAGCGCGGATTACTTCTTCTCGGCGTCCTGACCGGCGGACTTCGCAGCGTCAGCGGCGTCCTGCGCGGTGTCCTTGGCAGCCTCGGCGGCGTCGGCAGCAGCGTCGGCAGCCTTGTCCGTGGTCGCGGCGCCAGCGTTGGCGGCAGCGTCAGCGGCGGTGTTGGCGGCGGTCGCGGCGGTGTCGGCAGCAGCCTGGGCAGCGTCGGCGGTCGGGGTCGAAGCGGCGGTGTCGGCGGCAGCCTGGGCCTCGGTGGCAGCCTGCTGCGCGTCGGTGGCGGCGTCGGCAGCCTGTTCCGGCTTCGAGCAAGCAGCCAGGGCCAGGCCCATTGCCAGCGCGATCAGCGTCTTGTTGATGCTCATTGGTAAATCCTCGTCGATTAGTTTGGCAACGCGCAGTTGCGCGCCGGGCGACATCATGACAATCCGTTTTCCACTGTCAAGCATTCGCGGGCGTATGGCTCAGATTCGTCAACTTGGCGTTAAAACAGAAAACGTCTTCAGAGCAGTTCGACCGCGATGGCCGTGGCTTCGCCGCCGCCGATGCACAGCGTGGCAATTCCACGGCGCATACCCTGCACGCGCAGGGCGTTGAGCAGTGTGACGACCAGGCGAGCGCCGGAAGCGCCGATCGGATGGCCTAGCGCGCAGGCGCCGCCATGCACATTGACCTTGCTGTGGGGGATGCCCAGTTCCTGGATCGGCACCATCGCCACGACGGCGAAGGCTTCGTTGATCTCGAACAGATCCACGTCCTGGACCGACCAGCCCGCCTTCTCCAGCACCTTCTGGATCGCCCCGACCGGCGCGGTGGTGAACCACTCCGGCTGCTGCGAGAACGTGGCATGCGCGACGATGCGCGCCAGCGGCTGCAGGCCGCGCTGCGCGGCGTCCTCGGCGCTCAACACCACGGTGGCGGCCGCGCCGTCGGAGATGCTCGACGAACTGGCGGCGGTGACCGTGCCGTCCTTCTTGAAGGCCGGCTTGAGCGAGGGGATCTTGCCGATGTCCGACTTGCCCGGCTGCTCGTCGCTGCTCACGGTCACCTCGCCTTTGCGCGTGGCGATCTTGAACGGCACGATCTCGGCATCGAAGGCGCCGGAGGCCTGCGCGGCCTGCGCGCGCTTGACCGATTCGATCGCGAAGGCGTCCTGCTCCTCGCGGCTGAAGCCATACTTTTCCACGGTGGCCTCAGCGAACACGCCCATCGCCTGACCGTCATAGGGATTGGTCAGACCGTCCCAGGCCATGTGGTCGATCGCCTTGAAATCGCCGAAGCGGTTACCGGTGCGCGAGTTGGGGATCATGTGCGGGGCGTTGCTCATCGACTCCATGCCGCCGGCCACGACCACGCGCGCCGAGCCGGCCTTGACCAGATCGTGCGCCAGCATGATCGCCTTCATGCCCGAGCCGCACACCTTGTTGATGGTGGTCGCGCCGGTGGACTGCGGGATGCCGGCGGCCAGCGCCGCCTGGCGCGCCGGCGCCTGGCCCAGGTTGGCCGGCAGCACGCAGCCCATGATGACTTCGTCCACGTCCTGCGCCGGCACCCCGGCCTGCTCGAGCGCCGCGGCGATGACGCTGGCGCCCAGCTGCGGCGTGGGCGTGCCGGTGAACTGGCCGAGGAAAGAACCGATGCCGGTGCGCTTGGCGGCGGCGATGACGATGTCGCTCATGGAGAGCCTGTCCTGAGGAACCAAAGAGTTCCCCATTATCCTCCCGGGCGCTCGCGGCGGCACACCCGACCATTGGCCGCTTGCAGCAGGGTGCCGGGATGCCTTGGGGTACATCAAGGTGGATGTGCGATTTGCAGGCGCAAGCCCACCTGCGCGGCCGCGGTTGAGCTAGATTGCGCCGGACAGGCGCTGGGGTGCGCCATCCGGGGAGTAGTGCAATGCGGGGACAGGGCGCGATGCCGGGGCGGCCTTCGGGCCGGGTGCTGGCGCTGAACGTGCTGGCGTGCGCGGTGATGAGCGCCTGCGGCGGTGGAGGAGGGGGCAACGTCAAGCCGAACCCGCCGCCGACCACACCACCGCCCACCACGACCCCCGCGCCGGTGGTGACCACGCCGGATCCGACCTATTCCAAGCATCTGAGCCTCACCCATGCCGACGCCGCGCACGCTGCAGGCTTCACCGGCACCGGGGTGGTGATCGGCATCGTCGATACCGGCGTCAACCGCAGCCATCCGGCGCTGTCGCCACGGGTCACCGCCAACCTCACTTATGTCAGCGGCTCGTCCAACGATCTGACCAAGGACGACGTGGTCGGCCACGGCACGGCCGTGGCGCAGATCGCCGCCGGCCGGGCCTTCGGCGCCTGGCCGGGCGGCATCGCGCCGGGGGCGAGCATCGTCTCGGCACGGATCATCTCGGACAAGGAGCCGACCGACGACGGCTCGGGCAACGGCAATTCGACCAGCGGCGCGCTGGGCCTGGCGCAGGTCCACCAGGACCTGATCGCGCGCGGGGTCAAGGTGATGAACAACTCCTGGGGCGGGGTGTACTGGACCGACCTGACGGCGACCGCGCCCATCGCCGCCGAGTACCGGCCCTTCGTCGTGCAGAACGGCGGCATCGTGGTGTTCGCCACCGGCAACGACGGCAAGGCCCAGCCGACCGACACGGCCGCCATGCCGAGCAAGCCCGGCCCGAACAACACGCTGCCGGCGGCCGATCTGGAGATCGGCTGGCTGGCGGTGGCGGCGCTGGACACCGACAACCCGACCCAGCTTGCCTCGTATTCCAACGCCTGCGGCGTGGCCATGCATTACTGTCTGGTCGCGCCGGGCAAGGTGATCACCACCGGCACCAACGACGGCCCGACCGCGCCCAGCTACTGGGAGTGGACCGGCACCTCGCTGTCCACCCCGCAGGTCTCCGGCGCGGCGGCGCTGGTGTGGCAGGCCTTTCCTTATTTCTCCAACGATCTGGTCCGGCAGACCCTGTTGGGCACGGCCACCGACCTGGGCGCGGCGGGGGTGGACCCGGTGTTCGGCTACGGCCTGTTGAATGTCGGCAAGGCGGTCAACGGGCCGGCGCGGCTGGACTGGGGCGATGTGGCGGTGTCCTTCGACGGCACCTCGACCTGGTCCAACGCGATCAGCGGCGACGGTGGCATCACCAAGTCCGGCGCCGGCACGCTCAACCTGAGCGGGCAGAACAGCTACCTGGGCGAGACCCGCGTCAGCCAGGGCGCGCTGCTGTCCAGCGGCGCGATCCCGGGCAGCGCCAGCGTGGCCGCAGGCGCGCGCCTGAACACCGGCGGCGGCGTGGGCGGCGCGCTGCGCAACGACGGCACGGTCGCCTTCACCGGCGCTGCGGGCGCGCGGCGGATCGAGGGCGACTTCACCCAGTCCTCCGGCGCCACGCTGGAGTTCCAGATCGGCACGCCGCTGCAGGTCGATGGCACCGCCAACTTGGGCGGCATGCTCAAGGTGATGGGCACGGCCAGCGGCTACGTGCGCAGCGCGCGCGAGACGGTGGTCGACGCCAGTGCCATCAACGGCACCTTCTCCGGGCTGAGCTCGGCCTCGAACGTATTCCTGCAGGCGTCGCTGGGCTTCAGCAGCACTCAGGCGTACCTAGACATCACTCGGCTGGACATCACCGCCACCGCCAGCGCGATGGGCATGAGCGCCGCGTCGGTCGGCGCCGCCCAGCGCGTGGATGCGGCGCTGACCCAGCTCGACGCGCAGCCCCAGGCCCAGAGCGGCGCGATGGCGTCGCTGGCCGGGGATTTCCTGCGGACTTCTTCCAGCGCGGCCGCAGCGCGTTCGCTGGAGAGCCTGTCCGGCCGCGCGCATGCGGCGGCCGACGGCGTCACCCTGGATCTGCTCGATCTGCGCCGGCGTGCGCTGGCCGCGCACGTGGCGCAGGGCGGGGCCGGCGCGGACGGCTGGTACCAGGCGTTCGACGGACGCCAGGCCTCGGGCCTGGGCGCGACCGCCGGGCTGGACCTGTCGGGCTGGATCGCCGGCCAGGACGTGACCCTGGCGCCGGGCTGGACCTCGGGCCTGGCCGTGGGCCAGATGGACACCAACAGCGTGCGCGATACGCTCGGCGACGCCGGCCAGGATCGCCAGACCCATGTGCAGGCCTATCTGGCCCATCGCGGGCAGGCCGGCTATGCGCTGGCGCAGTTCGGCGTGGGCCAGTTCCGCCGCGACCTGCGCCGCTCGGTCTATCTGGGCGACGCGGCCTACGGCGTCGATGCCCGCTACGACGGTGAGATGCGCTTCGCCAGCATGGAAGCCGGCGTGCCGCTGCGCACCGGCCTGGGCACGCTCACCCCGTACCTGGGGGCGGACTACGCCAGCCTGGCGCGCGATGCCTTCAGTGAGCAGGGCGCGGCCGGCTTCGGCCTGGCTGCGGCGGCCAGCCATGCCAGCCGCGCCCAGGCCATCGCCGGGCTGCGCCTGGAGCGGGCGCTGTCGCTGGCGTCGATGGACCTGTCGCTGTCGGGCCATCTGGAATGGCAGTCGGTGCTGTCGGCCAGCGGGTTCTCGCGGCAGGCGCGCTTCGTCGGCATAGACGCCTGGGGCGCGATCCCGGGCGGCGACGCGGCGGCCTCGGGTGGCTGGGCCGGCTTCTCGCTGGAGGCCGCGCTGCGCGCCAACCAGCGCCTGTCCTTCGGCCTGGACCAGCGCTTCGGCGCGCGCGGGAGCGAGTCGGTGGGATCGGTGCGTTACAGCGTGGGGTTCTGAGTCGCCGACACGGGCCCTGCCGTCATGACCAGCTTCTAAGTGTCACGCAAAGCAGAACGGGCGCCTGATGGCGCCCGTTCTCGTTCTCACCCCTGGTGTGGCTCAGTGGTCGCCGCGCAGCTGGCCCATGTAGCGCGGCGCGGTGCGGCCGAGCGGCAGCTTGAGCTTGCCGATCGAGGCGATGCGCGCCTCGGCGATGCGGTCGGCGGCGTACTGCGGGGCGATCCGCTCCTTCTCGGCCAGATCGAAGACGCGCCCGACGTTGTGATAGATGTTGCGCATCAGGCGCATGGCGCGCTCGCGGTTGTAGCCGTCGATCTCCAGCGAGACGTTCATCACCCCGCCGGCGTTGACCGCATAGTCGGGCGCGTACAGGATCCCGCGGCGCATGGCTTCCTCGCCGACCACGTGCGACATCTGGTTGTTGGCCGTGCCGCAGATGATCTTGGCGCGCAGGCGCGGAAGGGTCTCGTGGTTGATCGACCCCTCCAGCGCGCACGGCGAGAACACGTCGGCGGGAATGTCGTAGATCTCGTTGGGCGCCACTGCCTCTGCGCCGTATTCCTCGACCGCGCGCGCCACCAGCGCCGGATTGAGGTCGGTGACGAACAGCTTGGCTCCGCGCTCCTTGAGCAGCTTCACAAACTCCATGCCGATATGCCCCAGGCCCTGCACGGCATAGCTGTACTTGCCGATCTCCTCGTTGCCGAACCGGCGGTTCAGCGCGGCCATCAGCCCCTGCAGCGCGCCGTAGGCGGTGAAGGGCGCCGGGTCGCCCGAGCCGCGGTGCACCTGGTGCACGCCGACCACGTATTCGGTCTCGCGGTAGACATGCTCCATGTCGTTGACGTCGGTGCCCACGTCCTCGGCGGTGATGTAGCGCCCGCCCAGCGAATCGACATAGCGGCCGAACATGCGGAACAGCGCCTCGACCTTGTCCTGACTCGGATCGCCGATGATCACTGCCTTGCCGCCACCGACATTCAGGCCGGCCAGGGCGTTCTTGTAGGTCATCGTCCGGCTCAGCCGCAGCGCGTCGGTCAGCGCCGTCTCGGTGTCGGGGTAGGGACGCATGCGCACCCCGCCCAGCGCCGGACCCAGCACCGTGCTGTGGACGGCGATGATCGCCTTCAGCCCGATATCGGGGTTGTGGCAGAACACGACCTGTTCGTGGCCGGAGGTGTCGAGGGTTTCGAAAATCATGGGGAAGGGCTCCAATCCGCGCAGGCCAAGACTTCGACCAATCCTTGCGAAACGTATCCTAGACGATTGTTTTGTAAACCAAAAAAAGACGCCGCCCTGAGGCGGGCGGCGATGTTGCATTGCCACAGTTTACCCAGTCGCGTGCGGTGCGCACATGCGCCCCCTGAGCGCCGCGATGGCGCGCTGCGGCTGGATCGGACCGGCTAGCGCGGCGCGGCGGCCGGCTTGGGATCGGTGTCGGCGTGGCTGACCTGCGCCGGACGCGGCTTGGCGGTCTCGCGCACGGGGCGCGGCGTATCCGGATCCAGCGTGCGGGTGATGGTGTGTTCTTCGCCATTGCTGATGGCGCGCGAAAGCGGGATACCGATGGCGAGCAGGACGACGGCGGCGAGCAGAGCGATCACGGCTTTCATGCGGATCTCCGGAGGCGGGCGGCTGGCGAAGCAGGACCGGAGCGGTCCTGGTTCAGCCGACTATCCGCCCGCCCCGGAGACGGGTCACGACGCGACGCAGCATCGGCCGCGGCGCGTCGTGCGGGGCATCAGGCCAGATTGACCTTGGCGACCTTGTCGGCGTAGTCGCGCTTGGGGTCGCGTCCCAGCAGCAGCTTCAGCCCGGCCAGCAGGCTGGAGCCGTTCTTCCAGATCTCCGCCTGGTCCGGATCCAGGCGCAGCAGGGCCAGCTTGGGATCGTCCTTGCCGCCTTCGTACCAGGCGGCGATGAAGGGATTCCACAGGCGATCGACGACCGCGCGGTCGGTGTCCAGCACCAGCGTGCCGCGCACGCTGGCGAACAGGTCGTGGTCCTTGGCGGCGAAGGCGGCGATCGCGCGGTGGCCCGAGCCCAGCTGCTGCACCATCGCATTGTCGATGGAGGTGAAGAACCAGACCGGGCCGCCTTCGTCGCCCTCGATCATCGCGGTCATCGGCCGGGTATGGCCGTCTTCGATGCCCTCCAGCCCCAGCATCACGGTGCGGTCGGACTTGAGGGCCTTCCAGAAGGCGGCTTCGAGCTCTTGCGGCGAGGTGGACATGCGGGTCTCCAGGAGGGGTGTGGCTCCAGCCTGCCGCGCGCCATGCTCACGCCTCGTGGTGAAGCGGCGACGCGGCGTTGACGTGCGCGCAACGTCCGGCCGCCGCCGCGTCGCGGTGCGCGCCGAGCCGGATCGCCAGTGCCAGCAGCGAGGTCAGCACCGCCAGGCCCAGCACGCCCGGCCAGCCCAGGTGCTGCATCAGCACGCTGCCCAGCGCCGCACCGCTGGCCATGCCGATGAACATGCCGGTGAAGAACACCGCATTGAGCCGGCTGCGCGCCCCAGGATCGATGCCGTAGACGATGGTCTGGTGAGAGACCAGCGTGGCCTGCACGCCCAGGTCGAAGCCGATCGTGCCCACCACCAGCAGGGCCAGCTGGCCGTGCATCGGCAGCAGTGGCCCGGCCAGCATCAGCGCGAACGCGCCCGCCGCCAGCCCGGCGCCGAGGCGGGTAACCAGCCCCGGGCCGCGCCGGTCGGCGATGCGGCCGGCGATGGGTGCCATCAGCGCGCCCGCGGCGCCGGCCAGGCCGAACGCGCCGGCCACCGCGCTGCCCAGGTGGAAGGGCGCGTCCTGCAGCATCACCGCCAGCGTCGACCAGAACGCGCTGAAGCCGACCGCCAGGGTCGCCTGCGCCCAGGTGGCGCGGCGCAGCGCCGGGTGCGCGCGCCATAGCGGCACCAGGCTGGCCAGCAGCGCGCCATAGCCCACCGTGGTGGTCGGCTCGAAGCGCGGCACCCAGCGCGCCGAGGCCAGCCCGACCAGGACCATGCCCACGGCGGCGATGAGATAGACCGCGCGCCAGCCCCAGATTCCGGCAATCAGGCCGCTGCCCACGCGCGAAAGCAGGATGCCCAGCAACAGGCCGGTCATGACCGTGCCGACGATGCGGCCACGGTGTTCGATCCGCGCCAGCGTGGCGGCGGCGGGCACGAAGTCCTGCGCCACCGTGGCGGTCAGGCCGATCGCCAGGCTCGCGCAGAGCAGGGTGGTCATGCCCGGCGCCAGGCCGCCGACGGCCAGCGCCAGCGCCAGCAGGCCGCACTTGGCCAGGATCACCCGGCGGCGGTCGTAACGATCGCCCAGCGGCGCGCACAGCAGGATGCCCAGCGCATAGCCGAGTTGGTTGAGCGTGGGCACCAGGCCGGCGGTCTGGGCGCTGGCGTGCAGGTCGCCGGCCAGCACGCCGAGCATGGGCTGGCTGTAGTAGAGCGAGGCCACGCTCATGCCGGCGCCGATCGCCAGCAGCAGTACCAGCCGGCGCGGCAGGCCGGTGTGGCCGGGGGCTTCATGCGGATATTGAATGTGAGTCATGGCGTCGAGCGGCTGCAAGGTGGGGTGCGCGGTATTCTCCGGGCCGCCCGGCGCGCGTGGTAGCCTGCGCGCCGACACAATGCCTATGCGTCGGGCGTATGCAAGAGCCGATTTCCACCGGAACCGACCGCCTCGAGCTGATGCAGACCTTCGTCCGCATCGTCGAGGCCGGCAGCCTGTCGGCCGCCGCCGCGCAGCTCGGCGCCAGCCAGCCCACCGTCAGCCGGCGGCTGCAGGCGCTCGAACGCCTGCTCGGGCTCAAGCTGCTGCGTCGTTCGACCCACGCCATGACGCTGACCGAAGACGGCGCGCGCTGCTACGACAAGGCCCGCGACCTGCTGCAGGACTGGCAGGCGCTGGAAGACGACCTGCGCGGCGCCGGACAAGCCCCGCAGGGCCTGCTGCGCGTGGTGGTGCCGCACGCCTTCGGCCAGCGCCAGCTGATGGAACCGATGGCCGACTACCTGCGCCGCTATCCGCAGGTCTCGGTCGACTGGCTGCTGCACGAGCGCGAGCCGGACTTCGTCGCCGACAACATCGACTGCGCCATCCACGTCGGCACGGTGATGGATCCCTCGGTGGTGGCGGTGCAGATCGCCGAGGTGCCACGCATCGTGGTCGGCGCGCCGGAACTGCTGGAAGGGCGCGAGGCACCCGACGCCATCGAGACCCTGCGCGCGCTGCCCTGGCTGGCGATCAACCTGTTCTACCGCAACGACATCAGCCTGACCCATCGCCAGGACGGGCGGCAGTGCCATTTCCAGATCCGCCCCAGGCTGAGCACCGACAGCCTGCATGCGCTGCGCACCGCGGCGCTGGCCGGGCTGGGGGCGTGCATCGCCTCGGCCTGGCTGGTGGCCGAGGACGTCGCCGCCGGCCGGCTGCTGCACCTGGCCCCGGATTGGCGCGCCACGCCGCTGCCGGTGCACCTGGTCTATCCGCCGGCGCGGCACCAGCCGGCCAAGCTGCAGCGCTTCATCGAGCTGATGCGGCTGGCGGGGGCCAATATGGCCGGCGTCGAGCCGCTGCGCGGCCGCGCGGGCTGAGTGCCGCTGGGAAGCTTCTACCGTCGTTCCCGCGAGGGCGGGAACCCAGCTCCGCTCGCGCGGAGCGCTCAAAGGAGTAACGCGTTCCGCCGGCTACAGCGTCAACGCCGCTCGAAACCCGATTCACCCGGAACGCGATGCCGGGCGCCGGTCGCTCACTTCGCCGGGGTCTTGGCCTTCTCGTCCAGCGAGAAGCAGGCGTCCGGGCGCACCTGCGGGGCGGGGAAGTTCACCGGCACGTTGAGGGTCTGCGCCACCGGCTGGCCGCCGCGCGTGGCCGGCTTGAAGGTCCATTGCTTGACCGCGGCCACCGCCGCATCGTCCAGCGCCGCGTTGCCGCTGCCCTTGGCCACCACCACCTCGGTCGGCGTGCCGGCGGTGCCGACGGTGACCTTCAGCGTGGAGACGCCGCCGTGGCCGCTGCACGCGGCTTCCAGCGGGTACTGCGGCGGCGGGGTCTGCAGCGCGGTCAGCTCGGTGGCGGCCGGGGCGGTGGCCTCGGGCGCGGCCTGCTCGCCGCAGGCGGCGGCCAGCACGGCGAAACACGACAGCGCCAGCAGGCGCAGGGGACGGGAAACGGTGTGGGTGTTCATGCGTCGGGTTCCAGTGCCTGCGCCTTGGCGGCGCAGATGAAGTCGTTCTCGCTCAGGCCGCCCACGTCGTGGGTGGAGAAACGCACCACCACCCGGTCGTAGTGCACGCCCAGGTCCGGATGATGGTCCTCTGCGTGGGCGATGTAGGCCAGCGCGTTGACGAAGGCCAGCGTGCGGTAATAGTCGGGAAAGCGGAAGGTGCGCACCAGCGCCTTGTCCTGTTCGGCCAGTTCCCAGCCGGGCAGCTGCGGCAGCAGCTCGGCGATGCGCGCCTGGCTGAGGCGGTGCTCGCTGCCGCTGCGCGGCAGGCAGTGCGCGGCGGCCAGGGGGACGAGGTCGGACATCGGGGGCTCCTGCAGGTGGCGCGGGGAACGTAGCATTCCCGCGCGTGACCATTCCGTTCTGACCGGTGCGCGGGCAGACCGCTAGAATACGCCGCATGATCCAGATCTCCGAGACCGCCCAGCACCATTTCCGCAAGCTGATCGAGCGCGAGGCCTCGCCCGGCCTTGGCGTGCGGCTCAGTGCGGTCGATCCGGGCACCCCGCGCGCCGACGCGCGGCTGGAGTTCGCCGAACCGCGCGAACTGGCCGGCGACGAGTGGGCCGTGGACTGCGAAGGCTTCACCCTGTACGTGGACGCGGCCAGCGTGCCGTGGCTGGACGATGCCGAGATCGACTTCGTCACCCAGGGCGCCGGCAGCCAGCTGACGATCAAGGCGCCGCACATCAAGGGCAAGGCGCCGGCCGAGGGCGCCTCGCTGGTCGAGCGCGTGCGCTGGGTGGTGGAGCACGAGGTCAACCCGCAGCTGGCCTCGCACGGCGGCCGCGTGGCGGTGGAGGAAGTGACGGGCGAGGGCGTGGTGTTCCTGCGCTTCGGCGGCGGCTGCCACGGCTGCGGCATGGCCGATGTCACCCTGAAGCAGGGCATCGAGAAGACCCTGCTGACGCGCGTGCCGGGCGTGACCGCGGTGCGTGACGCCACCGACCACGACAGCGGCCAGGCGCCGTACATGCCGCGCGACGCGGCCTGATCCGTCCGCATCCGGTGACGACTGCCACCGAGATCATCGCCGCCCTCCTGCAGCGCAGGCCGGCGCCCATTCTGGAAAAACGCACCGGCCTGCCGCACGGCTGGGGCATCTGGCTGCGCAACCGGCCGGCACAGGCCGGTCCGCTGAGCCGGGCCCCGGTCGAGGCACTGGTGGCCGCCGCGGCCGCACGCCCGCGCACGGCGCCAGTGGCGCGGCCGATGAACCGCTGGCAGGCCGCGTGGTCGCTGCACTGGCAGCACGGCGAGGCGCCGCCGCGCGAGGAGCGCTGGATCCGCTGGGTCGGGCGGCTGGGGAGCCTGCTGCTGCACCTGGCGTTCCTGGCGCTGCTGATCTTCGTCAGCCTGATGGCGCTGCCGCCCACGCCGACGGAGGAAGACGGCAGCCGCGTGCAGCTGACCTTCATCGGGCGCGGCACGCCGCGCGAGGGCGGTGGCTCGGGGCCGCAGCCGCCCACGCCCGGCGCGCAGCAGGCCGCCGCGGCCGCGCCGCGTGGCGCGAGCCGGCCCGCGCCTGCGGCGGCGACGCCCGAGGC